>CBDFKJ010000009.1:0-2058632 GCA_965248805.1 Alphaproteobacteria bacterium
GTCGCATCGGCCAGGCGGTCGAACGCCGCGCACGTCGGGCAAATATTGCTCGCCCGCTTCGGTGAGCCGCAGGCTGCGGTTCACGCGGCGAAAGAGCGCGATGCCCAGGCGCTCCTCCAGCGCCTTGACCTGGTGGCTGACCGCCGCCTGTGTGACGTTCAGCTCGTCCGCGGCGCGGGTGAAGCTCAGATGCCGGGCGGCGGCTTCGAATGCCCGCAGTGCGTTGAGGGGCGGCAGCCGCCGCGCCATGACATCCACTCCATTCTGGTACGTTAGAAAAGCTAATGGTTGGCATGAAATAGTATCGCTTGTTGGCGCGGGCCAGGCCAGTACATGCCCTATTGTTCGCGCTCGTGAGCGAAGTGGACGCCTCTATTTACCTCGCCAATTTTGCCTTGTTGTGATTCTCTGCGGCGGTTCGATTCGAGGGGGGTATTGATGAGGCAGACTGGCCTGTTCGGCTTACCGGATCATTTGCGCAAGCTTTCGGCGACTGGCGATCCGTTGGAGGTGCTGGCGAAGGTTGTCGATTTCGAGATTTTCCGCGCACCGCTTGAGGCGGCGCTGGGCTATTCGGACGGATCGAGAGGCGGCCGCCCGGCCTACGATGCGGTGGCGATGTTCAAGGTTCTGGTCCTGGCCGCGCGGCACACGGTGAGCGACGAGCGGATGGAGTTTCTGATCCGCGACCGCTTGAGTTGGCTTCGCTTCCTGGGCTTCGATCTCGGAGCGCCGACGCCGGACCGGAACACCATCTGGACCTTTCGCGAGCGTCTGGTCCGGGCCGGGGCGATGGATGAGCTGTTTGCCGCCTTCGATGGCGAGCTGCGCCGGTGCGGCTATCTGGCGATGGGCGGGCAGATCGTCGATGCGACCCTGGTATCGGCGCCCAAGCAGCGCCACCGCGATGACGAGAAGCGGGCGATCAAGGCGGGCAAGAGCGCGTCCGAGATCTGGCCCGATCAGCCGGCCAAGGCGGCGCAGAAGGACACAGACGCGCGGTGGACGGTGAAGACCGGAAGGCGCAAGAACCCCGCCGGGGCGCAACGGCGCGTGCCCGACATCGCGATCCCGGTGTTCGGCTACAAGAATCATGTCGTCATCGATCGGGCCTACGGCTTCATCCGCGGCTCGGCGGTGACCGATGCCGCCCGCCATGACGGCAAGATGTTGCGTCATCTCGTCACCGGCGACAATCTGGCCGCCGGCGTGTGGGCTGACAGCGCCTATCGCTCGAAGGCGAACGAGGCGTGGCTGGCGGGCAAGGGTCGGATCTCCCACATCCACCGCAAGAAGCCGCCGGGCCGGGCCATGCCCAAGGCGACCGCCCGGGCCAATGCCCGCAAGTCAGCGGTCCGTGCACGCGTCGAGCATGTCTTCGCCCAGCAGAAGGATCGCATGAGCCTGTTCGTCCGGACCATCGGGCTCAAGCGGGCCGAGACCAAGATAGGCCTCGCCAACCTCGCCTATAATTTCCAGCGTCTGATCTTCCATGAGCGCAGGGCCGCCATGGCATGAGTCCGCCCGTATGACCAAAAAACACCCCGCTGAGAACGAAACCGCGGACGAATAACGCCGTCAAATCCACCCGCCGCACGGATCGGCCAACAGGACACCCTTATCCGCGCCAAATCGGCCGGTTGTTAGAGGTCTCCAAGTGTTCCGCGCGCGCAACACAGATGCCGATAAGGAGTGATAAAGATGTACGGTTATCTGGGCTGGGGTCGGCACTCGACCCAAACCCGTAACGCAAATCCGTGGCAGACCGAGCTGCGCGCGATCATGCGCGCCGTGTCCAAGGGCCTTGAAATCGCCATTGCATGGCGCGAGCGGGCGGCGCAACGCCGTAACCTTGGCACGATGAGTGACCACATGCTGCGTGACATTGGCATCGACCGCGCCACGGCGCGTTGCGAATCCTCGAAGCCATTCTGGCGATTCTAACCGCTAGTCCGGCGCGCATCGCAACAGCACGAGATTGAAGTCGCTCAGGACGCGGTAGGCGTCGCGCCAGTAGCGCGCGACGCCATCGCGGCCGAGCGAGGCGTTTTCGCGCGCGACCGTGTCGATGATGTCGGCCGCCCGTGTGCGCCCGTCGATCAAGCGGGCGAACGCGGGTGCCAGGCGCGGCACGCGCAGCCTCATGCGCACGCCTTCGCTCTGCAGTGTCACCGCGGCGCCGGGCGTCAGCTTGACGAACCAATCTGCGACCCGCGGGTCGCGCCAGACGGGGACGGCGCCGGCAGCCTCGGCGCTTGGCGGGGCGACGGGGTTCGTTTGCGCCACTGCGTAACAGATGTGCTTTTTTAAGCTGCCGGTCAGCAGCTCGGCCAAGGCGGCGCGGTCCAGGGCGTTACGCGCGCTGATCTCGGACGCCAACCCTGAGTCGCCGACGGCTGCGTCCGGCCGATAGAATACCGGCGCGATCAGCCCGGTCCTGCGCAGCCCGGCGCCGGCGATGAGCCGGCCGAGTTCGTCGATGCGAAACGGCCGGTCCTGCGCGTGCAGCAGCAGGTCGAATATGCCGGCATCGCCGCCGTCGATGTGGTCGCGGACGAACGGGTTGCGCGCCAGCCAGTTGGTTTTCGGCAGATCGCCGATCAGACGCCGGGCGATTGCGACGCGCGCGGCGGGATCGAGCGCCGCATCGTCGGCGGGCGCCAGATACCTCAGAATCTCGGCGACGTGATAGACGCCGGTGCGGCCGAGCTCGCCGTAAACCATCACGCCGATGCCGCCGGTGGGCGCCAGAGCCATCGCGAGTGTGCGCAGTCCGGCTTGCGGATCGTGCAAATGGTGCAGCACGCCGCAGCAGTCGATGTAGTCATAGGGCCCGGGTGCGACGGTCGCGATGTCGAATAACGAGCCGTGCACGAAGCGCAGATCGGTCAGCTGCAGCGCGGTCGCGCGGGCGCGGGCGATGGTCTGGCTGGCCTTGCTGATGTCCAGGTGGACGATTTCCGCGGGGCATGCGCGCGCCTTCAGTTGCCGCGCCAACATGATCGCGCCGTCGCCGTTGCCGCCGCCCGCGACCAGGACACGTAACGGCCGGCGCCAGTCGCGCCGGCCGCCGAAGACATAGTGATCGACCTCCGCGATGTTGCTCGGCGAACCGACCGGTTCGCCCTTGCGGTCGTCGGCCGGATCGCGGGCTGGATAGGGGTAGGCCTCGTACTGCCGGCGAACGATATCGCCGATCGCGGCCGGCTTACTTGGCGCCGCCGTTCGCGCCGCCTTGCCCGGCAGCAGAAAGCAGTGGTGCGTCCACGGACCACCGCGCAGCAGTTCGGCCACGATCCACCGCTGCGGCGGGTCGAGGCGGCCAACGCGCTCGCGCAACTGCGGGTTGCGCAAGTGGAGGAGCGGATCGTAGGCGGCGTCCGGCACCAACGCGCTCACCCGCATGCCCACCGCCTCGCCGAGCGCGATCAGGTCCGCGACCGAAAACAGCCGCGGTGCCGACGCGCGGAAAAGCCGTTGAGAGGCTGCCCATTTGCCGGCCTCGCGCGGCGCGATGGTCGCACGCGTCAGCCAATTCGTCGGCGCCAGATCGGCCAGCAGGCGCCTGAGCAGCGCCAGGCGTTTCCCCTCGTCAGAACTGGGTTCCGGGGCCAGCATACCGATGGCGTCGCGCACATAACTCATCGCCACGAGGCCGACCGCGCCCGGTACGCATAGGCCGATGCCGCCGCCGGCGGTCAGCCAACCCTTTACGCGCGTCAGGGTGATGGCGGGATCGGCCGCGGTCGCCACCGCCGCTCCGGCTTCGATGAAGTCGAAAGGCGGCTCGTCCTCAACGTTGCCCGCGTCGATGAGGCCTACGCCGTGCTGGTCCGCCTGCGGGCGCAGGCCGTCGCGTGAAACCGGGTCGTCGTCGGCGCAGAACACATACGCGGCGGTCGCGCCTTCAGCCGCCAACGAGCCCGCCAGCGTCAGCGCGGTGCTCAGCGCCCCGGGGCCCACACACAACAGCCGTGCCGGCCCGTGGTCGGGATCGGTGATGTCGCGCCGGCCAGCAAAGACGTGCGTGCTGATATCCGCCGGCCGCGGCCAGGCGCCACCACCCTGCATCGCACCGGTCACAGCCGCGGATCGGCTCAGGTCGAGCGCGCCGACAGTGCGGCCGCCGGGCGGATGACACCCACGCTGTTGCCGCGCCGATTGTGCACCACCGGCTCGACCCAGCGGGAGAGCGCGGACCGGCGCTCGGAGGCAAGCACGCCCAAATTCTGCAGTATCGCGGCCAGTGCCACCTCCGCTGCGCGGCTGGCCCCGTCCTCGATCTTGAGCGCGACACCTAGGCCGAGCTTGGTCAGGGCCGCGCAGTAGACGCCCTCGGCACCGACCTTGGCGACCACGTCGGTCCCGGTTGCGGTCATCAGGGCGGTACAGAACCGGTCGGTGCCGCCGACCATGAAAGGCTCGGCGGTCATGGCATGGCCAATGCGGGCGATCGCGGCGGCGCGCGGCTCGGCCAAGTCTACCGGGTCGGCGAAGTGGGCGAAGGCCAGGGCCAGATTGCCGAGCGGCGCGCCATAGACCGGGACGCCGCAACCGTCGATGCCGCGGGGCGCGGACGCGAGGTCGGTGCCGCAAAGCTGCTCCAGCACGCCCAGGATGCGCTGTTGCACGGGATGAGCGAACTCCAGGTAACCATCGGTCGGCTCGCCCATATGGCGGGCGGTCGTCAGCATCGCTACGTGTTTGCCCGAGCAGTTGTTGTGGACTGCGGTCGGTGTCTGTCCAACCCGGCGCATCTCATGGGCGCTGGCATCGTGCGCTGGCCAATGGACGCCGCATCCCAACGCGTCGACGCCGAGGCCGAGGCGCGCGAGCCAGGCTTCCACCGTTTCAACATGCCGTCTTTCGCCATTGTGCGAGGCGCAGGCCAACGCAATCTCGGCATCACTCATGTCAAACGCTTCGGCCGCGCCGGTTTCGACCAGGGCGATGGCCTGCAGCGGCTTGATCGCCGAGCGCGGATAGATCACGGCAGTCGGATCGCCCCAGCAGCGCACCACCCGGGCTGTGGGATCGACGACGATAGCGTGGCCGCGATGATGGCTTTCGGCCATGGCGCCGCGAGTGACTTCGACCAGCACGGGCGCCGGGTCGGCCGACTGGGCTTGCGAGCGTTCGGTGGCCATATTGTGCATGCGGATCCGGCGCGTTCGCCTTTGGCGTCACCTTGCCCGTGGGGCGGTGGGCGTGCAACGTTGCCGCCATGCGCGGCTATTTCGCCATCGGTGTCGAAGGTATCTCCAAGGCCATGAACGTGGGCAGCATCTGGCGTACTGCGCACGCATTCGGCGCGCGCTTCGTGTTCACCATCGCCGCCGCCTATGCCAAGTCCGAGGGCGAGAAATCGGACACCTCGGCCGCGACCGCGCATGTCCCTCTGTACGATTATGCCGACGCCCAGGCGCTGACGCTGCCACGCGGCTGTGCCCTCGTCGGCGTCGAGTTGCTTGACGCGGCGATCGACCTTCCGAGCTTCCGCCACCCGCAATGCGCGGCTTATGTGCTGGGCCCGGAGCGCGGCACGCTGTCGCCGGCATTGCTCGCGCGCTGCGACCACGTGGTGCAAATCCCGGCGCGGTTCTGCGTCAACGTAGGGGTTGCCGCGGCGATTGTGATGTACGATCGGATCCTGACGCTGCGGCGATATGCGCCGCGCCCGGTGCGCCCTGGCGCCCCGATAGAGCCGTTGCCGCGCCATGTCCACGGGCCGCCCATCATTCGCCGCCACCGGCGGAGTCCATCATGACCAAGTTCGCGCGCAACAGGTGCTTGTCCTGAGCGCCTGCCTGCGCTAATTACGCGGACATGCGAATTCACGGATTCGATTGGCGCGTGCCGGTGCTGTTGGCCGCGATCATGGGTGCAGCCAGCGCTGCCGGCGCTCAAGAGCCGGAGTCTCTCGGAAACTTCAACGATTGGTCGGCGCTGACAAACGGTGCCGGTGAGGATCGTTATTGCTACATGGTGGCCGAACCCGACAAGGCTGCGCTCGCCGACAATCGTGGCGATATCTATGTGCTTGTCTACCATCGCCCGGAGGGCCAGGAGTTTGACGTCGTTCAGGTCGACATCGGCTACACCTTCGCGGAGGGCACCGATGCCGAGGTGGAGATCGACGGTCAAGCTTGGAACCTGTTCACCCGCGAGGGCACGGCCTGGGCCTACAGCTCCGACGATGACAAGGCTATTGTCGCGGCCATGCGCAAGGGACTGCGCATGACGGTCAAGGGCACCTCTTCCCGGGGCAATCCGACCTCCGACGAATACTCCCTGAGCGGCGTTTCCGCGGCCCACGGCGCCATCAACACGGCCTGCAAGGCGGGCTGACGGCCGCCGGCGCGCCATTGTGCGCCGGCCGGCAGATGCTTAAGTGTCGGTGATGTCATCGCACGCCGCTACCTTTGCTCCGCCCATCGAAGCTGACACCGGACGCCGGTCGCTGATAGGGCTCGAGCGCAAGTCCGTCGAAGACACGTTGGCCCAGATGGGCGAACCGCTCTACCGCGCCCGGCAACTCTGGCGATGGGTCTATCAACACGGCGCTGACGAGTTTTCGTCGATGACCAGCCTGGCGAAGTCGCTGCGGACCTCGCTGGACGAGCGCTTCCACCTGGATCGGCCTGCGGTTGTCACCCATCAGATCGGGCGCGATGGAACGCAAAAATGGCTGCTGCGGCTTGCCGACGGCCAATTGATCGAGAGCGTGTTCATTCCGGAACCCGACCGCGGCACATTGTGCGTATCCTCACAAGTGGGCTGCACGCTGACCTGCCGGTTCTGCCATACCGGCACCCAGCGCCTGGTGCGCAATCTGAGCGCGGCAGAGATCGTCGGTCAGGTGATGCTGGCGCGCGACAGTCTGGCCGACTGGCCGTCGGCGCGGGAGGACCGGCGTCTGTCCAACGTCGTGCTGATGGGCATGGGCGAGCCGCTGTACAACTACGACAACGTGGCGGCGGCCGTGCGCGTGATGCTCGACGGCGATGGGCTGGGCCTGTCGCGGCGCAAGGTGACCCTTTCGACATCGGGCGTCGTGCCCCTGATCGAACGCTGCGGCGACGAGTTGGGCGTCAGCCTCGCAGTGTCGTTGCACGCGACGACCGATGACCTGCGCGACAGGTTGATGCCGATCAACAAGAAGTATCCGATCGCGGCCTTGATGGCGGCCTGCAGCGCCTATCCGGGACTCAACAACGCTCGCCGCATTACGTTCGAATACGTCATGCTACGTGACGTCAATGACGGTGAGGAGGACGCACGACGTCTCGTGCGCCTGATCCATGACATGCCGGCCAAGGTCAACCTGATCCCATTCAATCCGTGGCCGGGCGCGCCGTTCGAGCGGTCGACGGACGAAGCCATCGAGCGCTTCGCGGCTATCGTTCGCGGGGCCGGCCTTTCGGCGCCGGTGCGAACGCCGCGTGGTGACGACATCCTTGCCGCCTGTGGCCAGCTCAAGAGCGCCAGCCTGCGCCGCACCGCCACAGCCGACGCGTAGGCGCCGCAGCGGCGCTTGTTCGGCGATCGTTCGCCCCTATACTCGGCGCGCCACTCTGCCGGGAATGTGAACCGCGGCATGTCGACCGAAGTCAAGAAAGTCGTGCTCGCCTACTCGGGCGGGTTGGATACCAGCGTCATTCTGAAGTGGTTGCGCGAGCGCTATGACTGCGAGGTCGTGACGTTCACTGCCGATCTGGGGCAGGCCGACGAGTTGGAAGACGCGCGGCGCAAGGCCGAGATGATGGGCGTGCGCGAGATCTTCATCGAGGACTTGCGCGAGGAATTCGTACGCGACTACGTCTTTCCGATGTTCCGCGCCAATGCGCTTTATGAAGGCGCCTATCTGCTGGGCACTTCCATCGCGCGACCGCTGATCGCCAAGCGCCAGATCGAGATCGCGCAAGCCACCGGCGCCGACGCTGTTGCCCACGGCGCTACCGGCAAGGGCAACGACCAGATGCGTTTCGAACTCGCCTACTATGCGCTGAAGCCCGACATCAAGGTCATCGCGCCCTGGCGCGAGTGGGACCTCGGCTCGCGCAACCAGCTGATCGCGTTCGCCGAGCGGCACCAGATCCCGATCGGCAAGGACAAGCGTGGCGAGCCACCCTTCTCGGTCGACGCCAACCTGTTGCACATCTCGGCCGAGGGCAAGGCGCTGGAAGACCCGGACCACGAGCCCGAGGAGTTCGTCTATTCGCGCACGGTCGCGCCGGAGGACGCCCCCGACACGCCGCTGTATGTGGAGGTCGAATTCGAACGCGGCGATCCGGTTGCCGTGGACGGCCAGGCATTATCTCCCGCGGCGCTGTTGACGCGCCTGAACGAACTCGCCGGGGCGCACGGCGTCGGTCGCCTGGATTTGGTGGAGAACCGTTTCGTTGGCATGAAATCGCGCGGTGTCTATGAGACGCCGGGCGGCACCGTGCTGCACCACGCCCATCGGGCGATGGAATCGCTAACCCTCGACCGCGAGGCGATGCATCTGAAGGACGAGCTGATGCCGCGCTATGCCAAGCTCGTCTACAACGGCTTCTGGTTCGCGCCCGAGCGCGAGATGCTACAGGCGCTCGTCGACAAGAGTCAGGAATGGGTCACCGGCACGGTACGTATGAAGCTGTACAAGGGCAGCGTGCGCGTGGCCGGGCGGCGATCGCCGGTAAGCCTGTATTCGCAGGAGCACGTCACCTTCGAAGAGGACGCGGTCTACGATCAGCGCGACGCCGAGGGCTTCATCACGCTCAACGCGTTGCGCCTGCGCTTGGAAACCATGTCGCGTCAGCGCAAGTAGCGCTTTACAGGGGCAGCGCGCTGACGCCGAAGATCCAAGAATGGGCGTGCTGGAGGCCGACGAAGACGACGATCCCGAGCGCGGGCCGCCACCAGCCGATCCCGGCCCAGTCCATCTGCGCGCGTCCGCTGGCAATGGCCGCGAACGGGATGACGCTCGTCGTGAGGGCGATCGGCCCCCAGCCGCTGCCATATTGCCGCTCGCGCCTGCGGTCGATGTGCCACATGCCACCAAGCGACAGCACCATGATGCCGCCGAATAGGATCACGCCGGCGGCGTCGCCGTTGACCAGGATATGGCAGGCCGCCCATAGCGTTATGCCCCACAGGGCCGGATGGCGCGTGACGCGCATGATCCCGGTCGCCGGCGGTGGCTCGGCGCCATGCGCGCCGGCGACGGCGGTGGCACTCGAGGTGGCGACGCCCGTCACCGCCAGAATGAAGGCGAACGGCAGGACGAGCGTCGGTATCCAGCGCAATGCCGGGATCGGCGCCCAGAGCTCGACGAACGGCGCCCCTCGATAGGCGACGATCATCCATGCAAACGCGACCAGCACGACGATCGAATAGGTCCCCAGGAACCCGCGCTCGCCAAGGCGCGCGACCAGACCCGGTCGGACCGCTGCCGAGCTCAAGATGAAGTGGCCGCCGACGAATAGGATCGTCGCGGCGAACAGCGCGTCCAGGCCCCCGGTCATGGGGCGTGATTTTGCCGCTAGACCCGGACCGGGTCTAGAACATTGTTCGGCTACGGTGATTCAATTGCTGGGCCGGACTGCCGGATCGCGGCGGTGAGCGTGTTGCGCAGCAGACAGGTGATGGTCATCGGACCGACACCGCCGGGAACCGGCGTAATCGCGCCGGCCCGCCCGACCGCCTCGGCGAATGCGACATCGCCGACCAGCCGTGTACGGTCGGGCTCGTCCGCCGTCGGCGCCGGCACGCGGTTAATGCCGACATCGATAACGGTGGCGCCGGGCTTGATCCAATCGCCGCGCACCATCGCCGGCCGGCCGGCCGCGGCGACCAGGATATCGGCCTGCGCGCACAGCGCCGGTAGGTCTTGCGTGCGCGAATGAGCGACCGTGACCGTGCAGTCGGCGTCGAGGAGCAGTTGCGCCATCGGCCGGCCGACCAGCCGCGACCGCCCGACCACGACGGCATGGCGGCCGGCGAGCGTGTCCAGCGTGTCCTCGAGCAGCAGCAGGCATCCCATCGGCGTGCACGGTGCCATCGCCGCCGCACGCTGGCCGCTCGCCAGCCGCCCGGCGTTGATCGGGTGCAGCCCGTCGACATCCTTCAGCGGATCGATGGCGTCGATGATGGCATTGGCGTCGATGGGCGCGGGCAGCGGCAGTTGCACCAATATTCCGTGCACGGAGGCATCGCGGTTCAGTTGGACAACGAGCGCAAGCAGGTCTTCTTCCATTGTCGCTGCGGGCAGGCGGTGCACCGTCGAGTGAAAGCCCGCGGCATCGGACTGCCGCTCCTTGGAGCCGACATAGATCTTGGAAGCGGGATCGTCGCCGACCAGCACAGCGGCCAAGCTTGGCGTCAGCCCATGCATCTCCTTCAATTCCGCCACCTGGCGCGCGACGGTGGCGCGCAATCCGGCAGCGAAAGCCTTTCCGTCGATGATCGTTGCGCTCATCGCTTCCCCTTCGGCAGCGACACCAGCCAGGCTTCGAGCCCGGCTTGCAGCTGCGCCGGCTCTCCGCTCACCAGAATGGTCTTGTTGCGGCCGGTGCGACCCTTCACAAGGCGCAGCCTGGTGCGCGGCAGGCGCCAGCAATCCGCCAGGTATCGCAACACCGCCTCGTTGGCCTTGCCATCATGCGCCGGCGCGCTGACCGCAACCCGAGGCACACTCTCGGCCACGCCCAGGATGCGGTCGCGGCCGGCTCGTGGCGTCACGCGCAGGCCCACCGCAACGCCGCCTCGCGCCGGTTGAAGCCCGCATTGGCTGCCGTCAGCGCGGCCAGTATTCCCGAAGCAAGCTGCGCAGGAAAAAAAGGCCGAGCAGCAGCAGCAGCGGCGAGATGTCGATGCCGCCCAGAGTTGGCACTACCTTGCGGATAGGCTTCAGCGCCGGTTCCGTGACGCGATAGAAGAAATTACTGATTAGATCGACGAACTGATTGCGGGAATTAATGATATTGAATTGATACAGCCAGCTCAGAATCACCGAGATGATCACAGCTACGCTGAACAAATACAGGAGTGTATCGATCAGATTGAGGAGCGAAAGCATGCTGTCGAATCGCCGATGTTGGCTGCCCAAGCCGGCGCGAGACTAGGCGATGGTTTGACACGTGTCTAGCGACGGTGCCAAGGCTGGCTGCGTAACCAATGGGCGCTTCGGAGTCGTTCTTGACAGGCGCAGCGCAACCCGTCCATAAGCCCAGTACCGGCGCCGTGGGGCCGTAGCTCAGTTGGGAGAGCGCGACGTTCGCAATGTCGAGGTCAGGGGTTCGACTCCCCTCGGCTCCACCAGACGCTTCGGCGCAGGCTGAGGTGGCGGCGGTTTCGTCGATGACGTTCGCGCGAGACGCACGATGACCGGCCGTCATGCGTCGCTGTGTGCACCGCTTTTCTTGATCGGCTGCCAATCCGCCGCCGACCTGGAGCCGCCGCGCGTGTCGTTGGCCGACATTCGATTGTTGCCGAGCGGCCTACTGGAGCAACGATTCGAGCTCGACTTGCGCATCACCAACCCGAACAACGTCGACGTTCCCCTCGATGGCCTGTCCTTCAACCTGGTCCTCAACGACGCGCAGTTCGCCGACGGTGTGTCGAACCCGGCATTCGTAGTGCCGCGGTTGGGCGATGTCGTCGTGCCGATCGAAGCGCGCACCACGTTGCTGCATGTGGTCGAGCAGGTGATCGCGCTCGCCGATGCGCAGGCTCTGACCTATCGCCTGCAGGGAACCGCATTCTTGCGTGGAATTGCCCGCGACACGATCCCATTTGAGAGCGAAGGCGCATTGCGGCTCGCGCCGGAGTCGCTGCGGCGGACGATGATACCGCGGGCGATTGCGAATTGACCGATCGTCATTACGGTACCGACACTGCACGGTAAACTGATGCGGGGTCGCCGGATGGTTCTCAGATTTGCTCGGGAATCGCGCCTAAGCTATTGTCAAATAGTGGTAACTCGTACAGGTAGGGCGACGTGTCCTCGCGCGTCGTAAAGGTCGGTGCTATCGTGGCGGTGACGGTCGCCGTCGCCGTCGCCGGGGCTGCCGTATGGCAGCTTGGTGGCCGTGAGCGTCTGGTTGCCAACGTACCGATTCCGCCCCTGTTGTCGCGGCCGGCGCCTGCCGATGCTGGTGCCGAGGGCCTGGCGGTTCGCGACATACCGCCACCGCGTCCGCAAGGCGGTGTGACGAACCGAGCGGCACGGCCGGCGCCTGAGGTCGCGCCGTTGGGTCCTCTCATTGCGCCGAACGCAGACGAGCAGCTCGCGCGCGCCGGTGAACGGCCGCTGGCGCAGACGCCGGGCGAGCGTCAGCCCATAGGTGCCCAGCCGGACGCCATCGCTCCGCCCGAGGCGGAGGCTGTCGCGCCGGCACAGGTCGACCCGGCGGCGATCGGGGCAGTGCCGCCCGCCGTGGCCGAGAACCAACAGCAACTTGCGCAGGATCGGCTGGCCTTGCGCGGAGGCCGCGCGGATGCAGCGGCGGTGACCGAAGCCTTGCCGGGCGCAGCTGTGGCGGCCGGTCCGCCACGCGCGGAGTCGATGCGTCCAGCCCCGGCCCTTGGTGATCCGGCGGCGATCGCTCGAGAGGCATTGGCGCCCAACGCAAACGTTCCACAGGCGGCACGACCGCGGTTGGAACCGCCGGCAACGCAAGCGCTTCGCCCCGACGCGGTCCATCCGGGTGATCTGGTGGCGGCGGCGCGGCCGGGGCTGCCTGGCGCACCGTTAACGGACGTCGCGCCCCGTCGACCCGCGGCAGTTGCGCCCGACGCGGCGCCGGAGCCCGCTGGGGCGGCGGTCGCGGAACGGCCGGTCGCTCCGGGCCCGGCTCCAGCTGGGGAGGCCGCCGGCCTCGCGGCCGTCGTGCCGCAGCCAGAGCCGCCAGCCGGTGATCCGCGTGCGGTTGGCGGTGTGGTGCCTGAAGCCGCTCGGTCGCAGGCCGAGCGGCCAATGGCTGCCGATGTTGCCCCAGACGCCGCAATGTTGAGGGGCGCTCCCGATGCCGCGGCCGCCGATGTCGCCCCAGACGCCGCAATGTTGAGGGGCGCTCCCGATGCCGCGGCCGCCGATACCGCACCCGACGTTGCGGCCGCTGCGGAAATCGGACGCCTCGGAGCGCTTGCATCCGATGCCGGGCCGAAGCCCGTCGGTCCCGCTGCCGCTCCGGACGCCGGACCCGACGCCGTTGCGGGCGCAGTGCCACACGCCGCCGGGCCTGCCGCCGCTGCCGCACCCGACGTTGCGGCCGCTGCGGAAATCGGACGCCTCGGAGCGCTTGCACCCGATGCCGGGCCGAAGCCCGTCGGTCCCGCCGCCGCTCCGGACGCCGGACCCGACGCCGTTGCGGGCGCAGTGCCACACGCCGCCGGGCCTGCCGCCGCGGCCGTGGGCGCCGCTGCCGCACCCGACGTTGCGGCCGCTGCGGAAATCGGACGCCTCGGAGCGCTTGCATCCGATGCCGGGCCGAAGCCCGTCGGTCCCGCCGCCGCTCCGGACGCCGGACCCGACGCCGTTGCGGGCGCAGTGCCACACGCCGCCGGGCCTGCCGCCGCGGCCGTGGGCGCCGCTGCCGCACCCGACGTTGCGGCCGCTGCGGAAATCGGACGCCTCGGAGCGCTTGCATCCGATGCCGGGCCGAAGCCCGTCGGTCCCGCCGCCGCTCCGGACGCCGGACCCGACGCCGTTGCGGGCGCAGTGCCACACGCCGCCGGGCCTGCCGCCGCGGCCGTGGGCGCCGCTGCCGCACCCGACGTTGCGGCCGCTGCGGAAATCGGACGCCTCGGAGCGCTTGCATCCGATGCCGGGCCGAAGCCCGTCGGTCCCGCCGCCGCTCCGGACGCCGGACCCGACGCCGTTGCGGGCGCAGTGCCACACGCCGCCGGGCCTGCAGCCGCGGCCGTGGGCGCCGCTGCCGCACCCGACGTTGCGGCCGCTGCGGAAATCGGACGCCTCGGAGCGCTTGCACCCGATGCCGGGCCGAAGCCCGTCGGTCCCGCCGCCGCTCCGGACGCCGGACCCGACGCCGTTGCGGGCGCCGTGCCACACGCCGCCGGGCCTGCCGCCGCGGCCGTGGGTGCCGCTGCCGCACCCGACGTTGCGGCCGCTGCGGAAATCGGACGCCTCGGAGCGCTTGCATCCGATGCCGGGCCGAAGCCCGTCGGTCCCGCCGCCGCTCCGGACGCCGGACCCGACGCCGTTGCGGGCGCAGTGCCACACGCCGCCGGGCCTGCCGCCGCGGCCGTGGGCGCCGCTGCCGCGGAAGTCGCGCGCCTCGCCGCGCTTGCCTCCAATGCCGAGACGAAGCCTTTGGATCCCGGCGCCGCCGAAGGACTACTGCCGGATGCCGCGCGCAAACTCGGCGTGCCGGTCGCGCCGCAACCGCCGGCCGAGGCGGTGGATCAACACGACGGCGTCAGCTTCGACCTGGTGCGCGTCGAACCCGACGGCAATGCGGTTATCGCCGGACGCGCACATCCCGGTTGCGAGGTCGATGTTCTCGATGGCGGGTTGCCGATTGGCAGCGTGCGCTCCGACGATCGCGGCCAATGGGTGTTGCTCCCCGATGTGCCGTTGGCACCCGGCGGGCGGGAACTGGCACTGCGTCAACTCTGCCCGGGTGGCAAGATTCTCAGTTCCGACAACGTCGTCGTGCTGGTCGTTCCCGAACGCGGCAAGGACGTCGCCGGCCGTCCCGTGCCGGAGCCCGCTGCACCGCTGGCGTTTCAGGTCCCGCGCGACGGCCGAGGGGGCGCGCTGGTCATGCAGGCGCCACCGCCGCGAGAAGCACGGGTGCTTGGCGAGGCTGCGGTCGCGGCGGCGGAGCCGGCGCTTGGTCCGGAGGTCGCCCGGTCGGTCGCCCCCGCCGATGTGGCTGTGCTGACCCTGGATGCGGTCGACTATGCCGAGAATGGGCAGATCCAGCTTTCCGGCCAGGCCCGGCCCGGTGCGCAGCAGCGGGTTTATTTGCAGAACGAACCGATCGGCGACGCCGAGGCGGATGAGCGCGGCAATTGGATGCTGGTCCCGGAGCGGGCGGTCGAACCCGGCCTGTACATGCTGAGGATCGACCAGATGAAGCCCGACGGCACCGTGGAGGCGCGTGTCGAGCTGCCGTTCGTGCGTGGCGAGCCGGTCACCGATTTGCCGCCGGACTCTCTGATCGTCATCCAGCCCGGCAATAACCTATGGCGTATCGCGCGCCGCGTTTACGGCCGGGGCACGCGTTTCACCGTCATCTATGCCGCCAACGCCGACCAGATCCGCGATCCTGATTTAATCTATCCGGGACAGATCTTCACTTTGCCACAGCCGTAGGCTGCGGCGTTGCGGGCCAACGCCAACGCGCGTTCCTAGTGGCCCGGCGCCAGGCAGCTCGCCAGGGACGTCAGGCCGGGCAGAGCGGAGGCGATGAAATCC
The DNA here is from genome assembly GCA_965248805.1 of Alphaproteobacteria bacterium. GTDB lineage: Bacteria > Pseudomonadota > Alphaproteobacteria > UBA6615 > UBA6615 > CBDFKJ01. The sequence goes on from CBDFKJ010000009.1 coordinate 15,428, forward strand.
GACACGGCGGCGAGCAACGTTACGGGCGTCACGGGTGCACTGATGTGGCGGTCGCCACTCGTCGTGATGACACCGCTTGGACTGACGGCAAATTGCGCCGCCGTATCGTTGCGTAGGGCGCCGAGCTGGTTGAGCAGAGCCTCGCGCTGCGCCGGCGCTTCGGCCGTGAACGGCAATGGCGCGAGTTCGCCGGCGATATGCACATGCGCGCCGGTCGCATCGCAATCGACATCGACGTGAAACGGGGTTTGCCGGTGGGTAACGCGAAACGAGAAACTGCCTATCGCCACGGTGACCGTCTCGCCGTTGTGGCGTTGCGGCTTCAACACGGTGGGCGGTAGGCTGAGTGTCAGCATGGGCCGCAGGCGGATGCCGTCGCGGTGCCCAATCGGCGTCGTGGTGGTGCGCAGTTCATGATTTGGTTGGATAACCGAACTAGGCTTAACAGACTCCTAAATCCGCGCGCGGCGTCGGGCGACGCACGGCGCCTTTAGGCGGCAGCCATGCGATCCGAGAAGACAAACATGTGGCAGTACGTCCTGGTGCCGATCCACCAGAACGGGTGGCCATTCGTGGCCATATCCTTAGCGATCACGGCGATCTTGTTCGTGTTTTGGGCGCCGTTGGGCTGGTTGGGCCTCGGCCTGAGCCTGGCCTGCGTGTATTTCTTTCGCAATCCCGATCGCGTCACACCGGTGCGCGACGGGCTGATCATCAGCGCAGCCGATGGCACCATAGAAGCCATCGACCAGCTGCTGCCGCCGGCTGAGCTCGACATGGACGCCGCGCCGGTCAATCGCGTGGGCGTATTCCTGAGCCTGCTGGACGTCCATGTGGCGCGGGCGCCGGTGGCCGGTGCGATAGTTCACCGCCGGCACGTTGCGGGCGTGTTTCTTAATGCTTCATCGGATCGCGCCAGCGACGAGAATGAGCGCCTGGCGCTGCGGATTGGCCAGGAGGACGCGCCCGACATTGGTGTTGTGTTGATTGCGGGCCAGGTCGCGCGGCGCATACGCTGCAAGCTGGAGATCGGCGACACGGTGAGGGTGGGTGAGCGTGTGGGCCTAATTCGCTTCGGTAGCAGGGTCGATGTCTACCTGCCGCCGGGAGTCGAGCCGCTGGTTTGTGTTGGCCAACGCGCCGTCGCCGGTGAGACCGTGCTCGCCGACTGCCGCTCGCAGGAACCGGCGCGAACTGCCGAGGTGCATTGATGTTGCGACGCCGCGAACGCCGCGCGCGCGGCTGGTCCTTCAATCGCATGGTGCCCAACAGCCTGACGGTCATCGCGCTTTGCGCCGGCTTGACATCGATCCGTTTTTCTCTTGAAGCCAGGTGGGAGCTGGCGGTCCTCGCCATCGTGATCGCTGGCATTTTCGACGGTCTCGACGGTCGCGCGGCGCGGCTGCTGAAGGGCACCAGCAAGTTTGGCGCGGAGCTCGATTCGCTGTCCGATTTTGTCAGCTTCGGCGCCGCGCCGGCGATCCTGATCTATCAGTGGACACTGACCGACATCGCCGGGCTCGGCTGGGCGTTTTCACTGCTGTTCGCGGTGTGCTGCGCTCTGCGGCTGGCGCGTTTCAACACCGATATAGAGCGGCCCGACGACGACGCGCAACCGATGTCGCGGGACTTTTTTGTCGGCGTGCCGGCGCCGGCGGGCGCAGGCTTGGCGATGCTGCCGGCGATGGTTTGGCTGGAGTTTGGATTTGAGCCGGCGCGGCTGCCGGCGATCAGCTTGGTGACCCTCGCCGTGGTCGCGCTGTTGATGATCAGCCACATCCCCACCTTCTCGATGAAGCGCTTCACGGTGCCGCATCGCTACGTATTGCCCGCGCTGCTGTTGGTGGGGCTGTGTTTCGCCTCGCTCGTCAGCGCGCCCTGGGCGACGCTGATGACGGTGGCCATGTTGTACATGATCAGCTTGCCGCTCGGCGTGATTGCCCACCGGCGCGCCTTGCGTCGGCATCTGAGCAGCGCCAGCGTCGCGCCGTTTCCGGGCGGCCGCGGCGAGCGCATCGGGCCGGTGGCCGGCGACGCGCCACCGTCGGAGGACCGGGCCGGCCGTGGTTTGTAGTCCGGGCTAGGCCAGCGATGCTTGATGCGGCCATGCGCAAAGTGATCGGGCCGCCGCTCGACTACGCCGGCCGGCGGCTTGCGCACACCGGCATATCGGCCGATGCGGTGACCCTGTCCGGGTTTGCCATCGGCTTGGTCGCGGTCCCGCTGCTGGCCGGCGAGCACTACGCTGCGGCGCTGAGCCTCATCCTCGTTAACCGGTTGTTCGACGGTGTCGATGGCGCCATCGCCCGCGTAAGGGGTCCAACCGATTTCGGCGGTTATCTGGACATTCTCTGCGACTTTATCTTCTACGCCGTTGTCGTGGCGGGGTTCGCTCTCGCACGCCCGCAAGCGAATGCGATCGCCGCGATATTCCTGGTGTGCAGCTTCGTCGGCACTGGCACATCGTTTTTGGCGTACGCCATCCTGGCTGCCAAATTCGGCGTCTCGACCGAGTTGCGCGGCGCCAAGGCTTTCTACTATCTCGGCGGGTTGATGGAAGGCACCGAGACAATCGCCTTCTTTGTGGCCATGTGCCTTTACCCGGACGGTTTCGTCGCCCTGGCGCTGGTGTTTGGCGTGTTGTGCTGGGTGACGACCGTCTCGCGGGTGCTGGCGGCGCGGCAGAGTTTTCGCTTGGCCGCGCGGCACCGGTGACGGCGGGCGACTACTCTGCGGCCCCCGCCATCGGGGCCGGCACTTCGTGGCGGGATGCTGGCGCCGGCACGTCCGATGCCACCCGCCGCCGATCCAGCCAATCCTTCGCATTGCTGCGCGCCATCAGCGCGGACGGCGTGACGATCAGGGTCAGCACGGTGGCGAACGCCAGTCCGAATGCAACCGCCGTCGCCAGCTGCACCCACCATTGGGTGGACGGCGCGCCTTGCGAGATCGTGCGGGTCGCGAAGTCGATATTGATCTGCAGCACCATCGGCAACAGACCCAGAATGGTCGTCACCGTGGTGAGCAGCACGGGCCGCAAGCGCTGCGCGCCGGTGCGCAAGATCGCCTGCACGGGATCGGCCGTCGTGCGCTTCAGCCGGTCATAGGTGTCGATCAGGACAATGTTGTTGTTGACCACAATGCCGGCGAGCGCGATGACGCCGACGCCGCTCATGGCGATGCCAAACGGCTGCCCGATAATGAGCAGTTCCAGCATGACGCCGACCGTCGACATTATCACCGCCGACAGGATCAGGAAGGCGCTGTAGAAACTGTTGAACTGAGTCACCAGGATGATCGCCATGATAAATAGGGCGACCGCAAAGGCGCGCTGCAGGAAGGCCTGGGCGTCCGCCTGCTCCTGGTCCTCACCCTTGAACGTGACGGCGACCCGTGGGTCGATGTCGGCGGTCGGTAGCCACATACTGATCTCGCGCACCTTGTCGCTGGGCAAAACGCCGGCTTCGACTTCGGACATGACTTTCATGATGCGCTTGCCGTCGACGCGTCGCAGTTGGCCGACACGGGGCACCGGCGTGCGCGTCACGAAGTTGCTGATCGGGATCAGACCTTCGCTGGTCTGCAACCGAATACGGTCGAGTTGTCCCATGGTACGCTGTTTGACCGGGTACCGGACGACGATGTCGATCTCATCGTCGGTGTCGTCGGGCCGGTACTCCGTGACCTTGAGCCCGTTCGTCGCCAGTTTGACGAACTGTCCGATCGCCTGGATGTCGGCGCCGAACTTGGCCGCGTGAGCCCGGTCGACCGCCAACTCCCATTCGATTCCCAGCATCGGCCGGCTATCCTCGACATCGACCAGCCTGACCTGACTGTCCATGAACTGGCGAACCTTAGAGCGGTTCCGGAAAGTTTTTGAGTCGTCGGAATCGGTTGTGTTTTATTGTCTGTCACCTGTCCAACTGCTTTGGGGTGCCCGATGTGGAAGCCTGAACACCGCGCGGCCGCCGACCGTGGCCGGCTTCGCTATCCGAGTGATCTGACCGACGCCGAATGGGCGCTGATCGAGCCGCTGATCCCACCGGCGAAGCACGGTGGGCGTAAGCGGACGGTCGATGTCCGCGAAGTCCTGAACGGCATCTTCTACGTGCTGTCGACCGGCTGCCAGTGGACCGCGCTGCCCAAGGACCTGCCGCCGAAGAGCACGGTGTACGACTACTTCGACCTGTGGGAATGGGACGGCACCCTGGCTCGCATCCATCATGAGCTCTACGTGGCGGTGCGCGAGCGCGCGGGCCGCGAAGCCAGTCCGAGCGCGGCCATCATCGACAGCCAGAGCGCCAAAGCGGCGCAAAAAGGGGGGCGTCGATCGATCCGCAGGGCTTCGACGCGGGCAAGAAGCTCACCGGCCGCAAGCGGCACATCCTGGTCGATACGCTCGGCCTGATGCTGGGCCTCGTCGTGCATCCCGGCAACGTGCAGGACCGCGATGGCGCGGCCACACTGCTGCGCCGGACACGCCGGCTGTTTCCGTTCATCGAGGTGATCTACGCCGACGGCGGCTACCAGGGACCAAAGATGGCTGCCGTGGTGGCGAAGACCGGCGCCTGGCGGCTGGAGATCGTCAAGCGCAACAGCGTGCCGCGCTTCGAGGTGCTGCCGAAGCGCTGGATCGTCGAGCGCACCTTCGCCTGGATCGTCCGTTGCCGCCGGCTGGCGCGCGACTTCGAACGCCACGTCCGTTCTGTCGTCGCTTTCATCCACCTCGCCATGATCCGCATCATGCTGCGACGCTTGACCCGGCCAAGCCCTTGCTCGTGAATCTCTACTTCCCGGAACGGCTCTTAGCAGCCCGTTGACGAAGTCCGGCGTGTCTGATTCTGTCTGAACATAGAGATTTAGACGGGCGTCGTGCGATGGCATTGAGACGACAGAGCGAGGTTCAGGGTGACCTCGTGGTGACATGGGCGGAGATGCCGCGTTCGCCTGGACACGCGTTTTCCGACCGGCTGCATGAGTTGCTGACCGAGTCTGGCTTTGACGGCTTCGTGGAGGCGACGTGCAAGCCATACTACGCACCTCGGATGGGGGCTCCTTCGCTGCCGCCGGGGCGTTATTTCCGGATGCACATGATCGGCTATTTCGAGGGCATCGGCAGCGAGCGCGGCATCGCTTGGCGCTGTTCGGATTCGCTGTCGCTTCGCGCGTTTCTGCGGTTGGCGAACCGGGACAAGGTTCCCGATCATTCCTGGTTGTCGAAGACGCGCGGCCGGCTGCCGCACGAGGTCCATGAAAAGGTTTTCGACTGGGTTCTGGCTCTCGTCGCCGCGCGCGGTCTGGTGAAGGGCGAGCGGATCGGCGTCGACGGCTCGACGATGGAAGCCAACGCCGCCCTGCGAGCCATCGTGCGGCGCGATAGCGGCGAGACCTATCGCGAGATGCTGACGCAAATGGCGAAGGAGAGTGGCGTCGAAACGCCGACGATCGACGACCTCGTCCGGCTCGATCGCCGGCGGAAGGGCAAGAAGCTTTCGAACAAGGATTGGACGAGCCCGACCGATCCTGATGCGAAGATCGCGCGGATGAAGGACGGCACCACGCATCTGGCCTACAAGCCCGAGCACGCGGTCGATCTCGACACCGGCGTCATCGTTGCGGCACCGATCTATCCAGCCGATGAAGGCGACACGACGACTTTGCCTGGGACGCTGGAGGCGGCCGCGCGCAACCTCGCCGAGGTCGGCCTGGCTCCAACACGGGCAGAGCCCTGCAGTCTCGTTGGCGACAAGGGCTATCATTCACGCGAGGGGCTGAAAGACCTCGACGGCGGCGTCTGGAAAACGCGGATCTCCGAGCCGGAGCCCGCCAACGGCTATCTGCGCTGGCATGGCGACCAGGCGGCACGTCAGGCTGTCTACGCCAACCGGGCGCGATTGAAGTCCGGCGTCGCGCGGAACGCCATGCGCAGGCGCGGTGAGATGGTCGAGCGCAGCTTCGCCCATGTCCTCGACCGTGGCGGCATGCGCCGCGCGTTGCTGCGGGCGCGCGAGAACGTCCACAAACGCTACCTGATCCATGTCGCCGGGTTCAATCTCGGCATTCTGATGCGCGCGCTGTTCGGATCAGGCACGCCGAGGGAGGCTGCGAGTGCAAAGAGCACCCTTTTGTTCGTTATTCAGTTCGATGCTGCCCTGGCGATCGCCATCGTGGCGAACATCGAAGGCAAACCAGCCATGCTCGTTATCATCATCATCGTCGCCCCCAAAACCGATTGATCAAAGCGCGACTTCATCACCGGGCTGTTAGCAGCCTCGGCCTCGAGCAGATCCGGATTGCGCGAGCTCAGCTGCACCTGCACCGGCTTGCCAACCGGCGGCCCGGCGCGCGGCTTGCGGGCTTCGATATGGATGCCGGCGAGGTACGCGGTGCGGGTACGGATTTCCTCCAGTATCTCGTCGGCGGGCCGGCGCACGTCCCAGTCCGCAAGCTCCAGCTGGATGCGGCCGACGACATCCTCTGCCTGGTCATCGTCGTTCGAGCTGAGATTGCCGGCGGTCGTGTAGATGGTGTCGAACTCGCCGCGTTCGTCGTGGATCGCCAGCACCTCGTGTTCGACTTCGGCGACCAGCGCGACCTTTTCCTGAACCGACAGATTGCCGCGCGCGTGCACCTGCACGATCGCCTGCTCGGGCTCGACTTCCGGGAAGAACTCGACACCCTGGCCGAAGGCCCCGTACAGCATCCAAGACGCCAGCAGCAAGCTCACGGCGCCCGCCAAGACCTTGGCTGGATGGCGCAGGGCGTGCCGCAGCACTTTGAGATACAAGCCCGTGGCGCCGCCCATATCGTCTAATTCACCGCCATCGGAGCCCATCTGCTTGACGGGCTTGGCGCCGGATGACGGTTGTTGGGCGAGCGTCGCCGCCACGCGCCCGCCCAACTTCAGGCCGCCGAAGCAGCCGGCAAGCGCGCCCAGTCCGCCGGCGAGAATGGCGCTGACGAGTGCGAACCCACTGTCGCCGAACAGCGCCGTCGTCACGCCGCTGACCACGCTGACGCTCAAGCCGGCGCACCACGAGGACCGGGAACAGCGACAGGTTGACTTCGTTGACCGATGGTTCGTCGGTGTCGTTGGGCAGCTCGGTCTTTGCCATGTCGACTTTTTCGCGCACGTCGGCGAGCGCCGTGTCGGCGTCGAAACCGGCATCGAACTCCATCAGCACGTTGGCGCCGCCCAGATACGCGGTCGAGCGCATTTCCTTCACGCCTTCGATGCTCTGCAGCTCGGTCTCCATCGGCCGGATCAACAGCCGCTCGGCGTCCTGGGGCGAGATGCCCTCGTGCGTCATCGAGACATAGATGATGGGAATATTGATGTTGGGGTCGGATTCCTTCGGGATCGTGATATACGCCGCCAACCCCGTCGCCAGCAGCAGCGCAAGGCTAGCCAGAACGGTTCGCGACCGTCCCAGGGCTGCGTCGATGACGCTCATCAGGCGCCGTCGCCCGGCACCGTGGGGCCGGCGATCTCGACCGGGCGAACGCGCTGGCCGCTGACAACGAACTCCTGCCCGACGGTGATGATGGTGACGTCGGGCGGCAGTCCGCCCAGCCACACGCCGTCCCGGGTGTCGCCCAGGATCGTCACGGGGACGAATTCGACGAAATGGTCAAGGTTCACGATCTTGACGCCGATGGTGCCGTCATCGGCCAGGGTCAGCACCGCGGGCGAGACCAGGTGCGCCTGGCTCCGCGACAGTGGAATAGCGATCTCTGCCGTCAGGCCGTCGCGAATGACGCCGCCCTCGTTGGGCACTTCCAGCTCGAACCGATAGGTGCGGGTCTGCGGATCGGCCTTCGCCGAAACATAGCTGACGATACCGTCGACTTGGGTGCCGTCGATCAGCGCGGCGCTGCCCAGGGCGCCCAGTTGCAGTAAGCCGATTTCGTGTTCGGTCGCGTAACCGACCACGAGCACGGGATAGAGGTCGACGATCGCGCTCAGGGCATCGCCGGCCTTGACATAGGCGCCAAGCTCGGCCCGGTTCTGCCAGACATAGCCGGCGAACGGCGCCGCGATGCGCGTGCGGGCAATGTCGATACGCATACGCTGGATCACAGCGCGCGCACCGTCGAGCAAGGCCTGGGCCGCAGCCACATTGGTGTCGGAACGAAAGCCCTTTTTCGCCAACTCCTGAGCGGCGGCGAACTCGATCTCGCGCTGGGTCAGAAGCGCCTCCGCCTCGGTCAGGCGGGCGGCGCGGTCGTCAATCGCCAGCCGCAGCAGGATCTGGCCTTCATCGACATGCTGGCCTTTTTCCGCCATCACCTCGGCGACGCGGCCATCGGTCTCCGACCGTATCTCAACCTCGCGCGAGGCTTCGGTGCGGCCACTGACGACCAGGGTCCGCTCGCGCGTTTGCGCGCTCAACTGGGCAAGGCGAACGGCCGCCAGGGTCTCGGCATCGTCCGGGCCGGCGGCCGGCTCGACTAGGGTCAGGTCGGCGCGGGCGACATCGATCGCGCTGTCCGGCTCGCCGCCGAACAATCCGGACATCATCCATCCGACCGACACGACCGCCAACCCACCGGCAATGATCACTGATTTGCGCATGCGCGCCGCTCCACTCTGTCCGTTCCGTCACTCGGCCGCGTCGGCCACTTCCACGCCCAGCGATTCGCGCAAGACCTCGTGACGATGCTCTTCAATATACGCGTGCGCCGCCTGGTAGATGGCCTGCCCAAAGCCACGGACGAAACGCTGACCTTCGGTCCATCGCGAGGTATCGCCGCAGGCGTCCATGTGCGCGATCTTGCGCGCATAGATGCCTTGCCGCGAGTCAAGCAATGCCTCGACCTGGCGGGCGGGCAACGGCATCGTTTCGATTTATAGTCAACGTCGGGTTAAGCCCGCCTTTGCCGGGACCGGCGGCCGCAACGCCGCGGAACGGCTCACCAGTAGCCCTGCAAAGGCTTTGACAGGCCGCGCGAGCCTCTGATAGTCGAAGCCATCCCCGGACGAGTGGACCGCGCGTCCCGCTCAGAGCTGTGAGCCGGCCGGGGCAAATATGAACAATAAGGGTTGCGATCATGTCAAAGCGGGTGAAGTCCAAGCACAAGATCGACCGGCGGCTTGGCGTCAATCTTTGGGGCCGGCCGAAGAGCCCCTACAACAAGCGGGAATACGGCCCCGGCCAACACGGTCAGCGCCGCCGCAAGCCCTCGGATTTTGGCGTGCAGCTGCGCGCCAAGCAAAAGCTGAAGGGCCACTACGGCAGCATCGGCGAACGCCAGTTCCGCCGCTACTACCAAGAGGCCGCACGCCGGCGTGGCGACACCGGCGAGCTTCTGGTCGAGCTGTTGGAGCGGCGATTGGACGCGGTAATCTATCGCATGAAGTTCGTGCCGACCGTGTTCGCCGCGCGCCAGTTCGTCAACCATGGTCATGTTCGGGTCAACGGCAAGCGGGTCACGATCCCGTCCTACAAGGTCCAAGACGGCGATGCGGTCGACGTCAAGAAGAAGTCGCGCGACCTGCCGCTGGTGCTTGACGCCATCCAGTCGCCGGAGCGTGACGTGCCCGGCTATATGGAGGTCGATTTCGGCAAGATGCGCGGCACCTTTGTGCGCGGGCCGAAGCTCGCCGACGTGCCGTACCCGGTACAGATGGAACCCAACCTGGTCATCGAGTTCTACAGCCGCTAGCGCCAGCGCGTCGCTTCCCAGGCCGCGTTCCCTCGACGCAGTGCCGCCTCTTGCCCGGGCCCGCCCGTCGCGGCACAGTACGCGCCCGCGACTCGGTATGACCGTCACGAATGTGGCGGGGAGTTGGGGTAGGGGGCTCGCGCAGCGATGAAACTCGCGATCATCAAGGAGCGCCGGCCGCACGAAACGCGGGTGGCGGCAACACCGGAGACGGTTCGCCGCTATATCGCGTTGGGCGCCGCGGTAGTCGTTGAGAAGGGCGCCGGCGCGGGCGCCGCCTGTCCTGATGGCGACTACAAGGAGGCGGGTGCGACGGTCGCCAAGGACGCCAAGGCCGCGCTCGACGGCGCCGACATCGTGCTGAAGGTGCAACGGCCGATGCGTAAGGCCGAGGGCCGCGACGAGCTCGGCCTGATCGGCGACGGCGCCATGTTGGTCGCGCTTCTGGATCCGTTTCGCGATGCCGATGGCGTGGCCGACTACGCCAAGCACAACCTCAACACTTTCGCGCTCGAATTCATGCCGCGCATCAGCCGAGCGCAGTCGATGGACGTGCTGAGCTCCCAGGCCAACCTGGCCGGCTACAAGGCGGTGCTCGATGCCACGGCGGAATTCGGCCGCGCCATGCCGCTGATGATGACGGCGGCGGGCCGTATCAATCCGGCGCGTGTCTTCGTGATGGGCGCCGGCGTCGCCGGCCTGCAGGCGATCGCAACCGCGCGCCGGCTGGGAGCCGTGGTCTCGGCCACCGACGTGCGCCCGGCGGCAAAGGAACAGGTCGAAAGCCTGGGCGCCAGCTTCGTCATGGTCGAGAGCGATGAGACCAAGGAGGCCGAGACCGCCGCCGGCTACGCCAAGGAAATGTCCGAGGATTACAAGCGCCGCCAGGCCGAGCTGGTGGCCGAGCATATCAAGGGGCAGGACATCGTCATAACCACTGCCTTGATTCCGGGCCGGCCGGCGCCGCTGCTGGTGTCTCAGGACATGGTGAAATCGATGAAGCCGGGTTCGGTGGTCGTCGATTTGGCGGTCGAGCAGGGCGGCAACGTTGCCGGCAGCGAGCCGGGCAAGGTCGTGCGCAAGGGCGGCGTCGTCATCGTCGGTCACATGAACGTGCCGAGCCGGTTGGCGGTCGATGCCAGCGCGTTCTACGCCCGCAACGCATTGAACTTCTTGCAGACTTGCATCGATGCCGAGAGCAAGGCGCTGAAGATCGACTGGGAGGATGAATTGATCCGCGGAACCTGCATCAATCGCGATGGCAAGGTCGTCCATCCGGCGCTGGCGCCCAAGGAAGACACCGACAGTGGCGAGGACGCGTAGGCGATGGACCCGCAGGTACTGAAAGACAACGCCGCAAAGCTCGCCGATCAGGCGCAGCGCCTTGCCGAGCAGGCCGATGCACTGGCCGGCGAAGCGGCCTTGCTGGTCGCGGGCGGCGGTGACGCGGCGGCCGCGTCGCCCTTCATGTTCCTGTTCACCGTGTTCGTGCTGTCGGTCTTCATCGGCTATTACGTGGTGTGGTCCGTCACGCCGGCGTTGCATTCGCCGCTGATGAGCGTCACCAACGCCATCTCCTCGGTCATCATCGTCGGCGCCATGATCGCGGCGGGTCCGTCGGGCTTCAGCCTGTCGAAGTTCTTCGGCTTGGCGGCGGTCGTCCTGGCCTCGATCAACATCTTCGGTGGGTTCATCGTCACCCAGCGCATGCTGGGCATGTTCCGCAAGCGCAAATAGGCGAATCCGATGACCGCAACCGGGCCGGCCCTCGCCTATCTCGTCGCCAGCGTCTGCTTCATCATGGCGCTCAGGGGTCTGAGCTCGCCCACGACGGCGCGCATGGGCAACGTCTACGGCATCGCCGGCATGGTCATCGCCGTGCTGACGACCGTGCTGCTGCCGGGCGTGTTGTCCTATGGGGAAATCGCCGTCGGCGTTTTGATTGGCGGTGCCATCGGCACCGTGATCGCGCAGCGCATTCAGATGACGGCGTTGCCGCAACTGGTCGCTGCGTTCCACTCACTCGTCGGCCTCGCCGCCGTGTTCGTAGCGGGCGCGGCGTTCACTTTCCCGGAGGCCTACGCCATCGGTGTCTCCGGCAACATCCACGTCGCCAGCCTAATCGAGATGTCGATAGGCACCGCCATCGGCGCCATCACGTTCACCGGTTCGATCATCGCCTTCGGCAAGCTGCAGGGGCTTATCGGCGGCAAGCCGGTGGTCTTCACCGGCCAGCATCCCTTGAACCTGGCGCTGGGCATCGCGCTGGTTCTGCTCGTCGTGTGGCTTTGCATGGGGCAGTCGACCGCGGCGTTCTGGCTGATCGTGCTGCTGTCGCTGGCGCTGGGTGTGCTGATGATCGTGCCCATCGGCGGCGCCGACATGCCGGTCGTGATCTCGATGCTCAACTCCTATTCCGGCTGGGCGGCCTGCGGCATCGGTTTCACACTCGGCAACCCGCTGCTGATCGTCACTGGCGCCCTGGTCGGCTCGTCCGGCGCCATCCTCAGCTACATCATGTGCCGCGGCATGAACCGCTCCTTCTTCAACGTCATCCTCGGCGGCTTCGGCGGCGAGACGGCGGGGCCCGCGGCCAATTTGGGCGACCGGGCCGTGAAGCAGGGCTCGGCCGACGACGCGGCGTTCATCATGGGCGAGGCGGATTCGGTGGTGGTCGTGCCGGGCTATGGCATGGCGGTGGCGCAGGCCCAACACGCGCTGCGCGAGATGGCCGATCTGCTGAAGGTGCGCGGCGTCAAGGTGCGCTACGCCATCCACCCGGTGGCTGGGCGCATGCCGGGGCACATGAACGTGCTGCTGGCCGAGGCTAACGTGCCCTATGACGAAGTGCTGGAGCTGGACGAGATCAACCGCGATTTCGCCATGACCGACGTGTCGTTCGTCATCGGTGCCAACGACATCACCAATCCCGCCGCGCACGACGACCCGTCGAGCCCGATCTACGGCATGCCGATCCTCGACGTTGCCAAGTCGGGCACTGTGCTGTTCGTCAAACGCTCGCTGGCGTCCGGCTATGCCGGCATCGACAATACGCTGTTCTATCGCGACAACACGATGATGCTGTTCGGCGACGCCAAGAAGATGTGCGAGGACGTCGTCAAGGCATTGGATAGCGGCAGGCACTAGCCGCTTCGTGCCGCGGTGCGCGGCATAGGGAGGCTGGCTATGGCGACCATCAAATTGACGACGTGGAATGTGGAGTGGCTGGACAGGGCGCTCCAGAATGCGGCCGACGCCTCGGCCCCTGCGCGCCAAAGCGATGCGCGTGCGCGGCTCACCAACATCGCGAGCGAAATCGGAGAGATCGCACCCGACATATTGTGTGTCGTCGAGGGTCCCAATAGCGAGGTGGAGATCGACGGTTTCGCGCAGAGTTTTCTCGGCGGTCGGTTTGCGGTGATCAAGTCGTCCGACGGCGACTACCGCCAGAAGGGACGCCAATGGATATGGTTCTTGGTGCGTTCTGGCCTGGCACAACAAATCGGTGCCCAACTGCTGCCGCTATCGGTGTGGCAGACCTATACCCGCGACGATGACAATGCGGTCACCGGACGGTCATGGCCGGTCAACATTGGGGCAAATCGGAAGTTGCGCGGCACAGTCACTACCGCCATCCGCAGGTGCTGGTTTTCAACTGGAACGGGCAGCGCGTCGAGGCGATCGGCGTTCATCTAAAGAGCAAGCTCGTGCGCATAAACCGATTTCACGGCACGCCGGAGCAGAAGCGCGAATATGAGGTGGAGGCGCTGAAAGCGCGCATCAAGCTGGCGACCGAGGCCGCGAACGTCCGCGCCTACATCGACGCGCGGTTCACGCAAGAGGCGGCGGCGCGCATATTTGTCTTGGGCGATATGAACGACGGTCCCGGCAAGGAATTCTTCGAACGGCAGTATCTGTTCTTTGATTTGGTATCCACCTTGCAGGGTGATGTGTTCTTTGCGCGGCGCTTCCTGAATCACGCATTGTTCGACTTTGCCGATGATTTGCAGTGGAGCGTCCACTTCAGGGATCCCATCGACACCGGGCGCGATCCGCAGATCCTACTCGATCATATCCTGTTCACGCAGGCCTTGGTGGATGGCAGTTCGGCGCTCAGGGTGCAATCCAACGCGGGCTTCGTCGAGCACGAGATACACGATCGGATCAACGCCCAATCACCGGCGCGACACCACACCAGTGACCACAAGCCGATTTCGTGTGTGCTCACAACAGCCTGAGGCGGACACGCAGCAGGCTGCGGGCGAAGCCGCCGGCTTGCAACAGGGATTTGGTGGTGAGTCGCGGCGGTCTTAATCTCGGAAGCGCGGCTCGGGCGCCGTCAGAAGCCTTCACGCTCCATGCGCTTGCGCGCCAGCTTGCGCGCGCGGCGGATCGCCTCGGCCTTCTCGCGGGCCCGGCGTTCCGACGGTTTCTCGTAGCTGCGGCGCAACTTCATCTCCCGGAAGAGCCCCTCGCGCTGCATCTTCTTCTTCAGCGCCTTCAGGGCCTGATCGACATTATTGTCGCGAACGACGACTTGAACGATGATCAAACCTCCTTTTCGGCATAAGCAAACCCTCCGTAGGGACTTCTCCCGCACTCCCGATGCCGGCTCCTGTACCACGCGCAAGACGCGCTTGCCAAGCGGCCATACCGATAACGCGAAAACGTTATGATGTCCTTGAGCTAACCGCGCGGGGGTCGAGCGCGTCCTGCAAGCCGTCGCCCAGGAAATTGAACGCGATCACGGTGACAAAGATCAGCATGCCCGGATAGATCGTTAGCTCAGGCGCGGTCTGGATCAGCTCCTGAGCATTGGTCAGCATGTTGCCCCAACTCGGCAGCGGCGGCTGCACGCCGAGGCCGAGGAAACTCAACACCGATTCGAGCAAGATGATGACGCCGGCGCTGAGCGTGGTGGCGACCACGATCGGCGAGGACACATTCGGCAGAATGTGCCGGACCATGATGCGTAGCGGCCGCGCGCCCAGCGCTTCGGCCGCCCACACGAACTCGCGCGTGCGCACCGACAGGGTCGCGCCGCGGACCAGACGCGCAACGGTGGTCCAGCCAAACAGCGCGATGATGAAGACGATCCGATAGAGGCTCACCCATTCCGACTGCACCACCGATTGCGGCAGCGGCAGTTTGCCGAGGTCGATCGCCGCCAAAATGATGAGTAGTGGCAATAGCGGCAGGGCGATGACGCCGTCGGTGAGACGCATCAGCAGCCGGTCCAGTCGACCGCCGTAGTAGCCGGCCAACAGGCCGGCACCGGTACCGATGATGGCGGCGAACACCGCGGTGACCAGGCCGACGAACAGCGATACGCGGCCGCCATACAACAGGCGCAGCAGAACGTCGCGCCCGGCCTCGTCGGTGCCGAGAGGATGTTGGGCGCTGGGCGGCGCGAAGCGGTTGAACAGATCGACTTGCGTCACGTCCAGCCCTTGCCAAGCCTCGACCAATGGCGCCGCCAGCGCCGCGACTGCCAGCACGATCAGGGTGGCGCCGCCGGCCACGGCGGCGCGGTGGCGCAGAAACCGGCGCCACAACATCGCGTTGGGGCTGGCAGTTGGGGCCAGCAGTGCTTGCGCCGTCATCGGCGATCTTCCACGGCGCGGTAGCTGATGCGCGGATCGAGCGCGACGTACCCGATGTCGGCGAGGAAGTTACCGACCAGCACGATAAAGGTGGCGAACAGTAACCCCACGAGGGCGACATTGTAGTCGTTGCCCAGGATGGCGTCGTAGACCAGCTTGCCCATGCCGAGATAGGCGAACATGGTCTCGGTGATCAGGGCGCCGGAGAACAGAGCGCCGAAATCAAGCGCGATAATGGTGATCAGCGGGATCATGGCATTGCGCAGGGCGTGGCCCACGAGCACACGGGCACTGCTCGCACCCTTGGCGCGCGCCGTGCGCACATAGTCCTGGCGCAGCGCCTCCATCATGGCCGCCCGCATGAACCGGGTATAGGCAGCGAGGCTCGCCAAGGTCAGCGCCGTGACTGGCAGCACCAGGTAGCGAGCCCGCTCCAACCAGTCGCCGCCGTCGACCGGTCCCATGCCGCCCGCCGGCAGGATGCCCAGCGTCACCGCGAACAGCAGGATTAGGATCAGCGCGAACCAGAAGGACGGGATCGAAATTCCCGCGAAGCAGAACAGGTTGACCAGATCGTCGAGCCACCGGTGCTGCTTGGCGGCGGCGACGACGCCCAACGGGATGGCGATGATCACGGCCAGCACGGAACTCAAGCCCAGCAGCACCAGCGTGTTGGCCAGACGCGGCAGCAGGATGTCGGGCACCGGCTGGCGATAAGTACGGGAGTAGCCGAAGTCACCGGCGAGCGCGTTTTTCAGCCAGGCCCAGTAGCGTTCCCATATGGGCACGTCGAGTCCATACACGGCGCGCAGGACCTCGGCGTCGGCCGGCGTCAGGTTCGGGTCGGAGACGATCATCAGGTCGATCGGATCGCCCGGCATCAGCCCAATCAACCCATAGACGATCGCCGACATCGCCACGATCACGATGAGGGATTCAACTAGACGCGTGAGCACGAACCGGCTCAAGATCGCGCGCCGATCCGGTTGTCTAGGCGCGCGCAGACGCTGACGGCGGTCATTGTGCGATCATGTTGAGGGCGGGTTTGATACCCGCCCCTACATCCAAGGCCGATGCCGTCCGCACTCAGCCGCGGGTTATCGGGCCGCCCACTGCTCGACCCACAACGTGGACGGGAATTGGTGGCCGGTCGGGCGCACCCCGGTCAGCCATTTGGGGAACACGAACGGCGTGGCGCGGAAGTACAGCGGCAGCGCCGGCAGATCCTCGGCATAGAGCGCCTGGATCTTGCGCCACAACTGATCCTGGGTCTCGTCTCCGCATTCGACCAGGATGCGGTCGAGCGCGTCGTCCATTTCGGGGTTGCTGTAGCCGGTGTAGTTCTGGCCCGACCAGTTGTTTTCCTCGGTCGGGATCATCTTCGAATGCAGCGTCGTGTACGGCACGTTCTCGGGGCTGGAAAACCAAGCGAACATGGCCATCGACGTGAACCGCCGCTCGCGGATGGTCTGCCCGAACAGGACCCGTGCTGGCTCGTTGCGCAAGCGCACGTCGACACCGACTTGCTTCAGGTCGCTTTGTATCACTTGTTCGACGAGTTCGCGCGTGCGGTTGCCGGCCGTTGTCATCAGCTCGAACGACAACCGCTCGCCGGCGGCATTGTGCCGCACGCCGTCCCGTATCTCCGACCAGCCGGCCTCGTCCAGCATCGCGCCCGCGAGCGCGGGATCGTGGGGATACTTCGGCGCATCCGGGTCATAGACCGTGTCCAGCGGGTTGACGTTGCCATGCGCCACCGGCTGCTTGCCCTCGAAAAGCTGCTCGCTGATCGCCACCCGGTTGACAGCGTGCAGCAGCGCCCTGCGGACCTGTCGGTCGGCCAACATGGGATTGTCGAGCATCAGGTCGACGTGCTCGTAGAG
Organism: Alphaproteobacteria bacterium; assembly: GCA_965248805.1. Classification (GTDB taxonomy): domain Bacteria; phylum Pseudomonadota; class Alphaproteobacteria; order UBA6615; family UBA6615; genus CBDFKJ01. Next base: position 32,580 of record CBDFKJ010000009.1, read on the forward strand.
CAGGCTCGGCTTGTAGACGACATCGTAAGTGTCGCCGTGGTCGCTCTCGAAATTGAGCGCCTGGTCGAGAGACAGTCCATCCTCGCCGGCGATGTAGTCGATCTCACCGGACAGCAGATTGGCGGCCATCGCGGCGGTGTTCTCGATCGTTCGGACGACGATGCGTTTGAAGTGCGGTTTTTGCTCGCCCCACCAGTTGGGGTTTTGCTCCAGCACGATCGTAGCACCGGGTTCTACCCGCGAGATCACATACGGGCCCATATAGAGGCCCGGATTGGTGGTGTCGGTTTCGTACAGCGTACGGTTCTTGTATTCGGCTGGTTCGGCGAAATGACCGCGGTCGAGATGCGCCGGCACCAGTTTGAAGTCGCCGAGGCCCTTGTAGTCGCACTCGCGCTTGTTAGTGTAGATCGTGAACCGCTTGTCGTCATGGATCTCCAGCTTCTCCATGCGGCGGTACATTTCCTGATTGTTCGCGCCGGCCTCCGGTACGTGCCCGACGTCCCAGACGAATTGCACATCGTCGGTGGTGACCGGCGTGCCGTCGCCCCACACAGCGTTGGCCTGGATGGCGTAATCGACGGCGCGGCCGGGCTCGCCGTCGGGCGTGGTCCAGTCGCGCGCGGTGCCGTTGGCGACGTCCGGAAGCTCCGTGCACAGGATGCAGATCTGGTTCCAGTCGGGGTCGTAGGTCGTGAAAGGCCGATGCGCCATTGCCACGACGTAACTGGCGGCGACGTGGCTGGTCAGGTTGGGATGGAAGCCGGTCGGAAACTGGCCGATGCCGATCACCAATTCGTCCTTTTGCGCCTGCGCGGGCAGGGCGAGTAGCAGCGCCGCAGCGGCGCAAACGGCTGGTGTCATCATGCGGTGCATGTCCGTCTCCTTCCTGCCGGCCGTGCCGGTCTCCATGTCGCGCGCATCATGGTAGCATTCCCCACCCCCGCTTGCGCGGTTAAACACCCGTGTTTAAACACGCGTGTTTAAAGCTGAGTCCGCAGCTCCCATAGTTCCGGGAAGAAACGGACGTCGAGCGCGCGCTTGAGATAACTGACGCCCTCGGTACCACCGGTGCCATGCTTCATGCCGATGATGCGCTCGACCGTCGTCAGATGGCGAAAGCGCCATTGTTGAAACCAATCCTCGAGGTCGACCAGCTTTTCCGCCAGTTCGTATAGCTCCCAATGCTCTTGCGTGTCGGCGTAGATCGCCGCCCAGGCGCGGCGCACGCTTTCATTGGTTCGGTAGGGCTGCGACCAGTCGCGCTCGCACTGCGCGCGATCGATCGAGAAGCCGCGATGCGACAAGAGCCGGATCGCCTGGTAGTACAGTCCCGGCTGCTCGAGCTGCCCGGTCAGTTCTTCGTGCGTGTCCGACTGATGGCGGAACGGCGCCAACCTGGCGCGGTTCTTGTGGCCCAGGATGAATTCGACCAGGCGGTACTGATGCGACTGAAATCCGGACGCCGGGCCCAGCTTGTCGCGGAAGGCGAGGTATTCGGCCGGCGTCAGGGTCGACAGCACATCCCAGCTTTGGATCAGCTGCGATTGAATGCGGCTGACGCGGGCCAGCATCTTGAAGCAAGGCTTGGGCTGATCAGTCGCCAGCAGCGTGCACGCGGCGCGCAACTCGTGGATCGCGAGCTTCATCCACAGCTCGGTCGCCTGGTGAATGATAATGAACAGCATCTCATCATGGCTGTTGCTGACCGGACTCTGGGCAGTGAGAATGCGCTCGAGCGCCAGGTAGTCGCCGTACGTCCGGCGGCCGCGCAGATCGGTCACCGCGCCGGCCGTCTCTTTACCGGCACGGGGTGGCTTTGTTGTCGTGGCCTTGTGTGTGTTCACCTCGCGGCCCCACGGCGGTGTGCCGCCGGCGTCACCGCCGGCATGCCGCGATCCTCCATGACTGGAGCGGCCGCGTCCAGCCTTTGGCGAGCCCCGGCCGGAGGGCGTGTGGGGTCAGCGAATAAGCTGCAGGGTTAGGGCTTTGCGCTTGGCGGTCGATGATGAACATGTTCTCGCGTTCGAGGACGCCGTAAACGGCCCAGCCCTTGGCACCGCCGAAGCTTTCCAGGCGGCCGGGCGAGCGCTTGTCCAACACCGCGACGATGCCGCAATCGACGAACCGTTGTGCCTCGCCGGTATAATAGCCGGTGATCACCGAGCCGTTATCGGTCGTTTCATGGCCGAGCACGGTAAACTCCCCGGCACTCAGACCGGCGATGGCCCGGCTGAGGACGGACGGCGGCGATCCGAATACTGTTTCGACCACGCGCCCGCTGCGCTCGAATTTCGGCGGCGAGTAATCCAACGCGCCGAACACTTCGCCCGGCGTTTCGGCCGCCCAGACGACGTTGATAGCCAACAGCGCGAACACGGCCACGGCACGCGCCGCCACACGGTGGGCGGAATGAAAATCAGTGTGCATCATGCCACGTTTCCTCCGGCCGGCTGACGCGCTGCGTGGGGTCGATCCGCTCGCTGCCGGTGGACGCCGAAGGGGGCGTCTCGCCGGCGGCGTTAGCGAGCTGGACCGTGACATCCCAGATGAGCCGGACAAGTTGCGCCTGTCGTGTCGCCCCCGTCTTGCCGAATATGCGCTTCAGATGGGTGCGCGCGGTGCCGACCGATATTCCTAGCGATTGTGCGGCATCGGCGACGGATATTCCATGGCCAATGTGCGCCGCCACCCGTCCTTCGGCCGGCGTCAGGCCATAGAGACGCCGCAGCGCGGCGATGCTCGGTGCCAGACGAGGCGCCGGATCGTTGATGACCACGACCGAGGTCGCGTTCCTATCGATGGCGGCGAGCCGCATTGTCGTCCGCGCGATCATCGCCTCGAGCGGCGGTCGCTCACCGGATCGCGGCAGCGACAATGTCTGCGCGGCGCGGCCGGCATTGGCGCGATGGCCGGCCAGAATCGCGTGCAGCGCAGTCGTCAGTTCCGGATCGGCCGCACACAATATGCTGCTGTTGTCGATGATTCCATCATTTAGCCGCATCAACGAACGCGCCGCGGCGTTGGCGGCCAGTATGCGACCTCCAGCTGCGACCACGACAATGCCTTGTGGCAATAGATCGAGTGCCTGCAGGGTGGCGGCATATTCGGCCGCCATTGTCTCGAGGCTGTCCAGCGACTCGAGCACCGAACGCATGCCAATTCCAGCCGCGGCGAGAAGGTCCCTTTCTCCGCCCGAGTAGGGCGCCATGGGGTCGCGGCGGCCGGAGATTAGGCAATGGGCGCGGCCTCCACCTTGCCAAATCACCAGGTACGCCCAGTGGAGCAATCCCTCGGCCTGAAGACCGTTGCGCAGATGATCATCGAAGGCGCCACTTTGGCCGCTTACATTGGCCGTTGTGTCCGGGGCTATCGGCAGCGATCCGATCGCATCGCGAAAGTCGCCGGCGAGTGGGCCATCCTGGACAAAGGCGTTGGCAAAGATGTTGCTGAACCCGGTTGTGCACACAAGCCGTGCGGCATTCTGACGGCGGTCGAAACGGATAATCGCACCGGCGTCACTTTTTAGTAGCGCCGTCAGGCGGCACAGTTGTTGCTGCCACGGCTGTGGCCCCGCAGGTGCCGCCGCGGTGCCATCGGCGATCGCGTCGCCGCCATACTGTTGGGATTTCCTGCCGTCCACCACGTCACCTCCTTGACAACGGCCGTGCCATGCTTGGCCTCGCATCATCGCTGCAGAGAGGCCGAGCCGATGCCACGATGCCTTCGATCCCCGTCCGTAGACGAAGAATGCCGATCGTCAGTGGGTAACTAGGTGTTCTTCCTTATCGCCAAGTGCTTATGCTCCTCCCGATAGTTGGTGTACGCCTCCACGCTCGCTTATTTCTCTGATTTGCATCAAATTATTGCGCTGTTGTTAGGGCAGTACACCAAAATTAAGAAGTTAGCTATCGATATCAGGACTTCCGCTGGCCGACAAGACAACGCGGCAATTCCCGCGACCTGGTCTTGTGCATAACATTTTTCGGCTCGCGCATGGAGTCGGCCGCCCGCCCGCCTCGCATCGCCGGGCAGGCAAAATTAGCGGGCGACGGGCGCCCCCGATTGCGGCACTTTGGAGTCGCAGCTCGAGGGTGCCCCGTGAACATTGGGCAGTATGTCGGTGAGTTGGGTCTGGCGCTTGCGATGGTGGTGCAACCCCTTGCCGTCCAGGACGTTCCGGTCGATTTGGAGTTGGTGCTGGCGGTCGATGTGTCCCAGAGCGTCGATGGCTATGAAGGCCAGCTGCAGCGTATGGGCTATGTCCGCGCCTTATCCGATGAGCGCGTCATAGATGTGATCCTGAGCGCCCCGTTCGGGCGCGTTGCGGTGACCTTTCTGGAGTGGGCGGGACCGGGGCTGTGGCGTCCGGTTGCGGACTGGCACATTATCGACAGTGCCGGCGCGGCGCGCGAATTCGCCGAAATTCTGGCCCGGGTACCGGTCGCGCGTGGTCAGGGAACCTCGATCACCAGCGTGATCCATCACGCCATGGGCCTGTTCGATGACAATGGCGCCGAGGGCGTGCGACGGGTCATCGATATCTCCGGTGACGGCCCCAACAACCGTGGCGGCATCGTCTCGGATGCCCGCGACGCGGCCGTGGCCGCTGGAATCACGGTCAATGGGGTTGCCATCAACAATTTCGATGGCAGCGCGTTCACGCTGCCGGATCTGGATGTCTACTATTACGAGTGTGTCATCGGCGGCCCCGGCGCCTTCGTATTGGCGGCCGACGGGTTCGAGTCCTTCGCCGATGCCATTCGCCGCAAACTCATCCTCGAAATCGCCGGCCGGATCCCGGCGGTTATTCTCGCTGGAGCCGAGCAATCACGGCTGGCCCAGGCCGAGGGTGGGCCAAAATATGCGCCGGCCTGCGACATCGGCGAGCAGATGCGCTTCTTCAACAATCCGCGGGCGTTGCCGTAGGGCGCCGGATCAATCCGCCCACATCGCTTGGTTCAGGGCGGCCAGGGAAGTGCGTTGGGTGCCGCTTCCGTCGAAATTGCCGGGTGCGAGCCAGCGTTCGAAATTCGTCCGCACCGCCGGCCACTCGCTATCGATGAGGGCGTACCACGCCGTATCGCGGTTCCGGCCCTTGATGATCATGTGATTCAGGAACATGCCTTCGTGGCGGAATCCGAGCCGGAGCGCGGCGCGACACGAGAGTATGTTGCGAACGTCGCACTTCCACTCCAGCCGGCGGTACCCGAGGCTGTCGAAGGCGTTGCGCATCATGAGAAACAGCGTTTCGGTGGCGGCCGCGGTCCTTTGCAGCGACGGTGCCAGCCAGATGTTGCCGATCTCCATAACGGCTGAAGCGGGGCGAATGGCCAAATAGCTGGCCATGCCGGCCGGCCGGCTGGTGGAGCCGTCACGGACCGCAAGGAAAATTGGGTCCGGCGATCCCGCGCAAGCGCGCAGCCAGGCGGCCATCGCCGGCGCGTCGTCGAAGGGACCATAGGCCATATAGTCCCACAGGGCGCCGTCGGCGGCGCCGTGCGAGGCGGCGTACAATTCCGCGCCATGCAGATCGGCGTCGATCGGTTCGAGCTTGACTCGATGCCCGACCAGCGGACTGCGGTCCGGCGGGGCGGCTCTTTGGGCGGTCGGAACGCTATCGCCGGCGGCTCGGCGATGGCGCCGGCTGGCCGCGTCAAGGCGATCCAGAGTCGCCTCGGAGCTGTCCACGGTGACTACGCGCCGCCAGCGGACCCTCGATGTGGTATCGAACCAGGGCCATCGCCTCGCGCGCGTCCCACTCGGCCGGGCCCTCCAGACGGCCGATCTCGGTGCCGTCGGGCGCCAGCAGGATCGTGGTCGGCAGGCCACGGCCGCCCAGGTCGCGCCACAACCGCATCTTCGGGTCGAGGTAGCTCGACAGGCCGGCGAGCCCCATTTCGTCGAGGAACGGCGCGACGTGCGCGGCCCCCAGCCGATCCAGGCTGATCAGCATCACGGCGAACTCGTCGCCGCCGAGTTCCGCCTGTAGCCGATCGAGCGCCGGCATCTCGCGCTTGCAGGGCCCGCACCAGGTCGCCCAAAAGTTGATCGCCAGCACTTTGCCTTGGAAATCGGCCAGCGTGTGCGTCGCGCCGTCCAGGCCGGTGAATTCGGTCAGGGGCGCTGGTCCGGGCGCCTCGGCCACGGTAAAGTTGCTGATGGTGCCGGAAAGCGACGGTGGCTGATCTGTTCGCTGTGTCAGCTCCTGCGCGGTCGCGGCAAGGATGAACCCGATCGCCGCCCCGGTCAAAATGAGTAGTAAGCGCTTCATCGACAGTTCGGACCCTCACACCCTCATGGCTACTCAAGACGACCCCACCGGATCCGACGCACCACACACCACGTGGGGCGGTCGTTTTGCCGCCGGCCCCGCGGCGATCATGGAGCAGATCAACGCCTCGGTCACCTTCGACCGCCGACTTTATAGCCAGGACATCGCAGCGAGCAAGGCTCATGCTGCTATGTTGGCGGCCCAGGGAATTATTTCCAGCGACGATGAATCCGCCATAACGCAGGGGTTGGACAAAATCTTGCTCGAAATTGATGCGGGCACTTTTCGTTATTCGACGGCGTTGGAAGACATCCATATGAATGTCGAATCACGACTCGGCGAATTGGCCGGCGAGGCTGCGGGCCGACTGCACACCGCGCGCTCGCGCAATGACCAGGTAGCCACCGATCTGCGCCTGTGGGTGCGGGAGGCGATCGACGGCCTCGACGACCAGTTGCGCGAACTGCAGGCCGCTCTCCTCGACCGGGCCGAGCGGCACGCCGCGACTATCATGCCGGGCTACACGCATCTGCAGCCGGCGCAGCCGGTCACGTTCGGCCATCACTTGTTGGCCTACGTGGAGATGGTCGGCCGCGATCGGGGACGCTTCGCCGATGCACGCTCACGTCTGAACGAGTCACCGCTCGGAGCCGCAGCGCTGGCGGGCACCTCGTTTCCGATCGACCGAGACGCCACGGCGCGCTCATTGGGGTTCGACCGGCCGATGGCCAACGCAATGGATGCCGTCGCCGACCGCGATTTCGTCGTCGAGTTCTTGTCGGCCTGCGCACTCACGGCGGTTCACCTGTCGCGGCTCGCCGAAGAGATTGTGCTGTGGTGCAGTCCGGGCTTCGGCTTCGTCGTGCTGAGCGACGCCCTGACAACCGGCAGTTCCATCATGCCGCAGAAGCGCAACCCGGACGCGGCAGAATTGGTGCGGGCCAAGAGCGGGCGTGTGATCGGCGCGCTCACGGCCGTGTTGATTGTCCTGAAGGGCCTGCCGCTGGCCTATGGCAAGGACCTGCAGGAGGACAAGGAGCCGCTGTTCGACGCCTTCGACAGCTTGTCGCTGTGCGTGGCGGCAATGGCCGGGATGGTGCGCGACATGCAGGCGTGCTCCGATGCCATGCGCGCCGCAGCCGAGGCGGGCTTTTCGACCGCAACGGATTTGGCTGATTGGCTGGTCCGGACGCTGAATATGCCGTTTCGCCAGGCGCATCGCGTGACCGGACAGTTGGTGGCCGCGGCCGAAGCGGCCGACTGCGCGCTCGCGGAATTGTCATTGGCGCAAATGCAACGGATCGAACCGCGAATTTCCGTGGAAGTTTATGATATTCTTACCGTCGAGGCGGCTGTGAACAGCCGGGGGAGCTTCGGTGGCACCGCGCCCGAGCGCGTGCGCGAGTCCGTAGCCAGAGCCAAGGAGAGGTACCTGTGAGCATCCGGCCGGGACTTGCGCGATCGATGTTGCTGGCGGTTTTGGCCTGCGCGCTGGCGGTGCCGCTGAGCGCGTGCGGCAAGAAGGGTACGCTTGAGCCGCCGGAGGATGAAGTGATCACCTACCCGCGCACCTATCCGGTTCGATGAACCACTTTCACTACCGCGATGGCGTGTTGCGCGCGGAGGACGTCGCGCTCCCCGATATCGCCGATGATGTCGGCACACCGGTCTATGTCTATTCGACCGCTACATTGACGCGTCATTACGACGTATTCGACGCCGCGCTCCACGGACTGGCGGTCACGATCTGCTACGCCCTGAAGGCCAATGGCAATCTTGCCGTGGTTCGCACCCTGGCCGAACGCGGCGCCGGCGCGGACATCGTCTCCGAAGGTGAGTTGCGCCGCGCGCTCGCCGCCGGCGTGCCGCCCAACCGCATCGTGTTCTCCGGGGTCGGCAAGACCACCGACGAGATGGCGTATGCGCTGAAGGTCGGCATTCTGCAGTTCAACGTTGAAACGGAGCCCGAGTTGGCGGCGCTTTCGCAAGTGGCCGCCGGCATGGGCCGTGAAGCGGCGGTGGCGTTGCGCGTCAATCCAGACATCGATGCGGGCAGCCATACGAAAATCAGCACCGGACGCAGCACTGACAAGTTCGGGATACCGTTGGGCCGGGTGTCCCAAGTCTACGCCGACGCTGCCAGGCTGCCGGGCCTGCGGCCGGTGGGGTTGGCGGTCCATATCGGCTCGCAGCTGACCGATCTCGATCCCTTCCGCCAGGCATTCGGCGTGGTGGCGGACATGATCAGGCAACTGCGCGCCGACGGTCACAAGGTCCGCCGGCTCGATCTTGGCGGCGGTCTTGGCATCCCCTACCGCGACGAGGCGCCGCCGCTGCCGGCGGGCTATGGCGAGTTGGTGCGCGAAATCGTTCAGCCGCTGGATTGCGAACTCATCGTCGAACCCGGTCGGCTGCTGGTCGGCAATGCCGGTGTGCTGTTGACCCGCGTGCTGTATGTGAAGGAGGCTGAAAGCCGGCGCTTCGTCATCGTCGACGGAGCGATGAACGACCTGATACGGCCGATGCTCTATGGCGCTTGGCACGCCATACGCCCGGTACGGCAGGCGCGGAGCGATGCCCCATTGAGCCCGGCGGATGTGGTCGGGCCGGTGTGCGAAAGCGGTGACACATTTGCCGTCGATCGCCCGCTACCGCCTTTGAGTAGCGGAGATTTACTGGTCATTGACAGTGTCGGAGCCTATGGTTCCGTAATGGCCTCGACCTACAATTCAAGGCTATTGGTGGCTGAGGTGCTGGTGCGTGGGCGCGATCATGCCGTTATCCGGCCACGCATGAGCCACGAGGCATTACTGGCGCAGGATCGCCAGCCGCCATGGCTGCGCGGGTCCGACGCCGAGCGAGGTGCAGCATGAACCGGCGTTCCGACCCCCACGAATCTCGTTTGCGCGCAATCATGTACCGGCGTGAGGCGCTGGCGGGATTGGCACTGCTATGGGAACGCGTTTGGCCCGCCGTATGGCCGGCCGTAGGGGTTCTCGGCGTGTTCAGTGCGCTGGCGCTGTTGGACGTGTTCTCGGCGCTGCCGGGCTGGCTGCACATCGTCCTGCTGGTGGGTTTCGTCGTCGCGCTGGGTCGCGCATTGGTGCACGCGGTCGCGCTGGTGCGCATGCCGACCGCGGAAGAGGCGCGGCGTCGTCTGGAGACGGCTAGTGGCTTCGACCATCGGCCGCTCACGCTGATCGACGACTCGCTTTTCGTTGGCCGCGGCGACGCGCAGAGCGAAGCCTTATGGAACGTGCACCGCAAGCGCATGCTGACGGCGCTGCGGCGACTGCGCATTGGTGTCCCGTCGCCGCTGTTGTCTCGCCGTGATCCAATGGCGATGCGCGTGGCCGTGGCCTTGGCGCTGGTCGTGGGTGTTGCCGCGGCCGGTGGCGATTGGTCGACGCGTATTGCGCGCGCGGTGACGCCGAGTTTGGGCGCCGGGGCGGACGCCCTGCCGCCGACTCTGGAAGTGTGGGTCACGCCGCCGGACTACACCGGCGCCGCGCCGCTCTATCTCGACTCCGCCGTCGCGCCCGGCACCGAATTCGACGTACCCGGCGGCAGCGTGATCATGGCGCAGGTCTACGGCGGCAACGGCGAACCCATCGTTAGGCTGGCGGATGAGGAGTTCCCGCTGGCGGCGGTGGACGCGACGACTTGGCAGGGCGAGGTCCCACTCGAGGTGGAACGCGCCGGCGTGCGCGAATTGTCGGTCACGCAGGGCAATGAGCAGTTGGCGACCTGGAACCTCATGATCCGGCCCGACCGCTCGCCGACCATTGAATTCGCCAGCGATCCGCTGGTCACCCCGCGTCTGGCGGTTCAGATCGAATACTCGGCCGAGGACGACTACGGACTCGACAGCGTCTTCGCCCGCGTCCTGCGTCCGCGCGAAGTGGCGACCGAACGCGATACGCCGATCGAGTTGGCTCTGAACCTTCCCGGCCGCGGCTTGGCGGAGGCGATCGCGACCAGTTATCACGACCTGACGGCGCATGTGTGGGCCGGCCTGCCAGTGGAGATCGAATTGGAGGCGCGCGACGGCCGCGGCCAGTCCGGGTTCTCCGACCGTTTCGCCATGATCTTGCCGGAGCGGGACTTCGCGCATCCCGTGGCCCGCGCTATTATCGAGCAGCGCAAACGGCTGGCGGTGGAGCCCGAAAATCGCGTCGCGATCGCCGGCAGCATCATGATGATCGCCATCGAACCCGAGGCCTACAGCGAGGACCTGGGCGTCTATCTGTCCCTGGTCATGGCGCAGGCGCGGCTGATGCATGGGCGCCAGGATGCCGACATCGCGGCGGTGCAGGAATTGCTCTGGGACACCGCCCTGCACGTCGAGGAAGGCAGCCTATCGCTGGCCGAGCGCGACTTGCGTCAGTTGCAGCGCCAACTGATGGAGGCGCTGTCAAATGACGCGCCTGAAGAAGAGATCCAGCAGCTCATGGATGAGCTGCGCAGTGCCATGCAGCGGTTCATGGAAGCCCTCGCCGAGAACATGCAGCGGCAGATGGAGCAGGGCGCCGAGATGCAGCAGGCCGACCCCAATGCGATGACCATGACGGAGCAGGACCTGCAGGAGATGATCGATCGCATGCAGGAGATGGCGGAGATGGGCGCGCGTGACGCTGCCCGCGAAATGCTCAGCCAACTGCAGCAGATGCTGGAAAACCTGCGCTCCGATCCGTCCATGGCGATGCGCCAGCAGCGCAATGGCGAAGCCAACCAGCTGATGCGCGGCATGCAGGAATTGATCCAGCGTCAACAGGACTTGCTCGATCGCACCAATCGAAGCGCCCAACAACAGCAGCAACAAGGCCGTGAAGGCGGCGGCGAAGGCGGCGAAATGCCGAGCCCGGCGGAGCAGGAGGGGCTGCGCCGCATGCTCGGCGAGATGATGCGGCGCATGGGCGATATGGCCGGTGACATCCCGCGACCCTTCGGGCGCGCCGAGCGGTCGATGCGCCAGTCGGGCCAGGCCCTTGAAGAGGGCCTAGCCGGCGACGCGATCGGACCGCAGGCCGAAGCTCTGGATCAGCTTCAGCAGGGCATGGAGTCCATGATGGAGCAGATGATGCAGCCCGGGGGCGAGATGGCCTTCGGCGGCAACCAGAATCAGCTCGAACAGATGGCGCCGAACCGCGATCCGTTCGGCCGCACCGTCGAGGATGGCGGCACCTGGGATCTGGGCGATATCGACATTCCGGGCGAGGTCGACCTGCAGCGGGCGCGGGAGATCCTCAACGAGCTGCGCCGTCGGTCCGGTGAGCGGGGCCGCCCGATCCTGGAGCTGGAGTATATCGAGCGCTTGCTGCGCCGATTCTGATCGTGCCGCGATTGTCTAGCCGACCGCCGCCAAGGCGGCGACGGCGCGGTTGCAGATCTGGCGTAAATCGAATGGTTTGGTGATGACCTCGTGGATGAGCGCGTCCAGATTGCGCGCGCGCTGACGCTCAGCCGCGTAGCCGGTGATCAGAAGAATGGCCAACTTAGGCCATTCGACGGCGACCTTAAGCTATAGTTCGACGCCGTCGAGGCCCGGCATCACGATGTCGGTGATGAGCAACCCGTAAGCGCGTTGCCCCAGGGTCTGTAGCGCCTCTAGGCCGTCGGCGACTGCGTCGACTTCGTGGCCGCGCGTCCTCAGCGCGCGCACGATGAACTCGCGCACCTCATCGTCGGCCACCAATACGCGTGCCATCGCGCTTCACCAGCAAACTGCTCCAGATCGCCGCTCGGGCGTGCGGCGGCTATTGAGCTTGGCGTTCCGACGTAAACAAAACCTCAATCCGATCCGCAACCTGGTCGTCATACGCGCGCTTCGTGGTGAACGTGGTGCGCGCGCCCGGCTCCAACTGACGGACATCGAGGCCGAACGGCCACTTGTCGAGGATCTCGTCGGTCTCGCTCAACAAGCTGGAGACCTCCAACAACCGGGGGATTTGACGAAGATTTTGGTGTGCTGTCCGACTTTCGCTGAGATCGGCGGTGTTGACGTCCGCAACCATCCGCCGTTTCGTTCTCGGCGGAGGGTTTTGGCGCTATTCAGGCGGACTCATACCATGGCGGCCCTGCGCTCATGGAAGATCAGACGCTGGAAATTGTAAGCCAGGTTGGCGAGGCCGATCTTGGCCTCCGCCCGCTTGAGCCCGATGGTACGGATGAAAAGGCCCATGCGATCCTTCTGCTGGGCGAAGACGTGCTCCACATGCGCACGGACCGCTGACTTGCGGGCATTGGCCTGGGCGGTCGCCTTGGGCATGGCCCGGCCCGGCGGCTTCTTGCGGTGGATGTGGGAGACCCGACCCTTGCCGGCCAGCCACGCCTCGTTGGCCTTCGAGCGATAGGCGCTGTCAGCCCACACGCCGGCGGCCAGATTGTCGCCGGTGACGAGCTGACGCAACATCTTGCCGTCATGGCGGGCGGCATCGGTCACAGCCGAGCCGCGGATGAAGCCGTAGGCCCGATCGATGACGGCATGATTCTTGTAGCCGAACACCGGGATCGCGATGTCGGGCATGCGCCGTTGCGACCCGGCGGGGTTCTTGCGCCGCCCGGTCTTCACCGTCCACCGCGCATCCGTGTCCTTCTGCGCCGCCTTGGCTGGCTGATCGGGCCAGACCTCGGACGCGCTCTTGCCCGCCTTGATCGCCCGCTTCTCGTCATCGCTGTGGCGCTGCTTGGGCGCCGATACCAACGTCGCATCGACGATCTGCCCGCCCATCGCCAGATAGCCGCACCGGCGCAATTCGCCATCGAAGGCGGCAAACAGCTTATCCATCGCCCCGGCCCGGACCAGACGCTCGCGAAAGGTCCATATGGTGTTGCGGTCCGGCGTCGGCGCTCCGAGATCGAAGCCTAGGAAGCGAAGCCAGCTCAAGCGATCGCGGATCAGAAACTCCATCCGCTCGTCACTCACCGTGTGCCGCGCGGCCAGGATCAGAACCTTGAGCATCGCCACCGCATCGTAGGCCGGGCGGCCACCTTTCGATCCGTCCGAATAGCCCAGCGCCGCCTCAAGCGGCGCGCGGAAAATCTTGAAGTCGACGACCTTTGCCAGCACCTCCAACGGATCACCCGTCGCCGAAAGCTTTCGAAGATGATCCGGTAAGCCGAACAGACCAGCCTGCCTCATCAATACCTCCTCAAACCGAACCGCCGTAGAGAATCACAACGAGGCAAAATTCACGAGGTAAATGGAGGCGTCCAGGTGATGCGCAGGAACGGATCGAAGCCGGGGCGCTCGTCGGGCGTCTGCTCGATCAGCTCGCGTACGACGAGGCCGCCCACCAGCAAGTCGGCATCGACGTTCCTGGGCAGCGGGTGGATACGCCCGTCGGGGCGCCTGGCGGCCGCGGTGAGCGCGTCGCGTTCGGTGCCGGTGAGGTTTTGGGACATCGGTTTCTCCTTTCGATTACGACGTCATACACGCTCTGTGTCGGCCCGATAGCAAGCGCTTCAGACCCTGATTCCAATGCTATTTTCGAGGTTCCACGGGCATGGGCGTATCGCTGCGGGAATACGCGCGCCGGCGCGGGGTGAGCCATGTCGCGGTGATGAAGGCGATCAAGGCCGGGCGGCTCACGCCCGAGCCCGACGGCACCCTCGATCCGGCCAAGGCCGACGCCCAATGGGACGCTCGGACCGATCCGGCGCGCCGGCCCGAGCCGCCTGAGGACGAGCCCGTACAAGCTGACGAAACGCCGCGGACCTCCGATCCGGACAAGCCGGGCGACATGGCTGCCGCGGCGCGGCCGGCCGCCACAATCGAACCCGCCCCTCAAGGTGCCGCCACCTTCACGCAGGCGCGCACGGCGCACGAGATCGCCAAGGCGCAGCGGGCGCGTATTCAGGTGCAGCGGTTGCGCGAGGAGGTGGTCGACCGGGCCCACGCGACTTCGGAGGTATTTCGGCTCGCGCGACGCGAGCGCGACGCCTGGGTCAACTGGCCCGCGCGCGTCGCCGCCCTGATGGCGGCCGAGCTCGGCGTCGATACGCACGCCATGCAGAAGGTCCTGGAGGCCCATGTCCGAGATCACCTCAACGAGCTTGCCGAGATCCGGCCCGAGTTCCGCTGAGCCCTTCGCCGGCGCCGGGGATATCGCCCGCGCCTGGCGCGACGGGCTCGCGCCGGACCCGCTGTTGAGCGTCTCGGAATGGTCCGAGAAGCACCGCATGCTGGCGGCGAGGGCCTCGGCGGAGCCGGGCCGCTACCGCATCGCACGCACGCCCTACATGCGCGCGATCATGGATGCGCTGTCACCGGCCGACCCTTGCCGACGCGTGGTGTTCATGAAGGCGGCGCAGGTCGGCGCGACCGAAGCGGGCAACAACTGGATCGGGTTCGTCATCCACCAGGCGCCGGGGCCGATGCTGGCGGTCCAGCCGACGGTGGAGTTGGCGAAGCGGAACTCGCGCCAGCGCATCGATCCGCTGATCGAGGAGAGCGCAGCGCTGCGCAATCTGGTGAGACCGGCACGCTCGCGCGATGCCGGTAACACCATGCTGTCGAAGGAGTTCGCCGGCGGCATCCTGATCATGACCGGGGCCAACTCGGCGGTCGGTCTGCGCTCGATCCCGGCGCGCTACATCCTCTTGGACGAGGTCGATGCCTATCCGGCCTCGGCCGACGAGGAAGGCGATCCGGTAACGCTCGCCGAGGCCCGCTCGCTCACCTTCGCGCACCGGCGCAAGGTGCTGCTGATCTCGACGCCGACGGTGAAGGATTTCTCGCGTATCGAGCGCGAATACGAAGCCTCGGACCAGAGACGGTATTTCGTGCCGTGCCCTCATTGCGGGCATCGGCAATGGCTCGAGTTCGAGCGGCTCAAGTGGGACAAGGACGAGCCCGAGACGTCGGCCTACCATTGCGAGGCCTGCGAGACGCCGATCGCCGAGCACCACAAGACGGCGATGCTGGCGGCCGGCGAGTGGCGGGCGACGGGCGTTGCAGCGGACCCGAGCACCATCGGGTTCCACCTGTCGGCGCTCTATTCGCCGGTCGGCTGGCTCTCCTGGGAGGCCATCGCGCGCGCCTGGGTCGCCGCGCAAGGTTCCGACGAGGCGATCCGCGCCTTCCGCAACACCATCCTCGGCGAGACCTGGGTCGAGACCGGCGAGGCGCCGGACTGGCAGCGGCTCTACGACCGCCGCGAGCGCTGGGCGCCGGGCACGGTGCCCGCCGGCGGGCTGTTCCTGACCGCCGGCGCCGATATCCAGAAGGACCGCATCGAGGTCGACGTATGGGCCTGGGGCCGGGGGTTGGAGAGCTGGCTGGTCGACCACATCGTCATCGAAGGCGGGCCCGAGCGCACCGAGCCCTGGGCCGCGCTCGACCGGCTGCTCGGCCAAACCTGGAGCCATGAGAACGGCACCGCGCTGGCGCTCGCAAAGCTCGCCATCGATACCGGTTACGAGCCCACCGCCGTCTACGGGTGGGCGCGCCGCGCCGGGGTCGCGCAAGTTGCGCCGGTCAAGGGCACCGACGGCTTCAACCGGTCGAGCCCTGTTTCGGGACCGACCTATGTGGACGCCTCCGACGGCGGCAAACGCCTGAGAAGAGGCGCCCGGCTCTGGAGCGTGGCCGTGTCGACCTTCAAGGCCGAGACCTACCGGTTCCTGAGACTGGAACGGCCGACCGACGAGGAGTGCGCCGGGGGCAAGGCGTATCCGCCGGGCAGCGTCCATCTGCCGCACTGGGTCGAGGACGAATGGCTGAAGCAGTTCGTCGCCGAACAGCTGGTCACGGTGCGCACTCGGCGCGGCTTCGCCCGGCTCGAATGGCAGAAGCTGCGCGAGCGCAACGAGGCGCTCGACTGCCGGGTCTATGCCCGCGCCGCCGCCTGGATCGAAGACGCCGACCGCTTCCCTGAACGCCGCTGGCTGCGCATGGAAGCGGCGCTCGCCAATGAGCCCGGCTCCGAGGGGTCGGGCGCGAAGAACGCAGCGGCATCGGATCCCGGCTCCCGCCCGGCGAGACGCCGGCGCGTGACCCGCAGCAAGTGGATGGGCTGAGACATGGCGGACAAGACGTACACCGAAGACCAGGTGCGAGCGCTGCGCGAGGCGCTGACCTCGGGCGTGCTGACCGTTTCCTATGACGGCAAGAGCGTCACCTACCGCTCGGTAAAAGAGATCAAGACGGCGCTGGCCGAGATCGAGACCGCACGCGCCCGCGATGCCGGCAGGCAGGTGCGCCAGATCCGCATCGTCGGCAACAAGGGGTTTTGAGCATGGGCTGGCTCACACGCACCGCCGCCTCCTGGCGCGCGCTCCGCACCGGCGCCGGTCCATCCCGCCGGCCGGTCCACGAGGCCGCGGGCTCGGGCCGCCGCGCCGCCGCCTGGCGGCCGGGCAATCCCGGCGCGCTGGCGGCAACCTTCGCCACCGGCCACGACCTTCGGGTCAAGTCGCGCGATCTGGTGCGCCGCAACGCCTGGGCCGGCAGCGCCGTCGACGCCTTCGTCACCAACTGCATCGGCGCCGGCATCAAGCCGCAGTCGATCGCGACGGACGCGGCGTTCCGCGAGGCCGTGCATGCGCTCTGGTGGGACTGGTGCGCCGACACCGACGCCGACGGCGTCACCGATTTCTACGGCCTCCAGGCGCTCGCCTGCCGGGCCATGCTGGAGGGCGGCGAATGTTTCGTGCGGCTCAGGGTGCGCAGGCCCGAGGACGGTCTCGCGGTGCCGCTGCAGATCCAGCTCCTGGAGGCCGAGCATGTGCCGCTCACCTTCAACACGACATTGCCGGGCGGCAACCTGGTGCGCGCCGGCATCGAGTTCGACCGGCTGGGACGAAGGGTCGCCTACCACCTGACCCGGGCCCATCCCGGCGATCCGGTGATGCGGCCGCGCGACCACGACCTGGTGCGGGTGCCGGCGGACCGCATCGCCCATCTCTACCGGCCGCTCCGTCCCGGTCAGATCCGCGGTGAGCCCTGGCTTGCCCGGGCGCTGGTCAAGCTCGACGAACTCGACCAGTTCGACGACGCGGCCCTGGTCAAGGCCAAGGTCGCGGCGCTGTTCACCGGGTTCGTCGTCTCGCCCGATCCCGAGGACGCCGTCATGGGCGGGGACGGGCCGGACGAGGAGGGCGTCGTCGAGGCCAGCCTCGAGCCCGGCACCATGCAGCGGTTGAGTCCCGGCCAGGATGTGCGCTTCGCCGAGCCGGCCGACGCCGGGTCGAGCTATGAAGGGTTCTTCCGCAATCAGCTGCGCGCCGTCGCCACCGCCGCCGGCGTCACCTACGAGCAGCTGAGCGGCGATCTGACCCAAGTCAACTATTCCTCGATCCGCGCCGGGCTGCTCGAGTTCCGCCGTCGCTGCGAGACCATCCAGCACGCGGTCATCGTCCACCAGCTGTGCCGGCCGGTGTGGCGCGAATGGATGGCGACCGCGGTGCTCGCCGGTGCGCTCGAGACGCCTGGGTTCGCGAACGATCCGGCGCCTCATCTTGCCGCCAAGTGGATTCCCCAGGGCTGGCAATGGGTCGATCCGGAGAAGGAGTTCAAGGCGGTGGTGCTGGCCATCCGGGCCGGCCTCATGAGCCGATCCGAGGCGATCTCGGCCTTCGGCTACGACGCCGAGGAGATCGACCGCGAGATCGCCGCCGACAACGCACGCGCCGACGCCCTCGGCCTGGCGCTCGACAGCGACCCGCGCAAGGTCGCCCGCACCGGCGCCGCCCAGCCCGACGCCAAACCTGACCAAGGTGTTGAGGAGCACGCACCGATGGAAGAGACGAGGAGGTCTGCATGACCATGCTGCCGCATATCGCGAGCCGGGTGCTGGATACGCCGCTGGTGATTGGCCAGGCCAGGCTCGAGGCCATTCTCGCCGTCATCGGGCCGCGCATCGGCATCGAGGCGCCGGGCACCGGAACGTTGGAACTCACCCACCGCGAGGGCCTGCCCGCCACCGCCGTCGTGAACGGCGCCGACCGCCGCCGCGGCACCTACCTGGTGACGCCCGAGGGCATCGCCGTCATCCCGGTGTTCGGCACGCTGGTCAAGCGGGCCGGTGCCATCGAGGCGGCCTCGGGCCTCACCTCCTACGGTCATCTCGAGGAGCAGATCATGGACGCCGCCACCGATCCGGCGGTGCGCGCAGTCCTGCTCGATATCGACAGCCCCGGAGGCGAGGCGGCGGGCGTGTTCGATCTCGCCGATCTCGTCTACGAGGCGCGCAGCCTCAAACCGGTGTGGGCGGTCGCCGACGAGGAGGCCTTCTCCGGCGCTTACGCGATCGCCAGCGCCGCTGAGCGACTGATCGTGCCGCGCACCGGAGGCCTCGGCTCGATCGGCGTCGTCGCCCTCCACGTCGATCGCTCGGCGCGGGACGCCATGGAGGGGTTCCGCACCACCACCGTCTATGCCGGCGCGGCCAAGAACGACTTCAACCCGCATGAGACCCTGAAGGACGGCGCGCGCCGGACACTGCAGATCGAGGTCGACCGGGTCTACGGCCTGCTCGTCGACACCGTGGCCCGCAACCGAGGCCTGACGGCAGACGCCGTGCGCGCCACCGAGGCGCGGCTCTTCTTCGGCGAGGACGCGGTTCGCGCCGGTCTCGCCGACGAGGTTGGCACCATGCGGAGCGCCTTCGCCGCGCTCGCCGCGACGCTCACCAACCCTCGATCGATCGTTGCCGCGCCGGCTGCCCGACCCGGGGCGGCAAACACCCCACCCAAGCCAACCACCGGAAAGGGGCACGTCATGAACGACGACACCATCAACGAGATCAGTGAGACTAATGGCACCGCGCCGCCGGCATTGACCGCGGACGACCTGCGGCCTGTGCCAACCGTGACCGAACCTACGCCCATTCCCGTGACGGCGACGGCACTCGCGCCGCAGGCCGCCGAGGTGATCGACCTCGACAAGGTCCGCTCCGAAGCACGCGGCGAGGGCGCGGCCGAGGCGGGTCTGATCGCCGAGCTCTGCGCCCTCGCCGGGATGCCCGATCGCACGGCGGAGATGCTCGCCAAGGGGCTCTCGGCCGACGCCGTCCGCCGCGAACTGCTGAGCTTGAAGGCGGGTGCGGACGCCGAGGTGCGAAGCCATGTGCTGCCCGGCGCCGGCACCGGCGCGCCCCAGAACCTTGACGACAACCCGGTGGTGCGGGCGGCGACCGCCCGGGCCGCCGCGGCAAAGGAGGCCTGATCCATGAACGCTCACGCTGAATCCACTTATCTCGGCGATGTCCTCAAATGCGAGGCGCCCAATCTCTACAGCCGCGAAGCCGTCACGGTGCTCGCCGGAGACGACGCAGACCGTACCCTCAATGTCGGCGCGATGATCGCCCGGCGAACCCGCACCGAAGTTACTGTGACCGCCGGTGCCGACAACACCGGCGACGGCGAAGCCACGCTCGCCAACCCGGCTCTCGGGGGCCTGGCCGAGGCCGGGACCTACCGGCTCACCTGCATCGCCGCCGGTGCGGCCGGCACCTTCCAGGTGCTGAGCCCCAAAGGCTATCGGCTGCCCGACCTCACGGTGGGTGAGGCCTATGAAGGCGATCACCTCAACCTCACCGTCGCCGACGGCGCCACAGACTTCGCGGTAGGAGACGCGTTCACCGTCGAGGTAACCGGTGACGGCAAGGTCGTCGGCCTCGATCCGGCGGCCGTCGACGGCACGGCCGAGGCCATCGGCATTGTTGCCTATGACGTGACCGCGCCGGACGGGGTCGACACGGAAGTCACGGCAATCCTACGTGACGCCGTCCTCGCCGATCGTGCGATCGTCTGGCCCACCGACATCACCGATGAAGGCAAGGCGATCGCCGTCGCCGATCTCGAGGCCCGCGGCATCCTCATCCGCAAGGCCGCCTGAGCCCCACACCGCGACCACTCATCCCCTGCGACCATCTGATCGGCGCGGCTCCGCCGGCGCCGGAGGAGCACCTCCATGCCCATGAACAATCCCTTCGATACCCCCGCCTTCCATGTGACGGCGCTGACCGCGGCCATCAACATCCTGCCCAACAGCTACGGTCGGCTCGAACGCATGATGCTGATGCCGCCCCGGCCGGTGCGCTTCCGCCAGATCGCCGTTGAGGAGAAGAACGGGGTTCTGAACCTGTTGCCGACCCTGCCGATCGGCTCGCCCGGCACCGTCGGCGAGCGCGGCAAACGCAAGCTCCGCAGCTTCAACATCCCGCATATCCCCCACGACGACGTGGTGCTGCCCGAGGAGGTCCAGGGTATCCGGGCCTTCGGCTCGGAGAACGAGGCGCAGGCGCTCGCCGACGTGATGGCCGATCACCTGCAGTCCATGCGCAACAAGCATGCTATCACGCTCGATCATCTGCGCATGGGGGCGCTCAAGGGGGTGATCCTCGATGCCGACGGCTCCGCCCTCTACGACCTCTATGCCGAGTTCGGCATCGAGGCGAAGACCGTCGCCTTCGGTCTTGACGACGACGACACCGACGTCAAGACACGGTGCATCTCGGTGCTGCGCCATATCGAGGACAATCTGCGCGGCGAGTTCATGACCCGGGTCCATGCCCTGGTCAGCCCCGAATTCTTCGATGCGCTCACCAGTCACCCGAAGGTCGAGAGGGCCTATGAGCGCTGGATGGAAGGCGCGGCGTTGCGCGACGACCTGCGCGCGGGCTTCACCTTCGGCGGCATCACCTTCGAGGAGTACCGCGGTCAGGCCACCGACCCGGACGGCGTGGTGCGTCGGTTCATCGCCGAGAACGAGGGCCATGCCTTCCCGCTCGGCACCGTCGAGACCTTCGCGTCCTACGTCGCGCCGGCCGACTTCAACGAGACCGCCAACACCCTGGGACAGCAGCTCTACGCCAAGCAGGAGCCGCGCAAGTTCGAGCGCGGCACCGATCTGCACACCCAGTCCAACCCGCTGCCCATGTGCCATCGCCCCGGTGTGCTGGTGAAGCTGACGGCCGAGTGAGGTGGAAGGCCCCTTCGCCATCGCGGTCGCCACCGCAGTGGACGACTGCTTCCGGCATCTCGGCCGCGCCGCCGTCTATACGGCCGACGGCGGTGATCCCGTCACGGTCAGGGTGATCGCCAAACGCCCGGACGAGATCGTCGGCCTCGGTGAGACCCGCATCCATGCCGGCACCGCGCTGTTCGATGCGCGCGTCTCGGAGATCGCCGAGCCGCGTGCCGGCGACCGGCTCGTCATTGACGGCGAGTCCTATCTCGTCCAGGGCGAGCCGGTCGGTGATACCGAGCGGCTGGTCTGGACCCTGGAAGCCTGTCCGGCATGAAGCTCGCCGCCACCATCGTCGGCTCACTCAAGAAGGACACGCAGGCCGAGCTGCGCCGTATCGAGCGTGCGGTGCCCGACGGTGTCGAAGCCGCCGGCGACGGGCTCAAGGGGAGCTTGCGCAAGCAGGTGGTGGCCGCCGGTCTCGGCGCCCGGCTGTCGCGGACCTGGCGGGGAAGGGTCTACAAGAACAAGGGCCACGACGCCGCGAGTTTCGTCTGGTCGAAGGCGCCGCAGATCGCGTTGGCCTTCGACAAGGGTGCGGTGATCAAGGGCAAGGGCGGTAACTGGCTCGCCATTCCGACAGCGGCTGCGCCGAAGCGCGGTGTCGGCGGCAAACGCATCACGCCGGCCACCTTCCCGACCGCCCGCCACGGGCCGCTTCGCATGGTCCGCCGTTCCGGCCGCTCCGCGCTGCTGGTGGTCGACGGTGTGCGGATGAGTGCGAAGACCGGACGGGTCGGCCGGCAGGCCAAGGGCGGCGAGCGCAACAAGTCGGGGAGTTTTAAGCAAGGTATAGCCACGGTCGTAATGTTCGTGCTGGTGCCGCGGGTGAAGTTGCGCAAACGGCTCAATGTCGCCCGTGCGGCGGAGAGCTGGAGCCGTCGGCTGCCGAGATTGATCGGCCGTCAGGTGCAGGCAACGGCACGACGGTGACGCCATGGCGAGCAAGACCGAACAAATCCTGACTGCCTTGGCGGGCCGGCTGCGCACGGTGCCCGGGCCCAAGGTCGAGCGCAACACCGCCGCACCCGAGCGCATCCCGCGCGGCGGCTTGATCGTGCTGCGCGACGGCGATCCGGGCGAACCTGAGCAGACCCTCGGCGGTATCGGCAGCGTCTATTACAGCCACGCGGTCGAGATCGAGGTCTGCGTCGGGGCCGGCGAGGCGAACCTGCGCGATGCCGCCTTCGATCACTTGGTGCAGAAGATCGGCGTGGCTCTGGATGCCGATCCCACCCTCGGCGGCCTCGCTTTCGGCATGACCTACGCCCGGCCCGAGATCGACACCGAGGCGGTGATCGGCGCGCCCGCCATCAAGAGCGGCACCCTCGACGTGATCGTCGAATACGAGACCGCGCGGCCGTTCGGGTGATCTCAAACGCCACGAGCCCGCGCCGCAACTGCGCGTCACATGAGGCCACTAGCAAGCAGAATTGCACCCAGTACCAAGGGCAACACCGTGTAGGCAAGGACGTGAACTGTGAGACCGACTTTCTCTCCCCACTGCTTCTTCATGGGTTCGAGTTTCCAAAGCCGGTCCGGTGCAAACATTCTAGCGTACAGCGTATAGAGCCCAAAGGCTGCCGCAAATAGACCTAGGATGATGTCGTAGCTCATATTCAATTCCATGAGAGTCAGCCTCTATAGGCCGGGACGACTGTAAATCTAGCAATTATTTCCAAATGGCAAGCGCCACGCGCTCCACAGCATCGTTTGGCGCGGCGTCATTCAGATGAGCGCGCCTATCTATCGCCGGTGGTGGCGCGCCGGTGACCGGATAGGCATCCCGTCAAATGCAGCCTCTCCCCGCTCGCGATTGCATACGTGAGAGTTCCGAGAATCGTGAAGCCGTGCATCCGCCATAATATCCGCTTCGTCGCACGCCAGATGATGCTCTCGCTGCTAACGCCTTCGGGCGGCGGTTAGCTCACACACCCACCAGATATGAAGGAGAAACCACAATGGCCCGAGCCTATGGTTCGAGCGCCACGCTGCTGCTCAAACGCGAAACGACCTATGGCACGGCAGCGATTGGCAACTACGTCCGCATTCCCTTCAACCGCTGCACCCTCGGCTCCGAGCAGGGCCTGATCGACGATCCGGTGCTGGGCCAGGGGCGCGATCCCTATGCGCCGCTGCAGGACGCCATCATGGACGAGGGCGAGATCGTCGTGCCCGTCGATCCGCGCTACATCGGCCTCTGGCTGACCGGCCTCCTCGGCACGCCCACCACCGACGACGACGGCGCGGACCCGGCGACCTATACCCATGAGTTCGTCTCGGGCAAGGACAGCCTGCCGAGCTACACCGTCGAGGTCGGTCATCCCCGGGTGCCGGCCTACTTCCGGCATGGCGGCGTAGTGTTCGATTCCATCGCGCTCGAGTTCGCGCGCTCCGGCGCCGCAGCCGCCACCATACAATGCGTGGCCCAGGGCGAGACCCGCTTCAACGCGAGCCAGGGCGGCACGCCGACCAAACTCGACTTCCGCCGCATCAGCCAGTTCCAAGGTTCGATCAGCCGCGGCGGTTCGCCGGTCGCGAACCTCACCGCCGGCTCGCTCACTTATGCCAACAATCTCGAGAAGATCGAGACCATCCGCTCCGACGGCCTCATCGACGGCGCCGATCCCACCGTCGCCTCGCTCACCGGCACCATCGAGGTCCGTTTCGCCGATACCACGCTGATCGATCTCGCCTCGAATGGCACCGCGGTCGATCTGGAATTCGCATGCCGCATCAGCGACGATCTCAAGCTCACCTTCGAGGCCCACGAGGTCTATCTGCCGAAGCCCAAGCTCGCCGTCGAGGGCCCGGGCGGGGTGCAGGCGCGCTTCGACTTCCAAGGTGCGCGCAACGAGGCGGAGGGGCGCATGCTCACCGTGACGCTCATCAACGATCTCGATGGGAGCGACTATTCATGAGGACCTGGGCATGATCTCACTCGAACGAAAGACCGAGCCCTACGAGCTGCCGCTGCCCTACGGCGTCACGGTCATCGTAACACCGCTCACCACCGCCGCCATGGCGGCGGCCCAGGCCGAGGCGCGCAAGCGTCTGGAGGGGTTGGAAGCGCAAGCGAAGGAGCGGACCGAAGCCGGCCTGTCGCTCGACGGATTGCCGGACCTTGCCGACGACAGCGCCCGAGAGGGGCAGTATCAGGCGCTTCTGATCCACTCGCTCGCCGCCCGCCACGTCACCGCCTGGTCGGGCATCGAGGGCGATCCGCTGGTGAGCCGCGAGAACGTCGCCGCGCTGATGGACCTCTACCCGGTGGGCGAGCGGTTCATTCAGGAGTTCACCCTTAGACAGGTGCTGCTCACCGCGGCAAAAAACGCATCCGGGCCCTCTGCCGATGGCACCTCCAGCCCGGCGGCGGGCCCGGTTACTGCCAAACCTGTGAGAAAGAGGGTGCCGCCTGCGCCCAAGGCGGCCTCGGCCTGAACGGCGAGCCCTGCCCCTATCGCGCACATGCTCCGGAGACACTGGAGGAGCACCAGGCCTGGGAGGTGTTCACCGCCTCTCTCGGCCAGCTCCGCATCGCCCCTTCGAGCCGGGTGCTGGGCATCGACATGACCGTAGCGCTCGGCATCGCCCGGGCGCGCGGCTTCGATGAAGGTGTGATCTCCGAGCTGCTGCAGTCGGCCGAGGCCGGGCTGATCGAGGCGATGAACGAGAAGGATGGCGATTGATGGCCAAGGCCAAGCATACCTATGCCGTGCGCCTCGCCGTCGAGGGCGGCAACCGGGTCAAGGCCGACCTGGTCTCGGTGGGAACCAGCGGCGAGCGCTCGATCAAGAAGATCGACCGCGCCTCCGACAAGGCCTCGCGCGGGCTGTCCACTTTGGGCGACCGGGCCTCGGGCCTGCGCAGCCGCATGCGGCTCCTGGGCGGTGTGGTCGCCGGCATCGCCGGCGGCGGCGGGATCGCGCTGCTCATCAACCGGTCGATCGCCGCGGCCGATTCCATCGGCAAGCTCTCCGGCGCCATCGGCGTCGGCACCGACACCCTGCAGGAGCTGCGCTACGCGGCCGGGCTCGCCGGCGTCTCGACCGGGCAGTTGGACGGCGCCATGGTGGCGTTCTCGAAACGCGTCGGCGAGGCCCGGAGCGGCACCGGCACGCTGATCACGCTGCTCAAGAAGATGGACCCGGCGCTGCTCGCCAATGTCCAGGCCGCGCGCACGGTCGACGAGGCCTTCGATATCATCATTCGCCGCGCCTCCTCGCTGGGCAACACGCTCGATCGCAACGCGCTTCTCGCCGCCGCCTTCGGGCGTACCGTCGGCCCGCTGATGGCCAACCTCATTCGCGACGGCGTCGAATCGCTCGACCGGTTGCGCCAGCGCGCCCACGATCTCGCCATCGTGCTCGACGAGGAGCTGATCCGGAACGCGGAGCGGGCCAAGGACGAGATGGACACCCTCGGCCAAGTGCTCTCGGCGAATGTCACACGCGGTACTGGGCCTCGCGCCGGCGCTCGCCGACCTCTCGACCTGGCTTGCCAACGTCGCGGTCGATGCGGGCGATGCCTACGAGAGGCTCAAGCTGATCGCCGAGGGCGACTTCAACTTCGAGGATTTGAGCCTCGGGGCGACGCGCCGCGAGGTGGAAGAACGCAAACAGGAGCTGATCGAGATCGCCCGGGAGCTCAAGGCGCTGCCCGAAGAGAACGACGACCGGTCGTTCTGGGAGTGGCTGTGGGGAACCGAGCGCGAGAACCTGACCGAGGAGCTGCAGGAGACGGTCGCGATCTACCGCCAATGGGCGGCCCAACTCGCCTGGATGCAGGCGGCGGCCGAGAAGCGCCGCGCCGAGCGCGCGGCCGCCGCCGGCGGCGACGGCCAGACTGCCGGGACCACGGTGGACGAAAAGGCCGCCCAGGAGCGGGCGCGGCGTCTCCTGCAGATCGAGACGGGCCTGAACACTCAGCTGTTCCAGCTGCGCTACCAGGGCGCCGAGCGCATCCGCGAGGAGTACCGCAAGCTGGATAACGAGCTCAAGGAGCTAGGTGAGGCCGGCGCCGATCCAGAAATGGTCGAACGCCTGCTGTTCGGCGCCGCCGCGGTCAGGGACGACAAGCTCGCCGCGCTCGCCCGGCGCGAGGCCGAGACCGCCGACCGGCGGGCCCAGGCCAACCGGCGTCTCCTCGAGGGGCTCAGGGCCGAACAGGACGCGCTCGCCATGACCGACCGCCAGCGCTTCGTCAGCCAGGCCCTGCGCCGTCTCTCGGCCGAGGCGACGGATGCCCAGCGGGGCCAGGTGCGCGCGCTTGCCGGTGCGCTCTATGACGAGCAGCGCGCGATCGAAGCCCGCAACGAGGCCGAACGCGAGGCCAACCGGCTGCGTGCCGAGGGCGAAGCATTGACCGAACGATTGCGCACGGCGCAGGAAGCTTACGCCGACGAGATCGAACGGCTCCGGGAGTTGCTCGATGCCGGCGCCATCGACCAGGAGACCTTCG
Source organism: Alphaproteobacteria bacterium (assembly GCA_965248805.1). Lineage (GTDB taxonomy): Bacteria > Pseudomonadota > Alphaproteobacteria > UBA6615 > UBA6615 > CBDFKJ01. Next base: position 59,285 of record CBDFKJ010000009.1, read on the forward strand.
GCCGGGCGTCCGAGGAGGCCTACGACCGCATGCTGCGCTCGAGCCGCGAATGGTCCGACGGGGTGCGGCGCGCCATCCGCGATTATCTCGACGACGCCACGGACGCGGCAAAACAGTTCGAGCAGGCGACGACGCGCGCCTTGCAGGCGAGCGAGGACGCTTTCGTCGAGTGGGCGATGACCGGCAAGTTCTCCGCCAAGGACCTGTTCGACACCATCGCCGAGGAAGCGCTCCGCGCCGCCTACCGCATGGCGGTGGTGGGCCCGCTCAACAACATCCTCGGAAGCATTTTCGGCGCCATCGGCGGCAGTGTCTTCGGTGGGACGGGTACTGTTGCTACGACGTCCTCCGGCACGCCGATGATCGGCGACTTCCCGATATCCTCGGGTTCAACCATGTTGGCCCATACCGGCGGCGTGATCGGCCGCGACGCCTTCCCAACCCGCAGGGTCGACCCGAGGGTGTTCGACGAAGCGTTCCGCTATCACCGCGGCGGCATCGTCGGTAGTGAGATGCCGATCGTGGCGCGTAGCGGCGAGGGCGTATTCACGCCCGGGCAGATGCGCGGCCTTGCACCGATCTCGGCCGCAAGGCCTACGGTCAATGTCGTGGTCAATGTGCGCAACACCGCACCGGGCACCCGGGCTTCCGCCGATATGCGGCGCGAGCCGGGCGGCGATCTCACCCTCGACATCATGATCGAGAAGATCGAAGGCGGTATGGCGCGCAACATCGGCCGCGGCCAAGGCATGGCGCCGACCCTGGAGCGCCGCTACGGCCTCAACCCGGCGGCCGGCAGCCTCCGGTGATCGTCCGCTGGCCGGATCAGCTGCCGCTGCCGACCCTCGACGGCTACGCCATCCAGCCCGGCGAGGCGATCCTGCGCACCGAGATGGAGGCCGGCCCGGCGCGTCAGCGCCGGCGCTTCACCAACGTGCCGAGCCGTATCGCCGTGCGCTGGGTGATGCGCGTCGAACAGTTCGCGCTGTTCGAGGCGTGGTACCGCTGGGCGGCGGTCGAGGGCGGCGCCTGGTTCGAGATCGACCTCCTGGGCGGCCTCGGCCTGGTGCCGCAGGAAGCCCGCTTCACCCGCCAGTTCGAGGCCCGGCTCTATCGCCGCCGGCTCTGGGAGGTGACCAGCGAACTGGAAGTTCGCGCCCGGCCGACACTCAGCGAAGCCGGCATGGCGATCCTGCTCACCGAGGAGGTGGCAGGTCTTATCGCAAGCGTCGACGGCTTGCACGACCTCGTTCACCGGACCCTGCCCGGGACCCACACAGGGAGAGACGACCATGACCATTGAAGCCGATCTGCGCGCGGCGGCGGCCCGCGCCGATGCCGACAGCCGTTTGCTCCATGAAATCGTGCACGGCGATGCGGCCACCACCGTCGACACCGAAGGCGGCCCCGTGAAGAGCGTCGCCAAGGCGATCGGGGATGTCGAGACCGGCGTTGCCGGCGCCGCGGCCGCGGTCGCGCAAGGCGTCGCGGCAACCGAAGCCACCCGTGATCAGGCTATCGCGGCCCGCGATGCGGCGCTGGCCGCCGGCGTCGTCCTGGCGAGCGATGCCGAGACCGAAAGCGGAACCGGCGACGGCGTCGTCCAAGCCCGTCAGCTCGGTCTTCGCACCGCAAGCCAAGACCGTTCCGGCCTCGTCGTGCTCGTCACCGATGCGGACGGGATCGCAGGTCAAGACCGGACCCGCGCGATGACGCCGGCCGCGGACAAGGCGGCTCTCGATGCAGCTCTTGCCGGCGGCGTCAGCTGGGCGCCGGTGCTCGCGGTCAATAACCACGGCGCACGACGCGTGCTGCGCATCGTGGACTGGACCGGTGGCGTCGGCGTGGCGCCGGCCGGCGGCTATCTCGGCCCGTCCGGCATCGTCGCCACCGCTGCGGCCGCTACCGATATCCGCGGCCCCCGGGGGTCTGTGGGACCGCAAGGGCCACAGGGGCCACAGGGCCCGCAGTGGTCGCCGGACAGCGACGACGACGACGACGACGAATGATAACGTCGAGCGACGACGAGAATGCCCGATCCGGCTCTCGAGCAGGCGCTCCGCGAGGCCTATGCCTCCGCACCCTCCGACACGGTCATCCTGCACACCCTCGAGTTGCGCCATCCTGCCTTCGTCGACGATGACGGCAATCCTACCGCCATTCGGGTGGTCAGGAACTTCGCTGACGCGGAACACTGGTTGCGGCTGGGCGGTGCGGAGGTGGAAGCGGTGCTGGACGCCATGCCGGCGGAGAGCCGCGGTCCGGTCGGCCTGGTGGCTCGCCTGGAGGCGGACGCGCCGAAGGACGCCGGGCGGATGGTGCCCTTCATCGCGCTCGGCTTCGAACTCGAACTGCCGCCGGTCGACACCGCGCCGGTGCCCGAGATCACGGTGACGCTGGACAATGTCAGTCGCGAGATCGTCCGTCATCTCGACGCCGCGGCGACCTCGCGCGAGACCATCGAGGTCACCTACCGGCCCTATCTCTCGACCGACCTGGAGGGTCCGCAGATGGACCCGCCGATCACGCTCACTCTGACCGAGATCGAGGTCGACGTGTTCCGCGCCACCGGCAGGGCGCGCATGCTCGATATCGGCAACAAGGCGTTCCCGTCCGATCTCTATACCGCCAGGCGGTTCCCGGGCCTGACCCGCTAGATGCACTGGGCCGAAGACCTGATCGGCCGCCCGTGGGAAGCGGGCGGACGCGGACCGCACGCGTTCGACTGCTGGGGCCTGGTGCGTTGGTGCTGGCGCGAGCGCTTCGCCATCGAGGTGCCCGAGATCCCGGTCGACGCCGCGAACCTTCGCGCCGTGCTCGCAGGCTTCCGCAATCACCCCGAGCGCCGGCGCTGGCAACTCGTGGATAGACCCTGTGAAGGCGATGCGGTGCTGATGCGCCAGTCCCGCCATCCGGTCCATGTGGGCTTGTGGCTCACGGTCGACGGCGGCGGCGTGCTCCATGCCGCCCGCGATATCGGCGTGGTGTTCCAGCTTCCCGTCGATCTCACCGCCCATGGCTGGCGCATCGAGGGTACATACCGCTTCACCGGAGAGCACTGATGCCCGGCACCGTGGTCATGCTGCACAACCCGTTCCGCCCGGAGCGGGGCAGGGACGTGATAGCCGTCACCGAGCCACTCACTATCCGCGCCTGGCTCGACGCGCGCGGCATCCAAGAGGCGGAGACGGGCGAACCTGGGACAGGGAAGCGACAAGATTGGTTCAACTGTCCGACGATCTGTCTCCGCAATGGCGAACCGGTGCTACGCGGCCGCTGGGACGACGCCATTATCGGCGCGGGCGATGTGGTGGTGTTCGTGCCGCTGCCCCAGGGCGGCGGTGGCGGGGGCGGCAAGAACCCGCTGCGCACCGTCCTCATGCTCGCCGTCATGGTCGCCGCCCCCTATCTCGGCGGCGTCATCGCCGGCGCCGTCGGCGTCACCTCCACGATCGGCGTCTCGCTCATCACCGCCGGCGTGGCACTCGTCGGCACCACCCTGGTCAATGTCCTGCTGCCACCGCCCAAGCCCGCCGCGCCCAGCTTCGGCAGAGGCGTGCCGTCTCCCAGTCCGACCTATTCGCTGGCCGCCCAGGGTAACCAGGCGCGCCTCACCCAGCCGATCCCGGTGATCTACGGCCGCCACCGGGTCTATCCCGACCTCGCGGCTACACCGTGGGTGGAATACAGGAACAACGACCAGTACCTGCATCAGCTGCACTGTATCGGCCAAGGCGAATACGACCTCGAGCAGGTCCGCATCGAGGACACACCGATCGCTTCCTTCGAAGAGGTGGAGACCCAGTTCGTTCCGCCCGGCGGCAGCGTCACCCTGTTCCAGGCCGACGTGGTGACGGCTCCCGAGGTCGCCGGCCAGGAGCTGATCGGGGCCAATCAGCGGGATGCGGGCGAGGATGGCTGGATCGGCCCCTTCACCGCCAACCCGGCCGGGACGAGGGCCACGAGAATCGGCATCGATGTGGTGATGCCGCGCGGGCTCTATTACGCCAACGATGACGGCAATCTCGGCAACCGCACCATTACGTGGGATGTCGAAGCCCGTGCCGTCGACGATGACGGTGTCGTCGCCGGCAACTGGATCGCGGTCGCTTCGGAGAGCGTGACCGCGAACAAGAACACGCCGCAACGCAGAAGCTATCGCTACACGGTTGCGGCCGGACGCTACGAGGTCAGGCTCAGGCGCGCCAACGACAAGATCGGCGATGCGCGCGCCGGCCATGAGATCCGCTGGGGCGGCCTCAAGACTTTCCTCGAAGATGCGCCTGCGTTCGGCGACGTGACGCTCCTGGCGGTCAGGATGCGGGCCACCGACAATCTCTCGCAGCGCTCGGCGCGGCTCGTCAACGTCATCGTCACTCGCAGGCTGCCGGTCTGGGGTCCGGAGACCGGCTGGTCGGAGCCGCAACCCACGCGCTCCATCGCCTGGGCCTTCGCCGACGCCGCCCGGGCGAAGTACGGGGCGGGTCTGGACGATGCCCGCATCGATCTCACCGCGCTGCATGCTCTCGATGCGGTATGGCAGGCTCGGGGTGACCGCTTCGATGCCGTGTTCGACCAGGGCCTCACGGTCTGGGAGGCACTTACCCGGATCGCCCGCTGCGGCCGGGCGCTGCCGTTCCTGCAGGGCGGCATCCTGCGGATCGCCCGCGATGCACCGCGCACCTTGCCCGTCGCGCTGTTCGGCCCCCGCAACATCGTCCGTGACAGCTTCCGCGTCCAGTACGTCATGCCCGGCGAGGACACCGCCGACGCGGTGACCGTGACCTACTTCTCGGAGCGCACCTGGACCCCGGACGAGATCGTCGCATCATTGCCGGACAGCGCCGCCGAAGCCGCCGACATGCCCGCCACGGTGGAGCTGTTCGGCTGCACCGGCGCATCGCAGGCTGAGCGCGAGGGTCTCTATATGGCCGGAGCCAATCGCTACCGCCGGCGCATCGTCACCTTCCGCACCGAGCTCGAAGGACTGATCCCGACCTACGGCGATCTCATTGCCGTCACCCACGACCTGCCGCGCTGGGGCCAGGGCGGCGAGGTGACGGCCGTCGACGGCCGCACGCTGACCCTGAGCGAACCGTTGGAATGGGGCGCAGGAGAAGAAACCGCCGCGGGAACCGGCGTGGACACGGCCCGGCCGCCCGTCCACTACATCGCGCTTCGCCGGCGCGACGGCACGCTGAGCGGGCCCTGGCCGGTCGCGCCCAGCGGCGATAAGCGAGCCGTCGTGCTGAGCGAGGATCTCGACCTCGAGCCCTACACCGGCGCCGACGAGGAGCGCACCCACTTCGCTTTCGGCCCGGGCGAGGCATGGGGCCTGCGCGCGCGCGTGATGGCCGTCCGCCCCCGTGGCGAGCAGGTCGAGATCACCGCTGTCGGCGAGGACGTGCGCGTGCACGAGGCCGACCAGGCCGCCTGAGCCACCACCCAACCCCAAAGAACGCCCGCCGTGACGACCTGTCGTTTGGGACGGACTGTTGTCGCGACGTTGCAGTATCGGAGACCACCCGTGACCGAAACCCATCTCATCGAGATCGAGCGGGCGCGCTCGGAAGCAGCGCGACATCTCTCGGAGCATGAGATCGCGTGCGAGCGGCGCTACGGCGAGCTCCAGGCGCAGCTCACCAAGATCGAGGCGCTCCACAACCGCAATACGCGCCTGCTCTACATCGTGCTCGGCGGCATGCTCGCCGTCGCCGCTCGCGCATTCTGGCCGGCGCTGTTCGGCGGCTGACGCCACGAGCCGCCGCCTCCTGCGGCGAGCCACCACACCGACCCACACCGATCTGACCGCTGCCGCTCGGCTGCCACCGTGCGCGCGTCGGCTGCGGAAATCGTCCTCATGCTCAATCCATACGGAGTTTCATCATGCTGACCCTGCTTGGCAGTCTGCTGGGATTCGCCACCAGCGCCATTCCCGACATCATGTCCCTGTTCCGCGAGCGCGCGGACCGCAAGCACGAACTCGCGGTGCTCGACCGCCAGATGGAGCAGATGCGGCTCGGTCACACCCAGCGCCTCGAGGAGATCGAGGTTCAGGCCGACATCGCGGAATCCAAGGCCCTCTACCGGCACGATGCAGCGCTGGGCGGCAGCAGCCGACGGGTGGACGGCCTTCGCGCCTCGGTTCGCCCGCTAATCACCTACGCCTTCTTCATCCTGTTTGCCTCCGTCAAGGGCTCCGGTCTCTATCTGCTGATCGTGGTCGAGGGCCTGCTCATCGCCGAGGCCCTGCCGCGCGTCTGGGATCCCGAGACCCAGGCGCTGTTCGCCGCCGTCATGAGCTTCTGGTTCGGTAACCGCACGCTGTCGAAGCTCCGCGAGCGGCGCTGAGGCCATGCGCCATCTCTCCGACGACGGCCTTGCCCTGATCAAGCGCTTCGAGGGCTTCGCGTCCGAGATCTACATCTGTCCGGGCGGCTGGCCCACCATCGGCTACGGCCACGTGGTGCGGGAGGGCGAGCAGAACCGGTTCGCGGATGGCATCGACGAGGCGACGGCCGAAGAGCTGCTCCGCCGCGATGTCGAGACCGCCGAACGATCCGTGCTGCGCCTCATCCGGGTGCCGCTCGAGGACGGCCGGTTCGACGCGCTCTGTTCCTTCGCCTTCAACCTGGGTGCCGGTGCGCTCCAGCGCTCGACGCTGCGGCGCAAGGTCAACCGCGAAGAGCACGACGCCGTGCCGGCCGAGTTCCGGCGCTGGGTCTGGGCCGGCGGACGCAAGCTCAAAGGGCTGGTGCGGCGACGGGAGGCGGAGGCGGCGCTCTATTCCGGATAGCTTGGGGAGCGTGCCGCAGCTCTGGATGCTCGGTCGATCAGTTATCTTGCGACGCCGATTGGCGGTCCGGCTCAAGCGTCAGCACCGGCACGATCACTTCCCAACGATCGCACTCTAAGTAGTCGCGATATTCCGGTTTCGATGCCTCGCGGCTCCATCCCACGACGGCCAGAACCGAGGCTGACCGGCACCGTGTCCCGGCTGGGGGCTCGAAGCTCTTGGCCAAACGCCCCACCACCATGCTTTCCAGATTCAGCAGTTCCCAACGCCCACCGTTGGCAACTCTCGTTTGCAGGGGATCGCCGGGAGACAGCGCGGCGGCGGCACGGTGTATGGGTTGATCAGCGCCCTGCCGTCCCGCGAATCCGAGATCCACCTGTTCAAGAGTTAGCTGGACCAATCGGTGTTCCAGCCCCTCGGCCGCGGGCGGAAGCACACCCGGTTCGCGGTGCAAAACACAAGGTCTGTCGTGCAACGTTTCCCGCAACCGGTGCGGTCCCTCGAAGCGCAAGAGCGCGAGGGTCTGCCGGGCGCGCGTCATCGCCACGTAGTACAGTCTCCTGGCCTCGTCCGGGTCCTCACCGTCTCCGACGCGGTTCCAGCTGCCGTCCAGTACCACCACATGGTCGAACTCCAGGCCCTTGGCGCGGTGCGCGGTCATCAGCAGGAGCCCGCGCTGACGCCGGCGGATGTCCCGGCCCCATTCGGCAAGCCATTCGATGAAGTGTTTCACAGGGGTTTCCGCACCACCGGTCTCCAAGGCGTGCTCCTCGATGGCTTGCCGCAGCAGCTCGTTCCAGGGGTTGGACGCGCAGGTGTCCGCCCAGCCGTGCAGTGCGGCGCCGTCGACGAGGCCGGTCTCCCGGCCGCGCAGCCATTCGACGAACGCGCGGGTCTCGCGCAAGCGCCAGAAGCCGGGGATTTCCTCGTTTCCCAACTGTGCTGGAATACCCTGCATCTCGCAGAACGCGCGCACCGGATCCAGATAGGTCCACTCGCGCGCGATCACGGCGCAACGTGACCAGTCCCAATCCGGCGACAGACCGGCAAGGCGCAACAACTCCGCCATCGCGGTTCGCGCCTGCGAGACCGGATCGCGCCCCGCCGGCAGGATCTGCACCCGCCCGCGCGAGACCGGGTCCAGCTCCTGCCATGCTCCGCCCGGCGAGTCCTTTGCCCGCACCCGGTCGATATGGATGGGATGCTCCGCCTTCATCCGCTCCCGCGCCGGCTCGATCATCGCGTTGGCCGCGGCGATGATGTGGCCGGTGGAGCGGTAGTCGTCGGTGAGGTAGATGGGCCTCGGCCCGTAATCCGCCTCGAAACGACGGATGAACTCTACCGACGTGCCATTGAAGGCGTAAATGTTCTGATCGTCGTCACCGACCGCGAACAGGGTGAGCTTGGCGTCTTCTTCCTCCAGCGTGCGCCCGGCAAAAGCCGATATCAGCTCGTACTGGTCCGCGCCGATGTCCTGGTATTCGTCAACCAGGATCCAGCGGAACCCCGCTAGCAGCCGTTCGCGCTGCTCGTCCGCCTCCTCCGGCGGAAGACCCTCGCCGCGCAGCAGTTCCACCGCGCGGCGGATCACCTCCCGGAACAGCTCGTCGTCGGGATGCTCCTCCCGGCCCGTGAAACTGGCGCCGGCCAGCCGCATGGCCAGGGCGTGGCAAGTGAGCACGGTCACGCCGCGCGCGTCGTGGCCGATGAGATCTTTGAGACGGCGGCGGATGTCGACCGCCGCGTGTCGGTTGTAGGCCAGAGCCAGGATCCCGCGGGCGTTCTCGCGCCGCACGCGTATCAAATAGGCGATCCGATGCACCAGCACCCGCGTCTTGCCGGAGCCCGGGCCGGCGAGCACGAGCACATTGGTCTGGTCCCGGTCGTCGGCAACGATGCGCTGCTGGATGGGGTTCTTCAGGCTTTCGACGATGGCCCGCCAAGATTCGGGCGTGGTTTCCCGGCCGATCTCCCGGTCCCGGCCGGGCAACCAGCGGCGGAGAAACTCCTCCTCCTTGAGAGCGAAATAATCCATCGCCAGACGCAGCGCGTCGGTCATGGCAGCGAGCCCACGCTCGGCGAATTCCACCATCACATGGATCTGCAGGACCTGGCCCTTGTAATGAAGGGCGAGGGGCTCGAAGTCGGTCTTGGCGAAGCCGCGGCGGTCCCGCTGCTCCAGGCAGATGGTCATGGCCGGACGGAACACCGCGAGGCCCTTGTTGAGGCGGATGACTTCCTGCTCGTGCAGCCATAGCAGAGCGCGGTCCAGCAGCTTGTTGAGGTTCCTGATCTTGCTCTTCAGAACCAAGTCGGACTCGATCGCCTGGGTCAGCTTGCCGAGCGTGGTTTCGGCCAACAGATCCGTGCCCCGGATTCCGGCAGGCAGGCAGGCGAGGAGATGATCCAGCAGGCGCCCCGCTGCCTCGCGCCGGATCCGCGCGGTCTCCTCCAACGCCCGCCATTCGCGTTGCAGCGTCACCCGCGCCGTCTCCGCGTCCTGCTTTCTCACCGTCAAGCTGCCCGCCGCGCCGTCCTCGCCGCGGCCGTCGTAGGCGATGCTCCGCAGAATGCGCCACAGCCGCTCCGGCAGGGGATCGGCCAGGCCCTCGTCCCGCAGGACCTGCGAGGCAATACGCAGATGCAGCGACGACGTGTTTCCCTTGCCCTGGTCCGGCGCCGCTTCTCGCATGTGAGCGATCAGGGCGGTCTCCAGTTTGGCCGCCTCCTTCAGGCGCTTGAGCGAGGCACGCTCCACACCCACGTGGACGAACGCGGTCAACACCGTGTCGTTGTTGGCGATGCCCAGCCGCTCCAGGTCGTACAATGCGCCGCGCACGGCCTCGGGGCTCAGGCCCGTTATGCCCATCAGCTCGTCGGTGGTGACGCCCTCGTCGGCACTGGCCTCGATCAGCGCCTCGACGATCCGCAGCAACTGCCCGCGATAGGCTACCGCCAAGGATGTCCTGTCCAGCTTCGCGCGGGCCTCTTCGACTGAGTTAACCCGGAGCGATGACGGGAACACCTGGACCACGTTCTCCTCCCGAGCCAGCAGCCCCGCCTCTTCCAACCAAGCGACGGCGGTCCTCACGCGGGTATCGTCGGTGGCGGAGTCGCGTTCGAAGGCCTTGTCCTCGTCCTCGCCAAGGATCTCGCCGGCGGTCGCCACCACCTCGCCGTCCAGGCGCTTCCTGCGGTCCAGGTTGCGCAACGCCCGCAAGATACCGTGGATTTCGGCCCTGGTGAGGCGAGAGTAGGCAGACATGCTGAACTGGCGTTCCACGTCATCCGCCGTGTACAGCATTACGCACCGCGCCGGTGCGCGGTCCCGGCCGGCGCGTCCCGCCTCCTGAAGATAGTTCTCCAGCGAGCCCGGAATGTCGGCATGGACGACCAGCCGCACGTCCGGCTTGTCGATTCCCATGCCGAACGCGTTTGTCGCCACGATCGCGCGCAGTTCGCCGCCGATGAAGCGCCGCTGTACGTCCTTCTTGGTCTCCGGCGGAAGGCCCGCGTGGAAATACTCCGCGGCGACGCCCTTCAACTGCAGGAACTCCGCCACCTCCTCGCTCTGCCGGCGCGTCGCGCAATAGACGATGGCGCCGCCCGGCATGTCCGTGGGCAAGTAGGACGTCAAGACTTGGTGGATGTGCGCGAACTTCTCGCCAGACGTCGTCGGGATCACCTCGAAGGTTAGATTGGCGCGCTCGGCGCCACCGTCGAAGACGGTCAGCTCGATGCCGAGCTTGTCCCGGAAATGCCCAACGATATCCTCCGTCACGTCCGGCTTGGCAGTCGCGGTCAAACACAGTACCGGCGGCACCGGCCCGGCACCCGCCCTCTCCCGGATGAAACGACCCACGTAGCGGTAATCGGGCCGGAAATCGTGCCCCCATCTCGACAGGCAGTGCGCTTCGTCCAGCACCCACCCGCCGATCTCGCGCTGGACGAGTGCCCGGCGCACGGAGCGGGAGCGGAGCTGCTCCGGAGAGATGATGAGAATACCCGCATCGCCTAGCCGGACCCGGTCCAGCGCGTCTGCCCGCTCGGGCATCGACAGCATCCCGTTGACCGTCACGCACGAGCCGATTCCGCGTGCTTCCAATCCCGTCACCTGATCCGCCATCAACGCGACCAGGGGCGAAATCACCACCGTCAGCGCGCCCGTCTTGTCGTAGCGGGACAGGGCCGGGATCTGATAACAGAGGGATTTTCCCGTGCCGGTGGGCAGAATCCCGAGCACGTGCTCTCCCGCCATCGCCACCTCGACGATGGACCGTTGCATGGGGCGCCCATCGTCGCCCGCCGGTTCCGGGCGGAAATCGGAAAAGCCGAACCAGCGCGTGAGCTCCTTGCGGGCGTCGTGACGTTCCCGGCACCAGGCACATGCGGGATCGGTGCAGGCGGTGTCCCTGAGGCGACGCACCAGGTGGCCCGCCTCCGGGAACTGGTGGTTCACCCAGGGCGGCATGACCGAATTGCCGCCCGCCACCGACAGCCATGCCAGCGCGTAGGCCAACGCCCAGCCGGAAGCCGCCGCCTCCGCCGTGACCTCGCGCCCGTGAGTGACGCAGGCAATGCCTGCCAGCCGCTTGCCGATCGCGGCGACGGCCTCGGTGTCCGAGGGACAGCGCGAGCCGCGAAGCTCGGAGAAGAAATCGTCGAGGGCCCGGTCCTTGCCCTCCGGTTCCGGCGTGCTCAGCCAATGGCACGCCGCCAGCAGATCCGGCGCGGCGCCCCGCAGCGCCTGCTGCTGATCTTCGAACACCTTCAGCGCGAGGCGGGCGTCGAGCTCCGGGTCATTCCGTTGTCCACCCTTGAGTTCGCCGTCCTGGTAGTGCTTGACGAGGTGGTGGTAGGGATTACGGGGAAAGGCGAGGGGGCTGAGACGCAGCGTGTCGATCGTCGGGAGTTTCAGCAGCCGCAAGTCGGGCTTCGCCGCCGCGAGGTGCGGCAGGTCGAAGGCGATCAGGTTGTGGCCCAGAACAAAGGATGCTCCGTTGGCGAGATCGTCTAGTTTCGCCAATCCCGCCGCCAAGTTGCCACCGCTAAACACAAAGCGCCGACCGGTATCCGCACGCACCCCGGCAAGGGCGTGAATGCGGCTGTCCGCTTTGCCAACTTCGAGGTCCAGCGAAAGGCAGCGTGGCGAGAAGGTCGTGTCTTCATCCGGCATCGGGTGCGCCGATGTTGGGGTGGGCATCCAACGAGGCGCCGTCCCCACTCCCGGGGATCGGCCGCGATATCAGGGGACAGTTGCCATGTTTGATGCGCCGCCCGAAGCGAAACCTTCATTACTGAATCACGCCGCCCGGGAGCCGGTCAACCTTGATGTGGTTCGCCTCCTTCATCGTGGGCCAGTTCAACAGAAGCAATCGCTATGCATTTATCGGTTCGCTTCGTAGCTGCGGCCGAGTATTTCACGTTAGCTTCGTCAGCGTTTGCTCAGACGTGCGAGGTCATCGGCAATGTTCCAGCCTCGACCCGCTGCGAGATCTGCGGTGTTGCGACATCCGTTCTCGGCGCCGGCACGCTGCAGCGCTCGACACTCCGGCGCAAGGTGGAGACCTCCAACAACCGGGGGATTTGACGAAGATTTTGGTGTGCTGTCCGACTTTCGCTGAGATCGGCGGTGTTGACGTCCGCAACCATCCGCCGTTTCGTTCTCGGCGGAGGGTTTTGGCGCTATTCAGGCGGACTCATACCATGGCGGCCCTGCGCTCATGGAAGATCAGACGCTGGAAATTGTAAGCCAGGTTGGCGAGGCCGATCTTGGCCTCCGCCCGCTTGAGCCCGATGGTACGGATGAAAAGGCCCATGCGATCCTTCTGCTGGGCGAAGACGTGCTCCACATGCGCACGGACCGCTGACTTGCGGGCATTGGCCTGGGCGGTCGCCTTGGGCATGGCCCGGCCCGGCGGCTTCTTGCGGTGGATGTGGGAGACCCGACCCTTGCCGGCCAGCCACGCCTCGTTGGCCTTCGAGCGATAGGCGCTGTCAGCCCACACGCCGGCGGCCAGATTGTCGCCGGTGACGAGCTGACGCAACATCTTGCCGTCATGGCGGGCGGCATCGGTCACAGCCGAGCTGCGGATGAAGCCGTAGGCCCGATCGATGACGACATGATTCTTGTAGCCGAACACCGGGATCGCGATGTCGGGCATGCGCCGTTGCGACCCGGCGGGGTTCTTGCGCCGCCCGGTCTTCACCGTCCACCGCGCATCCGTGTCCTTCTGCGCCGCCTTGGCTGGCTGATCGGGCCAGACCTCGGACGCGCTCTTGCCCGCCTTGATCGCCCGCTTCTCGTCATCGCTGTGGCGCTGCTTGGGCGCCGATACCAACGTCGCATCGACGATCTGCCCGCCCATCGCCAGATAGCCGCACCGGCGCAATTCGCCATCGAAGGCGGCAAACAGCTTATCCATCGCCCCGGCCCGGACCAGACGCTCGCGAAAGGTCCATATGGTGTTGCGGTCCGGCGTCGGCGCTCCGAGATCGAAGCCTAGGAAGCGAAGCCAGCTCAAGCGATCGCGGATCAGAAACTCCATCCGCTCGTCACTCACCGTGTGCCGCGCGGCCAGGATCAGAACCTTGAGCATCGCCACCGCATCGTAGGCCGGGCGGCCACCTTGCGATCCGTCCGAATAGCCAAGCGCAGCCTCAAGCGGCGCGCGGAAAATCTCGAAGTCGACGACCTTTGCCAGCACCTCCAACGGATCACCCGTCGCCGAAAGCTTTCGAAGATGATCCGGTAAGCCGAACAGACCAGCCTGCCTCATCAATACCTCCTCAAACCGAACCGCCGTAGAGAATCACAACGAGGCAAAATTCACGAGGTAAATGGAGGCGTCCAGGTCAACCGCGAGGAGCACGACGCCGTGCCGGCCGAGTTTCGGCGCTGGGTGTTTGCAGGCGGGCGCAAGCTCAAAGGGCTGATGCGGCGGCGCGAGGCGGAGGCGGGGCTCTATGAGAGGCGCCGTATTACGGTAGACCGGGAGGTCATAAACCCCTGATTGCGGGACTGATCGCGCGTGCCGATCAACTGCCCGGCGATCGCCCGACGATCGCTTCCGGTCGGCGGCAAGAGAACTGAACGCGTTTTGGTCGGATTGAGCTCAGAAAACCGCCATTTAGTCTTTTTCTCCTGTGTTTTGCGCGGGCCAATTCTCGATCAGAAAATTAATATCTTCGTGGGCCACGTCCTGTCCAAGGCGATTCCAGAAATCATGATGGAATGATTTGAGAAGTTGACCGACGTCTGTCGGATCGCCCAAGGCGTACCTGGGAAACACCGTGGAACCGGGCTCAAGCGTTGGTGGCGGACGACGAGCATCCGGCCGCTGTACATTTATCGGACGTCCCTGAACAAATAGCTGGACCTCAATCGCATATTCCGCAGAAGGCGCATTGGCGTATCGCCTGACACGATCCGCCCATGCGGCCAGGTTCGCGAAGATGACGATTGGCCACTCGGGATGAAGGTCACGGCGCTCTTTTCCCTCCCAAACAAAACCTAATTCCAATAGACCATCCCAGTGAATCTCTCGGTAACTGCTATAGTGCGGGTCGCTGCTGTCGGGGTCCGCCCGCGCCGCGCGCAGCATCGGTCGCCAATTGAGCAGGTCGATGGACCCTATCCATGGCAGTTCTATTTCGGTTTTCGGAGTATGCCAGAAGACTTTGCGCCACGGTTCCGCCAGCTCCGGGATGATGCTGTGTCCGCGAAATGCTCGATCCAGCGGCAAATCCTCAACCACGGGTACCGCGGTCATCCGAAGTCCGTATCCCTGGGTACCATCCGATAGACGCTCGAACTCGCGCGGAAAGCGATCGTGGCGCTCATTAAGTCGCCCGTTCAACCGCTCAAGTCCCCGAGCGACGTTGAGCGTCATGTCCTGGATCTCACGCATGGTCATTTTCTCGCAGCGGTCGGAACGTCGAACGGGACAGACGAGCGTTTTGGTGATTCGGTGAGGTGCCTGCCTTGACCGCCCCACGCGAAGGATGACCACACCGTTCCGGCCCTCTGTCTCGACCCCGAGGATCTCAATGAAAGGGAGCTGCGGTTCGACGCAATCGCGAAACACCAACTTCAGGCGATCCGCGAGATCGCCGCATCTCGGGACGGGCTTGATTTCCTTCGCTACAGGTGGCTTCGACCCTGTCTCCTTGATACCCAACACTAAAGCGCCACCGTGCGAGTTGGCGAATGCGACAGTTTCTTCAAGGAGAGCGTTCTTTGCGCGATCTCCAATCTCATCTTGGCCGTTCGTCCAAGGATCTGGCGATTTGCCACCTGCTGGAAGGGCCTCTTTAAATTCAATCTGTTCCCCCTCGGGAACCTTCGACTCTATCAACGACTCGATGTCGTGGATGTCGATCTGGTCGGCTGGCTTTGAGAGTATCTGGATCAATTCCTTGCTTGCTCCAATAAAGAAATCAGAAAAGCCGGTAGCGGCACAGCGTCAACGTCGGAACAGCGTCTGGGCGCCCGCGCAGTGCGGCCCTTAACAGCCCGTTGAAGAAGACTGAGTTGATGAAGCATCGGGCGTGATAACAATGGCGGCGGCGAGACCCGGCGCCGGGGGGTTATTGAGGGCGAGGATAATGATCAGCGATTGTTCCTGTCGCAAGACAAGCAGCAGGACCGCCAAGCCCTTGGCCGCAGCCTCTCGCGGGGTCCCGGCGCCGATCAACTGGCGCAATAGGACGCCCAGGTTGTGTCCGGCGACGTGGATCAGATAGCGCTTGCCGACGTTCTCGCGCCCGCGCAGCCAAGTGCGGCGCATGCCGCCGCGATCGAGGACCTGGGCGAAGCCCCGCTCGACCACTTCGGCGCGGAGTTTGAACGCGGCCTTCGCCACGCCCGACAGCAGTCGGTTGCGGTTGTTGTAAACGGCCCGCCGAGCGGCGTCGTCGCCGTGCCAGCGCGAGAGCCCCTTGCCCTTCGGTTCGGCGATGCGGGTCGTCCAGGCGCCGTCGGCAAGGGACTTCAGCACCTCGCGGCCGAAGTAGCCTTTGTCGGTCACCAGCTCCGCCGGTTCGTCGGCCGTCGGCGCTGCGCCCACAGCCGCCAGCTTGGCCTCGGCTGACGTCAACGTTGTCGGCAGGGTGGTCGTGTCGCCCTGATCGGCCGGATACAGCTCGGCCGCGATCACCGCCCCGGTGTCGAGGTCGACCGCGTGTTCGGGCTTGTAGGCCAGATGCGTCGTGCCGTCCTTCATCCTGGCGATTTTGGCCTCCGCGTCGAGACCCAGTCCGCATTGGAGAGTTTCTTGCCCTTGCGCCGCCGATCCATCTGCGCCAAGTCATTCGCCGCGGTCTCGATCCCGCTGTCGGCGGCCATGCGCTGCAGCATCTGGCGATAGCTTTCGCCGCTGTCGCGGCGCACGATCGAGCGCAGCGCCGCGTTCGCCTCCATGGTCGAAGCATCGACCCCAATCCGCTCGCCCTTGACCAGGCCGTGCTCGCCAAGAACGTCCAGCACCCAGGCGAACACTGCCTCATGCACCGCGTGCGGCAGCCGGCTGCGGATCGTGCTCAACGACGAGTGGTCAGGCACACGTGCGCGCGCCTCCAGGCGCAAGAACTCACGCAGCGACAAGCTGTCGGCGCACCGCCACTCCAACGCCCGCTCACTGTCGAGGCCTTCGAAGTAGCCGACCAGGTGCATCCGGAAGTAACGCCCCGGTGGGATTCCCGGACGTCCGATCCCTGGCGCGTAATAGGGCTCACACAGGTCCTCGGCGAACGCATCGAAACCGGCATCGACCAGCACCTCCTGCAGCTGGTCGTAAAACACGTGGCCGGGCGAGCGAGGCATCTCTGCCCAACTGACCATCAAGTCCACCTGTCGATCCCCTTGTCGTCCCAACGCCATGACGAAGCTCCCGACTCTAACCATGCCCTCGTCACAGAGTCAGATGGCCGCGACTTTTTCAACGGGCTGTTAGCGTTTAGGAATGCAAAACCCCTTTCGATATTTCAACAGTTCACCCGAGATCATTCGCCTCGCAGTGATGATGTATATTCGCTATCCGCTGTCGCTGCGGCAGGTCGAGGACCTGCTGTCCGAGCGTGGCATCGACATCTGCCACGAGACGCTACGGTTGTGGTGGAACCGGTTCGGTCCACTGTTTGCCGCCGAGATCCGGAAGCGCCGGGTTCATCATCATTGGTATTCGAACTGGCCTGGCACCTGGACGAGGTGTTCGTGCGGATCAACGGGAAGATCTACTATTTGTGGCGCGCCGTTGACCACGAAGGCGAAGTGCTCGAGGTTTTTGCCACCAAACGGCGGGATCGCAGGTCGTCACGGACGGGCTTCCGTCATACCGGGCTGCGATGACTGCGATCGGCAATGTGGCCGCCCAGACCTGCGGTCGTTGGCTCAACAACCGGGCAGAAAACTCACATCAACCCTTTCGGCGACGAGAACGCGCAATGGCGAGGTTCAAGAGTGAAACGACACTGCAGAAATTGACCTCAATCCACGCTTCAGTTCACAACCACTTCAATCACCAACGCCATCTCAACCGCCGCGATATTTTCAAACCAGCCCGGGCCGCCGCCCTGGCCGAGTGGCGTCAACTCGCAGCCTGAGAACCTTCGATTGCAAGCCTTACAGGTCCGATCCAATTAGTCTGACAATGCCGCCGTAATGCCGACTTGCATGGCGGGCGTGATTGTTCGGAGCCGCCTTTCCGATCTTCAACGCGCTGCCCTGGTGGCGGAAGACACAGACATTTTGCCGGGAGGCAAACGGGTGGGCGGACTGTGAGGGGCGGAAAGTGTCTCGACGGTGAGATCACCTGAGGTAAGAGGGAACCCGGCGAGTTTGGCGACGCGTCTGAAATCCCGTGCGAGTTGGGCTGCTATTGCGTTCATGAACGCTTCCTGGGACTGGCATGGGTCGGAGCTCGCCGGGCGAAAGGTGAGTCTGGGACCGGACGAGGACTGAAACGGCGAGGTGGCATGTCCGATCGGATAGGGTGGACGGCTCGACGGCTCAACGAGACCGGCAGGGCAGCCGGCTGTTCGCGGCGGCGAGGGCACAGGAGGATGCGGAGTGAGACACCCGAACCTGCATGGCGTACGGGTTGAGACGATCTTTCACCTGCTCGGAAGAGACGAGAACGCGATCACGAAGAGCCTTGGCTGGTGCCTTGCACAGGTGCCTTCGTTCCTCGACCGACTGGGCAGCGCGCTTGGCACACCGGAGTTGAGCGCTCGCAATGCCATCGTCAGGTTGCAGGAGTACAAGGCTGGAACTGGAATCACCGATCTGGAAATTCATGCGCGAGGATATGCGGCATGGATCATCGAGGTTCACGGTTCCGTCGGCGGAACAGCTCGAGAAGTATGCGACGAGGCTTGGAGAACCGACGTACGGCGGTGCGACGCGTGGACTGGTGGTCCTTGCGGCATCGGATCGGAACGATCAGTGGCTGAGAGGGCAACTGTGCGATGAGATCGACGGGGTGCCAGTGCATGCGCTTTCGTGGCGGAAGGTTCAAGAAATGGCCGGACAGGCGCGGCGTGGCGCTGGGACGGTGAACAAGAAACTTCTCGAACAGTTTCAGGCCTATCTCGGGTTGGAGGTGACGATGCGGAACTGGTATGACAATTGGGTCTATGTGGTCGCGCTAAACCGCAAGACGTTCGGCGGGACCACTTCGTTCGTCGACGTTGTCGAGAAGCACCGAAAGTACTTCCATCCGGTGGGTGGCGGGCCTGGGGGCTGGCCGGTCGAGCCTCCGAACTATCTGGGATTCCGTTACGACGGGCAACTGAAGTCGATTCACCATGTGAAGAGCTATCGGGTCGTGGACGATCTGGCGGAGTATTTTCCTGATCAGCCGAGCGAGAAGTGGGATCCGCTCGTCTTGTACGAGCTTGGCCCACCGATTTGTCCGGCCAAGCCCATGCGGGTGGGAGCCCGCTTGCATGCCGCCCGTCGCTGGTGCTTTATCGATACACTGCTCACGTCCGACACGCTCGCCGAGGCTCTGGAAGCCACGCGGAAACGCGAGCAGTTGATAAAGGTCGGTGCTGTCGCTGAAGACTGATTCCATTGGCGGGGGTGTTGTTCATCGCTGGGAACACGTGTGTTGTGCTCGCTCTTCGGGAGTGGCGCGACGAAGTAACCGAAAAGGCGGTCCTCGGCGGAGGCTTGCTGTGTGCCAAGCTGTCGTCGAGATTGAAGCAAGGAGCCTCGAAGGCGAGCCGGGGCGGCTTCGGACTACGCTGGAGCGGTTCGTTTCCGCCGGATGGCGTTGTCTGCGGTCGGCGGCGGATCCAAGGCCAGCCACGCGTTCAGTCGGCTTCTCCCGCGCTTTTCGGGCGGCGATCCCGATTCCGGGACGCAAACCGCGCAAGGTCGTCGACGGCGACTTCAGCCAGACACAGTCGGCAATCGCCCGGTCCCGAACCGAAACGGGGTATTCGGCGGCTGGGCGGGTGCCGGGAAGACGATGCGCGGACGGCGGCAGCAGCCCGTGTATCGAGGTTCGCCGGAACGGCGTTGTCAGAGCAAATCGGCTTGAGCCACCTTGCGAGGTCGCTTAGCGTTTAGGAATGCAAAACCCCTTTCGATATTTCAACAGTTCACCCGAGATCATTCGCCTCGCAGTGATGATGTATATTCGCTATCCACTGTCGCTGCGGCAGGTCGAGGACCTGCTGTCCGAGCGTGGCATCGACATCTGCCACGAGACGGTACGGTTGTGGTGGAACCGGTTCGGTCCACTGTTTGCCGCCGAGATCCGGAAGCGCCGGGTTCGTCATCATTGGTATTCGAACTGGCCTGGCACCTGGACGAGGTGTTCGTGCGGATCAACGGGAAGATCTACTATTTGTGGCGCGCCGTTGACCACGAAGGCGAAGTGCTCGAGGTTTTTGCCACCAAACGGCGGGATCGCAGGGCTGCACTGAGGTTTCTGAAACGCGCGATGAAACGTTATGGCCGGCCGGCTTCGGTCGTCACGGACAGGCTTCGGTCATACCGTGCTGCGATGAATGCGATCGGTAATGCGGCCGCCCAGACCTGCGGTCGTTGGCTCAACAACCGGGCGGAAAACTCGCACAAGCCGTTGCGAAGGCGGGAAGGGGCGATGGCGCGGTTCAGAGACATCAAGACCCTGCAGAAATTCGCTTCCGTCCACGCCTCGATCCACAACCACTTCAACCACCAACGCCATTTCAACCGCCGCAACATTTTCAAACAAGCCCGAACCACCGCCCTGGCCGAGTGGTGTCAACTCGTGGCCTGAGGGTCCTCAATCATAGGTTCTATAGGCCCGACCCAGTTAGTCTGACAATGCCCGCCACGGTGATCAACCAGGGAGACAGGGTAGCGTGGGAAGATACCGCCAGGGAGATCGCGCTTCCCGGCGTCGGGCTCTATCCGGTCGGTATCGCCACGATGGCCGCCGGTGACGGTGCAACCACCGTCACGGTGCGCCTCGATGGGATCGCGACGGTGGCGGCATAAGCATGACGTTGGTCAGGCGCTCGATGCCGGCACCCGACCGGTCGCGGCTAACGAGCTCAACTGGGTGCGACAGGCCGCTATTGGGGCTAATTCCCCGGGCTTTTGCGCCAGACCGTGGCGAGCCACGGCTGCTCCGCCGGCGGGCGGCCCGGCGGGCGGTAGTAGTGGTGCAGCTCACGAAAGCCCGCGGCAGTGACGTAGGCGCGCCACGTTTCGAGATCATGGAAGCAGCCGTAGCGCCCACCGACCCAGCCTTCCTCGTTGTGGCCCCGCGGGTTCGAGCAGAACAGGACGCCGGCGAGCTTGAGGGTCGCGGCAAGGTCGCCGAGGACCCGGGCGAGCTGGCTGCTCGGCACGTGGAATAGCGAGGCATTTGCGAAGATCCCGTCGAAGCGGGCGGGTGGTAGGTCGAGCGCGAGGAAGTCTTGGTGCACCACCTCACAATCAGTCTTGGCGCGCGCCATGGCGGCCAGCTCGCCCGAGCCGTCCAGGCCGACCGCCTCGTGGCCGAGCGCGGTGAACCGGCGCAGATCCCGGCCGGGTCCGCAGCCTAGATCGAGAATGACGTGGGGCGCCTCGCCCTCGATCGCCTCGAGCAGGGCCGCGATGTTCTGGCTGACGTCATGATCGGCGGTGCCGTGACGGTAAGCCGCAGCCACGCGGTCATATTCCGCGATCGTGATTGCCGCGACCTTTTGCGCCTGCACTGCGTCTTGCTCCGGAATGGGCTCGTTCATCGTGCGAGCTTAGCGGATTCGCCGCGGCCGGGCGTCAAACGGCGCAAAGGATTTGTTGACACAGTGTTGACATGAACTGAACCAATGCAAAGGCGCCCCGGAGGGCGCCTTTTAAGTCTTTGTTATAACGCTATAAATTGGTTGCTGTGGTAGGATTTGAACCTACGACCTTCAGGTTATGCGGTATCTCTCGGCTTCCGGACCGACCCTTGAGTACTCAAGAGTTGGATCCCAGTGCCGGTCTCTGTGCATTCGCAATTATAAACCATCTCCGTCCGAGTGGCCGCGGAATCGGAGAGGGTTCGAACCGGGGTTCGTTCCCTCCGCCAATCCCTTGGGAGCGTAAATTCTCCGCCGCATCGCGGCATGGCCCTGAGCCGCAGGACTACTGCGGGATCGGCGCTTATGGCTGTGAACCCTGCCTACCCGTGCGACCGTCGTTTTCGGCCGTTTCCTTTCTCTCTTCGCCCATATTCTCTAAAGGGTGTGCACTTTGGGCCGAGGTACCCGTTTCGGGTGGCGCCAAAAATACTAGATAAATCAATATGTTACGATTTTCTTTCTGCTCACCGTTTTGAACGCTTATTGCCCTGCGAAAGCGACCGGAATCAAAATATGGCAGGTGGTTTGGTCAGCTGATCGAAAACCTCGCCCGGTACTCGTTGTCGTCGTAGTGCCAATCGATCGGCGGCTCTTCGATTCCAAAATACGCCATCAGCTTTTTTGACAGCTGCCGCTTCTGCTGTTTGATGCTGACACTGGCATCGGGGCCTTTCCACGACACGGTGCCGTTGCCGCAGGCGAACGACCAAAGCAGGGTCCACTGGAGCGTCGGCCGGCCGTTCTTGCGGTTCTTCATGTCCAGGTGCTCCGGTTCCACACGGCGCGTGATGCCGCCTCTGCATCGGATGGTGGCGACCTCTTTCGCGGTGAACTCAATGGAGATGTCCTCCCATCTGGTTCCGGGCGGCGTCGGGAACCGGTTGGGCTGCCCCTCATCTGCTGCCGGCATCACTGCTGCGTGGAATTCAGCGAGGAATTCCCTCGCGGCATCTGTAGCCACGAGTTCTCCCGCACCGTTGTTCTCGAACAGGTCGGACAAGACCGTGAGCCTGGATTGTTGGCGCCCGAGCAGGTCCACGACCGGCAAGTCGGAGAACCGCATGGTCGGGACCGTCAAGATGAACGGCGCCTCGGTGGCGGTGCAAAGCTGTGTGGCGACATCGCGAGACGACGCAGCATCGCTCTGGATGGTGAGGAAAAGAGGAAACCGTCTCCCGGCCCGGGGATGATAATCGCCAGCCCGCCAGGTCTGGCGAACGCCCTCAATCTCCTCAAATGCCGGATCAATACCGAAGGTCCCGGCTACGAGAGCGCAGAGCCTACGGGCGTCCAATGCATGGATCGCGATATCCTGCCGGGTCAGGACCAACCGGTCGCATCGCTTCGGCTGGTCGCCGCACACGGCGACGAACCGGCCGTTGCCGTGATCGAGGATCTGGCGCGGACACCCGATACCGCCGGGGCTGGGGCACGGATAGGCCTCGGCGCGGCGGTTGGTAACCCGCAGCAGACCCCGGCCCGCCTCGTAGTCCTCGCCGAGCCGGCTCTTCCACTCCTCCGCGACCGCGGCCAACCCGGGCAGCGTCTCAAGCACTGGCCAGAGCTGCCTCAGGGGCGTCCTCATCGTGCCCCTGTCTCCCGCTTGACGATGAAGCCATGTGCCGTCAGCCATCTCTCGACCAGGCCGGCATCATCGTCGCGGGTGTAGGTGGCGACGTTGGGCACGCGGATTTTCACGGTTCGGGGATTTTTTGCGTTGTCGAACTTTACCGAGAACGAGGCCTGGATGAGGTTCGAGTGCGCCGGAATTTTCTGTCCCCGCGACGCCAGGGACGCGAGGTAGTTCTTGGATTTCCGGACCTCGACATCACCGTAGGGGCCACCGCGAAGAATCTGGAGCTCGGTCAGCTTCACCTCCTCCATGCCGTCGATGTCGGCGCAGGCGAGGCGTTCCGGGTCACCGGACTTGAGCGGCTCCAAGGTGAACTTCTTGTTGTTGCGAAAGTACTCGGCGTTGTCTGTCCGTCGTCAGATGATTTGAGACAGGGTGGGGCCTAAAATAACGGAGGCTCTGGCTCACCTGGTTGATAATTTTAGGCAGCGGCGTCGCGATGTTGCAAGCGCCGGTGGTCGATGGTCTTTCGTTTGATCCTTTTCCTTTCCAGCAGGATGGTTTGGCCGCGCCCGAAGTAGACATCGGCGGGCGTGAGGTTATTCAAGCTCTCGTGGTAGCGCCGGTGGTTGTAGTGCTCGACGAAGGCGCCGAGCTGGGCTTCGAGATCACCGGGCAGATAATAGTTCTCCAGCAGGATGCGGTTCTTGAGGGTCTGGTGCCAGCGCTCGATCTTGCCCTGGGTCTGGGGATGGTAAGGGGCGCCACGGACATGCTCCATGCTCTGATCATCGAGCCATTCGGCCAAGTCGCCGGAGATATAGCTGGATCCGTTGTCGGACAACAGCCGTGGCCTATGGGCGACCTTCGCCTGATCGCAGCCTGATGCCTTGAGCGCCAGTTCCAGCGTGTCGGTGACGTCTTCGGTCCGCATCGTCGTGCAGAGTTTCCAGGCGATGATATAGCGCGAGAAGTCGTCGAGGATGGTCGAGAGATAGAGCCAGCTCCAACCGATGACCTTGAGGTAGGTGAAGTCTGTCTGCCACAGCTGATTGGGCCTGACGGTCTTGTCCTTGAACTCGGCGGCGGCCTTGATCACAACGAAGGCTGGACTGGTGATCAGCTCGTGTGCCTTGAGCAGCCGGTAGACCGAAGCTTCTGAGACAAAATAGCCTTCGGTGTCGATAAAGCGCGTCGCCAGCTCACGTGGCGACAGTTCAGGCGCGTCCAGGGCCAGTCGTAAGACCCGCCCCCGAACATCATCCGGGATACGGTTCCAGACCTGCTTCGGCCTGGGTGGTCTGTCTTTCAGCGCCTCGTACCCGCCGCTCTGGTAGCGGTCGTACCATCGGTAAAATCGCGCGGGCAGGATACCGAGCTTGTCCAGCGTTCGGCGTACCGGCAGACGGGATTGCTCGACCAGGCGGATGATTTCCAGTTTCTCGGTGGCCGGGTATCTCATTCCTCGTCTCCCCCATCCGCTATCATGCTTTTTTTGAGCAGCCGCAGTTCCAAGGCCTGCTCGGCGACGACTTCCTTCAGCTGCCGCGCCTCCCGGCGAAGGTCCGTGACCTCGCTGCTGGTTGCTGCACGCGCCGTATCGCCCGCCAGCCGGCGCTTGCCGGCCTCCAGGAACTCCTTGGACCAGCTGTAATAAAGGCTCTCGGCGATACCCTCACGCCGGCACAGCTCAGCAATGCTGAACTCACCGCGCAGACCATCCAACACGATGCGGATTTTCTCCTCAGAGGAATATTGCTTGCGGGTCACCCGGCGGATGTTCTTGACAAGCCGCTCAGACGACGATTCTCGGGTTCCGGATTTCTGTCTCATCTCCACTCCTTGGCGGTTACGATGAGCCAGAAATCCTCCGTTATTCAATACCCGCAATCTGTCTCATAGGCGCTGACGGGGGACATTGAACGCGACGTGCACGCCGTTGCCGGGGGACGCCGGCTGTGACGGGTCGAGCGGCCGGCCGATCCACAAATCGGTGTAGGTGTCTCCGTAGCCCGCCGCGACGTCCTCGTAGGTCACTAGTGGATTGATCGGAATGAAAGAGTCCGAATTGGGATTCCGTATTTTGCTGTGGTATGCGAATCTGGCGCATGCGCAGTGGAATCTCCTTCACCCTATCCGCCGGCGACCGTCAGCGATTGCGCGCGGTCGTCGCGGATCCCAAGAGCCCGCAGAAACACGTCTGGCGGGCACATATTGTCCTTCTCAGCGGCGAGGGTCTGGGCACCTCGGCGATCATGACCGAGACCGGCAAGTCCAAGAGCCGTTCCGGGAAGTAGAGATTCACGAGCAAGGGCTTGGCCGGGTCAAGCGTCGCAGCATGATGCGGATCATGGCGAGGTGGATGAAAGCGACGACAGAACGGACGTGGCGTTCGAAGTCGCGCGCCAGCCGGCGGCAACGGACGATCCAGGCGAAGGTGCGCTCGACGATCCAGCGCTTCGGCAGCACCTCGAAGCGCGGCACGCTGTTGCGCTTGACGATCTCCAGCCGCCAGGCGCCGGTCTTCGCCACCACGGCAGCCATCTTTGGTCCCTGGTAGCCGCCGTCGGCGTAGATCACCTCGATGAACGGAAACAGCCGGCGTGTCCGGCGCAGCAGTGTGGCCGCGCCATCGCGGTCCTGCACGTTGCCGGGATGCACGACGAGGCCCAGCATCAGGCCGAGCGTATCGACCAGGATGTGCCGCTTGCGGCCGGTGAGCTTCTTGCCCGCGTCGAAGCCCTGCGGATCGATCGACGCCCCCCTTTTTGCGCCGCTTTGGCGCTCTGGCTGTCGATGATGGCCGCGCTCGGACTGGCTTCGCGGCCCGCGCGCTCGCGCACCGCCACGTAGAGCTCATGATGGATGCGAGCCAGGGTGCCGTCCCATTCCCACAGGTCGAAGTAGTCGTACACCGTGCTCTTCGGCGGCAGGTCCTTGGGCAGCGCGGTCCACTGGCAGCCGGTCGACAGCACGTAGAAGATGCCGTTCAGGACTTCGCGGACATCGACCGTCCGCTTACGCCCACCGTGCTTCGCCGGTGGGATCAGCGGCTCGATCAGCGCCCATTCGGCGTCGGTCAGATCACTCGGATAGCGAAGCCGGCCACGGTCGGCGGCCGCGCGGTGTTCAGGCTTCCACATCGGGCACCCCAAAGCAGTTGGACAGGTGACAGACAATAAAACACAACCGATTCCGACGACTCAAAAACTTTCCGGAACCGCTCTAAGAGCCGTTCCGGGAAGTAGAGATTCACGAGCAAGGGCTTGGCCGGGTCAAGCGTCGCAGCATGATGCGGATCATGGCGAGGTGGATGAAAGCGACGACAGAACGGACGTGGCGTTCGAAGTCGCGCGCCAGCCGGCGGCAACGGACGATCCAGGCGAAGGTGCGCTCGACGATCCAGCGCTTCGGCAGTACCTCGAAGCGCGGCACGCTGTTGCGCTTGACGATCTCCAGCCGCCAGGCGCCGGTCTTCGCCACCACGGCAGCCATCTTTGGTCCCTGGTAGCCGCCGTCGGCGTAGATCACCTCGATGAACGGAAACAGCCGGCGTGTCCGGCGCAGCAGTGTGGCCGCGCCATCGCGGTCCTGCACGTTGCCGGGATGCACGACGAGGCCCAGCATCAGGCCGAGCGTATCGACCAGGATGTGCCGCTTGCGGCCGGTGAGCTTCTTGCCCGCGTCGAAGCCCTGCGGATCGATCGACGCCCCCCTTTTTGCGCCGCTTTGGCGCTCTGGCTGTCGATGATGGCCGCGCTCGGACTGGCTTCGCGGCCCGCGCGCTCGCGCACCGCCACGTAGAGCTCATGATGGATGCGAGCCAGGGTGCCGTCCCATTCCCACAGGTCGAAGTAGTCGTACACCGTGCTCTTCGGCGGCAGGTCCTTGGGCAGCGCGGTCCACTGGCAGCCGGTCGACAGCACGTAGAAGATGCCGTTCAGGACTTCGCGGACATCGACCGTCCGCTTACGCCCACCGTGCTTCGCCGGTGGGATCAGCGGCTCGATCAGCGCCCATTCGGCGTCGGTCAGATCACTCGGATAGCGAAGCCGGCCACGGTCGGCGGCCGCGCGGTGTTCAGGCTTCCACATCGGGCACCCCAAAGCAGTTGGACAGGTGACAGACAATAAAACACAACCGATTCCGACGACTCAAAAACTTTCCGGAACCGCTCTAAGAGCCGATCCAAGAAGTTGTTGAATCGGATGAATCGTTTGTGATTCATTGTCTGAACCGCTCCGGGTTTGGCGGAGGCTCCAACTCTTGAGAAAGTGGAGCCATTATGAGCAAGACAAGGAACAGGTTTTCTTCTGAGGTTCGCGCCCGTGCGGTGCGGATGGTTGTGGATCACGAGGGCGAACACGCCTCGCGTTGGGCGGCTGTTTCCTCGATAGCTGGGAAGATCGGCTGCACGGCGCAGACACTCAATGAGTGGGTGAAGAGGTTCGAGCGCGATAGCGGCGTGCGCGCCGGCGTCCCCAGCGAGGTCGCCGAGCGGCTGAAAGCCCTGGAGCGGGAGAACCGCGACCTCCGGCAGGTCAACGAGATCCTGCGCAAGGCGAGCGCCTATTTTGCCCAGGCGGAGCTCGACCGCCGGTTCAAGCCATGATCGCGTTCATCGGCGATCACCGCGAGGCGCACGGGGTCGAGCCGATCTGCAAGGTGCTGCCGATCGCCCCGTCGACCTACTACGACCATGTGGCCAGGCGGCGCGATCCGGCCAGGCTGTCGGCACGGGCGAAACGGGATATGGCTCTCAAGGTCGAGGTCCGACGCGTCTTCAAAGAGAACTTCCGTGTCTACGGCGTTCGCAAGGTGTGGCGACAATTGCAGCGGGAAGGCTTCGATGTCGCTCGCTGCACTGTTGAGCGGCTGATGCGGGAGATGGGCTTGCAAGGGGTGATCCGCGGCAAGCCGATCCGCACGACAGTCAGCGACCAGGCCGCGCCTTGCCCGCTCGACAAGGTCAATCGCCAGTTCCACGCTCCGGCACCGAACAGGCTGTGGGTCTCGGACTTTACCTACGTGGCCACTTGGGCTGGCTTCGTCTATGTCGCCTTTGTCATCGACGCCTATGCCCGCCGCATCGTCGGCTGGCGGGTGAGCCGGACAGCCCATGCCGGCTTTGTTCTCGATGCCCTGGAACAAGCGCTTCATGCGCGGCGACCCGTCCATCGCGGTGGGCTGATCCATCACAGCGATAGAGGGAGCCAATATGTCTCGATCAAATATACCGAGCACCTGGCGGAAGCGGGCATCGAACCCTCGGTGGGCAGCGTCGGCGACTCTTATGACAATGCTCTGGCCGAGACCATCAATGGTCTTTACAAAGCCGAGGTCATTCACCGGCGCGGGCCGTGGCGCTCATTCGAGGCCGTCGAGCTCGCTACTCTGGAATGGGTGGATTGGTTCAACAACCGGCGGCTCCTGGAGCCCATCGGAAACATCCCGCCGGCCGAAGCCGAGGAACGCCACTACGCCATGCTGAAGCAGTCAGACATGGCGGCGTGACTCAAACAAAATGGCCTCCGCCAAACCCGGAGCGGTTCAGTCGCGCACCCGAAACATTCTGGAGAGGTGCGCGATGTGGACGCCTGAACACCGGCAAGCCGCCGCCCGCCGCGGCTTGCGTTACCCGAGCGATCTGACGGATGCGGAGTGGGCGCTGATCGAGCCAATGATCCCGCCGGCGCAGCGCGGCGGTCGGCCGCGCGACGTGAACGTCCGCGAGGTGCTCAACGGGATCTTCTATGTTCTTTGGACGGGCTGCCAGTGGTCGGCGCTGCCCAAAGACCTGCCGCCGAAGTCGACGGCACATCACTACTTCATGCTGTGGGACTGGGGCGGCACGCTCGAGCGCATCCACCACGCGCTCTATGTGGCGGTACGTGACCGGGAAGGGCGCGAGGCGAGCCCATCGGCGGCGGTGATCGACAGCCAGAGCGCCAAGGGAGCGCAAAAAGGGGGGCTTCGCTCGACCCGCAGGGCTTCGATGCGGGCAAGAAGGTCACGGGGCGCAAGCGCCACATCCTCGTTGATACACTCGGCCTGTTGTTGAGCGTCATCGTCCATCCCGCCGACGTGCAGGATCGCGACGGCGCCCGCGAGCTGCTTCGAACCGCGCGCCGTTCGTTCCCCTTCATCGAGACCATCTTCGCCGACGGCGGCTACCAGGGGCCGAGGATGGCGGCGACCGTCGCCACGACCAGCTGTTGGAAGCTGGAAATCGTTAAGCGCACTGACGCGCACCGCTTCGTGGCCCTGCCGAAACGCTGGATCGTGGAGCGAACGTTCGCCTGGATCAGCCGCAACCGGCGCCTCGCCCGCGACTTCGAGCGATATGCCAGAACCGTTGTCGCCTTCGTCCGTCTCGCCATGATCCGCATCATGCTCAGGCGTTTGACACCGCCAAGCCCTTATCAATGAACATTAACTTCTTGGATCGGCTCTAAGAGCGATGTGCTCCAAGCGGCATCCGGCGGGTAGGGCCGGGATGGTTGAGGTCGCCACGGCGGACAGCTTGATTGGGACATGCTCGCTCACCGGAACAATCGATTCCAGCGTCATGTATCGCGCTCTCTGGACTGCCCATTCGTCGTTCTGTTCGACCAGGATGGCGCCGATCAGGCGGGTGATGGCATCCTCGTTGGGAAAGATGCCGACGACGTTGGTTCGCCACTTGATCCCGCGATGAAGGCGTTCGAGCGGATTGGTCGAATGCAACTTGGCTCGGCGCGCCGCGGGGGAACTCATATAGGCGAGGACATCATGCTCGGCCTCGTCCATGACGGCCGTCGTCGAGGAAGCGGACGAACCCCTCCCATCGCTTGAGTATGTGGTCCACCGCACGGCGCGCGCCGGATCGGACTACCGGGCGGCGCGCGGCACGCTGACCTTCGCACCGGGCGAGACCGTGAAGACCGTGTCCGTGCTCGACGACGCGGTCGACGAAGGCAAGGAAAGATTTGTGCTGCACCTGTCGAACGCCTTGGGCGCGCGCATCGCGGACGGCGAAGTGGTTGGCGCGATCGCCAACAGCGATCCGATCCCGAAGGCCTGGATCGCACGCTTCGGGCGCGCGGTAGCGGACCAAGTCGTCGACGGGTGTCGGAAATGGGAGCGCCGAACACCGTATCCTCTTACGCACGACGGGACGGTGGTAGCGTCGCGATAGCCTGCGACCGTGAGAGAGGAGCGGGCATTCCACCAGCGGCACTGCCATCGCCACTCCCCGACGGGCCTCGCTGCACGATAGACATCCTCCGTTTCCCAGAGGATTCCCCGCCCGAGGCAACACTTCCGTCCAAGCGCACAGCGCACTCTCGAAGTCATCACCGGTTGCGCTGCGGTGGCCCGCGTCGTTGAACCGGACCTACACCTCGGAACGGAAAGATTGTGGTTCAGAGGGTCTATGCCTCTTGTCTACATTCCATCCTTCACGACCCCCAGTCTCCACGCACGCTGTTCGATCTTGGAGCACCCGCAACATTGACATCCGCCCTTGAAATTTTCGTCCCGCGTCGGCAGCCTAACAGCAATTCTGTATAGTGGCCCTCCAATCATGTGCTGGACGCTGTTCGAAAGGGCGCACTCCCTTTGCAATTGGGAAAAGGAAAACAAGGTGAAACTGCGTCAGGTAATCATAAACGACTTCAAGAGATTCACTGATCTGACCATACAGGACATTCCGGACACCTGTCGTCTAGTAATGCTTGCAGGTCCGAATGGCAGTGGTAAATCGTCCTTCTTCGACGCTTTGTATACGTGGTATCGAAACGCGTGGCGACAACAGGGTTGCTGGGATTCAACGTACCATCGGAAGTCTCAAGTAACAGGACGGGATCGCTGGAAAGATAACGATATCCAAGTTCATTTCACGACGCTGGTGCGCAAGATATCAATGAACGCAAGAAGGCATTCTATCTCCGATCCGCCTATCGCAATGAACCCGAATTCGAACTAGATCAGTTGTGCAAGTCTGGCGAACTACTTGCCCAGGTTCGAATCAAACGCACGATTGATAACGATGCCGCTGTCAGCCAAAACTATCAGCGGCTTGTAAGCAAGGCATTTTCAGACGCTTTTGAGAATGCGCCAGGTGACACCACTCTCGAAGAATTTCGTGAAACAACTATCGGGGTCATCAGGGATTCATTCTCTCGTCTATTTCCAGATGTTGAACTCAACAGCTTGGGAGATCCATTGACGAATGGAACATTCCGTTTCACCAAGGGGATGAGCAAGGGATTTCTCTTCAAGAATCTTTCTGGTGGCGAGAAAGCAGCCTTTGACCTAATTCTCGATTTTGTAGTCGCGCGATCAGAATACGACAATACAGTCTTCTGCATTGACGAACTTGAGTCACACATGAATACGCGACTTCAGGCTGAGTTACTTTCAGTGCTATACGATCTCACACCGAAGAACTGCCAGCTGATATTTGCCACATACTCGATCGGAATGATGCGCCGAGCTCGCGATATTAAAGTGGCGACACCGGGCAGCGTCGCTTTTCTTGATTTTGGCGATCGCGACTTCGACTTGAAACAAGTTATTGTGCCAACCCAGCCCACACGAGCCTTTTGGGAGAAGGCATACACTGTCGCGCTCGATGATCTCGCGAATCTGATAGCGCCAAGTCAAGTTGTCATTTGCGAGGGTGCGCCGAAAACACGCAAAAGCTCTCCTAACCAAGGTCATGACGCGAAATGCTACAATTGTATCTTTCAAGAGGAATTTCCAGAGACTAGATTTATCTCTGGAGGCAACGTGAACGATATCTCTACTGATCGCTTTGTGCTTTCTGAGGCATTAGAACAACTTGTGAGTGATATTGCGGTCGTACGCCTGATCGACAGGGACGACCGTTCAAGCGTCGAGATCGAAGAGGAGCAAGCCCGCGGCATGCGGGTTCTCTCGCGTCGCAATCTAGAGTCCTATCTGTTTGATGACGAAGTGCTAACGGCATTGGCCAAGGCGGCAGGAAAGGCCAACAGGGGAGCTGAACTGCTATCTCAGAAATCTGTGTTCATGTCTAGCGGAAGGGGGGCACCTGACGATCTCAAGCCTGTCAGGGGAGAGATCTACAACGCTTGCAAGAAATTGCTTGAACTAACCAGTTGCGGCAACACAGCTCAAGCTTTCATGCGCATCTCGTTGGCCCCACTCGTACAGCCAGGGCTGGAAACCTATCGGCAACTTAAGCAGGACATTTTCGTTGGCCCAGTCACCAATTGATCGATTTAGTGAACTCATTGGCCGCGCTTCTCAACAATGATTGCACTCATCTGGGGCGCCATGCGATGCGCACGCTGCGTGACGGACAGACCGATTCCCCTAATCCGTACGTCTTACGCTATAGCCACCGCTCGAACCGTCACCGCTCAATGCACCCGATGCCGCGGGCTACATCATCGTTTCTGCCGCTCCGAGTATCTTGCCCTCGCCGAACCACCGCCGTGCAGAAAATCCCCGGCGATGCTGGCGGCGACCCGTGCCGCCGAGGCCTTGACCGAATCCCGTGCCAGATGCGCATAGCGCGCCGTGGTCTGGATCTGGCTGTGGCCGAGCAGCTTCGCGATCACGGGCAGGCTTTCGCCTAGCTCCAGCGCTCTCGAGGCAAAGGAGTGGCGACAGTCATGAATCTGCACCTCTTCTAGCCCAGCCCGTTCCCGGACGATCCACCATGGACCGTCCAGATTGGTCAGGTGCGTGCCGGGCTTCTGCCCGGGGATTACCCAGGAACTGCCCGGAAGCCGTGGCAGTTCAGCCAGCACCCGGACCGCCGGCGGCGACAGCGGAACCGCGCGCGGAACCGTCTTGCTGTCGGCAAGACGGAGCTCGCCCGTCGCCGGGTCCACATCCTCCCACCTAAGCGACAGGATCTCGCTCTTGCGGCAGCCTGTAAGCAACAAAAGCCGGATCGCCGCCACCGCATGAACCGACACCCCGCCGTCCGCCTCGGCCCGGTCGAGCACCGCCCCGAGGCGGCGGAACTCCGTGTCGGTCAGGAACCGCTCGCGCGGGCGCGTCGGAAACTTGCGCACCCCCCGGCACGGGTTCGTGCCGTCCCGCACCATCCCCCAGGACGCCGCCATCCGGTACATGCGCGAGAGCACCGCCACCGCCCGGTTTGCCGCGTAGGGAACGCCGCTCAGCCGGGCATGAAACACCGCCACCGCCTCACGCTCCACCGCCAGCAGCGGAAGCCTGCCGAACTCCGGCACGATGTACTTATCGAGCAGCCCCTGGATCCCCTCCGCCGTCGACGCCTTGCAGCGCACCGCGACATGCTCCTCCATGTAGCGCGCCGCGAGATCGGCCACCGTCGGACCGCCTGCAAGCCGGGCCGGCAACGGCTCCGCAACCGGGTCCTCCCCCGCCTTGATCCGGTTGACGATCCGCGCCGCCCGGCGGCGCGCCTCGTCAGCGGTGATCACCCCGTGCCGGCCCACCGTCACCCGCACCGATTTGCCGCCCGCCCGGCTCTGCACGACGTACATCTTCGTGCCCGAGGCGTAGACCCTGACACCGAACCCCGGGAGGTCCCGGTCCCAGAACACGGTGTCCTTCTCGACCTTGAGTGCCTCGATCGTGCGCCGCGAGATCGACCGCCGGTTCAGCTTGGCCATGGCGAACCCTCCGCTCCTTCCGCCGGCAGGATGTCGGCGCCGATGCTGCCGCCGACCTTCGCCGCCGACACCTTCTCCGTATCGCGCTCCAGATGCGCGTAGCGGGCGGTGGTCTCGATCCTGGTGTGGCCCAGCAGCTTTCCGATCATGCTCAGGCTCTCGCCGAGCGCCAGCGCACGGCTCGCCCAGCTGTGCCGCAGGTCATGGATGCGCACGCCGTCGAGCCCGGCTTTGGCCCGCACCAGAAGCCAAGGATCGCCGACGTTCACGAGACGCGCGCCCGGCTTCTGCCCGACGATCACCCACGGGTTGTCCGGAACCCGAGGAATGCCCTCCAGCACACCCATCGCCGCGGGCGTCAGCGGCACCATGCGCGCGCCGGTCTTGCCGTCGCGCAGCCGCAGCTCCCCCGCCGTCCGGTCCACATCATCCCAGCGCAGCTCCAGCACCTCGTTGCGCCGGCATCCGGTCAGCTTCAGAAGCCGGATCGCCGCCGCAGCATGCCGCGACACCTTCCCCCTGGCTTCCAGCACGTCGAGCGCCCGGCCGAGCCGGCAGTACTCCGCGTCCGTCAGAAATCGCTCGCGTGGCCGCGTCCGGTACTTGCGCACCGCCCGGCACGGGTTCGGCCCGGCCTCTCGCAGACCCCATTCCACGGCCAGGGACAGCATCTTGCCGACGATCTTGAGCACCGCGTTCGCCGCATGCGGCTCGCCGCGCATCGCGTAGTGCAATTCCGACACATGCTCGCTCCCGACCGCGCCGACCGGCATCTCGCCCAGCGCCGGCAGGATGTGTCTGTCGAGCGCCCGCCGGTAGACCTCCGCGCTCGACGCCCTGCAATGCGCAGGCACGTAATCGTGCATGT
The DNA here is from genome assembly GCA_965248805.1 of Alphaproteobacteria bacterium. GTDB lineage: Bacteria > Pseudomonadota > Alphaproteobacteria > UBA6615 > UBA6615 > CBDFKJ01. The sequence goes on from CBDFKJ010000009.1 coordinate 93,487, forward strand.
AGAGTTCCGCGATGTCGGCCATCGTGCGCTCCGGCTCCGGCGCGGGCGGCAGCGGGTCCTCGCCCCGCTTGATGAGGTCGATCGCCTCCGCCGCCCGGCGGCGCGCCTGCTCGGCGGAAGTCTCGCCGTGCCGTCCGAGCGTCATCCGTCGCGAGCCGCCGGGACCCCGGCTCTGGACCATGTATTTCTTCAGGCCCGAGGGATAGACCCTGTTAACGGCGGAGGAATAATGCACCACGCGCCGCGACCGGACCGCCCGATCGCTCCGCGTGGAGCATTATTTCTCCGCCGTTAACACCCGTCGTCAGCCGCGCTTAAGCCGGCTGGCTGACGAAGTTCGCCTGGTACGCCCGGTCATGGGCCAGCAAGGCCCAGATCGTGCGCGCCGTCTTGTTGGCGATCGCGACAGTGACCACGTTCGCCGGTCGCCGCTCGGCCAGGCGCAGCGCCCATGCGGGCGGCGCCTTGCTGCTGGTGAGCACGGCGCGGGCGCCGTGGATCAGCAGGGTGCGGAGGTACTTGTCCCCGCGCTTGGAGATCCCGAGCATGCGAACCCGCCCTCCGGTGCCGCTGTGGCGCGGCACCAGGCCGAGCCAGGCAGCAAACTCGCGGCCGGTCCTGAAGGCGGCCGGATCGCCCATCGCGGCCACCACGGCCGTCGCGCTCAGCACCCCGACGCCGGGGATCTCTGCGATCTGCCGGCTGGCGGCATTGCTGCGATGCCACAGCTTGATCCGCCGCTCGATTGCGCCCACCTCCTTGTCGAGCTCGGCGACGCGCGCCCACTGCTCGCGCAGGGTCTCGATAATCATCGCTGGCAGTCGCTCCGAGACCCGCTCGAGGGCCGCGGGGATGTCCCGCCTCATCCCGGCTCGGCCTTTCGGCATGACCTCGCCATATTCGGTCAACAGGCCGCGCAGGCCGTTGATCTGGGCGGTGCGGAACTTCACCAGCATGCTGGCGCATGCGATGCAGCGCCAGGATTGCCTGCTGTTCTTCGCTCTTGATCGCGACCGTCTTGACGCCTGGCTGCTGCACCGCCGTCCAGATCGCCCGCGCGTCGTGCGCATCGCTCTTGTTGCCGCCCACGAAGGGCCTCAGCATCTTCGCCGGCAGAAGCCGGACCTCGTGACCGAGCTCCCGGATCCGGCGTGCCCAATGCTGCGAGCCCCCGCACGCCTCCATCGCGACCAGGCACGGCGCGCGATTGGCGAAATGTTCCAGAAACTTCGCCCGCATCAGCCGCAAGTCGACGATCTCGCCCGTCTCCATATCGACCCAATGCAGTTGGAACACCCGCTTCGCCGTATCCACGCCGACGACCGTTCTGCTAGTCTTCATCTCGGACCCTCCGGTTTGCCTGTGAAGAGCTCGCTCTTCCCACTTGGCGCTTTGATGCCGTCGGCCCGCGAGGGTCCACCTCAACCCTCGCGACTTTCGGCAACAGGGAGTGGGAGGCGTCCATTCCATTTCTCCTCTGGCTGGCTCATGACAGAGCCTGCGAAGCCGAACTGGCCCAGCAGCTCGACGAGCTTCTCGCAGCGGACCGGCTTCCCGATCTCAAGCTGCTGGAGCAGCGCTTCGCCGCGCACCTCAACGACGTGCCGGTGGTCACGGTCGATATCCCCGGCGCCGACAGCTACGGCGCGCTCTTCGCCGCGCGGGAGCTCGCCGCATGAGTGCCCCGGCCAAGGTTGCCGCCGATACCGCCAAGTTGCCGCTGATGCTGGCCGCGCTGCGTCTGCCGGCCTTTGCGAACCTGTGGCCGGCGTTCGCGGACAGGGCCGATCGTGAAGGGTGGCCGGCCGCCAGGTTCCTGGCCGCTCTGGCCGAGTTGGAGCTGGCCGAGCGTGACCGCCGCCGCATCCAGCGCCATCTCAGGGAGGCGCGCCTGCCCATGGGCAAGACGCTCGAAAGCTTAGACTTCGCGGCCGTGCCAACGCTCAGCAAGGCCCATGTCATGGCCCTGGCCGAGGGCGACAGCTGGCTGGCCAAGGGCAGCAACATCCTCGCCTTCGGCCCGCCCGGCGGCGGAAAGAGCCACTTGGCGGCCGCACTTGGCCATGCGCTTATCCAGAAGGGCTACAGGGTGCTGTTCACCCGAACCACGGATCTCGTCCAGCGGCTGCAGACAGCACGCCAGAACCTCACGCTTGCCCAGGACGTCGCCAAGCTCGACAAGTTCCACCTCCTGATCCTCGACGACCTGTCCTATGTCCAGAAAGATCACGCCGAGACCAGCGTCCTCTTCGAGCTTATCAACGCGCGCTACGAGCACCGCTCCATCATGATCACCGCCAACCAACCCTTCGGCGGATGGGACGGCATCTTCCCGGACAAGGCCATGACCGTCGCTGCGATCGACCGCCTCGTCCATCACGCCGTCATCTTCGAGTTAAGCGTGGAAAGCTACAGGCGCCGCGCGGCCCTCGAGCGCGCGGCATCGAAACGCGACACAGACAGCGGCATCCCAAACGCACAACTGAAAAAGGAGACCTGATCCTCAGCCAAATCTGCCCCGGCGTGTCATTGAGCCTTGATCCCGAAACCACGCATGGGCATGCTTAAAACAGTGCAGTCGACACGTCACCGACGATGTCGCTCACCATTCACCAGCGATGTCGCGCTACAATCCCAGCAGCCCGGCAACTTTTCCCTGGACGTCCAGGATCGTATGGGCGGTGTGCAGCTCCTTCTCCAGCCGAGCCACTTTCGCCTCGAGCTCGTGCACCTTCGCGCTGAGGGGGTTGCGCTCGGCGGGCTTCCGACCGCGTTTGCTCGGGGTCAGGCCTTGAAGCGACCCCTCACGCCGCGCCCTGCGCCATTCCGTCAGATGGGAGCTGTACAGCCCCTCGCGGCGAAGCAGCCGGCCCACCTCGCCGGGCTGCGTGCAGCTCTCTGCCTCCTCCAGAATCCGCAGTCGATACTGCGCGGTGAACTTGCGCCTCTTCGGCTTGGCCACGACCTCCGGGTCCGGCGTTGGCCGCGCGTGGCTGGCTCCGGCCCCGGGGGCCTCGTCGCGACGCTCCTCGACCCCCAGGGCCGGAGCGTCCATCTCTTGCAATGTCATCGATTCTCTCTCTGCGGTCATTGGTATTCACCTCCACCGCCCTACAGTAATTCCAAGGGGGGCCGGTGTCTCAGTGAGGTTGGCAGAGAGGGTAACGCAAGCGCTACACGAAGCAGCGCGGGTCCCTCGGGCGGGTTTCTTGGATCTTCGGTCCGGCGGATAAAGGCCGTTCCGATCTGTGGGGTCTTGGATGCTGCGCTATTCCGCGGCATCGAGGTCTCGGTCGATGCTGTCTCCGATGCGCGCGGCGGATGCCTTGATGGTGTCGCGGGCAAGATGGGCGTACCGAGCGGTCGTCTGGACCTGCGTGTGTCCCAGCAATTTGCCGATCATGGGCAAGCCCTCGCCGAGCGCCAGCGCGCGGGAAGCAAACGAGTGGCGGAGGTCATGAATTCTCACCCCGTCGAGTCCGGCGCGGGCTCGGATACGCCGCCAGGGGTGCTGCAGGTCGGTGAGGTGCCAGCCCGGCTTACGGCCCAAGATTACCCATGGATTGTCCTCATCACGGGGCAGGGAGGTCAGCAACCGCACGGCGGAGGGCGCCAGCGGAACCGCTCGCCCGCCAGTCTTGGTGTCGGGCAACTTCAGCTCACCCGCATCGAGATCAACGTGCTCCCAGCGCAGCTTCTGGATCTCCGAAAGCCGGCAGCCGGTCAGCATCAGGAGACGAATCGCGGCTACCGCCGAGCGGGTTTCCGACCCGTCCTCCAGAATCTCGTCGAGGACCCGGCCGAGCCGCTGGAACTCCTCTACACTCAGGAACCGCTCGCGCTTCTCCTCCTTGTAGCGCTTGACGTGTAGGCAGGGGTTTGAGCCGTCCGGACGTAGACCCCACAACTCGGCCAAGTTGAACATCTTTGAAAGCACGCCGAGGGTCCGGTTGGCCTGGTAGGGCGTTTCCCGCATGCCATGGTGTAGTTCGGCGATGTCGCTCCGCTGGATCTCCGTCACCTTGCGGGTTCCGATCCTGGGGTCGATGAAGAACTTCACCGAACGCTGGTACTCGTAGGCCGTGCTCGGCTTGCAATGAACCGGGACGTACTCTTCCAAAAACCGCCTGCCGAGCACCTTCATCGTTGCCGCCTTGCGGCCCTTGTCCCGGAGGGCGGCCGGATCCTTACCGCCCTTGGCCTCCGAGATAAGCGCCATGGCACGCCGCCGTGCGGTCTCCGGCGTCACCGCCCCATGGCGGCCCAGGGTCATGCGGCGCAGCCGCCCGTTGGCGCGAAACTGGACGACGTAATACTTGCGCCCCGAGGCGCGGACACGCAGGCCGAAACCCGGTAGATCATCGTCCCAATAGAACTTGTCCGATCCGTCGCCGGTGATCCTGTCGACGGTTCGCTTGGTGATCTTGATCTGAGCGGGCATGGCGGATCCCCGGTGTGTCCGGCAATGGGAAGCACCATATCATACTGGGAATCACATGGGAATCATCAGGATTACAAACTCTGCGCATCCGTGCGCACGGTTGTCATGGTAATCAGCTCTTGCACCGTCCATAAACGCCTTGTAAAATAGTCAATTATCACATACCAGAGCATCCCTGCGCACGCATGACTGCAATTGTCGTTTTAACTCTTACGCAAACTCATAACCTGAAGGTCGTAGGTTCAAATCCTACCCCCGCAACCAAATTTTCTCTAGGCCTATCAAACACTTAGGCCGCTTTCGGGCGGCCTTTCTTGCTGTCCAGCGTATTGCAATGCCGTGCAACACATTACTGAAAGATTCCAAAGGGTTGTGGAAATTGGCGGCAGTTCCCTGCAACACCATTGCGACACGGAAGGACGCGAATCGGGAACCTTGTCCCGGTTCGCCAACCGCAGAAACGCGCGAAGCGACAGCGAATCCGAACAGCGCCAAGCGATGCCGCGCTCGCTGCCGATGCCCTCGAAATAGCCGATCATGTGCATCCGGAAATAACGCCTCAACTGGCGGAAGTATTCGGCATCGAGGCTTCGTGGGAAGTGCACGGCCCCGGGGCCGGGCTCGCTGAGCTTGAGGCGGGCCAGAAGCGCGTCCTTGATCGCATCGACACCGACGATGAACAGTGGGATTTTTCCCTTGTTGGTACGGGTCGGCCGGCGCGGCCAGACGGGCACGCCGGTGCCGCCGCGCCCCTTGATCGCCCAGACGCGGCGGACGAGCCGGGTGCGGCAGAATTCGTAGGCGGCCTTGGTGTGGTGGCCGCCGGTGTCGATGGCGACAGCACGGATCGGCAGATCGAGTACGGCCTTGGCGTGCACGTGGGTTGCCTGTAATGCGACATCCAGTGTAGGGGGACAAAAGTCTTTGAGAATTGCGAAGAGGTGCGAAGTGGTGCGAAGAGCTGCGACGAGGCCTTGTTATTCAAAGGCTTGCGGCGCGGCGGCGATAGGATGGTCTAGAGACGAAAGTCTTTGTGAATCCGCCGTTCACCGGGCGTAAATGGCCTGGAAAAGATGATTTTCGGGCCGTTTCAGGGGCTGTTATTGGGCGGTAAATAAAGGCCGTTTCGAGGGGTCTGAATTGCCGCCGTTTCCAGTATCGCGATCAGAGGCCCAATTTGCTACGCGAGGAGCAGCCTGCAGCCCTCCAGGCACCTACTCTTTTCAACGGTTCCAGTTTCTACGCGCTTGTCGCAGGTCCTCTATGTCTGGGCCCGGTGGTAAGTGGCGAGGAAGACTGCGCGCCCGTCGTCCATCGCCTTCAGAACGGAGCGCCACCTCGTTGCAATCGCGCCCAGCCTGACCTAGAGTGCATTCTCTGGCGCTTGAGTTCAGACGGCGGGCCGGCCTTTCGGGGCCGCGGGGAAGTACCGCACCCCCAGGCGCCCATAATCCCCTCAGACGGTTTCTCGCGCTTCGCCGCTTTGCCGCCTCGGCCCGGTGCAAGGTCGAGAGATAGGTTTCGCGTCCATCCCTGGTCGCCTTGATCGCTGCCCTCCAGAGACGGCCATCATCGTCCAGGAACCCAATGGCAACGCGCTCGCCTTCCACGAACACCTCCCCCCCATCGAATATGCGCTGGACGCGGGCGTAGTCGCCGGGCGCGACGTCGTGATGGCGGACGGTCTGCTTGGCGGCGGTCTCGCCGGAGAGGCGGACGGTGTGGGACCGGCCTCCGATGGCTTTTCTGATCGCTTTGGGCACGACCGCGACCGGCCAATCACCGTCGGAGGCACCGGAGAGATGGCGCGCGAACAGCGGTGTCCGCCAGGGCCGGCCGATGGCGGCCCTGGCCAACGCTTCAGGTGCGGTGTCGATCTTGGCGATGAGGCGGTCGGCGGCGTCCCTGCCGGGGTTGATCCGCCCGACGTTGTGGGCGAATCCGGGGTCGATGCCGACGGGCACGCGGGCCGCCTCGCCGGTGCGCCTGTTGACCCAGGGGCGGGTTTGCTCCGAGCCGGGCGGCGGGCCAGACGAGACCTTGTAGCCGTAGCGCTCGAGATCGTCGTCGGAGAGTTGCTGGACGATGCAGCGGCAGCGCCAGCCGTTGGGCGGATAGTGGGTGTGCCAGAAGGGATGGTCGACGGGCAGCACGGTGCCGTGCCAGGCGGCATGCTGGGGCCTGGTGCGGGCGTCCCGGACGGCCACATAGCGCAGGTACGGCATCTGCTCCTTGAGGCGCTCGATGCCCTGCCAGCGGCCGTGGGCGTAGGCCATGCGGACGTTGGTGTCGAAAATGATGCGCAGGCGCCGCGGCGAGCCGAGCTGGACCATGCGGGTCTCGCCGGTGACCGGGTCGAGCATGGGCTGGCGGCCCCACCAGCCTTTCTTGCGCAGCGTGGGCTCGAGGTTGTCGCGGAACCAGTCGAAGGTCCGGCCCTCGGCGATGGCAGCGTCCATGGCCCCCTGGATATCCTGGAGGATGTCGAGCTTCATGGCCTTGGCGACGGTGAAGCTCCTGACATGAGTGGCGGCGTCGGTATCGCGCCAGTCGAAGCCGACATGGAAGCCTTTGGCTCGGAAGTGCTTGACGGCTTCCTCGGGCGGCAGGTCGAGGATCTCGGGCTCGGGCACGGCGGATCAGTCGTCGCCGGCGTCGTCTTCGACCAGCCCGGCCTCACCGGAGAGCCCGGCCGAGAAGGCCGCGCGGTGGAGCTTGGTCGCCACCGGCGTCTCATCCATGCGGCCGTATAGACCGCCGAGGCCGCCGCGCACGTCCTGGAAGCCATCGGCGCTGCGGATGGCATCGAGGACGGGCTCGATCATGGGCTCCATGAGGGGTTGCCAGCCGTCGAGCTCGGCGGCGAGCGCCCGGTCGATGAAATCGTCCCGGCCGGCTTCGGCAAAGGCGAACCGCTGCTCGGCGCTTGGCGTCGGCGCGTCCTCCCACTCGCCGCCGTAGGTGTCCTCGATGTAGCGCCGGGCCGGGCGCATCCCGCTCATGCGGGCGACGATCTCGTCGCGGGCGGCGCGGGCGCCCAGGTCCTCGGGCGGGGCGATCTCGCGCACGACGCGGGGACAAGCTGCGCCGGGATAGTTCCAATCGGTGAGCCAGCGGGCGACGGTGCGCTCGACGCCGGAGCAGATCATGCGCGACAGCGTGGCGACGCGTTCGTCACGCACCAGCTTCTGCACCTCGGCGGTGCCCTTCCACGGCCCCATCTCGGTGGTCGCGGTCTGCAACAGGACGGCCTCGACGATGAGGGCGTCCATGTATTTGCAGAACTGGACATGATCGCCGCCGCTGCGCCGGGTGGCCTCGAGGAACGTAATCTCCTGACCCTCTGGGATGGCGATGCCGGCACCCTGGGCCAACCGCTGGAGGGTCTCGAGGAGACGGTCGACCTCTTCGGTTGTCGCGTTGCGGCCGTGTTTGCCCATGGGCGTCGGGGTGCCGAACTTCTCGAGTGCCACGGCCCAGTAGCGGATGCCGTTGCGCTTCAGCCAGACCGGCCAGAAGCAGAGCCGGGCGGCGCCGGGCCCGTGGGCTTGGCCGCCGTGCTCGGCGGGCATGCGGGCGAGCCAGAACTTGGCCTCGGGCACCGGCGCGCCGCGAGGGTGGGTCCGGCTGATCAGGCGCAGGTCCCCGTCCGTGCCGAAGCGGAAGCGCTCGGGCGCACGGGTGCGGATGGCGGCGATCTCGACCCGGCCGCCGGCCGGTTGCCAGATGATCTCGGCCACCGAATAGCCGTACCAGACGGCGTGGGCCATCTCGCGGAAGGCGGTATCGAAGTCGGCCGCCGCGAGCTGCTCGGCGAGGTCCTCGGCCGCCGCGGCATCGCGGCGCCCCGGCCCTCCCGGCTCGACGCGCCAGGGGATGGCCGAGACCGCATCGAGCAGTTGGGCAAGGCTGGTGGCGGCCTTCTCGTCGCGCAGGGTCTCGCGCCAGGTTTGCCCGCACCCTCACCAGCGTGCATCACGGCGGCGTATGCCTCTGCCCATGAGAGCCCGATGCGCCGCGACTTCTCGATCACCTTGACGCCGGCCCGGTCAGCCACCCAGCGCGCCTGGTAGGGGAGCAGCGTGCGGGTCATGGCGCCGCTCCGGCGAGCTCGATGGCGGCGCGGATCGCGGCCGCGGTGTCGGCCGAGAGACCGGCCCTGACCGCAACCCTGTCGGCCGCCTGGGCCGCCTCCTTGAGCACCTTGCGGCGATCGGCCCGGACGGCGAGCGAGGCCCGGGCGGTCTCGGCGAGCGCCCGCGCGGTGGCGGCCAGTTCCTTCAGGTCTCCGCCTTCGGCGGCCAGCATCATCTCGAAGATGCGCGCCTGCACCTGACGAAGCGCGCCCTCGGACATGGCGCCGGTATCGTCGGGCGCGGCGGCGACCAGGGCCTCGGCCTGCTCGGTGGCAAGGCGGACCTGCTCGATACGGCGCTTGAGCGCCTGGCCGTGACGGGCGACCGTCGCCGTGTGCATCGGGTGGCCCTGCGCGGTGATCCAGTCGGCGAGCTCGCCGTAGCCGGAGAAGCCATGTTCGACGATCAGCGCGTCGAGCCGTTCGCGCACCGCGCGCGGCAGCGTCAGAACCTTGGACGGCGCTGGCATCTCATGGCGCCTCGCTGCCCCAGTACTTTGGCGGCCTGGCGACGCCGGGCTCGCAGTCGACCACATAGGTGGCGACGTCCCAGCCGTAGCGGGTCAGCTTGGCGTGCCACGGCTTGATCGCGTGGCGTTCGATCAGCACCAGCGTGCGGCTTTCCAAATAGTCGAGCTGGTTGCGCACCCAGTCGCGCGACAGGTCCAGCCACATCGCCCGCAGCGTCGCCAGGATCATGGCCTCGGTGGCGCCGATATGGCCTCCCACATGGAGCACGCGCAAGATCTCCCAACGGCCGCCTTCGAGCTTGGCGAGTTCCTCGGGGGTCATCGGCTAACCTCCCATTGTCTGGAGCGTTCATCGAGCCGTGCGAGCAAAGCCTGCTGGGCGTCGAGCTTGCTCAGGATCAGCGAGGTCTGGGGCACATAGTCGTCGCGGCGGACGTAATGCTCGACGGCGCACAGGCGGTAGTCATGGAACTCGCGGTGGATCGTCTCCAGGCGCTCGCGCAACTCCGCGATCGCGCCGGTATCGCCGTTGCGGCCCTCCAGCGTGTCGAGCCGCTTGTCGGCCACGGCGCGCCCGGTCTCTACCTTGCGCAGCCGTACGAACAGCCCGATGCAGGCGGCGATGGCCGCGCCGACCACGATGCGCGTGATCAAGGCCAAGAAATCGATATCCATGCCGCTCATCGCCCGGTGCCGTTATTCGCCAACAGCCGCGAGATCGTCTCGTTCTTCTTCGCCGAGCCGGCCGAGGAGCCGAAGTAGAAGGCGCCGATCTGGGTCACCAGCGCGCCGAGCGCGCCGAGCATCACCATCAGCGGCTGCATGGCGTCGGCCGGTATCGCGATCAGGATCATGCTGGCGAGAATGCCGAAGAAGCCGGACAAGGCGGCGAGCGCGATCAAAGCCGGCATCCGGTCGCGCGTGACCGCCTGACGCCGGCGGGCGCTGTCGCGGTCGCGCGCATGGATCTCGACCTCGTGCAGGTCGAGCTCGCGCATACGCGCGGCGAACGCCTGATCGGCTTGCCTGATCGCCGCGATCTGCTCCGGCGTCGCCTTTTCCAGGGCCGCCGAGACCTCTTTCGGATCGTCGGTGTCCAGACCCAGCGCCTTGCCGACCGCGCCCACGGCGGTGCGCGCCAACGCACCGCCGACGGGTCCGCCCACCGCCGTGCCGAGCGCGCCGGCCAGGGTCGGGGCGAGCCCCGCGAGAGCCTTGCCCAGCACATCAAACATCCGATCCCTCCATAAGCTCGAAGTGCGGCAGGTCGCGGAACCGCTCATCGGTCTCCGCGTAGTCGCGGTCCCAATCGCCGCCCCAGCGCAGCTTGATATCCATGGCCGCGGCGACGCCCAGGACGTATCCGGCAAGCACGCGGAAACGGTTCCAGTCGTCCCAGTCGATGGGCCAGGGCGCGATATCCACGGCCACGGACGGCGAAGTGTTGTGCCGGGACTTCGGCCACGGCGCCTTGCTCTTGCCCTCGGCGACCGCTCGATCCTGCGCTTCACGGTCGCGGTGACCGCACAGGACGGTGAAGTCGGGTCCGTCCTCGATGGCCTTGGCCAGCACCCGCCGCAGATCCGCATGGCAGGTGCGCAGCCGTTCCAGGCTGGTGGTTCCGAGCGTCGGCATGGCCCGCATCAAACCAGAGAGCGGATCGGTTTTGCAGCGGACCATGGTCCGCTGCACCGGCTACACTCCACCGCGGCGATAACGGCGCGCGGTGCGCCGCGACAGCCCGAGGCGGACGGCGATCTCGGCGGTGGTGCGGCCCTGCCCGGCGAGATAGGCCACCAGCGCCCGGCGCGCGCGGGGGATGTAGACCGGACCGCCGCCGCAGCGCCGGGCGACGGCGCGGGCGGCCTCGAGGCCCAGCAAGGCGATCAGGGGATGGGCGCGGTCATGCGCGAGGTGCTCGGGGCGCGGGATATGAAAGGCGTCCTCACCGCCGTGGACCAGCGCGATCTCGAGCGCCGCCACGCGGCCGGCGACCTCGGCGATCTCGGCCAGCACGCCGGGCAGAGGTGCAGCCACTCACGCGACCTCGAGCGGCAGCGGCTTCTGCTCCGACTCTATATAGAGAGGCAATGCCGGCTCGGCCGCGGCCGAGCCGATACGCTCACAGGCCGTGTCGTGATAGCCGCGGTCGATCTCGATGCCGACGAAGCGCCGGCCCAGGGCCAGGCACGCCAACCCGGTGGTGCCCGAGCCCATGAACGGATCGCACACCAAGTCGCCGGGATCGGTATAGAGCGCCACCAGCTCCATCATCAGGGACACCGGCTTGGCGGTCGGGTGTCCACCCTTCACGGTCAGGTGGTTGAACACGCCGCGGCGGCCGCCGCCGTTCCAGCGCCGGTGGCCGGTGCCGCACCAGGCGGTGGCGATGCACTCGAAGCCGCGCGCGGCGCCCTGACCGTTGAAGCGCGGCGCCGCATCCGGCTTTATCCAGCAGAGCGTGGTGTCCCAGCGCGCACCGGCCGCCTGCAGCGCGTCGCGCCAGGCGCGCACCCCCTCGGCCAGGGCAAAGACGATGGCCCAGCCGCGCGAGGCCGCTGCGATCTTCATGGCGGCGTCGCCGCGGATCGCATCGATGCCTGCGAAGTCCGGGCCTCTGGGCACGATCTTGCCGTCGGTGCGCGCGATACGCCCCACCGCACGGTGCAGCGCGTCCTCATACGGCGGATCGGTGATGACGTGATCGATGCCGCGAAGGCTCGGCAGGATCTCCAGGCAGTCGCCCTGGTGGAGCGAGGCATCGCCGATGAGGCACGGCTCGGCGCAGCCGTCAGCCATGGACGGTCGGTCCAAGCGTGCGTGCGGCCTGCGGAGAGATGCGCACGGCGATGTAGTCGTAAGCCCGCCGGTCCGCCGCAATTCGGCCGCCCGCCCTCTGGAACAGCGCCACCTTGCCCTCGCGCCACAAGCCGAGCGCGGCCGTCCGGATCGCGTCGTGCCGGGGGTCTGTCAAGCCGGACGGGGCCGTGCGTGCGTACACCACGCCGTCGCCGGGCCAGGCGTCATCGGCCCAGCCGAGCAGCGCCTCTACCGTCGTCACACGCGCCCATGCGCCGGCCGCCGTCATCGCGGCTGCCCGGTGTTCGCCACGCAACCATGCGGCATCTCGTTGTGCTCGCGCCCGTCGAGCAAGCGCCCGGCGCGGCGCTTGCCTACGCGGTGCAGGCAGCCCCACACCGGACCGTCTTTGACCTGCCGAAACGCGCCCCATTGCTTGAAGAAGAACGGCACGCCCACTGACTGGCACTGGTCGCGGAGCGATTGCGCCCACTCGGGGTGCATGGGCCGCGCGCCCGGACCAGACTCGCCGCCTGCGATCACCCAATGGATCGGCGATGGCACGCCGTCCGGCACATCTACCGGGCCGTCCATGTCGAATATTGCCACCGGCGCCAGCAACGGCTCCGCCGAGACGAACCGCACTGCGGCCGGCGTTTCCAGCAACGGCGGGATGCGCTCGTTTGCCCGCACCTGATCCTCAACCGACGTGCCCAGCCAGACGTTAGGAAGAGGCCATACGATTGATTTGCAGTATTTGCCGGGCTTCGCGGCCCGCACTGTCATGCAAACTCGAATGGCCTCGGCCGGGTATCCCTGATCATCAGTTTCGGTCCTTCGATCGATATACTCGCGCATCCGCGACGGTCTCTTGGTCAGCACCTGAAACGTATGTTGCGGGCATAGGGCCATGACCGCGAACGCGCGATCGATCCACTGGTCTGGAACCGACTCATGGAACAGGTCGCCGTGTGCGCAGACGAAGATGGTGCGGGGCTTGCGCCAACGCAGCGGTTGATCGAGCCATTCCTCGTTCAGCCGGACTTCCCCCGTCCAAACCGGCCCGGCCTTGCTTGGTATTGTGAGCCCCTTTCGGCTCGGGTGACCGCGTAGGCGGCCGCCGGCGAGCTTCATCGCATAGCAATTGGTGCGGCCGGACGAGACGACAGAACAGCCGGTAATCGGGTTCCACGTCGCGTCGGTCCACTCGATCTTGGTGCCGTCAGCCATGCCGGGGCTCAGCTCCGTCGTGCCGGATGCGTCCACGGTAGGTAAGGTTCCACCTCCGCCGACGGTTGATTTGCATTTTCGCGTCAACCGCTTCCGCAAGATCGCCGCCGGTTATTTCCGCTACGCCCATCAGAACAATGACCACATCGGCGACCTCCATCATTATGTCGTGGTGTCGCGGATCTGGCGTCGTCACTGCACGCAGCAACTCTGCCATCTCTTCGTTTGCGCGCGCCGTCATGCGTGCAAGACTTGGCGGCTTTCCGAACGTCTTGGCGCGCCATTCCTCAATTGTCCGCTGCGTCTCTCTCACGCCTTTGCTCTCTTGAGTTCGACGCGGCGCGCGGCCTCGGCTTGCCTGAGCGTCGCCTGCTGATCGTCCGACAGTGCTTCGTAGTGCCCACGGTTCTCCGTCTTGAAGTCTGAGATGGCGATGCCGGTGGGCGCGTTCGCGTAGGCACCCATCGCTCGTGTGACGAACGCTTCGGCCGGCCGGATGCGCCAGCCCAGGTGGGCGATCAGGGCCTTGGCCTCATCGGCCTCGAGGTGGGTGTGGGAGATCGCCCGGCCGATACCGGCATGGCGGGCGGCGTAAGATGCAAGCGCGCCGGGATCGTCGATGTGCACGACACCGAGACCGGCCAGGATGCGCCACTGCGCCTCGAGCACGCGCGCCCGAGGATTGTCGATGTCCTCGCTCTGGGCGGCCGCATGGGGCGACCAGTCGACGCCGGCCTCGCGCGCGAGCCAGGCCTTGAGGCCCTCGATCGCCTTGGCCGTATGGCGTTCGTCACGCGCCCACCTGGCGGCATCGAGCCCGGTCTGACGTTTGATGAAGGCGGCCAGCGCGGCCTCGGTGGGCGTGTCCACCACGCCCAGGTGCCAGCCCGAGAGCCACAACGCCCACAGCTTGCCCCGGTGCGCGGTGTCGGGCAGCCCGTCGCCGCGGGGGCTCCGGTTTACCCCATTCCCCCGGCGAAGCTCACCGGCCATGCGCTCGAGTTCGGCCACGGTCATATCGCCGCAGGAGGCATGGCCGGTGACGCGCACCTGCAACGCCCGGCGCGCATCCTGGTCTATGGCAAGCTCCCTGGCGCGGGCATGGACGAACCGGATCAGGCGCTTGCGGGTTGGATCGGAGGCCGTCGAGGCGGTCATCGCGGCATCTCGTCCACCGGACGGGCCACTTCATCGCCCGGGTCGTCCGCATCGACGGGCACTCCTGCCTTGTCGAGACGGCCGCCGATGTCCTCGAGCCAGGCCCGTTGCCTGGGCGAGAGGTATGTGTCGGCGCCGTAGCTCTCGAGCCGCCGCGCCAGATCGTCGATGAAGCGAAGCTCGTTGTCGGCGAGTTGCTCGGCGTTATCCCGGGCACGGCGCATCTGACCGTCCAGCCAGCCGAGGTCGTCGGTGATGCGGCGGTCGTCCTTCTCCGGCGCGCTCATGCCGCCTCTCTTTCCTCCGTGCCGTCCTCCAAGAGGGCGTCCACCAGCTTGTCGAGGTCGTCCGCCGCCGCGGCGATCACGATCTCGTCGTCCACATCGATGATGCTGGCGCCGATGGTCGCGAGCTCGCGGCCGTCCAACCGTTTGAGGGCGCCACGATCGAGGCTTTCCTTGACGCGCACGAGTTCGGCCTCACGCGCGGGCCAGCGCGCCCTGATACGGGCGATCACCTTGGCCTCGTCGGCGTATTCGATCCGGCCGGGCATCTTGCGGTAGCCCACCTTGATGCCTTCGATCGCACGGGTGCGCGGGCGCTCGAACAGGTGCGGCGCCACCGCGAGAGCTTGGCGCAAGGCGTCCCTGGCGGCCGAGGCCGCGGCCACCCGCGCCTTGAGGCCGCGCAGGCGGCGGCGCACGGCGGCGCGTTGTTCGTCGCGGATCTCCTCCACGGTCTCTTCCAGCGCCTCGCGGGCGTCGGCATAATCGCGGCACAACTTGCCGATGCGCTCCAGCGTGCTCATGCCGAACATCCCTCCATCATGGGCGAGACCCGCCCGTTTTCCCGCCGGCACGATTTGCACACCCGGTTGGCCGGCCCGGCGCTGTCAAACGCCTTGTTGCACCTGAGGCATGTGCGGCGGGCTGGGCCGCCCCTCACGCCACCGCCGGCGCTCCCGGGCGCTGCCCGCAGCCGCTCGACGGCGCCGGCAAGATCGGCATCGGAATCCGTGAGCTCCGTCGCGAGTGCATCGATGTCCGCCCCAAGCTGTTGCAGGCGCCGTATCCGGGCATCGACCGTGGCGCGCAGGGCTTGCGCCGCCGCACCCAGGGCCTCGAGGGCCGCGGGCCGCTGCACCCGGTGCTCGTCCGTCTGGTCGCGCAGCGCTCCGACGGCCGCCGCGAATGCCGCGTCGCCCGCCATCAGTTCCTCGACGCGGCGCACGGCGTGCATCACGGTGGTGTGGTCGCGGCCGCCGAAGGCGCGGCCGATCACGGGTAGCGAACAAGGCGTCATCTGCTTGGCGAGATACATCGCCACCTGGCGCGGGCGCACCGTCTTCCAGGCCTTGCTGTCCGAGAGCATCTCCGACAGGCCGATGCCGTAACGGTCCGCGACGCGGGCCTGGATCGCGGCAATGGTGAGAGCGCTCATGCCGCGTTGCCCGAAGGACTCCAGCCCGCGGGGCCGTTCCGCCGCGCACGCACGGGATCGAGCCGCAGCACGTTGTCCCGGCCCTCGACGACGCGCGCCGCGGCGGGCACCGTGTGGCGCTCCAGCTCGGCGGCCTGCAAGCTCGCCGAGGCAAGCTCGGCGCACCACACCGAGACCATGGCGGCCGAAAGCTGAACGCCGGTGTGCTCGTACTCGCTCAGTCGATAGACCAGGGCGGAGAGATCGTCGCTCAGCATCAGGCCGCCTCCGCCGCGGCCGCGAGGTCGCCGGCCGCAATGCGCTCATGACCCGCGGCGCGCGCCAGAACCCAGGCGCGCGCGAACAATCGCCGCAGCGCGTGCAGCCCGCCGGCGCCGCGTGCGGCCGCAATAAGATGCTTCCTTTCCGCCTTGGCCGGCGCGCGGCCGAGCACGCCGCGGGCCAGCTCGAGCACGTCCGCCTCGGCGGCGAGGCCCAGCGGGAGGCGAATGCCGATGCGGCCGATGATCTGGTCGCAGCGCCGCGAACTGGCGAGCGCCGCCCATAGCTCGTCACCGCCGATCATCGCCAGGCCGCAGCCGGCGAGGTCGCGGATGCAGCGCAGCTCGTCCAGCAGGCGCGGGCCCAGGTGGTGCGCCTCGTCGACCACGAGCAGCGCGCCCCGGTTCTCCAGCCGCGACACGATGGCGGTCTCGGCGGCGAGCGCCGACGGATGCTCGGCCCCGGCGCCGACCGCGTGCGCAACGCGCCCGAGCAGGCCGGCCAGGGTCACCACGGCGTCGGTCACGCTCAGCCGGTAGGCCGCGGTACGGCCGGTGCAATAACGCGCCGCCGCCCAACTCTTGCCGCAGCCCGAGCGGCCGTGGACCAGCACCACGTCTCCCGTCGCCTGGGCATGCCCGAGCGCCGCCTCGATTTCCTCGGTGACACCGAGACCGACATGGCGGTCGAGGCCGGCCGCGGCCATGTCGCGCCGCGCCGCTTCGGCGCGTGTTTGCAACCAGGTCGCCACCCGTGCCGTCACCGCCGGCACATCGCCCTTCTCGTAGACGCCGCGCAGCCACTTGCTGAGCGTGGCGTTTGACGCGCCGCGCCCCATCTCGTGCGCGGCCTGGGCGATCGACAGGCCTGCCGCGTCCAGCTCGGCGCGGCAGGCCGCGACAGTCGCTTCGTAGTCGTCGGCCGGTGCCGTGGCCCGGCTGGCGCCGGGAAACGCCGCGATGGTCGAATCGTTCATCGATCGTCCTCCTCCATTTGCTGGACCGTCTTCAGTGCCGCCATGAACGCGCTGCGCCGGCGCTGCGTCGGCCGCGAGAGCGCCGACGGCTCCGCGTCGACATCGCCTGCATCGGACGGCTCGTTATCGTGGCGCGGGATCTCCGGAAGATGCGGCCCCGTCACCAGCCGCACCGCCGCCGGTGCGGCCGCCGGTGGCGGTTGCGGTGGTCCGGCGGCGGCCAGGCCGCCGAGCAGCGCGTCCATGTCGCGGTGGCCCTCGAGCGCCTGCCGGGTGGCCCGTTCGATTTGACGGCGGGCGCGGTTTACGTGTCCGGCCGCGGCGGTATCGCCGATACCGGCCGGCAACAGGCACGCCGCCTCGCACAGCCAGCGGCCCTCCCGGTCGTAGACCAGACAGGGCCCGTGCAGATTGTTCGGATCGAAGCGCGCCACCAGCACCTCGCCGGCCCGCTCGACCAGCATCGGATCGTGATAGCGGTTGGGCGGGCGATGGGCCACGCGGCCGGCATTGAGATGGAACTCGCCGTTTCGGGCAATCTTCACCCGCTCGGCCGAGAGCATCAGGACGCGCGCTTGTGCATCGCTGATCTTGCGTACGACGGTGCCGGCCATCGCCCCGGCCCAGGCATCGTCGAAAGATTGGCCGGCCGCGATCTCCGTGCGCCGGCCCCGGTGGGCGTTGTGCGCGATCACGCATTCCGTCACCACGCCGATGAAGATCTGCCAGGGCGCGGCCTTGCTGCGGTGGGTCTCCGGCCGGTCGCTGGTCGAGCGCCCGGTGGCGGAGCCGGCAAGGCGGGGATGGGTGTCGATCTTCGCACACAAGTCGCGGAACGCGCGCTCGACCGGCTTGGCGCGGCCCCCGGCCAACCCCGCGGCCGCCGTCGTCCAGGTCCACCGAGGTGGTGGCGTAGTCGATCCCGAGCAGCTTGAGGACGCCCGGCAGCTCGGCGTCCAAGGGGCTCCTGGCGCCGCGGTTGCGCTTGCGCGCCTTCTGCCCGCCGGTGATAGCCTTGGCGCTGGCCGCCCGGGTGTTGTCGAGCACCACCTTGCCCGGTAGGCCGCAGGTGGTGATGACCTTGTGCAGCGAGGTGCGGATCAGCGCCGCCGATTCCGTCTCGCCGGACGCCCAGGCCAGGATGCGCCGCGTGTAGACGTCCTGCCAGTACCACACCACCGGGCGCCCGGCCTTGCCCGAGGGCAGCGTCACCCAGCAATCGTGGATCTTGCCGTCGCCGTTCATGATGGCGAGCGGATAGAGCCCAGCCACGGTGCGCGTCACATGCGGCACCAGGTCCATGGCGGCGATGGCTCCGTCGCGGGCGCGAACGATCTCGCGCCTCGGGATCTCGCGGTCGAGGCGGCGCAGGAACGCCTTGTATGGCGGTACGGCCCAGCCATGGTGCTTGGCAATGCGCCCGGCCCGGCCCCAACTCGCCGTCGCTTCGGGTCGCTCGGGGCGGAGATAATCGGTCAGGAAGTGCGCCCACAGCGCCTCCGCCCCCGGGCCCGACCAGTCTCGCCGCGGGCGGCCTTCGCGCGGCGCGTCCAGCAGTGCCGCGGCGCGCGCCTCGAAAGCAATTCCCCGCAACCGGCGGCGCCAGCCGGTGAGGGCGGAAGCCGAAACACCGGTCTCCACGGCGGCGATCGCGTCGGCCTCGGCGCGCGAGAGCCCCGCGGCCTTGCCCGCATCTGAACGCTCCACCGCCGCGAGGCGCCCGAGCGCACGCGCGCGTTGGCTGTCCGTGGCGCGATCCCATGTGGTGGGAATCGAGTTTTCCGGGGCCGTGCACGGCCCCTGCAACGCCGCTTCATCGTCGTTGCAAGGGACGAAATCGGACGCCGCAGGAACCGAGTTCGGCGTGCGGCATCGGGCGAGCACCGTCATCACGCCGCCCTGTCGATGGCCGCGACCGCCGCCTCGATCCGGTCGACGGCGGCATTGACGCTCTCGACGAGCGCTCCGGTCTCCGCGCGAAGGGCCCGGGCGAGACCCCGCCGGGCGTTGCCGTGCAGGCGGTCGAGTACCGGCGCACCGGCGAGTTCTTCGGCAACGGACGCGATGCGCCGCGCCGCGTCGCGGGCCACGCGGCGCTCGGCCTTAGTCCGCGAGACGGCCTGGGCCGTCACGTCACGGGGTTCGTCCTCCGTGGCGGCGAGCCGGCGTTTGAGCTCGACGATCTCGCGGCGCTGGCGCGCGACGGTTCCCTCGAGGCTCACCTCGCGCACTGCGTCGCGCATTTGCGCCCGCGTCCAAACCTCGGCGGCGGCCGCCTCGAGCAGGCGCTCGCGCGCCGCCTCGGGCAGGCGCGCGACTTCCAGGTGATGCGAAAATGTCAGTGAGTTCCGCCGGCGGAACTCTGGGTAAACCTTTGCCAGCAAACGAAAGTCGCTGATTTTTCCCGGTGATATTCCAAGCCGCTCAGCCGCCGCCTTCACCCCGTCGCCGGGATAGCGCTCATCGCCGTCGCGCAGCCAGTCCACAAGGCTCCAGCCCTGGTGATCGCGCTGACTGACAATCTCCCCGCCGCGCGCCATCCAATCGTCGTAACCGGCGGCGGCCGGGCGTGCGGAAGTTGTCTCACCGACAACACGAAGGTCCGCCCGCTCGGTCATGGGCGCGGCTCCTCGATGTAGCCGCGGCGGAACGCGTCCCGACCCGCTCCCGTGATGACACCGACCTCCGGGCCGCGCAGCCACTCCGTGATCCGAACCAGCCCATGGCGGTCCAGTGTCATGATCACCGAGGTCCTGGCGACGCCGTGCAGTGGCCACGGGAGGATGCAGAGACCGTCGCAACGATTGCTGCCGCTCGACAGCGTGCCGTGTACCGCGGCGCTCAACAGCTTGCGGCAGGGCTTGGGAGAGGCTGTCATCGGAGACACAACATCAACCTGATGCCGGCCCCGATCGCGCCGCCGGCAAGCGCCGTGGGCACCAGATCCGATCCGAGGAAGTACGACAGCCCGAGGCCGATCAACGCGCCCGGAAGCGTAGCGCAGATAGTCGCAATTGCCAGAAGCGCCCAGAACTTGTCGGCGCTCATGCCGTCGCCCCTCGCGAAAAGGCGCGGCGGGCAGCCCGCAGGGAATGCAGACCCACCCGCCGCCAGCTCAGGGAGGAATGGTGCCGGTCTCTCCCGGCCGTCACGCCCGCACGGTTGACGTTCCAGTCCGCGTTTCCCATCTTCGCGGCTGACCCTACTAACGGGCTCCACGGCGCATATCGCCGCCGCTTCAACACCCGCGTTCGCACGGGGTTTCGATGGGTACACCGGGCCATCACGCGGCGTCCCTAATCGCCGTCGCCGGAACCGGTGATGTCATCCGGTAGACCCATATCCGCTCACCGGTCGTCCGGCCGACAATCTGGCGGCAGTCGATCACCACCCCGTTGGCGCGCAGTTCGGCAATGCAGGAGTTGACCGCGCAGACCCCGGCCGCGCACACGATGTCGAGGGTCGAATGCTCGCCGCCGTCCTTAAGCAGGGCGTGGACGCGCCGCAGCCGCGGCGAGCGGTCGAGCCTGGCCGCGTGCATCAAGCTGCCCTGTTTGCGGAGACGGAAGCGCGGCGCATCACGCCGGCCCCCGCCCCCGCTACCATCGTGGTCGGCAAACACACGATGGAGGGGTGAAAATGGTGAACTATCCGGAGGGATTTCGGGGCGAGCCTTCGGTTTGACAGCCCCATCCGCGCGGCGGAAGTCGTCGCCAAAACTCGTCGATCGAGATGGCGGGCGAACGCGTCGGAATGTATTCCAAGTGGTCCTTGGGCGTCGCTTACACAGCATTGGCGAAGACACTGGCCGACGCCGGTGTGTTGGACATGGACCATCTATTCACCAACCTCGCAGGAGCACGAGCGCAGCTCGACAGAATCGGTGAAACAGGTGTCGCCAACGCGCTAGGATCGATGGCTGAGAACCTGACTTCAATCTGACCCCCCAGCCGCTCGGCGGGCTGTGGTCGCGCCAGAAGCCGGCGCCGGGCTCCGTCACCATCACGCCGCCTTTCCGTGCTCGTCGGGCGTGGCGTCAGGGGGATACCGCCAGCTTTCGAGGACGAGACGCCTCGCGCCCTGCTGTCGCGCGATGCTCCGCGCAGACCTATACACGCTCCGCCATCCGTCGCGAGTGAGCGGAAACATCAGCATTTGCGAGCCACGCTCCCACTTGTCGACATCGAATTCATCGGTAAGCGGGTCGTAGCCCAGGCCATCGGGAAAGAACTGGATGACGCCGACGAGCTCGCCCGGGGTCTCGCCGCGAACCCGCCAGAACGTCCCCGCCCACTCGCCGTCGATCACCACATAGCGCCCTCGGTTCATATCGCTGTTCATCGCATCCACCCTTCCCTGCCTTCGCGCGGCACCACCGCCGCCCGCGGGTGTCGTGTGCGTCCTCCTGGAGCGGCACAAACAGATGCTCGTCGTGGCCATGGCGAACGAGGCCGCAGGCAACCCGGTCACCTATCTGCCCTCCGGGCTCTCGCCGGAGCAGAAATGCATCGCATTAGCTCTGCTGTTCCTGCGCGGAATGACGCTCCCGTGGCCACCAGGCGGTCCATACGCCGACGAACCACACTGAGGCGGCGCGGCGGAACCCGTTTTGCAACCGCTGTCGCGTTCCGCCGTTGGGCATCCCAAAGCGTCGCCCAATCCCCCATCACGCCGCCCTCCAGCGGCGTGGCTTCGGCGGACCGGCCTTCGCTTTATCAGTCGATGAGGGTACAGGCCGCGGGATGTTCGACGGCCATTCGAGAACCAACGGCCCGTCTTTGGAGAGGAACCGAGAAGGCGCGGAAGAGAGAGAACCTTCAGAAGTTGGTCGAATTGATGGACGAGAGCAACCAAGCCGAGATGACTTGGCTTCGGCAGCTCCTGACACTGGCGGCCGGCGCCCTGGCGTTGCTGGCGGGACTTGGGCCGGAGGTCCCACCCGAGGGCCCGGCCCGGTATTTTCTGGCAGCGACGTGGACGTGTTTGGGATTAGGGATAACAAGCGGAGCCGCCGCAACGTACCTGCCGGCGAGTCGCGCAAGAGATCTCGCAGATCGCTTTCGCGAAGAGCTACAGCATAGCCTCCAGGATCAAACGCCAATGACGCCAGTCGTCGCGCCACCGAACAAGCTGCTCTCACGGTGCAAACCGTTGATGATCGTTTCATTGCTGACCGCCGTGGTCTGCCTGACGGCTTACGCGGTCATTGCCACGCTCGGCTCTTGAACGCCCACCCATCACGCCGCCCTCCTGCGCCGTGGCTTCGGCGGGTCAGCCTTCTCCCCATCGGTCGATGACGGCGCCGGCCGCGGAATGTTCGAAGGCCTCATCGCATACGCCCTTCCCTGCCGTCGCGCGGCACCACCGCGCCGCTTACCTTGCGGACCCACCAGGGCGAGGTGAGCGAGCCCCCGCGCTTCGGCTCATCGATACCGAGCCGCCTGGCGCGCAGACGCTTCACCTTCGCGATGGTCGAAAGATCGCCATATCGCCGCCGGTCGCGCCGGCGGCCGAAGGTCTTGAGCCGGTGACAATCCGCATGGCTGGGATAGGCGTTCGGGCCGTCATCGTCGGCCCCGCCCAAAGCCAAGGGCGCCGCGTGGTCGACCTCCCACCGCTGGCCGTCCTCGATCAACTCGTGGCACCAGCCGCACACGCCATCGTGGGCCTCGAAGATCTGCTTACGGCGGGTCGGCGTCATGGCGCGGCGCTTGGTGCGAACCATCGCCATCACGCCGCCTCCCCGCGCTCACTCTCGGGGCGAGGCGCGGGTCGTGCTATATCGGCCGGCCACTCGTGGTCCTCTGGCCAGTGGTCGGAGAACTTTTGGAGAATGTGGTCACGGCGCCCGATGGTGAGATCGGCCTCACCTTTCTCGAGGCGACCAAAAAGACTGCCCTGCCCCGCGATCCGTAGGCTGATTGTGCTCAGTGCATGGCCCTTGGCCGCAGCGTACGTGCGAGCAAGGCGGAGAATTTGAGCAGCATCATTGGAAATCATGCCAAGATTATATTGGCTACTGTTCCAATTTGCAACGAGGGGGTTTGCAACAAGGGGAATTGTGTTTCTCTGCCAGCGTTGGCATTGTTGCCAACATGCAAGAGTTGGAGAGTCTGCTCCAATTAATAGAGGAGCGCTTGGTGGAGAAAGGGATATCGCCGGCCGAGGCGTCCCGTATGGCGTCAGGCCACCCTTACCTGATTTATAAACTTCGGAAGGGCAGCAAACCCAACTATGAGACTTTGAAAGGCCTGTGCGCGGCCCTCGACCTTGAGTTCTACATCGGTCCTCCGCGCGGGGACGGCCCGCCTACCGCCGATCAATCGTCTGAGACACCGCTCTCCGATACCAGGGATGCCCCGGAGTCACCGGCCAAACCTACGCCCGAAGATACCGCCGCCGCAGGTGTGAGCGACGCGCTGCGCGACCAAATGGCGGCGATCTTGAAGGACGAGGCGCAGGCGATTCGAGAGTTAGTCTGCGAGGGGATCAATGACCATCTGCATGCATTGCAGGGCCAGGCGATCTCGCGTCTGGCGCCACCGGCCGACAACCTCGAAGACGCGGGCGCCCTTGCTGTACAAAGGGTCGAGGATGGCGCCACCGACGTTCCCGGCGCACGGTCGGTGCGGACGATAGAGGTGGAAGCCGCCGCCGGTGATGGCGCCCACAACCTCGACCATGCGCGGGTTGTTGGCCCGGTGTGGTTCCGCCGCGACTGGATCAGCAGTCGCGGGATCGATCCAGGGCAGGCCGTCGTGATCTCGGTGCGCAACGATTCGATGGCGCCGACCTTGCCGCCCGGTTGCAAGATCCTGGTGGACCGCCACCGCCGGCGGCGGCGCGTGGGACATATCTACGTCATCACCACCGACGACGGATTGATCGTCAAGCGCATGGGCAAGGACGATGACGGCCGCTGGCTGGTGGTGAGCGACAACGATTCGTCCGACTGGCCGGACGCGCCGTGGCCTGACGACGCCGAGGTCGTCGGTGAGGTCAAGTGGATGGCGAAGGAGCTTCCATGACCCGCGAGACACTGCACATCGTCCACGGATATAGGAACGACGGGTGGCAGGGGCGGCGGCAGACCCCGCCGTTCGGGTCGTCGCGTTCTACAATCAGCGCGGCACGGCTAAGCAATGGATCAAGGAGGGCAAGAACGCGATCCGGTAGACACGCCTATCGTGCCGCAGGTTCGACCACAATGCCGTTCGCCTCCAGCTTCACGCGCTCGCCCAGGACCTCATGCGCACCCTCGCGCTGCCCGATGCCGTGGAACAGTGGTCGCTAGCCAGCCTGCGAGAGAAGCTCATCAAGATCGGAGCGAAGATCGTGCGCCACGGGCGCTACGTCACGTTCCAGATGGCCGAGGTTGTCATTCCTTGTGACCTATTCGCCGACATCCTGCGCCGAAGGCGAAATGCACGTCGAGCGGTTTCGCGGGAGGGCTCCATAGCTCATATGCCTGAACTCGTCCCAGCCATTGAAGCAGATTACCAGTGATCTCTCCACCTCGTGGGAGACGAGGATCCATACGGAGGTGCCGGCTACCTTGGAATAAAGGATGTCATAAGGGCACATTATTTTATTGCTGACTATTTCTATGCTCAAGGGAAAGGGCTTGGTGGAATCGGACCAAAGAGTATGGATATTTTGCACTCCGCTCTCTTCCGGCAGCATGTTTCTTATAATGGCGTACGGAAATGGAAGACAAAATACGATGTATGTGCCACTCTATTTTACGGCCTAGTAAAAGATCATCCATTTTATGATGCCAACAAACGAACAGCGTTTCTGTCTTTGATATATCATCTCGAAACGATAAATCTGGAGACCTCCAACAACCGGGGGATTTGACGAAGATTTTGGTGTGCTGTCCGACTTTCGCTGAGATCGGCGGTGTTGACGTCCGCAACCATCCGCCGTTTCGTTCTCGGCGGAGGGTTTTGGCGCTATTCAGGCGGACTCATACCATGGCGGCCCTGCGCTCATGGAAGATCAGACGCTGGAAATTGTAAGCCAGGTTGGCGAGGCCGATCTTGGCCTCCGCCCGCTTGAGCCCGATGGTACGGATGAAAAGGCCCATGCGATCCTTCTGCTGGGCGAAGACGTGCTCCACATGCGCACGGACCGCTGACTTGCGGGCATTGGCCTGGGCGGTCGCCTTGGGCATGGCCCGGCCCGGCGGCTTCTTGCGGTGGATGTGGGAGACCCGACCCTTGCCGGCCAGCCACGCCTCGTTGGCCTTCGAGCGATAGGCGCTGTCAGCCCACACGCCGGCGGCCAGATTGTCGCCGGTGACGAGCTGACGCAACATCTTGCCGTCATGGCGGGCGGCATCGGTCACAGCCGAGCTGCGGATGAAGCCGTAGGCCCGATCGATGACGACATGATTCTTGTAGCCGAACACCGGGATCGCGATGTCGGGCATGCGCCGTTGCGACCCGGCGGGGTTCTTGCGCCGCCCGGTCTTCACCGTCCACCGCGCATCCGTGTCCTTCTGCGCCGCCTTGGCTGGCTGATCGGGCCAGACCTCGGACGCGCTCTTGCCCGCCTTGATCGCCCGCTTCTCGTCATCGCTGTGGCGCTGCTTGGGCGCCGATACCAACGTCGCATCGACGATCTGCCCGCCCATCGCCAGATAGCCGCACCGGCGCAATTCGCCATCGAAGGCGGCAAACAGCTTATCCAACGCCCCGGCCCGGACCAGACGCTCGCGAAAGGTCCATATGGTGTTGCGGTCCGGCGTCGGCGCTCCGAGATCGAAGCCTAGGAAGCGAAGCCAGCTCAAGCGATCGCGGATCAGAAACTCCATCCGCTCGTCACTCACCGTGTGCCGCGCGGCCAGGATCAGAACCTTGAGCATCGCCACCGCATCGTAGGCCGGGCGGCCACCTTTCGATCCGTCCGAATAGCCCAGCGCCGCCTCAAGCGGCGCGCGGAAAATCTTGAAGTCGACGACCTTTGCCAGCACCTCCAACGGATCACCCGTCGCCGAAAGCTTTCGAAGATGATCCGGTAAGCCGAACAGACCAGCCTGCCTCATCAATACCTCCTCAAACCGAACCGCCGTAGAGAATCACAACGAGGCAAAATTCACGAGGTAAATGGAGGCGTCCATCTGTGTCCAACTGTTGACCAAAGTGAACTCGAGAATTTTGCAGTTGAAGTAGCCGAAAATAAACTATCAAAGCGGCGAAGATTTAAGGAACATTTGTCTCAATACCACAACTATGCCGATGCATGTGTCCATTATATTTCGTATTTTATTAAGAAGAAGTCGCGCCGACTGGACAAGAAATACTACACAGTTGCTTATAGGGAATTCAATAAGCTCCTTAACAGATTTGGATACGATCTTCAGAATCCGCACAATAACTATATCGATGTTGTTCGGATCGAAGAACGCAGAAAGATACTTGGGATATTTGGTCCTAGTGAAAAGGTAAACGTTAGAGTTGCACAGGTAGGTTTCCCAAATTGGACATCTCAGGTTGGCCCAGGAGCTGTTAAGACAGTGAGAAACGCGGCCCAATTAACACCAGATAAGGGCATCGACTCGCAAACGTTCTTTAAAGATGCAGATCCGATCTCGATTTTGATATCACAATATGAAACTCCACTGCGGCGTTTGGCGGATCGTTAATGTAAGCTTAATCCTGTCGAGCGTGAACGTCTGAGCCTCACTGGTTCCGCGTTGCAAACGCCCAGGCTCATCCCAACGGCCTTTCCGAGGATGCCTGGCGCGATCGCCCGCTTTCCGCTTGACGCCGGTACGCGTCGCCTAACTTGCGCCCGGGTGGTCAATTACTGATGATGAGTTCTCCGGTCTTGCCGCGGCTCTTGCCCCCGGCGGCGACGGTATAGGTCGTCTCGAGCGCCTCGATGTCGAAGGCCGAGAAGATTTTTCTCACCTCCGGGAGGTCGTTCAGCGGGACGCCTCCATTTACCTCGTGAATTTTGCCTCGTTGTGATTCTCTACGGCGGTTCGGTTTGAGGAGGTATTGATGAGGCAGGCTGGTCTGTTCGGCTTACCGGATCATCTTCGAAAGCTTTCGGCGACGGGTGATCCGTTGGAGGTGCTGGCAAAGGTCGTCGACTTCAAGATTTTCCGCGCGCCGCTTGAGGCGGCGCTGGGCTATTCGGACGGATCGAAAGGTGGCCGCCCGGCCTACGATGCGGTGGCGATGCTCAAGGTTCTGATCCTGGCCGCGCGGCACACGGTGAGTGACGAG
The DNA here is from genome assembly GCA_965248805.1 of Alphaproteobacteria bacterium. Lineage (GTDB taxonomy): Bacteria > Pseudomonadota > Alphaproteobacteria > UBA6615 > UBA6615 > CBDFKJ01. The sequence continues at coordinate 120,635 of CBDFKJ010000009.1, forward strand.
CGGATGGAGTTTCTGATCCGCGATCGCTTGAGCTGGCTTCGCTTCCTAGGCTTCGATCTCGGAGCGCCGACGCCGGACCGCAACACCATATGGACCTTTCGCGAGCGTCTGGTCCGGGCCGGGGCGATGGATAAGCTGTTTGCCGCCTTCGATGGCGAATTGCGCCGGTGCGGCTATCTGGCGATGGGCGGGCAGATCGTCGATGCGACGTTGGTATCGGCGCCCAAGCAGCGCCACAGCGATGACGAGAAGCGGGCGATCAAGGCGGGCAAGAGCGCGTCCGAGGTCTGGCCCGATCAGCCAGCCAAGGCGGCGCAGAAGGACACGGATGCGCGGTGGACGGTGAAGACCGGGCGGCGCAAGAACCCCGCCGGGTCGCAACGGCGCATGCCCGACATCGCGATCCCGGTGTTCGGCTACAAGAATCATGTCGTCATCGATCGGGCCTACGGCTTCATCCGCAGCTCGGCTGTGACCGATGCCGCCCGCCATGACGGCAAGATGTTGCGTCAGCTCGTCACCGGCGACAATCTGGCCGCCGGCGTGTGGGCTGACAGCGCCTATCGCTCGAAGGCCAACGAGGCGTGGCTGGCCGGCAAGGGTCGGGTCTCCCACATCCACCGCAAGAAGCCGCCGGGCCGGGCCATGCCCAAGGCGACCGCCCAGGCCAATGCCCGCAAGTCAGCGGTCCGTGCGCATGTGGAGCACGTCTTCGCCCAGCAGAAGGATCGCATGGGCCTTTTCATCCGTACCATCGGGCTCAAGCGGGCGGAGGCCAAGATCGGCCTCGCCAACCTGGCTTACAATTTCCAGCGTCTGATCTTCCATGAGCGCAGGGCCGCCATGGTATGAGTCCGCCTGAATAGCGCCAAAACCCTCCGCCGAGAACGAAACGGCGGATGGTTGCGGACGTCAACACCGCCGATCTCAGCGAAAGTCGGACAGCACACCAAAATCTTCGTCAAATCCCCCGGTTGTTGGAGGTCTCCAGGTGGCATAGGGGAGGCATTCGATGACGACGCCGGCGATCCGGCCGTGCAGCTCTTCCAGCATGGGGCCGAGCTTGGTGATGTCGAAGCGCGCCGGCATGCCCGGTGAGACGCCGAAGTTCCGCCCCGAGACCTTGCCGCCGAACGCGGTGCGTTGCAGGCAGAGGAAGCGGGCGGCGCGCTCAAGGTCGGTGAGGGTCTCCGGGTTTGTGTCGATCAGGCGCAAGAACTCGGCCCGTGTGGTGATCTGGAACCTGATCGTGTCCATGAACGCGACGTAGTGCCGCTGCAGGATGCGGAAGAAGTTGGCGATGTCGCGGTTCACATCGTTGATCACCTCGGACCGCGGCGCCTGGCGCCGGCGTAGGAAGACGCCGCCCATGCCGACGAATGGCTCGGCATAGCTCGTGTGCTCGATCGCCTCGATGCGCTCGATGATCCGCTTCGCCAGGTTCCGCTTGCCGCCGAGATAGGCGGCGGCGGGATTCACGGGCACAACGTCACGAATCGACGCCACGGCTCTCTCCCACGATAATGCTCCCGCCCCTTGGGGGTGGCGGGACGGCCGCGATGCGGCCGGTTGCGGTCGTGGGAGTTTTGGCTCCCGGCTCCGGATGTTTGCGCATCCCGGCCCCCGCCTTTCTTTGGCCGGCGCGTGAGGCCGGCCCGGCAGGAGCATTAACGGCCCATTTCAGCAGAACGAGGGATCTTCGTGCAGCGGACCATGGTCCGCTGCACAGGCATTGCGGGATCGGCTTAGATCGCCGTCATGACCGGCCTATCGCCACGGAACGCCCGCCGAGGAGCTCCCGTCCGCCCCGACGACCTCGTGTCCAAGGGGCGGGCGGGGGCGATCCGCGCGCCCACGTCATGAGCGCGCTCGACGGCTGGATCGACGTCTTCCGCGCCGACACCCACCGGGATTCGGCAGGCCGGGAGCGCACCTGGTCGACCGATGACCTGGACAGCGTCGTGGCGGCGCACGAGCGCGGCGATCCGGCGCCGGTGGTGGTTGGGCACCCGCAGATGAACGCCCCGGCCTGGGGCTGGGTCGATGCGCTGCGGCGCACCGGCGATCGCTTGCAGGCGCGGCTCCGCGATGTGGACCCGGCGTTCCGCGAGGCGGTCGAGGCGGGCCGCTATGCGGGCCGCTCGGTCGCGCTGCAAGGCGACGGCGACGGCTTCCGGTTGCAGCATCTGGGGTTTCTCGGTGGCGCGGCGCCGGCCGTGCAGGGACTTGCCCCGACGCAGTTCTCCGGCGCGCCGGCACTCACCTACAGCTTCGCGGCTTCCGAACTGGAGAGCTGGGGCTGGGCCTCGGTGGCCCGCGTATTCCGGCGCCTGCGCGACTGGCTGATCGAGAAGGAAGGCGTCGAACGCGCCGACGCGCTGATCGCCGAGTGGGAGATCGAACAGGTCAACGACGCCAAGGAGCGCAGCGACGCGCCGGCGCCCGCCTTCGCGGAAGCCGGCGGCACACCCGAAAATCCCGGCGATGAAGCCGGCGCGCAACCGGCGCCGGCGGCAGACAACACCAAGACGGAGGACGAGATGTCCGGAGACGAGAGGAAGAAGGCGGCCGATGCGGCCGCCGAGCGCGCCAAGATCGAGGCCGACCGCAAGGCGCTTGACCAACGCGAGGCGGCGCTCGAAGCCGAACGCGCGGCCTTCGCGGCCGAGGAGCAGCGACGTGCGGCCGAGACCGAGCTGGACGCGCACATCGCGGCGGGCCGGGTGCTGCCGGCCGAGAAGGACGGACTTGCCCGCTTCATGGCCGGGCTGGCGAGCGATGACGGGGCCGCCTTTACCTACGCCGAGGGCGGCGCGGAGACCAAGGAGACGCCGCGGGTGTACTTCTCGAACCTCCTCGCCCGCCTGCCCAAACGCATCAACTACGGCGAGACCGCCGGCGGCGGCTCCCCGGCAGATGCCAACGACCCCGCCGCCGTGGCGCGCGCAGCCTTGACCCTGATGGCTGCCGACAAGACCGGCGGGCTCACCATCGACCGCGCCGTGCGCCAGGTGGCCGGACACCCCCAGGAGGGCTGACATGGACTATCTGCTGACCAAGAACTTCATCGCGGAAGCCGCGGTCACTAAACGCCGTATCGTCAAGTTCGGCGGCAGCGATACCGCGGTCGAACCCGCCACCGGCCCGGGCGACGCGCTGATCGGCATCGCCGCCGAGCTTGGCGCCGCGGCGGATGGGCGCATCGACGTGCATCTGGCCGGCATCGCCGAGGTCGAGGCCGGCGGCGTCATCGCCCGCGGCGATCTGATCACCGCCGGTGCCGACGGCAAGGCGGTGGCGGCAACGCGTCACACCCACACTGAAAGCGCAGCGGCCGCCTACACCCAGGACGCGGACACCGGGGCCGGAAGCGTGGTGCGTACCATCGGCGTGGCACTGCAAGGCGCGAGCGCCGCCGGCGATCTGATCCGCGTCCTCATTCAGCCCGGCCTCGCATAGGAGACGGACATGCCCGATTTGCCATCCACCTATCCGGTCGACTTCGAGCGCACAGCGATCGCGGTCGGCTATTCCAACGCCGAGTATGTCGCCGACCGGGTGCTGCCGCGTGTCCGCGTGGCCCGCAAGGAATACCGCTACACCAGCTATCCGCTGGAGGAATTCTTCTCCGTGCCCGATACTTTCGTCGGCCGGCGCTCGTCGCCCACCATGATCCACCTGAGCGCGGACGAGAAGGCGGGCGTCTGCCGCGACTTCGCGCTCGAGGACGCGATCCCCAGGGACGACGTGGACAACGCGCCGCAGACGGTGCGCGATCCCCGCGACCGGTCCTCGATGACGCTCGCCGATCTGTTGATGATCGACCGCGAGAAGCGGGCCGCCGATCTGGTGTTCAAGGCCGAGATCTATCCGATCGGCAACAAGGCGGCGCTTGCCGGCGCCAGCCGGTGGAGCGATGCCGATTCCGACCCGGTGACCGCCATCATCAATGCCGTCGAGGGCATGGTGGCGAAGCCCAACCGCCTGCTGCTGGGCTCGCAAGTGTGGGCCAAGCTGCGCACCCACAAGAAGGTGGTAGGCGCGCTCGGCCGGCGCCAGACAGATGCCGGTATCGCGCTGCGCGAGGAGGTCGCCGATCTGTTCGAGCTGGCGGAGATCGTCGTCGGTCAGGCCTGGATCAACACCGCGGCGCGCGGCCAGGCCGCGAGCCTGTCGCGGGTCTGGGACAAGCATGCGCTCCTGTACCGCGCCGATCCCATGGCCGGGGCCGAGGGTCCGCCGACACTGGGCATCACTGCCGAATACGTGCCGGCGGGCATGGGCGGCGGCGACACCGCGCTGCCCGGCCGCACCGTCTACACCGGCTTCGATCCCAAGATCGGCGGGCACGGAAGCTACGTGGTGCGTGTGGTCGAGAGCTGCGATGAGAAGATCGTCGCCAGCCGGGCCGGTTATCTGTTCGCCGACGCGGTGGTGTGATCATGAACGGCATCACCATCCGAGCGCTTTGGGACATCCACCATGACGGCCGGCGCATCGCGCCGGGAGCGACGGCAACGCTCGCCGAAGACACCGCCCGTGCACTGATCGACGGCGGCGCGGCCGAGTTGGCCGATGCCCCGGTAGACGTCGCAAAAGGCGACGACCGCCGCTCGGTGATCCTGGCGGCGATCGCCGGTCTGGAGCCGGGCAATCCCGATCACTGGACCAGGTCGGGCAAACCGGAGATCCGGGCACTCGCGGCGGCGTCCGGTCTCACCGACATCGCCGCCGGCGAGCGGGATGCCGCCTGGCAGACGCATCAAACGCATGGAGGCGCCACGTGACCAAGGGTGAGCAGCGGGTCGGAGCGGCCTTCAATCCTTCCAACAATCCGGTCGTCGACGAGCTCAAGGTCCTTGCCGCGGAACTCATCGACCTGATCGAGGCCATCGCGCCCTGGAGCGACGGCGTGGCGAGCGAGGTCGCGCGGCTCAAGGCGCTGGCGCAGACCGATGTCGAGGCCGCGGCCATGTGGGCGGTCAAGGCGGCGACCAAGAGCTGCTGAGCCATGAGCTACGCCGCTCGCGCCGATCTGGAGGCCCGCTTCGGGGCCGACGAGGTCGCGCGTCTTGCCGATACCGGCGAGGGCGTCGGCGCGGCGCGCCTCGACGCGGCCCTGGCCGATGCCGCGGCGGCGATCGATGCGGCGCTCGGCGGATCTTTCGACCTGCCGCTGCCGGGCGGTCCTTTGCTGGTAGGCCTCGCCTGCGATCTGGCGCGCGAGCGCCTGTATGACGACAACGCGCCGGAGGCGGTGACGAGCCGCGCCGATCAGGCGCGCACCGCGCTGGCGGACATTGTCGCCGGAAAGGCCACGCTGATCGATGCCGCCGGCAACACGATCCCGCGGACGGGCACGGGCGCCCGGGCCGGCGGGCCGGCCCCCGTCATGACGCCCGAGAATCTACAAGGCCTCTGAGATGGCCGGCGTCAGGATCGAGGTCAAGAGCGACGACGCGGCGCTGCAAGCCTCGTTCAGGCGGCTGACGGCGACGCTGGACGATCTGCGGCCCGAGATGGACGAGATCGGCCAGTCGCTGGTCGCCTCGGTGATCGACCGCTTCGAGCGCGAGCGCGGCCCGGGGGGCGGGCCGTGGAAGCCGAGCGCCCGAGCCACGCGAGGCAAGCGTGGAAGGGGCCAGACGCTTACCGACACCGGCCGGCTGCGGGCCTCGATCACCCATCGCGCCTCGCGCGATGCGGTCGAGGTCGGCACCAATGTCGTCTATGCCGCGATCCATCAGTTCGGTGGCAAGACGGGGCCACGCACGATCCGGCCCAAGCGGAAGAAAGCGCTCTATTGGCCCGGCGCCGCGCACCCGGTGGCCCGGGTCGACCATCCCGGCTCGACGATCCCGGCACGGCCGTTCCTCGGCCTCGATGAGGACGACCGCCGCTCGATCCTGAAGATCGTCTCGCGCGCCATCGAGAGGGCGGTCGCGTGACCGCCCAGGCGCTCGAGTTCGTGGCCGTCTCGGCGATCATCGAGCGGCTCGAAGCCGCGGCCATCTACAGGGAGGTCCTGGGCGTCCTCGATGTGGCCGCGCTTTCGGACTGGCCGCGCACCCCGGCGGCCTTCGTTCTGCCGCTGGCCGAGGACGCGGCCGACAGCGTGGCGCCGGCGATCCGGGCCACCCAACAGACCACCGACACCATTGGCGTGGAGACCCTGGTGGCGGCACCCAACGACCGCACCGGGGCCCGCGTCCGTGACAGGCTTTCGGAGATTCTGGGCGCATCCCGCGCCGCGCTGGCCGGCTGGAAGCCGGAAGGCGCCCGCGAGGTCCTGCAGTTCCACCGAGGCTTCCTGATCGGCATCGACGGCGGCCGGGTGGCGTGGCGCGACGAGTATCGCCTCAAGCGCTGGGTCGAAAGCACCGGCATCGTCGGTGATGCCGGTAGGCCGGCCCGGCTCAGGGCATGAGCGCCAGGGCGCACAAAGGAGACGAGATCATGACACGCAAGACGGACACCCGCGAAGAGCGGATCTTGGCCAGGCCCATGATCCAGGCGGGCATAGAGCGCGCGCCCGGCGAGACCGTGCGGCTGCGCCCCGACCAGATCGAGCGGCTGCAGGCGCAAGGGTATCTCGCCGGCGCGAAGACAAAGACCGCCGCCGGCGCGGCGGCAGGGGATGCGGCCAGAGCCGGAAACGAGACGAAGGAGACCGGACGATGAGCCTTGCTACCGACAGGCACACCGACAATATCGTCGTCGGCGCCGGCGAGCTCTATCTCGACCTGCTGGACGATGACGGCAAGCTCACCGGCGAGCGTTATCTCGGCGACGGCGTTAGCGCCTCGCTGTCGGTGACCACCGAGCGGACGCAGGTCTTCTCCGGCACCGGCCCGGTGGCCAGACAACTAGTCAACGCGGTGCGCTCGCTGACCCGCTCGATGTCCATCACGCTGCACGACATGTCACCGGAGAACCTGGCGCTGTTCGTCGGCGCTCCCGGCGCCGGCGACGTTGCCGACGCGGCCGCCGCGGTGATCGACGAGGCGTTGACGGTTCGCCAGGGCCGCTACTACCAGCTCGGCGTCACCCCCACCAAACCGACCGGCATCGGCGCCATCGATCCGACCGCCACCCCCGTGGTGACCGGCGCCGGCGCCGCCAGCGCCACCGTCTACGTGGCGGACACCGACTACATGATCGATGCCGAGCGCGGGCGCATCCTGATCGAGCCCGGTGGCGCCATCGCCGATGACACCGATATCCTGGTCGACTACACGCCGCTCGCCGCCACCCGCAAACAGGTCAAGACCGGCGATCTGAAGGACATCCGCGCGGCGCTGCGCTACATCGAGTCGCCGGTGGCGGGCAAGGGCCGCGATTACTACGCGCCGCTGTGCTCGGTCGGCCCGTCCGGCGAGATCGGGCTGATGAACCGCGACACCGAGCAGCAGATCCAGCTCACCGCCGAGATCCTCGAACCAGGCGGCGGCAAGGCCGCGCTGCTGATCGACGGCGAGGCGGCGCAATGAGCGCCAACGCACCGCCCGAAGACGAGGACGCGCCGGTCGCCGGCGACAAGGCGGCCGAGGACGCAAAGGCCGCGGATGAGCTTGCGGTGCTGTTCCCCGACATCGATGTCGTGGTGCGCGATCCCGACAGCGGCGCGCCGGTGACGCTGACGTTGCGCGAGTTCCGCTTCCGCGAGGGGCTCGAGGCACAGGCCGTGGCGCGGCCGCTGATCCAGGCGTTGACGCGATTGGCGGACGAGGCAGGCGCGGACGGCGCGGCCGCGATCGACGTAGCGACCATCGAGGCCGCGATCGGCGGCCACCCCGATGCCTGGCTCGATTTGATCGGTATCGCGGCGGGCCGCGATACCGGGTGGCTGTCCCGGCTGGCCGACGCCGACGCGCGCGCCGTGAGCCATGCCATGTGGAATGCCAACACCCTTTTTTTCGTCCGCCGTCTCGTCGCGGGGGCGATGGACAACGCCGCGACGGCACACCTGTTCCGCTCGCTCGCGTCCTGGATGCGCTCGTCCGCGCCGGACACGGCGCCGGACACCTCCAGCTCTGCGATCAATTGACCTGGCGTCAGATCAAGCTGTTCTGGCGCGAGGCCGAGCGGCGGCGGACAACGGAGGCGGCCGATCTGGCGACCGCCCTGTGTGTGACGCTGGTGGGCGGCGACGCCAATACTGAGGCGGCCGGGTAGGATGGCGCGCGACCTCGAGCTGGCGCTGCGCGTCCGCACCGACCTGGGCAGAGCCACCCGGGAGATCAAGGGTCTGCGGCGTGATCTCCGCGGCGCCGGCGATGCGTCGGCGAAGGCCGACCGCCAGGCACGGGGCCTGGCGTCCGCCTGGGGTCGGACATCAGGCTCGGCGCGCAGGCTGCGCGGCAGCATCGGCGGTATTCAGGCGGCGATCGCGACTGTCGGCGCCGTAGCCCTCACACGTTCGATCATCAGCGCCGGCGTCGCGGTCGAGCGCCTGGAATCCAGGTTCAGCGCAGCGGCCGGCGGCATCGAAGCCGGGCGCCGGGAATTGGCCTTCGTACGGAACGAAGCGGAACGTCTCGGCATCGACTTTCTTGCCGCCGCGGATGCCTATTCCGGCTTCGCGGCGGCGGCGCGAGGCACCGCGCTGGAGGGCGCCGCGGCGCGTGAGATTTTCTCCAGCGTCGCGGAAGCCGCCCGCGTGATGGGCCTCTCGGCCGACAACACCCGCGGCGTGCTGCTGGCCCTCGAACAGATCATCTCCAAGGGCACGGTGCAGGCCGAGGAGCTGCGTGGACAGCTCGGCGAGCGCCTGCCCGGCGCCTTCCAGATCGCCGCCCGGGCGATGGGAGTGACGACCCGGAAGCTCGGTGAGATGCTGGCACGCGGCGAGGTGCTGGCCGACGATCTGCTGCCGAAGCTCGGCCGTGAGCTGCGCGCATCGGTGGCGGACGACCTTCCGCGGGCGGTGACGACCGCGGACGCCGCGTTCGCGCGCCTCAAGAACCAGATCGAGGAACTCGAGGCCGCCGTCGCCGAAAGCGGCATTCTCGACTTCTTTGCCGATCTTGCCGGCGGCGCCGCGAAGGCGCTGCGCGCGGCGCAACAGGCCGTTCGTGGCCCGTCGGTCGAGCATCGCCTGACCAGCCTGCTCAATCCGGGCGTAGGAAGGGCGGTGCAGACGCATGACCGCCGGGTCGCGCGCAATGCGCCCGAGCTGCTCCTGGAGGCGGTCCGTGCCGGCGAAACGATCTCCGCAGATGTCGCGCAGCGCTTGCACGAGTTCAACGCGCGCCTCGCCGCGGAGGACCTGACGTTCGATCCCCGGCTGATAGAAGCGGCGGCGGGCGACATCGGCGCGGCGATCAATATCCTGACAGAGGAGCTGTCAGGCGCCGAGGCGGCGCTGACCGACGCCGAAGGACGGCTCGAACGGACGCAGCCCATCGGCAAATTCGCCGCGCAAAACCGGGTCGCCGCGCGCACGGCCGAGGTCAAAGCCCTCAAGGCTGAAATCGCTGCGCTCAAGGCGGCTCTTAAAACCCAGATCGACGATCCCGCCGCGGCCGGGCGCCAGCCGGTACCTGCTGCACCGGCCACCACCGAGGCGGGCCGGAAGGCTATCGCGCAACTGGAGCGCCAGCTTGCGCTGACCGCCGAGCTGAGCCGGGAAGAGACCGCGCGCTTCGAGATCGAACAGGGCCGTTATGCCGAGTTCGCCGAGGGCGAGAAGGCGCGCATTCTCGCCCTCGCCCGCGAGCTCGACCTGATGGCGGCACTGACTGCCGAGTTCGAGAGCACGAAGAGGCGAGAAGAAGAGGCGGCCGAGAGGCGCCGGGAAGCGCTCGCCGAGCTCGAGGCGGCCGGGCTCGCATTGGCCGGGCCTTATGCCAGCGCCCGCGCCGAGATCGAGAAGTGGCTCGAAGAGACCCTGGCCGCGCTCGAGGCCGCCGCGGAGGGCCATGAAGACTACGCGGCCCGCGTCGCCGAGGCGCGCGAGATTGCGGCCGAGCGGCTGAGACGGGTGGACGAGGAAGAGGCCGCCGAGCGGCTTCGCATCTCCAAGCGCTGGCAGGACGGCGTCATCCGGGGACTGAAGGATGTCGCCGGCGAAAGCAATAACGCCGCCGCCGCCATGGAGGACGGCGTCAAGCGGGCGTTCGCCGGCATGGAGGACGCGCTGGTCGAGTTCGCCCGCACCGGCAAGATAACCTTCTCCGACCTGGTCGATTCCATCCTCGCCGACATCGCCCGCATGACCATCCGCCAGTCGATCACAGGACCGCTGGCAAGCGCGCTGTCAGGCTGGCTCCTCGGCCTGAACAGCAACCCTGCCGCCGGCGCGCGCCCGGGGGCGATCGCTGCCGGCACCGCGACCGGGGTCTACCACGCGGGCGGCGTCGCGGGCGCCCCGGGCGGCGTCAAGCGTGCCGTGCCGCCGGAGGTTTTCGCGGGCGCGCGTCGCTATCACCGCGGCGGCCTCGCCGGGATGCTGCGGCCGGACGAGGTGCCGATCATCGCCCAGCGCGGCGAGCGCATCCTGTCGCGCGCCGAGACCCGCGCGCTCGTCCGGCCGCCCGACATCAAGATCGAGATCCTCAACCAGAACACGCCGAAGCGGGGAGCCGTTGTCGATCAGCCCCGTTTCGAGGCCGAGCGCTGGGTGATCTCCGTGGTCACCGACGATGTCGAGGCCAACGGCAGGATCGCCAAGGCAATCGACGCCCGCCAGATGGCGTTCTGATGGCGGCCTGGCCCGAGTATGCGGCGGTCGCGGCCGACGGCTACGGCGCCGGCCAGGACGGCGATGTCGCCCGCACGCCGTTCGAGGACGGCCTGGTGCGCCAGGAGAAGCGATTCACCGCGGCGCTCAGCGTGCGCCTCATCACCGCCTATCTGGCCGACGACGATGCATATGTGCGCTTTCGCACCTGGGCCACCGAGGACGCCCACCGCTGGTTCGCCTGGGCCGACCCCGAGGACGGTCTGGTGCGCGAGGTGCGGGTACGCGGCGGTGCCGGCGGCATTCAGTATCGTGCCCGCGTCCGCGGCGGACGGCGGAGCTGGGAGCTGACTTGCGAACTGGAGGGCTACATGAGCCGAACCATAGAGACGGGAGTCTGATCATGGGACTGAAGACCGAAGGCGAGAAACTGTGTTTCCAGGGCGGGCTGTTGTCGGCCACGGTGTACGTGGCCTTGCACACCGCCGACCCGACGGCCGCCAACGAACTCAGCGGCAACAACTATGCCCGCGTGGCCGTGCTCGCCGCGGATTGGACCATCGATGCGGGAAGCGGGAGAGCCTCGAACACGAACGATATCCGGTTCCCCACGCGCACGGCTACCTGGGGCAAGCCGACGCATGTCGGCCTGTGGGACGCCGCCACGGGCGGCGACTTGCTGCTGTCCCTCGCCCTCGATGAGGCCGTGCCGGCGCCTTCACCTTCGATCGACGTGACCTTCGACGCCGGCAAGCTCATCTTCAATTTGAAGACCAACTAACCGCGGATGCCGGTCCGCCGCCTGCGTCTCGCCGCTACCTTCAAAGGCGGCCGGCTCAGAGGCCGCGCCCCGCTTCGGCTTCGGCGCCGCCTGCCTCTCGCCGCTACCTTCACCGGCGCTGCGCTGACCGGCAGCGCCCCGCTTCGGCTGCGGCGCCGCCTGCGTCTCTCCGCCACCTTCAAAGGCGGCCGGCTCAGAGGCAGCGCCCCGCTGCGGCTGGTCCTGCCTCTCGCCGCCACCTTCACCGGCGCGGCGCTGACCGGTAGCGCCCTGGTGCGGCTGCTCCTGAAGTACCGTTACGACCGCGCCTTGCGCGCCAGCTCGCCGCTGGACCGGGTGCTCACCGCGCTGGAGATCCGCCATCCCGCGATCGTCGAGCCGGTGCGCGTGGTCAATCATACGGAAGATCTAACCATAGACGGCGAGCGCTACGTGGCCTTGCGCTTCGGCGCCCGGTTCGCCGACGACGTCGAGGGTCGGGTGCCGCGAGCCGAGCTGGTGATCGACAATATCGGCCGCGAACTCACGCAATGGATCGAGGCGGCCCAGGGCGGCGTCGGCGCCACCGTGCGCATCATGCAGGTGCTGGCCGATAAGCCGACGACGCCCGAATGGGAGATGACCACGGACATCGCCCATATCCGTCTCGACCAGGAACGGGTCGTCGCCCGGCTCGGCTTCGACCCGCTGCTCGGCCGTGCCGCCGTGACGCTGCGCCACGATCCGCAGACCAGCCCGGGGCTGTTCTGATGCACTGGGCCGAAGCCTACGTCGGCCGTGCTTACGTCGAGGGCAGCTTCGACTGCGCGCACCTGGTGGCCGAGGTGCTGCGCGAACGGTTCGGGCGTGACATCGCGCTGCCGTCCCATGCCACGGGTGTCCGCGGCCGCGACGCCCAGATCGCCGCGCTCAAGGGCACGTTCGCCGCTGAGACCGTCACGCCCATAGAAGGCGACGCGGTTCTGATGCGCGCCGCCGGGCGCCGCCGCGGCCACCATATCGGCATCTGGTGCGATATCGCCGGCACACCGCACGTGCTGCACTGCCTCAAGGGCATCGGCGCCTGCCTGCACCCGCTGCGGGCACTCGGCCGCCACCGCCTCGAAACGACAGGGGTTTACCGTTGGCTCTGAGCACCGGCTCGCGCCGAGGCGTTGCGCCTGATCCGGGTTTCGTTGCGGCGGGGCAAAGCCCCGTTGCACGACCGGTGCATCGGCCCTGCACGGCGCTTGCACGGCACGGCGGGATCACCGCCGATCTGTGGCCGCACCCGCTGACCGCCGAGCGCCGCGAGATCCGCATTCGCGCGCTCGCGCCCGGCGCCACGCTGGCCGATCTGATCGCCGCCGAATGGCCCGCGGGCGACATTGCCGCGGCCGTCAACGGCCGGCCGGTGCCGCGCGAGGCCTGGCGCGCCACGGTGCTTGCCGAAGGTGACATCGTTACGCTCCGCGCCGCCATGCACGACGGCGATGATTCCGATCCCCTGCGCACGATGCTCCAGCTCGCCATCGTGGTGGCCTCGATCGCGCTCCCCCATCTGGCGCCGGCGGGCTGGGGGCTTTTGACCGCGGCCGGCGGACTCAGCGTCCAGGGTGCGCTCGTCAGCGGCGCCATCAGCCTCGTCGGCGGTCTGATCGTCAATGCTCTCGTTCCGCCGCGCCTGCCCAGGGCGCCCGACGCCGGCACCGCGGCGGCGGCGGCCGAGCCGGTCTACTCGCTCGCCGGCGGCGCCAACCGGGCGCGCCTCTACGGTCCGCTGCTCCTGGTGCTCGGCACCCACCGCGTCTTTCCCGACTTGGGCGCCGCCGAGTACACCGAGTTCTCCGGCGACGACCAGTACCTGAACCAGATCTTCCACTTCGGCCTCGGCGCGCTCGACATAAGCGAGCGCAAGATCGGCGACACGCCGCTCGGCAACTTCGATGAAGTGGAGACCGAGTTCGGCGATGCGCAGGGACGGGTGACGCTGGTCGCCGGCAACGTCGACAGCGAAGCCGGCGCCGCGCTCGACGACACCGGCTGGGTCGAGCGCACAACGGCCGCCGGCACCAAGCGGATCGGCATCGATCTCGCCGGGACGCTGTTCCGGGTCTCCGATCAGGGCGGCGCTACGCGCCACACCGTCACCGTCGAGATCGAGTACTGGCCGCAAGGCAACGAGAGCCTGAAGACAAGCCACACCGTCACCCTGTCGAACGGCGACACCACGCCCTACCGCAAGACGCTCGTCTACGGTCATGCCGCGGCCGGCACCTGGACCGTGCGCGTGCGCCGCACGAGCGCGCCCTCATCGAGCGAGCGCATCCATGACGCCATCACCTGGACGGCGCTCAGATCCTACCAGCCCGACACCGGCGACTATGCCGGCCAGACCCGGCTGGCGCTGAAGATCCGCGCCTCGGGCCAGCTCTCAGGCCGCCTCGATCGGCTGTCGGCGACGGTCGGGCAGAAGATCCCGGTCTGGGACGGAACCCAATGGAGCGCGCCGCAGGTCTCCGGCAATCCCGCCTGGCTGTTCCGCTGGTATGCCCGCGGCATCCATATCGCAGGCAAGCCGGTCGCCGGCGCCGGTCTCGCCGAAACCCGCATCGACGACGAGACCATCAAGGCCTGGGGCGCCTGGTGCGACGCGCAGGGACTGCGCTGCGACTACGTCATCGACCGCCGGACCACCCATGCCGAGGTGCTGACGCTGATCGCCCAGTGCGGGCGCGCCAATCCGAGTTGGCAGAGCGGCCGCCTCGGCGTGGTGTGGGATGAGGCGGACAAGCCCGCGACCGCCCTGATCACGCCCGGCAACATCGTCGCCGGGAGCTTCGAGATCGACTACGCCGGCGGCCAGACGGCCGGCGAGATCGCCTGCCGCTACATCGACCCCGATCTCGATTGGCAATACAACACCGTGCGCCGGGCGGTCCCCCGAGCCGCGCCCGGTGGCCATACCGCGACCCTGACGCTGGCCGGCGTCACCTCGCGCAGCCAGGCCGCGGCCGAATGCAACCTCCAGGCCGCGCGCCAGCTCTACCACCGCCGCCGTCTCAAGTGGGAGATGGGCGCCGAGGGCCTGGCCGTCGCCCGCGGCGATGTCGTTCACCTGACCGACGCCCTGATCGACGGCGGCGTCGCCGGGCGGCTCACGGGCGGCACTGCAGACCGCCTCCGGCTCAACCGGCCCGTCACCCTCTCCGGCGCCGACGACTACCTGCTATTGCGCCTGCCCGACGGCACACTCCACAATACCGCCGTCAACCATCCGGACGGCGGCGCCGGCGAGACCGATACCCTGGTGCTCGCCGAACCGTTGACGGACGCGCCCGATACCCTCGGCGCCCTCGGCGCCAGCCCGCTCGATACGCTGTGGCGGTTCTACCCCGGCGACGCGCCGCCGGCTCGGGTGCGCATCGTCGCCATGGAGCCCACCGCCGAGGGTCGCGTGCGCATCGAGGCCATCGACGAGGTCGAGGCCTATTACCGCGCCGCCACGAGCGATCTGACGGTGCCGTTGCCGATGGTCGGGCGCGCCCGCCCCGGGTGCTGCACATCGCGCTCTCCGAGACCCTGATCCGCATCGGCAACAGCTTTGCCGTCGAGGTCGCCGCTGCGCTCACCGTCGCCGGCGACTGGCGCGGCGGCATCGTCCGCGCAGCGCTCGACGGCGGCCCGTTGCAGACAGTGGACAGGCTGATCGACGGCGCCACCGAAGCCTCGTGGCGCGTGCCGCCGTCGGGCAGGCTCACGATCACCGTCATTCCCGGCACCGAGGCAGCGCCCGCCGGCGCGCCGTTCACCGTCGATTACACTATCCGCGGCAAGCTGGCGCCGCCGGGCAATGTCGCCGACTTCCTGGTCGATGCCCTGGGCGACGGCACACGGCGCTTCCGCTGGACCCCGCCGGCCGATCCCGATCTCGCCGGCTACCGCATCCGCCACGCCGAGGCGGTCGTCGGCGCCGCGGCGCCCGCCTGGGACGCCATGACGCCGCTGCATAACGGGTTGCTCACCTCGTCGCCCCACGAGACCGTCGATCCCGGCGCCGGCCGCTGGACCTTCGCCATCCGCGCCGAGGACACCTCGGGCCTGCTCTCGGCCGCGGCCGCCGTCATCATCGCCGAGCTGCCCGATCCCCGCCTCGGCGACGCCTTCCTGTGGGAATGCCCTTCCGCCCGCGGCTGGCCCGGCACCATCGAGAGCGCCGTGCGCTCCGACGACGGCCGGGACGCGCTGGAGGGCGCCGGCGCCTACACCTGGGCCGACCTTGCCACCTGGGACGCCTGGACCTCGTGGGCGCTTGGCGACGGCGACGACGGCGCCACCGCCATGACCTACACCACCGAGGCCATCGACATCGGCGCCGAGGTGCCGTTCTCGATCGCCTGGGAGGCCGAGACGGCCGGAAACGTGACGCTGCAGTACCGCACCGCCGACACCGCTTCCGGGCTGGCCACCGCCACCTGGCAGGATAACGCGACGGCCATGCTCATGACCGCGCGCCACCTGCAGCTGCGCTGGCAACTGACCGGCGACGGCGCAACCATGCTTAGCCTCGACCACCTCTGCTACACCCTGCTCGGCACCGCCGCCGAGCAGAAGTTCCTCGACGCCGACACCAGCGACTGGGGCGGTTCGGCGAGCGGCGGGCGCGAGGTGCCGACCACGCTCGCGCGCGTCACCGATATCGACCTCACCCTGCAATCGGTCGGCGCCGGCTGGTCGTGGGTGCTCGACAACAAGAACGATCCCACCCGCATCAAGATCTTCGACGGCAGCGGCAATGCCGCCGACGCCACCGTCGACGCCGTCCTGCACGGCATCGCCTGACGCTCAAACGAAGGAGAGAGGCTCCATGGCTTGGCCCACCGACGACCTCGCCACCGACCACTTCGATGCCGGCGCCGACAGCCCGGCCGACGCCCGGCCCGTGCTCAAGCGGGTGATCGACTACCTCAAGGCGATTATCGCGGCGCTGGGTGTCGCAGGCGGCATCTGCGAGCTCAACGCCAACGCCAAGGTGCCCGACGGTCGCATCGGCCGCGGCGCCGCCGACGGCGTCGCGCCCCTCGACGCAGCGGGCAAGCTGCCCGTCACCCACCTGCCGGACGCCACCACCGACGCCGCCGGCGCCGTGCCGCTCGCAACCGATGCCGAGGCCGAGAACGCCTCCGGGACCGGCGTCCTCCAGGCCCGCCAGATCGCACTGCGCGCCGCGACCACAGGCCGGGCCGGCGCCGCCGAGCTTGCCACGGCCGCGGAAGCGCTCTCCGGACAAGACCAGACGCGCGCCATGACGCCCGCCGGCACCAAGGCGGCCATCGACGCCGCCATCGCCAACGTGCCCGGCGGTATTACAAGCGTCCTTATCGCGAACACGACCGGCCCCAACCAGGGACAAGGCAGCATTCTTGTTAAAACGACATACGCGCTCCAAAGAAGCGTCAGTGGCGGAACCGTCACCGTCACCTTGGTCAAGACCGAGCACTATGAAGAGGAACAGGAAGAACCCGAGGAAAACTGATACGCCGTCAGGGGCGCCCTACTGCTTCGGCTCCTCGGCGGGATCGGCAAGAAGACCGACGCAATCGAGCGCATCGTGGCAGGCGTGGCCAAGTGACCGGAATAACTGGTTGCGCGTGGCCGCAACATGGTTTAGCCAAGTTGGCATGGTGAATTTACGAGCGCTCATCACCGTTGCGGCCTTGTTGGTTGGCTCATCCTGTGCCGCGCCGCCGACATCCTCACCGCGGATAACTACGCTCAGCACGTTCGATCCAGCGGCTTCTGCCTACATTAACGAAAAGGGTGAAAACGCGATCCGTGGCGCGGCATTCCTACGGACGAGGAGCGGCGGTGTCATCACATGCGCTGGACAGGAAGCGCGGCTCTTTCCGCGCACTGCGTACGTCGAAGAGCGGTTCATGAACCTGTACGGCGCAGTCGACCAGCCCGCTCAGCTGTTATTTCAAGAAGGCCGCTTCCCCGATTCGTTGGACAGTCCAGACCCTCGGGCCGCGCAGTTTAATCGGCGTACCGTTTGCGATACCCGAGGACAACTAGAATTCACCGATGTAGCTGACGGAGATTATTTTGTCTTGGCGCGGGTATGGTGGACTATCGGTGGAATCCGAGAGGGCGGCACGTTGTTAGCGCCCATCAGCGTGAACGGTGGAGAGACGCTGGACATAGTTTTAGGATTCCCATCGGAGACTTAGGGCGTCTCGGAATACTTTACCGGCCCTAACGTCACTCCAAGTCGCAATCTCACACCGCAGGAATGATGACGACGTACCAGTTGGGCTGGCAGCGAGTCATTGCGTCGGATGCTGCCGGCCTTCGGCAGCTTGGGGTCGTTCCAGCGCCGATCGAGCTGCGACTAGTCAAAAACGCTTCGCGGATATCAATTATCGAATGATCTGGCGACGGAATGTAAATGACAATCTTGCATGGGTGCGGGGCGGTGTCTGAAAAGCTCAACCGCTTCAATGGGTACTTGAAACCCCGCACCTTGGGATATGTGGTTGAAACGACGCGAAAAATCTAGTTCTCCTCGGGGTGGCCCAATTTCTTTGCCGCCGGGCGAACCGGCGTTAACGCAGGAAATCGCTCAGATAGACCGGAATGTCGTTTTCGAGTTGGGCGCTCAATTCGCTCAGCAGCGTCTCGGTCATGGCGAACCACACGGCATCGCGCTGATTGAGCGTGATGTTCTCCGCCACCGTGCGGGCATGATTAACATTGGCGGCGGTAACCGCCCGGGTGACACCCTCGCGTTCGATGCTGAGCTGAACCGACAACACGGCGTCGTAACGCTCCGACTGGTCTATGGTGAAGGCGCCGCGGACGCCGGCCTGCGGCGTCAGGCGCGTTTCGATGACGCTGGCGTCGGTGATCGTGAACCTGGCGGTACCGCTGGTGCCGGCGGTGACCAGCCGATCGCGCGCCCAGCGCTCTGCCGCTTCAAGCGGCGATACCGGAAACAGATGCTCGACGTTCGGGCTGCGTGCCGGTGGCAGATAAGCGGGCACGATCTCGATCGCCGCGACGTCCAGGTTGAAGGCGCCCATATGGGCGAACGATAGATCGGCGAATACCGCCCGCGGCGGCGCGTCCTGACAGCCCGCGAGCGCCAGCGCGACCGCGCATAGCGCACCGGTCCAAGTCCCGTCGCGGCGAGGTATCACCCGCTCAGTTGCCGAGGATGGCATCGATCTGTGCTTCGTCGAAAGTGTGCGTGGCGCTGCAAAACTGGCAGGTCACGACAACCCGCCCATCGACCCACATGTCGTCAAGCTCACCGCGCGGTATGCGGCGCAGAACGCTTTCCGCCTTGGTCCGCGAACACCGGCACCCTTGCATCAACTTGCGCGGCGTGGTGACCCGCACGCCCAATTGGTTGAACAGGCGATAGAGCAGCCGCAGCGGATCGAGTTGCGGATCCAGCATTTCGGCGATCGGGTCGGTGGCCATCAGCATCATCGCCTGGCGCCATGGCTCCTCGGAGTCGTCGGAGGCCAGAGCCGGCGCGTTCGCCTCCGGCAGCCGCTGCAATACCAGCGCGCAGGCGCGCCAGCGCGTTTTGCTGGCCCGCCCAGCGGCCAGAATCAACGCCGAGTCCAACTGCTCCGATTGCCGAAAGTAGTGTCGCGCGCAGTCGGCGAGGCTGTTACCCGTCAGATCGACGATGCCCTGATAGCGTTCGGCCTTGGGCGCCTGGTCGACAGTGAAGGCCAGGTGACCGCGGCCAAGCAGATCGGTGAACGATGGCGTCCCGGTCGCCGCGATGACGGGCGCGAGCTTTTCGGCATTGAACTGAGCGTAGCCACGCATCTTGCCGGCGTTGGTCACGTCGGCCACCAGCAGCGAGACCGGGCCGTCACTGCGGGTCTGCATGCTGAAGATACCGGCGAACTTCAGCGAGGCCGCGAGCGCAGCCGTTAGCGCCAGCGCCTCAGCCAACAAGGCCGCCAACGGCTCCGGATAGTCGTGGCGGTTGAGGATCGTGTTCACCAGCGGTCCGAGACGCACCAAGCGGCCGCTGATGCGCGGCCCGGCGTCGCCCGGCGCGCCCAGGTTGAATGGCTGGACCAAGTCGTCGCCCAACCTTGCTACCGACGTTTCGATCTGCGCTTCAATCATCGGCAAACTCGCCAAGCACACTCCAGTGCAGGATAGCCTTCTGCGCGTGGAGGCGGTTCTCCGCCTCGTCCCACACCACCGACTGCGCGCCGTCGATCACCTCGGCGCTCACCTCCTCGCCGCGATGGGCGGGCAGGCAATGCATGAATATGGCGTCGGGCGCCGCCATTTCCATAAGCCGCGCATCGACGCGGAAGGGCGTGAGTAAAGCTTGCCGGCGCTCGCGCTCGGCGTCGCCCATCGACACCCAGGTGTCGGTGATGACGCACGCCGCCCCGCGCACCGCCGCGTCGGGATCGTCCGCCAGAGTCAGCCGGCCGCCGTGCTTGCGCGCCCAGTCGACGACGTCTTGCGCCGGGCGCAACGGCGCGGGCGTCGCCATGCGCAACTCGAACCCGAACAGAACCGATGCATGGATCCAGCTGGCCGCCGTGTTGTTGCCGTCGCCGCACCAGGCGACGGTACGGTCGGCGATGCGTCCGCGATGCTCCTCGAATGTCAACACGTCGGCCATCAACTGGCACGGGTGCGAGAAGTCGGAAAGGCCGTTGATCACGGGTACCGAAGCGAACGCCGCCATCTCCTCGAGCTTCTCCGGCGCATCGGTGCGTAGCATGATCACGTCGACATAGCGTGACAGCACGCGCGCCGTGTCGGCGATCGTTTCGCCGCGCCCGAGATGGTTGCTGCCAGTGTCCAGGACCACAACGTCACCACCCGACTGCCGCATCGCCATCTCGAAGGACACGCGGGTCCGCGTGCTGGGCTTCTCGAAGATCATCGCCAAGGCCTTGCCGGCAAGCGGCCGGTCTGTCGCGCGGCCGCGCTTCAATGCGGCGGCCGAATTCAGCAGCCGCCGCAGCGTCGCCGGCGCGAATCGGTCCAGATCGATGAAATGGCGCGGCGCTTCCATGGGTGCGAAAGGACTCAGGCCAGCGACTGGCAGAGGCGGGCGAGAATATCGATGCCGGCGTCGACTTCCGGCTCGCCTACGATCAATGGCGGCAACACACGCGCGACGTTGTCGGCGGCGGGAACCAACAGCAAGCCGGCGCGCAGGGCGGCGGCCACGAATTCGCCCGCTGGCACGTCCGTTCGCAGCTTCAACCCCAGCAGCAGACCGCTGCCGCGCGCTTCCGCTATCACGCTCGGGTGGCTTGTGGCCAGGGCCTGGAGGCCGTCCTTGAGGCGGGCGCCCATGCGTTCGACACGGGCGAGGAAGCCGTCTGCGAGCAATTCGTCCAGCGTCGCGGCGGCGACCGCCATCGCCAACGGATTGCCGCCGAAGGTCGAGCCGTGAGTGCCGGGCGTCATGACTTCGGCCACCGCCTCCTTGGCTAGCACGACGCCACATGGAAAGCCGCCGGCAATGCCCTTGGCGCCGGCCAGGAGATCGGGGGCGATGTCCGCCCATTCATGAGCGAACAGCCGGCCGGTGCGGCCGAAGCCGCACTGCACTTCGTCCAGGATCAGCAGGAGCCCGAAGTCGTCGGCCCCCGCGCGCAAGCCACGCAGATAGTCGACCGATCCCGCATGAATGCCGCCTTCGCCCTGGATTGGTTCGACCAGTATGCCGGCGGTCTGCGGCCCGATGGCGTCGCGCAATTCGTTGAGATTGCCGAAGGCGACATGGTCGAAGCCGTCGACATCGGGTGCGAACCCGTCCAGGTGCTTGGCGTTGCCGCCGGCGGCGATGGTGGCTAGCGTGCGGCCGTGGAACGCGCCGCTCATGGTGATCACGCGGTAGCGTTCGGGCGCGCCGTTCAGGTCGTGATAGCGCCGCGCCATCTTTAGCGTCGCCTCCACGGCCTCGGCGCCGGAGTTACAGAACATGGCGCGGTCGGCGAAGGTCGCGGCGACCAGCCGTTCGGCATACCGTTCCTGCTCGGCAATGCGATAGAGGTTCGACACGTGCCACAGGCGCTGCGCCTGGTCGCAGAGGGCCGCGACCAACCGCGGATGCGCGTGGCCCAGGGAGTCGACCGCGATACCGGCGGCGAAATCCAAGTAGCGGCGCCCGTCCGTGGCGAAGAGGTAAGCCCCTTCGCCGCGCTCGAAGGCGACATCGGCGCGGGCGTAGTTCCCCAGCAGTGCAGAACTCACGGAATGCTCCTCGCAGCCGGTCACCCAGGGTCTACCGGCCCAATTGAGAGCGGCGAACTATGGGAAAACTGCTTGGTGAAGTCAACGCGCCGCAGCGCGCTATGGCTTCAGCTTATAGCCTGAGGACAACATGCGCAGAGCCACCGCCGCCAGCGCCGCGATCAATGACAATACAATGACGGCGCCGAGCCAAATATTGGTCTCGGCGCGTCCAGTCAAGCCGTAGCGGATGCCGTCGATGACGTAGAATAGGGGATTGGCTTGCGCCAGCCGTGCGCCCAGGGGCGGCAGGCGATCGAGCGAGAAAAACACGCCGGAGAAAAACAGCACTGGGATGAAAACGAAGGTCTGCACCGCCGACAGTCGATCCCATTTCTCGGCCCAAATGCCGGTGATCAGACCGCACAGGCCGGTGATCACGGCACCGGCGGCGGCGAAGAAAAGCGCTGCGAAGGGCGCCGCCGGCATCGGTGCGCCGAAGGCCAAGAGCGCCAGCCAGACCAGGGTGCCCGTCAGCAGCGCGCCGCTCACCGCCGCCAGGACGTACGCGAGGGTCACCTCGGCCGCCGTCAATGGCGCCTCCAATATGTCGATGATGACGCCCTCCAGCTTGTCGAACAGCACCGCGAAGGCCGTGGCCTCGAAGGCCTTCTCCAGCACCGACGACGCAATAAGGCCGGTCAGCAGGAAGGTGAGAAACGGCATGCCGGCCATGCGCGTCTCCACGCCTTGGACCACCAACATGAAGATGCTGGCGAACAGAGCGCCGCGGATGATGGGCGCGGCGACGGTGATCTTCCAGATCTTCAACGTGCGCAGCATCTCGCGCCGATACAGCGCGCGCACGCCGGCGGCGTGGAAGCGGCCGAATCGGCGCAGCACCGGACGGCCTACGCTTTCAGCTTGTAGCCGGTTGCGAACAGTCGCAGACATAGGGCGAAAAGTGCCGCGTTGACCACCAGCATGACGGCGGCGCCCAGTAGCGGATCGGCGTCGGCGCGTCCGATGAAGCCGGCGCGGAAACCGTCAATGGCGTAGAAGAACGGGTTGAGGCGCTCCACGATCTGAAACGCTTCCGGCAAGCGCTCGATGGAATAAAACGTGCCGGACAGAAATGAAAACGGCATAACGACGAAGTTCGTAACAGTGGCGATGTGGTCGAATTTGTCGGCCCAGATGCCACCGATCAGACCGAGCAGGGATAACATCAGCGATGCCGCCAGCGCGTGAAAGACAACCAGCAGCGGGTTGGCGATGGTTATCGGCACGAACAGCCACATGCCCACGCCCGTGGCCGCACCGACGACGACACCGCGCGTGACACCGCCCAGGGCATAGCCCAGGCTAAGCTCCCAGGCATTCAGCGGCGGCATGAGCACGTCGACAATGTTGCCCTGGATCTTGGAGATCACGATCGACGATGACGTGTTGGCGAAGGCGTTTTGCAGGATCGCCATCATGATCAAGCCGGGGGCGAGGAACACCGCCAGCGGCACGTCCGCGACGCCACGCACGCGCGCGCCGAGCGCCAAGGTGAAGATAGCGAGGAACAGCAGAGTTGTGACGATCGGCGCCAGGAGGGTCTGCGTGAACACTTTGGCGAAGCGGTGCACTTCCTTGCTGTAGAGCGTCCACAGGCCGATCCAGTTGACGACGCCGACCGGCCGCGGTCCCAGCCGTATGCCACCGTCTTGCCGTAAAGCGCCGGCTAGCGGTGCGTCGCTGTGTCGCAACTGGGTCATGTCTGCGTGGATCCCTCAGGCCGGCGCAGATTAGGGATCCGGGTGTCCGGCCACAAGGCAAGCCGAACGGACGCGCAAGGGCGCTTCGTTTGTGAGGCTAGGCTTCGCTTTGCCGGCGGGTCGCGACGCAACGCCCGATCGCGGCGAAAAGCTGGGCCGGCTCAAATGGTTTGGACGCATAGTCGTTCATGCCCGCAGACAGGAACTTTTCCCGGTCGCCGACCATGGCGTTCGCCGTCAACGCGATGACCGGGATCTTCGACACCGCGCCCGACATCTTGCGGATGCGGCGGGTCGTAGCGAGACCGTCCAGTATGGGCATCTGTATGTCCATCAGGATCACGTCGTACGAACGGATCGAGCGCCGCGAAATCATAGCTCTCGTCGGCGTCGCCCATGATGACATAGCGGCCGCGTGCGGCCGCGATCCCACCGCGCAGTGCCCGGCCGTATCCGCGCCCCTCAACCGCGACGACGCGTGCGCCGGCGGCGGCGGCGATATCGCGTGAGCCGTCGGTCGAGCCGTTGTCGGCGACCAGCACTTCGCCGTCGACGCCCGATTTCTGCAAGTAGGCAGTCGCGATTTTCACGCAGGCGCCGATCGTCTCCGCCTCGTTCAGGCACGGCATCAGGATGGTCAACTCGCACCCGTCGGTGGTGTCACCGGCTCCTCGCTCACCACTGTCGTGCGGGCCCGGTGTCGTCTCGTTCATTGCGTGCGCCGCCGATAGACGTCGAAGGTGCCGATCGTCTCGTCCAAACGATAGTTGGTCTCGACGAAGGCGTTGAGTGCACTGAACTTGCGCCAGCTGTCGTAAGCGTCGTCGGCGTGGCCCATGACCGGGATCATGGGCGCTCGATGCTGAACCACCATCACCTCCGGCGGTTCGGCCTCAACCGCCGTCATCTACTCGGCGCGAAACCGGGCCGGCGCATACACACCGGAGAGCGGAAAGTCGAAGATGAACCGTGACACCGGCCGGCGCTCGGCGAGAAAGTAGATCATCGGCTCGAAGCTCCAGACGAACAGTCGGTCGTGGCCGTCGGTCGCGTGCCGGACATGGTCGACCAGTGCCATGACGTCGCGCAAATAGAATGTACGGAAGTTGAAGGCGTCGGTGTGCCAGTACTGCTGGAATGTCAGAGCACCAGCGGCCAACCGCATCCCGTCATAGGCTGCTCGCGGCAACGTTGTGCCCGCCACCAAGGCGCCGGCGCAGACCGCAACGATCGCGCCCCGCGCCACCGCGGGTCGCGCGATGGCCAGCACCGGCCTCAGGAGATATTCCAATCCCATGGCCGCCAGCACGGCCAATGGCGGCACCATCGGCAACAGGTGATAGCCGAAATACTTGCCCTGCCACCACGCCGACCCATACGCGGCCAGCAGCCACAGCAGCACGAAGACCGGTGTGACCACGCCGCGGCCCGGTTCTTTGGACTGCCGTGCGCCGGACTGCGGCACGATCGCGCGCGCGATCACCAGACCACAGCTGAGCAGACAGACAATGAGAAAAGCGCCCCAGTTCGTATATAGCGTCGCTAGCGGCGAAACGATGGAGAACCCCGGTGGCCGTGGCACGCCCATCGCCGCATAGTCGGCCATCATTTTCTGGATCTCGATGAAGGCAGGCCACGCGCCGGCGCCGACGAGCGCGATGCCGGCAACGGCAAACGGTGCGACGAAGCCGAACGCGCCGAACACGCCGGCGCACACTATTTGCACGGGGTGCCGGCGCAGCCGCCATGCGGCATAGACGCCCAGGGCAATGACTATTGTGCCGAGCGTGTACTTGAACAGCGCCGCCAGCGCTAGACAGGCACCGGCAGCAAGCCATGCCCTGTCCCGGGCCGCGCCATCGCCCGATAGCGCGCTCATGGCGAACAGCAGCCCGGCCAGCACCGGCAAACTGCGCCGCCGCATGCACCATCGACGTCAGCGGCGGCTTGGCCTGGAATACGTCGAGATAGGGGATCTGACCCTGCAGCATGGCGTAGCCGATATAGGCGTAGGTGCCCTGGTCGCGGCCAAACGGCCAGACCAGGCTGCCTGCCCCTACGATCACCGTGGCGACCGCGACGGCCAGAAAAGGCGTCGCGTTCGCCGCCGTGCGCCGCTCACGAGCTCGCGCTGTGTCGGTCAACGGCGCCACACCATTTGCCATTTCGTCCGCCCGCGTCGCTTCCGCGCGGCTTCTCTCGCCAACTCTCACTGCAATACCGAGAAGTGTTTAACCGTTCATAAACCGTCGTTCACCGAAATACGGGATTGCACCATTCTAAGTTCCGATCCGTATGGCCGCGGGCATGGTTGGCCGGTTCATGGGCAAATGCGACTGACACTGCAGTTGGCCGCCGCACGGCGTCTGCTTTCGCGGATCGGCGCGCCGTGAGCCCCGTCGACGCGCCGATGTCGGCACCGAGCCAATCGCGCGAGGGGCCGCCGCAATCCGTGATCATCGGATTGTTAGTGCTCATCGCGGTCGTCTTGCACGTGGTGTTCTGGCAGAGCATCGAGCGGCCATCGGAGCGAACGCTTATCGGCCCCGACAGCTACATGCGCCTGGTGCGGGTCGACCAATTGATGCGCACCGGCGATTGGCGCTCCCAGACGATCGCGCGCAGCAATGCGCCCTATGGCGAAGTCCAACACTGGACGAGGCCATTCGATGCGCTGCTGATCGGGCTCAGCGTGGCATTGCGCCCGATCACCGGGGCGCCCGACGCCCTGTACTGGGCCGGCGTCATCGTCTCGCCACTGCTTCATATCCTGCTGTGTCTGACCGGCGCCTGGGCAGCGGCACCGCTGCTCGGGCGACAGCGACTTTGGATGATGCCCGTCCTGCTCGCACAGTGGCCGATCATCGCCTATGTCGCGCCCGGACGCGCGGATCATCACGGGCTGATCTTCCTGGTATTCCTGCTGGGCGTCAGCGGGATGCTGCGGCTATTGACCAATCCGGCGTCGCGGCGCTGGCCCGCCATCGCCGGCGCCATCCACGGCTTCGGATTGTGGATCACCGTCGTCGAGTTCACGGTGCTGCTTGCCGTCGCCACGGTAATCCTATCCCTGCGCTGGGCATTGTCGCGCCAGCATGCCTCCGAGTACGCACGACAGGGACTGTCATTCGCCGCTGCCGTGGCGCTAGTCGCCGCCGTCGCCACGGCGTTCGACCATCCCGGATTGCATGTTCTAACGCCGTCATACGATCGGATATCGATCGTGTATTTGGCGCTGACCGGGGTGCTGGCGATCGCGTGGTCGATGTTTGCCTCGTTCAGCGACCGCAGCCGTTACGCCGCCAGCATCTGGGCGCGCTCGACGCTACTGGCGGCCTTAGGGCTGAGCGGCATCGCCGCCATGGTGACGATGTTCCCGCGCTTTTTCCTCGGGCCGACCGCGGACGTCGACCCTGCAGTCCTGGCGATACTCAACGACACCATCATCGAAATGCAGCCCCTGTTCCCCGATACGCCGGGACGACTGGCGCTGTCGCTCCGGCACATGGGCGCGGGCCTGATCGGGTTGCCGATGCTGATCTGGATGCTGGCGTCACCGGCCGAGCGCGAATGGCGGCCATTGTGGATCTACCTGGCCGTGGGATTGGCGGTGACGGGCGCGCTTTCGCTCGCCTTTTTCCGCTTCTCGCCCTTCTTCGCGCTGCTGATCGCCTTTCCGCTCGCCGCGTTCATCGGCATCGCCTTCGAGGCGATCGGTGCCCGGCTGACCTCGACCACGGCGACTCTGGTGCGATCGACCGGCGTGTTGTTCATCCTGATGCTGCCGATTGGGCTGGAATCCATCGTCAAGCATGTTTGGGCCGAGCCCAGCCCCAGGCTCGCCGCCGCCAATTGCCCGGTCGAGGACATCCTGCCCACGCTAACGGACGCCGATGGACCCCTGGCGGGGCCGCAGATTCTGCTGTCGAATTCGCTCGGCCTGGCGGCGACCCTGCTATACCGCACACCGCACTCGGTCGTGGCGGCGCCCTATTTCGGCAATGCGCGCGGCATCCTCGATGCGCACCGGGTGTTTACCGCGACCTATGATCCGTATGCGCAGGCGGTCGTCGGGCAACGCGGCATCGACTGGATCGTCATATGCCGGAGTGCCGGGCGTAGCCTGTGGCGCGCCACTACCACCGCCGGCCCGACATTGCACGAGCGGTTGCTGACCGACGATCCGCCAGCTTGGCTCGATGCGGTGCCGTTGCCGGCACCGGCGGATGCGCATTTCGCGCTTTATCGGATCAAAACCGGCGCGAACCGATAACGACTATGCGGCGGTCCGGCTGTCGCGGCGAACATAGGCGATGGCGCAGTGCTGCGGGCAGTAGGGCCGGCCATCGGCGGCCGAGACACCGCAGAAATGGAAATCCTCATCACCCGGGTCGCCGATTGGCCATTTGCATGCGGGTCCGCCCGCGCGCACCACATAGCGCAGCGCCGCCGTTGCGATGGAAGCGGCCGCCGATGCATCGCCGTCACCGCCTCGTTGTACCGTCGCCTTGTTGATGGGCGGGGCCGGCGGCGCCTTTCGGCGCGGCTGCACCTTTAGGCTAACCTGCGGTGTCAGACTGCGCTTGGCCACCGATGCCGAGCGGGCACGCGGCGTCGAAGTCTGAGTTCCAGTCTTGATCGGCGACGGCCGGCCATCCAGGCCGAGCCGGTGGGCCTTGCCGATGACCGCGTTGCGTGTCACCCCGCCGATCCGTTGCGCAATCTGGTTCGCGCTCAGTGCTTGACCCCAATACTCACGTAGAAGCGACACTTTATCGTCGGTCCAACTCATAGAGGCCCCCGTTATCCCATGGGTGTGTCGGCACCTTCGTATCCGTATCGTCCGCCGTAAGCGGACACCCCGTTGCGGATACCTCGGCAGGCTTATTTCACTACATCATGTGCAAGCCGCGGGCAAGTCTACAAAATGTGGATTATGGGATTTGCGGGGAAAACATGGTGGCAGGAACTGGGTCCGCCCCCGGCGCGACGCGGCCCCTTAAGCCGCTGCCAGCCGCTGCAGGCGTGCGATCCGTTCCGCCATCCGCGGGTGGGTCGAGAACAATCCATCAACGGCACGGGCGTGCAATGGGTTGACGATGAACAAATGCGCCGTGGCGGGATTCTGCTCGGCCTGCGGATTGTCGATAGTGGCAGCGCCGCGGGCCAGCTTGCCCAAGGCCGAGGCCAGCCAGAGCGGTTGGCCGCAGATACCGGCGCCGATGCGGTCGGCCTCGTACTCGCGCGCGCGGCTGATGGCGAACTGCACCATCATGGCGGCCACCGGCGCCAGCAGCGCCACCAGCAGCACGCCGACAATACCCAGCGGGTTGTTCCGGTTACCACCGCCGAATGCTCCAAAGAACAGCGCGAAATTCGCCAACATCCCGATGGCGCCGGCGATCGTGGCGGTGATGGTCATGGTCAACGTGTCGCGGTTCTTCACGTGGGCAAGCTCATGCGCCATGACGCCGGCAATCTCCTCGTGGCTCAACTGGTCGAGCAAGCCGGTTGTCGCGGCCACGGCGGCGTTGTTGGGACCGCGGCCGGTGGCGAACGCGTTGGGCTGCGGGTTGTCGATAAGGTAGACCCGCGGCATCGGCAGTTCGGCGCGCCCGGCCAACTGGCGCACGATTCCGTGCAGTCCCGGCGCGGTGCGCGCATCGACCTCGAGCGCGCGATACATGCGCAGCACCATCTGGACTGAATTCCACCAGGCGAACAGGTTCATGCCGCCGGCGAGAAGCAGCGCGATGATCATGCCGCCTGTGCCTGCCACCAGGTAGCCGGCGGCCATAAACAGCGCGGTCAGCGCGGCCAGCAACATGCCGGTGCGCACGTAGTTCATCGCCTTCCGCCCTCGTAAGTTCGCGGGACCAACAGTTGGGGCCCGGCGGAATTTCGTCAAGACTTGCCGAATCCACTGTAACACTGCATTCTACGGGCATGAGCAAGCCAACTGCACCGACGCCGCCAGCGGCGTCAAAGCGCGCGCGCAAGGCGCCCCCGCAGCCCCCAGCGCCGCAGAAGCGCAAGCCGGCCGAGGCCGGCGGGCCAAAGGGCCCGGAGCCGACCCGCTATGGCGACTGGGAACGCGACGGTCGCTGCGTCGATTTCTGAGCCGCCTGCGCTCGTAGCTGTTCCTTGGTGTCAGCGCCCAGGGCGTTCCAGTGCATGTCATTGAGCGCGCCGTGCAGCGGGTAGAGTACGACCAGGGTCGTTCCGCGCGGATCGCGGTGTTTCAATCGCCGATAGGCCGCTATCCCTCCGACACTGCGTAATTCAGCTACGCTCTCGATGCCGACTTCGGCCAGCGCACGCGCCGTTCGCGGCCCGATGTTCTTCAGCTTCGTCAGCTCCTGCGGATCGACATTTTCAGTCACGCGCGCTTGATTCTCCGCATTGAAGTTCTGGTAATGCTCCACACGCAATGATAGATACAGCATGCGCGGAAATTCCCGGTTTACGTGTACATGGGCCAGAGCGATCTACCACCGTTGATGCTAGCGCCGGCCGCGTTGCGCCTTGTATTCGTGGCGCTTGCGGCCTCGGCGGTCGCAACCGTCGCAGCCGCGGCGGACGATCTGCCGGGTCCCGTGCCGGCGCAAGTGATTCGGGTCATCGACGGCGACACGATCGAGGTGAGGGCGCGCATCTGGCTCGGCCTGGAACTGACTGTGCTGGTGCGCGTGGCCGAGGTCGACACGCCGGAAATGCGCGGGCACTGCGAGGCGGAGCGCGCCGCCGCGCGGCAGGCCAAGGCGTTCACCGCCGATTCCGTGGGCATGGGTGCCGCCGGTGCGGCTTGGGTGAGCCTGCGCGATATCGAGTTCGGCAAGTACGCCAATCGGGTCGTCGCCCGCGTCACGACCGCGGCCGGCGCCGATCTCGGTGAGACCCTCAAGCCGCCGGGCTGGCGCGCGCCTACGGCGGTGGCGATCGCGCGGGTTGGTGTGACGCCGCGCAAGCAGTGCGCGACTAGCGCCCATCGCGCCGCTACCGGTTCATGCGCTGCTCGACCAGATCGTCGACGACAGCCGGCTCGGCGAGCGTCGAGGTGTCGCCCAGATTGCCGTGATCGTTGGCGGCAATGCGCCGCAAGATCCGGCGCATGATCTTGCCGGAGCGGGTCTTGGGCAGGCCGGGCGCCCATTGGATCAGATCCGGCGTGGCGATCGGGCCGATTTCCTTCCGCACCCACTGGACCAGCGTGCCCCGCAGCTCGTCGCTCGGCTCTTCGCCGGCGTTAAGGGTCACATAGGCGTAGATACCCTGGCCCTTGACGTCGTGGGGATAGCCGACGACCGCAGCCTCGGCGACCGAGTGATGCGCGACCAGCGCCGACTCGATCTCGGCCGTGCCCAGCCGGTGGCCGGCGACGTTGATGACATCGTCGACGCGGCCGGTAATCCAGTAGTCGCCATCCTCGTCGCGGCGGCAGCCGTCGCCCGTGAAGTAACGCCCCGGATAGGTGACAAAATAGGTCTCGACGAAGCGCTTGTGGTCTCCGTAAACGGTGCGCATCTGGCCGGGCCAGCTATCGGCGATGCACAGATTGCCCGTCGCCGCGCCTTCCAGGGCCGTGCCGCCCTTGTCGACGATCAGCGGCGTGATGCCGAAGAACGGCCGCGTCGCCGACCCCGGCTTCAGCGTGGTCGCGCCGGGTAGCGGCGAGATCAGGATGCCGCCGGTTTCGGTCTGCCACCAGGTGTCGACGATCGGGCAGCGGCGCTCGCCGACGACATTATAGTACCACAGCCAGGCTTCCGGGTTGATCGGCTCGCCGACGGTGCCAAGCAGCCGCAAGGACTTTCGGCTCGCCTTGGTGACCGGGCCCTCGCCTTCGCGCATCAGGGCACGGATCGCCGTCGGCGCGGTGTAGAAGATGTTTACCCCATGCTTGTCGCAGACCTGCCAGAAGCGGCTGGCGTCCGGATAGTTCGGCACCCCTTCGAACATCAGCGTGACGGCGCCGTTGGCCAGCGGGCCATACAGAATGTAGCTGTGGCCGGTCACCCAGCCGGCGTCCGCCGTGCACCAGTAGATGTCGCCGTCGTGGTAGTCGAAGACGTACTGATGCGTGATCGACGCGTAGACCATGTAGCCGCCGGTGGTGTGCAACACGCCCTTCGGCTTGCCGGTGGACCCGGACGTATAGAGGATGAACAGCGGGTCTTCGGCGTTCATCTCCTCCGCCGGGCAGTCCGTCGACTGGGCTACCGCCAACTCGTGGTACCAGACGTCGCGGCCGTCGGACCATCCGACATCGCCGCCCGTGCGCTTGACCACCACGCATTTCTCGATGGTCGGGCACGAGGCCAGCGCCGCATCGGTGTTTTTCTTGAGCGGGACGACGCGGCCGCCACGCACGCCTTCATCGGCGGTGATGATGACGTTGCTGCGGCAGTCCTGAATGCGTCCGGCCAGCGAGTCCGGCGAGAAGCCGCCGAACACGACCGAATGCACCGCACCGATGCGCGCGCAGGCGAGCATCGCCACCGCGACCTCGGGGATCATCGGCAGATAGATCGTGACCCGGTCGCCTTTCTTCACGCCGACGGACTTCAGCCCGTTGGCGAAGCGGCAGACCTCTTCGTGCAGTTCGCGGTAGGTGATGGTCTTGTCGTTCGCCGGGTCGTCGCCTTCCCAGATGATAGCGGTCTGATCGCCGCGCGTCGCGAGATGCCGATCCAAGCAATTGTACGCGGCGTTCAAGGTGCCGTCGTAGAACCAGCGGACATGCAGATTGTCGATGTCGAAACTGGTGTCCTTGACCTGCGTGTACGGCTTGAACCAGTCGATGCGCGTGCCATGCTCGCGCCAAAACCCGACCGGATCATCGACGGAGCGCTGGTACATCTCTTGATACTTGGCGTTGTCGATCCACGCCTTGGCCGCCCAGTCGGCCGGTACCGGGATCACGCTATGGTCCATCGTCCAACGCCTCCTTGCACATTTTCGGCTGTCGCCGCGCGCGGCGCGGCGATTATCGAGAATTCACGGCACTTACTCAAGACGACCGCGGTCGGTCCTCAGGCGTCTTCCAACACCACGTCGCCGTCGCGCACTTTGACCGCAACCGCCGGCAGCCGCGCCCCCAACGGCGGCCCGGCGATGCACCGGCCATTGGCGACGCGGAACAGCGCCCCATGCGTCGAGCACTGGATGTACTGACCGGTCGGGTCCTTGAACGTATCCGACCGCCAGTCCAACGGCGTGCCGACATGCGGGCATGAATGGACGTAGCAATAGACGGCGTCGCCCTGGCGAAGAACGACCAGCCGGCGGTGCGTTGTACCTTCGCCGATCTCTATCAGCCCGGTGATGAAGTCGCGCTTTGATCAATCGGTTTTGGGGGCGACGATGATGATGATAACGAGCATGGCTGGTTTGCCTTCGATGTTCGCCACGATGGCGATCGCCAGGGCAGCATCGAACTGAATAACGAACAAAAGGGTGCTCTTTGCACTCGCAGCCTCCCTCGGCGTGCCTGATCCGAACAGCGCGCGCATCAGAATGCCGAGATTGAACCCGGCGACATGGATCAGGTAGCGTTTGTGGACGTTCTCGCGCGCCCGCAGCAACGCGCGGCGCATGCCGCCACGGTCGAGGACATGGGCGAAGCTGCGCTCGACCATCTCACCGCGCCTGCGCATGGCGTTCCGCGCGACGCCGGACTTCAATCGCGCCCGGTTGGCGTAGACAGCCTGACGTGCCGCCTGGTCGCCATGCCAGCGCAGATAGCCGTTGGCGGGCTCCGGCTCGGAGATCCGCGTTTTCCAGACGCCGCCGTCGAGGTCTTTCAGCCCCTCGCGTGAATGATAGCCCTTGTCGCCAACGAGACTGCAGGGCTCTGCCCGTGTTGGAGCCAGGCCGACCTCGGCGAGGTTGCGCGCGGCCGCCTCCAGCGTCCCAGGCAAAGTCGTCGTGTCGCCTTCATCGGCTGGATAGATCGGCGCCGCAACGATGACGCCGGTGTCGAGATCGACCGCGTGCTCGGGCTTGCAGGCCAGATGCGTGGTGCCGTCCTTCATCCGCGCGATCTTCGCATCAGGATCGGTCGGGCTCGTCCAATCCTTGTTCGAAAGCTTCTTGCCCTTCCGCCGGCGATCGAGCCGGACGAGGTCGTCGATCGTCGGCGTTTCGACGCCACTCTCCTTCGCCATTTGCGTCAGCATCTCGCGATAGGTCTCGCCGCTATCGCGCCGCACGATGGCTCGCAGGGCGGCGTTGGCTTCCATCGTCGAGCCGTCGACGCCGATCCGCTCGCCCTTCACCAGACCGCGCGCGGCGACGAGAGCCAGAACCCAGTCGAAAACCTTTTCATGGACCTCGTGCGGCAGCCGGCCGCGCGTCTTCGACAACCAGGAATGATCGGGAACCTTGTCCCGGTTCGCCAACCGCAGAAACGCGCGAAGCGACAGCGAATCCGAACAGCGCCAAGCGATGCCGCGCTCGCTGCCGATGCCCTCGAAATAGCCGATCATGTGCATCCGGAAATAACGCCCCGGCGGCAGCGAAGGAGCCCCCATCCGAGGTGCGTAGTATGGCTTGCACGTCGCCTCCACGAAGCCGTCAAAGCCAGACTCGATCAGCAACTCATGCAGCCGGTCGGAAAACGCGTGTCCAGGCGAACGCGGCATCTCCGCCCATGTCACCACGAGGTCACCCTGAACCTCGCTCTGTCGTCTCAATGCCATCGCACGACGCCCGTCTAAATCTCTATGTTCAGACAGAATCAGACACGCCGGACTTCGTCAACGGGCTGGTAGGGGGAACGCCGGAGCTCCGGCAACGAGATTCGTGGCGTGCGCGGACTGGCGCATCACGGATGTATGTGCAGAATATGCGCCGCATGCTGGGGTGCTGATCCGCGCGGACGGCTGAGAGCAAACCCATTGAACCTGACCTGGATAATGCCAGCGAAGGGAGAGTTCGTTGCCGATGGCGAAACGCCAAATCAACTCGCGACCCACGGTTACCATCATCGGCGCCGGCGTCGCCGGGCTGGCGGTCGGCTGGCGTTTGGCGCAGGCGGGCGCGGCGGTGAATATTTTCGATCGCGCCGCCGCAGGCCACGGCGCCAGCTACGCCGCCGCCGGTCTGTTGGCCGCGGGTCTGGAATGTGAGCCCGGCGAGACCTGGCAGTGGCCGCTCAACCGCTGGTCGCAAGAGTTATGGCCGGAATTCGTCGCAGAGTTGGAAGCGGCGAGCGGAACCGACCTCGGCTACCGAGACGAAGGCACGCTCGCGGTGGCGCCGACCCGCGACGATGCCGCGCGGCTGCAGCTCAACGCGAATTTCCAACGAGAGCAGGGTATCGAGCTGGAGTGGCTGTCTGGCGCGCGACTTAGAAAACACGAGCCCTGCCTGCGTCCCGCCGCCGGGGCCGTGCTTAGCCGCAAGGACCACCATGTCGACAATCGACGGCTGGTTGAGGCGCTGGTGCATGCCGTGCAGGGTGCCGGCGCCACGCTGCACGAACACATCAGCGTCGACTCCGTCGCCATCGAGGCCGGACGGGTGGTTGGCTTGGTCGCCGATGGCGAGCGCCATAGGGCCGACGTGGTGGTCTTGGCTGCGGGGGCTTGGAGCCGCCACATCGGCGGTCTGCCCGAGGCGCTGCGGCCGCCGGTGCGGCCGGTGAAGGGTCAGATGCTGGCGCTGCGCATGGACGCGGCCGCGCCGATCCTGCATCACGCCGTGTTCGGTCCTGCCGTGTATATGGTGCCGCGCCGGGAGGGCCGGTTGCTGATCGGTGCGACCGTCGAGGAGCGCGGCTTCGACGATGCGCTGACCGCAGGCGGCGTGCTCGGATTGCTGGAGGCGGCGTGGCGCCTGCTGCCGGGGATCGAGGAACTGCCGATCGACGAGATGTGGGTCGGCCACCGTCCGACCAGCCGCGATGACGCGCCAATCCTGGGCCCGACGCCGATCGCCGGCCTGCTGATGGCGACAGGTCATCATCGCAATGGTATCCTGCAAACGCCGGTGACGGCGGAAATTTTGTCGCGTTTCGTGCTCGATGGTGTGTTGGCGCCGCAGGCCGAGCCGTTCACGCTCGATCGATTCTGTGCGCCCGGCGCCGCGTCTCGGCGCGCAGTGGGAGCGTAAGATGCGGCTGCATGTGAACGGGGCGGACGTGGAAACCGCTGCCGGCACCATTGCGGCGCTACTTGACGAGTGCGGCATCGATGCGGCGCGACGCGGCCTCGCGGTGGCCCTTAATGGCAAGCTTGCGCAACGCCAGAACTGGTCGGATACGAACTTGCACGACGGCGACGCGGTTGAAATCGTGCGCCCGTTTGCCGGCGGCTAAGGCGCGTCTGCCATGACCGTCGTCGGGCAAGACAACGGTGGCACCGATGCGCTGGTCATCGGCGACCGGCGCTTCACGTCGCGGCTGTTGATCGGCACCGCCGGCTATCCCAACCGGCAGGTCATGGTCGATACCATCGCCGCCAGCGGCGCGGAAATAGCGACCGTGTCGATCCGCCGCATCAGCCTCGAGGCCTATGCCGAGAGTGTGCTCGACATTCTCGGCGGCAGGATGACATTGCTTCCGAATACCGCCGGCTGCGAGACCGTGCGAGACGCCGTGCTGACGGCGCAGCTGGCACGGGAGTCGTTGCAGACCGACCTCATCAAACTGGAGGTGATCGGCGACCGCGAGACGCTTTACCCCGACGGCCCGCAACTTATCGAGGCCGCGGAGGAGCTGGTGCGCAACGGCTTCACCGTGCTGCCTTACTGCAGTGACGATCCGGTGACCTGTCAGCGCTTGGCCGATGCCGGTTGCGCCGCAGTGATGCCCTTGGGCTCCCCGATTGGCTCCGGCATGGGCATCTGCAACCCGTACAATATCGAGCTGATTTGTACGCGCTCTCCCGTGCCGGTGATCCTCGATGCCGGCATCGGCACGGCATCGGACGCGACGCTGGCGATGGAACTCGGTTGCGCCGCGGTGCTGGTCAACACCGCGGTGGCCAAGGCGCGCGATCCGCTGCGCATGGCCGGTGCGATGCGCGATGCGGTGGCCTCGGGCCGCGCCGCGCGGCTGGCCGGCCGCATTCCGCAGCGCCGCTATGCCGAACCCTCCAGCCCGCAAATGGGCCTGGTCGGCACGTGAGGTTACCGCCACCGCCACTGCTGATCATCACCGACCGACGGCAAGCTACCCTTTCCCTGACCGATCTGGCCAGCGCGGCAGCCGCCGGCGGCTGCCGGTGGATCAGCGTGCGCGAGAAGGATCTAGATGGCGACGACCAGGCGGCGCTGTTCATCCGCGTGGCCGGTGCCGTGCAATCGCGCGGCGTGACCGTGGGCATCCACGGCTCGCCGGACTTGGCGCAGCGGGTCAAGGCGGACGGTGTGCACCTGGCGACAGGGGGTTCTGCACGCGATGCGCGGCGCGCGCTGGGAACGGAAAAGCTGATCGGTGTCTCGGCGCACACTTTGGGCGAGGCGGCGCGGGCGGCGGACGAGGGCGCTGACTACGTCACGCTGAGCCCCATCTTTCCGACCGCCAGCAAGCCGGGCTACGGCCCATGCATCGGTATCGAGGCCATGGCTGAGGTCGCGCGCCGCGTCGCCGTGCCAATCCTTGCGCTGGGCGGCGTCGACGCCGGCAACGTCGCCGATTGCGTGACCGCCGGTGCCACCGGCGTGGCCGTGATGGGAGAGGTGATGCGCGCCGACGATCCATTGGAGTGCGTAAGCAAACTGGTAGCGGCACTCTTGGATTGAGCCGACGTTGGAAATTGACCGCCGCGCACCTTACCTTTCGGGCCGAGGAGTTACGTGATGGAGCGCCCTCTCGCCGCCATACTTGCCGCCGACGTGGTCGGTTACTCGCGGCTGATCCGGGCTGATGAGGAAGGCACGCTGGCGGCTCTAAAGTCCCTGCGCGCGGAACTGATCGATCCGACGATCTCAGTGCACCATGGGCGCGGCGTCAAGCTGATGGGCGATGGCATGCTGGTCGAATTCGCCAGCGTCGTTGATGCCGTGCGCGCCGCTACGGAGATCCAAAAGGCGGTCGGCGAGCGTCACGCCGATGTTCCCGAGGCTCATCGGATGGCGCTGCGCATCGGGATCAATCTGGGCGACGTGGCGATCGACGAGGACGACATCCAAGGCGACGGAGTCAACGTTGCGGCGCGGCTGGAGGGACTGGCCGCGCCCGGCGGCATTTGCATTTCCGGGGGCGTATACGATCAGATCCGCGATCGCCTCGACCACATGTTTGAGGACCAGGGCGAGCAGTCGGTCAAGAACATCGACCGCCCGGTGCGCGTGTGGAGTTGGGGGAACGGCGCCTCGGCACCCATCGCCAACGACGCGGCTGTGACAGAGTTATCGACCGACCTCCCGTCGATCGCGGTAATGCCCTTCGACAACATGTCCGGCGACCCTGAGCAGGGATACTTCGCCGACGGCATGACCGAAGACATCATCACCGATCTGTCCAAGATTTCGGGGCTGTTGGTCATCGCGCGCAATTCCTCGTTTGACCGCTGCGCTTTGCCGGTAGCGCCCTGGCATATAGCGCCTCCGGGCGGCCGGAAGGAATCAGGGCATGCGATCCGTTGGGCTCTGTGCGCTTCATTGTGCCTGCTCTCGTCTAGCTTTTTTGCGGCCGCGACTGGCCTGATATTCCAGCGTCCCTGAGACCGGACGATCGCAGCGCGCCTTCAGGGCCCGGCTGGCGTCTGCGGAGATACTCTTCGATGGCGCGCCGGATGACCCAGGATATCGAGACATCATCCTTGTCGGCGAGCACCGAGAGCGCCTCGTAATCGTCGCCGGTCAGACTGACCGTGAGCCGGGGACCGAACTTGCGGAATCTTCCCTTCATGGCTGAAAACCACTATGTTCTCATTATGTTCACTCTGCCGGATTCGCGTGCCGGGTGCAACACAGTGATGCACTTGGGTGCGGAATTGTCCAGAACGGATGCGAATGCGAACTCGACATCAGGTGGCATGATTACAACCAGTCGACGGCCGGGCGTCGGGGACGCTCCCCCACGCCGCTTTCTGACTCCAGGCCGTCCGATCGCTTGCTATCGCTGGACCTGAGCCAGAGGGGAGTTCGCACCCCGTCCGGTGCGGCCGGCCCTCTGGGTCTTGAGAACTCAGGCATGACAGCCAAGGTATCGCCGTCCTCCGCGTGGTCCGGCACCGGAGGCGGCTCGGCCCTGTATCCCATGGCGCGGGCGATGACGGCCGCCGCCTGCGCGGCCGCCCCGCGCAGCGCGCCATCGTCGAGATGGGCATAGATCGCCGTGGTCTCGCGCTGGCGGTGTCCGAGCAGGCGCCCGACCGTTGTCAGCCCGACGCCGTTCATGACGCCCTGCGAGGCCCACGTGTGGCGGCAGTCATGGATGCGAAGGCCGGGCAGGCCGGCCTCTTCCCTGGTGCCGACCCAGAACGTGTAGAGCCGGCTGGACGTGAGGTCCTCGGGAAACACCCGCGCGGCGCCCTCGGGCCGAGGCAGTATCGCCAGTAGCCTTGCCGCTTCCGGCCCGAGCCAGACGGTGCGCGGCCCGGTCTTGGAATCCTCGAGGCGCGCAATCGCGCCGTCCTCACCCAACTCTCCGATCTCGTCCCACTTGAGATTGATGATTTCGGATAGCCGCGCCCCGGTCAGTGTCAGCACGCGGATGGCCGCTACCGGCCAGGGGTGTTCCTCCCGATGACGGTCGAGCACGGTGCCGAGGCGCTTCAGTTCCTCGCGGTCGAGGTAGCGGGCGACGGGCCGGCGCGGGTTCTTGACGATGTTGGCACAGGCGTCGGGGACCTGCTCGCCGATCTCACCCCACTGCCGGGCGGCGGCGAGCATGGCGCGCAGGATCTCGAAGGCGCGATTGGCCGCGCCGGGCCGGTCGATGCTCGCCGAGTCGAACCATGCCGAGACGCGGGTGTGGTCGATGGTATCAAGCCTGAGCCTCCCGAAGTGCGCCATCAGGCGGTTGCGCAGGTAGATGTCGAAGGTCTCCAGAGAGGACGGCTTCCATCTGTGCCTACGCCGCTCGCAGTAGCGGGCGGCGAAGTCGCGGAACAGTGGCGCCTTGGTCTTGCGCGGCGGCGTGACGGCCTCGCCGCCCCACAGGCGGACGAGCACAGCCGCGGCTTCCCTTCGGGCCTTCTCCAGGCCCATCTCGGGGAAGCGTCCCAGCGTGATCTTGCGCATGCGGCCCTGGGCGCGGGTCTGGACGATGAAGGACCTGATGCCCGAGGGATGCACCCTGACCCCGAAATGCGCGAGCGTGCTGTCCCAGAGGGCGTATTCCTTCGCTCCCGGTTTCGCGGCGACGATGGCATTCACGGTCAGGCGGGAATGGCGGCTTCTACTCGTCATGGCCGACCTCCTTCCCGCTTCCCGTCATCGCGTCGTTGACGATGCCGGAGATGCGCCCCGCCGCCTCGCGAACGTGTTCGTCGGCGAGGTGGGCATAGCGTTCGGTGAAAGCGATGTCGGCATGGCCGAGCAAACGGCCGACGGTGTAGAGGTCGAGCCCGCTCATTACGGCGTGGGAGGCGAACGTATGGCGGCAGTCATGAATTCTCACACCGTCGAGCCCGGCAAGGTCGCGCAGCTTCTGCCAGCGCCGTCCGAGGTCGGTCATCGGCCCGTCTCCCTTCCGGTTTTCGGGAAAACGAACCGTCCCTCGCGCGGCAGGCCGCTGAGGACGTTGCGGGAGGGCGGCGGGAGCTGGATCGCCTTCGGCCCGGTCTTGGAATCGGGCAGCACGGCGCGAGTGCCCTGTATCCACTTCCAGCGGAGGTCGGTGATCTCGGACGACCGCGCCCCGGTGAACAGCAGCAGCTGAATCGCAGCCGCGGCCTGCCGGTCCTCC
Source organism: Alphaproteobacteria bacterium (assembly GCA_965248805.1). Classification (GTDB taxonomy): domain Bacteria; phylum Pseudomonadota; class Alphaproteobacteria; order UBA6615; family UBA6615; genus CBDFKJ01. Next base: position 160,936 of record CBDFKJ010000009.1, read on the forward strand.
GCGTGATCGAGGACGAAGCCGAGGCGCTTCAGTTCGTCCACGGACAGGAACCGCTCGCGGGGCGCCATCCTGTAGCGGCGCATGTTGCGGCAGGGATTCGAGCCCTGCGGACGAAGGTCCCAAAGCTCGGCCTGCCGCATCATGACGGAGAGCACCGGCAGGGTCCGGTTGGCGTTGCCCGGCGTGCCGCTCATGGAGTCGAACCAGCGCCGCACGTCGGCGCGGTGTATCTCTGCAATGCGCATCGTGCCGAAGAACGGCATGAGGTAGCGGTCGATCAAGCGGCTGTTGCCTTCCCTCGTGGAAGGTTTCCAGCGCCGCCCCTGGCGGCGCATGAACTCCCGTGCGAAATCGGCGAACAGGGGTCCGGTCTCGCGTTCGGCCCTCGCAGCGACCGCGGCTTTCTCGCGGGCTTGCTCGGCAGTGATCTCGTCCACCGCGCCGAGGATGATGTTCTCTGCGCCGAGCTTGCGTGCGACCAGGACGAAGAAGGTCCTGGTTCCGTTCTTCGCGACCGTGAGGCCGAACTGGGGTAGGTCGCGATCGATGACGGTCAGGCTGTTCTTGCCCTTCATGTGCTTCGTGAAGGGGCGGCCTGTCGTCCGTTCGTTGATGGTGGCACGGATGCGCATGGGCATGTCTCCGTTGTCTGTTCCCTCGGGCGCCGTCCGTTCCAAGGGAACAAGACAGCGGTTTCGGGGAGACAACGCGGCCCGCGTAGGGGATCGAGGCCATAGGCCGAATTCGGCCTAAGAGACTGTTGTGAAACGGAAAACGTCCGGTGAAGGCAAACCGGTCGGGTCTCGCTCAATGCACCACCGGTGCGTCAGGTGTGTCGGGAACTCGGCGTGCGCTACGTACTGGAAGGCAGCGTCAGGAAGGCCGGCACGCGGGTTCGGATCAACGCGCAGATGATAGACGGATCGACGGGCGGGCACGTGTGGGCCGAGCCCTACGACCGGGATCTGGAAGACATCTTTGCGGTGCAGGACGAAGTCACGCGCAGCATCGTCGAGGCACTGAGGGTCAAACTTACGACCGGCGAGAAAACGCGCCTTGAAGGCCGAGGCAAGGTGGACCCGGCGGCTTACGACTGCCTCATGCGCGGGCGAGCTTGCCTGCTCCAATTCACCGCTGAGGCGTCGGCCGAAAGCCGCGCTATGTTCGAACGCGCCATTGAGCTCGAACCCGATATGGCGTTGGGCTATTCCGCGATGGCATTTGCGTGCTGCACCGACTATGCGAACGGTTGGAACGACGCCGGGCCCGACACTCTGACGCGGGCATTGGAACTGGCTCAGGTGGCCTGCGCAAAGGACCGGAACGAACCGCAAGCGCATCACGCGTTGGCGCTGGCCCAATCTGGATTGGAACGGCTGGATGAGGCGGAGCGCGCCGCGAAGCGGGTGCTTGAACTCGATCCGAACTATGCTGGCGGTTACACGATGCTGGCTTGCGTGCATGACTACACCGGTCGGCATGAAAGTGCGGTCGGCCTATTGGAACACGCGTTGCGCCTTCGATCCGCAGTTCGATCTGACGTTGCATTTCCTCGGCCGCGCCCGATTCGGACAAAGAAAGTATGACGAAGCGGAAGTGAGCTTCCGACGTCGGCTTATCCACAGCCCGCGGTCCGACATGTCACGGGCGTTCCTGGCCTCTTTCTATGGCCACACGGGGCGCCACCAAGGAAGCGCGGCAGATGTGGCGCGAGTTGACGGCCATCAATCCCGAATTTTCACTGAAACACCACCGAAGCATCGTGCCCTATCGGGACCCGGCGTGGTTTGCGCATTTCGAGGACGGCCTGCGCAAGGCGGGCCTGCCGGAATGAGTCGGCTTTTGGCGCGCCGGCCACACGCGCAGCGGCGCGGCCGATGATCATCTACGGTGACGTGCGCTCCGGCAATTGCCTGAAGGTCAAGTACACGGCCGACTACGTGGGCCTGCCGTATCGTTGGGTCGACGTCGACATCATGCACGGTCGACATCATGCACGGTGGAAGTCGCACGCCCGCTTTCTTGGCGCGCAACCCGCAAGGCCAAGTGCCGACGATCGAGCTCGACGACGGGCGTTGCCTGGCCCAGTCCAACGCCATCATTCGCTTCCTCGCGCGCGGCAGCACGCTGTTGCCGAACGATCCGTTCGCGCAGGCACAGGTTGATGGATGGCTGTTCTGGGAGCAGTACAGCCACGAACCCTACATCGCCGTATGCCGCTCGCAAATGCTTCTATTCGGGCGCAGCCAGGATCAGCGCGAGCCGATGCGGGTCGAGCGCGGCGAGGCGGCGCTCGAGCTGATGGACAAGCTCCTCGCCGATGGTCAGTGGTTTGCCGGCGATGCCATGACGGTCGCCGACATCGCGCTGGTGGCCTACACGCGGCTGGCCCATGAAGGTGGATTTGCGTTGGCGGACCGTACCAACATCAACGCATGGATCGCCCACTGCGAACGTCAATTGAAACTTGCAGATTGAAAGTCGGCGCCGGATTGAGCGCGGGCGCAGCCGTCACTCGCGCGCTTAGTCGAACATACGCCGGCGGATGCGCCAATAGGCGAGCGCGAACGCGGCGATGGTCAAACCGATGATGTAGCCCATGTGAAGCGCGGCCCATCCCCAATCCAGCGGCAGCCCAACGGTCAGCGGCCGCGTCAGTGCGATCAGATGCGTCATCGGCAGTAGCCAGGAAACGATCTGAACCACGAACGGAAAACGATCGATGTCGAAGAACACGCCGGAGAACACGAACATCGGCGTGATCCAGAACGTGAAAAAATAGCTGAAGAATTCGTAGCCGCGCGCCAGCGACGTCGCCGCCAGCCCGTGGCAGGCGAAACCGACCGAGGCGACGAACACGATCGGCAACGTCGCCAATGCGCCGGCGGGCGATGGAATGCCGCCCCACAAGAGTCCCACCACCAACACGCACAGCGCGGCAAGCATCGCCTTCATTGCCGCCCATAACACTTCACCGAACAACAATTCGCGCAGCGTGACCGGCGTTGCCAGCACCGCGTCCCAATTGCGTTGCATGTAGTAGCGCGAAAACGAGCCGATGGTGGTTTCGAAACTGGCGGCGAACATGGCCGAATACGCGATCATGCCAGGGATCACGAACGCCAGGTAGCTGACACCGTCCATGACCTCGATGAACCGCCCCAGCCCGAAGCCAAAGGCGAACAGGAACAGCAACGGGTTGGCGACATTGGTCACCAATGACGACCAGATGAGCTTGCGCCACACCACGTACTGCCGCCAGGTGACGGCAAAAGTGTGATCGGTCGCGGGCAGGATCGAAACCATCACTTCTCCCTCAGCTTGCGGCCGGTCAGACGTAGAAACACGTCCTCGAGATTGGCGTGGCGGTGGACGTAGTCGGCCTGCCCGGGCAAGTCATCGAGGATGTCGCCGGGAGATTCGACGTAGTAGAGCACGGCGTCGCCGATATCCTCGCGGTCCCAGCGGCCGTTCGCCAGGGCGTCCGGCAGCGGCTTTTGCACCTCGAACACATGGCCGCGCACGTGACGGTCGATCAGCGCCCGTGGCGAGCCCTCATCCAAAATCTTGCCCTGGTCAATGACGATAATGTGATCACACAGCCGCTGCGCCTCATCCATGTAGTGCGTGGTCAGCAGCAGCGTGATGCCGCGCTTTTTCAGGTCCAGAAGCTGCCTCCAGATGAGCGCCCGCGCTTGTGGGTCGAGCCCGGTTGTCGGCTCGTCGAGCACGACCAGCTCCGGATCGGCGATCAGCGCGCGCGCAATGATCAGGCGGCGCTTCATCCCTCCCGACAAATGCATCACCGGCGCCGCGGCCTTTTCCTCCAGCTGCATGAACTGCAGCAGCCGCGGCACACGCTCGCCCAGCGTGTCGGAGGCCAAGCCGAAATAGCGGCCGTATACCTCCAGGTTCTCGGCCACCGTGATGTCCGGGTCCAGGTTGTTCTCCTGCGGCACCAAGCCGATCTTGGCCATCAGGTCTCGCGACATCTGGCCCGGCGGCATATCGAAAACGTGCAGATCGCCGTCGCTGACGGTCGACAGGCCCATGATCATGCGCATCGTGGTCGTTTTGCCGGCGCCGTTTGGACCCAACAGCCCGATGCAGCGCGCGCGCTCGACGGTGAACGAGATACTTTTGACCGCCTCGAAGGCGCCGAATCGCTTCACCAGATTGTGTGCGGAGATGACCGCCGTACTGCTCATGATGTTTCCGTGTGGGCGCCCGGGAGCCGGCAACCTATGCCTAATGGCCGAGCGACGAAAGCCTTACGGTTCGGCGGCTTGCCGGCGCAGCGTGATGACGGAGAATCGCGCATTCCGGGCGGTTTGTAATCGCTTGTCGCTCTGATGCGGATGTGTTTTAGTGCTGACGGAAGCGTAGTGTGCGCCGGTCCAAATTGAGGGCAAGTGTCCCGCGTTTGGCCGTTCGCGCGCATCGCTATAAGGCTATGCAGTACGGAGGAGACGCAAATGCCTGACACAGTTGAGCTACAGGCCTTGGACGAGGCCCGCGGGGGCGCTTCGGCGCTGGCCGGCGAGGCCCGATCCCTGGTGAGTGAGGTCGCACAGCATCGCACCTCGCGCCGGGGCTTCATCAAGGGCGTGATCGCCTCGGGCGCCGCGGTGTCCGCAGCGGCCTATGTGTTCCGCCCGGGCAGCCGCCCGGCGCAGGCGCAGGCCGCGGGCGCGGTCGAACGCCTGATCACCCTCAAAGTCAACGGCCAGGAGCGCCGTGTCGACGTACTGCCGCAGGAGACTTTGGCGCTGACGTTGCGCTACAAGCTCGGCCTGACCGGCACCAAGCTGGGCTGTGACCGCGCCGAGTGCGGCGCCTGCACCGTGATGATCGACGGCGTGGCGCAGTATTCGTGCTCGACGCTGACGCACATGGTGCGCGGCGGCGAAGTGACGACGGTCGAGGGCCTGGAAGGGGCCGACGGCAAGCTGCACCCGGTGCAGCAGGCGTTCGTCGACGAGTTGGGACCGCAGTGCGGCTTCTGCACGCCGGGCCAGGTGATGTCGGCGGCGGCGCTGCTGAAGGCGAACCCGAACCCGACGGTAGAGGAAGCGCGTTACGCGATGTCCGGCAATCTGTGCCGGTGCGGCGCCTACGACCACTACCTCAAGGGCGTGATGCGCGCGGCGCGGGAGGCTTAAGAGATGGCACTCAAATACGTTGGACATGACTTTGACATGAAGCACGACCTGCGGCCGAAGGTCACGGGGCGGGCGAAGTTTTCGGAGGACATTCGTGCCGACGGCATGGTGTTCGCGAAGGTGTACGAGAGCCCGATGCCGCACGCCAAGGTGCGCAACATCGATGCCTCGGAAGCCTTGGCCCTGCCGGGAGTCGTCGGCATTCTGACCGCCGACGAAGTGCCGCATGGGCGCGATCCCGAATGGCCGATCCTGACCAATCAGCCGAACTATGTCGGCGCGCCGATCCTGGCGATTGCGGCCGAGGACGAGGCCACGGCGTCACGAGCGGTGGAGCTGGTCAAGATCGACTTCGAGCCCCTGCCGTTTGCCGTCGACCCGCTGGACAGCTTGTTCCCGGGTGGCCCGAACGCACATGAGGGCGGCAACGTCTCCGGCAGCGGCGGCGTGCGGCTGCAGGAGATCAAGTGGACCGCGCGTGAGTTCGCCGCCATCGAGGACGGCCAGCTGCCACTGGGCCAGCCGGCATATGAATGGAGCTACGGCGACGTCGATGCCGGTTTCGCCAATGCGGCGCTGATCATCGACGAAAGCTTCACGACCGGCGGCCTGCCGCATGCCTGCATGGAGCCGCGTTCGGCGATGTCCTGGTGGGAAGGCGAAAAGTGCGTGCTGTACGCCGGCCATCAGAGCATGGCGGGTTGCGTCCCGCGTCTCGCCACCTTGATCGGCATAGAGCCTGAGAACCTCGTGTTCATCAGCGAGAACTGCGGCGGCGGCTTCGGCTCGCGCATCCGCACCTACCAGTTCGCGGCGCTGCCGGCATACTTCTCGAAGAAGATCGGCCGACCGGTGATGTTCCGGATTCACCGTTCCTTGGAGACCCACAACGGCATGGGCCGTCCGGCCTTCCAGGGTCGCGTGAAGATCGGTTTCTCGGCCGAGGGACGGATCACGGCGACGGAGATGTACATCGTCAGTGACTGCGGCGCCAACGGCGGTGGCGGTGACTACCGCTCTGCAGCGCGCTGCATGTCCATGTTGTATCAAGCGGAGGCGATGAAGTTCCGGGGATTGCCGGTGGTCACCAATACGCCGCCGCGTGGCCCGCAGCGTGGCCCGGGTGAGAACCAGATCGTCATGGCCGTCGAGCCGCTAATGGACAAGGCGGCGAGCGAGCTCGGTCTCGACCGTATCGCGATCCGGCGCATCAATGCGCCGGACAACAATGCCCAGCTCGTCCGCAGCCCAAGCGTCGGAGAAGAGGCCACCAGAGAGGGCGTCACCAGCGCGTATATGGCGGAGGCTTTGGATCTGTTCGCCGAGCGTTGGTACAACGACAAGAAGGCGCTCTCCGGTCAGACCAACGGCTCGAAAGTGACCGGCGTCGGCATCGGCCAGGGTTACCACTCGGCCGGTGGCAGCGGTTACGACGGCCTCATGCGCATCACGCCTGACGGCACGCTGCACATCCACTGCGGTGTCGGCAATTTGGGCACGCATTCCCAGGCGGCGACCAGCCGCGCGGCGTCCGAGGTTCTGGACATGCCGTGGGATAAGACCGTCATCGCTCGCGGTGACACTCGCCGCGGCGTGCCGTGGAGTTCGGGCCAGGGTGGCTCCAACACCACCTACACCCACACTCGGGCAATGTATGCCGGCGCCATGGATCTCAAGGCAAAGCTGCTTGAGATCGCGGCCATGGATCTCGGCGGTGCGGCCGACGACTACGAGCTCAAGAACGAGAGCGTCGTGGCCAAGGCCGATGCCTCGAAGTCCATGACCTATGCCGCGGCGGCACAACGGGCGATCGAGCTCGGCGGCAAGTTCTCCGGCGAGGAGTTCCCGGAAGACGTCCATGACGTCACCCGGCTCGCGCAGCCCGTCGTGGCGGGTACGGGTATCGTTGGCATTGCCAAGGATAATCTGGAGCGCGAGGGCAGGGTCCCGGGCCTGACCGTCGGCGGTGCCGTGGTCGAAGTCGATACCGAAACCGGTAAGGTCGAGATCCTCGAGTACTTCTCGGTCGCCGACGTCGGTCGCGTGGTGCATCCGCAAGGCTATGCCACGCAGATGAGCGGCGGCGGCATCATGGGCTTCGGCATGGCGCTGAGCGAGCGGTTCGAGTACGACCCGCAGAACGGTCTGCCGGCCCGGCACGGTTTCCATGAGGGCAAGCTACCAACCTACCTCGACGTGCCGGCGAAGTTCGAAACCGCGGCGGTGGAAATTCCGGACCCGTACAACCCGTTGGGTGGTCGCGGTATCGGCGAGCCGGCGCAAGGCTCGGGTGCGGCAGCGGTGCTGTCGGCCATTTCCGATGCGTTGGGCGGTCAGCTGTTCAACCGCACGCCAGTCGTGGCGGATATGATCATCAACGCAGCGGCCGGGCGGCCACAGTCGTACAAGCCGCTTTCGGTCAACACGCACTAAGGAGTCGGAAGATGATTAAAGACATGATCCCCGGCTTCGAGCTGTATCAGCCGTCGGAGTTGGATGACGCCCTTGCTCTGCTCGACCAGCACGGCGAGAACAGCTGGAAGCTTGCCGGCGGCAAGGACAGCCTGAACTGGTTCAAGGACCGCATCAAACGGCCGACGGCCGTGGTGGACCTGACCGGGATCGAGGGGCTGCGCGGTATCCGTGAGGTCGATGGCGGCGTCGAGATTGGCGCCACCACGACACTGACGGAGATCGAGCAGAACGCCGTGGTCCAGGAGAAGTTCGGTCTGTTGGCCGACGCCATCCGCCGGGTGGCGAGCCCGCAGATCCGCAACGCCGGAACGATTGGCGGCAACGTCAATCAGGACGCGCGCTGCTGGTACTACCAGGACGGCCTGCCGTGCTATCGGGCGGGCGGCAACACCTGCTTTGCGGACACGCCCGGTGGCATGAACCGCGAGCATGCGTTGTTCGGCGCCGACCGTTGCGTGTCGGTGACGCCATCGGACACGGCTCCGGCGCTGTTGGCGCTGGAGGCGCAGATGGTGGTGCGCAATTCCGGCGGCGAGCGTGTGGTTGACGCGGCCGACTACTACATCGGCCCGGCGATCGACATCGAGCGGATGACCGACATCGGCCCCGGCGACGTGATGACGGCGGTGCGTATTCCGTCGACGTGGGCGGGGGCGACCTTCTACTTTGAGAAGGTTGCCGACCGCAATGTCTGGGACTTCCCGCTGGTCAACGTGGCCGCGGCGGCGAAGGTCTCGGGCGGCGTGGTCGAGGACATCCGGATCGCGGTCGGCGCGGTGGAGAACGTGCCGCACCGAGTGACGGTTGCCGAGGACGCGGTGCGCGGCCAGAGCGTCGATGCCGAACTGGCCAAGCTTGCCGGTCAGGCGGCGGTGCGCGGTGCACGTCCGCTCAACTACAACAACTTCAAGATCCCGTTGATGCAGAACCTGGTGGCGCGCGCCCTGCGCTCCGTCGCCGCGTAAGGTCTGCTTAGAAGGATGGAAATATTCCGTGTAACGCGGGACCTCTATGGCCAGGAGACCCTTCAGGGGGTCTCCTGGGACCTTCTTTGGATATCCTTCGGGTTTGGCGTCCTGTTCATTGTTGCACACATCCTGCACACGTTGTTTTGGTCTCCGCGAGTGAAGCTAAGGTCGAGGCAGCGGGCCGGACAGGTTGAAGGGGCAATGGCCGGTGAGTGACACTGCGATTGCAAAGGCAAGCCAGGATCGCGTGGTCCGCCACAAACTGCCGGACCGCATCTACCACTGGGTCATGGCGCTGTCGGTGCTGACGTTGCTCGGCACCAGCCTGCTTCCGATCATGGGGCTCAAGTTCCCATGGGTGACGATCCATTGGATTGCCGGTCTGGTGCTGACGGTTGCCGTGCTGTTTCACATAGTGCGGGCGTCATTCTGGCAGGGCCTAGGATCGATGATGATTTGGCCGCGCGATGTCGTGAATGCGTGGCGCGCGGTGCGTCAGTTCTTCCTGCTGCCGGGCAGGGCACCGGGGAAGCCGGGCAAGTATCCGCTGCTGCAGCAGGGCTACCACCACTTCGTGGCACTGGTAATTCTGACCACCATCGGCACCGGGCTGCTGATGACCCGCAAGATCGACACGCCCATCTGGGAGCGCGATCCCTATTGGTTGCTGCCTGACACGTGGGCCGTCATCTACGTGCTGCACGGCTTCGCTACGGTGGCGCTGGTGGCGTTGGTGATGATGCATATTTATTTCGCCGTCATCCCCCAGAAGTATTGGATCACGCGTTCGATGTTCCTGGGTTGGGTCAAGTGGCGCGACTATCTGGAACACCACGATCCGGCCCGCTGGGTCGTCGATGGCGCCCCTGCCGCCGACACGCAAGCCTCCTCGGGTGCGGATTCGGAGAGTAACTCAGCAACAACGAAAGCGGCGTAGGCCCCCTTGATGACGGAAAATGTGACTGCGCGTCAGGCGCTCGATGGGCAGATTGACGCGGTCGAGGAAGCGTATGAGTTCATGTTGGCCTATGCCGCCCAGGGCCGTGACACCGATGTCGGCGCCACCGGGTCGGCATCCAATATCAGGGTGTTTCTCAACCGGGCCGTGGACGCGCTGGGGACTTTGGCTGACTCGATGGCGACCGAGATTGATTCAGATGGTCACCCCGGCGCCGCTGAGTTTCATGCGTTCGTCGATGTCCTGCGCGAGGACTCGCGCAAGGCGCGCATCGCGATTCAGCTCGTACTGGCGCAGCCGGCCATTAGTTCGCAGCTAATCGACAATCTCAACGCGTCGATCCACATCCGAGCGCTGCTGACGGATCTGTTCGTTGTCGACGAGGCGTTGAAGGTCAAGGCGCGAGCCTAGGGCGCTCCTGGCCCTTCTTCCACGGATAGCTCGGGGCTGACTACGCAAGCGCCACCTGCGACTGCTGGGTGTCGTCGACGGCCCGACCTGCACGCGAGTCTTTACGATTTCCCATTCGTGCCGGTTAGGCGTGCCGCGCCGGCATTCGAGAAGGCTCAATTCGCGAAGCGTATGCGTAGTGGTAGACTGTTCCCCGATTGGCGTGGGAGATCAGGCAGATGGATCGCGAGCGGTTTCGCGACTGGTTTTCGCATGTTGATGAGTTGACGGCGGCGCAGCGCAAGGAGGTCGCGGCGGTGTTGTCGGAGCTGTCGGAGGGCGCAGCCTCGCTGGCGGCGATCGAACTGGGCGTGGACGACGAGCGGTGCTGTCCTCATTGCGGCGGCGGCGGGGCGGTGTCGCGGGGCAAGGCACGCGGTCTGCGTCGCTATCGCTGCAAGGCCTGTGGGAAGACATTCGGCGCGCTCACCGGCACGGCGCTGTCGGGCCTGCACCACAAGGAGCGCTGGCTGGCCTTCGGCGCGTCGCTTGCCGAAGGCGAGACGATACGAGAGGCTGCCGAGCGCTGCGGGATTGCGCCGAGCACGGCGTTTCGCTGGCGCCACCGCTTTCTGGAGGCGGTTCGGCAAGCGCCGGACCGGCTTGCCGGGATCGTCGAGGCCGACGAGACCTTCGTTCTTGAGAGCCGGAAGGGAGAGCGGAAGCTGGACCGCAAGCCGCGCCGGCGCGGCGGCAAGGCCCGCAAACGCGGCCTCTCGCGCGAGCAGGTGCCGGTCCTGGTCGCCGCCGACCGAGCCGGCGCGACCCTCAGCCATACCCTGCCCGCTCTCAACGCAGACAGCGTGAAGGAGGCGCTGGAGCCGGTCGTCGCCCGCGATGCCTTGCTCGTCTCCGACGCCAACCGCTGCTATCCGCCCGTCGCGGCGGCGCTCGACATCCCTCACGAGAGCATCAACGGCGCCGCCGGCGAGCGGGTCCGCGGCGCCCTGCACATCCAGACGGTCAACAGCCGCCACAGCCAGATCAAGGGCTTCCTGCGAGGCTTCCACGGCATCGCTACCAAGTACCTCGACAGCTATCTCAGGTGGTTCCATCTCATCGAACTCGGCGACCGGCCGTCCCCGAGAGCCTGTCTCCAAGCGGCGATGGCTAAACCATGCCTACGGTTTGCGAATTGAGCCTTCGAGAAACAGAACTGTTCATTCTGTTCGGACAATGCTCTGGCCTGCCGTGATTCGGGATTGTGCACGATATCGGCGATCTCGCGGGAATGAGCCTCGTGGACACTGAGCGGATACTCCGCGAATTGAATGTCGACACCGGGCGTCTGGGCGACGGGGACTTGGCCGTGCGTTCGCCGGTCGATGGTGGCGTCATCGGCAAGGTCGAGTCCGACTCCGCCGGTTCGGCCGCCGCTACGATCGCGAACGCCTACGGGGCCTTTGCGACGTGGCGGAACGTCCCGCCACCGCGGCGCGGAGAGCTGATCCGGCTGTTCGGCGAATGTCTGCGGGCGCACAAATCTGCGCTCGGCGCCCTGGTCACGTTGGAGACCGGAAAGATCGCGGAGGAGGGACGCGGCGAAGTTCAAGAGATGATCGACATCTGCGACTTTGCCGTCGGGCTGTCGCGGCAGCTTTACGGCTTGACCATCGCCACCGAGCGTCCCGGCCACCGAATGATGGAGACCTGGCATCCGCTGGGCGTGGTCGGCGTCATCACTGCGTTCAACTTCCCGGTAGCCGTGTTCGCATGGAACGCGGCCTTGGCGATCGTGTGCGGCGACGCGGTGGTCTGGAAACCGTCGGAGAGAACACCGATCACCGCGCTCGCCTGTCTGCGCCTGTTCGAACAGGCAGCGGCCCAGTTCGGCGACGCTCGAAGTGGATTGCTCAACGTCGTCGTCGGCGACCGCACGCTGGGCGAGGCCATGGCCGACGACCGGCGCGTCGCCCTGGTCAGCGCGACCGGCAGCTGCCGGATGGGGCGGGAGTTGGCGCCGCGTGTCGCGGGGCGCTTCGGCCGCGTCCTGCTGGAGCTGGGCGGCAATAACGCGATGATCGTGGCGCCGACAGCCGATCTCGACATGGCGGTGCGGGCGATCCTATTTGCCGCCGTCGCTACTGCCGGTCAGAGGTGCACCAGCCTGCGGCGCCTCATCGTGCACGAAGACGTCTATGACGCGCTGATGGGCCGCCTACGCGCGGCCTATGCCGACATCGCCGTCGGCGATCCGCGCGATCCCGCGAACTTGGTGGGACCGTTGATCGATGCCGGTGCGTTCACCGCGATGCAGAGGGCGCTGTCGGCTGCGCGGGAAGATGGCGGCCGCGTGCATGGCGGTGAACGCACCGCGCCCGGGCGTTGGCCGGACGCCTACTATGTCACGCCGGCGATCGTTGAAATGGCCGGGCCCACGGGCCTCGTCCGCGAGGAAACCTTCGCGCCGATCCTGTACGCTCTGAAGTACCGCTCGCTCGAGCAGGCGATCGCCATTCACAACGATGTGCCGCAAGGATTGGCGTCCAGCATCTTTACCACCGACCTGCGTCGAGGCGGAGCGCTTCATGGCGGCGGATGGTAGCGACTGCGGCATCGTGAACGTGAACATCGGCCCCAGCGGAGCCGAAATCGGCGGCGCCTTCGGTGGTGAAAAGGGAACCGGCGGCGGGCGTGAATCCGGCTCCGATGCCTGGAAGGCGTATATGAGGCGCGCCACCAACGCCATTAACTACTCGCGCGAATTGCCGCTGGCGCAGGGCATTCGCTTCGACATTGGCGGTGAGTCGACTGGCCCTGCTTCTTGAGCCCTTAGGTTGCGGCGCGCTGCCATGCGGATGATCGATGCGGCGCGGTTGCGCGAACTGCTCGATTGGCGGTCCCTGATAGATGCGTTGCACGATATGTTCCGCCGCGGATGCGTGGCGCCACCGCGACACCTGGAGACCTATAACAACCGGCCGATTTGGCGCGGATAAGGGTGTCCTGTTGGCCGATCCGTGCGGCGGGTGGATTTGACGGCGTTATTCGTCCGCGGTTTCGTTCTCAGCGGGGTGTTTTTTGGTCATACGGGCGGACTCATGCCATGGCGGCCCTGCGCTCATGGAAGATCAGACGCTGGAAATTATAGGCGAGGTTGGCGAGGCCTATCTTGGTCTCGGCCCGCTTGAGCCCGATGGTCCGGACGAACAGGCTCATGCGATCCTTCTGCTGGGCGAAGACATGCTCGACGCGTGCACGGACCGCTGACTTGCGGGCATTGGCCCGGGCGGTCGCCTTGGGCATGGCCCGGCCCGGCGGCTTCTTGCGGTGGATGTGGGAGATCCGACCCTTGCCCGCCAGCCACGCCTCGTTCGCCTTCGAGCGATAGGCGCTGTCAGCCCACACGCCGGCGGCCAGATTGTCGCCGGTGACGAGATGACGCAACATCTTGCCGTCATGGCGGGCGGCATCGGTCACCGCCGAGCCGCGGATGAAGCCGTAGGCCCGATCGATGACGACATGATTCTTGTAGCCGAACACCGGGATCGCGATGTCGGGCACGCGCCGTTGCGCCCCGGCGGGGTTCTTGCGCCTTCCGGTCTTCACCGTCCACCGCGCGTCTGTGTCCTTCTGCGCCGCCTTGGCCGGCTGATCGGGCCAGATCTCGGACGCGCTCTTGCCCGCCTTGATCGCCCGCTTCTCGTCATCGCGGTGGCGCTGCTTGGGCGCCGATACCAGGGTCGCATCGACGATCTGCCCGCCCATCGCCAGATAGCCGCACCGGCGCAGCTCGCCATCGAAGGCGGCAAACAGCTCATCCATCGCCCCGGCCCGGACCAGACGCTCGCGAAAGGTCCAGATGGTGTTCCGGTCCGGCGTCGGCGCTCCGAGATCGAAGCCCAGGAAGCGAAGCCAACTCAAGCGGTCGCGGATCAGAAACTCCATCCGCTCGTCGCTCACCGTGTGCCGCGCGGCCAGGACCAGAACCTTGAACATCGCCACCGCGTCGTAGGCCGGGCGGCCGCCTTTCGATCCGTCCGAATAGCCCAGCGCCGCCTCAAGCGGTGCGCGGAAAATCTCGAAATCGACAACCTTCGCCAGCACCTCCAACGGATCGCCAGTCGCCGAAAGCTTGCGCAAATGATCCGGTAAGCCGAACAGGCCAGTCTGCCTCATCAATACCCCCCTCGAATCGAACCGCCGCAGAGAATCACAACAAGGCAAAATTGGCGAGGTAAATAGAGGCGTCCACCCTTCATCGCGTCGCAGTACCGGGCGCGGCCGACGCCACGCTCATGCTGATGCCGGGGTGGGAGGTCGGCGACAAGCTCGGCGTCAAGGTGGCAAGCTTCTTTCCCGCCAATGCCGCGCGCGGACTGGCGTCCGTCAACGCGGTCTATGCGTTGTTCAGCGCGGCCACGGGCGAGGCTTTAGCGATCATCGACGGCGGCGAACTCACCGCGCGGCGCACGGCGGCAACATCGGCGTTGGCGGCGGACTACTGCGCGCGCCCCGACGCGGCGCGTCTTCTCATTGTCGGCACCGGCCGGATCGCTGCCAACTTGATGGAGGCGCACACCGCGCGGCGGCCGATCCGCAGGATCAGCATATGGGGCCGCACGGCAAGCAAGGCCGAAGTGCTGGCCGAAAAGGCGAGGCAGCACGGTCTGGCTGCAGCGGCAGTGGACGATCTCGCGGCCGCCGTCGCCGAAGCCGACATCGTTTCGTGTGCGACGATGTCGCAGGTGGAGACCTCCAACAACCGGGGGATTTGACGAAGATTTTGGTGTGCTGTCCGACTTTCGCTGAGATCGGCGGTGTTGACGTCCGCAACCATCCGCCGTTTCGTTCTCGGCGGAGGGTTTTGGCGCTATTCAGGCGGACTCATACCATGGCGGCCCTGCGCTCATGGAAGATCAGACGCTGGAAATTGTAAGCCAGGTTGGCGAGGCCGATCTTGGCCTCCGCCCGCTTGAGCCCGATGGTACGGATGAAAAGGCCCATGCGATCCTTCTGCTGGGCGAAGACGTGCTCCACATGCGCACGGACCGCTGACTTGCGGGCATTGGCCTGGGCGGTCGCCTTGGGCATGGCCCGGCCCGGCGGCTTCTTGCGGTGGATGTGGGAGACCCGACCCTTGCCGGCCAGCCACGCCTCGTTGGCCTTCGAGCGATAGGCGCTGTCAGCCCACACGCCGGCGGCCAGATTGTCGCCGGTGACGAGCTGACGCAACATCTGGACGCCTCTATTTACCTCGCCAATTTTGCCTTGTTGTGATTCTCTGCGGCGGTTCGATTCGAGGGGGGTATTGATGAGGCAGACTGGCCTGTTCGGCTTACCGGATCATTTGCGCAAGCTTTCGGCGACTGGCGATCCGTTGGAGGTGCTGGCGAAGGTTGTCGATTTCGAGATTTTCCGCGCACCGCTTGAGGCGGCGCTGGGCTATTCGGACGGATCGAAAGGCGGCCGCCCGGCCTACGATGCGGTGGCGATGTTCAAGGTTCTGGTCCTGGCCGCGCGGCACACGGTGAGCGACGAGCGGATGGAGTTTCTGATCCGCGACCGCTTGAGTTGGCTTCGCTTCCTGGGCTTCGATCTCGGAGCGCCGACGCCGGACCGGAACACCATCTGGACCTTTCGCGAGCGTCTGGTCCGGGCCGGGGCGATGGATGAGCTGTTTGCCGCCTTCGATGGCGAGCTGCGCCGGTGCGGCTATCTGGCGATGGGCGGGCAGATCGTCGATGCGACCCTGGTATCGGCGCCCAAGCAGCGCCACCGCGATGACGAGAAGCGGGCGATCAAGGCGGGCAAGAGCGCGTCCGAGATCTGGCCCGATCAGCCGGCCAAGGCGGCGCAGAAGGACACAGACGCGCGGTGGACGGTGAAGACCGGAAGGCGCAAGAACCCCGCCGGGGCGCAACGGCGCGTGCCCGACATCGCGATCCCGGTGTTCGGCTACAAGAATCATGTCGTCATCGATCGGGCCTACGGCTTCATCCGCGGCTCGGCGGTGACCGATGCCGCCCGCCATGACGGCAAGATGTTGCGTCATCTCGTCACCGGCGACAATCTGGCCGCCGGCGTGTGGGCTGACAGCGCCTATCGCTCGAAGGCGAACGAGGCGTGGCTGGCGGGCAAGGGTCGGATCTCCCACATCCACCGCAAGAAGCCGCCGGGCCGGGCCATGCCCAAGGCGACCGCCCGGGCCAATGCCCGCAAGTCAGCGGTCCGTGCACGCGTCGAGCATGTCTTCGCCCAGCAGAAGGATCGCATGAGCCTGTTCGTCCGGACCATCGGGCTCAAGCGGGCCGAGACCAAGATAGGCCTCGCCAACCTCGCCTATAATTTCCAGCGTCTGATCTTCCATGAGCGCAGGGCCGCCATGGCATGAGTCCGCCCGTATGACCAAAAAACACCCCGCTGAGAACGAAACCGCGGACGAATAACGCCGTCAAATCCACCCGCCGCACGGATCGGCCAACAGGACACCCTTATCCGCGCCAAATCGGCCGGTTGTTAGAGGTCTCCAGCTCTATGACGGCGCGGGCAAGAAGGTCCTCACATATCCGCGCGCCGAGGTGCGCTACCTGCCGGAGAACGCGATCGCCGACGTGCCGAAGATCGTCGCCGTCCTCGTGCCGTCGCAGCCGGTGATCCGCAAGGGGCGCAACGGCAGCTTCCACGACAAGGGCCTCGAGGGTGCGAGCCACCACGCGGTGATTCCGAACGTCAACACGATCGGCGATCTGGGCAAGATTTGGCCGCGCTTGTCGAGCGACGAAAAGAAACTGTTCGACGCGATTGCGCGGTCCTATCTGGCATCGGTCATGCCCGATTACCGCTACCGGCAGACGACGGTGACGCTGGATGTCCTCGGCTTCGGGTTCCGCGCAGCGGGCCGCCAGCCGATCGAGGCCGGCTGGCGCGATGCCTTTCCCGATTGGCGGCCGGCTGAGGAGAAGGGCGAAGGGGCGCAGGCGCTGCCGGTGCTGCGCGACGGGGAGACTGCCCGGCTGCACGACCCGGAGATCGAGGACAAGGAGACCCGGCCGCCGCCGCGCTACAAGGAGGGCACGCTGATCGAGGCGATGCAGAACGCTTGGCGCTTCGTGGAGGACGAGGCTCTTCGGGAGCGCCTCAGGGAGGCCAGGGGGATCGGCACGCCAGCGACGCGGGGTGAGATCATCGTGGGGCTCAAGAAGCAGGGCTTCCTGACGGTCCGGGACAAGAACATCGTGCCGAGCGACCGGGGGCTGGCACTGTTCGGGGTTCTGGAGCGCGCCGATCCGGCGCTGGTCGATCCGGGCGTGACGGCGGAGCTGGAGTGCCTGCTGGACGACGTTGTGCTCGGTAAGCAGGAGATGACGGTGGCGATCGACGCCATATGCGATGCCGCCCGGCGCATCATCGGCAGGTTGGGCGAGGGCGCCGCCGGCGGAGCGGCGGTTGCGCTCGGGGACGCTTCGGGCGGCTACAGCGGCAAGGATCGCCCGCCGACGGCGGCGATGAAGCGGTTTGCCGTGTCGATCGCCAAACGCAAGGGTATCAAGCCGCCTGCGGGCTACACGAAGTCGGCCTCCGTGTGCCGACAGTTCCTGGACCGGCACGCGCCCGCTCGCGCTGCCAGCAACACGGCGAGCACCGGAGCAACAGGAGCCAAGGCGCCGAGTGCGGCGCAACTGTCCTTCGCCGAGGCGATCGCGCGGGACAGGGGTATCGCCGTTCCCGACGAGGTCAGGGCAAGTGCGGCCGCGACGTCGAAATGGATAGACACGAACCGGCGCCTCAAGTCGGCGGGCCGTGGCGGGGCTGCGGTATCCTCCAGGCCTGCGTCGACGGCGAGAAAAAGAATCCCCCGATAGAGGGACTTCGCGCCGAATTTGTGGACTGCCCCCTGGTAGCCCGTAACATCGTATGTCTTTCTGCGGCTGGCTCGTGAGCGGCCGGTTTGCCTACTGTTGGCGTGCGGGGGTCGATCGGCGATCCAGCGCAGGCCGCACAGACCTCGTCGAGCCGTCCTAACGCCTCGATCACCTCGCGCTCGTTGGCCGCGGCGGCGGGCCCGGCCCCGTCCGCCGCGGTGCAAGCCGCGACGGTGCGGGCGGCGATTTCGGGCGCCTGTAGCAGCCGGCGCACCTGGCCGACGACCAGCCCCTCTCTCCAATGCCGCAACCGAGCGCACCGCGCAGCCCACGGAGCCTGTCTTGGTGCCCTTCGAGCAAACGCGGCAGCTTTCGAAATCATCTTTCGAGCGATCGGTAGTTTGATCGGGGTTTCGGTCGCCAGGCGACGGCGATCGCAAACCATCTCCGTCTCACTGAACGCCCAAATGGAGAGGGTTCGAACCGGGGTTCGTTCCCTCCGCCAAGCCTCACCCCCCAACTTTCTCCCGCCGCGCCGGGCGGCGTCGAAAAGCCCAGGTTCCGAGCGGGTTTCGGCCGCCGACCGTTGACCGCCGGTCCCGCGTTTCGGCCCGAATCCGCTCTCTCTCCGTCGATATTCACCGCGACTGTTGACTGCGCCGATTCGGTACGGGATTTCCGACCGTAGAAATTTCAATGGGTTAGTGGGATTTGGAATTTCCGAAGTTGGAAGTTCGCTCGCCCGGGCGGGTGAAACCGGCATCCAACCCGGGCATTGAATTCATTGGGCGATTCCGATGCGCCGATACGCTGATGAACGGGCGCCTGCCGCGCCTGTGCCCGACCGGTTTCGGACCCGCCGCGCGGCGCCCGCGTGCAATCATGGCAAGCGGCGGTGACGACACAATGACGCGGGGATCCTTTGCCGACGAAATACCGCGCATGACAAGTGAAAGTCTATGCGCCAGGCCAACACGGCACGAGGCCGGCAATCGGCTGAAGAGTGAGGACGGCGCGTCGAAACGCGCCGTCCTCACGACCACAACCGGCCTCGGGCCCTACCAGCTTGCCTGCATGCGCAGCATGACGCCGTGGCTCCGCGGCAGCATCGTTGGCCGGCTCACGGCGCTCGCCCTCGAGGCTGAGGTTGAGCGATGACCCGATCTCGAAGCGGCCGCCGATGGGCCTTATCCCAACGCCCTCTTGAGGCTTGCCGACACATCGTCCGTGGCCCGCTTGACCGGATCGGCGGCGAGGTGGGCGTAGCGCGCCGTCGTCTGGACCTGGGAGTGGCCAAGCATCTTGCCGATCATGGGCAAGCCCTGTCCGGCCGCCACCGCGACGGACGCGAAGGTGTGACGCAAGTCGTGAATGCGCACATCGGCAATGCCGGCGCGCTTGCGGATGCGTTGCCAGGGCGGCTGTAGATCGGTCAGATGGGAGCCGGGGAGCTTGCCGGTGATGACCCAGGGGTTGCCGTCGAGCCTCTCTATCCTGGCCAGGACCTCCAGGGCGGGCGCGCCGATATGGACGGTCTTGGCCCCGGTCTTGGATTCCGGCAGGTGAAGGGCGCCGCCCGCGAAATCCACGAACTCCCACCGCAGGGTCATGATCTCCGAGAGCCGGCAGCCGGTGAAGATCAATAGTCGCAGGGCGTTGATCGCCGACCGGCTCTCGATGCCTTCCTGCTCGCATTGGCGCAGGACTTCGCCGAGACGGCCTAGTGGATTGATCGGAACGAAAGAGTCCGAATTGGGATTCCGTATTTTGCTGTGGTATGCGAATCTGGCGCATGCGCAGTGGAATCTCCTTCACCCTATCCGCCGGCGACCGTCAGCGATTGCGCGCGGTCGTCGCGGATCCCAAGAGCCCGCAGAAACACGTCTGGCGGGCACATATTGTCCTTCTCAGCGGCGAGGGTCTGGGCACCTCGGCGATCATGACCGAGACCGGCAAGTCCAAGACCTGCGTGTGGCGCTGGCAAGAGCGGTTCATGCACGAGGGTGTCGGCGGCCTGCTTCGCGACAAGTCCCGTCCGCCCGGCAAGGCGCCGGTCCCGCTCGATCGTGTCGCCGAGATCGTGCGCCTGACGCAGCAACCGCCGCCGTTTGAGGCGACCCACTGGACGTTGCGCGCGATCGCCAGGGCGGCCGGTATTGCCGCCTCGACGGTGCAGGCGATCTGGAAGGCTCACGGTCTCAGCCCGCACCGCTGGCGCAACTTCAAGCTGTCGACCGACCCTGCCTTCGCCGAGAAACTCACCGATATCGTCGGCCTGTATGTCGACCCGCCGGCCCATGCGGTGGTGTTGTCGATCGATGAGAAGTCACAGATCCAGGCGCTCGACCGCCGGTCTGCCGATGAAGAAGGGACGCGCCGGCACCATGACCCATGACTACAAACGGCACGGCACGACCACGCTGTTTGCGGCGCTCAACGTTCTGGACGGAACGGTGATCGGCCAGAACATGCAGCGCCACCGCCATCAGGAGTTCATCCGCTTCCTCAACCGCATCGAGCGCACGGTGCCGGCGGACAAGGCCATCCACGCGATCGTCGACAACTACGCGGCGCACAACAAGGACAAGGTCCGCGCCTGGCTCGCCCGCCATCCGCGCTGGACTTTCCACTTCACGCCGACCTCCTGCTCGTGGCTCAATGCCGTCGAGGGCTTCTTCGCAAAACTCACCCGGCGGCGGCTCAAGCACGGCGTCTTCCATTCCGTCGTCGATCTCCAGGCCGCAATCAACCGCTTCGTCCGCGAATACAATGCGGCCAACCCACAGCCATTCATATGGAAAGCCGACCCCGACGACATCATCGCAGCCCGAAACCGAGGGTTCCAAACTTTGGAATCAATCCACTAGTTCGGTCGGGCTCAGATAGCGCTCACGCTTCTTCTCCTTGTACTTCTTGACATGACGGCAGGGGTTGGAGCCGTCCGGGCGCAGCCCCCAGACCTCGGCCAGGTTGAAGGCCTTGGACAAGAACTGCAGGCAGCGGTTGGCCTGGACCGGGGCGAAGCGGAGATCGTGGTGGAGGCGGGCGATGTCGGGCCGCGTGATCTCGGAGACCTTGAGAGTGCCGATTCGGGGATTGATGTAGGCCTTGACGTAGTAGCGGTAGCCAACCACCGTTCTGGGCCGGCAATGATGGACGGCATGGTCTTCGACGACGCGCCGCCCCAGGTCTTCGATGGTGGGAGCGGCACGGGCCCCCTTACGATCGCCGGCCGGATCCTCGCCATCTCTGACGCGCGCCAATACCTTGATCGCTTGGGCCCGGGCCTGCTCGGGCGTTACGACGCCGTGGAGTCCGAGACTCATGCGCCGCCACCGCCGGCCGATACGATACTGAACGAGATAGGATCGGGTATCGCTTGGCAGAATGCGGGCGCCGAAGCCGTGGACCTCGCTGTCGAACAGGACGTAGTCCTTGTCGCGAACCTCGGCGCCCTCGACGAGGCGTTTGGTGATCTTGGGCATGGCATCCCCCTCCAAATCCATGGACGCACAGTGGACGCATGAGGGCGCAAAACGCTGCGCAATTGAGTGGGTTCCATGGTACGGAGGGTTTCAGAATAAGCAAGTATATTCAATAAGTTAGCGTAGTTCTGCGCAGCTCTGCGAAACGCTTAGAACAAACAGAGAACCGCCTCATAACCTGAAGGTCGTAGGTTCAAATCCTACCCCCGCAACCAACATAAACACCTGAAAACATTATAGTTTTCAGGTGTTTTTGATTCCACAAGCGGGATTCGATTTAGCGCTGGGAATCCTATGGGAATCACGAGAACTCCAAGATTTGGCTTGTGGAGGCGGTGACTGGCACTGAGAAGGTTCCTTTCGGGGGAAGCCCGATGAAATCAGAGGGGGTGGACTGGTGGACGAGACAGGCGAATCCGCACCCGACTGAGGGAACAGTGCCAGCGCACACGGGTAGCAAGGCGAGGCGCAGCATGCGAATTTGCGGTCGCGGGCAGCGGCGGGACATCAAGCCATGGCGTGTTGGACTCAGGTCGGCTCCGCTGCGAATACTACTTGGCCTGCTACAATCCGATACAGCGAGACAACACTTGGCTGGCGGGTTCACCGCATTCCCGATAAGCCGGACCGGATATAGAGCGATGGTCAATTGAGGTCCACGATCCCGCGGGCATTGGGCAAGCATTGGGGGCCAGCAGCGCCATCCTTTGACGCCGGTATGGACAAGCGGAAGGTTTTGTCTGTCGGTGCCGGCGCGAGTGCGTGAAGGATAAGCAGGATAGTGCCGTCAGTAGTGTCGAATGGAACAAGAACAACTGTGGGTAGAATGAGGTAATGCCGGTAATCCAGGAATTTGAAGCCAGCCTTCATTATTTTTCCCAAGCGCAATACGGACAATGGAGAACCGTCGACCTGCACAACCACTCGCCGGCGAGTCATGACTTCGGTGGCAACAAGGATACGGCGCTGGATGACGCCGTCGCCCACCTGTTAGCGAAGCCAGTCGATGTTGTGATGTTCACCGACCACCACAAGCTGCCGGATGCGGCGTTCGTGGAACAGTTGAGCAAACGCAGCGGCAGAACCGTCTTGCGGGGCACGGAACTCAACGTTTTTGTTGACGCTTGGTCCAAGCCGGAGTCAAAGATCCAAAAGCAGGCGCTCTTTCACTTACTTGTCGGCTTCGATCCGGAAGAGGATGCAGACTACTGGTTCAAGCATCTAAATCAGCGTTGTGGGTACGAAATGCGAGATGTATCGGGTACGAAGATTCCCGGCGTGACCGCACCCGTACCGGAAATCTGCAATGCGTTACAGGAAGCGAACGCACTGATCATACCGGCGCACCTCCATAAGAGTAGTGATGCTTTTAAGAGTCGAAGCGTCGACGACATCTACATGGACGCGGAATTCCTGAAGCTCGCAAGAGAGCACTTCACGGCGCTGGAGGTAACAGACCTGAAAACGGCCGAGTTCTTCGATGGAGAACACGCCGACACGGGAAACTTGCGAAAGACCTGCATCCGCTCGAGCGACGCACACGAAGTCACTGGCATCGGCGAGCGGGTGACATGGGTGCAGATGGAAGCGCCGACGTTCAGGGAACTCAAGGCGGGGCTAGAGATTCCGTCACGCGTGTCGCTCGTAGAACCGGATGCACCCGCCAGCTACGTCGTCGGCATCAACGTCAGGGGACGGTTCTTCACGGACTTCTGGCTGTCGTTGTCGCCTCACTGCAACGCGTTCATCGGGGTGAAGGGATCGGGCAAGACGTCCGTTCTGGAATGCCTGAGGTTCGCATTGGGTTCGTTGGTTCCCGAGTCGCGCAGGGAGGAAGTGCAGTCGCACCTGTCGCATATCCTCGGGCAGGGCGGCATGGTGCGAGTCTTGGTGAAACGCGAGGATGGTGCAAAGGTCCTCGTCGAGCGCTCGGTGAGCGCGCCCGACGTCTTCAGGCTGCACTTCGATGGCGACAGGTGCGAAGAAGTTCAGAACCCGGACGCATTGATGTTCCCCTCGTTCATTCTGGGGTGGCATGAGATTGAACAGGCAGCTACCGACCCGGACGTACGGCAAGCGTACCTTGATACGATTGCGGATAGAGAGGAGATCCGACAGCTGCAGGAGGCCGCCGATGATGCGATGGGGAAGATCAGATCGCTCCACGAACAAGTCGTGAATCGCTATGCGGGGTACCGATCGCTCCGAAACCGCGTGGGAAGGCTCAAAGATCTGCGATCCGGTCTTCGAGAACTTACGGACGCCAATCTGGTTGCATTGAAGGACACATACGAGACGGCTAATCGTCAACGCGACTCGATAAGACGTCTAGCCTCCTGGCTCGAGGAGTGCAGCGGCGTCGAGCCGAACTGGGAGGCTGCCGGGTTCGTGCCGGATATTTCTTCGCTGACCGGTAACTCACCCATAGAACGTTTCGCCGGTTTCGCATCCAAGATTGTGACCGACCTTCGCTCCCACGCTGGGGCTTTCGCGAGTGAACACCAAGCAAGAATTGCCGGATATGCGAGCGAGCTCGCGGAGAAGAGCGGGAAGATGACGGAGGCATTCAGCCGTTTCGCTGCTGAATACGACGCAGCGGTCGCGGAACTCTCCGATGAAAAACGCCGGTTGTTGGAGACCCACCGCCAGGTGCTTGACCAGACGCGGGAACTGCCGGGCCTGGAACAGAAGATGGAGGAAGAACGAGGTCGATTGGAGGGCCTGTTGGGCACCCTCGCAGAGTTATGCGCCGATGTTGCGGGCGCGTTGGACACGCAAACCGCTTTGAGAAGGGCACGCGTAGGCGAGTTGGCCGCACAGCTGGAGGAGTTCGGCGTGCGCTTGGAGGTGGCTCCGCGTGCTCGGCTCGGGGTGTTCGACGAGATTGGCAGTGGAAATCCTGACGGTGCCAATGTCTTCGGAGAGTTGAACGAACGATTTGGGGAGACGGAAAGGCACCACGCCAGACTGGCGAAGGCGTACGAGAGTGCACGAAGAGACTTAGTGGAAGGATTCCCGCTGCTGCTTTCTTCAGTCACCTTCGGCGGCTATCTGTCGGCCTTCGAAGGCGACGACCTGAGGATCTTCTTCAACGCCGGGCAGGGTGGCGAAGACTACAGAGCTATCGACCAGCTGTCGGCAGGTCAGCGGTGCACTGCGATTTTTCCGCTGCTGCTGAAACTGCAGGAGGGACCGTTGATCGTCGACCAACCGGAGGACAATCTGGACAACAGACACATTGCGGACACCATCGCGCCTGCTTTGCTGGAGGACAAGCGTGCACGGCAAATTGCCTTCACCTCCCACAACGCGAATCTTGTCGTATTGACGGACGCCGAGCACATCGCGCTGTTCGACAGCGATGGTTCTACCGGGGAGGTGAGCGCCCGCGGATTTCTATGTACGAGCGCCTCGTCGATCACGAAGCATGTGATAGCGACACTGGATGGCGGGCATTCGGCGTTGCGGTTGAGGTATCAGAAATACGGTTTGGCGAGTCTTGACGAGGATGGATAGTTCTCGACCGGTGCTTCCGTCGGCAGGCGATCCCGCGCGGGACTTGGGGCGTAACACGGCGGTGGAGAACCGCGGGTGGCTGGTGCCCGCCCCTTGATGCAAGGTGGGTTGGGATCGCATGTGGATGTCGGTTCGCCGGGGGAATGTCCGATTATCTGTGTAAGCGGCGCCATGGGCATGTTGCCTTTGGCCGCAGCGCGCTGAGTCCGGAAAGCGATCTTCTAACAAGATCGCAGACTACCCCATGGCTGCGGTCCAGGTAATGGGCTGCTTCCAGCGGACACCTACTGTCAACGGCGAGCCAAACCCTCATGCCCACAATCTGAACGATACGGGGGTCTGGATCAGGCTCCGACGGCCGTATCCGGTTTGCGCACTTCAGCCGTCGCTCTTCTCAGGTCTCTGACGATGCGGCTCACTTTCCGGGCGTAGAGGTTGCCGGCCGGGGTGAGCGTCACTCCATTGCTTCGCCTGACAAACAGCTCGGTTCCCAGAAATCGCTCCAGCTGGCGAACAATGTCTGCTGATGGCGCCGGGTGAGACCCGCAGTTCGGCCGCCGCATACAGGAAACTCTCATGTCTGCCCGCCGCTTCGAATGCCTGGAGCGAGTTCAGCGGCGGAAGCGGCTCATTGGACATGTATTTCCGGCACTGGCGAAGCCTCAGAGAAGTTGAGCCAGACTAAGTTTATTGCCGGTCACGGTCAATCACGGGACGCGGTGACGTCCGTCCGGATTGCCTGGAATTGCTGGCAAAACAGCCGGGAGCCGGCCATCCGGTCACCGGAAACCGAAGCCGGCGCGACGAGAGAGGCGGATCGGCCGACGTCCGGAAGGCTCGGGCAATGACGCGCGGAACCGGCGGGCCGGTGGCAGCTCTCGCGTTGGATCGTGTCCCAGGCCGTGGTGTAAGAGCCTTGCGCTCTACGCGGCATCCGGCGGGTAGGGCCAGGACGCTCAAGCTGCCATGACGGGCAGCTTGATGAGGTCATCATTGCTCATGGGAGCGATGGATTCCAGCGTCATGTAGCGGGCTCTCTGGACCGCCCATTCGTCATTCTGCTCGAGGAGGATGGCGCCGACCAGCCGGATGATGGCGTCCTCGTTGGGGAAGATGCCGACGACGTTGGTGCGGCGCTTGACCTCGCCGTCGAGACGTTCGAGCGGGTTGGTCGAATGGAGCTTTGTGCGGTGCTCATTGGGGAAATGGAATGGACGCCTCCCACTCCCTGTTGCCGAAAGTCGCGAGGGTTGAGGTGGACCCTCGCGGGCCGACGGCATCAAAGCGCCAAGTGGGAAGAGCGAGCTCTTCACAGGCAAACCGGAGGGTCCGAGATGAAGACTAGCAGAACGGTCGTCGGCGTGGATACGGCGAAGCGGGTGTTCCAACTGCATTGGGTCGATATGGAGACGGGCGAGATCGTCGACTTGCGGCTGATGCGGGCGAAGTTTCTGGAACATTTCGCCAATCGCGCGCCGTGCCTGGTCGCGATGGAGGCGTGCGGGGGCTCGCAGCATTGGGCACGCCGGATCCGGGAGCTCGGTCACGAGGTCCGGCTTCTGCCGGCGAAGATGCTGAGGCCCTTCGTGGGCGGCAACAAGAGCGATGCGCACGACGCGCGGGCGATCTGGACGGCGGTGCAGCAGCCAGGCGTCAAGACGGTCGCGATCAAGAGCGAAGAACAGCAGGCAATCCTGGCGCTGCATCGCATGCGCCAGCAACTGGTGAAGTTCCGCACCGCCCAGATCAACGGCCTGCGCGGCCTGTTGACCGAATATGGCGAGGTCATGCCGAAAGGCCGAGCCGGGATGAGGCGGGACATCCCCGCGGCCCTCGAGCGGGTCTCGGAGCGACTGCCAGCGATGATTATCGAGACCCTGCGCGAGCAGTGGGCGCGCGTCGCCGAGCTCGACAAGGAGGTGGGCGCAATCGAGCGGCGGATCAAGCTGTGGCATCGCAGCAATGCCGCCAGCCGGCAGATCGCAGAGATCCCCGGCGTCGGGGTGCTGAGCGCGACGGCCGTGGTGGCCGCGATGGGCGATCCGGCCGCCTTCAGGACCGGCCGCGAGTTTGCTGCCTGGCTCGGCCTGGTGCCGCGCCACAGCGGAACCGGGGGGCGGGTTCGCATGCTCGGGATCTCCAAGCGCGGGGACAGGTATCTCCGCACCCTGCTGATCCACGGCGCCCGCGCGGTGCTCACCCGCAGCTAGGCGCCGCCCGAATGGGCGCTGCGCCTGGCCGAGAGACGACCGACGAACGTGGTTACTGTCGCGATCGCCAACAAGACGGCGCGCACGATCTGGGCCTTGCTGGCCCATGACCGGGCGTACCAGGCGAACTTCGTCAGCCAGCCGGCTTAAGCGCTGCTACGACAGGCACACGAAGCAACACAGGAGGTGGCCGCTGAAAGATTGCGCAAGGTACGACAAGGAGTGATGGCAAACAGGTCAGACCGCGATCCGCCAAGCCTGCATGGTCGGGAGGGGCGTAAAGCCCACAGGAGAAATGAGGCGCGGATCGGCAAATCCCATCAGGGCCAGCGGGCAGAAAGCCCCGCACCAAAGGCCGGATACAAAACTGCAATCTGCCTGCCTGCCACACCAAAATCGGGCCTTGCGTTCCGGGAGGCGTCCATACAACCGACCATGATCCTGCAGGCGCTCCGCTGATCGAGGGCCGCACTCAGCGCATCCCAGCATCGCCGGTAGGCGGTACGGGGAAAGAGCTGATCGCGATAGCGCAGCCCGGCCAGGGCCTGGGGCTTGGTGCGCAGGCTATGGATGACGTGGTGGTAGTTCACCACGTGGGCGTGACCGCCACGCCCACGCGCGGGAGGGCGGCCGCGTGGCAGGGTCAGGATCGGGCTGGCGCCGAGCCAGAGCTCGAGGCGATCATCGTAGATGCGCCCCTTGAGCCGATGCCCGATCAGGGTGGAGGGCACGGTGTAGAAGACCTTGCGCAGGACGAAGCCACTCGATGAGGTCACGGTGACCGTAGCCTCGTCATAGTCGCAGCTGCGTTGCCTGGGCAGCGATTGAAGATGGTTGGCCTCGCAGTGCAGTGCATCGCGGTGATTGGCGTTGTGGCGCGCCACCACCTGCGCGGCGAAGCGGCGATAAGCGTCGAGGTCCTCGAAGTCCGTCGATGCGCGCAGCAGAAGGGCTTGGCCGAGGCGGGTCTTGAGATGGCCGTGACGGCTCTCGATCGCTCCGTTCTCGTGGGCCAGTCCACGGTTGTTGCGGCTGGGCTCCATCCCGTAGTGCCGGCACAAGGCGTCGTAGCGCTCGCGCAGATCGTCGCACGCCGCCTTGTCCAGATTGGCGAAAGCTGCGGACAGGCTATCGGTACGATGCTCCTGCGGGGCGCCGCCCAGAGACCAAAGCGCGTTCTGCAAGCCGCTGGCCAGGGCCGTGAAGCTCTCGCCGCCCAACACCACCTCGGCATGTTCCCAGCCGGAATAGACCAGGGTGAAATGGTAGATGCGGTGCGCCAGTGGTTCGCCGGCAATGGTGACAGCGAGAGAGTTGGCGTCGAAGAAGTCCGGCATGCCCTGCCGCCCCGGCAGGTGCTCCTGGCGGAAGATCACTTCCTGCTGCGGTCCGAACCGGGCCTTCCAGAGCCGAACGCGGCGCTCGAGTGTCCGCCGGGCTGAACCGAGACCCCGCTGCGGATGCCGGCGCACCATCTCCTCAAAGATGGTGATCGGGCGCAGGCCAGGGGTTCGCTCCAGCATCGGGACGATCTCGCTGTCCCAGATCTCCGTCAGCGGATCAGGCCGGCCGCCACCTTGACCGTGGCAGGCCTTCTTCCGGGACGGCAGGCGCGGGTCTCTCTCCACCCGGTAGCCGGTGCTGGTGCTGGTGCTGAAACCTGCCATCGCCGCCGCGGTGGCCCAGGTGTGCCTCGTTCGTAGGGTCATGCAGTACCTCATCTGTTGGTCCGTGATCGGTCGGCCAGGCATCAGGTCCTCTTCGTGGTAGTTGAAGACCTGTTCCTGACCGCGGCCACAGCCGACGGCGAGGTCTAAACCGCGCCCGGGTTGGGCGGAGCTACAGCCGGGCTACGCCCGGCCTCCGCTCCGCCCAACCCGTCATCTGCAATGTCGCTGACCCTTCAAGTGCGATGTCGCTGAACAGTCTCGTCAACAACCGCCAGTCGAACCGCCGCATAGAGCTCCACGCCGTACATCTCCTGCCCCTCGCCATAACCAACAAGGGACCATGAGTGGCACAATTTTGCGCCGCCGCGACCGGACCGCCCGATCGCTCCGCGTGGTGCATTATTCCTCCGCCGTTAACACCCGCACCCGGTCGAACCGGGCCGCCGCCATCTGGCTCGCCAGGGCGCGGTTCCGGATGAGCCCGTAGAGCTGCACCGCCGCGCGGTCGAGCCGCCCCGCGAGCCGGTCCGGCGCCCGCGCGAAGTCGGTCGGCCGGATCGCCTCGTGCGCCTCCTGGGCATGGCGTTGCCGGGTCCGGAACGTGCGCGGCTTCGCCGGGATGTAGGCATCGCCAAAGCGCTTGCGGGCGACCGCGCGGGCTTGCGCCACCGCCGTCTTCGCCATCGCCGTCGAATCGGTCCGCATGTAGGTGATGAGCCCCGCCGTCTCGCCGCCGAGGTCGACGCCCTCGTAGAGCCGCTGGGCGATGTCCATGGTCTCGCCGATGCCGAAGCCGAGCCGTTGCAACGCCTCCTGCTGCAGGGTCGAGGTGGTGAAGGGCGGCAGGGGCCGGCGCCGCAGCGTGTCGCGCTCGACTGACAGGACCGCGAGCCGGGATTTGCCGATGCGCCTGGCGGCCTCCTCCGCCGTCCTTGCCGTTGCAAACCCCGCCTCGCCGATCTCCATCCCGTCGAGCCGGCACAGGATCGCCGGGAACGGCACGCCGTCCGCCGCCGCCAGTTCGGCATGGACCGTCCGGTAGTGCCGCGGCTGGAAGGCCTCGATCTCCGCCTCGCGCTCGCAGAGCAGCCTGAGCGCCACCGACTGCACGCGCCCCGCCGAGCGGCAGCCCGGCAGCTTGCGCCAGAGCAGCGGCGAGAGCCCGTAGCCGACCAGGTAGTCGAGTGCGCGCCGCGCCTGCCAGGCCCGCACCAGGTCCATGTCGAGATCCCGGGGCCGCGACAGGGCCGTGCGCACCGCCGCCGGCGTCACCTCGTGGAAGGCGACCCGGTGCACCGCCACGTCGCCGACGGCGTCCCGTTCCGTGAGCCATTCGAGCACCTGCCAGGCGATCGCCTCGCCCTCCCGGTCGGGGTCGGTCGCCAGCACCTGGGTCTCCGCGTGCTTGAGCGCCTTCGCCACCGCGGCCAGCGTCCGCGCGGCGCGCCTGCCGGTCTCGGTGAGCATCGCAAAGCCGTCCTCGGGCTTCACCGATCCCGCCTTCGCCGGCAGGTCGCGGACATGGCCCCGGGTCGCGATCACCCGGTATTCCCGGCCGAGATAGCCGCCGATGGTCCGCGCCTTGACCGGCGACTCGACGACCATCACGTGCCGGCTGCTGCGCGTCGTCTTGCGGCTGCCGCCGCCCCGCGCTCCCCGCCGCCCGCTCCGTGCCATCGCCCGTCCCCCGGCGCGGCGGTCCGCCTCCGGTTTCCGGCGCCGCGCAACGGGCGAAGGCGATTAGCGGCACGAAACCCGAAATGAAAATGCCGTTTGCGGCAAAATCCATGTCCTGCACGCATGCGGGAAGCCGGGAACCGAACGGCGCCCGCCGCCGGAGACTCCGTCCCGAGGCCGGGGAATCCCATGTATTCCGGTACTTGCGGCGACGCGTCGACGCCGCATCGGCGCGGCCGCCGGTCGGGCATTGCCGGACCCTATCGACGCCATCCGAAAACACTATGGGAGCGCGCGGCGCCAAGCCCCTACATCGACAGCGGGACGAACCGGCCCTCGCCACGATGGAGACCGCAAGCGGCGCGATGTTCGAAAGGCGCACAGACCTCACCAGCCTCCTCGCGGTCGCCGAGACCGGGAAGATCGTCGCGGCGGCGGAGCGGCTCGCCATCTCCCAGCCGGCGCTCTCCCGCGCCGTCGCCCGGCTGGAGGCGCGCTTCGGCGGACGGCTGTTCGAGCGCATCCCGTCCGGCGTCCGCCTCACCTCCCTCGGCGCCCTGGCCGCCGAGCGTGCACAACGCGTGCTGCGCGAGCTCGAGGCCGCGGAGGAGCAAATCGAAGCGGCGGTTTCCGGCCTTGCCGGCTGCTTCCGGATCAGCGCCCACCCGGTCTGGATGCAGGCGGTCCTGCCGGCGGCGATCGCGCGGTTCCACGACAGCTTTCCCGGCATCGAGCTGAAGCTGCGCGCCGCCGACCGGCCACAGGGCATCCGCCTGCTGACCGAAGGTGCGACCGACCTGCATTGCGGCGGCATCGATGCCGGGGAGCCTCTTCCGCCTTTCCTCAGGTGCGACAGCTTCGTCGAGGTCGAGGCCGGGATCGTCGCCCGCCTGGGCCATCCGCTACACGCGCGCCACGCCAGGCTCGAAGACCTCGCCGGCTGGCCGTGGGTCGACTACGACGGTGCCGCGCCGGCGGACGGGGATGCCGGTGGCCGGGCGTCGCTCTTCGGGCTACTGCACGACCTCCATGAGCGCACCGGCAGACGGGCGGGGACCGTCATCCGCGCCGGTCCCGCCGGACCGTTTCCGATGGCGTCCGGCCCGTATCACGCCTGGCTGCCGTTGAAGTTCCTTCATGCATTCGACCGCGACCTCCGGCCCCTGCCGGTGAGCCTCGGACGCCACCGCTACCGGACCGGCTTCATCGCCCGGCGCTCGGCCGAGGACCTGGCGGCGTTCCGGTTGCTCCGACAGGCGGTGCGCGACGCGGCGCTGGAGAAAGCGGAAGACCGCCGCGGTAGACCTCACCAGGCAGATCGTCCGTCTGAGGGTCTGATCGCTTCCCTTGGTGACTTCGCGCGTCGGCAACTCCGGTTCCCTCTGCCGGCCGGGGCACCGTATGGGTCTCAAACAGGATGCAAACCCGCGTGTATCATTGGCGGCCGCCGACCTGTCGACGAGAACCTGACGCCATCGAAATTGGGACCATTCGAACGACAAGCGCACCTTTGTCATTCATTTCCTTGATGACGGTAGATCATCACGGGCAGGGGACGGGCCTTCGCAATCGCCTTGAAATCGCGCGCCGAATGGGCCCTAGGCCGGATATCTCGATCGCCAATTTACGCTACCCAGTATACGGCCATCCGAGCGGGGTTTTCCCAAGCCCGTGGGCCGCGGCGACCACGAGCCAGGTGGCGAGGGTTTCTACCTCGGGTAGGCAGTCGATCCAGACGAACTCGGCCAGAATCGCATTCGGTCCGCCACCATGCGCGGGGGCATTGACAATGTCCGCACGCCACTCGCCGGGTTCCGGAAGGCCGGTTGCCGGTTTCGACGGCGATCACGCGGCAGCGGAAACGCCCGGCCGGGTGTGGATGATGAAAACGCGCAAGCTGCCGACCTGCACCGGTCTGTCCGCCACGAGCCCCTCGTCGCGCCGCTTACCGGTTTCCAGAGCGGCAGAAACGCTTCTTAACCAGCGGATCCGCTACACGGCGGCAGCGGGTGTCTGCCGACGCCTTCACTCAAGAGGATCTTTTGGAAAGCGATGGTCTAGATTACGTCTTTGCCGTGCTGCATGCTTTCCCAACCGTCGACAGACAGTTTGACCCTACAGAAAGTTCGGGCTACATGGTCGATTTCCAAAGATCCAATAAGGACACCGACGATGCCACTAAGAGACACTGAAGGAAAACTACGCTCTACAGAAGCATTTTGCGATATAGCCAGATATCTGACATCCAATCCTCCCGTACCGGTCGAATCCGGTCAAAATCCTGACAAAGAGCTAAACAAGCGCCGACTCTCGCGGAACATTGTAGCTCACATGCTTTATGCGATAATTTTTGAAAACTCTATAAAGATGCTCTGGGAAACAGAACACAACAGAGAATGCGCATACACACACAACATCCGAGCAATTTTCAATGAACTCGGTGATGAAGCAAGAAAGTCTGTCGAGGACATGTGCCAGAATCAAACGAACGCTTCGGAGCTACTAAGGCAACAAGAAATAATCAAGAATTCGAACTTGCCTACATCGTTGAATTGGCCTCATTGGAACAGCTTTACAATCCAACCAGCTAACAATGAAAAACTTCAAATATAACAACCAATTTCAAGGTAGGACGAGTGTCGTTGGAAATGCCATATGGGACGGCGAAACGATTTAGATTCTTCCATCCCAACACAAACCGTTCGCCGAAGCGATATTTGAATATACCAAAGAACGAACGTGACCTTACAGAGCGCACAATTCCTCAGCGAGTTTTGAAAGGGCAGGCATCTCATGTGGCCAGACATTCCTGAAGATGTAATTGATTATGTTCGAATGGTCGTTCGCCACGCATCGGATGAAACTACCGAACGAATTTCCAACCAACCAAACATTAGGGAAACTTCGCTGGATGATACGCTCGTTACTGCAGTTGCCAAGTTCGCCGCTCCTAAGCGCCTTCCATCGAACACGATCATAACGATTCGTGTCCACAATATTGGTGGCCTTCGACAGTGGGGCAAGTGGGAACTTGCCGATATCGCTTTCCTAGTCAACGTATATACTGGCGGATCGCCGGCAGTTCAAAAGATCGGACTTCTACAGTCCAAACGGCTATATCCGGAGAATCATGACGTCGATGCCGATGACCCAGTTGCTTTTGGATACGGGCTGAACGGTCTCCTGGATCCTCTCGAAACAACTGCACCGCAATACCGAAGAACTACGTTCAAATTTACTGAACAATCGATCTATGGAGCAATTAAACATGATGATGAGCAATTGAAGAGAATTGATGAATTTCATGATGCATTCGGGGAATCGGTTTTCTACCTTCTTTACCATCCTCCGGAACTACCTTTCGAGTGTACTTTGCCAGCGGTCAACTATCATTCGGTGCATCTTCCTCCATTGGGACCGCGAGTGGTGCGATCCAGCGCCATAGGAAGCGTTCTTGACGACGCTTCTAGACCCAACATCAGTCCAATTTTCAAAGAAGTACACGCAGTGTCGGGTGACGAAAATTAGCGACTTGAGACGTGGACTGCAGAATTGCTGTTGCGATGTAAAGTGGGACGACAGTATTCGAAGTCTGACCATGAACTGATTGAGCAACTAGTCTACCGACGGACCGGTCCAATTGGCGCCGCCATACGCATCAACATCACTCTTTCTGACTGAGTGTGTATAGACCCCGGGGGATCGTGTCCCGAGCCGTGGTGTAAGAGCCGTTCCGGGAAGTAGAGATTCACGAGCAAGGGCTTGGCCGGGTCAAGCGTCGCAGCATGATGCGGATCATGGCGAGGTGGATGAAAGCGACGACAGAACGGACGTGGCGTTCGAAGTCGCGCGCCAGCCGGCGGCAACGGACGATCCAGGCGAAGGTGCGCTCGACGATCCAGCGCTTCGGCAGCACCTCGAAGCGCGGCACGCTGTTGCGCTTGACGATCTCCAGCCGCCAGGCGCCGGTCTTCGCCACCACGGCAGCCATCTTTGGTCCCTGGTAGCCGCCGTCGGCGTAGATCACCTCGATGAACGGAAACAGCCGGCGTGTCCGGCGCAGCAGTGTGGCCGCGCCATCGCGGTCCTGCACGTTGCCGGGATGCACGACGAGGCCCAGCATCAGGCCGAGCGTATCGACCAGGATGTGCCGCTTGCGGCCGGTGAGCTTCTTGCCCGCGTCGAAGCCCTGCGGATCGATCGACGCCCCCCTTTTTGCGCCGCTTTGGCGCTCTGGCTGTCGATGATGGCCGCGCTCGGACTGGCTTCGCGGCCCGCGCGCTCGCGCACCGCCACGTAGAGCTCATGATGGATGCGAGCCAGGGTGCCGTCCCATTCCCACAGGTCGAAGTAGTCGTACACCGTGCTCTTCGGCGGCAGGTCCTTGGGCAGCGCGGTCCACTGGCAGCCGGTCGACAGCACGTAGAAGATGCCGTTCAGGACTTCGCGGACATCGACCGTCCGCTTACGCCCACCGTGCTTCGCCGGTGGGATCAGCGGCTCGATCAGCGCCCATTCGGCGTCGGTCAGATCACTCGGATAGCGCCGCCGGCCACGGTCGGCGGCCGCGCGGTGTTCAGGCTTCCACATCGGGCACCCCAAAGCAGTTGGACAGGTGACAGACAATAAAACACAACCGATTCCGACGACTCAAAAACTTTCCGGAACCGCTCCAAGACCTGCGTGTGGCGCTGGCAAGAGCGGTTCATGCACGAGGGTGTCGGCGGCCTGCTTCGCGACAAGTCCCGTCCGCCCGGCGAGGCGCCGGTCCCGCTCGATCGTGTCGCCGAGATCGTGCGCCTGACGCAGCAACCGCCGCCGTTTGAGGCGACCCACTGGACGTTGCGCGCGATGGCCAGGGCGGCCGGTATTGCCGCCTCGACGGTGCAGGCGATCTGGAAGGCTCACGGTCTCAGCCCGCACCGCTGGCGCAACTTCAAGCTGTCGACCGACCCTGCCTTCGCCGAGAAACTCACCGATATCGTCGGCCTGTATGTCGACCCGCCGGCCCATGCGGTGGTGTTGTCGATCGATGAGAAGTCACAGATCCAGGCGCTCGACCGCCGGTCTGCCGATGAAGAAGGGACGCGCCGGCACCATGACCCATGACTACAAACGGCACGGCACGACCACGCTGTTTGCGGCGCTCAACGTTCTGGACGGAACGGTGATCGGCCAGAACATGCAGCGCCACCGCCATCAGGAGTTCATCCGCTTCCTCAACCGCATCGAGCGCACGGTGCCGGCGGACAAGGCCATCCACGCGATCGTCGACAACTACGCGGCGCACAACAAGGACAAGGTCCGCGCCTGGCTCGCCCGCCATCCGCGCTGGACTTTCCACTTCACACCGACCTCCTGCTCGTGGCTCAATGCCGTCGAGGGCTTCTTCGCAAAACTCACCCGGCGGCGGCTCAAGCACGGCGTCTTCCATTCCGTCGTCGATCTCCAGGCCGCAATCAACCGCTTCGTCCGCGAATACAATGCGGCCAACCCACAGCCATTCATATCGAAAGCCGACCCCGACGACATCATCGCAGCCCGAAACCGAGGGTTCCAAACGTTGGAATCAATCCACTAGGTGCTTGTAGCCGAGCGTCGTCAGCACCGCGTCGTAGAACGCCAGCGCGCGCTGCAGATTGTTCGTTCCCAGTGAAATGTGTGAAATCATGCCGCCCTCCCGTTCCGGTGGGCGGCCAGCCTAGCACGTTGCGCGGCCCTCAACAGGCTCACCGTCGACGCACGCGAGCATCGTGGGGCCGTCGGCCTCACCCAAGGCGGCGAACTGTTCGGTCAGATTAATGCGATGCGCGGCGAAGCGCTCCAGCTCCTCGCCGGCAAGCTTCTCACCGCTGGGGAGCTTGAGCTTCATCGGATTGATCTTCTTATCGTCCCGGTGGATCTCGTAGTGCAGGTGCGGCCCCGTCGAGCGTCCGGTCGAACCGACGTAGCCGATCACTTGGCCTTGGCGGACACGCTCGCCGCGGTCGAGGCCACGCGCGAACTTGCTCATGTGGGCATAGGCTGACTTGAACGCGCCGTTGTGGCGGATGCGGATGTAGTTGCCGTAGCCGCCGTTGCGGCCGATCGCCTCGATCACACCATCGCCCGCGGCATAGATCGGCGTGCCGCTGGGCGCGGCGAAGTCGGTGCCGGCGTGCAAACGCGTGTAGCCGAGAATCGGATGGCGCCGGTTGCCGAAATTGGAGCTGATGCGCGCGCCGTCGATCGGCGTACGCAGCAGTGCCTTGCGCACGCTTTCGCCCTTCGGCGTGAAGTAGTCGATCGTGCCGCCGGTGGTTTCATAGCGGAACAACGGCAACTCGTGCCCGCTTAGCGTCAGCTTGGCGTACATCACGTCGCCGGTGTGGATCGGCTCACCGGCGTCGTCGTAGACGCGCTCGAACAACAGTTCGAAACCGTCGCCGGGGTGGACGCCGCGCTGGAAGTCGACGTCGTAGCTATAGATCCGCATCAGACTGACCAGCAGCTCGGGCGGCATGCCGGCCTCGATGCCGGCCTGGTAGACGCTGTCGTTGATCACGCCCGCGGCGCGCTCCAACCGGCGCTCCACCGGACGCGCGACCTCGTTGGCGGTGAAGCCGTCGGCGCCCCGCCGCACCGCCACGTCGGTATCGTAGGCGACCGGCAGCCGCAAGGCCTGGAACGTCAGCTCCTCGGCGCCGCCTTGTGTGAATTGCAGGCTTAGCGTTTGGCCGATCTGCAGATCGCGTCGCGGGTCATAGACGCCCGCTAAGGCATCGATCGCCGCCTGCGCCTGGTGCGTGCCGACGCCGGCGCCGGTTAGCAGGCGCATCAGGCTGTCGCCCTTCTCCACGCGCACCGATCGCGAAACGGCGAGCGGGGGCGCCAATGTGGTCAGCGCCTCCCACTCGGTGTGCAAGGCGACCGTGCGCGAGGCGTCGACCGGCGTATCGAGGTCGACTGTCAGTGGTGGCCACTCACGATCGGCTGGGCGGATGCTGAGACTTCCCAGCAATCCAAGGAGCGCGATGAGCGAAGTGCCGGCAACGGAACCGGTGATAAGCTTAGGCATCAGCGATGATCTCCCCGGACGGTCATCGTTGGTGCGATTCGTGCGAACTTATCGAGCCCACGCGCGGCACAATGCGAAACCGCGAATCCGTTGTCAACAAGTGACTTATCACGCGACTCGCATAGATCGATGTAAGTGCGCATCCCGCCGATCCTCCGGCTAGGTCGGACACGGCCCAAAGTGGGCGCTCTGGGGATGCTCAGTGGATTTGGTTAACTTTTAATAAAGCTCATAGTATCGCGTAGATGATAGCCATTGTCTGAATAGTTCTAGTGTAAATGGAAGATTTACGCATTAGACGTTGTAACAAACTCTGGGTAATCGGGGATCGACTATGTTGCCAGGGCAATTTAAACCTTCCAGCCGACAACGGTGAACACGATCCCTGCTGCAGCCGCGCTCGCTACACATACGAGATTTATGGCTATTCGTTGATTGGGTGACTCCGTTAAACCGGGATTCCCCATATCAGCCCGGTGATGAAGTTGCGCTTTGATCAATCGGTTTCGGGGGCGACGATGATGATGATAACGAGCATGGCTGGTTTGCCTTCGATGTTCGCCACGATGGCGATCGCCAGGGCAGCATCGAACTGAATAACGAACAAAAGGGTGCTCTTTGCACTCGCAGCCTCCCTCGGCGTGCCTGATCCGAACAGCGCGCGCATCAGAATGCCGAGATTGAACCCGGCGACATGGATCAGGTAGCGTTTGTGGACGTTCTCGCGCGCCCGCAGCAACGCGCGGCGCATGCCGCCACGGTCGAGGACATGGGCGAAGCTGCGCTCGACCATCTCACCGCGCCTGCGCATGGCGTTCCGCGCGACGCCGGACTTCAATCGCGCCCGGTTGGCGTAGACAGCCTGACGTGCCGCCTGGTCGCCATGCCAGCGCAGATAGCCGTTGGCGGGCTCCGGCTCGGAGATCCGCGTTTTCCAGACGCCGCCGTCGAGGTCTTTCAGCCCCTCGCGTGAATGATAGCCCTTGTCGCCAACGAGACTGCAGGGCTCTGCCCGTGTTGGAGCCAGGCCGACCTCGGCGAGGTTGCGCGCGGCCGCCTCCAGCGTCCCAGGCAAAGTCGTCGTGTCGCCTTCATCGGCTGGATAGATCGGCGCCGCAACGATGACGCCGGTGTCGAGATCGACCGCGTGCTCGGGCTTGCAGGCCAGATGCGTGGTGCCGTCCTTCATCCGCGCGATCTTCGCATCAGGATCGGTCGGGCTCGTCCAATCCTTGTTCGAAAGCTTCTTGCCCTTCCGCCGGCGATCGAGCCGGACGAGGTCGTCGATCGTCGGCGTTTCGACGCCACTCTCCTTCGCCATTTGCGTCAGCATCTCGCGATAGGTCTCGCCGCTATCGCGCCGCACGATGGCTCGCAGGGCGGCGTTGGCTTCCATCGTCGAGCCGTCGACGCCGATCCGCTCGCCCTTCACCAGACCGCGCGCGGCGACGAGAGCCAGAACCCAGTCGAAAACCTTTTCATGGACCTCGTGCGGCAGCCGGCCGCGCGTCTTCGACAACCAGGAATGATCGGGAACCTTGTCCCGGTTCGCCAACCGCAGAAACGCGCGAAGCGACAGCGAATCCGAACAGCGCCAAGCGATGCCGCGCTCGCTGCCGATGCCCTCGAAATAGCCGATCATGTGCATCCGGAAATAACGCCCCGGCGGCAGCGAAGGAGCCCCCATCCGAGGTGCGTAGTATGGCTTGCACGTCGCCTCCACGAAGCCGTCAAAGCCAGACTCGGTCAGCAACTCATGCAGCCGGTCGGAAAACGCGTGTCCAGGCGAACGCGGCATCTCCGCCCATGTCACCACGAGGTCACCCTGAACCTCGCTCTGTCGTCTCAATGCCATCGCACGACGCCCGTCTAAATCTCTATGTTCAGACAGAATCAGACACGCCGGACTTCGTCAACGGGCTGCTATGCGCTGACGGGGGACACCAAGTATCCTCCCTACAACGGCCGGTCCGGCCGGATTGATGTCTCGCATCGCGCGGCGAAGGGCGAGCACCAAGATCCTCCGCTACCATTCTTCAGAATGCGCTCGCGCTTTTCGTCACGGACACATAGTCATTTCCGACGCCGTGACATCCGAAACATAGAGGGACTCCGTTGCCAGCGGCCACCAGTTTCGAGCCGTCGGTCGTGCTTTCATACCAAAACCAACCTTTACCGGTGCTGAACGCGGAACGCTTGGTCCGCTCATCGCGTCTGCCGTTTGCATGGGACCGGCAGCGCAAACTGCTCGGCTTTACTCGGCAATAGAACCCACCCGGACGAACGCCGGGGACGGCCTGGCTCGCTGCATCTGTCGGCGGCTGCAAGGAACCAAAATCGCAACGGATCCTGATCGGTGGCTATGGGTCGCGGTTCACCACTCCACAAAGTGGTACCGGGAAAATGGCCCACGGAGAAAACCGGGTTATGCGCGAGGGAAGACCGTGACAATCGATTCTCTCGGTACCGCCATTTGTGCTGCTTGACTGAAACCTCCGGGAAGTCCGGGCCTCTCAGGCGCGAGTTCGAATCTTCGGCGATAATTGAGCGATAGCCGGGACTTGCTGGCGGAGGGAACGAACCCCGGTTCGAACCTTCTCCAGTTGGGCGCTCACCGTGGCGGAGACGGTTTGCAATCAGTGTCGCATAGCGACCGAAACCCGGATCGAACTCGGATGACGATCTTACGATGATCTGCC
This sequence comes from Alphaproteobacteria bacterium, assembly GCA_965248805.1. GTDB lineage: Bacteria > Pseudomonadota > Alphaproteobacteria > UBA6615 > UBA6615 > CBDFKJ01. Next base: position 201,068 of record CBDFKJ010000009.1, read on the forward strand.
GCTGGTTCATACTGGACATTGCCTCCTTACCTAATTATCTTGATGGTAAGGTAGACACTTGAGGTGCGCCATGCTCGTGAAGATCACATCCAAGCGCCAAGTCACCTTTCCCTCGCGGGTGTTGGAGGCACTGGGGGTGCGGCCCGGGGACCACCTTGAACTGGAAGAAGGCCCCGACGGCTTCATCTTGCGCCCGCGGCGAATCGATCCTGCTCGCCTGGCGCCGTTGCGTGCCAAGCTACGGCGCGGTCCTGGCACTTTCGATCTCGAGTCCTTCCGCGATCAGCCACATGACCCGGCGCTTCGGGATTGACACCTCCGTTCTTGTGCGGCTGCTCACGGGTGAACCCGAAGAGGACTTCGCGTTTTGCGTTCGCAAGCTAAGCACCTTGGTTGACGCTGAAGGTGCCGAAATTTTCGCTTCGAATCAGGTCATTGGAGAAGCCTATATCGCGGTTCAACACCATTATGGCGTATCAAAGCGCGACAGCCGCGTCGGCTTGGTGAACGTGCTGCGTAGCGGGCTGGTGGCTCCGCTGAACGGAAGTTCCGTCTTCACTGCCCTCGAGGCTTCTGATGGGCCTGGCCTTTTTGATCGCCTCATCGCTGACGAATGCTCCCGCGCCGGCCTGGAAATCTTGACGCTCGATCGGAAGATGGCCGCTTTGCCCGATGCACGGCGTCTATAGCCGGAATGTCGAGCCATCGACTGACCCACAGAAGGCGTCTCATCGGTGCACCACATCAATGGGAGTGGATCAATTCCCTTCATTGCTCAATGCGCGATCGGACACCTGCATGTCGATCTTGAGAACCACTGGAATTAGGCCTGGGTGGCGAGTGCTTTGACTGTCCCGACGAGGCGGTAGACGCGTACGGGTGCAGTGCGGCCCTTAACCTCCATCTCTCCGACCGGCTCGGTATCGAAACTGCTGTCCAGATCCGCGACTGTCGCCGCACTGATGCTGATTGCTACCTCGGCATGGGGCGTTACCTGTTTGCCGATCTGTTCCAACCGTTGCGCAACATTTACATCGTCGCCGATGACCGTGTAGTTGATCCGGTCCCGTGTTCCGATGTTGCCAACCGTCGCCTCGCCCGAATGGATGCCAATGCGCATGCATATCGGCAGTTCCGCGCGGTCGGCTCTCGCCTTGTTGTCTGCGGCAATGCCGGTGACCTGCCCCCACTGACTGGTCCAGTTTGAATGTTAGTGCATTGACGGTTTCTCCGCCAAGCTGGGTGACCGGCGGAGCGGAGCGGAGCCGGGCGGCCAGATTGGCATGACGATCGTTTCCGGGGCCGGTGGCCGGTATCCCAGGCTGCTGTGCGGGCGGACGGCGTTGTAATGGCGCCGCCAGGATTCAATGAGAACCTGGGCCTCCTTGAGGGTGTAGAAGATCTCCCCGTTCAGGAGCTCGTCGCGTAGCCGCGCATTGAAGCTCTCTATGTATCCATTCTCCCAGGGTGAACCCGGCTCGATGAAGGCGGTCCGGGCGCCGACCGCGGCGATCCACTGCCGGACCGCCCCGGCGACGAACTCCGGGCCGTTGTCGGAGCGGATGTAGAGCGGGATGCCGCGCACGATGAACAGGTCGGTCAGGACATCGATGACGTCGGTCGAGGAGAGCTTCCGCCGGACCCGGATCGCCAGGCTCTCGCGGGTGAACTCGTCCAGGACGTTGAGCGTACGAAAAGCCCGGCCATCATGGGTCCGGTGATCCGCTCGGCGCGTAGCCGGATGCAGGATCCGTTGTTGAGCCACAGACGGCCCCGCTTCGGTTGTTTGCTGGGCACCTTCAGCCCCTCGCGCTGCCATAGGCGCTCGGCCCGCTTGTTGTTGACCAGCCAGCCGCCGTCGCGCAGCAGAGCCGCGATCCGGCGATAGCCGTAACGGCCGTAGCGGCGGGCCAGCTCGATCATGTCCGCGACCAGGCGATCCTCGTCGTCACGCCCGCGCGGGATACGGCGCTGGGTCGAGCGGTGCTGCCCCAGCACCCGACAGGCGCGGCGCTCCGAGATCCCGAGCCGGCCACGGACATGGTCGATGCACTGGCGGCGGCGCGAGGGGCTCACAAGTTTCCCCGTGCCGCCTCCGCAAGGATCTGCTTGTCCAGCGTCAGGTCCGAGACCGCGCGGCGCAGCCGCTCGTTCTCCTTCTCAAGCTCCTTGAGACGGCGGAGCTGGGCGGCTTCGACCGCCGGCGCGATCCAGAGGATCCGGTGCTGGGGCGGTGCTACGCGGGGAGCGAAGACCTGAACGCCTGGCTGGTGGCAGGGGCACGCGCTGGCGTACCCGCGAGACGGTTCGCGGTACGTGGAGGCGGAGCAGGCGGCGCGGGAGGCCGGGCGCGGCCTGTGGGCGGGCCGCTTCGTGGTGCCGTGCCGCTGGCGAGCCGGAGAGCGATTGGGGGCAGGGGCGGCGCCGGAGGCGATTCCCGGCGCGGTCACCCGGAATCCTGTTTCAAGGTAAGGGCATCGATCCCATCGCGCAGGGCGCGCGTGGCGCGCCAGTCGTGCTCGTTACAGTCCAGGATGCGCTGGCGGCCGTAGGCAGCGGTGCGACGGCGCCCGGGTGTTATTTCATCGCTCTTGTCGCTTGGCGGCGTCTGCTCGACGCTGAGGCCGCAGGCGCAGTTGTCGGTGATGTCTAGCCAAGCCAGGGGCGAGACTTCCAGCCCTTTTTCACTGCGCCGCTGGTGATTATTCCAGAAGCGCTCAAGGCCATAGGTGTGGGCGGCGCTTTTGGGGATAAGGCTGACGCCGATCTGTCGGATGGCGTCGGCAACGCTGTTGCCCTGCGAAAGGTGCCCGTCGACCTGGCGAAGCTTGGCGACAATCTCTTCGGACTTGTATCGCTTTTTTGGCATGAGGGCCCATCCTGATGTTGTGTGATAAACATGTGATCGGCCCCCATGGAGTGGCCCAGAACAACTGAGTAGTTCGGGACATCCGCCGCAAGACGCGTCGCAAGCATTCGGCGCGTTCAGAAGCCAAAGCGAATTCCGATGTTGCCGTGGGTTTCATGACCGCCACCGGGCTGCCCCAGGGCCACCGCAAAGCGGATCTCGCCAAAAAGCTCCATTTCCGTGCTTCCCGGTCCCGGCCAACCACGCGTGGCGCCCACCGTGAACCACCCCCTGGAAGCCGGTGCTCGCGAGACCACGTTCGTCCCCGAGACCGAGACCCGTGTTTCGTCGCGAAACTCATGCGTGAGGTCCGCCGCGGCATAGAACGACATGCTACGAGCTTCCCCGTGATAGCGAAGCCCTGTGCCCACGCGGCCCTGCAAGCTGTCCCCGTCCTGGATCGCAACCCGGCTGCCGACCTTGTCCGTGAACTCGTCCAAACCGGCGCGTGCATAGAGCAACCCGAGCCGCGGCGTCACGCTCCACCTGATTGGACTCAAACCGAAACGCCGCCCGACCTCAAGGTCTACCGACCAGCCAAGCCCCTGCGCATTGTCTTTCAGCAGCCCGATCCTCGATGAGGACAGATCGGCCTCGTACCAGGTGGTCGCGGCTTGTGCATCGGCATAGAACCGACTCTTGGGGCCCAACCAGCTAGCGGTCGCAAAAATCCCCAACCCCGTCGCTTCGACCTCGCCCCTTCCGCCCTCTGACAACACAACCGCCGAACTTTGGAGATAGCGAGCCCCGATCCCCAACACCAGGGGCTGCCGTGCGTCGTCCCTGACCCCGATGGGCACGTCGATGCCGGCCCACAGGCCCTGCATGTCGTAGTTGAACTTTGCCCCCAGGGTGCTCGATACCGGCACATGGCTACCGACGGCCGCCTCCACGTTGAACCACGGAGACACGCCCCCGGTTCGCTGCCGCCTTCTTGGAGGTCCGCTCTGCTGCATCGACAGCAGCACTCTCGGCAGAGCCTCGTACACCGCCCCGCGCGGCGCAACCACGTCGCCAAAAACCCAGCATTGTAACACGTTGCTCCAGCCCTCTGCCACGTCATCGAGCGCGGACAACCCGAAATCGTAGGGACCGGGCTTGGGAATGCGCCCTGTCACTGCGTTGTCATCCAGAAAGTTCGTGCCGCGAACCGTGACGTCGGTCAGATGCTTCGCCGATCCTTGCACTTCCAGGCCGTCCAGATATGTGAGGTCGTCGCTATTGATGATGAGATGCATGTCCCCCTTGACGACGCGGAACCCGACGTTGGAAATGGCGTCGACCCGGCCGGTTTCGGTGACCTCGATCGTCCCACCGTCGCTCATATGCACCCCAGCGGCGTGCGCACCCGAGCCACCGCTCACCCGGCCCGCAATCCGGACATGAGTCGCGAAGCCGAGATACGTGAGCACGCCCCTTGCGTCGGCGCCGCTGGCGATGACCGTCGCATCGCGGCCCACATCCACCAACGCGGCCCGCTCCCGCGCATCCACGAATATCCCGTGTGCCTCCGCGCCGGTGGTTTCGATACTGCCCGTATGGCGGACGGCGGCATCGAAGCCGGTCGCGAAAATACCGTACGCCTTCGCGCCGGTCGTCGTGATGCTTCCCGCATTCTCGACCGTGTCACGGGTTCCTGTTGAATAAACGCCACGGGCATCGTCGCCCGTCGTCGAAATCGCTCCCTTGTTGCTGAAGTGGGCATCCGGCCCGTTCAACTTGACCGCGGTGCCCGGTGTGGTGATCTGGCCGCCGGGCTTGATTACTCCGGTCTCACCGTCACCTGAGTGTTTGTCGCACAGTTATCACGTCCGTCTCGGAAATGACAAAAGACGCCGAATGCACGGACTGCGCAACTAGACACCCTGCAACGGTCAGGACAAACGTCAACTTGAATCGCGGGAAAACGAATCGTCTCATAACCGGGATTTCCATGTGGCATCCTGTCATCTTACTGTAATTGCTGATTGCGTATTGTCAGCCGACCGGGAAGGCGTTGTTTCTGACCGTCTGAGCACGTGTCGCGTTGATTCTGTGTAGGCGTTGTTTCGTCCCCCACCTTGTTCTGGGGTTCGCGATATAGGCGGGCCGCCGCGCCGGCGCATATTTCGGTCGCCGTTGACAGGCGTCCGCCCGCCAAGTACCGAGTGCGGCCTCTCGGTGTTGTAGAAGCCAATCCAGTCTGCGATGACGCGCTGGGCTCGAAGCCGTCGGCGAGCTTGCGCAGATAAGCGGCCTCGACCGCTTCCGCCGACAGCCGACGGGCACCGGACCGCAGCATCGGTTGTTAGAGGTCTCCATCTGCGTCAGCGGATCCTCGATCGAAACCCGCTCTGGATGAGAAAACGAAACAACCCCTATCTTCGGACCGTGCCTATCCGGTTAATTCGTACACCCACTACATGTAGGTGCTTCCACTCGCCGGAATATAGCTCGGCGTAGGTTGGAGCCTCGGCCTCTCCTGCGATTCCGAGCAATGAGCGGAAGGCGTTGAACGGGTAAAACCGCCTGTTGAAGCGGAACGTGAACTCATTGAGGTAGGCTTGTAGATGCTTTGCGCTCACGCCATGGTGGATGCCACTGAGCCAATTCTTCAGGTTGCTGAAGACGAGGTGGATGATCGGCATGAACTCTTCGGCCACCTCGGGGTCGCCGCATTCGGCAATGGCGTGGTGATCATAGCCGCGTGTCCGCAAGCTGCCATAGCCACTCCAATCGTCGGTGACGATCAGCGACCCCGGCATAACGGCGTTCTCGACGAAGCCACATAGCGAATCGGCGCTGCGGTCGGCAGCGACGGACAGCCGCACACGCCCGGCGTAGCGGCCATCCTTCCGCTTGTCCTGCGCGGTGCCGGGCTCCCTGTGGCTGACTTCGACGGCAGCAGCCACCAGCGTCTTGTGGTGAACGCCTCGGCCTTCACCACGCATCCGGCCTCCAACATAGGTTTCGTCCACCTCGACATGCTCTCCTGCCCTGGCACCGATCCGATCCTGATCGGGCCGCACCATACCCGCGCGGAGCTTATGCAGGATGCCGAAGGCGGTTTCGTACCGCGTCAGCCCAAGCTGCCGCTGAAACTGCACCGCCGACATGCCCGGCGTCTGGCTGGCGACCAGATAGGCGGCCCAAAACCACGTGCTCAAAGGCGTGTGGCTGCGCTCCATGACCGTGCCGACGGTCAATCCCGTCTGGCGGCGGCAAGCGCGACAGGTCAGGACGCCAGGCCGCGTGGCGATGCGGAAAGGTTCACCCACGACGCCGCAGCGCGGGCAGGCGAACCCGTCACCCCAGCGAGCCCTTTCCAGGTAGGCGGCGCACGCCGCATCGTCGGAGAAAAGTCGCTGAAACTCGGGGAGGGATTGCGGGAAGGGCAGGTCGGTGCGGTCGAGAACGTCCATGACCCACTATCCGTTGTACGCACACAACCTATCCCTAGTGGGTGTATGCGTCAAGCGGATAGGGACGGATTTCACTTCAGCATAGAAGAACTCCTGGTTCCGATATACCATCAAGTCTGGCCATCCGACATACCGACCCCAGTAGTTTCCCACTAGATATCGCAATGATTGAAGTCGGTAGGAGAACTTCGACTAGCTTACGAGCGGTTGCAATTGCGCCCCGCCGATGCGCCCTTAAATACTGCCGGAGCAGCTCACTTGGAGCGATCCAGTAGTCAAAAAGCCACAGTAGTTCATCTCTCTCGGCGATGACACTTGTTGATAGATGCTCTTTAATTTCATTCGCGCGTCGTAAACCGTAAGCGGACGTGCCGAAGTCATCGGGAAGGACTGTTCGGACTGCTGGCGGCTCCTGCATGCCTGCATCAAAGGCATTGCGGTCACCGCACATGAATTCGTTCACTTTCTAGTGGATTGATCGGAGCGAAAGAGTCCGAATTGGGATTCCGTATTTTGCTGTGGTATGCGCCCGGCAAGGCGCCGGTCCCGCTCGATCGTGTCGCCGAGATCGTGCGCCTGACGCAGCAACCGCCGCCGTTTGAGGCGACCCACTGGACGTTGCGCGCGATGGCCAGGGCGGCCGGTATTGCCGCCTCGACGGTGCAGGCGATCTGGAAGGCTCACGGTCTCAGCCCGCACCGCTGGCGCAACTTCAAGCTGTCGACCGACCCTGCCTTCGCCGAGAAACTCACCGATATCGTCGGCCTGTATGTCGACCCGCCGGCCCATGCGGTGGTGTTGTCGATCGATGAGAAGTCACAGATCCAGGCGCTCGACCGCCGGTCTGCCGATGAAGAAGGGACGCGCCGGCACCATGACTACAAACGGCACGGCACGACCACGCTGTTTGCGGCGCTCAACGTTCTGGACGGAACGGTGATCGGCCAGAACATGCAGCGCCACCGCCATCAGGAGTTCATCCGCTTCCTCAACCGCATCGAGCGCACGGTGCCGGCGGACAAGGCCATCCACGCGATCGTCGACAACTACGCGGCGCACAACAAGGACAAGGTCCGCGCCTGGCTCGCCCGCCATCCGCGCTGGACTTTCCACTTCACACCGACCTCCTGCTCGTGGCTCAATGCCGTCGAGGGCTTCTTCGCAAAACTCACCCGGCGGCGGCTCAAGCACGGCGTCTTCCATTCCGTCGTCGATCTCCAGGCCGCAATCAACCGCTTCGTCCGCGAATACAATGCGGCCAACCCACAGCCATTCATATCGAAAGCCGACCCCGACGACATCATCGCAGCCCGAAACCGAGGGTTCCAAACGTTGGAATCAATCCACTAGGCGTATTGCTCGGAATCCTTGCTCTTCCAAATTAATAATAGCAAATTCTTCTACACAAACAGTCGCGCTCTCGTGCAACACCTGGACGCCTCCATTTACCTCGTGAATTTTGCCTCGTTGTGATTCTCTACGGCGGTTCGGTTTGAGGAGGTATTGATGAGGCAGGCTGGTCTGTTCGGCTTACCGGATCATCTTCGAAAGCTTTCGGCGACGGGTGATCCGTTGGAGGTGCTGGCAAAGGTCGTCGACTTCAAGATTTTCCGCGCGCCGCTTGAGGCGGCGCTGGGCTATTCGGACGGATCGAAAGGTGGCCGCCCGGCCTACGATGCGGTGGCGATGCTCAAGGTTCTGATCCTGGCCGCGCGGCACACGGTGAGTGACGAGCGGATGGAGTTTCTGATCCGCGATCGCTTGAGCTGGCTTCGCTTCCTAGGCTTCGATCTCGGAGCGCCGACGCCGGACCGGAACACCATCTGGACCTTTCGCGAGCGTCTGGTCCGGGCCGGGGCGATGGATAAGCTGTTTGCCGCCTTCGATGGCGAATTGCGCCGGTGCGGCTATCTGGCGATGGGCGGGCAGATCGTCGATGCGACGTTGGTATCGGCGCCCAAGCAGCGCCACAGCGATGACGAGAAGCGGGCGATCAAGGCGGGCAAGAGCGCGTCCGAGGTCTGGCCCGATCAGCCAGCCAAGGCGGCGCAGAAGGACACGGATGCGCGGTGGACGGTGAAGACCGGGCGGCGCAAGAACCCCGCCGGGTCGCAACGGCGCATGCCCGACATCGCGATCCCGGTGTTCGGCTACAAGAATCATGTCGTCATCGATCGGGCCTACGGCTTCATCCGCGGCTCGGCGGTGACCGATGCCGCCCGCCATGACGGCAAGATGTTGCGTCATCTCGTCACCGGCGACAATCTGGCCGCCGGCGTGTGGGCTGACAGCGCCTATCGCTCGAAGGCGAACGAGGCGTGGCTGGCGGGCAAGGGTCGGATCTCCCACATCCACCGCAAGAAGCCGCCGGGCCGGGCCATGCCCAAGGCGACCGCCCGGGCCAATGCCCGCAAGTCAGCGGTCCGTGCACGCGTCGAGCATGTCTTCGCCCAGCAGAAGGATCGCATGAGCCTGTTCGTCCGGACCATCGGGCTCAAGCGGGCCGAGACCAAGATAGGCCTCGCCAACCTCGCCTATAATTTCCAGCGTCTGATCTTCCATGAGCGCAGGGCCGCCATGGCATGAGTCCGCCCGTATGACCAAAAAACACCCCGCTGAGAACGAAACCGCGGACGAATAACGCCGTCAAATCCACCCGCCGCACGGATCGGCCAACAGGACACCCTTATCCGCGCCAAATCGGCCGGTTGTTAGAGGTCTCCAGGTAACTTGGAAATGCGCACAATTGGCCACGGAACGAACTCCTGGAAATTCTTTGAGTCAAAGCCGGCGTGCCGGCGGCAGGTCGGGGAGGCGGGCGTCGATGATCGCGGCGTCGGCGTAGGCGCTCTGGCAGCGGATGCCGAGGCAGGCCAGCGCGGCGCCGACGCTGGCGCGCCTCAGGGCGTTGGGCAGCGTCTGGCCGGTGTCCAACGTGGCGGCCAGCACACCGACGAATCCGTCGCCGGCGCCGGTGGTGTCGACCGGTGTCACCGGCAGCGCTTCCACCGCCCAATCGCCGTCGGGACCGCTGGACACGGCGCCGTCGCGCCCGTGGGTGACGATGCAGGTGAGCGCGTGTTGGCGCGAAAGATGCCGCGCCAGGGCCAGCGGATCGCCGGCGGCGTCGATGCCCGTGTCCCGCGCGACCATTGCGGCCTCGACGGCGTTCACGACCAGCAGGTCCACTTGATCCAAAACCTGCGGCGGCACGAGCCCGCCGGGCGCGACGTTGAGCATCACGCGCGCGCCACGGCCTCGCGCGCGTCCGATGAGGTCGCAATTCTCCTCGGGCGGCACCTCCATTTGCAGCAGCAGGATGGTGTCCGGGCCGATCCGCTCGTACGGGGCGTGCGCGGCCTGGACATCCAGATTTGCGCCCGACGCGACAACGATGCTGTTCTCGCCGGACCTATCGATCCACACGGCTGCGCAGGCGGTCGGCCGCGCGCTGCGCCCGATGGCGCCGACATCGACGCCGGCGGCGATCAATTCACGCGTCGCCGGCGCCGCCCAGTCATCGTCGCCGACGCAGCCGATCATGGCGACCTCGGCGCCCGCACGCGCTGCCGCACAGGCTTGGTTGGCACCTTTGCCGCCGGGAGCCAGCACGTAGTCGGGGCACAATACGGTTTCGCCCGGCTGCGGCAGGTGGTCGACCTTCATCAGCAGGTCGACATTGATCGAACCGAACACCGTGATCATGGCGCGCTTCTAACGCATCGCCGGCGCCCGAGGAAATGGGAGGTTGCTTTAGTGCGACATCAGCACCGGAAGCGTCATGTGCGCCAGGATGCTTCGGGTGACACCACCCAGCACCAGCTCGCGCAGTAGCGAATGGCCATAGGCGCTCATCACCAGCAGATCGGCGCCTTCATCGGCGGCGCGGCTGAGCAGCATGTCGGCCACCGACACATCCTCGGTCACCAATTGGGCGGCATCGACGTTGACGTCGTGGCGCGCCAAATGCAGCGCAATGTCGGCGCCCGGCACGTCGCCATGGCCGTCAAGCTCAACCCCGCCCTTGGGATTGAGCGCCAAGATCGTGACGCGCTCGGCACCGGTCAGCAGCGGCAAGGCATCGGCGACCGCGCGCGCCGACTCGCGGCTATTGTTCCAGGCGATTATCACGTTGCGGCCGACGGTTTCGAACGTGCCGACATAAGGGATGACCAGCACTGGCCGGCCGGAATAGATCGCCAGTTGCGCCGGCAGGTCGTCGGCCGTGCCCAACTCGCCCAGCCGCTCGCGCTCGGTTTGACCGACCACGGTCAGGTCGGCGTGCGCGCGTGCAGGTTCGCGATCGTGTCGACGGCGCCAACCGCCTGCCGCCATTCGCCGGATGCGCCGGCGGCCTGCGCCGCGGTCTCGAACGCCTGCCGGGCCTCGGCGGTGGCGGCATCGGCAGCTTCGCGCTGCGCGGCCGTAACATCGGGCGGGATTTCGGCGGCGACGAATGTCGGGATCTGCGGCACCGTGCGTACCAACAGCCCGGCCACATGGGCGCCGGATTGACCGGCCAAGGCCAGCGCTGCCCGGGTGCGCTCGGCGCAGGCCGGCGTGCCGTCGGCAACCAATAAGATGTCCTTATAGCCCATCGCCGCGATCCATCCGTGTTCTTGGGGTCCGTTCCAATCATCAGCATACGCAAACAATGGCGTCTTTGCGCCCAATCAATTCCTTGGTGCCCGGCCGCCCGCTATGGTGCGATCGGATGGCAATGCTAGGCTAACAGGCCGTTGAAAAAGTCGCGGCCATCTGACTCTGTGACGAGGGCATGGTTCGAGTCGGGAGCTTCGTCATGGCGTTGGGACGACAAGGGGATCGACAGGTGGACTTGATGGTCAGTTGGGCAGAGATGCCTCGCTCGCCCGGCCACGTGTTTTACGACCAGCTGGCTGGTCGATGCCGGTTTCGATGCGTTCGCCGAGGACCTGTGTGAGCCCTATTACGCGCCAGGGATCGGACGTCCGGGAATCCCACCGGGGCGTTACTTCCGGATGCACCTGGTCGGCTACTTCGAAGGCCTCGACAGTGAGCGGGCGTTGGAGTGGCGGTGCGCCGACAGCTTGTCGCTGCGTGAGTTCTTGCGCCTGGAGGCGCGCGCACGTGTGCCTGACCACTCGTCGTTGAGCACGATCCGCAGCCGCACGCGGTGCATGAGGCAGTGTTCGCCTGGGTGCTGGACGTTCTTGGCGAGCACGGCCTGGTCAAGGGCGAGCGGATTGGGGTCGATGCTTCGACCATGGAGGCGAACGCGGCGCTGCGCTCGATCGTGCGCCGCGACAGCGGCGAAAGCTATCGCCAGATGCTGCAGCGCATGGCCGCCGACAGCGGGATCGAGACCGCGGCGAATGACTTGGCGCAGATGGATCGGCGGCGCAAGGGCAAGAAACTCTCCAATGCGGACTGGGTCTCGACGCGGAGGCCAAAATCGCCAGGATGAAGGACGGCACGACGCATCTGGCCTACAAGCCCGAACACGCGGTCGACCTCGACACCGGGGCGGTGATCGCGGCCGAGCTGTATCCGGCCGATCAGGGCGACACGACCACCCTGCCGACAACGTTGACGTCAGCCGAGGCCAAGCTGGCGGCTGTGGGCGCAGCGCCGACGGCCGACGAACCGGCGGAGCTGGTGACCGACAAAGGCTACTTCGGCCGCGAGGTGCTGAAGTCCCTTGCCGACGGCGCCTGGACGACCCGCATCGCCGAACCGAAGGGCAAGGGGCTCTCGCGCTGGCACGGCGACGACGCCGCTCGGCGGGCCGTTTACAACAACCGCAACCGATTGCTGTCGGGCGTGGCGAAGGCCGCGTTCAAACTCCGCGCCGAAGTGGTCGAGCGGGGCTTCGCCCAGGTCCTCGATCGCGGCGGCATGCGCCGCACTTGGCTGCGCGGGCGCGAGAACGTCGGCAAGCGCTATCTGATCCACGTCGCCGGACACAACCTGGGCGTCCTATTGCGCCAGTTGATCGGCGCCGGGACCCCGCGAGAGGCTGCGGCCAAGGGCTTGGCGGTCCTGCTGCTTGTCTTGCGACAGGAACAATCGCTGATCATTATCCTCGCCCTCAATAACCCCCCGGCGCCGGGTCTCGCCGCCGCCATTGTTATCACGCCCGATGCTTCATCAACTCAGTCTTCTTCAACGGGCTGTTAGGCAGGTGCCAACGAGGGGACAGATGTCCGTCGCAGCCGTCCGTGCATCAATTACGCCGATCATCCTGTCCGGAGGCGCCGGCACACGGCTGTGGCCGCTCAGCCGGCGGCATAATCCGAAGCAGTTGATACCCCTGCTCGGCGAAGAGACGATGCTGCAACTGACCGCGCGCCGCGTCGCCGGCGAGGGCTTCGCGCCACTGTGGGTCGTGTGCGGCGACAGCCACCATGCGGTGGTACGGGACCAACTCGGCGCGGCCGGCGTTCCGGCGGCCACCGTCGTGATCGAGCCGATGGCGCGCAACACCGCGCCCGCGGTGGCGGCGGCGGCGTTCGCATTGGTGCGCCAAGGCGATGACGCCTACACGCTCGTTCTGCCGTCCGATCATCTGGTCGCCGACGTCGCCGCGTTCCTGGCCGCCGTCGATCGCGCGGCCGCCGCGGCGCAGCAGGGCAAGCTGGTCGCCTTCGGGCTGCCGCCGGCCGCGCCGGAGACGGGCTACGGCTATGTCGCGCGCGGCGATGCCTTGGACGGCCTTGGCGGGGCATTCTCGGTGGCGCGATTTAAGGAAAAGCCCGATCGTGACGAGGCGGAAACACTCGTGGCCGATGGCGGCTACTACTGGAACAGCGGCATGTTCCTGTTTCGCGCCGACGCCTACCTTGCCGAGCTCAAACGCCACGCGCCGACGGTTCATGCCGCCTGCGAAGAGGCCGTTCGACGCGCGACCCATGAACGCGGCGTCGTTCGGTTGGACGCCGACGCCTTTGCCGGGGCGACATCGATCTCGATCGATCACGCGGTCGTGGAGCACACATCGCAAGCCGCGGTAGTTCCCGCCGAGATGGGTTGGAGCGATGTCGGCGCCTTCTCGGCGCTGTGGGACGTGGGCACGCGCGATGCGTCGGGCAACGTCGTACGCGGCGACGTCGTATCGGAGGCCACGCACGATAGTTATCTGCACAGCAATGGGCCGTTGCTGGCGACGGTCGGTGTGCGCGACATGGTGGTGGTCGCCAATGACGATGCGGTGCTGGTTGCGCGCAAGGACGCCGTCCAGGGCGTCCGCGACATCGCCGCACGGTTGGCGGCGGAAGGGCGGCCGCAGATGGCTCGGCATCGTCGCGAGACGCATAGCTGGGGTTGCATCGAGACCATTGCCGATGAGCCCGATTTTCGTGTACGCCGCATCGACATCAACGCGGGCCGCTCGGTGACGTTCCCGCCGCACGGCGATAGTCCGCGGAAGTGGATCGGGGCGCGCGGCACGGTGCGCGTCGAGGCCGAAGGCGAGCGTTTTGAGATTGCGCAAGGCGGGACGGCGCATTTGGCCGGTGACACGGGCTATGTCGCCGCACCGGTCGGCGACGGCGATGCCGCGGTGCTCGAGATCTCGTACAGCGCGCCACCCGCCAGCGAAAAGGAGTGAGACGATGACAGAAATGCCACAGTGCCGCACTGCCAGCCCGTATTTGTTCGTCGCTGACGTCGAACGCGCGGCTGGCTACTATCGCGATGCTCTCGGTTTCAGCTTCGATCGGTTCTGGGGAGAACCGCCATGCTTTGTCATCGTCTGCCGCGACTCGGCGCAGTTGATGCTCAGCAGCAATGGCAACGGCGCACGACCCAATCGCGCGTTCGATGAGCATGCCTGGGATGCCTATGTCTATGTCCGCGATGCCGACGCGCTGCACGAGGAGCTTAACAGCCCGTTGAAAAAGTCGCGGCCATCTGACTCTGTGACGAGGGCATGGTTCGAGTCGGGAGCTTCGTCATGGCGTTGGGACGACAAGGGGATCGACAGGTGGACTTGATGGTCAGTTGGGCAGAGATGCCTCGCTCGCCCGGCCACGTGTTTTACGACCAGCTGGCTGGTCGATGCCGGTTTCGATGCGTTCGCCGAGGACCTGTGTGAGCCCTATTACGCGCCAGGGATCGGACGTCCGGGAATCCCACCGGGGCGTTACTTCCGGATGCACCTGGTCGGCTACTTCGAAGGCCTCGACAGTGAGCGGGCGTTGGAGTGGCGGTGCGCCGACAGCTTGTCGCTGCGTGAGTTCTTGCGCCTGGAGGCGCGCGCACGTGTGCCTGACCACTCGTCGTTGAGCACGATCCGCAGCCGCACGCGGTGCATGAGGCAGTGTTCGCCTGGGTGCTGGACGTTCTTGGCGAGCACGGCCTGGTCAAGGGCGAGCGGATTGGGGTCGATGCTTCGACCATGGAGGCGAACGCGGCGCTGCGCTCGATCGTGCGCCGCGACAGCGGCGAAAGCTATCGCCAGATGCTGCAGCGCATGGCCGCCGACAGCGGGATCGAGACCGCGGCGAATGACTTGGCGCAGATGGATCGGCGGCGCAAGGGCAAGAAACTCTCCAATGCGGACTGGGTCTCGACGCGGAGGCCAAAATCGCCAGGATGAAGGACGGCACGACGCATCTGGCCTACAAGCCCGAACACGCGGTCGACCTCGACACCGGGGCGGTGATCGCGGCCGAGCTGTATCCGGCCGATCAGGGCGACACGACCACCCTGCCGACAACGTTGACGTCAGCCGAGGCCAAGCTGGCGGCTGTGGGCGCAGCGCCGACGGCCGACGAACCGGCGGAGCTGGTGACCGACAAAGGCTACTTCGGCCGCGAGGTGCTGAAGTCCCTTGCCGACGGCGCCTGGACGACCCGCATCGCCGAACCGAAGGGCAAGGGGCTCTCGCGCTGGCACGGCGACGACGCCGCTCGGCGGGCCGTTTACAACAACCGCAACCGATTGCTGTCGGGCGTGGCGAAGGCCGCGTTCAAACTCCGCGCCGAAGTGGTCGAGCGGGGCTTCTCCCAGGTCCTCGATCGCGGCGGCATGCGCCGCACTTGGCTGCGCGGGCGCGAGAACGTCGGCAAGCGCTATCTGATCCACGTCGCCGGACACAACCTGGGCGTCCTATTGCGCCAGTTGATCGGCGCCGGGACCCCGCGAGAGGCTGCGGCCAAGGGCTTGGCGGTCCTGCTGCTTGTCTTGCGACAGGAACAATCGCTGATCATTATCCTCGCCCTCAATAACCCCCCGGCGCCGGGTCTCGCCGCCGCCATTGTTATCACGCCCGATGCTTCATCAACTCAGTCTTCTTCAACGGGCTGTTAAGGGTCGCGGCGCAGAGATCGTGAAACCGCCCACCGATCAGGTCTATGATTGCCGGGAGTTCGAAGTGCGCGACCCCGACGGTCATGTCATCTGTTTCGCCCAAGATATTGAGAACGCTTGAGCACATTTGCGAGGAGGCCGCCCGGACATGTCCAATGGGGTTCAGCACATCACCATCGTCGGCGGCGGGACGGCCGGCTGGCTAGCGGCGGCGACGTTGTGGGAGTTCATCAACGCACGCAGCGATCAGTCCGGCATCGAGGTGACGTTGATCGAGTCGCCCAAGGTGCCGACGGTCGGTGTCGGCGAGGCGACGGTTCCGGCGATGCCACGGTTGCTGCGCCAGTTGAGGATCGACGAGGCGGAGTTTTTTCGCCGCTGTAACTCCTCGTTCAAATGCGCCGTTCGCTTCGTCGATTGGAACCGCACGCCCGACGGCAAGGCGATGTCCTACCTCAATCCCTTCAACGTCGGCCAGTATCCCGGCGGCTTCAATCCCGGTTACTTTGTCAATCAATTCGGGCTGCCGCCGGGAGCGACCAGTCTGCTTGACGCCTTGCTGCCGACCCAGGCCGCGATCGACGCCCAACGCGCGCCGCGTGCCCTGGATGACAAGCCGTTCACGTCGCAAGTCGGGTACGCCTACCATCTGGACGCCGGTCTGTTCGCCAATTTTTTGCGCGATGTCAGTGTCAAGAAAGGCGTTCGGCATCTGCGCGACGACGTCGTGGACGTCGAACAGGACGAACGTGGCTTCATCACAGCGCTGCAGCTTGAACGCGGTGGCCGGCATCCGGTCGAGTTCGTTCTCGACTGCACCGGGTTTCGTGGCCTGATCATCAACAAGGTCCTGGATGAGCCGTTCGAGTCCTATGGCCGCTATCTGCTGTGCGACCGCGCCGTCGCGGTCCAGATACCGCACCTGTCGCTGGAGACGATCGATCCGTGCACTACCAGCACGGCGCTAAGCTCCGGCTGGGTGTGGCGCGTGCCGCTGGTCAGTCGGATCGGCACCGGCTACGTGTTCTCCAGCCAGTTCCGTAGCGATCAGGAAGCGATCGACGAGTTGGTGCAGCATCCGCAATCGCGTGGCCATGAGGTTACCGTCGAGCCCCGTGCCATCGGCATGCGGGTCGGGCGCACACGGCGATCGTGGGTCAATAACTGCGTTGCGGTCGGCCTGTCTAGTGGCTTTATCGAGCCGCTGGAATCAACTGCCATCTTCATGATCGAGATGGCGATGCGATGGTTCGTCGAGCACTTTCCCGATCGCGCGGTCAGCGCGCCGCTGGCCCAAAGTTACAATCGCCGGATGGAGGCGATGTATGACGAAGTGCGCGACTTTATTGTTATGCATTACGTGACGTCCAACCGCAGCGATTCACCGTTCTGGCCAGCGGCCCGCAACGATGTCGAGGTGCCGGACACACTGCGTGAGAATCTGGAGCTGTGGCGCCACCGCATGCCAAGTCCGATGGATCGGGCGGGCACAACGCTGTTCAACTTCTGGAACTACTTCTTCATGCTCGGCGCCAAGGGCTACTTCGACGGCATCGAGTATCCGCTGCAGGACACGGTCAACAAGAAGATCTGGGAGCACTTTTCATCCGGTCTGGTGCAGACCAAGAAGCGCCTCGTGAGCACCCTGCCGAGTCACTACGAACTGTTGACACGATTGCACGGGCGCGATCTGAGCGCGCCGCAGGCATTGGCGGGACTTAAGGGCGTTGGGGCGCCGGCGTCGACGGTGCCTCTGCCCTACATTCTGTGACGCGGCGCGCTGTCACCGACTCTGCTAACGTACCGCGGCCAGTCTGGCACGCGCGGGCGGGGCGGTTTGCGCGATCTCACGGATGAGCTTGTTGAGAATCGCGGCCGCGAAGTCTTCGAAGCTCTTGGCCACAATGTAGAATGAGCCGGGCCCGCCGATCACAAAGTTATCGAAATAGTCATCCAGATCTTGTGGTGGCGGCCGGCCATACGGATTGGGCCGGTCATTCAATATCGGCAGGCCGTTGATGGTGACGCCGCGTTCGACCGCCTCGTCACGCGACACCGTCACCGTGCGACCGATGTTGTTGTAGCCGTCGCTCGAAATGTCGATGACGTTTCGCGTTCCTTCGAAACCATTTCCGTCAAACTTCTTGGTGGCGTAGTCGATGGCAGCGCTGATCGACGTGCGCCGCGCCCGCACAACGGGTACTTCGGACAGAGCCGAGGCGAAGGCGTTGGCGCTGGTCTCGTCCTCGATCAGCGTCCAGTCGACGATCGTGCGCTGATTGTGGTCGCCGGACCACTCGACATAGGTCACGGCAATGCTTTGCAGCGGACCTTGCCTAATGGCCTCGATGACCTGGTGATGCGTGAGCGCCTCCAGATAGCCCCTGCGTTGCAGCTTCGCCTCCTCCTCGTCGATGCTGCCGGAAACATCAACCGCCAGCACCAGTTCCAGATCGACCGGATGATCCTGTCCGCGCGCCTGCGGCGCCAAAGCGATCGCGATCATCAGGGCAGCCGAACCGAACAACGCCAACTGAGGAGAGCGTTTCATGCCGAGACCTTTCATTGGTGGAGAAGGGCAGAGTGCACTGCAGACAATTCATAGTGAAGCGTCGCCCACGTCAAGTTTCATGCTGATCCAGATCAATGAGCGAAATGCCTGGGTAGTCTCCGAGTCGCGCGTCGAGCTAGCATACTAATGTATGCAAACGACCCGTCACGGCCCGTGCCGACGTTGCGATGGCCGTCAAAATTGTGCTCGCTTTAAGCGTGCGCGCGGCGATCGCCGAGGCTACGTCGACGCGCGCCCCGTGATACGATCGGTTGATGGAAAAGCAGACCCACTTCAATTTCTGGTACTTCGTCGGCGCGCTGCTTCTGGTCTTGTGGCTGCAACAACATTGGCTGGACTCCCGCCAAGTCGAAACGGTGCCCTACAGCGAGTTCCGCCAACTCCTGCGCGACGGCAGGGTGCGCGAAATCGGCATCGCCGATGACTACATACGCGGCACGTTGGAGGAGCCGCTGGCTGACGGTCAGCGGTTTATTTACACCGTGCGGGTCGAACCAACACTCGCCGAGGACCTCGATCAATTCGGCATCGAGTATCACGGTATCAAGGAAAGTGACATTCTCTCCAACATTCTGTCGTGGCTGCTGCCAATCGTCGTGTTTTTCGCGATCTGGATGTTCGTTCTCCGCCGCGTGTTCGAACGGCAAGGCATGGGCGGTCTCATGTCGGTCGGCAAGTCGAAGGCCAAGGTGTACTTGGAGACCGACACCAAGGTGACGTTCGACGATGTCGCCGGTGTCGACGAAGCCAAGGACGAGTTGAAGGAGGTCGTGGCCTTTCTGCGCGAGCCGGAGTCTTACGGAAGGCTGGGTGCGCGCATTCCCAAGGGCGTGCTGCTGGTCGGCCCGCCGGGCACCGGCAAGACACTGCTTGCCCGGGCCGTCGCCGGCGAGGCGGGTGTCCCGTTCTTTTCCATCAGCGGTTCGGAGTTCGTCGAGATGTTTGTTGGCGTCGGCGCCGCACGCGTACGCGACTTGTTCCAGCAGGCTCTGAGCAAGGCGCCGTGCATCATTTTCATCGATGAACTCGATGCGCTGGGGCGCGCCCGCGGCATCTCGCCCGCCGGCGGCGGCATGGACGAAAAGGAACAGACACTGAACCAACTCTTGGCCGAACTCGACGGCTTCGATACAAAATCGGGCGTGGTACTGCTGGCGGCGACCAACCGCCCGGAAATTCTCGATCCGGCATTGCTGCGCGCCGGCCGCTTCGACCGCCAGGTGCTGGTCGACCGGCCGGACAAGTTGGGACGCGTGGCCATCCTGCGTGTCCACATGAAGAAGATCATTGCCGGCGAAGACGTCGCCATCGAGCAGATCGCGGCGCTGACGCCGGGTTTCACCGGCGCCGATCTGGCAAATTTGGTGAACGAGGCGGCGTTGTTGGACACGCGGCGCGGCGCCGGCGAAGTTGTGCTGGCCGACTTCACCAATGCCATCGAGCGTATCGTCGCCGGGCTGGAGAAGAAGAGCCGCGTGATGAACCCGCATGAGCGCCAGGTGATCGCCTACCACGAGACGGGCCACGCGCTCGTTGCCCTGGCGCTGCCTGGCACCGATCCGGTTCACAAGATCTCGATCATCCCGCGTGGCATCGGTGCGTTGGGCTATACGTTGCAGCGCCCGCACCGCGGACCGCTACCTAATGACCCGGCAGGAACTCGCCGACAAGATGGCGGTGCTGCTAGGCGGACGCGCGGCCGAACGGCTGGTGTTCGACCAGGTATCGACCGGCGCCGCCGACGATCTGAGCAAGGCCACCGATATCGCGCGCAACATGGTCATGCGCTACGGCATGGATGAGACCCTGGGACAGGTGACATACATGCCCGATCGGCCACTGTTTCTGGGTCAGACACTGATCATGGAAAACGTCGGCCGCGAGTACGGCGAGCCGACGGCGCGCGAAATCGACACCGCGGTGCGGGCGCTGGTTGACGCCGCGTTCGATCAGGCAATGGCGATCCTCGGTGACTATCGTGCCGAGCTGGAAGCGACCGCGCAAAAGCTGTTGGAGCAGGAAACGCTGACCGAGGACGAACTGCCGTCCATCCCGCGCAAGGTGCGCGCCGCCGCCACCGGCTGACGCGCTATTTGGTGCCGAACAGGCGGTCGCCGGCGTCGCCGAGGCCCGGCACGATGTAGGCGTGATCGTTGAGGTGGCTGTCGAGCGCGGCCGTGTAGATCGGCAGGTGCGGGTGACGATCCAGCAAGACCTGCACACCTTCCGGCGCGGCGACCAACGCCAAGAAACGAATGTCGCCGTCTTCCACGCCATGCCTGTTCAGAACGTCGACCGCGGCCACCGCGGAATAGCCGGTCGCCAACATCGGATCGACCAGGATGAAGGGGCGTCCGCTGGGATCGGGAAGCTTGACGTAGTATTCCACCGGCCGCTTGGTCTCGGGGTCGCGGTACAGACCGATATGACCCTCGCGCGCCGCCGGCACCAGCTCGTGTAGGCCTTCGGCCATGCCGAGACCGGCGCGCAGGATCGACACGATCGCGAGCTTGCGGCCGTCGATCACCGGCGCGTCCATGGTCGTCAGCGGCGTTTCGACGCTTTGCGTCGCGATGGGCAGATCGCGCGTGATCTCGTAGCCCATCAGCAGCGTGATTTCCTTCAGCAGCTGTCGGAACAGGACCGTGGGCGTGTCGCGATCACGCATGATGGACAGCTTGTGCGCGATCAACGGGTGATCGAGCACGCGCAGATTCGCGAAATCGGGGTGTGGGTCCATCACGTCGTTCCCTTCTGCATCACGGCGCCGGCGCCAAGGCGACGCAACACAACCGGCCCAACCGGCGCGGCGTGGTCGGACACCCGAACGGCCGCGCGCACCGCCCGTACCGCACCCTCCGCCGCCGCCGCGTCGCGCGCATGAACCACCGCGATGGGGCGCCCCGGCCCGACATCCTCGCCGATGCAGGCGATCTCGGCCAGCCCGACCGCATGATCGATCGGCTGATCCGTGCGCGTGCGCCCGCCGCTCAGCCCGATGATCGCGAGGCCCAGGGCGCGCCCATCGATAGCCGCGACCACGCCGGATGCCTCCAGCTGCACGGGCTGAACGATCGGTGCGGCGGGCAGGTAATCTTCGATGTGCTCGACGAAATCGTTGGGCGCGCCGAGCGCCGCCGCCATCTTAGAGAAACGCTCCACAGGCGATCCCCTCTGAAGGGCGAGATTAATGCGTTCATGCGCCGCCGCTTCGTCGCTTGCGAGGCCGCCTTGAATCAGGAGCTCGACGCACAACTCCATCGTTACCCTGTGGAGGCGCCGATCGCGCGTGCCGCCGGTCAGATAGTCAACCGCCTCGCGCACTTCCAAAGCATTGCCAGCGTTGCGGCCGAGCACTTGGTCCATGTCGGTCAGCAAGGCAGATGTGCGCAGACCCGCGCCGTTACCGACATCGACGATCGCCTGCGCCAGTTCCAGTGCGTCATCTAACTTGGGGAGGAAGGCGCCAGACCCGACTTTCACATCCATGCATAGCGCATCGAGGCCGGCGGCCAGCTTTTTCGACAGGATCGAGGCGACGATCAGCGGCACCGACTCGACCGTCGCCGTCACGTCGCGAATGGAGTACAGCCGCCTGTCGGCCGGTGCCAGCTCCGCCGTCTGGCCGATGATGGCGCAGCCGACCTCGCGCACCACACGGCGAAAGCGCGCGAGGTCGGGCGCGGTGTCGTAGCCCGGGATACTGTCTAGTTTGTCCAGCGTGCCGCCAGCGTGTCCGAGGCCGCGGCCGGAGATCATCGGCACGTGAGCGCCGCATGCCGCCAGGATCGGCGCCAGCATCAGCGATACCTTGTCGCCGATGCCGCCGGTGGAGTGCTTGTCGACCACCGGCCCGCCGAGGCCGGCGCTCGACCAATCGAGCACTTCGCCGGAGCGGGTCATGGCGCGGGTCAGCGCCACCCGCTCGTCGGCGCCCATGCCGCTGAAGAACACCGCCATGGCAAACGCGGCGGCCTGGGCATCGCTCACCGAACCGTCGGTCAGGCCGGCGATGACGAACTCGATCTCATCGGTACTGAGGGTGCGCCCGTCGCGCTTGTTGCGAATGACTTCCTGCGGCAGCAACCGGGCGTCACTCGCCATACGGCACCCACACGTTCTTGACCTGTGTGGCGCGGCGCAGGAATTCACGACCCTCGGCCTGCGCCGGGTCGAACCAGTCGCGGCGGCGGCCGTCGTTGACCCACGTGCGTTTCAGATTGCCGATCGACGCGCGTTCGACCAACGCGCTGCCGGACGGCGGTCCCGCGTACCAGACGGCATCGACCGCATCATGCTCGGCCAGGACTTGCGCCAGTGCATCGCGCGCGCCGGTGACGATGTTGATCACGCCGCCGGGCACGTCGGAGGTATCTAGGACCTGGTAGAAGTCGGTCGCGGCCAGGGGATGCGCCTCGGACGGCACCGCGATCATGCGATTTCCCATCGCCACCAGTGGCGCCACCAGCGAGACGAACGCCAACAGCGGCGCGTCGTCGGGGCACAGCGCGCCGGCGACGCCCAGGGGTTCGTGCATGGCGATGGCGACGCCGCGAATGGGAACGCTGTGCACGGCGCCGTCGAATTTGTCGGCCCACGCGGCGTAGGTGAACAGGCGGCGCACGGCGGTCTCGACCTCGCGCGCGGCGGCCTCGGGCGTGGCGCCGGTCATGACGCGGATACGGTCGCCGAACTCGTCCGCCCGGCGCGACAGGTTCTCGGCGATGAAGTAGAGGATCTGCGCCCGCGCGTGTCCCGATGCGCGGCCCCACGAGTCGGCCTTGCGCGCGGCCTCGACGGCGTTGCGGATGTCTTTGCGGTTGCCGTCGGCGACGTCGTCCAGCGGCGTGCCGTCCGCGCCGATCACGTGGCGGCTGTAGCCCGAATCGGGCCGCGCCTGTTTGCCGCCGATATACTGCTTCGCCGTGCGGTCGATCGCCGGCACGCTGTCGGGGCCTGCGTCGTGGGCCTGGCGTTCGGGGCCCGGCGTTTCCGCCGCCTTGTACAGCGGCGGGGATTTCTCCCACACGGGGCGGACATAGTCCCACAGTCCTTCACGACCGCCCTCGCGCCCGAACCCGGATTCGCGGTAGCCGCCGAAGCCGCATGCGGCATCGAACAGGTTGGTGGCGTTCACCCACACGACGCCGGCCTGCAGCTTCGGCGCGATGTCGAGCGCGAGGTTGACGTTTTCGCTCCAGACGCTGGCGGCGAGGCCGTAGCGTGTGTTGTTGGCGAGCGCGACGGCGTCCGCCGGGGTGCGAAAGGTCGTGGCGACCAGTACCGGACCGAAGATCTCCTCCTGCGCGATGGTCGCCGCCGGCGCCACGTCGGTGAACAGGGTCGGCGGGTAGAAGCAGCCTTCTTTCGGCCGCGCCCAGTGCGGCTGCCACATCGTTGCGCCTTCGTCAATACCTTGCCGAACCAACGCCTCGATGCGCGCCAACTGAGCCGGTGCTACGATGGCGCCGATGTCGATCGCCTTGTCGAGCGGGTCGCCGACGCGCAGCCCCTCCATGCGCGCCTTGAGCTTGGCGACCATGGCGTCGGCGATCGTTTCCTGTACCAGCAGGCGCGATCCGGCGCAACAGAACTGGCCTTGGTTGAACCAGATCGCATCGACCACGCCTTCGACGGCGCTATCAAGGTCGGCGTCGTCGAAAACGATGAACGGCGACTTGCCGCCCAGCTCGAGCGTGAGCTTCTTGCCGCTGCCGGCCGTCGCCTCGCGAATCAAACGACCGACTTCCGTCGAGCCGGTGAAGGCGACCTTGTCGACACCGGCATGGCGGGCGATCCGCGCGCCGGTCTCGCCGTCACCGGTGACGATATTGACCACACCCGCAGGCAGGCCGGCATCCTGGCACAGTTCCGCGAACTTCAGCGCTGTAAGCGAAGTGAACTCGGCCGGTTTCAACACCGCGGTGTTGCCAGCGGCCAGCGCTGGCGCCAGCTTCCAGGCCAGCATCAGCAGCGGAAAGTTCCAGGGAATGATCTGCCCGGCAACGCCGAGTGCTTCGTAGCCGGCGAGTTCCGTATCCATCAGCTGCGCCCAGCCGGCGTGGTGATAGAAATGACGGGCGACCAGCGGCACGTCGATGTCGCGGGTCTCGCGGATCGGCTTGCCGTTGTCCAGCGTCTCCAGCACCGCCAGCAGACGCGCATGCCGCTGCACCTGGCGCGCCAGGGCGTACAGGTAGCGCGCGCGGCCGTGGCCGCCGAGCTTCGCCCAGCCCGGCTGCGCCCGTCGGGCTGCGCGGATCGCCGCGTCTACATCCGCCGGCCCGGCCTGGGCGACGCGTGCCAGCACGGCGCCGGTCGCCGGGTTGGCGCTGTCGAACCACTGGTTGGTCTTCGGCCGCAGCCAGCGCCCGCCGATAAACAACCGGCAGCCGTCGCGTTGCCGGGATAGCCACTCCCGGGCCGGTCCGTCGCCTTCCGGCGCCGGTCCGTAGTCCAGGGTCTCGAAGATCTCGGCCATGCTCACGACGGTTCTCCTCAGCGGCGGCTGAGCCAGCTTTAGGCCAAGCCGGCGTGGCAGGCAACGCCATGCGGACGTGATCGGCGCCCGACTTGCGTTCGTCGCCGCGCCGCACTAAGTGCCTGTTATCTCTAGGCACGCGGAGTGACCATCATGGCGGAGACCCATTCCAGCAAAGTCGTGATATTGGGCAGTGGCGCCGCCGGTTGCACTGCCGCCATCTATGCCGCTCGCGCCAATTTAGAGCCGATCATGCTGCATGGACTGCAGCCCGGCGGGCAGATGACCATCACCACCGATGTCGAGAACTATCCCGGCTTTGCCGACGTCATCCAGGGTCCGTGGCTGATGGAACAAATGGAGCAGCAGGCGGAGAACGTCGGCACGCGCGTCATCAACGATATCGTCGTCGGCGTCGATTTCTCGCGGCGGCCGTTCACCCTCACCGGCGACTCCGGCGATACATACGTCGGCGATACCGTGTTGGTCTGCACCGGCGCTTCGGCACGCTGGCTGGACCTGCCGTCGGAGCAGAAATATCGCGGTGCCGGCGTGTCGGCCTGCGCCACGTGTGATGGATTTTTCTATCGCGGAAGCGACGTGATGGTCGTAGGCGGCGGCAACACGGCTGTGGAGGAGGCGATCTTCCTAACGAACTTCGCCAGCAAAGTGACGCTCGTTCATCGCCGCGACGCATTGCGCGCCGAGAAGATCATGCAGGACCGGCTGCTCAGCAACCCGAAGATCGCGGTGATGTGGAATACGGTGCTCGATGAAGTGTTGGGCAACGCCGATCCGGCCGCGGTGACGGGTGCCCGCGTACGCAACGTCAAGACGGGTGCGACCGAAGATCTCGCGCTCGACGGTGTGTTCATCGCCATCGGCCACGATCCGAACACGTCGGTGTTCAAGGGATCTCTCGACATGGATGGCGAGGGTTATCTGCTGACCGCACCCGATTCGACCGCGACCAACGTGCCGGGCGTTTTCGCCGCCGGCGACGTCAAGGACAAGTTGTTCCGCCAGGCGGTCACGGCGGCGGGTATGGGCTGCATGGCGGCACTGGAGGCGGAGAAATTCCTGGCCGCTGCCGAGCACGATGCAGGGCGCCAGGCCGCCGAGTAATCCGACGGCTGCCTGCGTGTGGACTTCTCGGTTCGCGAAGCGGCGGCGCCGGACCGTCCGGCCTGCGCCGGCATTTATCGCTCGGCCCGCGTCACCGAACCCTGGCTAAACGAGCAGCAGAGGGCCGCCATCGATTTCGAGCGCGATGAGGCGGGCGAGCGCGTGTGGGTCGCCGTCAACGAGGCCGGGGACGTGCTCGGGTTTGCCTCGATCTGGACCGAGCCCGAACTCTCGTTTCTGCATCATCTGTATGTCAGCCCGGCTCAGCAGCGCCGTGGTGTCGGCACCGCTCTCGTGGATACGGTCGCTCAGGCATCAGCGGGTCCGGTCGAGCTGAAGGCCCTCGCCGAGGACCATGACGTGCGGCGCTTCTACGAGTGCTTGGGGTTCGTCGAGGCCGAGCGGTGCGATAGCGAACGGCCGCCGTGGGTCCGTTATCGCCTTGACCGAGTGGTTAAATGAACAGCCTTTCACCCTCCAGGCCTTCATAGAGCTGCGCGACGAACTCGCCGTAGCCGTTGTACAACCGCGTCGCCACCCGCCCCTCTTCGCCCAGAAGGCGTTCGGAGGCCTGGCTCCAGCGCGGATGCGGCACCATCGGATTGACGTTCGCCCAGAAGCCGTACTCGTTGGCCTGGATGTCCTCCCAGAACGTCTTCGGCCGCTCGTCGGTGAAGGTGATGCGGATGATCGACTTGATCGATTTGAAGCCGTATTTCCACGGCACCGCCAGCCGCAGCGGCGCGCCGTTTTGGCGCGGGATCGGCTTGCCGTAGAGGCCAGTGGCGATGAACGCCAACTCGTTGGTGGCTTCTTCGATCGTCAGCCCTTCGATGTAGGGCCAGGGATACCAGAACTGGCGCAGGCCGGGCATGCTGTCCTTGTCGGCCAGCGTCTCCATGCGCAGGTATTTGGCCGAGGCCAAAGGCCGCGCGAACTCGACCAGCTTGGCCAGCGGGAAGCCGCTCCACGGTACCGTCATCGCCCAGGCCTCGACGCAGCGGTGCCGGTACAGACGCTCCTCCAAGGGCATCTGAGCCAGCAGGTCGTCGATATCGATGACGCGCTCCTGCTCGACCATGCCGTCGAGGGCCACGGTCCAAGGCCGGATCGGCAGTTCCTGCGCGGCGCCGGCGATGTTCTTATGCGAGCCGAATTCGTAGAAATTGTTGTAGGTGATGGCGTCTCTCTCGTTGGTGAGAGCGCGATCGATCTGATAGCGCTCGTTGCGCTTCACTGGATACAGCGCCGCCGATGGATCGTCCGCCGCCCGAGCAATCCGCGCCAGCGGGCCCATCGCCGCCAATATAGGGCCTGCGGCCAGCGCCGTTGTGAACTGGCGGCGGTTCAAGAACACGGATTCAGGCGTCGCCACGCTCTCGGGTAGCTCCCAGCCGCGTCTGCTCTTAACCAGCATGGTCCTCTCCTTAGCTGTACCGGATTGCTGCCTTAGCTAGGGTGCCTCAGCCTCGCGGGCAACTCAACTGAATGCGATCAGGCATCCGCAGTGCGCCCTGTGAGGCGCGGCACGGGGCGGTCGCCGATCGGCCAATGCAGCGCTGCCGCCAGCAGGCCGAGGAGGATCGAGATTACCCACATGCTGTCATAGGAGCCGGTGGCGTCGAAGGTGCGACCGCCCAGCCAGGCGCCGAAAAACGCGCCCACCTGGTGGCTGAAGAACACGACGCCGAACAAGGTCGCCAGGTAGCGCGGGTCGAAGATCTGCGCGATCAGGCCGCTGGTCAGCGGCACCGTGCTGAGCCACAGGAGTCCGATCGTAGCGGCAAAAAGCAGCACCGTGACCTCGGTCTTCGGACCCAGCATGAAAACGGCGATGACGATCGAGCGGCCGAGATAGATGAGGCTCAACAGGTGCTTCTTGCGAAAGCGGCTGCCCAATGCGCCGGCCGCCAGCGAGCCGGCGATGTTGAACAGGCCGATCAGCGCCAACGCCGAGGCGCCGACCATCGGCGCCAGCCCGCACAGTCCGACATAGGGCTTGAGGTGGGTGAGCAGGAAGGCGACGTGGAAGCCGCAGACGAAGAACCCCGCCGTCAGATACCAGTAACCCCGATGTTGCCGTGCCTCCTTTAACGCCGCGCCCAGACTCTGTTGACCGGCCGCTTTGCTGGCGCGGCCGGTCATCGGCAGCGCCAAGGGTATGATCATCGCGCATACCGCCGCCAGAACCATCAGGCTGGCGACCCAGCCGATGTCGTCGATCAGCAACTGGCTGAACGGCGAGAAAACGAACTGGCCGAACGAGCCGCCGGCACCGGCAATTCCCAGCGCCCAGGACCGCCGTGCTTCGGGCACCGAGCGGGCGATGGAAGCGAAGATGATCGGAAAAGACGAGCCGCTGAGACCCAGGCCGATCAGCAGCCCCGCCGACAGATGCAGCGCGCCCGGCGTTTGGGCGAGACCCATCAGCACCAGGCCCACCACATAGACGACGGTGCTGCCGGCGAGCATGCGCCCGGTGCCGTAGCGTTCGGCCAGCGCGCCGGCGAAGGGCTGTGCCGCCCCCCACAACAGGTTTTGCAAGCCGATCGCCAGGGAAAAGGTCTCGCCGCCCCAGCCGTGCGCGAGCGAGACCGGCTCGACGAACAGACCCATGGTCTGACGCACGCCCAAGTTGATGGCCAGGATGACGCAGCCCACCGCCAGTATGATGGCGGGCGCGGCGACGCGCCGTGCGGTCATGAGGTGCACCGAGCCGGAGGGTTAGAGCCGTTGGCCTTCGAGCTTCTTGCGCAGCGCATCGGCGGCGGCGCGCGAGCTGTCCTGGTGCGGATTGACTTCCAGCGCGCGCTCGAACGCCTTCAGGGCCAGTTCGTCCTCACCGCGCAGCCGGCGCATTTCGGCCAGCCCCCACAGGGCGCCGAAGTGCCGCGGCTCCAGCGCCAGCACGCGCTCGCAGTCGGCGATCGATGCGGCGAAATGGCCGAGCAGATAGTTCACCGTGGCGCGGCGATTCCACGCTTCGGCAAAGTCCGGCGCGACTTCGACCAACTCGTCGAACGTCTCCAGCGCCTGCGGCAAGCGGCCGATGGCCACCGCCTGGTTGCCCTCGGCCATCAACTCGTTCGCCACGAGGTCGTCGGTCCGGTACCAGATCTGCCAGATCATGTTGACGGTCAGCGCCACTTCCTGCTGGGTGTCGGTGGTCTGCAGTACTGCGAACAGCCGGTCGAGTTCGGGATCGTTCTGATCGGCGAACGCGGCGTCCGCAGCGCCCACGCAAACGCTGATGACAACCGCCAATTGTCCAAAAAATTGCCGTCCAAAAAATCGCATCACATAAGGCATCTGCACCTCCAGTGGCGATCATCAGTGGTGCCGCGGGCGGCGTCAATGCACGCGTTCGTGCGTCACAGCCGGCCGCGATCACGTTGCAGGCGCAGATCGTCGGCGGCGGCGCGCACCGTCGGCTGATGCGGATTGATAGCCAGGGCTTGCTCGAACACGTTCAAGGCGCCGTCAGCATCGCCGATCAACAGGTAGATCTCACCCAGTCCGGCCAGCGCCTGATAGTGGCGCGGCTCCAGCGCCAGCGCCTGCTCGGCGTCACCGATCGCCGGTAGGAACTGGCCTATGGCAAAGCGCAAGCTGGCGCGCTGGTACCACGCCTCGGCATAGTCGGGTGCCAGTTCGATGGCGCCATCGAACGCGGCGAGCGCAAGCGGCGCCTGGCCTTGCACCACTGCCGTCAGACCGCGCGCCATCAGCGCGTTAACCTGTTCAGACGATGAGTCGAGCCAGATGCGGGAGATTTCTTCCTGCATCTGCGCCGCCTGTTCGGCGTCCTGGGTCTTGGTCAGGATCACGAACAGCCGGTCCAGGCGCGGGTCACGCTGATCGGCTACGGCCAGCGGCGACACAAACACGATCACCGCCGCCAGGACGAACCACCAGTCGCGCACCGCGCGCCTCGCCGAAACGCACTGCTGAGCCATGCGGCGCAGATTGCCGAGGCGTCGGATAGGGGTCAAGCTGCCGCCGGCGACGTTTATTTGGAGGGCCGTTATGGCGGGCTATTCCGGCACGCCATTGCCGAAGAAGCTGGGGCTGAAGCCCGGCCATGGTTTCGCCCTCGTCGGCGCACCCACGGACTGGAACGGCCAGTGGCCGGCGGCGTATGGCGCCCTGCCGGACGGCGTCGCCGTAGCGATGCGCCTGCCGGCCAGACGTCGCGGCGATGTCGTGCTGGCGTTCTTCACCGCGGCGAACGCTTTGGCGCGACGGTTTCCGGCTCTTGCCGGTGCGATCAAGACCGATGGCATGGTGTGGATCGCCTGGCCCAAGCGGGCGGCAAAAATGGATACCGATCTCAGCGCCAATGTCGTGCGCGAGATCGGTCTGGCCGCCGGGCTGGTGGACGTCAAGGTGTGCGCCATCGACGACATCTGGTCCGGCCTCAAGTTCGTGTACCAGGTGGCGGACCGCAACGCCCTCAACTGAACGCGGACAGGGTTCGCGGCCGTGGTCCGCCGGTCGCCCAATCGAGTAATTCCACCGTGTGTACGATGGGGATGTCCGTGGCGCCAGCGAGCTGGGTGATGCAGCCGATGTTGCCGCTGGCGATCACGTCGGCGCCCGTCGCGTTCAGGCACGCGGCCTTGCGGGCGCGTAGTTCGCCGGCGATCTTCGGCTGCAGGATGTTGTAGGTGCCCGCGGAGCCGCAGCACAGATGCGCGTCCGCAGGCTCCACCACAGTGAAGCCGGCCGCATTCAACAGCTCCTGCGGCTGCGTCTTCAGTCCCTGGCCGTGCTGCATCGAGCACGCCGATTGATAGGCCACGCGCAGCGGGCGCGGCGGCGATACATCGCCGAGACCGATCTCCGTCAAGACTTCGCTGACATCGCGTGCCAACGACGCGACCCGTGCGGCCTTGTCGGCGTAGTCTGGATCCTCGCGCAGTAGGAATCCGTAGTCCTTCAGCATCGTGCCGCAGCCGGAGGCATTAGCTACCACGGCGTCCAACGCGCCCGCGTTCAGCACCCGCGTCCAGGCGTCGATATTGTCCTTCGCCTGACGCAGGGCCGGTGCGTCCTTGCCCAGATGATGGGCCAGCGCACCGCAGCAGCCGGCGCCGGGCGCGATCACGACTTCCACGCCCAGCCGCGTTAACAATCGCACCGTGGCGTCGTTGATCTGCGGCGACAGGTTCTGTTGCACGCAGCCGGTCAGCAGTGCAACCCGTGCGCGCCGCCGGCCCTGCGCGGCGACGACCTCGGCGCGGCGCGGCGCGGCGAAGGCGGGCGCATCGCGCGGCGTCAGATCGATCATGTCGCGCAGCCGCCGCGGCAACCACCCGCGCAGCGCTTGTGCGAGCGGCAAGCCCGGCATCGCCCAGCGCATCAGGCTCGGTCGTGGGAGCACGGATGCGAGAACGGACCGCATCGCGCGTTGCGACCACGGCCGTTGATAGGTTTCCTCTATATGGCGGCGGGCGTGGTCGACCAGGTGCATGTAGTTAACGCCCGACGGGCAGGTGGTCATGCAGGACAGGCACGACAGGCAGCGGTCGATGTGCTTGACGACCTGGGCGCTGGCCGGCTTGTCGCCCTCCAGCATGTCCTTGATCAGATAGATGCGCCCGCGCGGGCTATCCAGCTCATCGCCCAGCAGCACATAGGTCGGACAGGTCGCGGTGCAGAAGCCGCAATGCACGCAGGCGCGCAGAATGTCATTGGACGCGGCAACGTCCGGATCGGCAAGCTGGGCGAGCGTGAAATGCGTCTGCACGCCTCAGGCCCCCGGCCGGTCCGCTTGGCCCGCGTGTCGTG
Source organism: Alphaproteobacteria bacterium (assembly GCA_965248805.1). Classification (GTDB taxonomy): domain Bacteria; phylum Pseudomonadota; class Alphaproteobacteria; order UBA6615; family UBA6615; genus CBDFKJ01. The sequence continues at coordinate 232,636 of CBDFKJ010000009.1, forward strand.
CGCCCAACATGGCGAAGAAAATGCGGCCCGCGACGGCCCCGCCTATGGCACCGGGGCTGCCGACAATAAACGCAAGCTCCAGCACGTCAGTCGCGTCAACTTCCAACCGGCTGGGCTGGTCGATGATCCGCGATGTGTACCACGCGGCCGATGTGCATACGCCCAGGTTCGAACCCACGACTATTGCACGGCCCTTGGTGACGCCTCTTGAGCCACGAAGGCGCACACACCAGGGAATGCCGACGACCAGCGTGATCGGAACGGCAAAGATAATCACCCATTCCACGTACGACACAAATATTCCCATTAAGCCTTGGAGGGAATCGAGCCGCTGGGCGACTAGGTCCGGCCGGCCGGCCAGCGTGCTCGATACCAGGGATAGCAGCACGGGCAAGCCGTACAGGCCGACGATCGTGCCTACCGCCGCGACACTCGCGACCAACGGCGCGAAAATGAAGGCGAGGATGACCCGGACGCTAAACATCTTGGACCATGCGGCCGGGGTTGAGGACGCGCTTGGGGTCGAAGCCGTCCTTGATGCGTCGGGACAGCGCCGCTAGCGGCACGGGCTGTGGGTGGAAGACGGGCACGTTAGCGCGGATCGAATCCGGCGCGCGGATCAGGGTCGCGTGACCGTCGATGACCGCCTCACGCACGACCGCCGCACCGGCGTCTGGAATATCGGCATCCACCGCTAGCCAGACCAGGCCGCCGCCCCAATCCAGTAACCACTCCGCCGACAGTTTCGCCGCCGCCGCTGTCGCCACTTTGTGCCCGGACTGCGGAGAGACGGAGATGCGCCACACCGGCCGATCCGGTTTGTCCACAAATGGCGTCACATCGCGGATGCCGCGCCACAGCTTCTCCGATGCCGTTTGGTCGAGCGGGTCGATGTCACTGTGCGCCCGCAACGCGTCGGTCAGAGCGGTCGCGCGCGCCGCCACCGACGGGCCGAAGCCTTCCAAGCGCAGAAGGGTCGCCGCGCCGGCGTCGAACCCCGACCGTGCCGCGACCGAAGCCGGAAGATGTGCCGCGCCGGAGACGTGATGGCTACTTTGCAGCGCTGCGGTCATCGCTTGGGTGGCGGCGGCATCGTCGAGGTCGTGCAGCACCAGTGTGCGTGACTCCTCCGGTGCCGGCAGCACCTTGAGCGTCACCTCCGTCATCACCGCCAGCGTGCCATAGGAGCCGGCCAACAATCTGCACATGTCATAGCCGGTGACGTTCTTAACCACGCGACCGCCGGACTTGAACGCCTCGCCGCGGCCGCTGACGGCGGCAACGCCCAGGAAGTGGTCGCGCGCAGCGCCGGCGCTGAAGCGACGCGGACCGGACAGGTTGCAGGCGAGGATGCCGCCGATGGTGTCCTTGCCGGCGCTCTTCCCTAGGAGCGGCCCAAGGTCGGGCGGCTCGAACGCGAGTTGCTGGTGATGGGCGGCCAGCGCTTTTTCAATGTCTGGGCGCGGCGTGCCGGCAGCCGCCGTCAGCACCAACTCGGCGGGCTCGTACAGGCCGATGCCCGACAGGGCGCCGAGATCGAGCGCGCATGCGGCGTCGACCGGGCGGCCGAGCGACTGCTTCGTGCCACCGCCGCGCACATCGAGTTTTTGCTCCTCGGCCGCCGCCCAGGCGACGACTTCGGCGATGTCCTTGGCGTCGGTCGGCCGGACCGATTTCATCCCGCGCCTAGAACCGCGGCAGGTCGGGGAAACGGTGCTGGCCGCGATGGATGTGCACGCGTCCGAGTTCGGCGCAGCGGTGGAGGGTCGGAAACACCTTGCCCGGGTTGAGCAGATGCTGCGGGTCGAAGGCGCATTTGACCCGCTGTTGATGGGCGAGATCGGTTTCGTTGAACATGGTACCCATCAGATCACGCTTTTCCACACCGACGCCGTGTTCGCCGGTGAGCACGCCGCCGACCTCGACGCACAGGCGCAGGATGTCGGCGCCGAACGCCTCGGCCTTCTCAAGCTCGCCCGGCGCGTTGGCATCGTAGAGGATCAGCGGATGCAGATTGCCGTCGCCGGCGTGAAACACGTTGGCGACACGCAAGCCGTACTGCGCCGACATTTGGCGCATGCGGTTCAGCACGTGGGTCAGTTTCTGACGCGGGATTGTGCCGTCCATGCAGTAATAGTCGGGCGAAATGCGTCCGACCGCCGGGAACGCCGCCTTGCGCCCGGCCCAGAACGCGAGACGCTGGGCCTCATCTTCGCTGACCTCGATAGAGGTTGCATGGTTGGCGCCGGCGATCGCCGAGACGCGGTCGATGAGGTGATCGACCTCCTGCGGCGGGCCGTCGAGCTCGACGATCAGCAGTGCTTGTGCGTCGCGCGGGTAGCCGGCGTGAACGAAGTCCTCTGCTGCATGGATGGCGGGATGATCCATCATCTCCATGCCGCCGGGGATGATACCGGCGGCGATGATGTCGGCGACCGTGTCGCCCGCATCCTCGGTGCTGGCAAAGCCGATCAGCAGCGCACGTGCACTGGTCGGCTTGGGCAGGATGCGCACCGTCACTTCGGTGATGACGCCGAGCAGCCCCTCGGAGCCTGCGAGCACGCCCATCAGGTCGTAGCCGTCGGCATCGAGATGCTTGCCGCCGAGGCGCAGCACGTCGCCACCGGGCAGCACGATTTCGAGGCCCAGGATGTTGTTCGTCGTCAAGCCATACTTCAGGCAATGCACGCCGCCGGAATTCTCCGCGACATTGCCGCCGATGGTGCAGGCGATTTGGCTCGACGGATCGGGTGCGTAGTAGAAGCCGGCATGGGCGACGGCATCGCTGATCGCCAGATTGGTGACGCCGGGCTGGGCGACGACGCAGCGGTTGTCGAGGTCGATCTCCAAAACGCGGTTGAGTTTCGACAAGCCCAGCGTGATGGCATCGGCAAGCGGCAGCGCGCCGCCCGACAGCGAGGTGCCGGCGCCGCGCGGCACGATCTTGACGCCATGTTCGTGACAATAGGTGAGGACGCGGCTGACCTGCTCTGTGGTCTCCGGCAGCACGACGATCATCGGCGCCTGCCGATAGGCGGTCAGCCCGTCGGTTTCATACGCGCGCAGCGCATCGTCGTCGGTGATGACGCCTTCGCCGGGCACAATTGCGCCCATGGCGGCGGCGATTTCCCGCCGGCGCGCCAGCACATCGCCGTCAGGCTCGGGCATGCGCATGGCTGCGACCTCGAGCGTCGTTGCGACCGATCAGACTTGTCGACGAGGGAACTGCGCCGGCCTGTGCCTGTCAAGGCGCCGCGGCGTCGGCCTATCGCCTAACCCTGGCGCACCTTGAACCGCGGCTTGCGCTTATTGATGACGAACAGCCGGCGTTTGCGGCGCACAATCTGGCAGTCGGCATCGCGCTTTTTGGCCGTGCGCAGCGAGTTGCGGATCTTCATGGATGCAGGTTCCTGCCTGTCTGAAGGCGGGGGACGCTAGCGGCAGCGGCGGGTTCTGTCAACCGCCCAGCCCCCTGGGCGGGCTCTCTGGCCTCCTTTACAATTCGGCGTTAGTGCCAATTTGTATGTGACAGGGGAGCTTGCACGTCCTGGACAATAAGTTGGATTGAGCAGCATATGGTGGCGGAGGGCGCGCAGTTGGCCGCTTGCCTTGGGCACGAGCATGTATCAGTCAGTGACGCACGAAATCTCGGTATCGGTTAAGCCGGTGTATCTGGAAGACCAGTCGTCGCCTGACGAGGGGCGTTTTTTCTGGGCCTACCATGTCCGTATCGAGAACATGGGCGCGGACACGGTACAGTTGCGTTCTCGCCACTGGCGGATCACCGACGCGATGGGCCGTACGCAAGAGGTGCGCAGCGCCGGCGTGGGCGGCGAACAGCCGATCCTCGAACCAGGGGAACATTTCGAGTACGCATCGGGCACGCCATTGCCCACACCATCAGGCATTATGGTCGGCAGTTATCAGATGCAGACCGCTACGGGCGACATGATTGAGATCGAAATTCCTGCGTTTTCACTCGACAGTCCGCACCAGACAGTACGGCTGCAATAGAAACCAGCGGTGAGTGAAGGCAAGCGCGACGGCAAGAAGCTTCGCACAATCGCAGTCGAAGTGGGGATGAAGCTGTGAACGTGATCGACAAAGGGAGCTTGCAACCGGGCTCGTCGGGCGAGCGCGAAAGTGATCGGCCCGACCGGGCCGAGGCCGAGCGCGCCGTCAGGACGCTGATCCGCTGGGCCGGCGATGACCCGGGTCGCGAGGGTCTGTCGGAAACGCCGGCACGCGTGGCGCGCGCGTACGAGGAGTTCTTCGCCGGCTATCGCGAAGACCCGGTCGAGATCCTGCAGCGCACGTTCGAGGAGACGCTCGGCTATGACGAGCTGGTGGTGCTGCGCGACATCCGCATCGAATCCTTCTGCGAGCACCATATGGTGCCCATCGTCGGCAAGGCGCATGTCGGATACCTGCCCGACAAGCGCGTCGTCGGTATTTCCAAGCTCGTACGGGTGCTCCAGGTCTACACCAAACGTCTGCAGATTCAGGAGAAATTAACCGTACAGATCGCCAATGCCATCGATCAGGTCCTGCAGCCGAAGGGTGTCGGAGTCGTGATCGAGGCGGAACATCAATGCATGACGACTCGAGGCGTCCACCGTCCCGGCGTCGGCATGGTGACCAGTCGCATGATCGGCGATTTTCGCAAGAACCCCTCCACGCGGCGCGAATTCCTCGCACTCATCGGCCGCAACGGGATCGACTGAGCTTCCATCGCCGCGCCGTGACCGGTGATCCCCGTCACGGATCCTTGCACTGCGTCGAGTGAGATAAACGGACTTGCCTGACCTCAGGCCGATCTTTTTTGTCATCGGTGTGCTGCTGGCGCTGCTGGCAATTGCCATGCTCCTGCCTGCAGCCGTGGACGCCGCGTCCGGCAGCCCCGATTGGCAAGTCTTCGTCACCTCGGCCGGTGCGACGATGTTCGTCGGCGTGCTGCTGATCCTGACGATGCGGGTCGAGGACATGGCGATCAGTTTGCGGCAGACGTTCGTGCTGACCACAATGAGCTGGTTGGCGGTCTCTCTGTTCGGCTCCCTGCCCTTCATCGTCGCGCGCATCGATCTCGGTTTCACCGACGCCTTCTTCGAGGCCATGTCGGGCGTCACCACAACCGGCTCGACCGTCATCGTCGGTTTGGACGAGCTGCCGCCGGGCATCCTTTTGTGGCGCGCCCTGCTGCAATGGTTGGGTGGCGTCGGCATCATCGTCATGGCCGTAGCCGTGCTGCCGATGCTGCAGGTTGGCGGAATGCAGCTGTTCCGCACCGAGAGCTCGTACCGTTCGGAAAAGGTCCTGCCGCGCGCCGCCCAGATCGCCGTCGGCGTCAGCTCTGTCTATATCGGCCTCACTGTCGTGTGCATGATTTGCTACTGGCTCGCCGGCATGAGCGGGTTCGATGCGATGGCGCATGCGATGACCACGATCGCGACCGGTGGCTTTTCCACCTCCGACCGCTCCATCGGCCATTTCGACGGCACCGCCGTCGACTGGTTCGCGGTCGTGTTCATGATCGTGGGCAGCTTGCCGTTCGTGCTTTACGTGCAGGCCGTGCGCGGTCGGCCGCAAGCGCTGTTTCGCGACGGCCAGGTGCGCGCGTTCCTCGGCGTCGTTGTGGTCGCCGTCGCACTCGTGACCTGGGGACACATGGCCCAACAGGGCACGACGGCGCTCGATGCGCTGCGCGCCGGGGCCTTCAACACGGTCTCGATCCTAACGGGCACCGGCTACTCGACCGAGGCGTTCGATGCCTGGGGCGCGTTCGCCATGCCGATATTCTTCCTCCTGATGTTTATCGGCGGCTGCGCCGGATCGACGACCTGCGGCATCAAGATCTTTCGCTTCCAGGTGCTGTATGCCACCGCAATGGCCCAGCTGCGCCGGTTGTTGCAACCGCACGGCGTATTCATCGCCTACTACAACCGGCGGCCGATTCCGGAAGAGGCCGCGGTGTCGGTCATGAGTTTCACGTTCCTCTATTTCTTGAGCTTTGCGGTCCTGGCTGCGGTGCTGGGCGGCCTCGGGCTCGATTTCATCACCGCCGTTTCCGGCGCCGCCACCGCGATATCGAATGTCGGCCCGGGTTTGGGCCCAACCATCGGGCCGAGCGGGCACTTCGCGTCTCTACCGGATGCGGCGAAGTGGGCGCTGTCGGCGGGCATGCTGCTGGGGCGGCTGGAGCTATTCACCGTGCTGGTGCTGTTCGCGCCTTCGTTCTGGCGCGATTGAACCAACATTGTCGTGACGGCGCGCCTCTTGCACACTGGCGCGGGTTGACGGGGATGCAAGGAAATATGCCGATGGGCGATGCCACCGCGCATGAACTGCTGGGTCGCCTGGTTGCGTTCGATACAGTGTCGGCGAAATCGAACCTGCAGCTGATCGACTTCGTCACCGACTACCTCGGCCAATACGGCGTGTCTTGCACACGCGATGGCTCGGACGATGGCGAAAAGGCGAACCTGTTCGCCACGGTTGGACCGCCCGGCGATGGCGGCGTCGCGCTGTCGGGTCATACCGACGTGGTGCCGGTCGAGGGCCAGGTCTGGCGCACCGATCCGTTCGTGCTCACGCGGGACGACGACCGCCTGCATGGCCGCGGCAGTTGCGACATGAAGGGCTTCATCGCGGTGGCGTTGGCGCTGGTGCCGGAAATGCGCGCGCGCGGACTGCGCCGGCCGATCCATTTCGCATTCTCCTACGACGAGGAGTTGGGTTGCATCGGCGTGCCCAGTTTGCTGAAGCGTCTGGGGCACGACCTGCCGCGGCCGGAGTTGGCGATTGTCGGCGAGCCGACGCAGATGCAGGTCGTGACCCGGCACAAAGGCGTCTACGCGTTCGAGACCGTGTTCACCGGCGTGCCCGCGCATTCCAGCAAGCCGCAGCTCGGCGTGAACGCGATCATGTATGCCGGTGAACTGATCGGCCATCTCAGTCAACTGAGCACATCACTGCGGGCGTCGAGCGATCGCGACGACGCGTTCGACCCGCCGTTCACGACCGTCAATATCGGTGCCATCGAAGGCGGTACGGCGATCAACATCATCGCCAAGCAATGCCGTATCGTGTGGGAGTTCCGACCGCTGCCGGGCATCGACGCGGCCGCGATCGAGCAGGGCGTGCGCAAGACGATCGAGTACGACATTTTGCAGCGCATGCGCGCCGAGCGCCCCGACGCCAATGTCGTGTCGACACGTCTGTGCATCGTGCCGGCGTTGGAGTCGGAAACGGCGGCGACCGAATTCGCGCTGCAACTGGCCGGTCATAACCACACGGAGGCCGTGCCCTTCGGTAGCGAGGCCGGTTTGTTTCAGCTTGCCGGAGTCCCGGCCGTCTTGTGCGGACCGGGCAGTATCGCGCAAGCGCACCAACCCGATGAGTACGTCACCATCGCGCAGTTGGACGCCTGTGCGCGATTCCTCAATCGTCTGGTGGACTGGGCGTGTCAGTGACGCCGGGCTGAAACAGCGAACCCGCCCCTCAACGGGGCGGGTTCCGTTCCTCCACGCGGGGTGCGTCAGGCGGCCTTGGATTCGATGGCCTTCGCCGCGCGGCCGACCGGGATGACCCGCGGCCGCTTTTCCTCCGGCACCTCATGCATGAGATCGACGAATAACAAGCCGTTCTCCAACCGAGCCGCGCGCACATTGATGTGCTCGGCCAGATCGAACCGGCGCTCGAACGCGCGTGCCGCGATGCCGCGATGCAGATAGGACACATCCTCGTCGCGATCGCGGGTCTTGCCGCGGATGATGAGCGTGTTCTCCTGCTGAGTGATCTCCAAATCGCCTTCGGTGAAGCCGGCAACGGCCATGGAAATCCGGTATTCGTTCGCGCGCAGCTTTTCGATGTTGTAGGGCGGATAGGACGGCGCCTCGACATCACCGCGAAGCGCGGCGTCGATCAGATGGCCAAAGCGATCGAAGCCGATGGTCGAACGGAACAGGGGGGAAAGGTCACCGGTACGCATGTCACGAGTCCTCCTTGCTGAGCAACTGTGCTTCATCGGGCCCGCCGCTATGGCCGGACCATGTGGTTTCAATCCCCGGCTCCCTCGATCGAGGCGAACCGGCGACGGTCCTTTGAGGTGGTGCGCGCAGGCGCAGAATCAAGAGGGCTTTGGCGCGTCAGTTTCCAGCAATTTGCAGACGTCTTCGGTCGATCGAACGTCAGCGAAGAACTGCATCATGTTGACGAGCGTTGCGTTGTGCTCTTCGTCGGAACGGGTGCCATTGGCATCGGTTACGAAGATGGTCTTGAAGTTCAGGAGCATGGCGTCGCGGGCGGTGGATTCGCAGCAGACGTTGGACAGCGTGCCGGTGATGATCAACGTGTCGCGCCCGTTTTCGCGCAGGATCGCCTCCAGGATCGATGCGCCCGGCGTCAGCGCGCTGGAGCGCGTCTTGACGACCCTCACGTCGCCGTCGCGCACATCCATGCCGGAATAAACCTCGCCGCCGGTCGCGCCGGGCGCAGTATCGGCGACGATGCGATCGCGCATCTCGGGCGACGCGAAGAGCGTGTACCAAGACGACCATTCGTCCGTGTAGGTCTGCTGCGTCCACACCACGATGCCGCCATGGCGACGGGTGACCTCGGCCAAGCGGTTGATGTTGGGCACGATGGCCTCCAGCCCCGGCACGCAGACCGGTGACACGTCGGGCATCACGAAGCCGTTCCGCATGTCGATCACGAGCAGTGCCGTTTTTTGCGGCTCGATGGAATCGAAGATTTCGACCCGCCCGCGCCGGGAGACGCACCAGTCGATGACACGTTGCGGAATGTCGATTTGATGCATGTGCGGCCACCTCGATTGATGCTTTACGGTCTTTTCCACCGCCGGCGGCAATTGTCGGCGCTGGTGATTTGGCGTATACTAGCGAAAATATTGAGCTAACCAATGGGAGGCACTGATGACCACAGGTAGTGGCCATGGCCAGGTCGAGCAACTCGATCACCCCGTCATCGACAAGGCATTCGAGGAGACCATGTCGCTGCTCGCCGAGGCGCGAGACTATGCGACCCGGGTCGACCGTGGCGGGGCAGCGGCCAATGATGCGCACACCGACAGCCCGCAATCACGGCTGCGTGAGCGCGCTGAGGCGTTTCGGGTGACGGCCAGATTGGCGAATGTCATGGTTTGGCTGTTGGTGCAGCGCGCCGTGCGGGCGGGTGAGGTTGCCGCCGGCGACGAGACCCCGCCGACGCACAGGCTGGGCGACCGACGCGTTTGTACCGACGACGGCAGTCACCGCGATCCCGAGCTAAGCCAGACTCTGCGTGATTTGCTTCAGCGCAGCCATGCGCTGTATTGCCGGGTCATGCGCCTGGACGATATGCAGGCGGCGCAGCGCAGTGCCCACTAGTCGGGTTCTGACGGATGACGTCTGCTCGCCGAAGCGCGCGCGGCTCAGTTAATTCCGAACGACTTAAAGCGCTTATTGAACTTTGCGACCTGGCCACCGGAGTCGATCAGCCGGTGCGTTCCGGTCCATGCCGGATGGCTCTTCGGATCGATGTCCAGACGCAGCACTTGGCCTGACTCGCCGTAGGTCGAGCGGGTCTTGAACTCGGTGCCGTCCGTCATTTGGACGGTGATTTCATGATAGTCGGGATGGATGTCTTTTTTCATTGATGTGCTCCGGTAACGGCCTCGGCAAGGCTTATAGCCGAAACCCATCCGTTACGACAAGCGGCCAGAGGCATCGGTCGCTGGTCACGTCCTGGTTACCCATTGCGGTTATATTGAAGCTGTCGCATGGCTCAAATCCGTGCACAATAGACCCCCTCAGTCCCCGAGCACCCGTATGGCCCAGCCTGTTTCCGCTCCTCCGTCGTCGCAAGATATCAGCCTGACCCGCAGCGACCTCAGTCACCTGAGGTGGATGATGCAGTTCGTGCGGCCGTACAAGTTGCGGGCAGTCGCGGCGATGATGGCGCTCATCGTGTCGTCGGGCCTGGTCCTGGCATTGGGCGTCGGGCTTCGCCTGCTGGTCGATATCGGCTTCGCCAGCGGACAATATCATCTGCTGGACCGGGCGCTGCTTACGCTCTTTGGCGGCATCGCCTTTCTGGCCTTTGCCATCTATTGCCGCTTCTATCTTGTGTCCTGGCTGGGCGAGCGCGTCGTCGCCGACGTGCGCAAGGCCGTCTATAACCACGTCCTTGCGCTTAGCCCCGGCTTCTTCGAGGTCACACGGACCGGCGAGGTCCTGACGCGGCTGACGGCCGATACGACGCTGCTGCAAACGGTGATCGCCTCGTCGGCGTCGGTGGCGATCCGCAACACCTTCCTGTTTCTGGGCGGCGCCGCCATGCTGGCGGTGACGAGTCCCAAACTGAGCGGGATCGTGGCGCTGGTCGTGCCGCTCGTCGTGGTGCCGATCATCGTCTTCGGTCGCAAGGTTCGCCGGCTCAGCCGAGCCAGCCAGGACCGCGTCGCCGATGTCGGCGCCTATGTCGACGAAAGCCTGGCGAACATCCGTACGGTGCAGGCCTTCGGTCACGAAGGCGTCGACCGCGACCGCTTCTTCGCGCGGGCGGAAGAAGCCTATGGCACCGCAATGCTGCGGGTGCGCGCTCGTGCGTGGCTGACGACGACCGTGATCATTCTGGTGTTCGGCGCCATCGGCATCATTTTGTGGTTGGGCGCGCGTGACGTCATCGCTGGCGGGCTGTCACCGGGTCAACTGTCGGCGTTCGTGTTCTACGCTATTCTGGTGGCGGCCTCGGTGGGCGCCCTGTCGGAGGTGATCGGCGAACTGCAGCGTGCCGCCGGTGCCACCGAACGCCTGTCGGAGTTGATGCAGGCCAAATCGGAAGTGGCGCCGCCCGCCAATCCCTTGCCACTGCCGCGGCCGGTGCGCGGCGATGTGGAGATGCGCGGTGTAACGTTCCACTACCCGTCACGGCCCGACGACGCGGCGCTGCGCGATTACAGTCTCACCGTTCCCGCCGGCCAGACGGTCGCGCTTGTCGGGCCGTCGGGGGCCGGCAAATCGACGGTCTTTCAGTTGCTGCTCCGATTCTACGATCCGAGCAAAGGGTCGATTATGCTCGACGGCGTCAATATCGCCGATCTCGATCCGGCGGAGATGCGCGCTCAAATCGGCCTGGTGCCACAGGAGCCGGCGATCTTCTCGGCCGACGCCTGGGAGAACATTCGCTACGGGCGCCCCGATGCAACCGACGAGGAAGTGCGCGCCGCGGCCGAAGCGGCGGCGGCGACCGAGTTCCTCGACCTGCTGCCGCAGGGCTTCAACACGTTTCTGGGCGAGCGCGGCATTCGCTTGAGCGGCGGCGAGCGCCAGCGTGTCGCTATCGCCCGCGCCATCCTGCGCGGCTCGCGCGTGCTGCTGCTCGATGAAGCGACCAGTGCGCTGGATGCGGAAAGCGAACGCGCGGTCCAGGGCGCCCTGGAGCGGCTTATGCAGGACCGCACCACCCTGGTCATCGCCCATCGATTGGCGACCGTGCTGAAGGCCGACCGCATCGTGGTCATGGACGGCGGAAAAATCATCGACACCGGCACCCACGCCGAGCTTACGCAGCGTGGCGGTCTGTACGGCCGGCTGGCTAAGCTGCAGTTCTACACCGAGCGATTCGCCGCCGAGCGCGAGGCGCGGCCGAAGGAAGCGGCCTACTCCTAGCCGGCTCGGTCATGCACTCAGCCGACAGCCGGGTCAGTGGCGGGGCGGCTACGTCGGCTATTCAGCCAACACCGGTCGTATTTCCGAGACGTTGCGCGCTTCCGCCCGTAGCCATCACCGGAACTCGTGCACAATTTGGGAACGTGCTACGAACAGCTACAATGCCTTAGCAGCCCGTTGAAAAAGTGGCGGCCATCTGACTCTGTGACGAGGGCATGGTTCGAGTCGGGAGCTTCGTCATGGCGTTGGGACGACAAGGGGATCGACAGGTGGACTTGATGGTCAGTTGGGCAGAGATGCCTCGCTCGCCCGGCCACGTGTTTTACGACCAGCTGCAGGAGGTGCTGGTCGATGCCGGTTTCGATGCGTTCGCCGAGGACCTGTGTGAGCCCTATTACGCGCCAGGGATCGGACGTCCGGGAATCCCACCGGGGCGTTACTTCCGGATGCACCTGGTCGGCTACTTCGAAGGCCTCGACAGTGAGCGGGCGTTGGAGTGGCGGTGCGCCGACAGCTTGTCGCTGCGTGAGTTCTTGCGCCTGGAGGCGCGCGCACGTGTGCCTGACCACTCGTCGTTGAGCACGATCCGCAGCCGCACGCGGTGCATGAGGCAGTGTTCGCCTGGGTGCTGGACGTTCTTGGCGAGCACGGCCTGGTCAAGGGCGAGCGGATTGGGGTCGATGCTTCGACCATGGAGGCGAACGCGGCGCTGCGCTCGATCGTGCGCCGCGACAGCGGCGAAAGCTATCGCCAGATGCTGCAGCGCATGGCCGCCGACAGCGGGATCGAGACCGCGGCGAATGACTTGGCGCAGATGGATCGGCGGCGCAAGGGCAAGAAACTCTCCAATGCGGACTGGGTCTCGACGCGGAGGCCAAAATCGCCAGGATGAAGGACGGCACGACGCATCTGGCCTACAAGCCCGAACACGCGGTCGACCTCGACACCGGGGCGGTGATCGCGGCCGAGCTGTATCCGGCCGATCAGGGCGACACGACCACCCTGCCGACAACGTTGACGTCAGCCGAGGCCAAGCTGGCGGCTGTGGGCGCAGCGCCGACGGCCGACGAACCGGCGGAGCTGGTGACCGACAAAGGCTACTTCGGCCGCGAGGTGCTGAAGTCCCTTGCCGACGGCGCCTGGACGACCCGCATCGCCGAACCGAAGGGCAAGGGGCTCTCGCGCTGGCACGGCGACGACGCCGCTCGGCGGGCCGTTTACAACAACCGCAACCGATTGCTGTCGGGCGTGGCGAAGGCCGCGTTCAAACTCCGCGCCGAAGTGGTCGAGCGGGGCTTCGCCCAGGTCCTCGATCGCGGCGGCATGCGCCGCACTTGGCTGCGCGGGCGCGAGAACATCAGCAAGCGCTATCTGATCCACGTCGCCGGACACAACCTGGGCGTCCTATTGCGCCAGTTGATCGGCGCCGGGACCCCGCGAGAGGCTGCGGCCAAGGGCTTGGCGGTCCTGCTGCTTGTCTTGCGACAGGAACAATCGCTGATCATTATCCTCGCCCTCAATAACCCCCCGGCGCCGGGTCTCGCCGCCGCCATTGTTATCACGCCCGATGCTTCATCAACTCAGTCTTCTTCAACGGGCTGCTAGATAGCCTGAACTGAAGCTGGAGCTTCGTCATGAACTGGATTTCCAACCTTCGGCGCCCCTCTGCAATTAAGAAATACGCAAGAAAACTGGGCCCGCTGCTTGCGAGAAGGTACGGCAAATCAAACACATACACGGCGGGTCAGATTAAGAAAACCGCTGAGCACGCACGCTTGCCGCTTGCTTACATTTGTTATGGCTACGCCATGTACATTGGGGAAGACGACTTCGATATACTCCATCGCGAATTGGGGCAATCGTGTGACTATGAGGCTACCAGCCCGTTGACGAAGTCCGGCGTGTCTGATTCTGTCTGAACATAGAGATTTAGACGGGCGTCGTGCGATGGCATTGAGACGACAGAGCGAGGTTCAGGGTGACCTCGTGGTGACATGGGCGGAGATGCCGCGTTCGCCTGGACACGCGTTTTTCGACCGGCTGCATGAGTTGCTGACCGAGTCTGGCTTTGACGGCTTCGTGGAGGCGACGTGCAAGCCATACTACGCACCTCGGACGGGGGCTCCTTCGCTGCCGCCGGGGCGTTATTTCCGGATGCACATGATCGGCTATTTCGAGGGCATCGGCAGCGAGCGCGGCATCGCTTGGCGCTGTTCGGATTCGCTGTCGCTTCGCGCGTTTCTGCGGTTGGCGAACCGGGACAAGGTTCCCGATCATTCCTGGTTGTCGAAGACGCGCGGCCGGCTGCCGCACGAGGTCCATGAAAAGGTTTTCGACTGGGTTCTGGCTCTCGTCGCCGCGCGCGGTCTGGTGAAGGGCGAGCGGATCGGCGTCGACGGCTCGACGATGGAAGCCAACGCCGCCCTGCGAGCCATCGTGCGGCGCGATAGCGGCGAGACCTATCGCGAGATGCTGACGCAAATGGCGAAGGAGAGTGGCGTCGAAACGCCGACGATCGACGACCTCGTCCGGCTCGATCGCCGGCGGAAGGGCAAGAAGCTTTCGAACAAGGATTGGACGAGCCCGACCGATCCTGATGCGAAGATCGCGCGGATGAAGGACGGCACCACGCATCTGGCCTACAAGCCCGAGCACGCGGTCGATCTCGACACCGGCGTCATCGTTGCGGCACCGATCTATCCAGCCGATGAAGGCGACACGACGACTTTGCCTGGGACGCTGGAGGCGGCCGCGCGCAACCTCGCCGAGGTCGGCCTGGCTCCAACACGGGCAGAGCCCTGCGGTCTCGTTGGCGACAAGGGCTATCATTCACGCGAGGGGCTGAAAGACCTCGACGGCGGCGTCTGGAAAACGCGGATCTCCGAGCCGGAGCCCGCCAACGGCTATCTGCGCTGGCATGGCGACCAGGCGGCACGTCAGGCTGTCTACGCCAACCGGGCGCGATTGAAGTCCGGCGTCGCGCGGAACGCCATGCGCAGGCGCGGTGAGATGGTCGAGCGCAGCTTCGCCCATGTCCTCGACCGTGGCGGCATGCGCCGCGCGTTGCTGCGGGCGCGCGAGAACGTCCACAAACGCTACCTGATCCATGTCGCCGGGTTCAATCTCGGCATTCTGATGCGCGCGCTGTTCGGATCAGGCACGCCGAGGGAGGCTGCGAGTGCAAAGAGCACCCTTTTGTTCGTTATTCAGTTCGATGCTGCCCTGGCGATCGCCATCGTGGCGAACATCGAAGGCAAACCAGCCATGCTCGTCATCATCATCATCGTCGCCCCCGAAACCGATTGATCAAAGCGCGACTTCATCACCGGGCTGCTATGAGGCACGATGTAGCCCAGGTATGCTTTTCCGGGAATAGCAACTTCTCAGTTGATGAAGCCATTGCTTACGGAATAGCCGCCGGTGGTGTCTTTGGACTTGGTGGTGGAATTGACGCCAATACAGGCGGAGGCGCTTCAAGCAGCGACTAGTGGATTGATCGGAATGAAAGAGTCCGAATTGGGATTCCGTATTTTGCTGTGTTATGCGAATCTGGCGCATGCGCAGTGGAATCTCCTTCACCCTATCCGCCGGCGACCGTCAGCGATTGCGCGCGGTCGTCGCGGATCCCAAGAGCCCGCAGAAACACGTCTGGCGGGCACATATTGTCCTTCTCAGCGGCGAGGGTCTGGGCACCTCGGCGATCATGACCGAGACCGGCAAGTCCAAGACCTGCGTGTGGCGCTGGCAAGAGCGGTTCATGCACGAGGGTGTCGGCGGCCTGCTTCGCGACAAGTCCCGTCCGCCCGGCAAGGCGCCGGTCCCGCTCGATCGTGTCGCCGAGATCGTGCGCCTGACGCAGCAACCGCCGCCGTTTGAGGCGACCCACTGGACGTTGCGCGCGATGGCCAGGGCGGCCGGTATTGCCGCCTCGACGGTGCAGGCGATCTGGAAGGCTCACGGTCTCAGCCCGCACCGCTGGCGCAACTTCAAGCTGTCGACCGACCCTGCCTTCGCCGAGAAACTCACCGATATCGTCGGCCTGTATGTCGACCCGCCGGCCCATGCGGTGGTGTTGTCGATCGATGAGAAGTCACAGATCCAGGCGCTCGACCGCCGGTCTGCCGATGAAGAAGGGACGCGCCGGCACCATGACTACAAACGGCACGGCACGACCACGCTGTTTGCGGCGCTCAACGTTCTGGACGGAACGGTGATCGGCCAGAACATGCAGCGCCACCGCCATCAGGAGTTCATCCGCTTCCTCAACCGCATCGAGCGCACGGTGCCGGCGGACAAGGCCATCCACGCGATCGTCGACAACTACGCGGCGCACAACAAGGACAAGGTCCGCGCCTGGCTCGCCCGCCATCCGCGCTGGACTTTCCACTTCACACCGACCTCCTGCTCGTGGCTCAATGCCGTCGAGGGCTTCTTCGCAAAACTCACCCGGCGGCGGCTCAAGCACGGCGTCTTCCATTCCGTCGTCGATCTCCAGGCCGCAATCAACCGCTTCGTCCGCGAATACAATGCGGCCAACCCACAGCCATTCATATGGAAAGCCGACCCCGACGACATCATCGCAGCCCGAAACCGAGGGTTCCAAACGTTGGAATCAATCCACTAGCGCACCCGATAGACCAAGTCAGATGCTACTGGATGGCCGCTCGGGGTCAGATTCGGTAGTTCGCTAAGGTCGTCGCGATTTACCGCTGTGCACGTGCGAGCGGACATTGCGAGGCGCCACTCCAGTTCACCGGTCCATAACCCGGCGGCGCCCGTCCTACTTGCACCCCAGGCTCAGCGCTCCGTCAGCTTGAATTCGATACGCCGGTTCTTGCGGAACGAGTCCTCGGTACGGCCGAGGTCCAGCGGGTGATGCTCGCCGAAGCCTGCCGCTACCAGGCGGCCCTGCGGGATGCTTTGCTGCACCAGATACTGAACGACGGAGATTGCCCGCGCCGCCGATAGCTCCCAGTTCGATGGGAAGCGTGCGGTGCTGATCGGGCGAATGTCGGTGTGACCGTCGACGCGGATCACCCAGTCGATGCCTTCGGGGATGTCGGATGCGATTTCCTTCAGCGCGTTCGACAGGCGTAGCAATTGCTCCTTGCCTTCGTCCTCGAGCGCCGCCTCACCGGTGTTGAACAGCACCTCGGATTGGAAGACGAAGCGATCGCCGACGATGCGTATGTCCTCGCGGTCGCCCAACACCTCACGCAGGCGGCCAAAGAATTCCGAGCGGTAGCGTGCCAGTTCCTGCACCTTGGTGGCGAGCGCCTGGTTCAGGCGGCTGCCGAGATCGGCGATCACCACCTCTTGATCCTGGTTGCGGGTCTCCGAGGCTTCCAGGGCCTCGTTCAAGGCCGCGATCTGCAGCCGCAGCTCGCCGAGTTGTTGGTTCAACAACGCGACCCGTTGCAGCGCTTCCTCGGAGACCGTGGTTTGTTCGAGGAATGACAGCTCCGCCGTTTCGGCGCGCGCCAACAGATCGTTCAGGCGGATGTCACGATCGGCGACCTCGCGTTGCGCCAGCGCGGTGCGCTCCTGCTCGGTGGACAGTTGCGCCTCCAGCTCCAGCGAGCGATCGCGCAGCGCCAACATCTCGGCGTCAAGATCGGTGATATTGGCCAGCGCCACTTCCAACTCTTCCTGCGAGACATCGAGGCTCTGGGCCAGCTCCGCTACGCGCGTCTCCAACTGATCGCGCACGTCGGTGAGGACGGCAACGTCGCGGGTCAGGCTTTCCAACTGCGCCAGTTGCAGCGTTAGCTTTTCCCGGTCGGCCTCGATGACCTTGAAGGCGTCTTCCAACTCGGCGCGCACCGTCTGTGCTTCGGTGTTGGCGGTCTGCGTCGCAAGCTGCGCTTCGTCGAGGTCGCGCTCGATCGCCGCCAGCCGCAGCGAAAGCGCATCTTGCTCACTCAACGCCACGTCGCGCTCGCTCCGCAGCTCGGCGAGTGTCGCTTCGTACAACTCCTGGTCGCCAAGGGAGTTTTGCAACTCGGCGGAAAGCTGGGTGACCGTGAGCCGAAGATCGGCATTGGCCGATCGCTCAAGATCCAGCATGCCGGTGAGCTCGCTGATCTGGCGATCCAGCCGGTTCAACGCCTGATCGCGCCCCGACAGCGCCTCCGAAAGGAAGAACTGGGCCAGTACGAACACCATGACCAGGAAGATTACGACGATCAGCAGCGCCGCCAGCGCATCGACGAAGCCAGGCCAATAGTTGGGGGAGGGACGACGGCTGCGGCGGGCGATGGCGGACATGGCGCGCTCCGGCTGCGATCAACTCAAGCGCTTCTAACGGCGCGCGTCGGCGTCACTGTCCTCCGCCAATGCGGCGATTGTGCGTGCGAGCAAGCGAATCTCCGATCGAATTTCCTGCACCATTTGGGTGCGGCCGTTCGCGGTGTCGTCCAGCAAGCGCACCAGATGCACATCGACATTGCGGATATGATTGCGCGTTGGTTCGTCGAGCACGCTGGAGGCGTCGGCCAGTTTGGCGAGCACCGGGCGCATTTCCAGCTGATTCTGCGCCAGCTGCACCATCAGATCCTGCTCCGATCGCATCTGGTCAGTCAGCGTCGACAGACGCTCGGCCAGCGACGCCATGCCCTGCGCACCGCCGGTACGCTCGGACTCGCTGCGGGCAATCGTGCGTTGCAGGTTGTCGAGGGAATCGGCGGTCGTCTCCAGCAGCGCCTGGATATAGGCCGGCACCGACTGCTCGCCCTCGCCCACGGCGCTGGCGCCACCGCTCAGCCGGGTCGCGCTCGACAGCCATTCCTCCAAGTCATTGTAGAAGCGATTTTGCGCCTGGCCGGCCTGCAGATCCAAGAACCCCAGGATCAGGGAGCCGGCGAGGCCGAAGAGCGATGTGCTGAACGCCGTGCCCATGCCGGACAGCGGCGCTTCCAGACCGCTCTTCAGATCGCCGAACACGCTCGCCATATCGGGGCCGGTCACATCCAGCTGGCCGATGACATCGGCGACGGAACGGATGGTGGCCAACAGCCCCCAGAACGTGCCCAGGAGGCCTAGGAAGATCAGCAGCGCGATCATATAGCGCGAGATCTCGCGCGATTCGTCGAGTCGGGCGCTGATGCTGTCGAGGATCGAACGGGTCGACAGCGCCGACAGGCTCAGCCGGCCTTTGCGCTCGCCCAGCATCTGCGCCATCGGCCCGAGCAGTTTCGGGCGCGACTGCAGCGACAGTCCGGGCTGGTCGGTGCGAAACGCCTCGATCCACGCGACTTCCGGGTACAGCACGGTGATCTGGCGGAAGATATAGAGAACGCCGACCACCAGAACGCCGAGGATCAGCCCATTGAGCACCGGGTTGGCGCGGAAAACGGCCAGCAATGGCGCAGACGTCGCCGCCGCGGCGATGATCGCGATGACAAGGAACACGATCATCCGCACGAGGTAGCGCCGCGGACGGGTCATGCTCTACGGACCCGTCCCGATCGCGCCATGAATAGCATCATTCAAATTTGTACTATGGCTGCAGTACAACGATGTCCACACGATCGGCCGGCCCCTGCTCGACGCTATTGCCAAGCGCTCGTACGTCCATGCGGGTACTACGCACGCCGTGATCGATCAAGTAGGAGCGCACCGCCAAGGCGCGCGACAGGGACAGCCGCCGCGCCCGGCTCGCCGTCTGCGCGGTGCCGGCCGCGTAGGACAGCAACTGCAGGCGCAGCACTTCGTCGCCGGACATACGCTCGGCCAGTTCGGCCAGCGCGTCCTCGGCCAATGTGTCGAGATCTGCCGAGTCGGGCGCGAATTCGAGCGATAGATCCGCCGCGGCATCCGCATCCGGCAGACGCGCGAGTTGCGGCGCAGCGGCACCATCGCCGCCCTCGGGCGCCACTTCTGCAGCTGCGGGGGCTTGCGGGCCCGCTGCCGGCTCGACCGCCGCCGGCAGTTCGATTTGCGGTGGGGTCGGGGCTTCCGCGACCGGCAATTGCGGCGGTGCTGGCGCTGCGGCGGGGGCTGGCGGTGCCGGTGTGGCGACGATTGCCACCTCGGGCAGCGGCGCCGCAGCCGGCGCCGGTTCGGGCGTGGGGCGCGCGGGAGCCGCGGGCTTTCGAGCCGGGACCACTGCCAAACGATCATCGGGCGCGACGGCCGGTGGCTCGGGCTTTTCGGCCGGAGCCGCTTTCGCGACCTCGGGTTCGGGATCGCCAGGCGGTGGTACGACCGCGCCGGGCGCCGGTGCGGCCACAGCGGCGGGCGGCGATACGACGGGCCGCACCACAGCGGCGGGGCGCGCGGCTGCGATGTCCGGCGGAGGTACCGGTGCCAAGACTGGCGGTGCGGGCGGCCGCGCCGGAGCAGCCACGGCCTTGCTCGGGGGCGCAGGCGGCAAGCCGAGCAGCAGGCGCGCCTGATCACTCAAACCCGACGATGGCGCCAGCGCCGGCGGGGGCAGCAGATCGGGTACGGCCGCCGACGCAGTGCTCATGCGGGCGTTGCCGCCACCTAACGCGTCCAAATCCACGACCACGCCGGCGGCACCGTCTTGGGCCAATGCACGTTCCGCGATGGCAAGCGTGGTTATTGCGATCATAATGCCCGCCGATATCGGTGCGACTGCATCGCTAAGTAGGCTCAAACGCGACATCGCGCGGTGATCAATGCGGCCCGACATGGCACCTCTTCGACGACCAAATTATCGATGTGCAACACAATGCATTCGGGCCACCGCGAGCGCAATTCCGCACTGAGCTTGCGCCATCAGCACACTACATATAGCAGCCGTGCCCGGCCAGACAACAAATTATGAGCCGGGGCCGAACCCGTTGGGAAGGGCCGACAGAGCCGTTTTAGGGCGCGCCCGGCGCCCGTTCGTCTGCGGGCGCGCCGCAACTCTGCAGGATCGCCACGAGCCGCGGGTGCAGGTAACTATTGGCGGCGGCGATGTCGCCGCTGTCGAGCGAACTGTCGCCGCCACTGCAGTCGGTAACGAAGCCGCCGGCTTCGCGTATCAGGATGATACCGGCCGCGACGTCCCAGCGCGACAGCCCGTACTCCCAAAAGGCGTCGAAGCGCCCGGCGGCCAGATAGGCGAGGTCGAGCGCCGCCGCGCCGAAACGGCGAACGCCCGCGGCCTGACCCACGATCGCCGTAAGCGTTGCCAGATAGTGCGGATGGTCGCCGCGACCGAGAAACGGAATACCGGTCGCGAATAACGCGGTGGCCAAATCCTCGCGCGCCGAGACCCGCAGCCGCCGGTTGCCGACGTAGGCGCCGGCGCCGCGTTCCGCCCAGTACACATCGTCGCGAATGGGATCTAAAATCAAGCCGGCGATTACATCGCCGGCGCGCTCGACCGCAATTGAGATGGCAAAGTGCGGGATGCCGTGCAGGAAGTTGGTGGTGCCATCCAGCGGATCGACGACCCACCTGGTTTCAGCGTGGTCAGGCGCCCCGCCGACGCCGCGCGTCTCGCCGCCTTCCTCGCCCAGGAAGGCGAATTCCGGCCTGGCGCGTGTCAACTCCTGGCGCAGGATGCTCTCCGACCGCAGATCGGCGGCTGTGACAAAGTCGGCCGGGCCTTTCTTCGAGACCTGCAGGTTCTCGACTTCGCCGAAATCGCGCACCAACACGCGCCCGGCCTTGCACGCCGCACGGTCCATGACGTTGATGAGCGCCGAGCGCATCATTGGAGTTCAGTCCCGGGCGCGTTCGACGTAGCTGCCGTCGATGGTGGAAACGACGATGCGGGTGCCGGTCCCGATATGCGGCGGCACCATGACGCGTACGCCGTTCTCCAGCACCGCCGGCTTGTATGAGGACGAGGCGGTCTGACCCTTGACGACCGCGTCGGCCTCGGTGATTTCGAGCGTGACCTTTTCCGGCAGGGTCACGCCCAGCGGTTCCTCTTCGTAGAACTCGACCTGCACGACCATGCCGTCGCTTAGATACGGTGTTTGGTCCGCGCCGATCAGCTTCTTGTCGATATTGATCTGCTCGAAGGTTTCACCGTCCATGAAAGTGTACTGATCGTCATCGGCGTACAGAAACTGGTACTCCTTCTGGTCGAGGCGTACGCGCTCGACGGTTGCCGAGGCGCGAAAGCGCTCGTTGAGTTTTGTGCCGTCGCGGATGTCGCGCAACTCGACCTGCATGAAGGCGCCGCCCTTGCCCGGCTTGACGTGCTGCGTCTTGACCGCTCGCCAGAGCCTGCCTTGGTGCTCGATGACGTTTCCAGGCCGAATCTCGTTGCCGTCGATCTTCATCGAGCACCATCCAAAGCGAACATACGCGGGGCGCGGCGAAAGCTATCAAGTCGTATTCGGGACCGCAACGCGCTCACCCGGCCCGCGACAGGATTTCGTTGAATTCGCGCACGGCCGCAGGGGCGCCGTTTGGATGGCGCCAGATGCCGCTGGACACAGCAAGAAAGTCCGCACCTGCCGCTACAAGCGGACGGCAGGTGTCGACCGTGATCCCGCCGATGGCGACGCAAGGCACGGTCGCCGTGTCGTGCCACCAGGACAGCAACTCTACGTCCGCCACGTGTGTGGTGTGTTTGGTGGCAGTGGCGAAGAACGCGCCGAAGGCGACGTAGTCCGCGCCCTCCTCGGCCGCGACGATTGCCAGGTGGCGCGATGCGTGGCAGGTGACGCCGACAATGGCGTCGGGGCCGACAAGGCGGCGGGCATCGGCGTAGGACGCGTCGGTCAGGCCGATATGGACGCCGTCGCAGCCGGTCTCGACCGCGAGATCCGGCCGGTCGTTGAGGATCAGGGCAACGTCGCGGTCCTGAACAGTCGATCGTACGGCATCGACCGCGCGCCGCACGGCATCGTCGTCCAGCTCCTTCAGCCGCAACTGCAGGCAACCGACGTCGCCTGCGTCGAGCGCCGCCGCCAATTCATCGGCGAAAGCCACCGGCACGATGTCAGCTGGCGTAATCAGATAGAGCCGGCATTGTGAGGAGGCGCTCATGCGGGCCGGCTACGGGCCTCGATCCAGTCGCGACAGGCGGCCGCCGCATCCTCGACATCGCGCAGATCGAGCGCCTCATCGTCTCCGACAGTGACGATGCGGGTTTTACCGGCGATGGCGCGGAGCTTGCGCACGAGTGCCGGCCGCGTCGACACGCGCACGGCGTCGACCACGCCGGCGCGGATGGCGGCCAGCGTCCAGCCAGCCGCATCGGCGCAGTCGAGGATCGCGTCGAACTGAGCGTCGGGATAGGCGGTGCGCGCCTGGGCGATGACCTCTGCGAACCAGGCGCCGCCGGCATACGCGCCAGCGCCGGGCGCGCTGGCGATCGTGATGGCTCGCCCGGCGTCAGTGGCGGCAGAGGCGGCGGCGCGGGCGTGCGCAAGGCTATGAACCACAATGACCGGCCGCTGATGACCTCGTCGTGGCAATGACTGCGTAAAGCCGTTTCGTTCTAAGTCGCGCGGTGCATCGCCAGTGCGGTGTCGCACATGCGCGAAGCAAAGCCCCACTCATTGTCATACCAGGACAGGACCCGCACCAGGCTGCCGTCGATGACCTGGGTCTCGGTCAGATCGAAAATGGAGCTGGCTGGATTGTGGTTGAAGTCGGTGGACACCAGTGGCTCGTCATTGGTGACGAGAATGCCCTTCAGGCGGTTTTCCTCCGACGCCTTGACGACCGCGTCGTTGATCGATTTCGCGTCGGTTGCGTTCTCGGCCTCGACAACCAAATCGACGAGCGAGACGTTCGGTGTCGGCACGCGGATCGCGGTGCCATCGAGGCGACCCGCCAGCTCCGGCAGCACCAGGCCGACGGCGCGGGCGGCACCGGTCGTGGTCGGGATCAGCGACATTGCCGCCGCGCGTGCTCGGCGCAGATCGCTATGCAGTGTGTCGAGGATGCGCTGGTCGCCGGTGTAGCTGTGGATCGTGGTCATGAAGCCGTGCTTGATACCCACCGTACGCTGCAGAACGGCGGCGACGGGTGCCAGACAATTGGTCGTGCACGAGGCATTGGAAACGACGATGTGGTCCGATGTCAGCTTGTCGTCGTTGACGCCACAGACGACGGTCAGGTCGGCACCGCTGGCGGGCGCGGAAATCAGTACGCGCTTGGCGCCCGCATCCAGGTGCAACTGCGCCTTGTCACGGCTGGTGAAGATGCCGGTGCACTCCATCACGACGTCGACATCCAGGTCGCGCCAAGGCAGGTCGGCGGGATTGCGTTCGGCGCAGACCTTGATCTCGCCGCCGCCCAGATCGATCCAACCTTCGCCGGACGTCACCGTGCCCGGGAACTTGCCGTGCACGGAGTCGTGGCCCAGCAGGTAGGCATTCGCTTCGACCGAGCCCAAATCGTTGATGGCCACGAATTCGACATCCTTGCGCCCGGATTCATAGGCGGCGCGCAGAACCAAACGTCCAATGCGACCAAAGCCGTTGATAGCGACCCGTAGCGCCATGCCTGCCTCCCCTCGTTGATCTAACTTCGCGTTGTCTCTCAGACGCGTGACTTGACGGCGGCGACGACGGCATCAGCGCTGATGCCGAAATGTTCGTACAGCGCCTCATAGGGCGCCGATGCCCCGAACGAACGCATGCCGATCACAGCGTTGTCGTCTTCCACGTAGCGGGTCCAGCCGAAAGTCGACAGGGCTTCGACGGCGACCCGCGGTGCGGCACCCAACACCGCCTTGCGATAGGCGGCGTCTTGCGCTTCGAACAGTTCCCATGACGGCATCGAAACCACCGCCGTTGCGATGCCCTCGGCCTGCAACGTTTCGCGCGCCTTCATGGCCAGCGCGACCTCCGATCCGGTGGCCAGGATGGTCGCTGCCCGTGCGCCGGGGGGCTCGGCGTCGGCCATTACATAGGCACCGCGCGCACACAGGTTCTCCGCGCTGGCTTCGGTGCGCAACTGCGGCAGGTTCTGACGCGTCAGCGCCAAAACCGACGGCGTCTTGAGCGACCGCAACGCCAGCAGCCAGCATTCCGCCGTCTCGACCGCATCGCATGGCCGGAACACGTTGACGTTCGGCGTCGCGCGCAGCATCGTCACCTGCTCGACCGGCTGGTGGGTCGGTCCGTCCTCGCCCAACCCGATCGAATCGTGGGTCATCACGAACACGACGCGCAGGCCCATAAGGCCCGCCAGCCGGATCGACGGCCGGCAATAGTCGGTAAAAACCAGGAACGTGCCGCCGTAGGGAATGACTGCGCCATGCAGTGCCATGCCGTTCATGGCCGCCGCCATGCCGTGTTCGCGTACGCCGTAGTAAATGTAGCGGCCGCCATAATCGTCGGCGTTCAGCGGCAGAGTTGCGGCGGTCTTGGTGTTGTTCGAACCGGTCAGGTCGGCCGAGCCGCCGATCATCTCCGGCACGCGGGCCGTCAGGGCCTCCAACGCGATTTCCGAGGCCTTGCGCGTGGCAATGTTTTGCGGCGTGGCGATGAGGGAGGCGATGTGGTCGGCGGTGGCCGCCTCGGCGCCGGCCGGCGTCTCGCCCGCGATGGCACTTTCGAATTCCGCCCGCGCCGACGCGTCCCGCTCGCCAAGGCGCTGCTGCCACGCCGCGCGCGCGGCGTGGCCGCGTCCCGCGGTCGCGCGCCAGGCCGCGAGGATGCCCTCGGGCACCTCGAACGGCGGGTGCGGCCAGCCCAGGGCAATGCGCGTCGCCGCGATTTCGTCTCCGCCCAGGGGCGCGCCGTGCGCCCCTGCGGTGCCCTTTTTCTTCGGCGAGCCGTAACCGATGACCGTACGGCAGGCGATCAACGACGGCTTGTCCGAGCCCTTGGCCTGGGTAATCGCCGAGTTGATCGCCGCCGGGTCATGGCCGTCGATGCTCTGCACGTCCCAGCCGCTGGCGCGAAAGCGCGCCGCCTGGTCGTCGGAGACCGACAGCGACGTTGGACCGTCGATGGAAATGGAGTTGTCGTCGAAGAACAGGATGATTTTGTTGAGGCGCAAATGGCCGGCGAGGCTGATCGCCTCGTGGCTGATGCCCTCCATTAGACAGCCATCGCCGCAGAACACGTAGGTGTAGTGGTCGACGACGTCGTCACCGAAGCGCGCCGCCAGATGCCGCTCGGCGATGGCCATGCCGACGGAATTCGCGATGCCCTGGCCCAGCGGTCCGGTGGTCGTCTCGATACCCTTGGCGTGACCGCATTCCGGGTGGCCCGCCGTCTTGCTGTGCAGCTGGCGAAACGCCTGCAGCTGCCCGATGGTCATGTCCGCGTAACCGGTGAGATACAAAAGGGAATACAGCAGCATTGATCCGTGCCCGTTCGACAGCACGAAGCGATCACGGTCGGGCCAATCGGGGTCGTTGGGATCGAAATTCAGATGCCGCGTGAACAACACGGTGGCGATGTCGGCCATGCCCATCGGCATTCCGGGATGTCCGGACTTCGCCTTCTCGACCGCATCCATCGACAGCGCGCGGATCGCGTTCGCCATGTCGACATGGTTGGCCGTGGACATGCTGGGCTCAGCGGCCAGGGCCCCTGAGTCGGCGGTTGCGGTCATTGCTCGATCCCGGAAAATAGCCAGACCCGCGCCAGAGTGCCGATCCGGGCGCGAGCCGTCAACGGCTTCTTCGGTCGGTCGCTGGTCCGCGCCGCTGCCCGGCCAGATGCAAAGCGGAGATCGCAGAGGCGGCTGAGGTTCGCACAGGGTGGCGAAGGCGCGCAAAGCAAAAGATAACCCGAGTAGGGTATTAGATCAGCATCGCGAAATATTTATGGTCGCCGCAGCGACGTTGCGATGAACTGACTCAATTTTCGCCTGGCATCACGGTGAAACATGCGTAGTGATATGCAGGCCAACACGCATTCCGGGATCCCGGAATACAATCACCACATCGATAGGGAGGACACCATGAGGAATTGGCCAAATATCTGCGCCAATCTGGCGATCGCTATGCTGTCGACCGCCTTGGTCGCGACGATTAGCGGCAAATCTCACGCCACGGGCCGCGGATTTGATCCGGGTCTGCAGGTTGCGGTGGTCGTTTGCCCCCTGTTCACGGGTTCGGACGGAGTGGTGAGAATCGGCGCGCCAACCAGGCAGATGGAGACCTCCAACAACCGGGGGATTTGACGAAGATTTTGGTGTGCTGTCCAACTTTCGCTGAGATCGGCGGTGTTGACGTCCGCAACCATCCGCCGTTTCGTTCTCGGCGGAGGGTTTTGGCGCTATTCAGGCGGACTCATACCATGGCGGCCCTGCGCTCATGGAAGATCAGACGCTGGAAATTGTAAGCCAGGTTGGCGAGGCCGATCTTGGCCTCCGCCCGCTTGAGCCCGATGGTACGGATGAAAAGGCCCATGCGATCCTTCTGCTGGGCGAAGACGTGCTCCACATGCGCACGGACCGCTGACTTGCGGGCATTGGCCTGGGCGGTCGCCTTGGGCATGGCCCGGCCCGGCGGCTTCTTGCGGTGGATGTGGGAGACCCGACCCTTGCCGGCCAGCCACGCCTCGTTGGCCTTCGAGCGATAGGCGCTGTCAGCCCACACGCCGGCGGCCAGATTGTCGCCGGTGACGAGCTGACGCAACATCTTGCCGTCATGGCGGGCGGCATCGGTCACAGCCGAGCTGCGGATGAAGCCGTAGGCCCGATCGATGACGACATGATTCTTGTAGCCGAACACCGGGATCGCGATGTCGGGCATGCGCCGTTGCGACCCGGCGGGGTTCTTGCGCCGCCCGGTCTTCACCGTCCACCGCGCATCCGTGTCCTTCTGCGCCGCCTTGGCTGGCTGATCGGGCCAGACCTCGGACGCGCTCTTGCCCGCCTTGATCGCCCGCTTCTCGTCATCGCTGTGGCGCTGCTTGGGCGCCGATACCAACGTCGCATCGACGATCTGCCCGCCCATCGCCAGATAGCCGCACCGGCGCAATTCGCCATCGAAGGCGGCAAACAGCTTATCCATCGCCCCGGCCCGGACCAGACGCTCGCGAAAGGTCCAGATGGTGTTGCGGTCCGGCGTCGGCGCTCCGAGATCGAAGCCTAGGAAGCGAAGCCAGCTCAAGCGATCGCGGATCAGAAACTCCATCCGCTCGTCACTCACCGTGTGCCGCGCGGCCAGGATCAGAACCTTGAGCATCGCCACCGCATCGTAGGCCGGGCGGCCACCTTTCGATCCGTCCGAATAGCCCAGCGCCGCCTCAAGCGGCGCGCGGAAAATCTTGAAGTCGACGACCTTTGCCAGCACCTCCAACGGATCACCCGTCGCCGAAAGCTTTCGAAGATGATCCGGTAAGCCGAACAGACCAGCCTGCCTCATCAATACCTCCTCAAACCGAACCGCCGTAGAGAATCACAACGAGGCAAAATTCACGAGGTAAATGGAGGCGTCCAGATCAACGACCTTACCGAGTTCAACGACCTGTCCTGTGCCGATGCGCTGGCGAGAATCCAGGGCGGCTTGAACGGCCACGGTAGCACGACCGCGATCGACGGCGCGCTGGTTGCGACATGCGATTTCACAACCGGGCGACCCGTCGACCCGATGAACGCCAGGCGGCCGTATGCGGCGGTGATCGCGTGCCCCATCTCGCTTGTTGAGGACACCGGCACCGACTTGATTGCCCATTTCGGCCCGCCGACGGTGCAAATCAGCGGCATGGAAGACGTGGTCAATGAGGTGTCCTGCGCCGAAGCGATGGCGAAAATACAGGGCGGCTTGAACGGCCACTGCAGCACCACGGCTGTCGACGCGGCCCTGGTTGGGATGTGCGATTTCACGACGGAAGGCCCCGTCGATCCGCGTCTGCTTTAGGCGTCGCGCTCGCGGAATTGAATGAGCTGCGCACCCGCGCCGGCACGGCCAATGATGGACTGCTGGCGCAGCGTACGCTATCGCGACGGAGAGCTGGTCGAGCCTGTACGGTTTGTTGACCGCCCAGCGGCCCCCGGCGTAGGATGCCGCGCCTTGGGGACGGCAATGGGGCGGAACGATCTCGATGTCTGAAATCGATACGGCGCAGGCGCGGCTGGAGACGGCGATCGGCCGCTTGCAGACCGTGCTCGGTCAGCACGGCGGTGTACCTGCGCAGAGACCGCCCAATGCGTTGGTCAGCGAACTGGCAGACATCACGACGGAAAACGACGCGCTTCGGCAGTCCACAGACGACATTGCCGGACGCTTGGACGGCGTGATCGGTCGTTTGCGCGCGCTCCTCGACGCCTGACATGGCGACGGTCGCCGTCTCCATCAACGGCCGCAAGTACGCCGTCAGTTGCGACGACGGCAACGAAGACCACGTCGCACGCTTGGCGGACTACATCGACGGAAAGGTTACCGAGTTCGCCGGCTCGTTGGGGCAGGTCGGCGATGCTCAGTTGCTGCTGATGGCCAGTATCCTGCTGGCGGACGAATTGTCCGACGCCCTGTACGGCAAACCCACGCCGGGCGACAGTTTGGCCAGTCATTTGTTGCCTGGCGGGCTGGCCCAGCGCCTTGATTCGGCGGCCGCCCAGATCGAGGACATTGCAGGCGCGCTCGAGCGTTTCTAAATTGCGAACGTGGCGGTGGCTGGGCGGTGCGTTAGGCGCGCGACGTCCTGGGGGCCTTATCATTCACCTAGGGAGCTGTTCCTGCCGGGGTCGTGGCCCTGGTATTACGGCGCCCACCTGCTGATGCAGGCCTCGGTGGACAAGCACTTGCCGACGGCCGATCCGGCGCCGCCCGCCGCTGGTCCCTGTCGCCGATGGATTTGAGCCGTGCCAAAGCGGCTTTGCGCGCTTGCGCCAAGGCGCGCCGTGCGGAGTTGCACGCCCGGATTGCCGTGACCGCGTCCGATGCAGTTCCCGGCGTCGTCGCGCGGACGCCGGAACTGGGAAATGCGCTTAGGGCCGGCGTCCCCGCCGCGGCCTACTGGCCGATCGGCAGCGAGCTCGACCCCGGCCCGCTGCTGCGCCATTGGGCCGCCGTCGGGCTGGTATGCGCTCTGCCGGTGGTGGTCCGGGCCGGCATGCCGCTCGTCTTTCGCCGCTGGCGACCCGAGATGGAGTTGGTTGCCGGTGACTTCGGCACTAGCGTGCCGCCCGAAGGGGGTGAGGCGGTTGTACCGGACGTGATTTTCGCGCCGCTGCTGGCCGCCGACCGGACCGGCGGGCGGCTGGGCTACGGCGCAGGCTTCTATGACCGTACGCTGGCCGCGCTGCGCTCGGCCGGTTCGGTGCTTGCCGTCGGACTGGCCTATCACGGCCAGATCGTCGACCATGTGCCGTCCGAGCCGGACGACGAGCCGCTTGACTGGCTGGTGACGGAACGGGCTGCGATTCCGATCGACGCTGCTGCGCGCCGGGCAAACCCATGAGGTGTGATGCGTATCCTTTTTTGCGGCGATGTGGTGGGACGGTCCGGTCGCGACATCGTGCGCGCCCAGTTGCCGCGATTGCGCAAGGCCCTGGCGCTCGATCTGATCATCGTCAATGGCGAGAACGCCGCCCACGGCTTCGGCATCACCGAGGCCATCTGTGACGAGTTGTTCGCCGCCGGCTGCGACGTCATCACCACCGGCAACCATGCCTGGGACCGGCGCGAAAGCATCGTCCACTACGCCCATGAAAAGCGCCTGCTGCGGCCGCTGAACTATCCGGCCGCGACGCCGGGGCGCGGCGCCGGCGTGTTCGCCACCCGCAGCGGCGAACAGGTGCTGGTGGCCAACATCATGGGGCGGCTGTTCATGGACCCGCTGGACGACCCTTTCGCTGCCATCGACAAGGCGCTGGAGGGCCACCGTTTGCGCCAGACCGTCGCCGCCATCGTCGTCGACATGCATGGCGAGGCGACGTCGGAGAAGATGGCCATGGGCCATGTGCTCGACGGCCGCGTCAGTCTGGTGGTCGGCACCCACAGCCATGTCCCGACCGCCGATTCCCAGATCCTGCCCGACGGCACGGCGTTCCAATGCGACGCCGGCATGTGCGGCGACTACGATTCGGTCATCGGCATGCGCAAGGAAGGCTCGCTCTATCGTTTTCGCACCAAGATGCCGGGCGAGCGTATGGAGCCCGCCGACGGGCCGGCGACGTTGTGCGCGGTCTATGTCGAGACCGAGGCCCGCACCGGCTTGGCGCGCCACGTCGCACCCTTACGCCTGGGCGGTCGCCTGCGGCCCGCCTGGCCGCTCGCCACGCCGGTTCCCAACTGGGCCGCCGCGGCGGAGTGAGGCGCGCGGTTGGCTCAGGTTGCCGAGGACGTTTCAGGTTCGTCATTCTCTTGTTCGGCAAGCATGGCTAGCACGCTCTCCTGGGCGTCCAACACCTTCCTAAGTTTCCGCAGTCCCTTAAGGTCCACTGACGCGACGACCTCTAGCCGCGTTCCGTTCAAGAGTACTTGCATTGCACCATCGGGCACACCGCCAACCTCTGGCGCCACCTGGATCCTCCGCAGTCTAGTTGGTCGCGTCTGTTCCATCGGGCTGTCAGCTTTGGATGCATTGTCATCCAGCTCTTGTTCCTGCCCCACAAGCGTCATCGTCTCCTTATAGTTCTGTGCTGCAAGAGCCGCAGCAACGGGCTTAAATCCCTGCCGCTCTAAGTATACGGTTATGTTGCGCTCAGAGGCACGTCCCGAAAACTGCCGCTTCAAATCCGAGAAAACCTCTGGATTCAACGCACAACGCCGCAATGCGTCTCGGTACTCTGGGGACTCTGGGCTGTCTATAACTAGCGTCTGAGCATCCTTAGAGATGCGCAAATCATCACCACGGCCCTCCAAAATGCCGTACTTCCGAAGTGAGGAAATGCTCTTCAGGGACGCTCCATTGAGACCCCTATACCCCATCGCCTCTGCCGCAATTTCGGGCGTCGTCGGGCTCATATGCTCCTTCTCATAGATCATCCGTGTCTTTAAAACGGCATCGTTGAGGGAAATATTTGGATACCGTGGACTGCGGGAATTGCTCATGCGAGCCTCCTTGAATGCGCTGAAACCTAGCAACTCATCACGCGCTTGTCAACGCCGTAGCCCTGATAATTAGCTCTGGTGACGCTACAGGCGAAAGGGTAATATTATCCGCCTAACCGCGTTTAATAGTTACATGATACGCGCTACAACTGAAGCGGGCTCAACGGAGCTGCGATAGTTGAAAGATGGTCCGATCTCCTTGCGTTTCCGTCACCTTCGTCCCTTAGACAGGAGTTATCAGGCATGGGCAAGACTGTCAAATGTTCAGGCGGACGCGGCGGCGCGGCTCGTGAGCGCCAGCGGCGTCCAACTTCTGCCGCGGGTGAAGTCAAATAACTTACTATGACTTTGTTATAACGTATCGTACGCTAACGATAAGACGTAAACAGTGAGTAATATTAACATGTTGTAGCGAACAGATTAGCTTTGGCACGTGAAACGTAGAGAATAGCGTACAAACACGCTTGACTGTAGAAGCGGACGTGCTAAGAGGGATGCGGATTTGACGGAGCTGAAAATGTTGAAAGATGGTCCGGCCTCCGGCGATTTCGTCGAACGACGCGCTGTTCGTTTCATTCTTGGCAGGCGCGTGGGGGAGATTGTCAGTGTTCAGGCGGACGAGGCAGAACGACTCGTGAGCGCTGGCGTCGCCCAATTTGTGCCATGGTATGAGCGTGTTTGACTCATGCGAGCATCGCCCTGGCGAACGATGCGCTACTATTGTGCGCTATTTGGAAGACGCACGGCGGTATGGATCGCGGGCATCGCTTCCGCCGGCGTTACCCTTGCGTTAGCCGAGAGAATTGCCGGCCTGTTGCAGTGACGTCCAGCCGTGAGTCGACACTGATCCAGTGTTGGCGGCGTGACGCGGCGCCGTTTGCGTCAAAATATCGCCATAATGGTCTGTTAGCCGGCGGTATTGGTTCATTGCGTTTGTTGCGGCCCGGTGTCGCTTCCATGTAATGGAAATTCCACTATCGGGATGGCGCTGGCGTCCGGCGCCGCCTGTGTCAAAACGCCCCGCGTCGATCGCACCGACTTGGCCCGCAGAGGCACATGGCCGGACACTCTCAATTCAAGAATATCATGTACCGCAAGGGCGCGCAGGATGCGCGGCGCGCCCGTGCCTTCGCCAAGCTGACGCGCGAGATCCAGGTCTCGGCGCGCCAGGGCAGTCCGGACCCGACCATGAACCCGCGCCTGCGCACCGCCATCGCGGCGGCGCGCGCGGCCAACATGCCGAAGGACAATATCGCGCGCGCCATCGCCAAGGCCACCGGCGGCGACAGCGCCGAATTCGAGGAAGTGCGCTACGAGGGCTACGGTCCCGGCGGGGTCGCGATCCTGATTGAGGCCATGACCGACAATCGCAATCGCACCGCGGCGGAAGTGCGCTCGGCGTTCTCCAAGCACGGCGGCAACATGGGCGAGACCGGCAGCGTCGGTTTCATGTTCGACCGCATCGGCCAAATCCGCTATCCCGCCGAGGTGGCGGCTGCCGAGGAGATATTCGAGGCCTCGCTCGATGGTGGCGCCGATGACGTGCGGACCGACGCCAGCGGGCACGAGGTCATCTGTAGTCCCGACGATTTCAGTACGGTGTTGGAGTCCCTCGAGGCCCGGTTCGGTCAGCCAGAAAGCGCCGGGCTTCTATGGCAGCCGCAATCGACCATCCCGGTCGAGGAGAACGAGGCGACGACGCTGCTCAAACTCCTGGGCGCGCTGGACGACAATGACGACGTTCAGGCGGTGGCGGCGAACTTCGATATTGCCGACGACTTGATGTCGAAACTCACGACCTGACGCAGCGGGGGCAAGCGGGCGATGGCGGCGATGCGATTGCTGGGATTGGACCCGGGCTTGCGGCGCACCGGTTGGGGCGTTATCGAGGCGGACGGCAATCGGCTGAGCCATGTCGCGCATGGCGTTGTACGCAGCCGCGCCGATACCACCTTGGCCGAACGCTTGACGCAACTGTTCACCGGACTGCGCGACGTCATCGATACCCACGCGCCACACTCCGCGGCGGTGGAGAAGACGTTCGTCAATGGCAACGGCGCCTCGACGCTCGGCCTCGGCCAGGCGCGCGCGATCTCGCTGCTGGCGCCGGCGCTGGACGGGCTGCCGGTCGCCGAATACGCCGCCAATCTTGTCAAGCAGTCGCTGACCGGGCGCGGCCATGCCCAGAAGGCGCAGGTCGCGGCAATGGTCGCGGTGCTGCTGCCCGGCGCGCAAGGCGTGGCCGATGACGCGGCCGATGCGCTCGCCGTGGCGCTGTGCCATGCGCATCACGCACGCGGACGGCAGCTTCCGGGGATCGAGGCATGATCGCGCGCCTGAAGGGCATCGTGGCCGATATCGGCGATGACGGCGCGATCATCGACGTCGGCGGCGTGGGGTATCAGCTGTTCTGTTCGGGGCGCACTCTGGCGGCGCTGCCGCCGGCCGGTGGCGTCGCGCAACTGCATGTCGAGACCATCATGCGCGAGGACCGGCTGCAGTTGTTCGGGTTCGCGTTGCAGAACGAACGCGCCTGGTTCCGCCGGCTGATGACCGTGCAGGGCGTCGGCGCGCGGGTGGCGTTGACGGTGCTCAGTGCCCTGTCGCCACAGGCCTTGCTCGACGCGGTCGCCGCACGCGACAAGGCGCCGCTGCAACGGGCCGACGGGGTCGGACCGAAACTTGCCGCGCGTATCGTGGCCGAGTTGCGCGACCATGCGGACACGGCGCTGGCGGAAGAGGCGCCGGCAGCCGCGGTCGAGGCCACGCCGGTCGCACCCGCCGATGACGCGATCTCGGCGCTGGTCAATCTTGGTTTTGGCCGGGTCGAGGCCCATGGCGCGGTCGCGCGCGCCGCGCGTTCGTTGGGTGACGGCGCATCGATGACCGCACTGATCCCTGTGGCGCTGAAGGAGCTGGGCGCGTGAGTGCCGTGGCGCAACCCGTGCCGACGCCCGAAGCGCGAATCGTCGACGCCGGCGCCGGTCCGGGCGACGGCGCGGAGATGACGCTGCGGCCGCAGCAACTCGATGACTTCGTCGGTCAGGAGCAGGTGCGCCAGAACCTGGCGGTGTTCGTCGCCGCGGCGCGCGAGCGCGGCGAGGCGATGGACCATGTCCTGTTCCACGGCCCGCCCGGGCTGGGTAAGACCACCCTGGCGCAGATCGTCGCCCGCGAGCTGCGAGTCGGGTTCCGCGCGACCTCGGGACCGATCCTGGCGCGGCCCGGCGACCTGGCGGCGATCCTTACGAACCTGCAACGCCACGACGTTCTGTTCGTCGACGAGATCCATCGTTTGAGCCCCACCGTCGAAGAGGTGCTCTACCCGGCGATGGAGGACGGGCAGTTGGATCTGATCATCGGCGCCGGGCCGTCGGCGCGTTCGGTGCGCATCGATCTGCCGCCCTTCACGATGGTCGGCGCGACGACAAGGCTGGGCCTGTTGACGACACCGCTGCGCGATCGTTTCGCCATTGCCTTTCGCCTGGGATTCTACTCTACGGGCGAGCTGGAAGTGGTGGTGCGCCGGGCGGCTGGATTGCTTGACGTCGCGGTGACCGCCGATGGCGCCGCCGAGATCGCACGGCGCGCGCGCGGCACGCCGCGGGTCGCGGGCCGCTTGCTGCGGCGGGTGCGCGACTTCGCCACCATTGCCGGCACGCTGCCGGTGGATGCGGCGATCGCCGACGCCGCGCTGCGCCGGTTGGACGTCGACGCGCGTGGGCTGGACGCCTTCGACCGCAGCTACCTGTCGTGCATCGCGCGCCAGTTCGGCGGCGGGCCGGTCGGCGTGGAAACGTTGTCGGCGGCTCTGTCGGAAGAACGCGACACATTGGAGGAAGTCATCGAGCCCTACCTGATCCAACAGGGCATGCTAATGCGCACGCCGCGTGGCCGCGTGCTGACCGACGGCGCGTTCAGCCACATCGGTCTGCCGGCGCCGGTGCGCGAGGCGGATCTGTTGGCGCGGATCGCTCAACTGGAGACATAGGAACGAGCCCATGGAGCATGAAGCGATCACGGCGGTGGGTTTGGCGGGAGGGCCCGGCGTCGTCGATTTCTCGATCTGGGGTCTGTTCGCGCGCTCCGACCTGGTAATCAAGTTCGTGATGGTCCTATTGGTCGCGGCCTCGATCTGGACCTGGGCCATTATCATCGACAAGATGGTTCGCCTGCGCCGCCTGCGGCAGATGGCCGACAAGTTCGAGGACCAATTCTGGACCGGCGGATCGCTCGATGCCATGTACGACAGCATCGGGACCAATCCGGCGGACCCGATGTCGGCGATCTTCGCAGCGGCAATGGCCGAGTGGCGGCGCACCGCGGCGCGCGGCATGGTCATTACCGAACGCATGCGCGAAAGCCTGCGCGAGCGCATCGACCGGGTTATGGAAGTGTCGCTGCGGCGCGAGGTGGAGCGCCTGGAACGCTACCTCGTGTTTCTCGCCTCGACCGGCTCGACCGCGCCCTTCATCGGCCTGTTCGGCACCGTTTGGGGCATCATGAACAGCTTTCAGGCCATCGCCAACGCGCAGAACACCAACCTGGCCATCGTCGCGCCGGGCCTGGCCGAGGCGCTGTTCATCACCGCGCTCGGCCTGTTCGTGGCCGTGCCGGCGGTCGCTGCCTACAACAAGTTCTCCAGCGACATCACCCGCTTCGCCGCCAGACTGGAGAGCTTCTCCGCCGAGTTCACCGCGATCATGTCGCGGCAACTGGAGGAGCGGAAGTAGCCATGGCCAGTGCCAAGGAAATGCGCATGCGCCGGCGCCAGAGTCGGCGCTTCGTGGCCGAGATCAACGTCGCTCCCTTCGTCGACGTCATGCTGGTGCTGGTGATCGTGCTGATGATCACCGCGCCGTTGCTTACGTTCGGCGTGCCGGTCGATTTGCCGCAGGCCGATGTCCAGCAGATCACGCAGCCGGACGAACCGCTGATCGTCTCGGTGACCAAGGAGGGCGAGGTCTTTCTGCAGGAAGCGGCGGTTGAAATCGAAGGATTGGTTCCGCGGCTGGAAGCGCTGACCGGCGCCAATCCCGACGTGCGCATCTACGTACGCGGCGACCGCGAGATCAACTACGGCCGGGTGATGGAAGTCATGAGTCTGGTCAGCCAGGCAGGCTTCTCCAAGGTCGCGCTGATCGCAGGGGTACCGCCGCCGCCGGGTCTGGAGCGCTAGCGCTGCGATGAAGCTTTCGGGCGCCGACAACTATCGTGAAGTTCCGGAGCTGCCGGTCGACACGCCGCAACTCGGGCCGGCGGACGCCGAGGGTCCGGCGCCGATCGCGAAGCCGGGACGGCCGCTCATTGCCTACGCCGCGATCGTTGCCGGCGTTGCGCACGCCGTGACGTTCGCGGTGTTCCAGTTTGGCATCGGCAGCTTCGTGGTGGCTCTGCCGCCGCCATCGGTGATCGTTCCCATCGAAATCGTGACCATCGCCGAGGTGACGACTCCGGCGCCGGTCCTGGGCGAGGAAGACGTTACGCCGGAGCCCGAGCCGCCGGTTAACGACCCGCTGCCGCCGCCGGAACCGCCGGCACCGCCGCCGCCGCTCGATCCGCCGCCGGAGCCCGAGCCCGTTCCGGAGCCGGAGCCCGTGCCCGAACCGCTGCCGGAGCCTGAGCCAGAGCCGGAGCCGGTTCCCGAACCCGTTCCCGAGCCGGAACCGGCGCCGGTTGCGGAGCCGGAGCCGAAGCCCGAACCGCCGGCGAAGCCGCCTCAATTGGCGCGCGTGCCGCCGGACGCGCGGCCGCGGGCTAAGCCACAGGCGCCCGACGAGTTTCGGACCGTCTTGCGCAGTCTCGAGGAACGTGAGTTGCAAAAAGAGGGCATCGAAGACGGCGCCGCGCGGCAGCCGCCGGCTCCGATTGCGCGTGCGACGGCAACACAGACCGATGCCATCATCTCCGCGATCCGGCGCCAGATCGAGCCATGCTGGAACCCGCCCGTGGGTGCAGCCTTCGCCGAAAACCTGGTTGTCCGCATTGAAGTCCGGGTCGATCCGGACGGCACCGTGCGGTCGGCGACGGTGATGGGTACGGCGGGGCTCAGGAGCGATCCGTCGCTGCTGGCTGCGGCCGACAGCGCCCGGCGCGCGGTGCTCAATCCGCGCTGCAACCCGCTGACCCTGCCGCCCGAGTACTACGATCTGTGGCAGAACTTGGTGTTTACGTTCAATCCCAGGGAGATGTTTGGCCTATGACGTGGGTTAGGACAATGTCGCGCCGCCGCTTCACGCTCGGGGCCGCGTCGACTGCGTTGATCGCGCCCACGGGCGCACTGGCGCAGCTTGAGATCGACATCACGCGTGGCGTCGTCGAAGCGCTACCAATTGCCATACCGGAGTTCGCCGGCGCGACCCCGCCGGCGGCCCAATTCGGCATCGACATCGCCGACGTTGTGTCCGCCGACCTGCAGCGATCGGGTCTGTTCCGACCGATCGACCGGCGGGCGTTTCTGGAGCAACCGGGACCGCCGGACGTGCGGCCCAATTTCAACAACTGGCGGGTGCTCAACGCCGAGGGTCTGGTGGTCGGCCAAACATCGATGGAGCCGGACGGCCAGCTCAAGGTCGAGTTTCGCTTGTGGGACGTCTTCGCCGAACAGCCCGTCACCGGACTCAGCCTGACCACGACGCCGGCGAATTGGCGCCGAGTGGCCCACCTGGTCAGCGACACGATCTATCAGCGCATGACGGGCGAGGAGGGCTATTTCGACACCCGCATCGTCTACATTTCCGAAACCGGGCCCGCCGATCGGCGCGTCAAGCGCCTGGCGATCATGGACCAGGACGGCGCCAACCACCGGTTCCTGACTGACGGCGCGGCGCTGGTGTTGACGCCTCGGTTCTCGCCGACCACGCAGGAAATCACCTACCTCGCCTACTACGACGACCGGCCGCGCGTCTACTTGTTCAACATCGACACCGGCGAGCAGGAGGTCCTCGGCGATTTCGCCGGCATGACGTTCGCGCCGCGCTTCTCGCCCGATGGCAATCAAGTGGTGATGAGCCTCGCCCGGGGCGGCAATTCCGACGTCTACGTCATGGACCTGCGCACACGCGATTTCACGCGCCTGACCAGCAATCCCTCGATCGACACGTCGCCGTGTTTCTCGCCCGACGGCGCGCGGATCGCGTTCGAGTCCGACCGCGGCGGCAGCCAGCAGCTCTATGTGATGAACGCCAATGGGTCGGACGCGCAGCGCATCTCGTTCGGCGATGGCCGTTTCGGCACGCCGGTATGGTCGCCGCGCGGCGACCTGATCGCCTTCACCAAGATCTATCGCGGCGTGTTCAGTATCGGCGTGATGCGCGCCGACGGCAGCGGCGAGCGCATTCTGGCGCAGGACTATTTGGTCGAGGCGCCGACCTGGGCACCGAACGGCCGCGTGCTCATGTTCTTCCGTCAGTCGCGCACCGATGAGCGTGGCCGCGGTGGCCGCAGCCGTCTGTATTCGATCGACCTGACCGGTTTCAACGAGCGTGAGATCATCACGCCGCTGGATGCGTCCGACCCGGCGTGGTCGCCGCTCGGAACGCGCTAGCCGACGGCCGCACGACGCGCCCGCGAAGACGATGAAACTGTTGGCAGTTTGTGTGAGCCTTTAGGTGGTTGCGCTTGATTCCTATACCTTGCCACACTATAGTCGCGACCGCTTGTACATCTATGCCGGGCGAGCAATCGGGGGAAAATCGCTCCCAAGTCGGCTCGTAATAAAGTCCAAGAATTCGTTGGGTCCGTCGTCGTCGGCGGGCTAGCGACTCGGACTAACGACTAAGGAGTCATCAATGGGTTTCAAATTTCTGAGCCTGGTCGCAGCCGTGGCCTTGCTGGCGGCGTGCGAATCGGATTCGACTGACATGGCCGGCGCGGAGGGGGGCGGCGCCATCACGACCGTCGGGCAAGGGCCGGGCGGCCCGGCGCAGGTGGCAGCGGTACCGGTCGGACCCATCCCCGGATCGGCCGAAGACCTGGCCGTGAACGTCGGCGACCGTGTGTTCTTCGGTTTCGACGCGTTCGATCTCCAGCCGGACGCCCAAGCGCAGATCGAGCGCTGGGCCGCTTGGCTTCGCCAGTACCCGCAGAACACGGTTACGATCGAGGGTCACTGCGACGAACGCGGAACACGGGAATACAACCTTGCGCTCGGCGAGCGACGCTCAAATTCGACCTTTCAATACCTGCTGAGCCTCGGCATCGCCGAAAACCGGGTGAGGACCATCAGCTATGGCAAGGAGCGGCCGGCGGTGAACGGGGTCGGCGAAACCGTCTGGTCGCAAAACCGCCGCGCGGTGCTGACGCTGAACTAGGTCGACCACCCGCGCCGCCGCAATCCAGCTGTTCGTGGCCTGCAGTTCGCAGGCCGCGAGCGCATGGTTAGAGCTTGAACCGGCGCGCAAGACTTGTCATAGAATAGCCGGAATCCGGGGGAAACATCCCGCGGACGCCTCGTCCAGGTACTGGGTGTTGGCTGCGCATTGTTGAGGTCGAGGGTGGCTATGAAACTTCGCAACCGTCGCTGCGACGGCCTCGGGCGTGAACGGCAACGCCGTGCACCGCCTCGCCGTGCCTCGCACTATGCCCCGCTGTTCCTCTTCGCACTCGGCGTGCTGGTCGTCGGACCCGTGGCGCCGGCGCGTGCGCAGGGCGACATGGGTCCGCTGATCGACCGGATGGAGCGCATGGAACGGGAAATGATCACGTTGCAGCGCAACCTCTATCGCGGCGATCAGCAACCGCCACCCGCCGATGCCGGTGGCGCCGCCGTCGTGATTCCGCAGCCAGCGGTCGGCGGCATGCAGGTGCGCATGTGGGAACTGGAGCAGGAGATCCGCGGGCTCACCGGCCAGGTCGAGCAGATCGGGTTTCAAGTCCGCCAGATGAACGATCGCCTCGATAAGCTGGTCGCCGACATGGATTTCCGCATGCAGGCGCTGGAGCAGCAGGCCGGCGGACAGCCGGCGCAGGCCGCCATCGCGCCGATCACGCCGCCGGCCGCCGGTATCTCTCCCCTTCCGCGGACGGCGGAATTGGCAGCGCCTGACGGGCAGCCGCCGTCGGTGCGGACCTTGGGACAAGTCCGGCAGCAGGATGTCGAGGCCGTGCGCGCCGGCGCACCGGCACCAGGGGCGGCCGTTGCGCCGTTGCCGGGCGCGCCGCAGGTCGCCGCGGTCACGCCTCGGGCGAACCTGCCCGAGGGCACGCCGGAGTCGCAGTATGATTATGCCTACGGCCTGTTGATGCAGCGTGATTTCGCCGGGGCGGAGGGTGCCCTGCGCTCGTTCGTCTCAGCCAATCCGGACCACCGGCTATCGGGCAACGCCCAGTACTGGCTGGGCGAGACGTTCTACGTGCGCGAGGACTATCTGACGGCCGCGCGCACGTTTGCCGAGGGCTACACGACCTATCCGCAGAGCGACAAGGCGCCGTCGAATCTGCTCAAGCTGGGCATGTCGCTGGATGCGCTGGGGCGGACCGAGGACGCCTGTATTACGTTTACGCGACTGCGCGAGGAGTATCCGGACGCGGCCGCGAACATCCTCAGCCGCGGCGAGCGCGAACATCAGCGGCTCGGCTGTCCCTAGCAGCCCGTT
The DNA here is from genome assembly GCA_965248805.1 of Alphaproteobacteria bacterium. Taxonomy (GTDB): domain Bacteria; phylum Pseudomonadota; class Alphaproteobacteria; order UBA6615; family UBA6615; genus CBDFKJ01. Next base: position 273,783 of record CBDFKJ010000009.1, read on the forward strand.
GACGAAGTCCGGCGTGTCTGATTCTGTCTGAACATAGAGATTTAGACGGGCGTCGTGCGATGGCATTGAGACGACAGAGCGAGGTTCAGGGTGACCTCGTGGTGACATGGGCGGAGATGCCGCGTTCGCCTGGACACGCGTTTTTCGACCGGCTGCATGAGTTGCTGACCGAGTCTGGCTTTGACGGCTTCGTGGAGGCGACGTGCAAGCCATACTACGCACCTCGGATGGGGGCTCCTTCGCTGCCGCCGGGGCGTTATTTCCGGATGCACATGATCGGCTATTTCGAGGGCATCGGCAGCGAGCGCGGCATCGCTTGGCGCTGTTCGGATTCGCTGTCGCTTCGCGCGTTTCTGCGGTTGGCGAACCGGGACAAGGTTCCCGATCATTCCTGGTTGTCGAAGACGCGCGGCCGGCTGCCGCACGAGGTCCATGAAAAGGTTTTCGACTGGGTTCTGGCTCTCGTCGCCGCGCGCGGCCTGGTGAAGGGCGAGCGGATCGGCGTCGACGGCTCGACGATGGAAGCCAACGCCGCCCTGCGAGCCATCGTGCGGCGCGATAGCGGCGAGACCTATCGCGAGATGCTGACGCAAATGGCGAAGGAGAGTGGCGTCGAAACGCCGACGATCGACGACCTCGTCCGGCTCGATCGCCGGCGGAAGGGCAAGAAGCTTTCGAACAAGGATTGGACGAGCCCGACCGATCCTGATGCGAAGATCGCGCGGATGAAGGACGGCACCACGCATCTGGCCTACAAGCCCGAGCACGCGGTCGATCTCGACACCGGCGTCATCGTTGCGGCACCGATCTATCCAGCCGATGAAGGCGACACGACGACTTTGCCTGGGACGCTGGAGGCGGCCGCGCGCAACCTCGCCGAGGTCGGCCTGGCTCCAACACGGGCAGAGCCCTGCAGTCTCGTTGGCGACAAGGGCTATCATTCACGCGAGGGGCTGAAAGACCTCGACGGCGGCGTCTGGAAAACGCGGATCTCCGAGCCGGAGCCCGCCAACGGCTATCTGCGCTGGCATGGCGACCAGGCGGCACGTCAGGCTGTCTACGCCAACCGGGCGCGATTGAAGTCCGGCGTCGCGCGGAACGCCATGCGCAGGCGCGGTGAGATGGTCGAGCGCAGCTTCGCCCATGTCCTCGACCGTGGCGGCATGCGCCGCGCGTTGCTGCGGGCGCGCGAGAACGTCCACAAACGATACCTGATCCATGTCGCCGGGTTCAATCTCGGCATTCTGATGCGCGCGCTGTTCGGATCAGGCACGCCGAGGGAGGCTGCGAGTGCAAAGAGCACCCTTTTGTTCGTTATTCAGTTCGATGCTGCCCTGGCGATCGCCATCGTGGCGAACATCGAAGGCAAACCAGCCATGCTCGTTATCATCATCATCGTCGCCCCCGAAACCGATTGATCAAAGCGCGACTTCATCACCGGGCTGCTAGGGTCCGGACTCATAACCAGTAGCTGACGGTAGCGGCGAGACAGACGGCGGCGAGGAAGTTTTGGGCGAGGCGGTCATAGCGGGTTGCGATTCTGCGGAAGTCTTTCAGCCGGCCGAACATGCGCTCGATGGCGTTGCGGTCGCGATAGAGCGCCGGGCTGAAGCACGGCTTCCAGCGGCGGTTGGCCTTCGGCGGGATGTTCGGAGCGACGCCTCTGCTCTCGATCTTGCGGCGAACGGCGTCGCTGTCATAGCCCTTGTCGCCAGTCAGGATCGAGGTGGCCGGCATCCGCTCCAGCAGCGGCCGCTGTGCAGTCCGCCACTTGGCCGCCGGTCAGCAGGAAGGCGAACGGGCGGCAGAGGCCATCGGTCAGCGCATGGATCTTCGTGGTGCGCCCGCCGCGGGAGCGGCCAATGGCCTGCGTGTGCTCCCCCCTTTGCCGCCCGAGGCGCAGCGATGAGCCTTCACCGCCGAGGAATCGATCAACACTTGCGCCGGCGGCCCACCCGCCGAAGCCAGAGCGTGGAATATCCCTGTCCACACGCCTTTGGCCGCCCACCGCACGAAGCGATTGTAGAGCGTCTTGCGCGGGCCATAGACGGACGGCGCATCGACCCAACGTCCGCCGGACTTCAACACATGGATGATACCGCTTATAACGCGGCGGTCGTCGACTCTCGGCTTGCCGCGCGTATCCGTCGACAGATGCGGCACGAGCCGTCGCAAACTGTTCCTCGCTCAGCCAGAACGTATCGTCCATCGCAACACTCCCGCAGTTTGGGAGCGTGAATCACATCGCGCCGCGTCGGCTCAAGCGATTTATGGGTCCGGAGCCTAGTGCACTAGCGCCTTGAGCGCGGCCGCGCCAGGACTGACGCTGGCGGCATTCGACGCGCTCATGACGCCGCTCGGCCCGTTCGAGCCGAACCCGCATGTTGCCGTGGCGGTATCCGGCGGTCGCGACAGCATGGCGCTGGCCCTGGCGACCTCCGATTGGGCCCGCGCCCGCGGCGGGCGCGTGACGGGCCTGATCGTCGATCACGGACTTCGACCCGAGTCGGCCGCCGAGGCGCGGCAGGCGTTGCGCTGGCTGCGCGCGCACGGCATCGCCGCAAAGATACTGTTGTGGCGCGGCGCCAAACCCGAACGAGTCGTCCAGGCCGCAGCGCGCTCCGCTCGCTATGCGCTGCTGGAGGGCTGGTGCCGCGCCGCCGGCGTGTTGTACCTGCTGCTGGCGCATCAGCAGGACGATCAGGCCGAGACATTCCTGTTGCGGCTCGGCCGCGGGAGCGGGCTCGATGGCTTGTGCGCCATGGCCGCCGTTGTGGAGCGGTCCCATGTGCGCCTTCTGCGGCCGTTGCTCGGGGTCCCGCGCGCCGATTTGACGGCATTCCTTCGCACACGCGGCCAAGCGTGGATCGACGATCCGTCGAACGAGAACGCCGAGCACGCCCGCGCTCGCCTGCGTAGCGCTTTGCCGGCGCTGGCATCCGACGGCTTGGCGGTACGCCGGCTGGCGACCACCGCCGCCAGCCTGGGCGCCGCGCGGCGGTTGGTGGAGGCGGAGGTCGCCGCGCTCATGGCGCGCGCCGTTTCGCCCGATCCGGCCGGCTTTTTGCGCCTCGATGGGCGGGCGCTGGCGGCTACATCCGGCGAGGTTGCCCTACGGGCGATGGCACGTTGCCTAGTGACCGTGGGCGGTGCCTCGCATCCGCCCAGGCTCGAGGCACTGCAGCGGTTGTATCAGGCCGTGGCCGGCGGCCTCGATCGGGCGCGAACGCTCGCCGGCTGCGGCATTTTGCCGTGGCGTGGCGAGGTGCTGGTCGCCCGTGAGGCCGCCGCGGTGGGCGCCGATGTGATCCTGCACCCGGGCGAGGAGGATCGGTGGGACGGTCGTTTCCACGTTGCCGTGGCTAACGACGCGCCGCGCGGGCTGTGCTTGCGGCCCCTCGGCACCCAAGGCTGGCGCGCGATCACGCCGGAGGTTCGGGCAGACCTACGCCGATCGGCACCGCTTGGCGCGCATGCAACACTACCGTCAATCTGGCGGGCCGACCGGCTGTTGGCGGTGCCACACGCGGAGTGGGTCCGCGATACGCGGACGGGCGCCAAGACGAGCGGGATTCGGCTCAGATTCATGCCTGACAGGCCCCTTGTCGCGTCCCTGTTCGGGATTGCTTCACGACTGCCCGGGCACTATGTCTAGTTAACACAGGGGCTGGCGTCGCGTCCGGCCACGGATGGCCCGGGGCGGGACGACCAGTGGAGGCGGTCGAACGTGAACAATTTAGGCAAGAATCTTGCGCTTTGGATCATTATCGCGCTGCTGGTCGTGGCGCTATTCAACCTGTTTCAAAGCTCGTCGAACCAGGGCGCCCAACAACAGTTCGCGTTTTCGGAGTTTCTGACGCAGCTGGAAGGCGGCCAGATCGCCCGCGTCACCATTCAAGGCAACAACATCTCCGGCCAGTTGAGCAATGGGACCAGCTTCCGCACCTACGCGCCGGACGATCCCATGCTCGTGCAGCGCCTGCTCGATCGCAACGTCGTCATCGAAGCGTCGCCTGATGAGGAAAGCGTCCATCCCCTGCTCGCCATATTCGTGCAGTGGTTGCCATTCCTGATCCTGATCGGCGTGTGGGTGTTCTTCATGCGCCAGATGCAATCCGGCGGCGGCCGTGCGATGGGCTTCGGCAAGTCCCGCGCCAAGTTGCTGACCGAGAAGGTGGGCCGGGTCACGTTCGAGGACGTGGCCGGGATCGACGAGGCCAAGCAGGAACTGGAAGAAGTCGTCGAGTTCCTGCGCGACCCGCAGAAGTTCCAGCGCCTCGGCGGCAAGATACCCAAGGGTGTGTTGTTGGTCGGCCCTCCCGGCACCGGTAAGACCCTGCTGGCGCGCGCCATCGCCGGCGAGGCCAACGTGCCGTTCTTCACCATTTCCGGCTCCGACTTCGTCGAAATGTTCGTCGGCGTCGGCGCCAGCCGCGTCCGCGACATGTTCGAGCAGGGCAAGAAGAATGCGCCGTGCATCGTGTTCATCGATGAAATCGACGCGGTCGGCCGCCATCGCGGCGCCGGGCTCGGCGGCGGCAACGATGAACGAGAACAGACGCTGAACCAGCTTCTGGTCGAAATGGACGGCTTCGAGGCCAATGAGGGCGTCATCCTCATCGCCGCCACCAACCGTCCCGACGTGCTGGATCCGGCGCTGTTGCGGCCCGGCCGGTTCGACCGCCAGGTGGTGGTGCCCAACCCGGACGTCCTGGGTCGGGAAAAGATCCTCAAGGTGCACATGCGCAAGGTGCCGTTGGCCCCCGATGTGATGCCGCGCACGATTGCCCGCGGCACGCCGGGGTTCTCCGGCGCCGATCTGGCCAACCTGGTCAACGAGGCGGCCCTGATCGCCGCGCGCAAGGGTAAGCGCATGGTCACCATGGCCGAGTTCGAAGAGGCCAAGGACAAGGTGATGATGGGCGCCGAGCGCCGGTCCATGGTGATGACCGAGGAAGAGAAGGAAATGACCGCCTACCACGAGGCCGGCCATGCCCTGGTCGGCATGTTTGTGGAGGGCAACGACCCGCTGCACAAGGTTACTATCATTCCGCGCGGGCGGGCGCTCGGCATTACCATGAATTTGCCCGAGCGCGACCGCTACTCCATGAGCTTCAAGGAACTCAAGGCACGGCTCGCCATGATGTTCGGCGGCCGCCTGGCCGAAGAGCTCATCTATGGCGGAGACAACGTTACAACCGGGGCTGCCAACGACATTCAGCAGGCGACCGGGCTCGCTCGCTCCATGGTCACGGAGTGGGGCATGAGCGAAAAGCTGGGCCGCCTACGATACGTCGACAATCAGGAGGAGATATTCCTGGGCCACTCCGTCGCGCGCAGCCAGACCATCTCCCCCGAGACCGCCAAGATGATCGACGAGGAAATCCGCCGCATCATCGAGGAGGCCGAGACCACGGCGCGCGAGGTGCTGACCGAACACATGGACGATTTGCACACCGTGACCAGAGGCCTCCTGGAATATGAGACCCTGTCGCGCCCGGACGTCGACGCCCTGCTGGCCGGCCAGCCGATCGACCGCCCTTCGCCCGAGGATGACGTCCCGGGCGAGCCGGGTGGTCCGCGCTCATCGGTGCCGTCAAGCGGACGGGCAGGCAAGAGCCGGCCCGGCGGCTTGGAGCCGGAGCCGCAGCCCGGTAGCTAGTGGATTGATTCCAACGTTTGGAACCCTCGGTTTCGGGCTGCGATGATGTCGTCGGGGTCGGCTTTCGATATGAATGGCTGTGGGTTGGCCGCATTGTATTTGCGGACGAAGCGGTTGATTGCGGCCTGGAGATCGACGACGGAATGGAAGACGCCGTGCTTGAGCCGCCGCCGGGTGAGTTTTGCGAAGAAGCCCTCGACGGCATTGAGCCACGAGCAGGAGGTCGGTGTGAAGTGGAAAGTCCAGCGCGGATGGCGGGCGAGCCAGGCGCGGACCTTGTCCTTGTTGTGCGCCGCGTAGTTGTCGACGATCGCGTGGATGGCCTTGTCCGCCGGCACCGTGCGCTCGATGCGGTTGAGGAAGCGGATGAACTCCTGATGGCGGTGGCGCTGCATGTTCTGGCCGATCACCGTTCCGTCCAGAACGTTGAGCGCCGCAAACAGCGTGGTCGTGCCGTGCCGTTTGTAGTCATGGGTCATGGTGCCGGCGCGTCCCTTCTTCATCGGCAGACCGGCGGTCGAGCGCCTGGATCTGTGACTTCTCATCGATCGACAACACCACCGCATGGGCCGGCGGGTCGACATACAGGCCGACGATATCGGTGAGTTTCTCGGCGAAGGCAGGGTCGGTCGACAGCTTGAAGTTGCGCCAGCGGTGCGGGCTGAGACCGTGAGCCTTCCAGATCGCCTGCACCGTCGAGGCGGCAATACCGGCCGCCCTGGCCATCGCGCGCAACGTCCAGTGGGTCGCCTCAAACGGCGGCGGTTGCTGCGTCAGGCGCACGATCTCGGCGACACGATCGAGCGGGACCGGCGCCTTGCCGGGCGGACGGGACTTGTCGCGAAGCAGGCCGCCGACACCCTCGTGCATGAACCGCTCTTGCCAGCGCCACACGCAGGTCTTGGACTTGCCGGTCTCGGTCATGATCGCCGAGGTGCCCAGACCCTCGCCGCTGAGAAGGACAATATGTGCCCGCCAGACGTGTTTCTGCGGGCTCTTGGGATCCGCGACGACCGCGCGCAATCGCTGACGGTCGCCGGCGGATAGGGTGAAGGAGATTCCACTGCGCATGCGCCAGATTCGCATAACACAGCAAAATACGGAATCCCAATTCGGACTCTTTCATTCCGATCAATCCACTAGCGACTCCGCTTCCGGCACAAATTCTGCGCATCGGCGCCGGCGCTCGGATGGGGATTGCACCGGTGCCGGCACCCACTATTAGCCCGTGGCCTGAAGTCCGGCGTCTGGCAGACGGCGGCGATGGCCGCCTCTATGTGGAACCGTTGGCGCTACTGCACGGCTCCGCCGCAAAGCAAGCGGTTGCAGGGGGGATCGCGCTGCCGCTGCTGGGGGGGCCGATCGCCTTCACGGCGGCGCGGGTGTGGCTGCGGCAGGGCGAGACGACCGCAGCCGCCGTCACCACTGTGACCGATCTGCAGGCATGGGAGCAGCGTGCCCATGCGGACCTCACGCGATTGACAACGGCGCGGGCGCCGCTCGCCGGGCTTGATCCGCAAGAGAGCAGCCCGCGTGTGATGGCCGTCATCAATGTCACGCCGGACAGCTTTTCCGATGGCGGCGACTATGCCGACGCGGACACGGCGATCGCCTGTGGATTGCAGGCGCGTGCCGAGGGCGCCGACATCCTCGATGTCGGCGGCGAATCGACGCGTCCGGGTGCGGCGCCGGTCGATGTGGAAGAAGAAAAACGCCGCGTGCTGCCTGTGGTTTCGGCCCTGGCCGAGGCGGGCGCGCTGGTGTCGATCGACACCCGCCGGGCGGCGGTGATGGCGGCCGCGATCGCGGCCGGCGCCCGTGTGGTCAACGACGTGTCTGCGCTGACTGCCGACCGCGACAGCATCGCCGTCGTCGCCAAAGCCCGCGTGCCGGTGGTGCTGATGCACATGCGCGGCGAGCCGGGCACGATGCAAGACGATCCGACGTACGTCGATGCGGCGTTGGATATCTACGACTACCTCGCGGCACGGGTGGCGGCCTGCGTGGCCGGCGGCATACGCCGCGATCACATTTGCATCGACCCCGGTATCGGCTTCGGCAAGACCACCGTGCACAATCTGGAGTTGATCGACCGGTTGCCGCTATTTCACGGGCTCGGTTGCCCGCTATTGCTCGGCGTGTCGCGCAAGAGCTTCATCGCGCGCTTGGCGGATGACGCGTCGGCGAAGCAACGTCTTCCCGGCTCGCTGGCGGCCGGACTGGCCGGGGCCGCCGCCGGCGTGCACGTCTTGCGCGTGCACGATGTGACCGAGACGGTTCAGGCTCTTCAGGTCTGGCGCGCGCTCACGGTTAAGGGATGAGCGCCGTTCGGCATTGCGTGCCGAAGTCAACTTTGTATCAATCATGTTTCCTGATGCTCCGGCCTCGAAAGGATCGGCAACCTTGACGCGAAAACTCTTCGGCACCGATGGCATTCGCGGCACGGCCAACCGCGAGCCGATGACCGCGGAAACGGCATTGAGGGTCGCGCAGGCGGCCGCGCGCCGTTTCACGCGCGGCGAGCATCGCCATCAGGTGGTGATCGGCAAGGACACGCGGCTGTCGAACTACATGCTGGAGCCCGCCATGCAGGCGGGGTTCGTATCCATGGGCATGGACGTGGTGCTGGTGGGGCCGATGCCCACACCGGCCGTGGCGATGCTGACACCGTCGCTGCGCGCCGATCTGGGCGTCGTCATTTCCGCCTCGCACAACCCGTTCGAAGACAACGGCATCAAATTGTTCGGCCCCGATGGCTACAAGCTGTCGGATGCCGCCGAGGCGGAGATCGAGGCGCTCATCGAAGGCGATCTGAGCGCCGACCTGGCCCTGCCGCGCGAGCTTGGCCGGGCCTGGCGCCTGGACGATGCGCCGGGACGCTATATCGAATTCGTCAAGCACACATTCCCGCCCGGCCGGCAGCTGGACGGGCTCAAAATCGTCGTCGATTGCGCCAACGGCGCCGCCTACAAGGTCGCGCCGCAGGTATTTCACGAACTCGGCGCGCAGGTGGTCCCGATGGGCGTGGCGCCGGACGGCATGAACACCAATCGGAACTGCGGCGCGACATCGCCCGCGGCGATGCAGAAGCGTGTGACGGCAGAGGGCGCCGATCTCGGTCTCGCTCTCGACGGCGACGCCGACCGTGTGCTGATGGTCGATGAAGCCGGCGTACTACTGGACGGGGATCAGATGATGGCGTTGGTCGCCTCGTACTGGAAGCGCACCGGGCGGCTGCGCGGCGGCGGCGTTGTCGGCACCGTCATGTCCAATCTCGGCCTCGAGCGCTATCTCGAGACGCTCGACTTGGCATTGGTGCGAGCCCCGGTCGGCGACCGGCATGTACTGGAGCGCATGCGCGCCAACGGCTACAATGTCGGCGGCGAGCAGTCCGGCCACATGATCCTCTCCGACTACGCGACAACCGGGGACGGGCTCATCGCCGCGTTGCAGGTGCTGGCGGTGCTGCTGGAGGCCGACAAGCCGCTGTCGCAGGTCAGCCGCGTGTTCGAGCCGTTTCCGCAAGTCCTCATCAACGTCCAGTTCAGGGGCGGCCGGCCGTTGGAATCGGCGAACGTGCGCGAGGCCATCAACCAAGGCGAGACGCGGTTGGGCCACGCGGGTCGGCTGGTCATCCGTCCCTCGGGCACCGAGCCGGTGATCCGGGTGATGGGCGAAGGCGGCGATGCCGCGCTGGTCGATGACGTCGTCGGATCTATCGCCCAGGCGATCGAAAGCGCCGCCGGATAGTGCGCGGTCGCATCCTTGTCATTGCCGGGTCCGATTCTGGCGGTGGCGCCGGCATCCAGGCGGACATCAAGACGGTGAGTGCCTTGGGCGGCTATACCGCGACCGCCATAACGGCCCTCACGGCGCAGAATACGCTCGGTGTGCATGGCGTTGCCGCCGTCGAGCCGGCATTCGTGGCACAGCAAATCGAGGTCGTACTCGACGATATCGGTGCCGATGCCATCAAGACCGGGATGCTGCATACGGCGGCCGTCATCGACGCCACCGCCGATGCATTGGCGCGGCACGCGGGCGACGTGCCGCTTGTGGTCGATCCCGTCATAGTCGCCAAGGGTGGGGCGGAGTTATTGGATGCGGAGGCGCGCGCAACGCTGCAGCGCCGGCTGTTCCCGCGTGCTGCGGTCGTCACACCGAACGCTCCGGAGGCCGCGGCGTTATGCGGTTTGTCTGCGATCGGCGGTGTCGAAGGGCTGATCGAGGCCGGGCGCTTGCTGCTGCGGATGGGTGCGCAAGCGGCTCTGGTTAAGGGTGGCCACCTGCCGGGCGATACCGTCTCCGACGTGTTGGTAAGTCGGGACGGCGCCGAGCGCTTCGACTCGCCGCGCATCGATACGCGGCACACGCACGGCACAGGATGCACTTTGGCGTCCGCCATCGCCACTGGCCTGGCCCAGGGCCTGTCGTTGCGCGACAGCGTCGGACGCGCGCGCCTCTACGTACGCCGCGCCATCGAGGCGGCGCCGGACCTAGGCGCGGGTCACGGTCCACTCAATCACTGTGTCACAGTCTTTCCAGGGACGCTGAGCAGCGACGGGACGGTCTAGGCTGCCTTGCTGGCCACGGTGTGGGGAGCGGTGAGCACCGCGTCGAGAAGGGCGCGCAGTTCCTGCCGGGCGGCCACATGCGAAAGGGTGAACTTCACGCCGACGCCGCTTTCGCGCAGGTCGAGCAGTGTCAGACCGTGCAGAAAAAGTTCCCGATAGATGACGCGCTCGCTCAACCCCGGCCCGGCGCGGAAGCCGAGTTGGGGCGCGAGTTGTGCCAGCGCGTCCGCCATGTCGCGCTTGTTGCGCGCGTCCAGCGATGACAACCGATTGCGCAGCACGATCCAATCGACGGTGCCGCCGGTCATGTTCTCGCGCGCCTGCCGTGCATGCTGCACGAATTCGCCGAATTGGCCCGGCGCCCGCAGGTTCAGGTTCGCGGCGTCGATATGGGCGATGACGTCGAGATCGACGAAGCTGTCATTGACCGGCGTAATGACCGTGTCCGCCAATTCATACGCGGCGCGCGTCAGCGGACTGTCATGGCCCGGCGTGTCGATCACCAGGTAGTCGGCTGATGCCGCAAGCCTGGTCACGAGCAGCCGTGCGGACTTGGCTTCGCCGCTCCATCTCACGTGCTTCGATACCGTCGGCAGTGGCTTACCGGACGACGCGGCGAACTCGCGGCGGTTTTCGATGTAGCGAGTCAGGGTGCCCTGGCGCGCGTCGAGGTCTATGCTGGCCACGCGATGGCCATCGCGCAACAGCGCAACCAGCAGATGCATCGCAACGGTCGACTTGCCGCAGCCGCCCTTCTCATTGCCGACCACGATAACGCGGCAGTTGGCCGCTTCGCCGATGCGGCCGTGATGAGGCGGTGCGGTGGCGACCGTATGGGTCTTGATCTCGACATCGGGCTGCTGCGCACGGCTTTCGGAGCTTGCATGAGCCGGCGCCTGCGACGCCTCGCGGCTGTCTTGGCGGGCTGCGCCGATAATGTCGGACAATTTCTCGGCGATCAGCCATTGCGCCTGTGCGTCGGTCAGGAACGCCAGTCCGGCGCGGCCGCCGCGAACGTGCATCACCTTCGCATCCAGACGACCGAAGTGCGGAATGTCGATGCTGACCTGTTCGCCGGTCGCGAGTGGCTCGGCGCTGCTGATCGAGACACCGCCGCCGGAAATATCGTTGAGCCGGCATTTCGAGTCGGCCCCATCGCGGATGAGCGTGACGTCCCAATCGAGCTCGAAGCGCGGGAAGGCGCGGCGGTCCTCGAACGACCGCCGACGGCTGACCGGCTCCGGCTTTTCGGCGAGCGCCGTGATGCGGCTGTCGAGGTGCGACCACAGCTCGGCGACGGCCGTGGCGGTGGGCGAGTCACCGGCCGCATCCGGGACCGCCTCGCCTGCATCCAGGCAACGAGAGAAGGCGGAATCGCGTGCCAGGGCGACCGGGCAAAGCGTTCCGTGCTGCGCCAGCGCCATCGCGGTGGCGGCGGTGAGCGGCTGCTTTGGGTTGCCTTGGTTGACGACGAAGACGAATGGTTTGCCGGCACGTTCGATCCCCGCATCGGCCAACGGTAGCGACGCCCCGCGATGTTGGTGCCGCCGTGGAGTTGGAACGACCACCAGATCGACGAGCGCGGCGACCCGCTCCAGTTCGGCGTCGGCTTGGGCGGGCGTGTCGATCGGGACATACGCGGTACCGTCCTTGCGGTACTGCGCCAGCGCCGCGGCCAAGTCGTCCGGCCCGATCGACGCGACCGATGGCGACCGATCGCGGCGTTTGGCGCCCCAGGCGGCGAGCGCGCCGTTTGGCACGGTGTCGAGCATCGCGACGACACCGGCCTCGGCGCGCTCTGCCTGGACAGCCATGTTGCAAGCAAGCGTGGTCCTGCCGGACTTGGGACGAACGCCACAACGCGCATCGATCAGCCCCTCCGGCGCAACCGTTGCATCAACGGTCTCCTCTGCAGCCGGTCGGGCGTCGATACCAGACGCTCTCCATCATCGCGCTTGCTTTTCCGCACAACATGTCCGGACATAAAACGCTCCAGAGATAAAAGTATTCGCATTTTCGTGCGAATAATCGTCGACAGCTTGATCGATGTTTGGGGCGGATTATCGGAAAATGCGTGCCGTGGCTGGCGCCACGGGGCGGTATGAGAACAGACGCTAGACCAGCAGGTCGACCAAAGAGGCCGGTCGGTCGCTGATCAGGACGATTTCATCGGATGAAAACACCTGTATGTCCGACTCCAGCGACGGATAGGCGGCGACGCCGCACTGGTGGGAGCGCTGGGACGAGGGGCCGCTGCCCGTCTGCGCCAGCCATTGCGCAATGAACAATGGGCTCGCCAGTCCCGGCGTCGGGCCGGAGTGGGTGCTTACCGGCTGCGGCCGCGTAGCGTCGCTGCGCCCGTTGAGGCGTGACTGTGGCTCAGGGCGTTGCTGTCTCTCTGCGGCAGCCGGCGGCAGCTGTGCAACTCCCGCAATGGGCCGCGTGGACGCCGCGCATGCGTCCGCTGCCGATAGCCAGTTATGAACAGTACCTGGGATCATCGCACCGCTAACAGTCAATGAACGATAGTATGCCTGAATAATTGAAAAAATTGAACCGAATTGTTTTAGTTAATCCAAACAATTGTAAATAATCGTTAGGGTTACATTATATTAACCCTAATAAAGAGTGAAGTTTGTGTCGACCGGACACCGTTGAGTCGCGGACCCTAATCGGCGCCGTCGGGGCTCGGTGCGTCGAACGGATCGTAGCGACCCGCGTATGCGGTGTGCGGGTTGCTGGCCTGACTGTCATCGCTGGCCATCGCCTGTGAAACATAGTTGCGAATTTCATCCTGGTTCTTCACGAAGTCGCTCATTGTTTGATCCAGATATCGCGCCAGAAGAACCTGCAAGCCGTCGCCGTGGAATCCAATGAGCTGTCGCAGGAAATCAACACTGAGTAGACCCCGGCCAGCGGACTCTTCCTCAACGATGATTTGGGTCAGGACCGTGCGCGTAAGATCGTGGCCCGACTTGGCATCAACGACGACGAATGCCTCGCCCCTGCGCGCCTTGCGCGCCAAGTCGCCGAGCGCCACATAGCGGCTCGCGGCGGTGTCATACATCCGCCGGTTCGCGTATTTCCTAATCGTCGTGGGGGCCGGCCCCGGATCGGCCATCATTGCCTCGGCTTGCCCGTGCCGTGGATGGTCGACCCTACCCTCGCGGGCGGGCGACTGCAATTGCTCGGCTGCAAATGTTGGTGGATAGCGGTGGGCAATGCGTGGAAGAGTGCAGCGCGTCGCGACTAACGTGCGCGGCGTCGGCGCCCGGGTGCTAAAGTACGACTGGGGAGACGGCATGAGCATCAGCAAGCTCGGCAACGATGTGCAATACGGCTGGTTCGAGGCGCGCCGCGACGGTGCCGCCAGTGTCGTTCGTGCGGGCGGCCGTCCTAGACTCCCAACTGCGCCAGTACGATCCGGGGGACGCCCGCGAGACCCGCCTCGATCTGGGCGCGCTGCGCACGTTCGACGTGGCGGGCGCCTGGTTGCTGCACCGCTTGATGCGGGACCTGCGCGCACGTGGCCGCGAGGTCATGGTCGATGCCATGGACAGCGCGCTGGCCGGTCTTCTCGAGACCGTCGGTCGCTGCGATCGGCCGCCACCACCGCCGGAGCCGCGTGCTAACCCGGTGGTGGCCATTGTTGCCCATGTCGGCCTGGCGACCATTCAGGTCGGTGAGGCTGCGGCCGAGCTGCTGAGATTCCTCGGTCAAACCGTGGTCGTTCTCGGCCGCCAGATAGGCTCGCCCTCACGCATTCGCTTCCGCGCCCTGGTAGCGCTGATCGAAAAGACCGGGCTCAACGCGATGCCGATCGTCGGCCTGATCAGCTTCCTCATTGGGGTCGTGCTCGCCTACCAGGGTGCCGATCAGCTCGAGCGCTTCGGCGCCGAGATCTTCACCGTCAATCTCGTAGGTATCGGTGTATCGCGCGAAATGGGCGTGTTGCTGACCGCAATCATGTTGGCCGGCCGCTCGGGCAGCGCGTTTACCGCGCAGATCGGCACCATGAAGGTCAACGAGGAAGTCGATGCCATGCGCACGCTCGGTATGGATCCGATGGAAGTGCTGGTATTGCCGCGGGTCCTGGCCCTGATGGTGTCGCTGCCGCTGCTGACGTTCTTCGCCGATCTCATGGGGTTGCTGGGAGGCGCGGTGATGGCGACGGTGGCGCTCGACATATCGTTCTTCCAGTTCGCGCGGCAGCTTAATGCCGAGGTCCCCTTCAGCGCGCTATGGATCGGCCTGGTCAAAGCGCCGGTGTTCGCCTTCATCATCGCGCTCGTCGGCTGCTTCGAGGGCCTGAAGGTCAGCGGCAGCGCCGAATCCGTCGGCCAGCGCACGACCCGCGCCGTGGTGGAGGCGGTGTTCCTGGTGATCGTTCTCGATGCGGTGTTCTCGATCCTGTTTTCGGTGCTGGGGATTTGATGACCGCGAACGGAGGCGAGGCGGTCATCCGCGTCACGGGTCTGCGCACGCAGTTCGGTCCCCACGTCATCCATGACAGTCTGGACTTCGAGGTGCGCCGGGGTGAGGTCGTGGGCATCGTCGGCGGCTCGGGCACCGGCAAGTCGGTGTTGATGCGCGTGGTGATCGGCTTGATGCGGCCGACCGCCGGCCGGATCGTCGTCTTGGGTCAAGAACGCGACCACGCGAGCGAAGCGGAGCAACGCGCGTTGCAGCGGCGTTGGGGCGTCCTGTTCCAGGACGGGGCCCTGTTCAGCTCGTTGACGGTTGCTGAGAATATCGAAGTGGCGATGCGCGAGCACACCGACCTGCCGCCGGCGCTGCGGCACGAGTTGTGCGCCATCAAGGTTGGCATGGTGGGATTGCCGGCGGATGCGTCAAACAAGCGCCCGTCGGAGCTATCGGGCGGCATGCGCAAGCGTGCAGGACTCGCGCGCGCCCTGGCGCTGGACCCGGAGATCGTGTTTCTCGACGAGCCGACGGCCGGGCTCGACCCCCATCGGCGCCGCGAATTTCGACGCCCTGATCCGCGAGCTGCAGGAAGCGCTTGGCCTAACGGTGGTGATGGTGACGCACGATCTCGATAGCCTGGTTGCGGTCTGCGACCGCATTTCCGTGCTGGTCGACAAGCGTGTTAAAGTCGGTACCATGGCAAATCTGATGCGCGATACGCATCCCTGGATCCGGGACTATTTCCACGGCCCGCGCGGACGCGCGGCACAACTGGGGCGCGCCCGCACCGAGGCGGTCTGAGCATGGACCCGTGCCAGCTATCTGGTCGTTGGCGGCTTCGTGCTGACGCTGTTCGTGGGCATGTTGGCGTTCATCATCTGGTTCGCGAAGGTCCAGTTCGACGAGGAGTTCACGCATTACGACATTTACTTCCGCGGCCGCGTGACGGGCCTGTCGGTCGGCAGCTCGGTCAGTTATCGCGGAATTCCGGCGGGCGAAGTGATCGCGCTTGGTATCGATCCCGTAAATGACGAGCAGGTACTGGTCACGATCGAAGTACCGGCGGACACGCCGATCAAGACCGATACCGTGGCGAGCTTGGAACTGATGGCCATCACCGGTGGTGCGATGGTGCTGCTGTCCGGCGGCACACAGGAGGCGCCGGACATCGTTGCCGCCGACGGGCAGGCGCGCGCCGTCATTGCCTCGGAGCCATCGCGACTGGAACAGTTCCTGCAAGGCGCACCGGAATTGGTCGAGAGCTTCAATGTTCTGGTGAACCGGGCAGTGCGCCTGTTGGATGAGGGAAACCAGGCGGCCTTCGCCGAAACGCTGGAGAGCGTCAACACCTTCAGCAGCGCGTTGGCCAATCGTAGCATGGATTTCGAGCTGCTGGTCAACGACGCCGCCGGAACGATGGCCAATCTGCGCGACGCCAGCGTCGCTTTAGATGAGCTCGCGCGCAAGCTGATTGCCGATACCGACGATCTGCTGGATCGCGCCGACGCCGCGATCCTCGCTGTCGATGACGCCGCGCGTGGCATCGAGGCCGTCGTCGGCGGACCGGATGGCGAAGTGCCGCTGCTAATCACCGATGTCCGCACTTCGGCCCAATCGGTCGCCTCGATGGCGCAGGAAATCGAGGCCGTCGTGGCGGAGAACCGCGAGGCGTTTCGTGATTTCTCGACGGCGGGATTGTATGAGCTGACGAACCTGGTCGCGGAAGTGCGCCTACTGGTGACCGGCCTGAACCGGGTCACGACCGCGGTGGAGCGCGATCCGGCTCGGTTCTTGTTTGGCAACCAACAGCAGGGCTATGAAGCACCGCCTTGAACGACTTACGGCCAGGCGGGCGGCGTTGCGGGCGCTCGCCGGCGTGCCGCTGGTGGCGTTCACGGCCTGTGAGGGCGTCATCGGTCTGCCCGGCCAGGGGCCACCGCCACGGCTGTTCCGACTGACGCCGAAGAGCACGTTCGACGAGGACCTGCCGAGGGTTTCGTGGCAGCTTGTCGTCGAGGTACCGTCGGCGCCGGCCAGCCTGAACACGACGCGGCTGGCGATCCTGCGCGACGCGATCGAGCTCGATTTCTACGCCAGCGCGAATTGGGACGACCGCGCGCCCCAGATGGTGCAGTCGCTGATTGTCGAATCATTCGAAAACTCCGACCGCATAGTCGCCGTCGGACCGGAGTCGCTGGGCTTGCGCTCGGATTTTGTGCTCAGGACCGAACTGCGCGAGTTCCAGGCCCAATTCGCAGACAGCGACCCGCCAGTGGTCAATGTGGAACTCAACGCCAGAATGATTCAGATGCCGCAACGCGCGAACATCGGCTATCAGCGCATCGGCCAGGTCGGCCCGTCGGCGTCCGATCGCCTGGAGGATATCGTCGTGGCGTTCGACGAGGCGCTGGGTAGTGTGCTCAAGCGGCTGGTCGGATGGGCGCTGGTCGTCGGCGAGGAGGCGCACCGGCGTACCGTGTGACGGCCGGCCAGCCGTTTTGTCAGCGCCTTTACGAGCAGGAGCAGGATGTGGTCGGCCGCGTGCGCAGTTGGTGCCGGCGCCTCGGGTTCGACGTCGCGCCCTATCCGTCGCCGACCGGCCATTGGCCGCGGCTGGCTGGTTTGCTGAACGCCCACGAGGTGGCCCTGGTCGTCGATGTCGGCGCGAACGTGGGGCAGTACGCACAGTCTCTGCTGCGTCATGGCTACCGCGGCCGCATCCACTCCTACGAGCCGGTCGCGGCCGCCCATGCGGCGCTGGTCGGGGCGGCGTCCGACCATGCCCATTGGACAGTTGCGCCACGCACCGCGGTCGGCGACACGCCGGGCGAGGTCACAATCAACGTCTCCGCGGCATCCGATATGAGCTCGATCCTGCCGATGAGCCCGGCAGCCAAGCGGCGCTTCGCGAGCGACCGCTATGTCGGCACCGAGACGGCGCCGATGGTCACGCTCGGCGACGAAATCCCGCATCTGGCGGCGGCAGGCGAGCCTGTCTTCGTCAAGTCCGACACGCAAGGCTGCGACGACCGCGTGCTCGACGGTCTTGGCACCGCGGTCGACCGCGTGGTCGGCGTACAGATCGAGCTATCGATGGTGGCGGTCTATGACGGCCAGCCGCGCTATCTGGACATGTTGGCGCGGCTGGAAGGACTAGGCTACGCGCCTCACCTGATCGTTCCCGGCTATTGGAGCCGGCAGTTCGGACGCATGATCGAATTCGACGTCGTCGCGTTTCGGTCTGCCCCCATCGGACAGGACTAGCGCGCACGCGGATGCGCCGCGCCATAGACGTCCAGCAGCCGTTTGGTGTCGACCTCGGTATAACGCTGCGTCGTGCTCAGCGAGGCATGGCCCAGCAGCTCTTGCACCGTACGCAGATCGGCGCCGGCACCGAGCAGGTGCGTCGCAAAGCTGTGGCGCAAGGCATGTGGTGTCGCGCTGGCCGGCAGGTTGAGGCGGGCGCGCAGCTGTTCGACCCGCCTCTGCACCGCGCGTGCGCCCAACCGGCGCCCGCGCGCGCCGACGAAAAGCGGACCGTGCGCGTCCAGGCTGTACGGACAGGCGCGGCGGTAGGCGGCGATGGCATCGCGCAAGCGCGGCAGGATGGGCACGTCGCGCTGCTTACCTCCCTTGCCCGAGATGCGCACGCTCATCGCGGCGTCGCGCGGAATGTCGCGCGGCGCCAACGACAACGCCTCGCTGATGCGCAAGCCGCAGCCATAGAGCAGCAGCAGCACCGCATGGTCGCGCAAGACCTGCCAGTCGGGCGGCGCCGATGCGGTTGCGAATTCCGCCAGGTCGATCGCGTCGGCGACGCGCAGTGGCTTGGGAATGCCGTGCGGCAGCTTGGGTCCGCGCAATGAGGTCGCCGCGGCGTTGTGCGCCAACTTATGGCGGTCGAGAAAGCGCAAGAAGCCACGCACGGCGGACAACGATCGGGCGACGGAGGCGGGTGCCAGGCCGCACAAGCGCCGCTGCGCCAGCCAGGCCCGCAGGTCCGCCGCTTCTGCCGTGGCCAGCAGGGTGAAATCGGGCGGCGCGCCCATGTGCCCGGCCAAGAATGCCAGGAACTGTCCGACATCCCTGCGGTACGCGGCGATGGTGTGAGGTGATACGCGGCGCTCGACCGTGAGCCAGGTCTCCCATCGGTGCGCGGCTTGGCGCACGCCATCGGCCGCCGGCAAGCCCGCGGACCAGCCCACGTCTTCTATTGTTCCGCCATCTCCAGCCATGCGCGCAACGAATGCTCCAGTATCCGGGCCAGGAACGCGATCAGCTCAGTGCCCTGGCCGGAGCGAAAAGCGTCGCGTTCGCGGCTGCCGAAGGCGAGGAGCGATGCGCCCGGCCCGATTTCGAGACGAAGCAGCGCCTCCGAATGCACCAGCTCAGCGCCGCCGCCGTAAAGTCGCTCATCACCGCGAATATTGTCGCGCAAAAGGACATCGTTTTCTTCGCCGAGAAGCTCATCCACCAACCCGTCAGGCACAAGCCGGACGATCGGGATCTCGCTTTCGCCCATCGTGTCCGCCTCGGCACCGATCGCCACGATGTCGACGTCGAGCAATACCGCCAGGTCGGTGCTGACGGTTTCAATCAGGTAGTCAAAGCTCGGCGCGCTCAAGAGAGCGAGCACGGCGGCGTGGATTCGGGTCTGCGTTTGCAGGTTGGTGCGTGTGGTGGCCAGCAACTCGCCGCGTTGCGCATGCAGGTGCGCGATCTCTCGGCGCAGGCGGTCGAGCATGGCCCGCTGCATGTCGACGACGTTGGTCGTGCCTTCGCCCAACCCGCGACTGGGCGCGGTCAGCAGACCGAAGAGTTCTGGATGACGCTCGAGAAAGTCCGGATGCCGGCGCAAATAGGTCGCGACCTGCGTCTCGTCGATTGCCGGTTTGCGCGCGAGCGGGGTGCGAGGCGAGCGCTCTCCGGCGGTCATCGGCCTAGCGTCCGCAGGTCATCAGAAATCGTATGCGCGCCCGGGCGCGGTCGACGGTCCAAAACTCTCATTCGAGTGCCCACTTGTAGAGCAGACGCGCGTATAGTCGCGGCCTTGCGGCGCAAGGTGCAGCTTTCATCTGTGGGAGGACGGCAGGAGGCGACTCCACGCAAGCGAAAAATGCTCTAGAAGTGTAGCCGATGGAGATGGGCAAAGTCACGACGCGTGACAATGACGCCGTGGCTGTGGAGACGGTCAGCGTGCTGCTGCCGCTGCCGCTGCCCGAGGCTTACGACTATGGCGACGACGGGCTCGACCTGGCGCCGGGCGATTTTGTCGTGGTGCCGCTGGGCACGCGCGAGGTCGTCGGGGTGGTCTGGGGCGCGGGCAAAGGCGATGTCGCGCCGGAAAAGCTGCGCAACGTGGTGGAGCGGCTCGACATACCGCCGTTGCCCGAGGCGGCTCGGCGCTTCGTCGATTGGGTCGCTGCCTACACGCTGTCGCCGCCGGGCGCGGTCGTGCGCATGGCCATGAGTATGCGCCAGGCGCCTGCGCCGCCGCCGCCGGTTGTCGCCTTTGAACTCTGCGCGCCGCTGCCAAAGTTCCCCGAAACGGCTGCACGCAATCGCGTGCTTGCAGTTTTGCGCGATGGGCCACCGCGCGAGTTGTCCGAGTTGATCGGCGAGGCTGGCGTCTCGCCGTCGGTGGTGCACGGCCTGCTCGCCGCGGGCGCGTTGCGCCGGCTAGAGCTGCCGCGGGCACGCAGGTTCGCGCCGTCAGTGTGGCCGCAATCCGAGATGCCCCTGAGCAAGGCCCAAAGAGAAGCCGCCGACGTGCTGTGCGATCGCGTCCGGGAGCAATCGTTCTCGGTATCCGTGCTCGACGGGGTTACGGGCTCGGGCAAGACCGAGGTCTATTTCGCCGCGGTTGCCGCCACGCTCGCCCTTGGGCGCCAGGCGCTGGTGCTATTGCCGGAAATCGCGCTGACGCCGCAATGGCTCGATCGCTTCCACACGCGTTTTGGCGCGACGCCGGCGGTGTGGCACTCCGATCTGCGGCAAACCGAGCGCCGCGATGCCTGGCATGCGATCGCCGGCGGCCAGGCGCGCGTCATCGTCGGTGCGCGTTCGGCGTTGTTCCTGCCGTTCCCGGCGCTGGGCCTGATCGTGGTCGATGAAGAGCACGATACGGCTTTCAAGCAAATGGACCGCGTCGCCTATCACGCCCGCGACATGGCGGTGGTGCGGGCACAGATCAGCGACGCAGCGGTGATCCTGGTCTCGGCGACGCCGTCGCTGGAGACGCTCGCCAATATCGAGCGTGGCAAATATGGCATCGTTCATCTGCCAGAGCGCCACGCCGCGGCCGCGATGCCGACGATCAACCTCGTGGACATGCGCGTCACGCCGCCACCACGGCAACGGTTTCTATCGCCGCCGCTGCGCCAGGCGATGGTCGAAACGCGCGCCGCCGACGAACAGATGCTGCTGTTCCTGAACCGGCGTGGCTACGCGCCGCTGACACTGTGCCGGCATTGCGGCCATCGCTTCGCCTGTCCCAACTGCACGGCATGGCTGGTGGCACACCGATTCCGCCGCTCGCTGCAATGCCACCATTGTGGGCACGCCACGCCGGAGCCGGATAGGTGCCCCGAGTGCGGTACCGAGGAGTCGCTGGCCGCCTGCGGGCCAGGCGTCGAGCGCATCGCCGAGGAGGTCGAGGAGATCATCCCCGGCGCGCGCGTCGTGATCGTCACCAGCGACACGGTCGCCGGGCCGGCGGCGGTGGCGGAACTGATCCGGCTGATCGCCGATCACGAAGTCGACGTGCTGATCGGAACGCAAATGGTCGCCAAAGGTCATCACTTCCCCATGCTGACACTGGTTGGCGTCGTGGATGCCGATCTCGGTCTCGGCGGCGGCGATCTGCGCGCCTCCGAGCGCACCCATCAGTTGCTGCAGCAGGTCGCCGGCCGCGCCGGACGCGCCGACCGCGCCGGCCGGGTGTTGATCCAAACCCACGAGCCCGAGCACCGGGTCATGCAGGCGCTGGCCAGCGGCGATCGGGCCCAGTTCCTGGAGGTCGAGCTGGAATTGCGCCGCGGCGGCGGCTGGCCGCCCTATGGACGGCTCGCCGCGCTGATCGTCTCCGCCGCCGATGCCGCGACGGTCGATCGCGTCGCCGGCGATTTGCGCCGCCGCGCGCCCGAGCGCGCCGATGTGCGGGTGCTGGGCCCGGCGCCGGCGCCGTTGGCGATCCTGCGCGGGCGGCACCGGCGGCGATTGCTGGTCAAGGCCGAATTGGGCGCGCCGTTGCAGGCGTGTCTGCACGGCTGGCTCGATCCGCTGGTCCTGCCGGCGAACGTGCACCTCGCCATCGACGTCGATCCGTACTCGTTCCTCTAGAGCGCCGTCCAGATCGGCACAATTCCGCGTCTCGGCCGTCGCGGCCGCGCCCAGTATTACAGTGGCAGCGTGCGCCCGACGTGCAGCAGCTCTTGCCCGAACATCGCCACGATCAGGCTGATGACGCCCGCCCCGAACACACGCGCGACGCGCGAGCCGCTTCCCGCTTTAGACCCGCTCCGCCGTGACGCCAACGCGAGCGCGCCAATCGCGAATACGGCGGCACCAACTGCGACCGTCGCGTTCGGCGTCAGCACCTCGGCCAGAATTGGCGCCATCAAGAAGCCCCACAGGCTCGCGTAAGCCATCATCCAGCCGTTGACCAGTAGTACCGAGGAGGTGAGCCGGGGTGCGACCAGTGCAAGCGCCAGGATCGCAGGCATGACCGCCCACCAGAGGTTGTTGGCTATCGCCAGCAACGGCGCCACATCGGCGATTACCAGCGCGAACGCCATCGCCGTGAAGGCGATGGCACTGTAGCCGATCAGGTGGGGGGCATCTTGAGGATTTGCGTCGGGCGCACCCCTTCGCGTCGCCGCCGGCAAGTGCCGGCAGTCGTCGTAATAGGCCATCGTTGTCTCGTGAGCGCGTGCGACCGCGCCGATCTTTCCCGACAAGTGGGGGTGCGCCGCACCGCCTTCCAGGCAGACGCTTATAGTTGCTATTATATTTATCTAAGGCGAGAGGTGGTGGTGGGCCCGGCGCATTGGCCGGGCGGAAATCAAGAGGCGAGCCGTTTGTACTTGATGCGGTGCGGCCGGTCGGCCTCGTCGCCCAGGCGCCGGCGATGGTCGGCCTCGTACTCCTGGTAGTTGCCCTCCAGCCAGACTACCCGGCTGTCGCCCTCGAAGGCGATCATGTGGCTGGCGATGCGGTCGAGGAACCAGCGATCGTGGCTGGTGACGATGGCGCAGCCGGCGAATTCCGATAGGGCCTCCTCCAGTGCCCGCAGGGTGTTGACGTCGAGGTCATTGGTCGGCTCGTCCAGTAGCACCACATTGGCGCTGGACTTGACGATCCGCGCCAGGTGCACGCGGTTGCGCTCGCCGCCGGAAAGCTGGCCGACCCGTTTCTGCTGATCGGTGCCCTTGAAATTGAAGGACGCGACGTAGGCCCGCGACGCGACGCTGCGCTTACCGAGTTCGATGATGTCGTTGCCGCCGGAAATCTCCTCCCATACGGTCTTGTCGGGATCGAGCGCGTCGCGCGACTGATCGACGTAGGCCATCTTTACGGTGTCGCCGATGCGCAAGGTCCCGGCGGTCGGGCTCTCCTGACCCGTCAGAAGGCGGAGCAAGGTGGTTTTACCGACGCCGTTGGGGCCGATGATGCCGACGATGGCGCCGCGCGGAATGGTGAAGCTCAGATCTTCGATCAGCACGCGCTCGCCATAGCCCATGCCGAGATGCATGGCCTCGATCACAAGATCGCCCAGTCGTGGCCCGGGCGGAATGATGATCTGCCGGTGCTCCGGCGCCGCCTCGTGCTGCTCGTCGAGCAGGCGGTCATAGGCGTTGATGCGGGCCTTGCTCTTGGCCTGGCGCGCGCGCGGACTCTGCCGTATCCATTCCAGCTCGTGCGCGATCGTGCGCTGACGCGCCACCTCTTGCCTGGCATCCTGCGCCAGCCGCTTTTCCTTGGCTTCCAGCCATGCGGTGTAGTTGCCCTTGAACGGAATGCCGCGGCCGCGGTCGAGCTCCAGGATCCAGCCGGCGACATTGTCCAGGAAATAGCGATCGTGGGTGACGGCGACGACCGTGCCAGCATACTCGGCGAGGAACCGTTCCAGCCAGGCAACGGACTCGGCGTCCAGATGGTTTGTGGGCTCATCCAGCAGCAGCATGTCGGGCTGCGACAGCAACAGGCGGCACAGCGCCACGCGCCGCTTTTCACCGCCCGACAGCGTCGACACGTCGGCAGCGCCGTCGGGGCAGCGCAGCGCCTCCATGGCGATCTCGATCCGCCGTTCCAGCTCCCAGGCGTCGACCGCATCGATGCGCGCCTGCAACTCGCCCTGCTCCTCGATCAGCGCCGTCATGGCATCGTCGTCCAGCGGCTCGGCGAACTGGGCGCTCAGTTCATTGAAGCGGTCGAGTAGCGCCCGCGTCTCGGCGACACCCTCCTGGACGTTGCCCCAGACGTCCTTGCCCGTATCCAGTTGCGGCTCCTGCGGCAGGAATCCGATCTTTATGCCGTCGGCCGCCCAGGCCTCACCGCCGAAATCGGTCTCGACGCCGGCCATGATACGCAACAGGGTCGACTTGCCGGCGCCGTTATCGCCGAGCACGCCGATCTTGGCGCCCGGAAAGAACGACAAGCCGATGTCGCTGAGGACCCGGCGGCCGCCGGGGAAGGTCTTCGACAGAACTCGCATCACATAGACGTATTGATCGGCCATGAAGGTTTTCCGGCGGATTGCGGTGGGCGACTACTTATACTAACGGCCGCCGCGATCAACCCGTAGTGCGGCGGCCGTAGGCGAAGAACCAGGCCAGGCCACAGACCTGCGCGAAGAGGAACACCGCGAAGGCGGTGCGGTATCCGGCCGGCGCGAAGGCGCCGTCGGCGGCGCGCGGAAACAGATCGATGATGAAGCCGATGGCGTATTGCACCGCGAAGGCAGCGCCGAAAGCCAGCAAATTCAGCGCGGTGTTGACCCGCCCCGAATGGGATAGCGGAAACTGGCCGCAGAGATAGGGATAGGACAACGCCGCGGTACCGGAAAGAAGCGCGAACAGCATCCACGTCACCGGCCCGGTGCGGTCGACCTCCAAAATGATCGCGAGTTGAACGAGCGCCGACAGCGCCACCCCGGTGCCGAGGATGTGCAGCAGCCCGACACCGTGACGCCGCAGCCGGTCGGCAAGCAGCCCCGTCGACACGAAGCCGAACGTCAGCGCCGCGTTCATCGCCAACAGCACTCCGGCGACCTGCGCCCGCTCCAGCCCGGCCACATCACGCAACCACGGTCCCGCCCACAGGCCCTGAACGGCCAGTGCCGTCGCGGTGCTGGCGACGACGACCGGTGCGACGCGCAGGAACGCAACGTGACGTACGATCGCCCCGATGTCGGCCAGTTGCGCGCTTAGTGGAGACGACACCGGCAGCCTCGGTGTCGTCTCCGGCACCACCGAGACGATCAGTACCGAGGCACCGAATGTCGCCGCGGCCAGCCCCACGAACAGGCCGCGCCAGTCGGTTATGGCCAGCACCGCCTCGACCGGCGCCGTCGCGGATACGGCGCCGAGGCCTCCCATGGCCAAAAAGCAGCCGTTCACCAGCGGCCAGCGATCGCGTGCGAACCACTGCGTTATCGCCTTGAACGCCGCCATCAGGCCGCCGGACACGCCCATGCCGATCAGGGCCCGGCCCAGAATCGCCATGGCGAGGCCATCGGCGATCGCGAATACCCAGGCCCCTGCCGCTGCGACCAACAGCAAACTGGCGTGGACGCGGCGCGCGCCGAAGCGGTCCAACAACAGGCCGAGCGGCAACTGGAAGGCGGCGAAAGCGAAGAAATACGCCGCGGTCAGCAGGCCGAGATCGCCGGCGCCGAGGCCCAGATCGTCCACTAACTGCGGTGCGATCACCGCGTTCACCGAGCGGAAAAGATAGGACAGGAAATAGCCGCCCGCGAACGGCAGGAACACGGTGGCGATGCGGATTGTGAGGCTGGGCGGGGAAACTGCTACCGACATTGGCCGGCACCATACGGCATGACCGGCGCGACGGGTATGGACCGACTCAGACGACTGGCCCTACGCCGGGCGAGCGAGGGCCAGCCGCCGTTGGACCGGGGGTCCGGGGGAACCCCCGGTCCTGCCGCAGGGCTGCACATACAGGGGGCCTCAGCCGCTACGGCGGAGAGTAGGGTAAACAGAGGGAGTTAATGGGAGGTGTTTGGCGCCGCTTCGATCGGCTTGAGTTTGGGCGAGCCAGATCACTTTGTGCACCGCCACGCCGCGCGCTTGCATTGCGCGTGGGAAGACTCCTACTCGGCGGCGTCCGGCGTCCCCCAGGGCACGATGCCCGCATGCATGGCGATCGCCGCGGCCCGGGTGCGGTTCTTTGCGCCGAGGCCGCGCAATACCGCGTTGACGTGCAGTTTGACGGTGGCGACGGAGATCGCGAGCGAGTCTGCGATATCCTGGTTCGATTGACCCTGGGCCAATTTCACTAGCACCTCCCGCTGGCGCGGCGTCAATTGTTCGATTCGCTCGCCATTGGGTCCGGCGACGGGTATCGATCCATAGTTGTATGGCGCGGCGCTTTCGGCGAGCTCCGCCGGGCCCGTCGGTTCCTGGAGAATGCCCGGCGGCAGGTAAACCCCGCCCGACAGCACCAGTTGTATGGCGCTGGAGACCAGTTCGGCCGCCAGCGATCGTGGGATGAAGCCGCGTGCGCCGGCCGCGATTGCCCGCTTGATGGCAATGCTGTTTTCCAGCGCGGATACGGCGACGATGGGCACATTGTCACGCGTGCGGTGCAATTCCGCGATGGTCGCGAAGCCATCGGTGCCGGGCACTTGCAGGTCGATAATGATGAGGTCGATCTTTTTGTCGCGCCGCATCGCGGCCAGCGCGGGCTCCACCCGATCGAAATGCATGGCCTGAGCGCGCGAACCCAGATTGTGCAGAATTTGAGTTAGCCGTTCGGCGTAGAGCGGCTGGCTATCAATGATTAGCGTGCGAACCATGCATGATCTCCCTTCGCATAGGTTCGTTCCTAATATAGTTGAGGTATCCAATCAACCGGGAACTTGCGTAATACTACCTTAGGAAGATCGCAGCCGTCGTAGTGCCCGCGATAGTAGCAAGATAATCAGTAATGCCACAAATTATTGCAAAGCTAGGCGGCTGGAAGGTCGATTTTTATTTCGACCCGCTTCCCGGAGTCGTTCCTGTTCACCCAGCATTTCCATATCGCGCGTCTGCCAACCCGCGCATTTCACCTTAAAAAGCATTCGGTGCCGGAAGGATCGGAGGTCGCCAATTCGTCCGCCGGAATTTACCAAGATCAGTCATACTCGCATCCCTGTGTCTGGTTTTGCGCTATCGTGTTCGCCCGTGGACGCGCGCGGACGTTGCCTGGATGCCACCCGATAAAATGCGGCATGGCCACCGGGTGTCGCGCGAAAGGGACGGTGAACCAAGCGACGGAATCACACTCTTGGCCGCGTGTTATGCGCAGAGCCGTTGAGAGCCAAGGAGACGATACCATGCCACGACGACCACGATGGACGGTGCCGTTGCTGGCGGCCGCGATGCTCGTCGGTGTGATCGGCACCGCGATGCCGCAGGACGCCGATCAGCGCCGCGAATCACGGGCGAGCCGGTTTATCGAGCTGTTCGACACCGACCTCGATGGCTTTGCCGATCTGGGCGAGATCAACGATGAGCAGGAGCGGCTGTTCGGCGCTGTGGATCTGGATGGCGACGGTGCCCTGTCCGTCGGCGAATTCCGCCGCCGCGGTGCGCTGTTCCAGCGCCTGGGCACGACCACCTTGTTCGATCTCATCGACATCGACGGCGACCAGCAGCTGACCGTCGATGAGTTGGCGGCGCCGGCCTCGCGCTGGTTCAAGCGTTACGACGGCAATGGCGACGGGGTGCTCGAGGTCGATGAGCTTCCGGC
Organism: Alphaproteobacteria bacterium; assembly: GCA_965248805.1. Taxonomy (GTDB): domain Bacteria; phylum Pseudomonadota; class Alphaproteobacteria; order UBA6615; family UBA6615; genus CBDFKJ01. Next base: position 301,419 of record CBDFKJ010000009.1, read on the forward strand.
AGGCGGGGGCCGCCGCTAAGTGGCGTACGCCGGCGTCAATTCCATGGCCGCCAATGTGCGCCAAGACTGGTCGCGTTCGACCGCCGATGACCCCGCGCACGGCGTCGATGCCGATGATGCGCTGATCGCACGAATCGTCGACGGCGAAGCTGGCGCATGGCCGATCCTTCTCGCGCGCCACCTGGCGCCGACGGTGTCCACGGCCTGGCGCATCTTGGGCGAGAAGGCCGAGGCGGAAGACGTCGCGCAGGAGACTTTCATCAGGCTCCTGCGCAAAGTGCGGCACTGGCAGGCATCGGGGCCGCCGTTGCGTGCCTGGCTGCACCGCGTCGCGGTGAACCTGTGCATCGACCGCTGCCGGGCACGGCGTTTCGTGCCGCTCGACGAAGAGTTGGCGACCGACGAGACGACCGGCGGTGGAACCGACATCGTACGCGAAAGCTCGATCACGACCGCCATGCGGCGCGCGATGGCGAACCTGCCGGAGCGGCAGCGCGTGGCCGTGGTGTTGGTGCATTATCAGGGGTTTTCCAATCGCGAGGCCGCAACCATGTTGTCGATCAGCGTGCATGCCCTCGAATCCCTGTTGGCGCGGGCGCGGCGCTCGCTGCGTGGACAGCTCGAACCGATAGCCGAAGACCTGCTTGGAGACGTGTGATGGATAACCGACGTAATCGGCCGGAAGCGAGCGAGGACCTGTCGCTGGAACGGCTGCAGGATCTGCTCGACACCTATGGCGCGGCGTCCGATCGTTGGCCGGCGGAAGACCGCGACTCGGCACTGGCACTGATCGCAAATTCGACGGAGGCGCGAGCCGCGATGCGGGTTGCGTCCGCGCTCGACCGCGCGCTCGACGGCATCCCGGCCCCGCAGCCGTCGGGGGCGCTGTCGCGCCGTCTGGCTGCTCTGGATCCGGCCGCCGTCCGCCGAACGGCGCCGGCTTGGCGTTTGGCGCCGTTTGACGTGGTGCGTGCATTTCGGGTCGGCCGGCCTGCGGCAATGGCAGCCTCCGCCCTGGCGGGATTGGTCGTGGGGTTCCTGCTCGGCGCGCAGGTTGGCGTCGCGCCGCCGCCGGATGTGCCCGCCAACCTCGCCATCCTCGAAGACGGTGGTCTCGCACCCGAGCCGTTCGGGCTCGAACAGGAAGACGCCTGGACCGATGAGGGCGTGTTGGCGCTAGCACTGCACTAGACGCAGCCGTCGCCTCATTTCGAGGCTTCGCTGATCCGGGGCTGAGCGCGGCGTTCATTGTGCGTTCACGCGAAGTGGCTTAGCTAGTTCCATGCGCAAAGTCCTCGCTGTCGCCGCCGTGGCCCTGGCCTTGGCCGTGCCCGCCGTGGGGCAAGCCCAGGACCACAACCGTGCGCGCACGGCGGTGCAGGCCGGCGAGGCGCGTCCCCTGGGCGAGATTTGGGGCGCCCTGCGCGGCCGTTTTCCCGGTCGTTTGCTGGACGCACAGCTTCGGCAAGGCAATACGCCGGTCTATGCGCTGCGCATTCTCGGCGCCGATGGGCAAGTGCGGGTCGTGTCGGTCAATGCACGCTCGGGCCAGGTCCTCTCGGTCCAAGGCGGGCGTTAGGCTATGCGGCTATTGGTGGTCGAAGATGACCGCGACCTGGCGCGCCAGGTCTCGACGGCGCTGGAAGGCGCCGGTTATGTCGTCGACGTTGCCCATGATGGCGAGGAGGGTCACTTCCTCGGCGATACCGAGCCCTACGACGCCGTCGTTCTGGATTTGGGACTGCCGGAAGTCGACGGCATCACGGTCCTGGAACGCTGGCGCACGGCCGGCCGCAAGATGCCGGTGCTGATCCTCACCGCGCGCGACCGCTGGAGCGAAAAGGTCGCAGGCTTCGACGCCGGCGCCGACGACTATGTCGCCAAGCCCTTCATCATGGAAGAGTTGCTGGCGCGCGTGCGTGCGCTGCTGCGGCGTCCGGCCGGCCATGCCTCTAACGAACTCACGTGCGGACCGGTGCTGATCGACACCAAGGCGGCACGCGTCGCCGTCGACGGCAATCCCGTCAAACTGACGGCGCTGGAATACCGGCTCCTGGCCTACTTGATGCATCACCAGGAAGAAATCGTCTCGCGCACGGAGCTGACTGAACACCTGTACGACCAGGACTTCGATCGCGACTCGAACACGGTCGAGGTGTTCGTCGGCCGCGTGCGCAAGAAGCTGGGCGTCGACGTGATCCACACGGTGCGTGGGTTGGGCTACCGGCTGGCGCCGCCGGAGCATGCATCCTAACTCCCTCGCCTTTCGTCTTATCGTTGGTGCGACGATATGGAGCGCCGCCGTGTTGGTCGCCGGCGGTTTCGTTCTGTCCTCGCTCTTCCGCAGTGCCGTCGAGGAGCGCTTCGACGTCCAGCTCGAAGCGCTCCTCGGCAGCTTGGTCGCCACGGTCGATGCCGCGCCGGGACAAGCGCTGCGCTTGAGCCGGCCGCTCGGCGAGCCGCGCTTCGCCGAGCCCTACTCCGGCTGGTACTGGCAGATCGAATATGGCGACGGTGAGCTGTTGCGCTCGCCGTCATTGTTCGATGCCGCGCTGGACGCAGAGCGCTCCAGTCCCCAAGACGCGATAGCGCGCGGCGTAACATCCGGTCCGCTCGACGAGACACTGCGCATCGTCGAGCAGGATATCTTGCTGCCGGGCGAGGCGCGTCCGCACCGGTTCGCTGTCGCCGCCGACATGGTCGGCGTCGAGCGCGAGATCGCGCGCTTCAACAATGCGCTGTCGTGGTCGTTGGGCCTTCTGGGGGCCGGTCTGATCGCGGCGATGGTGATCCAGGTGCGTTTCGGGTTGCAGCCACTGCGTCGCCTGCGCGGTGACTTGGTGGCCATACGCCGCGGCGAGGCCGACCAGCTGACGGGCCGCTTCCCGGCCGAGGTGAAGCCCTTGGCAGAGGAGCTCAACGCGTTGATCGCGCACAATGCCGCGGTGGTCGAGCGCGCCCGGACGCACGTCGGCAATCTGGCGCATGCGCTCAAGACCCCGTTGTCGGTGTTGTCCAACGAGGGCGCCGACGGCAATGGTCCGCTGGCGCAGTCCGTGCGCCGCCAGTCGGCGCTAATGCGGCGTCAGGTCGATCATTACTTGGCGCGCGCGCGCGCGGCGGCGCGCTCGAATGTGCTCGGCGCACGTACGCCGGCTGCGTCGGTGATAGGCGACCTGCAGCGGACCTTGCAGCACATTCATGCCGATCGCGATCTCACCATCGAGACGGCGTGCGCAGACGACGTGGTGTTTCGCGGCGAGCGTCAGGACCTCGAGGAGATGGTCGGCAACCTATTCGACAACGCCTGCAAGTGGGCCCGGCACCGGGTCCGCGTCGTTGCCAGGGAAAGGGTCGGTCGGGTAATCCTGAAAATAGACGATGATGGTCCGGGCTTCTCCGACGACGCGCGTGAGGCGGTGATGCAACGCGGCATCCGCCTCGATGAAAGCGTGCCCGGCTCGGGGCTGGGCCTCTCGATCGTGCGCGACATCGCAGGATTGTATGGCGGCGAGGTCACGCTCGAACGCGGCGAGCTCGGCGGATTGTGCGCGGTGTTGGCCCTGCCGGCGGCGCGCACCGCGGGCACGGCATGATCTTGTTTTTGCTTGGTCGATGGCGCCCTAGCGCGGAACGTCCGGCGCGTCAGCACCGTCGCGCTTCGCACGCATGAATTCCAGCAGACCGTCGACGCCGCCCTGGCGCCGGATGACCGAGCCGAACTCCTCGCGATGGGTATTCGCCAGACTGACGCCCTCGACGAGCACGTCGGTGATCAAATACAGCTGATCCTTGTTAGCGACGCGCCAGTTGACGTCGAACCTGCTCTCCGGATCGCTGACGATGGTTGAGCCGACCAGCGCGACGTTCTCGTCTGGGCGCGAACTCTTCACTGGGCGCGCGCCGGTGACTTCGAACTTGAGCGAGGAGTATTCTACGAACCGCGCCGACCAAGTGGCGATGATCAGCGACTCGAAAAGCTCCACATACTCGTCCCGTTGTTCCGCGGTTGCGGCGCGCCAATGGCGGCCGAGAACGAATCGGGCGATTCCCTGGACCGCGAACGACTTCTGAAACAACTCACGGAAGCGCTCTCGCCTTTCCGCATCGGGAACGGCCGGGTCGGAGAGCATGGCGACGGCTTGATCGGCGAGATGGGCGACGAAACTGGAGGCGCCTTCGACGTACGACTGGGCGTGCCCCGGCGAAGCAAGAAGCAACCAGAGCAGGAGCGCGCCGAAGAGGGAACGTCTAGTGCTCAACTTGGGTGCCTACGGTAGGCGCTGTGCCTGGCGGTCGTCCGCATCGATCGCGTCAAATTCGATGGAGATGCCGGGACTCGGTCGCAACTCATCGATTTCGCCGTTCTGAATCTCAACTTCTCTACGTTGCCGGTAAAGACTGCGGACAGCGGCGTAATAGTCAAGTGAAGTCTGCTGCAGGTCGTCGATCTCCTCCATGTTGCGGGCTCGGAAATCCACAGCTCCACCAAACGTTCGACCGACACCGACCTCTGCTTCCGTAACGATGCCGAGCGGATCGAGCAGGAAATCGATGCCGGTGCCAATGGCATCGCGCACGTTCGACGGACCGATCAGCGGCAACACCAGATAGGGGCCGCCGTTCTCGATGCCCCAGACGGCCAGGGTCTGGCCGGCGTCTTCGGAGTGATAGGGTTTGCCCAAATCGGCCGCGAGATCACCAAGGCCGAACGTCTGTATGTTGATCACGAACCGCGCCAGCGTCGTCTCCGCGCGTTGCCAGTCGGCTTGCAGCAGATCGTGAATGAGGATCAGCGGCGACGACGCAAAGTTCAGCAGGTTGCGAACGTTGGTTTGCAGCGGCGGGGGGAACCAATCCCGGTAGAGTGTGGAGATCGGCTTCAGGATCACCGCGTCGGCGGCGTTGTTGATCGAGAACATGTGCCGGTTGAAGCCCTCGATGGGATCGTTGATCGGCTCGAACCCGGCTTCCAGATCCGCATCATCGGGCGGCGCCGTGGCGCATCCGGCCACCAAGATTGCAGCGCCCAACACCAGACAGAATCGCCTGGCGACGCGGCGGCCGAGCGCGCGTTGGGAACGTCCACGCATAAACCGATCCTCACCCATCTCCGTATTCCCACTCAGCCCGCGGTCCCGATCGGTGCTCTGCGCCTCCCGATGAGCCGGAAGTTGACGAGTGTGATACGAACAAGTTCCCCCAAAATTTAGCCTTCTTCGCTCCTATCACGTGCTTGCGTTATGCAGGCAAGGGATTGAGGCAAAGTAAACGTTTCGTCGCCAGTGTGCACGGCATGTTGTGAAATCACCGTACTGTGCCGGGAATCCTACCTATGTTCCAAGGCCAACTCAACTGTCCGCTGGCATGGAGATCTAGGGTCCGGACTCATAACCAGTAGCTGACGGTAGCGGCGAGACAGACGGCGGCGAGGAAGTTTTGGGCGAGGCGGTCATAGCGGGTTGCGATTCTGCGGAAGTCTTTCAGCCGGCCGAACATGCGCTCGATGGCGTTGCGGTCGCGATAGAGCGCCGGGCTGAAGCACGGCTTCCAGCGGCGGTTGGCCTTCGGCGGGATGTTCGGAGCGACGCCTCTGCTCTCGATCTTGCGGCGAACGGCGTCGCTGTCATAGCCCTTGTCGCCAGTCAGGATCGAGGTGGCCGGCATCCGCTCCAGCAGCGGCCGCTGTGCAGTCCGCCACTTGGCCGCCGGTCAGCAGGAAGGCGAACGGGCGGCAGAGGCCATCGGTCAGCGCATGGATCTTCGTGGTGCGCCCGCCGCGGGAGCGGCCAATGGCCTGCGTGTGCTCCCCCCTTTGCCGCCCGAGGCGCAGCGATGAGCCTTCACCGCCGAGGAATCGATCAACACTTGCGCCGGCGGCCCACCCGCCGAAGCCAGAGCGTGGAATATCCCTGTCCACACGCCTTTGGCCGCCCACCGCACGAAGCGATTGTAGAGCGTCTTGCGCGGGCCATAGACGGACGGCGCATCGACCCAACGTCCGCCGGACTTCAACACATGGATGATACCGCTTATAACGCGGCGGTCGTCGACTCTCGGCTTGCCGCGCGTATCCGTCGGCAGATGCGGCACGAGCCGCGCAAACTGTTCCTCGCTCAGCCAGAACGTATCGTCCATCGCAACACTCCCGCAGTTTGGGAGCGTGAATCACATCGCGCCGCGTCGGCTCAAGCGATTTATGGGTCCGGAGCCTAATACGAATGTTAGCTGGACAGGCGTACTCGCGGTATCAGGGCATGTTCCCGGGGGGGGCGCTGTGGTGCGATCGTGCTCGCCGAGTCGCGACGCACTTGACGTAATCGATCTGTATGTAAGATAAAGATATCTTTATATATGCATGACAGGGGCGGGCATTGGAGTCGCTGGAGAGATTGCTGGGTACGTTGAAGGCGGCGGCGGAACCGACCCGATTGCGGCTGCTGGCGCTGTGTGCCCGCAGCGATCTGACAGTCAGCGAGCTGTGCCAAATCCTTGGCCAGAGTCAGCCCCGCGTCTCGCGCCATCTCAAGATCCTGTGCGATGCCGATGTGCTCGAACGCATCCCCGAAGGCGCCTGGGCGTTTTTCCGCCTCAAGGATGCGGGCTCTGCGGTGGCTTTGGCCGATGTCCTGCACCGGCATCTCGACGCCGGCGACCCGATGCTACGACTCGATGGCGAGCGTCTGGCCGAGGTGCAGCAGCACCGTGCCGAGGCGGCGCAGGCCTATTTCCGCGCCAACGCTGCGCAGTGGGACCGGATCCGCTCGCTGCATGTCGATGAAGCGGTGGTCGAACAGGCCCTGATCGACATGCTGCCGCGCGGTTCGATCGACCACGTGTTGGACGTCGGCACCGGCACGGGACGCATGTTGCAGCTATTCGCGCCGCGCGCCGCCCGTGCCGTCGGCATCGACGCTTCGCGCGAGATGCTGGCGGTGGCGCGTACGCGCCTGGACCGGGCACGGCTGAAGGACTGCACGCTGCGCAGCGGCGACATGTACCGGCTGCCCTGGCCGGACGACTCGTTCGACGTCGCGGTGATCCACATGGTGCTGCATTTCGCCGATCAGCCGGCGCACGTGGTGGCCGAGGCGGCGCGGGTGTTGCGGCCCGGCCGCCACTTGCTGGTCGCCGATTTCGCGCCCCACCAGGTCGAGGCCCTACGCGTTGAGCATGCCCACCGGCGCCTCGGCTTTGCCGATGACGAGTTTTTGGCATGGTTCGCCGCGGCCGGTCTGGAGCCCGGAAGATTCGTGCATCTGGATGGCGACCCGCTGACCGTCACGGTGTGCTGCGCGGCGCGGGCGTCGATGTCGGCGGAGCCTGACATGCCCGCCAGTGCGGTGGCCGCTCAATGACCGGGAGAGCCACAGCGAAACGTGTCGACCAGCCCGCGCTGGCGGTGAGTTTCGAGTTCTTTCCGCCCAAGACGCCGCGCGCCGAGGAGAGTCTCTGGGCCACCTTCCAGCGGTTGGCGCCGCTGGGTCCCCGGTTTGTATCGGTAACGTACGGCGCCGGCGGGACCACCCGCGAGCGCACCCACGAGGTCGTTACGCGTATGCGCACCGCCGGCGATGTGCCGCCGGCGGCGCACCTGACGTGCGTCGGCGCGATGCGTGATGAAATCGATGCTGTTGCCCGCCGTTATTGGGATGCCGGCCTGCGTCACATCGTCGCGTTGCGCGGCGACCCGCCCGAAGGCCAAGGAAGCTACGTTCCGACGCCGGGCGGCTATCCGTTCGCGGCGGACCTGGTGGCGGCGTTGACGCGCGTCGCCGATTTCGACATCTCGGTGGCTGCCTATCCGGAAACGCATCCGGAAGCGGCGAGCGCAGATGCGGATATGGACAATCTAAAACGTAAGCTCGACGCCGGAGCGCGCCGCGCCATCACCCAGTTCTTCTTCGAGGCGGAGGTCTTTCTTCGGTTCCGGGACCGGGTGGCGGCGGCCGGCATTACGGCGCCCATCGTTCCCGGCATACTGCCCGTCAGCAACTTCGCGACGGTGCAGCGCTTTGCCTCCATGTGCGGCGCGTCCGTCCCGGACTGGCTCGCCCGGCGGTTCCAGGGCCTGGAGGACGATCCGGAGACGCGGCGCTTGATTGCGGCGGCGGTCGCCATCGACCAGTGCGACGCGCTCAACCGTCACGGTGTCAACGAGTTCCACTTCTATACCCTCAACCGCGCAGAGCTGACGTACGCGATCTGTCACGCGCTGGGGCTGCGGGCGGAAGCGCCCGCAGTGCCGGCATGAGCACCCTCCTGGATGTGCTCGCCGAACGCGTACTGCTGTGCGACGGCGCCATGGGCAGCCGCACGCAGCAGGCCGACCTGGACGTCGACAAGGACTTTGCCGGCAAGGAGAATTGCACCGAAGTCCTGAATGTCTCGCGCCCGGATCTGGTGCGGGATATTCACCGCTGCTATTTGCAGGCCGGTTCCGACATCGTTCAGACCAACAGCTTCGGCGGCTCGCCGATCACGCTGGCGGAATTCGACCTCGCCGACGACGCGTTCGACATCAACAAGCGGGCGGCGGAACTGGCGCGCGAGGCGGTCGAGTCGCTCTCTTCTGACGATGAGCAGCGGTTCGTGTTTGGATCGATCGGGCCGGGCACCAAACTGCCCAGTCTCGGTCACGTCGACTATGACGCGGTGGAGGACGCGATCACGATCCAGAGCCGCGGACTCGTCGCTGGCGGCGTCGATGCGCTGCTGATCGAGACCTGCCAGGACCTGTTGCAGGTCAAGGCCGCCATCAACGGCGCGCGCAACGCCATTCAACAGGCCGAGGCGTCTCTGCCGATCCTGGTGCAGGTAACAGTCGAGACGACGGGGACAATGCTGGTCGGCTCCGACATCGCCGCCGCCGCCACGGCCGTCGACGCCATGGATGTGGCGCTGATGGGACTGAACTGCGCCACCGGCCCGCAGGAAATGGCGGAGCACGTCAAGTGGCTTGGCGAGAACTGGCCGGGCTTGATCTCGGTCCAGCCCAACGCCGGTTTGCCCGAACTGGTCGACGGCGCCGCCCGCTATCCGCTGACGCCGGACGAGCTGGCCAAGTGGCTGGCGCGCTTCGTGCGTGAGGACGGTGTCAACATCATCGGCGGCTGTTGCGGCACCGGCGACGCCCACATCGCGGCGCTCGATGCGATGCTGCGCGAAGTCGCCGGCGACGGACACAGGCGGCCGAAGCCGAAGCGCATGTCGCGGCAATGGACGCCGGCGATCGCCTCCCTGTACGCGCAAGTACCGTTCCGCCAGGAGCAGGCGTATCTGTCGATCGGCGAACGCTGCAACGCCAACGGCTCGAAAAGGTTTCGTGAGTTTCAGGCGGCCGAAGATTGGGACGGCTGCGTCGCCATGGGGCGCGAGCAGGAGAGCGAGGGCTCTCACGCGTTGGATGTGTGTGCCGCCTACGTCGGCCGCGACGAGATCGCCGACATGACCGCGCTCGTGGCCAACCTGCGCGGGCGGGTCTCGGTGCCGCTGGTCATCGACTCGACCGAGTTGCCGGTGCTCGAAACCTCGATGAAGCTCTACGGCGGTAAGGCGATCATCAACTCTATCAATTTCGAAGACGGCGAGGAACCGGCGGCCGCGCGGTTGCGACTTGCGAAGAAGTTCGGCGCCGCCGTCGTGGCGCTCACCATCGACGAGGACGGCATGGCGAAGACGGTCGAGCGCAAGCTCGACGTGGCACGCCGACTGTACGCCTTCGCCGTCGACGAACACGGACTGCCGCCCAGCGATCTGATGTTCGATCCGCTGACCTTCACCATCTGCACCGGCAACGAGGACGACCGCAAGTTGGGCGCGTGGACGCTCGACGCCATTGCCGCGATCGCAAAAGAGTTGCCGCAGTGCCAGATCGTCCTGGGCCTGTCGAACATCTCGTTCGGCCTCAATCCGGCGGCGCGGCACGTGCTCAATTCGGTGTACCTCGACCACGCGCTCAAACGCGGCCTGACCGGCGCCATCGTGCACATGTCGAAGATCCGGCCGTTGCATCAGGTCCCCGCGGAAGAGGCGCGCGTCGCCGACGATCTGATCTTCGATCGCCGGCGCGAAGGCTACGATCCGTTGCAGGCGTACATGGCGCTGTTCGAGGGCCGCACTGTCGCGACGACCAAGAAGGAGCGTGCCGAAGCTGTCGAGCAGCGCCTGAAAGATCGCATCGTCGACGGCGATAAGCCGGGGCTAGAGGCCGACCTCGACGAAGCGCTGGGCAAACACCCGGCGCTCGACATCATCAATACCTTCCTGCTCGACGGCATGAAGGTCGTCGGCGAATTGTTCGGCGCCGGCAAGATGCAGCTACCCTTCGTGCTGCAATCGGCGGAGACGATGAAGCAGGCGGTCGCTTATCTGGAGCCGCATATGGATCGGGTCGAGGGCCACCACAAGGGCACGGTCGTGCTGGCCACGGTCAAGGGTGACGTGCACGACATCGGCAAGAACCTGGTCGACATCATCCTTACCAATAACGGCTACAACGTCGTCAATCTCGGCATCAAGCAGCCGATCGCCGCGATCCTGGAGGCCGCGCGCGAACATCGCGCCGACGTCATCGGCATGTCGGGATTGCTGGTTAAGTCAACGGTGATCATGCGCGAGAATCTGCACGAGTTGACGCGCGAAGGCGTCGACGTGCCGGTGCTCCTGGGTGGCGCGGCGCTGACCCGGCGCTATGTCGAGGAGGACTGCGCGGCGGCTTATGGCTGTGGCCGGGTCGCCTATGCACGCGACGCGTTCGACGGCTTGGCACTCACCGACCGAGTGATCGCCGGCGGCTTCGACGACCATGTTGCCAAGTCGAAAGAGAAGCGGCGCGATCGTCCCGTCAACACGCGCCGCGAACTGGGACGGGCCAAGCGTGTCGACGAGCGTCCGGTCGATTACGCCGAAACGCGTTTGCGCCGCGAGCAGCTGAGCGAAGGTGTCGCCGTGCCGACTCCGCCGTTCTGGGGTCCGCGGGTGATCGAACGGGTCCCGGTCAAGGCGCTGGTACCGTACCTCAACGAGCGCATGGTCTTCCAGTTCCAGTGGGGCTACCGCAAGAATGGCCGGCGACTGGATGAATACATGGACTGGGCGCGCAAGGAGCTCAAACCGATCCTGGTGCGCATGCTCGACGAATCAATCGCGCACGATATTCTGCACCCGCGTGCGGCGTACGGCTATTGGCCGGCGGCGGCGGAAGGCAACGACGTCATCGTGTACGCCGACAACCGTATCGACCAAGTCGCGCGGTTCCACCTGCCGCGACAGGCGCGCGAGGGCGGTCTATGTATCGCCGACTTCTTCCGTGACGCATCGGCCGGTCCGCAGGCGCGCGACGTGATCGGTCTGCAGCTCGTGACCATCGGTCAGAAGGCGTCGGAAGTGGCGCGCGACTGGTTCGCCGGCAATCGCTATCAGGACTACCTGTACCTGCACGGTTTGTCGGTGGAAATGGCCGAAGCGCTGGCGGAGTATGTGCACAAGCGCATTCGCGCCGAGCTCGGCTTCGGCCACGAGGATGATCGCACCGTCGAAAAAATGCTGCAGCAGGGGTATCGGGGCTCGCGCTATTCGTTCGGCTATCCGGCCTGCCCCAACCTGGCGGACCAGGCCGCGATCCTGCGCTTGCTCGACGCCGACCGCGTCGGCGTGGCCCTGAGTGAGGGCGACCAACTGCATCCCGAGCAGTCGACCTCGGCCATCGTCCTTCACCACCCGCAGGCCAAATACTTCTCGGTCTAGCGGTAGGCCTGCGCGCGTGCGCTCAGGCCTCGAACTTGAGCGAAATCAAGCCCATTGGAGCGCGAGTCCGGCATACTACGGCCGCGTCCGGTAAGCGCGGGTTCGATGGCGGAGTAGGAGATGAAATGGTTCGCAGAGCGGCAGCGATAGCGTTTGCTGCAGGCATGGTGGCCGGCGCGGCGCAAGGGGCGGATCTGCGGATCGGCGTCTCCGAAGCGGCGACGACGATCGATCCGCATCACCACTTTGTACGGGCGAACAACGAGATTCGGCACCACATCTTTCAGTCGCTGACGTGGCTGGATCGGAACGGCCGGCTGTGGCCGCTGCTGGCGACCAAATGGGAGCCGATCAGCGACACGACCTGGCGCTTCAAGCTGCGCAAGAAGGTGAACTTCCACGACGGCTCGCCGCTGGTCGCGCGGGATGTCGTCTACACGCTATGCCGCATACTGGCGACCTCCGACGGGCCGTCGCCGTTCACGCTGTTCACCGGCGCGATCGAGTCCGTAAAGGCGCTAATAGCCCGTTGAAAAAGTCGCGGCCATCTGACTCTGTGACGAGGGCATGGTTCGAGTCGGGAGCTTCGTCATGGCGTTGGGACGACAAGGGGATCGACAGGTGGACTTGATGGTCAGTTGGGCAGAGATGCCTCGCTCGCCCGGCCACGTGTTTTACGACCAGCTGCAGGAGGTGCTGGTCGATGCCGGTTTCGATGCGTTCGCCGAGGACCTGTGTGAGCCCTATTACGCGCCAGGGATCGGACGTCCGGGAATCCCACCGGGGCGTTACTTCCGGATGCACCTGGTCGGCTACTTCGAAGGCCTCGACAGTGAGCGGGCGTTGGAGTGGCGGTGCGCCGACAGCTTGTCGCTGCGTGAGTTCTTGCGCCTGGAGGCGCGCGCACGTGTGCCTGACCACTCGTCGTTGAGCACGATCCGCAGCCGCACGCGGTGCATGAGGCAGTGTTCGCCTGGGTGCTGGACGTTCTTGGCGAGCACGGCCTGGTCAAGGGCGAGCGGATTGGGGTCGATGCTTCGACCATGGAGGCGAACGCGGCGCTGCGCTCGATCGTGCGCCGCGACAGCGGCGAAAGCTATCGCCAGATGCTGCAGCGCATGGCCGCCGACAGCGGGATCGAGACCGCGGCGAATGACTTGGCGCAGATGGATCGGCGGCGCAAGGGCAAGCTCGAGCAGAACGGCCGTTACAACCTCGACGGCGGCACGACCAGCCGGCTGGTCTATCTTCAGTTCGACCATCGGCCGAAGCCGGCCGCCGGCGTCGCCGATACGGACGGCCGGAACCCGTTTTCCGATCACCGCGTGCGTGCCGCCGTCCATCGCGCGATCGATCGGGGCGCTCTGGTCGCACTGGTCGGTCAGGTGGCTGCGGTGGCCAACGGACTGGCGCCGAACGGTGCGCGCACCGACGGCACGGCCCCACCGGACTTCGATCCCGATGCGGCGCGCGACTTGTTGGCGGACGCGGGTTATCGGAACGGATTTTCGATCGCGCTCGCCGTGCCCCGCGATCACGACGCCCATGGCGTCGCCGTGGGCGAGGCGATCGCTGCGATGCTGACGAAGGTGGGCATCCGAACGACGGTCGACGCATTGCCGTCGGATGAATTCTATCGCCGTCGCAGCGACGAAGGATTCGCTCTGTCGATTGGCGAGTGGGCGATCGCCGCCGGCGATATCGCGTCACCGCTACGCGCGATCGTCGCAACGCCGCAGGCGGGTCGCGGGTACGGCGGCGCAAACTATGGCCACTATGCGAACCCGGCGATCGACGGGACCGTGCGCCAAGTCTTGACCATTGCCGAGGACCGCGCCCGCACGTCCGCGCTCCTCGACGCCGACGCCGCGGCCATGGCCGACCTGGCAACCGTGCCGCTCTACCATGAAGTGAACACCTGGGCGCACGCCTGGGGCTTCGCCATCGACCGCCGGATGCCGACCACCGTCGTGGCTTTGCGCCTCAGGCAGTGCGACAGCTTCTGCCGCGGCGACAGCACACGCCACAGCGGCTTTGCAAGGAAGCTCCTTGACCTCGATTGGACCGAGGCGGCCAAGAGCAGCGGACACTAGCCGGCGGGCTTCCTGGCGGCCGGCCAGCTAGTTGATACCGCACGGGTGTCATAACCGGATACCTATCCGTCATCGGGCGCCGGGCTTTCCTTTTTAAGGAATCCCAATCATGATCTGGGTTGCAGGGAAGACGAGGCGGCTAGCCGTTCGCCGCAGGCGAGGGGTACCCATGGTTCGCAGGACGACAGCTACGCTTTTCGCGGCATGCCTGGCGGCGGGAACCGCCCACGGCGTCGAACTCAAGGTCGGCCTGTCCGAGACGCCGACGACGATCGATCCGCATTACCATGACCTGCGGGTCAACAACGAGGTCTCACACCATGTCTTCGAGGCGCTGACCTCGGTCGACAAGCGCGGACGCGTCCGGCCGCTCCTGGCGAAGGCATGGTCTGCGGTCGACGCCACGACGTGGCGGTTCGAGCTGCGGCCCGACGTGACGTTCCACGACGGCGGCGTGTTCACCGCCAACGACGTTGTCTATACGGCATGCCGCGTCGATCGGGTGGCGGATAGCCCGTCGCCGTTCACGCTCTACACCAAGGCGATGACGTCCCTCGAGGCCGACGATCCGCACACGCTGATGATCAAGACCGCGACGCCCCATCCGACGCTGCCGGACGAACTCTCGAAGATCGGCATTATCTCGGCGCGCGCGAACGGCGTGTACGGCGAGCTGACCTATCCGGCCGGATGTGCGACCATCGCCGCGTGGCCGCAACGGCGCGACTTCGACACCGGTGAACGGGCGATCGGCACCGGTCAGTTCGCCTTTGCCGCGTTCGTCGCCAATGACAGCGTTACACTCGAGCGGAACCGCGACTACTGGGCCCCCAATTCAACCTGGGACGCAATGAGGTTCCGGCCCATCCTCGATGCCGACGAAAGGACATTGGCGCTGACCGAGCGCGCGGTCTACTTCATCGCCGCGCCGGCGGCGGCGATGATCTCGTGGTTTAAGATGAGCGGTTCGTACAACGTCGATGGCGGCACCTCCAGCCGCATGGTGTATCTGCAATTCGACCATCGCGAGCAGGCAGCTGCGGGCGTGACCGGTACCGGCGGCCGCAATCCGTTTGCCGATCAACGCGTGCGTGCGGCGGTCGCGCATGCGATCGATCAGGCCGCCATCGTCGCGGCACTCGGTGAGGTCGCCGCGCCCGCGGTGGGCTTGGCACCGCGCGGAACACTGGGGGACAGTGCGCCCTCGCCGCGGGCCTACGATCCGGCGCAGGCACGCTCGTTGCTGGCCGAGGCCGGCTATGCGCGCGGATTCGGGCTCGCGGTCACGGTTCCCGACGACCGGGATTCACACACCGTGGATGTCGCGCAGATGATCGCCGGCATGTTGACCGACGTGGGCATCGCCACCACGCTGGACACCATGGCGAGCGAGACGTTTTTCGCCACGCGTGGCGGGCCGGGATTCGGCCTGTTTCTCGGCGAGTGGGATGCCGGCGCCGGTGAATTGGCGCCGCCGCTCCGCGCGCTGTTGGCCACACCCGACGCCGATCGCGGCCTGGGTGGCACCAACCACGGACACTACGCGAACCCGGGATTCGATGCCTTGATCCACCGGGCGATGGCCACCGGTGATTCCGAGGCCCGCGGTGCCTTCCTCACCGAGGCCAACGCGCTGGCCATGGACGATGTCGCCATCGTGCCGCTCTATCACGAGGTGATGACCTGGGCGCACCGCTGGACCTTTGCGGTCGACCGCCGCATCGAGGACCCCAAACTGTCGGAGCGCGTAGTTGTGTGCGCGCATTTCTGCCACGGCAACAGCACCCGCCACAGCGCTCATGCATTGCGATTGCTGGACCTCGATGTCGGCGGCAAGACCTACGGCAACTGAGTTTTTCGGGCCGCAGCGACTCTCGCACGGGCCGTCCTAAGCGATTGTTAACGCCCGGCGCCTACGGTTGCCGGAAACCGGGCCGGGACGGGCGCAGCGCGTGGAATTCGCGGGAACTTTCGAGCAGACCCAATCGCTAGCCGCTGACGTTGTAAAGCGTCTAGCCAGCAGTCGTCTGCGCGCGACACCGCCCAATTTGACCGTCTGGTACACCTACCTCAGCGGCCGCTACCCGGATCTCGTCCGGGCGATGGAGCGGCTGATCGACGATGGGCGCGCCATTTCGGAATCCGACTGCGCGAAGCTTTTCGACACCTATTTCGGTGGCGCCAAGGAGAGCGATCTGCTGGAGGGTACCAGCGACCGTATCGAAGAAGCGTTGAACGAGATTGTCGGGCTTTTGGCGCAGGCCACCGGGGACGCCGGCGAGTATGGGCGGTCGATCGCGGGTCTCGGCAGTGCCCTGAGCGACGCTGGTGCCGCCGGTCAGGTGTCCTCGATCGTCAAGCAGATTGTCGACGAAACCCATGTCATGCAGACGCGAACGGCGCAGCTCGAAAGCCAGCTGCAGACGTCGACCGAGGAAGTCAAGCTGCTGCGCCAGGATTTGGCGGACTCTCGCCACGAGGCGAGTACCGATGGGCTCACCGGTATCGACAATCGCAAGACGTTCGACCTGCGCCTGCGTGAAGAAGCGAAGGTGGCCGAAGACGACGGCACCAGCCTCAGCCTGCTTCTGATCGACATCGATCACTTCAAGACGTTCAACGACCTGCACGGCCATCAGCTTGGCGACGAGGTGCTGAAGCTGGTGGCCCTCGAGCTGAAGAACAACATCAAGGGACGTGATACGGCGGCCCGCTACGGCGGCGAAGAGTTCGCGATCCTGTTGCCGCTCACCGCACTGGCCAATGCAGCGACCGTGGCCGAACACATCCGGGCCTCGGTCGCCCAGCGCCGCGTCATCAAGCGCTCATCGGGCGAGGCGCTGGGCAATATCACACTGTCGATCGGCGTCGCCGGATACCGGGTGGGCGAGCCTTTGGGCGATCTGATCCAACGCGCCGACGAGGCGCTGTATTCGGCCAAGAACGCCGGCCGCAACCGCGTGGCGCGCGAACTCGCGCTGGAGCCGGCAAACTAACACCGGCCACCAAAGGCTAGAACGTCGGTTCCAGCCGCAACCAGTCGTAACGGTTGATCGTCGTCACCTCGACCGTGCGCATGCCGCCGCCGGCACTGACCACCGCCAGTTCGACGACATCACCCGCGTCTCCGGCCGCCCACAGCGCCCGATAGAGCGCGGCCAGCGACGTTACCGGCGCACCGGCCACGCCCAGCACCAGATCACCGGCGGCAATTCCGGCGCGCGCGGCCGGCCCACCGTCGGCGACGCGATTGACGAAGACGTGCCCGCGTACCAGTTCGGGCGTGAGTCCCAGCCACGGCCGCAAGGGTCCGGCCCGGCGGCCGCTGTCCAGAAGATCGGCAAGCACGGGACGCAGCTCTTCAATGGGTACGAACATGTTGCCGGGTTTGGGTTCGGCCCCGGTGTCGGCGTTGCCGACGAACAATGAGCCGATGCCAACCAGCGTTCCCGTCGAGTCGATCAGCGCCGCCCCGGAAAATCGCGGATGGGGCGGAGAGGTGAAGATCGCCTCGTCGAGCAGGTATTCCCAGGTCCCGGCGAATTCCCGCCGCGCCACCACGATGGTGCCGCGCGCATCTTGCGGACCGCCGCGCGTGGCGACGATCATCTGCTCGCCGATCTCGGCGTCGGCGGTCCGGCCCAACGTCAATGGCTCGATATCCAGCGGCTCATGCGCGCGCACCAGGCCGAACCCGCTCTCGTGGTCGTAGGCGACGATTTCGGCGGATACCCTGCGCCCGTCCTGCAGAACCAGATCGGCCGCCGAGGCTTCCATGATCAGATAGCCGATGGTCAACACCAGCCCGTCGCCATCGATGACTACACCGTTACCGTGACGCTCGGTGCCCAATCGCCCTGCGGTCCGCGCGTCCGACGGCACCTCGGTATCGATGCCGACGACGGCTTGCAGTATGCGCTCCGCATCCAGTTGCGCGAGGGCGGGTGTCGCGGCAACGGCCCAAACCCAGGCAATGGCGAGTCCGGCGAGCGATGGCGTACGCATAATCATGTACCCGAATTGCTGTCGAGCCGGAAAGACTAGCACTCGATTGCCCCGGGGCTACTCAATCTTCCGCGACGCGGCGGTCCGCGTTGCTGTATGTTCGGCTCATGTCCAGTTTGTTGTCGCAGGCCGAGAATACGGCGCCGTATCTGGCCGGGCTCAATCCGGCGCAGCTGAGCGCCGTCGAGTCGCTCGATGGGCCGGTGCTGGTGCTGGCCGGCGCCGGCACCGGCAAGACCCGGGTGCTGACGACGCGGCTCGCCCACATCCTGTTCCAGCGCCGCGCCCAGCCGTGGCAGGTCCTGGCGGTGACCTTCACCAACAAGGCGGCGCGCGAGATGCGCGAGCGGGTCGCCGCCATGCTGGGCGGCCCGGCGGAGGCGATCTGGCTGGGCACGTTTCACGCGCTCGGCGCGCGGATCGTGCGCCGCCACGCCGAAGTCGTCGGCCTGAAGCCCAACTTCACGATCCTCGACGAGGACGATCAGGTACGGCTCCTCAAGCAACTGCTCGCGGCACACGCCATCGACGACAAGAAATGGCCGGCCCGCATGCTGATGGGGGCGATCCAACGCTGGAAGGACCGCGGCCTGTTGCCGGAGCGGGTGCCCGGCGCCGATGCCGGCGAACTGGCCGGCGGCCGCATGATCGATATCTATGCCGACTACCAGGCCCGCCTGAAGACGCTCAACGCCGCCGATTTCGGCGATTTGCTACTGCATAATCTGACGTTGTTCACCAGCCGTGACGACATCCTGGCGGAGTATCATCGGCGCTTCCAATACATCCTGGTCGACGAATATCAGGACACGAACGTGGCACAGTATCTGTGGCTGCGGCTCCTGGCGCAGACACATCACAACATCGCCTGTGTCGGCGATGACGACCAGTCGATCTACGCCTGGCGCGGCGCCGAGGTCGGCAACATCCTCCACTTCGAGAAAGACTTCCCCGGCGCCTGCGTCGTCCGCCTGGAGCAGAACTACCGATCCACGCAACATATTCTGGGCGCGGCGTCCGGGCTCATCGCCAAGAACGCGGGACGCCTGGGCAAGACCCTGTGGACCGAAGCCGACGGCGGCGACAAGGTCAATGTGCGCGGCGTTTGGGACGGTGAAGAAGAGGCGCGCGTCGTCGGCGACACGATCGAGACCCTGCACCGCAAGGGAACCCCCTTGCGCGAGATGGCTGTGCTGGTGCGCGCGGGCTCGCAAACGCGCGAGTTCGAGGAGCGGTTTCTGACGCTGGGCATCCCCTATCGCGTTGTCGGCGGCCCACGGTTCTATGAGCGGCTGGAGGTGCGCGACGCGCTGGCCTACCTGCGCGTGATCCATCAGCCGGACGACGACCTGGCCTTCGAGCGCATCGCCAACAAGCCCAAGCGCGGGCTCGGCACGGCCTCGCTGAAGCTGCTGCACGGTGCGGCCCGTACGATGGACAGCTCACTGTACCGCGCGGCGCAACAGCTGATCGCGACCGACGAGCTGAAGGCGGCGGCGCGCAAGTCGCTGGCGCAACTGTTGCGGCACTTCGAGCACTGGCGCGGGATGGTCGACAGCCTGCCGCATACCGATCTCGCCGGCATCGTGCTCGACGAATCGGGCTACACCTACATGCTGCAGAACGATAAATCGCCGGAAGCGCCGGGGCGGCTGGAGAACCTGAAGGAACTGGTCGGCGCCATGGCGGATTTCGAGAACCTGGCCGGGTTCCTGGAGCATGTGTCGCTGGTGATGGAAAATGTCGAGTCGGCGCAGGGCGACATGGTCTCGATCATGACCCTGCACGGGGCCAAGGGCCTGGAATTCGACACAGTGTTCCTGCCGGGTTGGGAGGAGGGCCTGTTCCCGAGCCAGCGCAATATGGACCAGAACAGTGACAAGGGCTTGGAGGAGGAGCGCCGGCTCGCCTTTGTCGGGCTGACACGGGCTCGGCGCCGTGCCTACGTCTCGTTTGCGGCCAACCGGCGGCTGTATGGCGGCTGGGTGAGCGCGCTGCCCAGCCAATTCGTGCGGGATCTGCCCGAGGCGCACGTCTCGGTTGAGACCGAGGCCGGCCTGGTCGGTGGCGGGCGCACGGTGCGCGAGCCGCCCAGCCACGTCTGGCAGTCGAACCGATTCGGCGGCGGCCTGCTGATCGACGGCGACGCCCTCATCATCGACAACGACCCGGCGCTGGCACGCTACGAACCGGGCGAGCGCGTGTTTCATCAGAAATTCGGCTACGGTACGGTGCGCGCGGTGGAGGCCAGCAAGCTTGAAATCGCATTCGACAAATCCGGCACCAAGAAGGTCCTCGACGGCTTCGTGTGCCGCGCCGACGCGGTGTAGTCCGTGGACGCCGCCCAGGCAGGGTGGAAGCTCGAATGCCTCGTGCCGGCGCCGGCGGCAGAGGCCATCGTCGCCGAGTTGGAGCCGTACGCGTCCGCGGTCGGCTGGTTCGACCACGGCAGCAGTTGTCTCATTCGGGCCTACGGCAACGGCACCGCCGACGACGCGATCCTGCGTGCTCTGGTGACGGAAGCGGCGCATGCCGCCGGTGTCGCGCCGCCCGACACTGACATCATCCAACTGCCGGCCGTCGACTGGCTGGCACAGAACCGAGCGAGCTTTGCACCGATCAGGGTCGGCAGATTCTTCATCCACGATTCGAACTTCGCCGGTGCGATCCCCGCAGGCGCCATTCCGATTCTGATCGATGCGGCGTCCGCCTACGGCTCCGGCGCCCATGCAACGACACGCGGCTGCCTGCAGTCACTAACCCGGCTCGGGCGCCGCGCGCCGCCCCGCGGTCCGATCCTCGATCTGGGGTGCGGCAGCGGCATCCTCGCCATTGCCGCCGCGAAGTTGTGGCGGCGTCCCGTGCTCGCGGTCGACGTCGATCCCGAGGCCGTCCAGGTGACGCGGCTCAACGCCCGCCGCAACGGCGTCGGCGGCCTGGTACGTTGCGTGCGCGCCGACGGCTATCGCCACGCGGCGATTGCCGAGGGCGCACCGTTTGATCTCGTGGTGGCCAATATCCTCGCCGGGCTCTTGGCGCGCATGGCCCATCATCTGGACCGGCATCTGGCGGCCGACGGCGTGGCGGTGCTCTCTGGATTATTGACGACGCAGGAAAAGCAAGTGTTGGCGCCGCATCTGGCGCACGGACTGCGGCTGGCGCATCGCTTGCGGATCGAGGATTGGTCAACCCTGACGTTGCGTCGCGTGACTACTTCGCGTCGTCACGCGGCGAAGCCAGCGCTTCGTCGATCTCCTCCGGCCGGATGTTCGCCCGCGACAACGCCATGCCCGCCAATTGCAGACTGGTCTCGCCGAGTTCCATCACCACGTCGGCCGCGCCCAACGCCAACAGGCGCTCGCGGTGAACGTTATCACGGGCGCGGGCGATGACGTGGATGTCGGGCTGCAACCGCCGCACGGCGGCGACCGTGCGCTCGGCGGCGTCGGCATGGTCGAGCGTCACCACCGCGGCGCGCGCCCGCGCCGTGCCGCAGGCCTTCAAGACGTCGGCACGGGCGCCATCGCCGTAGAACGCGTGCATGCCCTGAGCGCGCGCCTGCATAACCGAGGCGACGTTGAGGTCGAGCGCCACGTAAGGGATTTGCGACTCGCCCAACAGCCCGGCCACCGTTTGGCCGACGCGACCGAAGCCGGCGATTACCACATGGTCCCGCAGGTCGCTGGTCTCGCTCTCGATGGCGCCGAAGTCGGTCCGCTCGCCGGTCGCGCGGCGCTCTGCCCAGCGCCCGAGCACCGCCAGGCCGGGCGTCAGCATCATCGACAGAGCCACGACGGCGAGCAGCAATTTCCCGGTCACGGGCGCCAATACGCCGACCGCCATCGCCATGGTGAATAGGACAAAAGCGAACTCGCCGCCTTCGGCGAGCAGCAATCCGACATTTGCGCTCAGCCCCAGCGGAAAGCGGAACAGTCGACACAGCAGTGTCAGGATCACCGCTTTGCCAGCGACCAGCGCCAGCAGCATCGCCAACGCTTGCCAGGCATATTCGGCCAGCACGGACAGGTCGACCAGCATACCCACCGCCATGAAGAACAAGCCTAGCAGCAGGCCACGAAACGGCTGGATCTCGGCCTCCACCTGATGGCGGAATTCGGTTTCGGCCAACATCAGCCCGGCCAGGAAAGCGCCGAGGGGCAGCGACAGTCCCGCCAGACCCGTAACCCAAGCGGTGCCCAACACCACCAGCAGCGTCACGGCCGCGAACATTTCGGGGTTGCGCACAAACGCGACGGCGCGAAACACCGGATGCAGCAGGCGTGGCCCGAGAACGAGGATGACGCCCAACGCCACGGCCGCCTTCACCGCCGCTAGCGCCAGCGCGCTGCCCAGCGTCGCCTGAGCGTCACCCAGTAACGGGATCAGCACCAGCATCGGCACGACCGCGAGGTCCTGAAACAGCAGTACCGCGATGGCGATGCGTCCGAACCTGGCCGTGATATCGCTGCGTTCGGCGAGCAACTGAACAACGATGGCGGTGGACGAGAACGCCAGGCCGGCGGCGATCACGATCACGGCTTCGGCCCGCACGCCGGTGAGCCATACGACGGCGCCGATCAATGCGGCGCTGATCGCCACCTGCGCCAAGCCGAGGCCGAAGACGTAGCGGCATGACCTTGAGCCGTTCGAAGGACAGCTCCAGTCCGATCGCGAACAGCAGGAACACGACGCCGAACTCGGCAAGAGCGCGCACGCCATCCGGATCGTCGATCAAGGCCAGGACGGATGGGCCAATGATTACGCCGGCGATCAGGTTGCGGATCGCGGCGCCGGTCGTCACAACCGCTATAGCTCAATTCGCGGCGTGAGCGGCACAAATGGATCAATTACTCCTCTGGGTGCAAGTGGGCGGCGGGCTCGCGCTGCTGTTCGTGTCTGCCGAGGTCCTGGTGCGCGGTGCGGTCGTCCTGGCGTGGCGGCTCGGCTTGTCGAGTCTGATCATCGGCCTCACCGTCACTGCCGCCGGCACGTCGGCGCATCACCTGCCTGACGGCGGCGCTCGACGGCGCACCCGACATTGCGATGGGCAACGTCATCGGCAGTAACATCGCCAACCTGCTTCTCATCGCCGGCGTGGCGGCGGCGTTGCAGCCGTTGGCGTCGACGCCGCGGATGTTTTGGCGCGACGGCTTGTCGATGGTCGGCGCGACCATCGCGTTCGCCGCCATCGCGTTCACCGGTGCCATGCCGCGGTGGAGCGGGTTCGCTCTCTTGACTGTATTCGTCGCCTACATCTACTGGTCCTATCGACAGGAGCGGCGATTGCCGGAGGATGTGTCGGTGAAGACGCGCGGCGTCGCCGAGCTTTCGCGCCCGTCGTCGCGGCTCTGGATGGCCGGGCTGTTGCTGATCGGCGGGTTGGCTGGGGTGATCCTCGGCGCCGAGCTGCTGATTCTCGGCGGTACCGGCGTCGCTCGTTCCGTCGGCGTCTCCGAGGCCGTGATCGCGCTGACGCTGTTCGCGCTCGGCACCAGCCTGCCCGAATTGGCGACGGTCGCGGTTGCCAGCTGGCGCGGCCATGACGAGGTCGCGATGGGCAATATTCTGGGGAGTTGCATCTTCAACGTGCTGGCGATTGCCGGCGGCGTCGTTGCCATCCAGCCGCTCACCGTCGCGGCCGAGCTGCGGCAGGTCGATTTGTGGCTACTGCTGGCGGTTACGCTCCTGTTCCCGCGATTCATGGCAACCGGGCGCCGTCTCGGCCGCGTCGAAGGCGGAGCACTGCTAATCATGTACGGCGGCTATGTCGCGCTGCGCGTCGTCGTTCCCGCGCTGCAGTCAGCCTAGACGGAGCGTCGCCTTGTCGCGCGCGGGGCAAGCCGCCACTTTATGGGCATGAGCCAGGACCAAGCCTTGCCGCGTGCCGCATTGGTAACGGGCGCAGCCCGCCGTATCGGCCGCGAGATCGCGGTTGCCTTGGCCGACGACGGCTGGGCGGTTGCGGTGCACTACAACGCCTCCGCAGCGGATGCCCAGGCCGTGGTCGCGGAAATCACGCGCAACGGCGGCCGGGCGGCGGCGCTGCGGGCCAGCCTCGACGACGAGGCCGCGGTATCGGAGTTGGTTCCGTCGGCGGCGCATGCGTTGGGGCCGCTGGGTCTGCTGGTGAACAACGCCGCGCGCTTCGAGCGCGACGAGGCCCTGACGGTGACACGCGAGAGCTGGGACCGGCACCTCGAGCCCAATCTGTGGGCGCCGTTTGTGTTGATGCAGCAGTTCGCTCGGCAGCTTCCCGAGGACGCGCGTGGCGTCGTTGTCAACATGCTGGATCAGCGGGTGCTGAACCTGACGCCGCACTTCGTCTCCTACACCGTCGCCAAGGCCGCGTTATGGTCCCTTACGCAGTCCATGGCCATGGCGCTGGCGCCGCGCATCCGCGTCGTCGGCATCGGGCTCGGTCCGACGCTGAGGAGCGAGCGCCAGACGGAGGAGCAATTCGCCGCACAGGTCGCCGCCACGCCGTTGGCGTGCGCGATCACCACCGCGGACGTGAGCGCGACGATCCGTTACATCCTGGCGACGCCGACGCTCACCGGGCAATTGATCGCGCTCGACGCCGGCGAGCATTTGGGCTGGGCGCAACCCGCGCGCGGCATAACGCCACGGGAGTAGCGGTCACCGTGAACGACGAAACCGACCACCTGCTCGTCCGTGACCTGGAGCTGAACTGCAGCATCGGCGTGCATGCGCATGAACGCAAACGGCTGCAGCCGGTGCGGATCAACCTCGATCTGCAGATCGACCGCAGGCCGGAGCGCGCGCGCGACAGCATCGACGACGTGGTTTGCTACGAGACGCTGGCCGATGACGTGCGCTCGGTCGTAGAGACCGGTCACGTCAATCTGGTGGAGACATTGGCCGAGCGCGTTGCCGAAGTGTGCTTGCGCGACCGCCGGGTGCGCTCGGCAA
This sequence comes from Alphaproteobacteria bacterium, assembly GCA_965248805.1. Taxonomy (GTDB): domain Bacteria; phylum Pseudomonadota; class Alphaproteobacteria; order UBA6615; family UBA6615; genus CBDFKJ01. The sequence goes on from CBDFKJ010000009.1 coordinate 326,195, forward strand.
CGGTGCGGATCGAAAAGCTGGGCGTGGTCGCCGGCGCCGCGGCAGCCGGTGTCGAAATCGTGCGCAAAGCGCCGTGCCTGGATCGCTCGGAAGGACAATGACGACCGGCGAAACACAAGCGAACGAGGACGTACAACCGCTGACGCGCGGCATCGCCGAGCTCAAGCGCGCCGTGAAACGGCTCCCGGCGACGCCTGGCGTCTACCGCATGGTCAACGGCAGGGACGAAGTCCTGTATGTCGGCAAGGCGCGCAATCTGCGTCACCGCGTCGCCAGCTACACTCAGATCGCGCGGCTGTCGACGCGGCTGCGCCGCATGGTGGCCGAGACGGTTCGGCTGGAGATCGTCACGACCCACACCGAGGTCGAGGCGCTGCTGCTGGAAGCCAATATGATCAAGCGCCTGCGGCCGCGCTACAATATCACACTGCGCGACGACAAGAGCTTCCCCTACATTCTGTTGAATGCCGACCACGACTGGCCGCGTGCGGTCAAGTATCGCGGCGCTCGTGGCCGCTCGGGCGAATACTTCGGCCCATTCGCATCCGCCGGCGCGGTGAATCGCACCCTGAACACGCTGGAGCGCGCGTTTCTGCTGCGCTCGTGTTCCGACAGCATGCTGGCGCGCCGGACCCGGCCGTGCCTGAAGTATCAGCTGAAACGATGTAGCGCGCCGTGCGTGGGTCAGATCTCCGCCGAGGGTTACCGTGAGCTGATTGTACAGGCGCGCGCCTTCCTGCGCGGCCAAAGCCAGCAGATCCAATCGCAGCTGTCCGTCGCCATGCAGGAAGCCAGCGATGCGCTCGACTTCGAGCGCGCCGCGCGCTATCGCGATCGTATCCACGCCCTGGCGCAGGTGCAGGCGCACCAGGACATCAATCTAGAAGGCACGCGCATCAGCGACGCCGATGTCATTGCCGTGTCGATGGAGGGCGGCCAGGCTTGCGTCGAGGTGTTCTTCTTCCGCGCCAGCCGTAACAACGGCAATCGCGCCTATTTCCCGCGCCACGATGCCGCTGTCAGTGCCGCGGAGATATTGGCCGCGTTCATCGGCCAGTTCTATGACAACAAGCCACCGCCGCGTCTGGTGCTGCTCAGCCATCCGATCGCCGAGCAAGCGCTCGTCGGCGATGCCCTTTCGGTACGCTCGGGCCAGCGAGTGGCGCTCGAATGCCCACGGCGCGGCGCCAAACGGCGCCTGATCGAGCACGCGGCAATGAACGCGAAGGGGGCGTTGGCGCAGCGGCTGGCCGACGGCGCCTCGCATCAACAATTGCTGGAAAAGTTGGTGGAGTGCTTTGGGCTGGAAGCGCCGCCGCGCCGGATCGAAGTGTACGACAACAGCCACATCTCGGGCACTCATCAGGTCGGCGCGATGATCGTTGCCGGCGCGGACGGTTTTGTGAAGTCGGCCTATCGGAAGTTCGCAATTAAGGGATCGGACGAAGGCGAAGGCGAGGCCGCGCCTTCCCAAAGTGTGAGCCCCGGCGATGACTACGCGATGCTGCGTCAGGTGCTAACACGGCGGTTTCGCCGTGCGCTCGAGGATGACCCGGACCACGCTGGCGAGAACTGGCCCGATCTGTGCCTGATCGATGGCGGCCGTGGCCAGCTCAACGTCGCCTGCGAGGTCTTGCAGGCACTCGGCATCGAAGACGTTGCGGTCGTCGCGATCGCCAAGGGTCCGGATCGCGACGCCGGGCGCGAGCGGTTCTTCCAGCAAAACCGTGCACCTTTCCGCCTGCCACAGCGCGACCCGGTGCTGTTCTATATGCAACGTTTGCGCGATGAGGCGCACCGCTTTGCCATCGGGACGCACCGGGCCAGGCGGTCGAAGGCCATCGAACGCAATCCGCTGGACGACATCGCCGGCATCGGTGCCAAGCGCAAGCGGGCGCTGCTGCATCATTTTGGTTCGGCACGAGGTGTGGCCCGTGCCGGGATGGAAGATCTGGAGCGAGTTGCCGGCATTAGCAAAACCGTGGCGCGGCGGGTCTATGATCATCTTCGCGGCGATGTGTCATTTGCGCCCGGCGCGGCGCAATCGCTTGAGCACAAATAAGCTGGACGGAAGCATTCTGACGGAGCGATATTGTGTCAGGACCAAGCCCAGGCGCGCCTGGCCAGTCGGCGCGCAACATGGCAGGCAGAATTACTCCAGTCTCGCCGAACAATGCTACGGGAGTAGCGGCATGATTTCGAGCCTGCCCAACACGCTGACGATTGCTCGAATTGCAGTCATTCCCCTGATCGTCGCCTTGCTGTTCCTGTTTGACGACTGGGCACGGTGGACGGCGTGCGCTCTCTTCACCTTGGCGGGCCTGACCGACTTCCTCGACGGTTACTTGGCCCGCGCTATGGAGCGCGAGTCGCGCTTCGGCAGGTTTCTCGATCCCATCGCCGACAAGCTCTTGGTTGGTGCAGTGTTGCTGATGCTGGTGGGTAAGGACGCGCTGACCACCTGGGCATTGATCCCGGCAGTAATTATTCTTTGCCGTGAAATCCTGGTCTCCGGCCTGCGCGAGCACTTGGCCGAACTCAACGTGTCGGTGCCGGTGAGCCGTCTCGCCAAGTGGAAGACCGCGATGCAAATGATTGCGATCGGCATTCTGATTGTCGGGGACGCCTTCCCCGCCGCGGTCCCGGTGCAATTGATCGGGGAGTTGGGCCTGTGGCTGGCAGCGGGACTTACCATGGTGACCGGCTGGGACTATCTTTCCGCCGGCGTCCGCCACATCCACGCGGAGGAAGGCGCGCAGCGCTCACCGACGCCGGCGCGCGCGATGCGTCCGGCGACGCAACGGCCGGCGGAACACGCACGGCGCACGGCCAGTGACGCCCGTACAGCCAGCGGCTGACGCGCGCTTTCGACGCCAATTCGGTTGGCGGTTCGTGCTACGTTCGCCGGCGACAATGCTGACAACGCCGCGTGGAGTACATTCGTGCATGTTTTTGGTGTCGCGGGATGGCAGGGTAGCGGCAAGACGACGTTGATCGTCGCGCTGGTTCAGGAACTCGTCCGGCGCGGCCGTGCTGTTTCGACGGTCAAGCACGCACACCATGCGTTCGACATCGATCATCCGGGCAAAGATAGCCACCGCCACCGCGAAGCCGGCGCATCTGAGGTGTTGGTGACGTCGGCGAACCGGTGGGCATTGGTCGGCGAGCTGCGTGGTGCGCTGGAGCCCGGCCTGCACGCGCTGGTCGCCAAAATGTCGCCGGTCGATCTGGTGCTGGTCGAGGGCTTCAAACATATGCCGATCGACAAGCTCGAGGTCCACCGGGTCCGCGCCGGCAAACCGTTGCTGGCGAGCGAGGACCCAAGCGTCGTTGCGGTCGCGGCGGATGCACCGATCGCGGGCCTGCACGTCCCGGTGCTCGACCGCGACGACATCGCCGGCATCGCTGCACTGATCACGCTGCATTGCGGCCTCGAACCGGTGCGCGAACAAGCGGTCTAGACCTATGGCGCAACTCAGCGACGACTGCTTCGCCCAAGGCGGCGAATTGCTGTCCGCCGACGCGGCTCTGAGCCTGTTGGGCGAACGCGTGCATCCGATCGCGACGCCTGAAGTCGTGCCGCTGTCCGCCGCGCATGGCCGAATTCTGGCCGCCGATGTGGTGGCCGAACGCGACGTGCCGCCGCATGACAATGCCGCCGTCGATGGCTATGCCGTTCATTTCGACGACCTGCTAGGGGATGGGGAGACGCGGCTGGCGATCGCCGGCCGAGCGGCGGCCGGCCATCCGCTATCGGCTAAGGCGCCGCGCGGCACCGCGATCCGTATCTTCACCGGCGCGCCCATGCCCGAGGGTCCGGACACCGTTATGATGCAGGAAGATTGCCGCATCGACGGCGATGTCGTGGTAATCCCGCCCGGCATTGCGCGCGGCGCCAACCGGCGGCGGCGCGGCGAGGACGTGGCCGAGGGCGAGACGGTACTGCGGATCGGGCGCCGGCTGCGGCCACAGGACGTCGGCCTGGCGGCGTCCCTGGGGCGCGCCCGGCTCAGCGTCTTTCGCCCGCTCAACGTCGCCGTGTTTTCGACCGGCGACGAGGTATTCGACCCCGGCCCCGCCAATCTCCCTGCCGGCGGGGTCTATGATGCCAATCGCTACTGCCTGATTGCGCTGCTGCAAGGTTTGGGATGCCGACCCATCGATCTCGGGATTCTGCCGGATGCGGAGGCGCCGATCGCCGACGCGCTGGCGGCTGCGGCGAAAGCGCACGATGTGATTATCAGCTCCGGTGGCATGTCGACCGGTGAGGAGGACCACGTCCGGGCCTCGGTCGAGAGCCAGGGATCCCTGCACTTCTGGCGCTTGGCGATCAAGCCGGGCCGGCCGGTGGCGATGGGCCAGGTTGCCGGTACGCCGTTCGTCGGATTGCCCGGCAATCCGGTGGCGATGATGGTCACGTTCCTCCGCCTGGCGCGGCCCGTGATCCTGCGGCTCGCCGGCGCGACGGAGCTGGAGCCGCACCTGTATCGGGTCCGCGCCGGTTTCGACTACGACAAGCGCGCCAATCGGCGCGAGTATGTCCGAGCCCGGTTGGCCCGCGATCCCGATGGCGTCTGGCGCGCCGCCAAATTCGCCCGCGACGGCGCCGGCGTTCTGGGCTCCATGGTCGCCGCCGACGGGCTGGTGGAGCTTCGCGAAGGCGTGACCCATATAGAGGCGGGGACTATGGTAGACTTTCTGCCGTTTTCGGAGGTGTTGGCTTGAAAGTACTGTATTTCGCTTGGCTCAGGCAGCGGATCGGCCGCGGTGATGAGGATCTCGCCCTGCCGGACGGCGTCGGCACGGTCGGTGATCTGGTCGATTGGCTGAAACAGGCCGGCCCGGGCTATGCCCAGGCCTTCGCCGAGCTCGGCGCCATCCGGGTCGCCGTCAATCAGGAGTACGTACCGTTCACCCACCCGATCGCCGACCGCGACGAAGTGGCGTTCTTCCCACCTGTCACCGGCGGCTAGCCGCGTCGGGCGTCGGGCCATGATCCGTGTGCAGACCGAGGACTTCGATCCGGGCGCCGAAATCGCCGCCATGAGCGCCGGCAATCACGCCATCGGCGGTATCGCCAGCTTCATCGGCGTTGTGCGTGACCCGGACGGCGACCAGTCGATCGGAGCGATGACGCTGGAGCACTACCCGGCGATGACCGAGAAGACGCTCAGCGAAATCGAGAGCGAGGCCCATCGCCGCTGGCCGTTGGATGCGACGCTGATCATTCACCGCGTCGGCCGATTGGAGCCGGGCGATCGTATCGTCTTGGTGGCGTGCGCCTCGGCGCATCGCCAGGCGGCACTCGAATCGTGCGCCTTTCTGATCGACTGGCTTAAGACCAAGGCACCGTTTTGGAAGCGTGAGGAGACGGCGACCGGCGAGAACTGGGTCGAGGCGCGGGCCAGCGATGACGCGGCGGCTGAGCGCTGGCGGCATGACGAATCGCACGCCGCAGAGTAGCGGAAGCAACCGCACCGATGGTCCGTAGCTCGCAACAAAACAAGCTCCTGACGACGGGTCTGATCGGCGCCGTCGTCGCCCTCGTGTGCTGTTTCACGCCGGCGCTGATCGTCTTGTTTGGCGTACTCGGATTGTCGGCGTGGGTCGCCGATCCCGCATGGCTCGACTGGGTGTTGTGGCCCTCGCTGGTGTTCTTCGTGATGCTGTGCCTGTTCGCCCTGATCCGCCGCGGCCGCTCGGGTCAGGCGCAGCCCGCAGGACGCGACTGATGACCCTGAGCAATTTCGAGGTGCAGCTGGAATCGTCCATCACCTGCCCCGAATGCGGGCATGCCCAAACGGAGACGATGGCTGTCAACGCCTGCTGGTACTTCTGTGAGTGTGGCGGCTGCGGCACCCGGCTCATGCCGCTGGCCGGTGATTGCTGCGTGTTCTGCTCGTACGGCTCGGTTCCGTGCCCGACGGTGCAGGAGGCGCGCTATTCGGCGGCGGCCGCGGTCTCGACAGGCGGTGTACGCACCAAACGGTCGTAGTCCTCCATCAGCGACTTGGTGATATCGCCGACCGTGAACGTGTGCTCTGCGATCTCGGCGATGGGCGTCACTTCGGCGGCGGTGCCGGTGATGAACACTTCCTGTGCGCGCGCAAGCTCCTCAGGCACGATCGGCCGCTCGACGACTTCGAACCCGCGCGCTTTCGCCAATCCGATGACCGTGCGCCGGGTGATGCCGTCCAGGAAGCAGTCGGGGACCGGTGTGTGGATGACGCCATCCTGCACCAGGAACACGTTCGCGCCGGTGGTCTCGGCGATCCGCCCGCGCCAATCGAGCATCAGCGCATCGGCATAGCCCTTGGCCTCCGCCGCGTGCTTGGACAGGGTGCAGATCATGTACAGGCCGGCCGCCTTGCATTTGACCGGCGCGGTCGCCGGATCCGGGCGGCGATAGGGCGCCCAGTCGAGGCGAATGCCCTTCAGGCGCGCCTCCGGCGAGAAATAGGACGGCCATTCCCAGGCCGCGATCGCCAGATGGATGGTCGTTTGCTGGGCCGAGACGCCCATCATCTCCGATCCGCGCCAGGCCACCGGGCGGACGTAGGCGTCACGGAGGTCCATCGCTTCCAGCACCTGACGGCACGCCGCGTCGATCTGGTCGGGGCGATAGGGGATCTCGAAACCCATCGCCTGTGCCGAGTCGTGCAGCCGATCGGTGTGCTCGCGCAACTTGAAGATAGTGCCTTCGTAAGCGCGCTCGCCTTCAAATACGCAGCTGGCGTAGTGCAGCGCGTGCGACAGGACGTGCAACCGCGCGTCGCGCCACTGGGTTAGCTGACCATCATACCATATGACGCCATCGTGATCGTGAAACGGTTGGGTGGACATAGCTCAGGTTCCTGCGCAATCCGTGCTTCTGGCGAGCGGTTTGTTACAAATCAGACTTGCAACGCGTAACATTGTTCAGCTATTAAGTCAACATGGCTGACCTGAAAGCCGCGGTCAATCCGCTTTTCTTGCGTGAGGAGGAACTGCGCGAGGCGCTGGAGCTCTTGTTCTTCGCCTATCGCGACTTCACCGGCGAGCCGGACGCGGTGCTGGCAACGCGCGGGTTTGGCCGTGCCCACCACCGGGTGATCTATTTTGTTGGCCGCCACCCGTCGATAACGGTATCGGAGCTGTTGGGCATCCTGCGCATCACCAAGCAGAGCCTGTCGCGGGTGCTCGGCCAACTGGTGCGCGAGGGCTTTATCGTGCAGCGGCCCGGCGACATCGATCGCCGCCAGCGCTTGCTGGAACTGACGGCGAAGGGGCGGGAGTTGGAGTGCGCCTTGTCGACGATTCAGATGCAGCGCATCGCCCGTGCCTATCGTGAGGCGGGGGCCGAGGCGGTCGCCGGCTTTCGCCGTGTCATGGTCGGCATCATAAACGGCGACGACCGCGAACGCTTCAAATCGATATCGGTGCGCCCCTGATCGAACCGACGCCTCTGGCGGAAAGGGCACGACAATGGGCGATGTTTTCTCGCCGCACGAGATCCGCGGAGCCGGGACGCGCGGTGACGACGTGGCGGCGCATGTGCTGGTGGTCGATGACGATACGCGCCTGCGCAAGTTGCTGCGGCGGTTCCTCACCGAGCAGGGTTTTCGCATCACCGTCGCCGCGAACGCCGCCGAGGCGCGTGCGGCGATGCAGCGATTCGCGTTCGACCTGATCGTCTTGGATGTGATGATGCCCGGCGAATCCGGTCTCAGCCTGACCCGCACGCTGCGCCAGTCCAACGGCGTACCGATCCTGCTGTTGACCGCGCGCGGCGAGCCGGAGGAGCGCATCGAAGGGCTCGAGGCCGGCGCCGACGACTACCTGGCCAAGCCGTTCGAGCCGCGTGAACTGGTGGCCCGGATCCGCTCCATCCTGCGGCGGGCGCCGCCGAGCCAGGACGATCCGCCGCAAGCCGCGCTCGCGCTCGGCGCGTGCCGCTTCGACTTGGAGCGGGGCGAATTGATGCGCGCGGGCCGCCCGGTACGGCTGACCACCGCCGAGGAGCGGCTGCTCAGGATTTTCGCCGTGCAACCCGGCCGGCCGGTCAGCCGCGAGGATCTGTCTTTGCGACTGGGATTGAACGGCAATTTGCGCAGCGTGGACGTGCAGGTCGCGCGCCTGCGGCGTAAGATCGAGGACGACCCGAAGCTGCCGCGCTTCGTGCAGACCGTGCGTGGCCAAGGCTATGTGTTGCGCCCGGGCTGAGCGAGCGGCGTCGGGATCGATAGAGGCCGGCGCATGACCATCAAGGATTTCCTACCGCGCTCCCTGCTGGGCCGCTCGCTGATCATCATCGTCGCGCCCCTGGTGCTGCTGCAGTTGGTCACGGCTTACATCTTCTACGACCGGCATTGGACGACGGTGACGCGCCACGCCTCCACCGCATTGGCTGGCGAGATCTCGGCGCTGGTACGGCTGCTCTACCGCGAGCACGAGCGCGAAGGCGAGGCCTGGGTCAGGGGGCTGGCGCAGAATATGGCGCTAGCCATGGAGATCAGGGACGGCGACATCGCCCCCGACGGGCCGGGCAGCGCCGACAGCGAAATGGAGCGTATATTGGCCGAGGCCTTGCGGTCAGCCGTGCGGCGGCCGTTCGCGCTCCAAATCGATCAGGCCAAGCGCCGTATTGCGCTCGACATCCAGGTCGACGACCGCATCGTGAGTTTCGATTTCGACACCAAGCGGGTTTCGGGAACAACCGCCCGCATCCTCACCCTGTGGATGGTCGGCACCGCGATCATCGTCGCCGCGATTGCGATCCTGTTCATGCGCAATCAGATCCGCCCGATCCGCAGGCTAGCGTTGGCGGCCGAGGAATTCGGCAAAGGTCGGGAGGTCTCCGACTTCAGCGCCGCAGGTGCGCGCGAAGTGCGACAGGCGGCGGCGGCATTTGCGATGATGCGCGATCGCATCCGGCGCCAGATTGGTCAGCGCACCGAGATGCTCGCGGGCGTCAGTCACGACCTGCGCACGCCGCTCACGCGCATGAAGCTGCAACTGGCCATGGTTGAAGACGACCAGGCGGCGGCGGAACTGGGCTCCGACATCGCCGAGATGGAGCGCATGGTCGAAGACTATCTGGCATTCGCCCGCGGTGAGGGCACCGAGACGCCGGCACCGACCGATGTGGCGCCCCTGTTGCGTGTCGTCGTCGGCGGCGCCCGCCGCAATGGCGCCGAGATCGATCTTCATGTCGAGCGTGACATCAATCTGCCGCTGCGTCCCAACGCCTTCACGCGCTCGGTCGCCAACCTGCTGACCAACGCGCTGCGTTACGGTCAGCATGTCGCGGTGCGCGCCGGGCGTCGGGCCAGCGCGCTGGAGATCACCGTCGATGACGACGGCCCCGGCATCGCCGCCGACCAGCGCGAGGAAGTGTTCCGCCCGTTCCGCCGGCTCGACGATGCGCGCAATCCCGACACCGCCGGCACCGGGCTCGGCCTGACCATCGCCCGCGACATCATCCGCGGCCACGGCGGCGACCTGACCCTCGACGACTCGCCCACCGGCGGCCTGCGCGCCCGCATCCGCGTGCCGTTGTAGAAAAGCGTACCGAAGTCAGCCGACTGCTCTGATTTCAGCATCATCGATTCAGTCTGGATTTCCGAAAGTGGCGCCGTAGCGGACATAGCCGGTGACCGCTGTTGCGTTCTCCTTGTGACCCTGGCTGTGTAAAAATGTTTGGATTGGACGAACGCACAGAAAGCCATTCTCTAAGAGCCGTTCCGGGAAGTAGAGATTCACGAGCAAGGGCTTGGCCGGGTCAAGCGTCGCAGCATGATGCGGATCATGGCGAGGTGGATGAAAGCGACGACAGAACGGACGTGGCGTTCGAAGTCGCGCGCCAGCCGGCGGCAACGGACGATCCAGGCGAAGGTGCGCTCGACGATCCAGCGCTTCGGCAGCACCTCGAAGCGCGGCACGCTGTTGCGCTTGACGATCTCCAGCCGCCAGGCGCCGGTCTTCGCCACCACGGCAGCCATCTTTGGTCCCTGGTAGCCGCCGTCGGCGTAGATCACCTCGATGAACGGAAACAGCCGGCGTGTCCGGCGCAGCAGTGTGGCCGCGCCATCGCGGTCCTGCACGTTGCCGGGATGCACGACGAGGCCCAGCATCAGGCCGAGCGTATCGACCAGGATGTGCCGCTTGCGGCCGGTGAGCTTCTTGCCCGCGTCGAAGCCCTGCGGATCGATCGACGCCCCCCTTTTTGCGCCGCTTTGGCGCTCTGGCTGTCGATGATGGCCGCGCTCGGACTGGCTTCGCGGCCCGCGCGCTCGCGCACCGCCACGTAGAGCTCATGATGGATGCGAGCCAGGGTGCCGTCCCATTCCCACAGGTCGAAGTAGTCGTACACCGTGCTCTTCGGCGGCAGGTCCTTGGGCAGCGCGGTCCACTGGCAGCCGGTCGACAGCACGTAGAAGATGCCGTTCAGGACTTCGCGGACATCGACCGTCCGCTTACGCCCACCGTGCTTCGCCGGTGGGATCAGCGGCTCGATCAGCGCCCATTCGGCGTCGGTCAGATCACTCGGATAGCGAAGCCGGCCACGGTCGGCGGCCGCGCGGTGTTCAGGCTTCCACATCGGGCACCCCAAAGCAGTTGGACAGGCGACAGACAATAAAACACAACCGATTCCGACGACTCAAAAACTTTCCGGAACCGCTCTAAGAGCCGTTCCGGGAAGTAGAGATTCACGAGCAAGGGCTTGGCCGGGTCAAGCGTCGCAGCATGATGCGGATCATGGCGAGGTGGATGAAAGCGACGACAGAACGGACGTGGCGTTCGAAGTCGCGCGCCAGCCGGCGGCAACGGACGATCCAGGCGAAGGTGCGCTCGACGATCCAGCGCTTCGGCAGCACCTCGAAGCGCGGCACGCTGTTGCGCTTGACGATCTCCAGCCGCCAGGCGCCGGTCTTCGCCACCACGGCAGCCATCTTTGGTCCCTGGTAGCCGCCGTCGGCGTAGATCACCTCGATGAACGGAAACAGCCGGCGTGTCCGGCGCAGCAGTGTGGCCGCGCCATCGCGGTCCTGCACGTTGCCGGGATGCACGACGAGGCCCAGCATCAGGCCGAGCGTATCGACCAGGATGTGCCGCTTGCGGCCGGTGAGCTTCTTGCCCGCGTCGAAGCCCTGCGGATCGATCGACGCCCCCCTTTTTGCGCCGCTTTGGCGCTCTGGCTGTCGATGATGGCCGCGCTCGGACTGGCTTCGCGGCCCGCGCGCTCGCGCACCGCCACGTAGAGCTCATGATGGATGCGAGCCAGGGTGCCGTCCCATTCCCACAGGTCGAAGTAGTCGTACACCGTGCTCTTCGGCGGCAGGTCCTTGGGCAGCGCGGTCCACTGGCAGCCGGTCGACAGCACGTAGAAGATGCCGTTCAGGACTTCGCGGACATCGACCGTCCGCTTACGCCCACCGTGCTTCGCCGGTGGGATCAGCGGCTCGATCAGCGCCCATTCGGCGTCGGTCAGATCACTCGGATAGCGAAGCCGGCCACGGTCGGCGGCCGCGCGGTGTTCAGGCTTCCACATCGGGCACCCCAAAGCAGTTGGACAGGTGACAGACAATAAAACACAACCGATTCCGACGACTCAAAAACTTTGCGGAACCGCTCTAATGCTCGACAATATGCGCTGCGCATGCACAATATTTCTTTAGAAGACCCGCCAGAGAGAATTGGTTTCTGCTGGATTTTGGCTGGCGCACGCTTCACACAACCAAGACCCTGAGCGGACCTTGCAAGAATAGTTTTGACGACAACATAAGAACTCTTCAGATATCCGCCGCCTCAATCCAAGCCCACAGCTCTTAGCACCATTTCAAACAGTTCGTCGGGTCGATTTGTTGTCCCTTTGGCACCCCTTTCTTTGAATTCTGCTATGTGATTAGGTGCTCTTGAACCAGCGTAGATTAGGAACGGCGTTTTGTCCCCCTGTGAACGAAGTGCGTCCAACAATGTGTACCCCGCGCGCCGATCCGGCGGACGACCCATGTCCGAAATTATGGCATCAAATTTGGCATGAGATACCTGTTCCAGCGCCTCCTCGGTTGAAGTTGCCAATTTGAATCGAACGCCAAGCACCTCAAGTGATCGACGCTCGTGAACGTTGTTTTGGGGGCGATCATCGACCCACAAGACGTGTTTGCCCAGTGCCTCAGTTAGCGAATGGTGAGACGCCTTGGCGATTTGCTCTGCCAAGGTTCTGGTAAATCTCTCAATCTCTCCGGGAGAAATGTCCTCACTAGTGGATTGATCGGAACGAAAGAGTTCGAATTGGGATTCCGTATTTTGCTGTGGTATGCGAATCTGGCGCATGCGCAGTGGAATCTCCTTCACCCTATCCGCCGGCGACCGTCAGCGATTGCGCGCGGTCGTCGCGGATCCCAAGAGCCCGCAGAAACACGTCTGGCGGGCACATATTGTCCTTCTCAGCGGCGAGGGTCTGGGCACCTCGGCGATCATGACCGAGACCGGCAAGTCCAAGACCTGCGTGTGGCGCTGGCAAGAGCGGTTCATGCACGAGGGTGTCGGCGGCCTGCTTCGCGACAAGTCCCGTCCGCCCGGCAAGGCGCCGGTCCCGCTCGATCGTGTCGCCGAGATCGTGCGCCTGACGCAGCAACCGCCGCCGTTTGAGGCGACCCACTGGACGTTGCGCGCGATGGCCAGGGCGGCCGGTATTGCCGCCTCGACGGTGCAGGCGATCTGGAAGGCTCACGGTCTCAGCCCGCACCGCTGGCGCAACTTCAAGCTGTCGACCGACCCTGCCTTCGCCGAGAAACTCACCGATATCGTCGGCCTGTATGTCGACCCGCCGGCCCATGCGGTGGTGTTGTCGATCGATGAGAAGTCACAGATCCAGGCGCTCGACCGCCGGTCTGCCGATGAAGAAGGGACGCGCCGGCACCATGACCCATGACTACAAACGGCACGGCACGACCACGCTGTTTGCGGCGCTCAACGTTCTGGACGGAACGGTGATCGGCCAGAACATGCAGCGCCACCGCCATCAGGAGTTCATCCGCTTCCTCAACCGCATCGAGCGCACGGTGCCGGCGGACAAGGCCATCCACGCGATCGTCGACAACTACGCGGCGCACAACAAGGACAAGGTCCGCGCCTGGCTCGCCCGCCATCCGCGCTGGACTTTCCACTTCACACCGACCTCCTGCTCGTGGCTCAATGCCGTCGAGGGCTTCTTCGCAAAACTCACCCGGCGGCGGCTCAAGCACGGCGTCTTCCATTCCGTCGTCGATCTCCAGGCCGCAATCAACCGCTTCGTCCGCGAATACAATGCGGCCAACCCACAGCCATTCATATCGAAAGCCGACCCCGACGACATCATCGCAGCCCGAAACCGAGGGTTCCAAACGTTGGAATCAATCCACTAGACCACCCCGCTGGCCATCGTAGGTCAGACGTCACGCGACTAGCAACAAAGTAGGACTTGTTCGGCGGAAACGGCCGCTCCTGGCTGAGGCTGTTGAAGAACTCGGATGTGAGCCGGTTATTGATGCCCGCTGGTAGAAGCGGATATTTTGGTTCCGCTGCCGGCCGATGCCGGGGCGGGCTTGGTGTTCTGGATCGATTGGTTTGGGTTCATTCCGGCATTGATCATGCGATGACGGATCTCGGCGGCGGTATGGCGGCGCGTTTCACCACTGACGCAGCCAAGCGAGTTGCAGAACCCCATCGATCTTGCGCAACAAGTGATCCGCAGGAACCCGATCCTCGAGACAAAACTCATAGAAAAGACGGTCTTGACGACCAACAGACGCGCCCATTATCGCCGTGACCTCCCGCTGGTAGCATCAGCATCAGGGAATCACGCCAGCACGAGCCGCTAAAAGGACTTCTTCAACAGCCTCAGCCAATCTGCGACAACGCCAGCAAAGCACCAGATTTCCGCATTCGGGGCAATCTCGGGCGGCGCAATAATGAGTGTACGAGTCAGAACAACCGGGCGCCGTTGGGGACGTCGCGGTCGGGGGCGATGAGGACGACGGCGGCGCCCGCGACGCTCGCGGCGTCGGGAAAGCCGAGCACCAGGACTTCGGAGAGGAACTTGCCGATCTGGCGCGGTGCGAAGTCGACCACGGCGGCGACCTGGCGGCCGATCAGCGTCTCCGGCGTGTAGTGAACGGTGAGCTGTGCCGAGGATTTCTTCTCTCCGATCTCCGGTCCGAAATCGATCCACAGCTTGATGGCGGGCGTGCGTGCCTCGGGGAACGGCTCGGCGCGGATCACGGTGCCGCAACGGATATCGACCTTGGCGAAATCGTCGAAGGCGATGGTCATCGCGCGGATGTCAGGACGCGTCTTCGTCCGCGTGTTGATTGTCCGCGCGATGCAGGCCGATCATGGCGGCCAAGCTCTCGGCGCGGCGCAGCAGGCGGTCTAGCGTCGCATCGGGCTGTTGGGCGGCGCGCCTCCGAACCGGGTGAGGCTGCGTCGCGCCGACATCACCGGTCACTACATGGCCTTCGTCATCGCCAAGGGCACGGTTCGCATGAGCGGAACAGCCGCAAAAGCGAGCGCGCCATGGTGGGCACCGCCAGCAGCCTCAGCATCTGCATTCGGTAAGGATGTTGGCCGCACTCCTGAGACGCTTTTGCGCGTCTTCATGTTCCCCGATTTCGTGCAAGGCTTCGCCACGCGCGCGAAGTTCCCTCGCTTCCTTCAATTTCACTTCCTCATGGCCCTCCGCGTTTATCACGATATCGACGTCGAATTGGGCCATGAGGGTTTCGCACTGGTCAGCCAATGCCGGAGCCGCAAGAATCGCCAGTACGGTTGCGGCCGCTAATGTTCGCGCAATCATTGCATCCTCCTCGAATGTGGTCCCTGCTGAACGGAACCTCGCATGATATCAGATGCGGAGGAGCATTGGAACCGGCGATTGTATAGCGAGTTTGCGATCCAGCAGTCTGGTGCGCCAGTTCCCGGCATCGTCACATGACGCATCGACCGCAATCTTCGGCGCACTATCGGACTGCTCCCCGCGGCGGCCAGGTCGGAGCCTACGGCTGTGCCGATTGGTGCCCGCGGTGCGGGCATCGCCGGGGAAGCCGAGCACCAGGACTTCGGAGAGGAACTTGCCGATCTGGCGCGGTGCGAAGTTGACCACGGCGGCGACCTGGCGGCCGATCAGCGTCTCCGGTGTGTAGTGAACGGTGAGCTGCGCCGAGGATTTCTTCTCGCCGATCTCCGGTCCGAAATCGATCTACAGCTTGATGGCGGACGTGCGTGCCTCGGGGAACGCCTCGGCGTGGGTTACGGTGCCGCAGCGAATGTCGACCTTGGCGAAGTCGTCGAAGGCGATGGTCATCAGTCGGGCGTCAGGACGCGTTCTCGCCCGGGTGCTGATTGTCCGCGCGATGCAGGCCGATCATGGCGGCGAGGCTCTCGGCGCGGCGCAGCAGCCGGTCGAGCGCAGCCATCGTGCGCGCCAGATCGGGATCGTCGTCGTTCAGCCAGATGCGTAGCGCCACCAGATAGAGCGCGGCCAGCCCCTTGACCCGCAACGCGCCGCGGACGCCGGCCGGCGACAAGCCGGCGGCCTCCAGCATGCAGGCCATCGAACGCGCGTAGCAGGGCGCGAACAGCGCCAGCAGCGGAGGCTCTCGCGGCAGATCTGCGGCGATCGCCGCGACCGCATCGCGGTGCGGCGCCAGTGCATCAAATCGCCGCATCAACACATCGAACAGCCGGTCGCGGGGCGATTCGTCGCCGAGCTCCGAGTCGCCGCCGGCCAGCACCGCCGAGTCGATGCGGCGCATGAAGGCACCGAGGATGGCCGGGCGTGATGGGCAGACGCGGTACACCTCCGCCAGAGGCAGTTTCGCTTCCCGCGCGACCGCGGCCAGCGTCACGCCGCGCCAGCCGCGCGTGACCGCCAGCGCCAACGCTGCGTCGATGACGCGATCCGTCGGGTCGGCTGCCTTGCGTTGGGCTCGTTTTGCCATGGCGTCAGCTTACGCCCATCGGTCGGGACTGTTAAGGATGCGCCGGATCAACCGGCAAGATCGCGCGACCGCTGGGCCGCGGCGGCAACGGCGCGGGTCATCAATGCCGTCAGCCCGTCCTCGGCCATGAGCACCTCCAGCGCCGCCGCCGTAGTTCCGCCGGGGCTGGTGACGTTGCGGCGTAGCGTCGCGGCATCCTCGCTCGCCTGGTCCAGCAGGGCGCCGGCGCCGGCGACCGTCTCGCGTGCCAATTGCGCCGCCACCTCCGGTGCCAGACCGGCCCTGGCGCCGGCCTCGGCCAGTGCCTCGACCAGCAAAAACACGTACGCCGGACCGCTCCCCGAGACCGCTGTTACGGCATCCATCAGCGGCTCTTCCTCGACCCATGCCACTGCGCCTACCGTGGCCATCAGCGCCTGTGCGCCCTTTCGTTGCGCTTTAGAAACGTTTTCATTCGCATAGAGAACCGTCATGCCCTTGCCGACCGCCGCGGGCGTGTTGGGCATTGCCCGGACAACCGCAGCCTTAGCGCCCACATGCTTGGCGATGGTCGTGGTCAGGGTGCCGGCCGCCACCGACACGAACAGCGCGCCGGTATTGGCGTAGGCGCTCAAGGTCGGTAGCGCCTGGTCCATGACCTGCGGCTTGACGGCAAGGACCACCGCGATTGGCGCCCACGCCGGGTCGAGATCGCCGACGGCGCGCTTGAACGCGACGCCGCGGCGGGCGAATTCGGCGGTCTGCTGCCCCGGTTGAGGCTCGATCACGCGGAACCGCTCCGCTGGCAGGCCCTTGTTCAGCCAGCCGCGCAGCAACGCGCCGCCCATCTTGCCGCAGCCGACCAGCAGCAGAGGTCCGGCATCCACCACTCGTTAGGCCTCGCCGATCGGCTCCAGCATTGCCGCCGCCAGGGCATCGACCGGATGGCGGCCGCCCCAGGCCACATATTGGAATGCGGGGTAGTAGCGCTCGACCTCGCGCAACGCGACATCGACAACGTCCTCGACCTGCTCCACCGTGGCGCCACCGGCACCGCGCAGCGGCAACGCCAGCCGAAAGGCGGGGATCCGGCTCTCCGCCGTGACCTCGAAGTGGCCCAGCCCGAGCCGCTCGTTGATCGAAGAGAGCAGCTCGAAGATCGCTGCCCGGCGCTGGCGCGGGACGCGGACGTCAAAGGCGCAGGTCAGCTGCAGAAGGCTGCTGACATCGCACCAGCTCAGCACCAAATAGCGGCTGCACCAGCCGCCCGGCACCTCCGCGATCAGCTCGTCATCGGCCGGACGGTCCACGCTGCCGTCCAGGGCGTTGACGATTTCTTCCACGATATCGAGCGGGTGTGCCCGCGTCGACGGCATCTGCAGCGGCGAATAGGTCATGGGCGAGGCCCTGTTCCGTGCCGACAGCGCGCCTGCACAAGCGGCATTGACTCCGCGCTAAAACACAATAACTGGCGAGTCGCAAGCAGCTGACCACAAGATGCTGCAAATTGGCAAAGAGATTTGTCGCCGGCGCCGTGGATAACGTGCCGCGATAACGCCGCCGCGCGGGCGCGGCGGCGGGCGCCGTCAGCGGCGCTTGGAGCCGGTCGCGCGCCGTGTCGTTCGGCGGGTTGGTGCCGACCGGCGGCGCGGCGTCTTCTTAGGCGACGCCGGCAGGCGATCTTCCAGCGCTGCAACCCGCTCGGCCAACAGCTCCTGTTCGGCGCGTGCCTTGGTGGCCATCTCCTTGACCGCTTCGAACTCCTCACGCGGAACCAGGTCGAGCTCGGCCAGCAGGCGCTCGGCGCGTTGGCGGAACTGCGCCTGCACCTCGTCCTTCATGCCGGCGGCGACGCCGGCGGCACCGGAAACCAGCCGGGCCAGATCATCGAGCACGCGGTTTTGTGTCTGCACGTCCTACTCCCTCGCCAAGTCGCAGGCCCGTTCAGGCGGGACCCCTCCTGCTCTAGGGCCGCGGCCGCATCTGTGCAAGAGCTGAGCGATTGCGGGGGCAGCAGGCAATCCCTATAAGTCTGGCCCATGATCGTGGTGACCGGCGGCGCCGGCTTCATCGGCTCGAACCTCGTGGCCGGGCTGAACGCGGAAGCGAGCGACCCGATCATTGTATGTGACACCCTCGACGGCGGCGACAAATGGCGAAATTTGGCCAAACACGCCGTTGATGACGTGATTGCGCCGCCTCAGCTGTTCGATTGGCTCGACGCGCACGCTATGGATGTCAGTGCGATCTTCCACATGGGTGCGATCTCGGCGACCACGGCGTCCGACGCCGACGCGGTGATTGCCACCAATGTGCGGCTGAGCCTGGATCTTTGGGACTGGTGCGGCCGCCATGGCGCCCGTTTCATCTATGCCAGCTCGGCCTCAGTTTATGGCGATGGCAGCGCCGGGTTTGCAGACGGCCAAACGCTTGGGGCGATGGCCGAACTACGGTCGTTGAACCTCTATGGCTGGTCTAAATTGACTGTCGACCGGCGGTTTGCTCGCCTGGCCGTGCATACGCGATCCTGCCCGCCGCAGTGGTGCGGGCTACGTTTCTTCAACGTCTATGGGCCGAACGAGTATCACAAGGAAGGCCAGCTCAGCGTCGCGCATGCCGCGTACGGGCAGATCCGCGACACCGGCGGCTGCCGCCTGTTCAAGTCCTATCGGTCCGACTTCGCCGACGGCGCCCAGCGGCGAGACTTCGTCTGGGTCGGCGACTGCATCGACGTCATGATTTTTCTGTATCGGAAGGCCGGCGTCAGTGGGTTGTTCAACGTTGGCACCGGCGAGGCGACGACGTTCGCCGCACTGGCCGAGGCCACTTTTGCGGCGATGGATCGGCCAGCGCGCATCGACTACATCGACATGCCGGCGGCGTTGCGCGTGCACTATCAGTATCATACCCAGGCGGACATCCAGCGGCTGCGGGAGCACGGCTACACGCAGCCCTTTACGCCGCTGGCCGACGGCGTGCGAACCTATGTACAAGACTATCTGGCCACGGATGATCCCTATCGCTGAGTCGCAGGAAAGGGGCGCTCCATAGAGACAACGATATCCGCGCTCGGTTTTCCCGAGATCGACCCGGTGGCGATCCGACTGGGACCCTTTGCCGTGCGCTGGTACGCGCTGGCCTACATCGCCGGGCTGCTGCTGGGCTGGGCCTATGTCGGCTGGCTGGTTCGCCGTTGGAAGAGCCGCCTCAGCCCCCAGGATATCGGCGATTTCCTGACGTGGGCGGTGATCGGCATCATCTCCGGCGGGCGGCTCGGCTACGTGTTGGTCTACCAACCCATCTACTACCTGCAGCATCCGGTCGAAATTCTCTACATCTGGAACGGCGGCATGTCGTTCCATGGCGGCCTGGTCGGTGTTGTCGTGGCGACGATCTGGTTTGCGCGGCGGCGCGGCATTGCTCTTTTCGACCTCGGTGACGCGGTCGCCTGCGCCGCACCGATCGGCCTGTTGCTGGGGCGCGCCGCCAATTTCATCAACGGCGAGCTCTTCGGGCGCGTGTCGGACGTGCCGTGGGCGGTGGTTTTTCCGAACGGCGGCCCGCAGCCGCGGCATCCGAGCCAACTCTATGAGGCCGCGCTGGAAGGCCTGCTGCTGTTTGTCATCCTGTTCTGGCTGGCGCGGTTCACGCGTGCCCGTGCCCATCCCGGTTTGCTGGCGGGGGTCTTCCTGGCCGGCTACGGCGCGCTAAGACTGTGCGTCGAGTTCTTCCGCGAGCCCGATGCCCATCTGGGTGTCCTCCTGGGCGGCGCGACGATGGGCCAGTTGCTGTCGCTGCCGTTGATCGTGGGGGGACTTGCGTTGATCGTCTGGTCACGCAGCAGCCAGGCGCGCGGCGGGAGTGCCGCCGCATGACGACGCTGGCGCGCCTGCTGGCCGAGCGCATCCGCGCCGGTGGCCCGGTATCGGTCGATTCCTATCTGGCACTGTCCATGGGCCACCCCGACTATGGTTACTACGCGCGGCGCCAGCCCATCGGCGCCCGCGGCGACTTCATCACCGCGCCGGAAATCAGCCAGATGTTCGGTGAGCTTGTCGGGCTGTGGTGCGCCGATGCTTGGCACATGGCGGGCCGACCGTCACACGCCCACTTGGTCGAACTCGGGCCGGGCAAGGGCACGTTGATGGCCGATGCGCTGCGCGCCATATCCCGCGCTGCACCTGAGTTCGGCGCTGGCGTCGACATTCATCTGGTGGAAACCAGCCCGGCTTTGCGCGGCGTCCAGCGAGCGACCCTGCGAAAATCGACCGTATCTTGGCACTCGCATATCGAACAGGTGCCGGCCGGGCCGCTTTTCGTTATCGCCAACGAGTTCTTCGACGCGCTACCAATTCGTCAAGTCGTGCAGACGGAAGCCGGTTGGGCCGAGCGCGTGGTCACGCTGCTGCCGGGCACCGAGACATTGCGATTCGCGCACGGCCCGTTGATCACCGATCCCCAGCGTTTGCCGCCGGGTGTGCGCGCGGACGCGCCGGCCGGGACCATCGCCGAGGATTGCCCGGATGGAACAGAGATTGCCGCTCTCATCGCCTCACGGTTGGCACGCGATGGCGGTGCGGCGTTGATCATCGACTATGGCTACTGCGAGAGCGGTCCCGGTGACACCCTGCAGGCTGTGAGCGATCACCGTTACGCTGATGCTCTGGAGGCGCCGGGGGAAAGCGACCTGACAGCGCATGTCGATTTCGCGGCGCTGATCCGAACCGCGCGCGCCGCTGGTGCCGTTGCGTGGGGTCCGCGAAACCAGGGAGCGTTCCTCACCGCGTTGGGCATCGCGGCGCGTGCCGAGCGACTGAAGCGCGACGCGGCTGCGGAGCCGGCGCGGGCCATTGATCAAGCGCGCGAACGCCTGATAGCTCCGGCGCAGATGGGCGAATTGTTCAAAGTGGCCGCGCTTACCGCGCCAGGCGCGCCGATCCCGGCGGGATTCGGCGAGCCATGATGCATGTTGATCTGTTGCAGCATCAGCGTCTGCGGCACGGCTTTTTCACCCGTCAGGGCGGGGTCAGCGAAGGCATCTACGCCACGCGCAACTGCGGCCTCGGTTCGGACGACAATCCGGCGCGGGTGGCGGCGAACCGCGCTCGCTCGATGGAAGACCTTGACCTGCCGGCCACTGCCCTGCACACCGTCCATCAAGTGCATTCCGCCGACGTCGTGGTCGTCGACGGCCATTTCTCACCGCACGCACGCGCCGACGCCATGGTCACAAGCCGACCGAACATTGCCTTGGGAATTTTGACGGCGGATTGCGCGCCGGTGTTGCTCGCCGACGCCTGGAATGGCGTGGTCGGCGCGGTCCACGCGGGCTGGCGCGGTGCCCTGGCGGGCGTTATCGACCACGCCGTGGCGGGCATGGAGCAACTGGGCGCGCGTCGCGGGAGCATCGCGGCGGCGGTCGGGCCATGCATTGCGCAGGTATCGTATGAGGTCGGCCCGGAATTTCGCCGCGCCTTTATCGATGCTGATGGTACGAGCGATACTTTGTTTCGCGAGGGGGAAGGCGATCGGTGGCTGTTCGACCTGCTCGGCTTCGTCGTCGGACGATTGCGGGCGTCGGAAGTGCAAGCGATCGCCAGTCTTGGGGAGGACACGTGTGTCGACGCAGATCGTTTCTTCAGCTATCGACGGTCTTGTCTTGAAGGCGAGCCGGACTACGGCCGCAATCTATCCACCATTGCGCTGGCCGCTTAAGGCGCTGTCCGCAGTGCTGGCGCTGACGGTCGCGCTGGCGGCCTGCCAGCCGGTACCGCGCCCGTTCGTCGGCTCATCCCACGCCGATGTCGATCTGCTGACGCGGCCCGACAACACCGGGATCGTGGTGGCGGCGATCGTGGACGCCCCGCCGGCGGCCGCCGCCGGACTGGCGGAGGCGGTTGCGGAGTACCTGCGTGAAGCCGGCATTCCGGCCACGTCTGGCTCGGGCAACAACAGCAGCACCGTGCTGCGCGGGCGCGTTATCGACCCGGGAGCCGAGGCGCGCATCGAATGGACTCTGGCCGCGCCCGGCGAGAGCGAGCCGGTGATGTTCAGTCAGTCGATCGAAGGTACGCCGATCCGACCCTGGGCCTTGGGCGATCCCGACCTGATGATGCAGCTTGCGTCTGCCGCCGCGCCGCAAGTTGTGGCGATGATTCAGGGCGAGCCGATCATTGAACCGGTGTCCGCGACTCGGGTGGCGGTGCGTCCGGTGACGGGCGCGCCCGGCGATGGAAACGCGTCACTGACGTCGGCCATGCGCAGCGCCCTGATCGATGCCGGCGTCGAGCTCGCGACCGAGGACACCGCCGGCCTGGCTGTCGCCGGAACGGTCGAAACGACGCCGCCCGCAGGGGGCGAGCAGAACATCCGCATCTCGTGGCTGGTGACCGCCGGCGGCGGCGAAAGCGTCGGTCGGATTACCCAGGAGAGCCCGGTGGCGGCCAACAGCCTCGACCAGTACTGGGGCGACGTCGCGGTGTTCGTTGCCCAGGGCGCAGCCGTCGGCATCGTGGAGATTCTGGATACGATTGACCTGTCCGTACTGGCGGAGACGGTGCCCGCGGCCGGGTCCGCCGATGCCGAACCTGTGGCTGCGCCGGTGCCGCCCGTTGCAGCCGCGTCGGCGGCGGCGCAACCAGCGTTGCCGGAAAATGAGGCGCGCATTGCCGCAGCCGCGCCGGACGCCGCCCCCCCACCGCCACGGATCAGCACCGTCGGCGGCTGGCATGTGCAACTGGCGTCATTTCGTGAGCGGCAGCAGGCGGAGCGAGCGCTCGAAATAATCGCCCGGCAACACACCGGCTTGTTGGGTGGCTATGCTTTGGACATCGAAGAGGCGGAGCTTGCAACGGGTAGGGTCTATCGCGTGCGCACCTCGTCGATCACCAACCAGAGTGCTGCCACCGGCCTGTGCCGGGAACTTCAGGCCGCCGGCCAGGACTGCTTCGTGATCCGCTCCTGATCCTCACAACGCCGCATCGCCGCGACTTGGGCCCGTGCCGGCGCGCAGTTGTCGCTGGAGCGCCGGCTTGGTATGAGATGAGTGGAGTTGGGCACGACGCCAGAAGCAGCAACAATAGCGCTGGCGCAATGAGCGGGACCGATCGCATGAAAGTGCTGGCGTGTAACAGCAATCGGCGGCTGGCCGAAGCGATCGCCAATCGCCTGGAGCTGTCTCTTACCAACGCCACCATCCGCCGCTTCTCGGACATGGAGGTGTTCGTCGAGGTACTGGAGAACGTGCGCGGCGAGGACGTCTTCGTCATTCAGTCCACGTCGTTTCCCGCCAACGATAATCTGATGGAATTGCTGGTCAGCCTGGATGCGCTGAAGCGCGGGTCGGCGCGGCGCATCACGGCGGTCATCCCCTACTACGGCTACGGGCGTCAGGATCGCAAGACCGGGCCGCGCACGCCGATCTCCGCCAAGCTCATCGCCGATTTGATCACCACGGCCGGGGCCAGCCGGGTGCTGACCCTCGATCTGCATGCAGCCCAGATCCAGGGCTTTTTCGATATCCCGCTCGACAATCTGTTTGCCGCACCGGTGTTCACCAAAGACATCGAAGAGCGCTTCGACGGCGGCCAGCTGATGGTCGTGTCGCCGGATGTCGGCGGCGTCCTGCGGGCGCGGGCGATCGCCAGCCGACTCGGTGCGGATCTGGCCATTGTCGACAAGCGCCGCGAACGTGACGGCGTGTCCGAAGTCATGAATATCATCGGCGACATCAAGGATCGGGACTGCGTGATTATCGACGATATCGTCGATTCCGCCGGGACGCTGTGCAACGCGGCGGTGGCGTTACGCGAACAGGGCGCGCGCTCGGTTTACGGCTACGTCACCCACGGCGTGCTCTCCGGCCCGGCGATCGAGCGTGTCGTCGCCTCGCCGCTGGAGAGCCTGGTGCTGACCGATTCGATCAAGGCGACAGCGTCGGTGCGGGCCGCCGCCAATATCCGCCAGATCTCCATCGCGCCGCTGCTGGGCGACGCAATCCGGCGGATCAGCGAGGAGTCGTCGGTCTCCAGCCTATTCGACTAGGCGTTCCGCCAAGCCAGATGGTTGTGAGAGGCCGAAAATGTCGCACCGCCGCGTCGTTCTGTACATCGCCCAAGGCCTGGACGGAATGATCGCCGGCCCCGATGGCGGCGTCGGCTGGCTGTCCGCCTATCAGGCAGAGGACTACGGCTACGCCGGTTCATCGCCTCGGTCGATACCTTGATCATGGGGCGCAAGACCTATGATCAGATGCTGGGCTTCGGCGACTGGCCGCACGGCGATAAGCGCGTCATCGTGCTGACCTCCTCGCCCCTCGGGGCGGGCGCGCCGCCAGGGGTGGAAGTCTGGCCCGGCGACATGGACCGGCTGACTGGTGGTTTGGCCGGTGCCGGCGGCAAGGACGTATGGCTGGTCGGCGGCGCGCAAGTGAGTTCCTCGATCACGGACTCATCGACCGTATCGAGATTTGCCTCATTCCGGTTGTGCTCGGCGCCGGTGTGCGGTTGTTTGCCGGCGGCAATCGAGGCATAACTCTCCGCCTCATGAATGCGACGCCCTATACGAGCGGCGCGGTGATGCTGGCATATGACGTGGTGGCTCGCGCGGCGACAATACCGGGCGGGCTCAAGGAGTAGGGGTATGGCTGAAGTCACGGTTCTGGCGGCGCAGAAGCGCACGCACATGGGAACGGGCGGCGCCCGCGCGCTGCGGCGCGATGGCCGTGTGCCCGGCACCATCTACGGCGCCAAGGCCGATCCCATGTCGATATCGGTGGATGCGCGGACGCTGGGTATCGCATTGGGCAAGCCCGGCTTTTTCGCCACGCTCTTCGACCTCGATGTCGAAGGTGGAACCGAACGCGTGTTGTGCCGCGATTTGCAACTGGACCCGATCAGGGACTTTCCGATCCACATCGACTTCCTGCGCGTCAGTGCGGCCAGCCGCATCGACGTGGCCGTACCGGTTCATTTTGTGAACGAGGAAGCCAGCCCCGGGCTCAAGAAGGGCGGCGTGCTGAATATCGTCCGTCACGAGGTCGAGTTGTCGTGCCGGGCGGATTCGATCCCGCAGGAAATCGTCATCGATCTGACCGGTCGTGAGGTTGGCGACTCCATTCACATCTCCGACGTCAGCCTGCCCGATGGCGTGCAGCCGACGATCAGTGATCGAGATTTCACGATTGCGACCGTCGCCGCACCCACGGTCGTGGTCGAGCCTGAGGAAGAGGCCGCCGCCGAGGCGGAGGCTGAAGCCGCCGCCGAGTCCGAAGCTGCGGAGGCCGAGGGCAAGGAAGGTGAGGGCAAAGGCGGCGGCAGCTAACCGGCCGGCCGCAGGCGATGGAGACGAACGACCATGTTGCTGGTGGTGGGGCTCGGCAACCCCGGGGCGCGATACGCGTTTCATCGCCACAATATCGGCTTCATGGCGATCGACCGGGTAGCGGCGCGTTATGGCCTACCCCCATTCCGCTCGCGCTTTCAAGGCCTGGCTACTGACGGCCGTATCGACGGCGACAGGGTCGTGTTGCTCAAGCCCACGACGTACATGAACAATGCCGGACACTCGGTCGGAGCGGCCATGCGTTTTTACAAGCTCGATCCCGGCGACGTGGTGGTGCTGCACGACGAGCTGGATCTGCGGCCCGGCAAGGTGCGGGTCAAACGTGGCGGCGGCCACGCCGGACACAACGGCCTGCGCAGTGTCGACGCGCACATCGGCCCCGACTACCGCCGCGTGCGCATGGGTGTCGGTCATCCCGGTGACAAGCATCGTGTGCAGCGGCATCTGTTGTCAGACTTCGCCAAGTCGGCCCGCGATTGGCTGGAAGAACTGCTCGACGCGGTGACCGAGGCGTTCCCGTTGCTGGTCGCCGGGCGCGACGATGCCTTCATGAGCAAAGTGGCGGCGCCGGCGCCGCCACCGGACCGACCGGCCAAGACAGCCAAGGACAAATCGCCGCCGCCGGCCGTGAAGAGCAGTGACGCCGCACCGCCGCCCGGCGAAGGACCGCTGAGCACGGCGTGGGCGCGCGCGCTGTCGCGACTGCGCGGGCGCGCGCCCAACTCCTGAGATGGGGTTTTCCTGTGGCTTGGTCGGACTGCCCAATGTCGGCAAGTCGACGCTGTTTAATGCGTTGACCGCGACCGCTCAGGCGGAAGCGGCGAACTTTCCCTTCACCACGATCGAGCCTAACGTCGGCCGCGTCGGCGTGCCGGACGAGCGATTGGCGACGATCGCGCGTTTGGCCAAATCGAAGCGCGTGGTCCCGACGTACTTGGAATTCGTCGACATCGCCGGGTTGGTGCGCGGCGCCAGCAGGGGCGAGGGGCTCGGCAACAAGTTCCTCGGCCACATCCGTGAGGTCGACGCCATCTGCCACGTACTGCGGTGCTTCGAATCCGGCGACGTCACCCATGTCGAGGGCGCGATCGATCCCGTGCGTGATGCCGAGACCGTGGCGACCGAATTGATCATCTCCGATCTCGACAGCCTGGAGAAGCGTCACGAAGGCGCGGTGAAGCGGGCGCGCGGCGGCGATAAGGAGGCCGCGGTAACGCTCGCCGTCATCGACCCAGTGGTGCGGGCGCTGGGCGCGGGCACTCCCGCAGGCCGTGTCGACGTTCCGCGAGAGCACGTATCGCTCTTCCAGCAGCTCAACCTGCTGTCGGCCAAGCCGGTCGTCTATGTCTGCAACGTCGACGAAGAGTACGCGGTCAGCGGCAACAGCTATTCCGAAAGTGTCGCCCGGTCGGCGGCGGCCACAGGCGGCGCGTGCGTCGTCATCTCGGCCAAGATCGAGGCGGAGATCGCGCATATCGACGATGCGCTGGAAAGGTCGGTGTTCTTGGAAAGCCTGGGCCTCAGCGAACCGGGGCTCAACCGCGTCATCCGCGCCGGTTATGGATTGCTCGATCTGATCACGTTCTTCACCGCCGGGCCAAAGGAGGCCCATGCCTGGACCGTGCAGCGCGGCGCTCGCGCGCCGCAAGCGGCGGGCCGCGTTCACAGCGACATGGAGCGCGGCTTTATTCGTGCCGAGACCATTTCCTATGACGAGTTCGTTGCCTTTGGGGGCGAGCAGGGTGCGCGCGCGGCGGGAAAGATGCGGTTGGAGGGCAAGGACTATGTCATCCGGGGCAGCGACGTGCTGTTGTTTCGCTTCAACGTTTGAATGACTATGCACTGTCACTTGAGGGGACACACCGGCATGGGCACGGCCATCGAACTGCGCGCCGCAGACGGGCATTCATTCAACGCCTATCGGGCAGCGCCCGATGACGCCCCCAAGGCGGGCGTGGTGATCGTGCAGGAGATCTTCGGTGTCAATAAGCACATTCGCAGCGTCGCCGACGACTACGCCAATGCAGGTTACCTGGCGATCGCGCCGGCCTTGTTCGACCGCGCCGAGCGTGGCGTCGAACTTGGCTACGACGCCGATAGCGTGACGCGCGGACGGGCGCTGCGCGGCGAGATCGGCCTGGACGTGGTCGAGGCGGACGTGGCGGCCGCAATCGGTGCCGCGGCCGAGGCCGGAAAGGTCGGCGTGGTCGGTTATTGCTGGGGCGGCACCATCGCCTGGGTGGCCGCGTGCCGCCTGGCCGGCGTCGCGGCCGCGGTCGGCTACTACGGTGCCGGCGTTTACGAACTGCGCGGCGAACGACCGCGCTGTCCGACCATGCTTCACTTCGGCGCCGATGACGCCAGCATTCCGCTCGATGAGGTGGAAGCCGTGCGCCGTGCACATTCCGGTGTGCCGGTGTTCGTTTATGAGGGCGCCGGACACGGCTTCAACTGCGACCTACGCAGTTCCTACAATGCGGATGCGGCATCGCTGGCGCGCCAGCGCACGCTAGCGTTGCTTAGCGACAGCCTGGCCTAGACCATCATCGAAGTTGGGAGCGGAACCATGTCGGATGCGATCCTCGGGCTCAGGACCACGATCTACAAAGTCGATGACATCGGTGCGGCCAAACAGTGGTACGCCAAGGCGTTTCAAATTGAGCCGTATTTCGACGAGCCGTTCTATATCGGTTTCAACGTCGCAGGATATGAACTCGGCCTCTTCAAGGATGACACGCCAGCGGACCAGAAGTCATCGAATGTGGAGAGCTACTGGGGTGTTGAAGATATCGATCGCACATTCAAACGTTTCATTGAATTGGGTGCCTCTGAGCATACAAAGCCGGCCAACGTCGGCGGCGAAATCGTGGTCGCCACGGTGAAAGATCCTTGGGGCAATGTGATCGGGTTGATCTACAATCCCGAGTTCAAGCTGAAGTAAGTCGTGGCGTGGCCGGCGGTCCGCCGGTTCCGGCCCGGTGGGCGGGATATATCTTCCTAGTCGCCGGCGCGCGCGAATACCAGCAGCACACCGCAGGCTTCCGCGGGAGGCACGACCACCGTTCCGTCCGGCTCTTGCTCGTAGACAACGTTCTGACCCGACAAATAGAGTGCCGTCGCGTTGGGATCGCGCACCTTGAGTGTCAGTGCCATCGTGCGCGGCAGCGTCGGCGCGTCGCTGTAACCGATGTCGTGCCGGCGCGCGCGCAGTTCGGACGGCGTGCAGACGCTGACCCGTCCGTGATCGAGAGTGATCGTGAGGGCGCCCTTGGCGACCTCGACCGCATCTTCGCCGAAGACGCGGCGATAGGAGTCGGCCAAGGCCGCTGCATCGTCGGCCAGCACGGTGGTATCGGCGATGCCGTGCGCGCCGTTGGCGTGGGACAACCATTCCGCCCGGCGCAGCAGCGACAGTGTCAGATGCTGACCGATAACGGTGTGCAAGCCCGGCGTGTCCGTTGCGGGAACATGCAGGTTCTTGAACTCAAGCGTGACCTCTTCGTCGGGCATCTCGACGATTCTCTGCACGGATCGCGGCTCGACGGCAATCCCCGACGCTTGCAGATTCGCCCGGCAGGCGTCGGCGTCGGCGGTTCCGAACACGATGCCGGCCAAGCCCTCGCCGTTGCGGAGAAATGCATCGAGGCCATCGGTGAACTGGCGGTCATCGATGATGCCGCGCAACTCGACATAGTCGTCGTCGAACATGATGCAAGAGTTGGCGGTACCACGGCCCACATGGCGCCCGGCGGGCGACAACGTGAAACCGAGGCGCGTGAACCGCTCGCGCGCCTGCTGCAGATCCCGCACACCGACGATGGCATGATCAATGCCGCTTATGGTGCCGCTCGACGCGCTCATCGGCGTACCGCCCGCACCGGTTGCACGCCGCTACAACAGCAGCCGCGCGGCGACGGCGTCGAGCCGCGCCAGCACTGCGGGGTCGCGCTTGTCCGGCGCGGTGATGATGGCTGCGTCCAGGGCGTGGTGACAGCCGCGCGCGCAGGACTCGGAGCGCGTCGTCAATGCCGGCACCACGGCCTTGATCAATGAGCGTGCTCTGTCGGCGTTGTCCAACAGTACCTTGATGACTTGGTCTACGCTGACATCGTCGTGGTGCGGGTGCCAACAATCGAAGTCGGTGACCATCGCCACGGTCGCGTAGCACAGCTCGGCCTCGCGCGCGAGCTTCGCTTCCGGCATGTTGGTCATGCCGATCACCGCGCAGCCCCATGAGCGATAGAGTTCGGACTCGGCGCGCGTGGAAAATTGCGGCCCCTCCATGACCATGTAGGTGCCCCCGCGGACCAGCGACGTCCCCTCGTGCGTGGCCGCGTTCTCCAAGTGGTCTCCCAGGCGGCGGCAAACCGGATCGGCCATCGACACGTGCGCCACCATGCCGGAACCGAAAAAACTCTTGCGGCGGTTGATCGTGCGGTCGATGAGCTGATCGATGAGGACGAAGGTGCCTGGCACCAGCTCGTGCCTTAACGAGCCTACCGCCGACAACGAAATAACCTCGGTTACACCGGCCCGTTTCAGTACGTCGATGTTGGCGGCGAAATTGATCTCGCTTGGCGGAATGGGATGGCCGCGGCCGTGGCGGGGCAGGAATACGATTTGCAGGCCTTCATATTCAGCGAACATCAACTCGTCGGACGGATCGCCGAACGGGCTGTTGACGCGCCGCCACGAAACGTTCCGCAAACCCTCCATTTCATAGATGCCGCTGCCGCCGAGCACGCCCAATACGGGCGGTGTGCCGGGTTCCGCCATTCAGCCCCCCAAGAAACAATCAGCCACGATTCGACGCAAGTGTCGCCGGGTGACATTGCGGGCGCAAGCGGAAAAACTCGTGTACGGTTAGCCGTCGCGCGGATCTTCTTAAGTAAAACCGGACGCAATGATAGTAATGGTCAGTCGATGCGGCGCATGTGGTTTGCAGTCGCCGCCGACAGATTGCGCATAGTGTTCAACCTGCGGGCAGGGATTAGCGGCGGCCGAGCGGTTGTTTGGTCGACGCAACTCAGTGCACGTTGGCCCAGAGCCTGCGCTTGCTGGCATAGGTCATTGCCGTGAGAGCCAGCAAGAACAGCACGACCCCCCTGCCGAGGTGCTTGCGCTGTTCCATCGTCGGCTCGGAAATCCAGGTGAGGAAGGTGACGATGTCTCTGGCCATCTGCTGTCGCGTGGCCGGGGTGCCGTCGGCGTAGACGACCATGTCGTCGTATAGTGGCTCGACCATCGCGATCTGCTGTCCGGGAAAATAGCGGTTGTAGTAGAGTTCGGGCGAAATCTCGAAATCCGCTGGCGGCTGCTCGTAGCCGGTCAGCAGCGCGTAGATGTAGTTCGGCCCGTCCTTGTGCGCCTTGGCCACAACGGAAAGGTCGATGGGCAGCGCCCCGCCGTTGGCGAATCGTGCCGCCGCATCGTTGGGAAAAGGCGGCGGAATACGATCGGTCAGCTTCGCCGGCCGCTCGAACATGTCGCCCTGCAGATTGGGGCCGTCGACGACCGCGTATTCGGACGCGATGGCCGTGATCTCTTCGTCGCTCATGTGCAAATCGCGCAGGTTGCGAAACTTCAGATAGTTCATGGAGTGGCAGCCGGAGCAGACCTCACGGTAGACCTGAAACCCGCGCCTGAGGTCGCCGCGGTCGAATGAGTTGAAGATGCCGTCGAACGACCAGTCGATTTCCGGGAGTTCGATCGTGTGGTCCTGCGCGGTTGCCGGCATCGCCAGAGCGGCGGTCAGGCTCGCCAGCGCGACGGCGACGATCACATTCCGCCGCATCATGTGCCCTCCACGGGCGCCGCCGTCGGCTCGGGCCCAAGGGTCTCCGCGATACTGGCCGGAACGCGAGACGCCCGCTCATAGCGGCTCAGCAACGGCAGTACGATGAGGAAATGCGCGAAGTACCAAGCGGTTGCCGCCCGTCCCAAGACCAACGGCATGCCCTCCGGCGCGCTGGCGCCCGACCAGGCCAGCACCAGGCAATCGATGATCAGGATCCAGAAGAACCATTTGTAGAAGGGACGATACCGGGCACTGCGCACCGGCGACGAGTCCAGCCAAGGCACAAAAAACAAAACGATCACCGAGCCGAACAAGGCGACGACGCCGGCCAGTTTGGCATCGATGAACCAAATGTCGGGGACCGCGCGCAAGATGGCGTAGAACGGCCAGAAGTACCACTCGGGTATGATATGCGCCGGCGTCTTCAGGGGATCGGCCGGGATGTAGTTGTCCGGCTCGCCCAGAATGTTCGGCGCGAAAAACACGACCGCGGCGAAAGCCGTCATCATGACCAGCGTGGCGGTGCTGTCCTTCAGGGTGAAATAGGGGTGGAACGGGACGGTTTCGCGCGGACCGGTCGGATCGACACCGACGGGATTGTTGGCACCGACGATGTGCAGCGCCACAACGTGCATAAACGCCACCGCGACAATGGCGATCGCCATCAAATAGTGCAGGGCGTAGAAGCGCCCGAGCGTGGGCGTGTCGATAGAGAAACCGCCCCACAACCAAGTGACGATCGGATCGCCGATCAACGGGATCGCCGAGAACAGGTTGGTGATGACGGTCGCCGCCCAGAAGCTCATCTGCCCCCAGGGCAACACGTAACCCATGAAGGCCGTCGCCATCATCAGCACCAGAAGCAACACGCCCAGCATCCACAACAGCTCCCGCGGCGCTTTGTGGGAGCCGTAATAGAGCCCGCGCAGGAGATGCACATAGACAACGAGGAAGAAGAATGAGCCGCCATTCATGTGCAGATAGCGCAAGAGCCAACCGTAGTTGACGTCGCGCATGATGCGCTCGACCGAATCGAAGGCCAAATCGACATGGGCGATGTAGTGCATGGCCAGCGATACGCCGGTCATGAGCAACAAGGTCAGCATGACCAGCGCCATGCCGCCGAAGCTCCACAGATAGTTGGCGTTGCGCGGCATCGGAAATTCGCCGTATTCGCGATACCAGTAGGTGACGATGGGGAGACGAACGTCGACCCATTTCAAGATGCGGGCCCAGCGCCCGTCACCACTGTCAGCGCGCATGCCTGTCAACCCTGGCTCAGCCGATCCGGATGGTCGTATCGTCGAGGAACGCGTATGGCGGTACAGTGAGATTTGCCGGCGCCGGGCCCAGGCGGATGCGCCCGGATACGTCGTAGTGGGAACCGTGGCAGGGGCAGAACCAGCCGGCATAGTCGCCCTTGCGCTCGCCGGCGCCTTGGCCCAGCGGCACGCAGCCCAGATGCGTGCACACACCCACCAGCACCAGCCATTCGGGTCTTTGGGCGCGCTCCTCGTCCGTCTGAGGGTCCGGCAAGTCGGCGAGGTCGACCGCACGCGCGGTCTCAATTTCCTCGGCGGTGCGATGGCGAATGAACACGGGCTTGCCGCGCCACGTCACCGTTATGGCCTGGCCCTCGATGAGTGACGATAGATCGACTTCATTGGACGCCTCGGCCAGAACGTCGCGCGCCGGGTTCATGGCGTGGAGAAATGGCCACAGATAGTAGGCGGTCCCGATCGCGGCGAAGAAACCGGCCGTCAGGTTGAGGAAATCGCGTTTGCTCTCGGGTTCGTCGCGCGTGTTCTCTTCCTGGTCCGCCATCGATCCACGATCCCGTTGCAAGTCTGGGTCCATTGCAAGCCTGGGCGGTCCGCCCGCCGTGAGGTATACGCCTGAAGCCGAGTCCCGCCCAACCGCGAAGCCGGTCGGCGTGGTTCTAGCCGGAATGGTGCGCGCTGTCGCCCCTATGCCACGCAAATTGAAGCGCCAATACTCGCGTAGCGGGATATAGAGCATTATTTGGGTCGTGCAACCCCTTGATGGTCGTCAAGAATCAACCGTCAACCCGCAACGGATCGCCTACGGCTTCCACGTCCATGCGCCTAGCTCTCTATCAGCCTGACATTCCGCAGAACACCGGCACCATCATTCGCTTGGCGGCGTGTCTGGCCACCCCGGTCGATGTCATCGAGCCGTGCGGATTCGCCTTTTCCAAAAGGCAGTTTCGCCGCGCCGCGCTTGACTATGTCGACTTCGCTCACGTCACACGGCATGCCTCTTGGGAGGACTTCCAGGGCACGTGCGCCGGCCCGGGCTCGGGACGATTGGTGCTGCTGACGACCAAGGCTTGCCGGCCGCACACAGAGTTCGTCTTTGCTCCCACCGATACGCTGCTGTTTGGGCGCGAGAGCGCCGGCGTTCCCGAGGATGTACATGATACGGTGGATGCCCGTTTGCGCGTGCCCATCGCCGCGGGCCTGCGCTCGCTCAATGTCGCGGTTGCCGCCGCAATCGTGCTCGGCGAGGCGCTGCGGCAAACCAAAGCCTTCCCGATAGACAGGCCGCGGCGTTGACAGCGCGCAGCGTTGCTCTATGCAGGCACCGCCGGTTCAGCTTGCCGTACATCCGATCAGCATGGCTATCCTCTGCCAAAACAACGAGCGCCTGGCCGCCCTGCCGCCGAGGGGGCGGCGGGTGCGCCACGCCGTGCGCCTATGACCATGGCCAACGCGGCGGTGGGCGATCCGGACAGGCGCCATCGCGCCGCCGATTGGTTCGCGCAACTACGCGATGACATCTGCGCCGCGTTCGAAGGACTGGAGGACGCGCTCGAAGGTACCTTCAGCGATCGGGCGCCTGGCCGCTTCAAGCGCGAACCCTGGCAACGCACCGATCAGGAATTGGGCGAGCCGGGCGGCGGCGGCGAGATGTCGGTGATGCACGGTCGTGTTTTCGAGAAGGTGGGGGTCAACGTCTCCACCGTCTGGGGGACTTTCACCGAGTCGTTCCGCGGGCAGATCCCGGGCGCCGGCCAGGACGGCCGGTTCTGGGCCAGCGGCATTTCATTGGTCGCCCATATGCAGTCGCCCCTGGTGCCGGCGGTGCACATGAACACAAGGCACATCGTGACCAGCGGCAAGGCGTGGTTCGGCGGCGGCGCCGATTTGACGCCGATGCATCCGGATGACGCCGATACCGCGGACTTCCACGCCTCCCTGCAGGCCGCATGCGACAGCTATGACGGCGCGGCGTATGCAAGATACAAGAAATGGTGCGATGAGTACTTCTATTTGAAGCATCGGGGCGAGCCGCGCGGTGTCGGGGGCATCTTTTTCGACAACGTCGATAGCGCTAACTGGGCGCGCGACTTTGCCTTCACGCAGTCCGTCGGCCGGGCCTTCATCGATATCTACCCCCGGTTGGTCAGCCGTCACATGAACGCGCCTTGGACCGACGAGCAGCGGCAATGGCAGCTTCGAAAGCGCGGCCGCTATGTGGAATTCAATCTGCTGTACGACCGCGGCACCAAGTTTGGTCTCGCCACCGGCGGCAATGTCGAGGCGATTCTGATGTCCCTGCCGCCCGCCGTCGCCTGGCCCTAGTGGATTGATCGGAATGAAAGAGTCCGAATTGGGATTCCGTATTTTGCTGTGGTATGCGAATCTGGCGCATGCGCAGTGGAATCTCCTTCACCCTATCCGCCGGCGACCGTCAGCGATTGCGCGCGGTCGTCGCGGATCCCAAGAGCCCGCAGAAACACGTCTGGCGGGCACATATTGTCCTTCTCAGCGGCGAGGGTCTGGGCACCTCGGCGATCATGACCGAGACCGGCAAGTCCAAGACCTGCGTGTGGCGCTGGCAAGAGCGGTTCATGCACGAGGGTGTCGGCGGCCTGCTTCGCGACAAGTCCCGTCCGCCCGGCAAGGCGCCGGTCCCGCTCGATCGTGTCGCCGAGATCGTGCGCCTGACGCAGCAACCGCCGCCGTTTGAGGCGACCCACTGGACGTTGCGCGCGATCGCCAGGGCGGCCGGTATTGCCGCCTCGACGGTGCAGGCGATCTGGAAGGCTCACGGTCTCAGCCCGCACCGCTGGCGCAACTTCAAGCTGTCGACCGACCCTGCCTTCGCCGAGAAACTCACCGATATCGTCGGCCTGTATGTCGACCCGCCGGCCCATGCGGTGGTGTTGTCGATCGATGAGAAGTCACAGATCCAGGCGCTCGACCGCCGGTCTGCCGATGAAGAAGGGACGCGCCGGCACCATGACTACAAACGGCACGGCACGACCACGCTGTTTGCGGCGCTCAACGTTCTGGACGGAACGGTGATCGGCCAGAACATGCAGCGCCACCGCCATCAGGAGTTCATCCGCTTCCTCAACCGCATCGAGCGCACGGTGTGCCGGCGGACAAGGCCATCCACGCGATCGTCGACAACTACGCGGCGCACAACAAGGACAAGGTCCGCGCCTGGCTCGCCCGCCATCCGCGCTGGACTTTCCACTTCACACCGACCTCCTGCTCGTGGCTCAATGCCGTCGAGGGCTTCTTCGCAAAACTCACCCGGCGGCGGCTCAAGCACGGCGTCTTCCATTCCGTCGTCGATCTCCAGGCCGCAATCAACCGCTTCGTCCGCGAATACAATGCGGCCAACCCACAGCCATTCATATGGAAAGCCGACCCCGACGACATCATCGCAGCCCGAAACCGAGGGTTCCAAACGTTGGAATCAATCCACTAGATTGCGATCGGCCGGAGCGGAGCCCCGGATTCTCCCGAACGTGACTGGCGAGCGGCCTCTGGCTCGTCTAACATTGCGACCAACCGGGCCAGGAAACAGCCGAGGCGAGGAATATGCGACGCATTGCGCAGGCGTTGGTGGTGATTGCCGTCTTCGCTGCGGCCGTTCCGGTCGCCGCTCAAGAACTGCCGCTGCGCGCATTCTATGGTCTGTTCGAGGGCAGCGGTATCGCCGAAAACCGCGAAAGCCTGTATTTCGGTGTGATCGTGCGCGATATGGACGTGCGCATCGGCCCGGATGGTGCGGGATTCTTCGTCGAGTGGACGACTGTCATCCGCTCCGGCGGCGATCCCAACAATCCGGATGTCCGCCGTCGGCAGACGCGGATAGCGTTCGACCCCTCGGACCGTGAGAATGTGTTTCTAGCGCGCGAAGAGGGCGACCCGCTGCAGGGCGGGGCCTACATCTGGGCGCGCATCGGCGAGCCGACGCTTTTTGTCTATGTCATGACGATCGCAGAGAGC
Source organism: Alphaproteobacteria bacterium (assembly GCA_965248805.1). Taxonomy (GTDB): domain Bacteria; phylum Pseudomonadota; class Alphaproteobacteria; order UBA6615; family UBA6615; genus CBDFKJ01. Next base: position 362,542 of record CBDFKJ010000009.1, read on the forward strand.
GGCAGCTACGATATTCAGCACTATTCCCGGTCATTGTCGGATACCGGGATGCAGTTGAATTTCAGCCGCATTCGCGATGGCAAGGAAGTGCTGATGGTGCAAGGCAGGCTGGTGAAGGTGGCGAATTAACGAAAGCCACGACCCTGCCCCGAAACCAATTATTTGCAGGTTGATGGTACAAGTTGGCGCCAAACCCCGGGCGAGACCATGGGCCTCGCCGCCGAACGCTGAACCGGAGTCTCCCATGTGGCAAAGATTTGCAGTTCTGTTCGTCCTGGCGTCGCCGCTTTTGCTCGCCGGCCCGGCATCGGCCCAGAATGAGCTGGACGCGTTCATGGGCGCCTACGTCGGCACCGGCATCGCCGAGCGCGGCGGCGCCGACGCCGAAAAGCGCGACCTGGACGTCACGATCGAGCCCTACAAGAACACGGGCTTCACCGTTCGCTGGATCACCGTCATGCTCGGGCCGGAAGGCGAGCGTGCCGGACCCGACGTCCGGCGGCGGGCATTGGAGGACAATTTTGTGCCGTCTGAGGATATCGAGGACATCTATGTCCTTGCGCCGACTGGCGGTCTGTTCACGCGCGCAGAGGTGCCCAACCCGCTGAAGGGTGAACCGATGCGCTGGGCCTCGGTCCAGGACAACACACTGACCGTTTACTCGCTGGGGATTTTGTCCACTGACGGCACGGAGTTGCAGATCTACCATAGGACTCTGACCGAAAGTGGCATGGATATCAACTTCCTGCGCATGCAGGACGAGAACGTGGAACTGCGGGTGCACGGCTCCCTGATCAGGACCGAATAGCCGCAAGCCGCCGGTCGAGTTCGGCCAGGCAGGCCTGCCGGTCGGCGGCGAAGTCGCCGTCGACCCACCACGTTTCAACGGCGCGCAGCAACTCCCCGACCTCCGGCCCGGCCGCCACGCCGCGCGTCATCACGTCGGCGCCGCGCAGCGGGAAGCGCGGCGGCGTCCATTCATCGGCAAGCGACAGTGCCTCGCGCCATGCCGCGTCACCCCGCTCGGCGTCCTCGATCATGCGGGACGTGGCCCAGTTGATCAACGCCCAGTCGCGATAGCCTCGGTTCCCCCATCGGTAAAGGGCTTGGCGGCGTTGCGCCCGCGGTGGGCATGGGGACGCCAACGGTGTGACGCAGATCGCGCTCAGCCGCTCCGACTGCCGGTTCGACAGGCGTAACCGTTGGGCGACATCGGCGGCGCCGGCGGCGCCGACCGTCAGCACCGCCCCCAGGCGGCGCAGCGCGTCGACCATCCCCAGCTCGGCCTCAATCGTCACCAGCGCGCGCAGCCCGGCGATTGCCGATGCCTCCGGCAGCACGTGGCGCAGCACGCGGTGGTCGGCCATCAACTGCACGATCTCGGCCGGCGCCGGCGCGGCGAGCAGGCGCAGCACTTCGCCGGCCACGCGCTCGCCCGACAGGGTCGGCAGCAGATGCGCCAACTGTGTGCACGCCGCCAACGCCGCCGTGTCGGGCTCGGTGCGTCCGTAGTGGGCGTAGAAACGAAAGAAGCGCAGCAGCCGTAGCACGTCCTCGCGGATGCGAATCGCGGCGTCGCCGACAAAGCGCACGCGGCCGGCCTTGACATCGGCCATCCCGCCGAAGGGATCGTACAAAGCCCCGTCGGCCGCCGCGAACATGGCGTTGATCGTGAAGTCGCGGCGTGCCGCGTCCGCCATCCAGTCGTCCACGAACGCGACTTTTGCGTGCCGGCCAAAAGTCTCGACATCGGCGCGCAGGCTTGTGATTTCGAAATGGTGACCGTCTACGACGGCAGTGACCGTGCCATGGGCGATACCGGTCGGGATTACGGTAATGGCGGCGGCACTCAGCACGCGCATGACCTCTTCGGGCGGGACGCCGAGCGCGATGTCGATATCGCGCACCTCGCGTTCCAGTATGGCGTCGCGCACGCAGCCGCCGACGAAGCGAGCCGCGCTGCCCGAGGCAGCCAGCGCATCCAGAACACGCACCGTCGCGGGCGCGCGCATCCATGGTTGCACCGGGATCTTTCCGACTGCCTCCATCGGCCGCGTTACTCGGCGGGCGCGCAGTGCGCCGGGATGATCCGGTTGTTCTCCACTCGGGTCGGCACATACTTCCCCGATGGACAGCGCTCGCCGAACGCCGCCAGCAGGCCCAAACTGACTATCGCCAGGAGTAGTCCCCCAAGAACCAGGAAGAACCACGGCCCCTTGGTTAGCGGCACAATATCGGTTGTGCCTGCGGCCTGCGCCTGGAGGTTTCGCGCCCGCACCCAAATCAAATACGCGACAGTGGGCAGCAACAGCGGCACCAGGATGGACAGCCAGCGCATCCCTACGCGCACACTACTTGGTGAAGGTTCATCAACATGCCGGCCGTCGCTCCCCAAATGTATCGATCAGCATAGGGCAGGGCATAGTACGTCCGCAGGGCGCCGGCAAAGCGGCGCTTGTGGCGCTGATAGTTGGTGCGATCGAGAACGAAGGCGAGCGGGACCTCGAACACGTTGTCGACTTCGCGCGTGTCGATCGCCAATGTAAATGGGGGTGTCACGAAGCCGACCCACGGCGTGATATCGAATCCCGTGCGCGTGGCATAACGGTCGAGGCGCCCTACAATCGATATCCGATCGGCGCTCAGCCCTACTTCCTCATGCGTTTCGCGCAGCGCCGTGGCCTCCAGCGTGGCGTCGTTCGGCTCCACGCGACCACCGGGAAAGCTGATCTGGCCGGCATGGTTGGTGAGCTGGCTGGTACGCTGGGTCAGCATGACGGTCAGGCCGACGTCCCGCTCGACGAGCGGTATCAGTACCGCGGCCGGAATGCCGAGCGTGTCGCGCGACCAGCCCGGATTGAGATCGTGATCACCGCGCTCGCCCGTAGAACCGGCCTTCAATCGCGATTCCAGATGCGCGCGGGTTAGGGTGCCTTCATTGTGCGACAAACGCGCGCGCCTCCACCGCGCCGATGGCCCTGCCGCCCACATCTTCGTGATCTCCGTCGGGTGTCAGTGCTCACATCCGTGATATAGGCTATAGCGGTGCGCCAGCAAACAATTGCGCCGCCGGTGGGCGGCGTAATAATGTGCATGCTGCGAAGTTGCAGATTCGCCGTGGAATGCCTCGATCGACGAGAGCGTCCGCTGCGCCCATAATCCGGTCGGCTAGGGGACTACCCGCGAGCATGAGCCAGAGCACCGTCATCGGCACCGAGGACACCGAACAACTCGTCCGCGAGATCGAAGCGCTCGGCGAGCGCCTCACGGCGGTCCGCCGCAGCATTGGCCGCGTCATATTTGGCCAGGCCGAGGTGATCGACGAAACTCTGATTACGCTGCTGTGCGGCGGTCACGTCCTGCTGATCGGCGTTCCCGGTCTGGCCAAGACGCGCCTGGTGGAGACGCTGGGCACCGTATTGGGATTGGACGACCGCCGCGTGCAGTGCACGCCCGACCTGATGCCCGCCGACATTCTCGGTTCGGAAGTGCTGGAAGAGGCCGAAGGCGGCCGCCGGTCGTTCCGTTTCATAAAGGGCCCGATTTTCGCCCAGTTGCTGATGGCCGACGAGATCAACCGTGCCAGCCCGCGAACGCAGTCGGCGTTGCTGCAGGCGATGCAGGAACATCACGTCACGGTCGCGGGCGAGCGCTACGACCTGCCGCGGCCTTTCCACGTGCTCGCGACCCAGAACCCGCTCGAGCAGGAAGGCACCTACCCGTTGCCCGAGGCGCAACTCGACCGTTTCCTCATGCAGGTCGATGTCGGCTATCCCGATATCGAGGCCGAGCGCGACATGCTGCTGGCCACGACCGGCATTACCGACAGCCAGGCGACCCAGGTGATGGACGGCAATGAGCTGATCGCCTCGCATCGCCTGATCCGCCGCGTTCCGGTCGGCGACAGCGTCGTCGAGGCGATCCTTCAGCTGGTGCGCGACGGTCGGCCCGGGCTGGGCGGCCGTGAAGATGTCGCCGGCCACATCGCCTGGGGACCGGGGCCGCGGGCCAGCCAGGCGCTGATGCTGGCGACCCGCGCCCGCGCCGTGTTGGAAGGCAGGCTGGCGCCCTCTGTGGATGACGTTCTCGCGCTGGCGGGTCCGGTGCTGCGTCATCGCATGGCGCTCAATTTCGCCGCGCGCGCCGATGGGTTCACCATCAGTCAAGTGATCGACCGATTGGTCGAGCCGCTTCGCTGAGGGTTGCGGCTCGGTCGATGGTCGAAGCAGGTTCGGCGGCGGTACGCGAACGCGCCGAAGAACTCGCCTCCACCCTGCCGCCGTTACAGATCGCCGCCGAGCGTGTTGCGGCGACCGTGGCCCAGGGCGTGCATGGTCGGCGCCGCGTCGGCCAGGGCGAAGCCTTCTGGCAGTTTCGCCGCTTCCAGCCGGGTGACAGCCGTCAGCGCATAGATTGGCGGCAATCGGCCAAGACCGAGTACATCCTCCTGCGCGAGACCGAGTGGGAAGCCGCGCAAAGCGTCTGGCTATGGCGCGACGGCTCGCCGTCGATGCGTTATCGCTCGAGTACCGAACTGCCGACGAAGATGGAGCGCTGCGATTTGCTGGCGATCGCGTTGATGGCGCTGTTGGTGCGCGGCGGCGAGCGCATCGCGCTGCTCGGCGACGGGTCGCTGCCGTCGACCGGGCGCACGACCTTCAATCGGCTGACGATGACGTTGCTCAGCGGCGAGGCGCCGAGCCCCAGTCTGCCGCCGATATTGCCGTTGCCGCGTTTCGCTTCCATGTTGCTGATGGGTGATTTCCTGATGCCGTTGGAGGACATCAATACGGTCATTCGCGGTTATGCCGCGCGGGGCGTGCATGGTCACGTCGTCCACGTCCTCGACCCGGCGGAGGTCACGATGCCGTTTCGGGGCCGCAGCCGTTTCTCCGGCCTGGAGGCCGAGGGAGATTTGCTGGTCGGCCGTGCCGAGGGCCTACGCTCGGCCTATCTGGAGCGGCTGCACGACCATACCGAGGCATTGATGGAGCTGACGCGTGCCATCGGCTGGGGCTTAACCATCCATCACACCGATCGGCCGCCGCAACCGGCGATCCTGGCGCTGTATCAGGCGCTGGCCGACTTCATAGAGTTCTAGCGGCATGCTGGCCCTAGGTCCTGTCGCCTTCCTTGCGCCCTGGTTGCTGACGGCGCTGGCAACGCTGCCGGTGCTGTGGTGGCTGCTGCGCGTGATGCCGCCATCGCCACGGCTGGTGCCGTTTCCCGCGATTCGGCTGCTGTTCGGCTTGAGGGAGACCGAGGAGACGCCGCACCGCACCCCGTGGTGGCTGCTGCTGCTGCGCCTAGTGCTGGCGGCGATGATCATCATCGCGCTCGCACATCCGTTGCTGAACCCGGCGGCGGTGTTCTGGGGCAACGGACCGCTGGTGATGGTGGTCGACGACGGCTGGATGTCGGGCAAGGGTTGGACGGCGCGGCAGCAGGCGATGACGCGCGTTCTCGATCAGGCCGAGCGCGAGGGCAAGCCGGTGATGCTGTTGACCACTGCGGCGCCGGCGACCGGCGAGCCGCTCGTCGCCAGCAAGCTGTTGCGCGCTGCGGACGTGCGTGAGTTGGTGCAGGCGCTGCAACCCAAGCCGTGGCCGGTCGACCGCGCTGCGGCGCTGGCGGCGCTCGACGGTGTCTCGCTCGACGGCTCGGTCAATACCGTTTGGCTTTCCGATGGGCTGGAAGAGACGGCGCCGGCCGATGGCGACAGTCCGGCCTATGCGCTGATGGAGCGGCTGCAGGCCATGGGCTCGCTGCGGGTGATCCGCAGCGACAGGACCGATACCGCCAAGCTGTTGCAGCCGCCTGAAATCGATGCCGGCGCGTTGGTGCTGTCAGTGGCGCGCGCCGACGGTGGCGTCGAGGAAACCGTGGTCGTCAGCGCCACCGACGAGGAGGGCCGCACACTGGCGCGTCGCGAGCTGCAATTTGAGATCGGCGATACGGAAGCGCGGTCAGCACTCGACCTGCCGCTGGAATTGCGCAACCGTCTGGCGCGGCTGTCGCTCGATGGCGAGCCGACGGCCGGTGCGGTGATGCTGCTCGATGAGCGCTTCCGCCGCCGGCCCGTCGGTCTGGTGTCCGGCCAGACCGCCGACGTGGCGCAGCCCCTGCTGAGCGACCTGTTCTACCTGGAACGCGCATTCACGCCCTTCGCCGAAGTGCGAAAGGGAATAATCTCCCAGCTCCTGCAGCGCGAGCTTGCGGTCCTGGTGCTCTCCGATATCGGCACGCTGACCGAGGCCGAATCGACAGTGGTCGAGGAATGGATCGTGCGCGGCGGCTTGCTGTTGCGCTTTGCCGGGCCGCGTCTCGCCGAAGGCGAAGATGGTTTGCTGCCGGTTGCCTTGCGCCGCGGCGGGCGCACCTTCGGCGGCGTCATGACGTGGTCGAAGCCGGCACGGCTGGCGCCGTTCGGCGATACCAGCCCCTTCGCTGGCCTGCGCCTTTCCGAAGAGGTGTCGGTGCGCGAACAGGTGCTGGCGGAGCCGGCGCCCGATCTCGGCAGCAAGGTGTGGGCGCGATTGAGTGACGGTACGCCGTTGGTGACCGCGACGCGGCGCGGTAGCGGCTGGCTGGTACTGGTGCATACCACCGCCAATACCTCGTGGTCCGATCTGGCCCTATCGGGACTGTTCGTGGAGATGCTGCAGCGGGTCGTCGGGCTGAGCCAGGGCGTGTCGGGCTCGCACGGCGCGGTGCCGCTGCCGCCGCTGGCCACAATCGACGGCTTCGGGCGTTTGGGCGAGCCGCCGCCGATTGCGGTCGCCATTCGCGGCGATGCCTTCGATGACGCGCTGCCCGGCCCCAAATCGCCGCCGGGGTTCTACGGCAACGAGGCGTCGCGCCGGGCGCTCAATCTGGGCGCCGTGGTGCCGGCGCCGGCACCGTTCGCCGCCATCCCCGCCGGCGTGGTTGAGGAGCAGTATACCGGGGCCGAGCAGGTCGACCTCAAGCCGTGGCTGTTGATTGCGGCGTTGGCGTTGTTGTTGGCGGATTTCCTGATCGCACTGTTGCTGCGCGGCTTGTTCCCCGGCGTGCGCACCGCGCGGCGGGCGGCGACGGCGGCTCTGGGCTTCGCGCTAGCGCTGGCGGTGTCAGCACCCCAAGACGCGGCGGCGCAGCAAATGACCCCCGATGCCTTCGCGCTAGAAGCGACCGGCGAGACCCGCATCGCCTATGTCATCACCGGCGTGCCGGACATCGACGCGATCAGTCGCACCGGGCTGATCGGTCTCAGCGACGTGCTGCGGCGGCGCACGTCGGTCGAGGCCGGCGAGCCGATGGCAGTCGATGTCGAAGTCGATGAGCTCGCATTCTTCCCGCTGCTGTACTGGCCGATGACGGCGGGCCAGCAGCCGCTGACCGACGTGGCGCTGATCAAGCTCAACGCATACCTGCGCGACGGCGGAACGATCCTGTTCGACACCCTCGATCGTGGTGTCGGCGGCAACGGCGAGGGCACCGAGGCGCTGCGCCGCCTGGTCGGCGGGCTCGATCTGCCGCCGCTGACGCCTATCCCGCCCGATCACGTGTTAACCAAGGCGTTCTATCTGCTGCAGGAGTTTCCCGGACGCTACACCGGCGGCACGCTGTGGGTGCAACAGCCTGATCGGCGGATCAACGATGGCGTCTCGCCGGTCGTGGTCGGCGGCAATGACTGGGCGGCGGCGTGGTCGATCGACTCGCTCGGACAGGCCCAGTACCAGGTGATCCCGGGCGGCAACCGACAGCGCGAGATGGCCTATCGGTTCGGCATCAATCTGGTGATGTACGCCCTGACCGGCAACTACAAGGCCGATCAGGTCCACGTCCCCGCTATCTTGGAGCGTTTGGGCCAATGACCGAAAGCTTCAACTCCATCACTTTCGGCGTCAGCCCGATGCTGCCGCTGGAGGTGATCGCAGTTCTCGCCGGTGTGTCGGTTGTCGTGCTCGGCTTCGGTGCCGTGCGCCGCGCACCGGGATTGTTCTGGCGCCTGCTGGCCTGCGCCGGATTGATTGTGGCGCTGATCAATCCGTCGTTCATCGTTCAGGAGCGCCAGCCGCTGACCGATATCGCCATCGCGGTGGTCGACGAAAGCGCCAGCCAAAACATTGGCGAGCGACACGCGCGCACCGACGAGGCGTTGGCGGCGATCACCGAGCGGTTGGCCGACCGGCCGGAGATGGAACTGCGCGTCGTGCGTGTGCGGCCGGGCGACCGCGGCGATGCCGCGGGCGGCAGTCCGGTCGACGGCACGTATCTGTTCAGCGCGCTCGACCGGGCGCTCGCCGATGTGCCACGCCAGCGCCTGGCCGGTGCGTTCCTGATCACCGACGGGCAGGTTCACGACGCGCCGGCGGAGGCGGCCCAACTGGGTTTGGGACGGCCGTTGCACGCGCTGATCAGCGGTGACCGCCGGGCCGGCGACCGCCGTCTTACAATCGTGCAGGCGCCGAGTTATGGCCTCGTCGGCCAGCCGCTGACGATGACCGTGCGCGTCGACGATCCGGAAAGTGCCGGTGCGCCGCGCGCACGGTTGTCGCTGCGCGTCGGCGGTGCCGACCAAGCCGATTCGGCTAACGTGACGGTGGGCGCCGACCAAACGATCGAACTGACGCTCGATCACGCCGGCGCCACGGTATTCGAGATCGAAGTCGAGGCCGGACCCGAGGAGCTGACGCTCGACAACAACCGTGCCGTTGTCGTCGTCAACGGCGTGCGCGACCGCCTGCGCGTGCTGCTGGTTTCGGGCGAGCCGCATCCCGGCGAGCGCACCTGGCGCAATCTCCTGAAGGCTGATCCGTCGGTCGACCTGGTGCATTTCACCATCCTGCGCCCGCCGGAGAAGCAGGATGGCACGCCGGTGCGCGAACTCAGTCTGATCGCGTTTCCGATCCGCGAGCTGTTTGAGATCAAGCTCGCCGATTTCGATCTGATCATTTTCGACCGCTATCGCCGGCGAGGCGTACTGCCGCAGGTCTATCTGGACAACATCGCCGAATACGTGCTGAACGGTGGCGCATTGCTGGAGGCGGTCGGCCCTACGTTCGCCACGGCGCTGAGCCTGTTTCGCACGCCGCTCGGGCGCGTGTTGCCCGGCGAGCCTTCGGGCGGCATCGTCGAGAGCGACTACCGTGCGCAGGTCACCGATGTCGGCCGCCGTCACCCCGTCACCACCGATCTGGACGGCGCCGGGGCGGAAGGCGAGGACCCGACCTGGGGCCGCTGGTACCGCATGGTCGAGGTTTCTGCGCGCTCCGGAACGGTGGTTATGAACGGCTCCGGCAGGCGGCCGTTGATGATCCTTGACCGGGTCGGCGAGGGCCGCGTCGGCCAGCTGATGACCGACCATATCTGGTTGTGGGCGCGCGGCTTCGACGGCGGCGGTCCGCAGGCGCAACTCCTGCGGCGCATGTCGCATTGGCTGATGAAGGAGCCCGAACTGGAGGAGGACAACCTGCTCGCCGAGGTCAACGGCAATCGCCTGGAGATCGAGCGGCGCAGCCTGGAGCCGGACGAGACTCCGGTGGTCGTGACGTTCCCGTCCGGCCGCACCGAATCCGTTACGCTCAGCGAGGAGGCCGGCGGTACTGCGACTGGCGATCTGCTGATCGACGAGGCCGGGCTGTACCGGCTGAGTGACGGCACGCGCAGCGCCCTGGCGGCAGTCGGCGCGCTCAATCCACGCGAGTTCGCCGATGTGACGGCCACCGATCTGGTGCTGGGGCATTTGGCGCGGGCGACCGGCGGCGGCGTCGTGTGGTTGGCGGAGACAGGCGCACCGGACGTGCGCCTGGTACGGCCGGAGCGCGATGCCTTCGGCGCGGCACAGGGCGGCTCGCGCCCCTGGACCGGTCTGGTGTCCAACGGCGACTTCGTCGTCCGCGGCGTGCGCGAACTGCCGCTGTGGCCGGGCCTGGCCGTGCTGATCCTGGCCCTGGGAACGCTGTTGCTGGCCTGGCGGCGCGAAGGGCGGTAGGCCATCGGCGCTCGGCGGGCGCGCAGTTGTCGATGACACCGCCCGGATTGATCATCGCCGCACCGGCTTCCGGCAGCGGCAAGACGGTCGTCAGCGCCGCCATCATGCGCGCGCTCAGGCGCGGTGGGCAGCGTGTGGCGGCGGCCAAGACCGGTCCCGACTATATCGATGCGGCCTTCCACGCCGCGGCCACCGGCGGGACGTGCGTCAGTCTCGATCCGTGGGCGATGCGCCCCGGCACGCTGGCGGCGCTGATCGCGCAGGCCTCGCGTCAAGCCGACATCGTCATCTGCGAAGGCGTGATGGGATTGTTCGATGGCGTCGTCGCCGACGGCCGCGCCGACGCCGGTTCGACCGCAGACTTGGCCGCGGCGACGGGTTGGCCGGCCGTGTTGGTGGTCGACGCTAGGCGGCAATCGGCGAGTGCGGCGGCGGTCGTACGCGGCTTCGCCATGCATCGAAGCGACGTGCGCGTCGCCGGTGTCATCTTCAATCGCGTCGCCAGCGACCGCCATGCCGCCGCGCTGCAATTGGCGATGGGCGCACTTCCCGACATTCCGCTGCTGGGGATGGTGCCGGCGAACGATGCGTTCCATTTGCCGGAGCGGCATCTCGGTCTGGTGCAGGCACGTGAGCATTCCGGTCTCGACATCTTCCTCGATGACGCGGCGCGGTTGATCGCCGACCGGATCGATCTGGATCGATTGCAGGCGCTGGCGGCGCCGAGCGTCTCTGAGGCGACTGCGACGGACGCCGCGCTGGCGCCGTTGGGGCGGCGCATTGCCGTCGCGCGCGACGACGCATTCGCCTTCGCCTACGGGTCGCTGATCGATGGCTGGCGCGCGGCCGGCGCGGAGATCCTTACCTTCTCGCCATTGAACGATGAGGGACCGGCACGCGACTGCGACGCGGTCTATCTGCCCGGCGGCTATCCGGAGCTGCACGCCGGGAAGCTGGCCGCGTCCTCGGCGTTCTTGAGCGGAGTGCGTGACTCCGCCTCGCGTGGCGCGTTCGTGTGGGGTGAATGCGGCGGCTACATGGTGCTGGGCGAGGCGCTCATCGACGCCGACGGCGATCGCCACGCGATGGCGGGGCTGCTGCCGCTGGTGTCCAGCTTTGCCGAACGGAAGCTGCATCTGGGCTATCGCCAGCTGTGGGCGTCGACCGAGACGCCGCTGGGCGGCCGTCGATCCCGCTTTCGCGGGCACGAGTTCCACTACGCCTCGACCCTGAGCGAAGGCCCCGGCGAGCCGTTGTTCCACGCCGCCGACGCGGCCGGGGACGCGCTCGACGACGCCGGTCTGATCGTCCGCGATGACGCTCGCTGCGTTGCCGGATCGTTCATCCATCTGATAGATCAAGTTGATGAGGCGTGAGCGTGGATAAGCCGGTCCCGTTCTGGCGGCGCAAGACGCTGCAGGAAATGACGGATGCGGAGTGGGAGTCGCTCTGTGACGGTTGCGGCCGATGCTGCCTGCACAAGATCGAGGATGTGGACACCAGTGAGATCGCGCTCACCAATGTCGCCTGTAGTTTTCTCGACCTCGGCACCTGTCGCTGCAGCGACTATGCCAACCGCAAGACCAACGTGCCGGATTGCGTTCAGCTAAAGGCCGACGCGGTCGCGGACCTCGCCTGGCTGCCGGATACTTGCGCGTACCGGCTTGTCGCCGCCCGCGACGATCTTCACTGGTGGCACCCGCTGGTCTCGGGCGATGCCACCAGTGTTCATCAGGCTGGTGTCTCGGTGCGCGGCGAGGCCGTCTCAGAGGACAGCGTCGGCGATGTCGAGGACCACGTCGTATCGTGGCTCAACCAGGGCGGCCGGCCGGTTCCGGTGCGCAACCAGAAACGTCGCGGCTCGCGCAAGACTGTGCGCCACGGATGAGGCCCGCGCACATCCGCGCCGAAGCGGGCGGAGACGCAGCAGAGATCGCAAGCGTCCATCTGCGTGCCGACGGCGCCCTAGTGGAGGGATCGGAACGAAAGAGTCCGAATTGGGATTCCGTATTTTGCTGTGGTATGCGCCCGGCAAGGCGCCGGTCCCGCTCGATCGTGTCGCCGAGATCGTGCGCCTGACGCAGCAACCGCCGCCGTTTGAGGCGACCCACTGGACGTTGCGCGCGATGGCCAGGGCGGCCGGTATTGCCGCCTCGACGGTGCAGGCGATCTGGAAGGCTCACGGTCTCAGCCCGCACCGCTGGCGCAACTTCAAGCTGTCGACCGACCCTGCCTTCGCCGAGAAACTCACCGATATCGTCGGCCTGTATGTCGACCCGCCGGCCCATGCGGTGGTGTTGTCGATCGATGAGAAGTCACAGATCCAGGCGCTCGACCGCCGGTCTGCCGATGAAGAAGGGACGCGCCGGCACCATGACCCATGACTACAAACGGCACGGCACGACCACGCTGTTTGCGGCGCTCAACGTTCTGGACGGAACGGTGATCGGCCAGAACATGCAGCGCCACCGCCATCAGGAGTTCATCCGCTTCCTCAACCGCATCGAGCGCACGGTGCCGGCGGACAAGGCCATCCACGCGATCGTCGACAACTACGCGGCGCACAACAAGGACAAGGTCCGCGCCTGGCTCGCCCGCCATCCGCGCTGGACTTTCCACTTCACACCGACCTCCTGCTCGTGGCTCAATGCCGTCGAGGGCTTCTTCGCAAAACTCACCCGGCGGCGGCTCAAGCACGGCGTCTTCCATTCCGTCGTCGATCTCCAGGCCGCAATCAACCGCTTCGTCCGCGAATACAATGCGGCCAACCCGCAGCCATTCATATCGAAAGCCGACCCCGACGACATCATCGCAGCCCGAAACCGAGGGTTCCAAACGTTGGAATCAATCCACTAGCGCTATCGCTCGTCGCCACCGTCGGCGGCGCCGTTGTCGGCCATGCAGCGTTCAGCCTCATGACCATAGAGGCCAACCTCGATGCACGTCGGGCCATAGGACTGGGACCGCTGGCCGTGCGGCCACCGTATCAGCGCCGAGGGATCGGATCGCAACTTGTGACCGCGGGAGTCGACGCGGCCATGGCGCAGGGCTGGGATTTGATCTTCGTGCTTGGCGACCCGTCGTACTACGGGCGCTTCGGATTCGCGGCGGCCGTCGACCACGGTCTGCGGTTGCAGTGGGACGTCCCCGCGCCCGCGTTCATGGTGCGCGAGCTGCACGTCGGCGCCCTGTCTTCGGTCGGCGGTGTCGCGCGTTACCACGGCGCCTTCGACCATGTATAGTTCGCGTGGCCGCTAACGCGCCTTCGGCAGGAGCGCCGCAATGCGATTTTTTGATGCCCTGACCCTGGTTGCCGCGCTGGTGCAGCGCGAGGGGCGGGTGTCGCTCCGCGCCTTGCGGCGCGAGTTCGGTTTCGACGACGACTTCCTCGATGACCTTCTCCACGAGTTGACCTCGGTCCGCGGGCTGGCGACCATCGTCGACGACGCCATCGTGGTTTGGTCCGGGGGGCCGAGCGGTCAAGCCATCGGCGACCTGCCGGCGCAGGTGGCGCCGCGGCCGCCGCTCGAATCGGCGACACGCGGTCATACGGAAACGCGCCCCGCCGAGGGCGCGCGTCGTCAGCTAACCGTCATGTTCTGCGATCTGGCGGGCTCGACGGAGTTGTCGACGCGGCTCGATCCAGAGGACCTGAGTGAGTTGATCGGCTCCTATCAAAACACGTGCGCCCGCGTCATCGACCAATACGACGGCTACATCGCCAAGTTTATGGGCGACGGGATCCTGATCTACTTCGGCTATCCCCAGGCGCATGAGAATGATGCCGACCGGGCGCTGCGCACGGGGCTCGGCATTGTCGAGGCGATGGCCGAATTCAATGCCGCGCTGGGCGAGGGCGGCATCGCGCTCGCGGTGCGCATCGGCATCGCCACCGGCCTTGTGGTGGTCGGCGAGACGCTGGGCGAAGGGGCGGCGGAAGAGAAGGCGGTCGTCGGGGAAACACCGAACTTGGCGGCGCGGCTTCAGGGTTTGGCGCCACTCTACGACGTCGTGATCGGTCCGGCGACGCGCGTGCTGGTGGGTGAGGAATTCGATCTGGAGGACCTCGGCGCGCACCGGCTGAAGGGCATTGCCGAGCCGGTGCCGGCGTGGCGCGTTGTCGGCTTGCGCGATGCCGAGGCCCGCAGGCGTGGCCGCGCGGTGCTGCCCCTGGTCGGGCGCGATGACGAGCGCGGGCTGCTGTTGCACCGCTGGGAGCAAAGCAAGACCGGTGATGGTCAAGTCGTGCTGATCGGCGGCGAGGCCGGCATCGGCAAGTCCACGTTGGTCGACACGGTGAGCGCCACCGCGCGCGAGGAAGGCGCGGTCTGCATCACGCTGCGGTGCTCGCCCTACCACACCAATAGCGCTCTGCACCCGGTGCTCGAACACCTGGTGCACTTGTTGGATTGGGAGCCGGGCGATAGCGCCGACGCGAGGTTGGAAAAGCTCGAACGGACCGTGCAAGGCCAGAGCATGCCGCTTGCGGACATCGTGCCGCTGCTGGCGCCGTTGTTATCGCTGCCGCTGCCGGTCGACCGCTATCCGCCGCTGAACCTGGCACCGCAGCAGCAGAAGCAGCGGACCCATGATGCGCTCACCACCTGGATCATCGAGGAGGCCGCGCGCTCGCCCGTGCTGATGGTATGGCAGGACGTCCATTGGGCCGATCCTACGACGCTGGAGCTGTTGGGATTGATGATCGACCAGTTGCCGACCGCGCGCATGCTCAACGTCGTCACCTTCCGGCCCGAATTTACGCCGCCTTGGCCGATGCGCTCCTACGTGTTGGCGATCACGCTCGGCCGGCTCGAGCGGCCGGAAAGCGAGACCCTGATCTGGATGCTGACGGGCGGCAAGGAATTGCCCGCGGAAGTGAGCGAGCACATCGTCAGCAAATCCGGCGGCGTACCGCTTTACGTCGAGGAACTGACGAAATCGGTATTGGAATCAAGTGCACTGCGTGAGGAGCCCGACCGCTACGTTCTGGCCGGGCCGCTGAGCCAGGTGGCGATTCCGGCAACGCTGCAGGAATCGCTGATGGCGCGCCTGGACCGTCTGCCGAGAGTGCGTGAGTTGGCGCAGTTGGGCGCCGTCGTCGGCCGCGAGTTTCCCTATGACATGGTGCAGGCGCTGGCGGGAGTGGAAGAGCCGGCGCTGCAGAACGGGCTGGCGCAATTGGTTGGCTCGGAATTGCTTTACCAACGCGGCCGGCCTCCGCGCGCCCGCTATACGTTCAAGCACGCGCTGATCCAAGATGCGGCCTATCAGTCGCTGCTGCGGCGCACGCGCCAGCAGTATCACCTGCAAATCGCCGGATTGCTGCAGGCGGAGTTTGCCGAACTGGTCGAGACGCAACCGGAAATCGTCGCCCACCACTTCACCGAGGCCGGCCGTACGGATGAGGCGATCGAGTACTGGCAGCGGGCGGGCAAACGCGCGGCGCAGCAATCGGCACACCCCGAGGCCATCGCGCATTTCAGTCGCGCGCTTGAACTGCTGAGCACCCTGCCCGACACGCCGGCGCGCACGCGTCGGGAGCTGACGCTGCAGACGAGCATTGGTCCGGCGCTGATGGTGACCAAGGGCTACGCCGCGCCGGACGTGGTTGCGGCTTACGCGCGAGCGCGCGAGTTGTGCCGGCAGCTCGGCGATGCCGTCGATCTGTTCCCGGTGCTGTGGGGCCTGTGGCTGTTTTACCTGGGGCGAGCCGACTACGACCAGGTGCGCGAGCTCGGCCAGCAACTTCTGCACTTGGCGACTGCCAGCCAGGATCCGGATCAGTTGCTTGAAGCGACCATGGTCGTCGGCGTCGGCCATTTTTATGCCGGCGAGTTGCAGCAGGCGCACGCCATCTTCGAGCGTTCGATGGAGGTCTACGATCCGGAGAAACATCACAGCCTGGCCTATCGCTTCGGTGGTCTCGATCCGGGCGTGGCGGCTTACGGCCATGATGGCTGGACGCTGTGGCTGCTGGGCTATCCGGATCAGGCGGCTGCGCACGCCGAGAAGGCCCTCGATTTGGCCCTGACCTGCCGCACGCGTACAACCGCGCGCGCGCGGTCACATGGAATGCTCAGCTGCACCAGTACCGGCGCGACGGCCCGGGTGCGCCGTCGCGCCGAGATGGCGATTGAATTCGCAACCGAGCACGCGGTGGCCTTGCCGCAGGCGCAGGGCCGGATCATGCGCGGCTGGGCATTGGTTGCGGAGGGCTGGCCGGCCGAGGGGTTGGCGGAGATCCGCGATGGGCTGAAGGCGTGGGAGGCCACTGGCGCCGCCTTCGTGCGCACCTACTTTCTCGCACTCTTGGCCGAGGCCGCGATGGCCGCGGGCAAGCTGGGGGAAGGACTGGCCGCGCTTGCCGACGCGATGGCCGCGGCCGAAGGCACCGGCGAGCGCAACCACGCCGCCGAGGTGCAGCGGCTGGAAGGCGAGCTCCATCTGGCCCTGTCGCCGGAAGAGGACATGCGCGTCGAGGCCTGTTTTCACCGGGCTTTGGATATCGCCCGGGCGCAGAGCGCCAAGTCGTTGGAACTGCGCGCGGCGATGAGCCTGGCGCGCCTATGGCAGCGGCAGGGCAGGGCCGATGATGCGCGTGAGCTCTTGAGCGGCATCTATGGCTGGTTTACCGAGGGCTTCGACACCGCCGATCTGCGGGAGGCGAGGGCGTTGCTGGATGCGCTATCGACTTCCGATACCGCCAAGCCCGCGGCTTGAGCGCGTTCTGCATCTGTTAACCAAATGAGTCCGGACCGATGGCGGTGATCATTCACGATTGGACCGGGGGGCGTCTCGACGCCGATGCGCTGGCGCCGTGGCGCGAGGTGCCGACCACCATCATCAGTGATGAGTTGAACCGCGGCGGCACGATGGCGGCGGCGATCCGGCCCGTCAGTGAAGCACCGTCATTCGTCGGCGAGGCCCTGACGGTTCAAGTCATGGTCGGCGACAATGCGGCCCTGCACTATGCCCTCGATCACCTCTGGCCCGGCGCCGTGCTGGTCGTGGACGCGCGCGGCCACACCGAGACCGCCGTATGGGGCGGCATCCTGCACGCCGCTGCTACGGTGCGTGGGCTGGCCGGCCTGGTGATCGACGGCAGCGTGCGCGACCTCGGCGAGTTGCGGCAATCGCCGGTGCCGGTGTTCGGCTGTGGCGTCGTTCCGGCGGGACCGCACAAGGGGTTCGGTGGCACCGTTGGCGCACCGATCCAGTGCGGCGGCTGCGCCGTCGCGCCCGCCGATCTGGTGCGGGGCGACGAAGACGGCATCGCCGTCGTGCCGCGGGATCGGATCGAGGCGCTATTGCCGCGCTGTCGGGCTCGGTTGGAACGCGAGGCCGAGATCGTCGCCGCCATCGGCGAGGGCCGGTCGACCGTCGAGTTGTTGAGACTGCCCCCCGCCATGATGGCGCCGCTGCCGTATCGTAAGGCTCCGCCAACGCACCCGGAGCGGCACATGTTCGGCATCAGGCCATTGGCGCGCGCGATTGTCGGCCTCTCTCTGGTTCTTGGCGTCGCACCGACCGCAGGCGCGGACGTGCCGGTCGATGTCGAGCTCGTTCTGGCCGTCGATGTCTCCGGCAGCGTCGATCCGACGGAAGCCTGGCTGCAACGCGAAGGCTATGTCGAGGCGCTGGTCCATCCCAAGGTGGTGTCGGCGATCCGGGCCGGCATCTTCGGCCGCATCGCCGTGACCTATTTCGAGTGGGCCGGCGTCCAGCTTGACTCGATTGTCGTCGGCTGGCGTGTGATTGAGGACGCCGATAGCGCAGAGCAGTTCGCCCGCGCGCTGGCTTCGGCCCCGTTCCTGCGCGAGCGTTACACCTCGATCAGCAGCGCCATCGATTTCGCCGTTCCGCTGTTCGACGGCAACGGCTTCGAGGGCATGCGCCGGGTCATCGACATCTCCGGCGATGGCGCCAACAATCGCGGCCGGCTGGTGACCTTGGCCCGCGACGACGCGGTCGCGGCGGGCATCATCATCAACGGCCTGCCCATCATCAACGACCGCATCAATCCGTTCGGGATCCCGCCGCTGAAGGAGCTCGATCTCTATTACGAGAACTGCGTAATCGGCGGCCCCGGCTCATTTATTGTCGCAGCGGAGGACTTTGGGGCGTTTGCGTCGGCCATTTTGCGCAAACTGATCCTCTAAATTGCGGGTCTCGCGTCGGAAACACGCCCGGAATTACGTCATTTGGCCGCTAGCGAGCGGGTTATCCCCCCTTGCGACGCCGGCGAGCGCCAATTGCAGCAGTTTCTGCGCTTTCGCCAGCAGTTCTGAGGCCGGGCGCCGAGAGCGCTTGGTCGCGGTTGCGGTTCTGTGATAAACGAACGCCAATCAAGGGTGGTGTCGCACCGGCACAAAGGGGAGGACCAGGGCCATGACTGATGCCGATATCGGAACGATCGCCCGCGCCATGGTGGCGCCGGGGAAGGGGATTCTTGCCGCGGACGAGAGCAGCGGCACCATGGGCAAGCGCCTGCAAGGCATCGACGTGTCCGATAGCGTGGAGAACCGGCGCGCCTACCGTGACATGCTCTTTACCACCGCCGGCGCGGGGCAGTACGTCTCCGGCGCAATCCTGTATGACGAGACAATCCGCCAGAGCACAGGCGGCGGCCGCACGTTCGTCGATGCGCTGAACGCCGAGAACATCATCCCCGGCATCAAGGTCGATACCGGTGCCAAGAATCTGGCCGGCGGCCGGCCAGGCGAGACCGTCACCGAAGGGCTGGATGGCCTGCGCGAGCGCCTGGCCGAGTACTACGAGCTTGGCGCCCGCTTCACCAAGTGGCGCGCGGTGATCAAGATCGGCGACGGCATGCCGTCGCGCACCTCGATCGCGGCCAATGCCCACGCCTTGGCGCGCTATGCCGCGCTGGCACAGGAAGCCAAGATGGTGCCGATCGTCGAGCCCGAGGTCCTGATGGACGGGCCGCACGACATAGAGCGTTGCCGAGAGGTCACCGAGGAGACGCTGAACGCGGTCTACGCGCAGCTTTTCGAGCAGAACGTCCTGCTCGAAGGCACGGTGCTGAAGCCGAATATGGTGGTCGCCGGCAACGAGTGCGCGACCCAGGCGGGTGTTGAGGAGGTCGCGCGCATGACCATCCGCACGTTGCGCCGCTGCGTCCCCGGCGCGGTGCCGGGCATCGCCTTCCTGTCAGGCGGGCAGAGCGAAGAGGACGCGACCGAGCACTTGAACGCCATGAACGGCCTCGGCGCACAGCCGTGGGAGCTGTCATTCTCCTATGGCCGTGCCCTTCAGCAGTCGGCACTGAAGACATGGGCCGGCAGCGCCGCCAACGTGGCGAAGGCCCAGGCGGTCTATCTCCATCGCGCTCACATGAACAGCGCGGCGCGCTCCGGCGGCTATCGGTCGGACATGGAGCAGCAGCTGGCGGCCTAGCCATCGACCGGCGGTCTCTCTACTCGCTGGGGCCACCGGCAGCCTGCCAGGCGACGTAACCGCCGGCCAAGTGACTTACGTTTTCCACGCCCATGTCCAGGAGGGTCTTGGCGGCCAGGGCCGACCGCGAGCCGGAGGCGCAATACACGACCAATTGCTTGCCGCTGGAGAGCATCGGCAGGTGCGATGGACTTTCGGGATCGGCAAGGAATTCGAGGAACCCGCGCGGTGCATGCACAGAGCCGCGAATTGACCCAGCCTGCCGCTCCACCGATTCGCGGACGTCGACGAAAACCATCTGCGAGTCGTCGGCTGCCGCCAGCGCGTCGGTCACCCCTATTGTGGCGATGGCATCGTTGGCCTCGGCCAACAGCCGCATCAATCCCTTTTCGAGCACGGTCTCGTGATTCCTTCCTTTGCAGGCGCCCACACGTTGTTTCGCGCCAACCCCGGTGCGATATACTGGGCCCAACCGCCAACAGAACCGCTACCACAGGAGGCCGATGGTATGGCCAAATCTGATCGCATTCGCAACTCTCAGTGGACCCGCCGGCGCTGGCTGGGCGGATCGCTGTCGACCGTCGCGATCGCCGGATTGTACAATCTGGCGCCGGTCCGCGCCGCCCCGCTGGCGCTTACACCGAGGCAGGGCGCCGGTCCGTTCTATCCGCTGGAACTGCCCAGCGACTACGACAGCGATTTGGTCAAGGTCGCCGGCCATGATGCTCGTGCCCTGGGCCAGGTCACCCACTTAACCGGGCGCATCCTGTCGCAGGACGGTGCGCCGATCCCCGGCGCACGGGTCGAGATCTGGCAGTGTGACGCCAATGGCCGCTATCACCATCCCGGCGACACGCGCGGAGCGGCCCTCGATGACCACTTCCAGGCCTTCGGCCGCACTGAATCGGCCGCCGACGGCGGTTATCATTTCCGCACCATCAAGCCGGTGCCCTATCCCGGCCGCACGCCGCATATCCACTTCGCCGTTTGGGCGCCCGGAAGCGAGGCCTTCGTCACACAGATGTACATCGAAGGCGAGCCCGGCAACGCGACCGACAATCTGTATCGGCGCCTTTCCGCCGATGCGCGTCCGCGTGTGACGGTGCCACTGGCATCGGCGCCGCAGATCGAGGCCGACTCGTTGGCGGCTCAGTTCGATCTGGTGATTGCCTAGACATGGTGCGTGACGCGGCCATGGATGGCGTGGCGACACTGACCACGCGCGCTTCTGCCGTGACGCTGAGTGACCCGGCGCCACCCGATGCAGCGATCGAGACCATGCTCGCCGCGGCGGCGCGGGCGCCCGATCACGGCAAGCTGCGACCGTGGCAGTTCGTGACCATTCGCGGCAACGCGCGCCTGGCGTTGGGCGCGCTATTGGAAGCCTCGCTGCGCCGCCGCGATCCCGACATGGTCGAGGTCGCCTATGAGCGTGAGCGCGCCAAGGCGATGCGGGCGCCGGTGATCATCGTCGTCGCCGCCAAGACGCAGCCCGACCATCCCAAGATCCCGGAGATCGAGCAGGTGATGTCGGCGGCGTGCGCGGCCCATGCCATCATGCTCGCCGCCCACGCGCAGGGTTATGGCAGCATGTGGAAGACCGGCGGTCCCGCTTATGATCCGCAGGTCAAGCGAGCGCTGGGCCTAGAGCGGCACGACCACATCGTCGGTTTCCTCTTTGTCGGTACGCTGGTGGCGGAGACGCCGGCGCACGTCAAGCGCCCGGACTTCCGCGAGCTGGTTGTCGAATGGACCGGCGGCGAAACCGTGGCGGCGAACTGATGTCCGGGAGCTGAACTCCCAAAACTCGGTCCCTTAGGGCGTGGCTGAATTCTCGTGGGCGGCGCGCATGAGAACGCGATCCCGTGAACCCAACGACGCCGTTTCGTGGCGTGAGATGCGCCAGGCGTTGTGGCCCGAGGCCGACGCGGCGGAACTCGCGACGGAGGTCGCGGACTACCTGGCCGGCAACTCTCCGGTCGCGGCCGTGTTGCTGTGCGAGGATGCAGCCGGGCGAGTGATCGGCATGCTGGAGCCTCCGAGGCCAGCTCGCTGTAGCCGAGCTCGCGCGCCAGTCTGCCGCGGCGGCGATGAGGAGCTCGACCAATGCGGTCGACACCACCGTGCCGCCAGTCTCGCGGCTATAGAAGAAGACGTCCTCTTCGACTTCCTGGGCCTGGTGCGTGTGGCGGATGAAGACCACGTCGATGCGTTCGTAGCGTCGGCGCAGGAACAGATGCAGCAGAATGAAAAACCGCTTGGCGAGATCCTTTTCGCGTTCGCCCATGGAGCCCGATACGTCCATCAGGCAGAACATGACGGCCTGCATGTTGGGCTGCGGCTGCGGCTCGAACCGGTTGTGGCGGACGTCGGTCGGATCGATGTAGGGCACAACGCGCCAGCGTCGCTCCATCTGCTCCAGCTCGCCGCGCAGGACGGCGAGCTTGCGCGCCTCGGCCGCGCTGAGGTCGTCGCGAGCATCGAGGGCTGCGATCTCCGCTTCAATCGCCTGCGCCGCTTCGGCCTTGGGACGCTTCAGCGCCAGCCGGCGGCCGAAGCTGTTGCGCATGGTGCGCAGCACATTGATGTTCGTGGTCGTGCCGGAGCTCGTGTAGCCGGCGCGGCGCGGCTTGCTGGCGTGAATCTCATTGAGCGTGATTTTCACCAGGTCCGGCAACTCCAGGTCCTCGAAGAACACGTCGAGGAACTCGTCGCGCGTCAACGAGAACTCAAACGAGTCTTCGCCGTCGCCGGAATTCGCCCCGCGCTTGCCGCCCGGCCCTTCGCCGCCCATGGAGCGCTTGGGAATACGGTCGCCGGCGACAAACTCCTTGTTGCCCGTCAGCACGACGGAACGGCGACCGCCCGTGGCGGCGTGATGGAATGCCGGCTCGCCGATACTCTTGGTTGGGATGCGAACGGTCTCGCCGGCATCGGCGTCGGCGATCGAGCGGTCCTTGATCGAGCGGTCGACGACTTCCTTGATCTGCGCCCGCGCCCGCCGCATGAACCGCTGACGGTTGCCAAGGTTCTTATCCTTGGGATTCAGGCGCCTGTCGATGAAATGGCGCATGAGACAATCCGCGCCGTACGCGTCAGCCGGTCTTGTTGACGCGCATGTACCACTCGACCAGCCGGCGCACCTGGCGCTCGGAGTAGCCGCGCTCGACCATGCGCTCGACGAACTGGCGGTGCTGCTTGTCGGAGTTGCTGTCCTTCTTGGTGCCGAAACTGATCACCGGCAGCAGATCCTCAACCTGGGAGAACATGCGCTTTTCGATGACTTCGCGCAGTTTCTCATAGCTGGTCCAGGCCGGGTTTCGGCCCGAATTCCGAACCCGCGCACGCAGCGCAAACTTCACCACCTCGTTGCGGAAGTCCTTCGGGTTGGCGATGCCGGCCGGCTTTTCGATCTTCGACAATTCGGCGTCCAGCACCTGGCGGTCGAAGATCTGGCCGGTGTCGGGATCCTTGTAGTCCTGCTCTTCGATCCAGGCGTTGGCGTAGGCGATGTAGCGGTCGAACAGATTCTGGCCGTACTCGGTATACGACTCGAGATAGGCCTTCTGGATTTCGTGACCGATGAATTCGGCGTAGCGCGGCGCCAACTCAGACTTGATGTGCTCCAGGTAGTCGGCTTCCTGCTCGGCCGGGAACTGCTCGCGCTTGACCGCCTGCTCCAGGATATACATCAGGTGCACGGGATCGGCCGCGACTTCGACCGTATCGTAGTTGAAGGTCTCCGACAGCACCTTGAAGGCGAAGCGCGTGCTGACGCCGATCATGCCTTCGTCGACGCCGGCGGTCTCGCGATACTCCTGAACCGATTTGGCCTTGGGATCGGTGTCCTTCAGGTTCTCGCCGTCATAGACGCGCATCTTCGAATACAGCGACGAGTTCTCGTGCGCGCGCATGCGCGTCAACACGCAGAAGCGGCTCAGGATCTCCAGCACCTCGCGGGCGCAGGGCGCGTCGCCGAGCTGACTCTCGCGCAACAGCTTGCGATAGATCTGCGCCTCCTCCGTCACACGCAGGCAGTACGGCACCTTGATGACGGAGATGCGGTCGAGGAACGCTTCGTTGTTCTTGTTGTTTTTGAACTGCTGCCATTCGGCCTCGTTCGAGTGCGCCAGCACGATACCGTGGAACGGGAACGCGCCGAAGGCCTCGGTGCCCAGATAGTTGCCTTCCTGCGTCGCGGTCAACAGCGGGTGCAGCACCTTGATCGGTGCCTTGAACATTTCGACGAATTCGAGCAGCCCCTGGGTCGTGCGGTTGAGCCCGCCGGAGAAGCTGTAGGCGTCGGGGTCGGCTTGCGAGAAGTGCTCGAGCCTGCGGATGTCGACCTTGCCGACCAGGGCCGAGATGTCCTGGTTGTTTTCGTCGCCAGGCTCGGTCTTGGCGACGCACACCTGGCGCAGTTTCGACGGCATGACCTTGACGACGCGGAAACCGGCAATGTCGCCGCCGAACTCGTCGAGGCGCTTCAGTGCCCACGGCGACATCAGGCCGTGCAGCCGCCGGCGGGTGATGCCGTACTTGTCCTCCAAAAGATCGCCGAAGCGTTCGGGATCGAACAGACCCAGCGGCGATTCGAACAACGGGCTGATCTGGTCGCCGGCCTTCAGCACATAGACCGGCCGTTGCTCCATCAACTGCTTCAGGCGCTCGGCGAGCGAGGACTTGCCACCGCCGACCGGCCCCAAGAGGTAGAGGATCTGCTTGCGTTCCTCCAAGCCCTGTGCGGCGTAGCGGAAATGGCCGACGATGCGCTCGACGGTGTCGCCCATGCCGTAGAAATCGGCGAAGGCAGGATAGCGTTTGATGGTGCGGTTGAGGGAGATACGTCCGAGGCGCGGATCCGTCGAGGTGTCGACGAGTTCCG
Source organism: Alphaproteobacteria bacterium (assembly GCA_965248805.1). Classification (GTDB taxonomy): domain Bacteria; phylum Pseudomonadota; class Alphaproteobacteria; order UBA6615; family UBA6615; genus CBDFKJ01. The sequence goes on from CBDFKJ010000009.1 coordinate 386,820, forward strand.
GCTCGCCGATGGCGTCGATAATGCGCTCGGCGGCGGTCGCATACATCGCCGGATCTTCGCGGCATCCCAGCAGGTAGTCTTGAAGCGTTAGCTCCTCGTCCTTGCTGGATGCGTAAAGCTCGGAATAGAGATCAAAGACGTCCATCGGCCGGCCCCTGTCCGATTGAAGTGTCTGTTAGCGACCCTAGCCGAACAGGGTTAACGCGGCGTTTACATCCTGCAGACTCACCTCGACGGCCGCAGCCTGGTCGTGTTCGAGCTGTCCGGCGGCAATGACGGGCTCAACACGCTGGCGATGGCCGGATTCGAGCGCCTGTATAAGGACGGCAAGATGGCGATCGTCCACGGCGTCGGGTACGAGCAGCCGTCGTTTTCGCACTTTTCGTCTATCGCGTTCTGGCACACCGGGGCGCCGAACAGCGGCGAGGAGTATGGCTGGCTGGGCCGCACCGCCGACGTGGTCGATCCCGACAACACGCCCAGCTATCTGGTCAACATCGATTCGACCCAGTCGCTGGCCGTGCGCAGCAAATCCCACACCCCGGTCGTGTTCGACGACCCGAACCGGTTCACGCGCGAGTACTTCGCCGGCCAACGCGAAGCCATCGCCGACCTTGGCGAAACGAACAAGGCCACTAACGCCTCGCATCGCTACCTGTTGGATGTTGCGCGCACTGCGAAGGATGCCTCGGCGATGGTGCGGCAGGCGTGGAGCGACTACAAGTCGCCGGTCGACTACGGGCTGGCACCGTCCGATCTGAGTAAGATCGCGGCGCTGATCGCGGCCGACATGCCGACGCGGCTGTTCTACACGTCCTACCGCAACAACCAGTTCGACACGCACGTATTCCAGGCGGCCGTGCACAAGCGCATTCTGACCTACTCCTCCGACGCCGTATACGGGTTCTACAGGGATATGGAACAGCTCGGGCGGGCGGATGACGTGGTAGTGATGGTGTTCACCGAATTCGGCCGCCGGGTGTGGGAGAACACGAGCCTCGGCACCGATCATGGCACGGCAAACAACGTGTATGTGATCGGCAACAACATCAAGGGCGGCCATTACGGCGAGGTGCCGAGCCTGACCGAACTCGACGACGGCAACCTGATCTACACCACCGATTTCCGGCGCGTGTACTCCACGTTGATCGAGGGCTGGCTGGGTCAGCCCGACTCCGCCGAGATCCTCAACGGCCGTTTTGAGCCGTTCGATATGATCGCCTAGCGGCGACGAGCGGAACCTGCGACAACCTTCCCGGGGCTGTTCGGCCCCGGGAAGGTACTTGCGCGGCGTGTCGGCGCGGCGTTCAATCGGCGCAGCAAGAACCCAGCACCTGATAATCTGGAGAGACGCCGATGCGTGTCCTACTTGCAGTGATGGCGGTTGCAGTGGCGGTGGCGGTCGGCCGGGCGGATACACGCATGGACTATGGCGGTGAGGGCGACCTGCTCTACGTGCCTATGGCGCAGGCGAACCCGGCATTTCGGCTGGCACTCGACCATATTCGTGCTGAGCGATTTGATCGTGCCGTCCCGCTGCTGAAGGTGTTCGTGCGCAGTAACCCGGATAATGCCGATGGCTGGAGCCTGCTCGGCTTTTCCCTGCGCAAGACCGGGGCCACCGACGGCGCCTTGGAAGGCTACACCAGGGCGTTGGAGCTCGATCCACAGCATCTGCGTGCGACGGAATATCTGGGCGAGCTCTACCTGCAGATCCACGATCTGGAGGCGGCGTTGAAGCAGCTCGATATGCTGACTGTCCTGTGTCCCGAGGGGTGCACCGAACGCACGGTATTGGAGCAGGAGATCGATGCCTACGTGACGAGCCGGCCCGCCGCGGGCGGCTAGCGCGCCCGTCGTCCGGCCGCAGTGCCTCCGAACATCTCGTAAGCAGATAGTGCAGGAACAGGATGGCGGTATTGCCGCGCGCCGTGGGGCGTTGGGGCTATTGGCCTCGGTCCTGCGCCATGATCAGCCGCTGGATGAGGCCATCGAGCGGCAGGCGTCGCTCGCGCGTCTGTCGTCGCGCGATCGCGCCTTTGCGCGGTTCCTGGTGGCCACGGTCCTGCGCCGCCTTGGTCAGATCGACGCGCTCATCGCCGGATTCGTCAGGCGCCGTTTGCCGCCGCCGCTGGCACCGGTGCACGACATTCTGCGCCTGGGCCTGGCACAGATCCTGTTCCTGCAGACGCCGGCCCACGCCGCCGTCGACACCTCTGTCGAGCTGGCGCGGCTGGGACGTTTTGCCAAGCATAAGGGTCTGGTCAATGCCGTGCTGCGTCGGGCGGCTGGCGAGGGACCATCGCTTTGTACCGCGCAGGACGCAGCGCGGCTGAATACACCTTCCTGGCTGTGGCGTCGCTGGTCCGAGCGTTTCGGCGAGGCGACCGCGGCGACAATCGCCGCCGCTCACTTGCGCGAGCCGCCGCTCGACATCACCGTCGTGGCCGATGCGGAGCGTTGGGCGCAGCGGCTCGAGGCGACGGTGTTGCCCACCGGCACACTCCGCCGCCCCATTGGCGGCCCGATCGACGCGCTCCCGGGTTTCGATGACGGCGCGTGGTGGGTGCAGGACGCGGCGGCGGCCCTGCCGGCGCGCCTGCTCGGCGACGTCGGCGGTCAGCGTGTGCTCGATATGTGTGCCGCACCTGGCGGCAAGACCGCGCAGCTGGCCGCAGCCGGCGCGCGGGTGACCGCGGTCGACGCGGTGCCCAGTCGCATGCGGCGCCTGCGCGACAATCTCGCACGGTTGCATCTGGATGCCGAGATCGTATGTGCAGACGCGATCCAGTATTCACCGCTGCAGGCGTTCGCTCATGTCTTGCTGGATGCGCCGTGCAGCGGCACCGGCACGATCCGTCGCCATCCGGATATTGCACGCCTGAAAGGGGAGAAGGATATCGCCGCCACTGCGAAGCTGCAGGCGCGTCTGCTGGACGCGACTTCCGGCATGGTCGCGTCCGGTGGACGTCTGGTCTACGCCGTGTGCTCGCTCGAGCCCGAAGAGGGCGAGCAACAGATCGAAGCGTTTCTCGACCGTCATTCCGAGTGGCGACGGTGGCCGATCGATGCCGGCGAAGTCGCCGGCATTGCCGAAGCGCTCACCCCCTCCGCTGATCTGCAAACCTTGCCCTGCCAACTCGATGCTCTTGGCGGATGGGACGGCTTCTATGCTGCGCGACTGCAGCGCTCATGACCGCCAGCGGCGGGCGGTTGCGCAGCTAGGGCCAAGCTGATACGAGAGCCCCATGCCTGCCGCGCCCGTGCGCATCGCGCCCTCGATCCTGTCCGCAGATTTCGCCAGCCTCGGCGCCGAAGTGCGCGCCGTCGACGAGGCCGGCGCGGACTGGATTCACATCGACGTCATGGACGGTCACTTCGTTCCCAACCTGACGATCGGGCCGCCGGTCGTGAAGGGGCTGCGGCCGCATTCGTCGAAGCCGTTCGACGTGCACCTGATGATTACGCCGGTCGATCCGTTCATAGAATCGTTCGCCGCGGCCGGCGCCGACATTATCTCTGTCCATCCCGAATCCGGTCCGCATCTGCACCGCACGCTGCAGACCATTCGCGGCCTCGGCAAGAAGGCCGGTGCCGTGCTCAATCCGGCGTCCCCGCTTACCGCCCTCGATCACGTGCTCGATCTCTGCGATCTGGTGCTCGTGATGAGCGTCAATCCCGGCTTCGGCGGCCAGAAGTTCATCCCATCGGCGCTGGAAAAGCTGCGTGCCATCCGCCAACGCATCGACGCCCACGTTGCGGCCGGCGGCCATCCGATCGCGTTGGAAGTCGATGGCGGCGTCGACCGCGCCACGGCGCCGCAGGCGATCGCCGCCGGCGCCGATGTGCTGGTCGCAGGCACCGCCACCTTCACCGGCGGACGCGACGCTTACGGCGACAACATTGCCGCCCTGCGCGGCGGTTGAGGCCCGCTGACACGGAGATCGGCCATCCGTCTCAACCGTGACGACTGGCGCCACGCCTTCGACTCCTTGATATACCGCACGCCGTTGGACAGCGTCGGATTGCGGCCGCGCGCGCCGACGTCGCTGATCGCGACGCCGCCCGATTTGTGGCCCGGCGATGCCGCGCATGGTCGTGCCTTTCTAGCCCGTGATGTCGGCTTCGGCGATCCAGCGCAGGCCGAAGGCCCGGATGATCTTAGCGCGCGGGACGAAGGGGCGACGACGCTTCAGAGTTTCGAGTGGTTGCGTGACATCCGCAGCGTCGGCGGTGACGCGGCGCGGCGCCGCGCGCGCCAGCTGATCGGTGACTGGATTGATATCTACGCCGAATGGCATCCGCTGGCATGGCGGGCCGATGTCCTCGGGCGGCGCGTGTTCGCCTGGCTCGGCCAGCACGATTTTTGCTGTGCCAGCGCCGACGACGCCTTCCGGTCGCGCTACTTCGCCTCGCTCGCGCGGCAGGCAAAGCACTTGACGCGCGCGGCGCGCGCGGAGATCGACTGCGAAGGGCGGGTCGCCGCTTTGAAGGGCTTGGCCGTTGCCGGCGTTTGCCTGCCCGGCCGCGCGAGCTGGACCGACCTGGCGCTCAAGCAATTGGAGCGCGAGCTGTCACGCCAAGTGCTGGCCGACGGCGGCCATGCGACGCGCAGCCCGGTTGTTCATCTCACCGTCCTGCGGCACTTGATCGACCTGCGGGCGTCACTGCTCGCGGCCGGACGCGACGTACCCCAGCCGCTGCAGGCGTTCATCGGCGCGATGGCCACGATCCTCCGCATGCTGCGCCACGGCGACGGCTGTCTGGCGTTGTTCAACGGCGGAAATGAGGCCAGCCGCCTTCATATCGACCTGGCTTTTACCCATATCCGCGCCCGCCCGCGGGCGCCGGTGCAGGCGCCGGATGTTGGCTATCACCGCCTGTTGGCCAGCCGGACGCTGGTGATCGCCGATAGCGGCGCCGCGCCGGCGGCGGAGTTTGCCGGCGCGGCGCATGCGGGCCCCCTGAGCTTCGAGATGTCGGTCGGGCGCGAGCGCCTCATCGTCAATACCGGGGCGCGCTCCGGAACGCGCGCGGCCTGGGCCAGCGCGCAGCGCGCGACGGCGGCGCATTCCACACTCGTCATCGACGATACAAACGCCGCCGAAGTCCTGCCCGACGGCGGTTTCGGCCGGGCGCCGCGCATCCTGACGTGCGAGCACAATTCCGCCGATGACAGCCATTGGCTGGACGCCTCGCATGACGGCTACTGCGGCAAGTTCGGCCTCATCCATCGGCGCCGTCTGTATCTGGCGGCCGCCGGTGACGACCTGCGCGGCGAGGACTGCCTGGTGCGCGCCGGTGGGCCGGCGGGCGCGGGCGCACCGTTCACGATCCACTTTCATCTTCACCCCGACGTCCAGGCGTCCCTGGTTCATAGCGGCCGCATCGTGCTGCTGCGGTTGCCCCGGGGCGGCGGTTGGCAGTTGACGGCCCATGGCGGCGTGCTGGATCTTGCCGCCGGCATTTATCTGGGCGGCCCCGGCGAGCTGCGCCGCACCGAGCAAGTCATCATCTCGGGCGTCGCCGGCGAGGCAGCCGTGGGTGACGCGGCGGCGACCGTCAAGTGGGGCCTGCGCCGCCTGGCGGGGCGGCGCTAGCGGCGATGCCGCATCACAGCTGCCAACGGCGGATTGGGTCGGGAAATGACAGATGGCGCCACATGCCCTTGATGTCGGCGATCAGTCCGCCGTGCACGACGAGCGCTGCCAGCTTGTCGGCCGTGAGTGCTCGATAGCCATCGTGCGGCACTGCGCCGACAACGACATCAAAGGGCGTCTCTGTGACGTCGAGGTTCGGCAACAGGGATACGCCATACATGCGCGCGGCCTCGTCCGCTAGGGCGCACGGGTCATGCACGTCTACCACGTGGCCGTGCGATTGCAGGCCGCGGACCAGATCGATAACCTTTGAATTGCGCAAGTCAGGAACATTTTCCTTGAAGGTCAGGCCCAGCACCAGCACGCGGCGTCGCGCCTTCGGCATCGCCGCGGCGATGGACGCCGCGAGCACGCCTCCCATCGCATCGTTGAAGCGCCGACCGGCGAGGATGATCTCGGGATGATGGCCGACTTGCTGGGCGGCGGCGGCAAGATAGTAGGGATCGACGCCGATGCAGTGGCCGCCCACCAGGCCGGGTTCGAACGGCAGGAAGTTCCATTTGGTCCGGGCCGCGTCCAGAACGTCGTAAATCGACAGATCCATGCGGTGGACGATGGCCGCGACTTCGTTGACGAAGGCGATGTTGAGGTCCCGCTGCGCGTTTTCGATGGCCTTCGCCGCCTCGGCGGTGCGGATGTCGCGCGCGCAGAAAATGTTGGCGTTGTTCAAGGTACCGTAAATGTCCGCCAGCCGCCCGGTCACGGCCGGCGTCTGGCCGGCGACGACCTTGGTGATCTTGTCGAGCGAATGGGTGCGATCCCCCGGATTGACGCGTTCGGGCGAATAGCCGAGATGGAAGTCGCGGCCGCAGGTGAGACCCGAGGCTTGTTCCAGCAGCGGGCCGCAGATGTCTTCGGTCACTCCGGGATAGACGGTCGATTCCAGGACCACGATGGTGCCCGGTTGCAGCGCCGCGCCAACGGTCGACGTTGCGGCCTTCACGGCGGTCAGGTCAGGCGCGTTGTGGTCGTCGACCGGCGTCGGCACCGTGATGATGAAGATGTCGTGTTCGGCAAGGTCGGCGGGGTCATCCAGCAGGCGCAGTCGCGACTGTCGAAGCTCCGTATCGCTCACTTCGCCAGTCCGGTCGTGACCGCCGCGCAGCTCGTTCAAGCGGCTGACACTGGCGTCATAGCCGCTGAGTGTGAAGTGGTGGTCCAAGGCGACGGCCAGAGGCAGGCCGACATAGCCCAGGCCAACCACGCAAATGCGTGTGGATGGGTCCATTATTGCATGTCCGAGTGAGCGGCCTGCATAGCGTTGCGGCGGTGCGGGTGTCAAACGGTGCCGGCTAGTGGATTGATCGGAATGAAAGAGTCCGAATTGGGATTCCGTATTTTGCTGTGTTATGCGAATCTGGCGCATGCGCAGTGGAATCTCCTTCACCCTATCCGCCGGCGACCGTCAGCGATTGCGCGCGGTCGTCGCGGATCCCAAGAGCCCGCAGAAACACGTCTGGCGGGCACATATTGTCCTTCTCAGCGGCGAGGGTCTGGGCACCTCGGCGATCATGACCGAGACCGGCAAGTCCAAGACCTGCGTGTGGCGCTGGCAAGAGCGGTTCATGCACGAGGGTGTCGGCGGCCTGCTTCGCGACAAGTCCCGTCCGCCCGGCAAGGCGCCGGTCCCGCTCGATCGTGTCGCCGAGATCGTGCGCCTGACGCAGCAACCGCCGCCGTTTGAGGCGACCCACTGGACGTTGCGCGCGATGGCCAGGGCGGCCGGTATTGCCGCCTCGACGGTGCAGGCGATCTGGAAGGCTCACGGTCTCAGCCCGCACCGCTGGCGCAACTTCAAGCTGTCGACCGACCCTGCCTTCGCCGAGAAACTCACCGATATCGTCGGCCTGTATGTCGACCCGCCGGCCCATGCGGTGGTGTTGTCGATCGATGAGAAGTCACAGATCCAGGCGCTCGACCGCCGGTCTGCCGATGAAGAAGGGACGCGCCGGCACCATGACCCATGACTACAAACGGCACGGCACGACCACGCTGTTTGCGGCGCTCAACGTTCTGGACGGAACGGTGATCGGCCAGAACATGCAGCGCCACCGCCATCAGGAGTTCATCCGCTTCCTCAACCGCATCGAGCGCACGGTGCCGGCGGACAAGGCCATCCACGCGATCGTCGACAACTACGCGGCGCACAACAAGGACAAGGTCCGCGCCTGGCTCGCCCGCCATCCGCGCTGGACTTTCCACTTCACACCGACCTCCTGCTCGTGGCTCAATGCCGTCGAGGGCTTCTTCGCAAAACTCACCCGGCGGCGGCTCAAGCACGGCGTCTTCCATTCCGTCGTCGATCTCCAGGCCGCAATCAACCGCTTCGTCCGCGAATACAATGCGGCCAACCCACAGCCATTCATATGGAAAGCCGACCCCGACGACATCATCGCAGCCCGAAACCGAGGGTTCCAAACGTTGGAATCAATCCACTAGCCGGCGATGAAGGTATGCCAGGTTTGCGCGGTCGATTTCACGATGCTGCATTTTCTGCTGCCATTGATGCGCGAAATACGAGACGCGGGACACGAGGTGGTTGGCGTCTGCGCCGACGGACCCCTGCTGGCTCAAGTGCGCAACCACGGATTTCGAGTGGAGCCGGTGCCAATTGTCCGCTCGGTCCATCCGTTGCGCAATCTGCCGGCCTACCGCCAACTCCGGGCGCTGTTCGCGCGCGAACGGTTCGACCTTGTCCACCTGCACACCCCGGTCGCCTCGATGGTCGGTCGCCTGGCGGCGGCAAGCGCCGGCGTTCCGCGCATCGTCTATACCGCGCATGGCTTCTATTTCCACGATCGCATGACGCCGCCGGCGCGTTGGCTACATATCGGCCTGGAGTGGTTGTTCGGACGCTTCACCGACACCCTGTTGACCCAGAGCGCCGAAGACGCCGCGGTCGCGCGCCGATACCGGCTGTGCCGGGGCGGTGACATCGAGGCCATCGGCAATGGCAGCGATCCCGCCGTCTACTTCCCGGACGAAGCCGACGGGTCGGCGCGGCGATCGGTGCGTCGATCACTCGGCACGCCGGCCGAGCGCGTCGTCATCGTCATGCTCGGCCGGCTGGTAGCCGAGAAAGGCTATCCCGAACTGTTCGCCGCCATGCGCGAGGTCGACGCCGAGTTGTGGGTGGTCGGCGAGCGGCTGTCGAGCGATCATGCGAGCGCCATTGATGCCGACCTGCGTCGGCTCCAGCGCGACGCGTCGCTGCGCGCGCGCGTGCGGCTCCTGGGCTACCGCTCCGACGTGCCCGAACTACTGCGTGCGGCCGATGTCTTCGCCCTGCCATCGCATCGCGAAGGCATGCCGCGCTCGATCATCGAGGCCATGCTGACCGGCTTGCCGGTCGTGGCCACCGATATCCGCGGCAGCCGCGAAGAGATCGTCGACGGCGAGTGCGGCCTGTTGGTCCCGGTCGGCGACGTGCCCGCGTTGGCCGGCGCTCTGTCGCGCCTCGTCGCCGATGCATCGCTGCGGGCGCGCTTTGGGGCGGCGGCGTTGCGCCGCGCGCGGGCCATGTTCGACGAGGCGCAGGTCATCGCACGCCAAATGACCCATCTGGGGCTTTAGGATATGCAGGCCTGGCTGGCAGTTGCCGGGCTGGCGCTGGCGTCGGCCGTGGCGGTCGGCGGGGTGCGCCGCTGGCTTCTGCATCACCAGATTCTCGACCGGCCAAACGACCGCAGCAGCCACACGACGCCCACGCCTCGGGGCGGCGGCATCGCCGTCCTGCTGGTTCTGTTGCCGGCCTGGGGCATGCTGATCGTGGTGTTCGAGCAGGCCGCGGCAGCCTGGATCCTGCCGGCGGCGGCGCTGGCTCTGGCGGCCATATCGTGGGCGGACGACGTGCGTGAGTTGCCGCCTGCGCCTCGTCTGCTGGCGCAAATAGTCGCGGTGGCGTTCGGGATCTGGGCATTGCCGGGGCCGGTGTTCGGCGGTTTCCTGCCGCCCGTTGTCGACGGGCTCATCACCGGCCTGGCGTGGATCTGGTTCATCAACCTGTTCAATTTCATGGACGGGATCGATGGGATCACGGGCGTGCAAGCGGTGGCGATGGGCACTGGCATCTACCTGATCGCGCGGCTCGGAGGTGACGATCATCTGGCCTGGTCCGGCATCGCGATCGCGGCGGCGATGGCCGGCTTTCTGTGCTGGAACTGGCACCCGGCGAAGATCTTCGCCGGCGACGTCGGCAGCATCCCGATCGGCTATCTGTTGGGCGCGCTGTGCCTGGCCCTGGCGGCGCGCGGCATGTGGCTGCCGGTGCTGATTACGGTTCTGTACTATTTGGCCGATGCCACCGTGACGCTGCTGCGGCGCGCGGCGCGCGGCGACAAGCCCTGGCAGGCGCACCGCGAGCACTTCTACCAGCAGGCCGTTGCTAATGGCCGCTCCCATGCCGCCGTCGCTGGTGCGGTGATGGTCGTCGACGCCGGGCTGGTTGCGCTGGCGCTTTGTGCGGCCGCGAGCTGGATCGACGGCTGGATCGCCCTGGCCGGCGCTGCCGTGCTGGTGATCGGGCTATTATGGTGGCTCGCGCGGTCGCTGCGCCCCGCCAATCAGTGAGTATTCATCGCCGCAGGTCTGTGTTAGGTTTCCGCGGCCTGGGGCCCTGGGGAAAGCCCGATCGGATGTTTCGCCTAAATCGCAGCTACGTCGCCTATACCCATGACATCATCATGGCCGCGGCCTCTTTTCTGGTCGCCCTGTATTTGCGGGTCGGCGGTGTGCTGCTCGACTTCTCGCCCGAATTCCTGATCCGCAGCACCGTTCTCTTCACCGCGGTTGCCGCCGCCGTGTACTGGCCGATGGGACTGTACAGAGGTATCTGGCGCTATGCCTCGATGAACGACATGGTGCAGATCACCAAGGCCGTTACCCTGCTGGTGCTGATCTATGTGCCGTTGATGTTCGTTACGTCGCGGGCCGAGGACCTGCCGCGGTCCCAGCCGATCATCAACTGGTTCGTGCTGATCGCCATGCTCGGCGGGCCGCGGTTCGTCTACCGCCTGCTGAAGGATGGGCGGCTCGAATTCCGTTATGAGCGCATTGCGCGGGTGCCGGTGTTGCTGGTTGGCGCCGGCGATGCGGCGGAAACGTTCATTCGCGCCACCTCGCGCGACGGTGCCGCCTATCGTGTCGTCGGTATCCTGGACGAAAAGGGCAGCCGCGTGGGGCGGCGCATCCACAACGTCCCGGTGCTCGGTGGGCTGGGCGATCTGACCAGTGTGGTCGAGGCCGTGCGCCGCCGTGGCGAGGGTGTGCAGCGCGTCGTCATCACCAAAGAACATCTCGCCGGCGAACGCGTGCGCGGCTGGCTCGTCGAGGCCGAGGCATTGGGCTTGACGCTGTCGCGCCTGCCGCGCTTGACCGACTTTCATGACGAGGTCGACCGGCCGCTGCAAGTCCGGCCGATCGCTGTCGAGGACGTATTGGGTCGGCCGCGGGCCGTGCTTGACCGGCCCGCCATGCGCGCGCTGGTGGAAGGGCGCAGGGTGCTGGTCACCGGCGCCGGTGGCACCATCGGCTCGGAATTGACGCGGCAGATTGCCGAGTTGGCGCCGGCGCGGCTCACGCTCATCGACAATGGCGAGTTCAATCTCTACTCGATTGAACGAGAACTCATCCACCACCATCCGGGACTTGCCCATGTGGCGTGTCTCGCCGACGTGCGGTCGCGTCGGCGAGTCGAGGAAATTGTACGCACCCAGCGGCCGCAGATCGTGTTCCACGCGGCGGCGCTGAAACATGTGCCGATGGTCGAGGATCATCCCTGCGAGGGCGTGCTCACCAATGTCATCGGCACACGCAATGTCGCCGATGCCTGTCGCGCCCACGGCGTCGCGGCGATGGTCTTGATCTCGACCGACAAGGCGGTCGATCCGTCCAGCGTGATGGGCGCCACCAAGCGGGCCGCCGAGAGCTTCTGCCAGGCTCTGGACATTGTCGAGTGCTCACGCGGCGACGGGCCTGGCGCCCGCTTTAGCACCGTTCGTTTCGGCAATGTCCTGGGCTCGACCGGATCGGTGGTGCCACTGTTTCAGCGGCAAATCGCCGATGGTGGACCGGTGACGGTGACGCATCCGGTGGCCACGCGCTACTTCATGAGCGTGCGCGAGGCCGTGGAGCTGGTCCTGCAGGCCTCGGCGCTGCGAGATCAAGGCGTGGGACGTATCTACGTGCTGGAAATGGGCGAGCCGATTCGCATTCTCGATTTGGCGCGTCAGATGATCAGACTGTCGGGCAAGCAGCCCGGCATCGACGTGCCGATCAAGATCACCGGCTTGCGGCCGGGCGAGAAGCTGCACGAGCAACTGTTCCATCAAAGCGAAGCGATGGACCCGACCGCGGTAGCCGGCATCAAGGTCGCGTCGCCGCGCGCGGCCGATCTGAAGGTCCTGTCGCGGGCGATCGACGAGCTCGGTGAGGCGGCGGCCGCGGGCGATCAGGCCCGCACGTTGCAGCTCCTGCATCGACTGGTGCCTGAATTCGCTGACGCAAACGTGCCGCCAATTCCTGCCGCGGCCGTCGGCTGAACCCAACCATGAGCGCGTCCCGCGAAGGCGCCGCTGACGCCCCGGTCAGGTGCGCTCTGCTGTCGGTGTCCGACAAAGCGGGATTGATCGATTTCGCGCGCGCGCTCGTCGGCCACCAGATAACGCTGCTATCGACGGGGGGCACGGCGGCGGCATTGCGCGAAGCCGGCCTGCCGGTCGTCGACGTGGCCGAGCGTACCGGATTTCCGGAAATGCTGGACGGTCGCGTCAAGACGCTGCATCCCATGATCCATGGCGGCATCCTGGCCCGGCGCGACAACGCGGCCCATGTCGAGGTGCTCGCCGCGCACGGCATCGACACGATCGAACTGGTCGCCGTCAATCTCTATCCGTTCGCCGCTACGGTGGCGGCGGGCCACGACGCCGACACCTGCATCGAGAGCATCGACATTGGTGGCCCGTCGCTGATCCGCGCGGCAGCCAAGAACCTCGACTTCGTCACGGTCGTGACCGATCCCGCCGACTACGGCGCGGTTGCCGAGGCCTTGGAGAGAGGGAAGGGCACCACCAACCTGGAGCTACGGCAGCGGTTGGCGGCCAAGGCCTTCGCCCACTCAAGCGCCTACGACGCGGACATCGCCGCGTGGTTCGCAGCGCGGCAGGGCGAGCCGTTTGCGGACCCGTTCGTGTTCGGCGGCCGGCTCAAGCAGCGCATGAGCTATGGCGAGAACCCGCACCAGCGCGCGGCGCTGTACACCACGCGCAATCCACGTCCGGGTGTGGCCGGCGCGACGCAATTGCAGGGCAAGGGGCTCAGCTTCAACAATGTACGCGATGCCGATGCGGCCCTGGAGCTGGTGGCGGAGTTCGACCGGCCGGCGGTGGCGATCGTCAAGCACGCCAATCCCTGCGGCGTGGCGCTTGGTGACACGCTGGAGGTGGCCTACGGCAAGGCGCTCGCCTGTGATTCCATGAGCGCTTTCGGGGGCGTGGTCGCCGGCAATCGCGAGATTGACGCGGCGACGGCGCAGGCCATCATCGGCATGCGCACCGACGTCGTGATCGGCCCGCAAGCCGACGATGGCGCGCGTCGGGTGCTGGCGGAGAAGCGCAACCTGCGTCTGCTGATTACCGGCGAGATGCCGGATCCGACCGCACCGCGCGTCGAGGTCGCAGCCATCGCCGGCGGCTTCCTGCTGCAGGATGGCGATGGCGGCCGTGTGAGCGCAGGCGAGCTGCGCAGGGCCACGCTGCGCGCGCCTGACGATCGCGAAGTGGCTGACCTGCTGTTCGCTTGGCGCGTGTGCAAGCACGTCCGATCGAACGCCATCGTCTTCGCCAAGGACGGTGCAACGGTCGGCATCGGCGCCGGACAGATGAGCCGGGTCGATTCGGTACGCGTTGCCGCATGGAAAGCGCGCGAGGCGGCAGAGGCGGCGGGCGTGAGCGTGTCGCGCACCGATGGCTCGGTCGTTGCCTCGGACGCGTTCTTTCCGTTTGCCGACGGTGTTCTGGCGGCGCTCGATGCGGGCGCTACCGCAGTCATCCAACCCGGCGGCGCGATGCGCGATCAGGAGGTGATTGCCGCCGTCGACGAGCGCGGTGCGGCCATGGTGTTCACCGGGATGCGGCACTTCCGCCACTAGCGGACTGCACGACCGGCACTGTGAACAGCAGCAGGCCGCCGGCGATCAGGAACGGCAGCACGGTCGCCAGACCCCAGCGCTGGCTTCCGGTCGCCAGCGTCACCAGACCCACCAACCACGGGCCAACGAAGGCGGTCGCCTTGCCGGACAGGGCGTAGAGACCGAACATCTCGGTCTCCATGCCGGTGGGCGCGATGCGCGCCATCAGCGATCGGCTGGCGGCCTGCGCCGGGCCGAAGAAGATGCCGAGTGCCGCGCCCAGGATCCAAAACCATAGGGTCGATTGGATCAACAGGATGGGGATGCCGACGGCGACGATACCGATGATCGCAATCAGCACGGTCGGCTTGGCGCCGATCTTGTCATCGATCCAACCAAAACTAAAGGCACCGATGCCCGCGGTGACATTGAGCAATAGGCCGAACGTAATGACTTGCTCCATGTCCATGCCGATCGTGCCGGCGGCGTAGATGCCGCCGAAGATGAACAGTGTGTTGATGCCGTCGATGTAGAGCATGCGCGCCAGCAGGAATCGCGCCACCAACTCATAGCGCCTGAGATGCCGCAGCGTCTGCCACAGCGCCGCCATTCCCGCTTTCATAGCCGGCATCGCGCCGTGCCCTTCGCCGGCGCGTTCGGGCACGAACAGGAACACGGGCAGGCTGAACAGCGCGATCCAGACCGCCACCAGGGGGCCTGCGATGCGCACGTGCTGTGCCTGCGCCTTGTCGAGGCCGAAGGGCGGCGTCTCGACCTGAATGAACACGAACAGGATCACCGCCAAACAGACCAGGCCGCCGAAGTAGCCCAGCCCCCACGCCCAGCCGGAGACGCGTCCCAACCAGCTTTCGGGTGCCAATCCGGGCAGCATGGCGTTGTAGAACACCATGCCGATCTCGAACGAGAAGACGGCAATACCGACCAGCCACAGCATGAGGACCGCATCGTCGGCTTGTGGGCGGACGCGCCACAACATCGCCGAGCACACGATGATCGCCAGTGTGCAGACCGCGAGCCACGCCTTGCGGCGGCCGCCATGATCTGCAATTGCGCCCAGCAGCGGGCTGACGAGCGCGACCAATAGCGCCGCGGTGCCCTGCATCGTGCCCCATTGATTGGTGGCGACGGTCGGGTCGTCGGCGACGGCTTGTGTGAAGTAGGCGGCGAAAACGAACGTGGTCACGACAGCCGGGAACGGCGAGTTGGCCCAGTCGTAGAGGCACCAGGAAACGATGGGCCCGCGCGCAACGGGCTGTCCCGGCTTGGTGGATTCAGCGCTGGTAAGGGTGGCGCCCGACTCGCTCATCTTGGGCGCACCATAACCAGTCGCCGCCCGCGCCGAAACGGACTATGTGATGCCGAGCGCGTCGGCCGTCAAACGCGTGCGCGCACGCGCCTCGAACGCGTCGGCAAGCTCCGGATACTTGCGTCTGAGGTAGGCCTGCGACTTCTGCCGCAACACCTTCAGCGCCCGAATCTCGTCCCGAACGCGATCGGCGGATTTGTCGAACTCGCCGATGTCGAACTGGATCAGCCTGTCGCCGACATAGCCGTAGTTGTTATGAAAGTTGAAGCTATCCTCGGTTATGCCCTTGCGCCAGATGTGGCCGATCAACGCGACCACGTCGTCGAGGATACGCAGGCTGCCGTCACGGTCGCCGGCGTGCTCGCAGGCCTTGATGCGCGCGCGCACGAGCTCGGCGTGATGCTGCACAATGTAGCTGTCGGAGTCGGCGTCGAGTCGCTTCTCACCGTTGATCGTCACCTCTAGGTCCGCGAAGTCGGTCGTCGCCCCAAGGTGAAGGTACAGGAGCCCCGTTTCCTCGGTCAGCTCGGCGGCTGCGAGACGGTAGCTGCTCTGTGCCCGCGCAAGCATCACGCGCGCCGCCGCGATCGGATCGTCGCGACTGGACGCCGCCTTTAGTCGCGCAAGATCGTCGTCTTCATCGACAAACCAATCGACGAAGTCCTCCGCACTGTTCAGGATCTTGAGCACGTAACGGTCATCCGCCGCGACGTAGGCGCGCACCTTGGCGCCACGTGCCAGGTAGCGGAACGGCTGCGACAGCACTGCGCCTACGCGCTGTGGCGGCCACAGGCTAGCCATCAGCGACCGCCCATTCGATGCGTGGATAATAGGCGCCGAGTGTCAAGCCGCCCGCCACATAGAACACCATCAAGCCAAGCCAAAGGCCGTGGTTGCCCCATGCCTCGCTCATCAACCAGATGACCGGGAGATAGACCGCGAGCGAGGCGATCATGGCGTTGCGCATCTCGGGACCCCGGGTCGCGCCGATGAACACGCCGTCGAGCGTAAAGGCGGCAACGGACACGACCGGCATCGCAACTAGCCACGGCAAGTATCGCGCGATCTCGGCACGGATTTCGACCAGGTCGGTCATCGCCGCCGCGATCCACTGCCCGGCGGCGGCGTAGATCGCCGCGACCAGCAGCGCCACGGCACCGCTGCAAACGAGGGCGGCAACGACGGCGCGGCGAAAGGTGGAGCGGTCGCCGGCGCCGTGGGCCTGGCCGACGAGCACCGTCGCGGCGTGGGCAAAACCATCGAGGCCGAAGGCGGCGAAATGCACGAAATTGATCAGCACCGCGTTGGCCGCCAACACCTCGGTGCCGAGTGCCGCACCGCGCACTACGAAATGGCCCATGCCCAACAGCAGGCCGAGCGTGCGCAGGAAGATGTTGAAGTTGACGCGCATCATCCGGATCATGGTGGCGGGTTGCAGGATAGCGTCCAGCCGCCACGCGCCACCTAGCCGGCGCAATGAACGTCCGACTAAGACGACGCCGAGAACGAGTCCTGCGGTCTCGGCGATGACGGTCGCCGCCGCCACACCTTCGATGCCCCAGCCGAGGCCGACCACGAACAGGAGGTCGAGCGCGATGTTGACGCCGTTGATCGCGACTTGCAGGACCAACGTCGTTCGCGGACGCTGCATGCCCAGCAGCCAGCCGAGAATGGCGTAGTTGACCAGCGTTGCCGGCGCGCCCCAGATGCGCACCGCGAAATAGGCGCCGGCCAAGGTTTCGACACCGGGTTCGGCGTCGACCACCCACAGGGCGAATGCAAGCGCCGGTACTTGCAGCGCGATCGCGGCCAGCCCGAGCGCGCCGCCCATCAGCACCGCCTGACCGAGGACGGTGCGGATGCGCCGGAGGTCGCCGCCACCACTGGCCTGCGCAACGAAGCCCATCGTTCCCATGCGCAGGAAGCCCAATCCCCAATAGAGAAAGTTGAAGATCATGGCGCCGACGCTGACCGCACCGAGGAAGGCCGGATCCGGTAGGTGCCCCATCACCGCCGTGTCCACGGCGCCCAATAGGGGCACGGTGAGGTTCGAGAGAATGAGCGGCCATGAGAGCGTCCAGACGCGGCGCAGCCAGTTGATCGGCGCTTCGGCGGCCGCCGCCGCCGTCACCGCCCCACCGCATAGGCCTGTTGAAAGCGCGGGTGCGCCGCAGCTGTGAGGATGGTGTCGCCGTTTCGCCGCTCGCAGCCGACGGCGGTGAGCCGACCGAGCGCCCAAGGGCCGGCATCCTCCAGGCGATGACCGCGCCGCGCCAAGTCATTCAGTGTCGCCTCAGGAAATCGCGATTCGATCGCGACGCTGCCCGGCTTCGCGCGCCGGGGAAAGAAGCTCGACGGGTGATGGTCGCTGTGGAACAGCGGCGCGTCGACCGCTTCGGCCAGGTTCATGCCGTAGTGGACGATGCGCAGGAACAGGCTCAGCGCCCATTGGTCCTGCTGGTCGCCGCCGGGCGTGCCGAACGCCAGCACTGGCGCACCGTCCCGCAGCGCCAGGCCGGGGCTCAGCGTTGTCCGCGGCCGCGCGCCCGGCATCAGGGTCGTAGCAAGACCGTCCTGCAGCCAAAACATCTGCGCGCGCGTGCCCAGCGACATGCCGAGCGACGGGATTACGGGCGAGGATTGCAGCCAGCCGCCGCTGGGCGTGCACGAGATCATATTGCCGTGGTGATCGGCGACGTCGAGATGCGCCGTGTCGCCGTCGGGCGGATGGGTCGGATCGCCCAGCCCGGCCGTCGGCGGGGCACTCGGGTTCATGTCGACGCCGAATGCCGGCAGCTTCGGCCGGTGTCCGTCCGGGTTGCCGGGACGAAGGTCCAGGGAGGCCTGCTCACCGATCAGTGCGCGCGGCGCGTCATTGTAAGTATCTGACAGCAGTGCCGACAACGGCACATCAACAAAGTCTGGGTCGCCGTACCAAGCCTCGCGGTCGGCCATCGCGAGTTTGCAGGCTTCGATCTGTGTGTGCGCAAATTCGGCTCCCAACGGATCCATTGTCGCGACATCGAAGCCCTTGAGCAGCGCCAGCTGTTGGAGAAAGACCGGACCCTGGCTCCACGGCCCGCATTTGCACACGGTCAGGCCATGGTAGTCGTAGGTCACGGGTTCTTCGTATCGCGCCCGCCAAGCCGACATGTCGCTTCCAGTGAGCAAGCCACCGTGGCGTTCCCCCGACGCGTCTAGCCATAGCGTGGTGCGGCAGAAGTCATCGATCGCCTCGGCCACGAAACCGTCGTAAAATGCGGTCCGTGCCGCCTCGATCTGGGCGTCGCGGCCGCCGCCGGCGGCTTCGCCCTCGCGCAGCAACCTTTCATATGTATCCGCCAGCACCGGATTGCGCAGTAGCGCGCCCGTTGCCGGCGTCGCGCCGTTCGCAAGATAGGTCGCCGCTGAATGCCTCCACTCGTTGCGGAACAGATCGGCGACCGCGGCGATAGCGCGTTGCAGCATGGGCACCACCGCGTAGGCGTCTCTCGCATAGCCGATCGCCGGTGCCATGACGTCGCGTAGGCCAAGCATACCGTGGTCGCGCAGCAAAAGCATCCAGGCGTCAAACGCGCCCGGTACCACCGCGGGCAACAACCCGTTGCCGGGGATGAGGCCGAGGCCAAGTGCGCGGAACTGCGAAATTGTCGCCGCCGCGGGCGCAACACCCTGACCGCAGACGACCTGCGTCCGCCCGGTTCGGGCGCTGTGGAACACCGCGGGCATGTCGCCGCCCAGACCGTTCTGGTGCGGCTCTACGACCTGCAGCGCAAAGCCGGCCGCGGCCGCGGCGTCGAAGGCGTTGCCGCCCAACTCGAACATGCGCCAGCCAGCCATGGTCGCCAGCCAGTGGGTCGTCGCAATGACGCCGTGCGTGCCGCGAATCTCCGGCCGGGTGGTGAAGCTCATGATGGGACCACGCGCTAGCGCGCGTTATCGAGCAGCGCCGCCAGTCCCAACAGTGCGGGCGAGGGCCGTGTGATCACATAGGTCGGTATCGACGCCATGTACGCCTCAAACCGCCCCTTGGCCTCGAACCGCGCGCGGAAATGCGCGCCGTCGAACGCCTCGCCCATCTTGTTGACGACACCACCGCCGATGTATACGCCGCCGCGCGCGCCCAAGGTCAGCGCCAAGTCGCTGGCCGCGGTGCCGAGCAGGGCCGCGAACATCCGCGTCGCCTTCAGGCATAGCGCGTTCTCGTGCGATTGTTCGGCGATCTGGTCCGCGCTCAGTGGCTGTGTCGGCGCCCCTTCCATTTCCGCCATGGCCGCGTACAGGCTCTCCAGGCCCGGCCCGGAAACGACGCGTTCGGCCGAGATGTGGCCGTAATTGGCGCGCAGGTGCGCCAGGATCGCCGCCTCGGCATCGTCACTGGCGGCCATCGTGACGTGTCCGCCCTCGGTCGCCAGTGGGATCCAGCGCTCGCCCGACCAAACCAGTCCGGCGACGCCGAGGCCGGTGCCGGGACCGATTGCCGCGATGGGCGCATGCTCGGCGGGTGCGCCGCCGCCGATCTGGGTGCGTTCATCCGTGCCCAGCCTGGGCACGGCGAGCGCAATGGCGGCGCAGTCGTTGATGACCTCCAACCGAGCGATGCTAAACCGGCGGCGCAGCCCCGATATCGTGAAGTCCCAGCCGAAGTTGGTCAGCGCCACGCGGTCGCCGTCGATCGGACAGGCGAAACAGAATGCGGCCTCGCGCGGTATCTCCATCTGGCCGGTGCGGTCCAGGTAGGAACGCACCGCTTCCTCGAACGTGGAAAAATTGCCGTTGTGGAACACCATCGTGGTGATGATCGCGCCGTCGGCCGTCAGCTTGGCGAACCGCGAATGGGTTCCGCCGACATCAGCGATAATCGCCTTTATCTGGCTCTGGCTCATGGGCTCAGGCCGCCACCGGCGCGGCGTCGAGGGCGTCGAGGAATCGTTCGCGCCAGCTGTCGATGTTCTCGGTGGTGATGTTGCTCATCATCTCGTGCCAACGTTCGGTACGCTCCTGCAAAGAGAGGGAAAGTCCGCGCGCGATCGCCTCGGCAATTTCGTCGATGTCATAGGGGTTGACCAATAGCGCCTCGTGCAATTGCGTCGCCGCACCGGCGAACTCCGACAACACCAGCACACCCGGGTCTTGGGGATCCTGTGCGGCGACGTATTCCTTTGCGACCAGGTTCATGCCGTCGCGCGATGGCGTGACCAGGCCGACGCGCGCCAGGCGATAGAATCCGATCAACGTGCGGCGCTTGACGCTGCGGTTGAGATAACGGATCGGGACCCAGTCGAACTCGGCGAACCGACCGTTGACCCGTCCCGCCGTCTCCTCCAGCTCGCGGCGAATCTCCGCGTACTCCGGCACGTCACTGCGCGTCGGTGGCGCGATCTGCATGAATGTCGCCGAGTTTCGGTAAGTCGGGTAGCGCTCCAGCAATCGCTCGAAGGCATCGAAACGCTGCACCAGCCCCTTCGAGTAGTCGAGACGATCGACGCCGATGATCAGGTCTCGGCTGCCGAGCGATTCGCGCAAGCGACGCGCCGGCGGCGTATCGGCCGCACCGGCGCCGATTTGCACGACGTTGTCGGTGTCGATGCCGATCGGCAGTGCCAGCGCCTTCAACTGCCGTCCGAAGGCGCGAACGGTCCCGTCGGCGAGCACCGTGCCTTTGGCAATATGGCGAACGTATTCCACAAAGCCGCGCAAATCGCGGTCGGTCTGGAACGCCACCACGTCGTACGCGCACAGCGAACGTACGAGTTGCGCATGGCTGGGCAACGCCTCGATCACCTCGCAAGCCGGGAACGGCGTGTGCAGGAAGAACCCGATGCGCCCGTCGATGCCGGCCCGGCGCAACTCCTCACCCAGCGGGATCAAATGGTAGTCGTGCACCCAGACATGGTCATCGTCGAGGAGCATTGGGCGCAAGGTGCTCGCGAACAGAGCGTTCACCCGCAGATAGCCGGCATACTCGCGCCGGTCGAACGCGGTCAGATCCAACCGGTAGTGAAACAGGGGCCAAAGGACACGGTTGGCGAAACCGCCGTAGTATTCATCGTAGTCGCGTTCGGTCAGGTCGATGGTCGCGTAGGCGAGCTTGCCGACTTCCACCATCTTCGGTCGGCTGGCGGGCTGCTCGCTGATTTCGCCGGACCAACCGAACCAGATACCGCCATGCTGCTTCAATGCCGCCAGCACACCGACGGCCAGCCCGCCCGCGCTGGGCTTGCCCTCGTCGACGGGCGCAACGCGGTTCGAGACGACGATGAGACGGTTCAAAAGGCGTGCTCCCAACTCCGCGAAAGTGTCATGGCGCTCTTGATCAAGCCGACCATCGAATAGCTTTGGGGAAAATTCCCCCAGGCTTCACCGGTGGTCGGGTTCATGTCCTCCGACAACAGGCCCAGCGGGCTGCGGTGTTGCAGCATGGTCTCGAACAGGCTGCGCGCCTCGTCGGTGCGGCCGATCACGGCGAGGGCATCAATATACCAGAACGTGCAGACATTGAACGCATTCTCTGGCATGCCGAAGTCATCGGCAACGCCATAGCGGAACATGAAGTCGCCGCGCTTCAGACTGCGGCCGATCTCCTCGACGGTACCGATGTAGCGCGGATCGTCGGCGGCGAGAAAGCCGAGCTCGCACGCGAGCAACAGCGCCGCATCCAGCTCCTTACCGCCGAAGCTCGCGACCAGGCAGTTGCGCTTGGCATCCCACGCCTGCTCCAGGATGGCCGTGCGGATGCTGTCTGCCGAGCGGCGCCATGAACCCGCCCGGCGGGTGACGTTCAGCGTGGCGGCTATCTTCGCCATTCTGTCGGCGGCCACCCAACACATGACGCTGGAATAGGTATGCACTTTGCGGCTGCCGCGCAGCTCCCACAGGCCGGCATCCGGCTTGTCATAGAGTGCGATCGCCTTGTGCCCCAGCTGCTCGAGCCGATCGTAGAGATCGCGCGAGCCATAACGCTCCAGGCGGCGATCGAAGAACATCTGAGTGGAGGCCGCGATGACGGCACCGTAGCTATCGTTCTGTACTTGCTGGTAAGCCTGATTGCCGACGCGTACGGGTGCCATGTCGCGGTAGCCGGCCAGTGACGCGACCTCGCGCTCGGGCAGTTCCGCAAGTGTGGTAATGCCATAGACGGGCTGCAGGTCGTGGCCGTCGATGCCGGCGATCACGTTAGTGATGTAGTAGAGATAGTCCTCCATGGTGCGGGTCGCGCCGAGCCGATTGAGCGCATGCACCACGAAGTAGGCATCGCGCAGCCAGCAGTGACGATAGTCCCAGTTGCGGCTGGAGTCGGCGGCTTCCGGAATGGATGTCGTCAGGGCGGCGACGATGGCGCCTGTTTCCTCGAACGAGCAGAGTTTGAGCGTGATAGCGGCGCGGATTACGTCGGCTTGCCACTCAAACGGGATCGACAGGTACCGGCACCACTCACGCCAATATTCGCGCGTCCGCTCGAAGAAATCGCGCGCGGTTCGGGCGACCGATGCGACCATGCTCTCATCGGGACCGAGCATGAAGTTAAGCGGTTGCTCGATCACAAACGGCACCTCGTCCAGGACGTAGGTCGGGGGGGCATCGGTGTTCAACCGCAGCGTGTGTCCGTCGACGACGTAGCGGACGTGGTTCGAGCCGTGGGTTATGGTCGGTCGTTGAGCGCCATACTCGAACAGCGGACGTACGCGTACGGAAATCTTGGGCTCGCCCGCGATGCGGCGAACATGGCGCACCAACATGGTCGGACGGAATACCCGATCGAACTGCTTGAACCGCGGCGCGAAGTCGGTGATTTCGATGGCGCCGCCGCGCTCGTCGCGCAAGGTCGTCATCAGAATCGCCGAATTATGCATGTAGCGCTGCTCGGAGCCGACCAAGCCGTGCAGGACGATATCGAAGCTACCGCAGCCGGCGTTGCCACCCTTGGGGTTCAACAGCTTGCAAAACACCGGGTCGCCGTCGAGCCGTGGGAAGCACGCCCACACGACACTCGCCTGCTGGTCAATCAGCGCGGCGTAGGAGCAGTTGCCGATGACGGCGAGGTTAAGATCCGACATAGAATTTACCGGGCCGAGACGCGGTCCAAATGGCTAGGCTCGGCCAACCTGGCGCGGCACATCGGCGAGCCAGGACACGAACGCGGTAACGGACTCGCATTCCCAGACTGCGGCGCTGCTCTTCAGCCTTGGCGGCGGAGGCCCGACGCGGATCGAGGTGCCGCCCATGCTGTTGACGGCGGCGAAACCGTCTTCGTCGGTGATGTCGTCGCCTGCAAAGACCGGCACCCGGCCCTGAAACGGAGCGGTCGCCATGAACGCCTCTACGACTGACCCCTTGCTGACGCCGGCCGGTTTGACCTCCAGCACCATCTTGCCTTCCAGCAGGTGCAGCCGGGGATGGGAGGCGAGCACCGCCCGAGTGGCGTCCCGCGCCGCTGCTTCGGCCTCGGGGGCGCCGCGGTAGTGCAGCGCCAGGCTCAGACCCTTGTCCTCGACCAGAACGCCCGGATGCCCACGGGCCAGGGCATCGAAAGTGCCCTGGACTTCCGCCAGACCGGCGATATCTGCGGTGATCCGCGTGGTCGCGTCGGGTTGCAGCCGGCGTTCGAAACCGTGCAGCCCGGCGGCCGGGATGTGCAGAGGCGCGAACAGTTCGTCGATTTGGGCGATCGAGCGGCCGCTGACCAACGCGACGCCGCCGCCGAGCGCGCCCAAGGCGCCGCTGAGCACCGAACACAGCTCCGGGCGTACGACAACCGCCTTCGGGTGGGGCGCGATGTCCAACAGCGTCCCGTCGATGTCGAGAAACATCGCCCAATTCGCCACCGGTCGTGGTAGCCCACGCCGTGGGCCCGGCGACGTCGCTGCGCCCATTGGTGCGCCCCTGTCCGCGGCCGCGACCATCGTCATGACAGGCCGAAGGCCGGCGCCCGGCAAGGCACCGCAGCGACATAGATCATGCTGAGTGTTCCCCCACTCGATGCATTGCGGCGCGTCAAAGGGATCCACCGCCGCCGCAACTGATCGCCGACGCCTAGCAGAGGCCGGGTAGGCTTGCAAGCAGCGCCGCCGTGGCCCGTTCCGCGGCCCAACATGTCAGCCGCCGTCACTACCGCCCTCGCCGCGCGCCGCCAGCGAATGGGCGAGGACACAGAGGATCTCAAACATGATTGTCGCTGCTACCATTGCCGTGCCGCCCCCCGGATCGAACGGCGGCGATACCTCCACCACGTCGCCGCCGATGAGGTTCAATCCTTTCAGTCCGCGCACCAGTCGCAGCGCCTCGCGGGTCGTCAAGCCGCCGACTTCCGGCGTACCGGTGCCGGGCGCGAACACCGGATCGAGGCCGTCGACGTCGAAGCTGACATAGGCCGGCCAGTCGCCGATCACGCGCCAAATCTCCTCGATCGCGCCGTCCACGCCCAGGTCCTCGAACTCCTCCATCGTGACGATGCGCAAGCCTTGCTCATAGGCCCAGTCGAGGTCCGAGGCCTCGTGCAGCGAACCGCGAATGCCCAGTTGCACCACGCGGGTGGGCTCCAGCAGACCTTCTTCGATGGCGCGGCGGAACGGCGTGCCGTGGGTGTAGCGACTGCCGCCGAAATAGGTGTCGGTGGTGTCGGAATGAGCGTCGAACTGGATCAAGCCGACGCTGCGCTCGGCGACGATGGCGCGCAGAATGGGAAGCGTAGCCAAGTGGTCGCCGCCCGCCGACAGGGGCACCGCGCCAGCGGCGTGAATGTGCCGGAAGAAGTGCTCAATTCGTTCCAGGCTGACATCGAGGTCCACGGGATTGACCGGCGCGTCGCCCAGATCGGCGCAGCGCGTCAACTCAAACGGCGCGATCTTGCTGACATGGTGGATGCGGCGCATCAGCGTCGACATATCGCGGATCTGCCGCGGTCCGTGCCGGGCGCCGGGCCGGTTGGTCGTGCCGACGTCGAACGGTACACCGACAAGGGCAATGTCGAGGCGCGCCGGATCAACGACGTGCGGCAGCCGCATGAAGGTCGCCAGGCCGGCGAACCTGGGCATCGTCGTCATCGCGGTCGGTTGAAACTCGCTGTCATCCATGACCTGCTCTCGCTGCTCGCGCGGTACACGACCCCTAATCGTGTTGCGCGCGGTTGCGTCGTTCGCGCCGATGTCTAGCCGCCGCCCGCCCCGCGTGCGCGCCTTACCGCACGTGCTTCTAAGTAGGCCGCGATCTTGCCGTTGCGATAGTCGTCGACCGCGGCGTTCGCCGGCGAGGTCGGCGCGGGCGTGGCCCGCTGAGGTGGTTCGAGGCGCGCGAACACCTTGCGCTGATAGGGTTGGCCGAGAGCCGGCGTTGCGGAATGATAGCGCGCCACGGCCTGGCACCAGTCGCTGGTATCCCGTTGTAGCCGGCGCAGAAACCGCGCGGCG
This sequence comes from Alphaproteobacteria bacterium, assembly GCA_965248805.1. Lineage (GTDB taxonomy): Bacteria > Pseudomonadota > Alphaproteobacteria > UBA6615 > UBA6615 > CBDFKJ01. The sequence continues at coordinate 412,338 of CBDFKJ010000009.1, forward strand.
TAGTCGGCGTTCCCGTTCGGATCGAACGCGGTGTCCAAATCGTCGAAGGCGCCCGGATGGTGCCGCAGATTAATCTGCAGGCATCCGACATCTATACTGCGGACGCCTCGCCGGCGTAATTGCTCGACGGCGCGGATCGCGGCCCGCTTGCTGGCGAAATATCGTCCCTCGCCGTCGGCGGTGACCGTCCATGGCCAGGCTACCGAGCGTTGTTGCCCCGCCAGCCAGCGGCTGGACTCGGTCAGCGCGACGGCGGTGAGAAGTCGTGACGGCAGGTTGTGGGCGATCTCCGCCCGCGCCACCGCCTCGGCACAAACGGAATGATCGGCCGCGCCGGCGTCCGACACAGCGACCAGACCCGCGGCCGCGATCGCCAAGCAGCGCGTCGCGCAATGGAAGAGTGTCGTGAGCATCACAGTGGATTTCAACGCAAGTTATGTGCCAGAAAGCAGGCATTGATGCATCGCAGCATCGAATTGATGCAATGCACAAAAGGTGTGGAGTCGCGCTGTGTCTGGCGGAGCAGGTGACGCTGCGGAAACCCTTGAGAATTATGACGATTTTGCGGCCCGGCTTGAATTGCGCCGATACCGGACCATCTCTTTAGTGCGAAGGCGGCTCATAATCGCTTTCGCTAATAAGGCGTTTCCTCCCTGAACTTGGGCCGTGCGGTGCGCGGCCCTCCCTACCCGTCGGCAGGAATTTGCACGGCGGTTTTTGCCGACCTTCTAGCGCTTGGCGCGTCGTTGGCTGACCGGCATCATCTCCCACGCGCACAGAGATGCGACCAGGCGCTCGATATCGGCCTGTAGGCGAGCCAAACCTGCGCCTCTCTCCACCTTGACCTCGTCCATGTACAGCGCCCGATTGATCTCCATCTGCAGGGCGTGCACATGGTCTGCGGGCTGGCCATAGTGTCGAGTGATGTAGCCCCCGGAATAGGGTGCATTGCGGGTCACCGTGTAGCCCATGGCTCCGAGTTCGTCGGCGACGAAATTGGCAAGCGCAGGGTCACAGGCGTGCTCGTGGGCATCGCCGAGGACGATGTCGACGCGCCGCCGGCCGGCGTCGCGGTCCATCGGGCCGCCCACGGACGGCATCGAATGACAGTCGATCAGGATGCAGTGGCCGAAATTCGCCTTGGTCTCTGCGATCAGCGCCGACAGTGCCCGGTGATACGGGCGGTAGAAGGCATCGATGCGGCTCTCGCCCTCGGCGAACGCCAGCTTGTCGGTGTAGATCTCCTCGCCGTTGGTCACCACGCGCGCGATGGTACCGAGTCCGGCGGCGGCGCGCGGTGACGCGGTGTTGACGAAGGACGGCACCGGGCTATCGAACATGGCCGGATCGAGCTCGAACGGCTCGCGGTTGGGATCCACGTAGGCGCGCGGAAACAGTGCCCGAAGCAGCGGCGCGCCGTGCCGCGGCGCGGCCTCGAACAATTCGTCGACAAACGCGTCCTCCGAACGGCGCAGCATCACCGTGTCCAGACGCGAGGCGGCTATGAATGTCGCCGGATAGTCGCGTCCGGAATGCGGCGACGAGAAAACAACCGGCGCCGTTTGCGTTGCCGGTGACTGTATCTCGTATACCTCGCCATCCTGCACGGTGGCCCGGTTCTCGGTGTCCGTCGTGTTTCGTTTAGCTCAATCGGGCGCACCTGTCATCCGCCGTGCCGGCCACGCGTTTATGGTTTAGCAATGATCGTAGGCCTAGATTGGCGGGGAATGCTCGCCCGACACAGCCCGACGCAGAATGAGATATGGTCGCCGCACGCATCCTTCTGGCTGAAGACGACGACGCGATGCGCAGCTTCCTTTCGGGAGCCTTGCAGCGCGCCGGCTATGACGTGAACGCCGTAGCCGATGGCGAGGCCGCGCTCGATGCTCTCGATGAGAACGAGTTCTGCTGATCGCCGACATCGTAATGCCCGGCGTCGACGGCATCGAACTCGCCCGCCGCGCCGTCGGTGCGCGGCCGGAGCTGAAGGTGCTGTTCATCACCGGATTTGCCGCGGTAGCAATGAATGCGCGTCGTGAGATGGCGATGAGCAAGGTGCTGTCAAAACCGTTCCACCTGCGCGAGCTGGTCGACAACGTCGACCGCATCCTTTCCGCCTGACCTCACGGTCCTGCACCCAAGGTTCGCCTTGCACCCGTGCCGCCCGGCGCGGTAAGACCGGCGGCCGGCCCGTTGCGGGCCAATGGCCCTGGGGCGCGTAGCTCAGCGGGAGAGCGCTACGTTGACATCGTAGGGGTCGCTGGTTCAATCCCAGCCGCGCCCACCACCGCAAAATTAAGTGTTTGATTTTGCTCGTGGTTTCTTGGATTTCCCCGCACCGGGAAGTGGGGTGCGGGGAGTTTCGTTCTCGATTTGCCCCGCAACGATCTCGGACGCCTCCATGCCGAGCCGCGCTCGATCCGCTCCGCGCGTGTAAAGTTCGGCCTGCTCGATCTTGCTCCAACCGTACTGAGCCATGAGTTGATGTGCCGCCGCTCCGCCGTTCGCCGCCAAGGTCGCCGACATCTTGCGTAGCCCATGGGCGCTCTTGTTGATCCCGGCCTCGCGGCACCGATCGCGGAACCAGTTCCCGAAGCTTTCATTGGCGAACGGCCCGCCGCGCTCGCTGACAATAAAATGCATGTCCCCAGTCGGAGACACGGCGATCAGGTCGAGAAGCCAAGCAGGGAAGCGGATAGTGACGACCGCGCCAGTCTTCGCGGTGCGGATAGTAAACACGTCGCCGCGCAAGTGCTGCTGTCCGGCAACGATGATATCGGATCGCCGCAATCCCGTGAGCAACAACAGTTCCATGGCGAGACGTGCCTTCTCTCCGATCGGATGGCGGTCACGAAAGCCTTCCACGTCATCCATTGTCCACGCGGGGAAGCCGTCGGTCTTGTAGCGAATGCGGTCGATGGCGGCTGTCGGGTCATCGGAGATATGCTCGTTGCAGACGGCCCAGAGGAACAGCCCGCGCATCGATTTCAGAAAGTTATTGGCATAGGCCGGCGTGTCCGCTCGCTTGTCCACGGCCCGCTGAATATCCGCCCGTGTGATCACGGCGAACGGTGCGTTGCCGGATCGCTCGATCGCATCCAGGAATATCAACTCGCGCTGCTTCCGCGTCGCCGCCGCCAACTGCCGCCACGCAGCGCTTTCGCGGTATCTGTCCACCAGCCAGCGCAGAGATTGAGACGAAACCTGCTCACGCGTCGCTGATGGCGCGTTGTCGGTGAGGGCGGCTTGGTAGGCTTTCTCGAACTCCGGTGTGCCGAACGCGTCGGGTAGCCGTATTCGGGCGCCCTTGCAGCGCCGGAAGTACGTGACCCAGCGCCCGTGGCGGGTGCGCTCGCGGTAGACGAAGGGTGGGAGACGGCGGGGCACTGATGTCAGTCCAGGGCGCGAACCAGAAACAAAGCCACCGCGACGGCCAGTGAAAGTATCGAGAGTCCGGCACCACCAATGCTGGTTAGCGCCCACACTTTGGCGTTGGCAACGTCCGCCTTCGTGGCAAAGTGCTCCGAAGTGCCCTCCAGGCGGGATAGGCGGGTGTTGATGTGTGCATCTAACAGTCGGGCGTGCAGCGCGATCTGTTCGTTGGTGAGGTCGGTTTTCGGTTTCTCAGGGTAGACACGTCCCGTCACGCCGCGTCTCCGCGTTGAGCGAGACGGCGGTAGTGATCTTGGATCAGCTCATTGGGGATGATTGCCCCAACCCCGGACTCGCGCCGAACGATATCCCATGGCGTACCGGGCTGGTGCGTGATGTTGGATAGCTGCCCAGCCGTGTAATCTCGGTACGCCTTCACCACTTCCCTGATCAACGCGAGCTGGTCATCGGCGAGTTGATCCGAGCGATCCACGGGCACGACTGTGATTGGGTCACCGCCGAAGGACTTGTAGCGGTGATAGATGCTCGGAACGACTGGACCGCAGGTCCACGCCTCGATCGGCTCGTTGATTAGGGGTTGGTCGTGGATGCCGAGCATCCATCCATGGGAGAGATAGACGAGCTTTAAGGAGTGCATCGGCGTGGTTTCGAGATCGAGATCCTTCCGGAGCCAGAGAATGAGTGCGTCAACCAGAGCCGGGGACACGGGCGCGGCGCCAGTCAGATTCGTCATTGGAGATCCTCCTTGCGCTTTAGCACGCTCATCAGAGCTCTATCTCCCGATGCTCGTCAATCACCGGCGCCTTGCCGTCCCGCGCGGCCACCGCCTCGGGGATCACCCGATAGATCACGCCGTCGCGCTCAATTTCGAACACGCAATCCATTGCCTTGGCGGCGGCAGCGATCGCCTTTGCCTGAGCGCGGGTGATGTCGAGGCGCGCCGTCATCGCCGAAAATTCCATCGCTGCGACGCGCGGGGCGTTCATGGCCACTCACACCCACCCCGGAAGGCTCGGGTGGCACTCCAGCCGTCGTGCACGACGCGGAAACGGCATTCCATTCGCGGATCACTCTGTCGCCATCGCGCATGAGCGCATCAATGAACCTTCGCTTTGCTGAGTTGAACTGGTTGCGGCACCCGGCTGAGCAGAACCGCTTGGCATAGCAGCCCAGTGATGAAGTCGCGCTTTGATCAATCGGTTTCGGGGGCGACGATGATGACGATAACGAGCATGGCTGGTTTGCCTTCGATGTTCGCCACGATGGCGATCGCCAGGGCAGCATCGAACTGAATAACGAACAAAAGGGTGCTCTTTGCACTCGCAGCCTCCCTCGGCGTGCCTGATCCGAACAGCGCGCGCATCAGAATGCCGAGATTGAACCCGGCGACATGGATCAGGTAGCGTTTGTGGACGTTCTCGCGCGCCCGCAGCAATCGCGCGCAACGTCCAGTGGGTCGCCTCAAACGGCGGCGGTTGCTGCGTCAGGCGCACGATCTCGGTGACACGATCGAGCGGGACCGGCGCCGTGCCGGTCGCATACCACAGCAAAATACGGAATCCCAATTCGGACTCTTTCGTTCCGATCCCTCCACTAGCGTCTATTGTGGTCGCGACATGCAGTGCGTCCTTTGGCTGGACTCCGTGGTCCCAGACATATTCGCGGGCCATCTCTGCTACGTGCCGAGTGATGTTACGCACTACGATGTAGTCATTCCTGAAGAACGCTTCTACCTTCGCACGCTTCGTTGTAGGAATTGGCAAGGCGCCCTTCAATGCCAGCACTTCAGCAATTGTCAGTGCCGATGTAAGAGCCGTTCCGGGAAGTAGAGATTCACGAGCAAGGGCTTGGCCGGGTCAAGCGTCGCAGCATGATGCGGATCATGGCGAGGTGGATGAAAGCGACGACAGAACGGACGTGGCGTTCGAAGTCGCGCGCCAGCCGGCGGCAACGGACGATCCAGGCGAAGGTGCGCTCGACGATCCAGCGCTTCGGCAGCACCTCGAAGCGCGGCACGCTGTTGCGCTTGACGATCTCCAGCCGCCAGGCGCCGGTCTTCGCCACCACGGCAGCCATCTTTGGTCCCTGGTAGCCGCCGTCGGCGTAGATCACCTCGATGAACGGAAACAGCCGGCGTGTCCGGCGCAGCAGTGTGGCCGCGCCATCGCGGTCCTGCACGTTGCCGGGATGCACGACGAGGCCCAGCATCAGGCCGAGCGTATCGACCAGGATGTGCCGCTTGCGGCCGGTGAGCTTCTTGCCCGCGTCGAAGCCCTGCGGATCGATCGACGCCCCCCTTTTTGCGCCGCTTTGGCGCTCTGGCTGTCGATGATGGCCGCGCTCGGACTGGCTTCGCGGCCCGCGCGCTCGCGCACCGCCACGTAGAGCTCATGATGGATGCGAGCCAGGGTGCCGTCCCATTCCCACAGGTCGAAGTAGTCGTACACCGTGCTCTTCGGCGGCAGGTCCTTGGGCCGCGCGGTCCACTGGCAGCCGGTCGACAGCACGTAGAAGATGCCGTTCAGGACTTCGCGGACATCGACCGTCCGCTTACGCCCACCGTGCTTCGCCGGTGGGATCAGCGGCTCGATCAGCGCCCATTCGGCGTCGGTCAGATCACTCGGATAGCGCCGCCGGCCACGGTCGGCGGCCGCGCGGTGTTCAGGCTTCCACATCGGGCACCCCAAAGCAGTTGGACAGGTGACAGACAATAAAACACAACCGATTCCGACGACTCAAAAACTTTCCGGAACCGCTCCAAGAATCAAAGTTTTGCCATCTTCGGCGGCTTGGAGCACCTCCACGCAGGCAGTTTCTTTGTCCCGCTCGGCTTGCAGCCAGCCGAGAAAACAATCGGAATCCCAATATCACTTATCTATACTCAAGAGGCTTTTCGCAAGATGCCGTGAACGTCGCGGAATGACGGTATATCTTCAGTCTCCGGGAATGCGCGTATCTCATCCACTTCAATACTTACGGGTTTGCCGTCCTTTCGGTAGCGAATTGGGCCATAGACTTCGACACGAGACCCGAACGCGGCTATGGCCTCTGGAACCAAGTGATCGGGGATATAACATCGAGCCTGCATATCCCAAAGACGCACATAGACAATAAACTGAAGTCGCCCGCGCTCGGTAATAGTTTGCAGGTGTCCTTCAATAGACCCATAGTCCTTATGTTCACTAGCAAGAAGTCCAATGACATTTGCTGCAGCTTTGGCGGTAACATCAATTGGATTGCGACGAACCCAAACGCGAACGGTCGTATCGTCGCTATCGGTTCGACCAACCACGTTGCTCAGATCGCGCAAACTACGCAGCGCCTTCTCACTGAAATGGGCCGGCCGCGCTTCTCGCTCCTCGATTTGAGAAATACCATCCGCCACAGCGTCGGTTACTACGCTAATGATGGCAGGGTCATAGCCGGGCTGGGGGGAAACCTGCACTAAATTGCTTCCGTGCGTGACTGCTACAGCCCACCGGACCGCGCTCGGCTTCCCTCCGACTTCGCGCGTCACCTCATCGAGAATGGCAAAGAAGGAGCGAACGCTGCGCAGAAATTTATCCGGTGTAATGGCATGACCGCCCACCTCCAAAGTGAGGTCGCTCTCTATGTCACTCTTGAGGGCCATCGTAAAATCCTTCTTCGGAAGGGATTCTATGCGCTGGACGAGCCCCCGTACAGTAGCCCTTTCCCGCTGATGCCAGCGAGCAGGGCATCAGCGCGCTGATTGCCGCCTTTCGCTCCCAGCGCCGTGGCGGCCGGGTCTTTGCCATCGTCGTCAGGTTCTTCCTCTTCCTCGCCGGTCGTGAACCGCATGACCTTGACGGCGTTGCCGATCACGTCGGTCTGGACGCTTCTGGGCCCTGTGGCGCTTTCGGCATGCATAGGTCATCGCGGCGACCCGTGATAGGCTGATTTCAAACTGATGCACTACCATCGAGCTTTTTCGCTTGCGGGAAACACGGGAAACAGATATAGGGCTGTTTCCAATCTGGTTGGGCGTTGTGTGTTCACGCCCATACCTTCCCGCCCGGCCCCCCCGCCGCGGCGGGTTTTTTTGTTCCCAACCATGGGAGACGCGACGTGAGCCGAGCCAAAGCCGTCAAGGTTTTGGCTGGGTTCACCGCCGGCGTGATCTGTTGCCAGACGGCGAACGCAGCCATCGAAGCTAGTGCGGGCGGACAGACCGCGATCGGGGTCCACCTGGTCGAGCCGGGGCAGGTCCGGCAGCCCGCTCCATCAAAGCGATCCGTGCTCGCCGATCACGACGCCGAGCTCGGCGGCGAACCACTCGGTCACCATCGTGCGATGGCACCAATTCGAGGGCTCGTCCCACACGGTCTGGGCGTCGAGCGGGCCGAGGATGTCGCGGAAGTAGATTTCGCGATACCGGTCCTCGGGCATGCGCATCATGTCGCGACGTGGCGCCAGGGCCGAATACCGCCGGTAGCCGGCGGGTGTTCCACGCGGCTCCCAGCGTGCGATCGAGATCCGGCCGGGGCCGTTGTAGGTCTTGAAGCTGGCGGTCTTCATCAGGCTGCTCCCATGTGCACGATTGCGCCGAAGGGCGGCTCGCCGTAGCGCCCTACCAGTTCCGGCGGCGACGACGCGACCCACAGGGTCGGACCACTTAAGCTGTTTTTTACATGAAGCGGGACACGAGGGAGTCGGCGGCGGCCCGTGGCTACGGCAGGCGTTGGCGCAAGGCGCGCGAGACGTTTCTCGCCCGCCATCCGCTGTGCGGGATGTGCCGGGCCGAAGGCCGCGTCATCGCGGCGACGCTGGTCGACCACATCGTGCCGCATCGAGGCGACAAGACGCTGTTCTGGGACCGCCGCAACTGGCAGCCGCTGTGCGACAGCCATCATGGATCGGCCAAGCAGTGCCACGAGGCGCGCGGCTTCAGCAGTGCCGTAGGGCCGAACGGCTGGCCCCTGGACCCGCTCCACCCCGCCAACAGAGGGGCGGCTTGAGTCAGTCGACGCGTGTGAACGGCTCGATCGAGCTCACATCGGTGGCACGGGACGAGAGTTCTGAACCATGGAACCTAGAACCGCGCGTCGTTCAGGCGCCAATAAACGTCGGTACCCTTCAATTTATTGTTGTCCTTGGCAAAATCCCACGGCGTCGATCCACCAAGATCTTTGGCTTTGGCGTCGGCCCCGGCATCCAGCAGCGCGGTGCTGACCGCCGCACTCCCGGCTCCTGCTGCCCAGTGCAGAGGGGTGAGGCCGTAAGCGTCGCTCGCGTTCACGTCGGCCCCGGCGTCTAGAAATATTGTGATGACCGCCGGCTCCTCGCTGTACCGGGCTGCCTCATGCAGAGGTGTGTCGCCCAATCCGTTCCTCGCGTTCACGTCGGCCCCGGCATCCAGCAGCGCAGCTGCGATGGCAGGATTCTTGTCGGCCCTAGCTGCGATATGCAGAGCAGTTTGGCCTTTTTTGTTCCTTGCATTCACGTCGGCCCCGGCGTCCAGCAACACTGTGATGACCGCCAGGCCCTTTGTGGACTGAGCCGCAATATGCAGGGGGGTGTAGCCGTCAGCACCCGACGCGTTCACGTCGGCCCCGGCGTCCAGCAGCTCTTTGACGGCCGCCGCATTCGCTAAGATTACTGCCAAATGCAGAGAGGTGCGGCGGGCTTCGTCCCTAGCCATCGGTTTGGCGCCTGCAGCCAGGCACTTGGCCACCTCATTGGCTGTCGCAGCCTCAAAGTACTCCCTTGTGTTCCGGTCGTTACAGTTCGCGGCTACCGCTGAGGGGACCGCTGTGAAGATGGAGCCCACAACCGCAACCGCAATCGTGGAGACGTGATACCGCATGGTTCCTGTCCTCAACGCTCAGCGCCTGACCGCGCATCATGCACCGAACCGCGTGCAGGGGATAGGGGGAGTCCAAACTAGGGCCGGCCGGCGCGTAGACCGGCGGGGGAGGTTTCTCGTCTCGCGAACGAAATTAACTAGTGGATTGATTCCAACGTTTGGAACCCTCGGTTTCGGGCTGCGATGATGTCGTCGGGGTCGGCTTTCGATATGAATGGCTGTGGGTTGGCCGCATTGTATTCGCGGACGAAGCGGTTGATTGCGGCCTGGAGATCGACGACGGAATGGAAGACGCCGTGCTTGAGCCGCCGCCGGGTGAGTTTTGCGAAGAAGCCCTCGACGGCATTGAGCCACGAGCAGGAGGTCGGTGTGAAGTGGAAAGTCCAGCGCGGATGGCGGGCGAGCCAGGCGCGGACCTTGTCCTTGTTGTGCGCCGCGTAGTTGTCGACGATCGCGTGGATGGCCTTGTCCGCCGGCACCGTGCGCTCGATGCGGTTGAGGAAGCGGATGAACTCCTGATGGCGGTGGCGCTGCATGTTCTGGCCGATCACCGTTCCGTCCAGAACGTTGAGCGCCGCAAACAGCGTGGTCGTGCCGTGCCGTTTGTAGTCATGGTGCCGGCGCGTCCCTTCTTCATCGGCAGACCGGCGGTCGAGCGCCTGGATCTGTGACTTCTCATCGATCGACAACACCACCGCATGGGCCGGCGGGTCGACATACAGGCCGACGATATCGGTGAGTTTCTCGGCGAAGGCAGGGTCGGTCGACAGCTTGAAGTTGCGCCAGCGGTGCGGGCTGAGACCGTGAGCCTTCCAGATCGCCTGCACCGTCGAGGCGGCAATACCGGCCGCCCTGGCCATCGCGCGCAACGTCCAGTGGGTCGCCTCAAACGGCGGCGGTTGCTGCGTCAGGCGCACGATCTCGGCGACACGATCGAGCGGGACCGGCGCCTTGCCGGTCGCATACCACAGCAAAATACGGAATCCCAATTCGGACTCTTTCGTTCCGATCCCTCCACTAGGGGGGGTGCGTTCACTCATGTTCGTCGGTTCGGTGCCGCGCCCGGTGGTCGATCAGATCCTGCGCGCGGTCGATTTTGGGGCCTGGGGCAGCGTCCATGTGTGCTGCTCGGGATCGTTCCGCGTGGACCGCGCGATCAAGGCCGGTTATCCGGCGTGCCGGGTGATCTCGAACGACGTGTCGCTGTTCTCGGTGGCGCTGGGACGCCTGCTGACAGGCCAATCCGTCGACGTCTGCTTCACCGGCCGCTTGGCGTTCATCGAGGGCGAAATCGGCACGGAACCGCTCGATCGCACGGCGGCGGTGATGGTCGCCGTGGACATGGCGCGGTACCGCGGCAAGAACGAGTGGGCGCAAACGCACTTCGCACACTACGAGACGGCGTTCGCGGACTTCCTCGGGCGCGCACTAGAGCGGCTGGACACGATGCTCGCCGGTCCGCGGCCTGACGGGTTCGTCGCCGGCGACTTCCGGCAAATGCCGGCGCTGGCGGGACGCTCTCTCATCACACAGACCTGGGACATGGATCTCGACCGCTTCCCGGCCTGGGCGATCGAGGTGCCACGTCCGAGGCTTCTGTCAGTTGAAAGCATCAAGCACGTCGACACCGACGGCGTTCTACGGACACTCGATGCCAGCGGGTACCGCGTCGACGCCAAACGGGAGCCGGGGAGGATCACGCCGGCCTATGGCGAGGTCTGGCCGGCCACACGCGCTGTGATGAATGCGGTCACGGTGCGGTTCAAGGCCGGCTACGGCGATGAGGCGGAGACGGTGCCCGCGGACATCCGCCAGGCGCTGTTGCTCATCGTCGGCCGTCACTATGCACACCGTGAGGATGTCCGCGACGGCATGCCGGCGTCGGAGCTGCCGCTAGGTGCGCAGCACCTGCTCAGACCCTACATGATCCCTCGGGTCTGAGGCTACTTGCCGGCATCAGGCGGCCCTGTCGCCGACTACCAAACCGCGGCCGACCGTGCGCAACGCGGCTTCCACACTGCCGATGTGGGACCGATGGTCTGGATCGCACAGCTTGCGCACGACGCTTTCAGTTAGCCCCAAGCGATCGGCGAGGGCGACCTTCGTGATGCCTTGAAGTCTCATTGCCGTGTAAAGCGCCAACTTGGCGGCAACGATAGTTGGAACAGCAACAACCTCTTGACCCGGGATCACCGCACTCGGGATCGGAATATCCCAGCGTTCGCGCACATACCCGGCCAGAGCCACGGCCAATGCGTCCTCGGCCATCGCTAAGGCTTCGGATCGATCACCGCCGCACGTCAAAGCACCGGGGACATCCGGGAACGAGACGAAATAGCCTCCTTCTTCCTCCGGTGCCAGAACGCATGGATACACATAGTGCATTGCTCAGAACTCCTCCTTGGGGATTCCAAGATCCTTGAGCATGGCGGCCAACAAGCCTCTGCCGATCCTATTGCGAGGAACGGTCGTCAGCCGCCCGCCCATATGAATCCGCCCGTGGCTGCCTTTTCCGTGGCGTGCGTCGAAATGGCATTTCTGTCCGGTTTTCCTAGCATATCGCTTTGCCCGCCTGACAAATTCCGGTCCGTTCATGGACTTAGTATAGGTTATATATACACGATTATCAATCAAAATCGTCATTAAAGAGACTATTTATGAACGCTGGCAAGCCCGACCGTCGCATTACCATTCAGCGCAAGACGGTCTCGCACAACGCGCTCAACGAGCCCGTCGAGATCTGGAACGACCTGGTGGCGGTGTGGGCGCAGATGCTCGGCCAGACCGGCCAGGAGTTCTTTGCCAACGATCAGGTGCTGTCGGAATACAAGGTCGTCTTCCGCATCCGCTGGCGCCGCGATCTCAAGGACACCGACCGCGTGATGTTCGAGGGCCGCGCCCACGACATCCATTCGATCCGCGAGCTCGGCCGCCGCGTCGGGCTCGAACTGCAGACCGTCACGCAGGATTAGATGCCGCTCAAGACATATGGATCGGCGCGGCTGGTCGGCGCCGAGGCGATGGTGCGCGTGCTGCGCAGCATGCCGAAGGAAGTCAGCGACAAGGTTGTCGCGTCCGCGGTGCGCGCCGGCGCGGCCGTCGTGCGCAAGGAGGCGATCGCGCGGGCGCCGAAGCGCACCGACGGCAAGCCCAAGCGCTTGAAGACGAAGAAGACGGGCGTGACCCTGCGAGCGCTCTACGGCGCGATCGTCGAGGGCGGGTCCGAGGTGCGCTATCCCGGCAACCTGAAGAAATCCATTCGTGCCCTGCGCACGCGCAAGACCGAGCATGATGTGACCTATCTGGTGGGGCCGACCGGGCGGGGGTTTTACGGCCTGTTTCTGGAGTTCGGAACGTCGCGGCAGGCGAAACGGCCGTGGCTGCGTCCGGCTTTCGAGGCGACGGCGGACAGAGCGCTCGCCACGATCGGAAAGACGCTCGGCACAAAGATCGAACAGGCGGCGAAGAAGCTCGCCGGGCGGTTCCGCGACTCCGGGCTGGGGCGAAAACGTGGGAGGCGGCGATGACCATGAAACGCGACGCAGACCTTATCCGGTCGCTATTGCTCGCCATCGAAAAGCGGGATGAGGCGTTGTTGACCTCCGAAATGGTTCTCGATGATCGCGACTCCGCTGAGATTGCCCACCATGCCGAACTGCTGTCGGACGCCGGTCTCATTGTCGGAGAGGACGCGTCGACGATGGGGTGTCCAAGCTTTCATATCCGGCGCATCACGTTCTCCGGGTACGAGTTTCTCGACGCGATCCGATCGCCGTCGGTGTGGCGAAAAACATGCGACAGGGAAAACACGCGACAGGATCGATAGGGCCGGTGGCGGTTTCGTGTTTGCCGTAATCAAGGATGTCGCGGTGTCGATCCTGCGCCAAAAGCTCGGTCTCTAAGACAGTGGCCGTCGAAGAAGAACTCATCACGCGGCTGCTCGGCTTCGCCGGCCTGGCCGCATTCACCGGCCAGCGCGTCTACTTTATCGCTCGCCCGCAAGGGGATGCGCTGCCTTCGGTCACCCTGCAACTGGCAGGTGGTGTCCGGCGCGAAAGCGCGATGGGCGGCGACACCGGCTATGTGCGCCACTTGGACGCCTCCATTTACCTCGTGAATTTTGCCTCGTTGTGATTCTCTACGGCGGTTCGGTTTGAGGAGGTATTGATGAGGCAGGCTGGTCTGTTCGGCTTACCGGATCATCTTCGAAAGCTTTCGGCGACGGGTGATCCGTTGGAGGTGCTGGCAAAGGTCGTCGACTTCAAGATTTTCCGCGCGCCGCTTGAGGCGGCGCTGGGCTATTCGGACGGATCGAAAGGTGGCCGCCCGGCCTACGATGCGGTGGCGATGCTCAAGGTTCTGATCCTGGCCGCGCGGCACACGGTGAGTGACGAGCGGATGGAGTTTCTGATCCGCGATCGCTTGAGCTGGCTTCGCTTCCTAGGCTTCGATCTCGGAGCGCCGACGCCGGACCGGAACACCATCTGGACCTTTCGCGAGCGTCTGGTCCGGGCCGGGGCGATGGATAAGCTGTTTGCCGCCTTCGATGGCGAATTGCGCCGGTGCGGCTATCTGGCGATGGGCGGGCAGATCGTCGATGCGACGTTGGTATCGGCGCCCAAGCAGCGCCACAGCGATGACGAGAAGCGGGCGATCAAGGCGGGCAAGAGCGCGTCCGAGGTCTGGCCCGATCAGCCAGCCAAGGCGGCGCAGAAGGACACGGATGCGCGGTGGACGGTGAAGACCGGGCGGCGCAAGAACCCCGCCGGGTCGCAACGGCGCATGCCCGACATCGCGATCCCGGTGTTCGGCTACAAGAATCATGTCGTCATCGATCGGGCCTACGGCTTCATCCGCGGCTCGGCTGTGACCGATGCCGCCCGCCATGACGGCAAGATGTTGCGTCAGCTCGTCACCGGCGACAATCTGGCCGCCGGCGTGTGGGCTGACAGCGCCTATCGCTCGAAGGCCAACGAGGCGTGGCTGGCCGGCAAGGGTCGGGTCTCCCACATCCACCGCAAGAAGCCGCCGGGCCGGGCCATGCCCAAGGCGACCGCCCAGGCCAATGCCCGCAAGTCAGCGGTCCGTGCGCATGTGGAGCACGTCTTCGCCCAGCAGAAGGATCGCATGGGCCTTTTCATCCGTACCATCGGGCTCAAGCGGGCGGAGGCCAAGATCGGCCTCGCCAACCTGGCTTACAATTTCCAGCGTCTGATCTTCCATGAGCGCAGGGCCGCCATGGTATGAGTCCGCCTGAATAGCGCCAAAACCCTCCGCCGAGAACGAAACGGCGGATGGTTGCGGACGTCAACACCGCCGATCTCAGCGAAAGTCGGACAGCACACCAAAATCTTCGTCAAATCCCCCGGTTGTTGGAGGTCTCCACTTGTGGCGGGCGAGCGCCTGGGCCGCGTCCTACCTTGAAGCGCGCGATGTCTCGGAACAGGTCCGCCTCGCGCTCCAGCGATGGCCCGTGAAAGACCCAGCCTATAGCGGCGTGATCGAAGACATCTACGCCGGCAACGAAGAAGACGGCTACGACCCGGAGACCGAGGCCCATATGCGCGCGCGCGTTTTCGAGATCGTTTACCGGGAGCAACCGACATGAGCATTGCGCACGACCACAAGGTCTGGCTCGGCGGCCACGACTTCAGCGGCGTCATGAACGCACTGGGCCTGGAGCTGACACTTGAAGCGCACGACCGCACCACGTTCGACGACATGACACGGCGGTCGGTGACCGGCCTGCGCACTGTCCGCGCCGAGCACCAAGGCTACTTCGACGAGGTGGCCATGGACGCGTACCTGTTCGATGCCCAGGCCCTCGACGGCGATGTCATGACGATGGCGGTGGCCGGCGCGGGTGAGGGAACGCTCGCCTATAGCTTCCCGGCGGCGATCGCTCAGTACAGCCCCGGCGCCACGGTCGGCGAGCAGCTCGCATTCATTCTCGGTCTCGGCCGAGGCGTCGGGCGACGATGCCGACGTGCTGCGCGGGACCATCCTGCACAACGCGGCCCGGACAGCGTCGGGCACGAGGCCCGCGCGCAATCTCGGCGCCGTGCCGGCCGGCCGAAGTCTCTATGCGGCGTTGCATGTGCTTGAGGCGTCCGGCGGCGATAGACACTCAAACAGAACTTCGCCGCGGGCAAGGTCGATGCGACACTGTTCGCCGTCTACAACGCCGGCGATGCGGTGCCGGTCATCGTCCGGGTCGACAAGGGCGCGAAAGCGGCCGGCAATCCCGAGTTCACCGGCGACGCGGTGCTCGAAAGCTATACGCCGCTCGGTCAGTCGGTCGGCGACTTCGCGACAGCGCCGATGCAGTTCGCGGCCGCCGGCGATCTCACCCGCGCGATCGCGTGACGGGGGCCGGCATGGCTGAAACCAAAACCCCAAAGACCCTCGACGCGGCGGCGATCCTCGGCGCGGCGAAGTCACCGCCGCAGGCCGTCCATGTTCCGTCGCTCGGCGGCATCGTGCACGTCCGTGAAATGAACGTCGGCGAGCGCGACGAGTACGAGATGCAGCTGGCGGGCACCCGCACGGACGAGGCCAGCGCCAAGCGCCGCATCGTGCGGTCGTCTCTGCTGGTGCGCGCGCTCTGCGATGCCGACGGTAAGCGGCTGTTCATCGACGACCAGGCCGAGGAACTCGCCGGCACCCTCGGCGCCCGTGCAGCGGACCGGTTGTTTTCCGTGGCGCGGCGTCTCAACGGGATCGGCGCCGACGCCGTCGAGGAACTTGAGGGAAACTGACGCGGCGGCCGAGCCGCCGGTTTCTATTCTCTCTGGCTCGCGAGCTCGGCAAGACCGTGCGCGAACTCGAAACCGGGATGGGCGCGCGCGAGCTCGCCGAATGGGTCGCGGTGCTGCGCATCGAACGGCGCGAGGCCGATGAAGCCCAGCGCCGCCGGAGCCTCGAAGACGGCGTGCGCAGCAATCTGAGCAGAAAGCGGAGGCGCTAAACATGGCACAGACCGTCGCCGCACTGGTAACGGAACTGTCGGCGAACCACGCTGAGTTCCGGCGCGTGGACCGCGCGATCAAGGCCGGTTATCCGGCGTGCCGGGTGATCTCGAACGACGTGTCGCTGTTCTCGGTGGCGCTGGGGCACCTGCTGACAGGCCGGCCCGTCGATGTCCGCTTCACCGGCAGGCTCGCGTTCATCGAGGGACGCATCGGCGGCGCGCCGGCCGAGCGCGTGGCGGCGGTGATGGTCGCCGTGGACATGGCGCGGTACCGCGGCAAGAACGAGTGGGCGCAAACCCACTTCGCACACTACGAGACGGCGTTTGCGGACTTCCTCCGGCGCGCACGAGAGCGCCTGGACGCGATGCTCGCCGGTCCACGGCCTGACGGGTTCGTCGCCGGCGACTTCCGGCAAATGCCGGCGCTGGCGCGCAAGGCCGGCGGCGGTATCGTGGCCTTTCCGCCGACGTACAAGGGTGGCTACGAGCGGCTGTTTCGCTTCGTCGACGACAACACCGAGTGGCGGCGGCCGGCTTACGAGGTTTGGGACCCGGCGGACCTGGCAACCTGGGTGCGCGGCATTCACGACCAGGGTCTGCCGTACTGCGTCTTCTCCGATCACCTGCTCGAAGATGGCGCGTTGTGTCCGGTGACCGGCTACTGCAACGACGGTCGGCGCACGGTCTACACATACGCAAGCGCCGGCGGCTCATCGCTGCGGGCAACGCACCACCGCTCGACGCCGTTCCTGTACGAAGCGGTCGACCCTGCGGCACTGACGTCGCACACGAAGGTCGACCTTGTTCAGACGGACTCGGCGAAGCTGAACTTTCTGAAAGACCGCTATCTGTCCAAGGGCATCGCCCATGTATCGGGCGGCTTGAACTTCCTCGTCTACCTCGACGAGAAGCTGGCGGGAGCTTTCATCTACCAGCGCTCGAAGTTCGGGGACACGAGCGCGATCTATCTGTTGAGCGACTTCGCCATCTGCCGACACCGCAGGATGTCGAAACTGATCGCGCTGCTCGCTACCAGTCACGTGCCGGTGTCGATCTTCGAGCGGCGCGAGCTGGTCCGGGTCGCCCGGCTCTACACCACGGCGTTCACCGACAAGCCGGTGTCGATGAAGTACCGCGGCGTCTTCACGCTCGCGGCCCGCGGAGAGGGGATGCTGAACTATGAAAGCGAAGTCAGACGCCGGTCTCCACAAGCGCTCTACGAAGGCTGGTATCGGCGCTGGGCTCAAGACGCGGGCCGTCACCAAGGAACTGCGCGGGCTGAAGCTGCTTGAGAAGAACGCCCGCTACATGCAGCCGGCGCAGTTCGAGCGTCTGGTGGACAATCTTCGCAAGGACGGCTGCCTGACCACGGCGCCGCTGATCCACGAAGACACGGTGCTGAGCGGCAACCATCGGGTTCAGGCGGCGATCGCGGCCGGCATCGAGGTTGCGGACTGCATCGAGATCATCTCGCTGCTGACGGCCGGGCAGCGGGTTGCCATCCAGCTCTCGCACAACGCCATCGAAGGTGAGGACGATCCCAACACGCTGCGCGAGCTGTATGACGCGCTTGGCTTCGATGCCAAGACCTACTCCGGGTTGACCGACGACATGTTCGACAAGGCGTCGCCGGTGGATATCGCGAGCCTCGCGGTCGGAGCGCCGGAGTATCACGAGATGTCCGTGCAGTTCCTGCCGGCCGAGGCGGAACAGTTCGAAGCGGCGCTGGCCCGCATCGAGCGGAAGTCCAACCGCGCCGGCACGGTGCACGTCGCGCGTTTCGAGGACTTCGATGTGATCTTCGATGCCGTGATCGCGGTCAAGGAACGGGAGGACGTGCACAACTCGGCGATCGCGCTGCGGCGCATGGTGGAGCTGGCGCTGGAGCGTCTTGAGACGCTCGCGGAGACCGACGGTGCGCGGACGCAAGCCGAAGACTGGCCACATCACACTGGTCCACAACCAGGACGTCATCGTCCCGGATTATCTGAGCGGAGCGGCGCGCAAGGAATATGTCCGTGTGGCCCGCCTGCTCACGCGCCTGGACCAGTGGTCCGACCTGTTCGTGTCCGAGCTCGCGATCTACGCCGAGGCGTTCGCGGACTGGCGTGAAGCCAGCGAGCATCTGGAGGGAACCGGCAAGATCATCAAGTCACCGTCCGACTTTCCGATCCAGAATCCGTGGTTGTCGATCCGCAACAAGGCCCGCGAAACGATGATGAAGGCGGCGGCCGACATGGGGCTCAACCTGGTCAGCCTGGCGCGGTCGCAGGCGCCTTCGGCGAGAAAGGGCTACGGTGCCGCGCAGGAACAGTCCGAGGCCACGGAGTTCTTCGAGCACTGATCCGGTCACGGCCTACGCGCGCGCGGTCACGCGCAAGCGCAAGCCGATCGCCGCCGGCCCTCATGTCCGGGCGGCCTGCGCGCGCCACCTGCGGGACCGGAAGGAGGGACAGGCGCGCGGGCTGGTCTGGGACGTCGGTGCGGCCGACCGGGCGATCCGGTTCTTCCGGGTGGTGCTGCGGCTCAACAGCGGGGAGTACGAGGGCCGGCCGTTCGAGCTCCTGCCCTGGCAGTGCTTCGTCGTCGGCTCGGTGTTCGGCTGGAAGCGCGGCGACGGCACCAGGCGCTTTCGCCGGGTCTACATCGAGGCCGGCAAGGGCTGCGGCAAGTCGCCGCTCGCCGGCGGCGTCGGTCTGCTGATGCTGTGCGCCGATGGCGAGATCCGGGCCGAGGTGTACTCGGCGGCCTACAACCAGGCCCAGGCCGAGATCCTGTTCCGCGATGCGGTGGCGATGGTCGAGCAGTCGCCTGAACTGAGCGCCCGGCTGCAGGTCCACGGCGAAAAGCGCAAGACCCGGATCGACTACCTGGCCACGCGCTCGTGGTTCCAGCCGATCTCGTCGGAGCGTCAGGGGCGGGGCAAGTCGGGGCCGAAGCCGCACTGCGCGCTGCTCGACGAGATCCACGAGCACCCGACCAACGCGACGGTCGAGTTCCTCGACGCCGGAGTGAAACACCGCAGGCAGCCGTTGACGTTCATGATCACCAACAGCGGCTCCGACCGCGAGACAGTCTGTTGAGAGTACCACGACTACGCCTGCAAGATCGCCGCGGGAACGCTCGAAGACGACAGTTTCTTCGGCTACGTGTGCGCGCTCGATGACGGCGACGATCCGTTCAAGGACGAAGGCTGCTGGATCAAGGCCAACCCGAGCCTGCCGGGGGTGCCGGGCTACGACTATCTGCGCGATCAGGTGCAGGCGGCGCGCGGCATCCCGTCGAAGCAGTACGTGGTCAGGCGCCTCAACTTCTGCGAATGGACGGAATCGGCCGAGGGCTGGCTGCCGCCTGAGATCTGGTTCCCGGCGCAGGCGGCGCTGGATATCTCGGAGTATGAGGGCTTGCCCTGCTATGGCGGCCTCGACCTCGCGATATCGAGCGATCTGACGGCGCTGGTGCTGGCGTTCGAGACCGGGCACCGGAAGTGGGACGTATTCTCGTTCTTCTGGATGCCGGGCGACCGGCTGCTGGAGCTTCAGGACCGCGACAACATGACGCCGCGCTACCAGCAATGGCGCGACGAAGGCCATCTGTTCGCGCCGCCGGGCAAGGTGATCGACTACGAGCATGCGGCGCGTCTGATCGTCGATGTCTGTCTTCGCTTCGACGTGAGGGCCATCGCCTATGACCGGGCCAAGCTGGAACTGCTGGCGGCCGAGCTCGACAAGTCGGGCGCGACGGTGCCGCTGGTCGAGCACGGCCAGGGGTTCTACAGGGCGCAGAAGACCGGGCTCTGGATGCCGGGATCGATCGAGGAAACGGAGGCGGCATTGATCGAGCAGCGGCTGCGCATCCACGAGAACCCGGTCATGAACTGGTGCGTTGCCAGCGCGAACTGCGTCCCGAGCTCGATCGAGCCGACTGACCGTCGCTTTGACACGCGCAAGTCGTCGGGGCGGATCGACGGCGCGGTGGCGTTGGTGGAAGCCATCGGCGCGGCCTGCCATGCGGATTCGCTGGTGCCGCCGCCGAGCGTCTATCAGACGCGCGGCCTGCGGGTGATCTGATGGGCCGGTTGGCGGACGCGATGGTAGTGCTGTTCGGTGGCGAGGTCCGCGCGCACACGGGGCCGAGCGACGAGGCTCGGGCGCACGACGAGACCCAGGCGCACACGGGGCCGAACGACGAGGCTCGGGCGCACGAGAAGCCGAGCGGCGAAACCCAGGCGCACGAGAGGCCGAGCGGCGAGGTCCGCGCGCACACGGGGCCGAGCGGCCACCCGCGCGACCCCGTCATCGCCTCGTGGCTGGGCGTCGGCGCGGCGAGCGCCTCGGGCCAGCCGGTCACCGTGCGGACGGCGCTGCAAGCCTCGGCCGTGTTCGCCTGCGTGCGCAACACGGCGGAGACGATCGCCTCGCTGCCGTGTCTGCTCAAGCGCGTGACACGCGACGACGCGGGACGCCGGCGCAGCGAGGAAGCGACGGAACACCCGCTGCATGGCGTGCTGCTGCACGCGCCGAACGGCTGGCAGACCGCCTTCGACTTCTGGGAGATGGTCGTCGAGCACCTGCAACTGCGCGGCAACCACTATTCGCGGATCGTCCGCAACGGCGCCGGCCGGACAGTAGCGCTGGAGCCGATGCACCCCGACCGGGTGCGACCCTTCTGGACGCGGGACCGGCGGCCGGCCTACGAGCACCAGCCCGAGACCGGCGCGCGCGAGATCCTGCTCGCCGGCGAGGTGTTCCACGTCCGCGGGCCATTGCAGGGCGACGGCCTGATGGGCATGACGCCGATCGCGATCCACCGCGAGACGATCGGCATGGCGCTCGCCAGCCGTGACTACGGTGCCCGGCTCTTTGCCAACGACGCTCGTCCGCGCGGCGTGCTGGAGGTGGACGGAGTTCTGGGCGAGGAAGCGTTCAATCGCCTCAGGGCGAGCTGGCGGGAGACCTACGCCGGGGAGAACCGGCACGGGGTCGCGATCCTGGAGCAGAATGCAAAGTTCCACAGCATCGGCATGACGAACGAGGACGCGCAGTACCTGGAAACACGCGGCTACACGGATCTTGAGATCGCGCGGCTGTACCGGGTGCCGCCGTACAAGATCGGCATTCTTGAAAAATCGACGCTCAACAATGTCGAGCAGCAGAACCGGGCCTGGGTCACCGATACCCTGGTGCCGCTCGCACGCCGCATCGAGGACGCGATCAAGCGCGATCTGATGACGCCGCAGGGGCGGCTCCAATTCGCCGCGATGCTGGACTTCGGCGAACTGTTGCGCGGCGACGTGAAGGTGCAATCCGAGGCCCACGCCAAGGGTATTCAGTGGGGCTGGTACTCGCCCAACGATGTGCGCGAGCGCATCGGCGAGAACCCGATCGGTCCGGAAGGTGACGTCTATGTCAGCCCGGTCAACATGCAGCCGATGGCGGCGTTGATGGACGCAGGCACCGAGCCGCCGGAGCCCGAGCCCGAACCGGAGGACGACGAAGATGAGGAATGACCGCGAGCGCCGCGCACTGCATGGCGCCGAGCTGCGCGCCGAGCCCTCCGAGGGCGCGCAGCCGGTGATCATCGGTCACGCGGCGGTGTTCGACAGCCTGAGCGAAGATCTGGGTGGCTTCCGTGAACGGATCGCGCCCGGCGCCTTCGCCGCCACCATCGCCGAGGACGATATCCGCGCGCTGTTCAACCACAGTTCCGACCAGGTGCTGGGCCGCAACCGCGCCGGCACGCTTCGTCTCGCCGAGGACGACACCGGCCTGTCGGTTCGTATCGAGCCGCCCGACACGAACGCCGCGCGAGATGTGGTGACTCTGATCGGGCGCGGCGATGTCAGCGGCATGTCGATCAGTTTTCGGACGCTCACCGACGAATGGAACATCGAGGACGGCGAGCCGGTGCGCACGCTCCGGGCCGTTCGCCTTTTTGACGTCTCGCCGGTGACATTCCCGGCCTACGCGCAAACCGATGTCGCGGTGCGCTCGCTCGAAGCCTTCCGCGAGACCCTCAAGCCGCCTGTGCCATGGCGGCGCAATCTCGCCCGCCGGCGTCTCCACCTTCTGACCTAGGACACTCGACAAACCAGAAAATCGCGGCCGGCACATCGCCGGCCTTCTTGTTGGCGACCACCGCACCGGGTGCCGGTGGCGCGATCCTTCCTGTACCCGAAACACGGAGCTGACCCATGAAACTCAACGAACTCTTGGAGAAGCGGGCCAAGGTGGTCGCCGACGCCCGAGCCATCCTCGACGCGGCCCAGGCGGAGAGCCGCGATCTCTTGGACGAGGAGTCCGCCAGGTACGACGCCCTGATGGCGGAGGCCGGCAAGCTCGCCGACAAGATCAAGCGCGAGCAGCAGTTGCTGGAGCAGGAACGCGCCATCGCCGCCCAGGACGCTCCGGAGAACCGGGGTGCCGGCAACGCTGGCGGCGAGACCCGCGACCGGCCGACGCTGGCCCTTGACGGCTTCCGGTCATGGCTTCGCGGCGGCGCCGGCGGCGCCGTGCGGGCGGACCCCGACGGCTTTCAGGAGTTCCGCGACCTGTCCGCCGGTGTCGATACCGAAGGCGGGTTCCTGGTCACGCCCGAGCGCTTCGTCACCTCGCTGATCAAAAAAATCGACGACATGGTCTACATCCGCGGGTGGGCCACGGTGCAGATGGTTGCGGGAGCGTCGAGCCTCGGGGCGCCGTCGCTCGACGCCGATCCGGACGATGCGGATTGGACGACCGAGTTCGGGACCGGCCGGGAAGACGACGCGATGAAGTTCGGCAAGCGCGAGCTGCATCCGCACCCGCTGGCCAAGCGGATCAAGATCTCCAACGACCTGATGCGCCGCTCGGTCCTGCCGGCGGAGAGCATTGTCCGCGACCGCCTAGCCTATAAGTTCGCGATCACACAAGAGAAGGCGTTCCTGCTCGGACATGGCGCCAACCAGCCGCTCGGCGTGTTCGTGGCGTCCGATGACGGCATCAGCACCAGGCGCGACGTGAGCGCGGATAACGATGCCGCGGCGGTCACCTTCGACGGTCTGCAGAACGCCAAGTTCGCTCTGAAGGCCGGGCACCGCCGCAACGCGCGCTGGATGTTCCACCGCGACGGGATCAAGCAGCTCAGCAAGATCAAGGACGCAGACGGGCGCTATATCTGGCAGGAGTCGCACCGGGTCGGTGAGCCGGACCGTCTGCTGGGGCTGCCGTACTTCGAATCGGAGTTCGTGCCCAACACGTTCACGACCGGGACCTATGTCGGGATCCTGGGCGACTTCTCCTACTACTGGATCGCCGACGACATCCAGCTGCAGATGCAGCGCCTCGCCGAGCTGTACGCCGAGACCAATCAGATCGGGATCATCGCGCGAGCGGCCACCGACGCCATGCCGGTGCTCGAAGAAGCCTTCGTGCGCGTCCAGCTGGGCTGAGGCATCCGCACCGGCGTGAGGCCGGGCTGAGCTAGCACCCTAAAGGAGACACCGAAGATGCAATCTTTGTTGAGCAACACCGAGATCGCCCGCGTCATGGACGCCAAGGCCGCGGGCACAACGGTCGAAAACGGTACGGCCGTCGACATGCAGAACTTCGAGGGCGTGATGTTCATCGCCGCCCTCGGCACGCTGACCGCCGATCAGGAGACCTCGATCAAGGCGCAGCAGGCCACGGCCCCGGACGGCGCCTTCACCGACCTGGACGGAACGAGGGTCGGCGACGCGGAGGATGACGACGACAACCAGTTGCTGATCCTCGACGTCAAGCACCTGACCGAACGCTACGTGCGCTGCGTGGTCAGCCGCGGGACCGCCGACGCGGTGATCGACGGTATGATCGCGATCCGGTACGGGCCGCGCAAGAAGCCGACGACGCAGGGATCGACGGTCTCTGCGTCCAAGGCGGTCGACGGTCCGGCCGAGGCCTAAGCGCTCATGGACGACCGGGTCATCGCGCGGCTCGCCGACCGCCTGGAGCGCGTCGCGGATCGCCAGCATGAGCATGAGCGGCAGTGCGCCGAACGGAACGAACGCGACGCCGGACGGTTCGGGCGTCTTGAGACAGCCGTCTCGCGCAACACCAAGCTGCTGTGGGCCATCGTGCTCGGCATCGTCGGCCTGGCCCTTCAGGCCGCATGGCGCGGTTGGCCGGCGCCATCGTGACCTACCGGTTCTCCGACACATCCGGCGCCAGGCTCGCGACGTGTGACGCGCGCCTTCAGGATCTGTTCGGAGAGGTCATCGGGCACGTCGACTGCACGATCATAGAGGGCCACCGCGATGAGGCCCGGCAGAACGAGATGTTCCGCACGGGCAAGAGCCAACTCCGTTGGCCGCAAGGCAAGCACAACGTACTGCCGTCGCTGGCCGTCGATGCCGCGCCCTATCCGATCGACTGGGGCGACCGCGAACGGGCGACGCTGTTTGCCGGCCTGGTCCTGGGCCTCGCGCACGCCCGCGGCCTGCGTCTGCGTTGGGGCGGCGATTGGAACGGCGACTGGCAGGTGAAGGACAACTACTTCGACGATCTCTGGCACTTCGAGTTGATGGAGGAAGACGCATGATCGGAGCACTGCTCGGGCTGGCGCAGTTCGCGCCGGCAATCATCAGTCTGTTCGGCAGCGACGATAAGTCGACGGCGGCCAAGGCGGCCAAGGCGGTTTCCGAGACCGCACGCGCGATCACCGGTTCGGGATCGGACGACGAAGCGCTCGCTGTTCTCAAGACCGATCCCGAAAAGATGCTGGCCTACCAGGCCGCCATCAACGCGCATGCAGCCACCATGTATGCGAGCGAGACCAAACGGCTCAAGGCGATCAACGCAACCATCCGCAAAGAAGTGACCAGCAGCGATCCTACGTGCGGCGCTGGCGATCGGCCATGGGCTACGCGCTCACGCTGGCGTGGTCGGCAACCGTCGGGGCCATCGTCTATGCTATCGTCGCGACACCGGACCAGGCGCCCGCGGTTATCGCGGCGATCGGCTCGCTAAGCACGATCTGGACGGTGGCGCTCGCGGTGCTCGGGCTCTCCGTTCACAAGCGCAGCCAGGACAAGCAGCCGCCGCGGACCGGCGCACTCTCGACGCTCGTCAAACGACTGACCCAATGAGGTGACCAAATCATGCGCATCAGAATGCTGACGACAATTGCCGGCCCGACGCTCGCCGCGTCCGCCGGTCAGAATATCGAGGTCGACGCCACAACCGCGACCGCACTGCTCGACGGTGGCTTCGCCGAAGCTCTGAAGGCCGAGGCCGAGACTGCGACGGTCGAGGCGCAGGAAGAAGCGATCGCGCCGAAGCGCCGCGCCGCACGCACGCCGCGGGCGAAGTAGTCCTTTGTGATGCAGATCCGCTACGCGCTGACGGAGGTGACGGCGCCGGCCAAGGAGCCGTTGGCGCGTGACGAGGCGAAGCTCCATCTGCGTGTCGAGGACGACGAACATGACGAACTGATCGCTCTCAAGATCGCGGCGGCGCGGCGCGAGGCCGAGACGTTCATGGGGCGCTCTCTCATCACACAGACCTGGGACATGGATCTCGACCGCTTCCCGGCCTGGGCGATCGAGGTGCCCCGTCCGAGGCTTCTGTCAGTTGAAAGCATCAAGCACGTCGACACCGACGGCGTTCTACGGACACTCGATGCCAGCGGGTACCGCGTCGACGCCAAACGGGAACCGGGGAGGATCACGCCGGCCTATGGCGAGACCTGGCCGCCGACGCGCGCCGTGATCAACGCTGTGACTGTGCGGTTCATCGCAGGCTACGGCGCCAAGGATTCCGATGTGCCCGTGGACATCCGCCAGGCGCTGTTGCTCATCGTCGGCCGTCACTACGCGCACCGTGAGGACGTCCGCGACGGCATGCCGGCGTCGGAGCTGCCGCTAGGCGCGCGTCACCTGCTCAGGCCCTACATGATCCCTCGGGTGTGAGGCTACTTGCCGGCGCCGAGGACGACGTCGCGCAGCGTGTCGTTCAATCGGGTCTGCCAGCCGCGCCCGGTCGCGCGCAAGCGTTCTACGAGATCGGCATCGAGCCGGATCGTCACCGGCACTTTGCCCGGCGTCTCCTGCTTGCCTCGGCTGGGGCGGTGGCGTTCGATGAGATGCGGTGCAAACTCGCTCACCGGGCGCATGCGCGCGATTTCCTCAGTGGTGAGTTCGCGCGCGTCCGG
Organism: Alphaproteobacteria bacterium; assembly: GCA_965248805.1. Classification (GTDB taxonomy): domain Bacteria; phylum Pseudomonadota; class Alphaproteobacteria; order UBA6615; family UBA6615; genus CBDFKJ01. The sequence continues at coordinate 438,692 of CBDFKJ010000009.1, forward strand.
ATCGGCTGCGACGCCGGCCCTGATCTTGGCGTCTTCCTCGGGTGTCGGGAAGATGATGTCACGTTTGATTTTCGACATAATCTCTGGCCTCTCTGGCCGTGGCTTTGCGAAGACTGACAATGCGGGTTCTGTCGCTGCGCTCCGTGTAAACAACAGTGTAGAGCTGCTGACCAATGAAGCCCTTGGCGATCCAGCGCTCCTCGTAGGAATCGTCGTCCAATTCAAAGTGGGCCGTCTCCCACTCGAACGCCTCCATCGCCGTAAAGTCAACCTCGTGCTTGGCGATGTTGGCCCGCCGCTTGGCTTCATCCCATTCGTAGTATGTCGGCCTCGTGTTCATGTTTCAGTGTATGTACTAAAAGCGAAAATGTCAATGATTTTCGTTACTTACTGATGGAATAAATCATGCTGGCTGGCAAGCTCGACCGTCGCATTACCATTCAGCGCAAGACGGTCTCGCACAACGCGCTCAATGAGCCTGTCGAGGTCTGGAACGGCCTGGCGACGGTGTGGGCGCAGAGGCTCGGCCAGATCGGCCAGGAGTTCTTTGCCAACGATCAGGTGCTGTCGGAATACAAGGTCATCTTCCGCATCCGCTGGCGACGCGATCTGAAGGACACCGACCGCGTGATGTTCGAGGGCCGCGCCCACGACATCCATTCGATCCGCGAGCTTGGCCGCCGCGTCGGGCTCGAACTGCAGACCGTCACGCAGGATTAGATGCCGCTCAAGGCATATGGATCGGCGCGGCTGGTCGGCGCCGAGGCGATGGTGCGCGTCCTGCGCGGCATGCCGAAGGAAGTCAGCGACAAAGTTGTAGCGTCCGCCGTTCGCGCCGGCGCGGCCGTCGTGCGCAAGGAGGCGATCGCGCGGGCGCCCGTGCGCTCGGGCGGCAGGCCCAAACCCGGCAACCTGAAGAAATCCATTCGTGCCCTGCGCACGCGCAAGACCGAACACGACGTGACCTATCTGGTGGGGCCGACCGGGCGGGGGTTTTACGGCCTGTTTCTGGAGTTCGGAACGTCGCGGCAGGCGAAACGGCCGTGGCTGCGTCCGGCTTTCGAGGCGACGGCGGACAGAGCGCTCGCCACGATCGGAAAGACGCTCGGCACAAAGATCGAACAGGCGGCGAAGAAGCTCGCCGGGCGGTTCCGCGACTCCGGGCTGGGGCGAAAACGTGGGAGGCGGCGATGACCATGAAACGCGACGCAGACCTTATCCGGTCGCTATTGCTCGCCATCGAAAAGCGGGATGAGGCGTTGTTGACCTCCGAAATGGTTCTCGATGATCGCGACTCCGCTGAGATTGCCCACCATGCCGAACTGCTGTCGGACGCCGGTCTCATTGTCGGAGAGGACGCGTCGACGATGGGGTGTCCAAGCTTTCATATCCGGCGCATCACGTTCTCCGGGTACGAGTTTCTCGACGCGATCCGATCGCCGTCGGTGTGGCGAAAAACATGCGACAGGGAAAACACGCGACAGGATCGATAGGGCCGGTGGCGGTTTCGTGTTTGCCGTAATCAAGGATGTCGCGGTGACCAGGCCGCGCCTTGCCCGCTCGACAAGGTCAATCGCCAGTTCCACGCTCCGGCACCGAACAGGCTGTGGGTCTCGGACTTTACCTACGTGGCCACTTGGGCTGGCTTCGTCTATGTCGCCTTTGTCATCGACGCCTATGCCCGCCGCATCGTCGGCTGGCGGGTGAGCCGGACAGCCCATGCCGGCTTTGTTCTCGATGCCCTGGAACAAGCGCTTCATGCGCGGCGACCCGTCCATCGCGGTGGGCTGATCCATCACAGCGATAGAGGGAGCCAATATGTCTCGATCAAATATACCGAGCACCTGGCGGAAGCGGGCATCGAACCCTCGGTGGGCAGCGTCGGCGACTCTTATGACAATGCTCTGGCCGAGACCATCAATGGTCTTTACAAAGCCGAGGTCATTCACCGGCGCGGGCCGTGGCGCTCATTCGAGGCCGTCGAGCTCGCTACTCTGGAATGGGTGGATTGGTTCAACAACCGGCGGCTCCTGGAGCCCATCGGAAACATCCCGCCGGCCGAAGCCGAGGAACGCCACTACGCCATGCTGAAGCAGTCAGACATGGCGGCGTGACTCAAACAAAATGGCCTCCGCCAAACCCGGAGCGGTTCACGCAAGCTCCTTGGACTTGAGCGAGCGGATGAATTTCTGGAGCTTGTCGTCGTGCCGGGGCTCGAACCTCCGGGCCTCATCGAGAAACTGTACGATTTGGTCGAGGTCTAGGAAGGTCTCGGATATCATCTCCTCGACCTCATGCTCCTCGCGGTCGAGAAGCTCGACCGCGTCTAGCATTTCTACCGGCACGATGTCGTCGTCCTCAGGATCGTCGTCTTCCTCGCCCCAGAGGTCCATCTGCTGCGTCGTCGTATAGCGGAGAATCTCTGCGTTCTGCGCCTTCCACCGCTCCAGCCGCCGCTTCTCGCTGTCCGTCTTGCTGTGAACTTCGACGAATGCCAGCAGCTTCTTCAGAAGGCGAGCGCAGGAGAGTTCGAAGGACGCAACGGAACTCTCGAAGCGCTTGAGGAAATTGGTTCGAATCAGACCCACAACTTGCCGCTGCCGGTTCTGTTCAAAGGGGTCGATGTCCTTATCTGGGCCTTTGTACCAGTGGAGCGGATAGTACATTGAAAGTGTGAATAGTGGGTTCTCCCGCGTGAAAGCCTTTTCGAACAGATCCAGAAGGCGACCGTAGGACTTGCGGATCGAATAGGCGGCCACTTGCGGCGCCTTACGTTCGGGAAACGCCGTAGCCTCGCCGGTCTCGCGGATCTGGCTCTCCCGTGCGTAGTTGCGACTGCGCTGGACCACGAGTTGGCGAAAGATCGCGTCTGTGGTCAGTATCTCCTGGGCTTCGTTCATCTGCTCGGCGACATCGGTCACGGTGTGACCTACACGCTGGCGAAAGGCCTGCTCCATCCGATTGACGTGGGCTCTCAGGTTGTTCACGCCCAGGGCCCTGGCGAAGTAGGCCTCGTCCCGGCGCGTAAACAACTCAGCCATGTGGCGGAAGTCGCCTAGCCGGTTGTTGATTGGGGTCGCAGTAAGCATGAACACGGTCTTAGAGCGGTTCCGGAAAGTTTTTGAGTCGTCGGAATCGGTTGTGTTTTATTGTCTGTCACCTGTCCAACTGCTTTGGGGTGCCCGATGTGGAAGCCTGAACACCGCGCGGCCGCCGACCGTGGCCGGCTTCGCTATCCGAGTGATCTGACCGACGCCGAATGGGCGCTGATCGAGCCGCTGATCCCACCGGCGAAGCACGGTGGGCGTAAGCGGACGGTCGATGTCCGCGAAGTCCTGAACGGCATCTTCTACGTGCTGTCGACCGGCTGCCAGTGGACCGCGCTGCCCAAGGACCTGCCGCTGAAGAGCACGGTGTACGACTACTTCGACCTGTGGGAATGGGACGGCACCCTGGCTCGCATCCATCATGAGCTCTACGTGGCGGTGCGCGAGCGCGCGGGCCGCGAAGCCAGTCCGAGCGCGGCCATCATCGACAGCCAGAGCGCCAAAGCGGCGCAAAAAGGGGGGCGTCGATCGATCCGCAGGGCTTCGACGCGGGCAAGAAGCTCACCGGCCGCAAGCGGCACATCCTGGTCGATACGCTCGGCCTGATGCTGGGCCTCGTCGTGCATCCCGGCAACGTGCAGGACCGCGATGGCGCGGCCACACTGCTGCGCCGGACACGCCGGCTGTTTCCGTTCATCGAGGTGATCTACGCCGACGGCGGCTACCAGGGACCAAAGATGGCTGCCGTGGTGGCGAAGACCGGCGCCTGGCGGCTGGAGATCGTCAAGCGCAACAGCGTGCCGCGCTTCGAGGTGCTGCCGAAGCGCTGGATCGTCGAGCGCACCTTCGCCTGGATCGTCCGTTGCCGCCGGCTGGCGCGCGACTTCGAACGCCACGTCCGTTCTGTCGTCGCTTTCATCCACCTCGCCATGATCCGCATCATGCTGCGACGCTTGACCCGGCCAAGCCCTTGCTCGTGAATCTCTACTTCCCGGAACGGCTCTTAGGACGCACCGAGTTGTCGAGGAGATCGTACAGACGGTAGTAGCGAGACGGCTCTCTGCCGTTATCGCTGCCTCGCGAACCTGGGTTCCGGAAGTGGTGCGCTTCGTCGATGATCACGACGTCGGCTAACTCGGCAATACGCTGGAACCGGTCTGGGAAGTCACCCTTCCTTTGCAGGTCAGTGTGGCTGAAGACGGCCAAGTTGCTGAAATCAGCACTGCCGCCGACGCCTCCAATGTGAGGCAGCCACTCCCACAGGTGCGGTTCCCAAACCCCCTCTTTGGTAGCCTTGGGCGCGAAAAGCACGACGCGCTTTCCCTCGTGGAGAATTAGGCGCTCAATGAGCATCAGGCCGACAAATGTCTTGCCGAGGCCCACACCGTCGCAGAGGAATGCTCCACCGTGCTGACGGGCAATCTTCATGAGGGCCCAATACGCTTCCTGTTGGTAGCGGTCGAGTTGGTGAAACATCCTCGACCTGGTTTCGTCCCACTCGGTGGCGGTCAGTTCGTGGCCACGGAAGAACTCCTGCAGCGCCTTCGCATACACCTCGAACGGTGAGTAAGGGCGGGTGTGCCGTTCGACCGTCTCAATTACCGTATCGGTGATTTCTTTGGCTTCGTTCCAATGCGCCTCGAACCAATCCTGGAGCTGGGCTACCTCACGCGCACTCTGGACTTGAACGTTGAGTTCGATGTTCTCCGTGAGTCCCGGTTTCGTGAAATTGCTTGACCCCACCAATGCCTGCGAACCAACGACTTCGAGCCTGGCATGGGTGATGTACGTTTTTGCGTGAAACTTGCCCTTGTCGTACACGCGGCATTCGATTTGACCGCTGCGCAGCCCTTCGAGAACGGCTGGCACCCCGTGCAAGAACGGATTGCCTTGCTTGTCAGCCTCGATGCTCTTATCAAGGGCTTCCGCTGCCCGGCTACAGTACGGATTCGAGAAGTGCCTTACGCGTGCGGTGAGTTGTTTCGGTACCCATCAGCACGCGGATCTTCTCAAGGCCTTGCCATTTTCCGTCCAGGGCGAGCAGCGCTCCGATCTCGAAGAATCCTGCCGCTACGTCGAAGGCCCTGGCGATGTCGGCCCACTCTTCCAGATATCGCAGCCCGGTCCAGCCGGCGACGCTGTTGTCGACGATGAAGAGGCTGCGGCCTGTCGAGTCAGCGTTCATTCAGTCCTCCCGCCCGGAGCGCGGTTTGGCACCTTCATTAGCCGGTTGTGCTCCAGCAACCTGGGTTTTTGCCTCGATCCAGGCGTCGATAGCCGTTCGACGAAACCGCCACTGCCCCCCAACCTTGAAGGCCGGCAAGTCGCCCTTCTGGGCGAGGCCGTACACCGTCTTCTCCGCCACCTTGAGTAGGTCAGCGACCTCGGGGAGGGTGAGGATGTCGTCCTGTTTCACCATAGCTTCCCCCGCGCGGGAATTCTTGGGTTGATCTTACCAGATATTACCAAAATAAGATAAATATTGGCAGAGGTTCCCGTCAAGGAATGCTCACCGGGGGCGCCAACCTATGTCGGCCTTGGTTTATCGGGAGGTGGTACTCTGGCCAGCAGCCCGACACGATCCGGCGCCATTTGATGCCGGTCGTCTCGACCGTGTAGGGCCATACGATCGTGCAGGCGCCGTTCACCGTGGAGCTATGGCCGAATGTTGGTGACGGAGCGGTCAGGCGGCGTGTTGGATTTGCTTGATGCCGTCCTTGAACGTCACTCCCTGAATGAACTCACCGAGGTGATCTGATCCGTCGAGCCTGCGCCATTTTCGCCGGGCGCTCAACAGCAGCTTGAAGACCATCGCCAGCGCGGTGTTGCGCGACAGGCAGCCCTTGGTCCTGGTGGTCCTCTGCCGCACCGTGGCGAAGGTGCTTTCGATCGGGTTTGTCGATCTCACATGCTTCCAGTGCTCGGCCGGGAAGTCGTAGAAGGTCAGCAGGCGCTCGCGGTCCGCATCGATGCCGTTCGGCAGACCGAAACGCCGCTCGGCTGATCTCATGCGCCAAGCGCCCGAGGCGCCGCTTCACATGAGGCCACATCCGTCGGCGGCGCGATCCCGCTGACGGCCGCCGCGGGCTGCTGCCCTTTGAGTGCGCGTGGCCGCGCGGATCTATCGCCAAACCGTTCCCCTGGTGCTGGCGTGTGAACGCGACCTGTTGGGCGCGCTGTCTGCGGCCGAGCGCGCGGGCCTGGACGGCATACTTGGCAAGCTCCAATTCCGTGCTTCCCGTTTTGCCGCAGCTGACTGAAGGCTCGTCGGAGCCCCTGCGTTGCGATGTCGCTACCGCGTCCCGAGAATCTCCGCTACGAAGCTCGACTTGGCCTCTGTGTATCTGGGGCGGTCGCGCGAGCAGCGCGCCGGTGAGGCGCTCGCTGGCGAAGACCGAGGTCCATTCCTGGAACGGCAGGTTCGAGGTGACCATGGTGGCGCAGTTTTCGTAGCGCTGGCTGAAGACGTCGAACAGGAGCTCGCTTCCGGTCTGCGACAGGGGCACGTATCCGAGCTCGTCGACGATCAGCAGTTTCACCTTGGCGAGCTGGTCCTGGAGGCGGAGCAGCCTTTTCTCGTCGCGCGCCTTGATCATCTCATGGGCCATCTGGGAGGCGGTGGTGAAGCGGACGGCGAGGCCCTTCTGGCAGGCGGCCAGGCCGAGGGCCAGAGCGATGTGCGTCTTGCCCACGCCGCTCGGGCCCAACAGGATCGCGTTCTCGCGGCGGTCGATGTAGTCGCCGTGGGCGAGATCCAGCACCAGCATCTTGTTGAGCGCCGGGATCGCCTTGAAGTCGAAGCTCTCGAGCTATTTGACGACGGGGAAGCGGGCCTGCCTGATGCGCCGCTCGACCAGCCGGCGGTCACGGTCGATCATCTCCATCCCGGCTGCACAGCTCGGCGATCGAGTACTCGCGGCGCAGGCCGGAGAGGACGATCCAGATCTTATCCACTGCCGAATGCCGCTCGCGCGGCGCCCGGCGGTTGTCCGTAACAGGCTTCTCGGCCCTCTCATGTGACCCGCGATTCTGTTTCATCATCGCTCCGCCATGGGATGAAACGAGCCAGAATGTCTCCGTTAGCCAATCCCCTCAGTCTGTCCTTCGAATGCTGACGGGCAGCACATCTCTGCCCAACTGACCATCAAGTCCACCTGTTGATCCTTTGACGTCCCAACGCCATGAAGAGGCTCCCGACTCGAACCATGCCCTCGTCACAGAGTCAGATGGCCGCGACTTTTTCGACGGGCTGTCATACCCATGCGTCTTCAGGAGCGCGCATCTATCGTCTCAGAACTCGCCGTCTCCGAACCGGCCGTCTCTGGACCAGCAGCTTGATCGCGATCCAAACCGGCAGGCTGATCACCGCCGCGTAGACCGCGATCTCCACTGGGCCAAGCAACCCCGCGAAGAGGAACGCCGCAATCGTCGCAGGTGCCAAACCGGGTCAACTCTCGATCGCCTGCCGGGCGGCGAGCACGTCGTTGACGAGGCTCCGAACGCCCTTCTCGTCTATGAACGGCGAGAGGATGAAGCTCTTCAGGCCCACTATCGGCTCGCCGCAATCCGTTTCGCGATAGCATTCCGTCATCGAGATGTGCACACCTTCGCCACGCATGGCCCGGTCGTAAAGATACCGGAACAAACGACGGTTGTAGTCGTTGTGGCGCAACAACTCTTCCCGGGCGTCCGGATCGGTGCGCTCGCGCTCTTTGATGGTCCACGTATCGACCCCATCGGGATAGACTCGAAACACCGTGACCGTCCCAACGCCCTCATCGTTGAGCACCGTTATCGAGTCATGCCCTTCGAGATGCTCGCGTAGCGATTCGGCCATCTCCACGAGGTGGCCAAGGAGAACACGGAGGCCGACCCGGCCAAAGAGGCGGAGGTTGGCGTACGCTGAGAGCACGCCTGAGCCGCTACGCGATGCCTCCAGTGTAAACACCCCGGGGTGGCGCTCGCCGGACTGGAACAGATACGGCATCTCGTCCCGGCCACGCACGAGGCGCTGCAGGTCGGCTCGGTCGCGAACCAGAAACAGGCTCGATATGTATGGTGCGAAGCCGGTCTTGTGGAAGTCGATCCCGATGGAGTCGGCTCGGTGCAGCTTCGAGATGCGACGGCAGGCCGCCGCGAGAGCACGCACTGTACGGGGACGAAACCCCAGTGGATTCCGTTCGAAGTCGTAGTCGTTGAATACCGACCACGCCCACCCGATGACGGCGTCGGCGTGGACGTGCGGCGTGTAGTCGAGGGCGTAGTCGTCGACCAACCGGTCACGCAGGTCGACGACGGCGTCGAGGTCGTCTACGCCGAACGCGTCGGTCGTACCCATCGTCGCGACTATTGCTACGATGTTCTGGCCTTGGCTGATCGCCGCGCGTGCGGCCGCGTCCAGCCGGTCTATGCGGATGTCGTTTTGCAGGTGCGTCGGCACCTCGACGACGTTCTTCTCACCGAGGCCGAGCCAGCCGGCAACGTTCAGGCGGCAGTAGTGGCTCTGTGCCGACGCCAGGATCACGCCGTCCCCGCGGACGCCGTTGTCCATTGCGTCGGGAAAGGCTTTCTCGATGCCGAGCTTAACGCCATAAAGCGTTGTGCCAGTCCCTCCGAACGTGAAGACACCGGCCGACTGCTCTGCGTCATAGCCGACGAGCCGGGCCACCATCGCGGCCACCGACGCTTCGGTCAAGGCGAGGCCGTAGGACGTATCGTCGGAGATGAGGTTCGGATTGTAGATGGCGGGCAGCAGCGATCCGATGATGCTCGGGATCGATGGTGGCGGGACAACGTTGATCTGCGTCCGCGGATGCCCCCAGATCGGCAGACCTTCGAGCTTGCCGACCAGCAGGCTCGCCACCTCCTCCACGCTACATCCCTCCTCGGCCATCTCCGTCTGCTCAGCGGACGCGTAATCAAGTGCAAGCGTGCGGCCGAGCAGTGGCACCTCGGACTTCATGGCGTCGACCTGATCAAGCGCCCGCATGATCGAGAAGACGAAGTACGCGTCGTGCATCCGATCGGAAACCGGTGCAGGGAAAGCGTCGCGTATACGGGCCAGCAACTCGTGGTAGATGGGATTGGTCACGCCTGGACAGGCCCGGCCGGAGCGATCGCGTCAAAGGCAGCCGGCTCAAGCGTCAAAAGGATCCCGGCATCGGACGTGATGCGCAACACTTGGAAGGCGACCTCCAAGCCATTGAACGTGCACTGAACCAACATTTCCCAGATGACCTCCAAGCTGGCAGAAATCATACCCCTCGTACCACCGTCGCGGGAAACAGGGTTTTATCCACAGTCGTAGCACCCGTACGGCGACGCAAGCGTGGGCACGTTCTCCAGTTTCTGCCCATACGGCGTCAGTGTTCAGCTTCGCGCAACGTCACCGTTGAGGATGGACGCGATGTTCGCCGTCACCTCTATGTTCGGTCAAATGGGGAGTTTGGTTTGGGGTTCGGCCGCTATGCGGTGGTGATGGCAAACCATCTCCACCACTTCGAACACCCAACCGGAGAAGGTTCGAACCCGGTGGCTTTCCCTCCGCCAGGCCTCACGTCCGAACTCTCTCCCGCCGTGCTGGGCATCGCTGAAAGGTCCAGTATTCGCGCGGGTTTCGGCCGACGACCGTTGACCACCGGTCCCGCGATTCGGGCCGAATCCGCTCTCTCTCGTCCCATATTCTCCGCGACTGTTGACTGCGCCGATTCGGTACGGGATTTCAGACCGTAGAGTTTTCAAGGGGTAGCAGAATTTCAATTTCGCGGAGTTCGAATGTCGTTCGCCCATGCGGGCGAGACCGGGTTCAGACCCGGGCTTTGAATTCGTTAGGTTTCTTTGATGCAGCGGTACGGCGAGCCACCGACGACCGGTGCGGCAACGACCACACCCACCGGCCAACGAATGCCCGGATGGGAGCGTCCAAGAACACCACACCGGGCCGGCAGCACCGCGCGTGCGGCTCGGCGTGCCAGCCGCAGGGTTGCGACCCTCCCGTACCCGGCCGGAGCGACTACCATCCTCCGAAACGGGCCGGGTCTGCGGCCCATCCGGACACGCCGGAAGCGTGGAGCCGTGGCGAAGTAGAGCATTTCCTCCGTCATGCGGTGGAACTCACCGGAACCAAGCCGCCGGGCTGTCCGCGACCGTCGCAGCGCTGCTACTGCCCGAAGCCCCGCAAGGGCCGAGCCCAAGCGGGGCCGGAGGGAGAGTGGGATCAGTCGGTGGGCACGCAGACGGCGATCTTGCGGCCGTCCTGGTTGGACGCGTGTCCGTCGTGACTGGCCGCCGGTTCGGCGTGTTCGCCTTCCTTGAAGACGTGCTCGCAAAGGGTGCGCAGGCTGGCGAGGCGCATGTAGAGCGTCCCGACGTGACCCCAATCGACCCGCTCGGGGTCGACATGGAAGTGAACGCCGCACTCGTCCCTCAGCCGCTCGAGCAAGCCGTCGAACTCGTGCCGGCCGGCGATGAAGGTTTCCAGCGCGGTCTTGTCGGCCGGCTCGTCTGCCGACGCGATCTCGTTCGGGTCGGCGTGAAGCGCTTTCAGGCCCGTGTAGATGATGCGCAGGAAGGGATCGAAGCCGGGGCGCTCGTTGGGCATCTGCTCAATCAGGTCGCGTACCAAGAGACCGCCGACCAGCAGGTCGGCATCGACGCCATCGGGCAACGGCTGGAGACTCCCGTCCGGGCGCCTGGCGGCGGCGGTGAGCGCGTCACGTTCGGTGCCGGCGAGTGGTTGAATCATGATTTCCTCCGTTCGATTGCGACGTCATACACGCTCTGGTCCGGCCCGAAGGCAAGCGCTTAAGTCAATGAATCAAATAGATTATTCGAGGTTCCATGGGCATGGGCGTATCGCTGCGGGAATACGCGTGCCGGCGCGGGGTGAGCCATGTCGCGGTAATGAAGGCGATCCGCGCAGGCCGGCTCACGCCCGAGCCCGACGGCACCCTCGATCCGGTCAAGGCCGACGCCCAGTGGGACGCCAACACCGATCCGGCGCGAGCGCCCGAGGTCACGGCGGAGGAGATGCCGCCGGCTGAGCCGCCCGCCCCGGCACGGCCAACCGTGACCGAGCCAGCTCCGCAAGACGCCGGCACCAGCTTCACCCAGGCGCGCACCGCGCACGAGATCGCCAAGGCGCAGCGCGCCCGTATCCAGGTGCAGCGGCTGCGGGAAGAGGTGGTCGACCGGGCCCACGCGGCGGCGGAGGTATTTCGGCTCGCGCGACGCGAGCGCGACGCCTGGGTCAACTGGCCCGCGCGCGTCTCCGCCCTGATGGCGGCCGAGCTCGGCGTCGATACGCACGCCATTCATAAGGTCCTGGAGGCCCATGTCCGAGATCATCTGGGCGAGCTCGCCGAGATCCGGCCCGAGTTCCGCTGAGGCCTTCGCCGGCGCCGGGGACATCGCCCAGGCCTGGCGCGATGGGCTGACGCCGGACCCGCTGCTGAGCGTCTCGGAATGGTAGGAGAAGCACCGCATGCTGGCGACGCGGGCCTCGGCGGAGCCGGGCCGCTACCGCATCGCGCGCACGCCCTATATGCGCGCCATCATGGATGCGCTGTCGCCGGCCGATCCGGCCCGCCGGGTGGTGTTCATGAAGGCTGCACAGGTGGGCGCGACCGAAGGAGGTAACTGCTGGATCGGGTTCGTCATCCACCAGGCGCCGGGGCCGATGCTGGCGGTCCAGCCGACGGTGGAGCTCGCCAAACGGAACTCGCGCCAGCGCATCGATCCGCTGATCGAGGAGAGCGCGGCGCTCCGAGGTCTGGTGAGGCCGGCGCGGTCCAGGGATTCCGGCAACACCATGCTGTCGAAGGAGTTCGCCGGCGGCATCCTGATCATGACCGGCGCCAACTCGGCGGTCGGTCTGCGTTCGATCCCGGCGCGCTACATCCTCTTGGACGAGGTCGACGCCTATCCGGCTTCCGCCGACGAGGAAGGCGATCCGGTGACGCTGGCCGAGGCCCGCTCGCTCACCTTCGCTCACCGCCGCAAGGTGCTGTTGATCTCGACCCCGACCATGAAGGGGTTCTCGCGCATCGAGCGTGAGTACGAGGCCTCGGACCAGCGTCGCTACTTCGTGCCATGCCCCCATTGTGGGCACGCACAGGTGCTCGTCTTCGATCGGCTCAAGTGGGAGAAGGGCAAGCCCGAGACGGCGGCCTACCATTGCGAGGCCTGCGAGACGCCGATCGCCGAGCATCACAAGACGGCGATTCTGGCGGCCGGCGAGTGGCGGGCGACGGGCGTTGCAGCGGACCCGAGCACCATCGGGTTCCACCTGTCGGCGCTCTACTCACCGGTCGGCTGGCTTTCGTGGGAGGCCATCGCGCGCGCCTGGGAGGCGGCGCGGGGCTCGGATGAGGCTATCCGCGCCTTCCGCAACACCATCCTCGGCGAGACCTGGGTCGAGAGCGGCGAGGCGCCGGACTGGCAGCGGCTCTACGACCGCCGCGAGCGCTGGGCGCCGGGGACGGTGCCCACAGGTGGGCTCTTCCTCACCGCTGGCGCCGATGTGCAGAAGGACCGCATCGAGGTCGACGTCTGGGCCTGGGGACGGGGCCTGGAGAGCTGGCTGATCGAGCATATCGTCATCGAGGGTGGGCCCGAGCGGACCGAGCCCTGGGCCGCGCTCGACCGGCTGCTCTCACAGATCTGGCCCCATGAGAACGGCGCCGCGCTGGCGCTCGCAAAGCTCGCCATCGATACCGGTTACGAGCCCACCGCCGTCTACGGGTGGGCGCGTCGCGCCGGCGTCGCGCAAGTGGCGCCGGTCAAGGGCGTCGAGGGATTCAACCGCGCGAGTCCGGTCTCAGGTCCGACCTATGTGGACGCCTCCGACGGCGCCCGGCGGCTGCGCCGCGGCGCCCGGCTCTGGACGGTGGCCGTGTCGACCTTCAAGGCCGAGACCTACCGGTTCCTGAGACTGGCGCGGCCGACCGAGGAGGAGCGCGCCGAGGGCAAACCGTATCCGCCCGGCAGCGTCCATCTGCCGCACTGGGTCGAGGACGAGTGGCTCAAGCAGTTCGTCGCCGAGCAGCTGGTGACGGTGCGCACCCGGCGCGGCTTCGCCCGGCTCGAATGGCAGAAAATGCGGGAGCGCAACGAGGCGCTCGATTGCCGGGTCTATGCCCGCGCCGCCGCCTGGATTGCCGGTGTCGACCGCTTCCCTGAACGCCGCTGGCGGCGCATGGAGGCGGCGGTGGCCAATGAGGCCGAGCCTGAACACGCCGCTCCAAGTGATGCGGCGATGACGAGTCCCGCAGCCCGCCCGGCGAGACGCCGGCGCGTGACCCGCAGCAAGTGGATGGGCTGAGCCATGACCTACACCGAAGATCAGGTGCGAGCGCTGCGCGAGGCGCTGACCTCGGGCGTGCTGACCGTTTCCTATGACGGCAAGAGCGTCACCTACCGCTCGGTGGACGAGATCAAGACAGCACTCACCGAGATCGAGACCGCCCGCGCCCGCGATGCCGGCAGGCAGGTGCGCCAGACCCGCATCGTCGGCAATAAGGGGTTCTGAGCATGGGCTGGCTCACACGCACCGCCGCGTCCTGGCGCGCGCTACGCGCCGGCGCGGGCCTCTCCCGCCGACCGGTCCACGAGGCCGCCGGCTCGGGAAGGCGGGCCGTGGCTTGGCGGCCGGGCAATCCCGGCGCGCTGGCGACGACCTTCGCCACCGGCCACGATCTCCGGGTCAAGTCGCGCGATCTGGTGCGCCGCAACGCCTGGGCCGGCAGTGCCGTGGATGCCTTCGTCACCAACTGCATCGGCACCGGTATTAAGCCGCAGTCGATCGCCGCGGACGCGGCATTCCGTGAAGCGGTGCATGCACTCTGGTGGGACTGGTGCGAGGAGGCCGACGCCGACGGCGTCACCGATTTCTACGGCCTCCAGGCGCTCGCCTGCCGGGCCATGCTGGAAGGCGGCGAGTGTTTCGTGCGGCTCAGGGTGAGAAGGCCCGACGACGGGCTCGCGGTGCCGCTGCAGATCCAGCTGCTCGAAGCCGAGCATGTGCCGCTCACCTTCAACACGACATTGCCGGGCGGCAACCTGGTGCGGGGCGGCATCGAGTTTGACCGCCTCGGGCGGCGCGCTGCCTACCACCTGACCCGGGCCCATCCCGGCGATCCGGTGATGCGCCCGCGCGACCACGATCTGGTGCGGGTGCCGGCGGACCGCATCGCCCATCTCTACCGGCCGCTCCGTCCCGGTCAGATCCGGGGTGAGCCCTGGCTTGCCCGGGCGCTGGTCAAGCTCGACGAGCTCGACCAGTTCGACGATGCGGCGCTGGTCAAGGCCAAGGTCGCGGCGCTGTTCACCGGGTTCGTGGTCTCGCCCGATCCCGAGGACGCCGTCATGGGCGGGGACGGGGCGGACGAGGACGGCATCGTCGAGGCCAGCCTCGAGCCCGGCACCATGCAGCGGCTGAGCCCCGGCCACCTTTGGCCGCGAGTTCCTGCATTGTGCGTAAATTGAGGCCGGTGATGGCACACGCCGCCGGCGTGAGGATGCGCTCGGGGGTCATTGGCCCACTTCCAACGATTGGTAGTACCCAAACTCTGTCGAGGAGACGCGCGAGGCGTTCATGGCCCCTCACCCAACCCCGGAAGGCTCGGGTGGCACTCCAGCCGTCGTGCACGACTGGGAAACGGCATTCCATTCGCGGATCACTCTGTCGCCATCGCTCATGAGCGCATCAATGAACTTCCGCTTCGCGGAGTTGAACTGGTTGCGGCACCCGGCCGAGCAGAACCGCTTGGCATAGGCGCCGCGCCTTGCCGGCGCGAACTCCACCGTGCACCAGGGGCATTCCGTCATTGCGGGTACTCGTCCCACGTCCTGCGGTCCAGGTGGCGGCCGCCGAGACGCTTGCCGACATGGGCCATCGCCGGCTGACACCGGCCCCACGGGTGACGCACGGCGCTAGGCACGACGTCGGCGCGGAACGCGGCATCGTTCGGCACCCACGTGCCCCATTGCTTGAAGAAGAACGGCACGCCAACCGCCTGGCATTGATCGCGGAGCCCTCGCGCCCACTCCGGGTGCATGGGCCGCGCGCCCGAACCAGACTCGCCTCCGACGATGACCCAATGGATCGGCGATGGCACGCCGTCCGGCACATCTACCGGGCCGTCCATGTCGAATATTGCCACCGGCGCCAGCAGCGGCTCCGCCGAGACGAACCGCACCGCGGCCGGCGTTTCCAGCAACGATGGGATGCGCTCGTTCGCCCGCGCCTGATCCTCGACGCTGACGCCGAGCCATACGTTGGGCAGAGGCTTTGTCACCGCACCGGGGTCAACGCCAAACAATCGCTCCGCTTCATGTCGGATGCCGACACGAATGCACGTGGCGCCGACGCTGAGGTAATCCTTCGCCCGCTCCGGACGCTTGGTCAGCACCCGAAACGTGTCCCCCGTCATTCTGTCGAGGCTCGAGGACCGGAGGGTTCGATCCGAAGCGTGAGCGTGACGATGTTCGTATCGTGATACTGCTGGTGACGAACGGACGATGCGTAGTGCCGCAGCAACCGCAACGAGATCCCATCCTCGACCAGCATTCCTGCGGCTTGCTCCCTGATAAGCCCGATTCGGTCCTCGATGTTTCCTTCCCCCGCTATGGCGATGAATTCCAGTTCCACTCGCTGCGCACCGCCGCCCGCAACCAAGATCAGTCGTCGGCCCTTGCTGGGACCCTTCTCCTCGCCTCGCCCAGCGAGCGCCAGGAGGGCCTCTTCACCCGCGGCACGCAGCCGTCTTGTCATCTCATCGGACAGCCCTCTCCGGGAAGCGAAATTTTGCAGGAACGCGTCGATGTCTCGTACGGAGGCGGAGTCAAGAGATACGCGCAGGCGCATGCGGCGCGGCTCTGCAAGCTCCGAGAGGATCGTCATGAAGATCGCGGTGAGCCCGCCCGCAGTGATGCCGTTGCCGAGCAGCGACTCCCACGGCCCACCAATCTGAGTTGTGAAGATCGCCTTGCTCTCGAAGCCGACGCCGATCCAGAAAGCGATGCCGACCACCAGAACCTTTTCCCGGTCCAGGCCGTCCTGAACGACGGTCTTCATGCCCTCAACGAAGAGGATCGCCAGAACCACGAGCAGAAAGGCTCCGATGACCGGGCCCGGGATTGCGATAAGCAGGGCCAGGACCTTCGGCAGAAACGCGATCGCGATGAACACGACGCCCACGCAAACGCCGACGTCGCGGGCGGCGACCCCGGTGAGCTGCACGAACGACACGCCCGCAGGACTCGTCACATTGGGGACCGCGCAGGCAAGGCCGGAGAGCAGGTTGCTCACGCCATTGGCCGCGACTGCGCGCTGCACCGCGCGGAAGTCGACCACCCGCGGACGACGCCACGAGAGCCGTTGGATCGCTATGGTGTTGCCGTTGTTCTGGACGACGATGACGACGGTCAGGAGCAGAAACAGCGGCAGCAGGGTCCAGACCGAACTGCCGAGCTCAAACCGGAACCCCGGCCACCCGTCCACCGGGATCCCGATCCAGGGAGCCTCGATCGCCGGTTCGATATCGTAGATGCCGAACCCCAGCGCGACGGCGCAGCCCGCTGCCACGCCGGCGATCGGCGCCCACGAACGCCATACGCCCGAGGCGCGCAGCGTGATCGCCACGATGACGGCGAACGTCGCAAGGGCGCTCGCAGGCGCGGCCATCGCCGAGCTACCCTCCGGCGCACTACTTAACAGGTCGAACGCAATCGGCATGACGGTCACCGGGATCAGCATGATGACCGTACCCGAGACCGTCGGCGTGATGATGCGGCGCAGTGCCGAGAGCCGTGTGGACACCGCCACCTCGAACACCGCACAGATGACGACCAGGGTCCCGAGCGCCGCCGGCCCGCCCGTCTCAATTGCCAGGATGCAGGCCGGAACGGCGACGAAGGCCGTGCCTGTGGGGAGCACGTACCCGGCTCCAACACGTCCGATGCGGATCGCCTGCAATACGGTGGCGGCTCCACCGATCACGAGCCCCACGAAGGCCATCCACAACAGATAGGATTCACTCCCGCCGGCTGCCTGGACCACGACGACCGGCACCAGCACCACGGACGCCGCTGACAGCAGCACGTACTGCGCTCCGACTCCGAAGGAAAAGGCCCGCGGTGGCCGTTCGTCGGCTTCGAAACGGGGATGCCGGTCGTCCGGTTTTGGTCTGTGTTGCGTCACTCGAACCGCACAGAAATACCGCCGCCTCGCGCAAGGCGTGTCTCCATCATAGTAGTTGCTGCACACTCAGGACGCGAGTGTTCGCGCTCATGGAGGAGCGCTAGTCCCCGCGCCGAGGACACGCTGTTTTCAGCCACGGTGGCCGCCGACCGCGGCGGCAGGATGCGCTGTCTCGTTCGTTCGCCGAGACGCGCTCCGCGCCCCGGAAGTACGTGTGCCGCCCGTCCGGGACGTCTGTCGCAGGCGTCGTAAGATGATGGCGGCAACGGCACGAAGGCCCCTTGATCGCGCGGGAGACGCTCGCCGATCGTCTCCGTGTGGCGGCGCAGCCGATCGTCCAGTCGGCGACGGCATTGCGCCGCGAGACCGGCGTTCAGAACCTCGAAGCTCTCCGCTCGGGGAACCGGCACCAGGTAGTTGCGCCGGGCGTAGCCGACCAGGCCCTCCACCTTGCCCTTGTCGTTGCCCTTGCCCGGCCGACCGAAGCGGTCCTCGAACAGATAATGGGATTGCAGCTCGCTGAAGATCCGGGTGCGCCGTCGTGTGCCGTCAGCCAGGATCCGCGCCACCGCCAGTGTGGTGTTGTCGTACAGGATCGAGCGGGGAACGCCGCCGAAGAAGGCAAACGCCGCCACGTGGCCGTCGCAAAACGCCTCCGATGTCTCCGCTGGGTAGGCCTTCACGAAGCCGGCGTCGCTGTGCGGCAGGTCGAAGGCGAAGAAGTGCACCTTCCGCGCCGTCCCGCCGATTACCGCCATCGCCTCGCCGAAGTCGACCTGCGCATGACCCGGCGGATGCGCTAACGGTACGAACATCTCCCGCGACCGGTGCTGGCGCTCGCGGACGTAGTCCTTCACGATGCAGACCGTGTGAAAACTCTGGGTGGCGGGGGATTCCGTCCGACTCATGGCGATGTTAGGATCCGCCATGAGACACATTCCTGGCATTGACCGCTCTCAGGTTCTGCTTCTGCCGGAAGCAGTGGACGATTACGTGGGCCGGGATAACCCGGTCCGTTTCATCGATGCCTTCGTGGATGGTTTGGACCTGGCGGCCGCTGGTTTCGAGCGCGCCGCGCCGAAGGCGACAGGTCGTCCCGGCTACGATCCGGCGGACCTGCTGAAGCTCTACATATACGGCTATCTCAATTGGGTACGTTCGAGCCGCCGGCTGGAGGCTGAGAGCAAGCGTAATCTCGAAGTGATCTGGCTGTTGCGGCGTTTGTCGCCAGACTTCAAGACGATCGCCGATTTCCGGCGGATCAATCGGGCGGCCTTCCGACAGGTGTTTCGGGAGTTCGTGAGGCTATGCCGCGAACTGGAGCTGTTCGGACGCGAGCTGGTGGCGGTTGACGGTACACGGATCAAGGCAGTGAACAGCCGGAAGCGGAACTTCACCAAAGCGAAGCTGGAGAAGGCGTTGGCCGAGAGCGACGAGAGGTTGTCGCGTTATCTCGACCGGCTCGACGAGGCCGACGGGCAAGACGAGGGCGGCGGCGGCGAGGTGGAGTATATCCAGGAGAAGATCGCTGCGATCCAAGGGCGGCGTGAACGGTTTGAGGAACATCGAGACGCGCTGGCTGCGAGTGGCAAGGACCAGCTCTCTTTGACGGATCCGGACAGCCGGGCGATGTACGCCGAGACCCGGGTCGGTGTCGGCTACAACATTCAGATCGCCGTGGACGCCAAGCACAAACTGATCGCCGAGCAGCAGGTCCATAACAAGGTCAGCGATCTCGGTCTATTGGCTGAGACGGCGGTGGTGGCCCGTCGGAACCTGGCCGTCGATCGGATCGACGCGGCCGCCGACGCGGGCTACTTCAAGATCGAGGATATCGAGGCCTGCGAGAATGCCGGCGTCGTGCCGCATGTGCCCAAGCCCCAGCGCGGATCCACGGTGAGCCAGGGGCTCTTTCCCAAGGAACGCTTCCGCTATGACGGCGGCGAGGACATTTACATCTGCCCCGACGGCCAACGCCTGGCGCTACACAGCAAGCGCAAGCGCCGCGATCTCTTCTTCGCCAGTTACGCCAATCGCGCCGCGTGCAAGGAGTGCCAACTCAAGTCGAAGTGTACGAAAAGCGCCTTCCGTCGGGTCCTGCGCTATGTCGACGAAGCGATCCTGGAGCGCATGGCAGAACGATTGGCGGCCCGCCCGGAGCTGCTCGATGCGCGCCGTGAAAGCGGCGAGCATCCCTTCGGCTCAATCAAACAATGGATGGGCCAGGGTGCCTTCCTGACCCGGCGGCTGGAGAACGTGCGCGGCGAGTTCAGCATCACGGCGCTGGCTTACAACATCCGCCGCGCGATCTCGCTGGTAGGTGTTCCCGCCTTGATCGCCGCCGCGAGGGCATGAGACGGGAATCAGGCCAAAATCGAGCGCCGCACATCGATCCATGGAGGCCTGGAGCCCCTTCCACAGGGCTACCGGCGCCAAACCGCCAGATTACGTGGGATCGCCGCAAATCATGGTTACCTAAACCTCCATCTCTGCCCCCGCCCGAGTTTCCACACGGTCTGGATGGTGTAGCCGCCGGTGAGCCCGTGCTCGTCTCGCAGCCGCTCGAAGATCCGGTGCGCCGTGTGGCGCTGCTTGCGCGGCACGTCCGGATCCGTGTCCGCCACCAGGACCGCCTCGACGATGCCGGTGAACCCGTCCAGCTTCGGCCGCCTGACCGGCTTCGTCCGGCGGTATCCCGGCGGCGCCGAGTAGCTCAGCATCTTCTTCACCGTCCGCCGGTCGATACCGAACCGCCGGCCCGCTTCCCTGTGGCTCAGACCCTCATCGACAACCGCAAGCCGAACCGCCGCATAGTGCTCCACGCCGTACATCCCCTGCCCCTCGACACAACCGACAAGGGACCATGAGTGGCGCAATTTTGCGCCGCCGCGACCGGACCGCCCGGTCGCTCCGCGTGGTGCATTATTCCTCCGCCGTTAACAAACCACCGATCCCAACGCGTCCGCATCCGTGATCTCCGGCGCTCGCCTTCGGCCAGAGCCCGCCGATATGGAAAGAAAGAGACAATGACAGCTTGGCTTCCGACCGAGGCCGACCGGTATTCGGCTTAACAAGCGTTCTCGGGCGTTCAGGCGCGCGGCAACATCTCCACGGTCTCACAGAGCAGAACATCGCCTTCACCGCGCAGTTCGTTCACCCGTCCGTAGAGTGTTGCGCCGAAAGCTATGCTCGCTTTCAGTGCAATGAATTCGTCGGCTTCGAGCCGGAAAAATCCTGATGGCCTAGCGCGGAACGCGATGCCTGCGCGAGCCAGGATGCCCCCGAAGGGGCGGACACCTTCGATAAACTCTGGACGCAACAGCGCCGGGAATGCGTCCAACGCGATGCGAATGGCGGCCAGTTCCACCGCCCGGCGCTCTCCGTCCTCCTCGATGTACAGCGCGACGAAGCGGTAGAGCGAGCGCTCGTCGACAAGCAGGTCATCCGCTATGAGGTCCACGCCCAGCCGTTGGCCCCAATGCGCCTCAAGGGTGGCCGTCATGCCGGCGTTGTGGACCAAGAGCTTATGGTAACTGCCGGGCACTTGCTCCGGAGGCTCGACATGGATTGCTGGAACCTCCATCGACAGGTAGCCGCAAAGCTTGCGGACTACCACTTCCACCTGATGGCGCTTGGCTCTTCCCCAATCGACCACGGTTCCCCCTTGATTCGCCATGTACAACAAAACCGACGTGGGCGAGCTGGCCACACTCACCTCAGCGTGAGCATCCGCTGAATCAAGCTTTCCGGCGCCTCATCGACCGAAAGCAATTGCAAATTTTTTCTTGAATACTAAGTCCCCCTCCCACGCGCGCCGCCGCGTCAGCCAACTGAGAGGCACGCCGCGCCGCGCGCGGGTCCCTCCTATGGACTACGGGCACAAGCCTCAAACACCGAGTGGCCCCTTTTTACGCCGCCCAATGGCCCCTTGTTACTCCGCCGTTGACAGCTCCTGAAGCCTCTGCAGTTGTTCGGTCTGCGTGTTGATTTGAGCGTCAGCCGAACGGGGTGTGAACGGGGTAACGAAAATCAAGGCCGCCACGAACAGGCCCAAACCCCGATTACGACTGGCCGGCCACATCGGTACCGCTCCGACTCCTTCACTCGGAAACCGCGCCGGGATTGCCGGAAGCTGAATTGTTGGAGGCACGCAGCTGTAGCACGACTCTCGGTTCGCGTGAAGGATAAGGGCTTCGAGATCCAGTCCCGTATGGGAGGTCGAACACACCCTGACCCAGTTCAACCGCAACCCTCACTTAGCCAAGTAGCCGAGCAGCTTCCCGATCATCGGCACATTCTCTGACCGAAGACGAAGCCAGCAAGGAGTTCGTTGAACCGGTACCCGGAGCAAATCAGCGCGCACAGCCTCCCGGACACGCGCAGGTTTTCGCTCCCTCATGGGTCCACAGTGGGTCCACACGCCAAATGGGCCTCGATTATCGGAAAAGAAAAAGCCCGCTAAGACTTTGACTTAGCGGGCTTTATTTGGTTGCGGGGGTTGGATTCGAACCAACGACCTTCAGGTTATGAGTCGTTTCGAGTGGGTTCCCTAAGCTATTGATATTGCGTGTATATTCGGCATGTCTTTGAATGTCTTGAGACATTCGCCGCCACCTCGAACACGATTTCGCCATGGGACGCCAACCAAATGCCATTCGCGCACGGAGATAGTGTGGAGATGGCGCCCCTGGATTTCGTGGACGACCGCGAGTTGGGCTGGCTCGGTCGGTTGCGTGAGATGGTTCGCGAGTCCCATGAGGCCCAACTCCCAGCCAACGCCGACCGCGCCTGGCCCGTACTTGCGCCAGTGTTTCGAAGTTTCTCACGCGAACTCATACCGAAAGGCCGATCCTCTCTCGGATGAGTTCCGCCAAATGTCTGAAATCGCGAGCCGCGCTGTTTACAGCCGCCGCGTGGCTCCCGATGGCACCGTCCGCATTGGTCAAGGCGAAGATAGGCTTGCGGGCCTCCTGTGCCATTGGGACCAAGCTACGGTAGTGCTTGACAGTGGCGAGGCAGTGTTCGTCATTTTCCGGCTTGTCGGCAGAAACTCCTTGTCCCGGATTCATCAAGTATTTGGCATAGGCAGCCGGCATCCGATTGACCCATTTATCGTATGCTTGGACCGGCCGTCCGAGGCGCACGCTATGCTGTTGGACGATATACCCTACCGGCTTCATGGCTCCGTTGGGCAACGGGAACTCAGGGGGAGACCAGTTGCCGCGGCGTTTCGACCATTCGTTTGTCCACCTCCTCAGCGTAGGTCCCAAATTTCTTAGGCCCTGGAGCGAAAACAGATCGGCACCAAGGGGCGCGACAACGTGGTCAGTAGCGATCAAGGCGGAACGATTTAGGGCTCCTAGATTGGGACCCACATCCACGAGAACAACCGTTGCCTCAATCGCGTCGGCGCCCATCTGCATGATCTGCCAAAACGCGGTGAGGATGCGAAAAGGTCGGTAAAGATTGGTTTCACCGAGAGCATTCGGCCATTCGCTGGACAGGCTGTCTTCGAAACTTGACAGCGCCAGATCTCCGGGAACGAGGCCGAGACGCTCGGAAACCAGATGAACCTTGGGCTCCTCCAGGTCACCAACTGCCGTCAGCGGTGCTACGCATTGATAGATGGTTCGGTTTTCGGCGTCCCCGTTCCACAACGACTCCAGGTCGTCCTCATCGAGAAAAGAAGCGGTCAGATTTGCTTGGGGATCGAGGTCGCAAGCTAGGACCCGCTCACCGATCTCGGAGAGCATCCAAGCCAAGTGATAGACCAGAGAAGTTTTGCCCACCCCCCCTTTGTTGTTGAAGAAGGTCAGGACCGGAACGGTCATCTCGGAGCCTCCTCCAGTCGCGGAGTGGCTCTGACCGTGGCTAGCAGCTGTGTCGGCTCGATGGTAAATTTGATGTCCGGATGTCCCGCCTCTCCCAATAGGCGGCGAGCGGTGGGTATCCCAACACCGAACCTCTGAACATATCCAAGCACTTTTATCGCTTCGGCCAAGTTCGGATTGCGGTAGTCTGTCACGCCGGGCTGTGCAAAGTTCTCCTTAGTAACAGCGCCAAACGGCCCGCCCGGATTTTGGATTTCGATCCTGTCATCGAACCAGGTGATCCGCACCGGAGCGTTCGTGGTCTCGTAGTCGCGATGCATTACGGCATTTCGAACTAGCTGTTGCAGGGCCGCAAGAGGGTAGTTCTCGGTCCGGCGCTCGATATCCGCGTTCACGAAGTCGACACGGCGGAGGTTGTGCGACCGCAGCTTGTCGTTGAGGCGCGACAGCACATCGGAAATGGTACCGTCAATCTCCATTTCGTCCACGATTGGGTCCGACAATTCGTGCCCTGCGATGCGCAGAAACTGAACGTACGCTCCTGGAACGAAATCTCGCGGGCTCACTCCGAGTACCAGCAGTCCTAGAACCGTTGCCTGCCCCTCATCGACCGAGGCAATCATCTTGGCTGCCGCTAGGCGTTCGCCCAGACTTCGTTCGTTCGCTTCCAGGAACTCCCGATCCACCGCATTCGGCAAATATTCCTCCTCGAATTGGCGTCGATTGAGCTCCGCCGCACTCGTGCCCGGCACTGGAAGTATATCGAACGGACGATCTCCGTACCGTCGGCGCTCATTCAGGATCCGCTCCTCTTGAGCTGTGGCGATGCTCCTACGCGGACCGTTGCGCACGTGGATCGAACCTTTGTATCGAACCGGTGGCGAGTCGGATGGCAAGACGGTCACGACGGCAATTTCGTTTCCTCGATACAATCGTTTCTCGGACAAGAGCGTCGGCGGAGGCACGATGTTTCCGTCGCTTCGCATATCAGTCAACGCGAGGAGCATCTCGTCGGTGACGTCGATACCGGCGGGTGTCCCGTCGTCCTTCAACCCGACGACAGCAATGCCGGGGCGGCCCGTACCAGCCCGTTGACGAAGTCCGGCGTGTCTGATTCTGTCTGAACATAGAGATTTAGACGGGCGTCGTGCGATGGCATTGAGACGACAGAGCGAGGTTCAGGGTGACCTCGTGGTGACATGGGCGGAGATGCCGCGTTCGCCTGGACACGCGTTTTTCGACCGGCTGCATGAGTTGCTGACCGAGTCTGGCTTTGACGGCTTCGTGGAGGCGACGTGCAAGCCATATTACGCACCTCGGATGGGGGCTCCTTCGCTGCCGCCGGGGCGTTATTTCCGGATGCACATGATCGGCTATTTCGAGGGCATCGGCAGCGAGCGCGGCATCGCTTGGCGCTGTTCGGATTCGCTGTCGCTTCGCGCGTTTCTGCGGTTGGCGAACCGGGACAAGGTTCCTGGTTGTCGAAGACGCGCGGCCGGCTGCCGCACGAGGTCCATGAAAAGGTTTTCGACTGGGTTCTGGCTCTCGTCGCCGCGCGCGGTCTGGTGAAGGGCGAGCGGATCGGCGTCGACGGCTCGACGATGGAAGCCAACGCCGCCCTGCGAGCCATCGTGCGGCGCGATAGCGGCGAGACCTATCGCGAGATGCTGACGCAAATGGCGAAGGAGAGTGGCGTCGAAACGCCGACGATCGACGACCTCGTCCGGCTCGATCGCCGGCGGAAGGGCAAGAAGCTTTCGAACAAGGATTGGACGAGCCCGACCGATCCTGATGCGAAGATCGCGCGGATGAAGGACGGCACCACGCATCTGGCCTGCAAGCCCGAGCACGCGGTCGATCTCGACACCGGCGTCATCGTTGCGGCGCCGATCTATCCAGCCGATGAAGGCGACACGACGACTTTGCCTGGGACGCTGGAGGCGGCCGCGCGCAACCTCGCCGAGGTCGGCCTGGCTCCAACACGGGCAGAGCCCTGCAGTCTCGTTGGCGACAAGGGCTATCATTCACGCGAGGGGCTGAAAGACCTCGACGGCGGCGTCTGGAAAACGCGGATCTCCGAGCCGGAGCCCGCCAACGGCTATCTGCGCTGGCATGGCGACCAGGCGGCACGTCAGGCTGTCTACGCCAACCGGGCGCGATTGAAGTCCGGCGTCGCGCGGAACGCCATGCGCAGGCGCGGTGAGATGGTCGAGCGCAGCTTCGCCCATGTCCTCGACCGTGGCGGCATGCGCCGCGCGTTGCTGCGGGCGCGCGAGAACGTCCACAAACGCTACCTGATCCATGTCGCCGGGTTCAATCTCGGCATTCTGATGCGCGCGCTGTTCGGATCAGGCACGCCGAGGGAGGCTGCGAGTGCAAAGAGCACCCTTTTGTTCGTTATTCAGTTCGATGCTGCCCTGGCGATCGCCATCGTGGCGAACATCGAAGGCAAACCAGCCATGCTCGTTATCATCATCATCGTCGCCCCCAAAACCGATTGATCAAAGCGCGACTTCATCACCGGGCTGGTACAGGGAAGATCATTGGCAAACGCACAAATCGCTTCTCGAATCCGATCGCGCGCTCTGCCTCCCAAGGTCTCTTTGAACTCAACCCGAGCGCTTTCCGCAGCTTTGATGAGGCGCTCCAGTTCTTCGTCGTCGAAACTCAGGGCCTTAGCATTCATGGTCTTGTTTCGACACTTTCCCCAATCGCAATCACCGAGATCGCACGCGAAACTTCAGCGAAGCCGGGCTCGGGTCCGAAAATCCGCACCGGGTTGGGTACGTAGAGCGGCTGGTGGACGAAACCGCCGTCAACAAGTACCACGGCTAGGACGAAGGAGTCTTCCGCACTCAACGCCGCTAGCACCTCGTTCCGGGTCACCGTGACGGCGTGCGCGTCCGCGCGCCCCCCTTGACCTCAATGAAGCGCAGGTTGCCGGACTCTGGATCGCGGCTCTCGATGTCGTAACCGCGAAATTTCCGCCGAGGCATCGAGAGGCTCGTGCTCCAGGACACGCTCGCTTGCCATGACCGCATCCATGGCCTTGGCCTCGATCTCGGCGCGGCTATCGTTGACCAGATAGCCGGAGTCGCGCAGCAGGGCGACAATCCGCCGATAGCCGTAGCCGCCATAGCGGCGGGCCAGCTCGATCATATCCGCGACCAGGCGATCTTCGTCGTCACGGCCGTGCGAGATACGGCGTTGGGCCGAGCGGTGCGGCCCTCGCACCCGACAGGCGCGGCGCTCCGAGACCCCGAGCCGGCCACGGACATGGTCGATGCGCTGGTAACGACGCGAGGGGCTCGCAAGTTTCCCGGGCCGCCTCCTTGAGAATCTGCTTGTCCAGCGTCACCTTCTGAGCGACCTGGGCGAGGTGATCGTCGGAGACGTGGGCGTAGGCAGCCGTCGTTCGATGGCGGCGGCGTCCGAGCAGCTTCCCGACTCATGACCGCTTGGCTTGCGAAGGTATGGCGCAGGTCGTGAAGCCGCAGGGGGCCGAGGCCGGCGGCCTCGCAAACGATACGCCTAGATTCACGCAAACCCGCGTCCGGTGATCGATCACCGGAGACCGCCTGATTGACACCCTACCCTGGCGCCGCTATATTCCATTAACCTGTTGATATAAAGTCGTTATTGAGCGTCACTCTTGGCCTTGCCGAGCCGTTCGCGGCCATCCACCGACGAACGCGGATGAGGACGAGGAGCGATGCGAGAGAAACTGACCGACCGGGCCGTGCGCGAGGCCGCGCCGCCGCCGCGGCGGCTGTGCCGCTACATCTGGGATGACCAGATCATCGGATTCGGGTTGTGCCTGACCCGGGCCCGGGCCCGATCTTTCGTGGTGCGCTACCGGGTCGACGGACGGGAACGCAAGCTGACGATCGGCGGCTATCCCGACTGGTCTGTGAGCGCGGCTCGGGAAGAGGCCAAGCGGGTCAAGCGGGCCGCCGATCTCGGCGGCGACCCGTTGGGGCTACGCGATGAAAGGCGCTGAGCACCGACAATGGCCGCTCTGGTTGCCCGCTATCTGAAGGAGCATGCCAGCCGCAAGGTCGATCATGCCTATCGCGACCAGCAGAGTCTGATGCGGCGTTTCGTGCTGCCGCTACTGGGCAAGCTGCGGATCGACGAGGTCAAACACGCCGACATCGACAGGCTGCACCGATACATCTCCGAGAAGACGCCGATCCAGGCCAACCGGGTGGCTCAGGTGCTGAGGAAGATGTTCAACCTCGCCATCCGCTGGGGATACCGCGCCGACAACCCGGTCACCGGACTGGTGTTCAACCCCGAGCCACCGCGCCACCGTTATCTCACCGAAGACGAGATCAGGCGGTTGACGGCGGTGCTGGCGGATCACCCGAACCGGCGCTGCGCCAACGTGATCCGCATGCTGCTGCTAACCGGTGCGCGCAAGGGCGAGGTGATGAAGGCGACCTGGGAGCAGTTCGACCTGGAGGGCGGGGTGTGGACCAAGCCGTCGTCGCACACCAAGCAGCGCCGCGAGCACCGAGTGCCGCTGTCGGCGGCGGTCGTTGCCCTGTTGCGGGATATTCGGGAGGGCCAGCCACGTTTCTGCAGGTTCGTCTTCCCCGGCGATCCACCGGATCATGCCTTGACGAAGATCTCCACCTTCTGGGAGGGGGTGCGCAGGAAGGCCAGTATTCCGGACGTCCGGATGCACGACCTGCGCCACACCTACGCCTCGATCCTGGTGAGTTCCGGGCTCTCCTTGCCGATCATCGGCGCCCTGCTCGGCCACACCCAGCCCCAGACCACGGCGCGCTACAGCCATCTGTTCGATCATCCGCTGCGCGAGGCGACCGAGCGGGTCAGCGCGGTGGTGGTCGATTTCCCGGTCGCCGCCGAGCATCGCGACCGCGAGCATGCATCGAGCTGAGCGAGCGGTGCGGTATCGCCAGGTGTGATGATGGCGGCAGCGCCCGCCGGGGCCTGGACAAGTGACGTTCGGACCAATCTTGCCGAGCCTGTCGGCATACGGCACTCTTGATCCATGTCGCGTGTCCGCAAAGGGCCACCGACGCCCCATCCTCATGACCCGGAACCCGCCGCTCCCATACCTGGACGGACAGTGCGGGCGGCGCGCTCCGGTGGCGATACATCAAGGCGGCTTGCCCTGCCCTCCGATTTGCCCGCCTCTCTCCGATATCTCGACGATGCCCAGCTCGACACTCTGCTGCACGCGGTCAAGGCGGAAGCACGGCGGCGTGGGCGCTTGATCGGGGATGACGATACGAAGGCCGCCCAGACCGCGAAGGCGTCGCGGATCGAGCCGGCGCTACCACGCAAGCCAAGGGCGCATAGCCACGTGTCCAAGATAACTCCCAACCAAGCCAACATCATCCGGGCCGCGTTCGAGGCCGGCGTCAAGCCGTCGGCCATCGCCCGGCAGTTTCGGATCTCCCGCACGCAGGTCGATCGCATCGTGGGCTCGTCGAGGAAGGGTCGGTCCTGAACGGTCCATTTGTTCGCGCAACGTTGTCACGCCCCGAGACCGCTCTTCCACAGGCGGGAGACCTTCTTTCTTACAGTGCTCTCGTCGGGCGCGCCGTTCGAGATGCCGTCGAGCCGGTCCATCAGATTGCGCACCAGCGCGGCCTGGGTCTCGGGCCAGCCGTTGTCGTGAATGTAAGTGCAGACGGCGATCCAGAAGCCGTCCCAGTCATGGCGTGGTAAGCGGCCGGGACCCGCGCCCCGCGAGTTGGCCGGTCTTGGCCCAACCACGCCGTTCAGCCCATGTGCCGCCTCGAAGCGCTCGCGTTCCTCGCGCGCGATCACCAGGTCGGCGAGGCCGATCTCGAGGCCGCCGGCGGGCTCGTCGATCTCGATGAACGCGCCGGCCTCGTCCGCACGCAGGCGCTGAATGACCGTGCTTTCGCCCGTGAACGCCGGCCAGGCGTCAAAACCGAAGACCCGATGGACGCCCGAAAGTCTGAGGCGGCCGTCACAGACACGGACCCTCTCTCCGTCTTCCCCTTCGACATAGCGCCCGATCTCGGCATCGATCCCGTTCACCACCGTGGACAGAGAAAGCATCTCCTCAATTGCGTAACAGCCGAGATCGTGCACGCCGACACCCCAGCGCCGGGCGATCTCGGGAAGCGTGAACAGGGTTCGGCGCGGCAGCGGCATGATCGCGGTCTCACTCGTCCCGGTTTACCGCCCGGAAGCGCCGGTAGGCGCGGACCACCCGCTTGACATCGCGCCGCATATCGGGCGGGAAGCGCGCCGCTTCGACGAACAGCTCGTCGAGGCGCACGCCGAGAACGGCGGCCGTCTTCTCGATCAGACCGTCACTCGGCGGCTTCTCCAACTCCCGCTCGATGCGCGACCAATAGGCCGGCGAGCAGCCGATCCGCCCGGCGAAGTCGTTGAGCCCGATGCCGTGCTCCAGCCGCTTCGTTCGAACGTAGTTGCCAAACGCCATTATCGCCTCCCCTGTTCGTAGCCGTGGAGCAGCCGGTGCTTGACGAGGCGGCGCCAGATGAACGCCTCCGAGAGACCGAACTCGTCCGCCAGTGCATCAGCCACCGGCTGCAGGTCGGCGCCGTCGAGATCGCGGGCATCGACCACCGGATAGCCCGGCTTTCCCCGGTGCGGCCGGAACGCGACGGGCAGGCCCGCTTGTCCGGCCAGACGCAGCAGGTGGCGATGCAGCGGATCGGGCGGCGCCAGGAAGGCGCCCATGAACTCGTTCGCCCGCCATTCCCGCCAGTCCATCGGTCCACCGGCGCTCCGGCTGTCGCGCAGGTGCTCCGGCCCCGGCGAGACGATGCGGAACGCCCGACGCACCACCGGCCCGTCGCCCAGGTTCAGACGCAGTTGCCGCTCTTCCAGAACCGCCGCCGGCATGTCGAACACCGCATGGCCCAGCTCATGGCCCGTTGTGCTGCGCAGCAGATCCGGACGCTCGCCCAGGATCCCCCGGTTGAGGCTGATCATCACCTGGTCGGGCTCGTCGGAGTCGTGCTCGCACACGCCCATCACAACCCGGCCGTCCTCATCATGCACGGTCCCGGCGATATCCCAGATCACGTCGAAGACGACGCCGTTGACCCCGAGCCGGCGGGTGCGATCGATCGCCGCTTGCGGATCCAGCTGCCGCCAAGCCGGGGCGAAGGCAGCCTGACGGCGCACCTCGGCGGCGATGCGCCAGATCGCTTCCGTCTTCATCGGCCGCGGCTCGCGCGACCGATAGTGCGGATAGCTCACCCGGATCGTGGTCATGAGGTCCTCCCTGGTTGTTATCCATTTAGTTAATATGTATGTTCTTATTATGTTCCACGCCCCATCGCCGAGTCGAGTCCTTTTTGGGGGTGGCGGAAAGGGTCCCGTTTGTTTCCGCCTATTGCGCCTAGGATCTGTGGATAACTCCACCTAACTCATTGGTATTCAGTAATTAAAGATAGGCGAAATTGGTTTCGGCCGGTTTCCGCCTCCCCCCTGACGAGTTCGATGTGCTGCAATTCGCGTGGATGGCCGCGAACCGGCAGGACAGGAGCAATGACATGGGCAGGATACGGGAACCGGAGGCGCCGATTGAGGACACCCGGCTCGAGGGCTACCTGAGGCCGCCTCAGTTGGCCGGGCGGCTCGGGGTCTCGCTGCGCACATTGAACCGCTGGCATGCCGAGCGCACCGGGCCTCCCCGCATCACCAAGGGACGGCTCGTGCTCTATCGCCTGGAGGCGCTGCATCGGTGGCTCGAAGCGAATGAGGGCCATGCCCGCGCCTCAACCCGGCACAGGGAGAGCGGACGATGATCGGCACCGTCCCTCACTCACCCGCCACCGTGGCAGAGGCGAGCCCGCGGCCCGGACTCGCACTCTGCGAGAGCGCATTCCGGAACTGGCTCAAGTCCGCCCGTCCCAGCAGCTCGATCGAATACCACCGCGGCCATCTCTGCGTCGACCGCCAGCAAAGGCTTAACGCACCGGATAGCGAGGCGCGCGCCGCGCTGCACGAGGTCGCCACGAGAGCGCTGCGGGCCGCCGAACAGGGCCTCGTCCATCTCGTCCAGCGCCGCCACGGCCGCGAGGACTTCAGCTACTTCGCGATCAAAGCCCGGGCCCCCGCGAAGCGCCGCCGCGCCGCATTCCCCCCGCTCAAACTTTCGGAGAAACGCTGATGTCAAACCGCATTCAACTCGAGGACATCCGTGCCATGCCGGTCGGCGAAATCGCCGCCCTGCCGGCCGAGCAGCTGGCGCTCTTACAGGAAGACGCCGAGGCGGCGCTCACGGCCGCCAAGACGCTGAAGGAATGGCTCGACGGCGCCATCGGCCTCCGCTTCGGAGAGCGGGCACAGGCCGCGCGGCGGGACGCCGGCAAGGACACCGGCACCGTCCGTCTGGTCGAGGACGGCGTGACCGTCGTTGCCGACCTGCCGCAGCGCGTCGATTGGGATCAGGTCCAGCTCGCCGCCTTGGTCGAGCGTATTCGCGCCGAGGGCGACGACCCGGCCGAGTACGTCGACACCGCCTTCAAGGTGCCCGAACGCAAATACACCGCCTGGCCGAGCGCGATCCGGACCGCCTTCGAGGACGCCCGCACGGTCAAGACCGGCAAATCCGTCTTCAAGCTGAGCCTCGCCGAGACGGAGGGCGCGTCATGAGCGGCCTTCCCATCATCTCGGCCGACCAGCGGCTCGCCGAGCGCCGCGGCATCAAGGGCTGCATCTTCGGAACATCCGGCATCGGCAAGACCTCGTTGCTGTGGACGCTCGAGCCCGGCGCCACCTTGTTCTTCGACCTCGAGGCCGGCGATCTCGCCATCGAGGACTGGCCCGGCGACACCATCCGACCAAGGACCTAGTCCGAATGCCGCGACTTCGCGGTCTTCATCGGCGGGCCCAACCCGGCGCTCCGCGACGACCAGGTCTACAGCGGGGCTCACTACGAGGCGGTGGCCGAGCGCTTCGGCGATCCGGCCGCGCTCGGTCGTTACGAGACCGTGTTCATCGACTCGATCACGGTCGCGGGGCGGCTCTGTTTCCAGTGGTGCAAGGGACAGCCGCAGGCGCTCTCGGATCGCAACGGCAAGCCCGACATGCGCGGCGCCTACGGGCTCCACGGCCAGGAGATGATCGCCTGGCTCACCCACCTGCAGCACACCCGCGACAAGAACGTCTGGTTCGTCGGCATCCTCGACGAGAAGCTCGACGACTTCAATCGCCGGGTCTTCTCCCCCCAGATTGAGGGCTCCAAGACCGGCAACGAACTACCCGGCATCGTCGACGAGGTCATCGTCATGGCCGAGATCGGCCAGGCCGACGGCGATCCCTACCGGGCTTTCGTCTGCCGCACCCTCAATCCCTTCGGCTATCCCGCGAAAGACCGCAGCGGGCGTCTCGATCAAATCGAGGAACCTCATCTCGGCCGGCTGATGGAAAAGATCGCCGGCCCCGTCCGA
Organism: Alphaproteobacteria bacterium; assembly: GCA_965248805.1. Lineage (GTDB taxonomy): Bacteria > Pseudomonadota > Alphaproteobacteria > UBA6615 > UBA6615 > CBDFKJ01. The sequence goes on from CBDFKJ010000009.1 coordinate 471,207, forward strand.
CCGGCGAGCAAGCGGCTGGTGTTCGGCTGCCCCGCCCCCGTGCCCGCCGGCACCCCGTCCGCCCCGCAGAGCGAAACGCAAGAGGAAGGAGCACCCCAACCATGACCGGAGCCTGGAACGACTTCAACGATGCCGAGGAGCAAACCTCCTACGACATCATCCCCAAGGGCACCGTCGCGCCCGTGCGCATGACCATCAAGCCGGGCGGCTACGACGATCCGGGACAGGGCTGGACCGGCGGCTATGCCACCCGCAACGAGACCACCGGCTCGGTCTATGTCAACGCCGAGTTCGTGCTCCTCGAGGGCCCCCACGCAAGACGCCGGGTGTGGAGCCTGATCGGCCTCTCGAGCCCCAAGGGCCCCGAGTGGGCCAACATGGGCCGCTCCTTCGTGCGCGGCATCCTCAACTCCGCCCGCGGGCTCTCCGACAAGGACACCTCGCCCCAGGCGCAGACGGCGCGGCGCATCGACGGTCTCGCCGTGCTCGACGGCATCGAGTTCCTGGCGAAGATCGATGTCGGGAAGGACCGGAACGGCGATCCGCGGAACGAGATCCGCTTCGCCGTCGCGCCGAACCACAAGGACTGGCAGGCCTTCCTCGAGGCGGGCGGACAGTGGCGCCCGGGTGCCGCTCACGCCGCCTACGCGGCGCAGGCCCAGCCCCATGCGCCCGCGGCAGCGCCGCAGGGTCCGGCACAGCAGGCGCCGGCCGCCGCACCGGGTGGCCCGCAACAGCCCGCTCGGGCGCCGGCGGCGCAGCCGGCCAATCCGAACCGCCCGGCCTGGGCGCAATAGGGGTCCGGGCCCTTGCTGCTCTGCCCGCGCCAGAAGACCTTCGTCGAGCGCAGTGTCCGCGCACTGGGCGAACACGGCAACACCCTCGGCGTCGCTCCGACCGGCAGTGGGAAGACCCTGATGCTCTCCGGCGTCGTCGGCCAGATGCTGGCCGGCAGCGACGCCAAGGCCTGCGTGCTCGCCCACCGCGACGAGCTGACCGCCCAGAACGTCCTCAAGTTCGCCAAGGTCAACCCGGACCTCTCGACTTCGATCGTCGATTCCCGCACCAAGTCGTGGCGCGGACGCGCCACCTTCGCCATGGTTCCGACGCTCGCCCGCGCGGCCAATCTCGAGGCCATGCCGTCGCTCGATCTCGTGGTCGTCGACGAGGCCCACCATGCCGCCGCCGAGAGCTACCGGCGGATCATCGACCGGGCCCGCGAGCGCAACCCGGACGTGCGCATCTACGGCGTCACCGCCACACCCAACCGGGGCGACAAGAAGGGCCTGCGGCCGGTGTTCTCCAACGTCGCCGATCAGATCCTGCTCGGCGAACTGATCGGCTCGGGCCACCTGGTGCGGCCGCGCACCTTCGTCATCGATGTCGGCACGCAAGCAGCGCTCCGGCAGGTACGCAGAACCGTCGACGACTTCGACATGAAGGCGGTCGACGCGATCATGAACAAGGCGCCGATCACCGAAGCGGTGATCAAGCACTGGCGTGAAAAAGCTCCCAACCGCCAGACCGTCGTCTTCTGCTCGACCGTCGATCATGCCCGCAACGTGCGCAATGCCTTCGCCGCCGCCGGCGTCGCGGCGGAACTGGTCTGGCACGAAATGGGCTCCGCCGAGCGGCGCGCCGCGCTCGCCGCCTATTGCCGCGGCGAGACCCGGGTGATGGTCAACGTCGCGGTGCTGACCGAGGGCTGGGACCATCCGCCCACGAGCTGCGTCGTGCTGCTCCGGCCCTCTTCCTACAAGGCGACCATGATTCAGATGGTCGGCCGCGGGCTCCGGGTCGTCGATCCGGCCGAGTTCCCCGGCCTCGTCAAGACCGACTGCGTCGTCCTCGACTTCGGCACCTCGAGTCTCATTCACGGCTGCCTCGAGCAGGATGTCGATCTCGACGGCAAGCGCGGCGGCGGCGAGGCCCCGACCAAGATCTGTCCCGAGTGCGGCGCCGAGGTCCCCGCGGCGGTCCTCGAGTGCCCGCTCTGCGGCCACCAGTGGCCATGGGAGGGCGACACCGCCGGCGAGACCATCCCGCTCGGCGACTTCGTCATGTCGGAGATCGATCTCCTGAAGCGCTCGAGCTTCCGCTGGTGCGATCTGTTCGGCGACGACGCGGCGCTCGTCGCCAACGGCTTCCACGCCTGGGGCGGCATTTTCTTCCTGGGTGGCAACTGGCATGCGCTCGGCGGCGCGAAGGGTCAGCCGGCCCGGCTTCTGGGCGTCGGTGCGCGCACGGTGTGTCTGGCCGCGGCCGATGACTGGCTCAACGAAAACGAGACCGACGAGAGTGCCCACAAAAGCCGGAGCTGGCTGAACCAGCCGGCAACCGAGAAGCAGCTGCGCGACCTCCCACCGCAATGCCGCCACGACTACGGCATGACCCGCTACCAGGCATTGGTGCTCCTCACCTTCACCTTCAACAAGGCCGCGATCTGCCGCCTGGTCATGAGCACGGGCGGCGGCGGCAACGAGAGGAGAGCAGCATGAGCGATAACCCGAAAACCCCGGCTATCGGTGACGACCTGCTGCGCGGCGCCGGCGAGATCGCCGAGTTCGTCTTCGGCGACGTCAACCACCGCCGCAAGGTCTACTACCTGACCGGCGAAGCGAAGACGGGCATGCCGTATTTCAAGATCGGCTCGCTTACCTGCGCGCGAAAAAGCACGCTCCTGCGCTGGATCGCCGAGCAGGAGGAACGGCAACTCCAGCGGTCGCATCCCGACGCGGCCGACTCAAGAGCCCAGTCCATCGTGAGGATCCACCTGCGGGGCGTGATGGACAAGATCTTCCAGACCGTCCGAGGCGGGAAGCGATGACCGATGCCCACACCTCCGACCGACCTCATGGCCCGCCGGCACCGGCTCTATTCCCGCGAGCCGTTCTGCGCCGTCTGCCGTCGCCCGGCCCGTGGCTTCGGCTGGTTCGATACGTCGGGTTTGAGGCCCCCGCGTCCGCCGGTGAGTTTCTGCTCGATGGTCTGCCAGGGCTACTGGACGCGGCGCTCGCGCCGGAGCACGGCCGTGATTGATCTCACCGGACAGGAGTGCGCGGCGATCCGCGCCGCCATGAAGCCGGTCGCCGAGCTCATGGAGGAGATCGGCTGGACGACCCGGCTCGCCGGCCTCACCGAGGAACAGGTGCTGGCGCTCATCGAGGTCGCCGTCGGCGGCTTTCAGGACGCCATGCACGAGACCGCGGCGGCCGACGACACGGAGATCCCGTTCTGATGGTGGATCTGAACGAATCCGTGCGTCCCTGCCATCCCGTCGCCGAGGCCTTCCCGATGATGGCCGGCGCCGACTTCGACCGCCTCGTCGACGACATTCGCAGTCATGGCCTCCGGGAGGCGATCTGGCTCGACGGTGAGGGCCGCATTCTCGACGGGCGCAATCGTGACCGCGCCTGCCGGCTCGCCGCCGTGCCGCCGGCCTACCGGATCTACGACGGCGACGATCCGACGGCCTTCATCGTCAGCCTGAACCTTCACCGCCGGCATCTGAGCGACAGCCAGCGGGCCATGGTGGCGGCGAGACTGGTGAATATCCGGCAAGGGGAAATCGGAAAGCACCGCGCGATCTCAGAAACGCAAATTTGCGTTTCTGAGGCCTCCGACCTCGTGAATACCTCCAAACGTTCCGTCAACAATGCCCGCCGGGTAGGAGACAAAGGGAGCGCTTTACTCCAGGACGCCGTCGACCAGGGGCTGGTCGCGGTCAGCGACGCCGCCGCAATCGTCGACCGTCCGCCCGACGAGCAGGATGCCCTGGTCGACGGCGTCCGTTCGGGCACGTACAAGACCTTGCGCCGCGCCGCCGCCGTCCGCCGCCGCGAACAGCGCGAGACGCCGCCCGCGGACCTGCCCGCGCACGACGGCCGCTTGCGGCTGTTCGCCGCCGCCGTCGCCGATGCGCTCGAACACATCGCGCCCGGCAGCGTCGATTGCATCGTCACCGATCCGCCGTACCCGCGCGCCTGCCTGGCCGTCTACGGCGATCTGGCGCGGACCGCCGCCCGGGTTCTGCGGCCGGGCGGCTCCTGCCTGGTCATGGCCGGGCAGTCTTACCTGCCCGAGATCATCGCCGCCATGACGCCGCACCTTCGCTACCACTGGACGGTGGCCTACCTCACCCCGGGCGGCCAATCGGTCCAGCTCTGGGAGCGCAAGGTCAACACCTTCTGGAAGCCGGTTCTGTGGTTCGTCAACGACCCGGACGCCGCCGGATACCCGGACGAGTGGGTCGGCGACGTGGCGCGCAGCGATGCCAATGACAACGACAAGCGTTTCCACCATTGGGGGCAATCCGAGAGCGGCATGGCCGATCTGGTGCGCCGCTTCACCCGTGCCGGCGAGACGGTGTTCGATCCCTTCCTCGGCGGCGGCACCACCGGCGTCGCGGCCCTCGGTCTGAACCGCCTGTTCATCGGCTCCGACAGTGACGGGACGGCCGTGCAACAGGCCCGCGGCCGGCTCCTGGAAACCCTGCGGGAGGTTCGCCATGCAGGATAGGCAGGAACGCTCGGGTTGGCGCGACCGGGAACTCTCCCTGCGCCATCGCCGCTGGGGCTGGAACTGTCCGGCGATGGACATCGACTTCCTGGAGTTCCATGCGGGCGAGCCGGTGGCGCTGATCGAATGCAAGCTCGAACATGCCCAGCCCTGGGACCTCGACGGCAAGCCGGCGCGCGCCTTCATGCGTCTCGCCGAACGGGCCGCTCTTCCCGCCTTCTACGTGGTGCGCGCGGCCGACTTCTCGTGGTGGCGGGTGTGGGCGCTCAACGACCTCGCGCGCAACCACCTAGGCGCGACCGAATGCCGCCTCACGGAACCCGAGTTCATCTCGCTGCTCTATGCGCTGCGGGGCCTCGATCTACCGCCGGAAACGGCCGCCCGGGGCTATTGCCGGGAGGATCGATCCTGATGCTGGACTACAACCATCCGGCCAGTTTCGCCGAGGGCATCAACGCGCTGATCGATGCAGGCCTGGAAGCGGGGAACGCCGCGCAGACGCCCCGCGCGTATCTCGGCGGCTCGCGCCTCGGCGTGCCTTGCGAGCGCGCGCTTCAGTACGAATATGCCGCCGCGCCGAAGGACGACGGCGCCGAGTTCGACGGCCGGATACTGCGCATCTTCGCCGCCGGCCATGTGTTCGAGGATCTCGCCGCCGACTGGCTCCGCGCCGCCGGGTTCGAGCTCTACACCACCCGCGGCAACCGGCCGGACGGCGGCCAGTTCGCATTCTCGGTCGCCGGCGGGCGCATCCGCGGCCATGTCGACGGCATCGCCGCCGCCGCGCCCGAAGGGCTGCTCCCCGGCGTGCCCGCGCTCTGGGAGTGCAAGTCCCTCAACGCGATATCGTGGAAGGACACGGCGAAGCGCGGCGTCGCCGTCTCCAAACCCGTCTACGCCGCCCAGATCGCCGTCTATCAGGCCTACATGGAGGCGAGCGTGCCGGGCATCTCGGCCAACCCGGCGCTGTTCACCGCGATCAACAAGGACACCGCCGAGCTCATCACGAGCTGGTGCCGTTCGACGGCGCGCTCGCCCAGACCGCGAGCGACAAGGCGGTGCGCATTTTGCGTGCGACCGAGGCCGGCGAGCTGCTGCCGCGCATCGCGCAATCGCCCGACTTCCACGAATGCCGGTTCTGCCCCTGGGCCAACCGCTGCTGGAGATCGGACCGATGAGCGACGACGAGATCAGAAACGACGGCGGGACCGAGCCCCCGCCTGACGCCAACATCGTCGATATCAACCGCTGGCGCGACTTCAACGATGCCGAACCGCAACGCCTCGACGGCGCCTGGCCGGCCCATGCCGTCCAGAGCACCGACGAGATCAAGGCGCGCATGCTCGTCAACATCCGCGGCGTGCTCTCCTACCTCTTTCCGGGCGGCGTGTTCCAGCGCGGCAAGTTTTTCGTCGGCGACATCCACGGCAATCCCGGCGACAGCCTCGTGGTCGAGATCGAGGGCCGCAAGGCGGGTCTGTGGCACGACTTCGCCACCGGCGAGGGCGGCGACATCATCGCGCTCTGGGCGGCCGCGACCGGCCGTGATGCCCGGATCGACTTCCCCACCGTCATCGCGGACATTCTCGCCTGGCTCGAAGGCCGCACCCGGACCCTGCACGACGACCGGTCGGGCAAGCCGCGCAGGAAGGCGCCGCCTCCCGACGAGCTCGGCCCAGTCACCGCCATGTGGGACTATCTCGACGACGACGGCCGGCTGATCGCCGTCGTCTATCGATATGATCCGCCCGGCGGCAAGCAGTTCCGTCCCTGGGACGTGCGGGCGCGCAAGTCGAGAGCGCCGGAACCCCGCCCGCTCTACAACCGGCCCGGTATCAAGGCAGCCTCCGACGTCATCCTGGTCGAGGGCGAGAAATCCGCCGATGCGCTCATCGACCGGGGTCTCTGCGCCACCACCGCCATGAACGGCGCCTCGGCCCCGGTCGAGAAGACCGACTGGTCGCCGCTCAGAGGAAAACGCGTGCTGGTCTGGCCCGATCACGACGAGCCCGGTTGGCACTACGCGCTCGCCGCCGCCCAGGCCGTGCTCGCGGCCGGCGCGGCAGCGGTCTCCGTCCTCAATCCTCCCGCCGACAAGCCCGAGAAATGGGACGCGGCCGACGCGGTGGCCGAGGGCATGGATGTCCAATCATTCATCGCCAACGCCGGGCGCCAGGCCATCCGGCCCGCGAAGCGCTCGTTGGACCTCGCCGACTGGCACGCCGGCCGCTACGCCGGCGCGGCGCCCGAGCAGCAGTTTCTCATCGACGGCTCGATCCCCTTGGGCGTCGTCTCGATCCTCGCCGCCATGGGTGATACCGGCAAGGGCATGATGACGCTCGACCTCGCGCTCTCGGTCGCCACCGGCAGGCCGCGTGCGGTCTCGGTGAGCCCCGAGTCCATGGCCTTCGGCGGCGCGGTCCGCGCCTTCGGCGCCGCCGTGCTGCTCACCGCCGAGGACGACGAGGGCGAGGTGCACCGCCGCCTCGAGCGCCTCGATCCCGAGCGGCTCAGGCTCGAGCGGCCCGAGCGGCTGATCGTGGTGCCGTTGCCCAACGCCGGCGGCCCGATCCCGCTGGTGTCTTCCGGACCAGACGGGCCGGAAGCGACCTCTCACTTCCGCAAGGTCCGCGACCAGATCGTCCGCATCACAGATCTCAAGCTGGTGGTGCTCGACCCGCTGTCCTCGTTCATCCATGCCGACGTCAACGCCGATCCCGCCGCCGGCAGCTTCGCCACCGGACTGCTGGCCTCGCTCGCCACCGAAACCGGCGCCGCCGTCATCGTCGCCCATCACATGCGCAAGCCCCAGGGCAACCGGCCCATCGCCTCGGTCGAGCAGGCCCGTGACGCGGTGCGCGGCTCCAGCGCCATCGTCGACGGCGTGCGCCTGGTCTATGCGCTGTGGCCGGCACCCGAGGAGCACCGGAATGATGTTTTCAGGGCCCTCGAGGAGCCCTTTGCCCGGAACGCCGTATTCCAGGGCGCCGTGGTCAAGGCCAACGGTCCCGCCGACCGCACCATCCGCACCTATCTGCGGGCGCCCACCGGGCTCCTGCTCGATGTAACGGCGCGGCTCCGAGACCATCGTCGCCCGGACGAGGACCTGCAGGATGCGCTGGTCGGGGCCGTCGCCCGCGCTGCCGAGAACGGCCATCCCTTCACCCATACCGGGGGTGCCGGCATCTACCAGCAGCGTCACCGGCTCCCGGCCGCCTTCCACGCGATGGGCCGCAAGCGCCTCCAGGACATGACCCAGGAACTGCTCAATGCCCGCCCACCCGTTCTGGTCAAGGGCATGGCCTCGGGCTCGAAAGAGGACAAATGGCTCGATGTGCCGGCCGGCCCCTTCGCCCGCGGTGTCGGTGAGTTCGTCCATGGCGCCGACGAGGCCGGGGAGTGGGAGTGACCATCATGACAACGTGCCCAAAAGCCCTGCCCGAAAACCTGCCCGAAAAGAATATGTCGGGGCAGATGGCGGGCCGGAAATGGAGTGGCATCGACGCTCCGTTGCCAAGCGTTTCCAGCCTTTGCTTTCCAAAATCGGAGGGGCGTTTCCGTTGCCAATTGCCACGTTGCCATTTGGCAATTGCCAAAAATCGGTCTTCTAACCCATTGAAACCAAAGGAAACATCGTTGCCAGTTGCCAAGCGTTGCCAAGCCGATTTGGAAACGAAAAAGCCAATGAATTCAAATGTTTCCACGTTTCCACCCGTTTCCACCCCTTACAGGGGGAGGTGTGTGTACTCCCTGAACACACACCTCCCCTGGTTCGGTGGAGGGGCCGTTGCCGGTTTCCGTTGCCACCCGATGATCACTGCACGGTCACCGGCACCGTCGCTCATAACACCACCTCTCGTTCCAGTCTCTCGGAGGTCTCCATGTCCAACCCAGAAGTCGTGAATCGAATCGCCTTCCGGCAGGCACCGGCCCTCGGCACCGTGCTGATGGTGGACGCACAGCGCTACGTGGTCGTCGCGACCAGGCCGCATCATCGCAAGGACGACACGCCGACGATGCTGATCACTTGGCGCAGCCACTGCGCCGATTGCGGCCAACCGTTCGAGGTCACCACGGGACTTGCCGCCAAAGCCATCAATCGCCGTTGTCCGGCACACCACGCACCCGGTCGAGCGGTGACTGCGGCCGCGCGGCAACGCGCAAGACGGATGTTCGCGAGACGCAAGGCTCGGACGACGGCCACTCATCGTGCCTCGGCCCGTGCCCTGAGTGGCGGGAGGAGATGACGGCGATGACTTGAACATCGAGAGACGGGTGGCGGCGGCGTTACTGGCAGTTCCCCGCCGCCACCCTGGCCACGACAACCCCGATCAAAGGAGATCACCATGGCTCATGTAACTCTGCCCAAGAACGCGCCGCTTGAACACCGCGCCCGGCTGCCGGCTGCCCGGCACGGCGGCAATGCCGGTATCGCCTGCCCGGTGGCCGAACCCCCGGTGCCGGCCGCCAACGATGCCGGCGTGTTCTGTCCCGGCACCGTGCTCGCCCTCGATCTCGGCACCGCGACCGGTTGGGCGCTCCGTGACGAATGCGGCGCCATCACCAGCGGCACTGTGTCGTTCCGGCCCGACCGATTCTCCGGTGGCGGGATGCGATTCCTGAGGTTCAAGAGCTGGCTGACCGAGGTCACGAATACGGCCGGCGGCATCGATGCGGTCTACCTCGAGGAGGTCCGCCGGCATGCCGGCACCAGTGCCTCGCAGATCTATGGCGGCTCGCTCGCCATCCTGACCGCCTGGTGCGAACACCATTCCATTCCGTATCAGGGCGTGCCGGTCGGCATCATCAAGCGGCACGTCACCGGCAGGGGCAATGCCGATAAGGCGGCCGTAATCGCGGCGGTCCGCGCGCGCGGCTTCGCGCCCGCCGACGACAACGAGGCCGATGCCATCGCGCTGCTGCTGTGGGCAATCGAGTCCCAGGCAGGTGCGCGATGAACGGCGCCATGCTGCTCAGCCACGCCGCAGCCGTGGTCGAGAAACGCCGGGCCGACTACGGCGAGCCCGAGGACCTGTTCGAGCATATCGCCGCCCGCTGGTCGCAGGTGCTGGGGATCCGGGTCACCGCCGCCCAGGTCGCGCTCTGCCTGATGGACCTCAAGATGGCCCGGCTCGCTCACAATCCGAAGCACCTCGACAGCCTGATCGATGTCCTCGGCTACGGCGCCTGCCTGCGGGAGATCACCCGGTGAGGTGGCTGCCCAAGGGCTACGGTGGTGTGCGCGGGCCGGTCGACGAGATCAAACGCGAGGGTTGGCGCGAACAGGGCATCCTGGTGATCGCCGCCGAGGACGGCCGCCTTACCTGGCCGGAGCGCGAGCTGGTCCGCAGGCTCGGCGAGAAGCTCTACGGGCCGCGTCCCGAACAGAGGGCGACGCGTGGCTAAGCGCCGGAAACGCGCGGCCAATGGCAAGGCACGTGCCCAGCACAGGCAGCTTGACGTCCGACGCCTACCCGGCGGGCGCAAAGTCGAGATGGTGCGCGAGGCCGACCCCGATGGCCGGACCGTCACCCATGCCCGCACCGTCGATACCCTCGCCCGCATGCGCAAAGCCGGCACCATCACGCCCGCTATGCACGATGCCGCCCGCGACTTCCAGGCGCATTTCACGATCGGTGCGTATGACGCCACGCCGCCCAGAGACATGATCCGCGTCTGGGCAAGTCGTCGGGAGAGGACGCTCTCCGACAACCAGGTGGCCGCCCGCGAGCGGGTGTACCGCGCCATCGAGGCGCTGGGCGGTATCGCCAGCCCGGGCGGTGGCTGCGTCTGGTACGTGGTCGGGCTCGGCCACAGCCTGCGCGAGTGGGCTCTGCACCAGGGTTGGAACGGCCGGTCGATGCTTGCAAGTCAGGCGACGGGTGTTCTGGTCACCGCGCTCGGCATGCTCGCAGTCCACTACGGCTATGAACGGCCCAGGCGGGCCGGGTGATCCAACGGAGCCTCGGATTAGTGTTCCTCTACCGTGCGGCCCCCATGGAGATCTGTCACGAAGGGAGCGGGCGCATTCGAATCACTAGTGGATTGAACGCGACGAATACATCCAAACACCAAACAAGCTATCATATTGAAACGCCGGGGACATCCGTCAACAATGGCCGCCTGGAAGGGGATCGAAGCGTCGGAATCTATCCACTAGATTGGTCCGCCTCCGACTGCGCGACGCCGCCTCCACTGCGATTTTCGATAGCTTCGACTGCATCGGTGTCTTGAATTGGATCGCGCTTGTCGATTGACGGGGGTGGGGGAGCCCAAGGCCGCAAATGCTGACCGACCCGGTCGTAATACTCCGGAACTAGGTTTTCCAAGTCCTCAATAAAGGTCCGTCGCCCGGAGAATCGACCCGCAAGATCCCTAATGATTACAACTTCGAAACTTGTTGGTGCGGCACCCGCGCGGGCGCTCTCAAGGCACTTGGTGTCTGTTTGAACTTCCCGCAGGGACGCCTGAGTCGACGCTCCCCTGCCGGGCCAAAACGCCCGGATGATGACATCATCGCCGTCAACACGTCGCAGTTGGCGAACGAGCCAGTTGATCCTCGCGCTAGCCCGCTTCCGGTCACCCGGAGCCCAGACTCTCATGGAGCAGGAAATAGTCCGTCGTTGCAAGTTGGCTGTTACTTCGAGGTCGCTCGCGGCATTCGGTATGGTGAAGCCGGAATGCAGCTCCTGGGAAGCAGCCAAAGATTGGCATGCTTCTCGAAGCCGAAGCTCAGAATCCGCCTGATGCTTTCGCGAAAGGCGAAAACTGACCCATTCGCCAATGCGACGACTCAAGATTAGGCAGACATCTCGTTCTTCCTGGTGCCAGCTCGCGACGGTATTCTCGATTTCCGGTGAAGATCGGCTAAAGCTCTGCCCGTCACGAACTCCGAGAACAAGCGAGCGCCATTCTGCGTTCATCTGATCGAAACGCTTGATCCCCGAGCTGGAGTGTTCGAAATACCGCACCATCTCTTCAAGGATGAACCCTTGCTCACGGCCTAGTACTTCTTTTTCTCGCAAGATCAAAGACGCCTGGGTGAGGATGCTGATCCATGAAATGTGAAAGAAATTGACTCTATTGCTGAGTTTCTTGGGCACGGAATATGGAACATGCGTCGGCAGCGGGGCCAACTGATTTGACAACGTGATCACTGCGTCAATTCCATATGCGCGCGCTATCTCGCCGTACCTGCGAACTTGGTTTTCATCAATTTCAGCATTGTCAACTTTGGCTTCGAGGAGTGCTGTCCACCGGACCTTGCGCGTCAGCGCGCTCAATAGACCGTCGGGCCGGTCCTTTCCTTTTCCTTCGGAAGCTGGAAACTCGACCTCCGTGTAGCCGTGTAACTCGGACGTCTTTGCGACCCTTGCTCCGCAACGCTCCAATAGCTGTTCGGCGAGTGGGCGCACCATGCAGACCGTGGCAAGCAGAACGGATACGATCCGCTCCTCCTTGCGTGAGTCGGCGACGACTGGGATAAGTCGCGCGCGTCTGGCATCGGTCAAAACATCGTCGAGTACATTCATGTTAAGCGCATTCCACTTCCGTTGAGGCTGAGACCAAAATCCAATGCTAGTCCGTTTTGCCCCGCTATCACAAGAAACGGCGACGCGGCGTTCAGGCGGGGCACGACATCGGGTGCCGCATGCCGGCAACGCATCCGAGCATTCAGATATGCGCGGGCTGAGGGCGAGTCCGGGTTCTGCATATTGTTGGTTGACAGGTGTTCATCACAAGATGTAGTTTTTTGTCAACATCCAGTTGTTGCGTCCACACCAGCTCGTCCCGGCATCGTCGCGGCGGGTTTTAGTGCCTCTACATAGCTGAAGGGTGGAGACCTGGGCGGCGCTGATCGTGTTCGGACTCGGAGTCGCGCTCTTCACTAAACGGAATCGCTCAAAGACGGCCGCAGGTCAGAAGTGGATTGAATTCCGGGCGAGTTTGGGCCAAGCTCAACCAACTGGGAGGCTCCTCATGGGTAATCCCGGCTCAGGTTTGGGGCCCGCAACCGCGGGGATGGAACGGGAGGTGTACACATGCGGATTTCGGCGCGAGTGATCCTGGGCGCGATGGTCGCGGCGGCGGCGTTCGCCGTTTGGCCGGCGCAGACCCAGACGCCGTCGATGACCTTTTTCGTAACGAGCGCCGGCCCTGGCGACGGCGCCAATCTTGGCGGCCTCGCGGGCGCCGACGAGCACTGCGAGTTCTTGGCGGCCGCCGTCGGCGCCGGCGGCCGGAACTGGCACGCCTATCTCAGCACGCAAGCGGCGGGCGGCGAGGCGGCGGTGCACGCGCGGGACCGCATCGGCCCCGGCCCGTGGCACAACGCCGCGGGGGCAGAGATCGCCGCCACCGTCGACGCGCTCCACGCCGAGCCCAACGGCATCGACAAAGCGACGGCGCTAAACGAGCGCGGCGACGTGGTGAATGGCCGCGGCGACTCTCCCAACCGCCACGACATCCTGACCGGCACCCAGCAGGACGGGACCGCCTTTGCCGCCGACGAGGACCGAACCTGCGGCAACTGGACCTCGAACGGCGCCGGCGCGGCGATGGTCGGCCACCATGACCTGACCGGCAACCCGTCGGGGGTCAATTTCTGGAACTACTCCCATGCCTCACGCGGGTGCGGCCAGGCGAACCTCGTCGCTACCGGCGGCGACGGACTGTTCTACTGCTTTGCCCGCGGCGAACCCTGATTGGTGGAGACGGGCGGTAGCGCGACTCGGCCGGCACTGGGGATTAGCTTAGCCTAGTAGAGCACCCTCATATGCCGGCGAGGCGCGCGCCCCACTGTTCGTTGCAATTCTGATGGGCTGGGCCCCGCTGCTGGTTGCCGCGAAGCCTCAAGGCTTGGCTCTACGCCGCCGCGTGAGGCGGCGTGATGGTCCCGGGATGGGACCGCTGGCATGCCTAACCAATTGATTTTGCGGGTCCTTCCTGGCGCCAAACGCAAGTGGGCGGGCTCAGCGCGAAATCGCGCCAGCGACAGGGGCAAAAACTGGGTTACCACTAGGTTACCACCGGTTGCGACCTCCGCCCGGCGGATAAAATAACGCTGTAACAAAGACTTAGGCCAAGATCAGGGTGGTAACCTGGGTGGTAACCGAGGTTACCACCGGCGCCGGCCAGTGCTCCGGGCGGACAGAATAACCACGCATTGTCAATGACTTATGGCCAGAGCATGGGTGGTAACCAGGGTGGTAACCCAGGTGGTAACCACGGCTTGTCGGTTACCACCCTGCCAGCGCCGAAAACGGCGTTATTACAAAGCCTTAGCGTCAGATCTGGGTGGTAACCTGGGTGGCAACCACCTGGTAACCAGAGCCCTTGGTTACCACCCAGGTTACCACCCTTGGTTACCACCTCCGGTTACCACCATCGAGGACGCCGGACCGGCACGAACGGCACCGGCCGGCGCGCTGCGCCGCCGACCAATGAGACATCGACATCGGCCGTCCCGCCGTCACCGGCGCGGGCGGCCTTTTCGTGATGGGAAACCCATGACCCAGCACCCGCCAATCATGCACGTGATCTCGCTCGGCGCCGGCGTCCAGTCGACGACCATGGCGCTGATGGCGGCGCACGGAGAGATCGAGCCCATGCCGGACTGCGCGATCTTCGCCGACACCGGCGCGGAGCCGCAGGCGGTCTACGAGCATCTGGACTGGCTGCGATCGCCGGGCGTGCTGCCGTTCCCGGTCGAGGTGGTCCAGTTCTCCGATCTCGCCGAGGACATTCGCAAGACCGCGGCCGGTGTGAAGCCCGTGGCGGGCCGCGCGAACGGCTATCTCGCGCCGCCCTTCTTCACCGTGAACGCCGACGGCTCGCATGGAATGCTCAGGCGCGAGTGCACGTCCAACTACAAGATCAAGCCGATCCAGCGGCGCATCAAGGAGCTGCTCGGCCGGCCGCCCGACAACCCGATCCGTTCGGCCGTGCCTCTCGCCTGCTCGTGGCTGGGCATCTCGGCCGACGAGTGGATGCGCGTTAAACCCTCGGACGTCCGCTGGCTCAGCAAACGCCATCCGCTGATCGACCGCGCGACCAGGGACGGGCCGGAGCCGCACGCACGCTGGATGAGCCGGCAGGACTGCATCGACTGGCTTGTGCAGCACGACTATCCGATCCCGCCGCGCTCCGCCTGCACCTTCTGTCCCTACCGGAGCGCCGTCGAGTGGGAGGCCCTGCGCGCCAGCCCGGACGACTGGAACGAGGCCGTCGCCATCGATCGCCTGATCCGCGACATGCCGGCTCACGAGCGAGCCGGGCTCAGGAAGGGCGGCCGGCTCTACGTCAACGTCAACCGCCAGCCGCTGGAAGAGATCGAGACCGGCGCCGCCGTCGGTCAGCCCGATCTGTGGGCCGGCGAGTGCGAGGGGATGTGCGGCATATGACGGCATCGGATTTCAACATCGAGTACTGGCCGCTCTACCGGTTGCTGCCCTATGCCGCCAATGCGCGCGCACATTCCGACGACCAGGTGGCGCAGATCGCGGGCTCGATTGCCGCCTTCGGCTTCAACGTACCCTGCCTGGTGGACGAGGCCGGCGTGCTGATCGCGGGCCACGGCCGGCTGCTGGCCGCGCGGCAACTCGAGCTGGAGACGGTGCCGGTGATCCGGCTGGAGCATCTGAGCGAAGCGCAGGCCCGAGCGTTTCGCATTGCCGACAACCGCATCGCCGAAAATGCCGGCTGGGACGAGGGCCTGCTGCGCGTGGAACTCGAGCAGCTGCGCGAGGCCGAGTTCGACCTCGACCTCACCGGCTTCGATCTCGACGAGATCGATCGCCTGCTACAGGGAGCCGAGGATGGTTCCGCCGGCAACATCGATGACGACGAGGCGCCGGAGACGCCGGAGCAACCTATCACCCGGTCCGGCGATCTCTGGCTTCTGGGAGGCCACCGGCTCCTCTGTGGCGATGCGACCGTCGCGGCCGACATCGAACGGGTGCTGGACGGCGGACTCGCCGATCTCTGCTTCACCGATCCGCCCTACAACGTCGGCTACGGCAACAGCGCCAAGGACCGGATGCGCGGCAAGCGGCGGCGGATTCGCAACGACAATCTCGGCGCCGACTTCGAGCGCTTCCTCGGCGCGGCCTGCACCAACATGCTCGCCGTCACCAAGGGTACGGCCTACATCTGCATGTCGTCCTCGGAGCTGCCCACGCTGCAGCGTGCGTTCCGGGAAGCGGGCGGCCACTGGTCGACCTTCCTGATCTGGGCCAAGAATACCTTCACGCTTGGCCGTGCCGACTACCAGCGCCAGTACGAACCGATCCTCTACGGCTGGAAGGAGGGCGCTGACCACTACTGGTGCGGCGCGCGGGATCAGGGCGACGTCTGGTTCGTCGACAAGCCGGCGCGCAACGATCTGCACCCGACCATGAAGCCGGTGGCGCTGATCGAGCGCGCGGTGCGCAACTCATCGAAGGGCCGGGATGTGGTGCTCGATCCCTTCGCCGGCTCGGGCTCGACGCTGATCGCGGCCGAGAAGACCGGACGCACGGCACGGCTGGTGGAACTCGATCCTGGCTATTGCGACGTCGTCGTCCGGCGCTGGCAGGAGTGGACGGGCCAGGCAGCGACCCTCGACGGCGATGGACGGACGTTCGACGCGGTCGGCGACGGCGCTGGGCGGGCCGCGGCATGAGGCGGCAGTCGCGACGCATGTCGCTGGTCGAGGCGGTGACCAAACGTGGTGGTTGGCTACGGCGTCGCTGTCGTGACGCAGATGCTGGTGTTCCCGCTCTTCGGGCTCACTGTGGTGTTCGTAGGCCACGTTCTGATCGGCGCTGCGTTCACGGTGATCTCGATCGCACGCGCGTTCGCGCTCAGGCGCCTGTTCGAGGCGGTCCGCGTGCGCGGCGGCGTCCGAACGTGACACCGCCGCCCCGCGAGGGGCGGCGGCATCGGTCGAGCGCCCGGCTTCAGTTGGTCGCCCGGCCGGAATGGACGTGAAGCGCCCGCAGGATGAGGTCGTCATCGGTCTCGCTCGGCAGTCGGTTGTCCTCGATCCGGCGATAGACCTCATCGTCGACCGGGACGAGCCAGTCGCCGTCCGGCAGCCGCGCGGCTGTCGAGCGGAACGGGTAGATCGCCGCATCGGCGGTGGCGCGATTGGTCGCGTCGCTGATCCTGATGGTTTTCATCGGAACGGCCCTCAATCGGCCACGCGGTAGACGCGACCGCGATCCTCGACCTTCTCGGAAGCGATGGTGAGGCCGAGTTTCTTCTTGAGCGCACCGGCGAAGGCGCCGCGCACGGTGTGGCGCTGCCAGCCGGTGGCCTCCATGATCTGATCGACGGTCGCGCCTTCGGACCGCCGCAGCATCCCGACCACGAGAGCCTGCTTGGTGCCGGTGCGCGGCTTGACCGGCCCCTTCGCCGTGTCGCGGCCGGTGCCGGCTTTCATCGCCTCGGCCGGGGCAGGTGCCGCCGGCTGCTCGGCCTCCCGGCCGCCGTCGGGCGCCTGTGCGCCCGTGTCGGCCAAATGGGGACAGTCGGCCGGCTCGACGTTGATGGCGAGTACTCCTTCGCGGGTGATGGCGAAGTTCGCCTCGCCGATGGCGGCGCCGTTCCGGCGCGGCATCTCGGCGATCAGGCCTCGGCGCAGGAGCGCGCCGGTGACCTTGGTGACGGCCCCGCCCTTGAGGGTCTTGGGCAATGGGTGGATCGAGCCGTCGTCGCGCTGCGACGCGGCCGTGAGAATGATCATCTGGGTGTCGGTGAGTTTCATGGGATCGCTCCCTCCTTCGGGGGTTGAGCGCGCCGCGGCTATCGCGGCGCTGCTACTGCCCGAAGCCCCGCGAGGCGCGAGCCCGAGCGGGGCCGGAGGGGAGTGGGCGCCGGTCAGTCGGTGGGCACGCTGACGGCGACCTTGCGGCCGTCCCGGTTGTAGGCGTGTCCGTCGTGACCGCCCGCCGGTTCGGCGTGTTCGCCTTCCTTGAAGACGTGGTCGCAAAGGGTGCGCAGGCTGGCGAGGCGCATGTAGAGCGTGCCGACGTCGGCCCAATCTACCTGCTCGAGGTCGACGTTGAAGTGAACGCCGCACGCGTCCCTCAGCCGCTCGAGCAGATTGTCGAACTCGTACTGGCCGGCGATGAAGGTTTCGCGGGCGGTCTTGTCGGCCGGCTCGTCTGCCGACGCGCTCCCGTTCGGGTCGGCGTGAAGGGCTTTCAGGCCCGTGTAGGTGATGCGCAGGAAGGGCTCGAAGCCGGGGCGCTCGTCGGGTACCTGCTCGATCAGGTCGCGTACCAAGAGACCGCCGACCAGCAGGTCGGCATCGACGCCATCGGGCAACGGGTGGAGATGCCCGTCCTGGCGCTTGGCGGCGGCGGTGAGTGCGTCGCGTTCGGTGTCGGTGAGTGGTTGGATCATGGTTTTCTCCGTTCGATTGCGACGTCATACACGCTCTGGTCAGGCTCGAAGGCAAGCGCTTAAGACAATGAAATTCAATATTGTTTCTGGGTTCAGTGATGAGCGTATCGCTGCGGGAATATGCGCGCCGGCGCGGGGTGAGCCACGTCGCGGTGATGAAGGGCGATCCGGGCTGGACGGCTCACGCCGGAGCCCGACGGCAGCCTCGATCCGGTCAAGGCCGACGCCCAATGGGACGCCAACACCGATCCGGCGCGATCGCCCGAGGGCGCGTCGCCTGAGCCGCCCCACGAGGAACGGGCGCCCGCGCCCGAACCGGCGGCGCCGGGTGCCGCCAGCTTCACCCAGGCGCGCACCGCGTACGAGATCGCCAAGGCGCAGCGCACCCGCATCCAGGTGCAGCGGCTGCATGAGGAGATGGTCGACCGGGCCCAGGCGACGGCGGAGGTATTCCGTCTCGCGCGGCGCGAGCACGATGCTTGGGTCAACCTGGCCCGCTCGCATCGCCGCCCTGATAGCGGCTGAGCTCGGCGTTGAGGCGCACGCCATGCAGAAGGTTCTGGAGAGCCATGTCCGAGATCACCTCAACGATCTTGACGAGATCTGGCCCGAAGAAAATAGAATAAGGCTATGATTACAATACAATCGTCGAGGTTCCACGGGCATGGGTGTATCGCTGCGGGAATACGCTCGCCGGCGCGGCGTGAGCCATGTCGCGGTAATGAAGGCGATCAAGGTTGGCCGCATCACGCCCGAGCCCGACGGCAGCCTCGATCCGGCCAAGGTTGACGCCCAATGGGACGACCAGACCGATCCGGCGCGAGCGCCCGCACGGCCGGAGCAGACGGAGGAGACAGCCCCGGCCGAGACGCGGTCTGAGGAGGCGTACGAAGCCGGCGCATCGGTCGATCCCCGGGCCGCTGCCGAACCGACGACGCAAGGGGCCGCCAGCTTCACCCAGGCGCGCACCGCGCACGAGATCGCCAAGGCGCAGCGCGCCCGCATCCAGGTGCAGCGGTTGCGCGAGGAGGTGGTCGACCGGGCCCGCGCGACGACCGAAGTGTTTCGCCTGGCGCGGCGCGAGCGCGACGCCTGGGTCAACTGGCCGGCCCGCGTCGCTGCCCTGATGGCGGCCGAGCTCGGCGTCGAGCCCCATGCCATGCAGAAGGTCCTGGAGGCTCATGTCCGAGATCATCTCAATGAGCTCGCCGAGATCAGGCTCGACCTCCGCTGAGGGCTCCGCGGAGCCTTTCGCCGGGCGGACGATATCCGGCGCGCCTGGCATGACGGGCTCGCGCCCGACCCGCTGCTCACCGTCTCGGAATGGTCGGAGAAGCATCGCATGCTGGCGGCGCGAGCCTCGGCGGAGCCGGGCCGCTACCGCATCGCGCGCACGCCCTACATGCGCGCCATCATGGATGCGCTGTCACCGGCCGATCCTTGCCGCCGCGTGGTGTTTATGAAGGCGGCTCAGGTCGGCGCGACCGAAGGGGCGAACTGCTTCATAGGATTCATCATCCACCAGGCGCCGGGGCCGGCCTTGGCGGTCCAGCCGACGGTGGAGCTGGCGAAGCGGAACTCGCGCCAGCGCATCGATCCGCTGATCGAGGAGAGCCCGGCGCTCCGGAGCCTGGTGAGGCCCGCGCGGTCGCGCGATTCCGGCAATACCATGCTGTCGAAGGAGTTCGCCGGCGGCATTTTGATCATGACCGGGGCCAACTCGGCGGTCGGCCTGCGATCGATCCCGGCCCGCTACATCCTGTTGGACGAGGTCGACGCCTATCCGGCTTCCGCCGACGAGGAGGGCGATCCGGTGACGCTGGCGGAAGCCCGCTCGCTCACCTTCGCGCACCGGCGCAAGGTGCTGCTGATCTCGACGCCGACGGTGAAGGGGTTCTCGCGCATCGAGCGCGAATACGAGGCCTCGGACCAGCGTCGCTACTTCGTGCCGTGCCCCCATTGCGGGCACACACAGGCGCTCGTCTTCGAACGTCTCAGGTGGGAGAAGGGCAAGCCCGAGACGGCGGCCTACCATTGCGAGAGCTGCGAGACGCCGATCGCCGAGCATCACAAGACGGCGATGCTGGCGGCCGGCAAGTGGCGGGCGACCGGTACCGCAGCCGATCCCGCGACCATCGGGTTTCATCTCTCGGCGCTCTATTCGCCGGTCGGCTGGCTCTCGTGGGAAGCCATCGCGCGGTCGTGGGAGGCCGCTCAGGGTTCCGACGAGTCTATCCGTGCGTTCAAGAACACCATCCTCGGCGAGACCTGGGTCGAGACCGGCGAGGCGCCGGACTGGCAGCGGCTCTACGACCGCCGCGAGCGCTGGCCGCCGGGTACCGTGCCCGCGGGCGGGTTGCTGCTCACCGCCGGCGCCGACGTGCAGCACGACCGCATCGAAGTAGACGTGTGGGCGTGGAGCCGAGGGCTGGAGAGCTGGCTTATCGACCATATCGTCATCGAGGGCGGGCCCGAGCGAGCCGAGCTCTGGGCCGAGCTCGACCGGCTGCTGAACCGGGTCTGGGATCATGAGAACGGCGGCGTGATGGTCTTGAAGAAGCTCGCCATCGATACCCGTTATGCGGAGATCCCGGTCTATGGCTGGGCGCGCCGCGCCGGCATCGCCCAGGTGGCGCCGGTGATGGGCATTAAGACCTTCAGCCAGTCGAGCCCGGTCTCTGGTCCGACCTATGTGGATGCGAGCGACCAGGGAAAAAGGCTGCGCCGGGGCGCGCGGCATTGGAGCGTCGCGGTCTCGACCTTCAAGGCCGAGACCTACCGGTTTCTGAGACTGGAACGGCCCACGGACGAGGAGCGCGCCGAGGGCAAGGCCTATCCGCCCGGCAGCGTCCATTTGCCGCGCTGGGTCGAGGACGAGTGGCTCAAGCAGTTCGTCGCCGAGCAGCTGGTGACGGTGCGCACCCGGCGCGGCTTCGCCCGGCTCGAATGGCAGAAAATGCGCGAGCGCAACGAGGCGCTGGATTGCCGGGTCTATGCCCGCGCCGCCGCCTGGATCGCCGGCGTCGACCGCTTCCCTGAACGCCGCTGGCGGCGCATGGAGGCTGCGGTGGCCAATGAGGCCGAGCCTGAACACGCCGCTCCAAGTGATGCGGCGATGACGAGTCCCGCAGCCCGCCCGGCGGGGCGCCGGCGCGTGACCCGCAGCAAGTGGATGGGCTGAGACATGACCTACACCGAAGATCAGGTGCGAGCGCTGCGCGAGGCGCTAACCTCGGGCGTGCTGACCGTTTTCTATGACGGCAAGAGCGTGACCTACCGCTCGGTAAAAGAGATCAAGACAGCGCTCGCCGAGATCGAGACCGCCCGCGCCCGCGATGCCGGCAGGCAGGTGCGCCAGATCCGCATCGTCGGCGACAAGGGGTTTTGAGCATGGGCTGGCTCACACGCACCGCCGCGTCCTGGCGCGCGCTCCGCACCGGCGCCGGTCCATCCCGCCGGCCGGTCCACGAGGCCGCGGGCTCGGGCCGCCGCGCCGCCGCCTGGCGGCCGGGAAACCCCGGCGCGCTGGCGGCAACCTTCGCCACCGGCCACGACCTTCGGGTCAAGTCGCGCGATCTGGTGCGCCGCAACGCCTGGGCCGGCAGTGCCGTCGACGCCTTCGTCACCAACTGCATCGGCACCGGCATCAAGCCGCAGTCGATCGCCGCGGACGCGGCATTCCGTGAAGCGGTGCATGCACTCTGGTGGGACTGGTGCTGGGGCCGTCGCCGACGGCGTCACCGATTTCTACGGCCTCCAGGCGCTCGCCTGCCGGGCCATGCTGGAGGGCGGCGAGTGTTTCGTGCGGCTCAGGGTGCGCCGGCCCGAGGACGGACTCGCGGTGCCGCTGCAGATCCAGCTGCTCGAGGCCGAGCATGTGCCGCTCACCTTCAACACGACATTGCCGGGCGGCAACCTGGTGCGCGCCGGCATCGAGTTCGACCGGCTGGGACGAAGGGTCGCCTACCACCTGACCCGCGCCCATCCCGGCGATCCGGTGATGCGGCCGCGCGACCACGACCTGGTGCGGGTGCCGGCGGACCGCATCGCCCATCTCTACCGGCCGCTCCGTCCCGGTCAGATCCGCGGTGAGCCCTGGCTTGCCCGGGCGCTGGTCAAGCTCGACGAACTCGACCAGTTCGACGACGCGGCCCTGGTCAAGGCCAAGGTCGCGGCGCTGTTCACCGGGTTCGTCGTCTCGCCCGATCCCGAGGACGCCGTCATGGGCGGGGATGAGCCGGACGAGGACGGCGTCGTCGAAGCCAGCCTCGAGCCCGGCACCATGCAGAGGTTGAGCCCCGGCCAGGATGTGCGCTTTGCCGAACCGGCCGACGCCGGGTCGAGCTATGAGGGGTTCTTCCGCAATCAGCTGCGCGCCGTCGCCACCGCCGCCGGCGTCACCTACGAGCAGCTGAGCGGCGATCTCACTCAGGTCAACTATTCCTCGATCCGCGCCGGGCTGCTCGGGTTCCGCCGGCGCTGCGAGACCATCCAGCACGCGGTGATAGTGCACCAGCTGTGCCGGCCGGTGTGGCGCGAGTGGATGAGAACGGCGGTGCTCGCCGGCGCGCTGGACGCACCGGGGTTCGCGAACGATCCGGCATCTCATCTCGCCGCCAAGTGGATCCCGCAGGGCTGGCAATGGGTCGATCCCGAGAAGGAGTTCAAGGCGGTGGTGCTGGCCATTCGGGCCGGTCTCATGAGCCGGTCGGAGGCGATCTCGGCCTTCGGCTACGACGCCGAAGAGATCGACCGCGAGATTGCCGCCGACAACGCCCGCGCCGACGCCCTCGGCCTGGTGCTCGACAGCGACCCGCGCAAGGTCGCGCGCACCGGCGCCGCCCAGCCCGAACGGGACGAAGACGAACGGGATCCCGATGCCAAGGAGAACGCACCCATGGAAGAGTTGAGGAGGCCAGCATGACCATGCTGCCGCATATTGCGAGCCGGGTGCTGGACACGCCGCTGGCGATCGGCCAGGCCAAGCTCGAGGCGATCCTCGCCGTGATCGGCCCGCGTATCGGTGTCGAGGTGCCGGCGCCCGGCATGTTGGGGACTTCCAATCGTGAGGGCCTGCCGGGGCCCGGCGTCATGAACGGCGACGGCCGACGACGCGGCGTGAATCTTGTAACGCCCGAGGGCATCACCGTCATCCCGGTGTTCGGGACGCTGGTCAAACGGGCCGGCGCCATCGAGGCCGCCTCGGGCCTCACTTCCTACGGCCATCTCGAGGACCGGATCATGGACGCCGCCACCGATCCGGCGGTGCGTGCCATCCTGCTCGCGGTCGACAGCCAGGGCGGCGAGGTCGCCGGGGTGTTCGATCTCACCGATCTCGTCTTCGAGGCGCGAAGCTTCAAGCCGGTCTGGGCGGTCGCCGACGAGCAGGCATTTTCCGGCGCCTATGCGATCGCGAGCGCGGCCGAGCGTCTGATCGTGCCGCGCACCGGAGGCCTCGGTTCGATCGGCGTGATGGCGATCCATGTCGAACGCTCGGCGCGCGACGCCATGGAGGGGTTCCGCACCACCACCGTCCATGCCGGCGCGGCCAAGAACGACTTCAACCCGCACGAGACCCTGAAGGATGGTGCGCGCCGGACGCTGCAGGCCGAGGTCGACCGGGTCTACGGCCTGTTCGTCGACACCGTCGCCCGCAACCGAGGTCTCACCGCCGATGCCGTGCGCGCCACCGAAGCCCGGCTTTACTTCGGTGAAGATGCGGTCCGCGCCGGTCTTGCCGACGAAGTCGGCACCATGCGCGACGCCCTTGCGTCGCTCGCCGTCACGCTCTCCGCCCCTCGATCGATCGTTGCCGCACCCGCTGCCCTGCCCGGGACGGCGAACACCCCGCCCAAACCAGCCACCGGAAACGCCCCATCCAAGCCAACCACCGAAAAGGAGCAATCCATGAACGACGATACTGTCATCGAAACCACGAATGCCGACGCCGGCGCGCCGCCGGAACCCGAGACGAGTAATACGCCGCCGGCAGCGAATGCTGCTGCCGCGCCGCCCGCCTCGGAAGCGGCGAAGCCCGAGCCGAAGACCGCCGAGGTGGTCGACCTCGACGCGGTCCGTAAGGAAGCGCGCGGCGAAGGCACAGCCGAAGCTGGGCTCATCGCCGAGCTTTGCACGCTGGCCGGCATGCCCGAGCGCACCGCCGACATGCTCGCCAAGGGACTCTCGGCCGAAGAGGTACGCCGGGAACTTCTGAACTTGAAGGCGGCCGCGGACGCCGAGGTGCAGAGCCATGTGCTGCCCGGTACCGGCACCGGCGCCCCCAACAACCTTGACGACAATCCGGTGGTGCGGGCGGCGACAGCCCGGGCCGCCGCTGCAAAGGAGGCCTGATCCGTGAACGCTTACTCTGAGTCCACCTACCTCGGCGACGTCCTCAAATGCGAGGCGCCGAACTTCTACAGTCGCGACACGGTAACGGTGCTCGCCGGTGACGGCGCCGAGCGGGCCCTCAAGGTCGGCGCAGTGGTCGCCCGGCGGACCCGGGCCACGGTCACGGTGACCTCCGGTGGCGGCAACACCGGTGACGGCGCCGCGACCATGGCCGACCCGCCGCTCGGCGTCCGGGCCGAGGCCGGCATCTACCGGCTCGCCTGCACCACCGCCGGGGTCAACGGCGGCACCTTCCAGGTGTTGACACCGAAGGGGTACGTGCTTCCCGATCTCACGGTCGGCACTGCCTATGAGGGCAATCACCTCAACCTCACCGTTGCCGACGGCGCCACCGATTTCGTCGCGGGCGATACGTTCGCGATCGAGGTATTGGGCGACGGCAAGGTGGTCGGCCTCGATCCGGCCGCTGTCGACGGCACGGCCGAGGCCATCGGCATTGCCGCCTATGACGTCACCGCGCCCGACGGGACCGACACGGAAGTCACGGCGATCCTGCGCGATGCCGTCCTCGCCGACCGGGCGATCGTCTGGCCCGCCGGTATCACCGATGAAGGCAAGGCGATCGCCGTCGCCGATCTCGAGGCCCGCGGCATCCTCATCCGCAAGGCCGCCTGAGCCCGACACCTCGATCATCCATCCTCTGCGACCATCTAATCGGCGCGGCTTCGCCGGCGCCGGAGGAGCTTTGCCATGCCCATGAACAATCCTTTCGATACCCCCGCCTTCCACGTGACGGCGCTGACCGCGGCCATCAACATCCTGCCCAACAGCTATGGACGGCTGGAACGCATGATGCTGATGCCGCCCCGGCCGGTGCGCTTCCGCCAGATCGCCGTCGAGGAGAAGAACGGGGTTCTCAACCTGCTGCCGACCCTCCCCATAGGCTCGCCCGGCACCGTCGGCGAGCGCGGCAAACGCAAGCTCCGCAGCTTCAACATCCCGCATATCCCGCACGACGACGTGGTGCTGCCCGAGGAGGTTCAGGGTATCCGCGCCTTCGGCTCGGAGAACGAGGCCCAGGCGCTGGCCGACGTCATGGCCGACCACCTCCAATCCATGCGCAACAAGCATGCGATCACCTTGGAGCATCTGCGCATGGGCGCCCTCAAGGGGGTGATCCTCGATGCCGACGGCTCGGCCCTCTACGACCTCTATGCCGAGTTCGGCATCGAGGCGAAGACCATCGCCTTCGGTCTTGACGACGACGACACCGACGTCAAGAACCGCGGCATCTCGGTGCTACGCCATATCGAGGACAATCTCCGAGGCGAGTTCATGACCCGGGTTCATGCCCTGGTCAGCCCGGAGTTCTTCGATGCGCTCACCTCTCACGCCAAGGTTGAGAAGGCCTATGAGCGCTGGATGGAAGGCGCGGCGCTGCGTGAAGACCTGCGCGCGGGCTTCACCTTCGGCGGCATCACTTTCGAGGAGTACCGCGGCCAGGCCACCGATCCGGACGGCGTCGTGCGCCGGTTCATCGCCGAGAACGAGGGCCACGCCTTCCCGCTCGGCACCGTCGAGACCTTCGCGTCCTACTTCGCGCCGGCCGACTTCAACGAGACCGCCAACACCCTCGGTCAGCAGCTCTACGCCAAGCAGGAGCCGCGCAAGTTCGAGCGCGGTACCGATCTTCATACCCAGTCCAACCCGCTGCCCATGTGCCATCGCCCCGGCGTGCTGGTGAAGCTGACGGCCGAGTGAGGTGGACCCCTTCGCCACCGCGGTCGATGACTGCTTCCGGCATCTCGGACGCGATGCCGTCTATACGGCCGACGGCGGTGATCCCGTCACGGTCAGGGTGATCGCCAAGCGCCCGGACGAGATCGTCGGCCTCGGTGAGACCCGCATCCATGCCGGCACCGCGCTGTTCGATGTGCGCGCCTCGGAGATCGCCGAGCCGCGGCCCGGCGACCGTCTGAGCGTCGACGGCGAGGACTATCTCGTCCAGGGCGAACCGGTGAGCGATGCGGAACGGCTGATCTGGACATTGGAAGCCTGCCCGGCATGAAGCTCGCCGCCACCATGGTCGGCTCGCTAAAAGCGGACATGCAGGCCGAGCTGCGCCGTATCGAGCGCGCGGTGCCGGACGGTGTCGAAGCCGCCGGCGACAGGCTAAAGGGGAGCTTGCGCAAGCAGGTGGTCGCCGCCGGGCTCGGCGCGCGGCTGTCGCGCACCTGGCGCGGCAGGGTCTACAAGAACAAGGGCCACGACGCCGCGAGTTTCGTCTGGTCGAAAGCACCGCAGATCGCGTTGGCGTTCGACAAGGGCGCGGTGATCAAGGGCAAGGGCGGCAACTGGCTCGCTATTCCGACCCCGGCTGCGCCGAAGCGCGGCGTCGGCGGCAAGCGCATCACGCCCGCCACGTTCCCGACCGGCCGCCACGGGCCGCTTCGCATGGTCCGCCGCTCCGGCCGTTCGGCGCTGCTGGTGGTCGACGGCGTGCGCGTGAGCGCCAAGACCGGACGGGTGGGAAGGCAGGCCAAGGGCGGCGGCCGTACCAGGTCGGGGCGCTTCAAGCAAGGCATCGCCACGGTCGTAATGTTCGTGCTGGTGCCGCGGGTGAAGCTGAAGAAGCGCCTCAATGTCGCCAGCGCCGCCGGCAGTTGGGCACGCAGGCTACCGGCGATGATCCGCCGCCAAGTCCAGACCACGCAGCGGTGAGGCAGGGGGCGATGCGAGGGGGGCAAGGCGGGCCAGATGAGTAAGGCATCTGCTCGCGCACCGAGTTCTTCGCAACGGTCAACTTCAATCCTATGATCGTCTCGTGGAAACGTTGTGCCGTGATTGCGGCCGCCGGCCGCCCTCCGATGCCGCGACATGCCCGGGCTGCGGATCATCGCGTATCGCGCGGCACGACGAGCTTCATCGGCTTGCCATCGCCCATCTGGACTGCGACGCGTTCTACGCCACCATCGAGAAGCGCGATCGGCCAGAGCTGTGCGATGTTCCAGTGATCGTTGGCGGCCGCCGCCGGGGTGTGGTCGCCGCCTGCTGCTACATCGCCCGCACCTATGGCGTGCGCTCGGCGATGCCAATGTACCAGGCCCTAAAAGCCTGTCCCGACGCTACCGTCGTTACGCCCGACATGAAGAAGTACACGGCTGTAGGACGCGAGGTGCGCGCGATGATGGGGAGCCTGACGCCCCTGGTGGAGCCGCTCTCCATTGACGAGGCATTCATGGACCTCGCCGGCACCGAGTCCATTCATCGCGCCAGCCCGGCCGAGACTCTGGCGGTGCTGGCACGGCGGGTGGAGAAGGAGCTTTCCATTACCGTCTCCATCGGCCTCAGCTACAACAAGTTCCTCGCCAAGATCGCTTCGGACCTGGACAAGCCGCGCGGGTTCGCGGTGATCGGCCGGGCCGATGCCCCCGCCTTCCTCGCCGACAAGCCGGTCGGACTGTTGTGGGGCGTGGGCGAAGCCATGCGACGGCGCCTGGCCAACGACGGCATCACGCTGATCGGTGACCTGGGTCGCCTGGACGAGACCGAGCTCGTCGCCCGCTACGGTACGATCGGCCGCCGGTTGTCGAAGTGCAGCCGGGGCGAGGACGATCGTCCGGTCGACCCTGACAGCGAGGCCAGGGGCATGTCCTCGGAGATCACGCTGGATGTCGACATCGCCGAAGCCGAGAGATTGCGCCCGATCCTCTGGCAGCTTGCCGAGACGCTGGCGCGGCGCATGAGGAAGGCCGGCATCGCCGGCCGGGGCGTCACTCTGAAACTCAAGACCGCCGACTTCCGCATCATTACCCGCAGCCGCCGTCTGAAGAACGCGACACGTTCGGCGGAAGAGATGTACCAGACCGCCGAGCCCTTGCTCGC
Organism: Alphaproteobacteria bacterium; assembly: GCA_965248805.1. Lineage (GTDB taxonomy): Bacteria > Pseudomonadota > Alphaproteobacteria > UBA6615 > UBA6615 > CBDFKJ01. The sequence goes on from CBDFKJ010000009.1 coordinate 499,350, forward strand.
CCGCGAGGCCAACGGTCGCGCCTTCCGCCTGATCGGCATCGGCGCCCACGACCTCGTCGAGGCCGAGCGGGTCGCCCAGGGCGACCTCTTCGGCGGCGCGGGGGCCGGCGAGAACAAGCTCGACAAGGCTGTGGACGCGGTGCGGGACAGGTTCGGAGACGACGCCATCGTCAAGGGCCGCGGCTTCGGCACGAAGCTCGAGCGACAGGGTCCGTCGAAGGCGGAGTGAGACCGGGCAGCTTCGCCCACCGGTAGTTGTCCCGCCCGCGGGCCGGCCGAATCTCACGCCCGTCGCGCCGCTTCGCCGCCCGTCGGCATTTTGGTGACCGCTTCGCGCCCCTGCCACGAGAGTTCTCCAGCCGCCAAGGCTAAAGCCGTCACCTGAAGGCTGGCGCGGGAACGCTCCGGGAATATTCGCCATGTCCAGCAAGACCGAGCAGATCCTGACCGCGCTCACCCACCGGCTGCGCGCCGTGCCGAAGGCCAAGGTCGAGCGTAACACCGCTGCGCCCGAGCGCATTCCGCGCGGCGGCCTGATCGTGCTGCGCGACGGCGATCCGGGTGAACCTGAGCAGACCCTCGGCGGCATCGGCAACGTCTATTACGCCCACGCGGTCGAGATCGAGGTCTATGTCGAGATCGGCGAGGCGGCCGTCAGGGACGCGGCCTTCGACGAGCTCGTGGTGTCAATCGGCCAGGTCCTTGACGGCGATCCCACCCTCGGCGGGCTCGCCTTCGGCATGACCTATGCCCGGCCCGCGATCGACACCGAGGCGGTGATCGGCGCGCCGGCCATCAAGACCGGCACCGTCGAGTGCGCATCGAGTACGAGACCGAAACGCCGCTCGGCTAATCCCACACGCTACGCGCTTGGAGCGCCACCACCACGCACGTCACATCAAACCATTGGCCAGCAGAATTGCACCCAGACCCAAGGGCAGCGCCGTGTACGCAACGACGTGGACCGTGAGACCGACTTTCTCTCCCCACTGCTTTTTCATGGGTTCGAGTTTCCAAAGCCGGTGCGGTGCATACATTCTGGCGTACAGCGTGTAGAGGCCAAACGCCAGCGCAATTGCACCCAAGATGATGTTGAAATCCATATGCAGCTCCGTGTGTGACTAGGGCCATCAGTGCAGCTGACCATAATTCCTACAGCGTTCTCCGAATAACAATCGGTAGTCGCCGTACCGGCGGCAATTCCTTTGCGAAAACACGACTTTCGGCGGGTCGCGGATGCGTCGGGCGGCGCTCGCTTCCACCGTCTTCGCACTGCTAGCTCACACACCCACAGATTCCAGGGGGTTCACCATGGCCCGAGCCTATGGTTCGAGCGCCACGCTGCTGCTCAAACGCGAGACGACTTACGGGCAGGCGGCGGTCGGCGACTACATCCGCATTCCGTTCAACCGCTGCACCTTGGGCTCCGAGCAGGGGCTGATCGACGACCCGGTGCTGGGCCAGGGGCGCGACCCCTATGCGCCGCTGCAGGGCGCCATCATGGACGAGGGCGAGATCGTCGTGCCCGTCGATCCGCGCTATATCGGTCTTTGGCTCACTGGGTTGCTCGGTACCCCCACCACCACCGACGACGGCGGCACGCCGCCGGTCCATACCCACGAGTTCGTCTCGGGCAAGGACAGCCTGCCGAGCTACACAATCGAGGTCGGGCACAAGCAGGTGCCGGCCTACTTCCGGCATGGCGGCGTGGTGTTCGATTCCATCGCGCTGGAGTTCACCCGCTCCGGCGCCGCAGCCGCCACCATCCAATGCGTGGCCCAGGGCGAGACCCGCTTCAACGCGAGCCAGGGCGGCGCGCCTTCAAAGCTCGACTTCAAACGTATCAGCCAGTTCCAAGGGTCAATCAGCCGCGCCGGCACAGCGGTCGCCAACCTCACCGGCGGCTCGCTCACTTACGCCAACAACCTGGAGAAGATCGAGACCATACGATCCGACGGTCTCATCGACGGCGCCGATCCCACCGTCGCCGCGCTCACCGGCACCATCGAGGTTCGGTTCGCGGACACGACGCTGATCGATCTCGCCTCCGACGGCACGGCGGTGGATCTCGAGTTCGCCTACCGCATCAGCGACGATCTCAAGCTCACCTTCGCCGCCCACGAGGTCTATCTGCCGAAGCCCAAGCTCGCCGTCGAGGGGCCGTGCGGGGTGCAGGCGCGCTTCGACTTCCAAGGTGCGCGCAACGAGGCGGAGGGGCGCATGCTCACCGTGACGCTCATCAACGATCTCGATGGGAGCGACTATTCATGAGGATCTGGGCGTGATCTCACTCGAACGAAAGATCGAACCTTACGAGCTGACGCTGCCTTACGGCGTCAGCGTCACGGTGACGCCGCTCACCACCGCCGCCATGGCGACAGCGCAAGCCGAGGCACGGAAGCGTCTCGAGAGCCTGGAGGCGCAGGCGAAGGAACGGAAGGAGTCGGGGCTCGCCCTCGACGGGCTGCCCGATATCGCGGACGACGGCGCCCGCGAGGGGCAGTATCAGGCGCTGCCGATCCACGCACTCGCGGCCCGCCACATCACCGCCTGGTCCGGCATCGAGGACGAACCTCCGGTGACGCGCGAGAACGTCGCGGCACTGATGGACCTCTACCCCGTGGGTGAGCAGTTCCTGCAAGAGTTCACCCTCAGACAAGTGCTCTTGACCGCGGCAAAAAACGCATCCGGGCCCTCTGCCGATGGCACTTCGGCGGCGGGCCCGGCTACTGCCAAGGCTGCGAAGCGGAAGGCCAAGTCTGTGCGAACGGCGGGATCGGCCTGAACGGCGAGCCCTGTCCCTATCGTGAGCACAGGCTCGTCACGCTTGAGGAACACCAAGCCTGGGAGGTGTTAACCGCCTCTCTCGGCCAGCTCCGTCTCGCGCCCACGGGTCACGTGCTGGGGATCGGTACGGCCGCGGCGCTTCGCACCGCCCGGGTGCGCGGCTTCGATGAAGCCGTGATCTCCGAACTGCTACAGGCGGCCGAGGCGGGGTTGATCGAGGCGATGAACGAGAAGAGCTGAGTGCGGTGTGGGGAACCGATTGACAGTACGTTCGGCCGAGCTTGATGGTCGACCAGCACGCATAAGGACATCAGAATAGTTTCATCCTATGCGAAGACGGTAGCATGCGGCATCACTACATCCCACAGTGGCTCTTGCGGAACTTCCGGGATTCGAACGGGAAGATCTATGGCTTCGTGAAGTCGAACCGGGCCGGCGGCGTGTTCGCCACCACCCCGAAGCAGCTTATGGTCGAGAAACATCGTTACACGCTGCTTGGCGAATCCGGGCCAGAGAGACAAGCGGCGGAGAAAGAGTATTCGGGACGCGAAGCTCTAACGAAACCCATCGCGGACAAAATCATATCAGCGGCACGAAACAACGCCCAACCCCGTCTCACGTTCCGGGAAAGACTATTGTTCCATTACTTTCACTGCGACACATGGCGGCGTACACCCGATATCGCGGCGGAGAAGGACGCGGCTTTGGGTCCTTTCGATAAAGATGCATTTCTCGAGTGGTGTCGCAAGGAGCAGCATCTGGATGCCGGCGCCGGGTTCCGGGTGCCCTACGAGCTGCTGACCCGGGACCTCTTCCAGGTCAACTACTCATCGATCCGCGCCGGGCTGGTCGAGTTCCGGCGCATGATCGATGCCGTTCAGTGGCAGCTCTTCATCCCGATTTTCTGCGCGCCGGTGTGCCGCTGGTTCGCGCAAACCGCCTGGGCGGCGGGGCACATTCCGGAGCCCGCCGTGCGGGTCGAATGGTCGCCGCCCGCGCTCGAGGCGGTCGACTCGCAGAAGGACGCCATGGCCGATCTGCTGTTAGAAACTCGACCCGGAGCAATCCCAGCGTCGGGGTGCCTTCCGCAACCTTGCGCTTTGCTTCACGGCATCGCTTTCCGCCAGCTCGCAGATGTAAGGATCAATCGGCGATAGTCCAATATGCCTTCCAAATTCCGCCGGAGTCATTACCTTGGTAGACAATGAGGCAATCGGCTCTTTACCATTATTCTGTTTAACAATGCGCCGAAGCTTATAGTCCATCGTCAGAAAACAAAACATTCCGTGCACTGCCGCCGTCCGGATATGCCACGCATCCAAATTCTTTTCCGTTCCTATGAGACCAACTATTCCTTTGTATAAGGGATCAGTCGATTTTGAAACTCTATCTATTTGTTTGCTCCGATTGTCGGGGGGCACTCCAATTGGGTTCAAATCGATCTCTGAAATTCCGGGAACTCCGTATCCATCCACAGATTCGATCTTTATTCCTTCAAAAAGCCAATAGTCAAAATAATTCTTTTTCCCCTGGTATCTACCAATCTCTTGATAACTCCGTTCACTGAATAACTCGAACGAGGTTTTCCACTGAATCAATCCTCGACGTGTAAGATGAGCGATTCCAGGAAGATACCGAGCGTCTTCGTATACATCCAAATCATCAGCTAGTTTTTTTGAGCCATATCTTTGACTTATATCGATAGGTGCCCTGTGGCACACGATTACCTGTCCCGGTTCACCGCCGGGTGGCCAGTGTGTCTCTCGTACAATCCCGATCGTCTCGTGGGTTCGGCCGAAACCCAGTACAGTATTGTCAACAAGAACTTTGAGCGGGTCTGATGTTGCCAATCCCTTGCGCGCGTGATGGGCCGATAGTTGGAGACACCAATTCACAAGCTTTGTCCTGTATGCGTGAGGCAGGTGATCGATGAACCTTTGCCTCCATCGATCTACACCTTCCTTAAGTCTCAACCGACATTTCCCACTTGGCTTGCCTCCCATGAGGCTACGACCCGAGGGCATCATCCAGTTCACGATGGAGCAGCAATCCACCGTCGGAACTGATCGAGGAGCCTTGGAATGCGAGCTTGACGGATCGGTCAAAATGAAGACGCAGAGGGCCGGATTCCGCTTCACCCGTCGCGTTCGCTGCCAAATCCCCGCTCCGTCCCGGTTAACCCATTGTAGAAGATAGGTTATCACGCTTCACAAGGTGATGAAAACGGCATCTATCTGGGGAATGCGGGGATTGAACGACGTCGGGTGCCGACGGCTCCGGTCGATGCCCCGACAATTTTCGGACTGACGGCTGAAATCGCCGCTGCCGCCTGACGCCCCTCGCCGAGTTCATGCAAGCCGCCGAGGCCGGATTGACCGAGGCGATAAACGATAAGGGAACGAAATGATGGCCAAAGCCCGGCATACCTATTCCGTTCGCCTCGCCGTCGAGGGTGGCAACCGGGTCAAGGCCGAGCTGGTCTCGGTGGGTGCGAGCGGCGAACGCTCGATGCGCAAGATCGACCGTGCCTCCGATAAGGCCTCGCGTGGGCTCGGCACGCTCAGTAACCGTGCCTCCGCTCTCCGCCGCCACATGCGGCTGTTGGGCGGTGTGATCGCCGGCGCCGCCGTCGGCCGCGGCTTGCAAGATATGGTGAGGCTGTATGCGGACTTCGAGACCGGGCTGATCGGCGTCGGCAAGACCGCGGACCTGTCGGGGGCCGAGCTCGAATCCCTGGGCAAGGAGATCGACGAGCTTTCCAAGCGCATGCCGGTGGCCACCGACGAGTTGCTCGCCATCGCCCAAAGCGCCGGTCAGCTCGGGGTGAAAGGCGCCGACAACATTCTCAAGTTTACCGAAACCGTCGCCAAGCTCGGGACGGCGACGGACCTCAGTGGCGACGAAGCGGCGATGGCGCTCGCCCGCATTCTCAATGTCACCGGCGAAGCGCTGGGCAAGGTTGACGTGCTCGGATCGGTCATCGTCGCTCTCGGCAACAACTTTGCCGCCACCGAAAGCCAGATCGCCGACATGGTCACGGAGGTCGCACGCGGCGCCGCCGTATTCGGGGTGAGCTCCGCTCAAGCTTCGGCCTTGGCCGCGGCGCTGGCTGCCGTCGGTGTCAAGTCGGAGGTGGCGGGCACGTCCATCGGCCGCATCCTGCGCATGATCGACGCCGCCATCCGCAGCGGCGGCGAACACCTGGCCATCCTTACGCAGATCACCGGCCGGCCTGGGGAAGAGATCGAGGAGCTGTTCCAGAGGGACGCGATGGCCACGTTCGCGTTGTTCATCGAAGGTCTGAAGCGGATCGGTGACGCCGGCGGATCGGTGGCCGATGCCATGGCGGCGTTGGGTTTGGCCGACCAGCGTCTGCTGAAGACCATCCCGGTGCTGGCCAATCGCGCCGATCTCCTTGCCCGAGCACTCGAAATCGCCAACCGTGAAACCGAGAACGCCACCGCGTTGAACGAGGAAGCAGCAAGGGCGTTCGAAAGCTTGAACAATCAAACCGAGGTGATGTGGAACAATATCAAATCCCTCGCACGGGCCATCGGTGCGGACCTGGCGCCGGGCGTTGCCGTTGCGGTCCAGGGGCTGTCCGAACTCGCCAGCGAGGCCGGAGACGCCTACGAGAAGCTCAAGCTCATCGCTGAAGGAGACTTCAATTTCGAGGGGCTCAGCCTCAGCGCCACGCGGCGCCAAGTGGAGCATCTCGATCGGGAACTGAAGGAGCTCAAGGAGAGGATGCGGACGGCGCCCAGGGAGGCCGATCTCAACTTCTTCGAGGACCTGGTCACGAGCACCCACGAAGAACTCGAGGCGGAGTATCAGGAGCTGTGGAAGATCTACATTCAGTGGAAGACGAAGCTCGGATGGGAACTGGAGCAAGAGCGCAAGCGTCGCGAGGCGCGGGATGCCGCCGAGACCAAGGACCCCTCCGAGGGCGACCCGGCCGAGCCCCCCGAGGATGTCGCGGTGGCCCAAGAGCGGGCGCGGCGTCTGCTACAGATCCAAAAGAGCCTTAACCAGCAATTGTTCCAGCTGCGCTACCAGGGCGCCGAGCGCATCCGCGAGGAGTACCGCAAGCTGGATAACGAGCTGAAGGAGTTGGGTGACGCCGGCGCCGATTCGGAGATGATCGAGCGTCTGCGCTTCGGCGCGGCGGCGGTGCGGGACGACAGGCTCGCCGAGCTCGCCCGGCGCGAGCAGGAAACGGCGGACTGGCGGGCCCAGGCCAACCGGCGCATCCTCGAGGGGCTCAGGGCCGAACAGGACGCGCTCGCCATGACCGACCGCCAGCGCTTCGTCAGCCAGGCCCTGCGCCGTCTCTCGGCCGAGGCGACGGATGCCCAGCGGGGCCAGGTGCGCGCGCTTGCCGGTGCGCTCTATGACGAGCAGCGCGCGATCGAAGCCCGCAACGAGGCCGAACGCGAGGCCAACCGGCTGCGTGCCGAGGGCGAAGCATTGACCGAACGATTGCGCACGGCGCAGGAAGCTTACGCCGACGAGATCGAACGGCTCCGGGAGTTGCTCGATGCCGGCGCCATCGACCAGGAGACCTTCGGCCGGGCGTCCGAGGAGGCCTACGACCGCATGCTGCGCTCGAGCCGCGAATGGTCCGACGGGGTGCGGCGCGCCATCCGCGATTATCTCGACGACGCCACGGACGCGGCAAAACAGTTCGAGCAGGCGACGACGCGCGCCTTGCAGGCGAGCGAGGACGCTTTCGTCGAGTGGGCGATGACCGGCAAGTTCTCCGCCAAGGACCTGTTCGACACCATCGCCGAGGAAGCGCTCCGCGCCGCCTACCGCATGGCGGTGGTGGGCCCGCTCAACAACATCCTCGGAAGCATTTTCGGCGCCATCGGCGGCAGTGTCTTCGGTGGGACGGGTACTGTTGCTACGACGTCCTCCGGCACGCCGATGATCGGCGACTTCCCGATATCCTCGGGTTCAACCATGTTGGCCCATACCGGCGGCGTGATCGGCCGCGACGCCTTCCCAACCCGCAGGGTCGACCCGAGGGTGTTCGACGAAGCGTTCCGCTATCACCGCGGCGGCATCGTCGGTAGTGAGATGCCGATCGTGGCGCGTAGCGGCGAGGGCGTATTCACGCCCGGGCAGATGCGCGGCCTTGCACCGATCTCGGCCGCAAGGCCTACGGTCAATGTCGTGGTCAATGTGCGCAACACCGCACCGGGCACCCGGGCTTCCGCCGATATGCGGCGCGAGCCGGGCGGCGATCTCACCCTCGACATCATGATCGAGAAGATCGAAGGCGGTATGGCGCGCAACATCGGCCGCGGCCAAGGCATGGCGCCGACCCTGGAGCGCCGCTACGGCCTCAACCCGGCGGCCGGCAGCCTCCGGTGATCGTCCGCTGGCCGGATCAGCTGCCGCTGCCGACCCTCGACGGCTACGCCATCCAGCCCGGCGAGGCGATCCTGCGCACCGAGATGGAGGCCGGCCCGGCGCGTCAGCGCCGGCGCTTCACCAACGTGCCGAGCCGTATCGCCGTGCGCTGGGTGATGCGCGTCGAACAGTTCGCGCTGTTCGAGGCGTGGTACCGCTGGGCGGCGGTCGAGGGCGGCGCCTGGTTCGAGATCGACCTCCTGGGCGGCCTCGGCCTGGTGCCGCAGGAAGCCCGCTTCACCCGCCAGTTCGAGGCCCGGCTCTATCGCCGCCGGCTCTGGGAGGTGACCAGCGAACTGGAAGTTCGCGCCCGGCCGACACTCAGCGAAGCCGGCATGGCGATCCTGCTCACCGAGGAGGTGGCAGGTCTTATCGCAAGCGTCGACGGCTTGCACGACCTCGTTCACCGGACCCTGCCCGGGACCCACACAGGGAGAGACGACCATGACCATTGAAGCCGATCTGCGCGCGGCGGCGGCCCGCGCCGATGCCGACAGCCGTTTGCTCCATGAAATCGTGCACGGCGATGCGGCCACCACCGTCGACACCGAAGGCGGCCCCGTGAAGAGCGTCGCCAAGGCGATCGGGGATGTCGAGACCGGCGTTGCCGGCGCCGCGGCCGCGGTCGCGCAAGGCGTCGCGGCAACCGAAGCCGCCCGTGATCAGGCTATCGCGGCCCGCGATGCGGCGCTGGCCGCCGGCGTCGTCCTGGCGAGCGATGCCGAGACCGAAAGCGGAACCGGCGACGGCGTCGTCCAAGCCCGTCAGCTCGGTCTTCGCACCGCAAGCCAAGACCGTTCCGGCCTCGTCGTGCTCGTCACCGATGCGGACGGGATCGCAGGTCAAGACCGGACCCGCGCGATGACGCCGGCCGCGGACAAGGCGGCTCTCGATGCAGCTCTTGCCGGCGGCGTCAGCTGGGCGCCGGTGCTCGCGGTCAATAACCACGGCGCACGACGCGTGCTGCGCATCGTGGACTGGACCGGTGGCGTCGGCGTGGCGCCGGCCGGCGGCTATCTCGGCCCGTCCGGCATCGTCGCCACCGCTGCGGCCGCTACCGATATCCGCGGCCCCCGGGGGTCTGTGGGACCGCAAGGGCCACAGGGGCCACAGGGCCCGCAGTGGTCGCCGGACAGCGACGACGACGACGACGACGAATGATAACGTCGAGCGACGACGAGAATGCCCGATCCGGCTCTCGAGCAGGCGCTCCGCGAGGCCTATGCCTCCGCACCCTCCGACACGGTCATCCTGCACACCCTCGAGTTGCGCCATCCTGCCTTCGTCGACGATGACGGCAATCCTACCGCCATTCGGGTGGTCAGGAACTTCGCTGACGCGGAACACTGGTTGCGGCTGGGCGGTGCGGAGGTGGAAGCGGTGCTGGACGCCATGCCGGCGGAGAGCCGCGGTCCGGTCGGCCTGGTGGCTCGCCTGGAGGCGGACGCGCCGAAGGACGCCGGGCGGATGGTGCCCTTCATCGCGCTCGGCTTCGAACTCGAACTGCCGCCGGTCGACACCGCGCCGGTGCCCGAGATCACGGTGACGCTGGACAATGTCAGTCGCGAGATCGTCCGTCATCTCGACGCCGCGGCGACCTCGCGCGAGACCATCGAGGTCACCTACCGGCCCTATCTCTCGACCGACCTGGAGGGTCCGCAGATGGACCCGCCGATCACGCTCACTCTGACCGAGATCGAGGTCGACGTGTTCCGCGCCACCGGCAGGGCGCGCATGCTCGATATCGGCAACAAGGCGTTCCCGTCCGATCTCTATACCGCCAGGCGGTTCCCGGGCCTGACCCGCTAGATGCACTGGGCCGAAGACCTGATCGGCCGCCCGTGGGAAGCGGGCGGACGCGGACCGCACGCGTTCGACTGCTGGGGCCTGGTGCGTTGGTGCTGGCGCGAGCGCTTCGCCATCGAGGTGCCCGAGATCCCGGTCGACGCCGCGAACCTTCGCGCCGTGCTCGCAGGCTTCCGCAATCACCCCGAGCGCCGGCGCTGGCAACTCGTGGATAGACCCTGTGAAGGCGATGCGGTGCTGATGCGCCAGTCCCGCCATCCGGTCCATGTGGGCTTGTGGCTCACGGTCGACGGCGGCGGCGTGCTCCATGCCGCCCGCGGCATCGGTGTCGTGTTCCAGCTTCCCGTCGATCTCACCGCCCATGGCTGGCGCATCGAGGGTACATACCGCTTCACCGGAGAGCACTGATGCCCGGCACCGTGGTCATGCTGCACAACCCGTTCCGCCCGGAGCGGGGGCGGGAGGTGATTGCCGTCGCCGAGCCGCTCGCCATTCGCGCCTGGCTGGATGCGCGACACGTGGCGGAGTTCGATCGCCCGACGATCTGTCTCCGCAACGCCGAGCCGGTGCTGCGCGGCCGCTGGCACGACACCTTCATCAGCGCGGGCGACGTGGTAGTGTTCGTGCCATTGCCCCAGGGCGGCGGTGGCGGGGGCGGCAAGAACCCGCTGCGCACCGTCCTCATGCTCGCCGTGATGGTAGCCGCCCCCTATCTCGGCGCTGTGATAGCGGGCGCCATCGGCGTCACCTCCACGATCGGCGTCTCGCTCATTACCGCCGGCGTGGCACTCGTCGGCACCACCCTGGTCAATGTCCTGCTGCCGCCGCCGAAGCCCGCCGCGCCCAGCTTCGGCAGAGGCGTGCCGTCTCCCAGTCCGACCTATTCGCTGACCGCCCAGGGTAACCAGGCGCGCCTCACTCAGCCGATCCCGGTGATCTACGGCCGCCACCGGGTCTATCCCGATCTCGCGGCTACACCGTGGGTGGAATACAGGAACAACGACCAGTACCTGCATCAGCTGCACTGTATCGGCCAGGGCGAATACGACCTCGAGCAGGTTCGCATCGAGGACACGCCGATCGACTCGTTCGAGGAGGTCGAGACCCAGTTCGTTGCGCCCGGCGGCAGCGTCACCCAGTTCCAGGCCGACGTGGTGACGGCGCCCGAGGTCGCGGGCCAGGAGCTGATCGGGGCCAATCAGCGCGATGCGGGCGAGGACGGCTGGGTCGGTCCCTTCGCCGCCAACCCGGCCGGGACGAGGGCCACAAGAATCGGCATCGATGTGGTGATGCCGCGCGGGCTCTATTACGCCAACGATGACGGCAGTCTCGGCAACCGCACCATTACGTGGGACGTCGAAGCCCGTGCCGTCGACGATGACGGTGTCGCCGCCGGTTATTGGATCGCGATCGCTTCGGAGAGCGTGAGCGCGAATAAGAACACGCCGCAACGCAGAAGCTATCGCTACACGGTTGCGGCCGGACGCTACGAAGTCAGGCTCAGGCGCACCAACGACAAGATCGGCGATGCGCGCGCCGGTCATGAGATCCGCTGGGGCGGCCTCAAGACTTTCCTCGAAGATGCGCCTGCGTTCGGCGACGTGACGCTGCTCGCCGTGCGGATGCGCGCCACCGACAATCTCTCGCAGCGCTCGGCGCGGCTCGTCAACGTCATCGTCACTCGCAGGCTGCCGGTCTGGGGTCCGGAGACCGGCTGGTCGGAGCCGCAACCCACGCGCTCCATCGCCTGGGCCTTCGCCGACGCCGCCCGCGCCCGCTACGGCGCCGGGCTCGACGACGCCTGCGTCGACCTCGCGGCGCTCCATGCGCTCGATGCCGTCTGGGAAGCCCGCGGCGACCGCTTCGATGCCGTGTTCGACCAAAGCCTCACGGTGTGGGAGGCGCTGACCCGCATTGCCCGTTGCGGCCGGGCGCTGCCCTTCTTGCAAGGCGGGATCTTGCGGATCGCCCGCGATGCGCCGCGGACCCTGCCGGTGGGTCCGTTCGGACCCCGCAACATCGTCCGGGGCAGCTTCCGCGTCCAGTACGTCATGCCGGGCGAGGACACCGCCGATGCCGTGACCGTGACCTACTACTCGGAACGAACCTGGGCGCCCGACGAGGTCGTTGCATCGCTGCCGGATGGCAGTGCGGACGCCACCGACAAACCCGCCAAGGTCGAGCTGTTCGGCTGCACCGGTGCGGCGCAGGCTCGGCGCGAGGGACTCTACATGGCCGTCGCCAACCGCTACCGCCGGCGCATCGTCACCTTCCGCACCGAGCTCGAGGGGCTGATCCCGACCTACGGCGATCTGATCGCCATCACCCACGATCTGCCGCGCTGGGGTCAGGGCGGCGAGGTGACGGCCGTCGACGGCCGCACGCTGACCCTGAGCGAACCGTTGGAATGGGACGCAGGAGAAGAAACCGCCGCGGGAACCGGCGTGGACACGGCCCGGCCGCCCGTCCACTACATCGCGCTTCGCCGGCGCGACGGCACGCTGAGCGGGCCCTGGCCGGTCGCGCCCAGCGGCGATAAGCGAGCCGTCGTGTTGAGCGAGGATCTCGACCTCGAGCCCTACACCGGCGCCGACGAGGAGCGCACCCACTTCGCTTTCGGCCCGGGCGAGGCCTGGGGCCTGCGCGCGCGGGTGCTGGCTGTCAGGCCGCGCGGCGAGCAGGTCGAGATCACCGCCGTCGGCGAGGACGCCCGCGTGCACGAGGCCGATCAAGCCGCCTGAGCCGCCGCCTAGCACCAGAACAACCCGTCGTGATGGAAGCCCGTCCCTTCGGCCGGGCCCGTCGCGGCATCGATGCACCGGAGACACGCCCGTGACCGACGACGCCATGATCCAGATCGAGCGGGTGCGCGCCGAAGCGGCCGCCCATCTTGCCGAGCATGAGATCGCCTGCGAGCGGCGCTACGGCGACCTCCAGGCTCAGCTCACCAAGATCGAAGCGCTCCACATCCGCAACACGCGCCTCCTTTACATCATGCTCGGCGGCATGCTCGCCGCGCTCGGCAAGGCCTTCTGGCCCACTCTCGGCGGCTGAGCGCCCGCGCGGCCGCGCCGCGTCTCTCCCGAAAACCGATCCACACCGGCCCGTCTTCCCGACGGCCGTCGCCGCACGGCCGTTCCGTGCGCGCGCTGACGGCCGCGCTCGGTCCGACCTTCAAACCAACCGGAGATCAACAATGCTGACCCTGCTTGGCAGTCTGCTGGGATTCGCCACCAGCGCCATTCCCGACATCATGAGCCTGTTCCGCGAGCGGGTGGACCGCGCACACGAGCTCGCGGTACTCGACCGCCAGATGGAGCAGATGCGGCTCGGCCACAACCAGCGCCTCGAGGAGATCGAGGTCCAGGGCGATATCGCCGAGAGCAACGCGCTCTACAAGCACGATGCGGCGCTGGGCGGCAGCAGCCGATGGGTGGACGGCCTTCGTGCCTCGGTCCGCCCGCTGATCACCTACGCCTTCTTCGTCTTGTTCGCGTCGGTCAAGGGCTCCGGCCTCTACCTGCTGATCGTGGTCGAGGGTCTGTTCATCGCCGAGGCCCTGCCGCGCATCTGGGACCCCGAGACCCAGGCGCTGTTCGCCGCCGTGATGAGCTTCTGGTTCGGCAACCGCACGCTCTCCAAGCTCCGCGAGCGGCGCTGAGGTCATGCGCCACGTTACCGACGAGGGCCTCGCGCTGATCCAGCGCTTCGAGGGGTTCGCGCCCGAGGTCTATGTCTGCCCGGGCGGCTGGCCGACCATCGGTTACGGCCATGTGGTGCAGGAGAATGAGCACGACCGCTTCTCGGGCGGCATCGACGAGACGGAAGCCGAGCACCTGCTGCGCCGCGATGTCGAAACCGCCGAGCGGGCCGCGCTGCGGCTCATCCGGGTGCCGCTCGAAGACGGGCAATTCGACGCGCTCTCATCCTTTACGTTCAACCTCGGCGCCGGCGCCCTGCAGCGCTCGACGCTGCGGCGCAAGGTCAACCGCGAGGAGCACGGCACCGTGCCGGCCGAGTTCCGGCGCTGGGTCTGGGCCGGCGGGCGCAAGCTCAAGGGGCTGGTGCGGAGGCGAGAGGCGGAAGTAGAGCTTTATAACGGTTAGAACTATCGCGTGCAGTTGAGCCGGAGTCTTTTCGATGCAGTGGACTTGGAGGAATTCCTGATAGGTTTCGGTGCAGGGATCGGTGCATCCAAGTCACGATAACAAAGACAGCGTTGGTCGAACCGTCCCCGGTCGGCCCGCGCGCATCGTCCGTATCGCGGTTGGTCATGCAATGGACCCATTCGTCGAGATGCTGTTGTGGACGACGCTCGCCGGCGCCTGCGTACCGCTCGGCGCTGGGTTCGCGCACATCGAAAACATCCGGCCCCGGTGGCGCGAGGAAGAATTTCGCCATTTCGTAATCGCCTTCGGTGGCGGGGTGCTGGTTGGCGCGGTCGCCCTGGTGCTGGTTCCCGAAGGGGCCGAGCGCCTGCCACAGCCGCTGGCCGTTGCCGGCCTGATGCTGGCCGGTGGCGTCGGCTTCATGGTGCTCGACCGCGCCCAGGCACGGTGGAAGCAGGTGACACCTCAGCTTACTGCCATGGCGGCCGACTTGGTGCCGGAGTCCCTCGCGCTCGGCGGCATGTTTGCCGCCAACGCCAAAGGCGCGGTGCTGCTGGCGTTGCTCATCGGGCTGCAGAACCTTCCCGAGGGCTTCAATGCTTGGCGGGAACTCGTCGTCAGACAATTCAACCGCAGGACCGGGTTCACCCTGATGGCGCTGCTCGCCTTCCTGGGGCCCGTATGTGGCTTGATCGGCTGGTTCTGGCTTGCCGATCATGACGCGATCCTGGGAGCGATCATGCTGTTCGCGGCCGGCGGCATCCTCTATCTCACGTTCCAGGACATCGCACCGCAGGCGAGGCTGGAGCAGCATTGGGCGCCCCCGCTCGGTGCGGTGCTAGGGTTCGCTCTCGCACTACTGGCCGAGATGATGTTCCACTAGCCCGCCGGCGGGCGGCCGCAATCGGCTTCGGCCTTGGCTCCACCCGCGTGCCCGCATGCGCATCTAAATGACACCTTTAGGGCGCAACATCCAGCGTCCGGAGCCGCTCGACCTTTGCGCACCGATGCTCCGGCGCAAGGTCAACCGCGAGGAGCACGATGCTGTGCCCGCCGAGTTCCGGCGCTGGGTGTGGGCCGGTGGGCGCAAGCTCAAGGCCTGGTCCGGCGGCGAGAGGCGGAGGCGGGGCTCTATGCTGCTTGATTGGTTCTGCCCTCACGAGAGCCTACGCTCTGTCGCTGGTATCTGGCGCCTGATCAGCCTCCCAGTTTGCATAGGCACGCCCGTCTGGGAGACGCCAAAGTGTCCGGCCATTTATGCTACCGCCGTAAACAACGCCGGCCGCGGCCGAAACAGAGGGAAAGGCGTAGTCGCTACAAAAGATCAGTGCGTCGTTGCCGGCTCCTGGCCGAGGCCGTGGAGGCGGAGGTCGAGGCTTTTGTTGCCGCACACGCCGATCTCTCGGACGCGGCTGGGCGACGTCGCGTGGTGCGTCACGGTTACATGCCGGAGCGGGAGGTTCAGACCGGGATCGGCGCGGTCGCCGTGCGCCGGCCGCGGGTTCGCGACCGTGATCCGGAGACCGGCGGGCGCATCCGCTTCACCTCTGCGATCCTGCCGCCGTACCTGCGGCGCGCGAAGTCGGTCGAGGAACTGCTGCCGTGGCTGTATCTCAAAGGGATCTCGACGGGCGACTTCGTTATCATCATCATCGTCGCCCCCGAAACCGATTGATCAAAGCGCGACTTCATCACCGGGCTGCTAGCGTCGGAGGACTCCCAGCTCATGGCCCGGGCGGTCATCGACATGGACCAGCAAGTCGTCGGCACCTACGACTGCGTCATCGACCCTGCCGTTGCGGCCACCGGTGTCCGCTCCCGTAACGACTTCGGCGCACGACCGAGTTTGACCCCGAGCTGCCCCTTGTCGCTTGACACTTCACCCTCAACACCCGCGGAGCAGCACGGATCAGCCGCCGCAAGCCGACTTGTATGCCTCCTCAAAAATGATGACCCAGCCTGAGCCGTAACCACCACGCATCATCTCGGCCATCTCACCAAAGGCTTCCCAATTGCTGTGCGTGAGTTCGACCCGCGTTCGTTCGTTTTCAAGCGCGGTAAACCGCACCTCAACCAGGCTTGCGTTTTCTGGCGGTAGTCCCATGTGAAAGTCCATGCTGATCGCGTCATGCGGATCGTATGACTTTATCGTGCCCCAATGGTGTTCGGTGTCATCGTGGCCGATCTCAACGATCTGGCCGCCCAGCTTCGGTTCAATGAGCAACGACTTTGCAGGCTCGCCGCTATGCACTTTGGACATCGAGCGCTTGTCCAACGGCCACCAACTGCCCATGTCGTTCACAAACACCCCGAATGCTTTTTTCTTGCTGCAGGGAACTTCGATTGTTTTGATGATCGGATCGAGCACTTTGTTCTCCTATTTGTCTTTCATGCGGCGCGCAATTTCAGCGCCATAGGCTGACAAGTAAGGTGGTCCCACTTCGTTGGACAGCTTGGCGGCTTGGTTAAGGTGTACTCCGCTCGCTGATCATGCCGCCAGATTCCTTTTGATATGACCTCCTGGTTGGTGTTGTGGCGCCTGTGGAGATGTGGTCAAGGCGCGCATCGGCTTGTCCATCATATCCATAGGCCGGCCGTCCCGATAGGCCTCCGCCGGCGTCCGTCCGGCGTGGGCGGAATGTGGGCGTTCGGTGTTGTAAAAGGCGATCCAATCACCGATCACCCGTTCGGCCTCGAAGCCGTCCGCCAGCTCGTGAAGGTAGACCGCCTCGTATTTGAGTGAACGCCAGAGCCGCTCGATAAAGACGTTGTCCATGCAGCGGCCCCTGCCGTCCATGGAGATGCGGATGCCCGCCACCTGCAAATGCCCGGTGAAGGTGAGGCTGGTGAACTGGCTGCCCTGGTCGGTGTTGAAGATCTCCGGACGGCCGTTGCGGCTTAACGCCTCCTCGAGCGCCGCGACGCAGAACGAGCTGTCAAGCGCGTTCGACAGCCGCCAAGCCAGCACGTGGCGGCTTGCCCAGTCCATGATCGCGACCAGATACAGGAAGCCGCGCATGTGAGCCACATCTGACGTGTATGAGATAAACCAAGCAACCATCAATGCCTGCCATCCTAAGACGGACTTTAGATCTACTGGCCGCAAAGCCTTGCTCATTACCGTGATCACTGTTGTCGTAGGTGGCTGCGCCGGAACAAGTGCAGGGGATTGCTAGAGGCGAAGGAACTCGACTAGTATTTTCTTATGGCTAATGGATGATGTCCGACACTTGTACTGTTGAAATAGCCGAGGAGACGCCCGCAAATTCCTGGCGGTTGAGACCGCCTACATCGAAGGCCACATCTTCACGGCGCTGGTTTTGCCTGTCGAGGGGAGACCTAAAGCCCTGTCGATCAAATACAGCATCAAGCCGGACTAATGGCTAAGGACACTGGATACCGCGAAGTTCGCGGAAAGATGGATTTTTTTGGTGGCTGTGGCGGGCGTTGTTGTTAGGGTCCGGACTCATAACCAGTAGCTGACGGTAGCGGCGAGACAGACGGCGGCGAGGAAGTTTTGGGCGAGGCGGTACCGTACAGTCTCGTGGCAGATGTCGATGCCACGCTCAAACAGAATGTCTTCGGCCTGGCGCAATGACAGCGGATAGCGAACGTACAGCATCACCGTGAGGCGAATGATCTCAGGCGAACTGTTGAAACAGCGAAATGGATTTTTCATTCGCCGAGGCTAAACGCCAACCCGGTCCGCCTCAAGCCGACTTAGTCTGACAATGCCCCTCTGCGCACGCCAGCGCGTCGGCGATGCAATGGTCGTGGTCGCGTTCCGGCCGCAGGGCTACTCGTAGTCGTAGGGCGCGATTTCGTCGGCGACCATGCGGTACCCGACGTCGGCGAGGTCGGTGAACATGGAGCTCGCGCTCATCACGCCGGTGACCACCACCGGATCGAACAGGCCTTCCACTTCCACACCTTCCTCAATGTACACGTACACGATCTGGTTGGGCGGCGGTGGTGGCACGTGGATGCAGGCGCCGATGTACGGTACCAGCAGGAACTCGCGCACGAACGTGCCCTCGAAGTCGAGGGGCACGACGAACCCGGCGAGACGCACGGTGCGGCCGTCATAATCCGGCACTGCTTCCCTGAGGAGCGCGAGCTCGTCGATGGAGTCGCCGGCCGGATCCATGAACGCGCCCGACGAGCCGCCGGGATGGCCGAGGATGGCCAACATCCGCTCTTCCTCGAAGGCATCGAGCAGTCTCTCGGGCAGGAGGTCGTCCCAGGTGATGTCGACCGGGTCCGCCGCCCACGCCTGACCCGCGGCCAGCAGGGCGAAGCCGAACGCCGCGGCCCAGCGGCGCCACGCGTGTGTCATCGTCCGTCTCCTCATGTTTTCACCATCATTCCGTCCGCCACCGTGCGCAGCACCTCGACGCGCCCCGCCTGGGGGGAGGCGATGCCGCACAGGAGGCTCAGCAGCGTGGACTTGCCGCTGCCCGACGGGCCGGTGAGCAGCACCCTCTCCCCTCGCCCGAGACGGAACGACGGCACCTCGAGGACGAACGCGCCTGCGCCGCGCCACCGGAACCGCACGTCCGCGAGCGCGGCGGCGGGAGGCGCGGCCTCCAGCCGCGCGGCCCCGGCGACGGACGGAGGCGCGGGTTCGGCGAGGGCGGTGTCAGCCACCGAATGCCACCCGCGGGGCATCCCGCGCGACCTCGTAGGAGAACTGGCCGTCATTCGTGAGAAGATTCACCTCCAGTTCCTCCGCGCCGGGGAAGCGGGCGAAGTACGGAAACTCCATCCACATGATGGCGGCAGGGTTCTCGCACGATAGCACGTAGTGGACGCGGAACTCCATGTGCTCCGCCTCTTCTTCCTCCGCATCGGCCGCCCCTTCTTCGTGGTCCTCGTGGCCGGCCTCGACCTCGACCGATTCGGCGCGGCACGCCGCCTCGGCAGCGATGGTGAAGAGGGCGAAGCCGTCCTCGAGGGCGGCCACCGCCGCCGCCAGGGCCGCCCGATCCTCCGGCGTTACGGCCTCGTGCTCGAAGCCCACGATGTCCGCCCCTGGCACCTCCAGTTCCATCTCGATAAAGTTGCCCTCGAGGGCCTTCTTCATCCTGTTCGCGGCCGTCAAGGGCTCCGGTCTCTCTCTGCTGATCGTCGTCGAGGGCCTGCTCATCGCCGAGGCTCTACCGTGCATCTGGGGTCCCGAGACCCAGGCGCTGTTCGCCGCCGTAATGAGTTTCTGGTTCGGCAACCGGACGCTGTCGAAGCTCCGGGAGCGGCGCTGACGCCATGCGCCATCTCACCGACGAAGGTCTTGCGCTGATCAAGCGCTTCGGGGGCGTCGCGCCCGAAATCTACATCTGCCCGGCCGGCTGGCCGACCATCGGCTACGGTCACGTGGTGCGCGACCACGAACGCGACCAATTCGCGGACGGCATCGACGAGGCGACGGCCGAGGACCTGCTGCGCCGCGATGTCGAAAGCGCGGAGCGGGCCGTGCTGCGCCTGATCTGGGTGCCGCTCAAGGACAGGCGATTCGACGCGCTCTGCTCGTTCGCCTTCAATCTCGGTGCCGGCGCGCTGCAGTGCTCGACGCTGCGGCGCAGGGTGAACCGGCAAGACCACGACGCCGTGCCGGACGAGTTCCGGCGCTGGGTGTGGGCCGGTGGGCGCAAGCTGAAAGGGTTGACCCGGCGGCGGGAGGCGGAGGCGATGCTGTATCTCGCACACGGTTCATTCGAGTCGCAATAGTATGCGATCTATTAGAGCTTTCGCGGCGACCCTATTAACCGAGCATTCGTAAACCAACTCGAAAAAGTGCTCGTATGTTTTCCGCTGCGCTTCGGGAAGGCGCATAAGAGGTGACGAAACCACTGCCGCATCGTTCATTGCCTCGCCCAACCATTCTCGCAGCGCCTCTATCCTTTTTTCACGTTCGTTTGCGGAATCAGTGAGCAGGTCCATACCGGCGATTTTGCTCATCCGGAGCAACGTCTGTTCCGCCGACAGCGCCAGCCGCTCTCGTTCCCGTTGACTGACACTACCTTGAACGACGATGCCGACTGTCTCCACGACAGACTGCGCGTATAGTTCGAACTCCCGATCCCACTTACGCCGAACCGAACTGGTGCGGCAGCGACGGGCGATATCACGGGCCGTGGGCGTCAGATGGTTGACGAGATTGTGGAAATGGGCGTTTTGCTCAAAGTGATCGCGACGACCGTTGGGCACAATTCTTCGGTCGATCACATGCACTTCCCCCACCGACCAGCCGTTGAAGCGCGGTTCAGGAAAAAGTCCTTCTAAAAGAACGTGATCCCCGACCTGCATATTGCCAGCGCGCATGCGGACACCCTTCACAAGGGTTTCGGTCGGCACCGCCCCCTCATATTCGTGTTGCAGCACCCAGGCGACTGCCGCGACATTGCCGTCGATTCCCGGGATTTCAATCAAGTTTAGGCTGTCGAAGTTTACGCCCTGTTTGCTGTCGAAGCTGAAGCTGTTGCGATGCGGGCGGTAGACGGGTTCATCGGCGTCATTGATCCGAATGTCCAGATTGCCAAGGTCAACGTGTCGCGACAGCGCTTTCGTTAGCTCCGCGCCGAACCTGAACGCCGGAGAGAATGGCACGGGGGCGACTTGGCTCAGGTACTCCGAGATCGATGAAGGACTCATCAGCCGGTCATTCCGCAGGCGGATGATGCCGCGCATCTCTACTTCGAAGAAGCGCTCGGGCGCATCATCGATTTCTACACGCTCCAGAGTCGTCAGCCTGCGGATGAGGTCGGCCGCCCCCGTGTTGTCTGAAGCCTCTCGCAGCGCGGCCCTTAGTTGCCGACAATCCCACCGAAGCTGGGAGACGTCGGACTCGCCCGTGACGCGCGAACGGAAAACCAACTCCTGCGCATAACCAAGTCCTGCTAGACGGCCCACTCCGCGGAAACCACGCGTCAGCGTGCCACGCTTCGCGCTTCCGCCTAGTGCCGTCAACGTCTGCCCGAATTCCCGAAAAGGAACGCCGCACCCATTGTCACGGATCCCCACGGTCCGTGTCCCAGGATCGACAGTGATGTCGACTCGACCAGGCTCTACGGTGGTGAGCGCGCCCGCAGCGCGCGCGGCATCCACGGCGTCTGCCGCGTTCTGGATGTACTCGCGGTAGACTGTCATCGGATCGACGTACATCGCGCTCGATACGAGTTCGAGAACGTCTTTTCCGATCACGATTTTCGAGATCTTATGCCGCTTGGCCACGCGTTCGCCCGACACTGGCGTGACGCGGTAGACCTTAGTAGGCCCTGTTATGCTCATGCCGCGACTCTCTCGCGAGACTTGGGTTTGCGGGTCGACGGAAGGTCCGACTCGTCTTCGTGGTCGAGGCCGGCATCCTCAACGCGTTCGTCTTCGGCGAGGCCCACGTCGGCTGTGACTTCGCCTCGCGTGAGCTCCTTCTGCTTTGCCCAGATCGCGACGAGTTCCTCCTTCGGCAGCGGCACATAAAACTGGAGAACCCGCTTAAGTGCTGCGGTCGTCGCATGGTGGGTCAGCCCAACGAACTCCCGGGGGTTGCAGGACGACAACAGCTCGACCAATTCCGTGCGATCATATCCGTCCAGCGTGTCGAACTCCGCGCGGTACGCCGGGAGGCGTTCCTCGGGATCGAATCGCTCAAACCAGTCGCGATTGAAGATGAAGTCGTGTGGCAGTAAAAGAATGTGTTCAAAGTCTTCAAACGTGTCGCCGAAAGCGCGTTTGAAGAAATTCGGCTCACCACTGACGATCCCGTGCGTCGCCTGGAGTATCAGTTGCATTGAACGCAACTGATAGCGTGACCATTTCTCGCCCACATGTCCGCGGTCCGGCCGGTCGGTCGGCTGGTATCGCATCGGAAAGGACCAGACACGGACGCCGAGCTCTTCGTTCAGCTTCACGTTGAGACGCATGCGCTTGAACAGGTCGGCCGGATCATCGTGAAAGTTGTACAACATGTAGTTAGAAAGCTCGGCCAGGCCGTACTCAGCTGCGTAGCGCACTGCCTGTTCGTAGGGCTTCTTCAAGCCGAGATGATCGAATGCAATGCGGAGCGGCTTTAGGCAGATCGTCGCGAGACTCCGAAGGTACACTGGGTCCTTGCACAGTATCCGTGCATCAACGCCTTGATTGAAATCAACCCGGCGCTGCACAGGCGCTCGCTTGCCCTCACGCTGTAACTTGGCGCCGGGCACGAAGCCAAGATCACGGATTTCAGCAATGATTTCCCTAAAACGAGGTGAAGCCACCACGTTATTGTCCATCAGGATAAGGTCTTTCTTCGGGCCATACAGTTCCTCAATGGCGCGGACGACCGAGGTCAGTGACTCGGTATCGCGCTGACCGCCCTCGAGTTTCGGCACGCCACAAAAGTGACATTTGCGGATGCAGCCGCGAGTGGTGTATGCGAAATAGGCGTCCCGTACCGCATACTTGTAGTCGACCTGATCAAGAATACCGTAGTCTGGCACTAGATCTTCTATCGTCCGCCCGTAGATATCATCCGCGTAGAGTTCCTCCGAGAAGTCGTCAAGTTGAAGCGCAACCGCGGGTGGGGCGGAAAGCAGCCCCTTGATGAACCGAACACCCTGCCACCGTCGCTCCTGCAGAAAGCGCTCGTGCATTAAAGAAGCCGCAATCCCGCCGACGAAGACTTTATCCGCGTGTCCGTTCGCGACTTCGAGGGCGAAATCGATTGTCTGCGCGATCTTCGCGTACTCGAAGGAGAATAGCGTCGTGACGTAGATGCGATCCCAAGCCTGGGACAGAACCGAGCGATCTTGCCCCTTGATGAACCGCACGCGGTCTTTCTTGCCGAGCGGCCCGTGGTATTGGGCGATCTTCATCAGGCCGAGCGGCGGATACTTATTCTTGTAGCCCGGTTCGATGAGCAGGATATTTTTGTTAGCCATTGACCACCTTGTACTGTGCTCGGTTCCGGACCTCGCGTAGGTGCTCGACAGCAGCCTTAACCCCGCCTTGTCCGCCGAGGCCCTTGAGCGAGCCTGAGGTCGACCAATCGATGGAGCCGACAAAATCGGCTAAGGCAGTGATGAAGGCCCGCTTGTCGCAAGCACGCTCTACGTCACGGCATTCGATGAAGATATCTGCTGCAATCCTCATCAGAGCATACACACCGATGCCTTTGGTCAGCATGTGCCGGCGTGGCTCCGCCCATTCCTTTGGAAGGACGGCCACCACCGCACACCAGAAGTCGAGCACGACCCGTACGGCGGAGTCGACTGAGTTTGTCGTGAGGATATTAGTTGCCTTCAAGAAGTTGCTGACCGCCTTCTGCATCATGCGAAGCGACGTGATCCGCATCAGGCCGGACGTGGTCTTGCCGCCGAGGTTCAAACGACGGAGCCAGGGAGACCCTTCGATGCTGTTGAGCTGGAGCGCAATGAAAAGCTCAGGACGCTCCTGCGCCAAAGACTCAGCGAGCTGTGCCTCATGGTAATCGAGCAAGCTGGTGCTCAAGCCCTTGGCCTTGCTGTTGATGACGCTGAACACCTCCATCTCCTCCCGTTCGGAGAGGCCGATGAAACACATGAACGGCAACGGGATCGGCAGGTCGCACAAATGGCCGAGCCGATGCTGGCAATCAACCTGGGCCATGATCTTTCCGGCGTCGGCCGCGATCTCTAGCCGAACTTTACCCTCTCCCACCTCGGCAATGCGCCAGGCCCCTTCCGCGGGCGGTCGCAGGTTCAGTGTCAGCGGTATCGTTGAGCTGTCAGGCTCCTTGATGTAGCGTCGGAAGTCTTGGCTGTGGCGCGCATTGAACGGACGTTGATAGCCGCGGCCGCAGTCCTCGTCGAGGATGTCGGGAAAGCTCAGCTTGTACAGCAAGTCCGCGGGAGCAAATCCAAGCAGAACCGGCCGATGCGCTGATCGGCCCGGCAGACAGTCGATCAACACAGGGGACAACACAATGCAAACACGAAATTGCAGTTTGAGACTGCATTTTGGAAGGCGCAGCGCTGCAAGTCAAGGCTAATTTCTACCGGTTACAGCCGTGTCAACGCCCCAGATTCAATCTTTGGGTTTCAGCTTGCCTCGCACCGACTTGACCCGCGCCGCAAGCTTGTCGAGCTCAAATTCGATTTTGTCGCGCGTCTGGCCTTGAGCACGGCCGAGGGCCGCTACCACCTCAGGCCTCGCAAGCCACTGCCGAAAACCAGCGAGCTTCTTATAGGGTGCGCTGTCGGCGCCCGCCTCCACAGCCTGTTCGTGCGCGTCCTCGAAGTCACAGGCCTCGTTCGCGAACTTCTTTAGCGTCTTGGGCGCGGAGCAAATCACGGGTAGACGGTCTCGGACGTCGACAGCACGGGCGATCTCTCCCGACTTGATCTTCCCCACGACCAAAACGTCGAAGCCGGACCGACTAAGCCGGGCTTTCCGGATCGTCGAAGACTTCAGATACTCGTCGTAGTAGCTCCAACGGGTCGTATCGACCTCGCCGTGATCGAGCATAAACTGGTAAGCGGCGATCAGGTGCTCCACCTTGCGTTTCGATAAGCCTATCTCCTGGGCAAGTTGAGCGGAGTCGATGTTGTGAGCCATCGAGCGACGATAAAGGAAACCGGCTTGCTCAAAGGGCGCCCAGTCCTTCTTTCCCCTAATATGGTATTGACCAAGTAAAGCGAAAATCAGCCCTTCGTCGATATCTTCGGGCAAGAGTCGGCATTTCATCCGGGCCCACTTTAGAGGATCGATCTTGGCCAGCGCACGGTAAGCGGCAAGTCGGCTGTTGCCTTCCAAGACTTCTAGTCGGCCAGCGCGGACAACCACTGGATCCGTGAGACCGCCATCGCGCTTGATGTCCTGGATGAGCGCCTTGACGTGATCCATCTCAAGCAACTTGTCCTCGATATCCGCTTGGCTGGGCTCCTCTCCGTCAGAGCGAAGGATGGAATAAATCCGAGGGTTGTCGACGAAAAAGCGAAGGTCGACCTGGGGTAGCGTAGCGGTTTGAACCGGAATCTCGGCCCCTCGAATGTGCAAGGTCTCTCCGGCCGTGGTGATTGCGCGCGCGGCAGTCATAGCTCCTCCGATTCGTCTAAACGCAGTACATCGCGCACCATCTGCCCGAACGCATAGTCGGCGCGGGCGTCGTACTCGTCACGGCTGATGTCACCCTGTCCGAGCTGAGCGGCCAAGTGCTTTGCCGCAAGCAACGCGTCTACCCAGGTGTCCACCGTACCGGTCGCAACCAGGTTCGTGACAAAGCAAGGCTTCTCTTGGGAAATTCGGTGGATACGGTCTTGCGCCTGCAAATAATCGTCAAGACTGAAGCTTCGGTCAAAAAACACAGCGTGATTGGCGACCGTCAGCGTCAGGCCCTCCTTTGCGGCTCCAGGCGTGGCCACAAGCACGCGACATTCCGGGGCGGTTTTGAAGGTGCCAAGCGCTTCCTCGCGCTTGGCCATGCTGAGGCCACCATGCACCACGCAGGCACCAAACTCGTCCAGGTGAAGGCCGAGAAGGTCCGCGTTCTCAGTGAACGATGTCCAGACTACGATCTTTTCTCCTGCATTCACTGCCTCATGGACAAGTTCGTCTAGCGCCAGGAACTTGCCGGGAGGCGCCCGGTAGGACTGGTCGATGATCGCCGGGTTTGACGCGACTTGGACAAGGCGCAGCAGCCGCTTCAGCAGCCCCTCTGCGTCGTCCAAGGTGGGACGGCCCTCCCGGACTACGACCGCCGCCAGTTCGTCGCGAAACTGGTCGTAAATTTCCGCTTGCCGCGGCTCGAGCAAGCATTCCATGTTCCGGATCGTCTTGTCAGGCAACTTCAGGCTTGTCGTCTTCTTGGTCTCGCGGACCGAGAAATGCCGAATCTTCTCGAAGAGCTGCTCCAGCGCACTGGCAAACGCCGTCGCCCGATCCTTGTTGCGCCCGAGATCGTTCGTCAGATCGAGCGTACGCTTGAAGGCGGCGAAATCGTGGCCCAGCGCTTCGCCGCCATCCAAAAACCGCACTTGCGACCACAGATCGTATGGGCGGTTGGCGACCGGCGTACCGGTCATGATCACGCGCCGCACGAAGCCATCGGCGAGAGTATGCAGGGCTTCGCTGACCTCTGTGTCTGGGTTCTTGATCTTGTGCGCCTCGTCGAGGAGCGCGCCGACTCGGCGGGTTCGAAGAAATAGGTCCAGGCGCTTACGCTCTGACAGGACCACCTCGTAGTGAATCAGGTACAGGCGTGCTGGACTGTTGAAGGCGAAGAAGTTGGCGTTGCGGTCCTGTCCTAGGACACGCGGGGGTACGTGGCTGTGGCTCGCCACCTCCGACCGCCAGTTCTCAATTAGCCCTTTCTTGGCGATAATGAGGACGGAGTCCACGACATCGCGTGCCAACCAGGACAATGCCAAGTCCAGACCGATTTTGGTTTTTCCGAGGCCCTGCTCGTGGAATATCGCCGCGTAGGGAAGGTCCTTGATTGCTTCAAGCGCGTCCAGCTGATGTGGGAACGCCGAATGCTTGGCTTGAAGATTGGCTGCCTTTTTTACTTTCAGCATGGCCCTTCAACGCTCAGCCCAACCGACTCCGTCGAGGACGACGGTTCGAGTGGCGGCGCCCGCGAAGGGCGTGTTGATTGCGGCAAGGACCCGCCGGGCGGTTGCGCCCGCGGCTAGCGGTACGCTCAGAACGAAGACTCCCCGTGGTGTCTTTGATAGATAGCTCAGAAAGGCGGAAATCTGCCGGCGCGAATGGTCGGTTTCGATATCCAGCTGCGTTTTGGCTTCGCCAATGAAGGTCGTCGTGGTCGGGACGTCGGTCGCAAAGACGTCGGGCACGTAGCCCTCGATCTTTGGCGGCCTCTCGCCCCTCACAGGTCGCACCGCGTCTTCTCGGACTGCGATGTCGGCGAGATCGCCGAACTCGCGCTTCGCGTAGACGATGACCGCCTGGACCAAGGCGGCGTGGGTTGCCGATTCGGGCATGTTAGGACGTCAGGCCCAGGGACTTGGTCAGATTGGCGAGTTCGGTCTGTGCCTCGATAAGCGCCTGCGCCGTGTCGCCGCCGGGCTCGCTCCCAATGCGCTGGTATTCTACGTAGGGAAGCGACGCGATCCTGTCGACTAGCGCCCGCGCAAGTTGCCCGATTTCAGCCTCTTGGAGTGTCCGGTTGAGATTCGGTTTCTCCAACACCGCCTCGGCCTTCCGCGCGCCCTGCTTAAGGAAAATTTCGCGAGCCTTCTCGTTACGCAGGATGCGCGTCAGCACCCGCACTTTATTGAGGGGGAAGAGCTTGCCGTCATGAATCCACCGCGCAAAGTCGATTTGGTCGAAGCCTGCGGCTGCAATGGCCTGCTTTATCCCTGGCTTCTGCAACTCAACGAAGCCGCTAAAGCGAGTCGTGTCGAATTCACCGTCGTCGCCGACGACTGGCCGGTAGAATTCCTCCATGTCGGAGTAAGCGTTGATATTCTCGACCACCTCGGTCTGCCGGCCGCCGCAGTAGTCGACGATTGTCGCAAAGGGCAAATGTTCCTGCGTGCGTAGTTCGTAGAGATACTTAGCTTTTGAGTACGGGTCCCAGGGTCGCGGCCCGACGAGATGCACCTGGAGACGAATCGCGTGGACGGATGCCTTGTCCATCTCTTCATGAACCATGGCCGGGATATGCGTCCAATCGCCCTTGACCTTGGTCTCCTGGAAGTGCTGGTAGAGAGCGACGCGCGTATTTCCCTCAACACAGATCAGTGTGCCGTCCCGGCGTTTGTTCAGGATCACCGGCTGAATGATGCCGCCGTTAGAGATGATGGACTGCTTGAGCTTCTCGTGCGTCGTGCTGGTCGAGGTGCCGCCGTCGTCATCGTTGCCTGCACCGAGCGCAAGGAAGATCTGCTCGGGTGTCGGCTCATCGCCGTACATCTGGACGCCTCTATTTACCTCGCCAATTTTGCCTTGTTGTGATTCTCTGCGGCGGTTCGATTCGAGGGGGGTATTGATGAGGCAGACTGGCCTGTTCGGCTTACCGGATCATTTGCGCAAGCTTTCGGCGACTGGCGATCCGTTGGAGGTGCTGGCGAAGGTTGTCGATTTCGAGATTTTCCGCGCACCGCTTGAGGCGGCGCTGGGCTATTCGGACGGATCGAAAGGCGGCCGCCCGGCCTACGATGCGGTGGCGATGTTCAAGGTTCTGGTCCTGGCCGCGCGGCACACGGTGAGCGACGAGCGGATGGAGTTTCTGATCCGCGACCGCTTGAGTTGGCTTCGCTTCCTGGGCTTCGATCTCGGAGCGCCGACGCCGGACCGGAACACCATCTGGACCTTTCGCGAGCGTCTGGTCCGGGCCGGGGCGATGGATGAGCTGTTTGCCGCCTTCGATGGCGAGCTGCGCCGGTGCGGCTATCTGGCGATGGGCGGGCAGATCGTCGATGCGACCCTGGTATCGGCGCCCAAGCAGCGCCACCGCGATGACGAGAAGCGGGCGATCAAGGCGGGCAAGAGCGCGTCCGAGATCTGGCCCGATCAGCCGGCCAAGGCGGCGCAGAAGGACACAGACGCGCGGTGGACGGTGAAGACCGGAAGGCGCAAGAACCCCGCCGGGGCGCAACGGCGCGTGCCCGACATCGCGATCCCGGTGTTCGGCTACAAGAATCATGTCGTCATCGATCGGGCCTACGGCTTCATCCGCGGCTCGGCGGTGACCGATGCCGCCCGCCATGACGGCAAGATGTTGCGTCATCTCGTCACCGGCGACAATCTGGCCGCCGGCGTGTGGGCTGACAGCGCCTATCAGCCCGTTGACGAAGTCCGGCGTGTCTGATTCTGTCTGAACATAGAGATTTAGACGGGCGTCGTGCGATGGCATTGAGACGACAGAGCGAGGTTCAGGGTGACCTCGTGGTGACATGGGCGGAGATGCCGCGTTCGCCTGGACACGCGTTTTTCGACCGGCTGCATGAGTTGCTGACCGAGTCTGGCTTTGACGGCTTCGTGGAGGCGACGTGCAAGCCATACTACGCACCTCGGATGGGGGCTCCTTCGCTGCCGCCGGGGCGTTATTTCCGGATGCACATGATCGGCTATTTCGAGGGCATCGGCAGCGAGCGCGGCATCGCTTGGCGCTGTTCGGATTCGCTGTCGCTTCGCGCGTTTCTGCGGTTGGCGAACCGGGACAAGGTTCCCGATCATTCCTGGTTGTCGAAGACGCGCGGCCGGCTGCCGCACGAGGTCCATGAAAAGGTTTTCGACTGGGTTCTGGCTCTCGTCGCCGCGCGCGGTCTGGTGAAGGGCGAGCGGATCGGCGTCGACGGCTCGACGATGGAAGCCAACGCCGCCCTGCGAGCCATCGTGCGGCGCGATAGCGGCGAGACCTATCGCGAGATGCTGACGCAAATGGCGAAGGAGAGTGGCGTCGAAACGCCGACGATCGACGACCTCGTCCGGCTCGATCGCCGGCGGAAGGGCAAGAAGCTTTCGAACAAGGATTGGACGAGCCCGACCGATCCTGATGCGAAGATCGCGCGGATGAAGGACGGCACCACGCATCTGGCCTACAAGCCCGAGCACGCGGTCGATCTCGACACCGGCGTCATCGTTGCGGCGCCGATCTATCCAGCCGATGAAGGCGACACGACGACTTTGCCTGGGACGCTGGAGGCGGCCGCGCGCAACCTCGCCGAGGTCGGCCTGGCTCCAACACGGGCAGAGCCCTGCAGTCTCGTTGGCGACAAGGGCTATCATTCACGCGAGGGGCTGAAAGACCTCGACGGCGGCGTCTGGAAAACGCGGATCTCCGAGCCGGAGCCCGCCAACGGCTATCTGCGCTGGCATGGCGACCAGGCGGCACGTCAGGCTGTCTACGCCAACCGGGCGCGATTGAAGTCCGGCGTCGCGCGGAACGCCATGCGCAGGCGCGGTGAGATGGTCGAGCGCAGCTTCGCCCATGTCCTCGACCGTGGCGGCATGCGCCGCGCGTTGCTGCGGGCGCGCGAGAACGTCCACAAACGCTACCTGATCCATGTCGCCGGGTTCAATCTCGGCATTCTGATGCGCGCGCTGTTCGGATCAGGCACGCCGAGGGAGGCTGCGAGTGCAAAGAGCACCCTTTTGTTCGTTATTCAGTTCGATGCTGCCCTGGCGATCGCCATCGTGGCGAACATCGAAGGCAAACCAGCCATGCTCGTTATCATCATCATCGTCGCCCCCAAAACCGATTGATCAAAGCGCGACTTCATCACCGGGCTGCTATCGCTCGAAGGCGAACGAGGCGTGGCTGGCGGGCAAGGGTCGGATCTCCCACATCCACCGCAAGAAGCCGCCGGGCCGGGCCATGCCCAAGGCGACCGCCCGGGCCAATGCCCGCAAGTCAGCGGTCCGTGCACGCGTCGAGCATGTCTTCGCCCAGCAGAAGGATCGCATGAGCCTGTTCGTCCGGACCATCGGGCTCAAGCGGGCCGAGACCAAGATAGGCCTCGCCAACCTCGCCTATAATTTCCAGCGTCTGATCTTCCATGAGCGCAGGGCCGCCATGGCATGAGTCCGCCCGTATGACCAAAAAACACCCCGCTGAGAACGAAACCGCGGACGAATAACGCCGTCAAATCCACCCGCCGCACGGATCGGCCAACAGGACACCCTTATCCGCGCCAAATCGGCCGGTTGTTATAGGTCTCCATCTCAAGGAATTTTCGGATCCGTGGGTTCGACCGATCGAGTTCGATATCATCGACCAGCACGGAAGTATGAGCACCAACGCTAACCACAACTGTTCCTCCAAAAGCCTTCGATACCCTGATGTTTCTTTCGAATATGCAGCATAAAGGATTATGGGGTCGGCGGCGAGATGGGCGCAGCGGGTCGGGGCTTGCACCTCTTGCACCTGCGCGTGGCCGAGCCGTTTGCCGATCAGACCGCGGCGCGCACGGCCTCCCGGACACGCGCACGATTTCGCTCCCTCATGATTCCATAGTGATTCCATGGGTCGGTTTTGGGATGTTCGCCGTGAGGCCGCCGAGACCATCAAGCTGCGGTACGATCTCAAGGCGGCCTTTGATTGCGTGATCGCCGAGAAGCTGCTGCACTTCGCCCAAACGGCCGCCCGGCACCCTGAATTCGCCCGCGAACTGCCCCGGTTTGTGTCCCGGGTGCGGCAGATATTCACGGCGCAAGAGCTACTGGCACACCTCGCGCGCATCGAACGCGAACGCCATGAGTCCGCCTTGGCCGTCATTGAAGACGACGACCTGGATTTCGAAGCCCCGGCCGCCACCGCGGAGCGGGCGCGGCGGTTCAATGTCATCAAGGAATTGTTGACCGCCATCGCGCTCGGCACGTCGTGACCGGCGTAGTCAAGCCGCAACCGGAATCGTCAACCCAGGGGCGGTGTCAGACAAATGGAATGATGTGCAGATGTGGGGTCCATAGTTTTGCCGGATGCGAGATCCCTTCCACCACTTCAATAGTTCGCCCGAGGTCATCGGCCTCGCGGTGATGATGTATGTCCGCTACCCGTTGTTGTTGAGACAGGTCGCAGATCTGCTATTCGAGCGCGGCATCGACATCTGCCATGAGACCGCGCGGTACTGGTGTAACCGCTTTGGTCCGCTGTTTGCCGGCGCGATCAGGCGGCGGCGGGTAGGCCGGCGCAACTGGTCGAACTGGCATCTTGATGAGGTGTTTGTCCGCATCAACGGCGCGACACATTACCTGTGGCGGGCGGTCGATCATGAAGGGGAGGTGCTCGAGGTTTTTGCGACGAAACGGCGGGATCGCAGGGCTGCGCTTAAGTTTCTGAAGCCCGCGATGAAACGTTATGGCCGTCCGGATTCCATCGTCACGGACAGGCTTCGGTCATACCGTGCTGCGATGCATGCGATCGGTGATGCGGCCGCCCAGACCTGCGGTCGTTGGCTCAACAACCGGGCGGAAAGCTCGCACCCTCGTGGCCTGAGGGTCCTCAATCATAGGTTCTATAGGCCCGACCCAGTTAGTCTGACAATGCCACGGCCCGGTCTTGAAGCGGCTCCAGATCCCGTAGCATTGCGATCCCTCCGCCAAGGCGTGAGCCCCCTGGTCACTGGACGGGGATTACCGCGCCGGAAACTATGGATACCAAACTGCACCGCAGATCAGAACACGGCCAAGCGCCGGATCGTGAATTCCTCCACCTCAAGCAATCGCACGAGTCCTTGATCGCCCGGCAAATGCAAAGCGCCAACGGCGATGACGACGTTCTGTGCTTCCGAAGACCGGTTCAAAATCCGTGGCAGCCACACTCCATGTCGCCTTATGATCAACATATCGTAAGCCTCGCGAAACAGCCTCGCCACCGCCTCTGCGTCCCCAGCCAGTGAGGCGGCGCGTTCCCGGGCAACCTGCCAAGCCACAAGAGGCTCCTCATCAATCCACACGCCGATGCCTGTCGCGACCGCGTCATCGTCTGTAGCCCCCGCCATGAGGGACAGTCGCAACAGTTGGAGTTGCTCCTCCTCCGAGCCACCCAGAAAAAACGCAAGAGCTTGCTCGAAGTTCTCATCCAACCCTTCGACCCCGACGCCCGCATCTCGGGCAAGAATCTCTACGCGATCGTCGAGCAGCTCGGCGCCCGATGCTAAGGCGGTTACCTCGCACGGTGCCAACTCAAGCATCATGGCTGCGAACCCCGGACTCAATCTGTCGACCTGCTCAGGCGGCATGCCGAGCTCGGAAAGCGCCTTACTCAGAGTGTCCCATTCCTCCGCGGTCAAGCGAGTGCTCAAACCAGGTCCGTCGAAGTCAAACAACATCGACGGATTTGCGGCAAAATGCTCCTCCATATCTTTCTCTATCTCCGATGTCGCCTCCACAAAGACAAGGTCTGCCAATCGGATGCGCGT
Organism: Alphaproteobacteria bacterium; assembly: GCA_965248805.1. Classification (GTDB taxonomy): domain Bacteria; phylum Pseudomonadota; class Alphaproteobacteria; order UBA6615; family UBA6615; genus CBDFKJ01. The sequence continues at coordinate 532,306 of CBDFKJ010000009.1, forward strand.
TGCAATCTCCTCGGGGATGAAGACCGCCGGGTGAGAAACGTGGACCGTGCCGAACAGCGTCAGCCGGGTATCGCCGCGCACCGCCTCGAAGGCGATCCCCTCGCGGAAGGGGACATTCGCGATGCCGGCGCGGAGCGCCTGGATGGTTTCGGGCGGAAGAGTTTCGCGCCAGTCCTCACCCTCACAGGCGGCAAAGGCGAAAGAAGGAATGACCAGGAAAGCGACAACGATGACGGCGAAGCGGCGCATGAGCTATCTCCGAGAGTTGGTGACTGTTTGACTAAGCGCGTCCTCAGCGAATTGGTTTGCATTGCCGATTCTGTGCCACTGCCGCCAGGCGTTCAACAGCAGCTTGGAGACTATTGCCAGCCCGTTGCGCGCCGTAGGGTGCGCTCCGACGTACGGACTGAACCGCTCCGGGTTTGGCGGAGGCTCCAACTCTTGAGAAAGTGGAGCCATTATGAGCAAGACAAGGAACAGGTTTTCTTCTGAGGTTCGCGCCCGTGCGGTGCGGATGGTTGTGGATCACGAGGGCGAACACGCCTCGCGTTGGGCGGCTGTTTCCTCGATAGCTGGGAAGATCGGCTGCACGGCGCAGACACTCAATGAGTGGGTGAAGAGGTTCGAGCGCGATAGCGGCGTGCGCGCCGGCGTCCCCAGCGAGGTCGCCGAGCGGCTGAAAGCCCTGGAGCGGGAGAACCGCGACCTCCGGCAGGTCAACGAGATCCTGCGCAAGGCGAGCGCCTATTTTGCCCAGGCGGAGCTCGACCGCCGGTTCAAGCCATGATCGCGTTCATCGGCGATCACCGCGAGGCGCACGGGGTCGAGCCGATCTGCAAGGTGCTGCCGATCGCCCCGTCGACCTACTACGACCATGTGGCCAGGCGGCGCGATCCGGCCAGGCTGTCGGCACGGGCGAAACGGGATATGGCTCTCAAGGTCGAGGTCCGACGCGTCTTCAAAGAGAACTTCCGTGTCTACGGCGTTCGCAAGGTGTGGCGACAATTGCAGCGGGAAGGCTTCGATGTCGCTCGCTGCACTGTTGAGCGGCTGATGCGGGAGATGGGCTTGCAAGGGGTGATCCGCGGCAAGCCGATCCGCACGACAGTCAGCGACCAGGCCGCGCCTTGCCCGCTCGACAAGGTCAATCGCCAGTTCCACGCTCCGGCACCGAACAGGCTGTGGGTCTCGGACTTTACCTACGTGGCCACTTGGGCTGGCTTCGTCTATGTCGCCTTTGTCATCGACGCCTATGCCCGCCGCATCGTCGGCTGGCGGGTGAGCCGGACAGCCCATGCCGGCTTTGTTCTCGATGCCCTGGAACAAGCGCTTCATGCGCGGCGACCCGTCCATCGCGGTGGGCTGATCCATCACAGCGATAGAGGGAGCCAATATGTCTCGATCAAATATACCGAGCACCTGGCGGAAGCGGGCATCGAACCCTCGGTGGGCAGCGTCGGCGACTCTTATGACAATGCTCTGGCCGAGACCATCAATGGTCTTTACAAAGCCGAGGTCATTCACCGGCGCGGGCCGTGGCGCTCATTCGAGGCCGTCGAGCTCGCTACTCTGGAATGGGTGGATTGGTTCAACAACCGGCGGCTCCTGGAGCCCATCGGAAACATCCCGCCGGCCGAAGCCGAGGAACGCCACTACGCCATGCTGAAGCAGTCAGACATGGCGGCGTGACTCAAACAAAATGGCCTCCGCCAAACCCGGAGCGGTTCAGACCGCCACCCGCAGAGGTTGAACGTTAGAATCGCATCTGTCCGCGCAGCATGACGCCAGGGGCGGGTAGACCGGTGCGCTCTCTCGCCGCTCGCCCTCCAAGCGGAGCTGGAGCGCCGACCGACCGTAGCCGATTTCCGCCGCGGGGCGGCCTTGCGGCCGGTTGTCATTGGCCGCTTCGTCAATCCGAGGACCAACTCATGGACTATACGGGCTATACGGATTGACCTGTCAAACGGCACGATGATCGATCTAGTGGATAGATTCCGACGCTTCGATCCCCTTCCAGGCGGCCATTGTTGACGGATGTCCCCGGCGTTTCAATATGATAGCTTGTTTGGTGTTTGGATGTATTCGTCGCGTTCAATCCACTAGTGTTCATCTCTCCCGATGTACAGGGCTCGGAGCGCTTGCGGTCCTTGACGTCGTAGCCCAGCGGCGGCGTACCGCCCATCCACATACCCTTCTTGCGCGAGGCGGCGATCTTATCGCGGATGCGCTCGCCGGTCATCTCGCGCTCGAACTGCGCAAAGGAGAGCAGGATATTGGGCGTGAGCCGTCCCATGGAGGTGGTGGTGTTGAAGGACTGGGTGATCGAGACGAAGGTGACGTCATGGGCCTCGAACAACGCGACCAGCTTGGCAAAATCCATGAGCGCGCGGACCAGGCGATCGATCTTATAGACCACCACGACGTCGACTTGGCCGGCCTCGATGTCGGCGAGGAGCCGTTGGAGGGCCGGGCGCTTGAGAGTGCCGGTGGAGAAGCCGCCGTCGTCGTAATGTCCCCCTGACCGAGCAGCTTGCCGATCACGGTATGCTCTGACCCCGCCCTCGAAGAAAGGTCTCTTGGACCTCGGCGGAACTCATACCAGACCGGACGGGGCTCGCCGTCTTCGAGGCAGCGCGGCTCGGCGACGGTGCGGTTTGGCAAGGTGTACTGCCCTATCCGCTGCCGCTCGGACTGCATGGCACGTTCGTGAAGACATAGCACTCGCGCCAGCGTCTCCATCACAGCCTGCGTCGCGAGTGGGACCGCCGCCGAGGATGGGCGCGATATTGGACGTTCACGCGCTAAGAAGCTGAGAAGCGCAGGAATTGTCATGCGCACGGTATTGGGCTCGGACGAGGTGGCGCGCTGTGTTTCCGATGTGCGTCCGGACCTTGATCGCCACCCGTCGCCATGCCATTTACGGAGATAGTGCGGAGTCGTGGCGGCGGTGTCGTGACACACAAAATTAGAAGGCCCGTAACTATTTGAAGTTATGGGCATTTATGGTTTCTGGGGCAGGAATTTAACCCGCGACCGTCAGGTTATGAGTCGTTTCGAGTTAGTTTTCTAAGCTATTGATATTGCGTGTATATTCGGTATGTCTTTGAATGTCTTGAGACATTCGCCGCCACTTCGAACACGATCTCGCCAGGGCGCGCCAACCAAATGCCATTCGCGCACGGCGATAGTGCGGAGACGGCGCGTGCCGCAACGAAATCCCCCTGCCAGATGCCCACCTTGGACCGTGAGCCGTTGTCTTCCTGCCTGATGTAGCCAGGTGAGTAGCGTCGACAGGCCATCGCCCAGCCTTCCGAGACCATCCACGCATTTATGTCTTCGCCACTGGAACGGTAGACGGCGACGATCCGTTTGTATCGGTCGATATCTTTCTGCTCGCACTAGATCGTGCGGTTGCCTATCCTATCGGCAAAGGCAATCGCCGCGTTTCTTCCACACCGGGACCTCTTTCTTCCCACCATGCAGGACTGACCGCTTTCTGGGGCGTCGATACCGTGTAGACGTATCCGCCTGCCATCTATCTCGATTGTGTCGCCGTCGATGACCGATGCCCGACCGACCAGAGTGTTGGTTAGCAAAACCGGTGTCTGATCCATCACTCGGCCAACTTGCCGAGGCCGGGATCTACCGGCTCGCCCGCATCACCGCGGGCGCCACGGCCGCCTTCCAGGTGTTGAGCGCGAAGGGCTACGTGCTCCCCGACCTCGCGGCCGGCACGGCATATGAGGGCGGTTACCGCAATCTCACCGTCGTCGACGGCGCCACCGACGTCGTGGTGGGCGATACGTTCACCGTCGATGTTTCCGGCCACGGCAAGGTCGTGGCCCTCGATCCGGCGGCCGTCGACGGAAGCGCCGGAGCAATTGGCATCGCCGCCTTTGACATGACCGCGCCGGATGGGGTCGATGCCGAGGTCACGGCGATCCTGCACGATGCCATCCTCGCCGACCCGGAGATCGTTTGGCCCGCCGGCATCGGCGAGACCGCTCGGGCGGTGGCAATCGCCGATCTCAGGGCCCGCGGCATTCTGGTCCGCAAGGCTACCTGAGTCCTACTCCTCATACTACCAACCGCAACATCCGACTGAATGGGCCGGCTCCGCCGGCGCTCGAGTCCGTTCAAGAACACTTGGCCGAGTCCATCGAACGCCCGGACCCTGTCTCTTGCAGGAGGATTCGGCGGTTGTTAAGTTGGAATCAGTTGGATTTAGGCGGGGCAGCGACATGTCAGCCGCGGGGCGAGGGGTGTTTTCGGGACGAACCTTTCATGCGGAATTGGCGTTGCGCGGTCGGCGGTTGAGATCGATCGCGAAGGCCGCGGCGCCGACGATGCTTTGACCGTCTTGCGTTTCCGCCCATTACGCCGTGCGCTTCTGCCGTGGGCTGCCGCGCCTACGATGCTCTTCGGCGGCGGGCTCGCCGCGCAGGCGCAATCGCTCACACCGGAGGCCCCCCTTTGCACCGTCAGCGGCACGACGGTGACCTGTACCGGCGACCTGTCGCCTCGTGTGGAAGTCAATGATGGAGGCGGCGCTGATGCAGGCACCTACACCAAGCTCATCGTTATAGATCTGACCGACGATATCGTCCTGAAGGAAGGACTATCGATAAGGGCGGTCGAGTTTACTTCCGAAGGCGATATCGACATCACCATCGATACCGGCGACTTCCGCATCGCCACCACGGATGGTTGCCGCGACTGCGGAGGGGTCTCGGCCAGTTCCTCTAATGACGGCGTCGTTACAGTTAGAGTGACGGGTGTTATCACGACCTCGGGCCGATTCAACGAAGGGATCTCTGCAGTTTCGGAGGGCGACAGTGACGATGCCGTCGGCGTTGTAACGGTTGAAATGACAGGCAAGATTGTGGCAGAGGGCCGGGACAACCAAGGGATCAATGCATTGTCCGAATCTGACCGCGTTAAGGTTACGATGGACGGCAATATCACCGTCTCAGGCGGTAACAGCTGGGGGATCTATGCGCAGGCCTATGGTGTGGACGCTCGTGACACTGTTACGGTTGACGTGACGGGCGATATCACGGTCAAGGGCATCGGCGGCATGGGGATCGTTGCAAAGGCCAATACCGGCAACATCGGCATCACGCTGCATGGCGGGATCATCGACGCCACTGCCAATGGTATCGAATTTGTTGGCGGTCCAACCGGTACTGGTGTGTTCAATACCCTGAGGATCAATAATGCGGTGACGATCTCCGGCGAAACATTTGACGTGCTGGGGGGCACCGGCGACGAAAAGATCGACAATTACGGCACGTTGACGACCCGCGGCACCATCGATCTGGGTATAGGGATCAACGCCTTCAACAACAGGGCGGGCGCAACGTTCAATCCCGGCGTCGCGGTGGCTCTCGGTGCCGGCAATACTCTTGCCAACGCGGGCGATTTGTCGCCGGGCGGTGCCAATGCCGTGCAGGTCACCACTCTCACCGGCAATTTCCAAAACTTTATCGAAGTCATGGACGAGGACGGCAATACCGTCAAGAAAAAGGGCACTTTTACCGTCACGACCGGCCCGAACGATAGTAGCGACCTGCTCATTGTCACCGGCGTAGCCCTCCTTGGCGGCACGGTGAGAGTCGTGGGTGCTTATGAGGGCACCTATACGATCCTGGACGCCGAGCGCATTCCCACCACCGACGAAGAATTCGATGATGTTGAAGTAGTCAACGACTCCTTGTTCATGACTTTCGAGCTGGAAAATGGCGATAGCAACAATGACAACTTCGACGACACTGTGACGCTGAATGTCACAAGAAACACCCTCAGCTTCCTTGAGGCCACCGGCGTTACGGGAACGCCCAACCAGCGGGCGGTGGCCAACATCCTCGACAGCCTGGACCCCACCGATCCAGACAATCAAGGTGCAGACAATCCAATCGCACGGGCTGTTCTGGGCATGAACACGGCGGAGGAAGTGCGGGCCGCCGCCGATGCGATTTCGGGCGAGGTGCATGCGTCCCTCAAGGGGGCGTTGATGGACACGGGCCAAAGACAGGTCGCGGCCGTCAACCGCCGCATGGCCGGACGCTTCGGCAATCCCGACGCTCAGACATCGGACGCGCGGACATCGACGGCGGCCTTCGGCAATCTGTCGTCGCTGGCCGACCGCGATAGCGGCTCGTGGATCACCGGCTACGGTGCCTGGGGCGAGACCGATTCCACGTTCGGCACGGCGCGGATGGAGACGGACCTGCGCGGCGTCCTCTTCGGCGTCGACCGTGCGTTGGGCGACCACTGGCGCCTCGGCGTCCTCGGCGGCAACAGCCGGACGGATGTGACCCAGCGTGCGCGGTTGTCCTCCGCTTCGGTCGACACATGGTCCGCCGGCCTTTATGGCGGCGCCGAGGCCGGTGCTTGGGGTCTCGGCCTCGGAGCGATCCATAACTGGCACGCCGCGGACACCAGCCGGACGGTCAGCTTCACCAACTATTCTCCGGAGCGCCTGTCGGCTCGCTACGACGCCAGGAGCTGGCAGCTCTTTGCCGAAGCCGGACACAAGGTGCAAGTCGGCGGCCTGATGCTGGAGCCTTTTGCCGGCGTGTCCCATACCAATCTCGCCACGGACGACTTCAGCGAGAGCGGCGGCGCGGCGGCCCTGACGTCATCGGCCGATACCGACAACACGACGTTCGCGACGCTCGGCATGCGCGGCTCGGCAGCGCTGAATGACACGGTCCATGTGCGCGGCAAGGCGGGCTGGCGCCATGCCTTCGGCGACACCGACCCGTCGTCGACCCACACGCTGTCGGGCAGCTCCGCCTTCACGGTCACGGGCGCTCCGACCGCCGGGGATGCTGTGGTCACCGAGTTCGGCATCGAGGCCAGCCTTTCGGACAATGCCTTTCTCGGCATGGTCTACAAGGGCCAGTATGGCGACGGGGCTGCCACTCATGGCTTCAATGCCGGCCTCAGGGTGACGTTCTAGGCCGGACCGCCAGGACCGGGCATGCCGGAAGCGCCTGAGATTGCTTGCGTTGTAATCGCCGCGTTCCTGACGCTCCGCTTCTATCTCACCCAGGCAAAGCGGCGAAGCAGCGTCACCAGTCCTGAATCCACTTACGCTGCCGTTCCCATTCCAACGGAAACGGCTTCATCAGTCGCGCCAGGCTGAGTGCCGGCGGCTGCCGTCCGTCGAGGATAGCCTCGACGATGCCGGGCGCGAGCAGGGTGAGGCGCAGGATGCGGCTCACGTAGGAGGGGTTGATGCCCTCGGCGCGGGCGATCTCGTCGACCGTGCCGTCGACGCCGGTCTCGAACAGCTTGCGCCAGCGGAAGGCGCGAGCCAGCGCCTTGATGAAGGTGTCGTCGATCTGGCTGCGGGGCCGGACCTGAGCCGGCACGCCATCGGGCGAGACCACCAGCTTGCGCCCGCCCCGTGGTGTGAAGGTCTTGGGGGTACACACGGTTAAAGTGCAGCCACCAGGACTGACGCAGAGGTCGGTTGTTGTTCGGCGTAGAGTATTGATACCGGCCTGCGTGAACCGGGGAACTGGGAGGTCACAAGGATGGAAATTGTCGAACTTGAGGCGGTTGATAGCCGGGCAACTCGCCTGCGCTGCCTCTTCTGCAAACACTGGGGCCGATTTGAGGACCTGAAGCCGCTAAACCAGGACGACTTGGAACAAGCGCCTTGTCCTCATTGCGCGACACGGGGGAGGAGCTGCGGGCAACGGAGCTCGAGGCAAAGCGTGCGTATGAAGAGTGGAAGGCTAATCGCGAGTCTTAATGCCTCGCCGATCGGTGACATTGTTCTGATAGGGCAGCCGTTCCGGAGCCTCAAATCCGAACTCAGCCCTCGCCGTCCGACGAGAGGCAGGTTCTCGCCTGACATGACCGCTTGACTGGCGAACAAGTAACGCAAGTCATGAATTCTTAGGCGTCCGAGGCCGGGTCGTCGCAAACGACACATCAAGGTTCACGCAACCCCGCGCCGGGTGATCGATCACCAGAGACCGCCTGATTGACACCCACCCCTGGGGCCGTTATATTGCACTAACCTGTTGATATATAGTCGTTATTGAGCGTCACTCTTGGCCTTTCCGAGCCGTTCGCGGCCATCCACCGACGAACGCAGATGAGGACGAGGAGCGATGCGCGAAAGACTGACCGACCGGACCGTGCGGGAGACTGAGCCGCCGCATGGGCGATTGTGCCGCTACATCTGGGACGACCAGGTCGTCGGCTTTGGGTTGTGCCTGACCCGGGCCGGAGCCCGGTCCTTCGTGGTCCGCTACCGGATCGATGGACGGGAACGCAAGCTTACGATCGGCGCCTATCCCGACTGGCCGGTTAGCGCGGCCCGCGAGGAGGCCAAACGGGTCAAGCGAGCCGCCGATCTTGGCGGCGACCCGTTGGGGCTGCGCGATGAAAAGCGCTGCGCGCCGACAATGGCCGTTCTGATTGACCGCTATCTGAAGGAGCATGCCAGCCGCAAAGTCGATCACGCCTATCGCGACCAGCAGAGTCTGATGCGGCGTTTGGTGCTGCCGCGATTGGGCAAGCTCCGGATCGACGAGGTCAAGCACACCGACATCGACCGGCTGCACCGGCACATCTCCGAGACGACGCCGATCCAGGCCAACCGGGTGGCTCAGGTGCTGAGGAAGATGTTCAACCTCGCCATCCGCTGGGAATACCGCGCCGACAACCCGGTCACCGGGCTGGTGTTCAACCCCGAGCCACCGCGCCACCGTTATCTCACCGAAGACGAGATCAAGCGGCTCACGGCGGTGCTGGCGGACCACCCGAACAGGCGCTGCGCCAACGTCATCCGCATGCTGCTGCTAACCGGTGCGCGCAAGGGCGAGGTGATGAAGGCGACCTGGGAGCAGTTCGACCTGGAGGGCGGGGTGTGGACCAAGCCGTCGTCGCACACCAAGCAGCGCCGCGAGCACCGGGTGCCGCTATCGGCGGCGGTCGTTGCCTTGTTGCGGGATATTCGCGAGGGCCAGCCACGTTTCTGCCGGTTCGTCTTCCCCGGCGATCCGCCGGACCATGCCTTGACGGAGATCTCTACCTTCTGGGAGGGAGTGCGCAGGAAGGCCGATATTCCAGATGCCCGGATGCACGACCTGCGCCACACCTACGCGTCGATCCTGGTAAGCTCCGGGCTCTCCTTGCCGATCATCGGCGCACTGCTCGGCCACACCCAGCCCCAGACCACGGCGCGCTACAGCCATTTGTTCGATCATCCGCTGCGCGAGGCGACCGAGCGGGTCAGCGCGGTCGTGGTCAATTTCCCGGTCACCGCCGAGCATCGCGACCGCGAGCATGCATCGGGCTGAACGGGCAGTGCGGCATCCCCAACTGTGATCGGGGATGGCGGCAACGTCACGCCCCGAGACCGCTCTTCCACAGGCGGGAGACCTTCTTTCTGACGGTGCTCTCGTCCGGCGCGTCGTTCGCGTAGCCGTCGAGCCGGTCCATCAGACTGCGCACCAGCGCCGCCTGGGTCTCGGGCCAGCCGTTGTCGTGGATGTAGGTGCAGACGGCGATCCAGAAGCCGTCCCAGTCGTGGCGCGGCAATCGCCCGGGACCCACGCCCCGCGAGGCGGCCGGTCTTGGCCCAACCACGCCGTTCAGCCCATGCGTCGCCTCGAAGCGCTCGCGTTCCTCGCGCGTGATCACCAGGTCCGCGAGGCCGATCTCGAGGCTGCCGGGCGGCTCCTCGATCTCGATGAACGCCCCGGCCTCACCCGCTTGCAGGCGCCGTATGACCGTGCTGTCGCCCGTGAACGCCGGCCAGGCGTCAAAACCGAAGACCTGATGGACGCTGGAGAATCTGCGGCGGCCTTCACAGACGCGGACCTTGTCTCCGTCTTTTCCTTCGACATAGTGCCCGATCTCGACATCGATGCCGTTCACCACCGTGGACAGACCAAGCGCCTCCTCGATGGCGTAGCACCCGAGATCGTGCACGCCGACACTCCAGCGCCGGGCGATCTCGGGAAGCGTGAACAGAGTTCGGCGCGGCAGAGGCATGATCCCGAACTCATTCGTCCCGGTTCACCGCCCGGAACCGGCGGTAGGCACGGACCACCCGCTTGACATCGCGCCGCATATCGGGCGGGAAGCGCGCCGCCTCGACGAACAGCTCGTCGAGGCGCACGCCGAGAACGGCGGCGGTCTTCTCGATTAGACCGTCGCTCGGCGGCTTCTCCAATTCCCGCTCGATGCGCGACCAATAGGCCGGCGAGCAGCCGATGCGCCCGGCGAAGTCGTTGAGCCCGATGCCGAGCTCCAGGCGCTTCGCCCGGACGTAGTTGCCGAACGCCATTATCGCCTCCTCTGTTCGTAGCCGTGGAGCAGCCGGTACTTGACAAGGCGGCGCCAGATGAACGCCTCCGAGAGACCGAACTCGTCTGAGAGCGCATCGGCCACCGGCTGCAGGTCGGCGCCGTCGAGACCCCGGGCATCGATCATCGGATAGCCCGGCTTTCCCCGGTGCGGCCGGGACACGACGGGAAGGCCCGCTTGTCCGGCCAGGCGCAGTAGATGGCGATGCAGCGGATCGGGCGGCGCCAGGAAGGCGCCCATGAACTCGTTCGCCCGCCATTCCCGCCAATCCATCGGTCCATCGGCGCTCCGGCTGTCGCGCAGGTGCTCCGGCCCCGGTGAGACGATGCGGAATGCCCGGCGCACCACCGGCCCCTCGCCCAAGTTCAGACGCAATTGCCGCTCGCCCTACACCGCCGCCGGCATGTCGAACACCGCATGGCCCAACTCATGACCCGTGGTGCTACGCAGCAGATCGGGACGGTCGCCCAGGATCCCCCGGTTGAGGCTGATCATCACCTGGTCGGGCTCCTCCGCATCGTGCTCGCACACGCCCATGACCTCCCGCCCGTCCTCGTCATGCACGGTCCCGGCGATGTCCCAGATCACGTCGAAGACGACACCGTTGACCGCGAGCCGGCGGGTGCGCTCGATCGCCGCCCGCGCATCCAGCCGCCGCCGGGCCGGCGTGAACGCGACTTGGCGGCGCATCTCGGCGGCGATGCGCCAGATCGCTTCGGTCTTCATCGGCCGCGGCTCGCCGGACCGATAGCGCGGATAGGCAACTCGGATCGTGGCCATGTGGCTCTCCCTGATCGTTACGTATTTTGTTAACGCATATGTTCCGATTATGTTCCAACCCATCCATCGAGTCGAGTCCTTTCTTGGGGGTGGCGGAAAGGGTCCGGTTTGTTTCCGCCTATTGCGCCTAAAATCTGTGGATAGCTCTCTATAACATCCTGATATAGAGGAACAAAAAATAGGCGGAATTGGTTTCCGCCGGTTTCCGCCCCTTTCCGCCTCCCCCCTGGCGCGCTCCATGTGCTGCAATTCGCGTGGATGGCCGCGAACCGGCAGGGCAGGAGGAACGGATATGAGTGGTACATGGGAACCGGATGCGCCCACGGACGAAACCGGGCTCGAAGGCTACCTGCGGCCGCCGCAGCTGGCCGAGCGGCTCGGGGTCTCGCTGCGCACGTTGAACCGCTGGCATGCCGAGCGCACCGGGCCGCCCCGTATCACCCGGGGACGGCTCGTGCTCTATCGCCTGGAGGCTCTGCACCAGTGGCTAGAGAGCCTCGAGGGCCAAGCCCGCGCCTCCGCCGGGTTCAGGAAGAATGGGCGATGATCGCTATGGCCCAGGCCTTGCCCACCGCCGTGGCGGAGTTGGTGCAGGTACCGCACTCCCCTCTCATCGACGTGGCCGGCTTCGAGGGATGGCTCCGCGCCGCACATCCCGGCAGCCGTATCACCTTCCACCGCGGCCTACTCTGCGTCGACCGCCGGCAACGGCCAAGTGAACCGCACGACCCGACGCGCGACGCGCTCGACCGTCTCGCGGACCGCGCCATGCGGGCCGCCGAGCACGGCCTCGTCTATCTCTTCCAGCAGCGTCGCGGCGATGGCGACTTCAGCTATCTCGCGATCCGAACCCGCACACCAGCGAAGCGCCGCCGGGAGGCTCTCTCCTTTTCGAACCGCCGGAGGACAACCTGATGTCGAACCGCATCCAACTCGAGGACATCCGCGCCCTGCCGGTCGGCGAAATCGCCGCCCTGCCGGCCGAGCAGCTGGCGCTCTTACAGGAAGACGCCGAGGCGGCGCTCACGGCCGCCAAGACGCTGAAGGAATGGCTCGACGGCGCCATCGGCCTCCGCTTCGGAGAGCGGGCACAGGCCGCGCGGCGGGACGCCGGCAAGGACACCGGCACCGTCCGTCTGGTCGAGGACGGCGTGACCGTCGTTGCCGACCTGCCGCAGCGCGTCGATTGGGATCAGGCCCAGCTCACGGCGTTGGTCGAGCGTACCCGCACCGAGGGCGACGACCCGGCCGAGTATGTCAACATCGCCTTCAGGGTGCCGGAAAGCAAATACACCGCCTGGCCGAGCGCGATCCGGACCGCCTTCGAGGACGCTCGCACGGTCAAGACCGGCAAACCCGTCTTCAAGCTGAGCCTGGCGAAGGAGGGCGCGTCATGAACGGTCTTCCGATCATTTCGGCCGACGAGCGCCTCGCCGAGCGCCGCGGCATTAAGGGCGCCATCTTCGGTAAATCCGGGATTGGCAAGACCTCGCTGCTGTGGACCCTCGAGCCCGGCGCCACGCTGTTCTTCGACCTCGAGGCCGGCGATCTCGCGATCGAGGGCTGGCCCGGCGACACCGTCCGGCCGCGCACCTGGTCCGAATGCCGCGATTTCGCGGTCTTCATCGGCGGGCCTAACCCGGCGCTTCGCGACGACCAGGTCTACAGCCGGGCCCATTACGAGGCGGTTCGCAAGCGCTTCGGCGACCCCGCCGCGCTCGAGAAATACGAGACCGTGTTCATCGATTCGATCACGGTCGCCGGCCGGCTCTGCTTCCAGTGGTGCAAGGGTCAGCCCCAGGCGTTCTCGGACCGCAGCGGCAAGCCCGACATGCGCGGCGCCTACGGCCTGCACGGCCAGGAGATGATCGCCTGGCTCACCCACCTTCAGCATACGCGCGATAAGAACGTCTGGTTCGTCGGCATCCTCGACGAGAAGCTCGACGACTTCAATCGCCGGGTCTTTTCCCCCCAGATCGAGGGCTCGAAGACCGGCAACGAGCTCCCCGGCATCGTCGACGAGGTCATCGTCATGGCCGAGATCGGCCAGGCCGACGCCGATCCCTATCGGGCCTTCGTCTGTCGGACGCTGAACCCCTTCGGCTATCCCGCCAAGGATCGCAGCGGTCGCCTCGATCAAATCGAGGAGCCCCATCTCGGCCGGCTGATGGAAAAGATCGGCGGCCCCGTCAGACCGGCGAGCGAGAGGCTGGAGTTTGGCTGCCCTACACCGCCCAAGGATACCCCCTTACCCGCCGAATCCCCCGTTCCCCCGGAAGATGAAGGAGCACCCAGACCATGAGCGGAGCCTGGAACGACTTCAACGATGCCGAGGAGCAAACCTCCTACGACGTCATCCCCAAGGGCACGATCGCGCCCGTCCGCATGACCATCAAGCCGGGCGGCTACGACGATCCGGGCCAGGGCTGGACCGGCGGCTACGCCACCCGCAACGAGACCACCGGCTCGGTGTATCTCAACGCCGAGTTCGTGCTCCTCGAGGGCCCCCACGCCAGGCGCCGGGTGTGGAGCCTCATCGGGCTCTCGAGTCCCAAGGGCCCCGAGTGGGCCAACATGGGCCGGTCGTTCGTGCGCGGCATCCTGAACTCCGCCCGCGGGCTCTCCGACAAGGACGCCTCGCCGCAGGCGCAGACCGCGCGGCGCATCGATGGTCTCGCCGTGCTCGACGGCATCGAGTTCCTGGCCAAGATCGATGTCGGCAAGGACCGGAACGGCGATCCGAGGAACGAAATCCGCTTCGCCGTCACGCCGAACCACAAGGACTGGCAGGCCTTCCTGGAGGCGGGCGGACAGTGGCGCCCGGGTGCCTCCCACGCCGCCCATGCGGCGCAGGCCCAACCCCATGGCCCCGCGGCCGCGCCAGCGCCCCAGGGCCCGGCACAGGCGCCGGCAGCACAACCGGCCAATCCGAACCGTCCGGCCTGGGCACAATAGTCGGTTCCGGCCCTTGCTGCTCTGCCCGCGCCAGAAGACCTTCGTCGAGCGCAGTGTCCGCGCACTGGGCGAACACGGCAACACGCTAGGCGTGGCACCGACCGGCAGCGGGAAGACGGTGATGCTCTCCGGCGTCGTCGGCAGGGTCCTGGCGGACAACGATGCCAAGGCCTGCGTGCTCGCCCACCGCGACGAGCTGACCGCACAGAACGTCCTCAAGTTCGCCAAGGTAACCCGGCGCTCTCGACCTCGATCGTCGATTCGCGCACCAAGTCGTGGCGCGGACGCGCCACCTTCGCCATGGTTCCGACGCTCGCCCGCGCGGCCAATCTCGAGGCCATGCCGTCGCTTGATCTCGTGGTCGTCGACGAGGCCCACCATGCCGCCGCCGAGAGCTACCGGCGGATCATCGACCGGGCGCGCGAGCGCAACCCGGATGTCCGCATCTACGGCGTCACCGCGACCCCGAACCGGGGCGACCGCAAGGGCCTCCGGCCGGTGTTCTCCAACGTCGCCGATCAGATCATGCTCGGCGAGCTGATCGCGTCGGGCCACCTGGTGCGGCCGCGCACCTTCGTCATCGACGTCGGCACCCAGGAAGCGCTTAGACAAGTCCGTAGGACCGTCGCCGATTTCGACATGGCCGAGGTCGCGACCATCATGAACATGGCGCAGATCACCGAGGCGGTGATCGAGCACTGGCGCGAGAAAGCCTCCGACCGCCAGACCGTGATTTTCTGCTCGACCGTCGATCACGCGCGCAACGTGCGCGACGCCTTCGTTGCCGCGGGCATCGATGCCGGCATGGTCTGGCACGAGATGGGGTCGGCGGAGCGGCGCACCGCGCTCGCCGCCTATCGGCGCGGCGAGACCCGGGTGATGGTCAACGTCGCGGTGCTGACCGAGGGCTGGGACCATCCGCCGACGAGCTGCGTCGTGCTGCTCCGGCCGTCTTCCTACAAGTCGACCATGATCCAGATGGTCGGCCGGGGCTTGCGGGTCGTCGATCCGGCCGAGTTCCCGGGCGTCGTCAAGACCGACTGCCTGGTCCTCGACTTCGGCACCTCGAGCCTCATTCACGGCTGCCTCGAGCAGGACGTCGATCTCGACGGCAAGCGCGGCGGCGGCGAGGCGCCGACGAAGGAATGTCCCGAGTGCGGCGCCATCGTGCCGCTGGCGGTCCAGGAATGCCCGCTCTGCGGCTATCAGTGGCCACGTGAAGGCGACGCCGCCGGCGAGACCATTCCGCTCAGCGACTTCGTCATGTCGGAGATCGATCTGCTGAAGCGCTCGAGCTTCCGCTGGGCCGATCTGTTCGGCGACGACGCGGCGCTCGTCGCGAACGGCTTTCATGCCTGGGGCGGCATCTTCTTCCTGAACGGCAACTGGCATGCGGTGGGCGGCGCGAAGGGTCAGCCGGCCAGGCTCATGAGCGTCGGTGCGCGCACGGTGTGTCTCGCCGCGGCCGACGACTGGCTGAACGAGAACGAGAGCGACGAGAGCGCGCACAAGTCGAGGGCCTGGCTCAACCAGCCGGCGACCGAGAAGCAGCTGCAATATCTCCCGGAACCGTCCCGCCGGGATTACGGGCTGAACCGCTACCAGGCCTCGGCGAGGCTCACCTTCGAGTTCAACAAACATACGATCCGTCGGCTCGTCATGGGCGCGGCGGACGAGATGCGGAGGGCCGCATGAGCGATGCCGGATCCGGGCAACGACCTCATCGACCGCCGCCGGCTCTATTCCAGCGCGCCGTTCTGCGCCGTCTGCCGCCGGCCACCGCGAGGCTTCGGCTGGTTCGATACATCGGGATTAAGGCCCCCACGTCCGCCGGCCAATTTCTGCTCGATGGCCTGCCAGGGCTTCTGGACCCGCCGCGCACGCCGGAGCACGGCCATGATTGATCTCACCGACCAGGAGCGCGCGGCCATCCGCGCCGCCATGAAGCCGCTCGCCGAGCTCATGGAGGAGATCGGCTGGGAGACCCGGCTCGCCGCCCTCACCGAGGAACAGGTGCTGGCCTTGATCGAGGTCGCCGTCGGCGGCTTCCAGGACGCCATGCACGAGGCCGCCGCGGCGGACGAGACGGATATTCCGTTCTGATGGTGGACCCGAACCAAACCCTGCATCCCTGCCATCCCGTCGCCGAGGCCTTCCCGATGATGGCCGGCGCCGACTTCGACCGCCTCGTCGAGGACATCCGCGGCCACGGTCTCCGCGAGGCCATCTGGCTCGATGCGCAAGGCCGTATTCTCGACGGCCGCAATCGCGAGCGTGCCTGCCGCCTCGCCGCCGTGCCGCCGGCCTACCGGGTCTACGAGGGAGGTGATCCGGTAGCCTTCATCGTCAGCCTGAACCTTCACCGCCGGCATCTGAGCGACAGCCAGCGGGCCATGGTGGCCGCGAGACTGGTGAATATCCGGCAAGGGGAAATCGGAAAACACCGCGCGATCTCAGAAACGCAAATTTGCGTTTCTGAGGCCTCCGACCTCGTGAATACCTCCAAACGCTCCGTCAACAATGCCCGCCGGGTAGAAGACAAAGGGAGCGCTCTGCTCCAGGACGCCGTCGACCAGGGGCTGGTCGCGGTCAGCGACGCCGCCGCCATCGTCGACCGTTCGTCCGAAGAGCAGGATGCCCTGGTCGACGCTATCCGCTCGGGCAAACACAAGACCCTGCGCCGCGCCGCCGCCGCCCGCCGCCGCGACCAGCGCGAGACGCCGCCCGCGGACATGCCCGCGCACGACGGCCGCATGCGGCTGTTCGACGCCGCTGTCGCCGATGTACGCGCGCACATCGAGCCGGGCAGCGTCGATTGCATCGTCACCGATCCGCCCTACCCGCGCGCCTTCTTGGCCGTCTACGGCGATCTGGCGCGCACCGCCGCCCGGGTTCTCCGCCCCGGCGGTTGCTGCCTGGTCATGGCCGGGCAGTCCTATCTGCCCGAGATCATCGCCGCCATGACGCCGCACCTTCGCTACCACTGGACGGTGGCCTACCTCACCCCGGGCGGCCAGTCGGTCCAGCTCTGGGAGCGCAAGGTCAACACCTTCTGGAAGCCGGTTCTGTGGTTCGTCAATGACCCGGACGACGCCGGATACGCGGGCGAGTGGGTCGGCGACGTGGCGCGCAGCGATGCCAACGACAAACGCTTCCATCACTGGGGGCAGTCCGAGAGCGGCATGGCCGATCTGGTGCGCCGCTTCACCCGTGCCGGCGAGACGGTATTCGATCCCTTCCTCGGCGGCGGCACCACCGGCGTCGCGGCCCTCGGCCTCGACCGCCTGTTCATCGGCTCCGACAGCGACGGAGCGGCCGTGAAACAGGCCCGTGGCCGTCTCCTGGAGACCCTGCGGGAGGTGCGCCATGCGGGTTAGGCAGGAACGCTCGGGCTGGCGCGACCGGGAACTCTCGCTCCGCCATCGCCGCTGGGGCTGGAACTGTCCGGCGATGGACATCGACTTCCTGGAGTTCCATGCCGGTGAGCCGGTGGCCCTGATCGAGTGCAAGCTCGAACATGCCCGGCCCTGGGACCTCGACGGCAAGCCGGCGCACGCTTTCATGCGCCTCGCCGAACGGGCGGGCCTTCCCGCCTTCTACGTGGTGCGCGCGGCCGATTTCTCCTGGTGGCGGGTGCGGGGGCTCAACGGTCCCGCCCGGGGCCATCTGGGCGGGACCGAATACCGCCTCACGGAGCCCGAGTTCATCTCGCTGCTCTATGCGCTGCGGGGCCTCGATCTGCCTTCGGAAACGGCCGCCCGGGGCTATTGCCGGGAGGATCGCTCCTGATGCTCGATTACAACCATTCGGCCAGCTTCGCCGAGGACATCAACGCGCTGATCGACGCAGGCCTGGAAGCGGAGAACGCCGCGCGGACGCCGCGCGCGTATCTCGGCGGCTCGCGCCTCGGCGTGCCGTGCGAGCGCGCGCTCCAGTACGAGTATGCCCAGGCGCCGAAGGATGACGGCGCCGATTTCGACGGCAAGACGCTGCGCGTCTTCGCCGCCGGCCATGTGTTCGAGGACCTCGCCGCCGGCTGGCTCCGCGCCGCCGGGTTCGAGCTCTACACCAGCCGCGGCAACCGGCCGGACGACGGCCAGTTCGGCTTCTCGGTCGCCGGCGGGCGCATCCGCGGCCATGTCGACGGCATCGTTGCCACCGGTCCCGAAGGGCTGCTCCCCGGCGCGCCCGCGCTCTGGGAGTGCAAGTCGCTCAACGCGAGATCGTGGAAGGACACGGCGAAGCGCGGCGTCGCGGTCTCGAAACCCGTCTACGCCGCCCAGGTCGCCGTGTACCAGGCGTACATGGAGGCGAGCGTGCCGGGTATCTCCGAGAACCCGGCGCTCTTCACCGCGATCAACAAGGACACCGCCGAGCTCCATCACGAGCTCGTGCCGTTCGACGGCGCGCTCGCCCAGGCCGCGAGCGACAAGGCGGTGCGCATTCTGCGTGCCACCGAGGCCGGCGAGCTGCTACCGCGCATCGCCCAATCACCCGACTTCCACGAATGCCGGTTCTGCCCCTGGGCCAACCGATGCTGGAGAACCGAGACATGAGCGACGACGACATCAAGCCCGACGGCGACACCGATGCACGGCCCGACGCCAACGTCGTCGACATCAACCGCTGGCGCGACTTCAACGATGCCGAGCCGCAGCGGCTCGACGGCGCCCTGCCGGCGTATGCCGTCCAGAGCACCGATGAGATCAAGGCGCGCATGCTGGTCAATATCCGCGGCGTGCTCTCCTGGCTCTTTCCGGGCGGCGTTTTCCAGCGCGGCAAGTTCTTCGTCGGCGACATCCACGGCAACCCCGGCGACAGCCTCGTGGTCGAGACCGAGGGCCGCAAGGCGGGCCTGTGGCACGACTTCGCGACCGGCGAGGGCGGCGACATCATCGGGCTCTGGGCGGCGGCGACCGGCCGCGACACCAAAACCGAGTTCCCCGCCGTCATCGAGGACGTCGTCACCTGGCTCGACGGACGCGCTCGAACCCTGCACGGCGACCGCGGGGGCAGGCCACGCAGGACGGCGCCGCCGCCCGATGCGCTCGGGCCGGTCACCGCCAAGTGGGACTATCACGATGAAGACGGACGCCTGATCGCCTGCGTCTACCGCTACGACCCGCAGGGCGGCAAGCAGTTCCGGCCCTGGGACGTGCGCGCCCGCAAGGCCCGCGCGCCCGATCCGCGCCCGCTCTACAACCGCCCCGGCATCAAGACGGCCGCCGACGTGATCCTCGTCGAGGGCGAGAAGGCCGCCGCGGCCCTCATCTCCCAGGGGCTCTGCGCCACCACAGCCATGAACGGCGCCTCGGCCCCGGTCGAGAAGACCGACTGGTCGCCGCTCAAGGCCAAGCGCGTGCTGGTCTGGCCCGATCGCGACGAGCCCGGTTGGCACTACGCGCTCGCCGCCGCCCAGGCGGTGCTCGCCGCCGACGCCGCCTCGGCCGCCGTGCTCCGCTCGCCCGACGACAGACCTGAGAAGTGGGACGCGGCCGACGCCGTGGCCGAGGGCATGGACGTCGCCGCCTTCATCGCGAACGCCGGGCGCGAAGCCGTCCGGCCCGCCAAGCGCTCGCTCGATCTCGCCGACTGGTTTGCGACCCGCTACGCCGGCGATGCCCCCGAGCAGCGGTTCCTCATCGAGAGCGCGGTGCCGCTCGGCGTGGTCTCGATCCTCGCCGCCATGGGCGATACCGGCAAGGGCATGATCGCGCTCGATCTCGCGCTCTTGGTCGCGACCGGCAACCCCCGCGCGGCCTCGGTCAGCCCCGAGCCCATGGCGCTTGGCGGTGCCGTGCGCGCCTTCGGCGCCGCCGTGGTGCTCACCGCCGAGGACGACGAGGCCGAGGTGCATCGCCGTCTCGATCGCCTCGATCCGGAGCGCCACCGCCTCGAGCGGCCCGAGCGGCTGATCGTGGTGCCGCTCCCGAACGCCGGCGGGCCCATCCCGCTTGTGATCGCGGGGAAGGACGGGCTGGAGGCGACCGAGCACTTCGCCAGGGTGCGCGACCAGATCGCCCGCATCGCCGATCTCAAGCTCGTGGTGCTCGATCCGCTGTCCTCCTTCATGCACGCCGACATCAACGCCGATCCCGCCGCCGGCAGCTTCGCCACCGGGCTCCTGGCATCGCTCGCCACCGAGACCGGCGCGGCGGTCATCGTCGCCCATCACATGCGCAAGCCCCAGGGCAACCGGCCCATCGCCTCGGTCGAGCAGGCCCGCGACGCAGTGCGCGGCACCAGCGCCATCGTCGACGGCGTGCGCCTGGTCTACGCGCTCTGGCCGGCGCCCGAGGAGCATCGGGACTACGTGTTCAAGGCGCTCGACGAGCCCGTTGCCCGCAACGTCGTGTTCCAGGGCGCCGTGGTCAAGGCGAACGGACCCGCCGACCGCACCATCCGCACCTATCTACGCGCACCCACCGGCCTCCTGGTCGATGTGACGGCGCGGCTCCGCGCACATCGCCGTCCGGAGCAGGATCTGATGGACGCGTTGGTAGAGGCCATCGCCCGCGCCGCCGAGAACGGCCATCCCTTCACCCATACCGGGGCCCCGGGGCTGTTCAGACAGCGCCATCGCTTGCCGGTGGTCTTCCACAACATAGGGCGCAACCGGATCGAGGCCCTGACCCAGGACCTGCTCAACGCCCGCCCGTGTTGGTCAAGGGCATGGCCGGCGGATCAACGGAACTGAAATGGCTGGACGTGCCGGCCGGGCCGTTCGCACGCGGTGTCGGCGAGTTCGTGCACGGTGCCGACGAGACCGGGGAGTGACCATCAATGGACGCTCCGTTCCCGGCGTTCCCACCGCTTCCTACCCGGTTTCGGGAGGGTCGGTTTGCGTTCCCGCTTCCCGCTTTCCCGGCCGGGAACGGAAACACCGGGAACGCCCGACATCGCTGTCAACTCATTGAAAACACGGGAGAAATCGGATCGCCCCCCGTTCCCGTTCCCGACCGTTCCCGGCCTCGTTCGGGAACGAAAAAATCAATGAATTCAATGCTTCCCGCGTTCCCGACCATTCCCTCCCCTTACAGGGGGAGGTGTGTGCTTGGGAACACACACACCTCCCGCCGTCCGTTCGAGGGGTGCAGCCATCGCCGTTCCCGGACGCGAAGGCAACGGGAAACGTCCGTGCGCGATCCCCCTGGCCGGGGCCGACGACGAGAGCGGGTGGCGGCGGCGTTCCTGGAAGTTCCCCGCCGCCACCCTGACCACGACAACCCCGATCAAGGAGATCATCAATGGCTCATGTAACTCTGCCCAAGAATCGGCCGCTTGAGAACCGCGCCGTGCTGCCGGCGGCCCCGCACAACGGCAATGCCGGTGTCGCCTGCCCGGTGGCCGAACCCCCGGTGCCGGCCGCCAACGATGCCGGCGTGTCCAGTTCCGGCACCGTGCTCGCCCTCGATCTCGGCACCGCGACCGGATGGGCGCTCCGTGACGAACACGGCGCCATCACCAGCGGCATGGCGTCATTCCGGCCTGACCGGTTCAGCGGCGGCGGTATGCGCTTTCTGCGCTTCAAGCGCTGGCTGACCGAGGTCAAGAACGCGGCCGGCGGCATCGATGCGGTCTATCTCGAGGAGGTCCGCCGCCACGCCGGCACCAGTGCCTCGCAGATCTACGGCGGCTGGCTCGCGATCCTGACCGCCTGGTGCGAGCACCACGGCATTCCCTACCAGGGCGTGCCCGTCGGCACCATCAAGCGCCATGTCACCGGCCGTGGCAATGCCGACAAGGCGGCCGTCATCGCGGCGGTGCGCGATCGCGGCTTCGCACCCGCCGATGACAACGAGGCCGACGCCATCGCGCTCTTGCTGTGGGCGATCGAGAGCCGGGCGGGTGCGCGATGAACGGCGCCATGCTGCTCAAGCACGCCGCCGGCGTCGTCGACAAGCGCCGCGACGAGCACGGCGAGCCCGAGGACCTGTTCGAGCATATCGCGGTCCGCTGGTCACAGGTGCTCGGGATCCGAGTGACCGCGGCCCAGGTCGCGCTCTGCCTGATGAACCTCAAGATGGCACGGCTTACTCACAACCCGAAGCATCTCGACAGCCTGGTCGACGTCCTTGGCTACGGCGCCTGCCTGCGGGAGATCACCCGGTGAGGTGGTTGCCGAAAGGCTATGGCGGCGTGCGCGGAGCGGTCGACGAGACCAAGCGCGAAGGCTGGAGGGAGCAGGGCATCCTGGTGGTCGCCGCCGAGGACGGCCGCCTCACTTGGCCCGAGCGCGAGCTGGTCCGCCGGCTGGGCGAGCGGCTCTACGGTAGACGGTCGGCGTCAAGCGACACTGCAAACGGGCGCTCCGTGTCCATGCGGAACCATCGGACCGCGGCCCATGGCTAAGCGTAGAAAATGCGCCACCAAGGGCAAGGCACGGTCCGCACGCCCGCGTCCCGAGGTCGCCAACCTGGCTGGCGGGCGCAAGGTCGAGATGGTGCACGAGGCCGATCCCGAGGGCCGGCCCGTCACCCACGGCCGCACCGTCGATACGCTGGCGCGCATGCTGAAGGCCGGAACCATCACGCCCGCCATGCACGATGCGGCCCGTGACTTTCAGGCCTACTTCACCATCGCCGCCTACGACGCCAGGGCCACCGCATCGATCGTTCACGTGAGACCGCTCCGCGGCGAGAAGATGACCTGGAGCGACGATCTCACGGTCCGTCAGATCGCGGCGCGCAACCGGGTCCACGACGCGCTCACCGTGCTCGGCGGCATGGCGAGCCCGGGCGGCAGCTGCGTCTGGCACGTGGTCGGGCTGCAGATGAGCCTCAGGGCGTGGGCGATGCAGCAGGGCTGGAACAACCGGCCCGTCCGGCCCAGTGAAGCGAGCGGGATCCTGATCTCCGCGCTCGGCATGCTGGCCGTCCACTACGGCTACGAGCGCCCTAGGCGAGCGGGCTGATGGAAGAAAGATCTTTCGTGCATCCTGTGGGTTGACAGGTGCTCATCGCAAGCCGTAGCAGATCGGCAGAGGACCACCCGGCCGGCCACAGGGCCGCCTCGCGAACGTGCTTGCTGCGAAGCAAGGGAACAAGAGATGTCTTTTTGTAAGTGGATCGCCGTCGTGCTGGTGATGTCGTGGGGCGTCCTGACTGCGGCTCAGACCGCCGTCGCGGCCGAGAGCGGCAGCTTCACGAGCATCACCAGCTACGTCCGCGACTACACCGTGCTGGAGCATGCGGGTCAAACCATCATAGGCGGGCCCCTGAACGGAACGACCACTGTCATCGAGAGCAGCGGCGGTCCGTTCGCCGAAGGCGGCAATAGCCTCACGGCGTGCTTCGTTTATGCGAGGCAATCGGACGCTGGCATGGACCTCGAGGCGCCCTGTACGAACACCGACTCCTCGGGCGACAAGTCATTCTCGATGGCGCGGAGGACCATCGGCAACACCGAGGTCGGCGGCGGTGGTGAAGGCCGCGTGGAGCTTCTGGGCGGCACCGGCAAGTATGCGGGCGTGACCGGAAGCTGCACCTACACCGCCAATTATCTGGGCGCAAACCGTTCCGTGTCGGTCATAAACTGCGAGTGGCAAAAGCCGTGACCAAGGTGGCATTGCTGATCCGTCGACGATCTGTGCATCGCCGTCACAGCCAGGCTTTGCTCCAGAGCTGACACAACCGGTCTGTCAGGCCCGACGAGGCCAGCGGGATCCTGATCTCCGCGCTCGGCATGCTCGCCGTCCATTACGGCTACGAGCGGCCTAGGCGAGCGGGCTGACGGCCGAACCAGGATTCTGCAACTTGTGGTGTTGACAGTGATGCATCACAAGATGTAGTTTTTTGTCAACATCCAGTTGTTGCGTCCACACCAGCTCGTCCCGGCATCGTCGCGGCGGGTTTTAGTGCCTCTACATAGCTGAAGGGTGGAGACCTGGGCGGCGCTGATCGTGTTCGGACTCGGAGTCGCGCTCTTCACTAAACGGAATCGCTCAAAGACGGCCGCAGGTCAGAAGTGGATTGAATTCCGGGCGAGTTTGGGCCAAGCTCAACCAACTGGGAGGCTCCTCATGGGTAATCCCGGCTCAGGTTTGGGGCCCGCAACCGCGGGGATGGAACGGGAGGTGTACACATGCGGATTTCGGCGCGAGTGATCCTGGGCGCGATGGTCGCGGCGGCGGCGTTCGCCGTTTGGCCGGCGCAGACCCAGACGCCGTCGATGACCTTTTTCGTAACGAGCGCCGGCCCTGGCGACGGCGCCAATCTTGGCGGCCTCGCGGGCGCCGACGAGCACTGCGAGTTCTTGGCGGCCGCCGTCGGCGCCGGCGGCCGGAACTGGCACGCCTATCTCAGCACGCAAGCGGCGGGCGGCGAGGCGGCGGTGCACGCGCGGGACCGCATCGGCCCCGGCCCGTGGCACAACGCCGCGGGGGCAGAGATCGCCGCCACCGTCGACGCGCTCCACGCCGAGCCCAACGGCATCGACAAAGCGACGGCGCTAAACGAGCGCGGCGACGTGGTGAATGGCCGCGGCGACTCTCCCAACCGCCACGACATCCTGACCGGCACCCAGCAGGACGGGACCGCCTTTGCCGCCGACGAGGACCGAACCTGCGGCAACTGGACCTCGAACGGCGCCGGCGCGGCGATGGTCGGCCACCATGACCTGACCGGCAACCCGTCGGGGGTCAATTTCTGGAACTACTCCCATGCCTCACGCGGGTGCGGCCAGGCGAACCTCGTCGCTACCGGCGGCGACGGACTGTTCTACTGCTTTGCCCGCGGCGAACCCTGATTGGTGGAGACGGGCGGTAGCGCGACTCGGCCGGCACTGGGGATTAGCTTAGCCTAGTAGAGCACCCTCATATGCCGGCGAGGCGCGCGCCCCACTGTTCGTTGCAATTCTGATGGGCTGGGCCCCGCTGCTGGTTGCCGCGAAGCCTCAAGGCTTGGCTCTACGCCGCCGCGTGAGGCGGCGTGATGGTCCCGGGATGGGACCGCTGGCATGCCTAACCAATTGATTTTGCGGGTCCTTCCTGGCGCCAAACGCAAGTGGGCGGGCTCAGCGCGAAATCGCGCCAGCGACAGGGGCAAAAACTGGGTTACCACTAGGTTACCACCGGTTGCGACCTCCGCCCGGCGGATAAAATAACGCTGTAACAAAGACTTAGGCCAAGATCAGGGTGGTAACCTGGGTGGTAACCGAGGTTACCACCGGCGCCGGCCAGTGCTCCGGGCGGACAGAATAACCACGCATTGTCAATGACTTATGGCCAGAGCATGGGTGGTAACCAGGGTGGTAACCCAGGTGGTAACCACGGCTTGTCGGTTACCACCCTGCCAGCGCCGAAAACGGCGTTATTACAAAGCCTTAGCGTCAGATCTGGGTGGTAACCTGGGTGGCAACCACCTGGTAACCAGAGCCCTTGGTTACCACCCAGGTTACCACCCTTGGTTACCACCTCCGGTTACCACCATCGAGGACGCCGGACCGGCACGAACGGCACCGGCCGGCGCGCTGCGCCGCCGACCAATGAGACATCGACATCGGCCGTCCCGCCGTCACCGGCGCGGGCGGCCTTTTCGTGATGGGAAACCCATGACCCAGCACCCGCCAATCATGCACGTGATCTCGCTCGGCGCCGGCGTCCAGTCGACGACCATGGCGCTGATGGCGGCGCACGGAGAGATCGAGCCCATGCCGGACTGCGCGATCTTCGCCGACACCGGCGCGGAGCCGCAGGCGGTCTACGAGCATCTGGACTGGCTGCGATCGCCGGGCGTGCTGCCGTTCCCGGTCGAGGTGGTCCAGTTCTCCGATCTCGCCGAGGACATTCGCAAGACCGCGGCCGGTGTGAAGCCCGTGGCGGGCCGCGCGAACGGCTATCTCGCGCCGCCCTTCTTCACCGTGAACGCCGACGGCTCGCATGGAATGCTCAGGCGCGAGTGCACGTCCAACTACAAGATCAAGCCGATCCAGCGGCGCATCAAGGAGCTGCTCGGCCGGCCGCCCGACAACCCGATCCGTTCGGCCGTGCCTCTCGCCTGCTCGTGGCTGGGCATCTCGGCCGACGAGTGGATGCGCGTTAAACCCTCGGACGTCCGCTGGCTCAGCAAACGCCATCCGCTGATCGACCGCGCGACCAGGGACGGGCCGGAGCCGCACGCACGCTGGATGAGCCGGCAGGACTGCATCGACTGGCTTGTGCAGCACGACTATCCGATCCCGCCGCGCTCCGCCTGCACCTTCTGTCCCTACCGGAGCGCCGTCGAGTGGGAGGCCCTGCGCGCCAGCCCGGACGACTGGAACGAGGCCGTCGCCATCGATCGCCTGATCCGCGACATGCCGGCTCACGAGCGAGCCGGGCTCAGGAAGGGCGGCCGGCTCTACGTCAACGTCAACCGCCAGCCGCTGGAAGAGATCGAGACCGGCGCCGCCGTCGGTCAGCCCGATCTGTGGGCCGGCGAGTGCGAGGGGATGTGCGGCATATGACGGCATCGGATTTCAACATCGAGTACTGGCCGCTCTACCGGTTGCTGCCCTATGCCGCCAATGCGCGCGCACATTCCGACGACCAGGTGGCGCAGATCGCGGGCTCGATTGCCGCCTTCGGCTTCAACGTACCCTGCCTGGTGGACGAGGCCGGCGTGCTGATCGCGGGCCACGGCCGGCTGCTGGCCGCGCGGCAACTCGAGCTGGAGACGGTGCCGGTGATCCGGCTGGAGCATCTGAGCGAAGCGCAGGCCCGAGCGTTTCGCATTGCCGACAACCGCATCGCCGAAAATGCCGGCTGGGACGAGGGCCTGCTGCGCGTGGAACTCGAGCAGCTGCGCGAGGCCGAGTTCGACCTCGACCTCACCGGCTTCGATCTCGACGAGATCGATCGCCTGCTACAGGGAGCCGAGGATGGTTCCGCCGGCAACATCGATGACGACGAGGCGCCGGAGACGCCGGAGCAACCTATCACCCGGTCCGGCGATCTCTGGCTTCTGGGAGGCCACCGGCTCCTCTGTGGCGATGCGACCGTCGCGGCCGACATCGAACGGGTGCTGGACGGCGGACTCGCCGATCTCTGCTTCACCGATCCGCCCTACAACGTCGGCTACGGCAACAGCGCCAAGGACCGGATGCGCGGCAAGCGGCGGCGGATTCGCAACGACAATCTCGGCGCCGACTTCGAGCGCTTCCTCGGCGCGGCCTGCACCAACATGCTCGCCGTCACCAAGGGTACGGCCTACATCTGCATGTCGTCCTCGGAGCTGCCCACGCTGCAGCGTGCGTTCCGGGAAGCGGGCGGCCACTGGTCGACCTTCCTGATCTGGGCCAAGAATACCTTCACGCTTGGCCGTGCCGACTACCAGCGCCAGTACGAACCGATCCTCTACGGCTGGAAGGAGGGCGCTGACCACTACTGGTGCGGCGCGCGGGATCAGGGCGACGTCTGGTTCGTCGACAAGCCGGCGCGCAACGATCTGCACCCGACCATGAAGCCGGTGGCGCTGATCGAGCGCGCGGTGCGCAACTCATCGAAGGGCCGGGATGTGGTGCTCGATCCCTTCGCCGGCTCGGGCTCGACGCTGATCGCGGCCGAGAAGACCGGACGCACGGCACGGCTGGTGGAACTCGATCCTGGCTATTGCGACGTCGTCGTCCGGCGCTGGCAGGAGTGGACGGGCCAGGCAGCGACCCTCGACGGCGATGGACGGACGTTCGACGCGGTCGGCGACGGCGCTGGGCGGGCCGCGGCATGAGGCGGCAGTCGCGACGCATGTCGCTGGTCGAGGCGGTGACCAAACGTGGTGGTTGGCTACGGCGTCGCTGTCGTGACGCAGATGCTGGTGTTCCCGCTCTTCGGGCTCACTGTGGTGTTCGTAGGCCACGTTCTGATCGGCGCTGCGTTCACGGTGATCTCGATCGCACGCGCGTTCGCGCTCAGGCGCCTGTTCGAGGCGGTCCGCGTGCGCGGCGGCGTCCGAACGTGACACCGCCGCCCCGCGAGGGGCGGCGGCATCGGTCGAGCGCCCGGCTTCAGTTGGTCGCCCGGCCGGAATGGACGTGAAGCGCCCGCAGGATGAGGTCGTCATCGGTCTCGCTCGGCAGTCGGTTGTCCTCGATCCGGCGATAGACCTCATCGTCGACCGGGACGAGCCAGTCGCCGTCCGGCAGCCGCGCGGCTGTCGAGCGGAACGGGTAGATCGCCGCATCGGCGGTGGCGCGATTGGTCGCGTCGCTGATCCTGATGGTTTTCATCGGAACGGCCCTCAATCGGCCACGCGGTAGACGCGACCGCGATCCTCGACCTTCTCGGAAGCGATGGTGAGGCCGAGTTTCTTCTTGAGCGCACCGGCGAAGGCGCCGCGCACGGTGTGGCGCTGCCAGCCGGTGGCCTCCATGATCTGATCGACGGTCGCGCCTTCGGACCGCCGCAGCATCCCGACCACGAGAGCCTGCTTGGTGCCGGTGCGCGGCTTGACCGGCCCCTTCGCCGTGTCGCGGCCGGTGCCGGCTTTCATCGCCTCGGCCGGGGCAGGTGCCGCCGGCTGCTCGGCCTCCCGGCCGCCGTCGGGCGCCTGTGCGCCCGTGTCGGCCAAATGGGGACAGTCGGCCGGCTCGACGTTGATGGCGAGTACTCCTTCGCGGGTGATGGCGAAGTTCGCCTCGCCGATGGCGGCGCCGTTCCGGCGCGGCATCTCGGCGATCAGGCCTCGGCGCAGGAGCGCGCCGGTGACCTTGGTGACGGCCCCGCCCTTGAGGGTCTTGGGCAATGGGTGGATCGAGCCGTCGTCGCGCTGCGACGCGGCCGTGAGAATGATCATCTGGGTGTCGGTGAGTTTCATGGGATCGCTCCCTCCTTCGGGGGTTGAGCGCGCCGCGGCTATCGCGGCGCTGCTACTGCCCGAAGCCCCGCGAGGCGCGAGCCCGAGCGGGGCCGGAGGGGAGTGGGCGCCGGTCAGTCGGTGGGCACGCTGACGGCGACCTTGCGGCCGTCCCGGTTGTAGGCGTGTCCGTCGTGACCGCCCGCCGGTTCGGCGTGTTCGCCTTCCTTGAAGACGTGGTCGCAAAGGGTGCGCAGGCTGGCGAGGCGCATGTAGAGCGTGCCGACGTCGGCCCAATCTACCTGCTCGAGGTCGACGTTGAAGTGAACGCCGCACGCGTCCCTCAGCCGCTCGAGCAGATTGTCGAACTCGTACTGGCCGGCGATGAAGGTTTCGCGGGCGGTCTTGTCGGCCGGCTCGTCTGCCGACGCGCTCCCGTTCGGGTCGGCGTGAAGGGCTTTCAGGCCCGTGTAGGTGATGCGCAGGAAGGGCTCGAAGCCGGGGCGCTCGTCGGGTACCTGCTCGATCAGGTCGCGTACCAAGAGACCGCCGACCAGCAGGTCGGCATCGACGCCATCGGGCAACGGGTGGAGATGCCCGTCGGGGCGCTTGGCGGCGGCGATGAGCGCGTCGCGTTCGCTGTCGGTGAGGGTCTGGGTCATGGGTTTCCTCCGTTCGATTGCGACGTCATACACGCTCTGTTCCGGCCCGAAGGCGAGCGCTTAATAGCATGATTCCAATGGTATTTTCGAGGTTCCACGGGCATGGGCGTATCGCTGCGGGAATACGCGCGCCGGCGCGGCGTGAGCCATGTCGCGGTGATGAAGGCGATCCGCGCGGGCCGGCTCGCGCCGGAGCCGGACGGCACCCTCGATCCGGCCAGGGCGGACGCCCAATGGGACGCTCGAACCGATCCGGCGCGCCGGTCCGGGCCGCCCGAGGACCAGCCCGCACAAGCTGACGAGACGCCGCGGGCCTCCGCTCCGGACAAGCCGGACGACATGGCTGCCGCGGCGCGGCCGGCCGCCACAATCGAACCCGCTCCGCAAGGTGCCGCCAGCTTCACCCAGGCGCGCACCGCCCACGAGATCGCCAAGGCGCAACGGGCCCGCATTCAGGTGCAGCGCCTGCGCGAGGAGGTGATCGACCGGGCCCACGCGACTTCGGAGGTGTTCCGCCTGGCGCGCCGGGAGCGCGATGCCTGGGTCAACTGGCCGGCCCGCGTCGCCGCCCCGATGGCGGCCGACCTCGGCCTCGATGCTCACGCCATGCAGAAGGTTCTGGAGACCCATGTCCGAGACCATCTCAACGAGCTTGCCGAGATTCGGCCCGAGTTCCGCTGAAGGCTCCGCCGAGCGTTTCGCCGGCATGGACGACATCGTCCGCGCCTGGCGCGACGGGCTCGCGCCGGACCCGCTGCTCACCGTCTCGGAATGGTCGGAGAAGCACCGCATGCTGGCGGCGCGGGCCTCGGCCGAGCCGGGTCGCTACCGCATCGCGCGCACGCCCTATATGCGGGCCATCATGGACGCGCTGTCGCCGGCCGATCCGTGCCGCCGGGTGGTGTTCATGAAGGCGGCTCAGGTCGGCGCGACCGAGGGGGCGAACTGCTTCATCGGCTTCGTCATCCACCAGGCGCCGGGGCCGATGCTGGCGGTCCAGCCGACGGTGGAATTGGCGAAACGGAACTCGCGCCAGCGCATCGATCCGCTGATCGAGGAGAGCGCGGCGCTGCGCGGTCTGGTCCGGCCCGCGCGGTCGCGCGATTCCGGCAACACGATGCTGTCGAAGGAGTTCACCGGCGGCATCCTGATCATGGCCGGGGCCAACTCGGCCGTGGGTCTGCGCTCGATCCCGGCCCGCTACATCCTCCTGGACGAGGTCGACGCCTATCCGGCCTCGGCCGACGAGGAGGGCGATCCGGTGACGCTGGCCGAGGCCCGCTCGCTGACCTTCGCCCACCGGCGCAAGGTGCTGCTGATCTCGACACCGACGGTGAAGGGGTTCTCACGCATCGAGCGCGAATACGAGGCGTCGGACCAACGTCGCTACTTCGTGCCATGCCCCCATTGCGGGCACGCGCAGGTGCTCGTCTTCGAGCGGCTCAAGTGGAACAAAGGCAAGCCCGAGACGGCGGCCTACCACTGCGCATCCTGCGAGACGCCGATCGCCGAGCACCACAAGACGGCGATGCTGGCGGATGGCGTTTGGCGGGCGACCGGTACCGCGGCCGATCCCACGACCATCGGGTTTCATCTCTCGGCGCTCTACTCACCGGTCGGCTGGCTTTCGTGGGAGGCCATCGCGCGCTCATGGGAGGGGTGCCAAGGGAACGACGAGGCGATCCGCGCCTTTCGCAACACCATCCTCGGCGAGACCTGGGTCGAGAGCGGCGAGGCGCCGGACTGGCAGCGGCTCTACGACCGCCGGGAACGCTGGCCCGCGGGCACGGTGCCCGCCGGCGGGCTGTTCCTCACCGCCGGCGCGGACGTGCAGAAGGACCGGATCGAGGTCGACGTCTGGGCCTGGGGCCGGGGCCTGGAGAGCTGGCTGATCGATCATGTCGTCATCGAGGGCGGGCCCGAGCGGACCGAGCCGTGGGCCGAACTCGACCGGCTGCTCGGCCAAACCTGGGGCCATGAGAACGGCGCCGCGCTGGCGCTCGCAAAGCTCGCCATCGACACAGGCTACGAGCCGACCGCCGTCTATGGCTGGGCGCGGCGCGCCGGCGTCGCGCAAGTGGCGCCGGTCAAGGGCACCGAGGGCTTCAACCGGTCGAGCCCGGTTTCCGGTCCGACCTACGTGGACGCGTCCGACGGCGGCAAGCGGCTGCGCCGAGGGGCGCGGCTCTGGACCGTCGCGGTCTCGACCTTCAAGGCCGAGACCTACCGCTTCCTGAGACTGGAACGACCGACCGACGAGGAGCGCGCCGAGGGCAAGCCGTATCCGCCTGGAACCGTCCATCTGCCGTACTGGGTCGAGGACGAATGGCTGAAGCAGTTCGTCGCCGAGCAGCTGGTCACGGTGCGCACCCGGCGCGGCTTCGCCCGGCTCGAATGGCAGAAGCTCAGAGAACGCAACGAGGCGCTCGACTGCCGGGTCTACGCCCGCGCCGCCGCCTGGATCGCCGGCGCCGACCGCTTCCCGGAGCGCTGCTGGCTGCGCATGGAAGCCGCGCTCGCCAATGGGCCCGGCCCCGAGGGGTCGGGCGCGAAGGACGCGGCGACGCCGGATCCCGGCTCCCGCCCGGCGAGACGCCGGCGCGTGACCCGCAGCAAGTGGATGGGCTGAGCCATGACCTACACCGAAGATCAGGTGCGAGCGCTGCGCGAGGCGCTGACCTCGGGCGTGCTGACCGTTTCCTATGACGGCAAGAGCGTCACCTACCGCTCGGTGGACGAGATCAAGACGGCGCTGGCCGAGATCGAGAACGCCCACGCCCGCGAGACCGGCAGGCAGGTGCGCCAGATCCGCATAGTCACCAACAAGGGGTTCTGAGAATGGGTTTGGTCTCGCGCATCATGTCGACATGGCGGGCGCCGGGCCAGGCCGCGCATGGCACTCGCCGGCCGGTCCACGAGGCCGCGGGCTCGGGCCGCCGCGCCGCGGCCTGGCGGCCGGGAAACCCCGGCGCGCTGGCGACGACCTTCGCCACCGGCCACGATCTCCGGGTCAAGTCGCGCGACCTGGTGCGCCGCAATGCCTGGGCCGGCAGTGCCGTCGACGCCTTCGTCACCAACTGCATCGGCACCGGCATCAAGCCGCAGTCGATCGCCGCGGACGCGGCATTCCGTGAAGCGGTGCATGCACTCTGGTGGGACTGGTGCGAGGAGGCCGACGCCGACGGCGTCACCGATTTCTACGGCCTCCAGGCGCTCGCCTGCCGGGCCATGCTGGAGGGCGGCGAGTGTTTCGTGCGGCTCAGGGTGCGCCGGCCCGAGGACGGACTCGCGGTGCCGCTGCAGATCCAGCTGCTCGAGGCCGAGCATGTGCCGCTCACCTTCAACACGACATTGCCGGGCGGCAACCTGGTGCGCGCCGGCATCGAGTTCGACCGGCTGGGACGAAGGGTCGCCTACCACCTGACCCGCGCCCATCCCGGCGATCCGGTGATGCGGCCGCGCGACCACGACCTGGTGCGGGTGCCGGCGGACCGCATCGCCCATCTCTACCGGCCGCTCCGTCCCGGTCAGATCCGCGGTGAGCCCTGGCTTGCCCGGGCGCTGGTCAAGCTCGACGAACTCGACCAGTTCGACGACGCGGCCCTGGTCAAGGCCAAGGTCGCGGCGCTGTTCACCGGGTTCGTCGTCTCGCCCGATCCCGAGGACGCCGTCATGGGCGGGGATGAGCCGGACGAGGACGGCGTCGTCGAAGCCAGCCTCGAGCCCGGCACCATGCAGAGGTTGAGCCCCGGCCAGGATGTGCGCTTTGCCGAACCGGCCGACGCCGGGTCGAGCTATGAGGGGTTCTTCCGCAATCAGCTGCGCGCCGTCGCCACCGCCGCCGGCGTCACCTACGAGCAGCTGAGCGGCGATCTCACTCAGGTCAACTATTCCTCGATCCGCGCCGGGCTGCTCGGGTTCCGCCGGCGCTGCGAGACCATCCAGCACGCGGTGATAGTGCACCAGCTGTGCCGGCCGGTGTGGCGCGAGTGGATGAGAACGGCGGTGCTCGCCGGCGCGCTGGACGCACCGGGGTTCGCGAACGATCCGGCATCTCATCTCGCCGCCAAGTGGATCCCGCAGGGCTGGCAATGGGTCGATCCCGAGAAGGAGTTCAAGGCAGTGGTGCTGGCCATTCGGGCCGGTCTCATGAGCCGGTCGGAGGCGATCTCGGCCTTCGGCTACGACGCCGAAGAGATCGACCGCGAGATTGCCGCCGACAACGCCCGCGCCGACGCCCTCGGCCTGGTGCTCGACAGCGACCCGCGCAAGGTCGCGCGCACCGGCGCCGCCCAGCCCGAACGGGACGAAGACGAACGGGATCCCGATGCCAAGGAGAACGCACCCATGGAAGAGTTGAGGAGGCCAGCATGACCATGCTGCCGCATATTGCGAGCCGGGTGCTGGACACGCCGCTGGCGATCGGCCAGGCCAAGCTCGAGGCGATCCTCGCCGTGATCGGCCCGCGTATCGGTGTCGAGGTGCCGGCGCCCGGCATGTTGGGGACTTCCAATCGTGAGGGCCTGCCGGGGCCCGGCGTCATGAACGGCGACGGCCGACGACGCGGCGTGAATCTTGTAACGCCCGAGGGCATCACCGTCATTCCGGTGTTCGGGACGCTGGTCAAACGGGCCGGCGCCATCGAGGCCGCCTCGGGCCTCACTTCCTACGGCCATCTCGAGGACCGGATCATGGACGCCGCCACCGATCCGGCGGTGCGTGCCATCCTGCTCGCGGTCGACAGCCAGGGCGGCGAGGTCGCCGGGGTGTTCGATCTCACCGATCTCGTCTTCGAGGCGCGAAGCTTCAAGCCGGTCTGGGCGGTCGCCGACGAGCAGGCATTTTCCGGCGCCTATGCGATCGCGAGCGCGGCCGAGCGTCTGATCGTGCCGCGCACCGGAGGCCTCGGTTCGATCGGCGTGATGGCGATCCATGTCGAACGCTCGGCGCGCGACGCCATGGAGGGGTTCCGCACCACCACCGTCCATGCCGGCGCGGCCAAGAACGACTTCAACCCGCACGAGACCCTGAAGGATGGTGCGCGCCGGACGCTGCAGGCCGAGGTCGACCGGGTCTACGGCCTGTTCGTCGACACCGTCGCCCGCAACCGAGGTCTCACCGCCGATGCCGTGCGCGCCACCGAAGCCCGGCTTTACTTCGGTGAAGATGCGGTCCGCGCCGGTCTTGCCGACGAAGTCGGCACCATGCGCGACGCCCTTGCGTCGCTCGCCGTCACGCTCTCCGCCACTCGATCGATCCTCGCCGCGCCGGCCACCCGGCCTGGGGCGGCGAGCGCGCCACGCAAGCCGGCTACCGCACCAGCTTCCAGAAAGGAGATCGAGATGAACGGCGATATCACCACTGAGACCATCGAGACCGACGGCACTGCGCTGCCGAGTCCGGAGACCGCCGAGGCGGCGCCCGCACCCAAAGCGGCGAAGTCCGAGCCGACGATCGCCGAGGTGGTCGACCTCGACGCGGTCCGTAAGGAAGCGCGCGGCGAAGGCACAGCCGAAGCTGGGCTCATCGCCGAGCTTTGCACGCTGGCCGGCATGCCCGAGCGCACCGCCGACATGCTCGCCAAGGGACTCTCGGCCGAAGAGGTACGCCGGGAACTTCTGAACTTGAAGGCGGCCGCGGACGCCGAGGTGCAGAGCCATGTGCTGCCCGGTACCGGCACCGGCGCCCCCAACAACCTTGACGACAATCCGGTGGTGCGGGCGGCGACAGCCCGGGCCGCCGCTGCAAAGGAGGCCTGATCCGTGAACGCTTACTCTGAGTCCACCTACCTCGGCGACGTCCTCAAATGCGAGGCGCCGAACTTCTACAGTCGCGACACGGTAACGGTGCTCGCCGGTGACGGCGCCGAGCGGGCCCTCAAGGTCGGCGCAGTGGTCGCCCGGCGGACCCGGGCCACGGTCACGGTGACCGCCGGTGGCGGCAACACCGGTGACGGCGCCGCGACCATGGCCGACCCGCCGCTCGGCGTCCGGGCCGAGGCCGGCATCTACCGGCTCGCCTGCACCACCGCCGGGGTCAACGGCGGCACCTTCCAGGTGTTGACACCGAAGGGGTACGTGCTTCCCGATCTCACGGTCGGCACTGCCTATGAGGGCAATCACCTCAACCTCACCGTTGCCGACGGCGCCACCGATTTCGTCGCGGGCGATACGTTCGCGATCGAGGTATTGGGCGACGGCAAGGTGGTCGGCCTCGATCCGGCCGCTGTCGACGGCACGGCCGAGGCCATCGGCATTGCCGCCTATGACGTCACCGCGCCCGACGGGACCGACACGGAAGTCACGGCGATCCTGCGCGATGCCGTCCTCGCCGACCGGGCGATCGTCTGGCCCGCCGGTATCACCGATGAAGGCAAGGCGATCGCCGTCGCCGATCTCGAGGCCCGCGGCATCCTCATCCGCAAGGCCGCCTGAGCCCGACACCTCGATCATCCATCCTCTGCGACCATCTAATCGGCGCGGCTTCGCCGGCGCCGGAGGAGCTTTGCCATGCCCATGAACAATCCTTTCGATACCCCCGCCTTCCACGTGACGGCGCTGACCGCGGCCATCAACATCCTGCCCAACAGCTATGGACGGCTGGAACGCATGATGCTGATGCCGCCCCGGCCGGTGCGCTTCCGCCAGATCGCCGTCGAGGAGAAGAACGGGGTTCTCAACCTGCTGCCGACCCTCCCCATAGGCTCGCCCGGCACCGTCGGCGAGCGCGGCAAACGCAAGCTCCGCAGCTTCAACATCCCGCATATCCCGCACGACGACGTGGTGCTGCCCGAGGAGGTTCAGGGTATCCGCGCCTTCGGCTCGGAGAACGAGGCCCAGGCGCTGGCCGACGTCATGGCCGACCACCTCCAATCCATGCGCAACAAGCATGCGATCACCTTGGAGCATCTGCGCATGGGCGCCCTCAAGGGGGTGATCCTCGATGCCGACGGCTCGGCCCTCTACGACCTCTATGCCGAGTTCGGCATCGAGGCGAAGACCATCGCCTTCGGTCTTGACGACGACGACACCGACGTCAAGAACCGCGGCATCTCGGTGCTACGCCATATCGAGGACAATCTCCGAGGCGAGTTCATGACCCGGGTTCATGCCCTGGTCAGCCCGGAGTTCTTCGATGCGCTCACCTCTCACGCCAAGGTTGAGAAGGCCTATGAGCGCTGGATGGAAGGCGCGGCGCTGCGTGAAGACCTGCGCGCGGGCTTCACCTTCGGCGGCATCACTTTCGAGGAGTACCGCGGCCAGGCCACCGATCCGGACGGCGTCGTGCGCCGGTTCATCGCCGAGAACGAGGGCCACGCCTTCCCGCTCGGCACCGTCGAGACCTTCGCGTCCTACTTCGCGCCGGCCGACTTCAACGAGACCGCCAACACCCTCGGTCAGCAGCTCTACGCCAAGCAGGAGCCGCGCAAGTTCGAGCGCGGTACCGATCTTCATACCCAGTCCAACCCGCTGCCCATGTGCCATCGCCCCGGCGTGCTGGTGAAGCTGACGGCCGAGTGAGGTGGACCCCTTCGCCACCGCGGTCGATGACTGCTTCCGGCATCTCGGACGCGATGCCGTCTATACGGCCGACGGCGGTGATCCCGTCACGGTCAGGGTGATCGCCAAGCGCCCGGACGAGATCGTCGGCCTCGGTGAGACCCGCATCCATGCCGGCACCGCGCTGTTCGATGTGCGCGCCTCGGAGATCGCCGAGCCGCGGCCCGGCGACCGTCTGAGCGTCGACGGCGAGGACTATCTCGTCCAGGGCGAACCGGTGAGCGATGCGGAACGGCTGATCTGGACATTGGAAGCCTGCCCGGCATGAAGCTCGCCGCCACCATGGTCGGCTCGCTAAAAGCGGACATGCAGGCCGAGCTGCGCCGTATCGAGCGCGCGGTGCCGGACGGTGTCGAAGCCGCCGGCGACAGGCTAAAGGGGAGCTTGCGCAAGCAGGTGGTCGCCGCCGGGCTCGGCGCGCGGCTGTCGCGCACCTGGCGCGGCAGGGTCTACAAGAACAAGGGCCACGACGCCGCGAGTTTCGTCTGGTCGAAAGCACCGCAGATCGCGTTGGCGTTCGACAAGGGCGCGGTGATCAAGGGCAAGGGCGGCAACTGGCTCGCTATTCCGACCCCGGCTGCGCCGAAGCGCGGCGTCGGCGGCAAGCGCATCACGCCCGCCACGTTCCCGACCGGCCGCCACGGGCCGCTTCGCATGGTCCGCCGCTCCGGCCGTTCGGCGCTGCTGGTGGTCGACGGCGTGCGCGTGAGCGCCAAGACCGGACGGGTGGGAAGGCAGGCCAAGGGCGGCGGCCGTACCAGGTCGGGGCGCTTCAAGCAAGGCATCGCCACGGTCGTAATGTTCGTGCTGGTGCCGCGGGTGAAGCTGAAGAAGCGCCTCAATGTCGCCAGCGCGGCGAAGACCTGGGGGCGTAGGCTGCCGGCGATGATCCGGCAGCAGGTGCGGGTGACACCGGCGAGGTAGCACAATGCCCAGCAAGACCGAGCAGATCCTGACCGCGCTCACCCACCGGCTGCACGCGGTGCCGAAGGCCAAGGTCGAGCGCAACACCGCCGCGCCCGAGCGCATCCCGCACGGCGGCCTGATCGTGCTGCGCGACGGCGATCCCGGTGAGCCGGAGCAAACGCTGGGCGGCATCGGCAGCGTCTATTACGCCCACGCGGTCGAGATCGAGATCTATGTCGAGACCGGCGAGGCGGCCGTCAGGGACGCGGCCTTCGACGAGCTCGTGGTGTCAATCGGCCAGGTCCTCGACGGCGATCCCACCCTCGGTGGGCTCGCCTTCGGCATCACCACGGCCCGACCCGGGATCGACACCGAGGCGGTGGTCGGCGCACCGGCCATCAAGACCGGCACCGTCGAGTGCGTCATCGAGTACGAGACCGAAACGCCGCTCGGCTGAATTCTCCGCCACCACCAGATGAAAGGAGAGACCCCCATGGCCCGAGCCTATGGTTCGAGCGCCACGCTGCTGCTCAAACGCGAAACGACCTATGGCACGGCAGCGATTGGCAATTACGTCCGCATTCCCTTCAACCGCTGCACGCTGGGCTCGGAGCAGGGGCTGATCGACGACCCGGTGCTGGGCCAGGGGCGCGACCCCTATGCGCCGCTGCAGGGCGCCATCATGGACGAGGGCGAGATCGTCGTGCCCGTCGATCCGCGCTATATCGGTCTTTGGCTCACTGGGTTGCTCGGTACCCCCACCACCACCGACGACGGCGGCACGCCGCCGGTCCATACCCACGAGTTCGTCTCGGGCAAGGACAGCCTGCCGAGCTACACAATCGAGGTCGGGCACAAGCAGGTGCCGGCCTACTTCCGGCATGGCGGCGTGGTGTTCGATTCCATCGCGCTGGAGTTCACCCGCTCCGGCGCCGCAGCCGCCACCATCCAATGCGTGGCCCAGGGCGAGACCCGCTTCAACGCGAGCCAGGGCGGCGCGCCTTCAAAGCTCGACTTCAAACGTATCAGCCAGTTCCAAGGGTCAATCAGCCGCGCCGGCACAGCGGTCGCCAACCTCACCGGCGGCTCGCTCACTTACGCCAACAACCTGGAGAAGATCGAGACCATACGATCCGACGGTCTCATCGACGGCGCCGATCCCACCGTCGCCGCGCTCACAGGCACCATCGAGGTTCGGTTCGCGGACACGACGCTGATCGATCTCGCCTCCGACGGCACGGCGGTGGATCTCGAGTTCGCCTACCGCATCAGCGACGATCTCAAGCTCACCTTCGAGGCCCACGAGGTCTATCTGCCGAAGCCCAAGCTCGCCGTCGAGGGCCCGGGCGGCGTACAGGCGAGCTTCGATTTCCAGGGTGCGAAGAATGACACCGCAGGCCAAATGCTCACGGTGACCCTGATCAACGATCTGGACGGGACCGATTACGCATGATCTCACTCGAACGAAAGACCGAACCTTACGAGCTGACGCTGCCCTACGGCGTCAGCGTCACGGTGACGCCGCTCACCACCGCCGCCATGGCGGCCGCGCAGGCCGAGGCGCGCAAGCGTCTGGACGGGTTGCAGGCGCAGGCGAAGGAGCGGACCGAAGCCGGCCTGCCGCTCGACGGATTGCCCGACCTCGATGACGACGATGCCCGCGAGGGGCAGTATCAGGCGCCCCTGATCCACAGCCTCGCGGCCCGCCACGTCACCGCCTGGTCGGGCATCGAAGACGATCCGCCGGTCACGCGAGAGAACGTCGCGGCGCTCATGGACCTCTACCCGGTGGGCGAGCGGTTCATTCAGGAGTTCACGCTGCGCCAGGTGCTGCTGACATCAGCAAAAAACGCATCCGGGCCCTCTGCCGATGGCACCTCCATCCCGGCGGCGGGCCCGGCTACTGCCAAACCTGTGAGAAAGAGGGTGCCGCCTGCGCCCAAGGTGGCCTCGGCCTGAACGGCGAACCCTGTCCCTATCGCGAGCATGCGCTTCAAACTCTCGAAGAACACCAGGCCTGGGATGGCCTGACGGCCTCCCTCGGGCAGCTACGCGTCGCGGCATCGGGCCGGGTCGTGGGGATCGACATGACCGCCGCGCTCGGCATCGCCCGGGCGCGCAGCTTCGATGAGGCCGTCGTCTCCGAGCTGCTGCAGTCGGCCGAGTCCGGGCTGATTGAGGCGATGAACGAGAGGAATGCGGATTGAGGGAACAGGCTCAGGAATTTGCGGTCGGCGGCTTTGGCTGTTCGTCGATCAGAGTGGCGCTGAGCAATTCGAGCCGCTGAACCGCTTGTCCGAATCCGATTTGTCCCCGTCCGTTCTGGATCTCCTGCTTGACTTTGTTGAAGACGCGTTTCGCGTGCTTGCCTTCCGAAATGCGCTTCTCAATTTCTGGGTCACCGCCTTTGTCTTTGATCTCACGGTCGGTTTGTTGCCGATATAGGTACCAATCCAAGAGTGGGGTGCGGATAGGACCCGGCGAAAACAGCGTGGAGTCGGCGAGCGACGACATATTGGGGATTTCATCCTCGAGAGCGGCCAGCACAATCGTGGTTTCGAACAATGCCCCCCGCATTCCGTATTGCAAAGCCTTCAAATCGGGACGGCCAAAAACGGCGTTAACAACATCGAGATCGCTCGCCTCGCGGCTGATGAACCGATGATAAAGGTCGGAATCGATGGTCCGGAGAATCAACGCGACCGTAGTTGTCACCGCGAGCAGCACTCGGTCTTTCCGCAATGATGCCAACACCAGCCTCAGGCGGTGAAGCGTCTGAGGGATAGTCCGAACGCTGTGGTCGGATGTTCCAAGAAATGTCCATAGCAGCGCACGAACTTCATTCAGTACGTTCGGGTTTTTGGTGCGCGCGAAGTGACGTTCAATCTGCATCGCGGTGAACATCTTATCGATGAACGCAGCACGGTCGGGATCCGGCAGCCGGCAATCCACATCGAAGAAGCGCCGCAGGTATCCCTCGGCGTCGAAATTACTCCCGGAGAGGGCTCGCACCGAGTGCGCGAGCTGGTCACGATTGACCGCCAGCACGAAGACGATGCGGTCCACGGAAAACAGGTGCTTGGCCACTTCAAGGAGTTCGACGGCATAGGAGGGGCGGCACCGGTCCAGCTCATCGATCATCAGGATGAGGGGCCGGCCGTCGCGCCCTTCTGACAGCGCATCGGCCGCCGCCTGCAGAGCGTCTTTGAATTCACGTACGGTTTTCCGCGCCTCTCGGTGTTGTGACAGACTTTCTTCGGCGTATGCGCTGAAGACCTTACCGAGCTCGACGCCTACTATCGGAAGTGTGGCTGCTGCGAGCTGGATTGTGCCCGGAGCCGCTCTTCGAAGAAAGTCTTTCGCCGCCTCCCTGATGGCGTCGATCTTGGTGCCCAACGGTTCTCCGGCGATCGTATGGAGACCTTCCGTGAGCTCAGTGGAGAGAGAGACGAACGGTTCCTCGGAAAAATCGGTCTCCCAGGCGTTGAACGATACAACCGGAAATTTCTCGTTGCGCAGATTCTGCGCCCAGATCCGGAGGAACGTGGTCTTGCCTGCGCCCCACGCGGCATCGACCGCGAGGACGCAGGGACCCTCGATGGTGCCGACGAGGTGCGTGAGGGTGTCCACGGCCTCTCGCCGGTCGGGCAGGTCATGCTTGAAGGGATCGTCCTCTGGGACCTCGATGTCGCGGGGTTGTATTCGCATGCCTATCTTCGCTCCTTGCCTGCGCGCCTGACCGGGGTCTCGGACCGGGCATCGGCATTTATCGATTTTCTCAAAGTAGTAGTTGAAGAGGCAATTCCATGGCCAGGGCCCGCCACACCTATGCGGTCCGTCTTGCGGTCGAGGGCGGCAACCGGGTCAAGGCCGACCTGGTCTCGGTGGGTGAACCGCTCCGGGTTTGGCGGAGGCTCCAACTCTTGAGAAAGTGGAGCCATTATGAGCAAGACAAGGAACAGGTTTTCTTCTGAGGTTCGCGCCCGTGCGGTGCGGATGGTTGTGGATCACGAGGGCGAACACGCCTCGCGTTGGGCGGCTGTTTCCTCGATAGCTGGGAAGATCGGCTGCACGGCGCAGACACTCAATGAGTGGGTGAAGAGGTTCGAGCGCGATAGCGGCGTGCGCGCCGGCGTCCCCAGCGAGGTCGCCGAGCGGCTGAAAGCCCTGGAGCGGGAGAACCGCGACCTCCGGCAGGTCAACGAGATCCTGCGCAAGGCGAGCGCCTATTTTGCCCAGGCGGAGCTCGACCGCCGGTTCAAGCCATGATCGCGTTCATCGGCGATCACCGCGAGGCGCACGGGGTCGAGCCGATCTGCAAGGTGCTGCCGATCGCCCCGTCGACCTACTACGACCATGTGGCCAGGCGGCGCGATCCGGCCAGGCTGTCGGCACGGGCGAAACGGGATATGGCTCTCAAGGTCGAGGTCCGACGCGTCTTCAAAGAGAACTTCCGTGTCTACGGCGTTCGCAAGGTGTGGCGACAATTGCAGCGGGAAGGCTTCGATGTCGCTCGCTGCACTGTTGAGCGGCTGATGCGGGAGATGGGCTTGCAAGGGGTGATCCGCGGCAAGCCGATCCGCACGACAGTCAGCGACCAGGCCGCGCCTTGCCCGCTCGACAAGGTCAATCGCCAGTTCCACGCTCCGGCACCGAACAGGCTGTGGGTCTCGGACTTTACCTACGTGGCCACTTGGGCTGGCTTCGTCTATGTCGCCTTTGTCATCGACGCCTATGCCCGCCGCATCGTCGGCTGGCGGGTGAGCCGGACAGCCCATGCCGGCTTTGTTCTCGATGCCCTGGAACAAGCGCTTCATGCGCGGCGACCCGTCCATCGCGGTGGGCTGATCCATCACAGCGATAGAGGGAGCCAATATGTCTCGATCAAATATACCGAGCACCTGGCGGAAGCGGGCATCGAACCCTCGGTGGGCAGCGTCGGCGACTCTTATGACAATGCTCTGGCCGAGACCATCAATGGTCTTTACAAAGCCGAGGTCATTCACCGGCGCGGGCCGTGGCGCTCATTCGAGGCCGTCGAGCTCGCTACTCTGGAATGGGTGGATTGGTTCAACAACCGGCGGCTCCTGGAGCCCATCGGAAACATCCCGCCGGCCGAAGCCGAGGAACGCCACTACGCCACGCTGAAGCAGTCAGACATGGCGGCGTGACTCAAACAAAATGGCCTCCGCCAAACCCGGAGCGGTTCAGGGCGCCAGCGGCGAGCGCTCGATCAAGAAGATCGACCGTGCCTCCGACAAGGCCTCACGCGGGCTCGGCACCCTGAGCGAGCGGGCGTCTTCGCTGCGAAGAAGCATGCGGCTTCTGGGCGGTGTCGTCGCCGGCGCCGGCGCCGCCGGCGGCCTGGTCCTGCTGGTCAAACGCTCCCTCGATACGGCCGACGCCATCGCCAAGATCGCCGACAAGGCGGGTGTCGCGACCGACTTCCTGCAGGAGCTCCGCTATGCCGGTTCGCAGACCGGCGTCGCCGCGCGCGATATCGACGATGCATTCACGCGGCTGAACCGCCGGCTTGGTCTGTTTGTCACCAGCGGCGGCGGCCCGGCGGCGGTCGGGTTCAAGGAACTCGGCATCGAGGCGCGCGACGCCGGCGGCGCGGTGCGCTCGACCGAGTCCGTGTTCGCCGAAATCGTGGCCAAGCTGGAGAAGTACGAAAACACTGCACAGAAGGCCGCGGTCGCCTCGGCGTTCTTCGGCGAGGACGCCGGACCGCGGCTGGTCAATCTGCTGTCGCGGGGCTCGGCCGGCATTGACGAGTTCAGCCGGAAGGCTCGCGACCTCGGCCTCGTGCTCGACGAAGAACTGCTGCGCGACGCCGAGCGGGCCAATGACGAATTGTCCACCCTCGGCACGGTGCTCTCGACCAACGTCACCAGGGCCGTGGTGGAGCATGCGGACGCCATCGCCGAACTCGCCGGGCAGTTCACGGAGGCCCTGCCGACCTTGATCGGTTGGGTGAGCAGCTTCGGCCAATGGATCGGCCTGATCGAGCAGACCAGGACCGGGCGGCTCGCCGAAATCCGCGAGGAGATCGCCGAGATCGACGAGGCCATGACGCATTGGTACAGGCGGTTGCTGGAGTGGGACGGCATCGGCGCGTTGCTCGGCAACGAACAGAACGGCCCGCTCAAGCGCCGACGCGATGAACTCGTCGCTGAGTTGGCCGATCTTGAGCGTCAGATGGCTGAAGCGGCTCAGACGCCTCCCCCCGTTACGCCAGCGGCCACGCCGGCCGGCAGCCCGGCCGCCGCGACCCCGGACGACCCCGTTATGACGGCGGAGCAACAGGCGCGGCGCTTGGTGCAGATCGAGCAGCGCCTGAACAGCCAGCTGTTCCAGCTGCGCTATCAGGGCGCCGAACGCATCCGCGCCGAATACCGCAGGCTGGACAGGGAATTGGAGCGCCTAAGCGAGGCCGGCGCCGACCCGGAAATGATCGAGCGTCTGCGCTTCGGCGCGGCGGGGGTGAGGGACGACAAGCTCGCCGAGCTCGCCCGGCGCGAGGATGAGATCGCCGACCGGCGCGCTCAGGCCAATAAGCGCCTTGCCGAGAGTCTAGGCTTCGAGCTGGAGGCGCTGAAAAAGACCGAGCGGGAACGCTTCGTCGATGTGGCACTTCGTCGCTTGTCGGCCGAGGCAACCCCGAAACAACGCGAAGAAGTCGAAAGATTGGCCGGTGCGCTCTTCGACGAACAGGAGAAAATAAAGGATGCGAACAAAGCCAGGGAAAAGGAGAACCAGCTGCGCGCCGAGGCCAAGGCGCTGACCGATCAGTTGCGCACAGCCGAGGAGGCTTACGCCGACGAGACCGAACGGCTCAATGATCTGCTCAAGGCCGGGGCCATCGACCAGGAGACCTTTGGCCGGGCGTCGAAGGACGCCTACGATCGGATGTTGCGGGCCAGTCAGGACTGGTCGGCAGGGGTCATCCGGGCGTTGCGCGACTATGGCAAGGAGGCCGGCGACGCGGCGCGGCAGTTCGAGGATGTCACCTCGAGCGCCCT
Source organism: Alphaproteobacteria bacterium (assembly GCA_965248805.1). Taxonomy (GTDB): domain Bacteria; phylum Pseudomonadota; class Alphaproteobacteria; order UBA6615; family UBA6615; genus CBDFKJ01. The sequence goes on from CBDFKJ010000009.1 coordinate 577,296, forward strand.
GAGGGCTTCCGAGGACGCCTGGGTCAACTGGGCCAGAACCGGCAAGCTTTCGGTCGCCGATTTCTTCTCCACGCTTGAGGACGCGGCGCTGCGGGCTGCCTATCGGCTTTTGATCTTCAAGCCCCTGGAGAGTTTCCTCGAGGGGCTGATCGAGGGCTTCAGTCTCGATTTCTCCAGATCCTCGGGCGGCACAACGGCGCCCCCGATCCTCGATGCCCCCGCATACGGCACCGGTGGCTTCGCCGTCGCGCACGGAGGCGGTGTAATCGGCGTAACGCCACTGCCGCGCCGCTCCGTGGACCCGCTGGTGTTCGAGGGGGCACCACGCTTCCACGGCGGCGGCCTGGTTCCGGGCGAGGTCCCGGTCATCGCCAAGCCGGGCGAGGTGATCGGCTGGCCCGAGCAGATGCGCGAGGCATTCGGGTCCGAGGTTGTGGTGCAGGTGATCGATCAGCGCGGTAGCGGCGCCCGGCCGGAGGTGTCCAGCGAGTGGGGTCCCGACGGCCGGCGCATCATCCGCGTCCTCATCCGCGATGAGGTCAATCGCGGCATCGCCCAAGGAGCATTTGACCGGGCCTTGGGTGGCGCGTTCGGCATCAACCGGCGGGGCGTTCCCCGATGACCAACATTGTATGGCCGGCGTCTCTGCCGCAGACGCCGCTGGCGGAGGGTTACAACGAGCGCGCACCCGACACGGTGATCCGCTCGCCGATGGAAGCGGGCCCGCCCAGGCTGCGCCGCCGGTTCACGGCGGGCGTCCGGAACATCGAGTGCCAACTGCGCCTGACGCCGGCCCAGCTCGATATCCTGGGCGCGTTCTTCGGCTCGACCGTTGCCGGCGGCGCATTGTCCTTCGACTGGAAGCATCCGCGAAACAGCACCGCCGTGACGTTCCGGTTTGTCGAGCACCCGGTTATACGCCAGTCGCACGGGGCACGCTGTGGCAGGCGACGCTCAAGTTGGAGGTACTACCATGAGCCGAAGCTTGTCTCTTGCCGCGCGCCGGGCGGTGAGCGCGCAGGAGACCGATGAGGCCTTCCTGCTCCTGCTGAGCCTCGACCACGAAGATCTCGCCGAGCCCATCCGTGTGGTCAACAACACGCAAGACGTGGCGAGCCGCGGCGATACCTACATCGCCTATCCGTTCGAGATCGCGCTGCCCGACGAGGACCCCGACAGCGTCGCCCGGGTCACGCTCCGCATCGACAATGTCGACCGGGAGATCGTGAAGAACCTGCGGGCGATCTCCTCGCCGCTGTCGGTCGGCCTCGAAGTGATCATGGCCGCTTCGCCCGACACGGTCGAGGCGGGGCCGTTCAACATGACCCTGGTGTCGGCCGAGTACGACGCGCTCACCGTCACCGGCGAGCTCGCCTTCGAGGACGTGCTCAACGAGCCGTTTCCGGGACACGGCTACGTACCGAGTGAGTATCCGGGGCTCTTCTGATGATCCCCGATTGGGCTGGCGACTATGTCGGCCTGCCGTTCAGGGAGCACGGCCGGAACCGCGAGGGGGTCGATTGCTGGGGCCTCGTGCGGCTCGTGCTCGCCGAGCGCTTCGGCCGCCGATTGCCGTCTTACGCCGATGGCTACGCCTCGACCGAGGACGCCGCGGACATCGGCCGCCTGATCCGCGGCGAGATGGGCCCGTGGCGCCCGGTGTCATCCGGCCAGGAGCACGCCGGTGACGTCGTGCTCATACGCTTGTTGAACCAGCCCATGCATGTCGGCGTGGTCGTCGCTCCCGGCTGGATGCTGCACATCGAGGACGGCATCGATGCCTGTCTTGAACCCTACGACGGCGCCAGGTGGCGCCGCCGTGTCCTGGGGCTCTATCGCCATGACGGTTGACACAAACGATCTGCGGCTGATCGCCTGTCCGCGCCCGCTTTCCACCGAGCGTATCGACCGGGCTGTGCCGGCCGGCGGCGCCATCGCCGACATCATGGATACGCTCGGGCTCGATCCCATCCTCATGGCCCACGCCCACGTCTGGATCACGGATAAGGCGATGACCGCCGAGCCGGTCATGGTGCCGCGGGAACACTGGGGCCGTGTGCGGCCGAAGGCCGGCGCCGTGGTCACCCTGCGGGTCGCACCGGGCAAGGGCGGCGGTGGCAAGAACCCGCTCCGCATTATCCTGACCATCGCGGTGGTGGCCGCCGCCTTCGTGCTGGGCCCGGCCGTCGGTGTGGCCATGGGACTGCCGACGGAGGCGGTGATCTTCGGCCAGACCGTCAATCTGGCGGCAGCCGTTGGCGGCGCCGCCGTCACCCTGGTCGGCAATCTCATCGTCAACGCCATCGCGCCGCCGCCGAGACCGAAGCTTGCCGAGCTCTCCATCGGCGGGCCGCAGAGCCGCACCAGCCCGACGCTCGCCGTTACCGGCACGCAGAACCGCGCCAACCGCTACGGACCGGTGCCCAGGGTCTATGGCCGCCACCGGGTGTTTCCGACCCTGGCGGCCCATCCGCACACAGAGGTCGAGGGCGACGCGCAGTACCTGCGCATGCTGTTCGACTTCGGCTACGGGCCTTGTGCGCTCTCGGACCTGCGCATCGGCGCCATCCCGCTGGCCCAGTTCGAGGGCGTGGAGACGGACATCCGGCGAGGGTATCCGAGCGACCCGCCGATCACGCTCTACACCGATACCATCCGCGAGGATCAGTACTCGCTGCGCATTGCGAACCAGGACGGCCCAGAGGTGATCGAGACCCGCGATCGCGCCGATGAGATCATCGTCGACATTACCTTCCGCGGACTGGTCCGCTTCGACGACAGCGGCAACCGTCAGGACCACTCCGTCAAGATCAAGGTCGAGTACCGGCGCGCCGGCGCCGCCGGCCCATGGACCGGGCATGGCACAACGACCTACACGGCGGCTACGGAGCAGGTCGTGCGGAGAAGCGTGCGCATCGTGACGCCCACGAGCGGCCGCTACCAGGTCCGTATCAGGAGGCTCACGGCGGACAGCGCCTCGACCCGCATTCGCGACGACAGCTTCGTCTCGGCAATCCGCACCGTCCGGCACACGGCACCGGTGAAGTCTTCCGGCCGCTGCCTCGTCGCCATGCGCATCAAGGCGACCGACCAGCTGAACGGCATTGTCAACCAGTTCTCGGCCGTCACGCGCGCGCTCTTGCCGGTGTGGGACGGCGCCCGGTGGATCGAACGGGCGACCCGCCATCCGGCATGGGCCTATCTCGACGTGCTGCGCGGGGTGGCCAACAGGCGGCCGGTGGCCGATGAGCGCCTCGATCTCGATGACTTCAAGGCCTGGGCCGATGCGACGCCCGCGTTCACCTTCGATGCGGTGATCGACTATCCGACCACCGTGTTCGAGCTGCTGCGGGACATCGCCGCCGCCGGACGGGCCGCGTTCGGCATGCGCGACGGCAAGTTCGCTATCGTTCGCGACGTGGCGCAGACGGTGCCGATCCAGCACTTCACCCCGCGCAACACGATGGGGTTCCGGGGCATCAAGGCGTTCACCCCGATGCCGCACGGCCTCAAGTGCCGCTTCGTCAATCCGGATCGCGACTGGCAACAGGACGAAGTCATCGTCTACGCCGACGGCTACCATGAGGCCAACGCGAGCCGGTTCGAGACCCTGGAGCTGTTCGGCTGCACCAGCGCCGGTCTCGCCTGGAAACACGGGCGCTATCACCTGGCCGCTGGCCTGCTTCGGCCCGAGACCTACGAGATCTCCGTCGACATCGATCACCTGGTCTGCACGGCAGGCGACCTCGTCAAGGTCAGCCACGACGTGCCGCTCTGGGGCGGCGGTTGGGGGCGGGTCAGGGACGTAACAGTCGAGGCGGGCGGCGACGCGATCGGCGTCACCCTCGATGAGACGCTCGCCATGGCGGCGGGCAAGACGTATGCCGTCCGCTTTCGCTGCGCCGACGGCGCCACGAGCGTCGCCAGTGTGGTGACGGAGCCGGGCGAACGGAGCACACTCAGGTTTCTTCAACCCATGCCGGCGATAGCGGCGCCGGAACCCGACGATCTGGCGCTCTTCGGCGAGGCGGCACGCGAGAGCGCGGACCTGATCGTCAAGGCGATCCGCCATGCCGGGGATTTTCGCGCCACGCTGACTCTGGTCGACGCGGCACCCGAGGTTCACCAAGCTGACCGGGGTCCGATCCCGGCCTTCGACTCTCTGATCACCCTGCCGCCGGCCCTCGAACGCTCGGTTCCGGCGAAGCCGGTGATCGCGGAGGTGGTGTCCGACGAGCGCGCGCTCGTGCGCAGCCCGGACGGGCGCGTGCAATCGCGTATCCTGGTGCGGCTCACGCCGCCCTCGGGCTGGAACGATCCCGCGACGCACATCCAGATGCAGGTCCGAAGGAGTGCGAGCGGCGAGCGCTGGCGCGTCCTGCCGATGGTGCCGGCGGAAGCGCAGGAGGTGGCCGCTCAACCGGTCGAGGACGGCATCGCCTACGACCTCCGCCTGCGCGCCGTCGGCCGTGGCGGCCTGGCGTCTGCGTGGACCGGGGTGCCCGCTCACGTGGTGGTCGGCAAGACCACGGCGCCGGCCGATGTCGCGGGCTTCCGGGCGCTGCGCCGGGTCGACGGGGTGCAGCTGTTCTGGGACCCGGCCGCGGAGCTCGACGTGATCGGCTACGAGATCCGCGACGGCGGGTCCTGGGATACAGGTGCCGTCGTCACCACGCGCTTTCGTGGCACCTCGCTGTTCGTGGCGCTCGGCGATGCCGGCGAGCGCCGGTTCTATATCCGGGCCATCGACGAGCTCGGCCTGATCAGCCCGGGTGCGGCGAGCGTCCTCACGGCGGTGGCGCCGCCGGGCGCCGTTGCGGGCTTCGACGTCGTTCCCCAGGGCGAGCACGTGCGGTGCAGCTGGACGCCGCTCTCCGAGAGCGGCATCGAGCACGAGATCCGGGCGGGCGAGAGCTGGGCCGGCGGCCGCTTCGTCGGCCGCGCCGCGGGCGACCACCTGGTAGCGCTCTGGCCCGTGCACACGCCGGCCGACGAGACGTTCTGGTGCAAGGCCGTCTCCGCCGCGGGCCTCTACAGCGTGAGCGCGGCCTATGCCACCACCCGGCTCGCGCCCATCTCGGACCGCAATGTGATCGTTGTGGGCGACCGCAAGGCGCTGGGCTGGCCGGGCGTGAGCCACGACCTGGACGTCGTCACCGGCAACATGCTGGCGCTCCGCCGCTCGGCCGGGGTGACCGCCCCCGGGGGCGAGCACTTCTTCGAGGTCGATCTCGGCAAGACCTTCCGCGCCCGGACCTGGCTCGCAAGCCGTATCGTCGGCTTGCCCGCGGACCCGGCCACCTGGGCCGATGCGGAGTTCACCTGGAACGCCTCGGAAGCCCGTGCACCCTGGCTTCCCCTCGGCGATGCGGCGGGTGCCGGGCTCCGCACCCAGATCGCCGTCGATACGCCGCCACCGAACGACCTCGTCGAGGGCTTCCCGCTTGCGGGCGGGCTCGAGGGCCTCAGGGGCACCGCCGCGACCGAGGCCCTGGGCCTCGGCTATGCCGACTGTCGGTTCCTCGAGGGGCTCGAGATCACGGACACCACCTACGTCTCCTGGCCGGTCGCCGTGCCGGCGGAGTTCTCGGCCACCTTCGACATGAGGGCGGATCGGCCGCTCGACGAACATCTCGTGTTCGTGACTTGGAAGGGCGCGGCCGGCAGCTTGAGCCTGGGCTTCGATCTCTCATCAGGCCGCGCTTTTTACCTCGGAGATCACTTGGGCCGGCGGGTGAGCTTGGTCCTCGTCCGGCTCGCCGGCGACATCGTGACCTTCGGCGTCTCGCAAGGCGCGGCCGAGCGGGCGCTGTTCGCCGCCTCGGCCCGGACCGGCGCTGTCGCGGCGGCGTCCGCAACACTGCCGCCGGTCGGCGCCTTCAGCACCGTTCACCTCTATTCCGCCTGAACCAAGGGGACTATGACATGACCGAGAGGCTCGACCTCTCCGGCCTTTTGCGTCTGATCGGCGTCAGGGCCGGATACCACGACTTGCGCCTGCACGGGCGCTGTGAGGCACGGCTCGTCAGGCCCGACGGGACCATCCTTGTCCGGCGCAAGGACAACCTGATCGTCGATGCCGGCTTCGACTTCATCGCCGATGCGATCGGCAAGGCGAGCGGGCGTCCGGCAGCGCTTCGCCAGATCGCCGTCGGCGCCGGGACGGCGGCGGCAGTCGCGGGGGACACGACGCTCGGCGCCGAGATCGCGCGCAAGCCCGCGGCCTACGCCCATGCCGCGGGCACCAGGGTGTTTTCGTTCGAGGCCACCTTCGATCCCGGCGAGGCGACCGGAGCGATCACCGAGGCCGGCGTCTTCAACGCTGCGAACGCCGGGATCATGCTCGATCGCATGGTCTTCGCCGTCATCAACAAGGGCACGGACGACACGCTGACCCAGAAGTTCACCTTCACCATGAGCTGACGGCCGGCATGAGCAGCCTGACCGTCACGCGCACACCGGTCGCGCCCTACACGTGGGTGGCCGCGGGCTTCGCCTGGACCGCGCCTGAGGCGGCCAAGGCCTGGCAGGACGCGCGCGTCGTGAGCGTCACGGCGGAGGCCGCGGAGGATCTCGGCGTCGCTGCCGGAGGCGGGCGGTCCGCGGAGCGGTGCGCGGCGTCCGCGCTCGCGCTGAGCGAGGAGAGGCGCACCGCCGCTGCCGCGGAGCTGCATGCGGCGCTCGGTTTTGCCGAGACCTACATCGACCTTATCCGGTTCATCTCGGGGGCCCACGAGACCGTAGGCGAGGCCGCAGCTAGGGCGGCGGACCGCTCGAGTGCCGAGGCGCTGGCGATAATCGATGCGGATACGCGGCGGCCGGTCAAGACCTCGAGCGAGGCGCTCGCCCTGACAGAGGACGTACTCCGCCTGGCCGCCTTCGCGCGCGTGTCCGTCGAGGTGCTGGCGATCGCGGAGTCGGTGGGCCGCGCCGGGGTCAAGTCCCTGGGCGAAGCGCTGGCGCTCAGGGACGCGTTGCTCAGGCACGCGAACGCGGTCATCGCCGATCTCGCGCTTCACGCCTCGCCCATGACAGAGGAGGAGTTTCGCACCCGCCTGGCCGAGGCGCGGCCGCTCGGGTTCGGCCCGTTCCGCGAGCTCGTGCCCGGCGACTACGAATACGCGAAGGCGGTGATCGGTCTCGCGCTCGAGGCCCCGGTGACCGGCCGGCGCGCCGCACTGGGCGAGGCGATCCTCAACGTCGACGTCGCGGACGTGCGCGACCGCGGCACCGCTGCCGTTCCCGTCGACGGCGCATCCATCGCCTTCAACCGGACCTTCTCCGTGCCGCCCGAGGTCCAGGCGACGCTGAAGGCCGGCGGAACTCCAGCCGTGCCGGAGGTCTCCGGCATCACCATCACCGGCTTCGACGTCCGGCTGCTGGCCGCCGCCGACGGCGCGCCCGTTGCCGGCACCGTGAGCTGGTCGGCGCTCGGCTACTGACAAAGGTAAAGAGATGGCCCAGACCTATCCCGACATCCCCGCGAGCGACGCTCTCCAGGACAGCCGGCAGAAGCTGCTCGACCGCGACGATGCCGTCGCCTCCTGCTTCTCCGGCACCACGTTTCCCGCCGCCGGCGTGCAAGTGGGCATGCTGTGTCTCAGAACCGACGAGGCCAGGCTCTACCAGCTCGAGGCGGCCGGCCCGGACACCTGGGTCCTGATTGCCGATCTCTCGAAGTCCTATCTCTCGAAGGAGGATGCGCAAGCGCTGTTCGCGGCCATCGGCCACGGCCACGCTGCCGCCTATCAAGCGAAGGACACCGACCTCTCGGCCATCGCGGGCCTGACGGGAACCGGTCTCATCGAGCTCACCGGCCGATGGACAGGCGCAGGCGGTGCCCGTCAGTGCCGCCGGCAAGGCCCTGGTCGACGACGCGGATGCGGCGGCACAGCGGACCACGCTCGGTCTCGGCGACGCCGCCACCAGGTCGGTCGCCGACATCCGCTCCGGCGTCGACCTCTCGAGCCGAGTCGCCAAGTCCGGCGATACCATGTCCGGTGAGCTCACCGCGCCCACACTCAAGAGCCAGGGCAGCGCCGGCGCCACCGGCTTCAAGATCGCCAACGGCAGCGATCTCGCGGCGCTGTTCAAGGCGGCGTCCTACGCCGCATTCCAAAACGTCGGCACCAGCGTCGGCAACTGCTCCGGCGACTACGGTATCGCCAGGGTCTCCTCGGCGAGCCTGAGCAAGCCGAACGCAACCAAGGTCCAACTCGACATCACCTGGGTTCCGCACAACTGCAATTGCGATTGCGACTGCGAGGAAGATTAGCCCCCGCACGCCCCGCCCGTGACGACAGCAAAACCGAGGAGACAAGCTTCATGACTGGACCCATCACCGGACATGTGAACGGCGTGCGCCTGCCGCTGCTGGCCGCCGTCACGCGCGATCCCCGCTCGATCACGCTCCGCACCTTCGAGGAGGTGGCGAACGGACACGGGGCGGTCACCGGCATCGTCGTCGAGGGAACCGGCAAGAGCCTCGACGTCGGTCATGGCGAGGTCACCGGGCACCGTCTTCATGCCAAGCGGCCGGCGCTGCCGCACCGGCTCTTCCCCGCCCGCCACGCCGAGAAGACCTTTGCCGAGATCGGCACCTCGACACTTCATCTCGACGAGGTGGCGGGAACGCCCGAGTGGTCGGACCATGCCTGCTGGCTGTTTCCGGTCTCGGTTCCGACCTCCGCCCAGGTTCCAGGCGTGCCGCTCGCGCCCTTCAACCAGTACCCGGCCTCCTACACGGCCAAGAGCTCGGGCCGGCGCTACGGCACCGTGGCACGGCTCGCCGTGCCGCTTCGCGTCTACGTTCCGTTCGCGGCCGACGATTTCTCCAAAGCGTCGCTCCGGTTCACGCTGAACCCGGCTTACGGCCTGATCGGCAACGTCAAGCCCGGCACAAGGTACACGCCGCAAGAGGCCGGAGCCGCGTTCGGCGCCGTGCTGCCGAAGCTCGCGCTCAACGGCGACGCAGAAGCGCCCGTAGACGGTTATGCCAGCCTCGAGGTGCTGGCCGTCGATGCCGCCGGCGAACCCCTCACGGGTGCCACCGCCGCCGTCTACCTCGAGGCGGTCTCGGGCCAGCTGCCGCAAAGCCGGGTGACGCTTGTCAAGGGCAGTGCCGGCTTCCGGGTCGGCGCGCCCGGCCTCGAGCCCGGTCACGAGATCCGCGTCAAGGCGGGGTTTCGGTTCTTCTCGGGCCTCGCCGAGCACCGTCTGCGGGTCGTCTGATGTTCGGCCTCGTCTTGGCAGGGGAGGACGGCGCGACGATGCGCCTCCTCTACGATCCCCATCGCTCCACGCTCACCCACGAGGATGGAACGCCGGTGGATCTCTCGGGCGTGGGCTATGCCTACGAGCACCGAGAGTTCGGCCCCGATGCTCCGACCGTCTCCCGCGGGACCCCGCTTGGCAAGAGCGCGCACTTGAAGGTCGTGAAGATCTCGCTCGGTCTCGGCTGCAACTACGCCTGCGCCTACTGCAGCCAGCGCTTCGTGCCGCGCGCCGACCATGGCAACATCGACGATGCGCCGAGCGCGCCAGGCGGGCCTCGGTGTAGCGCGAGGCCGCCGCCGGATCGCCGTCCATGGAGCCGAAATTGCCCTGCCCGTCGACGAGCACCAGGCGCATCGAGAAGTCTTGCGCCATACGCACCATGGCATCGTAGATCGCCGGCTCGCCGTGCGGGTGATACTTGCCCATCACCTCGCCATTGATGCGCGCCGACTTGCGGTACGAACGGTCGGCCGTATAGCCGCCGTCCTGCATCGTGTAGAGGATGCGCCGGTGCACCGGCTTCAGCCCGTCGCGGACGTCCGGCAGCGCACGCGAAACGATCACGCTCATCGCGTAGTTGAGGTAGGAGCGTTTCATCTCCTCCTCGATCGTCACCGGCGTGATATCGAATGGGGGCGGCGCGGAGGTCGTGTCGGTCACGCGCGTGCGGCCTCGCTGACGGTCGAATCGATGGGGTGTAGTGCGCCCTTACCACTAGCCCTTTCGCTGCCGCGTCTCAACGCCGGGCGCCCTTGCCGGGCTGTCGTCTGAAAGCACGGTGCCTATGCGATTGGGCTAGCGGCTGCAGGAGACTTCTTCCGCTGTCGCGGTCTGCGTTTCCGGCTAGCCACGGCCAGCCGTGTCACAATTTGCCGGAGTATGACTCGCGCGCTCGTCGCAGCGCCGGGGCCCGCGGCACTAACGTGCCCGGCCGCAACTCCGCGCCACCACAATCGATTGGGGCTGCGCCGACGCCCCTACCGGCTCCCGTCGCCTAGCCGGGACCCTATTCGTGCTGACGACCGCGTGATTGTGCGTGGCACGCGGTCGTCAGTGCGGCAATCAATCAAACTCTGCGCAGGGCTGGGCGCCAAAGCAAGGACGGAACGACCACCAGTCGTTCGCCACTCCGAAGCCCTCGATGTCGCCGGGCGCCTCGTCGTCCGCGAAGTGATAGAGGGGTACGTTTTGGTACGCCCACTGCTTCATACCGTCTTCGCGCTCGATAATGGAGAGTGTGTCCGAAGCTGCCTCTCCCGCCGCTGGCTGGAACGGCGGCCATCTTTCGGCGCACCCGCCGGTGCACATGGAAACGGCCATCCCGTTCGCGTCGACGACGTCGTCCTCCCAGATATAAATGGTCATGCCGTTGGCATCGACCATATGCCTTCCGATCTCGGGGTTGTCTGCCACGCTGAGGCCCGCAGGTTGGGCGCCGGCCGTGGTGGCCCACAGTCCACTCAGCGCCAGCGCCGTTAGGGCGGCAACCGCGCCGTTCGTGATCGATCGCAGCATTGGATCCTCCTTGTCCTATTGACCTCGGGAGTTGGCAGACCTACACACTGCCTTATCGTAGGCGCTATGGGCCCTTCAATCCCATATACCATCAGCGTCGCCGAAGCCGCAAGTACCGCAAAGGAGGTACTTGCGCACCGACGAGCGGTTGACTCCGCAAGTTGAAGGGTTCTTAATCGGCGTGCTGGGATGGGCCGAAATGGTTGCCCCGGTACCCTTCACAGACGACCCTGGGGACGGGAGGCCCCGATTCTCATGAACCATAGAGGACATACACGGCTTCGTGCCGCGACTTCCGCCATCCTAGGTGGGGCGGTCGCGGCGGTTTTGGCGACACCGGTATTTGCGTTCGATGTGACGCAAGGGCGCCTTGAGAACCCGGACAACGAGCCCCAGAACTGGCTGATGGGGTTCGGCAACTACGGGTCCCACTCGTTCTCACGGCTCAGCCAGATCGACCGCAGCAACGTCGCCGACTTGAAGATGGCATTCATCCTGCCGCTGAGCGACGTCTACGACACCCGGGGCACGCCGAACTTCGAGGCGCGTCCGCTGGTCGATGACGGGTTCATGTACGCGGATTCCGGCACGGGCATCTTCTACAAGATCGATCTTCGATCTGGAACGAAGGGCACGATTGTCTGGAAGGCCGACGCTGCCGTCTCCCCGGACGAAGGCGGCCAGACCCGCGGCATCGCCATGTGGATGAACGCGATCTACCACAACCTGCGCGACGGCCGCGTGGTCGCCATTGATCGCGACTCGGGCGAGTTCCTGTGGGATTCCCAGATCGCCCGCGTCGAGGGGCCCGGCCATTCCGGCGTCAACGCCGACAAAGAGTACTTCTCGGCACAACCGATCGCGGCCGAGGGCCTGATTCTCGTCGGGCAGAGCGGCGGCGACCGTGGCACCCGCGGTTGGTTGGCCGCAGTGGATGCAGAAACCGGCGAAGAGGTTTGGCGCACCTACACCGTTCCGGCGCCGGGCGAGCCAGGCGGCGACACCTGGGCCGACGATCACGCCGCCTGGAAGACCGGCGGCGCGTCGCTGTGGACCACCGGGTCGTACGATCCTGAGCAGCGGATCACAGTCTGGGGCGGCGCCCAGCCGGTTCCGATGTTCGACCCCGAGTTCCGCCCGGGCGACAACCTGTACTCGAACACCGCAATCGCGTTCAACATCGACAACGGCAACATCGAGTGGCACTTCCAGTACGTGCCGAACGAGTCCTGGGACTACGACGAGAACGGCGTCCACCTGATCATCGACGCCCCGTACAACGGCGAGATGCGCAAGATGGTCACGCACTGGGGGCGGAACGGGTATTACTACCAGCTCGACGGCACCAACGGTGCCTTTCTCAGCACCTCGCAGTGGGTGGATCGGGTCACGTGGACGGCCGGCATCGACCCCAAGACCGGCTGGCCCGTGGAGTACGATCCCAATCTCACCCTGCAGCGCTATATTCCCGAAACACGCTGGGCGCGCGCCGACACGGAGCCGAAGACGGCCTGCCCGCCGCTTCCGGGTGGCGCGCGCTGGCAGCCTCCGGCCTACAACCCTGAAACACATCGTGTTTATCAGGGCGGCGAGGATGGATGTCAGACCTTCATGATCCTGCCTGCCGTCACGCTTCCCAACGGCGGCATCGACGAGCAGGGCCGGCGCAAGCCGGGGACCCGTGGTCCCGAGCAGGTCAGCGGCCAAGTGGCCATGGCGGACGTAACGACCGGTGAGGTGCTCAAGCGAGTCCGGTACACGTATCCGAACAAGTCGGGCATCCTTGCGACGGCGGGCGGTGTCCTGTTCACTGGATACGAGGACGGTTCACTGGTCGCGTTGGACGACGAATCCCTCGAGGAGCTGTGGCGCTTCGAGTCGGGGATCTCCCCGAAGGCCGGGTTCATGACCTATGCCATCGGCGGTAAGCAGTATGTCGCGATCCAGATCGGTGCACAGACCGTGGACCGAGAGGAGCTCGGCGAGCGCACGCACTCGGCGTTGCTCTTGGTCTTCAGCCTGTAGTCTGCCCAGATAGGCGCAGTTGCCTGGGGCGGGCCGGTTTTCCGGCCCGCCCCTTTCTGTGTGCGGCGTGGAAGGTCGCCTGAAGGCGCCTCCCCCAACTTTCTCAGCGCCTCAATTGAGGTCGGCGGCGCGCGGGTAGCCCTCGCACCGGATCGACCGTTCTCCGAGGAATTCCCGGCAGTGCTCGAACGTCACGGGTCCTGACCCGACGAAGTCACGGAAGATAAATGCCACGAGACCATTGATCACCCGGTCGGGCATTAGCCGACCGCCACGGTCGGGCAGATCCCCACCAACGTCTGCTCTGGTCATGCCGAAGCAGGACCGAGGGGGTTCCCAGGCGTTGCGGAAGAAATAAGGCATCTCGGAAGCAGGCCGGCCGCACTTGATCACCGCAAACATCTCCTCGGGCGACAGATTCTCGATCCGAAGGTTGGCGCCCTGGGGCTGCTGCGCGATCTCCATGACGCCGTCCGCGAAGATGCCGTGACACTCGGCGCACGGAGAGGCCTGCATCCAGGTGCGCTTGCCGAGCTCAGGGTCGCCGTTGGGGCTGTAGCCCTCTTGGGCCGCCGCAGGCCCGGCGAGCATCACCCCGGCGAAGACCGTTGCGACGAAGATTTCGACTGGCGTTCGCAAGATCCGCACTCCCAGTAGTCTATAGTGTCCGGAAACCGCGAATTGTGGCACCTGGGCGGTGGCGGTGCAATGCCGCGCCCTCGGCAACTAGGGCGGAACATTTGCGACGGTGATCCAGAACATTGCATGCGCCCGAAGGATTGTAATAATGCAGCGTTGTAGGGAACACTTGGTGGTTAGGGAAGACCGGTGAGAGTGTTGGACAGGGCCGTGATGCTCGGTGCCGCAGCCGGCGTTGCGCTGGCCACTGTCGCTTGGCCGCAGGAAGACGGGCGCGACGCGGAACGGCGCGCCGCGGAGGAGGCTGGCCTGTATGCGCCTTCGGTGTGGGACCTCGAACTGGGCGCCCATGCCACCGAACTCAACCGACGCGAATCCGTCGACTACGCTTGCGGCACGAACGGCGGCCCGCCGTCGCGGCCCATCGACGACTGGACGCAGTACGGGGCGTGCGCGGCGGAACCCGACACGGGCTTCCACGAGGTCTACTTCCAGTATGACGACGAGCTTGAGTACTGGGCCAAGGCGCACAGCCTGCCGAACCAGATCTCGCTCTACGAACATACCTCTGCGTACCAGATCCCGATCATTCCCAGTGGGCTCTTCGACGACGATGGCTTCCTGCGCGGCATCCGGATCGTCACCGACCCGCGCGTGTCCGTCGTCGTGCGGGAGAAGGCGGTCGATCTCGGCGGCTACTTGACGGCTCGCTACGGCGAGGGTTGGACGTGCACGGACCTCCCGCGGCAGGAAGGCGAGCAGGAGTACCAGGGCGCGTACATCAAGAATCGCTGCGTCAAACAGGCTGACGATCCGCCATCGTCTGTCATGATCGAGCGCCGCGCCTACCGCAAGTCCGGCCAGTTTGCGTTCGATCCGCGGTACGGCAACCCGACCGAGGGGCAGTTCGAGAGTTCGACGCGGCTCCAGCAGTTCCTCGTCGATTTCACGCCCGACTACACCCGGATCGTGCCCGAAGACATGGCTACTTCGGAATTCGAGCTGCTGGTCGAGCGGGCACGCAATTGCCCGGGCTGCGACCTGCAGGGCGCCGACTTGAAGCGTGCCGACCTGCGCGGTGCCAATCTTGCCGGCGCCAATCTGGCCGGTGCGAAGCTGCACGGTGCCATTCTGGACGGCGCCGACCTCTCCTGGGCCAACCTTGAGAAAGCCAATATCAATCGCGCCGACGCACGACGCGCCAATATGAGCGGGGCCAACCTGAAACACGCCTGGATGTTCGCATCACGGTTCAGTGGCGCCGACCTGACCGGGGCCGATCTAACCCAGGCGCTGGCCGGCACGGTTCAGCTCAACGGCGCGAACCTGACCGGTGCGAAGATGGTGGCAATGGATCTGCGTGGCGCACGTGTGCTTAACACCAACCTGTCGGGTGCCGACCTCACCTACTCTTGGATGCACGAGGCGGTTCTGACGCGCGCGAACCTTTCCGGTGCAACGTTGATCGAGGTCGATCTGGTCAAGGCCGACCTGGTGCGAGCCGACCTTTCGGGGGCGAACCTGCAGGCCGTCGATTTCCTCAGGGCCAACTTGCGTGAGGCCAATCTGACCGGCGCGGACTTGTCCTACGCCCGACTGATTTTCGCCAACCTCGCCGAGGCGACGCTGACCGACGCGATCTGGCTGGAGGCGGAGTTGCCCGCCGGGTTCGAGCCACCCGTCAATTGAGTGCGGCTAGCCGCCGCCGAATACATCATAACCCCGCAGCCCGCGACTTCACCCGGGCCGTCAAAGGGCGTACAATGAACGACGAGGAGGCACACTACAAACCGGCGACCGGCCGAGCTGTCGTCGTATGAGGAGTGGGCCATGAGA
The DNA here is from genome assembly GCA_965248805.1 of Alphaproteobacteria bacterium. Taxonomy (GTDB): domain Bacteria; phylum Pseudomonadota; class Alphaproteobacteria; order UBA6615; family UBA6615; genus CBDFKJ01. The sequence goes on from CBDFKJ010000009.1 coordinate 592,587, forward strand.
CGGAAGATACTGGTCGGCCTGTTGAGCATCGCGTTGACGCTACCCAGCGCCGCCGCGTTCGCAGGCTATAAGGGCCACTACGGGCTATCGCGGTCATCACCACTACGGCGGCCACTATCGACACCACAGCAGTGATGCGTTAGCCGTCGCCGGAATCATCGGTGGAGCCATCGTGTTGGGCGCGTTGCTGAGCCGCCCCAGCCATTCGCACTACCGCCGGCCGTCCTACTACGCCCCGCCGCCACCACCGCCCAACTACTACCATCGGCGCCAGCGCTGCTATCAGGATCAGGTGTGGCGCTACCTGCCCGATGGGCGCGTTCAGACCGGAACTCGCACAACCTGCTACTGAGTGAGCTTGAAATTCCGGCGGTAAAGGCGCAGTTAGTAGGGGCCAATCTCTGCATCGGCCGACTCGCCGATACGCCACAGGCGTTTGATCCCCGACGGCAAGGATTGACTGTGCGCGCCGCGCTTGCGCGTGCAACGTAGCGACTCTCTAGGAGACCGAAGTGAGCAAAGGCACTGTAAAATGGTTCAACCCGACCAAGGGTTACGGATTTCTCGTACCGGATGACGGTTCGCGTGACGTGTTCGTCCACATCAGCGCCGTCGAGCGGGCTGGACTCGATACCCTGCAGGAAGGACAGAAAGTGAGCTTCGAGCTTGCTACCGAGCGGGGAAAGACATCAGCCGTCCATATTCAGACGACCTGACGCCTCGAACGCGAGTTTTCAAAAGGCGGCGCAACCCGACATCGGGCCTCGCGCCAGCCGAGGGACACGGCGGCCCCGCGTGGGGCCGCCGTTTTCATGGTGATGCGGCAATGACCGATCTGGACGCCTCTATTTACCTCGCCAATTTTGCCTTGTTGTGATTCTCTGCGGCGGTTCGATTCGAGGGGGGTATTGATGAGGCAGACTGGCCTGTTCGGCTTACCGGATCATTTTGCGCAAGCTTTCGGCGACTGGCGATCCGTTGGAGGTGCTGGCGAAGGTTGTCGATTTCGATCCGTCCGAATAGCCCAGCGCCGCCTCAAGCGGTGCGCGGAAAATCTCGAAAAAGGCGGCCGCCCGGCCTACGATGCGGTGGCGATGTTCAAGGTTCTGGTCCTGGCCGCGCGGCACACGGTGAGCGACGAGCGGATGGAGTTTCTGATCCGCGACCGCTTGAGTTGGCTTCGCTTCCTGGGCTTCGATCTCGGAGCGCCGACGCCGGACCGGAACACCATCTGGACCTTTCGCGAGCGTCTGGTCCGGGCCGGGGCGATGGATGAGCTGTTTGCCGCCTTCGATGGCGAGCTGCGCCGGTGCGGCTATCTGGCGATGGGCGGGCAGATCGTCGATGCGACCCTGGTATCGGCGCCCAAGCAGCGCCACCGCGATGACGAGAAGCGGGCGATCAAGGCGGGCAAGAGCGCGGCCGAGATCTGGCCCGATCAGCCGGCCAAGGCGGCGCAGAAGGACACAGACGCGCGGTGGACGGTGAAGACCGGAAGGCGCAAGAACCCCGCCGGGGCGCAACGGCGCGTGCCCGACATCGCGATCCCGGTGTTCGGCTACAAGAATCATGTCGTCATCGATCGGGCCTACGGCTTCATCCGCGGCTCGGCGGTGACCGATGCCGCCCGCCATGACGGCAAGATGTTGCGTCATCTCGTCACCGGCGACAATCTGGCCGCCGGCGTGTGGGCTGACAGCGCCTATCGCTCGAAGGCGAACGAGGCGTGGCTGGCGGGCAAGGGTCGGATCTCCCACATCCACCGCAAGAAGCCGCCGGGCCGGGCCATGCCCAAGGCGGCCGCCCGGGCCAATGCCCGCAAGTCAGCGGTCCGTGCACGCGTCGAGCATGTCTTCGCCCAGCAGAAGGATCGCATGAGCCTGTTCGTCCGGACCATCGGGCTCAAGCGGGCCGAGACCAAGATAGGCCTCGCCAACCTCGCCTATAATTTCCAGCGTCTGATCTTCCATGAGCGCAGGGCCGCCATGGCATGAGTCCGCCCGTATGACCAAAAAACACCCCGCTGAGAACGAAACCGCGGACGAATAACGCCGTCAAATCCACCCGCCGCACGGATCGGCCAACAGGACACCCTTATCCGCGCCAAATCGGCCGGTTGTTAGAGGTCTCCATCTTGCCGTCATGGCGGGCGGCATCGGTCACAGCCGAGCTGCGGATGAAGCCGTAGGCCCGATCGATGACGACATGATTCTTGTAGCCGAACACCGGGATCGCGATGTCGGGCATGCGCCGTTGCGACCCGGCGGGGTTCTTGCGCCGCCCGGTCTTCACCGTCCACCGCGCATCCGTGTCCTTCTGCGCCGCCTTGGCTGGCTGATCGGGCCAGACCTCGGACGCGCTCTTGCCCGCCTTGATCGCCCGCTTCTCGTCATCGCTGTGGCGCTGCTTGGGCGCCGATACCAACGTCGCATCGACGATCTGCCCGCCCATCGCCAGATAGCCGCACCGGCGCAATTCGCCATCGAAGGCGGCAAACAGCTTATCCATCGCCCCGGCCCGGACCAGACGCTCGCGAAAGGTCCATATGGTGTTGCGGTCCGGCGTCGGCGCTCCGAGATCGAAGCCTAGGAAGCGAAGCCAGCTCAAGCGATCGCGGATCAGAAACTCCATCCGCTCGTCACTCACCGTGTGCCGCGCGGCCAGGATCAGAACCTTGAGCATCGCCACCGCATCGTAGGCCGGGCGGCCACCTTTCGATCCGTCCGAATAGCCCAGCGCCGCCTCAAGCGGCGCGCGGAAAATCTTGAAGTCGACGACCTTTGCCAGCACCTCCAACGGATCACCCGTCGCCGAAAGCTTTCGAAGATGATCCGGTAAGCCGAACAGACCAGCCTGCCTCATCAATACCTCCTCAAACCGAACCGCCGTAGAGAATCACAACGAGGCAAAATTCACGAGGTAAATGGAGGCGTCCAGGTGCCACTGGTCCACGGCGCTTGGCTGCGCCCGGGGGTCCACCTCGATCTGGTGGGCGGCTATTCGCCCGACATGCGCGAGGCCGACGACGAGGCAGTGCGCCGGGCGCAGGTTTTCGTCGATACGCGCGCCGGCGCCATGGCTGAAGCGGGCGACATCGTGCAAGCGTTGCGCGACGGCTGCCTAGACGGCGACGAGATCGCAGACTTGTTCAACTTGACGCGCGGCGTCCACGGCGGGCGCAGTCGGGCGGAGGCGATTACGATGTTCAAATCCGTGGGTGCGGCGGTCGAGGATCTTGCGGCGGCGGCGCTCGCCTACAAGCGGATTTCGATCTAGGTCTCGGACTGAGGCTGGGCCTGTCCAACCCGGCGCTCCAACTCCTCCTCCAGTGCCGAGGCCGCGTCGTCGTAGGCGAATGCAATCTGACCCACCAACTCGGTGTCGACGTCGCCCTCGTTAGCCTGCGACTCCAATACGCGGCACTGCTGCGCCAGCGCCACGGCGCCCACGGCATCACTGTTCGCCGCGAGCATTTGGGCGGCACCGGCGACCGCCGTGATATCGCCGGCGGCCATGCCATTTTCGATCTCGGCCAGAAGATTGGGCGCTCCTCTGAAATAGAGGCGCAGCGAGTGTTCGAGGCCGGAATCGGCCGTCGCGTCGTAGGTGTCCAGCTTGCCGGCGTCGATGATCTGCCCGGATTCGGCGGATTTGGTCTCGATATCGTGCACGCTCATGGTTGCACCCATGCAGGTGTGAACAGCCCGGCGCACTTGCGTCCGCAAGTCGAAGCGCGCGCAGATGCCACCACTCTGCGTCAGGATCGCGTAGGATTGGTAAATAGGCGGCCGAGCGGCGGGGCAACTAGTGGATTGATTCCAACGTTTGGAACCCTCGGTTTCGGGCTGCGATGATGTCGTCGGGGTCGGCTTTCCATATGAATGGCTGTGGGTTGGCCGCATTGTATTCGCGGACGAAGCGGTTGATTGCGGCCTGGAGATCGACGACGGAATGGAAGACGCCGTGCTTGAGCCGCCGCCGGGTGAGTTTTGCGAAGAAGCCCTCGACGGCATTGAGCCACGAGCAGGAGGTCGGTGTGAAGTGGAAAGTCCAGCGTGGATGGCGGGCGAGCCAGGCGCGGACCTTGTCCTTGTTGTGCGCCGCGTAGTTGTCGACGATCGCGTGGATGGCCTTGTCCGCCGGCACCGTGCGCTCGATGCGGTTGAGGAAGCGGATGAACTCCTGATGGCGGTGGCGCTGCATGTTCTGGCCGATCACCGTTCCGTCCAGAACGTTGAGCGCCGCAAACAGCGTGGTCGTGCCGTGCCGTTTGTAGTCATGGTGCCGGCGCGTCCCTTCTTCATCGGCAGACCGGCGGTCGAGCGCCTGGATCTGTGACTTCTCATCGATCGACAACACCACCGCATGGGCCGGCGGGTCGACATACAGGCCGACGATATCGGTGAGTTTCTCGGCGAAGGCAGGGTCGGTCGACAGCTTGAAGTTGCGCCAGCGGTGCGGGCTGAGACCGTGAGCCTTCCAGATCGCCTGCACCGTCGAGGCGGCAATACCGGCCGCCCTGGCGATCGCGCGCAACGTCCAGTGGGTCGCCTCAAACGGCGGCGGTTGCTGCGTCAGGCGCACGATCTCGGCGACACGATCGAGCGGGACCGGCGCCTTGCCGGGCGGACGGGACTTGTCGCGAAGCAGGCCGCCGACACCCTCGTGCATGAACCGCTCTTGCCAGCGCCACACGCAGGTCTTGGACTTGCCGGTCTCGGTCATGATCGCCGAGGTGCCCAGACCCTCGCCGCTGAGAAGGACAATATGTGCCCGCCAGACGTGTTTCTGCGGGCTCTTGGGATCCGCGACGACCGCGCGCAATCGCTGACGGTCGCCGGCGGATAGGGTGAAGGAGATTCCACTGCGCATGCGCCAGATTCGCATAACACAGCAAAATACGGAATCCCAATTCGGACTCTTTCATTCCGATCAATCCACTAGCCGATCACTGAAAAGCTGCTTTCCTTGTTGACCTCGCGCAAGCGCGAGTAGAAGCCGATATTGATCCGGCGCCCTGTATGGCGCAGATCGAATTGAGCCGGCTCGCGGTCATGGTCATGGCCGTGCTCGCAGCAGTCGATCAGTTCGGCCATCATCGCGCCCACGACGGGAGCGTTCTTGTATTGATTGCCGCTGGTGCCGATCGCCATGTAGTAGCCGCCGAGATCGGACTTGTCATAGATCGGGATCCAATCGTCGGTGACATCATACAGATCGACCACGCCGCGGGCGGTGTTGGGGATTCCGAGGCTGGGAATGCGTTGCGCCAGCCGATGGACCTGGACCCGCCATTGCTCGGTGAAGGCAGCGCTGAAATCGTCGGGATCGACCCATTCCCGGTCGTCGCATTCGGGGTCCTCCGAGCCGACCAGGATGCTATTGCCGACTTCCGGCCGGTAGTAGCAGCCGATGTCGCCGTCCGAGACGACGCAGCCGCTGTGCTCGAAGTCGAAACCGTCGGGCGAGGGCACATGCGCGACTTCCACTTTCAGCGCCCGGGTCTTGATCCGCATCCCGTCTTCGACGCCGGCCAGGCGGTTGACCAGGCAGGAATGCGGCCCGCCGACGTTGACGACGACGGGTGCATCGATGCGGTCGCCGTCGGCGAGCGTGACACCATTGACGCGGCCATTGGCGCGGCGGACCTCGGTGACTTCGCTGCGGAACCGGAACACGGCACCATGCGCTTCGGCCGCGCGCTGGACGTTGTGCGCCGATAGCTGCGGGTCGGAGATGTATCCGGAGTTGGGCGTGAATACGACGCCGTCGATGTCGTCGGCCTGTGTCGCGCCGAACTCCGGGTCATCGAGCCGGCGCACCGGCCAGAACTTGCGCGCATTGAAGATCGGCAGGCGTTCGATCAGCTGCTGCGCACTCCAATCCTCCCAAGGAATGTCGAGCGCGGTCATGTTCTCGCACACGCGGCGCAGATTGCCGTTACGTGGCGTCTTCATGACCACGCAGCCGACCTTGCTATACTTGGCGAGACCGCTTTCATCTTCCACGCCCAAATAATTCGGCCAGTCTTGCCAGTAATGCATGCCTTCTTGCGCCAGCGCGGCGCCGTCGAATGTGGAGTAGTGGACGCGGATGATGGCGCAGGAATTGCCCGTCGAGCCGTGGCCGGCGCCAGGGCTCTTATCGAGGTTGAGCGTGCGATAGCCCTTTTTCACCAGCTCGAACGCCAGGCAAGAGCCGATCACGCCGGCGCCGATGATTACGCAGTCGTGGTGGTGCGACATGTCTTTCTCACGTCACCTTCCGCCGCGGCAACAGTAGCCGGTTCGCCGGTCACGGCCAACCGATGCCCGCTATCAGCCCGTTGACGAAGTCCGGCGTGTCTGATTCTGTCTGAACATAGAGATTTAGACGGGCGTCGTGCGATGGCATTGAGACGACAGAGCGAGGTTCAGGGTGACCTCGTGGTGACATGGGCGGAGATGCCGCGTTCGCCTGGACACGCGTTTTTCGACCGGCTGCATGAGTTGCTGACCGAGTCTGGCTTTGACGGCTTCGTGGAGGCGACGTGCAAGCCATACTACGCACCTCGGATGGGGGCTCCTTCGCTGCCGCCGGGGCGTTATTTCCGGATGCACATGATCGGCTATTTCGAGGGCATCGGCAGCGAGCGCGGCATCGCTTGGCGCTGTTCGGATTCGCTGTCGCTTCGCGCGTTTCTGCGGTTGGCGAACCGGGACAAGGTTCCCGATCATTCCTGGTTGTCGAAGACGCGCGGCCGGCTGCCGCACGAGGTCCATGAAAAGGTTTTCGACTGGGTTCTGGCTCTCGTCGCCGCGCGCGGTCTGGTGAAGGGCGAGCGGATCGGCGTCGACGGCTCGACGATGGAAGCCAACGCCGCCCTGCGAGCCATCGTGCGGCGCGATAGCGGCGAGACCTATCGCGAGATGCTGACGCAAATGGCGAAGGAGAGTGGCGTCGAAACGCCGACGATCGACGACCTCGTCCGGCTCGATCGCCGGCGGAAGGGCAAGAAGCTTTCGAACAAGGATTGGACGAGCCCGACCGATCCTGATGCGAAGATCGCGCGGATGAAGGACGGCACCACGCATCTGGCCTACAAGCCCGAGCACGCGGTCGATCTCGACACCGGCGTCATCGTTGCGGCACCGATCTATCCAGCCGATGAAGGCGACACGACGACTTTGCCTGGGACGCTGGAGGCGGCCGCGCGCAACCTCGCCGAGGTCGGCCTGGCTCCAACACGGGCAGAGCCCTGCGGTCTCGTTGGCGACAAGGGCTATCATTCACGCGAGGGGCTGAAAGACCTCGACGGCGGCGTCTGGAAAACGCGGATCTCCGAGCCGGAGCCCGCCAACGGCTATCTGCGCTGGCATGGCGACCAGGCGGCACGTCAGGCTGTCTACGCCAACCGGGCGCGATTGAAGTCCGGCGTCGCGCGGAACGCCATGCGCAGGCGCGGTGAGATGGTCGAGCGCAGCTTCGCCCATGTCCTCGACCGTGGCGGCATGCGCCGCGCGTTGCTGCGGGCGCGCGAGAACGTCCACAAACGCTACCTGATCCATGTCGCCGGGTTCAATCTCGGCATTCTGATGCGCGCGCTGTTCGGATCAGGCACGCCGAGGGAGGCTGCGAGTGCAAAGAGCACCCTTTTGTTCGTTATTCAGTTCGATGCTGCCCTGGCGATCGCCATCGTGGCGAACATCGAAGGCAAACCAGCCATGCTCGTTATCATCATCATCGTCGCCCCCGAAACCGATTGATCAAAGCGCGACTTCATCACCGGGCTGGTAGAGGTGGACGAGACATTCATCGGCGGCAAGGAGAAGAACATGCACGCCGACAAGAAGCTGAAGGCTGGTCGTGGCACCGTCGGAAAGGCAATTGTTGTTGGCGCCAAGGATCGCGAGATGAACCGCGTAGGCGCCGCCGTTGTGGGCAACACGGACGCGAAGACGCTACAGGGCTTTGTCGGCAAGCGCGCCGCCAAGGGCGCGACCATCTATACCGACGATCACGGCGGGTATCATGGGATGCCGTTCGAGCACGAGACTGTGAAGCACAGTGTCGGCGAGTACGTGAACGGGATGGCCCACACCAATGGGATCGAAAGTTTTTGGGCGCTCCTGAAACGCGGCTACCACGGAACCTACCATCGCATGAGCCACAAGCACCTAGTGGATTGATTCCAACGTTTGGAACCCTCGGTTTCGGGCTGCGATGATGTCGTCGGGGTCGGCTTTCCATATGAATGGCTGTGGGTTGGCCGCATTGTATTCGCGGACGAAGCGGTTGATTGCGGCCTGGAGATCGACGACGGAATGGAAGACGCCGTGCTTGAGCCGCCGCCGGGTGAGTTTTGCGAAGAAGCCCTCGACGGCATTGAGCCACGAGCAGGAGGTCGGTGTGAAGTGGAAAGTCCAGCGCGGATGGCGGGCGAGCCAGGCGCGGACCTTGTCCTTGTTGTGCGCCGCGTAGTTGTCGACGATCGCGTGGATGGCCTTGTCCGCCGGCACCGTGCGCTCGATGCGGTTGAGGAAGCGGATGAACTCCTGATGGCGGTGGCGCTGCATGTTCTGGCCGATCACCGTTCCGTCCAGAACGTTGAGCGCCGCAAACAGCGTGGTCGTGCCGTGCCGTTTGTAGTCATGGGTCATGGTGCCGGCGCGTCCCTTCTTCATCGGCAGACCGGCGGTCGAGCGCCTGGATCTGTGACTTCTCATCGATCGACAACACCACCGCATGGGCCGGCGGGTCGACATACAGGCCGACGATATCGGTGAGTTTCTCGGCGAAGGCAGGGTCGGTCGACAGCTTGAAGTTGCGCCAGCGGTGCGGGCTGAGACCGTGAGCCTTCCAGATCGCCTGCACCGTCGAGGCGGCAATACCGGCCGCCCTGGCGATCGCGCGCAACGTCCAGTGGGTCGCCTCAAACGGCGGCGGTTGCTGCGTCAGGCGCACGATCTCGGCGACACGATCGAGCGGGACCGGCGCCTTGCCGGGCGCATACCACAGCAAAATACGGAATCCCAATTCGGACTCTTTCGTTCCGATCAATCCACCAGGAAGGCCGCTGGCTCGGTCGGATATTTTGGTCGTCGCTCTCCTAGGGTCCGGACTCATAACCATTAGCTGACGGTAGCGGCGAGACAGACGGCGGCGAGGAAGTTTTGGGCGAGGCGGTCATAGCGGGTTGCGATTCTGCGGAAGTCTTTCAGCCGGCCGAACATGCGCTCGATGGCGTTGCGGTCGCGATAGAGCGCCGGGCTGAAGCACGGCTTCCAGCGGCGGTTGGCCTTCGGCGGGATGTTCGGAGCGACGCCTCTGCTCTCGATCTTGCGGCGAACGGCGTCGCTGTCATAGCCCTTGTCGCCAGTCAGGATCGAGGTGGCCGGCATCCGCTCCAGCAGCGGCCGCTGTGCAGTCCGCCACTTGGCCGCCGGTCAGCAGGAAGGCGAACGGGCGGCAGAGGCCATCGGTCAGCGCATGGATCTTCGTGGTGCGCCCGCCGCGGGAGCGGCCAATGGCCTGCGTGTGCTCCCCCCTTTGCCGCCCGAGGCGCAGCGATGAGCCTTCACCGCCGAGGAATCGATCAACACTTGCGCCGGCGGCCCACCCGCCGAAGCCAGAGCGTGGAATATCCCTGTCCACACGCCTTTGGCCGCCCACCGCACGAAGCGATTGTAGAGCGTCTTGCGCGGGCCATAGACGGACGGCGCATCGACCCAACGTCCGCCGGACTTCAACACATGGATGATACCGCTTATAACGCGGCGGTCGTCGACTCTCGGCTTGCCGCGCGTATCCGTCGGCAGATGCGGCACGAGCCGCGCAAACTGTTCCTCGCTCAGCCAGAACGTATCGTCCATCGCAACACTCCCGCAGTCTGGGAGCGTGAATCACATCGCGCCGCGTCGGCTCAAGCGATTTATGGGTCCGGAGCCTAGGGAAAGTTTTTGAGGGCGCCCCATACAGCATAATGCGGAGGCCAATTCAATCGTAGACATTATGCTGGACAATAGGTTACGGCGGCATTGATCATCGCCGTCAAGCCGTTATACGGTGTGCGTGCTGCAAAGCAACCAGGAGCAGCCTAGCCATGGCAGGAAAACCGGCGCTAAAGAGGCCGAGCGGTCGCCAGGTCAAAAACACCATGCCGGAGCCTACGCCCGACAAGCTGGAGAAAGCGCGCCCAACCGTCATGGTTAAGCCGCACAGCTACCAACCATCGAAGGCCGAGTTAGAGGCCGACGTGAGCATTCCTGGCGTCTCACCCGAAGAACTTGCTCGAAACCTACGTAACGTGCTGGTTTTCGAGGATGACGACGCCGATACGGACTAGTCATTATGCTGCCAGTGCCCAGCCACGAGATGTTAGTGTCGTATATAATTCCCATAAAGAAACCCGTCAGATTCGCAACATCAAACCCTTGCAAACGTTACCCTCGCGGCTAGTAGGCGTTACGACGTCGTACAAATGCAGGCAGCATCATCAGAATAATTTATAAATCAAAATACAGCGACCAATTCTCGATGTAGTGCAGGTCGAACGCCACGCGCTTCTCGATTTTCTCGAATGTATCCGTTTCGCCGCACCAGCCGTTGATCTGGGCCCAACCCGTGATGCCGGGCTTGACGCGGTGGCGTGCAGCATATTCCTGCACAACTTCGTCATAGTGCTTGTCGACCGCCTTTGCCGACACCGCGTGCGGTCGCGGGCCGACGATCGACATTTCACCCCGCAGCACGTTGAGGAGCTTCGGAAGTTCGTCGAGGCTGCTCTTACGCAGGAGCTGACCGATCCATGCGCACATTTCATTGACGGATCAAGGTACCGAACCTAGCATAAAATACCGGGTGGCGTGGGAGTTCCTCCGCGCAGTGGTCCCGGGCATTTGCCGGACCGGTCGCCGTGAGGGAATCCTCGCTGACTTTCAATTCTGTGAGGGAACGCTATGAGAAACGCTACTGACGGCCGCGCGGTGGGGAGCCACCTCGCTACAGCCGCAGCCGCAGCCCTGATGGGGATCGCCATTACGGTGGGCCTCGCTGGGCCGTCCTCTGCGGCGGATGTAACTTTTGAGCGTATGAAGAATGCTGACCGTGAGGTCGGCAATTGGATCCTCCATCACCGCACCTATGACGGTCATCGGCATTCGCCGCTCACCCAGATCAACGGAGAGAACGTCGGTGATCTGCGCATAGCGGCCGTACTAATGCTGGGCGGCATTCATGGTGCCGGGCGCCAAGCCTACGGCCGCCTCGAAGCCACGCCGCTGGTCGAGGACGGCTTCATGTACGTCACCGACGGCTGGAACAACATCTACAAGATCGATGTGCGCTCCGGAAACCGCGCGACGATCCTGTGGAAGTGGGATCCGGAGCAGGACGACGAATACGCCGCCGATTCCGGCTGCTGTCAGGCGCGTAACCGCGGCGTCGCCATGGCCGGCAACAACGTCATCGAGAGCACGATGGACGGCCGCATGGTCGCCATCGACAAGGACACTGGCGAACTGGTCTGGGAAACGGTGACCGCCGACAACGAGCTGATGGAATCGCACACCGGCGCGCCGCTGGTGATCGGCGACTTGGTCATCAACGGTGTCACCGGGGCCGAGTACGGCATCCGCGGTCACATGGATGCGGTCAATGCCAACACCGGCGAGCATGTCTGGCGCACCTGGCTGATCCCCGGTCCAGGCGAGCCTGGCTTCGAAACCTGGGAAGACGACTACGACGGTTGGATGACCGGCGGTGGCTCGATCTGGCAAACCGGCACCTACGACGCCGATTTGAATCTGACCTACTGGGGCGTCGGCAACCCGTCGCCGCAGTTCGACTCCGAGTATCGGCCAGGCGACAACCTCTATACGGAGAGTACCGTTGCGCTGGATGTCGACACCGGCGAGATTCAATTCCACTTCCAGTACACGCCAAACGACCCGTACGACTACGACGAGGTCGGCGAGGCGCAGCTGATCGACATCGACATCAATGGCGAAATGCGTAAGACCTTCATGAAAGTCGCGCGCAACGGCTTCGCGTACGGCATCGACCGCACCAACGGTCAGTTCCTGTACGCTAGGCAGTATGCCGAGGTCGTCAACTGGACCGATGGCATCGATCAGAAAACCGGCCTGCCCAATAGCTACGATCCCAATCTCAGGGGTCTGGCGCAGCCTTACGCACCGGGCACACCGGGGCGTCGCGACGGTCGCTTGTCGGTGTTCTGCCCCCATCTTGGCGGCGGCAAGAATTGGCAGCCCGCTGCATACAACCGCGACACCGGCCTTAACTACACCGGCGCGTTGGAAGCCTGTTCCGCTTACACCACGACAGTCGGCGGTGTCGGCCACTGGGCTGACAAGGGCAACAAGCTGGGTACGTTGAAGAACCGCGATCCCGCCGGTTGGCGCGGCCGTGAAAGCGTGACCGCCGATACGCCGAAGCCGTTGATGGACCAGCGTGGTTCGATCACCGCGATCGACCCGGCAACCGGCGAGACCGTCGCCAAGACGATCACCAAGCAGCGTCCGGGCGGCATCCTGTCGACGGCCGGCGGCCTGATCTTCGCCGGCGACCAGACGGGCGAGTTGTCGGCGTATGATGCCAACACGCTCGAGCTGCTTTGGGTTCAGCACGTCGGCACCGGCATTCAGGCGCCGCCGATGACCTACTCCACCGGCGGCAAGCAGTTTATCGCCGTCATGGCGGGAGGACGGCCGGGCGGCTCGACGCGACGCCAGTATCCCGAGACCGAGCATATGTCGGCGTCCAACCTGCTGCTGCTCTTCTCATTGTAGGGAGCAGTCAACAGCCAAAAGACCATGGGGCCGGGAAACCCGGCCCCATTTCTTTGTCAACTGTCTGGGAAGGATGCGCGTTGTTGCGTCAACGCCAGTCGTTGCACTGACGAGCCCCCGCGTCAAAGAAGCGCTCGCAAGTCTGCAGGGTCATTTCCTTGCCCTTGTAAGCCGTCACGATCCAGGCAGCCACGGCCTTGATCTGCTCCTCGCGCAGCCAATTGTGCTCCGGCCCGGGCGGCAGGCCGTCGCCGACGTCGGCTTCGACCATGCCATAGCAGGGCTCGTCGGCCGTCCACGCCTTCCTTGAATGGCGCGGCATGCCCGAAACCAGTCGGCCGCAACGCACGACTTCGACGATGTCGTCATAGCCCAGTTGCGTCTCGGTCAGGGGCGGACCGGCCGCGCCCTCGTCGCCCGGTATGCCGCCGGTGCCCGTCCACCCGTGACAAAGTTGGCATACGGCATTGGTCTTGTAGACACGGATGCCAAGGTCGATGGTAGCGTCGTCGAAGTCCTGCGCGTGACCGGGTCGCGGCGCCATGGCGGCAACAAGAAGACCGGCAGCAACAGCCACGCCGAGGACGCGGCCCGAACCGATTTCCTTTCGATCCCACCTCCGCATCGTGTCCTCCCTACGTGTCCTCCCTACGTGTCCTCCCTACGTGTCCTCCCTACGTGTCCTCCCTACGTGTCCTCCCTACGTGTCCGACCTGCGTGTCCGACCGCCTGGCGGCGGTGTCGGCGGAGTATATGGTGACCGTCGCGCCATCGGCAAACCCCCTCTAGTGGAGGGATCGGAACGAAAGAGTCCGAATTGGGATTCCATATTTTGCTGTGGTATGCGCCCGGCAAGGCGCCGGTCCCGCTCGATCGTGTCGCCGAGATCGTGCGCCTGACGCAGCAACCGCCGCCGTTTGAGGCGACCCACTGGACGTTGCGCGCGATCGCCAGGGCGGCCGGTATTGCCGCCTCGACGGTGCAGGCGATCTGGAAGGCTCACGGTCTCAGCCCGCACCGCTGGCGCAACTTCAAGCTGTCGACCGACCCTGCCTTCGCCGAGAAACTCACCGATATCGTCGGCCTGTATGTCGACCCGCCGGCCCATGCGGTGGTGTTGTCGATCGATGAGAAGTCACAGATCCAGGCGCTCGACCGCCGGTCTGCCGATGAAGAAGGGACGCGCCGGCACCATGACCCATGACTACAAACGGCACGGCACGACCACGCTGTTTGCGGCGCTCAACGTTCTGGACGGAACGGTGATCGGCCAGAACATGCAGCGCCACCGCCATCAGGAGTTCATCCGCTTCCTCAACCGCATCGAGCGCACGGTGCCGGCGGACAAGGCCATCCACGCGATCGTCGACAACTACGCGGCGCACAACAAGGACAAGGTCCGCGCCTGGCTCGCCCGCCATCCGCGCTGGACTTTCCACTTCACACCGACCTCCTGCTCGTGGCTCAATGCCGTCGAGGGCTTCTTCGCAAAACTCACCCGGCGGCGGCTCAAGCACGGCGTCTTCCATTCCGTCGTCGATCTCCAGGCCGCAATCAACCGCTTCGTCCGCGAATACAATGCGGCCAACCCACAGCCATTCATATGGAAAGCCGACCCCGACGACATCATCGCAGCCCAAAACCGAGGGTTCCAAACGTTGGAATCAATCCACTAGCTCTCTAGGAAGTCACGCAAACCGGTGCGCCGCAACCAAAGGTTGACTACACTGCGGTCATGAGCGCACGGCTTGTTTTAATCCTCTTGGCATCGCTTATCGTCTCGGGTGCCGGGGCGCAGGAAGCCGGCGACATCCGCGAGCTCTATGTCGGCATGACGATCGACAACATGCCGACTGAGGGATATGTGAAGTTCGCCTGCGGCAGCGATGGCGGACCGCCGTTGCGGCCGCTCGAGGGCTGGCGGGACTTCGCCCAATGTCCGGTAGAGGTGCATGCGCTGCATGAGATCTACGTCGAATACGACGACGAGACGCAGGCCGTCACGGAACTTTACCGCCAGATGTACGGCGAGGCGCTGTGGCTGGAGAAGTACGCCGGCACACGGATCGCGGGCTACCCGGTGGTCCTGTCGGTGCTGTTTGACGGCGACGGCGTCGTCAGGGGCCTGCGCGCGGTGACCGATTCCCGCGCACCGTTGGATCTGCGCGTTCGCGCCCACGCCATGCGCATGCGCATCAAGCCGCGCTATCGCGTCACCAAATGGGATTGCGTCGATCTGCCGTTGGCCGAAGGCGAAACGCCTATCGGCTCACGCTTCATCAAGGAACTGTGCCGTACCATCGACGCACAGGGCCGGCAGATCGTATTGCGATCCAACCAATACCGGAAACCCGGACAAACGGGCTTCGACGAGCGCGGCCAGTACCTTGAGGGCGACTACGAAAGCTCCACGCGGTGGGAGATCTGGGACCCGTCGGTCGCGCTTGACTAGGGATTCAGTCATGCCGGTAGCTGCCCGCCGAGCATGGCGGCCAGGCCCATGGGCCCGGCGCCGCCCGGCTCTGCTTCTGGCCGGTCTGGCTGAAGCGCAACGGCATCCGCTACTGGGCCGTGGCACTCAAGAAGTTCGGCACCCCGACACCCATGGGCAAGCACGAACGGAGTGCGCCGCGGTCGGAGATCGACCTCTTGCTGGAGACCCTGCAACGCCTCGCCCAGGGTGCCGGCATCGCCATCCCAGAGGACCAGGAGATCACCTTCCTCGAGGCCACCCGGCGTAGCGGCGGCGATCATGCCCAGTTCTGCAAGTACATGGACGCCCTCATCGTCGAGGCCGTCCTGTTGCAGACCGCGACCACCGAGATGGGCCCCTGGAAGGGCACCGCCGAGGTGCAGAAGCTGGTACGCGACGAGCGAGTCGCCACGCTGTCGCGCACGATCTGCGCAGGCCTCAACCGCACTGTCGCCCGCTGGCTCACCGATTGGAACTATCCCGGCGCAGCTTGTCCCCGCGTCGTGCGCGAGATCGCGCCTCCCGAGGACCTGAACGCCCGCGCCGCCCGCGACGAGATCGTCTCCCGCATGAGCGGGATGCGCCCGGCCCGGCGCTACATCGAGGACACCTACGGCGGCGAGTGGGAGGACGCGCCCGCGCCAAGCGCCGAGCAGCGATTCGCCTTTGCCGGAGCCGGCCGGGACGATTCCATCGACCGGGCGCTCGCCGCCGAGCTCGACGGCTGGCAACCCCTCATGGAGCCCATGATCGAGCCCGTCCTCGATGCTATCCGCAACGCCGATGGCTACCAGGACGCGCGCGACGGCCTCGGCGGCCTGTACGGCCGCATGGATGAGACGCCGGTGGCGACCAAGCTCCACCGCGCGGCCTTCTCGGCCGGGCTCTCCGGTGAGGCCGGGCTGGTGGATGACGAGGTGGAACCAGATGGCGATTGAGCCCAAGCGGGCGATCCGGCCGGGACACTATGTCCGATGCAGATCGCTGTCGTGGACCGGACGGGTCGACACCGTGTTCGTCGATAACGAGGGCAATGCCTGCGCCGCCATGCTCGAGGCCCAAGGTGGCGGTTGGATCGCCGCGCCACTCGACGACCTCGTCCCGGCCGGCGCCGGCCAGCTCCACTGATGCCCGAGCCCGTGATCTTCGATCTCCCGCCCGAGGAGGCCGTCAAGCATTTCCGCGCCAAGGGCTTCCATGTCGGCTTCGACTGGCGCGATACCGACGCCGCCACCCATGTCAGGAGCTTCAACGTCGCCAAGGCCATGAAGCTCGACATCCTCCAGGATATCCAGGGGGCCATGGACGCTGCCATCGCCGAGGGCCGGACCTTCGACTGGTTCCGCGACAACCTCGAGCCCACGCTGCGCAAGAAAGGCTGGTGGGGCCGCCAGCCCATGCTCGACCCGGTCACCGGCGAGAGCCGCATCGTCCAGCTCGGCTCGCCACGGCGCCTGCGCATCATCTTCGACACCAACGGGCGAACTCGAGCGCGATGGAATCGAACACCAAGCCTCCATGGCGGAAGTACGCCGGCACCGGTAAAGGCATTCCTCGAAGAGCAGGGCTATGTCGTGAAGGGAGAGATCGACGGTTGCGACGTCGTCGCGATGCGGGGCAGGGAGCCGCCCGTCATCGTCGAGTTGAAGACCTCTCTCTCCCTGCCGCTGGTCTTTCAGGGGATCGCGCGACAGGGGCTCTGCGACAACGTCTATCTTGCAGTTCCACCGTTTTCCGGCGGTACCGGCCGGCGGAAGGATGCGCTGGCGCTCTGCTGCCGGCTAGGGCTCGGGCTCCTGACCGTCCGGCTTGGCACCGCCCCATTCGTGGAAGCGCTGCTTGACCCGGGCGCCTACCGGTTGCGCAAGCGCAAACCAGCGGTCGGGCGGTTGCTGCGGGAATTTCAGCGGCGCGTTGGCGATCCGAATGCGGGCGGCTCAAACCGGCGCAAGATCATGACGGCTTACCGTCAATACGCTCTCCGCTGCGCCGTGCGTCTCCGCCTCAACGGTCCGGCAAGAGCCGCGATCGTCGCCAGGGCTACCGGCATCGCCAAGGCCGGAGCCATGATGCGTGCCGATCACTATGGCTGGTTTGAACGTACCCCCGATAGGCCGCGTGGAGTCTACGGCCTGACGCCGAAGGGTTACGCGGCGCTCGAGGAAAATACCGATACCGTCGCGGCGCTGACAGGCGGCAGCGACCAGGCGCTTCGATTCCCGCCCCTGGCGCTTTCGCGCCGGCACGTGATGTATCCCTCTAGCCGGGGGGCGTCGCGGTCTCGTACTCGACGATGACTTTGATCGTGCCGGTTTTGATGGCGGGCGGGCCGGCCACCGCCTCGGTGTCGATCTCCGGGCGGGCGTGGGTAATGCCGAAGGCGAGACCGCCGAGGGTTGGATCGGCGTCGAGCGCCGTGCCGATCTTCTGCACGAGCGCATCGAAAGCGGCATCGCGGGCGGCCGCCTCGGCGATCTCGACATAGACCTCGATCTCGACCGCATTGGTGTACATTGGTGTAATAGACGCTTCCCACGCCGCCGAGCGCTCGGTCCGGCTCGCCCGGATCTCCGTCGCGGAGCACGATAAGGCCGCCGGCGAGGATCTTCTCGGGCACTGCGGTGTTACGCTCGACCTTGGCCTTCGGCACCGTGCGCATCCGGTGGGTCAGAGCTGTCAGAATCTGCTCGGTCTTGCTGGACATGGCGAATATTCCCGGAGCGTTCCCGCGCCAGCCTTCAGGTGACGGCTTTAGCCTTGGCGGCTGGAGAACTCTCGTGGCAGGGGCGCGAAGCGGTCACCAAAATGCCGGCGGGCGGCGAAGCGGCGCGACGGGCGTGAGATTCGGCCGGCCGCGGGCGGGACAGCGACCGGTGGGCGAAGCTGCCCGGTCTCACTCCGCCTTCGACGGACCCTGTCGCTCGAGCTTCGTGCCGAAGCCGCGGCCCTTGACGATGGCGTCGTCTCCGAACCTGTCCCGCACCGCGTCCACAGCCTTGTCGAGCTCGTTCTCGCCGACCCCCGCGCCGCCGAAGAGGTCGTCCTGGGCGACCCGCCCGGCATCGACGAGTTCGTGGGCGCCGATACCGATCAGGCGGAAGGCGCGACCGTTGGCCTCGCGGGCGAGCAAGGGCTCGGCGGTCTGGTACATCTCTTCCGCCGAACGTGTCGCGTTCTTCAGACGGCGGCTGCGGGTAATGATGCGGAAGTCGGCGGTCTTGAGTTTCAGAGTGACGCCCCGTCCGGCGATGCCGGCCTTCCTCATGCGCCGCGCCAGCGTCTCGGCAAGCTGCCAGAGGATCGGGCGCAATCTCTCGGCTTCGGCGATGTCGACATCCAGCGTGATCTCCGAGGACATGCTCTTGGCCTCGCTGTCAGGGTCGACCGGACGATCGTCCTCGCCCCGGCTGCACTTCGACAACCGGCGGCCGATCGTACCGTAGCGGGCAACGAGCTCGGTCTCGTCCAGGAGACTCAGATCACCGATCAGCGTGATGCCGTCGTTGGCCAGGCGCCGTCGCATGGCTTCGCCCACACCCCACAACAGTCCGACCGGCTTGTCGGCGAGGAAGGCGGGGGCATCGGCCCGGCCGATCACCGCGAACCCGCGCGGCTTGTCCAGGTCCGAGGCTATCTTGGCGAGGAACTTGTTGTAGCTGAGGCCGATGGAGACGGTAATGAAAAGCTCCTTCTCCACCCGCTGCGCCAGCCCCGCCAGGGTCTCGGCCGGGCTGGCGCGATGAACGGACTCGGTGCCGGCGAGGTCCATGAATGCCTCGTCAATGGAGAGCGGCTCTACCAGGGGCGTCAGGCTCCCCATCATCGCGCGCACCTCGCGTCCTACAGCCGTGTACTTCTTCATGTCGGGCGTAACGACGGTGGCGTCGGGACAGGCTTTCAGGGCCTGGTACATTGGCATCGCCGAGCGCACGCCATAGGCACGGGCGATGTAACAGCAGGCGGCGACCACACCCCGGTGGCGGCCGCCGACGATCACCGGAACATCGCGCAGCTCCGGCCGATCGCGCTTCTCGATGGTGGCGTAGAACGCGTCGCAGTCCAGATGGGCGATGGCAAGTCGATGAAGCTCGTCGTGCCGCGCGATGCGCGACGATCCGCAGGCCGGACAGGTCGCGACACCGGGGGGCGACCGGCGGCCGCAATCACGGCACAGGGTATCCACGAGACGATCATAGGATTGAAGTTGACCGTTGCGAAGAACTCGGTGCGCGAGCAGGTGTCATACTCAACTCAGCCCGCTTTGCCCGCCCTCGCATCGCCCCCTGCCTCACCGTGATCGCACCTGCCGCCCGATCGGGCCCGGCAGCCTACGAGATCAGCCATCGGCCGCGCGGGCGACGTTGAGCTGCCGCCGCAGCTTCACTTGCCGCACCAGCACGAACATCACGACGGTGCTGATGCCCTGCCGGTAGCGTCCCGATTTGGTGCGCCCGCCGCCCTTGGCTTGGCGGCCGACACGCCCAGTCTGGGGCGCTCACCCGCACCCTGTCGACCAAGCTCGCGGCATCGTGGCCTTTATTGACGTAGGTCTTGCCGCGCCAGGTGCGCGACAGCCTGGCCCCGAGCCCGGCGGAGCCCGCCTGCTTGCGCAAACTCCCCTTGAGGCCGTCTCCGGCGGCCTTGACGCCGCCCGGCACCGCGCGCTCGATCGCCACAGCTCGGCCTGCATGTCCGCTTCAGCGAGCCGGCCATGGTGGCGGTGAGCTTCATGCCGGACAGGCCTCGAGCGTCCAGATCAGCCGTTCCGCATCGCGCACCGGTTCGCCCTGGACGAGATAGTCCAGACGGCGTGGATGCGGGTCTCGGCGAAGCCGACGATCTCGTCGGGGCATTCGGCGATCAACCAAACCTGCACCGACTCCCTTCTTGCATGCAGCTACCCCATCAGGGCGCCCGCCCGGTCTGACGCCCGGTCGCCGGGCGCTATTCCGCAACGCCGGGCTTCGCCCCGCCAAGCTCCACGGAGCCCGCCCTCCGCAAGCTCCGGGCGGGTCTCCGCCCATCCGGGTGACGCTCCCTGGCGCGGCGCCGGAGCCGGGGCTCCGGCATAAGGACGCCGCCCTGGCGGGCGGCGAACTTGGTTTGTTTCCCCTCTGCGCGCGGGTGGGCGGCGCGCCGTTCTAGTGGATTGATTCCAACGTTTGGAACCCTCGGTTTTGGGCTGCGATGATGTCGTCGGGGTCGGCTTTCCATATGAATGGCTGTGGGTTGGCCGCATTGTATTCGCGGACGAAGCGGTTGATTGCGGCCTGGAGATCGACGACGGAATGGAAGACGCCGTGCTTGAGCCGCCGCCGGGTGAGTTTTGCGAAGAAGCCCTCGACGGCATTGAGCCACGAGCAGGAGGTCGGTGTGAAGTGGAAAGTCCAGCGCGGATGGCGGGCGAGCCAGGCGCGGACCTTGTCCTTGTTGTGCGCCGCGTAGTTGTCGACGATCGCGTGGATGGCCTTGTCCGCCGGCACCGTGCGCTCGATGCGGTTGAGGAAGCGGATGAACTCCTGATGGCGGTGGCGCTGCATGTTCTGGCCGATCACCGTTCCGTCCAGAACGTTGAGCGCCGCAAACAGCGTGGTCGTGCCGTGCCGTTTGTAGTCATGGTGCCGGCGCGTCCCTTCTTCATCGGCAGACCGGCGGTCGAGCGCCTGGATCTGTGACTTCTCATCGATCGACAACACCACCGCATGGGCCGGCGGGTCGACATACAGGCCGACGATATCGGTGAGTTTCTCGGCGAAGGCAGGGTCGGTCGACAGCTTGAAGTTGCGCCAGCGGTGCGGGCTGAGACCGTGAGCCTTCCAGATCGCCTGCACCGTCGAGGCGGCAATACCGGCCGCCCTGGCGATCGCGCGCAACGTCCAGTGGGTCGCCTCAAACGGCGGCGGTTGCTGCGTCAGGCGCACGATCTCGGCGACACGATCGAGCGGGACCGGCGCCTTGCCGGTCGCATACCACAGCAAAATACGGAATCCCAATTCGGACTCTTTCGTTCCGATCCCTCCACTAGGCCCGCCGCGGCGCCACCGCAACCCGGCAAGCCGGGTCCTCCAGTCGTTCCTCCTTGCGGCCCTTCGGGTGCGGACCGCCTCTCCCGGCGGGCCTGCCAGGCGCTCTTCGCCGCCCACCCCCGCTCCGGGGGAAACATGGCGATTTTGACGGAGGGACAACCCATGGCACCGAGCACGCGACCCACCATCTACCGCGAGGTCACCGACCGGATCATAGGCGAACTTGAACAAGGCCGCGTCCCTTGGGTGCAGCCCTGGCGCGCGCCCGGCACCGCAACCCCGCTCGGCCTGCCGAAGAACGGAGAGACCGGAAACACCTATTCCGGGATCAATATTTTGCTGCTGTGGGGCGCGGCGATCGCGGGCGGGCGCAGCGCCCAGACCTGGATCACCTACCGCCAGGCGAAGCGCCTCGGCGGCCTGTCACCAAGGGCGAGAAGGGAACCACCGTTGTCTATGCCGACCGTTTCGTCCCCGAGAAAGAGCGAAAGCGCGCCGAGCAAGCGGGCGAGGAAGCGAACGCCGTTCCCTTCCTCAAACGCTAAACGGTGTTCAACATCGCCCAGTGCGAAGGCCTGCCCGCGCGGCTCACCGAGACCGCCGAGCCCGCGCCGGAACGCGAGACCGTCCCCCGAGCCGAAGCCCTGATCGCGGCCACCGGCGCGGATTTCCGCATCGGCGGCGACCGTGCCTTCTTTTCGATTTCCGGCGACTTCATCCAGGTGCCGCCGCAACCGGCCTTCTTCCGGCAGATCGATTACTACCGCACCTGCTTTCACGAGCTCGGCCACTGGACCGGCCACGAGAGCCGCCTTGCCCGGCAATTCGGCAAGCGCTTCGGCAGTCAGGCCTACGCGCGCGAGGAACTGGTCGCCGAGATGGCGTCCGCCTTCGTCTGCGCGGGCCTCGATATCACACCGAGCGTGCGCCACGCCGACTATCTCGCCTCCTGGCTCGACGTGCTGCGCGCGGACGACAAGGCGATCTTCTCCGCCGCCTCGCACGCTTCGAAGGCCGCCGATTTCATTCTCGATTGCGAGACCGCCGGGGCGGCGAGGGTCGCGGCATGAGCCGCGATCCGCGCGCCCACCCTGAGACCGAGCCGACGCCCGAAGGCCCGCAGATGCTGATCGGCGGCGTGCGCCCGATCACCGGGCGCGACCGCCTCGCGCTCCGCGCCGCCGCGCCCATGCGGCCCGTCAAACCGCAACAGCCGTGCGATCTCGGCCTGTTCGACGAGGGGGCACGCAACTACCTGGAGACCTCCAACAACCGGGGGATTTGACGAAGATTTTGGTGTGCTGTCCGACTTTCGCTGAGATCGGCGGTGTTGACGTCCGCAACCATCCGCCGTTTCGTTCTCGGCGGAGGGTTTTGGCGCTATTCAGGCGGACTCATACCATGGCGGCCCTGCGCTCATGGAAGATCAGACGCTGGAAATTGTAAGCCAGGTTGGCGAGGCCGATCTTGGCCTCCGCCCGCTTGAGCCCGATGGTACGGATGAAAAGGCCCATGCGATCCTTCTGCTGGGCGAAGACGTGCTCCACATGCGCACGGACCGCTGACTTGCGGGCATTGGCCTGGGCGGTCGCCTTGGGCATGGCCCGGCCCGGCGGCTTCTTGCGGTGGATGTGGGAGACCCGACCCTTGCCGGCCAGCCACGCCTCGTTGGCCTTCGAGCGATAGGCGCTGTCAGCCCACACGCCGGCGGCCAGATTGTCGCCGGTGACGAGCTGACGCAACATCTTGCCGTCATGGCGGGCGGCATCGGTCACAGCCGAGCTGCGGATGAAGCCGTAGGCCCGATCGATGACGACATGATTCTTGTAGCCGAACACCGGGATCGCGATGTCGGGCATGCGCCGTTGCGACCCGGCGGGGTTCTTGCGCCGCCCGGTCTTCACCGTCCACCGCGCATCCGTGTCCTTCTGCGCCGCCTTGGCTGGCTGATCGGGCCAGACCTCGGACGCGCTCTTGCCCGCCTTGATCGCCCGCTTCTCGTCATCGCTGTGGCGCTGCTTGGGCGCCGATACCAACGTCGCATCGACGATCTGCCCGCCCATCGCCAGATAGCCGCACCGGCGCAATTCGCCATCGAAGGCGGCAAACAGCTTATCCATCGCCCCGGCCCGGACCAGACGCTCGCGAAAGGTCCATATGGTGTTGCGGTCCGGCGTCGGCGCTCCGAGATCGAAGCCTAGGAAGCGAAGCCAGCTCAAGCGATCGCGGATCAGAAACTCCATCCGCTCGTCACTCACCGTGTGCCGCGCGGCCAGGATCAGAACCTTGAGCATCGCCACCGCATCGTAGGCCGGGCGGCCACCTTTCGATCCGTCCGAATAGCCCAGCGCCGCCTCAAGCGGCGCGCGGAAAATCTTGAAGTCGACGACCTTTGCCAGCACCTCCAACGGATCACCCGTCGCCGAAAGCTTTCGAAGATGATCCGGTAAGCCGAACAGACCAGCCTGCCTCATCAATACCTCCTCAAACCGAACCGCCGTAGAGAATCACAACGAGGCAAAATTCACGAGGTAAATGGAGGCGTCCACCTTTACCGAACAGTCTTTTCGGTTCCTACGCCGAGAGCTCAGCATGCTGCTGTAAACGGCTAGAAACGGTCCAATTCGTTCAAATAAAGACCACGTCCGGAGTTCGTTGATTCACGTCTGCTTATCCCCCAGCAGCAGAAATGCCCGGCGATACCGCGTTTTGGTAATTTTTGACCGAACTGAGACATCAAGGAAGCGGGGGTCGATGCGGTCGTCGTCCTTTACTAAATATACGGCACGAACCGGAACGTATCGAGAGCCTCCATGAGCCTTTGAGATTATACTTCCGGGTTCTAGTTAGGCGAGGACGCAAAGGCGCATTGGACAAATGGAGGCCGTCAAGAAAAATTTTGCGCCGCTCACGCTCTTCATCGCGGCCATATGGGTCGTGGAGGCCGTGAACTTCTTTCTCGACCATGGGCTCACGTCTTGGGGAATTCTGCCGCGCCAGGCGCGCGGGCTGATTGGGATACCGCTCGCGCCGTTTCTGCATGCCGGGCTGTGGCATGCCGCGTCCAACACCTTGCCGCTGCTCATCTTAGGCAGCCTGATGCTAATCGGTGGCCGGGCACGGTTCTGGACGATCACGACAGGGGTCGTCCTGCTGGGCGGGTTTCTTGTCTGGCTGTTCGCCCGCACCGCGCTGCATGTCGGTGCCAGCGGATTGGTGTTCGGCTATTTCGGTGCCTTACTGGCCCGCGCCTACTTCGAACGCAGCCTGCTCGCCATCGCCATCGCCTGCGCGACGATGATCCTGTATGGCGGCATGCTATGGGGCATCCTGCCGCTCCGCAGTTACATCTCGTTCGAAGGCCACCTCTTCGGACTGGTGGCCGGCATCGTCATGGCGTGGCTAAGCCACCGCTATCAGCCGCAACCGAGAAGCCGTTAACTCGACGAGCTGGTCGCGCGCACACCGAACCCACCACGGGAAACCGTGCGGGTCCTGGCCTTGGGCTGACTGGTCTGCGATTGCGCGACCATGGCGCGCCCATCCGCTGACGCGTTGCCAATGCGGCCATTGCCCGCCGTGTAGAAAGTGTTTGGATCAGACCGTGGCCGGTAGAGCGGCTGTGAATAAACGTTCGAACCCATCCGGGGCGCCAGCATGTAACCCATCATGAAGGGCAACCATACCGAGCCGCCCGAAGATGTCCGTTGCTGATAACAGCGATTGTACCCGAAATCGGCGTTGCAGTTTCCGGCGTCCGCGTAGCGCGGCGCGGACTTCTCATGCACTTCCTTGGCCTTGGCGAATTCGGCCTCACAGGTTGCCGCGTCATGCACGCCGGCATTGATGCAGGCGTCCACGGTAGGATAGGTAAGCACTTCCTCTTCCACCTCGCCGCAGGCGGCAAGGGTGAGTGCACTTGCGGCGAGAAGCGCCAGTTTAAATTTTGTCGCGCGTTTCATCTGAGCGTTTTCCTTTCTCAGACCGTCATACTGGCCGCATTGAGAATACCGGCCGTAAAGGACACGGCGCCCAACCAAATGCCGGCGGCGATTTCGCCGTCCTCGATGCGCTGCGAGACTCGCGGCATGGGCATGCGGACGAGAAAATAGGCGACGATCTGAACCACCATCGCGACCACGCCCCAGAGCACCAGATCGAGAAGCGACAGCGCATGCAGCATGACACTGGCCAGCGGCAGCGCAAATCCGATCACGGCACCCGCGAACGCGATCGCGGCCGGAATCGAATTATTCTTAATCAGCGCGATTTCGTTATGCCGCGTGGTCTGCCAGTACACAAAGATGAACAGGGTCGTCAGACCTGCCGCGACGCCGAAATAGGCGAGAAAATCCAGCAGACTGGGGACGAATCCGACAAATATCTCGCTCATTTGAAACTCCTAAAGGGGATCTGGTTCTCAACCGGCTTCGTTTGATTATGCAGCATCGCGCGGTTGCATCGGCTAGATTATTTTCAATGTCGCCAATTCCAGGTCGACGCCGATCATGACCTCGACTGTCTTCTCATTATCATAGGATTCGGCGGAAACGAGAAGATACTCATTCTTTTTTCCCTCTTCGAGGTTCCGGCCATAGAGCATCGCCTTGTGATGGATCTCGTCATGTTCGTCCGATTCAGGGTCTTCATAAACGAACTCGTTGTACGCCACCGGTTCGGCGTAGCCCGCCGCGTCATCAAACCAGATGCGCTCATATTCGGTCCCGTCATCGAGGGTGAATGTCGGTTGGCCAATCTTGCCGCCCTTCGCCGTCCACTGCGCCCACTCGCCTTCGCCCGTTGGGTAGTGACTCTTGAACGGCGTGAAGAGCGTAATCTCCTCGACATGCTGATCTTCCACGCCATTGTTGGTGAGGACCTGAACCATGGCGTCATTGGCGGCATAGTAGCGGTGCACATAGCCGCCATCGCCCAGTTCGATATAGCCCTGGGCGGCAATGATCATGGTTTCTTCCGGCAACGGCATGTGCAGATCGTCCGCATGCATGCGCAGGGGCAGCGTATCGATATCGACCGCCGCGCCAATCCGCAGGTTATAGGGAGTCGCGAACTCGTCTTCCTCTTCGTCTTTGGAAAACTTTTCCTTCAATTCCTTCGCCCCACTCTTGAAGAGCGACTTCATCGCATTGCCGAGCATGCTGCCTCCGTAAGTTCCGTGTTCGTCTGGCTTGCCGTCACGCGCTCAACGCGGACCAGTCAATGTCGCTGGGTTCGATCCGCCGCGCCGCCATGAAATAGAGGATCGCTCCTGGGTTGATCCTTTGATCCGATGGCGCATTCAGGATCAAATCGTCCCCAAGCGCGGTTTCGGCCATGCCAAACAGTGTTACATCATGTTGGGTCTTTAACGCCGTAAACAACGGTCCGTATCGTACCTCTCCAATATCCTTGGGCACGGTGAGACTGAATTGCGTTGGTCCTTCCAGGGTCGAGAGCAATTGACGTTGCACGCGGCTGGAGCCGGGATCCTGCGCCGAGCGCACCATCAACTCGATCGACAGGGAGATATTGCATTCCGCATGCGGACAATGTGCGTGTAGCAGATCGGCGAAACTCCGCTGTTCGAAATAAACGACCATATGCGCTTCGGCGTTGACCGCCGACGCGCCGAGCGCCGCGGCAAGCGTTTCGCTATCGTTCTCCCCCAAGACGATAATATAGGCCGCTTGGACAACGGCGGCGCGGCGCAGCAGGTCCGGCGTGTTCAACGCCGGCGCGCGGACATAGCGCACCTGATCAGGCATCGGGTTTTCGAGGGTTCCCGCAGCGCACAAGATGATCTCTCGATCGCCCTCGCCGGTGTCACCGCGAATATGCTCGACCATGCGCTCGGTCTTCGCGCCGGACCAGCCAAGGATAACGATGTGGTCGCTCAATTCTTCGTAGTTCGCTAATCCAAGCATTCTTTTCCTCCATCTCCCGGAGACGAGCTGGACGATTTTGGCGATAATCGTCGTAAACAGCGCGATACCGCCCGGCATGATCCATAGAACAGTGACCAGCCGGCCCGCCGCGCTGCCCGGGGAATAATCGCCATACCCGACGGTTGTCGCCGTCGTGGCGTAAAAATACCAAAAAATATTGGCGCCAGCGATTTCCTCACCGCCGATTACATCCAAAGCCATCCATGACAGGGCGAAGTGGGCTGCCGTCATGAGACAAACGACGTCCCAGCCTAGCCCCGAAATCCTGACATACAGACGCTTGGTCAGCCTTGATAGAATTATGTGCATTCGAGACAGCCGCCGGGAAATTCTCGCCCCATCCGGCCAAGATCATAGGGCGAAGCGTATTCCAATGGGTACAAACTTTCCTATCTTCATGGTGACGCGCCATATTATCCGATTTTCCCTTGAAAGCAATATTGCATGTTATATGTTACATGTTATATGTTACATGTAATATGTACCGGAACTTTCAATGGTCACGAGAAAACCTTCCTACTACCAAGCCAAGTATCGCGAGCGTCTGCGCGAAAAGGGCTATGTCAAACGTGAAGTCTGGATACCGCCCGATTACGCGAAAATTTTGAAGGACTGCGAAACGGCTCTGAGGGCCGGCGTGATGCCGATTATTCCCCGAACACGCAAGGAGATAAGAATGAGTCAGGACGAAAATTGGACGACCGAGTCCCTCTTGGAGGCGCTCTCGCAATCGAGTGCGGCGGTCGAAGGCGGCATGGAGGTCAGTCTGGTCGAAGGCACGGACCCCGGCATCCTCCTCACGATGAAAGAGTTTGGCGACTTGCCGCTATTGATGAGCGTCAGCGGCAGCCAGATCATCGTCGATACGTTGCTTTGGCCCGTCGACGAAGTCGAAGACACAGCCGGGTTCAACGAAATGATCTTGAAGACGCACAAGCTCTTCCCGCTCTCGACCTTCGGCATCGTTCCGGGCCCCGATGGCCGGGACTATTACGAGCTATTCGGTTCGCTGAGCGCTGGATCGATCCTTGAAACCGTGATTTTCGAGATCGAGACATTGGCCGACAACGCCATGCAGGCGGCGGAGGCCTATAGGACCGACCTTAAGAATGTCGCCTAAAGACGCGGCGGGTTCGGTTGGTTCACAGAATTTAGAGTCGAGGAGTAAGTCGATATGAGTATTTGGGCAAAAGTGGCGACAGCGATCCGTGGCGGCGTCAGCGAAGCAGGCGAGGCTATCGTGGATAATCAGGCACTGCGGATCCTGGATCAGGAAATCCGCGACGCCGACAACGAGTTAATCAAATCCAAGGAAGCGCTAACCAGCATCATCGCCAAGCGCAAACTGGCCGACAAGAAGGTCGAAAGCCTGAAAGCGTCGATGGCCGAATATGAAGGCTACGCGATCCAGGCGCTGGACAAAGGCGACGAAGGCTTGGCGACCGAAATTGCCGAAAAGATCGCCGGCATCGAAACCGAGATGCTGGGCGAAGAGGCGCTCGCCAAATCCTTCTCCGATAGCGAGGCGCAGCTGCGCAAGGCTGTGTCGCAGACGGAAGGCAATCTGAAACGCCTCAAGCAGCAGGTCGATACCGTGAAGGCCACGGAAAAAGTCCAACGCGCGCAGGCAGCTGTTGCGGCACGCCATTCGGGCGCCAACAGCAGCATGCGGGGCGCCGTCGACAGCCTGGAGCGGCTGAAGACCCGGCAGGCGGAACGTGCCGCACAGTTCGAAGCGGCCAACGAACTGGCCGAGTCGACGGAAGAAGTCAGCCTGCAGGAGAAGCTGAAATCGGCGGGCATCGTCGATGGCGGGGCAAAAGGTGGCGACATTCTGGCGCGTCTCAAAGCCAAGCGCGCCGGCTAACCCGCCACGCTGGAATACGGCCCATGCGCCGGATCCCCGTTGCCCCACGGCCCAACCTCAAGCAATCGGCCCTGGCGCATGGCTTTGCGGTAGACGAGTTTGGAAACGTCCCCTACTGGGATGAAACCGCCTACTACTGCTTTACCCTGCGCCAGATCGAGGACGATCTGGAGGTGCCTGCCGAGGCCATCGAAGACCTTTGTTTCGAGATTCTGAACCGCGCGGTCACGGACGAGACCGTGTTCCGCCGGCTTCGGATTCCGGAAACCTACTGGGACTACATCGCGTTAAGCTGGCGGAACCGCGAGAAAGATCTGATCGGCCGCTTCGATTTTTCATACGACGGCACCGGCCCGGCGAAACTCCTTGAATACAACGCCGACACGCCGACGACGCTGTACGAAGCATCCGCGTTTCAATGGGAGTGGCTCGAGAACGCGATCGAGCTCGGCCTTGTTTCCGAAACAGCCGATCAGTTCAATCTGCTCCACGAATTCCTGCTGGCCGCGTTCCCGAAAATCGGCATCGACGGCCCGCTGCATCTCGCCTGCCTGAAACATATCGACGATGATCGCGACACCGTCGAGTACCTAGAGGAACTGGCCAAGGAAGCCGGTCTGGAAACGGTCTTTCTGTCGATGGATGAAATCGGCGTCGATCCGCAAGGCCGCTTTACGGACCTGGACGACCACATCATCGACTGGCTGTTCAAGCTTTATCCTTGGGAGTGGCTGATGGAAGAGTCGTTCGGCCAGTTCATGCCCAACAGCGGTGCCCGCTTCATCGAACCGCCCTGGAAGGGCGTATTGTCGAACAAGGGAATGCTGCCGCTCCTCTGGGAAAGCTTCGAAGGGCACCCGAATTTGCTGCCCACCTATTTCGAAAATGATCCCCGCGCCGCTGATCTCGGGAACACGTTTGTGCGCAAACCCTTGCTGTCGCGGCGCAGCGCCAATATCGAAATCGTTCGCGACGGCGACATCGTGGCCCATAAAGATGGTCCCTATGGGGAAGAAGGGTACATCGTGCAGGCGTTCCATCCGCTGCCGGATTTCGACGGCCGCCGCCCGGTTCTCGGCTGCTGGATGGTCGCCGGGGATGCCGCCGCGTTGGGCATTCGCGAAGATAACGGACTTGTCACGACCGAAGACGCAACCTTCATGCCGCATATCATATTGGATTAACGCGGTAGCAGCGCTACGTTGCGCGCTATCTTTTTTGCTGCTGGCAAATACAACACCACCCAGCCCTTCCGCCAAACAGGGCGCGGATCAAACAAGTCTCGGGGAGAAATCAATTTGGCGACGTCGATCAAAACGCCGGCTTTCATAACCGACGAAAAAATTCTCAATCAGGAACTTCTCACGCTGCGCAAGATTGCCGAGGAAGCATCCTGCAAATTGCTGTACTCGCCGAAGGCCAATCCGTTGCCAGCGGTTCTGCAGGCGGCCGCGAAACGTGTCGACGGCTTTGGCTGCAGTTCACCGTTCGAGCTGGAACTGGTCGAGCGTGTATGCGGCCCCGGCGCGTCACGCCATCTTGTCGGCCCCCTGCTCACCGAGGAAATGCTAAATGCGGTTGGCGACCGTCTCGATTACCTGACGTTCAATTCGCTTTCCCAATGGGACCGGCTGCACAAGATGGTACCGGGCGCGATTCAGTCCGGCATCAGGGTCAATCCCGAACTCTCCTTCATCCGCGACCCACGATACGATCCGTGCCGTCAACATTCGAAACTCGGCGTCCCGATTTCGGAACTCGCGCGTGTTGCAGCAACGGACCCTGGCCGCCTGCGCGGAATCAACGGCCTCCATTTTCACACCAATTGCGACGAAACCGATTTCGCCAGTCTGCTCGCGACGGCCCGGCGCATTCAGGATTCGATCCCAGCGTTTCTCGATGGCCTGGATTGGATCAACATGGGCGGCGGCTATCTCTTCGACTTGGCAGACGACAAGTCCGACTTCTTCCACGCGGTGGAGATATTCCGCGAAACCTTCGGCCTGCAGGTCTTTATCGAGCCGGGTGCGGCACTGGCGCGGCGCGCGGGCACGATCGAGGCAACCGTGCACGACCTGTTCGAAAGCGACGGCCTTCAGATCGCCGTTCTGGATACGACGGTGAACCACATGGCGGAGGTCTTCGAATTTCAGTTCGAACCAGATGTCCTGGGACATGTCGATGGTGGCGTTCACGAGTACCTGCTCGCGGGATGCACATGCCTTGCCGGCGACATCTTCGGCGAATACACCTTCGACACACCGCTTTCAATCGGTTCACGGATTGCGTTTTTAAACATGGGTGCCTATACGATTTCAAAGGCGCACCGATTCAACGGTATTGGTCTGCCGACGCTCTACACGCGCGAAATAGACGGTGCTTTGAAACAGATCCAAGAAGACAGCTTTGACGCCTTTGCGCGGACGATGGGAATGACCAACAATGCAATTGCTTGAAAAACGCGTTTCGGTTCCCGTCGCGCCGCGTAACAGCGGGCTGATCGAACATATCGAAAAAGCACGTTCTTTCCGGTTTATCGATGGCGAAGTGCCCATTCGCCTCTCGGTCACGTCCACGGAGGATGGGCAATATCACTGCGAAGTAGGGTGCCTGGTCGGCAACGATAGCGATACGAGCCCATCGATCTTCGAATTCCGGGGGCGGGAAACCGAGAACGCCGACCAATTCAACGCCGTCTTTCTCGTGCCGACCGGCGTCGGCGCTGAGGTTGGCGGCCATGCGGGGGACGCAACCCCAGCGGCACAATTGTTGGCGTCCGTCTGCGACCGGTTGATCACTCATCCCAATGTCGTCAATGCGAGCGACATCAACGAAATTCCAGCCAACGCGTCCTATGTCGAAGGCAGCGTGATCTGCCGCCTGCTAATGGGCACGGCAGGACTAAAGACAGTCCGTGCCAACCGGGTTCTCGTCGTCATCGATGCGCAGCCGGACGAGATGATCGAAAACCTCACACTGAACACGGTCGAAGCCAGCCGCGCGACCCTTGGCTTGGATTGCGCCGGGATATTTCGGCTTGATCCGCCGCTCGTGCTGACCGCGACATACGCAAAATCCGGGCGTGCGGTGGGTGCGGGGCACGGCATCGACCGTCTTTTCAATCTGTTGGAAACACATCGGGACGATTACGACGCGGTTGCGATTTCATCCCTGATCACCGTGCCGGACGGCTATCACGACGACTACTTTTCCAGCGACGGCGCGATGGTCAATCCGTGGGGTGGCGTCGAAGCAATGTTGACCCACGCCGTCTCACAATACTTCGATATCCCATCCGCCCACGCACCGATGATGGAGTCGCGTGAAATTCTCTTTGCCGACGCGGGCCGCGTCGACCCGCGCATGGCCGCGGAAGCGATCTCGTCTTCGTTCTTCTTTTGCGTTCTGAAGGGTCTGAACAAGAGCCCGGCGATCGTCCCTGACCACGCAACGAAACGCGCAACCGACGTCTTTACGACAGAGGATATATCCTGCCTGGTTCTGCCGGACGGATGCATCGGATTGCCAACACTGGCGGCACTTGAACAGGGCATTCCCGTCGTCGCCGTTCGCGAAGGCAACGGGTTGATGACCAACGATCTCACACAGCTCCCCTGGCGGCCGGGTCAGCTCACCATCGTCGAAAACTATTGGGAAGCCGCCGGCGTCCTTGCCGCGCTGCGCGCCGGCATCGCGCCCGGCGCGGTCCGCCGTCCCTTCGCCAAGCTGGAACCACGGACATGGCGCGAGGCCGGGTTGGCGCCCTATTCGGTAACCGCCTCCAAGATCAGCGGAGAGTCGTAGCGGTTCCGCTCGTTCGGTGCTTTGCTCCAGTATTTAGTCCGTTGTTAAGAAGCCGGTTTGAGGGCACTGTCAGAGGAACGTGGGCGTACCAACAAATCCCGACCACCTGTAGTTTCAAGTGGCAATTTTACGCCATTCGGCAAGGGCGAGCGAGCGGTTGAGTTTGAAGTTTTGGCGGCTGCGAAGATGACGTTCCTGGTTAAAATGGTTGTGGACCGAAGCGTGGATCGAAACGAACTTCTGTAAAGATTTCGCGCTCCTGAATTTCGCCATCGCGCGCGCTCGTCGCCGGAACGGCTGGTGTGAATTTTCGGCCCTATTGTTCAGCCAGCGACCGGTCTCCTGGCGCTTGGCATTTCCGATGACTTTCATCGCCGCTCGGTAGGACCGGAGCAGGTCCGTCACGATCACTTCCGGGCGACCGCATCGTTTCATAGTTTTGCGCAAAAACTTCAAGGCAGCCTTGCGGTCCCGACTCTTAGTGACAAATGCCTCCAGCACGTCGCCTTCGTGATCGACCGCCCGCCAGGGTGCTGTCAGGCTAATACGAACCAGTCTCCAAAGCACCCGAAGTTGCGACGTTGTGAACCGCTCCGGGTTTGGCGGAGGCCATTTTGTTTGAGTCACGCCGCCATGTCTGACTGCTTCAGCATGGCGTAGTGGCGTTCCTCGGCTTCGGCCGGCGGGATGTTTCCGATGGGCTCCAGGAGCCGCCGGTTGTTGAACCAATCCACCCATTCCAGAGTAGCGAGCTCGACGGCCTCGAATGAGCGCCACGGCCCGCGCCGGTGAATGACCTCGGCTTTGTAAAGACCATTGATGGTCTCGGCCAGAGCATTGTCATAAGAGTCGCCGACGCTGCCCACCGAGGGTTCGATGCCCGCTTCCGCCAGGTGCTCGGTATATTTGATCGAGACATATTGGCTCCCTCTATCGCTGTGATGGATCAGCCCACCGCGATGGACGGGTCGCCGCGCATGAAGCGCTTGTTCCAGGGCATCGAGAACAAAGCCGGCATGGGCTGTCCGGCTCACCCGCCAGCCGACGATGCGGCGGGCATAGGCGTCGATGACAAAGGCGACATAGACGAAGCCAGCCCAAGTGGCCACGTAGGTAAAGTCCGAGACCCACAGCCTGTTCGGTGCCGGAGCGTGGAACTGGCGATTGACCTTGTCGAGCGGGCAAAGGCGCGGCCTGGTCGCTGACTGTCGTGCGGATCGGCTTGCCGCGGATCACCCCTTGCAAGCCCATCTCCCGCATCAGCCGCTCAACAGTGCAGCGAGCGACATCGAAGCCTTCCCGCTGCAATTGTCGCCACACCTTGCGAACGCCGTAGACACGGAAGTTCTCTTTGAAGACGCGTCGGACCTCGACCTTGAGAGCCATATCCCGTTTCGCCCGTGCCGACAGCCTGGCCGGATCGCGCCGCCTGGCCACATGGTCGTAGTAGGTCGACGGGGCGATCGGCAGCACCTTGCAGATCGGCTCGACCCCGTGCGCCTCGCGGTGATCGCCGATGAACGCGATCATGGCTTGAACCGGCGGTCGAGCTCCGCCTGGGCAAAATAGGCGCTCGCCTTGCGCAGGATCTCGTTGACCTGCCGGAGGTCGCGGTTCTCCCGCTCCAGGGCTTTCAGCCGCTCGGCGACCTCGCTGGGGACGCCGGCGCGCACGCCGCTATCGCGCTCGAACCTCTTCACCCACTCATTGAGTGTCTGCGCCGTGCAGCCGATCTTCCCAGCTATCGAGGAAACAGCCGCCCAACGCGAGGCGTGTTCGCCCTCGCGATCCACAACCATCCGCACCGCACGGGCGCGAACCTCAGAAGAAAACCTGTTCCTTGTCTTGCTCATAATGGCTCCACTTTCTCAAGAGTTGGAGCCTCCGCCAAACCCGGAGCGGTTCAGTCTACTCCGGGCGCGGCCAAACCATCCTGCTGGAAAGGGAAAGGATCAAACGAAAGACCATCGACCACCGGCGCTTGCAACATCGCGACGCCGCTGCCTAAAATTATCAACCAGGTGAGCCAGAGCCTCCGTCATTTTAGGACCCACCCTGTCTCAATTCATCTGACGACGGACAATCAGATCACCTCGCCGAGGTCATTCAGGGAGTGACGTTCAAAGTGCGCATTCCGATGAAAGCGGCCACTGATTCCGACGGAAAGCGGCCACCCGTTCCGATCCAAAACGGCCACTTTGGCCGGGGGTCGAATTGGGCGTCGTGATCGTCGCCGTTGGGTGTTCCTTTGATGTCGTTTTTGCTCTGTATGGTCAATCGCGTTGGCGTTGATATTTTCGGCGATGGCCTTTCGCATGGAGGGCCCGACGAGGTCGATCCGATGGGCATTGTGGACGATGCGGTCGAGGATGGCGTCGGCGAAGGTGGGTTCGCCGATGACGTCGTGCCACTTCGCCAACGGCAGCTGGCTGGTGACCAGGATGGCGGCGTTGTTGTATCGGTCCTCGACGATTTCCATGAGATCGCGTCGCTGATCGGGATTGAGGCGGTCGGGGCCCCAATCGTCGAGAATCAGGAGATTGGCTCTGGTGAGGGCCCGGAACAGGTGGGGGTAGCGGCCGTCGGCGCGCCCCATTTCCAGTTCGGCGAACATCCTTGGGATGCGCTTGTAGAGGACGGAGAAGTCGTCGCGGCAGGCCTTCTGGCCGAGCGCGCAGGCGAGCCATGATTTACCGACGCCGCAGGGGCCGGTGATGATCAGGTTTTGTTTTCTTGTGATCCATTGGCCTCTGGTCAGTTGCTGGAACAGGGCTTTATCGAGGCGCCGGGGGGCGCGGTAATCGACATCCTCGATGCAGGCGTCCGGATGGCGCAGGCGTGCGTTGCGAAGCCTGTAGGTCAATCGCCGGTCGTTGCGTTCGGCCTCTTCTCGGTCGAGCAGCAGGGCCAGCCATTGAGCATGGTCGAGTTCGCCGGCCTGGGCGTTGTCACCTAATTCGGCGAAGGCGCGCGCCATGCCGTGCAGCTTGAGATGCCTGAGTTGGTCGAGGGTGGGATGGTGCAGCATGATGTCTCCTCAGTGAAAGTATTGCGGGCCGCGGATATTGGGGTGATCGATCGCCGGCCCGTCCGTGGCCTGTCGCGGTGCGCGGCGCTCGAGTTTGTTCTTGAGGATGGAGGCGACGGAAGAATAGGAGGTGGCGTCGATCTCCAGGGCTCGTTCGCAGGCGGCCTCCAGCCGTTCCGATCCGTAGGTCTTGGCGAGGCGAAGGATGCCGATACAGGAGCGGAAGCCCTGTTCGGGGTGCGGCCGGTTGCGCATGATGACATCGACCAGGATCTCGGTATTGGCTCCCACCGCCGTGGCCCGGCTTCGGATGCGCGCCGGTGTCCAACCGGCATAACGCCGGTGCGCACTGGGCATGTGTTCGGCGATGGTGGTGTGGCGTCGATTGCCGGATCCGCGCATGTGGGCGGCCACACGCTTGCCTTTATGGAAGATCTCGACGGTGCGCTCGGTGATCCGGGCCCAGAGCTTCTGTTTGGCCAGGGTATGGGGAACCGAATAGTAATGCTTGGCGATCTCGACATGGTAGTCGAGGCCGGCGCGGCGCTGCTTCCATTCGGCGTATTGATAGGGTTGGGCAGGCAACGGCTTGAGCGCCGGTCGGTCGAGTGCTTCGAACAATTTCCGGCGGGACGCGCCCAGATGCTTTGTCTCCCGCCCGTTCAGGTCTTCCAGCCGTTCATGGATGGCCTGGTTTAGTTCGGCGAGGCTGAAGAAACGGCAATTGCGCAGGCGGGCCAGAACCCAGCGCTCGACAATCTGGACGCTGACTTCCACTTTCGCTTTGTCCCGCGGTTTGCGCGGCCGTGCCGGCACGATCGCGGTGTCGTAATGGGCCGCCATGCCGGCATAGGTGCGGTTGATCTCGGGATCGTACAGACAGGCCTTGACGACGCCGGACTTGAGATTGTCCGGCACGACTTGCGTCGCCACCCCGCCGAAGTAGGCGAAGGCGCGGCTGTGCGAGCCAATCCAGTTGGGCAGCGCTTGCGTCCAGGTCGCCTCGGCGTAGGTGTAGCTGGAGGCGCCCAGGGTGGCGACGAAGATCTGGGCCGCGCGGACCTCGCCGGTAAGGCCGTCGATCACCTCGGGGGTGGCGCCGGCATAATCGACGAACATCTTCTCGCCGGCCACATGGCTCTGACGCATGGTCGGGGCGAGCCCGCCCTTCCAGGCACGGTAGAGTTCGCAGAACCGGCTGTAGCCGTAGCCGTCCCGATGGACCGCGCGGTACTCTTCCCACAACAGGGACAGGGTGACGCCGGGCCGCTTCGACTCGCGATGCAGCACCGGCCAGTCGGGAAGCGACCGGCGATCGGGAGAAACCGCGACAGGCGGCGGGAACAGCAGCCGTTCCAGATCCTCGTCCGAAAGATCCTCGGCCAGCGGCCAGCCCAGACCCGCGCGGCGCGCGCGGTTGATGTAATCGCCGACTGCCGTGCGGCCGATGTTCAAGCTGACGGCAATCCGCCGCTTCGACAATCCGCCGGCGTGCAGCCGTAGAACGTCGCTAATCTTGCGCATGGGCAATCTCTCCCGGGGCATCCTCGCTCCTCTCAAAAGGCGCGAAGGTAGCCCCTGTCAGGATCACCCAACGAGGTCGATCACATCGCCAACCCGACTGGCCGCTTTGGATCGGAATCGGTGGCCGGATTAAATCGGAATCGGTGGCCGGATTAAATCGGAATCAGTGGCCGCTTTGCGTCGGAATGCGCATTCAAAGACGGCATCAAGCAAATCCAACACGCCGCCTGATCAGCCCGTCACCAACTTTCGGGCATAGCTCTCAGCCGGGCCGACTTGGCCGGTACCCAGCTTCACCGACTATTCCTGGATAGTGCTAATCTCACACCGGTTCATATGTCCGGCTCCGATTTCGCTGGTCGCTGCTCGATCCGGTGAACTTCGGCGCGGATTTCCGGATCGTCGACCTCACGGGCGCGTGCTTGACCGAGGACAGGCTATCCAGCGCGGAACTCGCTGGCGCGAATCTGAGCGCCTCCGACTTGAGCACCACAAGCGGCCTTCAGCAGTCTCAGCTGGATCTCGCTTACGGCGATCAGGCGACCAAGCTGCCGCCAGGTTTGACAATCAGGTGCTGCTGAAGAAGGTCGCGGGTCCGCAATCGAAATGTGCTGTGTGTTTCATCTCACTCCGTACCTTCGGTTCGCGGCTGGTCCCGCAAAAGTACAGAAACGATTTCTTCCCATTCCTTGTCGGGCCGCGCCGACGGCGGGGACTTGCCAGCACGGCGATACCATTCCCGCGCACGTGCATTCTTGCCCTCGACCCGATGCAGATAGCCGTGCACCCACGCGCAATTCTTATCATGTTGTGCCTGCGCCAGCCGATGCGCCCGTTTCCAATCACCTCTTGCCTGATGCCACATTGCTTGGAGCGCTGGCCTCAAGCCCTTCGGCGGTTGGTCCCGATCCAACGATTCTCTGAATAGTCTTAGCTCGATGCCCAGCTCCGTGGTCATTTGTGCCTCGGTACTGCTATCGGTGCGGCTGCTGTGCTCATGTTTTCTGAGTCCAGTTTGTCGCTACGCAGATGTGCTCGGTTAGTATCGAGCAGTATACGCCTCATGGGCGCGTCGGTGAAGCTACGCGACTTCGCGCTCTGCCGCCCATTCGCACCGGCCTCCGCTCCTCCACATTGTCATTCGCCGCCTCAGCCGCACGCTCCGGGCCCCTCCGGCAGGCCCGCGCCGCAGAGGGCGCGGGGGGTTGGGCGATCGGGAGCTCTTGCTTGCCGAAAAAACGATCGCGGCACTGCACGCGTGAGTTTCGGCGAACACATCGAAGCGCGAGCGACATCGAGGCGCTTGCGCAGCTTGATCCGCGGAACGAGCACAAACATGGCTTTCTCTGCACACTCTTGGGCAGCATATTAAGCCCACATTTTCCGGATGTCTCCACTAATTGATGCAGATTCGCACTGATTCTTCTTCTTCTATTGTCCCCCGTCAGCGCCTATGAGACAGGTTGCGGGTATTGAATAACGGAGGATTTCTGGCTCATCGTAACCGCCAAGGAGTGGAGATGAGACAGAAATCCGGAACCCGAGAATCGTCGTCTGAGCGGCTTGTCAAGAACATCCGCCGGGTGACCCGCAAGCAATATTCCTCTGAGGAGAAAATCCGCATCGTGTTGGATGGTCTGCGCGGTGAGTTCAGCATTGCTGAGCTGTGCCGGCGTGAGGGTATCGCCGAGAGCCTTTATTACAGCTGGTCCAAGGAGTTCCTGGAGGCCGGCAAGCGCCGGCTGGCGGGCGATACGGCGCGTGCAGCAACCAGCAGCGAGGTCACGGACCTTCGCCGGGAGGCGCGGCAGCTGAAGGAAGTCGTCGCCGAGCAGGCCTTGGAACTGCGGCTGCTCAAAAAAAGCATGATAGCGGATGGGGGAGACGAGGAATGAGATACCCGGCCACCGAGAAACTGGAAATCATCCGCCTGGTCGAGCAATCCCGTCTGCCGGTACGCCGAACGCTGGACAAGCTCGGTATCCTGCCCGCGCGATTTTACCGATGGTACGACCGCTACCAGAGCGGCGGGTACGAGGCGCTGAAAGACAGACCACCCAGGCCGAAGCAGGTCTGGAACCGTATCCCGGATGATGTTCGGGGGCGGGTCTTACGACTGGCCCTGGACGCGCCTGAACTGTCGCCACGTGAGCTGGCGACGCGCTTTATCGACACCGAAGGCTATTTTGTCTCAGAAGCTTCGGTCTACCGGCTGCTCAAGGCACACGAGCTGATCACCAGTCCAGCCTTCGTTGTGATCAAGGCCGCCGCCGAGTTCAAGGACAAGACCGTCAGGCCCAATCAGCTGTGGCAGACAGACTTCACCTACCTCAAGGTCATCGGTTGGAGCTGGCTCTATCTCTCGACCATCCTCGACGACTTCTCGCGCTATATCATCGCCTGGAAACTCTGCACGACGATGCGGACCGAAGACGTCACCGACACGCTGGAACTGGCGCTCAAGGCATCAGGCTGCGATCAGGCGAAGGTCGCCCATAGGCCACGGCTGTTGTCCGACAACGGATCCAGCTATATCTCCGGCGACTTGGCCGAATGGCTCGATGATCAGAGCATGGAGCATGTCCGTGGCGCCCCTTACCATCCCCAGACCCAGGGCAAGATCGAGTGCTGGCACCAGACCCTCAAGAACCGCATCCTGCTGGAGAACTATTATCTGCCCGGTGATCTCGAAGCCCAGCTCGGCGCCTTCGTCGAGCACTACAACCACCGGCGCTACCACGAGAGCTTGAATAACCTCACGCCCGCCGATGTCTACTTCGGGCGCGGCCAAACCATCCTGCTGGAAAGGGAAAGGATCAAACGAAAGACCATCGACCACCGGCGCTTGCAACATCGCGACGCCGCTGCCTAAAATTATCAACCAGGTGAGCCAGAGCCTCCGTTATTTTAGGCCCCACCCTGTCTCAAATCATCTGACGACGGACACTCCACCTCAGCTACTAGGCTCCGGACCCATAAATCGCTTGAGCCGACGCGGCGCGATGTGATTCACGCTCCCAAACTGCGGGAGTGTTGCGATGGACGATACGTTCTGGCTGAGCGAGGAACAGTTTGCGCGGCTCGTGCCGCATCTGCCGACGGATACGCGCGGCAAGCCGAGAGTCGACGACCGCCGCGTTATAAGCGGTATCATCCATGTGTTGAAGTCCGGCGGACGTTGGGTCGATGCGCCGTCCGTCTATGGCCCGCGCAAGACGCTCTACAATCGCTTCGTGCGGTGGGCGGCCAAAGGCGTGTGGACAGGGATATTCCACGCTCTGGCTTCGGTTGGCGAGGCCGATCTTGGCCTCCGCCCGCTTGAGCCCGATGGTACGGATGAAAAGGCCCATGCGATCCTTCTGCTGGGCGAAGACGTGCTCCACATGCGCACGGACCGCTGACTTGCGGGCATTGGCCTGGGCGGTCGCCTTGGGCATGGCCCGGCCCGGCGGCTTCTTGCGGTGGATGTGGGAGACCCGACCCTTGCCGGCCAGCCACGCCTCGTTGGCCTTCGAGCGATAGGCGCTGTCAGCCCACACGCCGGCGGCCAGATTGTCGCCGGTGACGAGCTGACGCAACATCTTGCCGTCATGGCGGGCGGCATCGGTCACAGCCGAGCTGCGGATGAAGCCGTAGGCCCGATCGATGACGACATGATTCTTGTAGCCGAACACCGGGATCGCGATGTCGGGCATGCGCCGTTGCGACCCGGCGGGGTTCTTGCGCCGCCCGGTCTTCACCGTCCACCGCGCATCCGTGTCCTTCTGCGCCGCCTTGGCTGGCTGATCGGGCCAGACCTCGGACGCGCTCTTGCCCGCCTTGATCGCCCGCTTCTCGTCATCGCTGTGGCGCTGCTTGGGCGCCGATACCAACGTCGCATCGACGATCTGCCCGCCCATCGCCAGATAGCCGCACCGGCGCAATTCGCCATCGAAGGCGGCAAACAGCTTATCCATCGCCCCGGCCCGGACCAGACGCTCGCGAAAGGTCCATATGGTGTTGCGGTCCGGCGTCGGCGCTCCGAGATCGAAGCCTAGGAAGCGAAGCCAGCTCAAGCGATCGCGGATCAGAAACTCCATCCGCTCGTCACTCACCGTGTGCCGCGCGGCCAGGATCAGAACCTTGAGCATCGCCACCGCATCGTAGGCCGGGCGGCCACCTTTCGATCCGTCCGAATAGCCCAGCGCAGCCTCAAGCGGCGCGCGGAAAATCTTGAAGTCGACGACCTTTGCCAGCACCTCCAACGGATCACCCGTCGCCGAAAGCTTTCGAAGATGATCCGGTAAGCCGAACAGACCAGCCTGCCTCATCAATACCTCCTCAAACCGAACCGCCGTAGAGAATCACAACGAGGCAAAATTCACGAGGTAAATGGAGGCGTCCAGATGCTTTGCGCTCACGCCATGGTGGATGCCACTGAGCCAATTCTTCAGGTTGCTGAAGACGAGGTGGATGATCGGCATGAACTCTTCGGCCACCTCGGGGTCGCCGCATTCGGCAATGGCGTGGTGATCATAGCCGCGTGTCCGCAAGCTGCCATAGCCACTCCAATCGTCGGTGACGATCAGCGACCCCGGCATAACGGCGTTCTCGACGAAGCCACATAGCGAATCGGCGCTGCGGTCGGCAGCGACGACAGCCGCACACGCCCGGCGTAGCGGCCATCCTTCCGCTTGTCCTGCGCGGTGCCGGGCTCCCTGTGGCTGACTTCGACGGCAGCAGCCACCAGCGTCTTGTGGTGAACGCCTCGGCCTTCACCACGCATCCGGCCTCCAACATAGGTTTCGTCCACCTCGACATGCTCTCCTGCCCTGGCACCGATCCGATCCTGATCGGGCCGCACCATACCCGCGCGGAGCTTATGCAGGATGCCGAAGGCGGTTTCGTACCGCGTCAGCCCAAGCTGCCGCTGAAACTGCACCGCCGACATGCCCGGCGTCTGGCTGGCGACCAGATAGGCGGCCCAAAACCACGTGCTCAAAGGCGTGTGGCTGCGCTCCATGACCGTGCCGACGGTCAATCCCGTCTGGCGGCGGCAAGCGCGACAGGTCAGGACGCCAGGCCGCGTGGCGATGCGGAAAGGTTCACCCACGACGCCGCAGCGCGGGCAGGCGAACCCGTCACCCCAGCGAGCCCTTTCCAGGTAGGCGGCGCACGCCGCATCGTCGGAGAAAAGTCGCTGAAACTCGGGGAGGGATTGCGGGAAGGGCAGGTCGGTGCGGTCGAGAACGTCCATGACCCACTATCCGTTGTACGCACACAACCTATCCCTAGTGGGTGTATGCGTCAAGCGGATAGGGACGGACCAAACGTGTCCACGCCCCCGTGCAATCGGATTGCCTCCAGAAGTTTCTGATCGGGCGGGGGGCCATTTGCTATCCGTTCAACGATAGGAGCGAGTGCCTCCCGTATCGGCGCGGAAGCGTGAACGAACTCGGTGTCATCGTTTGAATCCCAATGGTGTGTGGCCCGAAGCACCTGCGACTGGATGATTTTCTCGAACTTCTCGAAACCTGTGTAGTGGTAGAGTTCAAATGTGCTCATTGCCGATTCCATCGCGAGCCTTGGACCGTCCCCCCGTTGGGCATTTGTTGACGGCCTCACGCCGCGCGTGGCTCAACCTCCCGCTCGATCCTACGGCGCAGGGTGCGCTCGGCGACGTCGAGATCGTAGCGGGTCTGCAGGTTGATCCAGAACGCCGGCGTCGTCCCGAAGTAGCGCCCCAGCCTGAGCGCCGTGTCGGTGGTAATGGCGCGGCGCCCGCGGACTACGTCGTTGAGCCTGGGCCGCGAGACCTTGATTGCCTTGGCGAGGCCGTAGACGCTGATCTCCAGCGGCGTCAGGAACTCGTCGCGCAGGATCTCGCCCGCGTGCACCGGCGGCAGGCGCCGTCCGGTTGCGACATCGGAGAAGTCGACCTCGCGGTTGTCGACATCTTCGCGCTTGATGGTCATGGTCTCGCTCCTCAATGATAGTCGACGATCTCGACGTCCCAGGCCTCGCCGTCGCGCCATGCGAAGCAGATGCGCCATTGATCGTTGGCGCGGATGCCGTGCTGGCCTTGACGGTCGCCCCGCAAGGCTTCGAGCCGATTGCCAGGCGGGACGCGTAAATCATCGAGACGCTGGGCCGCATCAATCATCAGGAGCTTCGCCCGCGCCCGCCGCTGGATCTGCGTGGCGAGACCGCGAACCGCATGACCGGCGAAGACGGCGGCGGTGCGCTTGTCGACGAAGCTCTTGATCACGCGTCATCGTAACGCTAGCCGTTACGCCGGTCAACGTTCTCGTATCGGAAGGCGGTACGTATTTGTTACCGGTACGACATTGGTATAACCCATTGATATCGCGGGTCCTTCCTGGCGCCAAACGCAAGTGGGCGGGCTTTGCGCGAAAATGCGCCAGCGACAGGGCCGAAAACAAGGTTACCACTGGTTACCACCTGCGCCCGGACGAGAATAACCACGCTATTACAAATACTTAGGCCAAGATCAGGGTGGTAACCTGGGTGGTAACCGAGGTTACCACCGGCTGCCGGCCACCGTGTCGGTCTGGCTGAATAACAACGCTATATCAAAGACTTAAGGGCCGCCCAAGGGTGGTAACCAGGGTGGTAACCCAAGTG
Organism: Alphaproteobacteria bacterium; assembly: GCA_965248805.1. Lineage (GTDB taxonomy): Bacteria > Pseudomonadota > Alphaproteobacteria > UBA6615 > UBA6615 > CBDFKJ01. The sequence continues at coordinate 636,666 of CBDFKJ010000009.1, forward strand.
GTAACCACGGTGCTAATCAGGAGTTCCGGTTACCACCCTGCCGCAGCCGAAAAACCACGCGCCTACAAAGACTTAGCGCTAGATCTGGGTGGTAACCTGGGGTGGTAACCGCCTGGTAACCCAGCGCCTGGTTACCACCCGAGGTTACCACCCGAGGTTACCACCTGGGTTACCACCATCAGGCGCGTGGCCATCCACGTCGCCACGACACGAGACAACGGCATCGGTCGTCCCGCCGTCACCGGCGCGGGTGGCCCGTTCGTGATTGGAGTTCGATGACCGAACACCCAACAGACGTCGCAATCGAGCACTGGCCGCTGGACCGGCTGCTGCCCTACGCCGCCAACGCGCGCACCCATTCCGACCACCAGGTGGCGCAGATCGCGGGCTCGATCGCCGCCTTCGGCTTCAACGTGCCCTGCCTGGTGGACGAGGCCGGCGTGCTCATCGCGGGCCACGGCCGACTCTTGGCCGCGCGGCGTTTGGAGCTTGAGACCGTCCCGGTGCTCCGGTTGGAGCACCTGAGCGAGGCGCAGGCCCGGGCGTTCCGCATTGCCGACAACCGGATCGCTGAAAATGCCGGTTGGGACGAGGACTTGCTGCGGATCGAATTGGAGCAGCTGCGCGATGCGGATTTCGATCTCGACCTCACCGGCTTCGAGCTCGACGACATCGAGCGGCTGCTGCAGGGGGCTGACGACGGCCCCACCGGCAACATCGACGACGACGAGGCGCCGGAGCCGCCGGAGAACCCGATCACCCGGCCGGGCGACCTCTGGCTGCTGGGCAACCACCGCCTACTCTGCGGCGACGCCACCGTGCTCGCCGATGTCGAGCGGGCGCTGGATGGCGGGCTCGCCGATCTCTGCTTCACTGATCCGCCCTACAACGTCGATTACGGCAACAGCGCCAAGGACAGGATGCGCGGCAAGCGGCGCCGGATCCGCAACGACAATCTCGGCGCCGACTTCGAGGGGTTCCTCAACGATGCCTGTCTCAACATCCTGACCGTCACCAAGGGTGCGGCCTATGTCTGCATGTCATCCTCGGAGCTGCCGACGCTGCAGCGCGCGTTCCGCGAGGCCGGCGGGCACTGGTCGACCTTCGTGATCTGGGCCAAGAACACCTTCACGCTGGGCCGGTCCGACTACCAGCGCCAGTACGAGCCGATCCTCTACGGCTGGAAGGAGGGCACCGATCATTACTGGTGCGGCGCCCGGGACCAGGGTGACGTCTGGTTCGTCGACAAGCCGGCGCGTAACGACCTGCACCCGACCATGAAGCCGGTGGCGCTGGTAGAGCGGGCAATCCGCAACTCGTCGAAGAGCCGCGACGTGGTGCTCGATCCCTTCGCCGGCTCGGGCTCGACGCTGATCGCGGCCGAGAAGACCGGCCGCGTCGCGCGGCTGGTGGAACTCGAACCGGGCTACTGCGACGTCATCGTCCGGCGCTGGCAGGACTGGACGGGCAAGGCCGCAACGCTGGACGGCAAGACGTTCGACGCGATCGCCGCCGGCGCCGAGCGGGCCGCGGCATGAGGCAATCGCGGCCGATGTCGCTGGTCGAAGCGGTGACCAATGTGGCGGTTGGCTACGGCCTTGCCGTAACGATACAGATGTTGGTGTTTCCGCTATTCGGTCTGCACGCGAGTCTCGGTGACAACCTGACGATCGGCGGCGTTGGCCAGGCGACCGGGTTTCCCGCTCGGCACCGTCGAGACCTTCGCCAGCTACTTCGCACCGGCCGACTTCAACGAGACCGCCAACATCCTGAGCCAGCAGCTCTACGTCAAGCAGGAGCCGCGCAGGTTCGAGCGCGGCACCGACGTGCACACCCAGTCCAACCCGCTGCCCATGTGCCATCGCCCCGGCGTGCTGGTGAAGCTTACGGCTGAGCGAGGTGGCCGCTCCGTTTCGCCGCCGCGGTCGGGTGAGTGCTTCCATCATCTCGGCCGCGATGCCGTCTACACGGCGGAAAATGGTGCACCCGTAGAGATCTGGGTGATCGCCAAGCGCGCGGGCAAAACCCGCATCCATGCCAGCACCACGCTCTTCGACGTGCGGGTCTCAGAGATCGCCGAGCCGCGGCCCGGTGACATGCTGGATGTCGGTGGCGAGGCCTTCGTCATCCCGGGCGGGCCGGTGCGCGATGCGGAGCGTCTGGTCTGGACGCTGGAGGCCTATCCGGCATGAAGCCCCCGCCTTGGGGCAGTCTCCCGAGACGTTCGGTGAAGCTGTATCCGGCCGATCAGGGCGACACGACCACCCTGCCGACAACGTTGACGTCAGCCGAGGCCAAGCTGGCGGCTGTGGGCGCAGCGCCGACGGCCGACGAACCGGCGGAGCTGGTGACCGACAAAGGCTACTTCGGCCGCGAGGTGGACGCCTCTATTTACCTCGCCAATTTTGCCTTGTTGTGATTCTCTGCGGCGGTTCGATTCGAGGGGGGTATTGATGAGGCAGACTGGCCTGTTCGGCTTACCGGATCATCTTCGAAAGCTTTCGGCGACGGGTGATCCGTTGGAGGTGCTGGCAAAGGTCGTCGACTTCAAGATTTTCCGCGCGCCGCTTGAGGCGGCGCTGGGCTATTCGGACGGATCGAAAGGTGGCCGCCCGGCCTACGATGCGGTGGCGATGCTCAAGGTTCTGATCCTGGCCGCGCGGCACACGGTGAGTGACGAGCGGATGGAGTTTCTGATCCGCGATCGCTTGAGCTGGCTTCGCTTCCTAGGCTTCGATCTCGGAGCGCCGACGCCGGACCGCAACACCATATGGACCTTTCGCGAGCGTCTGGTCCGGGCCGGGGCGATGGATAAGCTGTTTGCCGCCTTCGATGGCGAATTGCGCCGGTGCGGCTATCTGGCGATGGGCGGGCAGATCGTCGATGCGACGTTGGTATCGGCGCCCAAGCAGCGCCACAGCGATGACGAGAAGCGGGCGATCAAGGCGGGCAAGAGCGCGTCCGAGGTCTGGCCCGATCAGCCAGCCAAGGCGGCGCAGAAGGACACGGATGCGCGGTGGACGGTGAAGACCGGGCGGCGCAAGAACCCCGCCGGGTCGCAACGGCGCATGCCCGACATCGCGATCCCGGTGTTCGGCTACAAGAATCATGTCGTCATCGATCGGGCCTACGGCTTCATCCGCAGCTCGGCTGTGACCGATGCCGCCCGCCATGACGGCAAGATGTTGCGTCAGCTCGTCACCGGCGACAATCTGGCCGCCGGCGTGTGGGCTGACAGCGCCTATCGCTCGAAGGCGAACGAGGCGTGGCTGGCGGGCAAGGGTCGGATCTCCCACATCCACCGCAAGAAGCCGCCGGGCCGGGCCATGCCCAAGGCGACCGCCCGGGCCAATGCCCGCAAGTCAGCGGTCCGTGCACGCGTCGAGCATGTCTTCGCCCAGCAGAAGGATCGCATGAGCCTGTTCGTCCGGACCATCGGGCTCAAGCGGGCCGAGACCAAGATAGGCCTTGCCAACCTCGCCTATAATTTCCAGCGTCTGATCTTCCATGAGCGCAGGGCCGCCATGGCATGAGTCCGCCCGTATGACCAAAAAACACCCCGCTGAGAACGAAACCGCGGACGAATAACGCCGTCAAATCCACCCGCCGCACGGATCGGCCAACAGGACACCCTTATCCGCGCCAAATCGGCCGGTTGTTAGAGGTCTCCAGGTGCTGAAGTCCCTTGCCGACGGCGCCTGGACGACCCGCATCGCCGAACCGAAGGGCAAGGGGCTCTCGCGCTGGCACGGCGACGACGCCGCTCGGCGGGCCGTTTACAACAACCGCAACCGATTGCTGTCGGGCGTGGCGAAGGCCGCGTTCAAACTCCGCGCCGAAGTGGTCGAGCGGGGCTTCGCCCAGGTCCTCGATCGCGGCGGCATGCGCCGCACTTGGCTGCGCGGGCGCGAGAACGTCGGCAAGCGCTATCTGATCCACGTCGCCGGACACAACCTGGGCGTCCTATTGCGCCAGTTGATCGGCGCCGGGACCCCGCGAGAGGCTGCGGCCAAGGGCTTGGCGGTCCTGCTGCTTGTCTTGCGACAGGAACAATCGCTGATCATTATCCTCGCCCTCAATAACCCCCCGGCGCCGGGTCTCGCCGCCGCCATTGTTATCACGCCCGATGCTTCATCAACTCAGTCTTCTTCAACGGGCTGTTAAGGCACTCGTAACCGTTCAGCTGCTCATAATACGTGTAGGTAACCGTGTCGAACTGAACCGCTCCGGGTTTGGCGGAGGCCATTTTGTTTGAGTCACGCCGCCATGTCTGACTGCTTCAGCATGGCGTAGTGGCGTTCCTCGGCTTCGGCCGGCGGGATGTTTCCGATGGGCTCCAGGAGCCGCCGGTTGTTGAACCAATCCACCCATTCCAGAGTAGCGAGCTCGACGGCCTCGAATGAGCGCCACGGCCCGCGCCGGTGAATGACCTCGGCTTTGTAAAGACCATTGATGGTCTCGGCCAGAGCATTGTCATAAGAGTCGCCGACGCTGCCCACCGAGGGTTCGATGCCCGCTTCCGCCAGGTGCTCGGTATATTTGATCGAGACATATTGGCTCCCTCTATCGCTGTGATGGATCAGCCCACCGCGATGGACGGGTCGCCGCGCATGAAGCGCTTGTTCCAGGGCATCGAGAACAAAGCCGGCATGGGCTGTCCGGCTCACCCGCCAGCCGACGATGCGGCGGGCATAGGCGTCGATGACAAAGGCGACATAGACGAAGCCAGCCCAAGTGGCCACGTAGGTAAAGTCCGAGACCCACAGCCTGTTCGGTGCCGGAGCGTGGAACTGGCGATTGACCTTGTCGAGCGGGCAAGGCGCGGCTTGGTCGCTGACTGTCGTGCGGATCGGCTTGCCGCGGATCACCCCTTGCAAGCCCATCTCCCGCATCAGCCGCTCAACAGTGCAGCGAGCGACATCGAAGCCTTCCCGCTGCAATTGTCGCCACACCTTGCGAACGCCGTAGACACGGAAGTTCTCTTTGAAGACGCGTCGGACCTCGACCTTGAGAGCCATATCCCGTTTCGCCCGTGCCGACAGCCTGGCCGGATCGCGCCGCCTGGCCACATGGTCGTAGTAGGTCGACGGGGCGATCGGCAGCACCTTGCAGATCGGCTCGACCCCGTGCGCCTCGCGGTGATCGCCGATGAACGCGATCATGGCTTGAACCGGCGGTCGAGCTCCGCCTGGGCAAAATAGGCGCTCGCCTTGCGCAGGATCTCGTTGACCTGCCGGAGGTCGCGGTTCTCCCGCTCCAGGGCTTTCAGCCGCTCGGCGACCTCGCTGGGGACGCCGGCGCGCACGCCGCTATCGCGCTCGAACCTCTTCACCCACTCATTGAGTGTCTGCGCCGTGCAGCCGATCTTCCCAGCTATCGAGGAAACAGCCGCCCAACGCGAGGCGTGTTAGCCCTCGTGATCCACAACCATCCGCACCGCACGGGCGCGAACCTCAGAAGAAAACCTGTTCCTTGTCTTGCTCATAATGGCTCCACTTTCTCAAGAGTTGGAGCCTCCGCCAAACCCGGAGCGGTTCAAACTTCGCCTCGTCATGCGGGCCAAGCACCGGTTCCGCATCCCCCCTAAAGTACGATCCGGTCATCGCCACGATATGCACCTTGTCGCGCGCAATAAACTCGCTCAGATGCGTACCGAGCTTATTGTCGGGATTCACCGAAACGTGGTGGAACTCGTCCACAGCGATCAGGCGGTCGTCAAATGCCTCCACGCCCAGTTGGTTCACCGCGAAACGAAAGGTGGCATGGGTGCAAACCAGCACCCGGTCATCGCTTTCCAGGAAAGCTCCGACCGACTTGACCTTGCCGCCGTCTTCTCCGTGCGCATTGCACAGGTTCCATTTCGACTCGACATGCCAGTCAGCCCAGAAGCCGAACTTGGTGAGCGGTTCGTCATTGAAGCTCGCGCCGATCGCCTTCTCTGGGACAACGATGATGGCTTGTTTGAGGGCCTGATGGTGCAGCTTATCGAGCGCCACAAACATTAGTGCTCGGCTTTTCCCGGATGCAGGCGGAGACTTGATGAGCAGATACTGCTCGCCACGTTTTCATAGGCGCGCTCTTGCATAGGGCGCATCCCGAGTTCGTTGGACTTGGTCGAACTGCCATTGCTGACGTAGGAAACGGAGACGGAAGGGACGGATTTCACCTCACTCATTGCGCTCTTGCCTCCGCCTTGTGTTTCTTGGTTGCCTCCCGCCTGTCGTCATCTTTGTGTAGAGCTCGAACAGCTTCTCCAGCCGCTCGGTGCCGTTCCTGAAGCGCCGCCCAATATAGATGCGCTCAAGAACTTCGTCGTTATGCTCGTGGGCTTCGCGCAGCTCCACCGGCATGTCTTCGGGATCGTATAGATCGGCGATCGTCGCCGGGAAATACCCTTCGCGCGCCAAGAGGATGTCCTCCGCGCATCGGGTCAGGTCGGCCTTGTTCTTCTCAGTAAGCTGAGGAACTGGGAAGGTGTTCCAGCCAAGTGTGTTTGTATAAGAGTAATCGTTGCGTATTCTTGCGCAAACAGTCGCAACCCATATCAGGTTTAGTCGAGAGCATATTATCGCTAGAGGCCACAATTCTTGACCAGATATTGTGAATGCTTTGTTGGATACGACGGTTCCGCTTGGCAATAGGCCCGCGGGAAGATAGGGGCGGTTCTCCGAGCTAATCACCGGCACGCATATGACGGGGAAATCGGGTACTGGTTTCCGTTCGTCAAAACGGTGAGGCCAGTTTGCAGCCTTGACCGTGGCTGCTTTTTGACTTTCAGAACGGAATTTTTTTACGCGTTCTACTCGTTCCTTAATCTGTGGTATCGCTAATGCTGTCTGGATAGAATCATCGTCTATCCAAATACAAGAACGCCAATTACCTGAGATAAGCTCATTCGAACCCACAAATGGGCGAATGAACGCGGCGCGCTCTTCTTCTGTTAGGCCAAGACTGTCAACCTCATCAGGATCGAGAATCAGATGTCCTCCATCTGTAGGCGAGTTACCTCGCGCCATTTCAGGACGACCAAGGTGGCTCTTCAGGGTAGGATGCACGATGACATTGGGGCCTGCGATCAAGTAGGCATTGATGTTCTCTGCGTGTTTGGCAATTGCACTGCCATCATCGGCTATTGAAAATAGGCGCCGCGTTTTCCCGGAATGGTTTGAAATACCAACTATCACGACCGTAACACCCGCATTGTGGCTTGCGAGGTTGGCCCATTTGAAACTGGTGTGAGCGAAGGCAATCTCGTGCTCAGTCTCATAAATCAATGGCCAGAGGAAAGGCACCTGTTGGCCTTGGCAGATCGAATTTGTGGAGACGAAGGCGGCAACGGAATTGGTGTGCGTTCCATAGTCGGTGGCCTTCATGAACCAGCCAGCCACATAATCGAGGGACTTCCAGCTTTTGCTCCGCCCCTCGAAGACTGATCCTAAATCAGCTTTTTGATGGTCAGACTGCCATTTAGAGCCCAGATAAGGCGGGTTGCCACAGATGTAGGTCTCCCCGCCTTCGTTCTCGAAGTCAACCTGCGCCTGGTCCAGTGGTGTGTGGAACAAATCTTCAGCGCGCATTTTCACGCCGCTGCCCGTCGGCGGGCAGATGCTCAGCCAATCAAGCCGGAGGGCGTTGCCACAAGTGATCCAGTTCATGGCATCGAGCGGAAGGAACTCGGCTAAAGCCTCCTTCTGCCCGCGATAAAGCACGTCGCACTGATACTCGGCGATGATCAGGGAGAGCCTCGCAATCTCGGCCGAGAAGTGACGTAGCTCGATTCCGCGAAAGTTGGTGACCGGAATATTGGTGCGGCGGTCGGGTTCGCCGCGCCGGCGGTTAATATCCACTTCGATCTCTCGCATCTCTTTATAAGCGATGACCAAAAAGTTGCCCGAGCCGCAGGCCGGATCGAAAACCCTGATCTTCGCCATGCGATTGCGCAGGTTTAGAAGCTTACGGGAGTTGTCTCCCGCCTCCACTAGCCGCGCGCGCAGGTCGTCAAGGAAGAGTGGATTCAGGACTTTGAGGATGTTCGGCACACTTGTGTAGTGCATGCCGAGCGCGCCGCGCTCTTTATCATCCGCGACCGCCTGGATCATCGAGCCGAAGATATCGGGATTGATCTTCTTCCAATCGAGATTACCGATGTGAATAAGGTAGGAGCGGGCAATCCGGCTGAAGCGCGGCACGTCCGTTCCGTCTGAGAATAGGTGACCATTCACATAGGGAAATTGATCAGCCCATCGCGGTAGCGTAGTGCTCGCACGCTCTTCGATCTTGGTATTCATGGCGCGGAACAACTCGCTAATCACCTCATGAGTGTTGGACGAGTCCCGTGCGCTCATCTGTCCGACCGTGGTGGTGAAGAGGTTATCGCCGTGGAAGAGGTCCGTGTCTTCGGCGAAGAAACAAAAGATAAGCCGTGCCATGAAGTGGTTCATGTCAAGACGCTGATCGGCGGTGCCCCAATCGGGATTGTCCGTCAGGAGCTCAACATAGAGCTTATTTAGGCCTCCGGTGGCCTTGATGTCGAACGAGCTTTCGCGGGTTTGCTTAACCGTGGTGATGCCCGCCAAAGGCAAAAAGAAGCCGAAGTGATCAGGGAAATCCGCATAGGTGCAGGCAACGGTTTCCCCGCTATTCAGATCCTCGGCTTCGAAGTCCATCCCGTCGGTCGCGAGCACGAATTTCGCCTTGGCTTTTTTAGTGGCCGGGCTCGTCTTGAGGGCGGCAAGAGATTTTGCAACCCCACCCTCGGGACACACTGCGATGTGAATGTTGTTGGTCTGAAGGACACCGCCGAGATCAGACTTGTTTGACGCTCCCGAGCGCAGCCGCTTTATCGTCGTCGCCTTGTTGCCAAATGCTTCCAGGAAGGCGAACGGAAAGCCCTCCGGGTCGAAGGGTTGTTCAGCCAACGCTGAAATGGCTTCTTCAATCTCAACAGCGTTCAAGTAACCGATCTCTCCATTTTGGGGGCCTTCGACTCTTCTTCAGATGCATCGTTCTCCTGCAGATACTCCCGCATAAATTCGCGCAGCACCTGAGCGGCAGGCTTGTCTTGTGCCCGGCAAACCTCAAGGAACTGCTCACGCAGCTCCTTTTGAATCCTGATGCGGAGACCAACATCCTTCATGGCATGTGAGTGTACCCAATGGATACACTCTTGAAAAGGACGGTGCCTATCCGCTTGACGCATACACGCGCACTAGGGATAGGTTGTGTGCGTACAACGGATAGTGGGTCATGGACGTTCTCGACCGCACCGACCTGCCCTTCCCGCAATCCCTCCCCGAGTTTCAGCGACTTTTCTCCGACGATGCGGCGTGCGCCGCCTACCTGGAAAGGGCTCGCTGGGGTGACGGGTTCGCCTGCCCGCGCTGCGGCGTCGTGGGTGAACCTTTCCGCATCGCCACGCGGCCTGGCGTCCTGACCTGTCGCGCTTGCCGCCGCCAGACGGGATTGACCGTCGGCACGGTCATGGAGCGCAGCCACACGCCTTTGAGCACGTGGTTTTGGGCCGCCTATCTGGTCGCCAGCCAGACGCCGGGCATGTCGGCGGTGCAGTTTCAGCGGCAGCTTGGGCTGACGCGGTACGAAACCGCCTTCGGCATCCTGCATAAGCTCCGCGCGGGTATGGTGCGGCCCGATCAGGATCGGATCGGTGCCAGGGCAGGAGAGCATGTCGAGGTGGACGAAACCTATGTTGGAGGCCGGATGCGTGGTGAAGGCCGAGGCGTTCACCACAAGACGCTGGTGGCTGCTGCCGTCGAAGTCAGCCACAGGGAGCCCGGCACCGCGCAGGACAAGCGGAAGGATGGCCGCTACGCCGGGCGCGTGCGGCTGTCCGTCGCTGCCGACCGCAGCGCCGATTCGCTATGTGGCTTCGTCGAGAACGCCGTTATGCCGGGGTCGCTGATCGTCACCGACGATTGGAGTGGCTATGGCAGCTTGCGGACACGCGGCTATGATCACCACGCCATTGCCGAATGCGGCGACCCCGAGGTGGCCGAAGAGTTCATGCCGATCATCCACCTCGTCTTCAGCAACCTGAAGAATTGGCTCAGTGGCATCCACCATGGCGTGAGCGCAAAGCATCTACAAGCCTACCTCAATGAGTTCACGTTCCGCTTCAACAGGCGGTTTTACCCGTTCAACGCCTTCCGCTCATTGCTCGGAATCGCAGGAGAGGCCGAGGCTCCAACCTACGCCGAGCTATATTCCGGCGAGTGGAAGCATCCTACATGTAGTGGGTGTACGAATTAACCGGATAGGCACGAAAAGGACATAGGGGGAATTGTCACGCGAAACAGGGGCAAGCGCGCACCACTTTCCATTGAGGCATCCCGGCGCAACAAGTCATTCTTCCACGCAGTCGAGAGGGTTGTCGGCATCGCGCTTGAACCCGCCCCCCTTGGGATCGACTTCGAGCAGCCGGTGGATCGTCATGGCCTCGAACCCGGTGGCCTCGGTCATGCGCTTGGCGGCGCGGCCGGTCTGCGCGCAGAGCAGCAGGATCACGCCCCTGTAGTGGCGCCGCCAGACTTCGATGAGGACCAGGGCCTCTTTGAGTGTTTAGAAGATTTCCCCGCACGTAACCAATTTGCCGAAGTCATTCGGGTTCGAGGGAGACTGACGTCGATTGAAAACAGCCGCAGGGTTGTCGAGACTGGTACTTTGTTGCCCCGGCAAGGCGTGCCCGTCCATGTTGGACCGCAACGGACATCGCGCCAAAGCCGGGTACCGCTCAACGCGCGGCATCACGAACGACGCGCACGGGCAGCGAAGGGGCCGGTACGGGAAGTTACGGGTGATTCAATAGCACCGGTTCGCCGCCGCCGCTTCTGAAAGGGAGGACAGTCGATGGCGGAACAGCCTGACTTCACGGACTACAACCCTATTTCTTACCTGCCAAGACCGCTGATTGCCTGGGAATATCTCAGGCGCCATCCGGACTATCGTCGCGCGTGGGCCAAGGCCGACCGGGATCGCCCACGTCGCACCGAGATCGACGATGGAACGGTCCTGGTGAAGGCGTCTCGCGCCGCGCCGGCAGCCGAATCCTGGGGGCTGCGGGTTTTTTTCCGATCCCCGCGAAGGCGCAACGACCGCGCCGGTGTTCTGGCATGCGGACGCTTTCGGGCGCGTTCTGTCGGCTCGGGTCCGCGAGACCGCCGACGCGGGGCTGGGAAGCGTCGTTCGGATCGACGCCGTCCGCTGCCGCAAGGCCGTGCTCAGGATCGCCGAGGGCGGGCAATATCTGATGCTGGCCGATCCCTGGCGTGTCGCGCAGCTGGATTGCGACGGCCAGGATATCGGCGCCGAGCCCTTCGCGCTTGAGATCGTGCTCGACCGGTTTCCCGATATCGAGGGGAGTCTGAGGCTCGCCAAGACCTTCGCCGATCTCTACCGCAACCGGCCACCCCCTTATCATTTGTTGAACGGCTCGGTGGACGGCATGCGTCATCGCGATGCACTGGCGGCGCTCGACCGGCGAAAGGAGGGGTGGTCCTATCGGGAGATCGCGGTGTTCCTTCATGGCGAGGCCGAGGTCCGCCGGTGCTGGAGCGATCCCGACCAAACCATGAAGAACCGGGTCATCCGCAACGTGAAGCGAGGGTTTCGGGTGATGAACGGAGGGTATCGGGCGCTCCTTCGGTGAGCCTCTACCAGCGGCCCTTAAGCTCGCGGCAACAGCCTGAATTGCCGTCAAGGGGCTAATCTTCCCAACGGATCGGAACGGCCTTCCTTTCTTGCATGCAACTAACCCATCAGGGCGCCCGCCCGGTCTGACGCCCGGTCGCCGGACGCTATTCCGCTAGGCCGGGCTTCGCCCCGCCAAGCTCCACGGAGCCCGCCCTCCGCAAGCTCCGGGCGGTCTCCGCCCATTCGGGTGACGCTCCCTGGCGCGGGGCCGGAGCCGGGGCTCCGGCATAAGGACGCCGCCCTGGCGGGCGGCGAGCTTGGTTTGTTTCCCCTCTGCACGCGGGTGGGCGGCGCACCGTTCTAGGCCCGCCGCGGCGCCCCGCAACCCGGCAAGCCGGGTCCTCCAGTCGTTCCTCCTTGCGGCCCTTCGGGTGCGGACCGCCTCTCCCGGCGGGCCTGCCAGGCGCTCTTCGCCGCCCACCCCCGCTCCGGGGGGAACATGGCGATTTTGACGGAGGGACACCCCATGGCACCGAGCACACGACCCACCATCTACCGCGAGGTCACCGACCGGCTGCGAGCCCGATACTTGCGACCACCGACCGGGATCGGCTGGGCGGCGTGAACGGCGGACAGGGAGCGGGTGCATCGATCGGCGACGATCCCGGCCGCCAGGGGCGGAAAGAGGCGTTTCTGGAGCGGCCAGCGCCCACCGACATCTACAACCCGCACCCCTTGCAGGACCCGATCTCGCCCTATCAGGTTATGGCCGGCACCGTCATCGCGGCCAGCCTCGTCACCAGCATCAACTCAGACCTCCCCGGCCGCGTCATCGCCCAGGTCACCACCAACGTCTACGACACGGTGACCGGACGATATCTGTTGATCCCGCAAGGGTCTCGCCTGATCGGCGCCTGTGACAGCGTGATCGCCTTCGGCCAGGAACGCGCCCTCGTCGTCTGGCAACGCATCATCATGCCCGACGGCTCGTCCGTCGTGATCGAGAACCCGCCCGCCACCGACGCCGCCGGCTATGCCGGGCTCGCCGACCAGGTCGACTTCCATACCTGGCGGCTGCTCAAGGGCATCGTGCTATCGACGCTGCTCTCCGTCGGCACCGAGCTCACCTTCGGCGACGACGAGAGCGATCTCGTCAAGGCGATCCGCGAGTCCGCCCAGGACAACGTCAACACGGTCGGCGAACGCCTGACCGAGCGCAATCTCGACATCCAGCCCACCATCACCATCCGTCCCGGCTGGCCGCTTCGCATCATCGTCCATGCCGACCTGGTGCTGCGGCCCTATCGCGGGTGACGACACGACGACAAGGAGACGCCATGACCCTCAAGCTCGACCGGCTGCCCGACCGCGAGGCCGCCAGAATCACCTTCACCGCTTCGCCCGAGCTCAAATCGGCGCTCGCCGACTATGCCGAGATCTACCGCCGCACCTACGGCACCAAGGAGAGCGTGGCCGAGCTCATCCCGTTCATGCTGGAGGCGTTCATCAACGCCGATCCCGGGTTCAAACGCGCCCGCCGCGAGCTCGGCGACGCGCCCCCATCATTACACAAGGAGAAGTGACACATGGCGACCATAGGCACGTTCACCGCCGGCAAGGACGGCTATGCCGGCACCATCCGGACGCTGACGATCTCGGTCAAGGCGAGGATCGTCGCCAACGAGGCCAAGAAGAGCGACACCGCGCCCGACTTCCGCGTCTACGCCGGCCGGGCCGAACTCGGCGCAGCCTGGAAACAGCGCACCTCCGGCGACAAGCCGCGGGACTACCTCAGTGTGCAGCTCGACGACCCGAGCTTCGCCGAGCCAATCCGTGCCGCCCTGTTCGAGGACGAGCAGGGCGCTGCGTATCTCGTGTGGAACCGAAGGGAGGGGTAGGACCCAAGACCTCATCATAATCGTCTGTCAATTGACAGGCGACGCCTGTCGCGCTAGCCTTCGCCGATGATCGCGTCGTTCAAGCATCGAGGCCTAAAGGCGCTCTACGATGGTCGGACGGCGCGGCGGGTGGCGCCAGAGCACATCCAGAAGCTAAGGGATATTCTGGGCGTTCTCGATCGGAGTCAACGACCCCAGGACGTTGATCTTCCGGGATTGCGGCTCCATCCATTGAAGGGTGAACTGAAGGGCCATTTTGCCGTCATGGTGTCCGGGAATTGGCGGGTGACCTTTCGGTTCGAAGACGGTGACGTAGTCGACGTGGACTACCTCGACTACCATTGATGAGGGTAACGTGATGGCCATGCAGAATCCTCCGCATCCGGGCGGTATCGTTAGACGGCAGTGTATCGAACCGCTCGGCTTGACCGTGACCAAGGCCGCCGAGGGCATAGGCGTCACCCGCCAGTCTCTATCCGAACTGGTCAACGAGCGTGCCGGGGTCTCAGTCGAGATGGCGATCCGGCTTTCCAAGGCGTTCGGATCGACACCTGAGACATGGCTCGGGATGCAGATGGCTTACGATCTCTGGCAGGCACGAGCCCGCGCGGACGAAATCAAGGTCCGTAGGTTCGAGGCGGCCTGATCCTCAAACGCACTGTGCCCCGAAACTCCTGTGCGCTGTTCAGACACGCCATGGGAGTTTGATCGTTCGAAGGCAGTGACCAAATTGGGGGACTGTGCATATGAACTTGGCGGCTATGGAATTGGTATCTGAGCAAGACAATGATAGCGGAAGCGGCGAAGTTACAAACCACGGAGCCATTCGGAGAGGCACAGGCGCTTGCCGAAATTCTGGGCTAGTCGAAAACGCGGCCGGCGTGGCAGCAAGATGCGCTGCGGCGACTTTGCGAAAAGGACACCCTTTCCAGCGATGATTTGGACGAGTTAGCGGCACTATGTAAGGACAAGAGCGGAAAAGGGGCGCCTCCCGCGGCCGGGCATATCAAAGACCCGGAGTCCAGCGCGACGGTCAATCTGCGGGCAATTCACGGAGTCCAGGAAGTGAACGCCCTTGCGGAAGGCCAGCGCCTCAGCTTCGACAAATCCGGCATGACCGTCATTTATGGCGATAACGGGTCCGGCAAATCGGGCTATGCCCGCGTCCTGAAGAAAGTGTGCCGGGCACGCATGCCTGGCGATGAGGCGATCCTTCGTAACATTTATGGCCCCGGCAAAGGCCCGCAACGCGCCGTTATCGATTTTTTGGCCAGTAAGCAAAACCAGAGTGAAACCTGGGAGGCCAGCGAAACGACAACGCCACTGCTCTCAGCCGTGAGTGTGTTCGATGCAGGCACAGCGAATATCCATGTCGATGAAATCAATGATGTCGCCTATATGCCGTTTCCGATGAAGCTGCTTGAGCAGCTTGCGTAAGGTTGCCAAGACATCAAAAAACGCCTGAACGCGCAAATCGCAGAACTTGAAAAACTAACGCCCGAAGCGATCAAGACCCCGAATTGCCACGACTGACCTTGCCCCCGTTATGCCCCCACAGCTGAGTAGAATCTGTTCCGGTTGTGGCCCTGTTGGGACCGGGTTGCATACTGCATCGGAGTGAGCCCGTCGAGGCTCGTGTGGGGCCGATGGTTGTTGTAGTCGTGGCGCCAGGTTCGACGATCTTCTTCGCCTGGCCGTAGCTGTCGAACAGGTGCTCGTTCAGGCATTCGTCGCGCAGCCTCCCGTTGAATGATTCCACCAGGCCGTTCTGCATCGGCCTGCCGGGTGCGATGTAGTGCCACTCGACACCGCGTTCCTCCTGCCAGCGCAGGATCGCGTTCGATGTCAGCTCGGTGCCGTTGTCGCTGACCACCATGCAGGGATAGCCGCGCATCTCGGCGATCCGATCCAGCTCGCGTGCGACACGGACGCCGGAGATCGAGTTGTCCACCGCCGTGGCCAGACACTCCCGGCTGAAGTCGTCGATCACGCACAGGATGCGGAACCGCCGGCTGTCCATGAGCGCATCCGACACGAAGTCCAACGACCAGCGCTGGTTCGGCCCTCGCGGGATCGCCATCGGCGCCCGGGTCCCCAGCGCCCGCTTGCGCGGCCGCCGCGTTTGCGAACCGTTAACCGCTCTTCCCTGTACAGCCGGTACAGCTTCTTGTGGTTCATCTCGACACCCTCGCGCCGCAGCAGGATATGCAGACGGCGATAGCCGAAGCGACGGCGCCGCGATGCAAGCTCACGCAGTCGTTTGCGGATGGTGTCATCATCAGGCCGCCTCGACACATAGCGGAAGCTCTTCCGGTCCAGGCCGACCAGCGAACACGCCCGGCGCCCAGTTCACGGCTTGCTTCCTCGAGCCGGGCGTCAGAAGTTTTTTGCTAGCATCTCTTTGAGCGTCGCGTTATCCAACATCTGCTCCGCCAGCAGCTTCTTCAGCTTCCGGTTCTCGTCCTCCATCGCCTTCAGGCGCTTCGCGTCCGACACCTCCATGCCGCCGTACTTCGAGCGCCACTTGTAGAAGGTCGCATCGCTGATGCCATGCTTGCGGCAGAGTTCCGAGGCCGTGAGCCCGGCCTGGTGCTCCTTCAAGATCCCGATGATCTGTTCTTCCGTAAAGCGGCTCCGCTTCATGGTCTGTCTCCTCCGTCAGGAAACAGACCCTAACAGCCCGTTGAAAAAGTCGCGGCCATCTGACCCTGTGACGAGGGCATGGTTCGAGTCGGGAGCTTCGTCATGGCGTTGGGACGACAAGGGGATCGACAGGTGGACTTGATGGTCAGTTGGGCAGAGATGCCTCGCTCGCCCGGCCACGTGTTTTACGACCAGCTGGCTGGTCGATGCCGGTTTCGATGCGTTCGCCGAGGACCTGTGTGAGCCCTATTACGCGCCAGGGATCGGACGTCCGGGAATCCCACCGGGGCGTTACTTCCGGATGCACCTGGTCGGCTACTTCGAAGGTCTCGACAGTGAGCGGGCGTTGGAGTGGCGGTGCGCCGACAGCTTGTCGCTGCGTGAGTTCTTGCGCCTGGAGGCGCGCGCACGTGTGCCTGACCACTCGTCGTTGAGCACGATCCGCAGCCGCACGCGGTGCATGAGGCAGTGTTCGCCTGGGTGCTGGACGTTCTTGGCGAGCACGGCCTGGTCAAGGGCGAGCGGATCGGGGTCGATGCTTCGACCATGGAGGCGAACGCGGCGCTGCGCTCGATCGTGCGCCGCGACAGCGGCGAAAGCTATCGCCAGATGCTGCAGCGCATGGCCGCCGACAGCGGGATCGAGACCGCGGCGAATGACTTGGCGCAGATGGATCGGCGGCGCAAGGGCAAGAAACTCTCCAATGCGGACTGGGTCTCGACGCGGAGGCCAAAATCGCCAGGATGAAGGACGGCACGACGCATCTGGCCTACAAGCCCGAACACGCGGTCGACCTCGACACCGGGGCGGTGATCGCGGCCGAGCTGTATCCGGCCGATCAGGGCGACACGACCACCCTGCCGACAACGTTGACGTCAGCCGAGGCCAAGCTGGCGGCTGTGGGCGCAGCGCCGACGGCCGACGAACCGGCGGAGCTGGTGACCGACAAAGGCTACTTCGGCCGCGAGGTGCTGAAGTCCCTTGCCGACGGCGCCTGGACGACCCGCATCGCCGAACCGAAGGGCAAGGGGCTCTCGCGCTGGCACGGCGACGACGCCGCTCGGCGGGCCGTTTACAACAACCGCAACCGATTGCTGTCGGGCGTGGCGAAGGCCGCGTTCAAACTCCGCGCCGAAGTGGTCGAGCGGGGCTTCGCCCAGGTCCTCGATCGCGGCGGCATGCGCCGCACTTGGCTGCGCGGGCGCGAGAACGTCGGCAAGCGCTATCTGATCCACGTCGCCGGACACAACCTGGGCGTCCTATTGCGCCAGTTGATCGGCGCCGGGACCCCGCGAGAGGCTGCGGCCAAGGGCTTGGCGGTCCTGCTGCTTGTCTTGCGACAGGAACAATCGCTGATCATTATCCTCGCCCTCAATAACCCCCCGGCGCCGGGTCTCGCCGCCGCCATTGTTATCACGCCCGATGCTTCATCAACTCAGTCTTCTTCAACGGGCTGCTAACCTCAAAGCGGGTGCAATTCAGGGGGCAAGGTCAACGTGAAACCTTGTCCAGCCATCAAGTTGCGCGAAAACGATCGAGTGAGGAGAGCGGGTATGGAGTCTGCCTACATCTATGATGGCGTGTGATATTGGCGTTACCGGGATGACGGGTTTGTTCCCACGGGACCGTTCACAACAATTGCCACTCCAAACGGCTTAGCTTTTGGACGAATACATCGCGCCCACGATGCAGTTGCGCACGCTTCTCCCCTATGTCGTCCGCCGCGAGTATACCGGCCGCCGCGCCTATGCCGACGCAAAGCGGAACGGGAACCGTGCCCGACCGCTGGCCACTCTTCTGTTGACCGCCACCAAAGATCAGCGGCTCGATTTGATCTGTAAATCACGCGAAGTATAAGTGACCCCGATTCCCGTCGGGCCGTAGTGTGCCGCCGCCTCGCCGGTTGCCGCCTCAACGACGCAGTGAGACGCCGGCTGAGTCTGCGCCGCCTTTGGCCGCGCTCTGAGGAGGGGTCGCCTGTCGGGCTCTGGCGAGGTACTCGCGGTAAGTATCCATCCAGTCGTCGCCGGAGCGCGCGGTGAAGTATCCGCCACGGGGCTCACGGAATCGATCGGATGCACCGGCGGCAGGCGGCGCCGCGCCATCCCGCTCGAGCGCGCGTGCCGCGTTAAGCAGCTCCCTGCGAACGCGCGTAACCATGATGTCGCTCGGCGCCAGCCTCTCCAGCGTGCGGTCGACAATCGATGACATGCTTTCCGTTATGGCTTGGTCTTGGGTGTGGATACCCTCGATCCCAGTATAGCTTGCCGTGCGCTGAACCTCTCGATCAATCAGGTAATCGTTCGCTGCGGTTTCGATCAAGCGAAATCGCCCATACCAGTCCGTGGAGTTGGGCTGGCGATTTTCCACCAACGACGTACCGTCGATTGTGCGCTGGCTCTCGTTGCCCGGAATCGCGTTACGGTGCGCGATAGAGACAAACATCGTGTGGTGGTCGTCCATAGGGACCCAGGCGCGTGCCAGAATGTTTTGCTCGATCGCACAAATGGTCGCCATGACCCAAAACGGAAAGAGAAAGTGGGCAATCCGCCAGTAGGTGCCGCCATCCTCGGCCGGCCGATGGACGCCGTAGGTTACGCCGAAATCGGTAACCGCCAGTTCGTACTCGGGCGCGCGGTTCGCCACCAAATTTCGCCGACCCGTTGCATCTGTGATGCTACCGCGAGCTGCGCCGCCGAAACGCAAGAACCCGATATGGGAGGAATCGAGGTCACCCTCCATAGCCTGTAGCCAATTGGAGACCTCTAACAACCGGCCGATTTGGCGCGGATAAGGGTGTCCTGTTGGCCGATCCGTGCGGCGGGTGGATTTGACGGCGTTATTCGTCCGCGGTTTCGTTCTCAGCGGGGTGTTTTTTGGTCATACGGGCGGACTCATGCCATGGCGGCCCTGCGCTCATGGAAGATCAGACGCTGGAAATTATAGGCGAGGTTGGCGAGGCCTATCTTGGTCTCGGCCCGCTTGAGCCCGATGGTCCGGACGAACAGGCTCATGCGATCCTTCTGCTGGGCGAAGACATGCTCGACGCGTGCACGGACCGCTGACTTGCGGGCATTGGCCCGGGCGGTCGCCTTGGGCATGGCCCGGCCCGGCGGCTTCTTGCGGTGGATGTGGGAGATCCGACCCTTGCCCGCCAGCCACGCCTCGTTCGCCTTCGAGCGATAGGCGCTGTCAGCCCACACGCCGGCGGCCAGATTGTCGCCGGTGACGAGATGACGCAACATCTTGCCGTCATGGCGGGCGGCATCGGTCACCGCCGAGCCGCGGATGAAGCCGTAGGCCCGATCGATGACGACATGATTCTTGTAGCCGAACACCGGGATCGCGATGTCGGGCACGCGCCGTTGCGCCCCGGCGGGGTTCTTGCGCCTTCCGGTCTTCACCGTCCACCGCGCGTCTGTGTCCTTCTGCGCCGCCTTGGCCGGCTGATCGGGCCAGATCTCGGACGCGCTCTTGCCCGCCTTGATCGCCCGCTTCTCGTCATCGCGGTGGCGCTGCTTGGGCGCCGATACCAGGGTCGCATCGACGATCTGCCCGCCCATCGCCAGATAGCCGCACCGGCGCAGCTCGCCATCGAAGGCGGCAAACAGCTCATCCATCGCCCCGGCCCGGACCAGACGCTCGCGAAAGGTCCAGATGGTGTTCCGGTCCGGCGTCGGCGCTCCGAGATCGAAGCCCAGGAAGCGAAGCCAACTCAAGCGGTCGCGGATCAGAAACTCCATCCGCTCGTCGCTCACCGTGTGCCGCGCGGCCAGGACCAGAACCTTGAACATCGCCACCGCATCGTAGGCCGGGCGGCCGCCTCTCGATCCGTCCGAATAGCCCAGCGCCGCCTCAAGCGGTGCGCGGAAAATCTCGAAATCGACAACCTTCGCCAGCACCTCCAACGGATCGCCAGTCGCCGAAAGCTTGCGCAAATGATCCGGTAAGCCGAACAGGCCAGTCTGCCTCATCAATACCCCCCTCGAATCGAACCGCCGCAGAGAATCACAACAAGGCAAAATTGGCGAGGTAAATAGAGGCGTCCAATTGCACTCGCGCTGGACGAAATGGAGCACTACATCCCGCTCCGGAAGGAGCGTCGCCTCGATTTCTGGTGCTTGGGGGGCTTTGCTTTGGTCGCCCATGAAGACCCAAATCAATCCGTTGCGTTCGGCAACCTTGTATGATTGTGCCTTGACCTTGTGCTTGAAGTCGTGATGCGGCGGTACATTCGGCATATCGACGCAATTGCCGTCCACGTCGAATTTTCAGCCGTGATAGACGCAGCGTATTCCATTCTCCTCGTTGCGGCCGAAAAACAACGATGCGCACCGATGCGGACAGCGGTGATCCATGACACCGACCTGTCCTTCGGTGTCGCGAAACGCAACCAGCTTTTCCCCGAGCAGCATCAGACGTAACGGCGTTCCGTCGGCCGAAAGTTCAGAGGACTTGGCGGCCGGAAGCCAATACTGCCGCATCAATTGGCCCATGGGCGTGACGGAACCAACACGCGTTAGAATCGCATTTTTGCGCCGGGTCGTCATAAGGCTCGTCCCGATTTCATCTGATGCCGGTCCACGAATTCCAGATCATCTTTTGACATCGACGACTATGCGCCCGCGAACCCGTCCAGCAACGATGGCCTGGGCGAGTTCCGGCAGCTGGGCGAGACCGACGGTCTCGGTCATCGCCTCCAATCGGTCCAATGGCAGCTCGGTGGCGAGCCGGTCCCATGCCGCAACGCGCCGTGGTTGCGCGCACATGACGGAGTCGATGCCGAGCAGGTTTACGCCGCGTAACAGAAATGGGATGACCGAGCCTGGGAAGTCGGCCGAGGCGGCAAGCCCAACCGCAGCGCAACTCGAGTGTCGGCGCAAGGTTGCCAGCAGATTGTGCAGGATCACGCCGCCGACCGTGTCGATGGCGCCATACCAGCGCTCCGAATCGAGTGGTCCCTTCATCGCTGCTTCGAGTTCACTTCGCGCGACGATGGTTGTGGCGCCCAACTCGGTCAGGTAGTCGCCCGCAGCCGCACGGCCGGTCGCGGCGGCAACGTCGTAACCAAGCGCAGACAATAGCGCGACGGCCACGCTGCCGACGCCGCCGGCCGCGCCGGTGACCAGCACCTCGTGACCGCTTTCTGGCGCGAGCCCATGCGCCTCCAGCGCCATCACGGCCAGCATCGCCGTCAGTCCCGCCGTTCCCAACGACATCGACCACCGCGTGGTCATGCCCTTCGGACAGTGGACCAAGAAGTTGGCCGGTACGCGCGCGCGCTCGGCATAGCCCCCCCACCTCGCCTCGCCGACGCGCCAGCCGGTGAGGATGACTTGGTCGCCAGTCTTGAATTCGGGTGCGGCCGAATCGATGACCGTACCGGCGAAATCGACACCGGGGACGTGCGGATAGGTACGAACCAGGCCGCCTTGGCCGAGCAGAATAAGCCCATCCTTATAGTTCAGCGTCGAGTACTCGATATCGACCGTGACGTCGCCTTCGGGCAGCGCGCCTTCGTCGATTTCCTCGATCTTCGGAACCACAGCCCCGTCATGCTTATCGATGACGAGGGCCCTAAATTCTCGAGTGCCCATCTTCATCGCCGATCGCTGAGGTCCACGCGACTCCGGAACGACATGAACGCTCTCAGCCTGCCAGCACACGCGACACTGGCGCGCACCGATGATTTCGCGCGCGGCTGAGCCCTGTAGCTTTACCCGCAGCTCCTGCGATCCAATCCGGCCGAGCAGTAATACGCTGTCGCCATAGTTGATGGTCCCCTCAATCGCCATGTCGAATGCATTCGCAGCGGGCGATGGACTACCAGGTTCAACGATCCGAATTTCTTCTGCCCGAACCATGACATCAATCTGAGCGCCTGCGGGGAGTCCGTTGACGTGGCCGGCACGCAAGGTGCCCACCCCGTCGACGATTATTGTTCCTTGCGGTGAATCCGTTGTCACGCCCTTGAAAAAGTTGCTGACACCTAGAGATTCACCGACAAATCGCGTCGCTGGACGCTGGTAGATCTCCAGTGGGGGCCCAATTTGCTCGATGCTACCCTGATTGTATACCGCGACCCTATCCGACATCGTCATCGCCTCGGTTTGATCGTGCGTGACGTAGATCGTTGTGATGCCGACTTCTCGCTGAATACGCTTGATCTCAAACTGCATCTGCTCGCGAAGGTTTTTATCGAGCGCCCCCAGCGGCTCGTCCAGCAGTAGCAAATCTGGCCCGAAGACCAGAGCCCGCGCGAGCGCCACTCGCTGCTGCTGGCCGCCGGAAAGCTCCCTCGGATGCTCCAAGGCGTGCGCCTGAAGATCAACTAGTGGATTGATTCCAACGTTTTGAACCCTCGGTTTCGGGCTGCGATGATGTCGTCGGGGTCGGCTTTCCATATGAATGGCTGTGGGTTGGCCGCATTGTATTCGCGGACGAAGCGGTTGATTGCGGCCTGGAGATCGACGACGGAATGGAAGACGCCGTGCTTGAGCCGCCGCCGGGTGAGTTTTGCGAAGAAGCCCTCGACGGCATTGAGCCACGAGCAGGAGGTCGGTGTGAAGTGGAAAGTCCAGCGCGGATGGCGGGCGAGCCAGGCGCGGACCTTGTCCTTGTTGTGCGCCGCGTAGTTGTCGACGATCGCGTGGATGGCCTTGTCCGCCGGCACCGTGCGCTCGATGCGGTTGAGGAAGCGGATGAACTCCTGATGGCGGTGGCGCTGCATGTTCTGGCCGATCACCGTTCCGTCCAGAACGTTGAGCGCCGCAAACAGCGTGGTCGTGCCGTGCCGTTTGTAGTCATGGTGCCGGCGCGTCCCTTCTTCATCGGCAGACCGGCGGTCGAGCGCCTGGATCTGTGACTTCTCATCGATCGACAACACCACCGCATGGGCCGGCGGGTCGACATACAGGCCGACGATATCGGTGAGTTTCTCGGCGAAGGCAGGGTCGGTCGACAGCTTGAAGTTGCGCCAGCGGTGCGGGCTGAGACCGTGAGCCTTCCAGATCGCCTGCACCGTCGAGGCGGCAATACCGGCCGCCCTGGCGATCGCGCGCAACGTCCAGTGGGTCGCCTCAAACGGCGGCGGTTGCTGCGTCAGGCGCACGATCTCGGCGACACGATCGAGCGGGACCGGCGCCTTGCCGGGCGGACGGGACTTGTCGCGAAGCAGGCCGCCGACACCCTCGTGCCTGAACCGCTCTTGCCAGCGCCACACGCAGGTCTTGGACTTGCCGGTCTCGGTCATGATCGCCGAGGTGCCCAGACCCTCGCCGCTGAGAAGGACAATATGTGCCCGCCAGACGTGTTTCTGCGGGCTCTTGGGATCCGCGACGACCGCGCGCAATCGCTGACGGTCGCCGGCGGATAGGGTGAAGGAGATTCCACTGCGCATGCGCCAGATTCGCATAACACAGCAAAATACGGAATCCCAATTCGGACTCTTTCATTCCGATCAATCCACTAGTTTCCTCGTGCGCGCATTTACCTGGCTAGTCATCCTTGGAAAATTCGGTCCGGTGAGCGCGGCGATGCGCTGGACCGGGATAGAGTCGCCGCCGCAAATGTTGTTCAACACCTTCAGCTCAACGCTCGGCCTCGTGCACGCGCTGACACCGTATATGGTGCTCATTATATATGCGGTCATGCGGCGCATCGATCCCGACCATCTGCGCGCCGCCGCCAGCCTCGGTGCCAGTCCGCTTCGGGCCTTTGTCCACGTCTACTTCCCGCTCAGCTTGGCCGGCGTGATCAATGGCTGCACGCTGGTTTTCATCGTCACGCTCGGATTCTATGTCACGCCGGTTTTGCTCGGCGGACCCAGCGACCAAATGATCGCCGGCTTCATCGGTACGCAGATTCAGGAGCTGTTGGAATGGGGCGTGGCATCTGCGATTGCGACCGTGCTGCTGGTCACCGCGCTTGGCGTGTTGGCCATCTACAACAGGTTCGGCGGCCTTGACCGCCTGTGGGGTTGAACGGCACATGCGACTGTTATCTGTTCTCTCCGCAATCATCGCACTGTTCATCGTTGCGCCGCCGTCCATCATCGTGGCGCTTTCATTCAGTGACGCGCCGTCGTTCAAGTTCCCGCCGGATGGCTACGGACTCGGCTTTTATGCCGAGTATTTTTCTGACAGGAACTGGCTAGTGGAGGGATCGGAACGAAAGAGTCCGAATTGGGGTTCCGTATTTTGCTGTGGTATGCGCCCGGCAAGGCGCCGGTCCCGCTCGATCGTGTCGCCGAGATCGTGCGCCTGACGCAGCAACCGCCGCCGTTTGAGGCGACCCACTGGACGTTGCGCGCGATGGCCAGGGCGGCCGATATTGCCGCCTCGACGGTGCAGGCGATCTGGAAGGCTCACGGTCTCAGCCCGCACCGCTGGCGCAACTTCAAGCTGTCGACCGACCCTGCCTTCGCCGAGAAACTCACCGATATCGTCGGCCTGTATGTCGACCCGCCGGCCCATGCGGTGGTGTTGTCGATCGATGAGAAGTCACAGATCCAGGCGCTCGACCGCCGGTCTGCCGATGAAGAAGGGACGCGCCGGCACCATGACCCATGACTACAAACGGCACGGCACGACCACGCTGTTTGCGGCGCTCAACGTTCTGGACGGAACGGTGATCGGCCAGAACATGCAGCGCCACCGCCATCAGGAGTTCATCCGCTTCCTCAACCGCATCGAGCGCACGGTGCCGGCGGACAAGGCCATCCACGCGATCGTCGACAACTACGCGGCGCACAACAAGGACAAGGTCCGCGCCTGGCTCGCCCGCCATCCGCGCTGGACTTTCCACTTCACACCGACCTCCTGCTCGTGGCTCAATGCCGTCGAGGGCTTCTTCGCAAAACTCACCCGGCGGCGGCTCAAGCACGGCGTCTTCCATTCCGTCGTCGATCTCCAGGCCGCAATCAACCGCTTCGTCCGCGAATACAATGCGGCCAACCCACAGCCATTCATATCGAAAGCCGACCCCGACGACATCATCGCAGCCCGAAACCGAGGGTTCCAAACGTTGGAATCAATCCACTAGTGCCGACCGCCAATAGCGTCATCATAGCATTCTTCGCAACCGGGCTGACGATGCTGATCACCATTACAGCGACGTTTAGGCTCGTACGCTATCGCTTCGGCGGAAGATCCTTGCTGACGGCGCTCATGATGACGCCGATGATGGTGCCGCATATCATCATGGCGTTGGCCTACTATCGTTTTTTTGCGCCGTTGCACCTGCTCGGCACCCATGCGGGAGTCGTCGTGGCGCACACCTGCTTCAACGTGCCGTTCGCGTTCCTGATCATATCAGCCGCCCTCAAAGGCTTTGATCGCAACCTGGAAAGGGCCGCGATGAGCGCGGGCGCAAGTCCCGTACGCACGTTCCTTTATGTAATGCTACCGGTGCTGAGACCGGCTTTCCTTATTGCAGCGGTATTCTCCTTCGTTCACTCTTTCGACGAGGCAACGGTTGCCATTTTCATTTCCGGGCGAGTTGCGCAAACATTGCCGCGAAAAATGTTATCGAGCATTCGCATGGACGCCGATCCGGTCATCGCGGTCGTTTCAACGCTCCGCTTTGCGCTCGTTTTGCTGGCGATATTGGTCTCGGTGTTCTGGCGCGGGTTGCCGCAATGGGCGCCGCAGGCCGGCGTCGGCCGCGGCGCGAGGTAGCGTCGGCTTGGAGCGGGAGCGGTGCGAGGTCGAACTGGGTGATGCATGGTTGAGTCATATCTCAGCCTGAGTAACCTCTCGAAGTCTTACGATGGCCGGGCTCTGGCGATCGAGGGCATCTCCATGAGTATCGCGCGCGGCGAATTCGTGACGCTGCTTGGACCTAGTGGATTGATCGGAATGAAAGAGTCCGAATTGGGATTCCGTATTTTGCTGTGGTATGCGAATCTGGCGCATGCGCAGTGGAGTCTCCTTCACCCTATCCGCCGGCGACCGTCAGCGATTGCGCGCGGTCGTCGCGGATCCCAAGAGCCCGCAGAAACACGTCTGGCGGGCACATATTGTCCTTCTCAGCGGCGAGGGTCTGGGCACCTCGGCGATCATGACCGAGACCGGCAAGTCCAAGACCTGCGTGTGGCGCTGGCAAGAGCGGTTCATGCACGAGGGTGTCGGCGGCCTGCTTCGCGACAAGTCCCGTCCGCCCGGCAAGGCGCCGGTCCCGCTCGATCGTGTCGCCGAGATCGTGCGCCTGACGCAGCAACCGCCGCCGTTTGAGGCGACCCACTGGACGTTGCGCGCGATCGCCAGGGCGGCCGGTATTGCCGCCTCGACGGTGCAGGCGATCTGGAAGGCTCACGGTCTCAGCCCGCACCGCTGGCGCAACTTCAAGCTGTCGACCGACCCTGCCTTCGCCGAGAAACTCACCGATATCGTCGGCCTGTATGTCGACCCGCCGGCCCATGCGGTGGTGTTGTCGATCGATGAGAAGTCACAGATCCAGGCGCTCGACCGCCGGTCTGCCGATGAAGAAGGGACGCGCCGGCACCATGACTACAAACGGCACGGCACGACCACGCTGTTTGCGGCGCTCAACGTTCTGGACGGAACGGTGATCGGCCAGAACATGCAGCGCCACCGCCATCAGGAGTTCATCCGCTTCCTCAACCGCATCGAGCGCACGGTGCCGGCGGACAAGGCCATCCACGCGATCGTCGACAACTACGCGGCGCACAACAAGGACAAGGTCCGCGCCTGGCTCGCCCGCCATCCGCGCTGGACTTTCCACTTCACACCGACCTCCTGCTCGTGGCTCAATGCCGTCGAGGGCTTCTTCGCAAAACTCACCCGGCGGCGGCTCAAGCACGGCGTCTTCCATTCCGTCGTCGATCTCCAGGCCGCAATCAACCGCTTCGTCCGCGAATACAATGCGGCCAACCCACAGCCATTCATATGGAAAGCCGACCCCGACGACATCATCGCAGCCCGAAACCGAGGGTTCAAAACGTTGGAATCAATCCACTAGTCCAGAAGCCGACAGTCACCAGTGCAATCAGCGCAGTGCCTAGCGCGCCGCCCACACGGGCGGCCACAAAGGCGATGGGGTAGGAAATCACCAGCGTGAGTATGGTCACGACGAACGCTGTCGAGTACGTACGCCATAGGATCCGCGTGTAGAATGGGGTCTCGAAGAATTCCACGAAGTTCTGCAGACCGACCGTGGGCTCGGTTACGCTCAGCAACAGTATGGCGGCGAGAGGATATATGAACACGGCCAGCAGGAAGACTGCCGCCGGCAACACGAGCAGCAATCCATTCAAATTGTGAGAGAAGTGGACCCGCCGTCCGCGAGCGGGAAATCGTGTTTCCGCGAGCGAATTCGCGGCAGTGCTCACTCAGCTATTCCCGCACACAAGTGCCGCGATCCGCGCGAGCCGATGCTCGCGCAACGCCACGGCCCAGACAGACGATCGGCCGGCCGGATGCAAAAGCCGCCGAGAAAGCGCCACGAGCGATTGCTGACGCGCAACTTGCTCATCATGAGCTATTGCGTTGTCGGCGTGCTGCAGGCGGCGGCCGGGTTTTTCACCTATTTTGTGGTCCTCTGCACCGGCGGCTGGCAGTGGGGGCAAGAGCTGGCATCATCGGATCCGCTCTACCGAACCGCGATCACCGGCTTCTTTGCGTCGATCATTATCTGTCAGGTGGCCGACGTGATCATCTGCCGGACGCGTCGCCAAAGTCTCCTGAGCTTCGGCGCGTTTTCGAACCGGCTGGTTCTGCTCGGTATCGCCGCGGAACTCGTGCTGCTCGCACCGATTGCCTACGCGCCGACCTTCAACACTTTCTTCGGCACAGCGCCGCTCGAGGCCTGGCACCTTATGCTCAGCGTTCCGTTCGCCCTTCTCATTTTGCTGGGCGATGAATGCGCCGCGTGTTCGTGCGCCGGGAACACCCGTTCGTACTGCGCTGGCTGACGTGGTAGGCGCGACGGACCTGCGTCATGGAAGCCACAAAACCGCGGAGCCGATTCGCGGATGAGCGTGGTTGTTCGTGCGGTCCGTTGGTGCCCGGCGGCGTCGGTGGTCTTGGGTATGACAGACCTCTTGGCCCAGAAGGCGGGCAGGGCCGATCCAAGTCCTTCAATCGAGGATACCTTTCCCGGCCGCGACCGGAACCGACACGACTAGCCAATTCCCGCCACGCACGACGGTGCGCGACGGCCACGGAACGGCCGCGCTCAGCACGGCACGGCCATTGCGAGTCAAATGGAGCGGCCTATCTCGACCGCGCGGCCCCCCGTCTCGCCTCGGCGAAGTTCTTGGTGTTGGTGCTCACCCGCGGGCTTGATATCGAACCTGGTCTCGGATCGAACTGCCCCGGCCGGATCTTCGGGCCGGGTCCCTCGGCGTTGGCATCCCGCTTTTTGGCTTTCTGCCCTGCCTTCGCCTTTGCTCGTTGGCGGGCCTTGGCTTTGGTCATGTCTGGCCTTTCCAATTGTCGCCGGGACCAATCAAACGGGCAAGCGACCGGCTGCCGGAGTGGGCCTCGCGCTGCCAGCATATTCCAACTGCGCGGGATACTCTAGTGGTGCGGGCCACTCCCGACCCCGGCCCGCCTGTGCTGGTCGGCTGGGCCATTTTACCGCAGCAGAGTTATTCTTGGGGCGTGGCAGGCCGCAACCCGGGTTCGGCTCCTGACTTCGATCGAACACCTCGGCTAACGCGCGATGATCAGGGATTGGACGGGTCAGGCGGCCTGACTGAATGCTGGCCTGATTGTAGACAGAAAGCGTGTTGGAACGCCCGGTCCGGGTGGCCCCGATCGGCTTCGCGCCGATGTTCGTTCGCGGTGCCGAGAATGACCGGCCCGCGTGTGGACAGGTATGTGAGAACGACCACCCATGCAGGATGGCCGTCAGCTTTCGGTAGGGACGGGCCACGGTAAACCTGTCCTGGCGACTGACCAAGCTACTGCACGTGTTTCCCGGCGAGGATCCGTTCGACAAGCGAATATGTCAAAACGACTATGACCTCTTGCTGTGCTCGGAGGCGGCGCTGCGGCGCGTTTGGCGTATGAGTACGCCGGGCTGCGGTTCGAGGACTGAAACTCAGACCGCGACCCGCTTGCCGATTAGCTTGCCCACACTAGGGGAGGGCGGTCAGGGATGCCTGGCGAGCCTCTTAGCGCTACAGTGTCGAAAACAGGCGCATGGCAACCGGGTGGACTACGCGCTTGCGGCAGCCATCGGCTCGCGGCGCCTAAGCAACTCCTCGAACACATCATCGATCAATATCTGTCTGCCGCGTTCGACGATGTCGTTCATGGACGGTGTACCGACGAACATGGCCGACGCGCGCGCGCGAAGGTCCGTCATCGTCGGCATGGCGGGAAGGTGAACGGCGCCGATAAGCTCGTCCATCTCATGCCGCGCGGTTTCCAGCTTTTCGTCGAGCTGGTGGCTCCAGTTGTCGATGATGCCGGCGAGATCTCTATGCAATTCATCGACGGAGGCGTTCAGGCTGGCTCGCTTTTCGGTCAGCAGAGCGCGTAGCTCTGCAGCGATGTGCTCGACGTGAAAGCTTGCCGCCAGCTGGCCCGCAGCCCTTTCGACAACCGCCCGGCGCAACCTCTGCTCGCTGCGCACAACGCGCGCCGGCGGAGTGCGCAGGTCCCACACCAGCCCCGCCGCGGCAAGTGCCTTCAACAGGTAATAGCTAATGTCGATCTCGTACCAACGGAAACCCTGGCGGGCCGCGCTTTGGTAGTGATGGTGGTTGTTATGCCAGCCCTCGCCGAATGTGAGCAGCGCCAGCCACACGTTGTTGCGCGACTGGTCGCCCGTGACGTAGCGCCGGCGGCCGATCAGGTGGGCCAGCGAGTTGATCGAGAAGGTCGCGTGCCACAGCAGGACCGTGGACCAGAGGAAGCCAATCACCAGGCCCGACCAGCCGGCCAAAAGCCAGACCAGAAAGCCCGTGATGACGGCCGGCAGGTAGGGGTGCCGGTCCAACCAGACAAGCTCGGGAAATTTGGCGAGGTCCGGCACGGCGGCTAGATCGGTATGCAAATGCTCGGCAGTGAAGAACCAGCCCAGATGGGCGTACCAGAAACCGTGGCGCGCGGGCGAGTGCACGTCGCCGTCGGTGTCGGAGAAGCGGTGATGCTGCCGGTGGTTGGCCGCCCACCACAGGATGCCGCGCTGAGCGGAACTTTGCGCCAGAAACGCCAGGACGAACGCGAAGGCCCGGCTGGTCTTGAAGCCGCGGTGTGCGAAGTAGCGATGATAGCCAGCCGTGATCCCGAACATACGCAGGCCATAGAGCCCGGCTGCGATCATCAGGTCGGCGGCGCCGATACCCGTCCAGATGGCGGCAATGCAGGCAACGTGGACCACCACGAAGGGGATTGTTTCAACAAGGCGGTAGCGCGCGGCGGACGCGGCCGCAGGGGAAGACGGATGGGGCAGCATGGACAGGCATTCCTTCTGCGATGGGGAGGGCTTGCGGCAAACGGTCGAGCCTGGACCGGTCCTACCGACGGGTTCTGACTCGCGCCTTCGTTATGCTGCGGCCCTCTTGCGCGCCGTCGGCGATTTCTTCGCCGCCGGTTCCTGCGCAGCCGCCTCTCTGTCGGCGGCCGCCTTCGACAAGCGAAGCGCCCGCAAGCGGGCAACCTTGTCATCCAGCACTTGCCGGGACTTGGACTGCTCATTCACGATGTTGGCTTCGCGCTTCTTCGCCTTGGCGAACTTGTTCTCGGCCTTGCGCCGAGCCTCCTCGCTCGACGTGCTATTCCAACTCATCTGGTCCACCTCCTTATGACGCACCGCCACTACGGCTTTTTGCGCACCGTCGAATCGGCGCGCCCTCCGGTCTGCCACTCAGCGCACCAAGCTCCGGGCGCGTCGGCAACACTCGTCTCGCCCACGTTGCGGCCCATCACTCGGGGGTTGGTGGGGTCTCGGTGTCGGCGGGCGAATCCTCCGCCTGCCTATCCGCCACCTTTTCCTGTTTCGCCTTTACGCGCTCCGCCTTTTTCGCAGCCTTTTTGCGGTCGCGCTCAGCACGTTCGAATCGGTAGTTCGGCTTTCTCGGCATGCAGACTCCTTTCCTTACCGGTGGTCGAGGCACTCGCGGTGCGTGGGCGCCGGCCGACCTTCGGACCTCGCCCAGTCATCGCCGGTCGTGTTCATGCGGCGCGGCGAAGACGACGCGCCCGACGCGGGCGATGCGTCGCGGTTGACCGCTTTCCTGGCCTATCTGGCTTGACGGGCACAGCGGCCGCGCGGCCGCCGCCGGCGACCCGCAGGGGCGCGCCGGTCAGTCGCTCGATTCCGCGCAGATGTTCGATCTCGCTTACATCGCAGAAGGACAGCGCTACCCCTGCGGCGCCCGCGCGCGCGGTGCGCCCGATGCGATGCACGTAGGCCTCGGCGACATTCGGCAGATCGAAATTGATGACGTGAGACACGCCTGTCACATCTATGCCGCGGGCAGCGATATCGGTCGCGACCAACACGCGCACCCGACCACGGCGAAACCGGTCGAGCGCCTGCTGCCGCGCCGTTTGGCTCTTGTTACCATGGATGGCGTCGGCGGCGACACCGCTTTTGCCGAGCTGCTCGGCGACACGGTTGGCGCGGTGTTTTGTGCGCGTGAACACGAGCACCCGCGACAGCGCGGGATCGTCAAGGATGCTGGTGAGCAAGGTTCCTTTGTCGGCGGCGTCGACGTGGTAGATGCTTTGCACGACCCGCTCTACCGGCGTGGCCTGGGGCGTCACCTCGACCCGGATCGGGTCTGCCAGGATCTCACCCGACAGGCGTGCGATTTCGCTTGGCATGGTGGCGGAAAACAGCAGCGACTGGCGCTTCCTGGGCAACGCAGAGATGATCTTCCGGACGTCGCGCGCAAAGCCCAAGTCGAGCATTCGATCAGCCTCATCGAGCACGAGGAACTCGATCGCCTCGAGCCGGAGCCGCCGCTGGCCCATGAGGTCGAGCAGGCGGCCCGGCGTGGCAGTGAGGATATCGACGCCGCGGAGCAAGGCGTTGACCTGGGGTCTCTGGCCGACGCCGCCGTAGACTACGGTCTGGCGCAGTTGCAGATGCTTGCCGTAGGCGCGGAACTCCTCGCCGATCTGGATCGCGAGCTCGCGGGTCGGCGCAAGGATTAGGGCGCGCGGGTTGCGCGATCTGCTGTTTTCGCCCCTTCGGGAAAGTCGGTGAAGAATGGGCAGCGCGTACGCCGCCGTCTTGCCGGTGCCGGTCTGGGCGATGCCCAGCATATCCCTGCCGGCAAGAAGTTCGGGAATAGCCCACGCCTGGATCGGCGTCGGGATGACATGGTCTCTCGCGTTCAACGCACGCACAATCGGATCGGCCAGGCCGAGTCCCGAGAATTTACTGTCGATCAAGTAGGTTTCCTTATACGCCTGACGGTGCGGACGACGCCTTCGACGTAGCCCAGGCCCCTGCGCCAACGGCCCACCCCGGGCGCGGCCGGAACGGGAAGATTCTTGATTATTGTTCCCGGGACACGGCGCCGCAAGCCGGCGGCGCTTCGCGCAATCGCGAGACAACGTACCTCCGGCAAATGGCCCGCCTTGCCCGATTTGTCAAGCAAATCAATTTGATGGCGCGCTCGACCGTTTTCCCGGGCCACCGGCCTGCGGCGCAAGCGATATCGGCAGTGGTCCGATCCCGCCCGGCTGGGCATTCGACCAGCCCCTCAGTTGCGATGCCTAGATGATCAGCCCCTGCCGCGACAGGTCGGCGAACAGCTTGGAGAAGTCCCGCTCGACCGTTGCGGCGGCGATGTCAGGAAAAGCGGCCCGTACCAAATGCGATGCCTCGCGTACGGTGCAGGGTTCTCGGAGCAGGTTCCACACCGCGTTACCGATGGCGTTCAGCGCAAAGATAGCCTCGGTTTGTGGATTGACGATGAAGGCCTCGCTCTCCACGGCCGTTTCGATCGCCATCGGATGACGGCGGTGTCCTTGCGTTGATTGTCGCGCGCCATTGGCGGGCGCACCGGCCGTATCCATGCCGGTCGGTGCTTCGTGCCGGGGTCGCGGCAACCGCGTCGGATCGGCGAAGGCGTCCTTCAGCACCGCGGCGCCGTCGGCGGCATCGGCATACTGCAAGGTGAAGCAGCGCGCCTGCGCGACGATCGCGAGCAGCCGACGCAGTACGTCGGGCGCCGGCACACGGCGTGAGAAATTACGCACGATCACCTGGCGCAGCATCGTGCTGGCGCCAACGGGAACGAGCCGGGCGGCGCCCGCGTCTCGTCGATCCAAAGTCGCGTCTCGTCGATCCAAAGTAACGAATGCGCGAATCGGCGCGGTGTGCGCGAACGGCGCCAGCAATTCGTCGTCCAAGTTCAAGTAGGCGTAGCGATGGTTCGCCGGACCGAGATGGCGGTCCTTGAAGTCGTGCAATTCATCGCTGGCATCGGCGTAAAGCGGAATGCGTGAACGCGGCGCAATCCCGGGCGCGAATCCGTCGGTGTAAGGCGCGGCGATCGGCAACACGTCATCGGCGAACAGGCGCACGTCCATGGCGGCCAGTTGCGCCATGATGGTACTCTTGCCGGCGCGGTAGGGGCTCGGGAACGCCACGATCCTGTCGGTGAATTCCACCGCCGCGCAATGGAGGCACAGCATCGTTTCGTGCTCGGCGAGATAGGTGCGAATGATGTCTGCGATGAGTGCGCACAACGCGTCGACGCGATCATGATAGATCGCCGCGCCTTCCCGCCAGGGGGACGCGACCGCGTAACCATCGGCGGTAACGGACACCGACATGGCGGGCGGCGTTTGCGGCGGGCCTTCGACACGCCGCAACCGCCAGCCGCGAAGCGCCGCGCGCAAGCCCCGGCTGAGCGCCTCGTCTTCGATAACGATCGGCCGCGAGATGCCGTCAATGGCAAGCACGGGACGCCCAGTTTCGTGCCCGTCGGCGGCGCTGGTGGCACATTCGCGTGCCACCGCGCGCGTCGACGAAGGTTGCTGCTTTCAAATCACCACGAGGCGGGCACTACGGTGTCGTGAGCCGCAGCGGCGCAACTGCATCGGACGGACCCGATACCGTCGTAGGACCCGACACCTCGGACACGTCCGACGGCGTCGATACGGCGCTCGGCCCGGAAGCCTCGGTCGGCCCGGAAGCGTCGGTCGGCCCGGAAGCGTCGGTCGGCCCGGAAGCCTCAGTGGCCCCCGAAGCTTCTGACGCGGCCGAGGCCGCTGAAACGCTGGCGTCACTTCCGGACGCGGCGAATGCCCGGCTGAGCGGTAACAGCGACGGGGCCGCGTAGACGACGGAGGCACTAAGCCCGAGGCGGGCCAGTGCCTGTCGGCGACTGACTTCCGGCACTGCGGATTGGTCGGTTCGCTTCTTCAATGAAAACCCTCCTAGTGGATTGATCGGAACGAAAGAGTCCGAATTGGGATTCCGTATTTTGCTGTGTTATGCGAATCTGGCGCATGCGCAGTGGAATCTCCTTCACCCTATCCGCCGGCGACCGTCAGCGATTGCGCGCGGTCGTCGCGGATCCCAAGAGCCCGCAGAAACACGTCTGGCGGGCACATATTGTCCTTCTCAGCGGCGAGGGTCTGGGCACCTCGGCGATCATGACCGAGACCGGCAAGTCCAAGACCTGCGTGTGGCGCTGGCAAGAGCGGTTCATGCACGAGGGTGTCGGCGGCCTGCTTCGCGACAAGTCCCGTCCGCCCGGCAAGGCGCCGGTCCCGCTCGATCGTGTCGCCGAGATCGTGCGCCTGACGCAGCAACCGCCGCCGTTTGAGGCGACCCACTGGACGTTGCGCGCGATCGCCAGGGCGGCCGGTATTGCCGCCTCGACGGTGCAGGCGATCTGGAAGGCTCACGGTCTCAGCCCGCACCGCTGGCGCAACTTCAAGCTGTCGACCGACCCTGCCTTCGCCGAGAAACTCACCGATATCGTCGGCCTGTATGTCGACCCGCCGGCCCATGCGGTGGTGTTGTCGATCGATGAGAAGTCACAGATCCAGGCGCTCGACCGCCGGTCTGCCGATGAAGAAGGGACGCGCCGGCACCATGACTACAAACGGCACGGCACGACCACGCTGTTTGCGGCGCTCAACGTTCTGGACGGAACGGTGATCGGCCAGAACATGCAGCGCCACCGCCATCAGGAGTTCATCCGCTTCCTCAACCGCATCGAGCGCACGGTGCCGGCGGACAAGGCCATCCACGCGATCGTCGACAACTACGCGGCGCACAACAAGGACAAGGTCCGCGCCTGGCTCGCCCGCCATCCGCGCTGGACTTTCCACTTCACACCGACCTCCTGCTCGTGGCTCAATGCCGTCGAGGGCTTCTTCGCAAAACTCACCCGGCGGCGGCTCAAGCACGGCGTCTTCCATTCCGTCGTCGATCTCCAGGCCGCAATCAACCGCTTCGTCCGCGAATACAATGCGGCCAACCCACAGCCATTCATATCGAAAGCCGACCCCGACGACATCATCGCAGCCCGAAACCGAGGGTTCCAAACGTTGGAATCAATCCACTAGCGTGCGTGTCGGCGTTGGCAGGTGCGTGCACATCTTCTTAACCCTACCGGCAGTGTAAGCGTCAGCTTATGGACATAGAGATCAAAGAACCGACGGTCGTCGAGAAACCTAAAGCGCCGATAACGGTCGGGGAGACCGGTATTCCCGCGAACAATCTGCTGCGCCTGGGCCTGAAGGCG
This sequence comes from Alphaproteobacteria bacterium, assembly GCA_965248805.1. Taxonomy (GTDB): domain Bacteria; phylum Pseudomonadota; class Alphaproteobacteria; order UBA6615; family UBA6615; genus CBDFKJ01. The sequence continues at coordinate 672,543 of CBDFKJ010000009.1, forward strand.
ATGTACGTGCGCGGCATGGATCGGATTTCGCAGCTCTCTGACGAACTGAAGCTCAGCCAGGGCGTCTGCAATGAGATCGTCCAGGATCTGCGCGATCGCAAGTTGCTCGAGACCATGGGTCTGACTGGCGATTCGGCGAACTCGGAGATGCGCTTTTCCGTGGCCGCGGCCGGCCGTGAATGGGCGGCCGATGCGCTGGAGCAATCGCAGTACGTTGGGCCGGCGCCGGTGTCGCTCGACGCCTATCACGCGCAGACCGAGCGCCAGAAACTGATTAACGAGCACATCGATCGCGACAATTTGCACACGGGCCTGGACGGGCTGGTAATCCCCGAGGTCCTGCCGCGCCGGCTCGGTCCGGCGATCAATTCCGGCCGCTCGCTGCTGCTTTATGGCCCACCCGGTAACGGTAAGACCACGGTCGCCGAAGTCATCGGCCGATTGTTCCGCGACACGATCTGTATCCCCTATTGCATGGAGATCGACGGCAAGATCATCAAGATTTTCGATCCCGCCGTTCACATCGAGGCGCCCAGCCCCAGTGGCTCGAAGCTCAGCCTGCTGGCCGACGAGCGCGATCAGCGCTGGGTCCATTGCAAGCGGCCGATCGTGATGGCCGGTGGTGAGCTGACGCTGTCAATGCTTGACCTCAGTTACAATCAAGTCGCCAAGTTCTATGAAGCGCCGCTGCATCTGAAGGCCAATGGCGGCACCTTCATCATCGACGATCTGGGGCGCCAGTTGGTGCGCCCGGACGCGTTGCTCAATCGGTGGATCGTGCCGATGGAGAAGAAGATCGACTACTCGGCGCTCGACACCGGCCGCACCTTTATCATTCCGTTCGACGAGTTCCTGATCTTCTCGACCAATTTGACGCCGGATGATCTGATGGACCCCGCCTTCCTCCGGCGCATCCCGTACAAGGTCGAGATCAAGTATCCTTCGGTCGACGAGTTCAAGACGACGTTCCGCGCCATCTGCGAAAAGCGCGGTTTGGAGTACCACGAACCGCTGCTGCTATTCGTCATTGGCGAACTCAAGAACAAGTACGATCAGCCGCTGTCGTTCTTCCAACCGAAATTCATCGTCGATCAGATCGTCGCGGCTTGTAAGTTCCAGGGCCGAGCGGTCGAGTTGGATGTCGAGTTGATCTCGGACGCGCTGCAGAATCTGACCACCAAGCGCGCGGACGGCGGCAAGAGCAAGTCGCCGTCGTCGGGCCGACTGACGGCCGCGCAGGGCATCACGAGCGACGCTACTGTCGCCTAGTGGATTGATTCCAACGTTTGGAACCCTCGGTTTCGGGCTGCGATGATGTCGTCGGGGTCGGCTTTCGATATGAATGGCTGTGGGTTGGCCGCATTGTATTCGCGGACGAAGCGGTTGATTGCGGCCTGGAGATCGACGACGGAATGGAAGACGCCGTGCTTGAGCCGCCGCCGGGTGAGTTTTGCGAAGAAGCCCTCGACGGCATTGAGCCACGAGCAGGAGGTCGGTGTGAAGTGGAAAGTCCAGCGCGGATGGCGGGCGAGCCAGGCGCGGACCTTGTCCTTGTTGTGCGCCGCGTAGTTGTCGACGATCGCGTGGATGGCCTTGTCCGCCGGCACCGTGCGCTCGATGCGGTTGAGGAAGCGGATGAACTCCTGATGGCGGTGGCGCTGCATGTTCTGGCCGATCACCGTTCCGTCCAGAACGTTGAGCGCCGCAAACAGCGTGGTCGTGCCGTGCCGTTTGTAGTCATGGGTCATGGTGCCGGCGCGTCCCTTCTTCATCGGCAGACCGGCGGTCGAGCGCCTGGATCTGTGACTTCTCATCGATCGACAACACCACCGCATGGGCCGGCGGGTCGACATACAGGCCGACGATATCGGTGAGTTTCTCGGCGAAGGCAGGGTCGGTCGACAGCTTGAAGTTGCGCCAGCGGTGCGGGCTGAGACCGTGAGCCTTCCAGATCGCCTGCACCGTCGAGGCGGCAATACCGGCCGCCCTGGCGATCGCGCGCAACGTCCAGTGGGTCGCCTCAAACGGCGGCGGTTGCTGCGTCAGGCGCACGATCTCGGCGACACGATCGAGCGGGACCGGCGCCTTGCCGGGCGGACGGGACTTGTCGCGAAGCAGGCCGCCGACACCCTCGTGCATGAACCGCTCTTGCCAGCGCCACACGCAGGTCTTGGACTTGCCGGTCTCGGTCATGATCGCCGAGGTGCCCAGACCCTCGCCGCTGAGAAGGACAATATGTGCCCGCCAGACGTGTTTCTGCGGGCTCTTGGGATCCGCGACGACCGCGCGCAATCGCTGACGGTCGCCGGCGGATAGGGTGAAGGAGACTCCACTGCGCATGCGCCAGATTCGCATAACACAGCAAAATACGGAATCCCAATTCGGACTCTTTCATTCCGATCAATCCACTAGTTTTCTTAGCGCGACCCTGGTGATGGGCGCGGATTTGGGATCGGCGCCTTTCGCGCTTGCCGCGATCTCGCGGAGGAGGCTCGCGGCGATCTCGATCTGTCTAGCTGCCGGCGAGTCGGCGGAGCTGATCTGTGTCAAGACCATTAAACAGCGCTAGCGCTAACAGACGCTCACCAATCGGTTGCATTGTGCCAAAAGCGGGTGCTCGGTTGCCGCGCGGAAAGCGCGCTTTGTGAGAGGTTGCCTAGGCGCCTCAAAATTGTGCCGACTTAGACGCGTTTCTTCCACCTTTTTGCACGCGAATCACCTTCGATCGATGCGGCGTTGCGCGGGTGAACGCGGCGCGTACGAGTCGCTGGGCGCCGGCGCGCCGGACAGTCCGCGTAACATTTCCAAGGGCAGTGGAAATACGATGGTCGACGTGCGGTCGCTGGCGATCGTCTGCAGCGTGTTGAGGTAACGCAGCTGGATCGCCTGCGGATTGGCGGACAGGGTTTCCGCCGCTTCGAAGAACTTTTGGGCGGCCTGCGCCTCGCCCTCGGCGTCGATGATCTTGGCCCGACGCGTGCGTTCAGCCTCGGCTTGGCGCGCGATGGCGCGGATCATGCTGTCGTCGAGATCGACGTGCTTCAACTCGACATTGGACACGTTAATGCCCCAAGTATCCGTCTGCTCATCCAGGATGCGCTGGATGTCGGCGTTGAGCTTGTCGCGCTCGGATAGCATCTCGTCGAGTTCGTGCTGACCCAGGACCGATCGCAGCGTGGTCTGCGCCAACTGGCTGGTCGCAGACATGAAGTCCTCGACCTGAATGATCGCCCGTGCGGCGTCGATGGCGCGGAAGTACACCACCGCGTTCACCTTCACCGACACGTTGTCGCGCGAGATGACATCCTGCGTCGGTACGTCGAGCACTCGCGTGCGCAGGTCGACGCGCACCATCTGCTGGATGATCGGGATGACGATGATCAGCCCAGGCCCTTTCACCCTCCAGATTCGGCCGAGCAAAAATAACGCGCCGCGTTCGTATTCGCACAGGATCTTCAGCGAGGCGAAGATGATCAGCAGCGGCACCAGAACGATCAGTCCCCAGGCCATGGCCGAAATTACGTCCCTTGCGGTTCGGGTGCGACGACCAGCGTCAGCCCGTCGACCTTGTCGATGCGAACGTATCCGCCCGGCGCCAATCCCCTGTCGCTGCGCGCGCGCCACAGTTCGCCATGCACGCGCACATGCCCTTCGCCGTCGGCCCAAGCGACGATCCGGCCGAGGGTGCCGAGCATCTCCTCGGCTCCGGTGTGAACCGGCTGCCGCCGGGCCCGGGCGAGCATGTACATGATCCCCATGAAGCAGATGGCGCTGGCGCCCCCGACGCCGCCGATCAGGGACCAGGAAATGCCATATCCGGGGACGTCGGTATCGAGAAGCATGATGGAGCCGATCACGAATGCGGCCGTGCCGCCCAAGCCGAGCACGCCGAAGCTCGGTACGAACGTCTCGGAGACCATGAGCGCTATGCCCAACAGCAACAATGCAAGGCCGGCGTAGTTTACCGGCAGTACGTGAAACGCGTAGAGCGCAAGCAGCGGACTGATGGCACCAACGATGCCGGGAAGGAATATGCCCGGACTATAAAACTCGATAATCAGGCCGTAGATGCCCACAAGCATCAAAATGTAAGCCATGTTTGGGTAGGTAAGCACGGCCAACAGCCGCGAGCGCCAGTCGGGCTCGACCGTGACGACCTGCAGACCCGTCGTCGATAATGTTACCTCGCCGACCGCCAGGCTGACCTGTCGTCCATCGATCTTGGTCAGAAGGTCACCGATGTCGTCGGCGACCAGATCGATAACGTTGATCGCGGCGGCGTCCGCGGCCGACCGGCTCGCCGCTTCGCGCACCGCCTTTTCCGCCCACTCGACGTTGCGGTCGCGCATTTGCGCCAAGCTGCGGATGTAGGCGATGGCATCGCTGATAGCCTTGTCGGCGAGGCCCGGGTGCGACGCCTCGGGCGCGTCATCGTCGTCCGGCGCTCCATCCGGCTGGCCGGGCAGGGGCGTGCCGGGAGCGCCAATTTGTATCGGCGTCGCCGCACCCAGGTTCGTGCCCGGCGCCATCGCCGCCACGTGACTCGCGTACATGATGTAGGTACCGGCACTGGCCGCCCGCGCGCCGCTCGGCGCGACGTAGCTAACGACGGGCATTGGCGCGGCGAGGATATCTTGAATGATCGCGGTCTGGCCAAGGCGCAGGACTGCGGCGCGGCATTGGTCATCGTGCGCATGGACACGCCCGGCGGGCTCGACACGTCGATGCGATGCTCTCCTTGCCGCTTCGGCTTTCCGATGACAGATGTTGGCGAACTGTAATACCATGAATTAAACGGCCCCCCATAAAGTGATGTGCACCGACCGCGTGCCTCCGCGTTCGGGCGTCGCTTGCGCGTGACGGGCGAGGCGCTGTGCAGCGACCGGCACGGGTGCTATATGGATGGGCGGGTGGAGCGCGGACCGCATCGGTATCTTCGGCGCCGGTGGACGCGCGGTGGCTTGCTCTTGGTGGATTGAGTGTCGGAACCTGATAGAGCACGCACCAAGCTCTTGATTCTCGGTGCGGCCGGCCGCGACTTCCACAACTTCAACATGGTGTATCGGGACGACCCGACGGTGGAGCTTGTCGCCTTCACGGCAACGCAGATCCCCGGCGTGGCCGATAGGCGCTATCCGGCAGCGCTCGCCGGCCCACTCTATCCCGACGGCATCGCCATAGCCGACGAGAGCGCGCTCGAGGCGCTAATCCACCGGCACGATGTCGACACCGTCGTTTTCGCCTACAGCGACGTTCCGCACGACCACGTTATGCATCTGGCCTCGCGGGTGCTCTCTACCGGGGCAGATTTCCAACTGCTGGGACCGCGACAAACCATGCTGCAGAGCCGTCGGACCGCGATCGCGGTATCGGCCGTGCGCACTGGTTGCGGCAAGTCGCAGATCGCCCGCTGGCTGTCGCGACGGTTACACGACGAGGGTGTTCGAGGGTCGCGCGCCAGGCCGACATCATCGTCATCAACAAGGTCGATGCCGCCATGCCCGATGCGGTGCAACAGGCGATTGAAGACGTGCGTCGCGTCAATCCTCGGGCTCCCATTGTCCATGCGGCATCGCCGGTCGTGCTCGACGATCCCGGCGCCGTGCAGGGCCGCAGGGTGCTCGTGGTCGAGGATGGCCCGACGATCACCCACGGTGGCATGCCTTTCGGTGCGGGCTACGTGGCGGCGGAAGCCGCCGGAGCCGAGGAATTCATCGATCCGCGGTTAACCTCAACATCGGAGTTGGAGGCGATGTACGCGGCCTATCCGCACATCGGACGTGTCCTGCCGGCGGTCGGTTATAGCGCAGCCCAGCTGACCGCGATCGCCGATACCATCAATCGTTCCGTCGCAGACGTTGTCGTGTCGGGTACGCCGCTTGACCTGGCGGCGCTGGTGTCCCTTCAAAAGCCTGTCGTGCGCGCCCGCTACGGGTTCCATGACGCCGGAGAGCCACGCTGGGCGCACTCGTCGATGCGTTCATGGCCAAGCGGATGCCGTCGACCGCATGACGACCCGTGCCGATATGGATGCACGCAAGCAGCGTGCACCGACGAGGCGGCCGTGCGACTAGTCGTCGCGCTCGGCGGCAATGCACTTCAACGCCGGGGTGAACCATTGGACGCCGATCGGCAGCGCCGCAATGTGGCGCGCGCCGCCGAGGTATTGGCCACGATGGCCAAGGACCACGACATCGTCGTGACGCACGGCAACGGACCGCAGATTGGGTTGTTGGCGCTGCAGGCGGCCGCCTGTGCGCAAGTGCCGATGTATCCCCTGGATGTGCTGGGAGCGGAGAGCGAAGGCTTGATCGGCTACATGATCGAGCAGGAACTGAGCGCCCGGCTGCCGGATCGCGAGGTCGCGACCCTCCTGACCCAGATCGAAGTCAACGCCGACGATCCAGCGTTCGAGCGGCCGACCAAGCCGATCGGGCCCGTCTATGAACGCGCGGTGGCTGAGCGCATGGCGGCCGCGTCCGGATGGTCGATCGACGCTGACGGCGACGGCTGGCGGCGGGTTGTGCCGTCGCCGGAGCCGCGTCGGATTCTCGAACTCAATACCATCCGGCTGTTGGTCGCGGCCAATGTCATTGTCGTTTGCAGCGGCGGCGGCGGAATTCCGGTTGTCCGCAGAAACGGTTCCGGGCTGCAGGGCGTCGAGGCCGTTATCGATAAGGACCTCTCCGCCGCCTTGCTCGCCGACGCGCTGCTCCTGCTGACCGATGTCGCTGCCGTTTTCCGCGACTGGAGCACCGCGCGGCGGCAGCCGATCCGGTCCGCATCGCCGGCACAACTGCGCGAAATCGCATTTCCCGCCGGAACGATGGGGCCGAAGGTCGAGGCCGCGTGTCGCTTCGTTGAGTGCACCGGTTGCTGGGCCGCTATTGGCGCGTTGGACGACGGTCTCGCCGTGGCGAGAAAGGAGAGCGGAACGATTGTTGAGCGACCACGCCACCACGTCTAGCGACGGACGGGATCGACGGATGACCGCGTATTTGGAACACGCCAACATGACCGTGCCGGACATCGAAGCGGCAATCGCCTTTCTGAAGGTCGTCGAGCCGACCTTTGAAGTGCGGCACGACGCGGTCGCGCCATCCGGCTATCGGCTGGGCGCATGTCGGCACCGACGATTGCTATATTGCGCTTCAGGAGCCGCATGTCGGCTCACACCCGTCGAACCCCTCAACGCCATACAAGAACTTCGGTGTGAATCACCTCGCCTGGGTGACCAATGACTTCGATGCTGCGATCGGCCGCATCGAAGCCGCCGGTTACCGCCGGGGCATTGCGGTCGACCCGCACCCGCACCGCCGGCGCGCCTATCAGCCCGGTGATGAAGTCGCGCTTTGATCAATTGGTTTCGGGGGCGACGATGATGATGATAACGAGCATGGCTGGTTTGCCTTCGATGTTCGCCACGATGGCGATCGCCAGGGCAGCATCGAACTGAATAACGAACAAAAGGGTGCTCTTTGCACTCGCAGCCTCCCTCGGCGTGCCTGATCCGAACAGCGCGCGCATCAGAATGCCGAGATTGAACCCGGCGACATGGATCAGGTAGCGTTTGTGGACGTTCTCGCGCGCCCGCAGCAACGCGCGGCGCATGCCGCCACGGTCGAGGACATGGGCGAAGCTGCGCTCGACCATCATCACCGCGCCTGCGCATGGCGTTCCGCGCGACGCCGGACTTCAATCGCGCCCGGTTGGCGTAGACAGCCTGACGTGCCGCCTGGTCGCCATGCCAGCGCAGATAGCCGTTGGCGGGCTCCGGCTCGGAGATCCGCGTTTTCCAGACGCCGCCGTCGAGGTCTTTCAGCCCCTCGCGTGAATGATAGCCCTTGTCGCCAACGAGACTGCAGGGCTCTGCCCGTGTTGGAGCCAGACCGACCTCGGCGAGGTTGCGCGCGGCCGCCTCCAGCGTCCCAGGCAAAGTCGTCGTGTCGCCTTCATCGGCTGGATAGATCGGCGCCGCAACGATGACGCCGGTGTCGAGATCGACCGCGTGCTCGGGCTTGCAGGCCAGATGCGTGGTGCCGTCCTTCATCCGCGCGATCTTCGCATCAGGATCGGTCGGGCTCGTCCAATCCTTGTTCGAAAGCTTCTTGCCCTTCCGCCGGCGATCGAGCCGGACGAGGTCGTCGATCGTCGGCGTTTCGACGCCACTCTCCTTCGCCATTTGCGTCAGCATCTCGCGATAGGTCTCGCCGCTATCGCGCCGCACGATGGCTCGCAGGGCGGCGTTGGCTTCCATCGTCGAGCCGTCGACGCCGATCCGCTCGCCCTTCACCAGACCGCGCGCGGCGACGAGAGCCAGAACCCAGTCGAAAACCTTTTCATGGACCTCGTGCGGCAGCCGGCCGCGCGTCTTCGACAACCAGGAATGATCGGGAACCTTGTCCCGGTTCGCCAACCGCAGAAACGCGCGAAGCGACAGCGAATCCGAACAGCGCCAAGCGATGCCGCGCTCGCTGCCGATGCCCTCGAAATAGCCGATCATGTGCATCCGGAAATAACGCCCCGGCGGCAGCGAAGGAGCCCCCATCCGAGGTGCGTAGTATGGCTTGCACGTCGCCTCCACGAAGCCGTCAAAGCCAGACTCGGTCAGCAACTCATGCAGCCGGTCGGAAAACGCGTGTCCAGGCGAACGCGGCATCTCCGCCCATGTCACCACGAGGTCACCCTGAACCTCGCTCTGTCGTCTCAATGCCATCGCACGACGCCCGTCTAAATCTCTATGTTCAGACAGAATCAGACACGCCGGACTTCGTCAACGGGCTGCTACTATCATGACAGCGCCGGGTTCTGAATGGGAGATGGTAGCCTACGTCTCGGACGACCCAGCGGAGCGCCACAGCTACGGTTGACGGGCCCGCGGCTCCCGGCCACGCGCATCACAGTGGCGCAGCGCGGCTAACCCTTGGGCCAAACCGGATGGTGGTGGTCGATGATGTACGGATGCTCGTGCCGCATCGGAGCGTGGCGGTGAGGATGGCGGTGTGGCTCCGGTTCCTCCCAGCCCTCATGATCATGCTGATGATGCTCATCATGGATATGCGGGTGCTCGTGCTCCAGCCTCGCGTGCCAATGCTCCAGCGTGGCCGGATCGCCGGCGGGCCATAGAGCCACGGCAGCGACCGTCGATGACAGGGCAACGACCGCGAGTACTGCGAAGGCGGCCGTCAAGCCGAACATCGCCCCAATCCAGCCGGCGAACGGATAGGCGATCAGCCAGCACCCGTGTGACAGCGCGAACTGTGCCGCGTAGAGGCCTGGACGATCGCGCTTATGCGTGGAGCGCTTGAGCAGGCGACCCGACGGGGTCTGGATCAGCGAGGAGCCGGCACCCAGAACGAACCAGACCGCGAGCAGTGCGGGCCATGCCGGTTCGGTCAATCCGAGCAGCAGGCCGACGCCCAGGATCGCGCCGCCGGTAAGCATCAGCCGGCGATCCGGCAGGCGGTCCAGGAGAGGCGGCAGCATCAGAGCGACGGCCATCGATCCCGCTCCGAAGGCCGCAAAAGCGAGGGCGGTATCGCTTTCCGTGCCACCGAGGGCCTCGCGCACGTAAACCACGGTGTTGACGATGACCATGGCGCCGGCGGCCGCGGCCGCGAGGGAAAGCGCCAGCAAACCGCGCAGCCTCGGTGTCCCGACGTAGGCGCGGATGCCAAAAGTGATGTGGTGCCAAACGGCGCCATCACGCTCGTAAGGCGTGGGCGACGGCAGCAGCACCGAATAAACGAGCAGCGCCGAGACCAGGAAGGCCAGGGCGTTCGCGGCAAACAGGGCGTCGTAGGTCATCACGACGAGCGCGGCGGCTGCGAGGGTCGGGCTCAACAAGTTCTCCAGGTCGTAGGCGAGCCGCGACAGGGAAAGCGCGCGCGTGTATCGGGCTTCGTCCGGCAGGATATCCGGGATGGTCGCCTGGAATGTCGGCGTGAAGCCGGCCGAGCAGGCGTTAAGTAGAAACATGAGAAGGTAGATTTGCCAGACTTCAGTGACGAAGGGCAGGCAGACGACGACACCGGCGCGTGCGAGATCGAGCGTGATGAGAAGTCTCTTGCGCGGCACATTGTGCGCGATCGCACCGACGATCGGCGCAATCCCAACATAGGCCAACATCTTGAGCGCGAGGGCAGTGCCCAGGACGGTCCCGGCGTCGCCGCCGGCGAGGGCGTAGGCGAGGAGCGCGAGTGCAATGGTCGTCAGGCCAGTGCCGATCAACGCGATAACTTGGGCGGTGAACAACCGGCGATAGGCGCTGTCCGCGAGTGGCGAGATCATAACTGGAGGTTAGCGAAATTTCCGCGCCCGCCACAGCTTTCCGCACGCCTCATCGAGGTGGCGGTGCTGCCGGCTCGGCAAGGCCGCCTGAAGGCTCATCTGAGCCGATCGCCGCGCGTAGGCGCGCCATCAGTTCGTCGGCGGTGATGACACCGGAGGGCGACAGATCGATGCCGGCGGAGCGCAGCATGCGCGCGGTCCAGGTGTTGCACGTGTTGAACAGGTGGAAGGTGCCGCGCGCGTCGTAGAAATAGCTGTCGGGGTACAGACCGCGTGAGATGGGCGTGGCGCGGCCGCCGTCGGCGCGCTTGAAGTCGTCGGCGATGGCGCCGACCAGATGCCGAAACCCGTTTTCGCTCAGAGCTAAGAACACGACCTCCTGGTCTGCGTAGGTCCGCTCCGGTGCGCGGGCGCCGCCGGCCATATGCATCACCGCCGGCGTCGCCGTGAACGCAGCACCGAGCGTCACGCCGAGCCTTTTCTCCTGGGCGGGATAGTAGGCTCGGTCGCCCCAGCCGAATTCGAGGAACGCCGCATCGGGAAAGTCGGCCGCCTCCGGCACCGAGCCGGTCACGACGAGCTCGCGGCGGGGGACGACGATCGAGGTGTGCCAGCCGTTGCTGACGATGCGGACAGCGTGGGTGCGCGGGCCGCTATCGGGCGGGGGCAACGCCGGTACCCCGGCGCACGCGGCCAGCCAGTCAGCGCAAGCGAGCCACGCCAGAGCGGCGATCGGGCGTCCCGCGCCGTAGCAGCCAGCGAATCGAGACATTACGGGTTTCTCATTCTGGAGACATCTGACTCACCACAATTGAAGATGGAAAATCAATTCTTGATTGACGTAACTCAGATCCGGTGCCTAGCATCGACGGAGGAGGAACGAAGTGGGCCGTGTGACGGTGTTCGACCTGGCGGCGGAGGCCGGCGTGAGCTTGGCCACCGTCGACCGCGTTCTCAATGAACGGCCCGGTGCGGCGCGGACGACGATAGACCGCGTGCAGTCGGCAATGCGGCGGCTCAACTACACACGCGACATCTCCGCCGCCAATCTGGCCAAGAAGCGCACGTATCCGATCCTGTTCGTCATTCCGTCCGGCACCAATGCGTTCATGCGCAACCTCGGGGCGGAGATCGACGGCTTCGCCAAGCATGCCGAGGCGTCCCGGGTCCTGGTGTCGACGCGGCTGGTGCCGGTCTTCGACGCCGAACGGCTGGCCGATGCCCTGAATGCGGTTGATCCCGATGCCTTCATCGGAGTGGTCGCGGTCGCCGCCGACGCGGCGGTCGTGCGCGGCGCCATCGACGATCTGACCGCGCGCGGCGTGCATGTCGTCACACTAGTTTCCGACGTACCGGGCGCCGAACGCATACACTACGCGGGTATCGACAATACCGCCGCCGGCCGCACGGCGGGCACGCTGGTCGGACGCTTCCTGCCCAAGGTGCCGGGGAAGGTCGGCATTGTGGCGGGCTCCATGTTGCTGCGCGACCATGTGGAACGGCGCATGGGGTTCGAGCAGATCCTGCGGATATCGTTCACACATCTGGATGTCTTGCCGCCGATCGACGGCCGCGACGAAAGCGCGATCGTCGAGCGGGCCCTCGGCGAACTGCTGGCAGCGACGCCCGATCTGGTCGGGCTTTATAGCCTGGGTGCCGGCAACCGCGGCGTGATTGCGGCGTTGCAGGCGGCGGGTCGGGCACGGGACACGGTCGTCGTTGCCCATGAGCTCACCGACCACGCTCGCCGGGCGCTACTCGACGGTACCTTCGATGCGGTGATCAATCAGGACGCCGGGCACGAAATTCGCAGCGCCGTCCGCATTATTCGCGCCCGCGCTGACGGCCAATCGGTTCTGCCGGGTCAGGAGCGCATACGTATCGATGTGTTCCTGCGCGAGAACTTGCCATGATCAATTTCAGCGCCACTTGACGCGGTACTTGAGGTACGTATCGCATGTATTTGGGCATCGATATCGGCACTTCCACGGTCAAGGCCGTCCTGACGCGTGACGGGGGCGAGGTAGTCCTCAGCGCCACCGCGCCGTTGCAGGTATCGCGGCCGCAGGACGGCTGGTCCGAGCAGGACCCGGATGCCTGGATCACGGCGGTCGAGGCAGCGGTCGGTCGGCTACAACATTCGCAAGCCGGCGCTCTGGCGGCGGTGCGCGGCATCGGGCTCTCCGGCCAAATGCATGGCGCGACCTTGCTGGATGACGCGGACCGGCCGTTGCGGCCCGCGATCCTTTGGAACGACGGACGCGCCGCGCGACAGGCGGCGGAACTCGACGCCGATCCCCGCTTCCGTGCCATCAGCGGCAGCATCGTCTATCCGGGGTTTACGGCACCGAAGCTGGTGTGGGTGGCGCGCCACGAGCCGGAAGTGTTCGCAGCCGTCCGGCGCGTGCTGCTGCCGAAGGACTACGTTCGCCTGTGGCTGTCGGGCGAGCATGTCTCGGACCCGTCGGATGCGGCGGGCACGGCCTGGCTGGACATCGCCGCGCGCAATTGGTCCGGCGAACTGCTGGAAGCCACGGGAATGAAGAAAGGGCAGATGCCGCGCCTGTGCGAGGGCACCGAGGTATCGGGCACGCTGCGCGGCGAACTCGCAAACCGCTGGGGTATGGGGCAGCAGGTGTGCATCGCCGGCGGCGCCGGCGACAACGCGGCCTCGGCCTGCGGCATCGGCGCCGTACTGCCGGGCTCGGCCTTCGTGTCGCTCGGCACGTCAGGCGTGTTGTTCGCGACCACCGATCAATTTCGGCCCGGTGCTGCTAGTGCGGTGCACGCGTTTTGCCATGCACTGCCGCAGACTTGGCACCAGATGGCTGTGATTCTATCGGCCGGGGGGGCGTTCGACTGGTTCAGCCGCCTCGCCGGTCGCAGCGCGAGCGACGTATTATCGTCGCAGGGAACCGAGTTGGTTCCGCCGAGCCGGGTCCGTTTCCTGCCCTATCTTGCCGGTGAGCGAACGCCGCACAACGGTGCCGCCGCACGCGGCGCCTTCGTGGGGCTCGATCTCGAGACCGACCTTGCCCAGCTCGCCAGGGCTGTGCTGGAAGGTGTCGCGTTCGGCTTGCGCGATTGCGCCAATGCGTTGGCGGCGGCCGGCACCAAGTTGAGCCGCCTCACCGCGGTCGGCGGTGGCGCGCGATCGCGCTATTGGTTGCGCCTGATCGCCACAATCCTCGGCATACCCGTCGACCGGCCTGCCGAAGGTGAATTCGGCGCCGCGGTGAGAGCTGCCCGCCTGGGCCAGATTGCGGCCACCGGCGCCGACCCGGCCGAGATTTGTCGGCCGCCGGCGATTGCCGAAACTTTAGAACCGGCGCAAGGTTTGGTCGGCGCCTACCGAGAAGCCCATGCAAACTGGCAGATGCTCTATCCCGCCATCAAAGGAGCACACACGTGAGTTCGACAGGATTCTTCGGTGACACCGCGCCGATCCGTTTTCAGGGAGCGGGAACGGACAGTCCCTTGGCCTATCGTTTCTACGATCCCGACGAGCTCGTTCTGGGCAAGCGAATGGCGGACCATCTGCGGCCGGCGATTTGCTACTGGCACACCTTCGCCTGGGACGGGCTCGATCCGTTTGGCGGCCAGACGTTCGAGCGGCCCTGGTTCGGCGATTCCATGGATCATGCCCGCCTGAAGGCCGACGTCGCGCTCGAGTTGTTCCAATTGCTCGGCGTGCCGTTTTTCACCTTTCATGACCGCGACATCGCGCCGGAGGGCGCGTCGCTGGCCGACTGCGAGCACAATGTGCGCACGATGGCCGACTATCTGGCACCAAAGATGGAGGCCTCGAAAGTCGGCCTGTTGTGGGGCACGGCGAACCTGTTCGCCCATAGCCGCTACATGGCGGGCGCGGCGACCAATCCCGATGCTGATGTCTTCGCCTATGCGGTCGCACAGGTGAAGGCTGCCATCGACGTGACCCACCAACTCGGCGGCGCCAACTACGTGCTGTGGGGTGGCCGCGAAGGGTACGAGACGCTGCTCAACACCGATGTCGAGCAGGAGCTCGACCAGTACGCGCGCTTCCTCTCGCTCGTCCTCGACTACAAGCACAAGATCGGATTCAAGGGCACGATCCTGGTCGAACCGAAGCCGCAGGAGCCGACCAAGCACCAATATGACTTCGATGTAGCGACCGTCTATGCGCTGCTGAAGCGCGAAGTCGCGCACGCCATTCTCGCCGGCCACACCTTCGAGCACGAAGTGGCGATGGCGCAGGCGCTGGGCATCTTCGGTTCGATCGACGTCAACCGCAACGATTACCAGTTGGGCTGGGACACCGACCATTTCCCAAACAATGTGCCCGAAATGGCGGTCGGCTTTCACCGCATTCTCAAGGGCGGCGGCTTCACTACCGGCGGCCTTAACTTCGACGCCCGCGTGCGCCGGCAGTCGCTCGACCCTCCTCGGCCGCCAAGCAACTGACCGACGTCGAAAATCTGATCGCCCAGGGTGCCGACGCGCTGATCATCGTCGCTTGGGACACCGACGCCATCGGGCTGGCGGTCGAGAAGGCCGTGGCCGAGGGCATCCCGGTGATCGGCTACGACCGGCTGATCGAGAACCCCGACGCCTTCTACATCCGCGATCGACGACGTCTGAACGGACAGGTTCCACAAATTACGCGGTGTCAGGAAGACGCCGCTGCCCCAGGCCAGCGGATTGCCGCCGAGCCGCCACGCCGACATCATGTGAAAGCCGATCCAGATAACCACCAAGGCGGCCACGATGCCGAGCAAGCGGCCTGCACCACAGTTGCGGCACTCGCGGCCACGGCAACACCGACCAACCAGCAGCAACCGGCGTGAGTCATCGTGCGCCGGCGCATTATGCGGCCGTGCCGCGCGCACTCGCCGGGACACCACCGGCGATGATCATATTGAGCACGTCGTCGACCGTAACGTCGGTCTTATTGACCGTGCCGACCAGGCGTCCGTTTTTCATCACGCTGATGCGATCGGACAACCCGAAAACGTCGTGGATGTCATGGCTGATCAGGAAGATGCCGATGCCCTCCGTCCGCCGTCCGGTACTCTGTCGGCGCGCGTTCGTCGAAGCCGGTCTCGATCAGGATTTACGTGAAGGTGAGCTTGCCGGCGGCGTACCAGTCATGGTCCGTCGTGTCGCGCACCAGCGCGATGCCGCAGGCCAGGAACGCCATCGAGACGACGCCGACCGCCCCGACGAGGAATGCCCGGATCCACATCGCGGGATCGAGGATGGCCCTCCATCCGGCCCGGCGCCTGTGTGTTCCCCAGCTTCCCAACGCGACGATCTCCCGGCGCCGACCGTTGGCGGAACGCCGCCCCGCATCCGCCGGCCATCGGCAGCGCGCCGGATCGTCACGGTCGCCGCCGACATTCCCCGGCCGGCGCTCCGAACGGTCTCATGGGCGAGAGCGTAAGCCGCACCCATGATCGGAGCAACCGGACATTAGTCGTTATATCAACGGGTTAACGGCACTCTTGCGCTGGCGTGAGACGCGTTGCGCTGGGACATGACAAATTCTTTCGCCGCCCGTGGAGACCGACGCCGGAACCCGCTAGGCCGAGACTTCGGGCTGGGGTGTGATGAATCCACGCCCACAGGCGCGCCACACCCGACCTCCGTTCCGCTCAGCGCTCAGGATGAGAACCCCTTGCAATCCCATCGGTTGGCCCGAGCTGCGCTTAAGCGGCACCGCCCGCCACGCGGCGTCGGGTGTGAGAACCAACCGCCCACAGGCGCGCCACACCCGGCTTCCGTTCCGCTCAATGCTCGGGGTAAGAATCCGTTGCAATCCCAACGGTTAGCCCGAGCGGCGCTTGAGCGGCAGCGCCCGCCGCGCATGGGACGTGAACCCTTCGACCCGTCTCGCGGCTTCCAACCGTGATTATAGGAAGCACAGGTAACTACGCAATGGTGTGAAGCGCAGTCGGCCGGCGTGAAGCGCAGTCGGCCGGCGTGGTTCCCGCGACGCGCCCCGTCGCACGGTGCTCCCCGGTCGGGTCGCCACCGGTGATCCGCACCATGGGCCGGCATCATGGCGACCAGGGTAAGATGGGGTGATGCTTTACGTATGTCATAAGGTCAGCTAAGGTGACGCTCCATGATTCGAAGCTTCAAGGACCGCAATACCCGGCGTTTCTTCGAGGGTGATCGCGTCGCGGCGTTCCAGGGGTTCGCCAATCAGGCCGTGCGCCGTCTCACCTATCTGGACAGCGCCGAATCCCTCAACGACCTTGCGGGTCTGTCGGGCAACCGGCTGGACGCGCTGCGTGGCGACCGGGTCGGCCAGCACAGCATACGGATCAACGTGCAGTGGCGGATTTGTTTCCGCTGGGAAGACGATGGGCCATGCGATGTGGAGATCGTGGATTATCACTGAGGAGGTCGAAGCCATGAACGTAGTGAACGGGATGCGGCCAGTGCATCCGGGAGAGATATTGCGGGACGAACTGGATGCACTCGGCCTGTCGGCCAATGCGCTGTCCAAGGCGCTCGATGTGCCGGTGAACCGCATCACGGCGATCCTGCATGGCCAGCGGGGCGTGACCGCCAACACGGCGCTGCGCCTGGCGCGCTATTTCGGGACAACGCCGCAGGTCTGGCTGAACCTGCAAAAGACCTACGAGCTTCGCCGGGCCGAGATCGAGGCAGGCCGTCAGATCGCCGAGCGCGTGAAGCCCCGGCAAGCTGTGGCGTAGACCTTCAAGCCATGCGCCTGTCGTGGAACGAGATACGTGCCCGCGCCGCCGTATTCGCCCGGGATTGGGCGGATGCGGGCTATGAGAAGGGCGAGACCCAAAGCTTCTACAACGAATTCTTCGACATCTTCGGTGTCAAGCGCCGCACCGTCGCGCGCTACGAAGAGCACGTAAAGCGGCTCGACAACACGCACGGCTTCATCGATCTGTTCTGGCCGGGCGTACTTCTGGTGGAACAGAAGAGCGCCGGGCGCGATCTCGCCGCCGCCCGCGCCCAGGCCGATAGCTATTTCGACGCCCTGGCGGAGCGCGACCGGCCGCGCTACCTGCTGCTCTCGGACTTCCAGACCTTCGAGCTGCTCGACCGGGACGAGCGCGAGGAAACGCGCTTCGCCCTCGCGGACCTCCCCGCCCACATAGAGAAGTTCGGCTTCATCCTCGGCGTGCAGCGCCGTGCCTTCCGCGACCAGGACCCGGTCAACATCGAGGCGTCGGAGCTTGTCGGACGCCTGCACGACGCCCTCAAGGGATCAGGCTATGCCGGTCACGATCTTGAGCTGTTCCTGGTCCGCACGGTCTTTTGCCTGTTCGCGGACGATACCGGCATCTTCGAGCCGCGCGACATCTTCCTGCA
This sequence comes from Alphaproteobacteria bacterium, assembly GCA_965248805.1. GTDB lineage: Bacteria > Pseudomonadota > Alphaproteobacteria > UBA6615 > UBA6615 > CBDFKJ01. Next base: position 690,171 of record CBDFKJ010000009.1, read on the forward strand.
ACTGCTCGAAGAGCGCACCGGCGAGGACGGCGCCGATACCGGCCTCTGGCTCGCGCGGCTGTTCCAGGTCCTGAACACGCCGCCGGACCGACGCCAGGCGAAGCTCGACGAAGACCTCGCCCGTTTCCCCTATGTCAACGGCGATCTGTTCGCGGCGCAACTCAACATTCCCGATTTCGACGCGGCCATGCGCGCCGCGCTGTTGGACGCCTGCCGTTTCGACTGGTCGGCGATCTCGCCCGCCATCTTCGGCGCGCTCTTCCAATCGGTGATGGAGCCGGCGGAGCGCCCGCGCCCAGGGCGCCCACTACACGACAGAGAAGAACATCCTCAAGGTCATCGAGCCGTTGTTTCTCGACGATCTACGGGCCGAGTTCGAGCGGCTCAAAGCGCGCCGAGACAGCCGTCGCCGGCCCGAGCTTCAGGCATTTCAGAAAAAGCTCGGCAACCTCCGGTTTCTCGATCCGGCTGCGGCTGCGGCAACTTCCTCATCATTGCTTATCGCGAGCTGCGCGCCTTGGAGATCGAGGTTCTGAAGGAGTTGCGTCCAGGTCAACAGCTCGAGGTTATGGCGGAGTTGCTCTCGGTCGTGAATGTCGATCAGTTCTACGGCATTGAGATCGGCGAGTTTCCGGCGCGCATCGCCGAGACGGCGATGTGGATGATGGATCGCATCATGAACAACAGGCTCAGCCTGGCGTTCGGTCAAACCTACGTCCGCATTCCACTTGAGTGCTCGCCCCACATCCTGAACGCCGACGCGCTCGAAGTGGATTGGGCGGACCTCTTGCCGCCGGAGACGTGCAGTTACGTGCTCGGCAATCCGCCGTTCGTCGGAGCCAAGTTCCAGAGCGCCGGACAGCGTGCCCAGGTCCGCCGGATCGCGGCGCTCGGCAAGACCGGAGGCACGCTGGACTATGTGACCGGGTGGTTCATCAAGGCGGGGGAGTATGTCCAGGACAGCCCGGCTCGTATCGGCTTCGTCGCAACCAACTCGATCACCCAGGGCGAACAGGTGGCGCAACTCTGGCCGATCCTGTTCGACCGCACGCGGCTGGAAATCGCCTTCGCGCACTGCACCTTCGCCTGGGGCTCGGACGCGCGCGGCAAGGCGCATGTGCATGTCGTCATCCTCGGACTTGCCAAGCGAGCCGCCACACCTAGTGGATTCGAATTGGGATTCCGTATTTTGCTGTGGTATGCGAATCTGGCGCGTGCGCAGTGGAATCTCCTTCACCCTATCCGCCGGCGACCGTCAGCGATTGCGCGCGGTCGTCGCGGATCCCAAGAGCCCGCAGAAACACGTCTGGCGGGCACATATTGTCCTTCTCAGCGGCGAGGGTCTGGGCACCTCGGCGATCATGACCGAGACCGGCAAGTCCAAGACCTGCGTGTGGATTCATATGGAAAGCCGACCCCGACGACATTCATCGCAGCCCGAAACCGAGGGTTCCAAACGTTGGAATCAATCTACTAGCAGCCCGGTGATGAAGTCGCGCTTTGATCAATCGGTTTTGGGGGCGACGATGATGATGATAACGAGCATGGCTGGTTTGCCTTCGATGTTCGCCACGATGGCGATCGCCAGGGCAGCATCGAACTGAATAACGAACAAAAGGGTGCTCTTTGCACTCGCAGCCTCCCTCGGCGTGCCTGATCCGAACAGCGCGCGCATCAGAATGCCGAGATTGAACCCGGCGACATGGATCAGGTAGCGTTTGTGGACGTTCTCGCGCGCCCGCAGCAACGCGCGGCGCATGCCGCCACGGTCGAGGACATGGGCGAAGCTGCGCTCGACCATCTCACCGCGCCTGCGCATGGCGTTCCGCGCGACGCCGGACTTCAATCGCGCCCGGTTGGCGTAGACAGCCTGACGTGCCGCCTGGTCGCCATGCCAGCGCAGATAGCCGTTGGCGGGCTCCGGCTCGGAGATCCGCGTTTTCCAGACGCCGCCGTCGAGGTCTTTCAGCCCCTCGCGTGAATGATAGCCCTTGTCGCCAACGAGACCGCAGGGCTCTGCCCGTGTTGGAGCCAGGCCGACCTCGGCGAGGTTGCGCGCGGCCGCCTCCAGCGTCCCAGGCAAAGTCGTCGTGTCGCCTTCATCGGCTGGATAGATCGGTGCCGCAACGATGACGCCGGTGTCGAGATCGACCGCGTGCTCGGGCTTGCAGGCCAGATGCGTGGTGCCGTCCTTCATCCGCGCGATCTTCGCATCAGGATCGGTCGGGCTCGTCCAATCCTTGTTCGAAAGCTTCTTGCCCTTCCGCCGGCGATCGAGCCGGACGAGGTCGTCGATCGTCGGCGTTTCGACGCCACTCTCCTTCGCCATTTGCGTCAGCATCTCGCGATAGGTCTCGCCGCTATCGCGCCGCACGATGGCTCGCAGGGCGGCGTTGGCTTCCATCGTCGAGCCGTCGACGCCGATCCGCTCGCCCTTCACCAGACCGCGCGCGGCGACGAGAGCCAGAACCCAGTCGAAAACCTTTTCATGGACCTCGTGCGGCAGCCGGCCGCGCGTCTTCGACAACCAGGAATGATCGGGAACCTTGTCCCGGTTCGCCAACCGCAGAAACGCGCGAAGCGACAGCGAATCCGAACAGCGCCAAGCGATGCCGCGCTCGCTGCCGATGCCCTCGAAATAGCCGATCATGTGCATCCGGAAATAACGCCCCGGCGGCAGCGAAGGAGCCCCCCATCCGAGGTGCGTAGTATGGCTTGCACGTCGCCTCCACGAAGCCGTCAAAGCCAGACTCGGTCAGCAACTCATGCAGCCGGTCGAAAAACGCGTGTCCAGGCGAACGCGGCATCTCCGCCCATGTCACCACGAGGTCACCCTGAACCTCGCTCTGTCGTCTCAATGCCATCGCACGACGCCCGTCTAAATCTCTATGTTCAGACAGAATCAGACACGCCGGACTTCGTCAACGGGCTGCTATGGAGTGACGGTCGTTCCGGAAACAGCGTTTCTCATTATTACTGGCCGTCCCGGCTCAAACTAGTGGATTGATTCCAACGTTTGGAACCCTCGGTTTCGGGCTGCGATGATGTCGTCGGGGTCGGCTTTCGATATGAATGGCTGTGGGTTGGCCGCATTGTATTCGCGGACGAAGCGGTTGATTGCGGCCTGGAGATCGACGACGGAATGGAAGACGCCGTGCTTGAGCCGCCGCCGGGTGAGTTTTGCGAAGAAGCCCTCGACGGCATTGAGCCACGAGCAGGAGGTCGGTGTGAAGTGGAAAGTCCAGCGCGGATGGCGGGCGAGCCAGGCGCGGACCTTGTCCTTGTTGTGCGCCGCGTAGTTGTCGACGATCGCGTGGATGGCCTTGTCCGCCGGCACCGTGCGCTCGATGCGGTTGAGGAAGCGGATGAACTCCTGATGGCGGTGGCGCTGCATGTTCTGGCCGATCACCGTTCCGTCCAGAACGTTGAGCGCCGCAAACAGCGTGGTCGTGCCGTGCCGTTTGTAGTCATGGGTCATGGTGCCGGCGCGTCCCTTCTTCATCGGCAGACCGGCGGTCGAGCGCCTGGATCTGTGACTTCTCATCGATCGACAACACCACCGCATGGGCCGGCGGGTCGACATACAGGCCGACGATATCGGTGAGTTTCTCGGCGAAGGCAGGGTCGGTCGACAGCTTGAAGTTGCGCCAGCGGTGCGGGCTGAGACCGTGAGCCTTCCAGATCGCCTGCACCGTCGAGGCGGCAATACCGGCCGCCCTGGCCATCGCGCGCAACGTCCAGTGGGTCGCCTCAAACGGCGGCGGTTGCTGCGTCAGGCGCACGATCTCGGCGACACGATCGAGCGGGACCGGCGCCTTGCCGGGCGCATACCACAGCAAAATACGGAATCCCAATTCGGACTCTTTCGTTCCGATCCCTCCACTAGGAGATGTTCAGAAGGCCTTTCCCGAGCGCTCCCGGCAGGAGATCACTTTCCACCTGAAATGCTGCAATGAGGAGGGGTTGCTCGACGCAACGATCGAGAGAACGGCATCGACGGCCTTACGAAAAAGGGGTCGGAGTTCATGCTCGCCGCTCGGAATCCACGGATATGGGCGAATGCCATTGGAAAGTGCAAGGACGTGGTTGGCCATGCCAGCCTCTCCTTGCTCGTCGAAGCTGCGAGCTCTTTGGCAAAGAAAATGCTGTCGTCCGAATAGGAGGCGAGCCGATCGGTCATGACCGACCAACCAATCAAATGCAGCGTTTGTCATACTGCGAGCCAGGCCTTCATTCCCGACGGCGCAACAGAACCCGAAAGCGTCGTTTTGTCCCCAATGCGGTGCTGTGGCGGTCTGCGCGAGACCGCGAAGCGCTTCCACGGCTTTCTCGCCCTCGGCAATAAAGACCGGCGCGTCACGGTTAATCTTTAGAAGCTCAGGTAGCCGATAAGGTACCGGTTTCACACCGCGAAGGTTCCAAATCCAGCCGCTCTTGCCGTCCGGTCTGCGCTGCCTGAAATCCTTGGGCTGAACCGCTCCGGGTTTGGCGGAGGCTCCAACTCTTGAGAAAGTGGAGCCATTATGAGCAAGACAAGGAACAGGTTTTCTTCTGAGGTTCGCGCCCGTGCGGTGCGGATGGTTGTGGATCACGAGGGCGAACACGCCTCGCGTTGGGCGGCTGTTTCCTCGATAGCTGGGAAGATCGGCTGCACGGCGCAGACACTCAATGAGTGGGTGAAGAGGTTCGAGCGCGATAGCGGCGTGCGCGCCGGCGTCCCCAGCGAGGTCGCCGAGCGGCTGAAAGCCCTGGAGCGGGAGAACCGCGACCTCCGGCAGGTCAACGAGATCCTGCGCAAGGCGAGCGCCTATTTTGCCCAGGCGGAGCTCGACCGCCGGTTCAAGCCATGATCGCGTTCATCGGCGATCACCGCGAGGCGCACGGGGTCGAGCCGATCTGCAAGGTGCTGCCGATCGCCCCGTCGACCTACTACGACCATGTGGCCAGGCGGCGCGATCCGGCCAGGCTGTCGGCACGGGCGAAACGGGATATGGCTCTCAAGGTCGAGGTCCGACGCGTCTTCAAAGAGAACTTCCGTGTCTACGGCGTTCGCAAGGTGTGGCGACAATTGCAGCGGGAAGGCTTCGATGTCGCTCGCTGCACTGTTGAGCGGCTGATGCGGGAGATGGGCTTGCAAGGGGTGATCCGCGGCAAGCCGATCCGCACGACAGTCAGCGACCAGGCCGCGCCTTGCCCGCTCGACAAGGTCAATCGCCAGTTCCACGCTCCGGCACCGAACAGGCTGTGGGTCTCGGACTTTACCTACGTGGCCACTTGGGCTGGCTTCGTCTATGTCGCCTTTGTCATCGACGCCTATGCCCGCCGCATCGTCGGCTGGCGGGTGAGCCGGACAGCCCATGCCGGCTTTGTTCTCGATGCCCTGGAACAAGCGCTTCATGCGCGGCGACCCGTCCATCGCGGTGGGCTGATCCATCACAGCGATAGAGGGAGCCAATATGTCTCGATCAAATATACCGAGCACCTGGCGGAAGCGGGCATCGAACCCTCGGTGGGCAGCGTCGGCGACTCTTATGACAATGCTCTGGCCGAGACCATCAATGGTCTTTACAAAGCCGAGGTCATTCACCGGCGCGGGCCGTGGCGCTCATTCGAGGCCGTCGAGCTCGCTACTCTGGAATGGGTGGATTGGTTCAACAACCGGCGGCTCCTGGAGCCCATCGGAAACATCCCGCCGGCCGAAGCCGAGGAACGCCACTACGCCATGCTGAAGCAGTCAGACATGGCGGCGTGACTCAAACAAAATGGCCTCCGCCAAACCCGGAGCGGTTCAGGCCGAAATCGGACGACCTGAAACTTGAGCTTACCATCGGCATCGACATAGTCGTAGATAGCCTCGGTATCAGATTTCTTGCTCGCGGCGGCGGATAGCATCTCGTCCTCAAGGAGCCCTCTGCTCAAGAGAGCGCTACGAACAGCATTTTGGCTGCACCCCTTAACAGCCCGTTGAAGAAGACTGAGTTGACGAAGCATCGGGCGTGATAACAATGGCGGCGGCGAGACCCGGCGCCGGGGGGTTATTGAGGGCGAGGATAATGATCAGCGATTGTTCCTGTCGCAAGACAAGCAGCAGGACCGCCAAGCCCTTGGCCGCAGCCTCTCGCGGGGTCCCGGCGCCGATCAACCGGCGCAATAGGACGCCCAGGTTGTGTCCGGCGACGTGGATCAGATAGCGCTTGCCGACGTTCTCGCGCCCGCGCAGCCAAGTGCGGCGCATGCCGCCGCGATCGAGGACCTGGGCGAAGCCCCGCTCGACCACTTCGGCGCGGAGTTTGAACGCGGCCTTCGCCACGCCCGACAGCAATCGGTTGCGGTTGTTGTAAACGGCCCGCCGAGCGGCGTCGTCGCCGTGCCAGCGCGAGAGCCCCTTGCCCTTCGGTTCGGCGATGCGGGTCGTCCAGGCGCCGTCGGCAAGGGACTTCAGCACCTCGCGGCCGAAGTAGCCTTTGTCGGTCACCAGCTCCGCCGGTTCGTCGGCCGTCGGCGCTGCGCCCACAGCCGCCAGCTTGGCCTCGGCTGACGTCAACGTTGTCGGCAGGGTGGTCGTGTCGCCCTGATCGGCCGGATACAGCTCGGCCGCGATCACCGCCCCGGTGTCGAGGTCGACCGCGTGTTCGGGCTTGTAGGCCAGATGCGTCGTGCCGTCCTTCATCCTGGCGATTTTGGCCTCCGCGTCGAGACCCAGTCCGCATTGGAGAGTTTCTTGCCCTTGCGCCGCCGATCCATCTGCGCCAAGTCATTCGCCGCGGTCTCGATCCCGCTGTCGGCGGCCATGCGCTGCAGCATCTGGCGATAGCTTTCGCCGCTGTCGCGGCGCACGATCGAGCGCAGCGCCGCGTTCGCCTCCATGGTCGAAGCATCGACCCCGATCCGCTCGCCCTTGACCAGGCCGTGCTCGCCAAGAACGTCCAGCACCCAGGCGAACACTGCCTCATGCACCGCGTGCGGCTGCGGATCGTGCTCAACGACGAGTGGTCAGGCACACGTGCGCGCGCCTCCAGGCGCAAGAACTCACGCAGCGACAAGCTGTCGGCGCACCGCCACTCCAACGCCCGCTCACTGTCGAGGCCTTCGAAGTAGCCGACCAGGTGCATCCGGAAGTAACGCCCCGGTGGGATTCCCGGACGTCCGATCCCTGGCGCGTAATAGGGCTCACACAGGTCCTCGGCGAACGCATCGAAACCGGCATCGACCAGCCAGCTGGTCGTAAAACACGTGGCCGGGCGAGCGAGGCATCTCTGCCCAACTGACCATCAAGTCCACCTGTCGATCCCCTTGTCGTCCCAACGCCATGACGAAGCTCCCGACTCGAACCATGCCCTCGTCACAGAGTCAGATGGCCGCGACTTTTTCAACGGGCTGTTATGACAGTGCCAAAGGACGCGGCCATCGCGTGAATCTCGAACCGAAAGGTTGGGTCGACGGTCGACATGGGCAGGGCAGCGCGCTTTCCCGTACGACCCGTGCCATTGGCCCTCCAGGCTCTCCGTGATCGCGCGGGCGTCCATGTGAGATATCTTGATTGGTTTGCTGCTACCTACCGCCTATGAATAGTGTGGTTTGCGACCTCAGGCGCGGCGCCGGCGCCTCTCCAGGCGGACTGCGGGATGGCAGGACGCGTGCCTGTGAGGCGACCGACAGACAGCTGAAATCGCGGGAGCACGGCAACGATGCATTGTCGTATTCATTTTTGCCCGGGACCCAACAACTTCTCTGTTATTTCGCTCAGTTTGCAAAGTAGACGACCTAATTTTATCAAAATGAAATGATCTTCAGGAGACGCCTTTTTGTCCCCAAATACATGATCTATAATTTCATTCTTCGGGTAAAATAGAGTGGTATTTGTAATTTTTGATGTTTGAAGACCGCGAGCGAACATGCCGATACTTATAGCGAGTATAAATTCTTCATCCGAATCAGTAAGCGCTCTCTCGCAATATTTCGGCAATACAGGTCGAATTCTTACCGTGTAATTTGCAATCATGACAGGGGCCATGCCCGCCTCCATCAGCTGGAGCGCGAGAATCAGTTCGTGGATGTCGTTGGTGGAGTAGGTCGCGTGTCGGCCACTGCCCCGTTTGGGCATATCCGGTACACCGAGACTGCGCAGATTGCGCAAGCGGGCACGAAACGCGCCCATGTCTTCTGCATTCACGCGGTGAAGCTGGGCCAATATCGCCTCGACCTGGGCGTGACGTACTGGTTCGCGGCTCACGTCTGCCTCCTGAATGTCTTGGCGGTTGACTCTGCCCACCATACGCACTTAAAGGGTAAATGCAATATTTAGTGTTAGTACCGCTAGCGGCGTAGTTGCCGTTGATCGCGACCGCCCCAAGGCTCGAGGAATCAATGGAGCATCAGCCGCCAACGGGGCCGAGTGATGCTGATTTCCTCACAGTCGAGGATGTGGCGTGCCTGCTGCGGTGCAGTCCCGACACGGTGCGGCGCATTCCGCGGGACCAGCTGCCGGTCTACCGACCGGCGAAGCGTAACATCTACCTGCGTGAGGATATGTGCGGTCCCGGCGAGTGCGCAACACCGATATAGAAACCGCTATTTCCCGCATACGCCAGGACGTGGCAAGGTCTGATTGGGATGATGTGCGGGGGCGTTCTCGAAGGAGGACGCGATGACGAAATCCCGCAAGGTCGGCCCTATACGGGTCCGACCACACATCAGGTACGGGCAGCCAACGGACAGGTGGACGCCTCCATTTACCTCGTGAATTTTGCCTCGTTGTGATTCTCTACGGCGGTTCGGTTTGAGGAGGTATTGATGAGGCAGGCTGGTCTGTTCGGCTTACCGGATCATCTTCGAAAGCTTTCGGCGACGGGTGATCCGTTGGAGGTGCTGGCAAAGGTCGTCGACTTCAAGATTTTCCGCGCGCCGCTTGAGGCGGCGCTGGGCTATTCGGACGGATCGAAAGGTGGCCGCCCGGTCTACGATGCGGTGGCGATGCTCAAGGTTCTGATCCTGGCCGCGCGGCACACGGTGAGTGACGAGCGGATGGAGTTTCTGATCCGCGATCGCTTGAGCTGGCTTCGCTTCCTAGGCTTCGATCTCGGAGCGCCGACGCCGGACCGCAACACCATATGGACCTTTCGCGAGCGTCTGGTCCGGGCCGGGGCGATGGATAAGCTGTTTGCCGCCTTCGATGGCGAATTGCGCCGGTGCGGCTATCTGGCGATGGGCGGGCAGATCGTCGATGCGACGTTGGTATCGGCGCCCAAGCAGCGCCACAGCGATGACGAGAAGCGGGCGATCAAGGCGGGCAAGAGCGCGTCCGAGGTCTGGCCCGATCAGCCAGCCAAGGCGGCGCAGAAGGACACGGATGCGCGGTGGACGGTGAAGACCGGGCGGCGCCAGAACCCCGCCGGGTCGCAACGGCGCATGCCCGACATCGCGATCCCGGTGTTCGGCTACAAGAATCATGTCGTCATCGATCGGGCCTACGGCTTCATCCGCAGCTCGGCTGTGACCGATGCCGCCCGCCATGACGGCAAGATGTTGCGTCAGCTCGTCACCGGCGACAATCTGGCCGCCGGCGTGTGGGCTGACAGCGCCTATCGCTCGAAGGCCAACGAGGCGTGGCTGGCCGGCAAGGGTCGGGTCTCCCACATCCACCGCAAGAAGCCGCCGGGCCGGGCCATGCCCAAGGCGACCGCCCAGGCCAATGCCCGCAAGTCAGCGGTCCGTGCGCATGTGGAGCACGTCTTCGCCCAGCAGAAGGATCGCATGGGCCTTTTCATCCGTACCATCGGGCTCAAGCGGGCGGAGGCCAAGATCGGCCTCGCCAACCTGGCTTACAATTTCCAGCGTCTGATCTTCCATGAGCGCAGGGCCGCCATGGTATGAGTCCGCCTGAATAGCGCCAAAACCCTCCGCCGAGAACGAAACGGCGGATGGTTGCGGACGTCAACACCGCCGATCTCAGCGAAAGTCGGACAGCACACCAAAATCTTCGTCAAATCCCCCGGTTGTTGGAGGTCTCCACTTGACGTGGGATTGCGTCGATGAGCTCAATCGGGCTCACGGCGAATGGACCCCGAAGACCCGGCAATCCGAGCGCATCATTCCCCTGAGCGCATCATTCCCCTGAGCGCATCATTCCCCTGAGCGCATCATTCCCCTGAGCGCATCATTCCCCTGAGCGCATCATTCCCCTGAGCGCATCTATGGTGGCGCTGCTTCGCGGCATGCCGAAGACGGGGCGTTATGTCTTTCCCGGCAAGACGCCAAACAAGCCCATCAATAACTTTCGCAAGGCGCTCAAGACGGCGGTGCTGCGCGCCGATATTCGTCGCCATGGCCAGCCGGTGAACGTGACGGCCCATTCATTGCGGCGCGCGCATGCAACGTGGCAAGCGATGCGCGGCGTCAATGAGAGTGTGCTCCAAAGCCTGCTCGGGCACGCGCCGGGTTCACGGATCACCAAGCAGCACTATGTGCACGCAACCGAGCAGGCCAAGCGCGACGCGGTGATGGTGCTGCCGTTTCGCGAACAAAAAGAGGACTCCGATGCGCCAGATTTGGCAACATCTGGCAACACGGAAAATCGTTAGCGGTTTGTTCTAGCTACGCTGATCCGCTGAGATATTGAGAGGGCTACAGAAAACTGGTGGAGCCGGACGGGATCGAACCGACGACCTCTACAATGCCATTGTAGCGCTCTCCCAACTGAGCTACGGCCCCGACCATGTCGCGGCAGCTTAACGCCGCGCCCCCGGCTGACAAGAACAAACTGTGCCGCTGGTTCCGGCGCCTCGGCAGGCCGCCTTCAACGGCATCAAGCCTCGGCAGCGCCAATTGTCCCCTATGCTTCCTCTTCTTTCCGTGCCACTGGAACCTCGGCAATGTCGTCCTCATCCTCGCCGAGCTCGGAGGCATCCTCCAGGACCTGGTCATCGTCGTCGTCGACCGCATCGACGGCTTCGTCATCGACCGCAACGACGGCTTCTCCGTCGATGAGAGCCTCGGCCTTTTCTTGTTCAGGCGGCGGCTTGGCCGGTGCCTTGACGGGCACCTTGGCCGCAGACGCCTTGGTCCGTCGCGTTTTGGTCATTTGTTCGGGATCGAACACGGCGCCGCACTTGGGGCAGACGGTGGGCGACCGCCGCAGGTCGTAGAATCGATCCCCACATGACAGACACGACCGTTTCTGGCCCCATTCGGGTTTCGCCACGGCCTACCTCCTGGCTCCGCTATGCCTGTGCGGCGTGTGCCATTATCGCCGGACTCTGTCAAAACGAATCTTGCAGTCGCGCCGCAGGCCGACGGGCGAGGCCGGGTACAAGTGCGGCGGTCGATTTCGCGGGCGGGACAAATTCGCTAGACTTGATCATTGAATGGTCGAACTGATCCGGTGATGGCTACGCCTCTTTCCCCACTGACAGCGCGGCGGGCCGGTCCGTTGCGCGGCCAAGCTCGTGTGGCGGCGGACAAGTCGATCTCGCACCGCGCCGCCTTACTGGGCGCGATCGCGGTCGGCGAGACCCGCATCGACAATCTCCTGGAAGCCGGCGACGTGTTGGCGACGATTGCCGCCGTGCGCCAGCTGGGCGCCCATGCCGAGCGCGCCGACGACCACACGTGGCGGATCCAGGGGGTCGGTGCCGGTGGGTTGGCCGAGCCCGATGAAGTGATCGATGCCGGCAACTCCGGGACCAGCGCCCGGCTGCTCGCCGGTCTGATCGCTGGTAACCCGATCACCGCGTTTCTCAGCGGCGACGCGTCGCTCAGGAGGCGGCCGATGGCGCGGATCATCGAACCGCTGCAGCGCATCGGCGCCCGCTTCGTCGCCTGCCACGGAGACCGCCTGCCCATGGCGATGCTCGGTGCCGGCGACCCGATGCCGATCGAGTATGTGTTGCCGGTGCCGTCGGCGCAGGTCAAGTCGGCGATCTTGTTCGCCGGGCTCGGCGCACCGGGGATCACGTCCGTGATCGAGCCGCAGCCGACGCGCGATCACACCGAACGGATGCTCAAGCATTTTGGCGCGACGGTTGCGACCGTTGAGCTTGGCAACGGCGCGCGGCGCATCAGTGTCACCGGTCAATCCGAACTGACAGCGGCGCACGTGAGCGTGCCCGCCGACCCGTCATCGGCGGCGTTCGCGGTGGTCGCCGCGATTCTCACGCCGGGGGCCGAGTTGACGGTGCCTGGCCTATCGCGCAATCCGGGCCGCAATGGCCTCTACGCTACGCTCGCGGAAATGGGCGCCACATTCGACTGGCGCGATGACCGCGACCAGGGCGGCGAGCCGGTGGCCGATCTTCATGTCAAGGCATCGACGCTCAGTGGTGTTGAAGTCCCGGCGATGCGGGCTCCGTCGATGATCGACGAGTATCCGATCCTGGCCGTCGCAGCGTCTTGCGCCACCGGGACGACCGTGATGCGCGGCATCGGCGAACTGCGTGTGAAGGAGAGCGACCGGCTGGGAGCGATGGCGCGCGGTCTTGCCGCGTGCGGGGTCGAGGTTGAGGAAGGCGCCGATTGCCTAACCGTTCGGGGCACCGGCCGGCCTCCGCGTGGCGGCGCGACCATCGCGGTCGAGCTCGACCACCGCATCGCCATGAGCTTCCTGGTGCTGGGCATGGTGGCGGACAAACCGGTGACGATCGACGACACCGCATCCATCGCCACCAGCTATCCCAATTTCGTACAGCACATGCGCGCGCTCGGCGCTGATATATCCCCGGCATGATCGTCGCCATCGACGGGCCGGCGGCCTCCGGCAAAGGGACATTGGCACGGCGCTTGGCGGCGCATCTGGACTATGCCCACTTGGACACGGGACGACTGTATCGCGCCGTAGCGCTCAGCCTGCTGCGCGCCGGGCGCGACCCGACCGATCCCGCAGCGGCGGCTGACGCGGCGCGGTCGCTGGATGCCTCTCTGCTGGACGATCAAGCCCTCGCCGCCGACGAAATCGGGCAGACGGCGTCCATCGTCGCCGCGTTCGAGGCGGTGCGGGCCGCTTTGTTGGAGACTCAACGTCGATTCGCCGCCCATCCGCCGGACGGCAAACGAGGTGCCGTTCTGGACGGCCGTGATGTTGGTACGGTCGTATGTCCCGAGGCCGACGTCAAGATATTCCTCGTCGGCCGCGCGGAGGAACGCGCGCAGCGGCGGTTCAAGGAGTTGCGGCAGCGCGGGGACGGGCGTATATACGCGCGTGTCCTGGCCGAAATCGAGGAGCGTGACCACCGCGACACAACGCGATCCGTTGCGCCGTTGCAGCCGGCGCCAGATGCGATCGTCATCGATACCGGCGGATTGACGATCGATCAGGTGTACGCGGCTGCCTTGCCGCATATCGTTGGGCATGGCGGCGCTTCGGAACCAACATATACGACAGCGCGCGAATAGGCCGGGCGACTTGCTGCACCCCATTCAAGGACGAAACCGCACCGGGCGGGTACTTTGTAGAGTGGCAGAAAGGGTAGTGACATTGACCGAGGACTTCCGAGCCCATGGGTGACGTGAGCCAGGCGACGGCGCCATCGGCAGGCGCCGCAGCAACCGCGATGCCGAGCGAGGAGGATTTCGAAGCCCTGCTCGCCGAGAGCCTGGAGCAGTCGAAGACCTTCGAACGCCGGGTCGTGAAGGGAAAGGTCGTCGCGATCGACGGCGACCAGGCGTTGATCGATGTCGGCCTGAAATCGGAAGGCCGGGTGTCGCTCAAGGAGTTCGGGGTCGCGGGCCAACCGTCCGAGGTGGCGGTGGGCGACGAAGTCGAGGTCTATGTCGAACGCCTGGAGGACCGCAACGGCGAAGCGGTTCTCAGCCGTGATCGGGCGCGCCGCGAGGAGGCGTGGGAGAAGCTGGAGCAGTCCTACAAGGACAACGAGCGCGTGCAGGGTATCATCTTCAGCCGCGTGAAGGGCGGTTTCACCGTCGATCTTTCCGGCGCTCTGGCATTTCTGCCCGGCAGCCAGGTGGATATTCGGCCGGTGCGCGACATCACGCCGCTATTGGGCACGCCGCAGCCGTTCGTCATCCTCAAGATCGATCGTGGGCGCGGCAACATCGTTGTCTCGCGTCGATCGGTGCTGGAGGAGACCCGGGCCGCCGAACGCAGCGAGCTGATCGAGAACCTCAAGGAAGGCCAAGTGCTGAAGGGTGTTGTGAAGAACATCACCGAGTATGGCGCCTTTGTTGACCTGGGGGGCGTCGACGGCCTGCTGCACGTCACCGACATCGCGTGGCGGCGCATCAATCATCCCTCCGACGCCCTGCAGATCGGCCAGACGGTCGAGGTGCAGGTGGTCCGGTTCAATCCGGAGACCCAGCGCATCAGCCTGGGCATGAAGCAGTTGCAGGCAGATCCGTGGGAAGGCGTGGCCGCCAAGTACCCGGTCAGCGTGAAGCTGAAGGGACGCGTGACCAATATCGCCGACTACGGTGCCTTCGTCGAACTCGAGCCCGGGATCGAAGGACTGGTCCATATCTCGGAGATGAGCTGGACCAAGAAGAACTTCCATCCCGGCAAGATCGTCTCGACCAGCCAGGAGGTCGAGATAAAGGTGCTTGACGTCGATCCGGTCAAGCGCCGCGTCAGCTTGGGCCTCAAGCAGTGCCTGGACAATCCGTGGGAGAGCTTCGCTGAGACGTTTCCCGCCGACACCATTGTCGAGGGCGACGTCAAGAACGTTACCGAATTTGGGCTGTTCATCGGCCTAGAAGGCGAGGTGGACGGCATGGTCCATCTGTCCGACTTGTCGTGGGAAGAGAACAACGAAGAGAAGCTGAAGGAGTACAAGAAAGGCGATCACGTCAAAGCCAAGGTGCTGGACGTGGATGTCGAAAAGGAGCGGATCAGCCTCGGCGTTAAGCAATTAACCGGCGATCCGTTCGAGGGCTCGGCCAAGGAAATCAAGAAGGGCGCGATCGTCACTTGTACGGTCGCCGGCGTCAGCGATAACGGCATCGATGTAACCGTCGGCGAAGGCGTGGGCGGCTTCATTCGCCGGGGCGAACTGAGCCGTGACCGCTCCGAGCAGCGTCCAGACCGTTTCGCCGTGGGTGAGAAGGTCGACGCCAAGGTGACAAAGATCGATCGCAGCGGGCGCAAATTTACTCTGTCGATCAAGCAGCGCGAGATCGCGGAGGAAAAGGTCGCCATGGCCGAGTTTGGCTCGACCGACTCCGGCGCCTCACTGGGCGATATTCTAGGCGCCGCCTTGCGCGAGAAGCAGGCGCAGGACGTGCCGGCCGAGAATGCGAAGGAAGCGGCCGCATCCGAAGCCGACACCGCATCCGAGGCCGACACCGCATCCGAGGCCGACACCGCATCCGAGGCCGACACCGCATCTGAGGCAGACACCGCGGAGCCCGAAGACGCGCCGACGGACACGGCAAAGCCATAGCGATGATCGCGTGGCAGGCTAAATGGGACTATGCCGCTTGAACCCGACCTGTTGCTGGACCGCCGCCGCCTGAAGCGCCAACTGTCGGCGTGGCGCGTTCTGGCGGTTATTGCTGTGGTGGCAGCAATCGTTGCCACGGTTGGCCGCGTTGCCGGCGGATTCGGCGGCGAATTTGTGGCGCGGCTCCATGTCGATGGCGTCATCACCCAAGACGGTGAGCGCGACCTGAGTCTGGCCTCCATCGCCGACGACGACGATGCGCTGGCTCTGATCGTCCATATCAATAGTCCCGGCGGCACGGTCGTCGGCGGAGAGGATCTCTACGGCGCGTTGCGTCGAGTGGCCGAGCGCAAGCCGGTCGTTGCCGTCCTGGGCACACTCGCGACGTCGGCCGGCTACATGAGCGCGATCGCGGCGGAGCATATCGTTGCCCGCGAGGGCACGGTCACCGGCTCGATCGGCGTGCTGTTCCAGACGACCGAATTTACCCGTCTGCTCGAGCGGTGGGGCATCACGGCGGAATCGATCAAATCATCGCCGCTCAAGGCGCAGCCCTCACCGTTGGAGCCACTGTCGGACCAGGCGCGCGAGGCGACGCGCACTCTCGTCATGGATATGTACGACTATTTTGTCGCGCTCGTGGCCGAACGACGCGACCTCGATCTGTCGGCCGTGCTGGGCCTCGCCGATGGCCGCGTCTATACCGGCGGCCAGGCCGCCGGTAACGGATTGGTCGACGCCATTGGTGACGAGCGTACCGCACAGGAATGGCTCAATGCGGCCCATGATATCGATCCAGATATCCCGATCCGAGACGTATTGGTCGGCGAAGAAGACAATCCGTTTGCCGCGATCGCGTCAGCGCTGTCCGGAAAAACGTTTTTGCCGGAAGCACTTACGCTTGACGGGTTAGTATCCCTCTGGCACCCTCAGCTACCCGTCGGCGGCTCGCAGTAGTCGCGGCCGGGCTGTGTCGACCGGCGGCTGAACCGGTTGGCGCGCGTTTCCCAAGCTCCGTGCCAAAATGGGGCCGAGACGTCCCATGGTGGTAGGCCGTGTTTGCCAGGGGGAAGCGGGAATGACAAAATCCGAGTTGATTGCGCGGTTGGCTGAAAAGAATCCGCACCTGTTCCAGCGTGATATCGAAAGGATCGTGACGACGATCTTCGAGGAAATCGCAGGTGCCTTGTGCCATGGGCACCGGGTGGAGCTGCGTGGCTTCGGGGCGTTCTCGATCAAGGAGCGCGGTCCCAGGGTGGGGCGCAATCCGCGCACGGGCGAGGCGGTGCAGGTGAGCGAGAAATCGGTACCCTACTTCAAGACCGGCAAGGAATTGCGCGAAAGGCTGAACGCCGCCGGGTGAGTTGGTCGGCTGGTACGCGGACATGTCGTCAGCGAGATCAGAGGGAAGGCTGTGAGGCATCTAACTTTGCTGATTACGGTCCCGCTTGCGGTCGCGATCGTGGCATTGGCGATCGCCAATCGCGACGCAGTCGGTGTCGAATTGTGGCCCTTGCCGTTCACCGTCGAGCTGCCGCTGTTCGTTCTACCGCTGGGCGGGATCGTCCTGGGCTTCTTTCTCGGCGGAGCGTTTACCGGCGTCTCGACGGCACGGTGGTGGCGGCGGGCGCGGCGCAACGCGGCCCGCGTAGACAAGCTCGAGCGTCAACTGGCGCAGCTGGCACAGCAGGCTTCGGCTGCCACCACGACCAAGGGGCTCGCGTCGCGGATGCAGCCATTCGGGCCGTTCGGTGACACATCGAACCTTGCGGGCCGCCGCTAACTCTCTCGGAAACATCGTCGCGGCGTGGCGTGCAGACGTACTGGATGGATCGGGCCCGGGTGAAGGCTTGGCTATTCGATGACGCCCTGCCTGTGTGGAGCACGCAGGGCGTCGACACCGAGCGCGGTGGTTTCGTCGAACAGCTAACGATGGACGGCCGGCCGATTGCCGATGCCGACCGGCGGTTGCGCGTGCAGGCGAGACAGACCTACGTGTTTTGCCACGCTGCGGTGATGGGTTGGCAGGGTCCGGCGCAAACATTGGCGCGCGACGGCTTTACGAGAATGACGACCGATTATTGGCACGACGACGGCGGCTGGATCTCTAGCGCCTCCGGTGATGGGACACCGCGCGACATCACGCGTGCGTCCTACGAACATGCCTTCGCGCTGTTGGCGTTGGCTTGGTACTACCGCGCGACCGGCGATCCGGATGCATTGATCTGGACCCGGCGTACGCTGAAGTTCCTCGATCAGCGCCTGGGCGATTCACGCCATGGCGGCTATCTGGAGGCGCTACCGGCGCGAGCGCCGCGCCGGCAGAATCCGCACATGCATTTGTTGGAAGCCATGATGGCGCTATTTGCTGCCACCCGCGACGAGGCTTACTTGCAGCGCGCCCGCGAGCTTGTGCGACTGTTTCGCCAGCATTTCTTCGATCGCTCAACCGGCGCGCTGTGCGAATACTTCGCCGCCGACTGGACGCCCGCCGGCGGCACCGACGGCCGCAGCGACGGCGGCACCGACGGCGAGCGGGTCGAGCCGGGCCATCAATTCGAGTGGATCTGGCTTCTCGATGAATTCGGCCGGCTTGCCGACGATCCAGTTGCCGACGACATCGAGCGGCTCTATCGCTCGGCGGAGGCGCACGGCGTCGACCCCGACGATGGATTGATTTTCGACGCGGTGTCGCGCGACGGCGCCGTGTTGCAGCCGACCAAACGCGCGTGGCCGCAGACCGAGGCGCTGCGTGCTCAGCTGGTGGTGCAGCGGCGCTGTGGGATCGACACCGCGCCGCGGTGGCGGACCATTCTCGACAGCCTGTTCACGCACTATCTCAGTGTCGGTCGCGGCCTGTGGCAAGACCAGCTCGGCAATGACGGCGGGGGCTTGGCGGCGGCGGTTCCCGCCAGCACGCTGTACCACTTGTTCGGCGCCTTCGCCGCGTTGCTGGACGCCGATCACTTGGCAACCGAACGCGAGAATCAGTGACCGTCGACGCCAAGATCTGTGGCATTAGCGATGCGGCTGCGCTGACCGCGGCGGTGCAGGGCGGCGCGCGCCACGTCGGCTTCGTGTTCTATCCGCCGAGCCCGCGCGCGCTATCGGCCGAGGCGGCGGCGGCATTGGCTACAAAAGTGCCCGCAGGCATCACTCGGGTCGGGCTGTTCGTCGATGCTGACGATCATGCCATCGCCGCCGTCTTGAAGCACGCGCCGCTGGACATGGTGCAGTTGCATGGCGCCGAAACACCGTCGCGGGCGCGCGATGTGGGGATTCGGTTCGACAGGTTGGTCATGAAGGCAATCAAGGTTGCGCAAGCCCGGGATTTGGACGCGGCGCAAGGCTATCTGGGCGCTGTGGACTGGCTATTGTTCGACGCCAAGCCCTCAGACGCTGCGATGCTGCCCGGTGGAAATGCCCTGGCCTTCGACTGGACGCTTCTGGCGGATCGCGACTGGCCGGTGCCATGGATGCTCGCCGGTGGTATCGATGCATCGAACGTGGCAGCGTCGGTTGCCGCCTCTGGCGCGACGTGCGTCGATGTCTCCTCCGGTGTCGAGGAGTCCCCTGGACAAAAGAGCCCGCCGAAGATTCGGCAGTTTCTGGCAACCGTGGCGGGACTATGACGATGGCCCTCAAAGACCTTGTCGTCCCTTCTGCGCCTCTGATCTACTGCGGCGCCATGACGCGTGGCACGACATGACCGCCGCACCAGTTAACACCTATCGCGGCGGACCCGACGAGCGCGGGCGTTTCGGCATGTACGGCGGACGCTTTGTCGCCGAGACGCTGATGCCGTTGATCCTGGATGTCGAGCGCGCATATAACGCGGCGAAGGCGGACCCGGAGTTTCGCGCCGAGCTGGAGTACTATTTCGCGCACTACGTCGGGCGACCGAGCCCGCTGTATTTTGCGCGCCGGCTGACCGAGCATCTCGGTGGCGCCAAGATATACTTCAAGCGCGACGAGCTGAACCACACCGGCGCACACAAGATCAACAACTGCATGGGGCAGATTCTGCTCGCCCGGCGCATGGGCAAGCCCCGCATTATCGCCGAAACTGGCGCCGGTCAGCACGGCGTCGCGACCGCGACCGTAGCGGCGTTGTTCGGACTGCAATGCGTCGTCTACATGGGTACCACCGATGTCGAGCGGCAGAAGCCGAACGTGTTTCGCATGAAGCTGTTGGGCGCCGAAGTGCGCCCGGTGACCAGCGGCACTGCGACACTGAAAGACGCGATGAACGAGGCCCTGCGCGATTGGGTCGCGAATGTCGACGACACCTTCTACATCATCGGTACCGTCGCCGGCCCGCATCCGTATCCGGCCATGGTGCGTGACTTCCAGTCGGTCATCGGCAACGAGGCGCGCGAGCAGATGATGGAGGCCGAGGGCCGCTTGCCGGACTCGCTCGTCGCCTGCATCGGCGGCGGCTCGAACGCGATGGGTTTATTCCATCCGTTCCTCGATCAGCCGGATCTGCGCATCATCGGCGTCGAGGCCGCGGGTCATGGCATCGAAACGGGCAAGCACGCCGCATCGCTGGCCGGCGGCTCGCCCGGGGTGCTACACGGCAACCGCACCTACCTGCTGCAAACCGACGACGGTCAGATCATCGATGCCCATTCGATCTCCGCCGGGCTCGACTATCCCGGGATCGGGCCGGAGCATGCCTGGCTGCACGATGTCGAGCGTGTCGAGTATGTCTCGGTGACCGACGACGAGGCGCTTGAGGCTTTTCAGCTCTGCGCCAAGCTCGAAGGCATCATCCCGGCGTTGGAGCCGGCGCACGCCCTGGCACATGTGATGAAGATTGCGCCCGATCTGCCGGCCGACCACATCCTGCTGATGAACATGTGTGGGCGCGGCGACAAGGACGTGTTCGCGGTCGCCGAGGCGTTGGGGATTGGTCTGTAGCGTGATCGGCCTTGATCGTATCGCGGCGCGCTTTGCCGAATTGCGTGGTACCGGCCGCGCCGGCTTGGTCACCTTCATCACGGCGGGCGATCCCGATGCCGCCACCAGCCAGCGCATTCTAGATGGTTTGCCCGCCGCCGGCGCCGACATCATCGAACTGGGCATGCCGTTTTCCGATCCGATGGCGGACGGCCCGGTGATCCAAGCGGCAAGCCTGCGCGCCCTCGACTCGGGCGCCAACATGAAGCGGACGTTGCAGCAGGTTCGGAATTTTCGCCGCGGCGATACGGCAACGCCTATCGTGCTGTTTGGCTACTACAACCCAGTCTACATCTACGGCGTCCCGCGTTTCTTGAAGGATGCGATCGCGGCCGGCGTCGACGGCCTGATCGTGGTTGATCTGCCACCTGAAGAAGATGACGAGTTGTGCCTGCCGGCGCTGGATGCGGGTCTGCATTTCGTCCGCTTGGCAACGCCGACAACTGATGACGCGCGCCTACCGGCCGTGCTCGCCCACGCCTCCGGCTTCATCTACTATGTATCGATCGCCGGTATCACCGGGACGAAATCGGCGGATAGCGATGTCGTCGCGGCGGCGGTCACGCGCTTGCGTCGGCACACGGACTTGCCCGTCGCGGTGGGATTCGGCATCGACACACCGGAGAAGGCGGCGGTGGTGGCACAAGTGGCGGACGCGTGTGTGGTTGGCTCAGACTTGGTACGCATCGTCGCGGATCACGCCGATGCGGAAAACACGGTCGCGGTGGTTGACGGCGTACTTGGCCGGGTAGCGGGTTTGGCCGAAGCGGTGCGCACGGCGCGGACCCACGCTTAGCGAACAGGTAACGCGATGAGTTGGCTGAATAACTTTGTGCGTCCCAAGATCCAGGCGTTGGTGGGCAAGAAGGATGTGCCCGACAACCTCTGGCACAAATGTAAGAAGTGCAGCCAGATGCTGTTCCACCGCGAGCTTGAGCAGAATCTGTTTGTGTGCAGCCATTGCGGCTACCACATGCGTATCAGCGCCAAGCAGCGGCTTGAGATGCTGATGGACGACGGCGAATCGACACGCATCGAGCTGCCGGCCACGGCGGTCGATCCGCTGAAGTTCCGCGACCGACAGAAGTATTCCGACCGCCTGAAGGACGCGCACGCCAAGACGGGTGAGGACGAGGCGATCGTCGTCGCTCACGGAAGCATCGGCGGCCACCGAGCCGTGCTGGCGGTGTTCGATTTCCGCTTCATGGGCGGGTCGATGGGCCAGTTTGTCGGCGAGGGCATCATCGCCGCCGCCAAGCTGGCAAAGCTGCAGGAGGCGCCGCTAATCGTGGTCACTTCGTCCGGCGGCGCGCGCATGCAGGAGGGCATCCTCAGTCTGGTGCAGATGCCGCGTACCGTGATCGCCGTCGATGACGTGCGGGCGGCAGGCCTGCCGTACATCGTGGTCCTGGCCGATCCGACGACCGGTGGCGTGACCGCGTCGTTCGCGATGATGGGCGACATCCAAATCGCCGAACCCGGCTCGATCATCGGTTTCACCGGCGCGCGCGTGATCGAGCAGACCATCCGCCAGAAGCTGCCGGAAGGATTCCAAACGGCGGAGTCGGCGCTGGACCACGGCCTGGTAGACATGGTCGTGCCGCGCCACGAGCTAAAGGAGACGCTGGCTCGGCTGCTCGGCCTATTGCTGCGTCGCACGCCGGCGGCGGAGGTCATTCCATTGCCGACCGGCGAGGTAGCCGCGCCGGAAGCCGTTGAGGACGCGGCCGCGACCAATCCGGAGCCGGCGCACCACGTCGACTAGGCCATTGAGTGGCGGCAAGGCGTCGGTTGACGCCTTTTTGGCGCGATTACTGCGCCTGCATCCCAAACGGATCGATCTCAGTCTGGGCCGGATCGAGCGACTGCTGTCCGCGCTCGACCATCCCGAGCGGCGCCTGCCGCCCGTCGTCCATGTTGCCGGCACCAACGGAAAGGGCTCGGTGATCGCGTTTCTGCGCGCCATGCTCGAGGCCGCGGGTTACCGTGTCCATGTCTACACGTCGCCCCATCTGCTGCGGTTCAATGAGCGCATCCGCATCGCCGGTACGCTGGTTGACGATGCCGAATTGTTGGATGTTCTGGGCCAAGCGGAGGCGGCCAACGCTGGCCAGCCGATCACCTTCTTCGAGATCACCACCGCCGCAGCGTTCCTCGCATTCGCTGGCACGCCGGCTGACATCCTGCTTCTCGAAACCGGTCTGGGCGGGCGGCTCGACGCGACCAACGTGGTGGCGTCGCCGGCGCTCACGGTGATCACGCCGGTCGCGCACGATCACCATGAGTTTCTCGGCCGCTTCCTCGGCGGCATTGCGGCGGAAAAGGCCGGCATTCTGAAAGCGGGTGTGGCGCTCGTTCTTGCGCGCCAGCCGCGCGCCGCCCGGGCCGCGATTATCGCGGCGGCGCGCGCGGTGGCGGCGCCGGTCCATCGCTATGGCGCGGTGTGGTCGGTGCGCATGACGCGGCCCGGGTTCCGCTATCGCAGTGGCGGCAAAGTGCTGGACTTGGCGCTACCGGTTCTGCCCGGACGGCACCAGATCGACAATGCTGCACAGGCGATCGCGTGCCTCGAGCGTCTGGAGGGAGTCGCGGTCGACGCCACATGCATCGAACGCGGTTTGGCTGCAGCTAAGTGGCCCGGACGCCTGCAACGATTGGCGCGTGGCGCACTGGTCGACCGTCTGCCGCCATCGTGGGAGTTGTGGCTGGACGGCGGCCACAACCCGGCTGCTGGTGCCGCGCTTGCGCTGCAGGCCGAGAGCTGGGCCGACCGGCCGCTGTTTCTGATCGTCGGCATGATGGGCAACAAGGACGCGAGCGGGTTCCTTGCGAGGCTAGCCGCGCCCGTGCGGCGACTGGCGGCGGTTCCGATACCGGGTGAGGGCGCGTCGATGCCGGCGGAGGAAATCGTCGAGGCGGCACGCGGTCTCGGTGTAGCAGCAGCGTCCGCCCCAGATGTTGCGAGTGCGATCGCCGACATCGCCGCGCGATCGTCATCCCCGGCTCGGGTGCTGATTTGTGGCTCGCTCTACCTCGCCGGCGGCGTGCTGGCCGCGAATGCACGCCAAGACTAGCCGCTATTCGGCGGCACCGGCGGCCTCGGTTGGCGTGTCGGATAGTGGCTGACGCAGCCTTCCGATCATGTCCTTGGGCACCACTTGCCAGAACCGGCGCAGCGAACGTTCCCAGTCGCGCAGGATTTCGGTGGCGTAGACCGATCCCGTCTCGCTGACATGCTCGTGCAACAGCGATTTCAACACGCCTTCCCAATGGGCCGTGGCGATGCGCTGCCACGTGATGGTTTCCGGGTTCAGCAGGTCTTCGAAGTTGCGGTCGGTATCGTAGACGAACGCCATGCCGCCGGTCATGCCGGCGCCGAAATTGTCGCCAACGGCGCCGAGGACGACAGCGGCGCCGCCGGTCATGTACTCGCAACCGTTCGACCCGCAGCCCTCGACCACGGCGGCGGCGCCGGAGTTGCGCACGCAGAAGCGGTCGCCCGCCAGGCCGGCGGCGAACAGCTTGCCCGCCGTCGCGCCGTAGAGCACGACATTGCCGACGATCACATTTTGGTTGGTCTTCAGAGTCGACGAGGTCGGCGGTCGGATGGTGACCGTACCGCCGGACAGGCCCTTGCCCGCGTAGTCGTTGGCATCGCCGACCACCTCGAGCTTGACCCCCTGGACCGAAAACGCACCGAGCGATTGGCCGGCGGAGCCGCGCAGGCGGACCGTGACATGTCCCGGCCGCAGCCCGTCCATACCGTACTGTCGCGTGATCTTGGAACTGAGCCGGGCGCCCACCGCGCGGTGCGTGTTGCGGATGCCGTAGGCGAGCTGCATTTTCTCACCATCGCGAAACAGCGGCTCCGCGTCCTCGATCATGCGTGCATCGAGAGTGTCGGGCACATCGTTGCGCGCGACCGTACAGTAAACCGGGTCGTCCCCGCCCTCGGCCCGCACCAGGATCGGGTTCAAGTCGAGATCGTCCAGGTATGGATTGCCCCGGCTGACCTGTGTGAGCAGATCGGTGCGGCCGATGATCTCCTTCAGTTCGCGGAAGCCCAGCCCGGCCAGGATCTCGCGCACCTCCTCGGCGACGAAGGTGAACAGGTTGACCACTTTCTCCGGGGTGCCGTCGAATTTGGCGCGCAGCCGTTCATCTTGAGTGCAGACTCCGACCGGGCAGGTGTTCGAGTGACATTGGCGCACCATGATACAGCCCATGGCGACAAGGCTCGCCGTGCCAATACCGAACTCCTCTGCACCCAGCATGGCGGC
This sequence comes from Alphaproteobacteria bacterium, assembly GCA_965248805.1. Taxonomy (GTDB): domain Bacteria; phylum Pseudomonadota; class Alphaproteobacteria; order UBA6615; family UBA6615; genus CBDFKJ01. The sequence goes on from CBDFKJ010000009.1 coordinate 714,799, forward strand.
GATCACGACGTCGCGACCGGTCTTCAGACCGCCATCGGTACGCAAGGTCACGCGGTGGCGCAGACGATTGAGCGTCAGTACCTGGTGCACTTCGGCGAGGCCCAACTCCCACGGCAGGCCGGCGTACTTGATCGACGATTGCGGGCTGGCGCCGGTACCGCCGCTGTGCCCGGAAATCAGGATCGTGTCGGCATGCGCCTTGGCGACGCCCGCGGCCACAGTGCCGACGCCGGTGCGCGCGACCAGCTTCACGCAGACGCGCGCCTCAGGATTAATCTGCTTCAGATCGTAAATGAGCTGCGCCAGATCCTCGATCGAGTAGATGTCGTGGTGCGGCGGCGGACTGATGAGCGTGACGCCCTCCGTCGAGTGACGCAGGCGCGCGATCATCTGCGAGACTTTAAAGCCGGGCAATTGGCCGCCTTCGCCGGGCTTGGCGCCCTGCGCCATCTTGATCTCGATCTCGCGGCAGTTGTTGAGGTACAGCGCCGTTACGCCGAAGCGGCCGGAGGCGACCTGCTTGATGGCGGAGCTGGCGTTGTCGCCGTTGGGCTTGGGCTTGTAGCGTGCTGGGTCTTCGCCGCCTTCGCCGGAATCCGACTTCGCGCCGATGCGGTTCATTGCGATGGACAGCGTCTCGTGCGCCTCGGGGCTCAGCGCGCCGAGCGAGATGCCCGGCGTCACCAGTCGCTTGCGCAGGCCCGTGATCGACTCCACCTCATCGAGCGAGATGGCGGGGCCGGTTGTATTGAAATCCAACAAGTCGCGCGCACTGATCGGCGGCTCCTTGGCGAGTTCCGCCAAGTAGCGCTGGTAGGTCGAGTAGCTGTCGCTCTCGACCGCGGACTGCAGGATGTGAATGGCGTTGCCGACAAAGCCATGCGCCTCGCCGCCGCGGCGATAGCGGTAGATGCCGCCGATCGGCAGCGATACGACATCGTGGTCAAAGGCTTTGGCGTGCATCGCCAGCATCTTGCGCTGAATACCGAGCAGGCCGATGCCGGAGATGCGGCTCGACATGCCGAGGAAGTATTCGTCGACCAGCGTGCGCGACAGGCCGATGGCCTCGAAATGGCCGCCGCCCCGATAGGAGCTGATCACCGAGATGCCCATCTTGGACATGACCTTCAACAGCCCGTCGCCCGCGGCCTTCTTGTAGCGCTGCAGGCATTCGTTGAGAGTCTGCGCGCCAAACAGCCCGCGGCGATGGCGGTCGGCGATCGTCTCCTGTGCCAAATAGGCATTGACCGTAGTCGCACCGACGCCGATCAGCACCGCGAAGTAGTGGACATCCATGCACTCGCCGCTGCGCACGTTGAGCGAGGTGAAGGTGCGCAGGCTCTGGCGCACAAGATGTGTGTGAACGCCGCCGACCGCGAGGATCATCGGGATTGGTGCGCTGCCGGGCGTGATCGACCTGTCGGACAGGATGACGTGGGTGACGCCGCCTCGCACGGCGTCCTCGGCTTCCCGACGGATGCGCGCCAAGGCGTCGCTCAAGGCGCCGTCGCCGGAATTGGGATCGAAGGTGCAGTCGATCTCCGCCGCGCTGTCGCCCATGTAGCGGCGCATGGCGTCGAACTCGGCGTTGGTGAGAACCGGCGAGTCGAGCTGCAACAGATCGCATTGCGAAGCCGCCTCGTCGAGGATGTTGCCCAAATTGCCGAGCCGCGTCGTCAGAGTCATCACCGCGCGCTCGCGCAAGGAATCGATCGGCGGGTTGGTGACTTGGCTGAAGTTCTGTCGGAAGTAGTGATGCAGTCCGCGATAGTGGTCGGACAGGACGGCCAGGGGCGTGTCGTCCCCCATCGAGCCGACCGGCTCCTTGGCGTCGGCGACCATCGGCTGCAGGATCAGCTCGATCTCCTCCAGGCTCCAGCCGGACAGCACTTGGCGCCGCCGCAGATCGTCGCGCGAGAATTCGATCGGCTCCTCCGACTCCGGCGCGATCAACTCGTCCAGGCGGCGGATGTTCTTGACCCAGTCGCCAAAGGGTTGCGCCGTCGACAGCGTGTCGCGCATCTCGCGGTCGTGCAGCAGACGTCCTTCTTTGAGGTCAACGGCGATCATTTCGCCTGGCCCAACGCGGCCGCGTTCGACAACCGTCGACTGGTCCAGCCGCACCATGCCGGTCTCCGAGCCGACGATCAGCAAGTCGTCGTTAGTGATCGTGTAACGCAGCGGCCGCAGACCGTTGCGGTCCATGCCGGCGATCGCCCAGCGGCCGCCGAAGCCGCAGATCGCGGCCGGACCGTCCCAGGACTCCATCACCGAGTTGCAGTAGCTGAACAGATCACGATGCGCCTGCGGCATCGACAGCCGTTGTTCCCAGGCGTCCGGGATCATCAGCGCCTTGACCATTGGCAGCTCACGGGCGCTGCCGCGCACCATCACCTCGAACACCGCGTCCAGAGCCGCCGAATCGCTCGCGCCCTCTTGGATCACCGGCAGGATGTCGTCGATATGGGCGCCCAGAACCTCCGACGTCATGCGCGGTTCATGGGCGTGCATCCAGTTGATGTTGCCGCGCAGCGTGTTGATCTCGCCATTGTGGGCAAGGACGCGGAACGGCTGAGCCAGCCGCCAGGTCGGAAAGGTGTTGGTCGAATAGCGCTGATGGTAGACGGCGAAATTGGAAACAAAGTGCTCGTCGAGCAGATCGGGATAGAACGCGGTCAACTGCTCGGCCAGGAACAGGCCCTTGTAGATCACCGAGCGGCAGCCGAGCGAACAGATGTAGAAATCCTGGATGCCTTCGGCCGCGATCTGCTTCTCGATCCGCCGGCGCACGATGTATAGATCCAGATCGAATTGCGCGTGCGGGATGCCGCGCGCGTTGGCGATCAAGACCTGCTCGATCTCGGGGCGCGTTGCGTTCGCCTTCTCGCCGATAACGCCGGTGTTCACCGGCACTTGACGCCAGCCGTACAGCGCATGGCCGAAGCGCAGGATCTGCGACTCAACGATGGTGCGGCAGCGTTCCTGCGCCTCGTAGTCGGTACGGGGCAGGAACACCATGCCGACCGCCAACCGTCCGTCGAGCGGCTCGTGGCCGGTGCGCCGGATATGCTGCTTGAAGAAGTCCTGCGGGATCTGCACATGGATGCCGGCGCCGTCGCCGGTCTTGCCGTCGGCGTCCACGGCGCCGCGATGCCACAGCGACTTCAGCGCCTCGATCCCGGCCTCGACCACCCGCCGGCGCGGCTTGCCGTCGATGGCCGCGACCAGACCGACGCCGCACGCGGCGTGCTCCTCGCGTGGATCGTACAGCCCGTCGCGCGCCAGCCGCTCGGCCTCCGCGCGTTGGCGTCGGATGTCCCGGATCGCGATGTCCCCGTCGCGTGTGCTCATCTCGGTCATTCCTTACTCTGCCGCGACGGCGTCGACCTGCGCCCGCGCTCTCAGATAGTCGTGGATGCTGGCGGCCGCGTCCCGCCCGTCGCGGATCGCCCAGACCACGAGGCTGGCGCCGCGCACGATATCGCCGGCGGCAAACACGCCGTCGAGATTGGTCATCGACGTTCTGAAATCGGCCTTGATGGTCCCCCAGCCGCTGAGCGCCAATTGCGGCGCGGCGTAGGCGGTGCGGATGTCGCCGGGATCGAAACCCAGAGCCATGATCACCAGATCGGCGTCGGCCTGAAAGTGCGCACCCTCGATCGGCTCCGGGCTCTGGCGGCCCGAGGCGTCGGGAGCGCCCAATCGCATCCGGTGAGCGCGCACACCGTTGACCTGGCCGTTGCCGAGAAATGCCTCCGGCGCTGACAACCAGAGAAACTCGACGCCCTCTTCCTCGGCATTGGCGACTTCGCGCTGCGAGCCGGGCATGTTGGCGCGGTCGCGGCGGTACAGGCACTTGACGGCGCGCGCGTCCTGGCGCACCGCGGTGCGCACGCAGTCCATCGCCGTATCACCGCCGCCGATGACAACGACATTTTTGCCGGCCGCGTTGAGCTGGCCGTGGTCGAATTCGGGCACGGTGTCGCCCAGCCCCTTGCGGTTGGAAGCGGTCAGAAAGCGCATGGCGGCGACAATGTTGTCGAGGCCGATACCCGGTGCCTGCATTTCGCGCGCCTGATAGACGCCGGTGGCGATCAGCAGCGCATCGTGGCGTGCACGCAGATCCTCCGCCGTGCTGTCGCGGCCCAACTCGTGGCCGAGATGGAGCTGCACACCGCCGGCCACTAGTAGCTCGGCGCGCCGCAGCACGACCTCCTTCTCCAGCTTGAAGTTGGGGATGCCGTAGATCAGCAGCCCGCCGGGCCGGTCATAACGGTCGTAGACGTGGACTTGGTAGCCGCGCCGGCGCAGCACATCGGCGGCGGCCAGGCCCGCCGGCCCGGCACCAACGATGCCGATCGACTCCGGCCGCTCGCGGGCCGGCTGGATCGGCTTCACCCAGCCATTGTCGAAGGCGGTCTCGGTGATATAGGTCTCCACCGCGCCGATCGTGACCGTGCCGTGACCCGCGCGTTCGATCACGCAGTTGCCCTCGCACAGGCGATCCTGCGGGCAAATGCGGCCGCAGATCTCGGGGAAGGTGTTGGTGGCCGAGGCGACCTCGTAGGCCTCCTCCAGGCGGCCCGCCGCCGTGAGATACAGCCAGTCGGGGATGTTATTGTGTAGCGGGCAGTGGATCTGGCAAAACGGCACGCCGCACTGCGAGCAGCGGCTCGACTGTTCCGCCGCTCTGGCGGCGGCGAAGCGGGCGTAGATCTCGCCCCACTCGTGGCGACGGCTTTCCGCCGCCGCCTTGCCGGGCGTCTGCTGTGCGATGTCGACGAACTTCAACATGGTCGTCGGCGTATCCCTCGTTTCCTCCGCCTCAACGCGGCACATGCCGGGCGCTTGCGGGCTTTGTCCCGTTATACATGAGCGACTTGGCGATGGCGAGACGAATTGGCGTCGTTATGACATGTAGGTTGACCTAAAACCGTCCCGATTAACGTTAGCTGAATCTGGCGCGTGATCGGCCCGATCGGAATCGGGCTCCGTGTTCTGATTTAGTGCCGATATAGGACTATATTGGGTCCACACGAGGCGGTGTTGCCTTCGGCAATATTTGTGTCCCGCTCTGCCGCGTCGGCGGACCGTCGAGGCGGCAATACCGGCCGCCCTGGCGATCGCGCGCAACGTCCAGTGGGTCGCCTCAAACGGCGGCGGTTGCTGCGTCAGGCGCACGATCTCGGCGACACGATCGAGCGGGACCGGCGCCTTGCCGGGCGGACGGGACTTGTCGCGAAGCAGGCCGCCGACACCCTCGTGCATGAACCGCTCTTGCCAGCGCCACACGCAGGTCTTGGACTTGCCGGTCTCGGTCATGATCGCCGAGGTGCCCAGACCCTCGCCGCTGAGAAGGACAATATGTGCCCGCCAGACGTGTTTCTGCGGGCTCTTGGGATCCGCGACGACCGCGCGCAATCGCTGACGGTCGCCGGCGGATAGGGTGAAGGAGATTCCACTGCGCATGCGCCAGATTCGCATACCACAGCAAAATACGGAATCCCAATTCGGACTCTTTCGTTCCGATCAATCCACTAGGGCCGCAACATGCTCTGACCGAAGGTCTCGGCTTGCTCGTTGGCCTGTTCGGGCGCGACGACGCCCAAGGACGCCAGAAGCTGGCCCGTCACGGCGAGCATGCGGTAGGACGACCGCAGGACGTTGATCTGGGCCGTGATCGACAGGCCGCGCGAGACGAACAGCTCGTTCTCCGCATCCAGCACGTCCAGAAGCGTACGCTGCGCGACGGTAAACTGCTGCAGATAGGCGTCGCGCGTATCGACATTGTAGCGCACGGCGTCGTCCAGGTTGCGCGCCGGGATTTGTGAGGCTTCCAGAGCGGCCCAGGACCGGCGTACTTCCTCGTTGGCTTCGACGAACGCGTTGGCGCGGCGGTTCTTGTTCTCCGCCACCACCATCAAGGCTTCCTGACGGTTGGCGCGGTCGATGCCGCCGCGGAACAGGTTCCACCGCATGCGCAGCATCAGCCGGCTTTCCCAATCGTAGGTTTCGATGCCGTTGGCGTCTTCTGTTTAGTCCGTCTCGGCCTCGATCGTGAGTGACGGATAAAGCGCCGCCTCGGCCATCGTCACTTCTTTCTCGGCGGCGTCGACATCGGCTTCGAAGATCTTGACTTCGGGGCACTGCGCGATTTCTTCACCTCCGGCACACTGGTGTTCTTCGTCGACCTGCCGTTCATCTTCCTGTTCATCGGCGTCATATGGATGGTCGGCGGCTCCCTAGCGTACGTGCCGATGATCGCCGTGCCACTGGTGATCCTGGTCGGCGGCTTGCTGCAGTTCCCGTTGCAGCGCGTCGTCGAGAAGACACACCGGGAAGCGACGCAGAAGAACGCCATCTTGATCGAGGCCATCGACGGGCTGGAGACCATCAAGTCGACGGCTGCGGAGAGTCGGGTGCAGGGCCAGTGGGAACGGGCGGTCGGCATGACTGCGGAATCGTCCGGCAAGGCGCGCACGATCTCGACCTTCGCCACGAGCTTCGCGTCATTGGTGGTCCAGATGACCACGATCTTTGTCGTCGTGTTCGGCGTCTATCGGATCAGCGCCGGCGAGTTGACCATGGGCGCATTGGTCGCGTGCACGATTCTCACCGGACGGTCGTTGGCGCCGCTCGGGGCCATCGCCGGACTGATCACGCGCTACCAGCAGTCGCGGGTGGCGCTGAAGGCGTTGGACGAGCTCATGAAGCGGCCGACCGAGCGCGCGCACGACAAGACGTTCCTGAATGTCCCCAGGCTCACCGGTGCGATCGAATTGCGCGATGTCGCGTTCGCCTATCCGGGGCAGGAGGGCAAGGCGCTGGATGGTGTCAGCTGTGGCATCCGCGCGGGCGAGCGGGTCGGTATCTTGGGCCGCGTCGGCTCCGGCAAGAGTACACTCGGACGCCTGCCCATTGGCCTCTATGACCCGGCGGACGGGGCGATTCTGTTCGATGGCATGGACCGGAGGCAAATCGACCCTGTCGATCTGCGCCGCAATGTCGGCTACGTCGCACAAGACAACTATCTGTTTTATGGAACGGTGTGCGAGAATATCTCGTTCGGCTCGCCCCACGTTGACGACCCGGCGATCCTGCGTGCCGCTACCACCGCCGGCGTGCACGATTTCCTGCGTCGCCATCCGCAGGGATTCGACCTGCAGGTCGGCGAGCGCGGCATGGGTCTGTCCGGGGGGCAACGGCAGGCGGTCGCCATCGCCCGCGCGCTGCTGCCGGATCCTCCGGTCCTGCTGTTCGACGAGCCGACCTCGAACATGGACAACGCCTCGGAGACGCGGTTCCGCCAGCGTTTGACCAAATCCTTGAGTGGCAAGACCCTGGTGTCGATCACGCATCGCAGTTCGCTGCTCGATTTGGTCTATCGGCTGATCATCATCGACGGCGGGAAGGTCGTCGCCAACGGCGCCAAGGAAGAGGTCCTGAACGCGTTGAAGCAGGGTAAGGTTCAAACCAAGCAGGGATCGGCGCCGAGCATGTACATGCGAGCGCCCGGGCGCTTCTAACTCAGATCCGATGACCGACGGCGCAGACACCATCGCGGCCTTCCGCCAATCCATCACGGCACCGCTCGCGGCGCCGCGCGGTACGCCGCGGGCGCGCTCTGGCGGCGGCGTGCGCCGCGCCGTTGGCTGGATGTTGACCCTGATCGCAGCGCTCGGCGCGGTGTTGGCGATTCTGCTGACCGCAACCGGACAATCTTTCTCTATCGCCGTCGGCCAGCTATGGTTCGATCTGGATGCAAATAGTCTGAACGGTGCCCAGGCCGGCGTGCAACGCTACCTGTGGCCGCCGCTGTGGGATGCAATCGTTGTACCGGCACTGCAGTTATCGATTTGGCTGGTCCTGCTCGTCATGGTCTCTGGCGGTGTGCTGGGGATGGCTCTGATGTCGATGCCGTGGAGCCTCCGGTTGGCGTGGCCGTTCGGGGCGCGCTCGCGCTACCACGAAGAAGACCTGCTGTTCATGCCCGACGTCGCCGCGGCGACTCGGCGCGGCGGCCAGCGGTTCACCTACGTGCTGAGCATTCTCACACTGGCCATTGCCCTGATACTCCTCATTTGGGCCCACTTTGCCGTGCTCGATGAGGTCACGCGCGGCGAGGCCAAGGTGATCCCGTCCAGCCGCATCCAGGTCGTGCAGAACCTCGAAGGCGGCATCCTGACGGACATACTCGTGCGCGAGGGCTCGATCGTCGATGCCGGCGACATCTTGGTGCGCATCGAAAATGTAACCGCGGCATCGACCTATCGCGAAAACCGCCGCCGCTATCTCAACGTGATGGCCAGCACTGCGCGCCTGGAGGCGGAGCTGACGCAGGCCGACGAGATCGTCTTCCCCGACGAAGTGCTGGAAGAGGCGCCGGAGGCGGCGGCGCGGGAACGCGCGTTACTGGTCTCGCGGCGCAATCAGCAGGCGGCGCAGATCGGGATCCTGCTGTCGCAGGCCGAACAACGTCAGCAAGAGATTGCCGAGATGAACAGCCGTCGCCGTCAGCTCGAATCGTCGCTGGCGCTGACGCGCGAGGAGTACGGGATCACCGAGCCGCTGGTGCGCCAGGGCGTAATGCCAAGGCTCGACCTGATCCGCATCCAACGCCAGATGGCCGATCTGGAGGGCGAAGTGCGGACCCTGCGGTTGAGCGTACCGCGGGCGCAGACGGCCGTGCGCGAGGCCGAGCAACGGGTGGCGGAGTTGCGCGCCGCGGCTTCGGTTGAAGCTGGCAGCGAACTCAGCCAGCAGCGCGCCGAGCTTGATTCGTTGGCGGAGGTAATGGTCGCCGGCGTTGACCGCGTCACCCGCTCCGACGTGCGCTCACCCGTGCGCGGCACGGTGAAAGAGCTCAACGTCAACACGGTCGGCGGCGTGATCCAACCCGGCGCCGACATTCTGGAGATTGTGCCGCTGGCCGACACGCTCTTGATCGAAGCGCAGATCCGGCCCGCCGACATCGCGTTCCTGCGTCCGGGCCAACGCGCGGTGGTCAAGATTACGGCCTATGATTTTTCAATCTATGGCGGGCTGGAGGCGGAGGTCGAACAAATCAGCGCCGATACGATCCAGGACGAGGAGGGCGAGCACTACTATCGTGTTCAGTTGCGCACGGCGCAGACCGACGTGGCATACAATGGTGAAGCGTTGCCGATCATCCCCGGCATGACCGCATCGGTCGATATCATGACAGGCGAGAAGTCGGTGCTCGACTATTTACTGAAACCCATCCTCAAAGCCCGTGACCGTGCGCTGCGCGAGCGCTGATAACAGCCGCGTCTGAAGCCAGTCGTGGCGTTTTTCGAACTGGTCGTCCTGGCGCTGGTCCAGGGCGTCACCGAATTCCTGCCCATAAGTTCATCGGGCCACCTCGTGCTTGTGCCGCAACTGACTGGCTGGCCGGATCGGGGGCTGAACATCGATGTCGCGGTGCATCTGGGCACGCTCGCGGCCGTGGTGATCTATTGCCGGGCCGACGTGGTGCGTATCGTCCGCGGCGTGATCGGTTGGCCGTGCGGCGTGCGAGACACGGATACGCGTCTGGCCGTCAATATCGCGATCGCCACGGTGCCGGTGGTGATCGTGGGACTGGCTGCGAGGCCCTTCGTATCCGAAATGCTGCGCTCGGCGGATGTCGTGGCGTGGGCGACCATCGGTTTCGGCGTGCTGCTTTACATCGCCGATCGAAGGCCCGTCCTGCAGCGCGACGGCCGCGAGTTGCGGCCGGCCCACGCGCTCGCGATCGGCTGCGCACAGGCGCTGGCGTTGGTGCCGGGCGCCAGCCGCTCGGGCATCACCATGACCATGGCGCGCGCGCTGGGCTTCGACCGCGGCGTCTCGGCGCGCTTTTCCTTTCTCATCTCGATCCCGACCATCGCAGGCGCCGGCTTCATCAGCGCGATTGAGATCGGCGCTGCCGGCGATTGGATTATGGGGCGTGATGCCTTGATCGCCGCTGTGCTCGCGTTCGCGGCGGCGCTATGTGCGATGGCGCTCTTGATGCGCTGGGTGGAACGCCACAGCTTCACGCCGTTCGTGATTTACCGCTTGGCGCTGGGCGCCGCGTTGCTGTGGTGGTTGTACGCGTGAGCGGCTACGCGGCTCTGGCGTGGCGGCGGAACTTGGCCAGATAGGTCGGCGCGATCGTTTCCAGCGTCGTCGGCTCGATGCCGAGATCACCCAAGGCCTTGGCATCATCGGCAACCAAGTTGTCGACCGTGAGTTGGCGCAGCTGGTCCGAGGTCACCGGCGGATGCGGCAGCAGCTCCAGCAGCCGCGCCTGCATGTGCCCGATGGCGAAGGGGACCGGCACCAAACACCGCCGGCGGCCGGTTTCGTCCAGCATGTAGCGGATGAGCTCGGCAAAGGTGTAGCTGCGCGGTCCGCCCAATTCATAGGTTTGGCCGGCGGTTGCCGGGTCGTCGAGCGCCGTGGCGATGGCCGTGGCCACATCGCCGACAAAGACCGGCTGAAATTGTGTCTTGCCGCCGCCATACAAGGGCAGCGCCGGCAGCACCCGCGCCAGTCCTGCAAACAGGTTCAAGAACCCGTCCTCGGCGCCGAACATGACGGACGGCCGCATAATCGTCGCGTTGGGAAAAACACGGCGGACGACGGCTTCGCCCGCGGCCTTCGATCGTGCGAAATGTGACGGCGCGTTGGGTGAGGCGCCGACCGAGGAAACATGCACCAGACACTCGACGCCCGCCGCGGCGGCCGCGCTCGCAATTCTTTCGGCGCCATCGACATGGACGGCTTGGAATGTCTGCGATCTACGCTCGTAGAGAACGGCGACCAGATTGATGACTGCGTCTGCACCCTGCAAGACAGCGGCAACGGCTTCGTCGCTTTGTATCGGACAGCGAACGCGCGCGATTTGGCCGACATTGCCCAGCGGGGTCAGGAACCTGGCACTCTCCGGGTCGCGAACGGCGATGGTGACGACGTCGCCACGGTCGGCGAGCCGCTCGACGACATAGCGGCCAAGGAAGCCGGAGCCGCCGAATACGGTAACATGTCGCGGCGCCATCATGCGTGCTCCTGTGAAGCAAAGTCGCGGGCGGTGGATATACCTCCCCGGCGGAGTCATGCCAACCGCCGGGCCAGCGTCGTTGACTTGGTGACGCCGGGGCGGTAGCGGTGCCGCAAACGCGCAAAGGGTGGTCTCACTTGAGCCATGAGCTGCACCAACGCGACCTGCCCGACGGCCTAGATCTCGGCGCGGAGGTCGCGATCGACACCGAAACGATGGGCCTGGGCCTGCAGCGCGATCGGCTGTGCCTTGTTCAGTTATCCGCCGGCGACGGTACTGCGCATCTGGTGCAGATCGAGGCCGGGCAGAGCGATGCGCCGAACCTGCGGGCGCTGCTGACCAATCCGCGCATCCTGAAGCTGTTCCATTACGCCCGCTTCGATCTGGCCGTGCTCAGTCGCAACCTCGGCGTGATGACGCAGCCGGTCTACTGCACCAAGGTCGCCTCACGGCTGACCCGCACCTATACCGACCGCCACGGTCTGAAAGATCTTTGCCGCGATTTGCTCGGCGTCGACATCTCGAAGCACCAGCAATCATCGGACTGGGGCGCGGCGCAGCTGTCACGGGACCAACTGTCCTATGCGGCGTCCGACGTCCTGTTCCTGTGCGAGCTCAAGATCAAGCTCGACCACATGCTGGCGCGCGAAGGAAGGCTAGCGCTGGCGCAGGCGTGTTTCGACTTCCTGCCGACGCGGGCCGAGTTCGATCTTGCCGGCTGGCCGAATGAGGACATATTTGCCCATAGTTGAGCCGGCGGTCGCAAGACTTTGCGCTAATTGACCGCCCGCGGAGGCGCCGGCATACTCGCAAGCGCCGATTCGCGCGAAACATACTATTTTTCATGCCCTTGCACTTTGTGGTCTGGCACTCGATTTCAACAAGGTGGCCGATGTGCCTGTCAGCCAACTGACACTGATGAATTCGCCGGCAAACCGATGACCAACGTCGCATCCATGCACGCACCGGGCGCCGGCTCTCGGCATGTCGACGCGGCAGCGGATCGGCGCGCGGCCGAGCGGGTTCTTGGCTCGGCTGCCAGCGCGATTCAGGCGATCAGTGCCGGCCTCGACGATGATTTCATCCGCGCCGTCGACGTTCTCTATGCCGTCAGAGGGCGCGTCGTGGCCACCGGGATGGGCAAGAGCGGCCACATTGCGAAGAAGTTCGCGGCGACCGTGGCGTCGACGGGGACGCCGGCGCTGTACGTTCACCCGGCGGAGGCCAGCCACGGCGATCTCGGTATGATCACGTCCGCCGACGCCTTGGTCGCACTGTCGAATTCTGGGGAAACTCCTGAACTCGGCGATCTCGTCGCCTTCGCCGGGCGCTACGGGATACCGCTGGTGGCGCTGACCGCGGTGCGTGACAGTACGCTGGCGAAGCAGGCGGACGTGGCGCTGATCCTGCCGCCGTTGACGGAGGCATGCCCGATGGGCCTGGCGCCGACAACTTCGACGACGGCCATGCTTGTTTTGGGCGATGCGTTGGCCGTCGCCCTGCTCGAGCGGCGCGGCTTTACCGAGGATGATTTCCGCTCCTTGCATCCCGGCGGCAAGCTTGGACAGCGTTTGCTGCACGTCGGCGAGCTGATGCATTCCGGCGACGAAGTGCCGCTGGTCACGGCCGGGACCGTTATGGCGGACGCGATCCTGACCATGACCGAAAGGCGCTTCGGCTGCGTCGGCGTCACCGATGCCCAGGGACGCCTGATCGGCGTAGTCACAGACGGCGATCTGCGGCGCAAGATGGCCCCCGATCTGCTGGCGCAGACGGTGGGGAGCGTCATGACGGCGGCACCTTTGACGATCCGGTCCGACGCCCTGGCCGCGACCGCGCTGGGTTTCATGAATGACAGCAACATCACGGCGCTGTTCGTGGTTGATGGCGAAGCGCCGAGCGGCATCGTGCACATACACGACTGCCTGCGGGCGGGGCTGACCTAGTGAGTGGATCTCGGCCGGCGATGGCATCGGATCCGGCTCCCGCAACGGCCCGGCGACGGGCCATTGGGCTGACCGTTCCCCGTCGGCGGAATTTCCGGCGCAGCCGCTTCGTCGCAGTGATGAAGATCGTGCTGCCGAGCATCGCGATCGGGCTGTTGGCGATCGTCGCCTCATGGCCGGCGCTCGATCCGCGCGACGATTCGTTCCCGTTGGGCCTGGACGCGCTGGCGGCTAGGTCCGCGGTCGTTCCAGCCATGGTCAATCCGCGCCTGTCGAGTGTCGACTCTGACCGCCAGCCCTTCGTCGTGACCGCCGATTCGGCGACCCGATTAAGTGCCGGCGACGAAGGCGATACCTACGGTCTGGTCGAGCCCAAGGCGGATATCACCTTGAACGACGGCACTTGGTGGGCACTGACAGCCTCGAAGGGCACCTTTCAGCAGCAGCACCAGATCCTGCAGCTGGAAGGCGATGTCAGTCTGTTTCACGATGCTGGCTACGAGTTTCTCACTGAAGCCGCGCAAATCGATGTTGAGCGCGGCACGGCCGCCGGCGACCGTGCGGTCGCCGGGCAGGGGCCAACGGGCACTGTGACTGCCGAGGGATTTGTCATGTCTGATGGTGGCGAACGCCTTACCTTCACCGGCAAGGCGCGATTAACGATCTTCGGCGACGGGCCGCGGCAATGACCGGAAGCCGTCGTGGCATGCTAAACGGTCGCGCAGGGCGCTCGGCATGGTTGGGCGCAATCGTATCCGCGGCGCTCGCGCTGGCGGCGCCCAACGTCGCGGCCCAAGCGCTGGGCATCGGCGGCGCGGGCGGTGGCCCGCTGCAAGTCGAGGCCGACGATGGGATCGAGTGGCATCGTAACGAACAGGTCTACATCGCCCGTGGCAACGCCAGAGCGGAGCAGGGCGATGTTGTGGTGGAGGCCGATCTGCTCACTGCCCACTACCGCGAGGGCGCCGAGGGCCGCACCGAGGTGTTTCAGATCGACGCCGACGGCAATGTGCGGATCAGCTCACCTACCGAGGTCGCCTATGGCGACAATGCCGTGTATGACGTCGCCGGCGGTGTCTTGAAGGTCACAGGGGACGCGGTGCGGCTGGAAGCCGAGGCGGACCGGATTCACGCCCGCGACAGCCTGGAGTACTTCATTGACCAGAAACTGGCCGTCGCGCGCGGCGACGCCGAGGCCGTGAGGGGCCAGCAGCGCGTGCGCGCCGACGTCTTGATGGCGCACTACCGCGACGGCGTGGGCGAGCGCAGTTCGGAACTGGAGCGGGTCGAGGCGGTCGGCGATGTGGTGATCATCAATGCCGATGACGTGGTGCGGGCCCAGCGCGGCGACTACGATCCCAACGCCGGCATCGCCCGGGTTACCGGCAATGTCAAGATCACCCGCGGCGACACCCAGCTGAACGGCGAGTACGCGGAGGTCGACTTCAACACCGGCATCAGCCGCATACTCGGTGCCGCCAATCCGCAGTCGCAGAGCCGCCGGGTCCGCGCGCTGTTCGTGCCCAAAAGCAAGCCCGATCCCGGGCGCTGATCGGACCGAGCCGAGCGCCGCGTGATGCCAAATCCCTTCGCCAGCGAACAAGGTGAGACTGCGGCAACGGGCCCCAGGCTGGTGGCGTCCAGCCACGGGTTGCAGGCACTCAGTATCGGTAAGCGCTTCCGCCGCCGGCCGGTGGTGCGCAACGTTTCCGTTTCGGTCCAACGCGGCGAGGCCGTGGGACTATTGGGCCCCAACGGCGCGGGGAAGACGACGTGTTTCTACATGATGACCGGGCTCGTGGCGCCCGATTCCGGTTCGATCGTTCTCGACAACCACGACGTCACCGATCTGCCGATGTATCGCCGCGCCCGGCTTGGCATCGGCTACCTGCCTCAGGAGTCGTCGATATTTCGCGGCCTGACTGTCGAACAAAATGTCCGTGCCGTGTTGGAGATCGTGCAGTCCGATCCGGGCCAGCGCGAGGCGATGCTCGACGACTTGTTGGCCGAATTCTCAATCTCGCACCTGCGGCGCACGCCGGCTCTGGCGCTGTCGGGCGGCGAGCGACGCCGCGTCGAGATTGCTCGGGCGCTCGCTAGTCAGCCGAACTACATCCTGCTCGACGAACCGCTGGCGGGTATCGATCCGATCGCGCTCGGCGAAATACGTGACTTGGTTCGTCATCTGAAGGATTGGGGCATTGGCGTCCTCATCACCGATCATAACGTGCGCGAGACGTTGGAAATCGTCGACCGCGCCTACATCCTGCACGAGGGATCGGTGCTGATGAGCGGGCGACCATCGGAAATCGTCGCGCACGAGGACGTCCGCAGGGTTTACCTCGGCGAGACGTTCAGCCTTTAGTATCTGCCATTATGGCTATCGGGCCGCGACTAGATCTTCGGCAGACGCAGGCGCTCGTCATGACGCCGCAGCTGCAGCAATCCATCAAAATGCTGCAGATGTCGAGCCTCGAGCTGACCGCGTTCGTCGAACAGGAGCTGGAAAGCAACCCGTTGTTGGACCGCGCCGACGACGGCGGCGCTGGATGGGAAGGCGGCGGCGATGCCGTCCCCGGTGATCCGCCCGCAGCGGGCGAATCAGTGGCGGGCGAATCAGTGGCGGGCGATGCCGACGCCAGCGAGGTATGGAGCGACACCCTCGCCGCCGACAGCGGCTGGGAGGAAGGCAGCACCGCCGCCTGGCGGCAAAGCGGCGGCGGCGACTTTCCGGAAAATCTGGAACAGATCGCGAGCGGACCGACGACCCTGCGCGAGCACCTGATCGGTCAACTCAACGTCGATATCCATGATCCCGGCGAGCGGCTGATCGGACTTCACTTGATCGAGCAGCTCGACGAGGCCGGCTATGCGCCGGCCGATCTGGGACCGATCGCCGAACGGCTCGGCTGTCCCGTGACTGGCGTCGACGCCGTGCTTGCCAAGCTGCAAGCCTTTGATCCTGCGGGGATCTTTGCCCGCGATCTGGCGGAATGCCTGGCGTTGCAGTTGCGCGAACGCGACCGTCTGGACCCGGCCATGCAGTCGCTGCTGCAGCATCTTCCGCTGGTCGCCAAGCGCGATGTGGCCACGCTGACGCGGCTTTGCGGCGTCGACGGCGAGGATATAGCCGACATGATCGCCGAGCTGAAAATGCTCAATCCGAAGCCCGCCGGCGCGTTCGAACACGATGTCACCCAGGCCATCACGCCAGACGTTTTGATGCGGCCGCGCGCCGATAGCGGCTGGCATGTCGAACTGAACACAGAGACCTTGCCGCGAGTGCTCATCAACCAGCGCTACTACGCGCAGATCCAGGCAAAGGCGACGAGCCGAGCGGACAAGGAGTTCATCTCCGATTGTTTTCAGACCGCCAACTGGCTGACCCGTGCCTTGCACCAGCGGGCCCAAACCATTCTGAAGGTCGGCACCGAACTGGTGCGCCAGCAGGATGCGTTCTTCCGGCGTGGCGTCAGCGCGCTCAAGCCCTTGATCCTGCGCGACATTGCCGACGCCATCTCGATGCACGAGAGCACCGTCAGTCGGGTAACGGCGAACAAGTACATTGCCACCCAGCGTGGCATATTCGAACTGAAGTACTTCTTCACCACGTCGATCGGCAGCACCACGGGCGATGAAGCGCATTCGTCGGAGGCCGTGCGGCACCGCATACGGGCCCTGATCGCAGGCGAATCCCCCGACCAGGTGCTATCGGACAGCCGCGTTGTCGCTGTCTTGCAACGCGAGGGAATCGACATTGCTCGGCGTACGGTGGCCAAATACCGCGAGGCCATGCGCATTCCAACCTCAACACGTCGCCGTCAGGAAAATGTTTCAATTGCAGATACTTAAAGCTCTGATCTGATCTGCTTTATCAACCTAAATCCCGATCGCTGGTGCCGATTTAGGTAATTGGCAACGGTTGTCGCCGCAAGCTGGCGCAGACGGACCGCGGGTGTGGCGGCCGTGTTGACTCGCAGTTTGGCTGTCACTAACGTGCCCGCTCTCGCATCCGCCCGATTGAAGTGAGTGATGGGCCCGAGGTGGTCGCCCGAACCGGGAACCTCGAGGCTGAACAAACCGAAAAGCAAGCAGCGCGGATCTCCGTAGGTACGAAGCAAGTCGGCATGAGCGCAGTGGCATGCGCGGTGACGAGGCTTGACTGCCGAGGCCGGCTGCAAGGGTCTCGGCGAAATATTGGTCGTAAACAGACGCGTGGTTTGAGGGCGATATGGACATTCAGCATGTGCTGAGTCCGACGGCCGTCGTGGGCCGTCTCAAGTCAACCAGCAAGAAGCATGCGCTTCAGGAGCTGGCGAAGGTCGCCTCGCGCATCATTCAGGTGCCGGGCTGGCGGATATTCGAGTTGATGCTGGACCGCGAGCGGCTGGGCACCACCGCGGTTGGGCATGGTGTGGCCATTCCACACATCAAGCTCGCCGAGATCGACCGCGTCTGCGGCGCCTTCGCGCGCTTGGATCAGCCGATCGACTTCGAGGCCGACGACGGCGAACCGGTCGACCTCTTGTTTCTTCTGATGGCGCCGGAAGGAGCAGGGGCCGAGCATCTGAAGGCGCTGGCGCTAGTGTCGCGAACCCTGCGCGACGGGGTCCTGCGCGAGAAGCTTCGGGGCAGCGACAATCCGGACGCGTTGTACGCGCTGCTGGTGCAGTCCGGCGGCGAGGCCGCTGCACCGCCGTCACGCGCCGAATTTGCCTAGCCCGCGCCGACTAGTGAACGCTGACGGGCTCGAGATCGTTATCACGTAGGAAAGCAACGGCGACGGCGTTATTTTCGGCCGTGGCAAGCTCGGTGCCGTCGGCCGAGTGGATCGCATACACACGGCGGCCGTTTTCCAGCCTGGCGCGGATATAGGCGACGTCGGCGACCCCCAGCAAGCGGAACTCGTTGGCGCTGATCCGCTCGTCCTGCGCAATGTCGTTACCAGTCATCTCGCCACCTGTAACACCATATATTCAACGGTTTGTTGATCGTAGCTCACCCACGTGACGAAATACCAAATCGGTGAACATTGGCGTTTGCATCATCCGTGGTCTTGATCTTGATCGCACGCACGGTCCGGGCCGGCTCGGGTCGATGCAGCCCAATATGGAGCAAACCGGAATCGAGCGACGCACCCACCACCTCGACGCCATCGGCGAGCACGAAGCGGCGCTGAAACTGGCGCGCGGCGATACCGCGATGGAGATAGATCCGGTCCGGATCATCGGTCTGCCGTCCGCGCACGAGTAGCTGGTTGTCCTCCAGGGACAGATCGAGGTCGTCCTCGCGGAATCCGGCCACGGCCAGGGTCAAACGCAGGTGATTATCGCCGGTTTGCTCGACATTGTACGGCGGATAGCCTTCGGGCGACGCCTTCGCGGCCCGCTCGATCGTCCGCTCGAACTGGTCGAAGCCCAGCAAAAACGGGCTGTTGAACAAAGACATTCTGGGCATCGCTTCACCCCTCTCATCGAGCGAGCGCCGGGCCGCTTGGCAAGCCATCTCGGCTGCCCTTTTTAGGCCCGTGTTCGGCGCCTTGGCGACGGCCCGCAAGCGGCGCCGTCACCTCAACAAAATGGGCGCGCGCTGCTGTCGCTTCAAGGGCTGGCGGCGCGCCCTCCATCGGCGCTAAAAGCCCACCAGCCGGGCACCCTCGGGATGAGTTGCCGCATAGCGAAACAGGATCGCGCGCTCCTCATTTGGGGCATATGTGTGGGTCCACGCGAGCACGCCCAGGCGCGCGTCCACGTCCTCGCCGGTTGGCTCTGTCGAGCTACCCAGCAGCTCGACCTCGATGCGTTCGTCCTGCGGTACCGGAAGCTGATCCAGCACTGTAATTTCGATCGCCTGGGTATGGTGATTGGCGACCTCTATGCGGTAGCGGCGCTCCTGGCGCTGATGCCGGTTGATCAGGCCGCCGCGCGATCTCTCACCGGTTTCGAGGCGGTAGTCGACACGGACCCGATCGTCGATACCAAAGGAGAGGCGGAGCTCCTCGCCAGGGCGCAGCAGGCCCATCGCGCTGGTTCCGACGAACATGCCGTCGCGGAAAATGGCGACGGGTCCGGGCAACAACGGCTCCTCGCCCGCGTAGTCGATGGTGCCGTACAGATAACCCGCCGGCACGACCTTGGGCACTACGCGAACGGCGAGCGCTGCCGGCATCGTGCGCTCGCTCAAGGCGAAGCTGTGGGCGGCGTCCTCCGATGGAACGTTGGCCGGACCCGGGACGTGATACGAAGCGGCGACCGCCGTGGAGACCACCGTCGCCTTGTCCTCTTCCGCCGGCGCCATCGCACGCAACTGGTCCGCCAGGAGATTGCCGCGAACCGCCTCTCCGCGCTCGCGCAGTGCCACCGCCTCTGCGATGTCGATGAACCAGCTTGCCAGGTCTGGCATCTGAGCACCGGCGCCGGGTCGGGCCGTGGACAGGATCAGCTCTACGTCCGACCAGTCCTCGCCGGTGACCTGGCGAACCTCGCCGATCTGCTTCAGCTCGACCGATCCCGCCTCGGCATCGAGGCGTGCGTCGTACCGCGGCCGCCAAGAGGCGCCGGGCACCTGGTAGGTGACCCAGAGTTCAACCGGCGTGGCGGCGCCGGCTTCCAGATGCACGTGCGCCACCGACTGCGCGGTCTGGCCGGTTCTAATCTGTTCCAATTGGCGCCGTTTCTGCTCGATCTGCCGGCCGAGCCCGCGCTGGCGGATCTCGGCGGTCCTGATGGTCTCCAGGGCGCCGACCGCGCCCTCGCCGAGGACCCCGAGGGCATGTTCCCAGGCCACCGGATCGACGCGTCCGTTAAGGATTTCGCCGTTCGCGGCCCCGGCCATGTCGTGGCCGATGGCTGTGACGAATTCTAGCCGGACACGGGCGGCGGCGATCTGATCCTGCTGGGCGCGCGACTGGTCCTCCAGTGCCTCGATCTCACCGATCAGGCGGCGCTCGTCGTCCTGCACGGCGCTGGCGGCGTATACCTGGCGCAACTCGACCGAGCCGATGAGCACATTGGCGCCGGCGGTGGCGCGCACGCGCAGCGATCCGTCGATCAGCGTCGCCGGCAAGTCCGCGATCACGGCCACCGATCGCTCGATCGGCACCTCGACTTCCGCGTGGCGGGTGACTTCGGCCCGGTCCGGAAAGACCGTGACGGTCTGAATCACGCTGTCGCTCGGTATTTCGACGGCGCCATGGGCGAGGGGGCTCCACGCCGCCGTCGCCAAGCCGAAGGCGCAAACCCAGGCACGAAGCTGCATCTTCAATCTCCCTTGCCAGAGACCCTGCCGATGCCGGCTGCATGCTATCGTCGCGTTGTGGTGCAATTGTGGCGCCGGTGGGTTACCAAAGGCTCAATTCGCAAACCGTAGGCATGGTTTAGCCATCGCCGCTTGGAGACAGGCTCTCGGGGACGGCCGGTCGCCGAGTTCGATGAGATGGAACCACCTGAGATAGCTGTCGAGGTACTTGGTAGCGATGCCGTGGAAGCCTCGCAGGAAGCCCTTGATCTGGCTGTGGCGGCTGTTGACCGTCTGGATGTGCAGGGCGCCGCGGACCCGCTCGCCGGCGGCGCCGTTGATGCTCTCGTGAGGGATGTCGAGCGCCGCCGCGACGGGCGGATAGCAGCGGTTGGCGTCGGAGACGAGCAAGGCATCGCGGGCGACGACCGGCTCCAGCGCCTCCTTCACGCTGTCTGCGTTGAGAGCGGGCAGGGTATGGCTGAGGGTCGCGCCGGCTCGGTCGGCGGCGACCAGGACCGGCACCTGCTCGCGCGAGAGGCCGCGTTTGCGGGCCTTGCCGCCGCGCCGGCGCGGCTTGCGGTCCAGCTTCCGCTCTCCCTTCCGGCTCTCAAGAACGAAGGTCTCGTCGGCCTCGACGATCCCGGCAAGCCGGTCCGGCGCTTGCCGAACCGCCTCCAGAAAGCGGTGGCGCCAGCGAAACGCCGTGCTCGGCGCAATCCCGCAGCGCTCGGCAGCCTCTCGTATCGTCTCGCCTTCGGCAAGCGACGCGCCGAAGGCCAGCCAGCGCTCCTTGTGGTGCAGGCCCGACAGCGCCGTGCCGGTGAGCGCGCCGAATGTCTTCCCACAGGCCTTGCAGCGATAAGCGACGCAGACCGCGTGCCTTGCCCCGCGACACCGCCCCGCCGCCGCCGCAATGAGGACAGCACCGCTCGTCGTCCACGCCCAGTTCGATCGCCGCCAGCGAGGCTGCGCCCTCCGACAGCTCCGACAACACCGCCGCGACCTCCTTGCGCTGCGCCGCCGTCAACTCATCAACATGCGAAAACCAGTCGCGAAACCGCTCGCGATCCATCTGCCTGATCTCCCACGCCAATCGGGGAACAGTCTACCACTACGCATACGCTTCGCGAATTGAGCCTTACCAAATGGCAATTGCCACACGACGTTGAACGTTGACGCCGACAGACGAGATCGCTACCAGCGATGGAATTGGCGGACGTAAGGCATCGGAGACGAAAGTGATCGTCGAGCAGATTTGGACCGCGAACGCCTACCGCAATTTCAACTACCTGATCGTGTGTCCGGAGACCGGCGAGGCGCTGGCGGTCGATCCTCTGGACCATCGCAAGTGCCTGGCGGTTGCCAGGGAAAAGGGCTGGACCATCACTCAGGTCGTCAACACCCACGAACACGGAGACCATACCGGCGGCAACGGGCCGGTGATCGCCGCCACCTCGGCCAAGTTGTTGGCGCACAAGGACGCCGGCGACAAGATCCGGGGCATCGACCGGGGATTGGCTGCCGGCGATGTGGTCAAGGTCGGCGGCACCGTGGAGCTGGAGGCGCTGGACACGCCCGGGCACACGATGAGCCATGTGTGCCTGCTATCGCATACCGAGACACCGGCGTTGATTTGCGGCGACACTCTGTTCAACGCCGGCGCCGGCAACTGCCACAATGGCGGTCACCCGGTCGAGCTCTACCACACCTTCGTTGGCCAGCTGGCGGAACTGACCGATACGACAATGATCTATCCGGGCCACGACTACATTCAGAACAATCTGCAATTCACGCTCGATCGCGAGCCCGACAATCAGCGTGCCGCATCGCTCCTCGATGAGCTCAAGGATCGGGACCCGGCCGCGGCGATGATTTCGACATTGGCCTTGGAGAAAGAGATCAATACCTTTTTCCGCCTGCACAACCCGTCGGTCATCGCCCGTCTGCGCGAGACGTTTCCCGACTTGCCGGCGGAGATGGACGCGCAGACCGTATTCCTGAAGCTCCGCGAACTGAGAAACCGGTGGTGAGATGAGCCCGACACAATCGACCCAGCCCAGTCTCGCCCGCTGGCTAGCTGACTGTTTCCACTTCTTCGTGTTGTGGTTGCGCAAGCCGGCCGGCGTCGGCGCCGTGATGCCAAGCAGTTCGGGGCTGGCGCGGGCAATGGCCAGCGAGGTCGACGTCTCCAAGCCCGGCCTGGTGGTCGAACTCGGCGGCGGTACGGGGCAAGTCACCGCGGCCTTGTTGCGTGCCGGCGTGTCACCCGCGCAACTCGCGGTCTTAGAGGTCGAGCCGTCGCTGTGCGAGGTGATCGGCACCCGGTTCCCGGATGTGCAGATCATCCGCGCCGATGCCCGCGATCTGCACGATGTGGTCGAGCGCGCCGGAATCGGCCCGGTCAAGGCGGTGGTTTCCAGCTTGCCGTTGGTGTCGATGAACCAGCGCACGCGCCGCGCCATCATCGCACAGGCCTTCGCGACGTTGCCCAAGGATGGCGCCTTTATCCAGTTCACCTACGGTCCGGTGTCGCCGGTATCGCGCACGATCCGCGACGAGGTCGGCATTGTGGGTGAGCGCCGGCGCTGGATTCGTCTTAACCTCCCACCGGCAACGGTGTGGCGCTACCGCCGCGCGCCGGTTCAAGCGCTGGACCCGATCACTGCGTGATCGCAGGACGTCAAGTCACTGTGATATGTGATTGCCGTCACTTAGTAATAACCTAGTCGACATCCATATTCAGAAATGAATTCACGCACGCTTGTGTGTGTGGCGTGCCAGATGAGAGAGATGATGACCCAGTCATCTCACTGTTCTGGACTGGAGGTCGATATGAAATATCTTGACGGGCTTCGCTCTAAACTGCAAATGCGCCGCCCTTGGGCGATGGCAATAATTGCATCAACTGGACGCCTCTATTTACCTCGCCAATTTTGCCTTGTTGTGATTCTCTGCGGCGGTTCGATTCGAGGGGGGTATTGATGAGGCAGACTGGCCTGTTCGGCTTACCGGATCATTTGCGCAAGCTTTCGGCGACTGGCGATCCGTTGGAGGTGCTGGCGAAGGTTGTCGATTTCGAGATTTTCCGCGCACCGCTTGAGGCGGCGCTGGGCTATTCGGACGGATCGAGAGGCGGCCGCCCGGCCTACGATGCGGTGGCGATGTTCAAGGTTCTGGTCCTGGCCGCGCGGCACACGGTGAGCGACGAGCGGATGGAGTTTCTGATCCGCGACCGCTTGAGTTGGCTTCGCTTCCTGGGCTTCGATCTCGGAGCGCCGACGCCGGACCGGAACACCATCTGGACCTTTCGCGAGCGTCTGGTCCGGGCCGGGGCGATGGATGAGCTGTTTGCCGCCTTCGATGGCGAGCTGCGCCGGTGCGGCTATCTGGCGATGGGCGGGCAGATCGTCGATGCGACCCTGGTATCGGCGCCCAAGCAGCGCCACCGCGATGACGAGAAGCGGGCGATCAAGGCGGGCAAGAGCGCGTCCGAGATCTGGCCCGATCAGCCGGCCAAGGCGGCGCAGAAGGACACAGACGCGCGGTGGACGGTGAAGACCGGAAGGCGCAAGAACCCCGCCGGGGCGCAACGGCGCGTGCCCGACATCGCGATCCCGGTGTTCGGCTACAAGAATCATGTCGTCATCGATCGGGCCTACGGCTTCATCCGCGGCTCGGCGGTGACCGATGCCGCCCGCCATGACGGCAAGATGTTGCGTCATCTCGTCACCGGCGACAATCTGGCCGCCGGCGTGTGGGCTGACAGCGCCTATCGCTCGAAGGCGAACGAGGCGTGGCTGGCGGGCAAGGGTCGGATCTCCCACATCCACCGCAAGAAGCCGCCGGGCCGGGCCATGCCCAAGGCGACCGCCCGGGCCAATGCCCGCAAGTCAGCGGTCCGTGCACGCGTCGAGCATGTCTTCGCCCAGCAGAAGGATCGCATGAGCCTGTTCGTCCGGACCATCGGGCTCAAGCGGGCCGAGACCAAGATAGGCCTCGCCAACCTCGCCTATAATTTCCAGCGTCTGATCTTCCATGAGCGCAGGGCCGCCATGGCATGAGTCCGCCCGTATGACCAAAAAACACCCCGCTGAGAACGAAACCGCGGACGAATAACGCCGTCAAATCCACCCGCCGCACGGATCGGCCAACAGGACACCCTTATCCGCGCCAAATCGGCCGGTTGTTAGAGGTCTCCAACTGTGGCGCTCGCCGGGATCGCGTACACTGCTTCGGCGAGTGCCCAGCAAGTCTACCTGCCTCGCGACAAGATCGTGCAGGCATTGGCAAAGCAACATGCCGAAACGCCCGCGGCGTTCGGCTTGACACGCGGCGGCCGTGGTGTCGTCGAGCTGTTCAGAACCGCAGACGGAGAGACCTGGACGCTGGTATTGACCACACCGAACGGCATGAGCCGGGTTCTCGTGTCGGGCGGCGGCTGGATGTCTCTGCCAATGCCCTTGCCGCCGATGTTCTGAGCCCTTTTTGGAAATTGCGTCATGAACCGATACGCCGCGGATGCGGCGGCAGCCAATCGAAGTTACCACCAGCGACTCGCGGCGTCGCTGGTTGCCGGTCTCGGCTATGACGCGGCCATCGGCGAGTGCCTGAACAACGGCTGGCAGGGCGTGATCGAAGCGCTGCTTGCGCAGCGTGCGCGACGCGGCGAAGTCGAAGGACCGGGCCGCGGCAATACATGCAACCGCCCGCGCCCGTTCGGCGCCCGACGTTGGCAGCTCACGTGGCAAGGACTATCCTCAGTCATCGCCGCGCCACGCGGCGGATGGAGATTGATGATGCGTTTGAATTCGTGCTCGGTCAGTCTGGCGACGGTGGTCCTCTTAGCGTCGATGTCACCCAGCGTCGCGCAGGCCGCCGATGCGGGCAGCATTGCCGGCCAGCTGCTGGTGGCGACGCCGGAAAATGCCCGATCCGCGTTTCGCCCAGACCGTGATCTTTATGCTCAGTCATAGCGACGAAGGCGCCATGGGCGTGATCGTCAATCGTCCGGCCGGTGAAATCCCCTACGACGTCTTGCTAACCGAGATGTGCGTCGATGCCGACGGCGCCCAGGGTGGCGTGATGGCCCACTACGGCGGGCCGGTCGAGACGGAACGCGGGTTCGTGTTGCATTCCACTGACGTCGTCGACCCCGGTTCCGTCGTGGTCAGTGACACCTTGGCGATGACCACGCGCAGCGCGTTTCTGAAGCGTATCGCCGATGGGGATGCTCCCGAGCAGTTCCTTTTCATGCTCGGCTATGCGGGATGGGCGCCCGAACAGCTCGACTCCGAACTGGCGCGAGGGGGCTGGTCCGTCGTCCCGTTCGATCGTGCGCTGGTGTTCAGCGACACGCCCGAATCTTCCTGGCAACGCGCCATGTCGACACAAGGCGTCGATCTGTAGCCTCAAGTTTCGGGCGTGGGGCCGAGCTGCTCCAGCGCCTCCACAGCGCGCGGCCAGTCAGACTTGAGCAGGCGTGACAACGAGCGGTCGGCCAGGACCTTGCCGTCCGTCTGGCATCGCGGACAGTAGTTGGTCTCATTCGACGCATAGCGGATGCGTTGCACCGGCGCGCCGCAGTCCGGGCATGGTTGGCCATAGCGCCCGTGTACGGCCATCCCATCGCGGAATGCCGTGACCTTTTCCGGAAAGCCGTCACCAGTTTCGGCGCGCAGCCGTTCCGTCCACAGCGTCAGCGTCTCACGGGTGGCGGCGAACAGGCCCACGGTTTCGTCTGCGCTCAGCTTCTGCGTCATTGCCACCGGCGACAGCCGGGCCCGGTGCAGGATCTCGTCCGAGTAGGCATTGCCGACCCCGGCGAGGGTGCGCGGGTCGGTGAGCGCACGCTTCAGCGTATGATTTTCCTTGGTCATGGCATCGCGGAACGCAGGGAGGTCGGTCTCCAGCGGCTCGATGCCGCCCGGGTTGTGGGCGGACAGCCCGTCCGCGCCGGCAACCAGATGCAATGACGCGCGGCGCTTTGAGCCAGCCTCGGTCAAGATCAGCGCGCCGTCTTCAAAATCGAACGACGCGAGACCGCGCTTCGCTGGTATGGCCGCGCCGGGAGGCCGCCAGTGCAGGCGCCCGGCGATCATGAGGTGCAGCACCAGCCACAGATCAGCATCGAGGCCGACGGCGATCCGCTTGCCGACGCGGCGCAGTCGACGCACCGATTTGCCGGCGACGTCGCCGATCGGCGGTGCCGCGGTGCGCAGCAGAAACGGGTTGGCCAAGCGCACGCCGTGCAGCGTGCGATCGACGATACGCGCCTCCAACGCCTCGATATAGATCGTGATATCCGGCAGTTCGGGCATGGCCTGATAATAGCGGTTGCCGGCACCGACCCAACTCATGTGTGCGAGGTCGGACGGGGGGCTGCGCCCTGCTTGGCGTCGACCTCTGCTGCGCCGTCTTGGCCGGTCCGCCGTGTTGACAGTCAGCCGGCAGGCTGTAATGGGTGGCTACTCGCCTAAGCACCACGGAACAGGAGCACATGATCAGCGATCGCACGAGAGCGCGCTCGGTCGTGGGCCCACGGTCACTCATCGCCGAGCCGCAACAGGTGCTGGCGGTCGCGGCATTTCTTTTCATGCCGCTTGCCACCGTGGTTCCGATGGCGATCACGCCGCTGGCCGCCATCGGCGCCGTGCTGGTTGCCCTCCACGCCGTCGTCATCGAGCGGCGGCTCCCGGCAAGGGCATCTTGGTATGCCTGTTTGCTTATCGTGCTGCTCATATGGGGCGCACTCAGCGCGGCGTGGTCGATCGACCCGGAGCAAAGCCTGGACCGTCTGGCAAAGCTAACGGCGATCGCGGTTGGCGCGGTCATCCTGGTCGACGCCGCACGGCGCATCGATGACGGCGGCCGGGGCCGTATTGAAATCGCCCTGATGGCCGGGGCGGCCGTCGGTCTGGGGCTGGTCGCGCTGGAGGTCGCCACCGGCGCGGCAATAAACGATTTCGTTCGCGACCAGGCTCGCACCGGGCCGACAGAGCTGACGAATTTGAACCGCAGCGCAGTGGTCATGGCAATCGTGGCGTGGTTGGCCGCGCTCGGCGTCGAACGGCGCTTTGGCCGAGCATGGATGCTCGCTTTCCTCGCCCTGGTCTTGGTCATCTTGTCGCAGCTCGACCCGGGCGCGCCCGTCCTGGCGTTGGTCGGCGGCGCCGTGGTCGCCGTGTTGGCCCGCCGGTGGCCGACGCCCGTCGCGGTCGTGCTAGCATCCTGCGTGACTGTGGGGATGATCGCGGCGCCTTGGCTGCCCGGCTCGCTGCTCTCGCCCGAACGTTACGCGGCGTGGTCCGATCAGCCCGACTTCGCCACCACGCACCGCTTGGCGATCTGGTCGTTCACCGCCGAGCGGGTGCGGGAGCGGCCGCTTTACGGCTGGGGCCTCGACGCCGCCCGCAATATGCCCGGCGGCAGCGATCTCATTCGCCTCGCCCGGCCGGATGGCCTCACGCGACCGGTCACGCAGCTTCCGTTGCACCCCCACAACGCCTTCCTGCAATGGTGGCTCGAGCTTGGCCTGCCGGGCGCCGCGCTCGGCGGCGCACTGATCGTATTGACGATCTTCGCGGTGCCGCGTCATGTGGATGATGGCGTCGCGCAGGCCGCCTGTCTGGCCACGATCGCATCGGGGACGGTGGTTGCGTGTCTGAGTTTCGGCATTTGGCAGGGCTGGTGGCTGTCGACCCTGTGGCTCCTGGCGGCGTTGACGGCTGCAATCGCGCGCGCTCCCGATCGGCGAGGGACCGGCGGCGACGCGGCCCTGGTTTGAGGCGGGAGTGCGGCCCGCGCCTGTTTCACGCAGGCCGAGATATCGCTCTAGGCAGCGGACTGCTCTCTCGGGCGCAGCGACTCATGGTCGGGCGGAGGTCCAAAGAGCTCAGGGTGAGCGTTGAGGAAGGGCAGCGACGGTCGCGCCGCCCCGAACATGAAAGGATTGTGCGAAAGGGCCTGGCGGTAGCGCCGCATGAGAGGATCGTCTTCGGGCACCGGGGCGGCGATGCCGAGCACGGTGTCAAGCTTGTCGCGGACTGCGGCCCGCGTGTCCGCGGCCGAGTTGGGATGGATCGCGTAGCCGTGGCGCGTGAGCAGCGCGTGGTTGATCAGACGGCCTTGGAACGGCTGCTGATAGGTTTCGGTCAGCGACAAATAACGACGCTGACCGAGATCGTAGACCTGCTTTACGGTGAAGTCCGTCTGCGCGGTCCAGATCTGCCAGTCATTCGAAATACAATTCACCAGCAGCATCGCCGTGCCGAACGACATGGCGACCGTGGACAAACCGGAAGTGGTTCCAATGATAAGCCGGCTTGTCGCCAGAAAGAAGAGATCCATGTCCGCCGATTTCGCGGCACAATGAGCGTAATCAATGACGTTTGGCATGGATGGAAGTGGGGTCATCGACGCGTCACCGAGGCGGATCACCCAGCCGCCGCGTGACGTCACTTCATCGATGGCCTCAAGGTAGTCCTTCACATCGGCGCTGCGATGCTCGCCGATCGTCCCCGTGCCGTCGCCATAGAAGCCGCCTTCGCGGATGTGCAGGCCGACGTACCAGGCACCGGCCGGCAGACCCATCTCCTGTAATTTACGTTGCCCTTCCGTCCTGTGCTGCTCGCTCAGTTGCAGCAACGGTCCGTGCCCCCTCTTTGCCCACTCGACTTGGGTCCGAGCGGCCGCACGGGTCCAGGGTTCGGCCAGAGGCCCTTCGGCCAGGAGGGCCATGAACTGGTCGCCGAAGTAACGCTGGTACGGGAACAGATCGTCGACAAGCTTGTCGTCGCGCACAATGCAGAAATAGCGGTCCCAGTAGGCGAGATACACCGAGTTGGACACTTTGTTCTGCGGTGCGAGAAGGACGTAGTTCGCTTTGGCGATCGTCCCAAGCGCGGCCATCTTTCGATAGGCGTCAAGCAGGCCGATGTGGCCGAACTGCGTTACCCATTCGTAAGGCAGGATACGTACGGACAGGGCCGGGTCGAACCCGTCGCATTCGCTGCCGATCCGTTTCAGCAGCGGGGTCGGAAGACGCCGGTGCGGCCGCATTTGATCGGCGAGGCGCGACTGGAACAACAGCGCCAACTGATAAAACCGGAAGCTCTTATTGAAGCGCCCTTGCAGAAACAGATCCTCGGCCAACTGCACTAGGTTGTCGTAAACCAACAGGGTCCCGGCGCGCCTCAGCTCCCATTGCTTTGGCTTGGATTTCAGAACTTCGTACCGGCCAGCGTAGTTTTGGTGCGCCATGACGGTCGACGGAAGGATTTTGACCGATTTGCTGAACTCTCTCGTTGCGGCGCCGTAGTCGCCTTCAACAAGATGCACGCGGCCGAGCATTCGGTGGGCGAAGTGGTCCGCGCCGTTAAGCGATATCGCTAGCGTAAGGAACTGCTTCGCGGCCTCGACGTTCATCAGATTCAGATGCGCAACGCCGGCCAAGGTGGCGAGATAGCGATCATCGAGTCCGTCGGGCCGGCGCAGATCTCGGGCGATGCGCTCGAACTGCTTCAAGTGCAAGAGGACCTGGAAATAGACGTCCGCCACCGGGGCTCGTCGCGCCAGGATATATGGCCGAAACAGGAGATTGATGAGGCGCGCGGTCTTGAACATCCGCCCGTGCTGGCTAGCTCCCATGTGTGCCTGGGCCGAAATGACAAGGCTATACAAGACGACGAACAGGACCAGGCGGGCGGGAACCGGCCGACCGTCGCGCAGCAGTCTGTTGGCAAACAACACGAGGTGGTCGCCAACCGCCCCAGGTGCCGCCTTGCGGTCGAACCAGTTGGACAGCCACAGGGCGATCGGCTTGATCCCGGTCCGGTTCCGCAGCATCACCTTGCGGTAGAGGCTGAAGCCTATGCGATACATTCTCCGTACAAGTCTCACAATTCCGCGGCTCTTTCGGAGTCTGTTCGGCTCGCCCACGCCGACAAAGCGGAACCATTTGCGATAGCTCCACCTCGGCGGTGGGCGCGACTCGCCCCCGCGAATGTCGATTGCTCGCCTAACTGTGCCCGAAACCCAGTTCGATGTTTTCGGTGCTCTCACCGACTATGCCCCCCCTGTACTAGGCTCCGGACCCATAAATCGCTTGAGCCGACGCGGCGCGACGTGATTCACGCTCCCAAACTGCGGGAGTGTTGCGATGGACGATACGTTCTGGCTGAGCGAGGAACAGTTTGCGCGGCTCGTGCCGCATCTGTCGACGGATACGCGCGGCAAGCCGAGAGTCGACGACCGCCGCGTTATAAGCGGTATCATCCATGTGTTGAAGTCCGGCGGACGTTGGGTCGATGCGCCGTCCGTCTATGGCCCGCGCAAGACGCTCTACAATCGCTTCGTGCGGTGGGCGGCCAAAGGCGTGTGGACAGGGATATTCCACGCTCTGGCTTCGGCGGGTGGGCCGCCGGCGCAAGTGTTGATCGATTCCTCGGCGGTGAAGGCTCATCGCTGCGCCTCGGGCGGCAAAGGGGGGAGCACACGCAGGCCATTGGCCGCTCCCGCGGCGGGCGCACCACGAAGATCCATGCGCTGACCGATGGCCTCTGCCGCCCGTTCGCCTTCCTGCTGACCGGCGGCCAAGTGGCGGACTGCACAGCGGCCGCTGCTGGAGCGGATGCCGGCCACCTCGATCCTGACTGGCGACAAGGGCTATGACAGCGACGCCGTTCGCCGCAAGATCGAGAGCAGAGGCGTCGCTCCGAACATCCCGCCGAAGGCCAACCGCCGCTGGAAGCCGTGCTTCAGCCCGGCGCTCTATCGCGACCGCAACGCCATCGAGCGCATGTTCGGCCGGCTGAAAGACTTCCGCAGAATCGCAACCCGCTATGACCGCCTCGCCCAAAACTTCCTCGCCGCCGTCTGTCTCGCCGCTACCGTCAGCTAATGGTTATGAGTCCGGACCCTAATTCAAGTGTACACGCAATTGCACGTAGCGCGCAAGAAACAGCACTTTTGCGCGACGAGCGGGGCACGCTGAGCCGAAAGTAATCCCTTGGGGCGGCACCCGATCCGT
This sequence comes from Alphaproteobacteria bacterium, assembly GCA_965248805.1. GTDB lineage: Bacteria > Pseudomonadota > Alphaproteobacteria > UBA6615 > UBA6615 > CBDFKJ01. The sequence continues at coordinate 746,054 of CBDFKJ010000009.1, forward strand.
ATTGCGGAGGTGGTGTCTTTCGCCGCCATTGAACGACCGGAGCCACGACCGGCCAGGCATTATTTACACAGCCTATCCGAGTTCGTGGATGGTCGATCCCGATTGACACACGTGCTCCAGTGCGCATCGTGCATCGGTTAGAATCCGACTCGATCATCGATATCGGCACCGTCCGGTGCGTCAGGCTCAAGGCTGCGAGGTCGAAATGTCTATTTTGGCAGGATCAGGCGCGGTCGAAAAAATCCTCGGCGGGATCCGCGAAGCCATTGGCCCCGGCCAGCGGGTAGCGTTCGTCTCCGGCAATTTCAACGTGCTTCACCCAGGCCACCTGCGTCTCCTCAAATTTGCCGCTGAAAGTGGGGATGTCCTCGTCGTCGGCGTCAATCCCGACGATACGGCCGGTGTGACGGTGCCGGCGGACATGCGCCTTGAGGGCCTGCAATTGATTACGATCGTCGACCACGCATTCATTCTGGACGAGCCGCCGCACGCGTTTATCGCCATCCTCAGGCCCGAGATCGTCGTGAAGGGGAAGGAATATGAGAGCCGCGTGAACTCCGAGCAGGCAGTTGTCGACGCCTATGGCGGCAAGCTCCTGTTCAGTTCCGGCGAAGTCCGCTTCGCCTCGATAAACCTTCTTCAGCGGGATTATCTGGAAACCAACGCCTCTACCATATTGGTTCCACAAGATTTTCCGGCCCGCCACGGCTTCGAGGTCACAGATCTCAGGGAGACACTCACCGGAATGGCCGGCCAGCGGGTCTGCGTGGTCGGCGATCTCATCGTCGACACATATGTCGACTGCGAGCCGCTCGGCATGTCGCGGGAGGGGCCGACGGTCGTGGTGTCGCCGATCGATGAAAAGACGTTCGTCGGCGGCGCGGGGGTTGTGGCCGCCCATGCGCGCGGCCTCGGTGCGGACGTGAAGCTGCTAACGGTCGGCGGTGACGACGAGCTTGCTGGCTTCGCGCGTAACGAGATGGCCAAGCTTGATATCGACAGTGAGATCCTGATCGACAAGACGCGCCCGACAACCAACAAGATCCGCTACCGGGCGCAGGGCAAGACGCTGCTGAGGGTAAACCGTCTGAAGCAGCGCGCGGTGGACAGTGAGCTTCTGTCCCAGATGCTCATGCGGATCGAGGCGTGCCTGCCGCGGACCGATCTCCTGTTATTTTCCGATTTCAACTACGGCTGCCTGCCGCAGGTTCTGGTGGATGCGACGATCGCGCGGGCTGCGGAGCGTGGCATCATGATGGCGGCCGACAGTCAGGCCTCCTCGCAGCTGGCCGACATATCGCGCTTTAAGGGCATGGTGTTGATATCGCCGACAGAGCACGAGGCCCGTCTGGCGCTGCAGGACTTCGAATCGGGCCTCGTGATCATCAGCGAGCAGTTACGGCAAGCCGCCCGAGCCAGAAATGTCGCTGTGACCCTGGGCGCTGAAGGCTTGCTCATTCATGCCCCGAACGAGGCCGAGTACCAGACCGACCGGCTGCCGGCATTCAACACGGCACCGAAGGACGTCGCCGGCGCCGGCGACTGCTTCTTCGCCACCGCCTCACTCGCGCTCAGCGCCGGCGTCGACATCTGGCGTAGCTCCTATCTGGGGGCTCTGGCTGCCGCCCATCAGGTTTCGCGCGTTGGCAACATGCCGGTCCGGTTGATGGATATTGTGGCCGAGATAGACTACTCACTCGACTAGGGCGAGGTTCCGAGGACCCAACGTGCGTGCGCTGCTTCTCGCGGCCGGAATCGGCACCCGGCTGCGCCCGATTACGGAAACCAACCCGAAGTGCCTGGTTCCGATCCACGGAAAGCCGCTTCTCGATTATTGGCTTGAGCTCCTTTTCGCCAGCGATGACGTGGATCGCGTCTTGATTAACACGCACCACCTGGCCGACCGGGTGGAGGCGCACGTCGCCGGCTCGTGTTGGCGGAGCCGAATCGATCTGGCGTACGAGCCCCACCTTCTCGGCGGCGGTGGAACCATCAAGGCCAACCTCGCCTACTTCGGCGCCGGGTCGTTTCTGGTCGCTCATGCGGACAACCTGACCGATTTTGATCTACGCGGGTTCATCGCGGCCCACGCCCGCCGCCCGCCACACTGCGCGATCACCATGCTGACGTTCCGCACAGACGATCCGGGCTCGTGCGGCGTGGTGGAACTCGATGACAAGGATGTCGTCCAGGCATTCCACGAGAAAGTCGCGAGCCCGCCCGGCAACCTGGCGAACGCCGCAGTGTATGTGTTCGCGCCTGAGGTCGGCGAATTCACGGCCGGGTTCGCGCGTCCATTCGTCGATCTCAGCACCGAAGTGATTCCGGCCTTCGTGGGCCGCATCCTTGCTGTCGAGAACCGCGGGTATCACCGCGACATCGGCACCCTGGGCAGCCTGAAGCGCGCCCATGCGGAGTTTTTGCCGCCGGCCGGGCAATCCTGAGGCGGATAAATCTCTTCAATGGACAGGATGTCCGTCGGACGCCCTACCGCAGCGCATAGAGGCGTCGGCGGCGCTGCCATTGGACCCCGCCGTGAGCCGAGCCGGGTCGGCGCCGCCGCCATCGGATACCGCGCCGGATGATATCGCCGACCGGAGAAACGGTTCGTTCTTCACGCAAGTCGTGACGGTCGAGGAGGTCGCCAAAGGCCGGTATCGCAAGTTCGATCCGATCCCGGCCGTCGTGCCAGCGCCAAACGTCGTCCGGTGCGCCATCGGTCGCCGCATCGGAAAAGGCCTGTGCCAGACAATCGGAAAAGGAATCGATGATGCCAGCGGGTTGTACGTGGTCGCGATCGAAGACCCGAAGTCGGTTCGTTACCGGCCGCTGCAGTGAAGCACGGATCTGCGCCTCGGACGCGCTGGAACCCAGGAAATCGACGACTTCGGCAAGGCGGCTCGCGATTTCGTCATAGTCGATCACCAGATGGCGGCATGACCGCCTCGCCAGTTTCAGCGCGTTCAGATCGTTGTAGAACAGGACGAGAAGATCCTCCACGGCGTCCTCCAAGGGATAGTGTAGGCTCCCGTGCGGGGCGTCGTCGTCGAGGTTGCCGGCCAGAGGTGCGCCGCGGCGGGTCAGGCTGATCCGTCGTGGCCGGGGTTCCGTCTGGTCCTGCCACTGTCGGGTGACGTTTTCGACGAAGGTACGGTCGAAATCGGCCAGGTGCGCAATCGCGTCTGGGTTCAGTTTGTGAAAGACACCGCGCACCTTCCAGGAATGGAATTGCGCCGCGTAGTTTCTCTTCAGAAGTATTGTTGGAACGTCATCGCCGATGAGTTTGCCCAAAAAATCGAATGCAGGCGGATCGAGGTACCCGTAAGGATCGAAGATAAGCTTGGAGCCATAAATCAGATGTGCGTCCGCGTCGACAGGCTGGGTGTCACATGCCGAAAGGATGCAGTCCTCGATCGACCGGGTGGACCTGTCGACATAGATATGCGTGGGATGCGGCTTCTGGTATGCCAGCCGCGGCTTCAACTCCAGCCGTGCCTTGACGTCCGAAAGCTGGTCCAGTGTGGTCTCAAGCCAAGTCGATCCCGTCCGTCCATTCCCGATCACGAGGAAATAGCCCGGGCCGCGAGCAACTCGTCGTTTCGCCGCGGGCTCGACAGCGCCCGATGGCTCCCTGTACACAGTGTTCCTCCGGCCCGCGTAAGTAGGAGTGGAGATTCGCATATGGAATGGTCTCTATTAGCATGCGGCGCACACACGATCGACGGTGTTCAGCCGAGGCGACCGCAGCAAAACAAGATGTCGTCGAATACACGGCAAACCGAACCGCTGCCGATAAAACTAATTGTCTGAGACAGGAAGCCGCATGTTGAGAGCGACCAGGCTGCAGGGCGCGAAATGACGACGCATACGCTGATCGGCAAGGACGGATCGGCCGCCGCCGCGCTCAACCTGCTGCGGCTCAGGGCAGCGCGTTACCAGGAGGTCGCGCACTGGATCGTTCTGGACACCATCTGGCGATTCCGCCAACGGCTCGCCTGGTGCTTGATAGCGAGCGGGCTCGCCCTCGGCATGCAGGCCGGGGCGCTGGTGCTGTTTACGAGTTACGCGCGCCGTCTGGAAAGCAATGCCGATTTCGCTTTCGCCGGTTTCGCGTTCGATCTTGCCGACTCCTACTTGCTGCTGGTCGGCGCGATCGGCGTCGGCGGAGTGCTGTTCGCTGTGTCCTCCTTTCTACGGCTCCATGCCTATCGGGGCTTCTCCGAACTCGGCGGGCGCTATGGCGTGTTCTGCGCCGAGCGCGTGATCACGCTCGTCTCCAGCGGTCTGCATGGCAAAATCAGCAGCAGCGTAAAGCTCGATCAGGTCGAGGTCCGTCAGCTGGTCACGCGCGCCAGTCCGATATGCAGTCGGGTCATGTATGGACTCATCGGCACGCTACCGCTGCTGGCTGGGCTGCTGGTCTACGCCGCGTTCCTCGTCTACCTCGATTTCATGCTCACCATGATCATCTTGGCGGCAATGTCGTTGTCGTTCGTCTTCTATTACACGCTGAGCGTGCAGGCCTCGACCCTCATGCGCGCACGCGAAGAGAAGAAGCGCGAGATGATCCAGGACTATGGTCAGTTGCTTGACCTGATAAGGAACGGCGCGCAACCGCTATCGTCCGCGCACCCGCTGATCCAGGCAAAGGTACAGAACGGCAGTTTCGCCGAGTTCTTCGCACAGTTTTTTCGCCCCAAGTTGATCGCCGCCAACAGCGCCCATGTCAGCGCGATGATGCAGGCGCTCGTGCTCACGGTGATCGGATTGGTCAAGGGCGGCCAGATCATCACCACGGGTACCGGTTTCGGCGATCTCATCATCTTTCTCGTCGCCGGCCGCATGGCGATGACCAACTTCCTGGGCATCACCAACGCGTTGGTCATGATCAACCGGTTCTATCCGACCGTGGCCGACTATTTCAGTACGGTTGAACGGCTGCAGCGGGCTGGCGGAACCGGGCCGGTCGCCAAGCGTGGCCTTGCCTGCCCGAAGCTGCGGCTGGTGGCGCGGCCCCTCGGCGAGGGGACAGCGAAACGTCCGCCGGAGATCGAGTTGGCGCCGGGTGCGCGGCTGGGGCTGATCGCGCCGAGACCGATCGACCGGTTCACGCTCGTCGAGATCATGTCGGCGTTTCGGATCGCGCCGGATAAGACGCGGTCCGCCCGCGGGCGCCTGGCTCCCGGCCTATGTTGGCTGGTGCCGGAGGCGCCGGCGCAAGCCGCAGTGTCGTTCTGCGAGGCCACCGGCCTGGCGGGTGCGGAGGACGGGCCGGCGCTCCGGCGCGAGCTGGCCGGGCTGGGTCTTTCGGCGGAGGCCTTGGCGGGCCTGCCGGCGGATCCGACGATCCCGATGGACCAGGCGGCTTGGGGTCGCGTTACACGGGAGGCGTTATGGGGAGCCCATCTGCTGGCTGCCGGGCGCGCCGACCGCCCTGTTGTGATCGTCGGTGCCGAGGCTCTGGCCGAGATTGGCGAGGATGCAGCCCGCAACGTCTTCGATCGACTCCTCGCCGACCGTATCGTGCTCATCGCCTACCGGCCACCGCAGGCGACCGAGGTCGGCGCCTTCGCCGAGCGCTACGCACTGCTGTACGACGACGACACGCTGTTGGGTTATCTGGCGCGAGACGAGATCGAGGCCCGGCTGGACCTGATCAACGAGATGGATCGGGCCCGAAAGGAAATGGATGTCGGCGGCTTGGACGACATGATCCTGGACGACATTTGACCGCTTCGCCGGCGTGCCGGATACCGCTTGCGCAACGCTGTCCTTGGTGGGCACGGATCGTGAGAACTTCTTGACAGGTTCGAGCGCCATCGCCAGAAAAGGCGCGGGCTCGCAAAAAGCGCGCACGCGTTGGTGGTCTTAAGGATGGCGGGGCGCTCCGGGTAATTCGGGATCGAGTCACAGCTCACAGAGTCCACCGTTTGGCCGGTTGGTCACATCGGCCAAGTGTCCCCAATCGGAGAAACAGAACTGCCGATGCGCTATTTCGTCTTAATGGGAAACACGCGTGTTGGCTCGACTTGGTTTGCGTCGAGTATTCACAACCTCCCCGATGTCTACTGTACCCGCGAAATCAGATGGCGGATGCCATACCAGGTTCAGGCTCCGCGTGTTCATTCATATATCGACAGCACGACGCGATCGATAAAGGAACGGCTCGAGTTCGGCGTCCGCGCCGCCGGCAAACGAAACCTGGTTGCCGTGGGGGCGAAGCTCAAATTTGATCCCCTCGGCTATGCGCTGCCATCGGCCTTTTCCGAGTTGCGAAGAATCCTTGAAGACGATGTTCACGTCATTTTTCTGCGCCGATCCTATTTCGAAATCTTCCAGACTTGGAGGGCATTCGGCATCAGGCACCGTGCCAATCCGAACGCCAGCAAGACACCGTCCAAGGAGCAGGGAAGTGAGACGACCGGGCGCCACGCGGAGCGGCTCAACCGGTTCCACACCATGCATCGCGCGCCGTTTAAGCAGAAGCGGGTCTTGATCACCGGCGACGGCAACGTGATCGCGCGCTTTTTACACAACAGCTACGGCGGCGAGACGCTCTACCATTCGATCAGCGATGCCATCGACGACCTCTTGGTCCTATTCTACAATGACGTGTTCGGGTTGACGGTGATCGACGGTCACCACAACACCGATGCTTTCACGTATCCGGAAATCCGGTCCAAGTTTTTCGATGTGGCTCAGAACCTGTCACTAGCGGTATCGGCGGAAGAGTGCCGCGCCGCTCTCAACAACGCGACGACCAGCCAGATCGAAACGCCCGGCCTTGATCTCGTCTATCCCGTTAACGCGCTGAAGGAAGTCTCGGAGCACTTGGACTCCGTGTTTCACCGCATCCGCGCTGGCGGTTTGAGCCCGGACGCGGTCGTCCGTTTCGACGAACAAAAAGGCTGCGTGTCGTTCCACCTTCCGGGACTGGTCTCGATCTTGGCCCGGCACGAGGAAACAGCGGGGCTGCTGGGCGGCGGAACGTCCGGCGGTTCTCGCTTGCTGCGGCGTGTGCTCGCACCGACGCGGCGCGTCGAGGGACACTACTCACGTTCGGTGCGCTTGTTTCGCAGCTTGTTTGCGCGAAGGACTCGGATTCAGAACGAGGACTGGCTGGCACAGCGCCCGATGTACGTGCCGTTGCCGCAGGCACCGAAACCGCCGGTCGCGCCATCCACGGAGCCGTTGCCCAATCCGAATTGAGACGGGCCCTCCAGCCATCGCCGACGTTTGCCGGCACGTGTTGTCAGCTCAGGTGACGAAATGCACCCCAACGAGGAACGCATCGAGACCGGGCCGATCTTGACCGAGCGCGGCAACGGCCGCGGCCGTGCGGGGGTGCCCCAAGCCTCCGGTCGTTCGCCACTTGCTGCGATGACAACAAAGGGACCCGCGGCGGTGGGAGCGCCGGAGCGTCATATGCTCGTCTTCTGGCGCTGGCCCGCCGATCGTCTGGAGGAAACTCTTGCCAAAATCGGCGAGCACTTCGAGATCGATCAGGTCTTGTTATTGCACTGGACCCGGGAGCGCGTCGTCGAAAACTTTCAGCGCTTCTACGCGATGGTCTCCGGTCAGGCGTATCAGAAATACACTCAGACCGGTGCCGCGCCGTTCCTCTTCGTTCTCGTTACCGACCCGAAGCCGGTCTACGGCTATCGCATCGCCGCCGGCAGCGGCTTCAAGAAGGTCAACATCGCCAGCTTCGACCTGAAGCAGACGCTGCGCCGCCAAGGCGGCACCTCGCTGCACGCCACGAACGACCAACGCGAGTTCCGGCGCGACCTCATGTATCTCATGGGGCAGTCGGCAGACGAATACCACCCACCGAAATGGGACGGCGACCTTAGCACCATCCAGAATGTCCATCGCGACGTCATCGCCGCCGACGGGTGGGAGAGCCTGAGTCAGGTGTTCTCGGTCCTGAACGAAGCGGTCGATTATGTCGTGCTGCGCAATTTCGCCAAATTGCCCGACGCGCACGTGCACGGCGCCCATGGCGATGTCGATCTGTTGCTCAACGATGTCGAAGGGAGAAACCGGGCGGCGTCAATCCTGAACAAGGAGCAGAACGCGGGCACGATCGTGGCTGGGCGCAAGGTCTCGTTCGATCTCCGGTCGGTCGAGGATCTCTACTATGATCCCGAATGGTGCCGGCGCATCCTGCGCGACAAGATCATCGTGCGGGGCGTCTGCGTTCCCAATCCGGAGGATCACTTCTTCTCGCTGCTGTATCATGGGCACGTCCAGAAGCCCAAGATCTCGAAGGACTACATTCCAACCTTGATGGAGCTGGCGGGTGAGATTGGCCTCGACTGGATTACACCCGAATGGCTGACGGACCCCGACAAGGCGGCGTCATTGCTCGGCGATTGGCTGAAGGGAAACGGTTTCTATTTGACCCGGCCCACGGGCTGTCCACAGTACAACTGGAAGTTTGTCGGCCGCTTCACTCACGCGCCGTTCCTCTATCAATCGACGTCGCTATCTCGCAAGGTTGCGAACATCATGTCGCGCACGCCCGTGCTGCGGCCGCTCATTCCCCCAATCCTCGCCGCCCGCCGCGAGCTTCGGGCCGTCCGTGCGCGCTTGCGTCGCAAATCCGAGGCTGCACCGGGCGCGTGACGGGCCCGCGGCCGTCTCGGTACCGGCAGGCTCCGCAAATACGCTTGACACGTATTGAAATGACGGCCAGAAACGGAAATCGCCAAATCGGCCGGGGGAGCAGATTCAAGTGCGGATTCTCGATCCAGCGCTCGTCGTCGGGATCGCTGGTTCGTATGCTTGTGCCACCGTCGGGGGATCAGCGGAGGCTGTGTTTGGATGAGGCGGTCCGATCGCCAGCGAGGCGGTCGGGAATTGAGGCACGTGGTTGAGTGTCGAAGTCCGTTCAACGTTCGCAATCGATGGCAGTTGGTGAAACTATGGCGGGGCGCCGGGTCGTGACGGAGTGGCACTCGCCAAGGCGAAGATGCCGCCGACCGCTGCTTGTGCGCGGGCGGCACTGCCTGACGGCTCGGATCGCGCGCCGATGGCACGCCCGATTTCGCGCAGTCCAATTCGGCTCCTCTTCGGTGTATTGAGACGGCGGCAAAAACTCATGCGTCATTTCGTCATAATGGGAAATACGCGCGTCGGCTCGACATGGCTCCAAGTCTGTCTTCATGCCTTGAATGGGGTATTTTGCACGCGCGAGATCAGATGGCGCATGCCGTATCAAGATCAAACGCCGCCTGTCCACTCGTATGTCGATAGTACGACCCGGTCGATGAAGGAACGGCTGGAGTTTGGACTTCGTGCAACGGCCAAGCGCGACTGGCTTGCGGTGGGGGCGAAGCTCAAGTTCGATCCCTACGGCTATGCGCCTCCGTCGGCATTTGCCGATTTGGGCAAGATCGTCGAAGACGACGTTCGCGTCATCTTATTGCGGCGGTCCTACTTCGAGATTTTCCAAACCTGGAAGGCCTTCGGTATCCGGCATCTTGCCAACCCCAACGCCAAGAAGTTCAAAAATGGCGCCGACCGAACAAGCGACGACAAAGCGCGAATAAGTCGGTTCCACACGATGCACGGCGTTCCACTCGATATGAAACGCGTGCTGCTGTGCAGCGATGGTAACGTTATCGCGCGCTATCTGCACAACAAGTACAAGTCGAGCGACACGCTCCACTATTCGGTCGGCGATGCGATCGATGACATGCTGGTGCTGTTCTACAACGACGTGTGCGGTTTGTCGGTAATCGAGGCGCACGACAACTCTGACGTATTTTCCTATCAGGACATAAGGTCGAAATTTTTCGACCTCGCGCAGTACTTGTCCGTCCCGGTTTCGGCTGAGAAGTGCGAGGAGGTTTTGGACAACGCGGCCACGCGGCAGATCGAGCCGACGGGTGTGACGCTTGTCTTTCCGGATGAGGCCTTGCGTGAAATTTCGGACTACCTGGAGACGCTGTTCCACCGGATCAGGACCGGCGAATTGAAGGCGCAGGACGTGATCCGGTACAGTCACGCCGGCTGTACGGTTTCGTTCCACCTGCCGGGTCTTGCGTCCATTTTCGCCAAGCACGAGGAGACCGAGGCGCTGTTGCAGTCGGCGACCGTCCGCTCTTCCGCTATGCTGCGAAGATTGCTTACCGATGGCCGCGTGCCGCGCCGTCTGCGAAGGCTGTTTGCGTCGAACGTGCGAGCGCAGGATCGCGACTGGCTTTCGCAGCGGCCGATATTCGTCCCGGTGGCGGTCGCGCCACCGGCCACGACCCATCCGAAGCGCGCGCCCGTGCCTGCACCGGGCCAGGGCGACCTGGCCCACGCTAGCGAGGGCGAGTGACCCGTGGCGGAGCCAATCATCGTCAACTACGGCACGCCGGCAGTGATCGCGGCGACATCTCGCGCACGCCTCGCGCCGGACCCGCCCTATAGGAATGCGGCGCACGCAGCCCCGGGTGCTTACTTCAGGAGCCGTCCTTGATCCCGCTTGCCACACTAAACTACTTGTTCGGGCTACAGGCCCCGCGTCGTATTCTCGACATCGGGACGCAGAACATGTTGAAGGCGTCGGAGAAGGCCTTTGGCGAGTTTCTTGATAAATACGGCAAGAAGCGAGATCACCAAAAGGCCGCCGCCGACATGGCGCATCGGTCGATTGTCCGACCGGGAGAGAAGACCCTCTATCTCTCCGAGGTCCTGGATCACACGCCGATAAAGTATGTCTCCTTTGACATATGTCCGGGGCACAAAACGACAATTTTTGATCTGAACAGAGAAAAACTGCCTTGGCGTTACAAGGGGGCCTTTGATCTGATTCTCAATTGCGGGACGAGCGAGCACATCCTGAACCAGGTCAACATATTCAAAATAATCCACGACGCCGCGCGTGTCGGCTGTGTGATCTATCATCAGGTTCCGACGACCGGCCGGATCGATCACGGGTACTTCTGCTATCATCCGCGCCTCTTCCGCGAGATTGCGGAGGCTAACGGCTATGAAATCGTAGACATCTGGTATAAGAGGGGATTCAAGAGGAACCCCGAACTGGGTGTGGTAGAGCCACGGTCATCGTCGATGGCGGAAACCGGCATCGAGATCCGGGGCAAGAACGTTTCTCACATGGACATTCCCAATCACGCGATTTGCGTGACTCTGCGAAAGACGCGATCGCGCGCCTTCAGATTGCCGCTGGAGATCGCCACGCGCCATGCCGAACCCGACAGGGCGGCGGCGGCCTTTTACTCATAAACGCCGAACTCTCAATTCGGGTCCGTAAAATCGGATAGCAAAGGGGCAGTATGATGCCTAATCGAGCACCGGAACGTCATCTGATGATCTTCTGGCGTTGGCCCGCCGATGGTCTTCAGAACATTTTGGAGAAGGTTCAAGAACGGTTCGAAATTGATCAGGCCGCCTATTTGCATTGGACCCAGGAGCGCATCGTCGAGAACTTCCAGCGCTTCTACGCCATGGTCTCCGGCCAGGCGTTTCAGAAGTACACCGAGGCAGGCGCCTTGCCGTTCCTGTTCCTGGTCGTAACGGACCCAGCGCCGGTCTATGAATATCGCGTCGCCGGCGGCAGCGGTTTTAAGAAGGTCAACATCAATAGTTTCGACCTGAAGCAGACGCTACGCCGGCAGGGGCGCACGTCCCTGCATGCCACAAATACACCGCGCGAATTCCGCCGCGACTTCATGTATCTGATGGGGCAAACGGCGGCGGACTACAATCGGCCGAAATGGAGCGGCGAGATCGAGGAGATCCACCGCGACATCGTCGCCGCCGACGGGTGGCGCAGTCTGGAGCAGATCTTCTCCGTCCTGAACGAGGCGGTCGACTATGTTGTGCTGCGGAATTTCGAGGGGCTGCCCGATGAGCACGTTCTGGGGCCGCATGGCGACGTTGACCTGCTGGTCGATGATGTGGATGCGAGGAACCGCGGCGCCTCCATCCTGAACAAGGAACAGACGGCGCATACGCAGGTCGGCGGCCGGAAGATCTATTTCGATTTTCGGTCGGTCGAGGATTTTTACTATGACCCGGAATGGTGCCGCCGCATTCTCCGCGACAAGGTCATGATCAACGGTTTCTACGCGCCGAATACAGAGGACTATTTCTTCTCTCTGCTGTATCACGGCCACGTGCAGAAGCCGAAGATTTCGAAGGACTATGTGCCGCGGCTCATGGTAATGGCCAAGGAGATCGGCCTTGACTGGGTCACGCCCCAGATGTTGAGCGAGCCGAAGCAGGCGGCACAGCTGATCGGCGATTTCTTGAAGGGGAACGGCTTCCACATGACGCGGCCCAATGGCTGCCCGGCGTACAATCCGGAGTTCGTGGCGCGGGTCGACAATGCGCCGTTCCTGTATCAGTCGGAGTCGACTTTCTACAGGGAGCTCTTGGCGGCACAGGCCACAGGGACAGGCAAGGTCGACATGGCCGAGCAAGTCAGGCGGTTCGAGGCAAACTTTATGTCGCGGAGATGGCTGTTCCGAGCGTTCCTGAACCGTCTTTCCGATTATCCCGCCGATCTGCTGCGACGCCTGCAGAGTTCGTAGCGTCGGTTTGTATGGGCCCGCCAAGCCTCGAAGCGGCAGGGAGCCGCACCTCGGTGCCACCGCACGCGCTCGCGCTGGGCGCGCACGCGCTCGCAGGTCGGCTCCAGCCTGGGCATGACGCACGAACCCGTCGCGGTCGGCGTGATCGGCGCCGGCTTCATCGCGCAAATCGCACACCTGCCGGCATTCGGCCGGCTCGAGGGTTGCCGGATCGCCGCGCTTGCCGACAACCGTCCAGACCTTCTCGATCAGGTGGCGGACAGACACAATATCCCGGCGCGCTTTGCGGACTACCGGAACCTGCTCGCCGACGCAGACATCGATGCCGTGGTGGTGAGCATGCCCAGGCGTGCGCAATCGGCGGTCGTGCGCAACGTCCTGCAGGCGCATGTGCCCGTCCTTACCGAGAAGCCCATGGCCTACACGAGCGCCGTGGCGCACGAGCTGATTGCGTTGGCCGAATCCAGTTCGACAGAGCTGGCCGTTGGCTATATGCGCCGGTTCGATCCCGGGGTCGCAATGTTCCGCAATCTGCTCGTGGAGGCCGGTGGCGATATGGGGGAGCCGCTGCACGTCCGGTTGGGCGACTTCTGTGGCGCCTATTCGGTCCCGGCTCCGTACCATGTGCGCAGCCGGTGCCCATTTCTCCATCCGGAGGATCCTCCGGCGCCGAGCTTTATCGCCGATGATCTGCACGCCGCCTACGACTACACGGTCAATGTCGCGAGCCACGACCTCAATCTCCTCCGCTACCTGTTCGGCGACACGATGGCCCCTGTCAGTTTCCGCGTGCGTGCGGGCAAAGCGCAGCACGCCATATTTGCGACGACCGGCTTCGACCTGGAGCTTTCCGTCGGACCGGCCGATGTGGGTGTCTGGGAGCAGCGCATCGACGTCTACTTCGCCAAGGGCTGCCTCAGCCTGGTCCTGGCGGATTCTCTTGCGGGCCAAGCGTGTGCCACGGTCGTGCGCCGCCGGCCTGGGCGCGAAGAGGTCCTTAGGCCGCCCGTCGCCGACCGGCTGTCGGCGTTCGAACTTCAGGCCGCCGGTTTCCTCGACGCACTGCGCGGTGGGGAGGCCTTCGCCGCCAGCGGGGCGGACGCGGCGAAGGACGTTGACACGATCGAGGCCATGTGGCGGATCGCAAGCCTGGGCTGAACGAGCAAGGCCATGAGACACTCCAGGCTTCGCGTTGCCCCGGTTACGCGGACAGCGATGCAATGGTGAAGCAACCCGCGCCGACGCGTCCCATCGTGACCCTGGTGGTGCCCAACTACAATCACGCCCGCTTCTTGCCCGAATGCCTGGGCAGCATTGCGGCGCAAACGCGGCCGGCGGATGAGGTCATTCTCATCGACGACGCCTCCTCAGACGACAGTGTCCAGGTCCTGGAGCGGTTTATCGGCGAACGCCCAAATTGGCGGCTCATTCGGCACGGCGAGCGGCGCGGCGTCATCGCCGGCCTCAACGAGGGCCTGTCGGAAGCGACCGGGGACTGGATCGTTTTTCTCGGCGCCGATGACGGCCTTCTGCCAGCGTTCCTGGAACGTGCGTCCGAGTATGCCGCGCAGACTCCGGTCGCCGGACTGGTGTGCGCGTGCGCGAGCGTGCTGGCGCAGGGGGCGCCGCAGGCGGTTCGACCGGCGATACTGCCCAGAACCGAGCCGGGGTACATATCACCGGAGCGTTTCCGTCAACTCCTGCGTACGAGCGACAACTTCTTTCTCGGGACCGTGACGTTGTACAGACGCGACGCGCTCATCTCGCTCGGTGGATTCGACGCGGCCCTCGGCGCCCTTTCGGACAGCTTCATCGCGCGTCAACTGGCCGCCCGCTTCGGCTTCAGTTTCGTGCCCGAAGTCCTGGGCTTCTGGCGCATCCATGGCGCGAACTACTCGGTCGCGACGGCAACGGACGCGGCCGCGATTGAGCGCTCGATGTCCCGCGTCCGCGACGTTCTGGCGGCGGAGCCCGGGAGCACGTTTCCGCCCGACTACGACCAGGTGCTTGACCGGCGGCTCCGTTTCGGCGGCGCTCGGCTGGTGGCGCTCGACCGGTCCGCGAGCCCGGCGACCAAGGCGGCCAGAATTGCAGATCTCCTCCGGGCGGGCCGCGCTGAGGGGGTGCTCCTGCGTGCCCTGGTGTCGGCGGGTCGCGTCGGAGCCTATGCCGTGCTGGTGTGGCTTGCGCTGCGCCTGTGGCCGTTCTCCCTAATTCGGTTGGGACTCGAGCCCTTGCGCAAGCGGTCTGCCATGGCACGCACGATCGAGCTGCGGCCAACCCATATGGTACCGGCGCAGGAACAGCGGTGATGTCGGTGGCAGGCGCCAGTCAATCCAAGAGCGATGTCCGCCCATCGCATGAAGGAACAACGCCGTGAGAGTGTTCGTAACCGGTGCATGCGGCTACAAGGGGACGGTGCTGGTCCCGAAGCTGATCGAGGCCGGTGCAAAGGTCACCGCATTCGACATCCAGTGGTTCGGGAATTTCCTGACACCCCATCCGAACCTCACCGTCGTTAAGGGTGACGTGCGCAACCCCGATGAGATCGACCTTACCGGCATTGACGCCATCATTCATCTGTCGAGTGTTGCCAACGATCCCTGCGGCGACCTCGACCCAAAACTCACCTGGGAAATTAGCTGCCTGGCCACGATGCTGCTGGCGGACAAGGCCGTGCGCGCGGGCGTGAAGCAGTTTATCTACGCCTCGTCCGGCAGCGTCTACGGCGTCAAGGACGAACCGCAGGTGACCGAGGACCTCGAGCTCCTGCCGATCTCCGAATACAACAAGACGAAGATGTGCGCCGAGCGCATCCTGCTGTCGTTCAAGGACGACATGGTCGTGCAGATCATTCGTCCCGCCACCGTCTGCGGTGTCTCCCCGCGCATGCGTCTTGATGTCTCTGTCAACATGCTGACCATGCAGGCGCTCACCGATCACAAAATCACCGTGTTCGGCGGCAACCAGACGCGCCCGAACATCCACATCGGCGATATCACCGACCTGTACCTGTTCATGCTCGATAACCCGAAGTATGCCGGTATCTACAATGCGGGTTTCGAGAACATCGCCATCATGGACATCGCAAGGATGGTGACCGAGCATGTGCCGACCGACATCGTGGTGACCGAGTCGAACGATCCACGGTCCTACCGCATCAATTCGGACCGGCTGCTCGCCACCGGTTTCCGGCCAAAGAAGACTGTAGAGGACGCGATCAAGGAGATTGTCGGCCACCATGCGCAGGGGGCGCTGAAGGCCGAGGATCGTTTCTATAATCTGAAATGGATGCAGAAGGAGGTTGTGCAATGAATGCGTTCACTCCTGATGCTTCCGTGGCGCACTTCATCGACTATTCCCAGCGCCTGAACCGGGTGATGGACGAATTCGACTGGTCCCCGGTCGCGACATTGGCCGATGATCTGCTTGATTGCTGGCGCAACGGGCGCCAGGTGTTCATGGCCGGCAACGGCGGTAGTGCCGGCAATGCGATTCATCTGGCCAATGACTTTCTATACGCGTTGTCGAAACGGGCGGGCAGCGGGCTTCGCGTCGAGGCGCTGCCGGCCAATGCCGCGGTCCTCTCCTGCCTTGCCAACGACGAGGGCTACGATCGGATCTTCTCGCTCCAGCTTGCCGTGAAGGCCGTCCCGAATGACGTGCTGATCGTGCTCTCGGGCAGCGGCAATTCGCCAAACATCGTCAAGGCGCTGCGAGAGGCAAAACACATCGGCATGCGCTCCTACGCGATCCTCGGTCATTCCGGCGGTGATGCCAAGCAGATGGCCGATGTGCCGATCCACTGCGAGGTTCATGACATGCAGATCGCCGAAGACCTGCAGCTCATCATCGGCCATATGATCGTCCAGTGGCTCTTCAGCCACCGTGACAACGTGGCACATTGATGAGCGGATCGGCGAAATTCCTGATCCTGGGCTCGAACTCCTTCTCCGGCGCGACATTCGCAGACTACCTGGCGGCGGGCGGCCACGATGTGTTGGCGACCAGCCGATCGCCGGAACCGCACGACGCGTTTCTGCCTTACAAATGGCATAAGCGTCCCGGCAGTGTGCGCTTCTCCAGAATCGATCTCAATTACGACCTCGACGAGCTCGACGCGCTCATGCAGCGGGAACGGCCGACGCACGTCGTCAACTTCGCCGCGCAAAGCATGGTCGGCGAGAGCTGGAAGCATCCCGACCATTGGATGACGACAAATGTCGTCGCGACGGTGCGGTTGCACGAGCGGCTGCGCGGGCACGACTTTATCGAGCGCTATGTTCACGTGACCACGCCTGAGGTCTACGGCTCGAGTGACAGCTGGATCGACGAGGAAGCGCCGTTCAATCCGTCGACGCCCTACGCCGTCTCGCGTGCGGCCGGCGACATGTCGCTGCGCACCTACTTCGCGCAGTACGGTTTCCCGGTCTTGTTTACGCGGGCGGCGAACGTATACGGGCCCGGTCAGCAGCTCTATCGTGTGATCCCGCGTACGATTCTGGCGGCCATGGGCGGTCCCAAGCTGCGTCTTGACGGTGGCGGCAAATCGATGCGGGTGTTCATCCATATGAACGACGTTGCCGCCGCCACGCTGGAGATCGCGACCGACGGCAAGCTCGGGGAGACCTATCACATCTCCGGATATGAGCTGGTTTCGATCCGCACCCTGGTGGAAATGATCCTGAGCCGATTTAAGGCGACGCTCGACGACTGCGCAGAGGTCAGCCCGGAACGGCCGGGCAAGGACAGCGCCTACATGCTCGATTCCGTGAAGCTGCGAACCGAGCTCGGTTGGCGGGACAAGATTTCGCTGCAGGAGGGCGTCGACGACACGATTGAGTGGGCGCGACGGTTCGCAGACGTCCTGCCGAAGCTGCCGCAGTCCTATGAGCACAGGCCGTGATCGCATCATGCGACCGGCGATCCCTTTGCGCGCGTCGTGGTCGCATGCCGTGGGGCACCCCGCGGTGAGCGCGCCGACCGCCATCAGGACCGTCGACGTCACCAAGCTGGCGGACGTTGCCGCACGGCTGCGGGGCAAGGTCATCGAAATGAGCCACCGGGCGCGAACCGCGCACCTTGGCTCGTCGCTGTCGTGTTGCGACATCGTCGTAGCGGCCTATTGGCATGCCTGCAGGATCGACCCCGACCGTCCGACCGACCCGGAGCGCGACCGTTTCATCCTGTCAAAGGGACATGCCGCGAGCACGCTTTACGCCGGCCTGGCTTTCAAGGGGTTCTATCCGGTCGATATGCTCGACAGCTTCTGTCGCGATGGGGGCAAGCTGGCGGAGCATCCGCCGGCCAACCTGCTCCCCGGCGTGGAGGCCGCGACCGGCTCGTTGGGACACGGCCTGCCGATCGGCAACGGCATGGCTCTCGCCGGACGGATCAAGGGTCAGCGCTTTCGCGTGTACGCGCTGCTTTCGGACGGCGAGTGCAATGAAGGCTCGGTATGGGAGGCGGCGATGTTCGCCGCCGCGCACAGGCTGGAGAACGTCTGCGTGATCGTCGATTACAACAAGTGGCAGGCGACCGCACGGTCGAACGAGACGCTCGCGCTGGCGCCGTTGAGCGACAAATGGCGCGCGTTCGGCTGGGACGCGACCGAGGTTGATGGCCATGACATCGGCGCGCTTGCCACGCTCATGTCCGGCGTTCCGAACGGCTCCGGCCGACCGGTCGCGATCATCGCCCATACCGTCAAGGGCAAGGGCGTGTCGTTCATGGAAGACGACAACAACTGGCACTATCGCGCGCCCACCGCCGAGGAGGTCGTCGCCGCGCACAAGGAGCTGGGCTTGGCATGAGGAATGCCTTCGCCGATGAACTGACCAAACTCGGCGGTGAAGATCCGCGAATCGTGATGCTGTCGGGGGACATCGGCAACAGGCTGTTCGACAAGTTTAAGGCCGCGCATACAGGGCGTTTCTACAATTGCGGCGTGGCCGAAGCCAATATGATGGGCGTCGCCGCCGGCATGGCCATGTCCGGGTTGCGCCCTATCGCCTATACGATCACGCCGTTCGTGACGACCCGCTGCCTGGAGCAGATCCGCGTCGACGTGTGCTACCACGAAGCGCCCGTGACGATCGTTGCCGTGGGTGCGGGCCTTTCCTATGCCGGCCTCGGTCCTACCCACCACTCGTGCGAGGACATCTCGTTCCTGCGATCCATTCCGAACATGGTGGTCATCTGTCCCGGCGACGCCTGGGAGGTCCGCGCCGCGCTCCGCGCCGCAATCGGGCAGCAGCACCCGGTCTACATTCGCATGGGCAAGAAGGGCGAGCCGCTCGTCCACGACGACATCCCGCCCGATTTCGCCATTGGCCGCGCGATCACGATCGAGGATGGAACCGACGTCTGCCTGCTGTCGACCGGCAACATGCTGCCGGTGGTTATCGAAGCTGCGCACCTGCTCAAGGAAAAAGGCGTGTCGGCCAGAGTCGTCAGCTTCCACACGATTAAACCGCTCGACGAGGCCTGCCTCGAAGCGGCATTCACCGCGTTCCCGCTGGTCGCGACGATCGAGGAACATTCGCTGATCGGCGGCCTTGGCGCCGCCGCCGCGGAGTGGGTCATCGACCACGCCGTCAAGCCCAATACGTTCCTACGGTTCGGCACTAGGGACGCCTTTTACAAGCTGTCCGGTGAGCAGGAGTACGCTCGGGAGCAACTCGGCCTCTCGGCTCCGCAGATCGCCGACCGAGTCTTCACGGCACTTTCACGGGCGCAGATGCCATGAAGACGGCGGCGGCTATACTGGTTGAGACGGGGCGGCCCCTGGTTTTGGCTGAGCTTGAGGTCCCCGCGCTCAAGCCCGGTCAAGTGCTCGTGGAGATCGGATACTCCGGCGCCTGCGGCACGCAGGTGATGGAGGTGCGCGGGCACAAGGGCGAGGACAGATGGCTGCCACACTGTCTCGGTCACGAGGGCACGGGAACGGTGCTCGAAGCGGGTGGCGCCGTCACCAAGGTCCGCGCGGGCGATCCGGTCGTCCTATCCTGGATCAAGGGCAGCGGCATCGAAGCCGGCGGGTCGGTCTACGACTGGGAAGGCAAGAAAGTGAACGCAGGCGGCGTCACGACTTTTCAACGTTATGCCGTGATCAGCGAGAATCGCCTGACCCTGCTGCCCGATGGTCTGCCGATGGATATAGCCGTTCTGCTTGGATGCGCCGCGCCGACCGGCATGGGCGCGGTGTTCAACGTGATGCGGATCACGGCCGGGCAATCGGTTGCCGTGTTAGGCACCGGCGGCATCGGACTGAACGCCTGTTTGGGCGCTGCGTTTGGCGGTGGCATGCCGCTGATCGGCATCGACCCCAACCCGGCGCGGCGTGAATTGGCGACGACGTTCGGCGCAACGCACGTGGTCGACCCGACGGACGTGGACGTGGTGGCGGTGATCAAGGAGATCGTCCCGGGTGGCGTTGATATTGCGATCGAGGCCACGGGTGTTCCAGAGGTGGTGGCGCAGGCGGTCAATGCGACCCGTATGCAGGGCGGTCGCGCGGTCGTCATCGGCAACGCGCGCGCCGGCCAGGTGCTGTCGATCGATCCTGGCGTCTTCAACCAGGGTAAGAGTCTGCTCGGCACGTGGGGCGGCGATTCGGTGCCCGATCGGGACTATGGCCGTTTCGCCCGCCTGCTCGGGTCCGGCCGCTTCCCGGTGGAGGCTCTGCTGGCAAAGCGATACCGGCTGGACGAGGCGGACGCCGCACTGCGCGACCTCGAGGCCGGTCAGGTGGGGCGCCCGCTCATCGACATGTCGCTGCATTGAACCAGAATGCGCATCGGCATCGATTTCGACAATACGATCGCGTGTTACGACGGCGTGTTCCACGCGGCCGGGGTCGAGCGCGGCCTGATCCCGCTCGACATCGCAACCGACAAGACCAGTGTGCGCGATCATCTGCGCAGCCTCGGTCGGGACGCCGACTTCACCGTGCTCCAGGGCTACGTCTATGGCGCGCGCATGGGCTCAGTCTCGCTCTATCCCGGTTTTGTCGACGCCCTGCAACAGATCGCGCGCGCCGGGCATGCGCTGTTCATCGTCAGCCACAAGACGCGAACGGCGATTGCCGGCCCGTCCTATGACCTGCACGCCGCGGCGCGCCAGTTCCTGTCCGCCGAACAAATCGTGGGTGACGGCTGCGGCCAGATCCGGCCGGGGAGCGTGTTCTTCGAGCCGACCAAGGAGGAGAAGGTTGCACGGATCTCGCGGCTGGGCTGCGACGTATTCATCGATGATCTTCCCGAGCTCCTGGCCATGGATGGCTATCCCGACGAAATGCGCACGGTCTTGTTCGATCCGGACAACCAGTATCCCGCGGGCGTATGGCAAGGGCGCAGCTTCGAGACCTATGGCTCGTGGCCCGCGATCGGCGACGCGCTTCTCCGGGCGTGAGGTAGGGGTCGTGTCGCTTTCCGAGGCTGAGCTGCTTGCCGCCGCCGAACGACTGACGGCCTCTGCGGGGCGGCCGCAGCCTGTCGCCCTCGAGCGGCTATCCGGCGGGCGCAACAATCGTGTATTCCGCGTTGTAGTGGCCGACGGCCCGCCGCTTTTCCTGAAGTCCTACTTCGCGGACCCGCGCGACACGCGGCAAAGGTTAGCGGCGGAATGGCGTTTTCTGACGTATGCCTGGCGCAAGGGCATCCGCACGATTGCCGAGCCCTTGGCGGCGGAGCGGGAGACGCATACGGGGCTGTACAGCTATGTCACCGGGCGCAAGCTCGCCGCGGGCGAACTTTCCGAGGCCCATGTCGACGCCGCCGCCGACTTCGTGCTGGCGCTGAACGCGCCGCCGCCCCACATGGACGAGCTGCCGCCCGGCTCGGAGGCCTGTTTCTCGCTCGCCCAGCACCTCGCGACAATCGACCGCCGTGTCCGCCAACTTTCCACGCTGCACCGGGCCGCACCCTATCGAGACGACGTCGAGCGATTTGTACAGGGCGAACTGGGGCCCCTTTGGGGCGAGGTGCGCAGGCGCATCGAGGACGATGCGGCCGGTCTCGGCCTGTCGTTGGAGACGGAACTCGCCGGTGACGAGACCGTGGTGTCGCCGTCCGATTTTGGCTTCCACAACGCGCTCGTGGAAGAAAGCGGCCGCGTGGTCTTCACCGACTTCGAGTACGCCGGCCTCGACGATCCGGCGAAGCTGGTCTGCGACTTTTTCTGTCAGCCCGATGTGCCGCCGCCCCTTGAACATTACGCGCGTTTCGTCGAAAAGGTGATTGGCGGCCTCGACCTGCGGCCCGTGCACGAAGCGCGCTGCCGCTTGCTCATGGACGCCTACCGACTCAAGTGGATCTGCATCATCCTCAACGACTTCCGAGACCTCGGTGCTGCCCAGCGGGCCTTCGCCGGCACCGACGCCTGGGCCCAGCGCTGCGAAGTTCAACTTCGCAAGGCCGAGGCAAAAATAGGCGAAGTCCAAGCCGCATGATATCCTTGTGATCTGAGGGCCGGGGGAGCCGATGACATATCGCCAGTTCGTGACGGCGAACCACGCATCGACGAAGCGCGACTATCTTGGCCGGGTGACCGAGCGCGACAAGGCCGAGGTCGCCGAGCTGGCGATCCAGTACGATGTTGACTACTGGGATGGCGGCCGACAGGCCGGGTATGGCGGCTACAAGTATGACGGCCGGTGGCGAAAAGTCGCCGACGCCATGGTCGCGGCTTACGGGATAAAGCCCGACATGCGCATTCTAGACATAGGGTGCGGCAAGGGTTTCCTGCTGCATGATTTCACCGAGTCCTGCCCGGGCGTTGAAGTCGCCGGCCTTGATATCTCGCGCTACGCCATCGAGCATGCGATGGACTCGGTGAAGCCGTTCCTGCACGAGGGCACCGCCGCGGATCTGCCGTGGCCGGACAACCATTTTGACCTCATCGTGTCCACCAACACGCTACACAATCTCTACATCTACGACCTGTGGTCCGCGTTCGCGGAGATCGAGCGCGTCTGCCGCGGAGCCAAGTACATCTGTGTCGAGGCCTATCGCAACGAACGCGAGAAGGTGAACCTGATGTACTGGCAACTGACCTGTCGGGCCTTTCATACGCCGGCCGAATGGGAGTGGGTGTTCGATCAGACCCGATACTCGGGCGATTATGAGTACGTCTTCTTTGGGTGAGTCCGGAGCGATGCCGCTGGAGGAGGTTCCAATGCGTGGAGCACACGCCGCCCCGATTAGCGAGACCGTGACCGCGGAAACGGGCCATGAGGAGTCCGCCAGTTTGTCGCGGCGCCGCGGCGACTGCAGGCTCTGTCATTCGACCGATTTGGACCAATGCGTTCCGCTGCCTCCGTTGCCGGTCGCGTCGCCGAATGTCGGATCCAAGGCGACCGTGGACGAGATGGCGCCGGCGGACGTCTACAGATGTCTGTCCTGCGGTGCCCTGCAGTTGCTCACCATGGTTGATCCGGCATTCCAATATCGGTCGTTCAGGTACACCACGGCGATCTCGGTCGGCTTGCGCGAGCATTTTGAGGGCTTGATGCACCAGCTTTCGACGCGCGGTGATCTGGCGAAAAACGCCTTCGTCTTCGACATCGGCAGTAATGACGGTTCCGTGCTGCGGTTAGCCAAGGATCGAGACGCCCGTGTCCTGGGAATCGATCCGGCCGTCGACACCGCGGCGGCCGCGACCGCCGACGGCATCCCCACCATCGGAGACTTTTTCAGCGAGGCCGTGGGCCGCGAGATCGCGGCCGAATACGGCCCTGCGGATGTCGTTATATCGGCAAATACCGTCGCCAACATCGACGACCTCGATGACTTCTTCGCCGGTGTGAACGCCGTGCTGGCGCCCGGCGGTGTCTTTGTGATCGAGACCCAGTACGCGCTCGACGTGCTCGAGGCGACGCTGCTCGATGTCATTTACCACGAGCACATTTCCTACTTTTCGGTGCGGCCAGCCCAGACGTTCCTGGCGCGCCACGGCTTGGAGCTCGTCGACTGCGAGCGCATTGCGCCCAAGGGCGGTTCGATCCGCTTCTACATTCAAAAGCGTGGCGGACCGCGGCCCGTTCGCAAGCGCGTCGAGGAGTTGATCGCGCGGGAGCAGGCGAAGGGGCTTTACGGGCCGGAGCTCTACAACGATTTCAATGGGCGCGTGGCGAAACTCTCGTCGGAGGTTTGCGCGCGGCTCGAGGAGTCCCGAAAGAAGACCGGCCGGGCGCTCGCGTTCGGCAGCTCCGTGGGCTGTGCCGCACTCATCCACTACTTCGAGCTCGGTTCGTTTCTCGACGCGATCTTCGATGAACAGCCCTTCGTGAATTACCTGCGCAAGCCGGGCGGGACGATTCCGGTCCTGTCCGGAAACCAACTTATGAACGAAACCGCCGCCGACGTCGCCGTGCTGGCGTGGCGCTACGCAGACGGCATCGCTGACAAGCAGAGCACCTTCCGCAACGCCGGTGGACGCTTCTATACGGTGTTGCCTGAAGTCCGCCTTGTGGCCGAATGAGTTTCGGGGAAAGCCATGGCTGAAATGACCGAAGTCACAGTCGTTGCGGATGTCGGTGCCCGGTATGGCATTTACCCGAGTTGGAACGGGTTCGACGGTAGGCTGCGCTACATCGCCTTCGAGCCCGACCCGGAGGAGGCCGAGCGCCTGCGTGCCGTAGTGAGCGCGACCCCGACCCTTCAGTACGAAGTTCTGCCGATGGCCCTTGATCAGTACGAAGGCCAACGCGACTTCCACCTTCTGAAGCATCGTGGGCTCAGTTCGTGTCTGAAGCCCGACCTGACTTCGGAGTGCTTCCGGCATTTGAAACCCGGTCAGGCGGAGATCGAAAAGATACTGAAAATGGATGTCCGCAGGCTCGACGGCGTGCTGGCCGAGATGGACATCATGGCGGACTTCTTGAAGGTGGATACCGAGGGGACAGAGCAGGACGTCATCCAGGGCTCCGAGGGGCTGATCGAACAGGGCGTTCTTGGCATTCGCTCGAGTTGCAACTTTCAGCCGTGTTTCATTGGCCAGCGCCTGTTTTCGGAGACCCACGACTACTTGCTCGAACGCGACTTCTTTCTGCTCAACCTGGACTACAAGGGCTACGGCTATCCGCGCCTGGGCCTGTTCCGCAAGCCGGACCCCATCGAGAACGAGGATTTTCGCTACGGCATCCTGGTCGCAGCGGACGCTGTCTGGCTGCGCAAGCTGGACTTTGTCGACAGGCGCTTCGGCGAAACGAGCCGGGCTCTTGCCCGTCTGAAGCTCGCCTATTTCTGCATGTTGAACAATGCGCCGGACCTTGGGGTCGATATTGCGCGTGAGACGCGCGCCCTCGACCTGCTAGCGCCTGCGGTCACCTCGACCCGGCTTTACCAGGCCCTCAAGCTACGCATGGCCCGATTTCTCGGCCGCTGGCGTACGGTGCCGGATGATCAGTGGGGCAAGGCCGCGGGGTTCTTCCACGATATCTTCGGCGAGGAACTCAGGGGCGGCAGCGACTTCTATCCGCAGATCCACGACATGATGCAGAGCCTGCGCGAGACCGCGTGATCGATGCCGATCCGGGGTTTCCACGCGGTTGCACCATCGGTGTTCGAGACCGATGCCGATCCCGTCACCGTCGATTGCGAACAAATCGGGTCCCTGATTGAAGCCGCTCGCACCCAGCCTAGCGGGCGGGCGCGGCTGCTGTTGCACCCGGACCGCGAGGACAGCCTTCACGAGATGATCATCGCGCTACCGGCGAAGAGCTGCGACCACCCTCATATCAACACCAAGTCCGGAAAGTCCTTCACTGCCGTATCTGGCCAGTTCGCCGTCATGCATTTCTCCGATGACGGCGCCCGCTCTACACCGGTCATCCTCTCCGCCGGCACTCTGCCGGGCGCCACTGTGACGCGGCTGCGAAAGCCCGCCTGGCACACCATCATTCCGCTAGCCGGCGATACGGTCTTCATCGAAACCATCATCGGGCCATTCACGGGCAATCGGTTCGCCGAGTGGTTTCCCGCCGCAGGATCGGAGCAGCGGCATGAGGCGGACGAGCGTCTGCGCCGGCTCGCCCGTGACGCTGCGGCTCGCCTTGCGCCCGTTCCTCAGCGGTGAGCGATAGAGCCGCCGGCGCGTTATTCATTCAGGTTCTCATGTCATGCAAAATGAAGACCGCCGCGTTCGGGCCATAGTTGATGAACGGGCACGTGTCGTAGTGGTCGCGCCGGGAGTCGATGAATTCCCGAAAGGCGCGTCGCTGACCGTAGCGCGGGTTCGCCCGGTTGCAATTCCAATCGTCGAACATGAGCACCGTTCCGTCCTGCAGCACGCCGTGGTGGTCTAGCCCGTCGAGCACTTCCTTGGTCGAACTGTAAAGGTCGCAGTCGAGATGCACGATTGCGGCTTTGCACGACAGCGGCTCGGTAAGGGTGTCGGCGTAGTAGCCGCGCATCATTTTGATGCGGGGCCGACTGATGACGGTTGCCAGGCGATCACGGATGTGACCGTCCAGCGAGAGGCCAGATTCGGCGAACATCTCATCCGGCAAGTGCATGTTCTGACGCCAGATGCCACGCTGAATGTCGTAGGAGGCGGCATCGACGGCGTCGGACACCACAGGCAGGCCGACGAAGAAATCGAACAACCACAAGCGACAGGCGTAAAGCACGTCACGCAAAGTCTCGGCGAAGATGCGCGCGGTCCAACCGCCGAGGACACCGAATTCGAGGACGTCGCCGTCGATCCCCCGGCTGGCCGCGAAGTCGACGCAGCGTCCGATGGCCTCGCGGTACCTTGCTTCCGCGCGCGGCTTGTCCCATTGCGCCAACGTTTGCTTGGTGAGGTCGAAGGGCGTGCGCCGCTTGCCGAACAGGGACCGCTCTCCCGCCAAGAGGCGGGCGAGTTCGGCACGGCTTTCGTCCGAATCGGGGTTCAGTTCGACTGCGCACACGAGCAGGTCGATGGCCTCTTGGGTCTGCCCCCGATCGCGAGCTGCGATCGCCTCTGTGAAAGTCTCCTTGGCGATGGCGTCGACGTGCTGCTTGGCGGGACCGAAGCGGTTGCCGATGCGCATGGCGCGCAGAAAGTGCGTGAGGGCCAACTCTCGGTCGCCCGATTGCAGGGCGGAAACGCCACCCTCGACGGCGGCGTCACAGAGATGTATGCATCGCTGTCGCGGCCGTCGACCCGCAAGTGTCGGGTGTCATCGTCCATACTGATTGTCCTTTCCCGGCGCCCCTACCGCTCGTAGCCGGAGGCGCACGCGCCGCCGCTATCGATGTGTCGGCGACGAGTCTCCGTGGCGTGGCGGCGCTCTTATAGCAAATCATCGCTTGCACTTGAGCGGACCTACCGCTGGATACACGACCAGATGGTCGGTAACCCGTCAACGCCCCGAACAGCGGCCAGCTGATGCAGCGCTTAGGGCTGCTGCATCAGATCGAGCAGCGGGCTTAGATCTGCGCCGTTGAGCAGGACGTTGCCGTCACTACCGACGGCAAAGTTGTAACGCAGGCGGCTCGGACCGCCGTCTGCCGTGACCGGTTCGCCGAGGCCCTGCAGCAGCATCAGCATGCCGATGGCGCCGGCCACGTCCGTATTTTCCGGATCGGCGCGCATGATCTCGATGGCTCGGTCCAGCCCCTCGAGTTCGAGCGTCAACTCCCCGATCGCGCCATAGGGCGAGGCGGCGTTGACCCTGGCCTCCGCTTGCATTTCAGCGAGTGCCGCCGGCGCCACCAGGCTTGCGTGACGGACGCGCAGAATAACGCCAGCGGCGCCAAGCAGTTGCTGAAATTCGCCGAGCATAACAAGCGGCGCCAAGGGTGCGCCGGCGCCGGGCGCCTCGCTGGTTTGCGCTACTACCGACGACACGGTGCGCAGTACCTGCGCCATCGGTACGTTGATGATTTCCATATCCAGGTCGAAGGCGCGGGGCATCAACGGCGCCGTTGAGTCCGAAACCAGCCCACCCAACTCGACATCGCCCAATGCGACACGGGTGCCTAACGTGCCGCGGCCTTCGACCATGTCACTCCACCCCGATTCGAACAGCACCTGGCCGATCGCGAAGCCCGCAATCGCGCCCAACTCCGAGTCGCTGACTCGCAGACCGACGGCAGCGAAGCTCGAATCGATGCGGCCCATGGCTATATGCTCATAGAAATCGGCGGCGGTATTCAATGCCTCCTCCGACATGCCGGCCTGCGGCCACATTGACAGAGGATCGAACTGCAGCGCCTGTACCATGGCGCCATAGGATGCCAGATCGACGCTTTCCAATTGCGAGCGGGCCGTAAACGCTTCGACGCGCGCCAACGTTGGGCCGGTATCCGGCCCAACCGAGACGCCATCGACATGCAATGTGGTGGCCGAGTTCCAACGCGTGTCGTTTGTTTGCGTCGAATCTCGGTCCAGCGTCAGTCGGCCGGTGCGAAGGGGCATTTCGCCCCCAGCGTGGACCTCGATACTGTCGATCGCAATGTCCATGGTCGCAAAAGCAAATATCGATGGGTCCCAGACGCCGGTGAAGTGCCGTTCGCCGAACAGGGCTTCACCTGTCTTGCCCGAAGGATGGATGAGTGTCACGCGCGCGGGCAGGGCGATGTCCAGGCTCAGCCGCTCACCTTGCTCCGTTCGCACGTGCATGGCGATGTCGCCAAGCCCGATCCGCTCGCCGAGCAGCACCCATTCCATCTCTTGCAGCAGAACGGCAAAACCGTCGCCCTCTTGTGTGATCGTAGGCTCGGTGGCGACCAAGAGCCCGCCGGCCATGCCGGGACGTTGGGCGTAGAAGCCCACTAGCTCGTCTACAAAGGCGCGGGTCTCCGCCTCGGTGAGGGCGTGTGCGGGCGCGGCCCACCCAAGCAGTGCCGCCAAGCCCGCCGCGGCGATCGGGAACAATGCCAGCAAGCGCGTCACATCAGTCTCCTTTGGTTCGCTCGGCAGTTCAGTCTGGACCGGCCATGCGAGACCGACCTCGGTTCAGCGGCGCTCGTGTGCCGCAGTGGTCGACCGGCGCAGGCGGCCGATCGCGAGGCGATAGATCAGTGGCGCGGTGATCACCACCAGTGCAATTCGCGCCGCATTATGCGTGGCTACGAACGCGGCGTCGATATCTAGAGTGAGCGCCACAAGGCTCATCTCGGCAGGTCCGCCCGGCATGAACGCCAGCGCCAGGGCCGGAAAGGACAACCCCGCCAGACGGGCGATGATCCATGCTAGGCTCGCCGCCACGGCAATCATCGCCAAGGCCGGGAGCAAGCCGCGCCATATCGTGCCCGCGACGAACTTTACCGAACCTCCTTGAAAGCGCGCCCCGATGACGGCGCCCATCACGATCTGCGCCAAGACCATCACTTCCGACGGTGGCCGTGAGTCGCAGAGGCCAATCACGTGCACGATGGCGCTGGCGACGAGCGCGCCAAGCATTGGGGCGGCCGACAGGCGAAACACGCGGGCGCAGAAGCCACCGACGGCGGCGCATCCGGCGAGAATGGCAAGCTCGGCGGACGCCAGGTCGCGCAAGCCGGCGGTGCCCACCGAGATGCCGGAGGGTTCGATGTCCATCGCCCCAGCGAAACCAAAGCGGTACGATGGTGACGACCAGGAAAATCCGCAAAGCATGGGTCAGGCTAATGACACGCACGTCACCGCCGACGGCGGCGCCGAATACGATCATCTCCGCCAGCCCGCCTGGAACGGAGGCGAAGTACGATGTCGTCGGCGTGTAGGAGGCGGTGCGGCGCATGAGTGCGAGCGCCGCCGCGCCGGCCGTCAGGGTCACAAGAGGTAGGGCCACCAGGCTGACCGGCCACTGCGGCAACTGATGGATCAGGGCGGGCGTGAATGCGCTGCCCAGCATGACACCGAGTACGACGACCATCGCGGTGCGTATTTTCCCGGGTATGTAGATCCTGACACCGGCCAACGATGCGACCGTAGTCGCCGTCATCCCCCCCAGCATCCAAGCCAGGGGGACGCCGAGCCATTCGAAGCCACCGCCGCCCGCCGCGCCGATCGCCAACGTGCGGCCAAACATCAAGCCGCTCGATCGCATCCATGCCGTCACGTCGGATTAATCTGCGTCAACATACCGGCCCAGCCGCACGGCGGTCTGCCCCGCGGTCAGACGGCCTGATGGCATGATGAGGACGCAGTTGTCGTAAGGCGTGCGGATGGACACGTCGCCATCGACCGCGAGAACGGTCCCGGCCTTGGCGATCGTCTCCATACCGTTGTAGTCGTCGGTGAACTGAAATGCGTCGGTGCGGATGGTGACGGCTTCGGTGACTTCGATAAGGCGCTGCGTCGGCGGCGGCTCCATCGACACATGGTCCGCTATAACCCGGTTTTCGATGGTTCCCACCGCGGCCAGGAAGCGGAGCAAGGTCTCGATCGCGACGTCCCGGGCGGCCTCCTGCCAGTGCTGACCGCATTCGACCAACAGCGCGTTTTGCGGCGCCCGGGGCGCACCGAAGTGACCATAGTCGCGCAGGCGCTGGCCGCTGCCGTGACCGCGATCGCTGACGACGATCTGTGGCACACCGACCCGGCGCGCTAGCGCGCGTCCCTTGTCGAGCGGACCGGCCATCATCAGGGGCGCGGTGTCGTGCTGCATGGAGTGGATGTCGAGGAGCAGATCGACCGAGTCCACAAAAGCCCGCAGCGCGCGTGCGCGGCGCAACTCCGCACTGTCGTGCGGTCCGGCTAGCACCGCGGCCGACCACAATCGGTTGAAGTCCTCATCGACAAAACGCGATGCCAGCGGCTGGGCCGTGTCGAACTGGTGGTAGGCAGCCACATTCATGAACGCCAGGGTCAGGCGGCCGGCGCTCGGCCGGATGCCGCTCGCGTGCAGGAAATCGAGTGCGTGCGCGCCGCACAACTCGTTGCCATGGACAAGGGCGGAGATCATCACGTGCGGCCCCGACCGGCCGCTGTCAAAGGTCGTGACGTTAGTCGAGGCCCGTGTTGCCATTGCGGTGGGCGCTGATATCGATCGCGGCCAGCTCGAGCGGGTAGGTTCTGTGGGGATGCTTCGCCATGGCGTCGCCGCAAATCCGCGCATCGTATGCGATGGCGCAAGCTATCGGTTGGACGACACGCGGACCACGGTTTTCCGGCGCCGCGGATGCCTGCTGCTCACGGCATGAATTGTTCTTTCAGCGTGCGTTCTTCGAGGCTGTGTTCGGGGTCGAACAGCAGAGTCATCGCCACGTCGTTCTTCTGCACCACGTCGACTTCGACAACGTCGCGCACCTCGGTCGCGTCGGCGACGGCGCTGACCGGTCGCTTGTCCGGCTCCAGGATCGTGATGGTCACGCGCGCGGTTTGCGGCAACAGCGCGCCGCGCCAGCGCCGCGGGCGGAATGCGCTGATCGGCGTCAGCGCCAGCAGGCTCGCCGCCAGCGGTATGATCGGGCCGTGCGCCGACAGGTTGTAGGCGGTGCTGCCGGCGGGGGTCGCCACTAAGACGCCGTCGCAAATCAGCTCTGTCAGGCGCACGATGCCGTCGACGCTGACGCGCAGCTTCGCGGCTTGGCGTGACTGGCGCAACAACGAGACTTCGTTGATTGCGAGCGCCTTGCTCACGACACCGTCGATGGAGGTCGCGCGCATGCGCAACGGATGTAGCTGCACCGAGGCCGCGTTGGCCACCCGCGCCGGCAGGTCGTCCTCGGCGTAGTCGTTCATCAGGAAGCCGACGCTGCCGCAGTTCATGCCGAAGAACGGCACGCTGCGGTCGAGATAGTGATGCATCGTCTGCAGCATGAAGCCGTCGCCGCCCAGTGCGACGATAGCGTTGGCATCCTCCGGCGCGGCATCGGCGTATTGCGCCCGCAGGTGCTTTCGCGCGGCGTGCGCCTCGTCGGTGTCGGCCGCGACGATCGCCAAACGGCGGATTGCGTCGCGGTCGTCTGGCCGTTCTGTCACGGGATGGGCGGTTGCGGTCATGCGGCTACCGTCATGACGTGCTGCTTCGGCTGCGCCACCGCGCGCCAGCACGGTCCATCGGTTCGCAAGCGTAGTGTCAGCCGCCGGTGACGCTCATGTGGCGGCCAACCGCTGGCTGCGCGCGTCTGCGGTCGATGATGAAATCGTGACCCTTGGGCTTGCGCGTGATCGCTTCGCGGATGGCGTCGGTGAGCAAGGCGTCGTCTTCGCTGGCCCGCAGCGGGCTGCGGAGATCGGCGGCGTCCTCCTGGCCCAGGCACATGAATAGCGTGCCGGTACAGGTCAGGCGCACGCGGTTGCAGCTCTCGCAGAAATTGTGCGTCAGCGGCGTGATGAAGCCCAGCTTGCGGCCAGTCTCGCCGACCTCGACGTAGCGCGCCGGACCACCCGACTTGTAGTCGATGTCGGTCAGGGTCCAGTTCTCGGCGATCTTGGCCCGCACCATGCTGAGCGGCAGGTACTGGTCGACGCGGTTTTCGTTGCCGATATCGCCCATGGGCATGATCTCGATGATGGTCATGTCGAAGCCCATTTCGCCGCACCAGGCGAGCATGGTGTCGAATTCGTCGTCGTTGACGCCCTTGATCGCCACCATGTTGATCTTGACGGCCAGCCCGGCTTCCTTGGCCGCGGCCAAGCCGGCGTAGACCTTGTCCAGCTTGCCCCAGCGGGTGATCGCCTGGAACTTGTCCGGATCGCGAGTGTCCAGCGAGACATTGATGCGCTTGACGCCGGCCTCGGCGAGCTTGCCGGCGAAGCGGGTGAGCTGCGTGGCGTTGGTGGTGAGCGTCAGTTCGTCCAGCTCGCCCGACTTGACCAGGCCGCCCAGGCTCTCGATCAGCCAGATGACGTTGCGCCGCACCAGTGGCTCGCCGCCCGTCAGACGCAGTTTGCGCACGCCCAGGCGCACGAAATTGCGGCACATCCGATCGAGCTCCTCCAGCGTCAGCACTTCGGTCTTGGGCAAGAACGTCATGTCCTCGGCCATGCAATAGACGCAGCGGAGGTCGCAGCGGTCGGTGACCGAAACACGCAGGTAGCTAATGGGCCGCGCGAACGGGTCGATCAGTTTCTCTTCCGCCAATGTCATGGCCATTTCCGTCCCTTCGTTCAAACGCCGTTTGCGGCGCCGTCGTGCATCGCGACTTTGTAACATAGCTGCGCCCGCCTCGCCAGCAAGGGCGGGGTTACCTCGGGCGAGCCGCTTGTTTGACAGGGCTGGCCGCGGCATCGATAACGCGGCCGTGAGCGGCATATGGCTTAGCGAGGATCCGCGGTGGCTGAAGCGGCGAACGACTCTCGGATTACGGCTCGGATATTGCTGGAAATTCAAGCGGTTGACTTCCGCCCCGTGCGGCCGTTCAGGCACACGTCGGGGCGGCTCAGTCCCAGCTACATCGACTGCCGCAAGATCATATCATATCCGCGTGAGCGCGCGCGGCTGATGGACCTTGCGGTGGCGCGGATCGAGCGCGAGATCGGCCGCGACGCCGTCGACGTGGTGGCCGGCGGCGAGACCGCGGGCATTCCGTTCGCGGCCTGGATCGCCGAGCGCCTGACGCTGCCGATGGTCTATGTGCGCAAGGCACCCAAGGGCGTGGGCCGGATGGCTCAGATCGAGGGCGATCTGAGCGACGGCGCGCGCGCTCTGCTGGTCGAAGACTTGGCGACCGACGCGGGCAGCAAGGTCAACTTCGTCAACGCCCTGCGCGGCGCCGGCGCACGCGTCAGCGATGCGTTCGTGGTTTTCTCTTACGGCATCTTCCCGCAGGCGCAAGCGACGCTGGCCGAGCTGGATTTGCGTTTGCACGCCCTGGCGACCTGGTGGGATATTCTGGCCGAGGCGCGGGCCGGGGAGCATTTCCCGGCGGCAACGTTGGCCGCCGTCGAGGCCTACTTACGCGACCCGAACGGCTGGACGCCGAACGGAGACTAGGTCCGGCACAGCTAGTCCCTATTCCTCATTTCCCGCGCGGCGCCTGGCTCTGGCTGGCGGTCATCGGCCGGCTGCGTGTCGTGGCCGTCCCCAAGTGCCCGCTGCATGACGACCGTGTCGACCCATCGGCCGAGCTTGAAGCCGACGGCGACGAGCGTGCCGACGTGACGGAAGCCGAGCTGTTTGTGTAGGGCAATGGAGCCTGCGTTGCCGCTGTCGCCGACGATCGCGATCATTTGGCGCCATGGCCCCGACTCGCAACGGGAGATCAGACCGGCCAGTAGCGCCCGGCCGATGCCCCGTCCCTGCATCCCGTTCGCCACATAGACGGAGTCTTCGATGGTATTACGGTAGGCCGGACGCGGCCGATAGGGCGTCGCATAGCTGTAGCCGACGACTTGGCCGTTAAGTTCCGCAGCCAGATTAGGGAAGACCGAGGTTCAGGATGCCTTGCCGTCGTGACTGCAA
Organism: Alphaproteobacteria bacterium; assembly: GCA_965248805.1. Taxonomy (GTDB): domain Bacteria; phylum Pseudomonadota; class Alphaproteobacteria; order UBA6615; family UBA6615; genus CBDFKJ01. Next base: position 779,924 of record CBDFKJ010000009.1, read on the forward strand.
CTCTTCCGTCGTGGGTGGCACCTCCTCGAACGTTGCCAGCCCGTCCAGCACTTCGTGCGCGTAAACCGTCTGGATCGTCGGCATGTCGGCTTCGGTTGCATCCCGAACGGTGAGCTCCGAAGAGGGGCGGGCTTGGCTCATTCGGCACTGGGCTAGGCGCTTGCGGACTGGGGAAGGTCGACGGCGGCGTCTTGCGTCTCTGCGGCGGCGGCGTCGAAGGACGCGATGTTGAGGGCGTACAGGCGCGCGTAGAGGCCGCCGGACGCCATCAGTTCGGCATGGGTGCCGGTCTCGACGATGGCGCCGTCCTGCAAGACGATGATGCGGTCGGCGCCGCGCACGGTCGCCAGGCGATGGGCGATGACCACGCCCGTTCGGCCGTCGAGGAGGCGCTTCAGTGCCGCTTGAATCTGCGCTTCAGTGTAGCTGTCGACGCTGGCGGTGGCCTCGTCCAGCACCAGGATCTTGGCGTCGGCGACGATGGCGCGGGCGAAGCTCAGCAGTTGGCGCTGGCCCAGCGACAGATTGGAGCCACGTTGTTCCAGCTTGGTGTCATAGCCCTGCGGCAACGCGGCGATGAAGTCGTGCGCGCCAACGGCGCGAGCGGCCGCCTCGACGCCGGCGCGGGTCGCGCTCTCGCTGCGGTAGCGGATGTTTTCGAAGATCGTGCCGGTGAACAGGAACGGGTCCTGGAGCACCATGGCGATGTGGCGGCCAAGCGAGGCCATCGTGATGTCGCGCACGTCATGGCCGCCGATCAGCACCTGGCCGTCCCACACGTCGTAAAAGCGCCGCGCCAATGCCGCCAGGCTGGTCTTGCCCGATCCGGTCGGCCCAACGATGGCGACGGTCTCGCCGGGCGCCACGCGGAAATCGATGTCGCGCAGGACCGGCTCGCCGGCCCGGTAGCCGAAGGTGACGTGGCGGAACTCGATCGAGCCGTCGCAATGCTGCAGATCGATGGCATCGGGTTTGTCGCGAATGTCGACCGGCACGTCGAGCACTTCGAAAATGCGCTGGCCCGAGGCCATGGCGCGCTGCATGACGCTGTACTGAATGGTCAATGAACGGATGGGGTCGAAGAAGCGCTGCACGTAGAACAGGAACGCCACCATCACGCCGAGGTCGAGGGCGTCGTTGAGGACCAAAGAGCCGCCGACGACGATCACGATCCCCATCGCCGCGCCAGTCAGCAGATCAACGATAGGCACCATGACCTGCGCCAGCTTGCCGGCGCGGAAATGGGCGAGCAGGTTGTCGGTCGCCTTTTCGTCGAACAGGTCGAAATTGACCGGCTCGCGTCTCATGGCCTGTACCGTGCGCACGCCGTTGATGTTCTCGGCCAGCGCGCCGTTGACAATGGCGCTGGTCCTCCGCGCGTTCATGAACGCCGTGCGGGCGCGCGGCAGCCAGATCAGGCGCACGATGAACAGGCTGGGCACGACCGACAGCGTCAACGCGCCGAGCTTTGGATCGAGCCACAGCAACACCGCGGTGATGCCGATCAAAAGCACCAGATCACCGAAAGCGAACACGGAAGTCTCCAGGAATTCCTGCAGAGCGTTGACGTCGCCCTGCAGGCGCGACATCAGCCGGCCGACCTGGGTGCGGTCCATGAAGGACAGCGACGCCCGCTGCAGATGGTCGAACATGGCGCGGCGCATGTCGCGCAGCACCCGCTCCGAGACCCGCCCGATGATGTATTCCTGCGCGAAGTTGGCGCCGTAGTTCAGCAGGATCGCGGATGCGAACAGCGCCACCATCACGGACAACATGACGCGGTCGCCATCGCCATCGAGTAGTGCGTGGTCGATGGCGAAGCGGATCACCAACGGGATCGCGAGTTGCGTCAGAGTGAATGCAAGGACCGTGGCGACGGCTAGTGCGATGCGGCGCTTGTACGGCTGCAAGAATTCCAAGTAGCGGTGCAGGACCCGGCCGTCGAACGCGGTGCCGAACATCTTGTCTTCGCGGTCGGAACGCGTGCCCAGCGATGCCAGTGGTGGCGCGGTGCGTGTATCGGTCATCGCGCGCTCATGCGGCAGCGCTGTGCGAGAGGACCTGCAGGGCGTACAGACTTTGATACTTGCCGCCGACCTGCAGCAAGTCGGCGTGCCGACCGCGCTCGGCGATCCGCCCATGCTCGAGGAACAGAATCTCGTCGGCATGCATCAACGAGCTGAGCCGGTGCGAAATGATGATCACCGCACGCTTGCGTGTCAGATCGGCCAATGCGGTGCGAATGCGCCTTTCAGTGGCGGCGTCGACGGCGGCGGTCGAATCGTCGAAGACGATAATGGCCGGCTCGGTCAGCACGCTGCGCGCAATGGACAAACGCTGGCGCTGGCCGCCCGACAGCGACACGCCACGCTCGCCCACCATGGTGTCATAGCCAAGCGGCAGGCCGGCAACGTACTCATGGAACTGCGCCGCATCACTGGCGGTGACGAGGCGGTCCCGATCGGCCCAGGGGTCGCCATAGGCGACGTTGTTGGCGATCGGCGCGGTGAGCATGAAGGTATCCTGCTGCACAACGCCGACGGTCTTGCGCAGAGACGTGAGCGTGACATCGCGGATGTCCTGGCCGTCGATGGTGATGCGGCCGGCGCTGACGTCGTAGAAGCGCGGGATCAAGTTGGCGATTGTCGACTTGCCGCTGCCCGGCGGCCCGACGATACCCAGAATACGTCCAGGCCCGACTTCGAAGCCGATGTCGTGCAGCGCCGCCACGCCGCCGTCGTCGCCGCGGTAGCTGAACGAAACGTTTTCGAAGCGCAGGACCCCGTCGCCGAGTTCCAGATCGCGCGCATCAACGGCGTCGCGCACGACTGGCTCGAGATCGAGCACCTCGAACAGCCGCGCACCGGAGCCGCTGGCGCGCGCCACCGCGTTCACCAGCATGCCGAGTTGGCGCACCGGCATCGACAGGATGGTCATGAAGGCGAGAAACTCGGTCAGCTGGCCGATGGTGAGCGTACCGTCGATCACCTTCAGGCCACCGATCCACAGCACCATGCCCATCGCGGCGAAGAAAGCGAACGTCATGGCCGTGGTGTTGCGCGTGCGGATGCCGACCCGTTGATCGGCAATCGCCAGGGCGGCGTCGGAAGCGTCGATGAACTTGTCCGTCTCGTGCGCGACGGCATCGAAGGCACGAACGACGCGGATGCCGCCCAGGCTTTCGTCCATCACCCGCGTCAGGATCGACAGCCGTTCCTGCAGGCGCCGCCAGCTGTCGCGCAGCTTCAGCCGCGATACCGCCGAGCGCCAGGCCACGAACGGCACGAAACTCAGGCTCAGCAGCCCCATCAACGGGTCGGTACTGAGCAGCAAATAGGCGCCCACGCCGATCAATATGGTCAGCAGGCCGACCCGCACCATCGCGGCATTGACGAAGGATCGCACACCCTCGATGTCGAGCATGCCACGCGTCATCAAATCGCCCGTGTGCACGCGGTCGTGGTAGCTGAAGCTGAGCTGTTGCAGCTTCTCGTAGTAGGCGAGCCGCAGTCGGTAGCCGACCAATTGGCCGACGGCCTCACCCTGATAGTTGTGCAGCATCGTGAACAGGCCGCGCGCCAGGCTGGCGGCCAGGAGCATCCCGGCGGTCGCCCACAGTGCCGACCTTGCGGCGTCGGGCGTACCGCCGCCGAGCAACTGGTGCGCTTGGTCGACGGCCGTACCCAAGTACTGTGGCACCAGCAATTGGAAAGAGGCCGCCGCTATAGTGGCGGCGAAGGCGATGCCCATGCGCCACCGGTGCGCGAGCGCCATGCGCGCGATGCGCATCAGGATCGCCAGTTCCGGGCTGTTGCCTTGGGCTATCGGCGCGTCGGCTGCCGCCGACTCGGTCGTACTCGTCACGTCCAATGTATCCTGCTGCCTGTCGCGGCGCTGTAATGCGCACGCATGCCGCGGACCCCGCGTGTATTACCATCGCCGAGATGGCCGGTCCAATTTCGGCGTCTGTATTTCGACACCTGAAGCGCGGCGAACGCGGATTATCGTACGCGCCATGCAATTCCTGCACGCATGCGCTATCGTGGTCGCAACCATGAGCGAACGTATAGACGGCATCGATAGATTCAAGGTGGAGCTGGTGGCGCTGCTGCCGCGCCTACGCCGCTTTGCCGGCTCGCTGTCGCGCACGCCCGAATCGGCCGATGAGCTGGTGCAGGCCGCATGTGAACGGGCACTGTCGCGATTCCATCAATGGGCGCCGGGCTCCCGTCTCGATAGCTGGGTGTACACCATCATGCGATCCATCTGGCAGAACCAGATGCGCAGCGAGCGCGTGCGCGCCGGTACCGGTACGGTCGATGCCGAGCGACAGATCGGCGACAACGGCACCGATGCCGCCGAATCCCGACTGTTGTTCGGCCAGGTGGGGCGGCGATCGCGGAGTTGCCGGAGGAGCAGCGGGCGGCGCTCCTGCTCGTCTGTGTGGAAGGCTACAGTTACAAGGAGGTCGCCGCGATTGTAGACGCGCCCATCGGCACGCTGATGAGCCGGCTTTCGCGGGCCCGGCGGCGCCTGGCCGATCAATTCGCAGACGATCCGTCGGCGGTGCCGGATCAATTGCGGCAGAGTTCTTGAGCCGATGATGCGCGACTGGGACGAAGACACACTGGCCGCCTATCTCGACGGAGAACTCGACGCCGAAACCGCGCTCGCGCTCGAGGAGGCGTTGGCGGAGGACGCCGAACTGCGCCGCGAGGTCGAGCGGATGAGCTATGTCGGTGGCTTGTTTCGGGCTGCGGCGACCGCGCAGTTGCGCCGGCCGGCGCCGAGCGCGCTGACCGACCGGATCATGGGCTATCAGACGGCGACGCCGCGGCCGCGAAGTTCCGGGCGCCGATGGGCCGTAGCGGCGATGCTGGCGGTTCTGGCGGCCGGCGCGGCTGCCGGCTATGCGGGCTACCGGTTTGCGACCCATTGGCAACAGCGGCAATTCGCCACCATCGAGGCCGGACGCTGGCTCGACGAAATCGCCGGATACCACCGGCTCTACGCCGCCGAGTCCCGCCATCTGGTGGAGGTGCCGGCGACGGAGCAGCCACACATCGAGCGCTGGCTCGGCGCTCGGTTGTCACGACCGTTGTCGGTGCCAGATCTCGCCGCCGCCGACCTGCAGTTCAAGGGCGCGCGGCTGCTTGCCATCAACGACAAGCCGGTGGCGCAGCTTATGTACCAACCCGCCGGCAATGGACCTCCCGTCGCCGAAGGCCGCCCCATCGCAGTGTGCATAACGCCCACGGCCGAGCCGGACCACGGGCCACGGTTCACCCAGCGTAACGGTGTCGGTCTGCTGTACTGGCGCCGAGGCGGCGACGCCATGGTGATTGCCGGCTGGGCCGACGAGCCGCGCCTGCGCGCCTGGCACACCCTGGTCGCGCCGGCTATCGCGCCGGCGCCATAGACGTGATCGAGCCGGTCACAATTTTCGGAACAGCAAAGACAATGCCGGCGATTTCTTCGGATACGCCCTGATCAGCAGGAACCCGTACTGGCGGAACAGCAGCTCCGTATTGGCCCGGTTGAACCACTGCAGGTGCTCGGGCGGGCAAATATCGGTCCATGCCAAGAGATCGGCGGGGACGGACGGGTGACCGGCATCGGGTGTGGTAAGATAGACGACTGATCCCGGCTTCGCCGCGGCATCGATCAAGCGCAAGCAGTCATGCGGGCCCGGCAGGTGCTCCAGCAACTCCGATGTAAACATGAAATCGAACTTGAGGTTGCGTCGCGCCATCGCTGTGAAATCCTCGCAATAGAAGGTACACTCGGGAAAGTGCTTGCGCGCGAACTTGATCGAGTTCTCGCTGATGTCGAGGCCGTGTGAGTCCGCGCCCATTCTGCGAAAGGCGTCCGCGATGACGCCGCCACCGCAGCCGATATCGAGCACCTTCTTGCGATAGACATAGGCGAAGAAGCACAGCGACTTCACGAAGGCGCGCCGCTTTCGCGAGTTCAGTTTCGGGTAGTAGTCCTCGTCGGCGCCGCGATAGTTCGTCGAGTAGTAGTTGGCGATGTCATCCGGCGGCGGATAGGGATGCACGAACAGAAACGCGCAGGCGCCGCAGCGCAAAATGTCGTAGCCGTTCTTGCTGCCGGCGGGCTCGCCGTGGCCCGCGCACAGGGGACACACGGCGCCGTTAGGCGCCATGGGTCGGCCTCCTCGGGCGCACGGTGATGGGTGCGCGTGTCACCGTTGCGACGGCGCATGCAGCCGTCGGGTGAGGTGCTGCGCGACATGGGCGGCATCGTCGCCGACGCCATAGATGATCCCCGACTTGCGTTTCACCATCCAGTTCAGGCCCATGAAATAGAGTCCAGGCACTTCGGTGGCGCCGCGGTCGGTGACGGGATAGCCAAACTCGTCGCGCACCGGAAAATCGATCCATGTGAAATCGAAGCGAAAACCGGTTGCCCATATAACACATGCGATAGGCGCGAGATCGAGGCTTGAGAGTTGCTCGATGCGGCAATCCGGCGCAGGCGGCCCACCGGCCAGTTCTTGCACGGTTGGCGGTGGGGATCGATGCCAGCGCGCGTGATAAAGGCATCGACATCGGCCATGAACCTGCCGGCGAAGGCGTCGGCGGCGTCCATGTTGGTCTTGAGATTGTCGGCGAACGTCAGGGTCCGCCCCTATACGCCGGTGAGGCTGCCGAGCGGCGTGATGCCATTGCCGCGGAAATCGTGCAGGCTGAGCGTCCGTCCGCCGGCTTTGCCGCTGAGATGCGGATCACCGCGAAAGCGCTGTGCCGGTGTGTCCAGCATGTCGGTCGTGCGGTCGAGCGTGCCCATGCCGTCCTGCCAGTAGAGGCAGTCGCGGCCGCGATAACGGCGCGGCAGCCGTCCCGCCTTGCCGACGCACAGATAGGTGTCGCGGCCGGCCTCGTTGAGTTCCTCGGCAATTTGGCAGCCGGTCTGGCCCGAGCCGACGACCAACACGCTGCCATCTGGCAGCACACCCGGACTGCGATAGTGCTCGGCGTTGAGTTGCGTAATGGTCTTGGGCAAGTCATTGGCCAAGGCCGGCACTCGCGGCGTCTGATAGGTGCTGGTCGCGACCACGACTGCATCCGCCTCCAGGCCTCCCTCAGACGTGTCGATACGGAATCGTCTCGCGTCGCCCGGCGATACGCGCGTCACGGCCACGCCTTCGTGCACCGGTGCGGAGAATGCGCCCGCCCAATGGCCCAGATGATCGACAAAGGCCGCGCCCGACATGAAGCCGTCCGGGTCGGCACCGTCGTAGGCGGCCCCCGGCAATTGCACCGTCCAGTTCGGTGTCACCAGTGCGAACGAGTCCCAGCGCTTCGTTCGCCAGCTCTCGCCGATGCGCCCGCGCTCGAGGACCAGGTGCTCAATGCCCTGCTGGCAAAGATAATAGCTGGTGGCCAGACCGGCCTGGCCGGCACCCACGATGATGACATCGTGCCCAGCCAAACCGCTTACGGCTCACCGGCGCCGAATTTCACGATATCGAGCGGCGGCGGCGCGACGCCGGCTTGCGACAACGTGTTGTGAACTTGGCCGCGATGGTGGATCTGATGCTGGAACAAGTTGGTCAGGCAGAGGCGCAGCGGCAGCGAGAAGTACTCGCCGGTCTCCACCGTGTCGAACGACAGGTCGGTTTCGAGTAGCGCCCGGTCCATTGCGGCGGTAAAGCCGACGAACCAGTCGTCCTGCGCGGTTTGCGCATCGCGCAAGGCGGCGAAGTCGGGGTATAGGGTTTCGTCGAGGCGGGTGAAGGTTGTCGGCTTCTTCTCCAGCCTCTCGCGGTAGATCAAATCGGCCAGCAGAATATGGTTGAGCGTGCCCAAAATCGACTTGAAGAACGCGTGCCGGTCGCGCGCCAGCTCGGCCGCCGGAAGCTCTGCGCAAGCGTTGTAAATGCGCCTGTTCGCCCAGGCGTTGTAGCGCGCCGCGGCGGGCATGTCGTTCAGCAGGACTTCCGTTCGGCCGGACCGAGGTTGACTAGACCGTCGCACTTTGCCGGTCGCCGCCAATCGACGCAAGCGGGCGGGGTATGAGGGTCGTCGTATTGGGCGCCGGCATCGTCGGCGTCGCGACCGCGTATTACCTGGCCGAGCGCGGCTGCGCGGTTACCGTGCTCGACCGCCGCGAAGACGTGGCGCTCGAAACGAGTAAGGCCAATGCCGGCCTGATCGTGCCCAGTCAGGCGCCGCATTGGAACGAGCGGCGCTGAAGTGGCTGTTCGACGCCCACGGCGCACTCGTGATCCGGGCGCGCCTCGATCCTGCGATGTGGGGCTGGCTGGTACGCTTCGCCTGGCACTCTCAGCGGCGGTGCTTTCTCGCCAACGCGCGCGCCAGCCTCCGCCTGGCGCTGTACAGCCAAGAGCGGTTGCGCGCCTTGCGCGACAGCGCCCCACTGCACTACGATGCCCTGTCACGCGGCGTGTTGACCATCGCACGTGGCACACGGATGGCGCGTGGCTTCGCCGACATGGCGGACCTGCTGAGCACGCTCGAAGTCCCCTATGTTCGGCTCGATCGCGACGGATGCCTGGCGCTGGAACCGGCGTTGGCGCCGATCGCCGATCAGATCGATGGCGGTCTGCATACGGGACAGGATGAAAGCGGCGACGTTCACCTGCTGACCGCCGCCATCGCCCGCCGCGCGCGTGACAACGGCGTCGAGTTCCGTTTCAACTGCGCGGTGCGGAGGCTGGCGGCCGACGGCGATCGCGTGATCGCCGTCGATACCTCCGACGGTCGGATGGGCGCCGATGCCTTCGTGCTGGCGCTGGGCGAGGCCAGTCGCCTGCGCGCGGCGCGGATGGGCTTGCGCCTGCCGATCTATCCCGTACAGGGCGTGAGTGTCACCTTCGACGTGTCGCAATGGCAGGCGAGGCCGGCGATGCCATTGCGCGAGAAATCACTGCAGGCCGCCATCACGCCGCTGCGCGATCGGCTGCGGGTCGCAGGAATGGCGATCCTCAACGGCGGTGACCGCGGCCTAGATCCCGACCACACGGCCCGCCTGGAACGGGCGCTCAGGATCGTACTCCCGACGCTGCCGGATCGATATCGTCAAACACGCGCAGGCCACCGCGCTTGGCGACGCAGGCGTCGATGATCTTCTGTGGAATATCGATTTTGTGCATGGCCAGTTGAGCGTCGACCGCTGACGGCGTATCGCTGAACCGTATCGGCGGCGAAAACGCGGCGCAAGCGCGTGTCGGCGGTCGACCGGGACGCGCGAGAAGGATTGGGGAGATGTTCATTCCGTGCCTATCCGGTTAATTCGTACACCCACTACATGTAGGATGCTTCCACTCGCCGGAATATAGCTCGGCGTAGGTTGGAGCCTCGGCCTCTCCTGCGATTCCGAGCAATGAGCGGAAGGCGTTGAACGGGTAAAACCGCCTGTTGAAGCGGAACGTGAACTCATTGAGGTAGGCTTGTAGATGCTTTGCGCTCACGCCATGGTGGATGCCACTGAGCCAATTCTTCAGGTTGCTGAAGACGAGGTGGATGATCGGCATGAACTCTTCGGCCACCTCGGGGTCGCCGCATTCGGCAATGGCGTGGTGATCATAGCCGCGTGTCCGCAAGCTGCCATAGCCACTCCAATCGTCGGTGACGATCAGCGACCCCGGCATAACGGCGTTCTCGACGAAGCCACATAGCGAATCGGCGCTGCGGTCGGCAGCGACGGACAGCCGCACACGCCCGGCGTAGCGGCCATCCTTCCGCTTGTCCTGCGCGGTGCCGGGCTCCCTGTGGCTGACTTCGACGGCAGCAGCCACCAGCGTCTTGTGGTGAACGCCTCGGCCTTCACCACGCATCCGGCCTCCAACATAGGTTTCGTCCACCTCGACATGCTCTCCTGCCCTGGCACCGATCCGATCCTGATCGGGCCGCACCATACCCGCGCGGAGCTTATGCAGGATGCCGAAGGCGGTTTCGTACCGCGTCAGCCCAAGCTGCCGCTGAAACTGCACCGCCGACATGCCCGGCGTCTGGCTGGCGACCAGATAGGCGGCCCAAAACCACGTGCTCAAAGGCGTGTGGCTGCGCTCCATGACCGTGCCGACGGTCAATCCCGTCTGGCGGCGGCAAGCGCGACAGGTCAGGACGCCAGGCCGCGTGGCGATGCGGAAAGGTTCACCCACGACGCCGCAGCGCGGGCAGGCGAACCCGTCACCCCAGCGAGCCCTTTCCAGGTAGGCGGCGCACGCCGCATCGTCGGAGAAAAGTCGCTGAAACTCGGGGAGGGATTGCGGGAAGGGCAGGTCGGTGCGGTCGAGAACGTCCATGACCCACTATCCGTTGTACGCACACAACCTATCCCTAGTGGGTGTATGCGCCAAGCGGATAGGCACGCATTGTTGTTATGGTGGTGTCGTTTGCCATTGCTTTGGCTGATCTACGCTACCTGTCTCGCATATGTAATGCAATAAATTTGTTATCCTTTCATTAACAATTTTGCGTATTAACTTTCAAATTAGATAAAATTTTAGCGGAATGTCGCGAAAATGCTAGCCGATATACACTTCCCTTTAATATTGATTAAAAGTATATTAATCCGTCTGGGAAGCCGACAGCTTCCGTCTCGAGGGGAACAGGGCAGAGGATCAGGGAGGTCGTTGCCATGAATACACACCAACAGGATTTTAGGCAGTTTCGCGAAGAACTCGTGCGCGGCGATAGCGTCGTCGCCGCGTGGGCGCCGCGCATTCTGAACGCCGTCACGGTGCTCGTGTTTTTCGCAGCGCTGTGCGCGACCACGCCGGTGCAGGCTGAACTCGATGCCGACCACGAAGTCGAATGCCTGGCGCTGAACATTTACCATGAAGCGCGCGGTGAGCCGGATGAGGGCAAGGTCGCCGTCGGACATGTGGTGATGAACCGTGCCGCCGACCCGCGATTTTCCGGGTCGTGTCTGTGAGGTCATGCGTCAGGGCGGCAAACTGCCGCGAAACCGGTGCCAGTTTTCGTGGTGGTGCGACGGCCGCAGTGATGCGCCCCGCAACAGTGCGGCGTGGGAACTGGCGCGTGAAGTCGCGGGCAAGATATTCGACGGTGGGTCGGAGGATCCGACGGCCGGTGCCCTTTGGTATCATGCCGACTACGTGCAGCCGTCATGGATCCGTAAGCTCAAACGCGGCCCAACCATCGGACGCCACATCTTCTACCGTCCGGTGAAGCCGTTGACGCAGGTGGCGCAGCTGAGGCTCGCAACGAAGCTTGCCGCCGTCGAGGCCAAGCCGGCGGTACCGGGACCGGCTCATCGCGTAGCGCCGGGCCGTGCCAGCAGTCTCGCGATTTACGACTGAGTTTCCGGCGGCCCGCGGCTCTTTCGGGCTGCTTTCGAGGGGAATTCCGCCCGGCGGATCCGATGATCCGCCGGGCGCCATCCTGCCATCATCACATAGAGGTCGAGCGATTCGCGCAGAATCGTCGTGACGACCTCGAGTGCCCGCCCACGGCGGAGGCCGATACCGCCAGCCAGCTCGCTCACCGTCTTGCCTTCGACGACGATGGCGAACGCCACGCCGAGGTGGAGACCTCTAACAACCGGCCGATTTGGCGCGGATAAGGGTGTCCTGTTGGCCGATCCGTGCGGCGGGTGGATTTGACGGCGTTATTCGTCCGCGGTTTCGTTCTCAGCGGGGTGTTTTTTGGTCATACGGGCGGACTCATGCCATGGCGGCCCTGCGCTCATGGAAGATCAGACGCTGGAAATTATAGGCGAGGTTGGCGAGGCCTATCTTGGTCTCGGCCCGCTTGAGCCCGATGGTCCGGACGAACAGGCTCATGCGATCCTTCTGCTGGGCGAAGACATGCTCGACGCGTGCACGGACCGCTGACTTGCGGGCATTGGCCCGGGCGGTCGCCTTGGGCATGGCCCGGCCCGGCGGCTTCTTGCGGTGGATGTGGGAGATCCGACCCTTGCCCGCCAGCCACGCCTCGTTGGCCTTCGAGCGATAGGCGCTGTCAGCCCACACGCCGGCGGCCAGATTGTCGCCGGTGACGAGATGACGCAACATCTTGCCGTCATGGCGGGCGGCATCGGTCACCGCCGAGCCGCGGATGAAGCCGTAGGCCCGATCGATGACGACATGATTCTTGTAGCCGAACACCGGGATCGCGATGTCGGGCATGCGCCGTTGCGACCCGGCGGGGTTCTTGCGCCTTCCGGTCTTCACCGTCCACCGCGCATCCGTGTCCTTCTGCGCCGCCTTGGCTGGCTGATCGGGCCAGACCTCGGACGCGCTCTTGCCCGCCTTGATCGCCCGCTTCTCGTCATCGCTGTGGCGCTGCTTGGGCGCCGATACCAGGGTCGCATCGACGATCTGCCCGCCCATCGCCAGATAGCCGCACCGGCGCAGCTCGCCATCGAAGGCGGCAAACAGCTCATCCATCGCCCCGGCCCGGACCAGACGCTCGCGAAAGGTCCAGATGGTGTTCCGGTCCGGCGTCGGCGCTCCGAGATCGAAGCCCAGGAAGCGAAGCCAACTCAAGCGGTCGCGGATCAGAAACTCCATCCGCTCGTCGCTCACCGTGTGCCGCGCGGCCAGGACCAGAACCTTGAACATCGCCACCGCATCGTAGGCCGGGCGGCCGCCTCTCGATCCGTCCGAATAGCCCAGCGCCGCCTCAAGCGGTGCGCGGAAAATCTCGAAATCGACAACCCTCGCCAGCACCTCCAACGGATCGCCAGTCGCCGAAAGCTTGCGCAAATGATCCGGTAAGCCGAACAGGCCAGTCTGCCTCATCAATACCCCCCTCGAATCGAACCGCCGCAGAGAATCACAACAAGGCAAAATTGGCGAGGTAAATAGAGGCGTCCAGGTGACTGGGCGCACTGGAAGGTCCCGAGCGATCGGGCGAAGGGCGCCAGACTTGGCGGCTGAGGGCATCCGTCCAGGGCCGAAACCGGCGCAATATGCGGTTTGATGGCTTTCCAGCATGCGCTCAACGGGCTGTGCATATAGCGCTCGACGCGTGCGCGAGCGCAGGTCGCGTCAAATCGAGCGCCCGCGCGCCGATCTGGCGGGTCAGCGCCTAGAAAATCGCGCGGATCTCGTCCGCGGCTGCGAGATGAACCGACTCCAATTTGCCGCTGCGTATGAGTCGCAGCAGTTGGTCCGGCTTCAACCGCGCTCTCGTCTCCTCGGTCGGGCCGGGTAGCTCCGGTAAGCGGGCGCCGATGCCGCAGCGCTGTCGCCTATCGCGGGCGGCTCGGTCCTGCAGCGCGGTCAGCCAATTCAGCCGTGCTTGCGCGAACGCGTCCGCGTCGACCGTCCCGTCCTCATCGACGAATTCCCGCCGCCGCGGCGCTGGCGAGGATTTACGTTCAGCGGGCTTGGCCATCGGGGGCAACGGCTACGGACGGCGAGGCGGAGGGCCCGTGGTCTCACGCCTGCCGTAGCGTCGGTCGCCGATCTGCTCGATCATTGCGCGCTGGTCCCACGTGAAGTCCGGATCATCGATGCGGATGAGTAGGATGCCGTGATGACGCCACGCGTTGCGGCAGATGTCGAGCGAGCGACGGGCATCGTCGGGGCCGAAGCCGGATGCGGCGAAGCGGGCGAGACTGGTGCGGATCTTGGTCATGGGTTGCCGGTTCGAAGAAGCCGCCGCGGTGAGCGCGGACCGTCACCGTTTGAGAACAAACATAGAATAGTCAACAAGAAATTTTGTTAGACAGTGTCGGAATTTATTTTGTAAATTGGCGTCATGGCGCGTACGCATAGCTTGCCGGACATTGCGGCCCGCGTGGCTTGGTTGCGCAGCCGGTCCGGTATGTCCCAGTCCGAACTGGCGCGCCGGATCCACATCAGCCCGCAATCGGTGCAGCAGCTCGAGGCAGGCCGGATCAAGCGGCCGCGCTATCTCTTGCGGTTGGCGCGGCTGTTCGATGTTTCTGCGCAGTGGCTCGAGGACGGTGGCGGTACGCCACCGGGACAAGCCGACGATCAAGTTCCCGGCGGCGAGCCGCTGGCCTCAAACGTGGCGCCGGGTATTGTGGACGTCCCGGCCCCCGCCGCACTGCCCCTCGATGTTGCCGTCTTCGGCGTCGCCGCGGGCGGCCGCGACGGTGATTTCTCGTTCAACGGCACTGTGATCGACTATGTGCGGCGGCCGCCGGGTATCGCAGACGCGCGGACGATCTTCGCCATCTACATCGTCGGCGAGAGCATGGTCCCGCGCTACGGCAATGGCGACCTGGTGTTCGTTCATAAGGGGCGGCCGGCGCGCCTCGGCGATGATGTCCTGATCGAACTCGTCGGCGAAGGCGACATGCCGGGACCGTGTTTCGTCAAGCGGCTCCTGCGACGGACCGCCAGCCGCGTGGTCTTGCGGCAATTCAATCCGCCACGCGACGATATCGTGATCGAGGCAGAGCGCATACGGCGTATCTATCGCATTCTCACCACGGCGGAATTGCTCGGCGTCTGACGGCGCGCATCCAGGCGACACCCACGCCGCGCGCCGTTAAGGAATTGGAAACCACTCCTGCTTCAGATTGACGCAGCCTTCAACCCGAGCAGGAGTGAAGCCGCGCCTGCACATCGAACGTTTATCCTGGCTCCGACGCTGGCCCTCTCGGCGCTGATGCTCTTGACGGCCTGCCCGAATGAGCAATCGGCCAGAGAGCCGCGCGATCGGAACCCCGATCCCGAGTTTGCCGTGGCCGCCGGTGCGCCGCCGGCACAGAACGAATTGAGTGGCTTGACCGTTGCCGAGGCTCGGCCAGAGACGCTGCCGTCGTTGAACGACTTTTCACCGTTACCGGCGCCGGTCTCCGTGGCCCATGAAATGCTCGGCGAAACGCCGCGGCCGGTGCAACTGGCGCAGGCCAATCCGCCGGTACGCGCGCCGGTGACCGTGCTGCGCACGCAAACGACGCCGGCGCAGGCTGCTGTGATGGCGGCCGAACCGGGCGTCACCGCGCCACCGCGCACGACCTCGATCACCTTGCGGTCGACGCCTGTGCCGCCGGACCCGGTGCCCGAGCCGGTGATCGCGGCGCAGCCGGTTACGCCGCCGGCAGCGGTCGAAACGCCCATTGCGACGCCGCCCATCGTCGCCAGCCCCGCACCGCGACCGGTCGACAACGACGCGGCGCCGGCGATAACCGCCGCCGCCGCACCAGACGCCGAACCGGCCATCGAGCCGATTCAGGCAACTCCGGGCCGCAGCTTGGCCGATATCGCCGACAACAGCAGTGGCTGGCGCGTTCAGATCGCCTCGCTGAGCAGTCAAGACGCGGCCGAGGGCGAATGGACGCGTCTGCAAGCGCTGTACCTCGAACTCCTGGGCGAGCAAACGCTACGCGTCGAACGCGCCGACCTATCGAAGGGCATCTTCTATCGCGTGCAGACGGGTCCGCTCGGTGAGCGTGCCGCCGTTGTGCAGCTTTGCGAACAGTTGCAAGCCCAAGGGCAGGACTGCTTCGTTACCGGTGGACAAACCGAAGCCGGCGCCGCCGATGGCAATCCGCGTGCGGCTGCCCGCTGACGGTTAGCGCGCTCCTGGGGGGCCGGCGCGCATCCGGGGATCTATTCCGCCGTCACGGGTCGGTACGGCCCGCCTCGCCGTCGCGCGGGGCGGGCCGTGGCTTTGCGCGGCCTCTCCCGCGTGGTATCGCCCAGTGCTCGATGCTGCAATTGAGCGATTGCGATCTACAAAACAAATTGTAAACTATAGCGCCATGAGCCGGTCCCTCGGCAGCGCCGTATGGCGCGCTCCATCCGAAAACGACCAGTCGCCCGGCACGGCCACCGGCCAGCCGGCCGAAACGCGGACACGAGAGCTGCTCGAACGTCGCTATGATGCGGCCATTCCCGGGCCCGTGCTTGATGCGGCGCGCTATCCGACGCGGCCGCACCAAGTCGTGCGCGCCAGGGCGCGAGTGGCAGCGGCCCGTGCGGCCATATCCGGGCGTATGGCGCAGTGGCGGCTCGAGCTGGCGCGCGCGCGTGCCGGAGCGGCTGACTGTCAGGTGCTTGATGTGGCCGCGGCGGCGGCTCGGGCGGTGCACGCTCCGCACATTCGTTATCACCTGCGCGAGCGCAAGCGTTGGTCGGACCACCTGGATGCTCTCCTCAGGACGATGAACTAGTGGATTGATTCCAACGTTTGGAACCCTCGGTTTCGGGCTGCGATGATGTCGTCGGGGTCGGCTTTCGATATGAATGGCTGTGGGTTGGCCGCATTGTATTCGCGGACGAAGCGGTTGATTGCGGCCTGGAGATCGACGACGGAATGGAAGACGCCGTGCTTGAGCCGCCGCCGGGTGAGTTTTGCGAAGAAGCCCTCGACGGCATTGAGCCACGAGCAGGAGGTCGGTGTGAAGTGGAAAGTCCAGCGCGGATGGCGGGCGAGCCAGGCGCGGACCTTGTCCTTGTTGTGCGCCGCGTAGTTGTCGACGATCGCGTGGATGGCCTTGTCCGCCGGCACCGTGCGCTCGATGCGGTTGAGGAAGCGGATGAACTCCTGATGGCGGTGGCGCTGCATGTTCTGGCCGATCACCGTTCCGTCCAGAACGTTGAGCGCCGCAAACAGCGTGGTCGTGCCGTGCCGTTTGTAGTCATGGTGCCGGCGCGTCCCTTCTTCATCGGCAGACCGGCGGTCGAGCGCCTTGGATCTGTGACTTCTCATCGATCGACAACACCACCGCATGGGCCGGCGGGTCGACATACAGGCCGACGATATCGGTGAGTTTCTCGGCGAAGGCAGGGTCGGTCGACAGCTTGAAGTTGCGCCAGCGGTGCGGGCTGAGACCGTGAGCCTTCCAGATCGCCTGCACCGTCGAGGCGGCAATACCGGCCGCCCTGGCCATCGCGCGCAACGTCCAGTGGGTCGCCTCAAACGGCGGCGGTTGCTGCGTCAGGCGCACGATCTCGGCGACACGATCGAGCGGGACCGGCGCCTTGCCGGGCGGACGGGACTTGTCGCGAAGCAGGCCGCCGACACCCTCGTGCATGAACCGCTCTTGCCAGCGCCACACGCAGGTCTTGGACTTGCCGGTCTCGGTCATGATCGCCGAGGTGCCCAGACCCTCGCCGCTGAGAAGGACAATATGTGCCCGCCAGACGTGTTTCTGCGGGCTCTTGGGATCCGCGACGACCGCGCGCAATCGCTGACGGTCGCCGGCGGATAGGGTGAAGGAGATTCCACTGCGCATACGCCAGATTCGCATACCACAGCAAAATACGGAATCCCAATTCGGACTCTTTCATTCCGATCAATCCACTAGCGCCTGATCCGGCCGCCGGCGCTTGAAGTCGCCGGTGAACGGTGGCCCACTATGCCGACGGCTAGTGGATTGATTCCAACGTTTGGAACCCTCGGTTTCGGGCTGCGATGATGTCGTCGGGGTCGGCTTTCCATATGAATGGCTGTGGGTTGGCCGCATTGTATTCGCGGACGAAGCGGTTGATTGCGGCCTGGAGATCGACGACGGAATGGAAGACGCCGTGCTTGAGCCGCCGCCGGGTGAGTTTTGCGAAGAAGCCCTCGACGGCATTGAGCCACGAGCAGGAGGTCGGTGTGAAGTGGAAAGTCCAGCGCGGATGGCGGGCGAGCCAGGCGCGGACCTTGTCCTTGTTGTGCGCCGCGTAGTTGTCGACGATCGCGTGGATGGCCTTGTCCGCCGGCACCGTGCGCTCGATGCGGTTGAGGAAGCGGATGAACTCCTGATGGCGGTGGCGCTGCATGTTCTGGCCGATCACCGTTCCGTCCAGAACGTTGAGCGCCGCAAACAGCGTGGTCGTGCCGTGCCGTTTGTAGTCATGGGTCATGGTGCCGGCGCGTCCCTTCTTCATCGGCAGACCGGCGGTCGAGCGCCTGGATCTGTGACTTCTCATCGATCGACAACACCACCGCATGGGCCGGCGGGTCGACATACAGGCCGACGATATCGGTGAGTTTCTCGGCGAAGGCAGGGTCGGTCGACAGCTTGAAGTTGCGCCAGCGGTGCGGGCTGAGACCGTGAGCCTTCCAGATCGCCTGCACCGTCGAGGCGGCAATACCGGCCGCCCTGGCCATCGCGCGCAACGTCCAGTGGGTCGCCTCAAACGGCGGCGGTTGCTGCGTCAGGCGCACGATCTCGGCGACACGATCGAGCGGGACCGGCGCCTTGCCGGGCGGACGGGACTTGTCGCGAAGCAGGCCGCCGACACCCTCGTGCATGAACCGCTCTTGCCAGCGCCACACGCAGGTCTTGGACTTGCCGGTCTCGGTCATGATCGCCGAGGTGCCCAGACCCTCGCCGCTGAGAAGGACAATATGTGCCCGCCAGACGTGTTTCTGCGGGCTCTTGGGATCCGCGACGACCGCGCGCAATCGCTGACGGTCGCCGGCGGATAGCAGCCCGTTGACGAAGTCCGGCGTGTCTGATTCTGTCTGAACATAGAGATTTAGACGGGCGTCGTGCGATGGCATTGAGACGACAGAGCGAGGTTCAGGGTGACCTCGTGGTGACATGGGCGGAGATGCCGCGTTCGCCTGGACACGCGTTTTCCGACCGGCTGCATGAGTTGCTGACCGAGTCTGGCTTTGACGGCTTCGTGGAGGCGACGTGCAAGCCATACTACGCACCTCGGATGGGGGCTCCTTCGCTGCCGCCGGGGCGTTATTTCCGGATGCACATGATCGGCTATTTCGAGGGCATCGGCAGCGAGCGCGGCATCGCTTGGCGCTGTTCGGATTCGCTGTCGCTTCGCGCGTTTCTGCGGTTGGCGAACCGGGACAAGGTTCCCGATCATTCCTGATTGTCGAAGACGCGCGGCCGGCTGCCGCACGAGGTCCATGAAAAGGTTTTCGACTGGGTTCTGGCTCTCGTCGCCGCGCGCGGCCTGGTGAAGGGCGAGCGGATCGGCGTCGACGGCTCGACGATGGAAGCCAACGCCGCCCTGCGAGCCATCGTGCGGCGCGATAGCGGCGAGACCTATCGCGAGATGCTGACGCAAATGGCGAAGGAGAGTGGCGTCGAAACGCCGACGATCGACGACCTCGTCCGGCTCGATCGCCGGCGGAAGGGCAAGAAGCTTTCGAACAAGGATTGGACGAGCCCGACCGATCCTGATGCGAAGATCGCGCGGATGAAGGACGGCACCACGCATCTGGCCTGCAAGCCCGAGCACGCGGTCGATCTCGACACCGGCGTCATCGTTGCGGCGCCGATCTATCCAGCCGATGAAGGCGACACGACGACTTTGCCTGGGACGCTGGAGGCGGCCGCGCGCAACCTCGCCGAGGTCGGTCTGGCTCCAACACGGGCAGAGCCCTGCGGTCTCGTTGGCGACAAGGGCTATCATTCACGCGAGGGGCTGAAAGACCTCGACGGCGGCGTCTGGAAAACGCGGATCTCCGAGCCGGAGCCCGCCAACGGCTATCTGCGCTGGCATGGCGACCAGGCGGCACGTCAGGCTGTCTACGCCAACCGGGCGCGATTGAAGTCCGGCGTCGCGCGGAACGCCATGCGCAGGCGCGGTGAGATGGTCGAGCGCAGCTTCGCCCATGTCCTCGACCGTGGCGGCATGCGCCGCGCGTTGCTGCGGGCGCGCGAGAACGTCCACAAACGCTACCTGATCCATGTCGCCGGGTTCAATCTCGGCATTCTGATGCGCGCGCTGTTCGGATCAGGCACGCCGAGGGAGGCTGCGAGTGCAAAGAGCACCCTTTTGTTCGTTATTCAGTTCGATGCTGCCCTGGCGATCGCCATCGTGGCGAACATCGAAGGCAAACCAGCCATGCTCGTCATCATCATCATCATCGTCGCCCCCGAAACCGATTGATCAAAGCGCGACTTCATCACCGGGCTGTTAGGGTGAAGGAGATTCCACTGCGCATGCGCCAGATTCGCATAACACAGCAAAATACGGAATCCCAATTCGGACTCTTTCATTCCGATCAATCCACTAGAAGGTCGAGGGGCGGTGTTATGAGACTGGCCGGCACGGTCGCGATCGTTACGGGAGCGGGCTCGGGCTTTGGCGCCGGCATCGCGCGGCGTTTCGCGGCCGAGGGCGCGGCCGTCGTCGTCAATGATGTCGACACGCAAAGCGGCGAAACGGTTGAGCGATCGATCGCGGAGAGTGGCGGGCGCGCGAGCTTCCGGCGCGCCGACGTGGCCGACGGGCCGCAGGTGAAGACGCTGGTGGACCACGCTCTGCAGCGCTTTGGCCGGCTTGACATCGTGGTCAACAATGCCGGCGCCGCGCATCGGCGGCAGTCTCTGCTCGACGTGGACGAGGAGACGTTCGACCGCGTCTTCACGGTCAACGTCAAATCCATCTATCACAGCGCCCGCCACGCGGTGCCGGTCTTCCGTGACCAGGGTGGCGGGCAAATTCTTAACATGGCCTCGACCGCCGCCGAGCGGCCGCGCCCGGGGCTGACTTGGTACAACGCCTCGAAGGGGGCCGTTGTCACCGCGACCAAGTCCATGGCTGTTGAGCTCGCGCCCGACAACATCCGCGTCAACGCGCTCTGTCCGGTAATGGGCGAGACGGGCTTGTTCTCGACCTTCATCGGCGAGGATACGCCGCAAGCGCGGGCAGCCATCCTGGCGACCGTTCCGCTGGGCCGGTTCTCGACGCCTGAGGACATCGGATCGGCTGCTGTTTTCCTGGTTTGCGAGGACTCGGCATTTCTTACCGGCGTGTGCCTGCCCGTCGATGGCGGGCGCAGCGTATAGGGCGCCGCTGGCCGGGTCCGTGCTTTTATATTGACGCAAAAGACAAATTCGGGAAAAAGACTCCTATAAAGACACCGCAGCACTCAGGCTGCGGGCTTAGAAATAGCATTTCCGGCGTTGGGGCGGGCGCTGGCAAATCCACAATGTGAGCCTGGCGAAAGCAGCACGAAGGTGCGTTTGAGTTGACCCGGTCATTGTCGCCCATCCGTGTCGGCGTTGTCGGCACCGGGTACTTCGGCCGCTTTCATGCGGCGAAATATGCGCAGATGCCCGGCGTCGAACTGGTCGCGGTCGCCGATGCCGATCCGCAACGCGCGTCCGCGGTTGGCTGCGAGTTCTCGGTACCAGGGTTGACCGACTACCAAGCCATGATCGAGCGCGTCGACGCCGTCAGCATCGCGACCCCGGCGACCACGCATCACGCGATTGCAAGCCGGTTTCTGGCCCACGGCCGCCATGTCCTGGTCGAAAAGCCGATTGCGTGCACGCTCGACGAGGCTGACGAACTGATCGGCTTGGCCGCAGGCGCCGACGTCATCTTGCAGGTCGGACATCAGGAGCGCTTTTACTTCTCGCAGTTCGATCTGACCTCTCTTGTGCCGGCGCCCAGCGAAATCACATTTCGGCGCGCGGGAGAGTTTTCCGGCCGCGGTATCGACTGCAGCGTCGTCTTCGACGTCATGATCCATGACCTGGACTTGCTGGGCCAGATCACAACGGCCGCACCGGCTTGGCGCGGGGGCTACGGCGAGCGGAAGCGAAGCGGGTTCGACGATGTCGCAGAGGTCGCGCTCGATCTGGACGGCACCTGCAGGGCACTATTGTTCGCCAGCCGCGTCAGCGATCGGCGCGAGCGGCGGTTGCGCATCACTTCACCTGCGGCGACGCTGGAGATCGATTTCGTCAATCATCGTTTCGTGCATGCGCCGGCCCGCGCCGAGGCGGGCTCGACGAACGCGAACGCCGACCCGGCCGGTGGCTTCGCCCGCGACTGGCTGGCCGAGGAGCTGAGCGCGTTCATCGATTCGATCCGTTCGGGCCGGTCGCCCATTGTCGGCGGCGCCGATGGTCGCCGGGCGCTGGAATTGGCGCTGCTGATTGACCGGAACCTGGGTGCGTTTCCCGTTGCACGAGAGGCATAACACGATGCCCGATGCCGACACCATTGCGCTTCACGGCCACGCCCCTGCTTCGACAATACCGGTCGTTGGGCTGAAGGCCCAATATGAGCGCTTGAAGCCATTGATCGATGCGCGAATCGCCGCGGTTATCGAGCATGGCGCATTCGTGAACGGCCCGGAAATCGACGACCTTGAGGCGACGCTCGCCGACCGCGCGGGCGTCCGCCACTGCGTCGCGGTCGACAGCGGCACGGTGGCGCTCGTCATTGCACTGATGGGCGATGGCGTCGGCGCCGGCGATGCGGTGTTCGTGCCGACGTTCACCTACATGGCGACCGCAAGCGCGGTTCTGCTGGTTGGGGCGACGCCGGTATTCGTCGACATCGAAGAAAACAAGTTCATGATCGATCCGTTGGCACTGGAGCGTACAGTGTCGCGGGTCGTGCGCGAGGGCCGGCTTCGCCCACGCGCGGTCATTCCGGTCGATCTGTTCGGATGGCCGGCGAACTATTCGCAGATCGCCTCGTTCGCCGACCAGCGCGGCATGACCGTTATTGCCGACGCGGCGCAAAGCTTCGGCGCCCACCAGGCCGGAAGGCCGGTTGGGTCGCTGGCGCCGGTGACGGCGACCAGCTTCTTCCCGACCAAACCGCTAAGCTGCTTCGGCGATGGTGGCGCGTTGTTCACCGACGATGCGGCGAGAGGGGCGCGCTGGCGGTCGCTGCGCGCCCACGGCGTCGGTGAGGATCTCAGGCTTGCCCTGCGCCCCGGTTTGAACGGCCGATTGGATACTCTGCAGGCGGCGGTGCTGCTGGCGAAGCTGACTGTATTCGATGAAGAGCTGGCCACCCGCGAACGATTGGCGCGGCGCTACGATGACCAGCTCGCCGGCTTCGTCTCGATACCGCCGCGGCCGGATGAGGTGCGCAGCGCCTGGGCCACTTATTCGATACTGGTGGACGATCGCGACCGGGTGGTCGAGGCGCTGACCGCTGCCGGCATTCCGACCTCGGTCTACTATCCGCATCCATTGCACCGGCAGCCCGCCTACGCGCATTTGTTCTCCGCCTCGCAGTCGCTGCCTGTGGCGGAGGAGATCTCGCGCCGCATTGTCAGTCTGCCATTGCACCCGTATCTGGAGACACACGACGTCGATCGCGTGTGCGCAGCTGTCATCGGCGCCGTACGCGGATGATACCGGCCGGCGGTCGCCGGCGGTGAGGTAAGCGCAATATGAAGATCTGCATCGTCGGCGCCGGTTCCGTCGGCGGGCTGATCGGTGCGCGCCTGGTCCGCGCGGGCTACGACGTCAGCCTGATCGCCCGCGGGGCTCACCTCGACGCCTTGCGCGACCGCGGGCTCACGCTGGAGGCCGAGGGCAGGCGCGAAACGGTGCCGATCGCGGCGAGTGACGATCCGAACACGTTTGGACCTCAAGACACCGTCATCGTCGCGGTCAAGTCGCCGGCGCTGCCGGCGGTGTTGCCGCGTCTGTCGCCCCTCCTGGATGCAGACACGATGGTTGTCACTGCCATGAACGGTATTCCATGGTGGTTCTTCGACGGCTTCGCGCATCGGTTCGGTGATGCACGGCCGGGCTGTATCGACCGCGATGGCCGACTCGCCGCATCGGTGGATATGACCCGGATCGTGGGCTGCGTCATTCATCTAGCCGCGTCGGTTCCGGCGCCAGGCGTCATACGCCATGCCGCCGCCGACCACCTGATTGTCGGCGAGCCGGACGGCACCCGCAGCGCCCGAAACGCTGGCAGGCGCGCTGCGGCAAGCCGGTTTTCGCTGCGACATCAGTTCCGAGATCCGCGCCGACTACTGGATTAAGTTGCTCGGCAACTTCAACTTCGGTCCGGTCAGCGCGCTCACCGGTGCGACGGTCGATGTGATGACATCCAATCCTGGCCTGCGCGCCTTCTTGACGGCAACAATGGAAGAAGCCGTCCGTGTCGGCGACGCGTTCGGCCTGCCGTCGGGGATGAGTATCGCCGAGCGCATCGAGCTCGGCGCCTCGTTGGGGGCATTCAAGACTTCGATGCTGCAAGACCTCGAAAAACACCGGCCGATGGAGATCGACACGATCGTGAAGGTGGTGTTGGAAATGGGCCAGATCGCCGGCGTCGCGATGCCGATGAGCGATGCGATGTTGGCACTGCTGGCGCAAAAGGCGCTTGGCTTGGGACTCTATGAAGGGTGACGGGAGAATACGCGGCGGCGCGTGCGTGCAAATCAGCCGATGTTAAATCGTCCCTTTGCTATCCTGGCTGCATCGGATCGGATCAGCGCCCAATCAGCTTGGCTTGGCCAAAAGAGTCTGGCCGCGTCGGTTTTGAATACATTGCCGGCGAGCGCAATGGCATAAATGCAAACGGCCGACTCGACGACAAGTCGCGCGATGCCGGCGCCCACAAGGCCGAAGCTCGGCACCAGGAGCGCTAGGCAAAGGCCGTTGAGCGTCAAAGCCGCCCCTGCCATCCTTATGACAAGACCGGGGGCGCCGCTCGCCTTCAGGCCAGTGGCGATCATCCCGCGTGTGGCCGCGGTGATGCTGGCAAGCGCGAGTAGCGTCGCCACGGTTGCTGCCGGGGCGAAAGGCGGCCCGAAAAGAAGGCGGATTAGCAGCGGCGCAACCAGGGCGATGGAAATGCCGGCTAAGGCGCTTATCGCGAACGACAGGCGCAAGTATCGGCCCAAAACGCTTGACCGCGCCTCGACCGTCGCTTGCGCCGCGATTTTCGGATAGGCGAGGCTACCGATCGTGGAGCTCAACATGATCGGTGCTCCGCCGAGTCCGATCGCCACCACGAGCAGTCCCAAGTCCGAGGGCGATAGCAAAGTGGCGATGAGCATCTGGTCGAGACGGCCATTCAACACGCCGATCGACGCGGCCGCATGGACCGACAGGCTGTATCTCGCCAACGGTCGAAATTCGCCCGCGCGCGGACGGCGCAGTTTGAGGTCCAGGCGCCTGCGCACCGTCAACATAGTGATCGGCAGGAGGATGAGGCCGGCGGTCAAGCCGGAATACACGAAGACGGTTGGGTCAATGTCGGCGAACCCAGCCCACAACGAAATCAAGCTCAAGTACAACAGTGGTTGCCCGACGCGAAGCGCGTTCCATTCCAGGAACTGCAGGTGGCCTTGAAGCACGGCGTTCAGAAGCGCACCGACGAACATTGCAGGGATCATGATCGACATATAGCGAACGACAACAGTGGACACGTGCGGCGCGTAGTCCGCGTACGCCCATGGCACGATGGCGATGCCGACCGTCAAGCTGGAGACCTCCAACAACCGGGGGATTTGACGAAGATTTTGGTGTGCTGTCCGACTTTCGCTGAGATCGGCGGTGTTGACGTCCGCAACCATCCGCCGTTTCGTTCTCGGCGGAGGGTTTTGGCGCTATTCAGGCGGACTCATACCATGGCGGCCCTGCGCTCATGGAAGATCAGACGCTGGAAATTGTAAGCCAGGTTGGCGAGGCCGATCTTGGCCTCCGCCCGCTTGAGCCCGATGGTACGGATGAAAAGGCCCATGCGATCCTTCTGCTGGGCGAAGACGTGCTCCACATGCGCACGGACCGCTGACTTGCGGGCATTGGCCTGGGCGGTCGCCTTGGGCATGGCCCGGCCCGGCGGCTTCTTGCGGTGGATGTGGGAGACCCGACCCTTGCCGGCCAGCCACGCCTCGTTGGCCTTCGAGCGATAGGCGCTGTCAGCCCACACGCCGGCGGCCAGATTGTCGCCGGTGACGAGCTGACGCAACATCTTGCCGTCATGGCGGGCGGCATCGGTCACAGCCGAGCTGCGGATGAAGCCGTAGGCCCGATCGATGACGACATGATTCTTGTAGCCGAACACCGGGATCGCGATGTCGGGCATGCGCCGTTGCGACCCGGCGGGGTTCTGGCGCCGCCCGGTCTTCACCGTCCACCGCGCATCCGTGTCCTTCTGCGCCGCCTTGGCTGGCTGATCGGGCCAGACCTCGGACGCGCTCTTGCCCGCCTTGATCGCCCGCTTCTCGTCATCGCTGTGGCGCTGCTTGGGCGCCGATACCAACGTCGCATCGACGATCTGCCCGCCCATCGCCAGATAGCCGCACCGGCGCAATTCGCCATCGAAGGCGGCAAACAGCTTATCCATCGCCCCGGCCCGGACCAGACGCTCGCGAAAGGTCCATATGGTGTTGCGGTCCGGCGTCGGCGCTCCGAGATCGAAGCCTAGGAAGCGAAGCCAGCTCAAGCGATCGCGGATCAGAAACTCCATCCGCTCGTCACTCACCGTGTGCCGCGCGGCCAGGATCAGAACCTTGAGCATCGCCACCGCATCGTAGGCCGGGCGGCCACCTTTCGATCCGTCCGAATAGCCCAGCGCCGCCTCAAGCGGCGCGCGGAAAATCTCGAAGTCGACGACCTTTGCCAGCACCTCCAACGGATCACCCGTCGCCGAAAGCTTTCGAAGATGATCCGGTAAGCCGAACAGACCAGCCTGCCTCATCAATACCTCCTCAAACCGAACCGCCGTAGAGAATCACAACGAGGCAAAATTCACGAGGTAAATGGAGGCGTCCAGCTGATCGCCGCCAGTGGTGCAGCGATCATAAGTCCAAGAGACAATGTGGCGCCCGTGTCGGCTGGGCGCCGGGCAGTGTGGTACATTACAGCCTGGTCGAGGCTGAACAGCCCCAGCGTTCCGATCACGGCTGGCCACAGCATGATCACCGCCATTTCGCCGCGGCCTTCCGGCAGCAGCAATCGGGCTGCAAGAATGCTGGTTGCGATGTTGAGAAGCTGAACGGCCGCCGTGCCGCCGAACGAAAAGAGCAAATGCTTCATGCACGACTCTCGCGACGTATTCGATGGGCGGGACCATGTCGCTCGGTCATGACGCCTGCACTGCTGCTTTTCCGCTCCGGTCGAAGCTGACCGTAGTTAGGTCCGGAAAGATCGAGCCAGCGCAATAGATTGCGTCAACGCCGGCCGGATCTCAGGTCGATGCTCCTTCATAAACTCGTATGACGTTCTGCTGATGGCGCCCAACTCGCCGGAGATACTCTCAAGCTCGCTCGCAATCCAAGATTGCGATCGGTCGTAGGCGTCCAGCCAAGAGATTTTCCCAACCGGTCTTCGTCGATATCTTGCGCGCCACAACTGATTGGCGACGCGGAACCGCTGGTGTCTCCAGCCAGTATCGGCGGCGATGGCGAGGTCCTGCCGCCTCTTCTCCAGCCACTGGTCGTAGAGCTTCTGACCCTGCAACACCTCGAAGGAAGACATGCAAAATGCCCTCATCAATGGTCGATTGAAAAACGGCGCCACGAGCGGTACGAACCAGTTGCAGATGCTGAACATCGTGGAGATGAATGTCGCTTGTCTGATCGTCAGGTCGAGGCGCATCAGCCGTTGGTGAGGCGGAATGTCCGCGTTGTCGAGAAACAGGCTGCGCACGTGATCTCGGATCTCGGCGACCTCTTCCGGGTAGTATGACGCGATATCCGCGTCGGGCGGCTTGTCACTGCACAGAACAATGTGCTGCGCGAGCGAGAGCGGGACGGTCGGCGAGTCGCCGTAGTGTGCGCCGGACAAGGCATCGCCGAGAAAACCAGTGGTGGCCACGGCACCGCACGCAGCGAATCCCGGAACATTGTGCATCGCGCCGAGATCGGTGCACCCGCCCGCCAGGTCAGTCGCCTCGTCGATATTGTCCTCGTAGCGCCATTTTGCCAGGGAAATGAACGTGTGGGGCAGGTGCAGCGCCTTGGCAATTTTCTCGCACGGCGTACGTCGAGCGAATCAGGCGTGCCATAGGTGAGTGTGCGCTGGCGAACGTTGATGCCGTGCAGGGCGAACACGATGGCTTTCGAATCGCGCCCCCCCCCGACAACATCACCGCGCCATCATCGGGATAGCGCTGCTGGGCAACGGCCGCGAGTATGAGATCGTCGATCTCTGCGAGGCGCAAGTCCCGCCCGCTCTCTGAAAACAGTGTGTCCGTGCCCGTCCGGTTGCACGAGGTCGTAACATCGGCGAGCGAACAAGCGCGGCGCGTAGATATGCTCGATCACCTCAACGCTGAGGACCACAGGGTAGGTTCCGTTACTGGCAGCAAGGTCGTCATAGCCCGAGCCGACAGAAATCTTGAGGTGGGGGTACGCTCGGTTTGCGATCGATACCCCTCGCGTTGAGGGCTCCACACCGGTCGCAACGTAGCCCAACCCTGAGAGCGCATTTGCAAGAGATCCATTCCCGGAACCGATCTCGAATATCGGACTGGTCCTCGGCGCGATTTTGCCAAGCAAATGGGATAGCTGAGGCAGAATAAATGCATGTGCGTACCCGACTTCGGAGTCTGAATAATGGTAGCGGGATTGATCCAATTCTGGCGGTGTCGTTTGCTCGGCGGATTCTTTCATTTAGGTTTGGCTCCGCAAACAGAAAGGTTTCGACTCACCGAGTTTCAATATGATGGCTTTGTGCTGTGGACAAGCCGTTCGGGACCGTAGGAGTCCATCTGATTTAGGCTCCGGACCCATAAATCGCTTGAGCCGACGCGGCGCGATGTGATTCACGCTCCCAAACTGCGGGAGTGTTGCGATGGACGATACGTTCTGGCTGAGCGAGGAACAGTTTGCGCGGCTCGTGCCGCATCTGTCGACGGATACGCGCGGCAAGCCGAGAGTCGACGACCGCCGCGCTATAAGCGGTATCATCCATGTGTTGAAGTCCGGCGGACGTTGGGTCGATGCGCCGTCCGTCTATGGCCCGCGCAAGACGCTCTACAATCGCTTCGTGCGGTGGGCGGCCAAAGGCGTGTGGACAGGGATATTCCACGCTCTGGCTTCGGCGGGTGGGCCGCCGGCGCAAGTGTTGATCGATTCCTCGGCGGTGAAGGCTCATCGCTGCGCCTCGGGCGGCAAAGGGGGGAGCACACGCAGGCCATTGGCCGCTCCCGCGGCGGGCGCACCACGAAGATCCATGCGCTGACCGATGGCCTCTGCCGCCCGTTCGCCTTCCTGCTGACCGGCGGCCAAGTGGCGGACTGCACAGCGGCCGCTGCTGGAGCGGATGCCGGCCACCTCGATCCTGACTGGCGACAAGGGCTATGACAGCGACGCCGTTCGCCGCAAGATCGAGAGCAGAGGCGTCGCTCCGAACATCCCGCCGAAGGCCAACCGCCGCTGGAAGCCGTGCTTCAGCCCGGCGCTCTATCGCGACCGCAACGCCATCGAGCGCATGTTCGGCCGGCTGAAAGACTTCCGCAGAATCGCAACCCGCTATGACCGCCTCGCCCAAAACTTCCTCGCCGCCGTCTGTCTCGCCGCTACCGTCAGCTAATGGTTATGAGTCCGGACCCTAGCATGGAGCACAGGCAGCTTCGTGCCAAGCAGCCGCCACGCATGATGGGGACGCCGTCCAGCGAAGGCGCGTGTGCCAGAGGATTTGGACGTGCCGATAGAGGATGTTCGTATATTGTGAGTAACGTGCGGCGGCATCGTGCGGTAGCTTGGATATGAAGTATAAGAACCCGGTTCAACTTTGGGGCCGGAAGTCGTCGGCAACTATCTGGAGCCGCGACATTCTGACATGCCGTTGTTGCCGGTGCTTGTTGATATCGTTTCCCGTACTATTGCGCGGCTCTTGGCTCTAAAGATCCTTCACGTCATCGATAATCTGGACCGCAGGTCGGGCGGGCCATCACAGGCGTGTCTGGCGATGGGGCGCTCGCTGGCGCGGTTGGGATCGAAGGTAAGCATCTACGCGTTCGCGCACCCGCGCGCCAAGGCTCTGATCCCGGTGCCGCAACGACTGCCGGCAGACCTCGATGTCGACGGTGTTCACGTTCGCGCCTTTCGGCGGCTTCGATCCGGCGGAATGGGCCTGTCGTTGCCGCTGTCGCGGCAGCTTCGACGGAATGTCGGCCGCTACGACATCGTGCACATCCATTCGCTGTATCTATTTCACGCCTGGGCGGCGGCGTGGGCCTGCTGGCGGGCCGGCATGCCTTACATCGTGCGTCCGCACGGCACGCTCGATCCGTATATTCACCGCCGCCACCGCTGGCGCAAGGCGGTGGCCGAGACGCTGTTCCAAAACCGCGTGCTGCACCGTGCGGCGGCAATTCACTACACCAGCGCCGAGGAAATGCGCCTCGCCGAGCCTTTTGCACAAGCCGCGCCGGGTGTGATCGTTCCGCTGGGGGTCGATATGGACGCGTTTGCGAAACTGCCCTCGTCCGACGCGCTGCTGCAACGGCATCCTGAGCTGGGTACGCGGCGCGTTGAGCTGTTTCTAGGCCGACTTCACGAAAAAAAGGGCCTCGACTTGCTGGTGCCGGCCTTCGCGCACGCCCTGGCCGCCGGTCATGACCTGCACCTGGTGCTCGCCGGACCCGATGACGGCATGGGCGGGAAAGTCCGCGAGTGGGCGGCCGGTGCTGGCGTCGCGGACCGGGTGACGCTCACTGGTATGCTCCAGGGGGACGACAGACCGGCGGCGTTTGCCGCTGCCGAGCTGTTTGTGCTGCCATCGTACAACGAGAACTTCGGCCTGGCCGTCGTCGAGGCGATAGCGGCAGGGGTGCCGGTGGTGGTCTCCAACAGGGTCAATATCTGGCGCGAGATCGAAGCTGACGGCGCCGGTCGTGTGGTGCCCCGTGATGGGGCTCGGCTCGGCCAGGTACTGGTAGAGATGGTATCGGACCGCGCCGCACTGGCACGCATGTCCGAAGCGGCGCGCAAGAGTGCGGCGGCGCGCTACAACTGGGATCGGGTGGGGGCGGCCCTTGAACGGGTCTACCAGGATATTATCGATTCAGTGCGCCACCAGTAGCGGCAGTTCCGCGTGATTGAAGACCTCGCGGGTGGCGCCGCCGAGCACGAGTTCGCGCAGCCGCGAGTGGCCGTACGCACCCATCACCACCAAGTCACAGCCCAGTTTCTGGGCTTCCGCCAAGATCACGTCGCCGGCGTGGCGGTCGTCGCGGTCATCGTTGTGGATCTCGATCCGCACCCCGTGGCGGTCGAGCATGCTAGAGATCTCGGTGCCGGGGAGTTCGCCCTCTTTGCCTCCAACGGTCAGCAGCATCGTCTTCTCGGCGGCCTGCAGGAACGGCAGCGCCTCGCGCACCGCGCGCAGGGCTTGAGCTGTGCTTTTCCACGCCACCAACGGTCGCGTGGCCACCACCGGCCCGCTGTGCTTTCGCGGCAGCATCAGCACCGGGCCGCCCGCGGTCAGCGCCACGTCGTCGGGGAAATGATGGGTGCCGACGCGATGCGCCAGATCATGCGGATGCTGGCTGACGATCGTCAGATCGGCGAAGTGGGCATGGCGACCGGTCACGTCGGTGTGCTCGCCCTGGTCGATCCGCCATTCGACCGACACACCCAGCGCACGACAGCGCTCGCGGCACTCGGCCTCGACTTCGACGGCGCGTTCGCGCGCCGTCTCGGTCGCCGCAGCGAGATAGCCGAGCGAGGCCCCGCGGCCGGTCACCTGGGCCGGCATGCCGATGGGTGTGGCCACATAGATGGCTGTCAGATGCGCGCCAAAGCGGTCAGCGAGGCCAACGGCGCAGTCCAGCCGCTCCATATGATCGGGATCGTTGGCCAGGTGCACCAATATGGTCTTGTACGGCATGACGGATCTCGGGGCTGGTCGGCGGCGCCCATAATATGATGGGCCGATGGCGACTTTCAAACGGGAATGGCTTTGAAACTCCGCCACGATAGCCCAGATTATCGGCAGGAGGACTCTGATGCCACGCAGGGGACGGCACCAGCACTACGAACAGGACGCCGCGGATGCGCCTGGCCTGCAGCGAGAGATGCGGGCCGTGCGGTCGCTGGTGCCGTATTTGTGGCCACCCGGCCAGCTGGAAATGCGGGCGCGGGTGCTCCTTGCGCTGATGCTGCTGGTCGCCGCCAAGATCGCAACGGTGTATGTGCCGCTGGTCTACAAGGTGGCGGTCGATGCTTTGACCGGCCAGGGCTCGGCCGGGGAGGCGATCGCCGGCAACCTACCACTGCTCGTCGTCGTGCCGGTGGGGCTGATCATCGGCTACGGCGCCCTGCGCGTGGCACAGCAATCGTTTGCCGAGCTGCGCGACTATGTGTTCGCCAAGGTGGCGCAGCGGGCCATGCGCACGGTGGCGCTGAAGGCGTTCCGACACCTGCACGCGCTGTCGCTGCGCTTTCACATGGACCGCCAGACCGGCGGGCTCAGCCGGGCGATCGAGCGCGGCATTGCGGCCATCGACTTTTTGCTGCGTTTCATGCTGTTCAACATCCTGCCGACACTGGTCGAGTTGACGCTGGTGATCGGCATCATGTGGGCGCTGTACAGCGGTTGGTACAGCCTGGTGATCGTCGGTACTATCGTCGGATATGTCGGCTTTACCACTATGGTCACCGAATGGCGGTTGAAGTTTCGACGCGAAATGAACCGCAGCGACAGCGAGGCGACGACCAAGGCGGTCGACAGCCTGCTGAACTATGAAACGGTCAAGTATTTCGGCAACGAGGAGCACGAGGCCAGGCGCTACGACCGTTCTCTGAGCAGTTATGAGCACGCCGCGATCCGCTCGAAGACGTCACTATCGCTCCTGAACATCGGTCAGAGCCTGGTGGTCGCCGCCGGCCTGACGGTGATGATGACCATGGCGGGCTTCGGCGTGTCGGCGGGGACGATGACGGTGGGCGATTTCGTTGCCGTCAACGCCTACCTGATTCAGCTGGCGATTCCGCTCAACATGCTCGGCTTCGTCTATCGCGAGATCAAGCAGTCGCTGATCGACACCGAGTCCATGTTTTCGCTTTTGGGCGTGCCGCAGGAGGTCGCCGACAAGCCCGGTGCGCCGCCACTGGTCGTGACGCAAGGGTCGGTGCGCTTCGACAATGTGCATTTCGGCTACGACCCGCGTCGTCCGATCCTCAAGGGCGTAAGCTTCGAGGTGCCCGCGGGCCAACGCGTCGCCATCGTCGGCGCCACCGGCGCCGGCAAGTCGACCATCAGCCGGCTGCTTTTCCGCTTCTACGACGTCGACGAGGGCAGAGTCTCGATCGACGGCCAGGACGTGCGCGACGTCACCCAGACATCGTTGCGCGCCGCCATCGGCGTCGTGCCGCAGGACACGGTGCTGTTCAACGACTCGATCTTCTACAACATCAATTTCGGCCGACCCGACGCCTCGCGCGAGGAAGTCGACGAAGCCGCGCGTCTGGCTCAGATCAGCGACTTCGTGCGCACCCTGCCGGACGGCTACGACACCGTGGTCGGCGAGCGAGGACTGAAGCTTTCCGGCGGCGAGAAGCAACGCGTCGCCATCGCCCGCACCATCCTCAAGCAGCCGAAGGTGCTGCTGTTCGACGAGGCCACGTCGTCGCTCGACACGCGCACGGAGAAGGGGATTCAGCGCTCGCTGAAGCAGGTTTCGGCCAACCGAACCACGCTCGTTATCGCCCACCGCCTGTCGACGGTCGTCGACGCCGACGAGATCATTGTCCTCGACGACGGCCGGATCGCCGAGCGCGGCAGCCACGCGGAACTGCTCGCCCGCGACGGCCGTTACGCTGCCATGTGGCTGCGCCAACTGCAGTCCGAGGAGACTACCGAAGAGGCCGCCCGCGAGCCCGAACCGGCGGCGGCCGAGTAGCTACGGCAACTCCACGGCGTAGCGGTCGACGGGCAGCGCCTCGGGGATGAGGCCGCGGGCGGCGAGGAACTCGGCGAAGCGGGCGTAGCGGCCGCGGTCGAGCGCGGCGGGGCGCAAGGCAAAGCGCGGCAAGGTGTCGCGCCAGGCGCGGCGGTTGAGCTCGTCGTCGAGATCGGGATGATCGGCGATGAACAGCTCCCAGCTCTCCTGCGGCCGGTTGACGAGATATTGAACGCCGCGCTCCACGGCGGTGACGAACTTGCGTAGACGCAGGGCGTTTCGGTTTGCCGTGTTGACCACCAGGATCAGCTCGTCATAGGCGGGCACGCCTTCCTCCTCCAGATAGAATGCCCGGCCCTTCCGGCCGAGAATGTCCATTTGGTTGAGCTCGAAATTGCGAAAAGCGCCGATGACCGCGTCGACGTGGCCGGCGAGCAGCGACGGCGACAGCGAGAAGTTGACGTTGACGAGTTCGACGTCGTCGAGGCTGAGGCCGTGGCGCTCGAGCATGGCACCGAGCAACGCATCCTCGAAGCCGCCGACCGAATAGCCGATCTTGCGGCCTTTCAAATCGGCGATGGATTGCACGGGGCCATCGGCCATGACCACCAGCGAGTTGAGGGGCGTCGCCACCAGCGTGGCGATGCGGGTCAACGGCAGCCCGGCGGCGACCAGCAGGTGCAGCTGCGGCTGATAGGTGATGGCGATGTCGGCCTGGGCGGCGGCCACCAGCTTGGGCGGGTCGTTGGGATCGGCCGGCGCAATGAATTCAACCTCCAAGCCGGCCTCGGCGAAGTAGCCGCGCGCCTGCGCCACGAACAGCGGCGCGTGGTCGGGATTGACGAACCAGTCGAGCAGCACCGTCAGCTTGTCGGCCGCCGCCACCGGCGGCGCGGCGAACGCGGCCAGCATGAACAGAAGCATGGCTATGCGTCTCATGGTCGTGTGCTCCCGAATGGGTCGGTATCAGATTGCCATGGCAGCGCCCGCCGCAGGCTCCAATCAAGCGTGAAATAGAGCGCGAGCGCCGCGAAGGCCAGCACCAGCAGGGCGGCGAACATGGCGTCGGCCTGCAGCCGCGCGTTGGCGTGCAGCATGTAGTAGCCCAGCCCGGACGACGCGCCGACCCACTCGCCGACGATGGCGCCGATCGGCGCCACGGCCGCGGCGATGCGCAGGCCGGACGCGCAGGCGGGCAGGGCAGCGGGCAGGCGGATGTGGCGCAGCATCGCCCAGGCCGATGCGTTCATGGTGCGGGACAGGTCGAGCCAGCCCGGCTCGGTGCGCCGCAGTCCGTCGTAGAACGCCGCGGTAACCGGGAAATAGATGATCAACGTCGCCATCGCCACCTTGGGCGCCATGCCATAGCCGAACCAGAGCACCAACACCGGGGCCAGGGCGAACACGGGCACCGCTTGGCTGATCACCAGCACAGGCAGGATCCACTGCCTCGCCGGGCGGAAATAGGCCATGGCGAGCGCGCTTGTGCTCCCCAACAGCGTCCCGGCGGCCAGGCCCGCAAGCATCTCCGCGATCGTGACGGCCGCGTGCCCGGCCAGGACATGGGACTGTGCGACCAATGCCGCGAGGACACGCAGCGGCCCGGGCAGGATGTACGGCTCGACGCCCGTCAACCAGACCAGCAACTGCCAAGCCGCCAGCAGTCCCGCAAAGACGATGGACGCGCGCGCAAGCGCCATGTCAGGCGTGCTCCGCCGCCGCGCGCAAGCGCTGCAGAAGTTGGCCGTGCAGTGCCGCCGCGGATGGGTCGTTTGCGCGGCGCGGCGCATCGCCCGGCAGCGCCGGCGCGGCTTCCAGCCGGGCGGGGCGGCCAGCCATAACGAAAATGTCGTCGCCCAGCCGCAGCGCTTCAAACGGGTCATGCGTGATGAGCAAGACCGTGCGCCCGCCCAGCAACTCGGCCGCCATATCCTGGAGCCGTGCCCGCGTGATCGCGTCGAGGGCCGAGAATGGCTCGTCCATCAGGACGAATGGCCGATCCTCCATCAGGGTGCGTGCCAGGGCCACGCGTTGGCGCTCGCCGCCGGACAGGCGCGCCGGCAGGGCCTCTGATCTGCCGCCCAGGCCGACCCGATCGAGCAGCCTCCGGGCCTGGCCGTGGTCCGGCGCCCGGTGACGTAGACGCGCCCCCAGACAGACGTTTTGGAGGACTGTCAGCCACGGCAACAACAGATCCTGTTGCGCCATATAGGCAATACGGCCGGTCAGCGGTCGGCCGTCGGTCGCGGCCAGCCGCGTGCCGGAAGACGGCAACTCGATCCCTGCGATCAGACGCAAGAGAGTTGTCTTTCCGACGCCCGACGGCCCCAAGACGCAGGTCCAGGCGCCGCCGCGCAGCAAGAGTGCGAGATTGGCAAACACCGCGCGATCGCCGAACGCGAAATCCGCCCCCGTCAAACGGATACCGGGCGAAGTCGATGCGCGATCGACGGTCGCCGCGTCGTCTGGGAGCCTGTCTGGAATGGACATCACCTCACTGATTCCTACGCCGGCGTGATCCGGATCAGGTTCGAGGGGTCGTCCTTGCGGACCTCTCAGCCGCACCCGCGGCTCCCCCTCAGTGGGTGAGCGAATATGAGGCGCGCGCCCGCCGCCTGTCAAACCAGCGCGCTGGAATGAATGCCCCGATTGAGCTAAATTGTGGGTGTGATGCGTTGGATTGCCTGGATCGGCTTTGCGGCCGTTTTGGCGACACTGTCGGTTACGGTGGCGCAAGGACCGATACCGGCGTACGAGCGCTCACGACTGGCCATCGAGACACAGTCGGCGACGCACGACTTCGATGTCGAACTGGCGCTGACACCGGAGCAACAACAGCAAGGGCTGATGTTCCGGCAGCAGCTGCCGCCGGATCATGGCATGTTATTCGTGCAGGCGCGCGAGCGGGCGGCATCGATGTGGATGAAAAACACGTTCCTGCCGCTTGATATGCTGTTCATCGACGCAGCGGGGCGCATCTCGCATATCGCGGAGCGGACCGTGCCGCAGTCGCTGCAGACCATCTCGTGGCCCGAGCCGGTGCTGGCGGTATTGGAATTGAACGGGGGAACCGCGGCGCGGCTAGGTATCGCGGTCGGAGACCGTGTAGTTCACCCGGTGTTCGGCACCGGCCCTTGACAGCTTGAGCGCTGCGTGCCGGCTATGTGGCCGGTCCGCCGGTGATCTGGTCGATCGCTTCCCACTCCTCGCCTGAGGCGATCATGCAGGTCAGGCCGCTTGGCATCGTGATCACGATGGTCCACGTCTTACCCGACGGCGCTGTCAGCACTTCGATCACGCCGCCATTGCTGGTCAGGCCGATAGCAATGGGCGACTCCGAGTATTTCTGCGACAAATGATTGAGGGCGGCGTCGCGTTGTGTGCACGCGCGCGTATTCTGCGCGGAGGCCACACCCGCAACGGTCAGCGCGATGCTCGATCCGATGGCTGCCGCAAGTAGGAAGGTACGCATATTTAGCTCCCCTCGGCGCGGAAGGCCGATTTACACCCCAAGTTGTAAAATTATCGCCGAGAATTAGTTAACGCCGGGTGAATCCAAGGGAATCCGCGGTGAGTCGGTGAAGAGCCTCAGCGTTTTCGTGCCAAAGTCACGCCGTCGCCAACCGGAAGCATGGCCAGATCGACGCGCTCATCACCGTGTATCGCTTCGTTCAATTCGCGTACAGCCTGCGTCATCGGGCTGTCACTTTCGGGATCGAGCACACTTCCTTGCATGAAAACGTTGTCGATCGCGATCAAGCCACCGTGACGCACCAGCGCTAGGCAACGCTCGTAATAAGCGCTGTAGGACTCTTTGTCGGCGTCGATAAAGGCGAAATCAAAACTATCCGCCTGACCGTCGGCGATAAGGCCGTCCAGCGTTTCGGTGGCGGGCGCGATGCGTAACTCGATCCTATCGCTGACACCGGCCTCTTCCCAGTACCGCCGGGCGCTCGCGGTCCATTCCTCGTTGATGTCGCAGGCGATGAGCTTTCCGTCCGCCGGCAGCGCCAGTGCCACGGCGAGCGCGCTGTAGCCGGTAAAAGTGCCGACCTCCAGGCATTTGCGGGCACCAATCAACTGGATGAGTAGGGCCATGAACTGGCCTTGCTCCGGGCCGATCTGCATGATCGCCATCTCGTTGCCCTCTTGGGTTTCTATCCGCAGCCGCCGCAAGACGTCGGGTTCGCGCACTGACGTTCGCACGATGTAGTCGAGTGTCGGCTCGTCCAATAGCCAGCTGCGCGGTGCCATCCGTGTCCCTCGTGCGGTTATGATGAACGAATTCTGACAGATGCATCGGCGACTTACGACCCATTCACCGCGCTGGCGCCCGTCCCGGTTGCCACAGGCTTTTCGGCAGCGGTAGGGTCCGCCCAAGCGAGTGATCGCGAGTGGTCGAGGGGACGCAATGGAACCGCGCCGAAATGCGACGATTGAGGAGGCGGTCGCCGATGCGGAGCGCCGCTACGTGGCTGCGCATCCGAATAGCCTAGCGCGATACGAACAAGCCTGCCGTGTTATGCCTGGCGGCAACACGCGATCGGTGCTGCACTTCGATCCCTTCCCGGTGACCTTGGCCAGTGGCGAAGGCGCCCTTGTGCGCGACGTCGATGATCACACGTACCTCGATCTGCTCGGTGAGTTCACGGCCGGGCTGTATGGACATTCGAACCCGGTGATCAAGGCGGCGGTAAGCGCGGCACCGGACAGCGGAATCGTCTTAGGTGGCCCTAACAGCCCGTTGAAGAAGACTGAGTTGATGAAGCACCGGGCGTGATAACAATGGCGGCGGCGAGACCCGGCGCCGGGGGGTTATTGAGGGCGAGGATAATGATCAGCGATTGTTCCTGTCGCAAGACAAGCAGCAGGACCGCCAAGCCCTTGGCCGCAGCCTCTCGCGGGGTCCCGGCGCCGATCAACTGGCGCAATAGGACGCCCAGGCTGTGTCCGGCGACGTGGATCAGATAGCGCTTGCCGACGTTCTCGCGCCCGCGCAGCCAAGTGCGGCGCATGCCGCCGCGATCGAGGACCTGGGCGAAGCCCCGCTCGACCACTTCGGCGCGGAGTTTGAACGCGGCCTTCGCCACGCCCGACAGCAATCGGTTGCGGTTGTTGTAAACGGCCCGCCGAGCGGCGTCGTCGCCGTGCCAGCGCGGAGAGCCCCTTGCCCTTCGGTTCGGCGATGCGGGTCGTCCAGGCGCCGTCGGCAAGGGACTTCAGCACCTCGCGGCCGAAGTAGCCTTTGTCGGTCACCAGCTCCGCCGGTTCGTCGGCCGTCGGCGCTGCGCCCACAGCCGCCAGCTTGGCCTCGGCTGACGTCAACGTTGTCGGCAGGGTGGTCGTGTCGCCCTGATCGGCCGGATACAGCTCGGCCGCGATCACCGCCCCGGTGTCGAGGTCGACCGCGTGTTCGGGCTTGTAGGCCAGATGCGTCGTGCCGTCCTTCATCCTGGCGATTTTGGCCTCCGCGTCGAGACCCAGTCCGCATTGGAGAGTTTCTTGCCCTTGCGCCGCCGATCCATCTGCGCCAAGTCATTCGCCGCGGTCTCGATCCCGCTGTCGGCGGCCATGCGCTGCAGCATCTGGCGATAGCTTTCGCCGCTGTCGCGGCGCACGATCGAGCGCAGCGCCGCGTTCGCCTCCATGGTCGAAGCATCGACCCCAATCCGCTCGCCCTCGACCAGGCCGTGCTCGCCAAGAACGTCCAGCACCCAGGCGAACACTGCCTCATGCACCGCGTGCGGCTGCGGATCGTGCTCAACGACGAGTGGTCAGGCACACGTGCGCGCGCCTCCAGGCGCAAGAACTCACGCAGCGACAAGCTGTCGGCGCACCGCCACTCCAACGCCCGCTCACTGTCGAGGCCTTCGAAGTAGCCGACCAGGTGCATCCGGAAGTAACGCCCCGGTGGGATTCCCGGACGTCCGATCCCTGGCGCGTAATAGGGCTCACACAGGTCCTCGGCGAACGCATCGAAACCGGCATCGACCAGCCAGCTGGTCGTAAAACACGTGGCCGGGCGAGCGAGGCATCTCTGCCCAACTGACCATCAAGTCCACCTGTCGATCCCCTTGTCGTCCCAACGCCATGACGAAGTTCCCGACTCGAACCATGCCCTCGTCACAGAGTCAGATGGCCGCGACTTTTTCAACGGGCTGCTAACGCGCATGAGGTGCGGCTCGCGGAGCTGTTCGGGCAGCGGTTCCCTTCCTGCCAATCCGTGAGGTTCTGCAATTCCGGCACCGAGGCGAACCTGATGCCCGTCAGCCTGGCGCGCGCGGTTACAAAGCGCAGCCACGTTCTGGTGTTCAGCGGTGGCTATCACGGCGGACTATTGAATTTCGGACCCGGTGGAGAAGCGACCAACGCGCCGTTTCCGGTCCTGCTGGGGACTTACAATGATGCCGAGCAGGCGCGCGAGTTGATTGATCAGCACGCGCGAAATCTGGCCGCGATCATCGTCGAGCCGATGATGGGCAACGCCGGCGGCATTCCCGGCGAAATGGAGTTCATGCGCGAGTTGCGGGCCGGCGCCGATCGCTGCGGGATTTTGCTGATCTTCGACGAGGTGATGACGTCGCGGCTGGGCGCGGGCGGCCTGCAGTCGACGTTCAACTTCTTGCCCGATCTGGCGACCTACGGGAAGTACTTGGGGGGCGGCCTGAGCTTCGGCGCGTTTGGCGGACGGGCCGATCTCATGGAGCGCTTTGACCCGCGCCAGCCCAACGCCTTGCGGCACGCCGGCACGTTCAACAACAACGTGCTAACCATGGCGGCCGGCGTTGCGGGGTTGAGCGACGTATTTACAGCGGAAGCCGCCGCGGAGCTGAATGCCGCGGGCGACGTCCTGCGCGATCGGATGAACGCCGCCGCGCGCAGGATTGGTGTGCCGGCACAGGTGACCGGCTTGGGCTCGATCCTGGTCGTGCATTTTCAAGACGGCGCCATTCGCCGGCCGGCCGACACGGCGCGGACCGCCGCCGCGGCACGCAAACTGTTTCATCTGGCCATGATCGAGGCGGGGTTCTATCTCGCACGGCGTGGCTTTATGAGCCTGTCGCTGGCTATGGGCGAAGCGCACCGTGATGCGTTCGCCGACGCGTTCGAGGAATTCCTGAGTGTTCACGCCAGCTTGCTGCGGCCGCGCTCCTAGGGTCCGGACTCATAACCATTAGCTGACGGTAGCGGCGAGACAGACGGCGGCGAGGAAGTTTTGGGCGAGGCGGTCATAGCGGGTTGCGATTCTGCGGAAGTCTTTCAGCCGGCCGAACATGCGCTCGATGGCGTTGCGGTCGCGATAGAGCGCCGGGCTGAAGCACGGCTTCCAGCGGCGGTTGGCCTTCGGCGGGATGTTCGGAGCGACGCCTCTGCTCTCGATCTTGCGGCGAACGGCGTCGCTGTCATAGCCCTTGTCGCCAGTCAGGATCGAGGTGGCCGGCATCCGCTCCAGCAGCGGCCGCTGTGCAGTCCGCCACTTGGCCGCCGGTCAGCAGGAAGGCGAACGGGCGGCAGAGGCCATCGGTCAGCGCATGGATCTTCGTGGTGCGCCCGCCGCGGGAGCGGCCAATGGCCTGCGTGTGCTCCCCCCTTTGCCGCCCGAGGCGCAGCGATGAGCCTTCACCGCCGAGGAATCGATCAACACTTGCGCCGGCGGCCCACCCGCCGAAGCCAGAGCGTGGAATATCCCTGTCCACACGCCTTTGGCCGCCCACCGCACGAAGCGATTGTAGAGCGTCTTGCGCGGGCCATAGACGGACGGCGCATCGACCCAACGTCCGCCGGAC
Organism: Alphaproteobacteria bacterium; assembly: GCA_965248805.1. GTDB lineage: Bacteria > Pseudomonadota > Alphaproteobacteria > UBA6615 > UBA6615 > CBDFKJ01. The sequence goes on from CBDFKJ010000009.1 coordinate 821,183, forward strand.
TTCAACACATGGATGATACCGCTTATAACGCGGCGGTCGTCGACTCTCGGCTTGCCGCGCGTATCCGTCGACAGATGCGGCACGAGCCGCGCAAACTGTTCCTCGCTCAGCCAGAACGTATCGTCCATCGCAACACTCCCGCAGTTTGGGAGCGTGAATCACACCGCGCCGCGTCGGCTCAAGCGACTTATGGGTCCGGAGCCTAGTCATCCGCAAATTGTTGCCGGCGGCCAACCGGCCCAGCGTAGCGTACACGGACCGCGTTTGGGTGCGGGACTAAGTATTCGGCTAGAATTTTACCTATAAAAAGGATTTATACTTGACTTTTGGACTAGTTATTTAGCACATCTTTAATCGCCCACGGGCGATACTGCCTCATTATCGCCATTATCGAGTAAATCGCATGAAGCGCTATCCAGGATCGATGTCCGGGGTTGGGGTCCCCGCGCCCGTGCAATCTGTCGTGCTGTCAGTGCCACGATGCTTTGTGCGGGCGCTGGATGACTCGCGCGGCGGCGTAGGGCCGGGACGCTCAGCTGGATCGGATGGCGCCACAAGGGGCTAGCCCCGTGGCGTAAGCGAGTGCGGGGGCAAAGGGGGATGCCAAGGCGATTGCTGCATTCGGCCGGGCGTGGCGGCCTGCTCGCCCGCTTCCTCCTGATATTGACGCCGCTGTTTCTGCTGCCGGCAATGCCGGGGATCGGGCTGCTGGTCTACCATCCGGTCCATGAAGACGATGCAGCGCCGGCGGTGCGTTTCGGCATCGAAGCCGGGCGCGTCGCAGAGGCGCTGACCCGCCACGATCCGATTGCTGAGCCCGAACGTGCGCGTGATTTGATCCGTTCGATGGCGGCCGACCGGGCGCTGATTTGTGCCGAGTTGCGCAACGCCGCCGGCGCCGTTCTGGTCTCGCAGCCGCCGGCGACGGGGTGCAGCGGGATTGGCGATGGTTTGTCACGGACGTTGTCGGTCGGCGACGAGTACCTACTGATCCTTCGATTCAGCGATGCCGAAATCAGCGAGCCGAGCCGGCTCCAGATCATCATCTGGCTGTCCATCATCGGTGGGGCGCTTGTTCTGGCGATTGCGACCTTTACGATCGGTTTCCGCTTCATCATCGGTCGCCCGCTGCTGCTGCGGGCCATCGAACAACCATCTGCCACCGGCGAGCGCGCTATCGTCGATGTCGACCGGCGCGATGAGCTGGGCTTGGTGATTGCGGCATTCAACGAGCTTCAGGTTCGCGATATCGCGTGGGAAGGCGAGCTCAAGGCCGCGAACGAGCAGCTTCGCGCCTCGCAATCCGACTTGCGATCGTTGAACAAGGACTTGGAGCAGCGCGTGCGGGATCGGACAGCGGAGCTGGAAGCTCAGAAGATCGAGGCCGACACTGCCAATCGCGCCAAGTCGGAGTTCCTGGCCAACATGAGCCATGAGCTGCGCACGCCACTGAACGCCATCATCGGGTTCTCCGAGGTCATGTCCGGCGACGTGCTGCAACACCTCACCAACATGAAGCGCCGCGAATACGCCGGCGACATCCTGAGCAGCGGGCGCCATCTGCTCGATGTCATCAACGATATTCTGGATATCGCCAAGATCGAGGCCGGGGAGATGCAACTGCATAATCAAGTCATCGATCTCGCCGATGTCGTTGATGCGGCGATGCGGTTGATACGCGAGCGCGCCAAGGACAAGGGAATTGCGCTCCGTGTCGCGTTGCCGCGATCGACGCCCGCCCTGCGGGCCGACCAGCGCGCGTGCAAGCAGATGCTGATCAATCTGCTCTCGAACGCGGTCAAGTTCACCAAGCCCGGCGGCTGCGTCGAGATCAGCGCGGGTACAGACGCCGACGGCGCCTTGCGCCTGTCGGTTAACGACACCGGCATCGGCATCTCGGCAGAGAACTTGGAGCGTGTGCAGCTGCCTTTCACACAGATCGACGGATCGCTTGGGCGCAAGTACCAGGGCACGGGGCTCGGGTTGCCGCTCGTCAAGTCGCTCGCCGAGCTTCACGGGGGGACGGTCGAGATTGCCAGCGAATTGGAACGGGGCACCGCGGTCAGTGTGATATTCCCTGCCGACCGAGTCCTCGGGCCGCGCCGGCGCGCGGACAACGTCCTGCAACTGGCGCGCGTGCCAGCGGAATGAGTCTAGTGGATTGATTCCAACGTTTGGAACCCTCGGTTTCGGGCTGCGATGATGTCGTCGGGGTCGGCTTTCGATATGAATGGCTGTGGGTTGGCCGCATTGTATTCGCGGACGAAGCGGTTGATTGCGGCCTGGAGATCGACGACGGAATGGAAGACGCCGTGCTTGAGCCGCCGCCGGGCGAGTTTTGCGAAGAAGCCCTCGACGGCATTGAGCCACGAGCAGGAGGTCGGTGTGAAGTGGAAAGTCCAGCGCGGATGGCGGGCGAGCCAGGCGCGGACCTTGTCCTTGTTGTGCGCCGCGTAGTTGTCGACGATCGCGTGGATGGCCTTGTCCGCCGGCACCGTGCGCTCGATGCGGTTGAGGAAGCGGATGAACTCCTGATGGCGGTGGCGCTGCATGTTCTGGCCGATCACCGTTCCGTCCAGAACGTTGAGCGCCGCAAACAGCGTGGTCGTGCCGTGCCGTTTGTAGTCATGGTGCCGGCGCGTCCCTTCTTCATCGGCAGACCGGCGGTCGAGCGCCTGGATCTGTGACTTCTCATCGATCGACAACACCACCGCATGGGCCGGCGGGTCGACATACAGGCCGACGATATCGGTGAGTTTCTCGGCGAAGGCAGGGTCGGTCGACAGCTTGAAGTTGCGCCAGCGGTGCGGGCTGAGACCGTGAGCCTTCCAGATCGCCTGCACCGTCGAGGCGGCAATACCGGCCGCCCTGGCGATCGCGCGCAACGTCCAGTGGGTCGCCTCAAACGGCGGCGGTTGCTGCGTCAGGCGCACGATCTCGGCGACACGATCGAGCGGGACCGGCGCCTTGCCGGTCGCATACCACAGCAAAATACGGAATCCCAATTCGGACTCTTTCGTTCCGATCCCTCCACTAGCGTGTCGCGGCGGCGTCTGCGCGCCCGATCACCGTATTCTCCATGACCAACATGTCCATGTGCGTGCGCAGGAAGCAGTTCAGCGCCTCGGCCGGTCGGCACACCACGGGCTCGTTCTCGTTGAACGACGTGTTCAGCAGCATCGGCACGTCGGTTAGCTCGCCGAACGCCTCGATTAACCGGTAATAGCGTGCGCTCGCCGCCTTGTGGACGGTCTGCAGGCGTCCGCTCCCATCAACATGGGTGACCGCGGGAATGAGCGCACGCCGGTCCATGCGCACCGGGTAGACCTTCTGCATGAACGGCACGTCGTCATAGACTTCGAACCACTCCGTGACGGCCTCACGCAGGATCGACGGCGCGAACGGACGGAACGATTCGCGGCGCTTGATCTTGGCATTCAACACGTCGCGAATGTCTGCGCGCCTGGGATCGCACAGGATCGAGCGGTGACCGAGGGCGCGCGGTCCCCATTCCATGCGGCCCTGGAACCAGCCGACCACGCCACCGTCGGCGATGGTCGCGGCCACGTGCCGGCACAACGCGTCTTCATCGTCGTAGACCCGCGTCGTACATGCGGCGGCCGACAGCTCATCGGCGTGCCCGTTCAGCGCTGCGGCGATCGCAGCAGCGTCGTAGCCCGGACCCCAGTCGGCGCGGTCGAGCACGAAGGTTCGGCCCTCGCTGGAAAGCTCTTGCCACAGCGCGAACGCGGCGCCGATCGCGCCACCCGCGTCGCCGGCCGCCGGCTGTACGAACACGCGACGGTACGGCGTGTTGGTGCGGATTCGACCATTAGCGACCGAGTTGAAGGCACAGCCGCCGGCGAGCGCCAACGCGTCGATACCGTGGCGGGAATGGATGGTGTCCAGAATGTGGAACACGGCCTCCTCGAATCGCTCCTGAGTGGAGCGCGCGATGTTGCGATGGTGTTCGGTGAGTTCGCCGTCCGGTCGCCGCGCGGGTCCGAGCAGAGCCTCGAGCGCCGGCGTGTACAGCTGGCCCACGTCCGGCGCGCCGTCGCGCCATTCGTAGGCGACATGCTCGCGGTGGTGGCGGAAGAACCGCAGGTCCAGTCGAAAACCTCCATCGCGGCGTAGGCGCACGATCTGTCTCATGGCGTCGATGTGGAGTGGCGCGCCGTAGGCGGCCAGACCCATGACCTTGTACTCGTCGCCGTAGGTGTGAAATCCGAGGTATTGGGTCATCGCCTGATAGAAGATGCCCAGCGAGTGCGGGAAGTAGACACGCCCTTCAATGCCGATGACGCCCGTCTTCGCCGACGCCCCAGGCGGTGCTCGCGAAATCACCGAAACCGTCAATTGAAACGACGCTGGCGCGCTTGAAGGGCTCGGCCGCGGAGGCGACTTGGCGGCGGTCGAGATCCATCGCGATGTCGGCGAGCAGCGCGATCTGTTGCCCAATTCGCGTGCGATCGCTGAAGCCGTCTCCGTTGTCTGTGCCGGGACCACCGTGCACATACCGGCGCCGACGAATCGCCTGCTGCACAATGCGTTCCATGCGCAGGTCCAGGATCGCGGCTTTGCCCTCGGGAAAGTCCCCTTGCGCGAACTGGACGACGTGGCGCGGTTGGTCGGCCGCTACGCCGCTGAGATCGATTGGCCGCGCCTGGACGAGGTGTTTCGACGCAGCGGCTATGGCCGAGCGTGGTCGGCCTATCGGTATATGGCGCATCGCCTGCTTGGTGTGCCGATGCCGGCGATCGAGGCGGCGACCGGGCGCGATCGCCGACACCTCAAACGCTGCCTGTTCCAGCTCGATGAACCGTTGCTCACCGGGGCGCTCGGGCTGTGGGCGGCGGCGACACAGCCGCTGCGGCGCTGCCGCATCGAGTACCTGTACGGGCGGTGTGCAAACCCGCTGACGCTCAACCTGTACCGGCTGCGACGGACCGCCGAGTTGGCGCGGGAGTACCGGTGGCGGGCGTTTGCGCGAATTTCCACGCTGCGGCAGACGCACCGCACATGACCGCCCCACCAAGGCAACGGGATCGGTTTGCCGAGGACGTTGAACTGTTCGTCATCGACGATGAAGCCGTGGCCTTCTGCGCCGGCACGGGGGAACTATTCGCCCTCAACATGACGGCAACGTTCATCTGGCTGCAGGTCGGGGACGGTTCGGCGCCGGACGAAATCGCGCGGTCGCTGGCGCAAACCTTCAAGGTGACGCTGGAGACTGCGCGGCGCCATGTGCGCGAGGCCGTTGCGGACTGCCGCGCCCATGGTCTGATCGCCGGCGCCGGCCGTCCGGCGGCCGTGTCAGGCGATCCGTTTCCGCCTGCGCTGCCGTCAATCTCCGTTGACGAGCCCGTGCCGCTACTGTCGCCGGTGCACGAGCGCAGTTACGCCGTGCTCGGCTCAACCTTTCGCGTACGCTACGCCAGCGACGATCAATACGCTTGGGTGGCGCCGGTGTTCGCCCACCTGGCCGTCGCCGAGGCCGGGGTGAATGTGGTTGACCTGCTGCCGCTCGCCAATGGGCACGTGCTGCGCCTCGATGGCCGCTCGGTGTGCCGCGCGACGGCCGCGGACCGGCTCGCGCCCCTTGTCCACTATGTGCTGATGGTCACCGCGCTGCGGCAGCTTCGTGGAGCGCTGCTGCTGCACGCCGGGGCTATGCGCACGCGTTTTGGGGATGTGCTTTTCTGCGGTGCCGGCGGCAGCGGCAAGACCACGCTGGTTGCCGGCCTGGCCGTACGCGGCATGGGTTACCTCGCCGATGACAGCGTCGTGCTGGATCGCTCCCACATGGGCATTCACGGGCTGCCTTTTGCGATGTCGGTTAAGACCGGCGGTGTCGCTCCCTTGCGCGCGGTGTATCCGATGTTGGACACGCTTGCCGAGCATCGCCGGCCGGACGGCAGGTCCGTGCGCTATCTGCCGCCGCCGGAGGCGACTGCGCGCGACAGCTCGACGCCATCGGCGCCACCGCGCCTCGTTCTGTTCCCCAAATACGTGCCGGGCGCCGAGTGTGAGCCGCAGCCATTGTCCAGCGTCGAGGCGTTGCGCCGGCTGACACCCTTGTTGGCGCGACCCGCCGCGCTCAGCCGAGCCGACGTCGACGCAATGGTTCATTGGATACGGCAAACGCCATGCTACGCAGTATCTTTTGGCGCCCCGAACGCGGCCGTTGGCGCCATTAATCGGCTACTAGTGGAGGGATCGGAACGAAAGAGTCCGAATTGGGATTCCGTATTTTGCTGTGGTATGCGCCCGGCAAGGCGCCGGTCCCGCTCGATCGTGTCGCCGAGATCGTGCGCCTGACGCAGCAACCGCCGCCGTTTGAGGCGACCCACTGGACGTTGCGCGCGATCGCCAGGGCGGCCGGTATTGCCGCCTCGACGGTGCAGGCGATCTGGAAGGCTCACGGTCTCAGCCCGCACCGCTGGCGCAACTTCAAGCTGTCGACCGACCCTGCCTTCGCCGAGAAACTCACCGATATCGTCGGCCTGTATGTCGACCCGCCGGCCCATGCGGTGGTGTTGTCGATCGATGAGAAGTCACAGATCCAGGCGCTCGACCGCCGGTCTGCCGATGAAGAAGGGACGCGCCGGCACCATGACCCATGACTACAAACGGCACGGCACGACCACGCTGTTTGCGGCGCTCAACGTTCTGGACGGAACGGTGATCGGCCAGAACATGCAGCGCCACCGCCATCAGGAGTTCATCCGCTTCCTCAACCGCATCGAGCGCACGGTGCCGGCGGACAAGGCCATCCACGCGATCGTCGACAACTACGCGGCGCACAACAAGGACAAGGTCCGCGCCTGGCTCGCCCGCCATCCGCGCTGGACTTTCCACTTCACACCGACCTCCTGCTCGTGGCTCAATGCCGTCGAGGGCTTCTTCGCAAAACTCACCCGGCGGCGGCTCAAGCACGGCGTCTTCCATTCCGTCGTCGATCTCCAGGCCGCAATCAACCGCTTCGTCCGCGAATACAATGCGGCCAACCCACAGCCATTCATATGGAAAGCCGACCCCGACGACATCATCGCAGCCCGAAACCGAGGGTTCCAAACGTTGGAATCAATCCACTAGAGGATCTGGGCCGAGGCGGTGATGGGTTTGAGCCGCATTGATGTCCATTTGCGAACCGTGATATTCTGCTTTGGCCATGAATTGATCTGTTCGCGTATTCTACGCTCGAATATGATGGAAAATCCGCGAAATTCACGATCGAACGAGACTGTACGCCGGGCAGACGATAGTGTGCCTGAAGACGGCGTCCCGGACAGCGATGCGCTCGCCGCCCGGCGTCGTTTCCTCGATCTGTGCGGCAAGTTCGCCGTCGGCATGCCACCGGCGATTGCGCTTCTGGTCGCTTCCGCCGCGAACGCCGATCACAGCCCCGGCGGCGGCCACAGCGGCTGTGTGCCGCCGCAAAATCCCCATGATCCGCCGTGCAACGATTAACAAGCGGCGCTAGGACCGGCTCGCGCTGAACCAATAACGGACCAGTACGATCCCGGCGTGCGCCTATCGCGCCCGCTGCCATGATAAGCATTGCGCAAACCTTTATCGTTAAATAGGCAGACGGGGCCACTCGGCGTTCCTCTGCCCGTGGCGGGATCGGTTGATCCCGCGATCACTTGACAAGGGTGCAGCGGCGACCTCCTTGGGCGCTCCCATAGCCGACTTGCGTGCAACCGGTTCGCTTACGATTTCTGATGGCCGACATTTCCTCCTTGTGCGTCTATTGCGGCTCCTCGCGTCGGGTGCCGGCGGTCCACATTCGCGTAGCCGAGCAACTGGGCCAGCTCTTGGCCGAGTCCGGCGTACGGCTGGTCTATGGCGGTGGCCGCGTCGGTGTCATGGGCATTCTCGCCGACGCGACGCTGGCGGCCGGTGGCGAAGTCGTGGGCGTGATCCCGCGCTTCCTCGACGAATACGAGGTCGGTCACAATGGCGTAACACGGCTCGAGATCACCGCGTCGATGCATGAGCGAAAGCAATTGATGGCCGAGCTGTCGGACGGTTTCGTCGTTCTGCCTGGCGGGTTGGGCACGCTTGATGAGACGTTCGAAATCGTCACGTGGAAGCAACTGCACTTGCACGACAAGCCGATTGTGCTCGTCGATGTCGCCGACTACTGGCGGCCGTTGCGCGAGCTGATCTCGCACCTGATTGCCACCGGCTACGCCAGGCCGGAGAACGAAAGCCTCTTCACGGTGGTCGATGACGTGGCGCAAATCCTGCCGGCTCTTGAACGGGCACCGGCCGCACATGCCGCGCCGCAGATGAAGTGGATCTGACCGCCGCGTCGCCGGGCAGGTGCGACGCTGGAACCGAGTGGGTCCAATAGACAGGGCGCTTTAGAGAACCGGGGGACTCGATCCGATGGAAAAGATAAAGGTCGCCAATCCCATCGTCGAGATGGACGGCGACGAAATGACTCGCATTCTGTGGGCCTGGATCAGGGAGCGGCTGATCCTTCCTTATCTCGACGTCGATCTCATCTATTTCGATCTGGGGATCGGAAGCCGCGACGCCAGCGACGACCGCATCACGGTCGAGGCTGCCGAAGCGATCCGCGACCACCACGTGGGCGTAAAATGCGCGACGATCACGCCGGACGAAGCCAGAGTCGAAGAGTTCGGGTTGAAACAGATGTGGCGGTCGCCCAACGGCACGATCCGCAACATTCTGGGCGGCACGATCTTCCGCGAGCCCATCATCCTCTCCAACGTGCCACGCTTGGTGCCGAGCTGGGAAAATCCGATCATCGTCGGGCGCCACGCCTATGCAGACCAGTATATGGCCACCGACATGCGGGTTCCGGGTAAGGGGCGGGTGACGATCCAATTCGCGCCCGCCGACGGCGGAGCGCCGACCAGCCTCACCGTGCATGACTTCGACGACGCCGGCGTGGCCATGGCGATGTTCAACGTCGACGAATCGATCCGTGGGTTCGCGCGGGCGTGCATGAACTACGCCCTGGCGCGTGGCTATCCGCTTTACCTGTCGACCAAGAATACGATCCTGAAAGTCTATGACGGCCGCTTCAAGGATCTGTTCCAAGAAGTGTTCGACGCCGAGTTCGCAGATCGCTTCGCTGACACGCGACTCACCTACGAGCACCGGTTGATCGACGACATGTTGGCGCAGTCACTGAAGTGGGCCGGCGGCTATGTGTGGGCCTGCAAGAACTACGACGGCGACGTCCAATCAGACGCCTTGGCACAGGGCTTCGGCTCGCTGGGCCTGATGACGTCGGTGCTGATGACGCCCGACGGCCGGACCGTAGAGGCGGAAGCCGCGCACGGGACCGTGACGCGACACTTTCGCCAGCACCAGCAGGGTCAGCCGACATCGACCAATCCGATAGCCTCGATTTTCGCCTGGTCGCGGGGACTTAAGTATCGCGGCTCATTCGACGACACGCCCGATGTGATCGCCTTCGCCGAGACGTTGGAGCGTGTGTGCATCGAGGCGGTGGAAGCCGGCGAAATGACCAAGGATCTGGCGCTGTTGGTGGGGCCGGATCAGGCGTGGCTGACGAGCGAGGCATTTTTCGACGCCATCGACGCGCGGCTGAAAGCCGCGCACGCCTAAGGTAAAACGCCGCGAAGCCGATCGTCGGCGAACGCATCGAAGCGTTGCCAAAAGCGATCGCGGATCGGCTCAACTTCCATCAGCGGTTCATGACGCGAATCCACTAGCGTGCGGAGTTCGCCCCGTGGCAAGTGCCGCACCAGCGCCGCCTGCGCGCGGTTGCACACCACGCGGTCCTGGCCGGCGCTGAGAAGCAACACCGGCGCCACTATGGACCGGGCGTGGGCCGGCCGTGCCAACGCGCGCGACGAAGACAGGCTCGCACGCAACCAGCCCACGGTCGCCGCGCCGACCGACAGTTCGGGATTGGACTCCAACCATGCCAGCATGTGGCCGTAGCGCATCGGATCGCTGGTTAGCGGATTGCGCCCGAACTGCCGTGCGGCCTGGTCGCGGTCCATTGTCCACGGCGCCTGCCGTTTGCGCCCGGGCAGAGCGGAGTCGTGCATACCGATCCGCACGCCTGCGCGGCTGATCGCTTCGGCGAGCGGGCGACCGATCGGTCCCAGCTTGATCTCGACCATCGGTGCGGAAAGAACGACCCCGGTCCAAACATTGTCGACGCCGGGCAGATGGCGCAGGGCGATGTGACCGCCCATCGAGTGCGCCAGCATGAGGTAAGGCTGCGGCATGCGGTCGTGGAATGCCGACAACACGGCGTCGAAATCGCTCAAATAACTCTCGTACCGATCGATGTGTCCCTTGCTTCGGTCGGCGAGCAGGCGCTGCGACAGGCCCTGGCCGCGCCAATCGAACGTCAAGACAGCATAGTCCCGGGCAAACAGATCGGCGATGACTTCGTGGTACTTCTCGATGAACTCTGTGCGGCCATGCAGCAACACGACCGTCGCACGGGCCGTGGTGGAACGCGCTGGCCAACACGCGACGCGCAAAAGCGTGCCATCGGCCGCCCTGATCTGCCCGATTTCGCCGCCGGGCGGACTCGCGATGGGCTCGGCCACCTCCATGGCGACTGTCTATCCGGCCAAGGCGCGTTCGATCGCCTGCAACGCGCCGTCGGTCTTGGCTGCCTCCGGGCCGCCGCCTTGCGCCAGATCCGGCCGGCCGCCGCCGCCCTTGCCGCCGAGCTCGGCGACGCCGAGGCGCACGAGTTCGACGGCGTTGAAGCGGTCGGTCAGGTCGTCGGTCACGCCGACGACGATGCTCGCGCGGTCGTCTTCGCCAACGGTGACAAGAGCAACCACGCCCGAGCCGACCTGGCGTTTCATCTGGTCGGCAAGTCCGCGCAAATCCTTGGCCGGAACATCGCTGACCTTGCGCGCCGAGTAGCTGATGCCAGCGACTTCCTTAGTCGGTGTACCGGCACCGTCGCCCGCAGCCGCCGGCGCCAACGCCAGCTGACGCCGCGCTTGGGCTAATTCACGTTCCAGACGTTTGCGCTCGTCGACCAGGTTCGCCACGCGCGATGGCACGTCTTCCGGTGCGGCCTTCAGCACCGACGCGGTGTCTTGCAGAATGCGGTCGCGGCCGTCCAGGTAACGGCGGGCCGCATCACCGGTCAGCGCTTCGATGCGGCGAACGCCGGCCGCCAGCGCGCTCTCGCCGACCACTTTGAGCAGCCCGATATCGCCGGTGCACGCGACGTGGGTGCCTCCGCAGAGCTCAGTGGAGAAATACCGATCCCCATCGGCGGCGCCCATCGACACGACGCGGACTTCCTCGCCGTACTTTTCGCCGAAGAGTGCCAACGCGCCCGCATCAATAGCTGCCTCTGGCGTCATCAAGCGGGTGCGTACCTCCTGGTTGGCCAGAACGTTGGCGTTGACCAGGTCTTCTATGGCGTTGATGTCGTCAGCCGGAATCGGCTTGGGGTTGCTAAAATCGAAGCGCAGTCGGCCGGGCGCCACGAGCGAGCCCTTCTGCGTCACATGGTCGCCCAAGCGTTGCCGCAGCGCCGCATGCAGAAGGTGAGTCGCAGAATGACTGGCGCGGAGCCGGTCGCGGCGCGCGCCGTCGACGCGGAGTTCGACGACGTCACCGACGCGCAGCGTCCCGCGGCCGAGGCGACCGATATGCACATGCAGGTCGCCAAGCCGTTTTTGCGTGTCCTCGATCGCCAGCTCCGCACCGGTGGCGGTGAACGCGATGCCGACATCGCCCACTTGGCCACCGGACTCGCCGTAGAACGGCGTCTGGTTGACGATGATGGCGGCCGAGTCGCTGGCGTTCGCCGTATCGACCGGCTGGCCGTCGCACACGATCGCCAGGACCTCGCCCTCCGCAACGATGGTGTCGTAGCCGAGGAACTCCGTCGCGCCGAACCTCTGGCGCAAGTCGAACCAGACCTGCTCGGTCGCCGCCTCGCCCGAGCCCGCCCATGCCTTGCGCGCGGCGGCGCGTTGGCGCTCCATGGCTGCTTCGAACCCTGCCGTGTCGACGGTGCGTCCCTGACCGCGCAGAATGTCTTGCGTCAGATCCAGCGGGAAGCCGAAGGTGTCGTAGAGTTTGAATGCCACGTCGCCGGACAGCGTGGCGCCGGCAGCCAGGTTTTGGGTCGCCTCGTCGAGCAGGCCCAACCCGCGATCGAGCGTCTGCTTGAAGCGCTCCTCCTCGATCTTGAACGTCTCGGTGATCAGGGGTTCGGCGCGCGCGAGATCCGGAAAAGCCGCACCCATCTCCACCGTCAGCGTCGGCACCAGCCGGTGCAGCAGCGGGTCGCGGCAGCCCAGCAAATGCGCATGGCGCATCGCCCGGCGCATGATGCGGCGCAAGACATAACCGCGGCCATCGTTCGACGGCAGCACGCCATCGGCAATCAAGAAACTGCAGGCGCGTAGATGATCGGCGATGACGCGGTGGCTGACCGCATGTTCGCCGTCGGCGTGCACGCCTGAGGCGTCGGCCGATGCCTCGATGAGGCCGCGCATCAGGTCGGTGTCGTAGTTGTCGTGCTTGCCCTGCAGCACCGCCGAGATACGCTCGAGCCCCATGCCGGTGTCGACCGACGGCTTGGGCAGGTCGACGCGCTTGTCCGGCGCCACCTGCTCGAACTGCATGAACACGAGGTTCCAGATCTCGATGAACCGGTCGCCGTCTTCATCGGCGCTGCCAGGCGGTCCGCCCGGGATCTTGTCGCCGTGATCGTAGAATATTTCAGAGCATGGGCCGCAGGGGCCGACCTCGCCCATGGACCAGAAATTGTCCGAGGTGCCGATACGGATGATCCTGTCGTGGGGCAAGCCGGCGATTTTGTGCCAATGCCCGGCCGCCTCGTCATCGTCGGCATAGACCGTGACCAGCAATCGGTCGGCCGCCAGGCCGTAATCCTTGGTAATCAGGTTCCAGGCGAGTTCGATCGCGACATCCTTGAAATAGTCGCCGAACGAGAAGTTGCCCAACATCTCGAAGAAGGTGTGATGGCGCGCGGTGTAGCCGACGTTCTCCAGATCGTTATGTTTGCCGCCGGCGCGGACGCATTTCTGCGACGTTACCGCGCGATCATACGGCCGTTTCTCGGCACCGGTGAAAACGTTCTTGAACTGAACCATGCCGGCGTTGGTGAACAGCAACGACGGATCATTGCGCGGCACCAGAGGCGACGACGCTACGACCTCGTGGCCGTGCTTGGCGAAATAGCCGAGAAAGGCGGCGCGGATTTCGTTGGTGGTGCGCATGGCCAACTAATATGGGCTCAGCCGCGCCACCCGCCAAGGTGATGATTTGAGCGCGCCGACGCGGCAGATGCCGCGCCGACCCGCGCGCGAGTGCGGCGTCGATCAGCCGCCGTCGGCGGCCGCCTGTGCCGGCGCCTCCGCGGCGCCGTCAAGCATAACGTCGGAAATCAAGCCGGCATTGGCGCGGATGCGCTGCTCGATGGCGTCGGCGACGCCGGCGTGGGCCTTCAGGAACTGCTTGGCGTTTTCGCGGCCCTGACCGATACGCTCGCTGCCGTGGGAGAACCACGAGCCCGATTTCTCCACCACGCCCGCGTGCACGCCCAGATCCAGCAACTCGCCCACCTTGGAGATCCCTTCGCCATACATGATGTCGAATTCGACGGTCTTGAACGGCGGCGCCATCTTGTTCTTCACCACCTTGACGCGGGTCTGGTTGCCGACCACCTCGTCGCGCTCCTTGATGGCGCCGATGCGGCGGATGTCGAGGCGTACGGAGGCGTAGAATTTGAGCGCGTTGCCGCCGGTGGTGGTTTCGGGACTGCCGAACATGACGCCGATCTTGTGGCGGATCTGGTTGATGAAGATGACCATGGTGTTGGAGCGGGCGATGGAGCCGGTGAGCTTGCGCAGCGCCTGGCTCATGAGACGGGCGTGCAGGCCGGGCAGGGAATCGCCCATTTCGCCCTCCAGCTCGGCGCGTGGCACCAAGGCGGCCACCGAATCGATGACCAGCACGTCGACGGCGCCGGAGCGTACCAGCGTATCGGCGATTTCCAAGGCCTGCTCGCCGGCGTCGGGCTGGGAAATCAGCAGATCGTCGAGGTCGACGCCCAGCTTTTTGGCGTAACCCGGATCGAGCGCATGCTCGGCGTCGATAAAGGCGCACGTGCCGCCCGCCATTTGCGCTTGCGCGACGACGTGGAGTGCCAAGGTGGTCTTGCCAGAGCTCTCCGGGCCGTAAATCTCGACCACGCGGCCGCGGGGCAGGCCGCCAATGCCGAGCGCAATGTCGAGACCCAGGGAGCCGGTCGAGACCGACTGCACCCGCTGCACCGGTTGATCGGCGCCCAGGCGCATGATCGAGCCCTTGCCGAAGGCACGCTCGATCTGCCCGAGCGCGGCAGACAGCGCCTTGTCCTTGTCGTCCATTGTGTTCTGTTTGATGACCTTGAGCGCCGGGACGGCCATTGGCGTGTACTCCTTATCCCACAGGCCCGAATCGGTTGCAATTGACGCCGAATGTACATGCTTTGTTCACGCGCGCAATTTCTTTTTATGTTCCGGATCGACCTCATTTGCCGTCGCTCACGAAGGCGCGCCCAACACCTCCTTCACCTTGCCGGCGAGGGTGGCGAGCGTGAACGGCTTGGACACGAAGTGGATGTCAGTGGCTTCGCCGATTTCCTTTCGGAACGCGTCCTCGGCATGGCCGGAAATGCAGATCGCGCGCAGTCCCGGCCGATCGGCGCGCAGGGCGCGGATCAGATCGGGGTCGCCCATGCCCGGCATCATGACGTCGGTGACCAGGAGGTCGACCGTTGTCTGTGGGTCGGCGACTAGTGGATTGATTCCAACGTTTGGAACCCTCGGTTTCGGGCTGCGATGATGTCGTCGGGGTCGGCTTTCGATATGAATGGCTGTGGGTTGGCCGCATTGTATTCGCGGACGAAGCGGTTGATTGCGGCCTGGAGATCGACGACGGAATGGAAGACGCCGTGCTTGAGCCGCCGCCGGGTGAGTTTTGCGAAGAAGCCCTCGACGGCATTGAGCCACGAGCAGGAGGTCGGTGTGAAGTGGAAAGTCCAGCGCGGATGGCGGGCGAGCCAGGCGCGGACCTTGTCCTTGTTGTGCGCCGCGTAGTTGTCGACGATCGCGTGGATGGCCTTGTCCGCCGGCACCGTGCGCTCGATGCGGTTGAGGAAGCGGATGAACTCCTGATGGCGGTGGCGCTGCATGTTCTGGCCGATCACCGTTCCGTCCAGAACGTTGAGCGCCGCAAACAGCGTGGTCGTGCCGTGCCGTTTGTAGTCATGGGTCATGGTGCCGGCGCGTCCCTTCTTCATCGGCAGACCGGCGGTCGAGCGCCTGGATCTGTGACTTCTCATCGATCGACAACACCACCGCATGGGCCGGCGGGTCGACATACAGGCCGACGATATCGGTGAGTTTCTCGGCGAAGGCAGGGTCGGTCGACAGCTTGAAGTTGCGCCAGCGGTGCGGGCTGAGACCGTGAGCCTTCCAGATCGCCTGCACCGTCGAGGCGGCAATACCGGCCGCCCTGGCGATCGCGCGCAACGTCCAGTGGGTCGCCTCAAACGGCGGCGGTTGCTGCGTCAGGCGCACGATCTCGGCGACACGATCGAGCGGGACCGGCGCCTTGCCGGGCGCATACCACAGCAAAATACGGAATCCCAATTCGGACTCTTTCGTTCCGATCTCTCCACTAGCTCGATCGCTTCTTCGCCGCAATCGGCCTCGAGCACTTCATATCCCTTGGAGCGCACCGCCCGGGCGCCGAAGCTGCGCACCGCGTCCTCGTCTTCAACAAGAAGGATCGTACCGGTGCCCGTGGTGTCGGCGGCGATTTCCGGTTCACGAGGCGCCGGTTCAACCTGATCGGGGGCGGCCGTTGCGTCTGCGGTTGGGCTGGTCGCCTCCTCGTAACGGGGGAAGAAGATCGTAAACGATGCCCCCTCCCCGGGCACGGAGTCGACGAAGATGGACGCCTCCATTTACCTCGTGAATTTTGCCTCGTTGTGATTCTCTACGGCGGTTCGGTTTGAGGAGGTATTGATGAGGCAGGCTGGTCTGTTCGGCTTACCGGATCATCTTCGAAAGCTTTCGGCGACGGGTGATCCGTTGGAGGTGCTGGCAAAGGTCGTCGACTTCAAGATTTTCCGCGCGCCGCTTGAGGCGGCGCTGGGCTATTCGGACGGATCGAAAGGTGGCCGCCCGGCCTACGATGCGGTGGCGATGCTCAAGGTTCTGATCCTGGCCGCGCGGCACACGGTGAGTGACGAGCGGATGGAGTTTCTGATCCGCGATCGCTTGAGCTGGCTTCGCTTCCTAGGCTTCGATCTCGGAGCGCCGACGCCGGACCGCAACACCATATGGACCTTTCGCGAGCGTCTGGTCCGGGCCGGGGCGATGGATAAGCTGTTTGCCGCCTTCGATGGCGAATTGCGCCGGTGCGGCTATCTGGCGATGGGCGGGCAGATCGTCGATGCGACGTTGGTATCGGCGCCCAAGCAGCGCCACAGCGATGACGAGAAGCGGGCGATCAAGGCGGGCAAGAGCGCGTCCGAGGTCTGGCCCGATCAGCCAGCCAAGGCGGCGCAGAAGGACACGGATGCGCGGTGGACGGTGAAGACCGGGCGGCGCAAGAACCCCGCCGGGTCGCAACGGCGCATGCCCGACATCGCGATCCCGGTGTTCGGCTACAAGAATCATGTCGTCATCGATCGGGCCTACGGCTTCATCCGCAGCTCGGCTGTGACCGATGCCGCCCGCCATGACGGCAAGATGTTGCGTCAGCTCGTCACCGGCGACAATCTGGCCGCCGGCGTGTGGGCTGACAGCGCCTATCGCTCGAAGGCCAACGAGGCGTGGCTGGCCGGCAAGGGTCGGGTCTCCCACATCCACCGCAAGAAGCCGCCGGGCCGGGCCATGCCCAAGGCGACCGCCCAGGCCAATGCCCGCAAGTCAGCGGTCCGTGCGCATGTGGAGCACGTCTTCGCCCAGCAGAAGGATCGCATGGGCCTTTTCATCCGTACCATCGGGCTCAAGCGGGCGGAGGCCAAGATCGGCCTCGCCAACCTGGCTTACAATTTCCAGCGTCTGATCTTCCATGAGCGCAGGGCCGCCATGGTATGAGTCCGCCTGAATAGCGCCAAAACCCTCCGCCGAGAACGAAACGGCGGATGGTTGCGGACGTCAACACCGCCGATCTCAGCGAAAGTCGGACAGCACACTAAAATCTTCGTCAAATCCCCCGGTTGTTGGAGGTCTCCAGATGAAGCCCCCGGTCTGCTTGACGATGCCGAACACCGTCGACAGGCCGAGCCCGGTCCCGACGCCCAGCGGCTTGGTGGTGAAGAACGGCTCGTAGATGCGCGACAGGATCTCTGGTGCGATGCCGGCGCCGGTGTCTGTGACTTCGATGCGCACATAATCGCCGGCCGGAATCGTTTCGGCGTCGCGGTGCAGTGCGACGTCGAGTTGCGTGTTCGAGGTATGAATCGATACGGTGCCGCCTTCAGGCATGGCGTCGCGGGCATTGACGGTCAGATTCATGATGACTTGCTGCAGCTGGGTCTGGTCGACCCGCACGTTGCCGAGGTCGCGACCGTGGACCATTCGCAGACTGACCTTGTCGCCCAGCAACCGCCGCAGCATGTCGCTCAGATCTGCCAACACATCCGTCAAGCTCGTCACGCGCGGCTGCAGGGTCTGCTGGCGCGAGAACGCCAGAAGCTCTTTGACCATATTGGCCGCCCGATTGCCGACCTGCTTGATCTGCAAGACGTCGGAGAACGACGGATCGGTGTGATCGTGGCGTAGCAGCAGCATGTCGCAGTTGCCGATAATCGCCGTCAGCACGTTGTTGAAGTCATGGGCGATGCCGCCGGCGAGTTGACCGATCGCCTGCATCTTCTGACCCTGGCTGAACTGTTTCTCCAGCTCGCGCCGTTCGGTCGCGTCAAGGAACTGTGCCACGAACCGCGGCGTGTGGCCGTCCTCGTCGAAGACGGCGGCGACGAACATGGTGACGACGCGCTCCTCGGCCTCCGGCCGGCGTAGCGTGATATCGCAGGGGACGGCGATGCCGTTTCGCGTCGCCTCTTGCAGCTTGTCGCGCACCATCGGGGCATCGGCTTCGACCACATAGTCGGCCAGCATGCCTCCCGCCGATTCGATGTCGGTCAAATCGCGCCAAGCCTGATTGACGACCAACAATCTGCCCTCATCGTCCAGCAAGCCGGCGCCGATCGGCGCGCCCTCAAAGGCGCTGACATGGGCCTCGGCCGCATGCTCGCCGGCGTCCGCGCGCCGCCGTGTGCGATGAACGATCAACAGCCGCATCGCGTCTTCGCCGCCGGGCATCTGCCAGGCCGAGACGCGGGCATCGAACGTGCGGCCGGAGGCGGCAGTGAACGCCACGTTGGTGGGTGACAGCGACGTACCCCCCTGCAGGTGCTGGGCTGCCTGCGAATCGATGAATGACCGCAAGGGCGGATGCGTGGCGGCGACGATCTCCGCGTTGGTGCCGATCCAGGACGCCAGGGCATCATTGATGACGCGCACGCGCTGCGCCGTGTCGACGGCACAGATGCCGATGCCGAACTCGCCGAGCATCGCCGCCATTCGCGCTACGGCATCAAAGTCGAGCGTGTTCGCGCGGCTCGACCGATCATGGGAGTCGACCAGCCATAACTGCTTGCCGTCGGTCTGATCGAGCGGCACCACCGCCACGCGCCACTGCTGAACGTCACCGTCGACGCGGTTCGAGTACATAAAAAAGCAACGCATGACGCGGCAGGAAGTGCGCGACGAACTGAAGCAGTCGGAGGGCGATCCGCACGTCAAGGCCCGGTTGCGCGCCATCCGCAAGGAGCGCGCGCGCCAGCGCATGATGCAGGCGGTGCCCGAGGGCCGACGTGGTGATTACGAATCCGACCCACTACGCCGTCGCGCTGCAGTACGATTCGCATGAGATGGCGGCACCGCGCATGGTCGCAAAGGGCATCGACGCCATTGCCCAGCGCATTCGCCAGGTCGCGGACGACAACGACGTGCCGGTGGTGGAGAATCCACCGCTGGCGCGCGCCCTGCACGCCGGGATCGAGATCGGCGACGAAATCCCCACCGAGCACTACGAGGCCGTAGCGCAGATCATTGCCTATGTGCTGCAACTGAAAGGCAAACCGCTACCCAACGCCGCCGCACGCGCCCAGAACAAGGGCTAGTCGAGACTCACTATACCGTGATATATCAACGTTTTACCCGACCCAACTCAAGCTCCAGCGAAATGTCATGATGGTTGAAGGCTTCTGGGAACCGCACCGAAACCCTTCGCGCGCACTGCTCGATCTGAAGCATCCGCACGTCGTGCGGATGACCAAGTTCGCCGCTGCCGTCGCCGCCGTCGGGCTGCTCGGCATGGCGCTGAACGGGGCCAGCCTCAGCGCCTTGAGCGTCGCCGCTGCGTCTCTGGCAACCCTCGGCGGTGCCGCCATCGTCGCCCTATCCTACGCGCTCGCCAACAAAGCCGAAGATGATCACGAGCATGCGCTTTGGCGCGGCGTCCTCGGTGCGTTGCCGCAGGCGGTTTGTGTGGTCGATCATCGCGGCCGCACGGTGCGCGTGACGCCAAATTTCCGCCGTCTGTTTCCGGCGAATGAGCACGCTCCGCTAACCGAACTGCGCCGGCGTCTGAGCGACCGTGACCCCCTCACCGGCCCGGTCGCGCGGCTGGCCGGGGCGGCGTCGCGCGGCCAGGTCGCGGTCGAGGATGTCGAGGCAGCCGCTGATAGGCAAAGTCCAGCCCCGCGATGACCGTCAGCACGGCCACGACCCCGCCAAGCACCTTGACCGCCAGTGTATGGACCAGACCGACGGCGTCCTCCAGCGGCAGTGTCGGCACAGCAGGCAGCGTGGCGAGGGCGTCACGATCACCATCGCCACGGCGGCGATGATCGCGATCTTCAAAAGGCCCTTCAGAAGCTCGGCCAGCGATCGCAGCGAGAACAATCGCTTCATGCCGGCGATCGGCGAGAGCTTCTTCAGTTCCGGCTTCAGGCGCTCGGTGGCGAACAGCAGGCCGTGCTGAATGAGCGACGGTGCGATCGCGGCGACGATCAGGAGCAATACCGGTAGCAGAAGAATGAGACCGAGGTTGGCGATCGACGGGTCGACGAACTGGTTCAGCGCCGCGGGGTTGACTTCAAAAGTGTGCGGTGCGGCCAGGAACGTACGCAAGATCTGTGAAATGCTGCTGGCCATGCCGGGACCGATCAGGCCGACGATCACGGTCGCCGCGGAGAGCATGAACCAGTTCTAGATCTCTCGTGATGTGGCGACATCGCCCTTCTTGCGCGCGTCCTGCAGCCGCTTGGCGGTCGGCTCTTCGGTTTTTTGGCTCTGATCTTGTTCGTCGGCCATTGCGACTCAACCCGGTAGGCGCCATTGCCGACGAGCGTGCTCTCGAAGTTGCTGAGGAACAGCATCATGCCGGGGCTCAGAGTCAGCGCCAGCACGGTCAGCCCGAGCGCAATCTGCAACGGTAGGGCGATGAAGAAGATGTGGATTTGCGGCACCAGGCGCGCGATCAATCCCATCGACACGTAGACAATGAGCGCCACCAGCACGATCGGCATGGCGATGGACAGACCGATGCGAAAGGCTTGCGCGACCAGCCTCGCAGGGGTGTCGGCGAGGTCACCGACCGGAAAGGCCGCGCCGGGTTCGAACAAGAAGTAACTGTCGACCAGCGCGGTCAGCATCAGGTGGTGCAGATTTGTAATGAACAGCAGAGTTACGCCCAGGGTGGTCAGAAAGGCGCCCATGATCGCCCCCTGCTGACCGACGGTCGGGTCGAACAGAGTCGCGCTGCCCACGCCGGAATGATAGGCGATAAACGTGCCCGCGACCTGCAACGCCGCGATCAGCATGCGTGTCATCATGCCGACGGCAAGCCCGACCAAAATCTCGCCGGCGAGCACGACCGCCAGCGCGATCGGCTGCTCCGGCATCGGCGGTAGCTGGTCGACGACGAGTGGGAGGATCGCGACAGAGAGCGCCAATGCAAAGACCAGACGCACACGTGCTGAAATGGTCAACTCACCGAAACCCGGCAGTATCATCAATGCCGCACCGAGCCGAGCGAACACCAGCAGGAACGCGTAGACGTTGAGTGACAAGAGCTCGGCCAACACGCCGCTACCTCGGCGTGGTTAGCCGATGCCGGCGATGCGGCTGGCCAGGCCCTCGGCGAACGTCACCAGTGTCGCCACCATGAAGGGAAGGAAGAACAACAGCGATAAGAAGATCGTCAGGATCTTCGGCACGAACGAGAGAGTAATTTCTTGGATCTGTGTCAGTGCCTGAAAGAGCGAGACGGTCAGGCCCACGATCAATGCCATTGCCATTATCGGCGACGCGATGCGCAAGATGACGATCACGCCTTCGCGTGCGACATCGAGAGCATCCTGCGTTTCCATAATTGCAGCGCCGCTAGATCGGCATGCGGAGGATCTCTTGATAGGCCTGGATAATCCGATCGCGAATCGCGACCACCGATTGCAGAGTAAGCTCGGCGTTGCTGACGGCGGCGACGACCTCGGTCAGCTCGGCCTTGCCGTCGACTGCGGCGGCCGTCATGCGCTCGGCCTTGTGTCCGGTCTCGAGCGCCGAACGCGCGGCGTCGGCGACCAGGTCCGAAAAAGCGGCGCTATCGGTCTGCCGCGGCGCCAGGCCATTCTCGACCGGCATGGCGGCCTTGACATACGCTTGGAGAGCGTCGGCGATCAGTGGTTTCATGTCCTAGTCCGGTGTGTTAGCAGCCCGTTGAAAAAGTCGCGGCCATCTGACTCTGTGACGAGGGCATGGTTCGAGTCGGGAGCTTCGTCATGGCGTTGGGACGACAAGGGGATCGACAGGTGGACTTGATGGTCAGTTGGGCAGAGATGCCTCGCTCGCCCGGCCACGTGTTTTACGACCAGCTGGCTGGTCGATGCCGGTTTCGATGCGTTCGCCGAGGACCTGTGTGAGCCCTATTACGCGCCAGGGATCGGACGTCCGGGAATCCCACCGGGGCGTTACTTCCGGATGCACCTGGTCGGCTACTTCGAAGGCCTCGACAGTGAGCGGGCGTTGGAGTGGCGGTGCGCCGACAGCTTGTCGCTGCGTGAGTTCTTGCGCCTGGAGGCGCGCGCACGTGTGCCTGACCACTCGTCGTTGAGCACGATCCGCAGCCGGCTGCCGCACGCGGTGCATGAGGCAGTGTTCGCCTGGGTGCTGGACGTTCTTGGCGAGCACGGCCTGGTCAAGGGCGAGCGGATTGGGGTCGATGCTTCGACCATGGAGGCGAACGCGGCGCTGCGCTCGATCGTGCGCCGCGACAGCGGCGAAAGCTATCGCCAGATGCTGCAGCGCATGGCCGCCGACAGCGGGATCGAGACCGCGGCGAATGACTTGGCGCAGATGGATCGGCGGCGCAAGGGCAAGAAACTCTCCAATGCGGACTGGGTCTCGACGCGGAGGCCAAAATCGCCAGGATGAAGGACGGCACGACGCATCTGGCCTACAAGCCCGAACACGCGGTCGACCTCGACACCGGGGCGGTGATCGCGGCCGAGCTGTATCCGGCCGATCAGGGCGACACGACCACCCTGCCGACAACGTTGACGTCAGCCGAGGCCAAGCTGGCGGCTGTGGGCGCAGCGCCGACGGCCGACGAACCGGCGGAGCTGGTGACCGACAAAGGCTACTTCGGCCGCGAGGTGCTGAAGTCCCTTGCCGACGGCGCCTGGACGACCCGCATCGCCGAACCGAAGGGCAAGGGGCTCTCGCGCTGGCACGGCGACGACGCCGCTCGGCGGGCCGTTTACAACAACCGCAACCGATTGCTGTCGGGCGTGGCGAAGGCCGCGTTCAAACTCCGCGCCGAAGTGGTCGAGCGGGGCTTCGCCCAGGTCCTCGATCGCGGCGGCATGCGCCGCACTTGGCTGCGTGGGCGCGAGAACGTCGGCAAGCGCTATCTGATCCACGTCGCCGGACACAACCTGGGCGTCCTATTGCGCCAGTTGATCGGCGCCGGGACCCCGCGAGAGGCTGCGGCCAAGGGCTTGGCGGTCCTGCTGCTTGTCTTGCGACAGGAACAATCGCTGATCATTATCCTCGCCCTCAATAACCCCCCGGCGCCGGGTCTCGCCGCCGCCATTGTTATCACGCCCGATGCTTCATCAACTCAGTCTTCTTCAACGGGCTGTTAGCGCAGCAGCTCAAGGGTCTGCGAGGCCATGCGGGGGGCCGAATCGATCACCCGCAAATTGGCCTGATAGGTCCGCTGAGCCTCGCGCAAGTCCATGATTTCCAGCAGTGAATTGACGTTCGGCGCCAGTACGTAGCCGTCTTCGTCGGCCATCGGATGCTTGGGATCGAAACGTTTCTGCGGTGGCGACGGGTCGGGGCTGATGTCCTTGACCCTGACCGTGTTGACGCCGAGTTCGCGGTCGAGCGCGTTGACGAAGGTGATGGTCTTGCGCTGGTACGGCTGACCGCCCGGCGACTCGGACAGCGCGTCGGCGTTGGCGATGTTTTCCGCGATTACACGTACGCGCGTGCCCTGGGCGGTTAGACCCGAAACTGCGATCGCCATTGTCTTGTTGAAGTCCATGGACCGGCTCCTTCTGCTGGTGTCGCGCGGCGACTAGTTGCCGCCGCGTCCCAGCGCGGTGCGAAACATCGAGATTTGTTTGCGATACAGATCGACCACCATCTGATAGCCCATCTGGGTTTCGCCGATCTTGGCCATCTGCTGCTCGAGATTGACGGTATTGCCGCTGACCGTGGTTTCGAATGGATCGGTTTCGCGCGCGACGTCGAATGTCTCGCCGCGGGCGCCCGCCGTGTTGACCAAGTGCATGGTGTGTGTGTGCGTTGGATTGCTCGCCGATCGCATCGTGCCGGCCTCGCGCGCCACGAGCTTGCGAAAGTCGAGCTCTTTCAGTTCACGCGCCTTGAACCCGGGCGAATCGGCGTTGGCAACATTTTCCGCCAGAACCTGGCTGCGTCGCGACAACCAAGCCATCTTCTTGGTGATCAGCAATGTCAGAGGAAGTTTAGTAAAATCCATGACTTAGGGTGGATCTCGCCGTTATGTGGGGGCTGTGGGCAACATTAGTCTCACGCCAGCCTGTAAATAATTGGTTAATGTGTATACAGTGGCGCCGATGGACGAGGGAGCGCGGTAGCGGGAAAATGCTGTATCTGACCCGCAAGATCGGTGAGTCGATTGTCATCAACGATGATATCGAAATCACGGTGATCGAAATTCGTGGCAAGTCGGTCAAGCTTGGCCTGACTTTCCCGTCGGACGTGTCGGTATACCGCCGCGAGGTTTATGAGCGGATCCAGGCGGAGCGCGGGCTCACTGGGCCCGACGGCAGCGACGCCCCGGCCTGACCCACTGGCCCTGCGGCCAGAATTCCCGCACCGAACTAGCGCATCTTAAGATTTTCTTAGCCACGTTTGGGCACGCTGAACGCGCGCAATTTTGCGCCGACGCTACGACGGCGGGCCAACGTGCCCTCTCAGAACTCGCCTCCCAATCGCCGGCCTAACCGCGCTAGCGCCGTCGCGATCCACGCCGCCGCGGCGGAGCAGCGACCGCGGGTCGTTGCCACGGGCAAGGGCGCGGTTGCCGCACAAATCTTGGAGCTTGCGTTCGCTCATGGCGTGAAGGTGCGCCAGGACGCCGATCTGGTCGAAATCCTGGAGGCGATCGAGGTCGATTGCGAGATCCCGGTCCCCGCCCTGGCGGTGATCGCCGAAATCCTCACCTACGTGTACCGCGAAAACGGCGCCCTCGGCGCGACTCTGGCCCCATTCGACGAAACCGCGGAGCAGCTATGAGCACGGCCGACACTGTGAACAAGGATCGAGGCCTCGCTTCCAAGCTGTTGGAGACGGCGAGGCTGGCGATGTCCGAATGCCGCGATTTCGACCTGGTCGAATTCAACGATGCGCTGAGTTCAGCCTGTCACGGGGTCGTCGACATGCCGCAGGAGAAAAGGTCGAAGGTGCGCGAGGCCCTGTCCGCATTGCTCTCGCGGCTGGACGATTTCAAACGCGAGCTTGAACAGAGCATGGCGCGCGATACGCGTCCGGCGGGATCCGGCTCGGACTACCAGCCCGTTGACGGAGTCTGGCGTGTCTGATTCTGTCTGAACATAGAGATTTAGACGGGCGTCGTGCGATGGCATTGAGACGACAGAGCGAGGTTCAGGGTGACCTCGTGGTGACATGGGCGGAGATGCCGCGTTCGCCTGGACACGCGTTTTCCGACCGGCTGCATGAGTTGCTGACCGAGTCTGGCTTTGACGGCTTCGTGGAGGCGACGTGCAAGCCATACTACGCACCTCGGATGGGGGCTCCTTCGCTGCCGCCGGGGCGTTATTTCCGGATGCACATGATCGGCTATTTCGAGGGCATCGGCAGCGAGCGCGGCATCGCTTGGCGCTGTTCGGATTCGCTGTCGCTTCGCGCGTTTCTGCGGTTGGCGAACCGGGACAAGGTTCCCGATCATTCCTGGTTGTCGAAGACGCGCGGCCGGCTGCCGCACGAGGTCCATGAAAAGGTTTTCGACTGGGTTCTGGCTCTCGTCGCCGCGCGCGGTCTGGTGAAGGGCGAGCGGATCGGCGTCGACGGCTCGACGATGGAAGCCAACGCCGCCCTGCGAGCCATCGTGCGGCGCGATAGCGGCGAGACCTATCGCGAGATGCTGACGCAAATGGCGAAGGAGAGTGGCGTCGAAACGCCGACGATCGACGACCTCGTCCGGCTCGATCGCCGGCGGAAGGGCAAGAAGCTTTCGAACAAGGATTGGACGAGCCCGACCGATCCTGATGCGAAGATCGCGCGGATGAAGGACGGCACCACGCATCTGGCCTACAAGCCCGAGCACGCGGTCGATCTCGACACCGGCGTCATCGTTGCGGCACCGATCTATCCAGCCGATGAAGGCGACACGACGACTTTGCCTGGGACGCTGGAGGCGGCCGCGCGCAACCTCGCCGAGGTCGGTCTGGCTCCAACACGGGCAGAGCCCTGCAGTCTCGTTGGCGACAAGGGCTATCATTCACGCGAGGGGCTGAAAGACCTCGACGGCGGCGTCTGGAAAACGCGGATCTCCGAGCCGGAGCCCGCCAACGGCTATCTGCGCTGGCATGGCGACCAGGCGGCACGTCAGGCTGTCTACGCCAACCGGGCGCGATTGAAGTCCGGCGTCGCGCGGAACGCCATGCGCAGGCGCGGTGAGATGGTCGAGCGCAGCTTCGCCCATGTCCTCGACCGTGGCGGCATGCGCCGCGCGTTGCTGCGGGCGCGCGAGAACGTCCACAAACGCTACCTGATCCATGTCGCCGGGTTCAATCTCGGCATTCTGATGCGCGCGCTGTTCGGATCAGGCACGCCGAGGGAGGCTGCGAGTGCAAAGAGTACCCTTTTGTTCGTTATTCAGTTCGATGCTGCCCTGGCGATCGCCATCGTGGCGAACATCGAAGGCAAACCAGCCATGCTCGTTATCATCATCATCGTCGCCCCCAAAACCGATTGATCAAAGCGCGACTTCATCACCGGGCTGGTAAGGCCGAGCGCGCGGTCGCCATGGAGATCGTCGCCTATTTCCGTTTCATACTGGCGCTGGATTTTGTTATCGCGCTGATCGCGGGGATCGCCTGGCTGATGCGGCGCCATGGTGTCGGCGGCCGCATCGTCACGGCGCGCAAGGGGCGGCTGTCGATTGTAGAGGTGGCGCCGCTTGCCGCCCGCCGGCGCGCGGTGCTGCTGCGCCGGGACAATGTCGAGCATTTGCTCGTGTTGGGTCCGACCCACGAGACCGTGGTCGAATCCCATATTCGGAGCGATTCCGGTGACCGCACGGCCGCCGAGGAGCGCGACTGGTCAGCGCGGCGCGAAGGCACAGCATGAAAATACGTGCTGCCGCGGCTGCGCTACCGGCGCTGGTCCTGCTCGCGTGGCCCGCGGCAGCGCAGGAACTGAGCCTGGATTTTGGCCTCGACGGCACGACCACGACCGGGCGCATCGTTCAGTTGGTCGTGCTGCTGACGGTACTGTCGCTGGCGCCGTCGATCATCGTCATGTTCACCAGCTTTACCCGGATAGTTGTCGTGCTGTCGCTCCTGCGCAGTGCAATGGGGACGCAGCAGACGCCGCCAAACACCGTACTCGTCAGCTTGGCGCTTTTTCTGACAGCGTTTGTCATGGCGCCGACGTTGGAGACCGTCTACCGCGAGGTCGTCGAGCCGCTGGTGGCCGACGAGATCAGCGAGGAAGAGGCGTTCGATCGATCGATCGCTCCCGTGCATGGCTTTATGGTTTCCCATGTCCGTGACCAAGATCTGCAACTGTTCGTCGACATGGCCGACGTCGAAGAGCTGATCGAGCCGGAGGAGACGCCCCTGCGCGCACTGGTTCTGGCGTTCATGATTTCGGAGCTGCGGCGGGCGTTTGAAATCGGTTTTCTGTTGTTCGTGCCATTCGTCATCATCGACATGGTGGTCGCATCGATCCTGATGTCCATGGGCATGATGATGCTGCCGCCGGTGATGATCTCACTGCCGTTCAAGCTGATTTTCTTCGTGCTGGTCGACGGCTGGTATCTGGTCGCCGGCAGTCTGGTGGCAAGCTTCGGCTAGCGCCGAACGCGGCGCGGCGGGCCGATGCGCCCGGCGTTGTCAGTTGATGACCGGATCGCCCGAGGCCCAACGCTGGCGGTAGGTGTCCATGAACGCCTGATAGTCGTCAAGCGCCGCAATTTCGCTGCGCAGTGTGTCCACGTCGTCGGCGGAGCTTTCGGGATCGGTGAAGAGGCGGAACTCGCCGGCAAGCGGCGTATCGGCCATCGCCGTACCGAAGCGGGCGCGCAGTCCGTCGAGACCGACACGGTTGCCCGCCAGCAAGTACGCCGCGGCCAGATTGAGCACGGTTTGGGCCTTCTCCTTCGACGGCGCGCCGGCGGCAATCGGCGGGGCATCGACCAACCGCTGTAACGACGTGGCGGCTGCCCCCCATTGCTTGGCGCGCCAATGCAACTGGGCGCGCAACGATTAGGCGTCGGCCGTGGTATCGTTCGCCAGCAGGGCGAGCGCCTGGGCATCGTTCTGCCGGGCGAATTCGGCGCGCGCCGCCAGGCGGCCGCGTTCGGCGACCATATCTGGCGGTAGATTGGGCTGTGCGGATTTTCCCAATGCGGCCGCAGCCGCCTCGGGATTGTGGTCGAGCAGATAGATGGCGGCCAGTTGCGCACCGATATCGGCCTTGTCGGCGCCGGCGCTACGAAACTCGATCTGATGCTCCAACAGCTCCGCCGCCTTGCCCAGCAGGTCCACGGCCACCAGCCGGTCGGTCAACTCGCGCACCATTCGATCGCCGTCGGGGCCCGCCGGCGTCAATTCGCGAAACTTGTCAAACAGCGCGATCGCAGTGACCGGCGATAGCGTGTCGGCGCCGCCGTCCAGATACAGATGCTGAAACGCTTCGGTCATGGTGCGCGTCACTTCACCCGATTGGGAGTGGTCGGGAAAGTTGGACACCGCGCGACGCAGCGACAACAAGCCGTCACGGTAGTTTTCCTGGGCAAACTGCTGGTCGCCTAGGCGCTGGAGAACCGCAAACTCGAACTCATCCCCGCGCCACACGTAGCTCAGCCGCTCCAAGCGTTCGATCGCATCATCCGGCACGATCTGGTCGAGTTGCAGCAACAGGTCGATGCGTGCGAACTCGGCCTCGGCGCGCGCCCGATGGTCGGTGGATGCGGCGGCGCGATTGAGTAGAAGCAATGCGTTCTCGTCATCGCCCTCGAGGGCCCGCAGGCGTCCGCGCAACACCAATAAGCGGTCGCGCTCGAGTCCATTGAGTTCAAGCGAGTCGAGCGCCGCGACATGGGTCGACGCGCTCGCCGGATCCTCCGAATGCAGCGCCGCGTCTACGGCCAGAAACAGCAGGCGGCGTCGCACCGGCGGCGGATAGCGGGTCAGGAAATGATGCGCGCGCGAAAACGCAAGCGTTGCGCGCTGCCAATCGGCTGAGGCCGCCGCCAGCGCGCCGCGCCACAAATCCAGCTCTGGATAGACGCCTACGGCCGGGTTCTGCAGATCCTCCGCCGCCCCCTGGTAGTCGCCGAAGAACTGCCTGCTCGCGCCGCGCAGCGCGATGAAATCCGCGTCCCGCTCCAATCCCGGCGCCTCGCGCAACGCAGCCGCCAGTGTGCCCAAAGCATCGGCCGCAAAGCCGTTGGCCAGGAACAGTTGGGAGAGCTGCATCCGCGCTGCCACAAGCTCGTCGCCCTCCGCGTTGACGATGGTCTGCAACAGCGCTTGTCGCGCGTCGGTGAATTCAGCCTCTACGGTTCGTCGGCCGGCGGCGCCAAGCAGGCGGCTTGCGATCGCGTCGAAGGCCCGTCCGTCCATTGCGCGAGCATGGTCGGACTCGTTGGCGAGACGAAGTCCGTCATCGGTCGTGATCTCGATCGAACCCGCCTCGTTGCGCACCCGCAAGCCGTCGCTGCGCACCTCGATGGCGATCCCCTGAGCCGTGGGCAGGACTCCGAAATCGGCGTAGTCGTGGCCGCGGTCGAAGCCGGTGCCCGGCTCCGCCAACGGTACGACCCACAACGCGTCGCCGACGGCGGGGTCGTGAATGCGAACCGGCGTGCCACCGTCGGGGGCAACAATCACCGCTCGGGCCCGGCTGCTGCGATCAACGGCGAGATCAAGCGGTGCGACCGGTGTCAGCGTGTTCGACTTCAACGAGATTTCCCAAGCCGTCTCGGTGCGGCGGGCCACGGGGTGAAAGTCCGGCGCGGTCTTTACGCGCACGACGGTGGCGACTTCGTGTGGGAGTTGCACGACCGATTCGATCAGGCTCGTCCGGTCGTCCGCTGACACATCAAGATTGACGTTCTCGTCGAAGATTAGCCACAACGCACCGCCGCGGTGAAACACAGCAGCCCGTGGCGGTGTCTTGAACGGCACGATCAGGGTCGCGCCGTCGAGCGCTTGCCGGTAGGTGACGTCCACTTCGCCATCGATCGCGTCGGCGGGCTCCGCCGGTTCGTCGGCGTCTTCAATCTCGAGATTTCGCGCAAGGCCGGCTTGCGCGGCATCCTCGGCGCCCTCTGCCGGTCTGACGACCGGCGTAATCCTGGTCGGTGCGGGAATATCCGCCGCCGGCGGTTCGGCCTCCGCCGCCGGCGCGCCCGGGTCAAGCAGGTGCAACGGCGGCTCGGCCGCGATGACTACTGCGGGTTCTGTCGGCGGCTCGGCGGCCGGCACAATCTCCGGTTTGCGTACCGGCCTTGCTGGGGTCACGCGCGCACCCTGTGGAGCCGGCGGCGGTGCCGCCTCCGCAACCGGAGGCGGTCCGGCTTCAAGCGGCGGTAACGGCGGCTCTTCAGCAATGGCTACAGCTTCGCCCGCTGGTTCGGCGGCGGCCGGCGGCGCAATCGCCGGTTTGCGAATCGGCTTTGCCTGGACGACAGGCGCGACCTGAGCAGCTGCCGACGGTGCCGGATGGAGCAGGTCGACGACGACGGAATTTTCCAATGCAAAGTGCCGCAAACCGAATTCGCGCTTGAGGTCGAACCGGGCGGTCACGCCGTCCTCGTCCACGCGTGGTGCGCCGGCATGTTCGCCCAAGTGCTCGATCACGGCCGCGAAATCGGGCTCCAGCGCCCGCTCGAACCGGACAACCAGGACGGCATCGACGATGGTTGCCTGATATCCGACCGGGCTCGGCCAGTCGAATACGATTCGCCCGAAGGTGTCATGTGGCCAGGCGCGTACGCGCACCGGGTCAGCCGCATCTGCGGACGGGATCGCGAGCAGGGCCGCCAGCGCGGCAGCGCCGAGCCTGCTCACGAACCGAGCTGGTATGTCATGTGTCACGGAAGGCCCCCGTCTTCGCGCACAATGATGTCAACACGTCCGGCCATCGACTGACGCTGCGCTATTGGCAGGGCCGGATCGAGCTCTCCGAATTGGCTCCCCCCACGGCCAAATATACCGATTTCGCGACTATATCCAGCCCTGTGGAACGCGGTGGCGACGGTCGCGGCGCGGCTGAGCGACAGTTCCCAATTCGATGGAAACGCCTGGCTCGGAGGCGGCGTCGGGTCGGTGTGGCCGATTACGTCCACGCTATTGCGCACGGCGCCCAATGTGCCTGCCAACAGGAACAAGGGCTCTTCGGCCACCGGTTGCAGGTCCGCCGACCACGGATCGAACAACAACCGGTCCGGTAGCGAGATGATGAGCCGGTCCGGCAGGCGCTCCATACTGGCCGCGGCCAGTCGCGGCTCGGCGTCGAGCTGGGTCGCCAACAAGGCGGCGAGATAGTCGAGGGACAACGCCGGCTCGACCTCGATCGACGGCAATCCCAGGCCGTCGTCTTGACCCGGGGATTCTAAGTGTCCCGGCATGTTGAACTGGCGCCCCAGCGCCAGGGCGGCTGTCTTCCACTTCTCGTCCTCGACCTCGGACATGGCGAATTTGAGTACGAAGAAGGCCAGGATGATGGCCGCCAGGTCGGCGAAGGTGATCAGCTACGCGCCCGCGTTTGCCTTCGCGGCGGCGGATGAGCGCCGCGGCGGCCTCGTCGTCGGCATCGTGCCCTCGCTCACGGTTGATCGTCCGCTGCAACTCGGAAAACGAGACGAACGCGATGCGCGGCGTTACCGATTAGTCCGGCGGAGACAACGGAGCCCCGCGCGCCCCGTGCCACGAACGCGCGCGCCAGCGTTCCCGAGCGCCGCACAGGGAAGGCGAGATCGCCGTCGCGGACCGTTCGGTGCCCGATTTCGATGTTCAACTCATGGCGGAGACCGGCTGGGGCATCACTCACGGCGGTGGTGAGCCGGTCCAGCAGCGCGCTTCGATCGCCGCGTAGCGCACTGTCGCCCGGCAGGAAGATTTCCCCGTCCGGCAGCAGCACAAACAGCTCTGTTCCGCGGCGCGTAAGGAGCGTTTCTTCGATCGGAATCTCGTCGGACAGGATATCGGCGATGGTCAGCTCCAGCCGCTCGGCACCCTGCAATGGCGTCGGGATCTTTGCGCCACCTTGCGCGAATCGGTCGGCGCGGAAGGTAGTGCTCAGGCTACCCAGTACTCGCTCGGTGCGGTCGGCCTCCAAGCGCGTGAGCGAGTTCAGCAACAGGAAGAACGCGAGCAGTAGAAGAAACAGAGATAGGGAGGAGATGACGACGGAACCGTGCCGGCTCTATTGCCGGGCATCGTTCGTGCGCCTTTGAGGCCGTCCCGCGCTGCTCTTCATCATGGCCGTACCGCGAATTGCCCAGGCTCGCGATGACTGCGAACACGGCGCGCCGCCGCTGGCTATGGCGGTTGCCGCGCGCCCGCTCAAATCAAAAGCGGGCGCCTAGTCCATATCGGCAAGTAGTGCGTCGATCTCAGCCTTTGACCGTCCCTCGCTGCCGAGCTGCGGACCGTTCAGCAGATCGCGCTCGTCGCTCTTGCCGGCCTCGCCCTTGCGTGCTTCATTCGGTGCACTCTGGTCATGTTCGGCAATCTGATCGCCCATCGCAGAGACGATATTCGTGATGCGCGTCTCGATGAAGCGAAGCGTGTTTACGACCTTGCCGACGCGCTGGCCGGTGATGTCCTGGAAGCTGCAGGCCTCGTAGATCGCGGTCACCGCATCGACCAGCCGATCGCCGTTGTTGTCCTTCATGTCTCCGGCGATGGACTCGATGATTTCGGCGGCCTCCATGATGTTGTTGGTCGCGTCTTCGGTTGCCGATACGACCGCATCGAGTTCGTCCGTTGCGCGCGCGATATGGTCGTCATTGATCTCCGACAAGTTGATGATCTCGCGCCGCGCCATGCGGATCTCGTTCGCCATGGCCTCGAGCTCGCGAAAGAGCTGCAGATCCTTGACCGATAGGTCGCCTTCCAGGCTGTTGACTATGGATTGCACGATCGAGGTAATCTCCTCTAGGTCGACACCCGAAGCGGCTCGCAGTGCCGCAACGCGGTCGCTTGTCCCGCAATCGTTTGCCGGCTCGGCCATGATCGGCTCCGATGGACGAGTGGTGTTTGTTGGTGTTGGTACGCGATTGCCTAAAAGTTGCCGATTACCGATTCCATCTTCTGCTTCAAGGTTGACGCGTTGAACGGCTTGACGATGTAGTTGGAGACGCCGGCCTCCTTTGCCGCGATGACGTTCTCGATCTTGCTCTCGGCAGTGACCATGATGAAGGCCAAACTCTTGAGCTTGTTGTCGGTGCGGATCTCCTTCAGCAGCTGCAGGCCGGTCATGGGTTCCATGTTCCAGTCGGATATCACCAACCCATAATCCTTTTGACGCAGCTTCGTAAGGGCCGTGCTGCCGTCGGCCGCTTCCTCGACATTGTCAAAGCCCAGTTGCTTCAGAAGATTGCGCACGATCCGCAGCATCGTCTTGTAGTCATCGACGATCAGGATCGACATTCCCATATCAACGGCCATTGCCCTACCCTCGACTCCCGTAGCGTGCCCGCGTGCGGGCGGTTCCCGCGTTAACGATAGTAACTCAGCACAATTCGCTTAACAGCCCGTTGAAGAAGACTGAGTTGATGAAGCATCGGGCGTGATAACAATGGCGGCGGCGAGACCCGGCGCCGGGGGGTTATCAGCCCGTTGACGAAGTCCGGCGTGTCTGATTCTGTCTGAACATAGAGATTTAGACGGGCGTCGTGCGATGGCATTGAGACGACAGAGCGAGGTTCAGGGTGACCTCGTGGTGACATGGGCGGAGATGCCGCGTTCGCCTGGACACGCGTTTTCCGACCGGCTGCATGAGTTGCTGACCGAGTCTGGCTTTGACGGCTTCGTGGAGGCGACGTGCAAGCCATACTACGCACCTCGGATGGGGGCTCCTTCGCTGCCGCCGGGGCGTTATTTCCGGATGCACATGATCGGCTATTTCGAGGGCATCGGCAGCGAGCGCGGCATCGCTTGGCGCTGTTCGGATTCGCTGTCGCTTCGCGCGTTTCTGCGGTTGGCGAACCGGGACAAGGTTCCCGATCATTCCTGGTTGTCGAAGACGCGCGGCCGGCTGCCGCACGAGGTCCATGAAAAGGTTTTCGACTGGGTTCTGGCTCTCGTCGCCGCGCGCGGTCTGGTGAAGGGCGAGCGGATCGGCGTCGACGGCTCGACGATGGAAGCCAACGCCGCCCTGCGAGCCATCGTGCGGCGCGATAGCGGCGAGACCTATCGCGAGATGCTGACGCAAATGGCGAAGGAGAGTGGCGTCGAAACGCCGACGATCGACGACCTCGTCCGGCTCGATCGCCGGCGGAAGGGCAAGAAGCTTTCGAACAAGGATTGGACGAGCCCGACCGATCCTGATGCGAAGATCGCGCGGATGAAGGACGGCACCACGCATCTGGCCTACAAGCCCGAGCACGCGGTCGATCTCGACACCGGCGTCATCGTTGCGGCACCGATCTATCCAGCCGATGAAGGCGACACGACGACTTTGCCTGGGACGCTGGAGGCGGCCGCGCGCAACCTCGCCGAGGTCGGCCTGGCTCCAACACGGGCAGAGCCCTGCAGTCTCGTTGGCGACAAGGGCTATCATTCACGCGAGGGGCTGAAAGACCTCGACGGCGGCGTCTGGAAAACGCGGATCTCCGAGCCGGAGCCCGCCAACGGCTATCTGCGCTGGCATGGCGACCAGGCGGCACGTCAGGCTGTCTACGCCAACCGGGCGCGATTGAAGTCCGGCGTCGCGCGGAACGCCATGCGCAGGCGCGGTGAGATGGTCGAGCGCAGCTTCGCCCATGTCCTCGACCGTGGCGGCATGCGCCGCGCGTTGCTGCGGGCGCGCGAGAATGTCCACAAACGCTACCTGATCCATGTCGCCGGGTTCAATCTCGGCATTCTGATGCGCGCGCTGTTCGGATCAGGCACGCCGAGGGAGGCTGCGAGTGCAAAGAGCACCCTTTTGTTCGTTATTCAGTTCGATGCTGCCCTGGCGATCGCCATCGTGGCGAACATCGAAGGCAAACCAGCCATGCTCGTTATCATCATCATCGTCGCCCCCAAAACCGATTGATCAAAGCGCGACTTCATCACCGGGGGGTTATTGAGGGCGAGGATAATGATCAGCGATTGTTCCTGTCGCAAGACAAGCAGCAGGACCGCCAAGCCCTTGGCCGCAGCCTCTCGCGGGGTCCCGGCGCCGATCAACTGGCGCAATAGGACGCCCAGGTTGTGTCCGGCGACGTGGATCAGATAGCGCTTGCTGATGTTCTCGCGCCCGCGCAGCCAAGTGCGGCGCATGCCGCCGCGATCGAGGACCTGGGCGAAGCCCCGCTCGACCACTTCGGCGCGGAGTTTGAACGCGGCCTTCGCCACGCCCGACAGCAATCGGTTGCGGTTGTTGTAAACGGCCCGCCGAGCGGCGTCGTCGCCGTGCCAGCGCGAGAGCCCCTTGCCCTTCGGTTCGGCGATGCGGGTCGTCCAGGCGCCGTCGGCAAGGGACTTCAGCACCTCGCGGCCGAAGTAGCCTTTGTCGGTCACCAGCTCCGCCGGTTCGTCGGCCGTCGGCGCTGCGCCCACAGCCGCCAGCTTGGCCTCGGCTGACGTCAACGTTGTCGGCAGGGTGGTCGTGTCGCCCTGATCGGCCGGATACAGCTCGGCCGCGATCACCGCCCCGGTGTCGAGGTCGACCGCGTGTTCGGGCTTGTAGGCCAGATGCGTCGTGCCGTCCTTCATCCTGGCGATTTTGGCCTCCGCGTCGAGACCCAGTCCGCATTGGAGAGTTTCTTGCCCTTGCGCCGCCGATCCATCTGCGCCAAGTCATTCGCCGCGGTCTCGATCCCGCTGTCGGCGGCCATGCGCTGCAGCATCTGGCGATAGCTTTCGCCGCTGTCGCGGCGCACGATCGAGCGCAGCGCCGCGTTCGCCTCCATGGTCGAAGCATCGACCCCAATCCGCTCGCCCTTGACCAGGCCGTGCTCGCCAAGAACGTCCAGCACCCAGGCGAACACTGCCTCATGCACCGCGTGCGGCTGCGGATCGTGCTCAACGACGAGTGGTCAGGC
Source organism: Alphaproteobacteria bacterium (assembly GCA_965248805.1). GTDB lineage: Bacteria > Pseudomonadota > Alphaproteobacteria > UBA6615 > UBA6615 > CBDFKJ01. The sequence goes on from CBDFKJ010000009.1 coordinate 857,279, forward strand.
ACACGTGTGCGCGCCTCCAGGCGCAAGAACTCACGCAGCGACAAGCTGTCGGCGCACCGCCACTCCAACGCCCGCTCACTGTCGAGGCCTTCGAAGTAGCCGACCAGGTGCATCCGGAAGTAACGCCCCGGTGGGATTCCCGGACGTCCGATCCCTGGCGCGTAATAGGGCTCACACAGGTCCTCGGCGAACGCATCGAAACCGGCATCGACCAGCCAGCTGGTCGTAAAACACGTGGCCGGGCGAGCGAGGCATCTCTGCCCAACTGACCATCAAGTCCACCTGTCGATCCCCTTGTCGTCCCAACGCCATGACGAAGCTCCCGACTCGAACCATGCCCTCGTCACAGAGTCAGATGGCCGCGACTTTTCAACGGGCTGCTAAGGCTCGGTTACCGCGACCTGTGCGCAGCCGCAGTCGGTTACGCGGCGGCGATAAAGGCGTGTCGCTCGGCCTCGACCGCGATTTGCGCCAGCTCGCGGGCCAGTACCAGGTTGCCTTCGCGGCGCGCTTTGTCGACCAGCATGCGGGTCAGTTCAGCATGCGCGCGCCAAGTCTCGGTGTCGAAATCTGCGGTCATCGATGTTCCCCCAAAAGAAATGCGCCCAGCCAGGGCGGCTCAGGCCTGCGATTGTCGCCTCGACATTATTAACAAGACGTTGAGATTTCCGCGGCCTCGCCCGGGAGCCACGCGCGCACCCGACAGAGTCAAGCAACTCTTAAGGGTTGCGGTTCATTCTGGGTGCGGGCGCATCCCCCCGCGCCTGCGCGCCGCCATTGGCGCATCCTCCCTAGACTTGGGCCGCGCCGATGTGCTGCGGCCCTTTTTTTCTGGGCAATGCCGCGGAAGGTGAGCCGTTGTCTGGCGCATAGGCCTGTGCGACAACGCGCCGATCGGCGATCCATCAGCCGAAGCTGCCTGGGAGGAGGGACGAGCATGAAGCTGGCGAGTTTTCGGCGCGGAGGCCAGGATAGCTACGGCGTCGTTCGCGATGGCGACGTGGTTGATATCGGCGCGCGCCACGGCGATGGCCTGGGCACCCTCAAATCCGTGCTCGCCGCCGGCGCGCTGGGCGACGTGCGCGGTCTGGCCGTGCACGCAGCCGACGCGACGGTAGAGGAGATCACGTTTCTTCCGGTCATTCCCGATCCGCAGAAGCTCATTTGCGTCGGCCTCAACTACGCCGGGCATGTCAAGGAAACCGGCCGGCCGCCGCCGGACTATCCCGCGCTATTCCCACGCTATGCGGACGCTCAGGTTGGCCACAACCAACCGATCGTGCGGCCCCGTGCCTCGACGCGCTTCGATTGGGAGGGTGAGCTCGCCTTCGTCATCGGAACCGGGGGCCGGCATATCGCCGAAGCGGACGCGCTGTCCCACATTGCCGGCTATACGTGCGTAAATGACGGCTCGATACGCGACTGGCAGCGTCACACCAGCCAGTTCATGCCGGGCAAGAATTTCTGGCACAGCGGCGCCTGCGGGCCGTGGATGGTGACGGCCGACGAGATCCCCGACCCGTCCAAACTGACGCTCACAACCCGCGTCAACGGTGAGGAGATGCAGCGGACATCGACCGATGACCTGATCTTCGACGTACCGCAACTCGTCGCCTACATCTCGACCTTCACGCCGCTATCGCCGGGCGATATCGTATCGACCGGCACACCGAGCGGTGTCGGCGCGTTTCGCGATCCGCCCGTGTTCATGAAGGCCGGTGACGTCGTCGAGGTGGAAATCACGGGCATCGGCGTGCTGCGCAACACGGTCGTGGACGAATAGGCGCACCGGCGCGACTGCATGAAGGAGCGCCCTCCCATCACCGCGGCGCCAGGTCCCGTCTCCGACACCGTCGCCATGCTGCAGGCGATCGAGCAAAAGATCCTGTGGCTGTCGTGCTGGATGGTGCATCACGCCAAAACCACGTGCGCCCGTCACGCGATGGGCTCAAGGTCGGCGGGCACCAGGCGTCGTGCGCATCGGCGACGACGCTCCTGACCGCGCTCTTCATGCACACGCTGCGGCCGCACGATCGCGTCGCGGTCAAGCCGCACGCCTCACCGGTATTTCACGCCATACAGTATCTGCTCGGGAAGCAGCCGCGGGCGGCCTTGGAGAGCTTCCGCGCCTTCGGCGGCGCGCAATCCTATCCTTCGCGCACCAAAGACGGCGACGACCCCACCGGCTCGGTCGGTCTCGGTGTCGGCGCGACGTTGTTCGCGGCTCTGGTGCGCGACTATGTGCGTCTGCATGGCATGGCGCCTGACGACCGTGCGGACGGGCGCATGGTTGCGCTGCTGGGCGACGCCGAACTCGATGAGGGCAACGTCTTCGAGGCGCTGCTGGAAGGTTGGAAGCATGACGTCCGCGGCCTGTGGTGGATCGTCGACTACAATCGTCATTCGCTGGACAGCGTGGTCAACGACTATCTGTTCCAGCGCATCCAGGATTTCTTCCGCTCCGTCGGCTGGCGGGTCGTCTATCTGAAGTATGGTAGGCATTTGCAGCGGGCCTTCGAGGGGCCGGCCGGCGAGGCGCTCAAGCGCTGGATCGACGACTGCCCCAATCAGCGTTACTCGGCGTTGACCTTCAAGGGCCGACCGGCCTGGCGAGAGCATTTGCGTCAGGACCTCGCCGGCACGTCGGGGTTGAAGGCGCTGCTGGATGGTCACGATGATGACGCGTTGCATGCGCTTATGACCAATCTCGGCGGGCACGACATGGAAAGCGTGCTCGACGCCTTCGCCGGCGCCGATGGCGACACCCCGCATTGCTTCGTCGCCTACACCATCAAGGGCCATCGGCTGGCGTTGGCGGGACATAAGGACAACCACGCGGGCCTGATGACGGTCGAGCAGATGGCGCAGTTCCAGGAGATGCACGGCATCCAGACGGGCCAGGAATGGGCGCCGGCGGCCGGCCTTGACGTCGACGCCGAGGCGTTACGGCAGTTCCTCGAAAACGTGCCGTTTCGCCAGCGGCCGCGATCGGCTGCGCCACCGATCATTGCGGTCGGCGAACTCCGCCCGCCGAAGGCGGATAGCATTTCCACCCAAGACGCGTTTGGCCGCATCCTGAACGACCTCGCGCGCCGCGACGACGATCTGGCGCGCGCGATCGTGACCACATCGCCCGACGTTTCCGTCTCGACCAATCTCGGCGGCTGGGTCAATCAGCGCGGTGTGTTCCGCCGCGAGGCGTTCGCCGATCTGTTTCGCGCCGATCATGTCGCGTCCATCCTCAAATGGGAGCAGCTCCCCACCGGCCAGCACATTGAGCTGGGCATTGCCGAAAACAATCTGTTCCTGCTGCTTACCGCATTGGGGCTGGCGCACGACCTGTTCGGCGCGCGGCTGCTGCCGGTGGGTACGCTCTACGATCCCTTCGTGTGCCGCGGGCTGGATGCGCTGAACTATGCCTGTTACCAGGATGCGCGGTTCATCGTCGTGGGCACGCCGTCCGGTGTGGCACTGGCGCCCGAGGGTGGTGCCCACCAATCGGTATCGACGCCGCTGATCGGCATGGCGCAGGACGGCATCGCCGCCTTCGAGCCTGCGTTCGCCGACGAGTTGGCCACGATTCTCGGCTGGGCGTTCGACTATTTGCAGCGCGACGGCAGCGGCGAGTCGGAGATCGAATGGCTGCGCGACGTCGAAGGCGGTTCGGTCTATTTGCGGCTATCGACGCGGCCCGTCGCCCAGATTGAGCGCAACATCGACGACAGCCTGCGCACCGGCATGATGGCGGGCGGCTACTGGCTCGCCGCGCCGGAGCCCGGGGCCGAGCTCGCCATCGTCTACGCGGGCGCCGTTGCGCCCGAGGCGATCGCGGCGCATGCGCAGCTGGCACAGGACCTGCCCGGCGCCGGGCTGCTCGCCGTGACATCCGCCGACCGCTTGAACGCCGGCTGGCATGCGGCCGAACGGGCGCGGCAGACGAGCGTCGCCGATGCGCGCGCGCATGTCGAGCGACTGCTGGCGCCGCTGGCGCCGGACGCCGGGCTGGTGACGGTCGTGGACGGCCATCCGGCGACGCTCGCCTGGCTCGGCGGTGTCGCCGGCCATCGCGTGCGCGCGCTCGGCGTCGAGCATTTTGGCCAGTCGGGCGATATCCCGGATTTGTTCCGCCACTATCGTATCGACGCCGACGCCATCGTCGATGCCTGCGCCGCCGCGCTGCTCGCGCGGGCCCATCGAAACACCGGCGCGACCATTAGCGCACGGTAAGGGAAAGCGTGTCGTCCGCCGGACGAGTGATCACGCTCTCCTTCCCGATTGTTTCCAGGTTCGGCCTGTTGCCGAATCAGGCGCGCGAGACCTGCCCCGTGATATTGATGGTTTCGGCCATCATGCCGTGCACGGGCGAGTATTTGCAGAGCTTGTGGATGGTCTCCATCTCCTCGTCGCTCACATCGCCGCTGACCTTCACGTCGTATCCGATCGTTCCCAGACACGAGCCGTGTTCTTCGGGCCCCTTGATGGCGAAGAGCACACGTGGGTCCACGGTGGTTCGCACCGTGATTTCGAGGCCCGCCGTGTCGATCCCCAACCGGGCGGCATTGAGGGTGATCGAATTGATGAGGCATGCCGCAGTCGAAGCGAGCGCCATTTCGACCGGCTCCATGCGGTCGGTCGATCCCTCCATGCCCATCCCCCGCCAAGCCCCGAAGGGGAAGGTATAGTGGCGCGTCGGCCGGTCGATGGTGGTGTCGTCCAACCCGAAACGACCGACGTGAATCATGCTCCGCCCAGCCTGTCCTTCGTAGACCGCCTCGGCCTCCAGATGTAGCTTGCCTTTGTCTGGGTTGTCTTGGAGGAATGCGCGGAAGCCTTCCAGGGTGTCGATGTTGATACTCTGGCGGGTTGTCATCGGCGTCTCCTTTGGGTTGGCGCAATGACAATACTAAGCAGCGTGGGGTGCCTTATGGTCGTCGACCCGTCCTCTATCGTCAGGCGTTTGTTTGCGGTCCAGTCATGTTGACCTTCGATCTGCTTTGCAGAGGCCTGGACGTAAACATTTCGGCTACTTGCGAGATCCGGCAGGACGCCGCGTTCGTTCTATCCGAAGACGAGGACACGGCCGTTCACTACGTCCTCTCTGGCGAGGGCGTGGCGTGGCGGGCAACCGGCGAGGCGACCGAGCTTTCACCGCATACGGTCATGATCGTGCCACCCGGTTCCCGTTTGACCATCACAAGCGATGCGGGTCGGCCGCTCAATTTGGCGGAGCCCAAGTGCGAGCCGCTCGCGCCCGGCGGATGGAATTTGTTGACGGTCGGCGATGCGCCGCAGGGAATTACGCTGGCCTGCGGTTACGTGCACGCGCGCTACGTTCAGGTTACCGAACTGTTCGATTACCTGCGCGAGCCCTTGATCCAGAATGCGGCCGAAGACCGGAGTTTTCGCGAACCCTTTCATCACCTGCTCGAAGAGTTGGCGGAACCCAAACCCGGCACCAAGGTGCTGGCCGAGATGCTCATGAAACAGTGCCTGATCGCGCTGCTGCGCAGCCAGTCGGAGACGTCAGGCGAGTGTTTCGTGCCGTGGCTGGCGGCGATCGGCGATCAGTCGCTGGGTCGGGCCCTGGCGGCGATGCTGGATGCGCCCCAGGCGAATCACACGCTGGAGAGTCTTGGCGATGTTGCCGGAATAAGCCGAGGCGCCTTCGCGGAGCGCTTCAGAGAGACGTTCGGCCGCACCGGAGATCCGGCTCCGTCGCGCCGCGCATCTACTCACGGCGACAAACCTGCCGGTCAAGACGATTGCGTTTCAGGTCGGCTTCGACAGCCGCAGCTATTTCTCCCGCGCATTCAAGGCCTTTGTCGGCATCGATCCCGCCGGATTTCGTGCCAACCCAACCGCGCACATGCTAAATCGCGGGCGCGGCGGCAACGGCTATCCTGGGTCCGGCTCGGCGACCACTGCGAATGAATACCTGCCGATGGAACGTGTTTAATCCTCGTCCGTCGTGCGCGCGAAGCGGGGTAGGGAATCGGCCATGTGCAGCCAGGGTACCTGTTCCTCTGTATAGACGTGGGCCTGCGGCGCGAGCTCACCCGGATCGTCGAGGGTGCCGAGGTGGACGTGCACTTCGTCCGGCCAGCGATCGCCCTCAAAAGTAAGTGGCGTCCCGCACGCCAAACAGAACCCGCGCGCGACTCCGGGTGATGACTGGTGAGCCGCCGCTTTGCCCTGCGTATAGGCGAAGCCATCGTGCGCGATCCCGGCGTAGGTCGCAAAGGCCGCGCCGGTCTGCCGGCGGCAGCTGTCGCAGTGACAATGGGCGACCCACTTGGGCGCGCCGGTGATGCGGTAGCGCACGGCCCCGCACAGGCTGCCGCCGGTGAGTGAAGAGCTTGCCGGCATAGCGAACCTCTCTTGGTTGTACGGCGCCTAGCGCATAGTCTGGGCGGCGGTGGATGACAAGCTCACACACGGGCGCCGATGGATCGGGCGGGTCGAGACCGCGACCGACGTCATCGACGGCGGACGCGCGCGCGCCATGCAGGCCACGCTCGACGATCCCGGCCCGCCATTGGCCGACGGCGATCCTCTGCCACTGCTGTGGCAGTGGCTGTATTTCTGGCATCTGGCCCCGACTGCTGGCTTGGGAGCCGTCGATTTGCCGCGGCGCATGTGGGCCGGATGCCGCGTTTTGGAACAGCGGCCACTCATTGTCGGCCGAACCGTCACAAGGCGGGCGTCGATTGCCGACATCCAGGCGAAGTCGGGGAGGGGCGGTGACCTGGTGTTTGTCACGCTCCGGCACGTGTACGCCGACTCCGAAGGCGATTGCGGGCAAGAGGACGTGGACATCGCCTTCCACGCGCCGGCCGGTCCGGCGCCGGGACGCCCTGCGCCCAAGGGCGCCGATTGGCGCCTAAAGCTGACGCCGGGTCCCGTTCTCCTGTTCCGCTATTCCGCGCTCACGTTCAACGGCCACCGCATCCACTACGATCGGGGCTACGCGACGCACGACGAGGGCTATGACGATGTCCTGGTGCACGGGCCGCTCCTGGCAACGCTGCTCAGCGAACTCGCGCGTCGCCCTGGGCAGGTCGAGCGCCCGCATGTGTTCGAGTGCCGCGCCGTCCGCCCGTGCTTTGCCGGCCGCACGCCGGAACTGGCCGGCGCGCAAAGCGGCGCAGGAGCCGAGTTGTGGGCGACCGACGCCGACGGTTTCGTGGCGATGCACGGCACCGTCGGGTGGAATTGAAGCAGGTGCCTTGACCGAAAACTTGCCGATGCCTAGCCTCGCGCCGCTGGCGGCGGAAGAAATCGACGTGGGAACCAATTCATGACCGACGAGCAGGCGGTGGAGTGGCATCGCGTGGCGAGCCTGAGTGACATCGTGCCGGACGAACCAAAGGGCGTGCGCGTCGGTCAAAGGCTTGTGGCGCTGTTCAATCTCGGCGGCACGATCTACGCCACCGACAACATCTGCAGCCACGAGTTCGCCGAACTCTCCGATGGTTTTGTCGACGGCGAGACGATCGAATGTCCATTGCATCAGGCGCGCTTCCACATCCCAACCGGCAAGGTGCTCGATCCGCCGGCGACGGAAGATCTGCCGGTCTTTCCGGTGCGCGTCGATGGTGAGGACGTGTTCGTCGGGCTACCGAAGACTTAGCGCCCGGTCACGGCGTCGGGGGCGATGTCCAGCGACGAAACCATCGTCATCATCGGCGCCGGTCAGGGCGGCGGTTGCGCCGCGGCGGCATTGCGCCAACACGGCTACGCCGGGCGCGTAACCATCGTCGGCGACGAGCTGCATCCGCCCTATGAGCGGCCGCCGCTGTCGAAGCAGGTGCTCACCGGTGAGCGCGAGCCCGGCAGCACGCACCTCTTCGCGCGCAGCGCCTATGACGAACAGAACATCGAGCTTCGTCTCGGCGAACGCGTCGAAGCGCTCGATCGCACGTCGCAGCGGCTGCGTGTCGGCGACGGGGCCGATCTTGCCTATGACCGGCTGATCATCGCCACGGGCGCCCGACCGCGCCGGCTCGCGCTGCCTGGCTCCGACCTCGCCGGTGTTTTCTATCTGCGCGGCATCGACGATGCGCTGGCGATCCGCGCCGCCATGGCGCGCGGTATGCGGGTCGCCATTGTCGGCGGCGGCTACATTGGGCTGGAAGTCGCGGCGGCGGCGGTCAAGCGCGGCTGTCGGGCAACGATCCTGGAGGCGCAGGAGCGCTGCCTCGGCCGCGTGCTCGCGCCGGAGATCGCGAGTTACATTGAACAGGCGCACGATCGTCATGGCGTCGATTTGCGCACCGGTGTTGGCATCACCGCCTTCGACGGAACCGGCGGACAGGTGCGCCGGGTCTTATGCGCCGACGAAGCGGTCATCGACGTCGACGTGGTCGTGGTCGGCATCGGCATCGTGCCCAATATCGAGCTGGCGGCCGCGGCGGGCTTCGCCGTCGACAACGGCATCGTCGTCGATGAGTATGGCCGCACCTCCGACGCGGCTGTCCGCGCGGCCGGCGACGTCACCAATCATCCAAACCCGATCTCGGGTCGGCGCCTGCGTTTGGAATCCTGGCAGAACGCTCAGAATCAAGCGGCGGCGGTGGCGCGTGCGCTGTGCGGAGAGCCGGCGCCTTATGCGGAGGTCCCGTGGTTCTGGTCGGACCAGTACGACATCAACCTGCAATCGGTTGGCGTCGCCGAACGCTGGGATCGGCTGATCGTGCGCGGTGACATGGCCGGCGGTGCGTTCAGCGCGTTCTATTTGAATAATGGAAAGTTGGTCGCTGCAAACGCAATCAACAGCGCACGCGACATTCCAATTGCGCGCCGATTGATCGCCACCAACGCGACCCTCGATGCCGACGCGCTTGCGGATCCAGCGCTGTCGCTGCGCGATATTCTTAGATCGGTTTCGGCGTAACGCCGGGCGCGCTTACTTACTTTCGGCGTCTTCGGTCGGCTGGTCGGTGCTTTCTGCGCCGCTGTCTTCGCTCATCGCCAATGCGGCCTCGGCGGCCGCAAGCGCCGCGGCTGCGGCATCCTCTTCGGCCGCTAGCTCCGCGTCCGAGACAGCCCCGCCACGCTCGACCTGCATCTTCGCCTCGTCTGCGGACTTGGCGATATTCGCGGTCACGGTAACGTCGACTTCCGGATGCAGGACCGTGCGGATGGGATGAAGGCCGCGCACCTTGATCGCACGGTCAAGGCGGATCTGCCCGCCGGTGACCATGAACCCGGCCTCACTCACGGCCTCGGCGATATCGCGGGCGGTGACCGAACCATAGAGTTGGCCGCTCTCGCCGGCCTGGCGGACAATTGTGACCACCAGGCCATCCATGCGCTGCGCCACCTGTTCGGCCTCTTTCCGCCGCTCCAGGTTGGTCGCCTCGACCTGCGACCGCTGCGCTTCGAAGCGCTCTTTGTTGTCGCCGGTGGCGCGCAACGCCTTTTTCTGCGGCAGCAGGTAGTTGCGAGCGAATCCGGGCTTGACGCTGACCACATCGCCGATGATGCCGAGCTTTTCGACCCGTTCCAGCAGGATGACGTCCATCGCGATCCTCTCCCGCCGGCTAGCTGGCGACGTAGGGCAGTAGAGCCAGAAAACGCGCGCGCTTGATTGCGCGGGCCAGCATACGCTGCTTCTTGTTCGAGACCGCCGTGATGCGGCTTGGCATGATCTTGCCGCGCTCCGAGATGTAGCGGCTCAAGACCTTCGTATCCTTGTAATCGATCTTCGGCGCATTGGGGCCGGTGAACGGGCACGTTTTCTTGCGCCGAAAAAACGGCCGACGCGATCCCGACGGGCGCATCCCCATCACTCAGCCTCCACTTTTTCCGCGGCAGCGACGGCCTCGACCGGCTCCGTCGCTTTGGCGGGCTCGGTCGCGGCTTCAGCGCTCGGCTCGCTGCGATCTCGATCCCGGTCGCGGTCCCGACCGCGATCTCTATCTCTATCACGATCTCGGTCGCTGCGGCGGCTGGTGCGGGCCTGCATTTGAATCGACGGGCCTTCCTCAAGCGCATCCATGCGAAATGTCACGAAACGCATGACGTCTTCGTGAATACGCAAATTGCGCTCGTATTCCCGGATGGCGTCCGCGGGCGCGTCGATGTTGAGCAGAACATAGTGGCCCTTGCGGTTCTTCTTGATCCGGTAGGCCAGGTTCTTCAGGCCCCAGTATTCTTTTTTCTCGACCGTTCCGTCCTGGCCGGTGAGCACTTCCGTCATCGCATCGACGATACTGTCGACCTGCGCCGCGGACACGTCCTGGCGCACAATGAATACGCTCTCGTATAGGCTCATGAGGCGACCCCTTCTGGCTGTTTCGCGGACCGCCGCCGGTGCTCGGCTGCACGGCCCTAGCCGGCGTCGGCCGGCAAGGAGTGGCAAGGCGCCGGAATAGACCACAGCGCCCCGGCCAAGGCAAGGCCGCAAGCGGGTTGCGGGCCATTCCCGCGGCGTCTATCAGGTCGAGACGCATGGCGAGTCAGGACGAGCCGCCGCACTGTGGCGGACCTAGGGAGCCGACGATGAAACTGGCGCTGGTCTTTCCCGGTCAGGGCAGCCAAGCGGTGGGAATGGGTCGCGATCTGGCCGTCGCGTTTCCCGCCGCGCGCCGGGTCTTCGAAGAAGTGGATGAGGCTCTGAGCCAGGAGCTCAGCCAATTGATGTTCGAGGGGTCGGAGGCCGAACTAACGCTGACCGAGAACGCGCAACCCGCGATCATGGCCGTCAGCCTGGCAGTCGCCCGCATATTGGCGGAAGCCGGCATCTCCACGGCCACCCATGTTACGTGCGCCGCCGGGCACAGCCTCGGCGAGTACAGTGCACTGGCGGCGGCCGGGGCATTGTCCTTGGCCGACACGGCGCGACTGCTGAAGCGCCGTGGCCAAGCCATGCAGCGGGCGGTGCCGGTGGGGGAGGGCGCTATGGCCGCCCTGCTCGGCCTGCAGCTGGCGCAGGCGGAATCCGTGGCGGCCGACGCCGCGGCCGATCAGGTATGCGCCATCGCCAATGACAACTCGCCCGGCCAGCAGGTCGTCAGCGGCCATACAGCAGCGGTCGAGCGCGCGGTGGCGTTGGCGGCCGAGCGTGGCGCCAGGCGCAGCGTGATGTTGCCGGTCAGCGCACCCTTCCACTGCCCGCTGATGAAGCCCGCCGCCATCGAAATCAGCGATGTGCTGGAGCACACGCCCATCGAGAGCCCGGCCGTGCCGATCATCGCCAATGTGACGGCCGCGCCGGTGCAGGAGCCGGCCACCGTCCGCACCCTGTTGGTCGAACAGGTCGTGGCCCGCGTGCGTTGGCGCGAAAGCGTCGAGCGCATGGTGGCCGACGGCGTCGACTTGATGGTCGAATGCGGCGCCGGGCGCGTCCTCTGTGGCTTGGCGCGGCGCATCGATCGGTCGCTGGACTGCGTCGGCGCCGGCACACCGGAAGAAATCGGTGCCATCGTCAAGCGCGTGCAAGCCGCCGGAATCGCCTAGGAGCTGCCGATGTTTCGTCTGGATGACAAGGTCGTGTTGGTGACCGGGGCCACGGGCGCCATCGGCGCGTCGATCGCCGGTGCCTGCCATGAAGGGGGTGCGACCATGGTCCTCACCGGCACGCGTACCGAGCGGCTGGAAGCGCTGGCCAGCGAACTCGGCGAGCGCGTGTATGCGATCCCGGCCAACCTGGCCGCGCCAGACGATATCGATCGCCTGATCGCGGAAGCCGACGGCGCGGCCTCGCGGGTCGACGTGTTGGTGAATAACGCTGGCGTGACGCGCGACGGGTTGGCGCTGCGCATGAAGGACGAGCACTGGCAAACCGTCATCGACATCAATCTCACGGCCAGCTTCCGGCTCTGCCGTGCCGTGCTGCGCGGCATGGTGAAGCGGCGCTGGGGCCGTATCATCAGCATCTCGTCGATCGTCGGCGTGATGGGAAACCCGGGCCAGGCGAACTACGCCGCGTCCAAGGCGGGCCTGATGGGCATGTCGAAGTCGCTGGCGCACGAAGTCGCCAATCGCGGAGTTACCGTAAATTGCATCGCGCCCGGCTTCATCGAAACCGCGATGACCGAGGCGTTGACTGAGGCGCAGCGCGAGGCGCTCGGCGCCCGTATCCCGGCGGCTCGCCTGGGCAGCCCGGCCGACGTCGCCGCCTGCGCGCGCTTCCTCGCCAGCAACGAGGCGGGCTACATCACCGGCCAGACGTTGCACGTCAACGGCGGCATGATCATGTTGTGAGCATGGGGTGCCGGAGACGGGCCATCTTGACCCCGAGGGCCAGGGCGGCTAAGCCGCCGGCCGGTTCTAGTAACGGTTTTGAAATTGTGCTAGCAGGAGCCGTATTCCGCCCGGGGGACGGCACCGAGGCGCCGAAGGCGTGAAAGCGGGGGCGATACGCCCATCGCGCCGACGGCACGGGCGTCGGGCACGATCGCAATCAAGAATTGAGGGTATCCGACATGAGCGACATTGCCGAGCGGGTGAAGAAGATAGTTGTCGAGCACTTGGGCGTCGATGCGGGCAAGGTTCAGGAGACTGCCAGCTTCAGTGATGATCTGGGTGCTGATAGCTTGGACCAGGTCGAGCTGGTGATGGCGTTCGAGGAAGAGTTCGGCTGCGAGATCCCCGACGACGCTGCCGAGAAAATCCGCACCTTCGGCGACGCCGTGAAGTTCCTAGAGGGACAGGGTTAAGCCACGGATTTCGTTGTCGCGTTGCGGGTCTGCGTGAACTGGCTCATACATCCGGTGCTCCGCCGTCGGCGGATGGTCTAATCCGTGAGACGTGTTGTCGTCACCGGGATGGGGCTGGTCACGCCCCTGGGCAGCGGTGTGCGCCACAATTGGCGTCGGCTGATCGAGGGCGGTTCCGGGATTGGGCCGATCGAGTCCTTTGCGGTCGACGACCTGCCGTGCCGCATTGCCGGGTCGGTGCCGACCGGCGACGGCGACGGTGCCTACCACGAAACCGACTACGTCAGCCCAAAAGACAAGCGACGCATTGACCAGTTCATCGCCTATGCGCTGGCGGCGGCGACGCAAGCGGTGGACGATGCCGGTTGGCGGCCCGAGGACGAGCCGAGCCGGGAACGCACGGGCGTCATGATCGGATCGGGCATTGGTGGGCTCTCGACCATCTACGAGCACTCGATCCTGTTGCGTGACAACAGCCCGCGCAAGATCAGCCCGTTCTTCATTCCTGCGGCGCTGATCAACCTGGCCTCCGGGCACGTGTCAATTCGGTTCGGCTATACGGGCCCAAACCATTCCGTCGTGACCGCGTGCTCGACGGGCGCCCACGCCATCGGCGACGCCGCGCGTCTTATTATGCTCGATGATGCGGACGTTATGGTCGCCGGCGGTACGGAGGCGGCGATTTGCCGCATTGGCATTGCCGGCTTCGCCGCGGCGCGCGCGCTTTCGACGGGCTACAACGACGCGCCGGAGCGGGCATCGCGGCCGTGGGACAAGAGCCGCGACGGCTTCGTGATGGGCGAGGGCGCCGGCATCGTCGTGTTGGAGGAGTTGGAGCACGCCAAGGCCCGCGGCGCGCAAATTCATGGCGAGATCATCGGTTACGGCATGTCGGGCGACGCTCATCACATCACGGCGCCGGCTCCCGACGGCAACGGCGCCTACCGGGCGATGCGCGGGGCACTGAAACGGGCGAACCTCGATCCGGGCGATATCGACTACATCAACGCCCACGGCACATCGACGCCGCTGGGAGACGAGATCGAGGCCGGTGCGGTGAGCCGGCTGTTCGGTCCACATACGCGCGAATTGTCGATGTCGTCGACCAAATCGGCGATCGGTCATCTCCTGGGGGCGGCCGGCAGCGTTGAAGCCATCTATACCCTGCTGGCGATCCGAAACGGCGTGGTGCCGCCGACGCTCAATTTGGACGAGCCGTTCGATGGCTGTGACCTGGATCTGGTGCCCAAGGAAGCCAAGGAGCGCCCCGTGCGCTACGCACTGTCGAACTCCTTCGGGTTCGGCGGGACCAATGCGTCGCTGGTCTTCGGGCCGGCGCCCTGAGCGGTGAGCGAGCCCCAGGATGATCGCGGGCCCCGTGCCGCGCGGCCGCCCTGGCTGAAGTCATCGGCCGCAGCGCCACTCCCGCCGCGCAAGCCGGTGGGACGCCGGCTCATCGGGCCGGTCGTGGCCATCGTCGCGTGCGCCTTGTTGGTGGCGCTCGGCGGTAGCTTCTATTTCTACCGTGAGGTGACGCGCGCGGGGCCACTCACCGCCGAGGCCGTGCTGGTTATTCCCACTGGCAGCGGCGGCCGGCAGATCGGGCAGCTGCTTGTCGATGCCGGCGTCATCACCAATAGCAACGTCTTCGTTGTCGCCGCCCGTTTGCGGGCATCGGATGGCCCTCTTCACGCCGGCGAGTTCGCCTTTCCCGCGCGTGTGAGCGTCCTCGGCGCCATCGGCGTCCTACAATCCGGCAAGACCGTCGTGCACAGCCTTACGGTTGCGGAAGGGCTGACGACGGTTCAGGTGTTGGCGGTGCTCGAAGACGCGAACGCGGTTGTGGGTGATGCGCCTGCACGGCCTGAGGAGGGTATGCTTCTGCCCGAGACCTACCATTACTCGCGTGGCGATACGCGCGAGCAGATCGTGGCGCGGATGGAACAAGCGATGGCCGATGCCGTCGCCGAGTTGTGGCAGCGCCGCGACGTGGGCCTGCCGTTCGATGAGCCCGACCAGGCGGTGACGCTGGCTTCGATCGTGGAAAAGGAGACAGCGGTCGACGGCGAACGCCCCCGCATCGCCGGCGTGTTCGTCAATCGCCTGCGCCGCGGCATGAGGCTGCAGTCCGATCCCACCGTCGTCTATGCTCTGACCGGTGGGCAGGGGCCACTCGGGCGCGAGCTGCTCCGCGCGGACCTCGATATTGAGCACCCCTACAACACCTATTTCATCACCGGCCTGCCCCCGGGCCCGATCGCCAATCCCGGCCGCGCCAGTCTCGAGGCGGTGCTGCAACCCCTGGAAACGGACGAGCTGTATTTCGTTGCCGACGGCAACGGTGGCCATGCCTTCGCCGAAACCTTCGAGGAGCATCAACGCAATGTCGCGCGCTGGCGGCGGCTGCAACGCGAGTAGTCAGGTCGACGTCTTCGCCGGCAGGCGGTGGACGAGAAGGTCAGTCAGCGCCGTCGGCAACGCCGCCAGCAACCAGGCGGCGGCGTGCATCCGCCAGGGAAAAATAATACGCCCACGATTGCGCACGAGGCCCCTTGCGATGATGCGCGCGGCGGCGTCGGCCTCCATCAGGAACGGCATCGAAAACTTGTTGACGTCGGTCATGGGCGTGCGCACGAAGCCGGGGCAGATGACGGAAACCGCGATGCCGTCACGGGCCAGCAAGGCACGCATTCCTTCGCCATAGATCCGAATCGCCGCCTTCGATGCGCAATAGGCCGGCGCTGCCGCCACGCCCCGGAACGCCGCGACCGACGACATGATCGCGATTTGCCCGCGCCTATTGTTGTGTGCCGGCGGGGCGCGATCGCGCATCAAGGAAATCGCCGGCAGGATGGTATTGACGACGCCGTCGACGTTGACAGCGAATATGTCGCCGGCTTGCCGATCGGATTCACCCATGCCGCCGGTGCCGGCCGATACGCCGGCGTTGGCGATCACCAGCTCCAGCGGCGCGTTCTTGTCCGCGGCGGCGATCCACTCGGCCATGGCGTCACGCTCGCGCACGTCGAGGATCTTATGATGCACAGTGGCGCCGCGCTGGGCGCAATCGGTTGCTACGGCCTCGAGTCGTGTGCGGTCGCGACCATTCAGGGCTAGCGTCGCACCTGGGCTCGAGTAATGCCGTGCCAACGCAGCGCCGATGCCGCTGGAGGCGCCGGTGATGAGGATCGTACTGGGATTGCGCATGATACCAGCGAGTTAGCCGGCGGCGACGGCACAGTCAAAGCGATCTTGCAGACGAGCGGTCGCCACGCCGGTTCTTGTTCGGCCCCCGCCGGCACGGCTATACAGGCGCGGGACGCAAGCGCGGCGAGCGGAGTGGAAGACCGGTGACAGGCGAGGGGACGGCTAGTCTCGGCAGCATGACAGGGTTCGCCCGGGCAATCGGCCAGGATGACGCGGGCGCTTGGACCTGGGAAATCAAGAGCGTCAATGGCCGCGGCTTGGACGTTCGCTGTCGTCTGCCCAGCGGATGGGATGCGCTCGATCCGGTGGCTCGAGCGGCGGTGAGTTCGCGCTTCAAGCGTGGAAATCTGAACCTGTCCCTGGTGCTGGACCGGGCCGCCGCACAGCGCGGCTACCAGCTGAACCGGCCGCTGCTTCAGCAGATCCTGGGCCTGCGCACGGAACTACGCGGCTGGGTCGCCGACGATCTGCCGCGGCTGGACGGGCTGCTGGCGGTGCCGGGCGTCATCGAGCCGACGATCGAGGAGGCCGACGAGGCGGCGCGTGAAAGCCGACTGGCGGCGATCGCGGTGACGCTCGATACGGCGCTGGATCAATTGGAGCGAACGCGCCGACAGGAAGGCGAGGCCATTGCCGTATTCTTGTCGGAGCGGCTGAACGGGATCGAGGCCCTGGTCACTGAAGCCGAGCAGTGCGAAGCCGCTCAGCCGGAAGCGATCCGCGTACGCTTGCGTGAGTTGTTGCGCGAATTGCTCGAAGCCAAGCCGTCGCTGTCGGAGGAACGTATCGCCCAGGAGGCGGCGCTGCGCGTTGGCAAGGCCGATATCCGCGAGGAGCTGGAACGGTTGCGCGTGCATATCGGGGCCGCGCGCGAGCATCTGCGCGAAGGTGGGGCCGTGGGCCGCCGCCTGGACTTCCTGTGCCAGGAGCTCAATCGCGAAGCGAACACACTTTGCTCGAAGTCCGCCAGCGTCGAGCTGACCCGTGTCGGGCTGGCGCTGAAGGCAGTGATCGAACAGCTGCGCGAGCAGATACAGAATGTCGAGTGAGGTTATCGCACGGCGCGGCTTGATGTTGGCGGTCTCTTCGCCTTCGGGCGCTGGAAAGACGACGATCTGCAAACAGCTCCTTGGGCGTGAAGAGGCGCTAACGCTATCGGTCTCCGTCACCACGCGGCCGCCACGTCCGGACGAGGTCGACGGCATGGACTACAAGTTCATCGATCAGGTGGAATTCGACGACCTCATTGCCCGGGATGCGCTGCTGGAGTCCGCGCACGTGTACGATCACGCCTATGGCTCCCCGCGCGCGCCGGTCGAGGCGTCGCTGAACGCCGGCCAGGATGTGCTATTCGATGTCGACTGGCAGGGTGTGCGTCAGCTCCAGGCCGCGGCGCCCGCGGACCTGGTGGCGGTGTTCATACTGCCGCCCTCCACTGCGGAGTTGGAGCGGCGATTGCACCAGCGGGCGCAAGACAGCGACGCCGTCATCAAGCGCCGCCTGACGCGCGCGGTCGACGATATCGATCACTGGCTCGAGTATGAATATGTCGTGGTCAACGTCGACATCGATCGCAGTGTCGCCGGCGTGCAGGCCGTCCTCGCGGCGGAACGGTTGAAACGTCAGCGCCAGACCGGCCTCGAACCGTTCGTCGCGGCCATAACCCGAGCCTAGCGCAGCGGGCAGATTACCTATATGGGTGTGATCTGGGACTGATTGCCGACGAACACCTCCAGCCGCACCGATGCCGGCCGTCCGAAGCCGTCCGGCGGATCGGCAAAGTCCTCGAGCACGCAGCGAAATATCTCGGTCTCCCCTGGCATGATGCGCGTGACCGCGCTCGGCCCGGCGACCAATTCGACGCCGACCGAATCGACATCGCATATCGGCAGCACGTCGTGCGGACGGGTATCGGTGTTGAGCACGGCGACTTCCTGAAATTCGAAGTGACCTTGCCCCCGTTATGCCCCCACAGCTGAGTAGAATCTGTTCCGGTTGTGGCCCTGTTGGGACCGGGTTGCATACTGCATCGGAGTGAGCCCGTCGAGGCTCGTGTGGGGCCGATGGTTGTTGTAGTCGTGGCGCCAGGTTCGACGATCTTCTTCGCCTGGCCGTAGCTGTCGAACAGGTGCTCGTTCAGGCATTCGTCGCGCAGCCTCCCGTTGAATGATTCCACCAGGCCGTTCTGCATCGGCCTGCCGGGTGCGATGTAGTGCCACTCGACACCGCGTTCCTCCTGCCAGCGCAGGATCGCGTTCGATGTCAGCTCGGTGCCGTTGTCGCTGACCACCATGCAGGGATAGCCGCGCATCTCGGCGATCCGATCCAGCTCGCGTGCGACACGGACGCCGGAGATCGAGTTGTCCACCGCCGTGGCCAGACACTCCCGGCTGAAGTCGTCGATCACGCACAGGATGCGGAACCGCCGGCTGTCCATGAGCGCATCCGACACGAAGTCCAACGACCAGCGCTGGTTCGGCCCTCGCGGGATCGCCATCGGCGCCCGGGTCCCCAGCGCCCGCTTGCGCGGCCGCCGCGTTTGCGAACCGTTAACCGCTCTTCCCTGTACAGCCGGTACAGCTTCTTGTGGTTCATCTCGACACCCTCGCGCCGCAGCAGGATATGCAGACGGCGATAGCCGAAGCGACGGCGCCGCGATGCAAGCTCACGCAGTCGTTTGCGGATGGTGTCATCATCAGGCCGCCTCGACACATAGCGGAAGCTCTTCCGGTCCAGGCCGACCAGCGAACACGCCCGGCGCCCAGTTCACGGCTTGCTTCCTCGAGCCGGGCGTCAGAAGTTTTTTGCCAGCATCTCTTTCAGCGTCGCGTTATCCAACATCTGCTCCGCCAGCAGCTTCTTCAGCTTCCGGTTCTCGTCCTCCATCGCCTTCAGCCGCTTCGCGTCCGACACCTCCATGCCGCCGTACTTCGACCGCCACGTGTAGAACGTCGCATCCGATATCCCGTGCCTGCGGCACAGCTCGGCCGCCGACATCCCCGCGCGATGTTCCTTCAATATCCCGATGATCTGTTCTTCCGAAAATCGGCTCCGCTTCATCGTCCGTCTCCTCCGTCAGGAAACAGACCCTAACTCCAAAGCGGGAGATCTCCAGGGGGCAAGGTCAGAAGCCACCGCCGCATTTGGAGTCGACAATCGGCGTCGGCGTAATCGTGATCTCAAGCGGACCCGAGCCCAGCAATGTATCGCCGCCGCCGAATGGGGAGCACGCAGCGGCGGTGACACTGAGGCCTGCGCACAGGAGCGCTCTCGTGATAGCACCTTTCCGACTCACATCATCCTCTCGCGTGCGTCGCTTGGCGGCGTGTAGCAGAAGCGGGAGCGTCAAGGATAGCCCTATTCCTTGCGCTGCAGTGACCGATAAGCCCGCGCCAAAGCGCAGAATTGGGAAACGCTCAGGGTTTCCGCCCGCGCCGTGCCCTCGATCGAGGCCTTTGCCAGCAGTGCCGCGGTGTCGACGCCGAGTTGCTTGAGGCTGGAACGCAGCATCTTGCGACGTTGCCCGAACGCCGCAGCGGTAACCCGTTCCAGATCTTCGCGCCGGGCGTTGCATAGCGGCCGGGGTCGCGGTGTCAGGTGCACGACGGCGGACATCACCCTCGGTGCCGGCACGAATAACCGCGCCGGCACGTCGAACACGCGTCGCACCTCGCACAGCCACGCCGTCAGCACGCTTAGTCGACCATAGCTCTTGTCGTTGGGGGACGCGACCAGGCGGTCGGCCACTTCGCGCTGGAACATTAGAGTCAGGCTTGCATAGTGCTGAATATCGTGGAGCCAGCGCAGCAGCAGCGGGGTCGCGATGTTGTAGGGAAGGTTGCCGACGATATGGCGCGGCGGCGGCACAAGCTCCGCGCAATCGAGCCGCAGCGCATCGCCTTCGACCACGCGCAACCGATCCGGAAAAGCCTGCGCCAGCTCGTGCAGCGCCTCGACACAGCGCTTGTCGTGTTCGACCGCGACGATGCGCCCGGCGCCGGTGCGCAGCAGCGCACGGGTCAGCCCGCCCGGACCGGCGCCGATTTCTATGACAAAGGCACCGTCGAGGTCACCGGCGGCAGCGGCAATGCGGCGTAGGAGATTGGGGTCGAGCAGAAAGTGTTGGGCCAGGTGTTTGCGCGCGCGCAGGCCATGACGGGCGATGACCGTCTGCAGCGACGGCAGCCGCGGCGCTGCTGCCGTCAAGGGTGGGTCAATGAGAAATCGCCGCGTCAAGTGCCGACGAACGCTCGGCTCGGCGCTCGGCCATCGCCGCCGCCATCTGCAAGGCAGCGAGCAGGCTGTCCGGGCGTGCCCGGTCGGTGGCGGCGATGTCGAGCGCGGTCCCGTGGTCCGGCGATGTCCGTACGAACGGAAGACCGAGCGTGACATTGACGCCGTGATCGAAGTCCAGGCACTTGACCGGTATCAGCGCCTGATCGTGGTACATGCAGATGGCCGCATCGTAGGTCGCACGCGCAGCCTGATGAAACATCGTATCGGCCGGGAACGGTCCGCATGCGTCTATCCCGTCGGCGCGAAGCGCGGCGACCGCCGGGGCGATGATCGTCTCTTCCTCGTGGCCCATGGTCCCGCTTTCGCCGGCATGCGGATTGAGCGCCGCCACGGCCAGGCGCGGCTCACCGATACCGAAGTCGCGGCGCAATGACTGCGCGGTGACGCGTCCGCAATGCTCGATGTGCTCCTGGCTGAGGGCGCCGACGGCCTTGGACAGGGAAACGTGAGTAGTCACCGGCACGGTGCGCAAGCCGTCAATCGCAAGCATCATCACCGGCGCGGTCGTACCGCCGCCCAGTTCACCGAGATATTCGGTGTGGCCGGGAAAGGTGAACCCGGCCGAGTAGAGCGTCTTCTTGTGGACCGGATTGGTAACCACGCCGTCGACCTCGCCCTGCAGTGCAAGAGCGACGGCGCGCTCGATCGCACTCAGCACCGCCGGCGCATTGGCAGGATCGGGCTGGCCAGGTGCCACAGCGTGCGGCGATTGCATCGGCAGCACCGGCAGGGCGTGGGCCCAAACTGCCGCTGCCTCGCGGGCGTCAGAGACAGCCTGGATCGGCGCGTCCAGTCGGAGCCGACGCGCCAACGCCGTCAGTCGGGAGGGATCGTCGAGCAGAAGAAACATCGGCCCGCCGGCGTGGCGTAGGCACCAGGCCTTGAGCGCGAGCTGGCCGCCGATGCCTGCGGGTTCACCCATCGTGATCGCGAGCACGGCACGGCGTTGCTGTGGCACGGCATGCATCAGATCCGCACGTCGATGAAGGCCGCCCGTCGTAGATCTCGGATCTTCCGCCGAGCCAGCATATCGATGCGCTCATAAAAGAGCTGCTCGGCAATACCGTCCCGGTCGGGCCCGCCCTCCTGGTCGTGGCGCTCGCATACCATGACGAGCTGCACGCCGTAGGGCGTGTCCAGTGGCTCGCTTGCCTGATTTACACCCAGGACGCCGATTGCTCGCTGCAGTTCCGGCGACAGATCGCCAACACGGATGCGCGACGGCGCATCGGGCTGCGGCGTGCCCAACTCTTCCGCAACGCTTGCAAATTCGACGCAATCTTTCACAGCGCCGGCAGCCTCCCGGACGCGCACGATCGCGGCGTCGATCTCGGATCGTGGCGCGTCCTCGCTCAACGGCAGCAGCAATTGTCGCAACGACACCTCCAGCTCATTGCCGCCGGCCGCGTCCGCCCTGCGGCGATCGGCGAACTGGTATATGCGCACGCTGTGGGGCCGGGTCACGGGACCAAACAACTCTCCCGGCTGCGACTTCACCAGTGCGATGTCGACATCCGGATTGAGTTGGCCAGGCTGCACCCAGCCCAGATCACCGCCAACAGCGGCACTGGCGCCTTGACTGAATTGCTGCGCCACTGCCGCGAACGAAGCGCCGCCGCGGATCTGCTCGATAAGACGCTGCGCCAGTTCCAGGATCTGCGCCTCGTCGGTCGGTCTTTCGAGGGCAAGCACGATCTCGGACACACGATAAAGCGTTACGCCCTGGACGGCGGCGATGCGCTCGACGACGAAATCAATCTCCTCCTGCCCGATATTGACCGTCGGCGCGATTTGCCGATTCAGCAGTTTCTGCCACGCCAGCCTTGCCCGGACTTGTTTCTCCATGGCGCTGGGATGGATCCGCTTTTCGCGCAGGAACGCGGGAAGCTGGCCTTCAGGGATGCCGTTGCGATCCTCTAGCTCGCGAAAAGCGGTGTCGATGTCGCGATCGCTGACGGAGATATTGGATTGCTTGGCCGCCTGGATTTGCAGCGTTTCGTTGACGAGCGAGTCCAAAACGCGTGGCGCGAGTTGCTGTCTCTGCTCGGGCGAATCCGCCAGTCCGGAGGCCAGCAGCACAATCTTGATGCGCTCGCTCAGATCATGGACCGATATCACATCTTCGTTGACGATCGCGGCGATGCGCAAAGTCTCTTGCGCCTGGGATGGATGGACCGACTGCCACGCGACCATCAGCACCGCCTGTGCTACGAAGCATCTGAAACGTTTGCGGTACATCTCAGTCCGCGCGGGCCGGTTATCCACAGGTATTCTGCGCAACCGTATAGCGCAATCGGCCGCACGGGTCGAGCGGCGCAATGACTCCAGCGTCGCCCGGTGAGCGCTAGAATACCCGTTGCTGGAACTCTCCCAGATGCCTTAGCGACACCCGCAGGAAAACGGTGTCGGTCGATGGCACGTCCCGGTTTCGAGTGAATTTCCGATTATACCTTAGGTCCGCGACGATGCACTCGTCCTGGTATTTGATACCGCCGCCCCAGGATGTGGTAAAGCCACTGCCGGTCAAATCGTGCCGTACGTTGGCCGTCGCTGACCAGTTTTCCGTGAGCTGTGAGCTCGCGCGGGCATATACCTCCTCGCGATCATTGAACTCTCTGGCGCCCTGGAGCTGCAGGTAGTTGACGTCAAATCGCAACAGGTCGGGCCCGGCCGATACCTGGAGCTCATTGCTTTCCGCGCTCAGGTCGTCTTCGTCCAGACGGAAGCGGTACTGGAGGCTGATGTAGTCGCTGGGCTCGATCGTTACCCGGCCGACGATGTCGGACCGGTTCTTCTCAAGCCCGGTCCCGACCTCAAAAGTGTTGTCATCGCGCAAACGGTATGACTGGCCGACAAATCCGGTGACCCGTCCGCCGCCGCCACGGTGCCACCCCGCATTCAACCCATAGTTGACGCGCTGCCCGCCCTCGACCCGGTCCGTGCCCGGGAAGCGGCTGGGTTGGAACAAATTTGTGTCGTCGAACTCGAAGACGCGGCTGTCTTCGTTCGGAATCTCGCCTGGATTGCCGCCGTTGGGTGCGACCACCACCGAGGCGACAGGCTCGATGAGCTGCCGCGATTCGCCGCTCTGCCGTACCAGGGGATAGCGCCATTCGACGCTGGCTTGCGGAAAAATCCGACCGACGAAGCCGTCTTCGAGGTCTTCCTGTGGCGGAATGGACGAGTCGATGACGTGATAGACATCGGCCTGAAGGGTCGCCGAGACATCAAGCTGATCGCCGCCGAGCGGTCCGTCGAAGCTGCGGCGCCACCCGCCTTTGGCGGTCATTCGCTGTGTGTCGGCGCCGGATTCGCGAGTCAGCGCCTGAAAATTGGCGTCCACACTGTAGACCGCGCCAGTCTCGGTGGGCTCGCTGACGAAGTTATAGTCCAATTTCGGCAGCACGAACGGCGTTTGCCCTTGGTTATCAATCTGGCGAAGGCCCTGGAAATAGTAGCTTTCGCCAACCGCGTAGCTGCGCCCGAAGAAGCCTTCGGCGAAGGCATGGCTGGTCAGCGTATCTTCGGTCGAGATGCCATACCGATCGAGGTACGTGTCGTCGGTTGCGGCCTTGACGTCGGCGCCCCAGCGCCAATTGTCGTTCAGGTTGAAGCGGGCGAAGCTGTCGACGTGAGCACGAACGCGGTTGGTGTTGCCGGAGTTCTTGCCGTCGTCGTCGACGGTCGCGCTGCCGCGCGCGGCGATCTCGCCGCTGGCGAAACGCTGGCGGTACTCGCCGGAGAACACAACCCCTGCCTTGGTCGTCAGGATAGGATCGAGGATCAGGTCCCGATCCGGTGCGATCGCCCAATAGAACGGCGTCTGCAACGTTAGCCCCAGATCGGTCGAGGTGCCGAAGACCGGCGTGAGGAAGCCGGTCCGCCGCTCCACGGTCGGGTCGGGATGGCGCAGGTACGGCGTGTAAAAGACGGGCACTCCGAAAAGCTCCAACCAGGCATCGCGGTAGACAATGTCGTGCGTTTCCGTGTTGTGCACTACCCGCACCGCCTTGACCTGCCACAATGGCGCCCGCTCAGGGTGCTCCGGGCACAGATTGCAGGGCGAGAAGGCCGCCTTGCGCATTTCCGTCTCGACGCCGCCGATACGCTGTCCGGAGTTCGCCACCAAGCGCGAGTCATCCTGCAGGAGCATGCGAAACCCTTCGATGAACCCCTCTTTCATCGCATCCGTCAGTTCCACGTTTTCCGCGAAGACCACCTCGCCGGTCGGCTCGAGAATGGTCACGTTGCCGCTGGCGACGATGGTATCGGCGCCGACGTCGTAGCTGACGTTATCGGCGCGCAGAACGTGCTCGCCCTGAACAATCTCGACCGAGCCCGAGGCGGTGACCACGCCCGACTCGCGGTCATAGGTCATCTCCTCCGCCTCGATTACGACAGGCAGATCCTCGGGCACGCCGTCCTGCGCCAGTGCACCGGCCGAAAGCGCGGCACACGCTGTAAGGATTGCGGCCCAGCGGGCCACAGCACCCCGGTTCATGCGTCCCCCCACGACGCTAAGGCTTTAGCCGTCCTCCATATGCAGCATCATTGCGGCGCCCAACGTCAAGAAAATACCGGCGGGTGTCCATGCCGCAAGCATTACCGGCAGGCTCGCCCCCAGACCGAGCGCGTGGACGACGTTGGTCAGCACGAAGAGCAGAAGTCCGGCCGCAATGCCACTGATGACCACCATCGATGTACCGCCACGCCGCGTCAGCCTGAGCGAAAACGTGGCTGCAATCAGGGTCATTGCCAGGAGCAGGATCGGCTCGGCCAGGAGCGCATGGAAATGCAACCGGTGCGGCAGGGACGAGAGTCCGGTCGCGTCCAGGACGGCAATGAAGCGCGGTAGTTGCCAAAAATTGATTGTCTCGGGTCGGGCGAAACTTTCCTGGATGCGATCAATCGTGAGGTCGGTCGGCACCGTGTGCGTCTGGATGCGGTCGCCGGCTCCATCGGGGCCGCTGACCCAGCCATCGCTCAGCACCCAAGCGCCCTCCGCGAGTTCGGCGGTCGACGCGTCGATGCGCTGCACAAATTCGTCCTCGCCGTGAAACTGGTAAATCGTCACGCGTTGCAGTCGCAGGCTCGCCGGTTCGACCCGCTCGGCGTGAATGACCGAATGATCTCCGGCCGCATCTGCCTGCCGCAGCCACAAGCCGGACGACGAAACGGCGGTCAGGGAGGGTCGTCCACCGAAATAACGAGCGGCCATCTCGTCGTTCTGCGCCAGCAACGCCGCAGCAATTGGATTGAAGACGCCAATCTTCACCACGCCGACGATCAGGGTAATGGCGAGCGCCGGCAGCAGGAATTGCCACGCAGACACGCCGGCGGCGCGGGCCACGACCAGCTCGTGGCTGCGCGTCAGCTTGACGAAGGCGAACATGGCGCCGAACAGCACCGCGAATGGCATTGCCTCCTGGCCAAAGTGAGGCAGACGCAGGAGCGCTATCGTGGCGACAATGCCCAAGGAGACGTCGGGTTTGCCGGAGGCGTCGCGCAGCAACTCGGCGATGTCGACCAGAAAAATGATGCTCAGGATGCCGACAAAGATGCAGACGAGCCAAAACAGATATTGCCGGCCGAGATAGACGCCGAGCGTGCTGCCGATATGCACGAGATGCGACCGCTAACCCTGTGCCGCGACGGCGCCCGATATGGAGGCGCGGCGCGATCGCCATATCGGCCACACCAGCGCATAGGCGGCCACGAGTATTGGTATCAAGGGAACCAGGTGGATCAGGACGAGAAGCGTCGGCCGACCGGTTGCCATGTTGAGCGCGTTAAAGCCGGCGATCTGAATTGCCGCCACGGCTCCGACGGCGAGGACCATCCGTCCGGCCTGACCGCGGCGGTTGAAGTCCCCGGTCAACAGAACGCTCAGCGCAATCAACGCGAATGCGATCGAATAGAGCGGCGTCGCCAGCCGGCGATGGCCCTCCGCCACGAGCTCGTCGTGGAAGTTGCGGTCGGTTTCGGTATCCGCCGGGAACAGCAGTTCGGACAGGAAGCGCTCGCGCGGATCGCGCCAATGGTAGTTCAGGTTCGGTTCGAGCACTTCGAGATCGAGACTACCGCGATCGAAGTACACCAGCGACAGCCTCCCGCTGTCGGGGCTCATTTCCTGCCGATTGCCGTTGAACATGACGACCTGCGGCCCGTCGGCGCCGACCGAAACCGCGCCGCGTTCGGCCATCCATGTCACCGGCCGCTCGCGCTCGCGATTGTCATGGACGAATATGCCGCGCAATTCCCCATCGGGCGCACGCGCGCGCACATACACAGTGACGCCGTCGATCGGCGCATTGAAGCGGCCTTCGTGCAAGAACAGGTTCGCGTAGGTGTTGCGGTACTTGCTTTGCAGTTCCTTGAACTGGCGGTAGCTCAACGGAGACAGGTAAAGGTTCAGCGCATAGGCGAGAACTGTTGCCGCCAGAGCCACGTATAACGCCGGCCGCGCTAAATTGGCCGGGCTGACGCCGGCCGCGCGCATGACGACCAGCTCACGGTCAGCCGTGAGCTTGTTGTAGATGAACATCACGGCCGCGAACACGGCGATTGGCAGAATAATCGCCAATATCGACGGCACCAGCAGCAACGTCAACTCGGCCATTGAAACCAGTGTGACGCCGCGATTGATGACGTAGTCGATCAGACGCAACGATCGGACCAACAGGACCAACGCCGCAAGCGTGACGGTTATGGTCAGTGCCGCCACAGCGAGTTGCCGCGTCAGATAGCGCGTCAAGCTGGGCAAACGTGAGCCTCCTCTCGCCGCCTGATTGCGGGCGGAAACGCC
The DNA here is from genome assembly GCA_965248805.1 of Alphaproteobacteria bacterium. Taxonomy (GTDB): domain Bacteria; phylum Pseudomonadota; class Alphaproteobacteria; order UBA6615; family UBA6615; genus CBDFKJ01. The sequence continues at coordinate 884,249 of CBDFKJ010000009.1, forward strand.
GCGCTCCGAGCTCAGTCTGACTAGTCCTTCTTTCCGTCAATGGCAACTTGGTGCAGGCGGGTGATCTACGGTCGGCTGTGCCTTGCGCGTCCGGGCGGAGTCTCTTATTGCTGGGCCGGCACAAAGGCTTGGGGGCAGAGACTTCATGAAAATTGCATTCGCGGAATCCAAGACCACTCCCAAAAATGGCGCGATCGCCGCGTTCGTCATGGCCGGGCGCAAATACAGCGCCAGCGCGCTGTCGTTGGACAAGGCCACGAGGGGCGCCGTCCGTCGCGCCGTTTCCGCGGGCCGTTTCGATGGCAAGAGCGGAACGGTGCTTAGCTTGGTCGCACCACCGCAACTGCCCGGCGCTGTTCTGCTCCTGGTCGGCGTCGGCGAGCCGAAGCAGCTGAGCGAAGCGAATGCGCTCTCTCTCGGAGCCAAGCTGTGGTCGGAAGCGCACCGCGCCGGCGCGGCGGAGCTTCATGTTCTGGCCGATGAACTGCCGAAGGCCGGACTGCCGTTGCCGGAATTGGCGGCTAGTATCGGAAGTGGCCTTCGTCTGCGCAGCTACCGATTTGACAAGTATAAGACCAAGAAGAAGCCGGAGGCGAAGCCAAGCGTGCGTCGGGTCACGATCCACGTCAAAGGTGCCGCCGCCGCCCGGCGTGCTTATGTGCCACGGGCCAGCCTGGCGGAAGCGGTCGACTTCGCCCGCGATCTGGTGTCCGAGCCGCCCAATGTCATCTACCCGGAGACGCTGGCCGATGCCTGCCGCAAGCTCGGCCCGCTCGGGCTCAAGGTAGAGGTGCTGGGCGAGCGCCAAATGCGCCGGCTCGGCATGGGCGCGTTGCTGGGCGTCGGGCAGGGAAGCGCGCGCGAATCTCAGCTCGCAGTAATGCGTTGGAACGGCGGGCGCACGGGCGACAAGCCGATCGCCTTCGTCGGTAAAGGTGTGACGTTCGATACCGGCGGCATCTCGATCAAGCCGGCCGGTGGCATGCACGAGATGAAATGGGACATGGGCGGCTCCGGCGCGGTGATTGGGCTTATGCATGCGCTCGCCGGGCGCAAGGCAAAAGTCAACGCCGTCGGCGTCGTCGGCCTGGTCGAGAACATGCCGTCAGGCACGGCGCAGCGGCCCGGCGATATCGTCACTACCATGTCGGGCCAGACGGTCGAGGTGCTCAACACCGACGCCGAGGGCCGGCTCGTGCTTGCCGATGCCCTGTGGTATACGCAGAAGCGCTTCAAGCCGCGGTTAATGATCGATCTGGCGACGCTGACCGGCGCCATCATCATCGCGCTGGGCCACGAGAATGCCGGTCTGTTTTCAAGCGATGACAAGCTTGCGGAGCAGCTACGCGTAGCCGGCGAGGCCAGCGGCGAAACGCTGTGGCGCCTGCCTCTGGGCAAGGCCTATGACGTGATGATCGACGGCGGTCCGGCGGACATCAGAAACATCGGTCGCGGCCGCTCGGCGGGCAGCATCACCGCGGCGCAGTTCCTGCAACGGTTTACCAACAAGGTGCCGTGGGCGCATCTGGATATCGCGGGCGTGGCCTGGTCTGACAGCGACCGCGGCCCGATCGCGTCCGGCGCCACCGCGTTCGGCGTGCGCCTCCTGGATCGCTTCGTCGCCGACAATTACGAGCGGTCCGCGCGCAAGTCGTGAGCGAGATCCGGTTCTACTACCTGCAAAGCCAAACGCTGGAAAGCGCGTTACCGGTGATGCTGGAGCGCACAATGCAGCGTGGCCAACGTGCCGTCGTCATGGCGTCGTCGCCGGAGCGGGTCGAGGCGCTCAACACCCATTTGTGGACCTACAACGATCGCAGCTTCCTGCCGCATGGCAGCGCCCCGGACGGTAACGCGGCGGCCCAGCCGATCTGGTTGACCAGCGATGATGAACTTCCCAACGCGGCGACGGTTCTGTTTCTCACCGATGGCGCCCGTACGGCCCAAGCGGATGCGTTCGAGCTGGTCTGTGAACTGTTCGACGGCGGAGACGAGGTCGCCGTGTTGGCTGCGCGCGAGCGCTGGCGCGCTTACAAGGAGCGTGGCCACGCCGCGACCTGTTGGCAGCAGGACGCCCAGGGCAAGTGGAGCCAGCGCGGCGACGCCTGACTAACTCTCCTCGCCGCGGGCTTCAACTCTGGCCTGCGCGTCCAGCCACGCGCTCTCGGCGGCGGTAATTTCGGCGCCAAGCTTTGCCTTGAGCTGATTGAGTTCGGAGATGCGCGCGCTGGGACCCTCGTAGAGGCGCGGGTCGGCCAACGCGGCTTCGACCTTGCGCCACGCGTCGGCGAGCCGCGCCAGGTTCGCCTCGGCTTCCTGCGCGGCCTTGCGCCACTGCGCCAGATTGGCCCGCTGGGCGGCGGCCGTGCGGCGCGTATCGCGCCGGGATGGCTCGCGCCGTACCTCGGTGCGGCGGCGGCGTTCTTGACTTCGCTGGCGCAGCACGGCGGCTTCATAGTCGGCGACGTCGCCGTCGAACGTTTGGCACGTACCGTCGGCGACCAGCCATAGGCGCTCGGCGACCATGGTCACGATGTGCCTGTCGTGGGTGACCAACACGACCGCGCCGGAGAATGCGTTCAGGGCATCGATCAGCGCCGCACGGCTGTCGATGTCGAGATGGTTGGTCGGCTCGTCGAGGATCAGAACTTGCGGAGCGTCCATGCACATCAGTGCGATCAGCAGGCGCGCCTTTTCGCCACCCGACAGATTGGCGACCGTCGTTTCGCCCTTCTCCCGGGCGAGTCCGAAGCGGCCCAAGTGGGCACGCACCTGGCGTTCCGGCGCACTCGGCATCAGCACCGACATGTGCTCGATGGCGCTGCGTCCGGGGTTCAGTTCCTCGCCCTGGTGTTGGGCGAAATAGCCGACGCGAAGTTTCTGCGCCCGCGTGACGGTTCCGTCGATCGGATCGAGCTTGCCGGCCAGCAGCTTGGCCATGGTCGATTTGCCGTTGCCGTTGGCGCCGATGAGCGCGACGCGGTCGTCACCGTCGAGGCGAAGATCCAGGTTGCGAACCACGGGCCTGCCGTCGTAACCGGCGGCGACGCCGTCGAGCGTGATCAGCGGCGGCGACAGCGTCGGCGGCTCCGGGAAGTCGAAAACGACCGGTGCCGGTTCGACCAAGGGTTCCGGTGGCGGCAGCTTGGTCAACGCCTTGATCCGGCTCTGCGCCTGCCGCGCCTTGGACGCCTTGTAGCGGAAGCGGTCGACGAAGGCCTGCATGTGCCGCCGTCGCGCCATGACCTTTTTCTGCTCCTTCGAGGCTAGACTCAACTGCTCCAGCCGGGTGCGCTGGAAGCGCTCGAAGTTACCCGAGTGGCGCGCCAATTTGCCGTTTTCGACCAGCACGATGTCGGTCGGAATGGCGTTGAGCAGTTGCCGATCGTGGCTGACCACGATCAGCGAATGCGGGTACGTCGTCAGGTAACCGGTGAGCCACAGCGTCGCCTCAAAATCGAGGTGATTGGTCGGCTCGTCCAGCAGCAGCAGTTCGGGCTCGGCGAACAGCGCCGCGGCAATGGCCACGCGCATGCGTTCGCCGCCGGAATAGTGCTCGACCGGGTTCTGCTGCGCGGCCTCGTCGAAGCCGAGTCCGGCCAGGACCGACGCGGCTCGGGCGGGTGCTGCGTGAGCGCCGATGTCGCCGAGACGGGTGTGAACGTCGGCGATGGCTTGCGGATCGGTGGCCCGCTGTGCCACGGCGAGCAGTGCCTGGCGCTCGGCATCAGCGGCGAGGACCGTTTCGATCACCGAGCGCGGCCCGCTCGGCGCGTCCTGCGATACCAGGCTCATGCGCGTGCGCCGCGGCATATCGATGCGCCCGGACTCGGCGTCCAGCTCGGCCGAAATAAGCCGCAACAAGGTCGTCTTGCCGCAGCCGTTGCGCCCGATCAGGCCGATGCGGCACCCGGCGGGCACCGCCAACTGGGCGCGGTCCAACAGCAGGCGGTCGCCGATACGGTAGGTGAGGTTTTGGATCTCCAGCATGGGCGCAGCGTTAGCATGGCAGTCCGCAAGTGCAAACGCGGCGCGCCTTGTCGACATCCGCGGCCACCGGTATAAGGCGCCACGGCCAACCGGAGGGGGCGATGGCTATCGAACGCACGCTATCGATCATCAAACCGGACGCCACGCGACGCAATCTGACCGGGCGCATCATCGCCCTGTTGGAGGCGGCCGGACTGCGCATCGTCGCGCAGAAGCGGGTGCTGCTGACCCGTGCCCAGGCCGAAGCCTTCTACGCCGTTCACAACGACCGTCCGTTCTACGGCTCGCTGTGCGAGTTCATGACCTCGGGCCCTGTCGTGGTCCAGGTGCTGGAAGGCGACAACGCCATCGCCCGCAATCGGGAGACCATGGGCGCGACCAACCCGGCGGAGGCCGCGCCGGGCACCATTCGCGCCGAGTTCGGGGAGTCGATGGAGGCCAATTCGGTGCACGGCTCCGACGCCCCCGATACGGCCGCTTTCGAGATCGGCTTCATGTTCGCCGGCATAGAGATCGTCGGCTAGAACGCGAAGGGGCGGGTCCAAGACCCGCCCCGACTGTTGCAGTTACCGACCGGGATCAGAAGGCGACCATGACCGCGTCGGCGCAGGTGGCCGGATTGGCGGCCTCGCACATCGTGTAGAAGTACGTGGCGCCGCCCTTGGCCCCGATGTTGTCGGTGTGCGCGCCGTCGTTGCCGGTCGGCATGTCGACGGTGCTATTGCCATTGTCGCGGTGGACAATCACAGAGGCGCCGTTAGCGCCGCCCCATGACAGAGCGACGGTGTGCTTGCCCTTCACCTTGTAGCCGTTGGCCTGTAGCGCGATGCCCTGTGGCGTGGTCGCGTTGTCGAGGTTCGACCAGATCGAATCGCCGGCGCCGTTGAACGCGGCGACGCGGTACCAGTAAGTGGTATCCGGGTTCAGGCCGGTGTCCGAGAAGTCCGTGACATCCGAGCCCGTGGTCGTTACCTGCGACCAGTTGGCGCCGTCAAGCGAACGCTCGACCCTGAAGCCATACTCGTCGGCGGCGTTGTCGCTCCACACCAGATCGATGGTGCCGGAAGAGACCGTGGTGGCCATCAGTCCGCTCGGCGCTGCCGGCGGCTCGCCGCCGACGATGATGTCGGAGCGAATGTACATGTGATCGACGAAGACCGTGTCCAGGGTCTTGTTCCCCGGCGTCTGGTCAGTGTCGAACACGCGGACGTGGACGATGCCGTTGGTCGAGGCCGGCAGCGCGAACGATTGGTAGGTGTCGTCGTCGCTGGTGTTCGCGATCTCGAACATGTCAGTGAAGCTCACGCCGTTGGTCGAGTACGCGAACGCAAAGGTGTCACCATCGCTCGACGCGCTGGCGTGAACGTTGGCGAACAAGGTGACGGCGCTGCCGCCGGCCACGTCGATCAGCCACTCCTGTTCCAAGTAGCTATAGCGGTTCTTCGGCTTGCCGGCCGATTGGCGTTCCGCAATCTGCTGCCGGCTGCCATCGTTCGACGTTGTGCTGGCGAAACTGCCGCCGACCGATCCCGCGATCGGCACCTCATCGAACGCGACGTCGTCGACGAACGGCGCCGGCTGGTTGGTCATGGCACTGTCCATGTTCGACCAGCCGGAATCGCCCGCGCTGTTGTATGCGCGCACCTGGTAAAAGCGCTTCGTGCTCGGCGGTAGCTCGCCGTCGGTATAGCTGGTGGCATTCGCACCGACGGTGGCGATCAGTTGCCAGCCGCCGACGCCGTCGTCCGAACGCTCGATCTCAAATCCGCTCTGGTTGCTGGCGTTGTTGGTCCAGTCCAGACCGATCTCGCTGTCGGAGGCGGCGTTGGCGATCAAGTTGCCGGGCGCCGCTGGTGGGTCCTGCGGTGCGCTGGTGCGGAAATTAGCAACCGTATAGTCGGTGTTGCTCAGCGAGCGCGCGTTGTCGGCGGAGTTGGCCGGATCCTCATCATGGTCGATGCCGGTCGGCACCCCGTTGTACAGCATGCTGGGATTGGAGAAATGATCGATGCGTACACAGCCGCCGCATGAATACGACATGACCGTGTACCAGCCCGCGAGGTTGTTGCGCAGGCCATAGGAATAGAGATAGGCACCGTCGACGCCGGCATTGGCGCGATCGTGGGCGCTGCCGCGATTGTGGCCCAATTCGTGCGCCAGCGTCTGGTTGGTCAAGCAGCCACTATAGGTCACGCTGAAACCGTAAGGCGCAAAGGATGTCGAGACGCCCTGCATCACCCAGGCGATGCCGCAACAATTGTTATCGCGTGTGATCATGGCCACTAGTGGATTGATTCCAACGTTTGGAACCCTCGGTTTCGGGCTGCGATGATGTCGTCGGGGTCGGCTTTCGTTATGAATGGCTGTGGGTTGGCCGCATTGTATTCGCGGACGAAGCGGTTGATTGCGGCCTGGAGATCGACGACGGAATGGAAGACGCCGTGCTTGAGCCGCCGCCGGGTGAGTTTTGCGAAGAAGCCCTCGACGGCATTGAGCCACGAGCAGGAGGTCGGTGTGAAGTGGAAAGTCCAGCGCGGATGGCGGGCGAGCCAGGCGCGGACCTTGTCCTTGTTGTGCGCCGCGTAGTTGTCGACGATCGCGTGGATGGCCTTGTCCGCCGGCACCGTGCGCTCGATGCGGTTGAGGAAGCGGATGAACTCCTGATGGCGGTGGCGCTGCATGTTCTGGCCGATCACCGTTCCGTCCAGAACGTTGAGCGCCGCAAACAGCGTGGTCGTGCCGTGCCGTTTGTAGTCATGGTGCCGGCGCGTCCCTTCTTCATCGGCAGACCGGCGGTCGAGCGCCTGGATCTGTGACTTCTCATCGATCGACAACACCACCGCATGGGCCGGCGGGTCGACATACAGGCCGACGATATCGGTGAGTTTCTCGGCGAAGGCAGGGTCGGTCGACAGCTTGAAGTTGCGCCAGCGGTGCGGGCTGAGACCGTGAGCCTTCCAGATCGCCTGCACCGTCGAGGCGGCAATACCGGCCGCCCTGGCCATCGCGCGCAACGTCCAGTGGGTCGCCTCAAACGGCGGCGGTTGCTGCGTCAGGCGCACGATCTCGGCGACACGATCGAGCGGGACCGGCGCCTTGCCGGGCGCATACCACAGCAAAATACGGAATCCCAATTCGGACTCTTTCGTTCCGATCCCTCCACTAGATCGGCGCCATGCGTGTCGCGCCATTGGTGCACCTCGTCGATCACGCCATCGTTGTAGGTGAGATTGTTGAGGCTGGTGCCCATGCCGCTGGGCGGCTCCGTGAAATTCATCTCCGCGACGTGGACCACGTTCAGTTGACTGGCGATCGCGCTGTTCTGGGAAGCCAGGTTGGCATCGGCGACCGCGAGATTGATCAGCGCCTCGATGCCGGCCGCGCCGCCGTGCGCGTTGCGCGCAGCCGGGGTGTAGACCACCATCAGATCGATGGTCTCGCCGGTGTCCTGGGACGTCGGCGGCTCCTGTGCCGACTGGGTCTGCGTCTCTTGCTACGGCTGACCCTGACGACGCTCCGGTGCCCGCGGATTGGTGTGCTGTGGCAGGGCCTCCGGGTCGATCTGGTGCAGGACATAGCGCCCGTTCGGCAGCGCCCGCACCTCGTACAGGGCGCCCGGCCAACGGAACAGTGCCGCCACCGCGCCGTGGCTTACGGAAACGATCGCCCGACTGTGTTCGACGCCGACGACGTGTCCGGTCCACACGAAGTCGCCGTCCGGATCGCCGGTCAGGCGGTCACGTGCGGTGATGATCGAGACGTCCTCGAACAGCTCGACCAGCATCCTGTCCTGCTTCAGCCCGTCGAGCTGCACGTCGACCATGCGGCTGCGCACGGTCGCCATCGCATGCGGCGGCGGCCCGTTACCGTTACCGGGCGAGGACAGCAGCCCCGGCGCGGTGCCGCGTCCTTGCGCGGCGGCCGATGAAAGCGGTGGGACAGAGAGAGCGAGCAAGACAAAGGCGCAAGCGAGCCAGCGCAGTGCTGGATTGGATTGAGACAACATCCTGTTGACCTCCGAACGACGAGTTCCCGATGCTCGGTTTGAGGCGCGTTCTGGATCCCTGGCCCCTAGCTCCGGCAACCCCTTTGTCGACCGCCCGTGTGTTGAGCACTAGGGATCGCATGACCATTTGAGGTATTAACCAATAATGGTCATCAAAGGCCGCCGCGTGCGCCGAGCATGTTAAGATAAAATCAAAAGACGCGACCGGACCCTAGCACAATCTGCGCCCGATTTCTCGCGAATTATTGACCTATTTCCTAAAATTTAGTGGATTAATAGTAAATAGATCAATGGACCGTGCCTATCCGGTTAATTCGTACACCCACTACATGTAGCAGCCCGGTGATGAAGTCGCGCTTTGATCAATCGGTTTTGGGGGCGACGATGATGATGATAACGAGCATGGCTGGTTTGCCTTCGATGTTCGCCACGATGGCGATCGCCAGGGCAGCATCGAACTGAATAACGAACAAAAGGGTGCTCTTTGCACTCGCAGCCTCCCTCGGCGTGCCTGATCCGAACAGCGCGCGCATCAGAATGCCGAGATTGAACCCGGCGACATGGATCAGGTAGCGTTTGTGGACGTTCTCGCGCGCCCGCAGCAACGCGCGGCGCATGCCGCCACGGTCGAGGACATGGGCGAAGCTGCGCTCGACCATCTCACCGCGCCTGCGCATGGCGTTCCGCGCGACGCCGGACTTCAATCGCGCCCGGTTGGCGTAGACAGCCTGACGTGCCGCCTGGTCGCCATGCCAGCGCAGATAGCCGTTGGCGGGCTCCGGCTCGGAGATCCGCGTTTTCCAGACGCCGCCGTCGAGGTCTTTCAGCCCCTCGCGTGAATGATAGCCCTTGTCGCCAACGAGACTGCAGGGCTCTGCCCGTGTTGGAGCCAGACCGACCTCGGCGAGGTTGCGCGCGGCCGCCTCCAGCGTCCCAGGCAAAGTCGTCGTGTCGCCTTCATCGGCTGGATAGATCGGTGCCGCAACGATGACGCCGGTATCGAGATCGACCGCGTGCTCGGGCTTGTAGGCCAGATGCGTGGTGCCGTCCTTCATCCGCGCGATCTTCGCATCAGGATCGGTCGGGCTCGTCCAATCCTTGTTCGAAAGCTTCTTGCCCTTCCGCCGGCGATCGAGCCGGACGAGGTCGTCGATCGTCGGCGTTTCGACGCCACTCTCCTTCGCCATTTGCGTCAGCATCTCGCGATAGGTCTCGCCGCTATCGCGCCGCACGATGGCTCGCAGGGCGGCGTTGGCTTCCATCGTCGAGCCGTCGACGCCGATCCGCTCGCCCTTCACCAGACCGCGCGCGGCGACGAGAGCCAGAACCCAGTCGAAAACCTTTTCATGGACCTCGTGCGGCAGCCGGCCGCGCGTCTTCGACAACCAGGAATGATCGGGAACCTTGTCCCGGTTCGCCAACCGCAGAAACGCGCGAAGCGACAGCGAATCCGAACAGCGCCAAGCGATGCCGCGCTCGCTGCCGATGCCCTCGAAATAGCCGATCATGTGCATCCGGAAATAACGCCCCGGCGGCAGCGAAGGAGCCCCCATCCGAGGTGCGTAGTATGGCTTGCACGTCGCCTCCACGAAGCCGTCAAAGCCAGACTCGGTCAGCAACTCATGCAGCCGGTCGGAAAACGCGTGTCCAGGCGAACGCGGCATCTCCGCCCATGTCACCACGAGGTCACCCTGAACCTCGCTCTGTCGTCTCAATGCCATCGCACGACGCCCGTCTAAATCTCTATGTTCAGACAGAATCAGACACGCCGGACTTCGTCAACGGGCTGCTATGCCCCATCGCTTGCGCCTGGGGCGGGGGCGGTGCTAGCGTCCGCGCCGCCGCACTGAATCTGTCGGGAGCGACCATGGCGCTGGACGAAGCAACGGTCCGGCGCGTTGCACGGCTTGCGCGCATCAAGGTGCCCGAGGGCCGGCTCGCGCCGCTTGCCGAGCAGTTGGACAACATCATTCGCTGGGTCGAGCAGCTGAACGAAGTCGAGACGGACGGCGTTCAGCCGATGTCGAGTGTCGTCGCCATGCGTCTGAGAATGCGTGACGACGAAGTTACCGACGGGGGCGATCCCGCGCGTGTGCTCGCCAACGCGCCGGAGACGGCGCGTGACTACTACACTGTCCCCAAGGTCGTGGAATAATGGCCGAGCTCACGCGGCTGACGATTGCGGAGGCACGGGACCTGCTGGCGAAGGGCGAGATATCGGCGCGGGCGCTGGCCGAGGCGCACTTGAATGCCTTAGATGAGGCGCGCGGGCTCAACGCGTTCGTCACAGAGACCCCCGACAGGGCGCTTGCCATGGCCGATGCGGCGGACACGCGGTGCCGTGCCGGCGAAGCGAGACCGCTCGAGGGCGTGCCGATCGCGGTCAAGGATCTGTTCTGCACCGAGGGCGTGTTGACGACCGCCGCCAGTCATATCCTGGACGGATTCACGCCGACCTATGAGTCGACGGTGACCGACAATCTGTGGCGCGCGGGCGCGGTCATGCTCGGCAAGACCAATCTGGATGAGTTCGCGATGGGGTCGTCGAACACGACCAGCTACTACGGGCCGGTGAAGAACCCGTGGCGTGCCGCATCGGGTCCCAATCAGGGACGGGACCTGGTACCCGGCGGTTCCTCGGGCGGCTCGACGGCATCGGTTGCCGCGCGCATCGCCCTGGCGGCGATCGGCACCGATACCGGCGGCTCGATCCGCCAACCGGCATCCTTCTGCGGCGTAGTCGGCCTCAAACCGACCTACGGTCGCTGTTCGCGCTGGGGCATCGTCGCCTTTGCGAGCTCCCTCGATCAGGCCGGCCCGATCACGCGCACCGTGCGCGACGCCGCCATCATGCTCGGCGTGATGGCCGGCCACGATGCGAAGGATTCGACCTCGGTCGACACGCCGGTTCCGGACTATGAGGCGGCGCTGAGCGGCGACGTGCGCGGCCTGCGGGTCGGCATTCCGCAGGAGTACCGGGTCGACGGCATGTCGGCGGAGATCGACGCGTTGTGGCAGCAGGGTGCGCGTTGGCTCGCTGACGCTGGCGCGGAGATCGTCGACGTGTCGTTGCCGCTGACCAAGTACGCGCTGCCCTGCTACTACATCATCGCGCCGGCGGAGGCGTCTTCGAACCTGGCGCGCTATGACGGCGTACGCTACGGACTGCGCGTCCCCGCCGACGATCTGCTCGATCAATACGAGGCAACGCGTGCCGCCGGTTTCGGCGAGGAGGTGCAGCGCCGCGTACTGATCGGCACATATGTGCTCTCCGCCGGCTACTACGACGCCTACTACCTGAAGGCGCAGAAGGTGCGGCGGCGGATCGCCGACGACTTCACGCAAGCCTTCGAGGTCTGCGATGTCATCCTGGCGCCGACAACGCCATCTTCAGCGTTTGCCATCGGCGAGAAGATGGACGATCCCGTGGCGATGTATTTGAACGATGTGTTCACCGGGCCGGCATCGTTGGCCGGCCTACCCGGTATCTCGGTGCCGGCGGGGCTGGACGCGACGGGACTTCCGCTCGGGCTGCAGATCATCGGCCCGGCCTTCGACGAAGAGACCGTGCTGCGCGCGGCGGAAGTGCTGGAGGCGGCGGCGCAGTTCGCGGCGTTGCCCGACCGGTGCGCGGGATGAACGACAACGTACCGGCACCCTTGATCGACGGCGCGACGGGGCCGTGGGAAATCGTGATCGGCATCGAGGTACACGCCCAGGTGGTCTCGCGGGCGAAGTTGTTCTCCGGCGCCGCCACTGCCTTCGGTGCCGAACCCAACGCGCAGGTGAGCACCATCGACGCGGCGATGCCGGGCATGTTGCCGGTCATCAATGGCGAGTGCGTTCGCCAGGCGGTGCGCACGGGATTGGGGCTTCAGGCCAAGATCAATCTGCACTCGGTTTTCGACCGCAAGAACTACTTCTATCCCGACTTGCCGCCCGGCTATCAGATCAGCCAGTACAAGCAGCCGATCGTCGGCGAAGGCGAAGTGGTGATCGATCTCGCCGACGGCGGCGCGCGTGCGATCGGCATCGAACGGCTGCATCTGGAGCAGGACGCGGGCAAGTCGCTGCACGATCAGCACCCGGCCAAATCCTACATCGACCTCAACCGTGCCGGCGTGGCGCTGATGGAGATCGTCTCCAAGCCCGATCTGCGTTCGAGCGCGGAGGCCTCGATCTATGTCGAGAAGCTGCGCTCGATCCTGCGCTATCTCGGCACCTGCGACGGCAACATGGCGGAGGGTTCGCTGCGCGCGGACGTCAACGTCTCGGTGCGCCGACCGGGAGACGACCTGGGCACCCGCTGCGAGATCAAAAACGTCAATTCCATCCGCTTCATCCGCCAGGCGATCGACTACGAGGCGCGGCGCCAGATCGAAATTCTCGAGGACGGCGGCCAGATCGAGCAGCAGACCCGGCTGTTCGACTCTTCCCAAGGCACGACGCGGCCGATGCGCTCGAAGGAAGAGGCGCACGACTATCGCTACCTTCCCGATCCCGATTTGTTGCCGTTGGAACTCGAACTGAGCCTGGTCGATGAGCTGGCCGTGTCGTTGCCGGAGCTCCCGGACGTCAAACGGACGCGTTTCATCGACGACTACGGGTTATCCGCCTACGATGCGGGCGTCCTGGTCGCCGAGCGTGCCACCGCCGACTATTACGAGGCCGTGGTCACCGGCAAGCGCGACGCCAAGCTCGCGGCCAACTGGGTGATCTCCGAACTGTTCGGCCGCCTCAACCGCGAGGATCTGGATATCGCCGACAGCCCCGTCACGGCGGCGCGGCTTGGCGGGCTGCTGGACCTGATCGCCGACGACACCATCTCCGGGCGCATCGCCAAGGACGTGTTCGCCGAGATGTTCGAAACCGGCAGAGATGCCGATGTCATCGTCGCAGAAAAGGGTCTCAAGCAGATTACCGATACCGGTGAATTGGCTTCCATTGTCGATCGGGTGCTTGCCGACAATCCGGACCAGATGGAGCAGCTCAAATCCGGCCAGTCCAAGGTGATGGGCTGGCTGGTCGGCCAGGTGATGAAGGCGAGCCAGGGCAAGGCCAACCCCACGCTCGTGAACGAGCTGCTGCGTGCGAAGGTCGACGGATAGCGGCTCTAGCCGATAACCCCCAGCGTGTGCCCGACCTTGGCGAAGGCGGCGATGGCGCGGTCAAGATCGTCGCGGCTGTGCGCCGCCGACATTTGGGTGCGGATGCGGGCTTCCCCCTGCGGCGCGACGGGATAGGCGAAGCCGACAACATAGACGCCTTCATCGAGCAGTTGTGCCGCCAAGCGTTGCGCCAGTGTCGCCTCGCCCAGCATGATCGGAATAATGGGGTGCGAGCCGGGCAACAGCTTGAAGTCAAGTTTCTCCATTGCGGCGCGAAAGTATTGCGAATTGTCGTTCAATCGCCGGCGCAACGCATCGCTCGCCGACAGCATCTCCAGCACCTTGAGAGAGGTGGCGGCGATCACGGGTGCGAGCGAATTGGAGAACAGATAAGGCCGTGAACGTTGTCGCAGCCACGCCACGATCGGTCCGCTGCCTGACGTGAAGCCGCCGGACGCCCCGCCCAGCGCCTTGCCCAATGTGCCGGTGATGATGTCGACGCGATCGGCAACGCCGTGATGCTCGGGCGTGCCGCGTCCGCCCCCGCCCAGTACGCCGATGCCGTGGGAATCGTCGACCATGACGAGCGCGTCATAACGCTCTGCCAGGTCGCAGATCGCCGGCAGGTTGGCCATGGCGCCATCCATGGAAAAGACACCGTCCGTGGCGATCAGGCGCATCCGACAATCCTTGCTGCTCTTCAAACACGCTTCGAGCTCAGCCATGTCGGAATTCGCGTAGCGCAGGCGCCGCGCCTTGCACAGGCGGATGCCGTCGATGATGCTGGCGTGGTTGAGGGCGTCCGACAGGATCGCGTCCTCCGTGCCCAGAAGCGTTTCGAACAGGCCCGTATTGGCGTCGAAGCAGGACTAGTAGAGCGTCGTATTTTCGGTCCCCAGGAAACGGCTCAGCGCCGCCTCCAGGTCGACGTGTGGCGTCTGCGTTCCACAGATGAAACGCACCGACGACATGCCGAAGCCGTAGCGGTCGAGCGCGTCCTTGGCGGCCTCAATCAATGCCGGATGCGATGACAGACCGAGATAATTGTTGGCGCACAGGTTGATCACATCGCGCGGCGGCGGCCCGGCCACTCCGACGACAGCACCCTGCGGCGAAGTCAGTACGCGCTCGTCCTTAAACAGGCCCTGCTGTTTCAGCGCCTCCGTTTCCGCATGCAGTTTGTTCCAGGAACGCTTTGGGCGTCACGCGACACTCCCGGCGGCTCTGGCTTGCTCACTCGTCCTTGGTCAACACCAGGATATACCCGTTGGGGTCCTCGATGCCCAATTCGCGCAAGCCATAGGGCAAGGACTTCGGTCCCCAGCGGATATTGACCTTGCCCCGTAATTTATCCGCCCAGGCGTCGACGTCATCGACGAACACGAACAGCATGCCGCTGAAGGTCGGCGCGGGCTGGCCGGGCAGGGCGTGGGCGAATAGCCAGATCCGCGCTTCGCCCAGCGCAACCTCGGCCCAAGTGGTGCGGCCATTGTCTTCCTTGTACTCGCCGGTTTGCTCGAACCCGAGAGTATCGACGTAAAAGTCGATCGTCGCAGGCATGTCCGGGGCGAACAGGCTGGGGGCGAGTGGCGAACGTTTCACGTTTGATCTCCTGCTGGTAGCCGGTGCCGGTGCTGGAACTCTATGGCGGGGCCGCTCAGGCTGTCGAGCGTCTCGGGACGAGTGCGCTCGCGCGTATTGCCGGTGCCGGCCGAAAGCCTTATGTAGCGCCCATCGGGGCGTAGCTCAGTCTGGCAGAGCGCCGGCTTTGGGAGCCTGCTACCGACCGCCGTTTTTCCTTTTCGTTGCAACAGCTTCGTCGAAGGCGCTGGCGTCGCTATGACGTAATTCTGCCGCGACGGCCTCTACCGCGGTCCGCTTCGCCGACACGTCTCTGGTGATGTAGCGCAGCGTGGTAGCGATGTGCTCGTGCCCCAGGACTTGGCGAACCACGTCGATCGGGACGCCGGCCCGCACCATCATGGACGCGCTCGTATGGCGCAGATCATGCCACCGAAAGTCTGTGATGCAGGCGCGGCTCTTGGTCGATGCCCAGGCTTTCTTCCACGACTTGATCGCCTTGCCCTTGTAGGTGAACACAGGCCCGGTCGACCTGGGCCGCATGTTTGCCAGGATGATCACGGCGCGCTGCGCCAGCGGCACGGTTAGGGGTTTGCCTCCGGGCGTGCGGGACTTGACCATGATGTTGATCTCGCTACCTGCGAGGTTCACCTGCGACCAGTCCAACCCAATCATGTTGCCGAGTCGGATGCCGGTCAACAGCGACAGCTCGATAGCAGGCGCGAGGTGAGGGGGCGCGCAACCTGTTAGGCGCTCGGCTTCCTCTACCGTCAGTATGCGGTCGCGCGGTGCGGGCTCGCGGGTAAGGTGCGACTTCCAGTTCGGCATCGACACGGCAACGCCCCACGCATCGCGTGCCCGGCGCAGGACGGCGCGCAGCAGCACCAGTTCGCGGTTCGTCGAGGCGTTGGAGACTTCGCCGCGGCGAACGGCGACGTAGTTAGCGGTAGCGCCGTCTGTGATGGCGCTCAGCATCAGGTCGCCCAGCCCCTTGAGCAAACGCTGCAGGCGCCATTGGATGTCATAGGCGCTGGGCAGGTCACGGGCGTGCTCGATCCAGTAGCGAGCGAACGCGGGATCCAACGTGAGCTCAGGCTTTGCGCCGCCCGTGACGGATTGCACGAATGCATCGTGTCTCGCCTTCGCCTCGATCAGGAGCGCTTGGTCACGGTCCGCAGTGCCAGTGCTTCGGCGAACCCGATCACCGCCCCGCAGCGTGAAGTCGTAGTACCAATTGGGCGACCCTTTTTGCTTGTAGATGGGCATGTCGCCTTCCTCCGCTGCAAAAAATCCTCCACGTCTGCCAGTAGAAACTTCCGTCGTCGGCCAACAAGAACATACGGTAGGTCGCCATTATTTATGGCTTGGCGGAGTATTTTCGTACAGTAGCCGGTTTCCTCAGCGATGGCTTTGAGCGTATAGGTTCTGATGTTCATCGCCGCACCTGGACGTGGTCCGTGTTGGTGCGCCGGAAGTCAGAGATGGCGATACCGGGGATCATAATCGCTCATGAGCGCATCAATGAACTTCCGCTTCACGGAGTTGAACTGGTTGCGGCACCGGGCCGAACAGAACCGCTTGGCATAGGCGCCGCGCCTTGCCGGCGCGAACTCCACCGTGCACCAGGGGCATTCCGTCATTGCGGGTACTCGTCCCACGTCCTGCGGTCCAGGTGGCGGCCAGCGAGACGCTTACCGACATGGGCCATCGCCGGCTGACACCGGCCCCACGGGTGACGCACGGCGCTAGGCACGACGTCGGCGCGGAACGCGGCATCGTTCGGCACCCACGTGCCCCATTGCTTGAAGAAGAACGGCACGCCAACCGCCTGGCATTGATCGCGGAGCCCTCGCGCCCACTCGGGGTGCATGGGCCGCGCGCCCGAACCAGACTCGCCTCCGACGATGACCCAATGGATCGGCGATGGCACGCCGTCCGGCACATCTACCGGGCCGTCCATGTCGAATATTGCCACCTGCGCCAGCAGCGGCTCCGCCGAGACGAACCGCACCGCGGCCGGCGTTTCCAGCAACGGTGGGATGCGCTCGTTCGCCCGCGCCTGATCCTCGACGCTGACGCCGAGCCATACGTTGGGCAGAGGCTTTGTCACCGCACCGGGATCAATGCCAAACAATCGCTCCGCTTCATGTCGGATGCCGACACGAATGCACGTGGCGCCGACGCTGAGGTAATCCTTCGCCCGCTCCGGACGCTTGGTCAGCACCTGAAACGTATGTTGCGGACATAAGGCCATCACCGCGAACACGCCGTCGATCCACTCGTCGGGCACGGCCTCGTGAAACAGGTCGCCGTGTGCGCAGACGAAAACTCGCCTCGGCTCCCGCCAGTGAAGCGGTTGATCGAGCCATTCCTCGTTCAGCCGGACCTCGCCCGTCCAAACCGGCCCGGCCTTGCTTGGCTCCGTCAACCCAACGCGTGACGGATGGTTCCGCAGCCGGCCTCCGGCGAGCTTCATCGCGTAGCAGTTGGTGCAGCCGGGCGAGACCACCGAGCAACCCGTAACCGGGTTCCACGTCGCGTCGGTCCACTCGATCTTGGTGCCGTCAGCCATGCCGGGGCTCAGCTCCGTCGTGCCGGATGCGTCCACGGTAGGTAAGGTTCCACCTCCGCCGACGGTTGATTTGCATTTTCGCGTCAACCGCTTCCGCAAGATCGCCGCCGGTTATTTCCGCTACGCCCATCAGAACAATGACCACATCGGCGACCTCCATCATTATGTCGTGGTGTCGCGGATCTGGCGTGGTCACTGCACGCAGCAACTCTGCCATCTCTTCGTTTGCGCGCGCCGTCATGCGTGCAAGACTTGGCGGCTTTCCGAACGTCTTGGCGCGCCATTCCTCAATTGTCCGCTGCGTCTCTCTCACGCCTTTGCTCTCTTGAGTTCGACGCGGCGCGCGGCCTCGGCTTGCCTGAGCGTCGCCTGCTGATCGTCCGACAGTGCTTCGTAGTGCCCACGGTTCTCCGTCTTGAAGTCTGAGATGGCGATGCCGGTGGGCGCGCTCGCGTAGGCACCCATCGCTCGTGTGACGAACGCTTCGGACGGCAAATCCGATGTCGCATTTTTCGCATCGCGCGCGGGCGGTACCGCGGCGCCCTGCGACGCCGCCGCAGTGGCGCGTGATACGTGGTTTCGCCCGCGCAGGGATTTGTGAGGCGGCCCAGGCGGCCATCATCGTCGCGCTGGTCAAGCTGCTGTAGCGCCGTCATGCGCCATCTCCCGTCGCCCTGGCAATGGCGGCGCGGTTGGCGTCGATCAGGGCGTTGTACTCGGCCAGTCCTTTGCCTTCCGCTGGGTCAGTAATTTCTCCGGCACTGTTCGTGATGCTGTCGTAGATGACGTCGCGCTCGGCGATCAGCGTCCGGTTGCTCGCCTTCAGCGCCTCCAGCATCTCGGGCGCGGCCGCGATCAGGCGCGCGTTGGCTTCGACGGTGGTTTTCTCCGAGACATAGCCCCACAGTGCGACGAGAGGCGTGTCACCGGCATTGATGAATTGCGGCTGGCCCCAGTCACTTCGGTCTACGCGCCAAGGCCCAGGCGTGTGCTCAGCCATCACGCCGCCTCTTTCGAGCACGAGAACGCCGCGCCCATCGCTAGCGCGTATTCCGCCTCACGCTGGCGCTCGAACCACTCCCGCCGCAGCATCACCTCGCCGTCGACGCTCACCGCGTCCCAATCGGAGCTGACGCCCAGCAGGCGCTCGCCCGGCTTAAGCCACGACCACTGGTGGACCTGCGCTAGCGCTTCGCCCGCCGATGCGGCCCAGAACGGCGTGACCTCAAGGTCGCCGTCGAGGTTGATCCAGTCGACGTAGAAGCGCTTGTGAAGCGGCTGCCAGCGGAGATCGCGTTTGAGAGTGGCGGGCATGGGTTCCTCCAACGGGGTGGTGGAGCACATCAACCATACCGGTGGATTCATGTCAACCGTATTGGTGGTATTCGACTCCCACTATCTTTACACCCCACTTCTCGCGACGAAACGCTGCGTCAGAAGGGCCTTGTGCTACGCTCTAAGGGGGTGGAACGAGCCGTAGTCAGGAGTGGGGCTCGGAGCCCTATTTGTTGTTGATCTCGACCTGCGGTTCTGCCACCAGGGTTTCAATAGTCTGCGTGGTCGGAAATATGACAGTGGCGTTTTTCATGGCATCGGCGAGGTTGCCATACACTGCCGATGAATCCATACGTGCAAAATCGGCTGTCGCGTTTTCATGGTAATAGAAACTGACGTCAGCGCTCTCCGTCTTTAGCCTCATGCTAATTTCCTCCAGCCTTCGTAAGTTCTATCGTCTCTAATCCCATCTTGCGCCCCCACGGATGTTTGCACCTTGACGCGCATGAGGGTCCCTTCGGACACAAAACCATAGCACCCCCCGGCTGTTCCTTCCACTATAGCCCGAGGGATAGAGAACGAGACCGGTTGATTTTCGGTTGCCTCGGCAAGCAAAGCCTGCGGCGTGTACGGCTCTAACAGTTTGAGTTCGTGAGCGTAGCTCAGGTGGATTTTCCTTAATAACTTGTAAAGTTTGTCGGACGGCTTTTCGATTTTGAGTCCCAGATCAGCAGCTTCGCGCCGATTGATCGTATAATCGTGGCTTCCAGAATCTGCACAAAGAAAGTCAATGATCGAATTTATTTTTTCTGCGTCGCTGACTTGGCGGGGGAGCAACTTTTCTGCCAAGAACCGAATTTGAGCTTGTGATCTAAATATTTCACCAAGAACTAATGGGTGAATGTGGCTAGCTAAATTTATAAGGATTGACGAAAGTTCCTTTTCCCCTTTGATATTAAGCACTTTCTGGGCTGCGTCTAAGTAGCCCAAAACGCTCTCAACACTGACTGGTACTTGCTTGGGTTGGCCACCCATGTTTGCTTGTGGATTCAGCGGATTGCTTACGCTTGGGTCGATGGGGCCCAAGGCTGCCTGCTTCGTCATGACCAAACGCTCGGCACCGATAGAGATTAGCGTGCCTGCACTCAGAGCCTTCATTGGGATCAGGACCTCAAACTCGTCACAGAACATGCGAATAAGGTTCACTATACGCCACGCCGCGAGTGTCTGGCCTCCGTTGGTGTGAAGAATTAGAGATATGCGTTCGGTCGTTCCTATCTTCTCGAGGAGGTCGACGAATGGATCAATACAATCCTGAGAAATGGCGGTTTCCATACCTTTACGGTCGCCCGTTATGAACGACAGCACTTTGGTGTCGCGATCCTGCTCTATGAGGGTGTAAAGCTCTCTTCGATCTGAATAGTTCATCGAACCTCCGTTCTAGAACTGCCAATCACGGTGGTGAGCGCTTCGTCTCTCACACCCTCCGCGCGAACCAGATCACCCGGTCGATGATGTTCACTTCCTCGGCGGTGCATTCGTGTCATTCCGCAGACTCATCCGGCGTTTCTTCGATGCGGCTTGATCCCACAGCGAGCGAATCGCTATCGTGATCCTTGAATTGTAAGGGTAGAGACGCTCTGCGCCGAAATCTTAATCCGGCTGCGTCGCACACCCGCCACCAACACGCCGACCAGCATCACCGCCGCAAGCGTTTGCCGCATAATGGGCTGCCTCCTTCACCTGTCGAAGTCCATCATCAGTTGCCGGACGACCCCGCATATCGTCGCCTCTCTAGTTATCTCTGTGATGGGATAGCGCCCATTCAGAGGTTTGAGATATCGGCGGGCGCCGTCAATCACCAGTTGCTTGAACGTGGCGTCCTGGCTGTCTTCAAGCTTAGCGATGACATATGAGCCGTTTCGGGCCTCTTGGTTCGGCTCCACACAGATAACGGAGCCGTCCGGGAAACTGTCGCCGTCTAGCGCCTGCATGCTGTCGCCCTCGATTCTGAGTGCATAGGCTCGACCGCTGTACCGCCTCGTGACTGGCACGAGCCGCTCGTATTCTCCGGGCTCATATGGGTCCGCGACTTCTGCCCATGCCCCCGCCCGAACCCATGAGATGAGCGGCAGATAGTAGACGGTTTCGGGCCCGGGCGAGACGTTTGCGTAATTCGCGACCTGTTCATCGGACGGAGCGACCACCGTGCGTGGTGAGTGACTAGGTGTTTCTTCGTTGTCAACCCGTTGAGAAGGCAGCTCGGGAAGGAGATCGGCGGGTCTGCATTGAAGCGCGATAGCAATGCGCTCCATCCAGTAGGTTGAAAGCCGCCGTTGGCCCTTTTCAAGGCGGCCAATCTGCTGATTCGTCGTCCCTACTTGCTGCGCCAGATCTTCTTGAGAAAGCTCGGCAAGCTTCCGCAATTCCCTGAGCCGGTTGGGCGCACTACTCATTTCAAGATGATCCACCGAAACGGTTGATAGAGCCACGACCAATATGGTTGACAATAATCAACCGTTATGGTTGCTTCGTGCCATGAACCTCTCTGAATATCTATCCGACCACGGACTGAGCCCCGCGAAATTTGCCGAACGCATCGGTGTCACCGACGAGAGCATTCGCCGCTACGCCCACGGTCAGCGTTACCCGCGCCCTGAGATCATGCGCCGCATTGTCGCGACCACAGACGGCGCCGTAGGCCCCGAGGATTTCCTGGACGCCCACGCAGATGAAGGGGAGGCGGCGTGATGGTAGAGGCTGGCGCATACACGGTTCCGGCTAGTGCGGTTCGTCGTCTGGAGGATCGAGTCGACTCTCCCGGTCGCCGTGACCCGCTGCGGCGTTGGCGCGCAGGACTTCGTCGACGAGGCGGAGGGGGAGGCGGCGTGATGGAGGAAACGACCAAGGTCGACCTACGGGGCCTCGCGGAGGCTAACCTCAACATGGCCGAGCGATCTCTGATCTGGGAGACGGCGGCGCGGTTGCACCCGTTGGACGCGGGTGTTGACACATTCGCTGACACTGTGGCCGCGGTTGCCTCAATCTATTTGGCGTTTCGGGACGGCAAATGACTATCGCCGTGCCGCCCTCTTTGCCTCTTCGTATCATCGGAGGTGTCTCCGCCCCACTGCGGGCGAGCGCGGTGTGACCATGACGCGGCACCGAACGAGTTTCCGTCAGCCTGCCTCCGAATCGCGGCGCCCAGGGGCCTCGCCGCGCACAAAGCTGATCCTCGTGGCTAGGAACCACCGCCCACGGTTGACGGACGCCCGCAGGCGTTTGGCGGTAAGGGCAGCCAGGCCCCTCACTCTTACGGATGACGACTTCCACAGCCGGACCGTACCCGCACCGGCCGCGCCGGTCGTGGCCAATCGCCGGTGCCGGAATGGACACGATAACCGCGCGGGAGGCGGGAGATGACCAAGCGCCGTGACGTCGGCTCGGTAGACGAAGAGGTCCTGGCCTGCATCAACGCTCATGCGCCCAACGACATTCATGAGGCGACCGGCAAGACGGCCGGCCTGTTCCGCAAGGTCAGCGATCCCGACAGCAGCTACCAGTTGCACTTCATCGACGCCGTGCGACTGGCGGCGCTGGACATGCGCCACGGCCGCGAGCCGCGGCTGCTGATCTGCATGGAGCGGTTGGCGCGCGCGCACGCCGAGGATCTGGGCGGCGCGGTGCCGTCCAGCGCCGATCTCGGCCGGCTGGTGCATCACGCCGGCGCCGAGCTGGGCCAAGTGCACAGCGCCATCCTGGAAATGGACGCCGACGGCTGCCGCCACGCCGAGGAACTGCACACCGTCAAGCGGCAGACCGCCGACGTGCAGCGCATGTGCGAACGCATCCAACAAGCGTGCGACCGCGACCTGGCGGTGCACCGGCGGCTGCACTCGGTGGCGGCGGAATGAAGATCCGTCAGGGTGGACGCCGCGCGGGCGACGGGCGCGGCCCCCGCGCAAACGCTCAGGTGCAAAGGTCAAGCCGGTGCCATCATCGGGTGCCACAATCGGGGATGGCGCAGCATACCAAGCGGCCATGCAGAGCCTCGCATCGGCTTATCGGTCTAATCAGGGCCAATGGCCGCAATCCCCATTGCGTTCCTCCCGGCAGAGACGGCGCCCGCACCCCCACGTGGGCGCCGTCTCGCGCTTCGGTGAATGCATGACCCGGCAGCAGTCCCGGCTCCATGCCTTGAGCGGGACGGTCACATCACGCGCAGACCGGGCCACGTTCGCATTGCCGAGCTGACGTGCCCGGCGTGCGGCGCCGCCGTCGCATCCGGCACGGCGTAGAAATCAATTTCAGGAAAGGACACTCGCATGGCCAAAAAACTGAAAGACAACGGCGCCGGCGAGCCTGGTGTCGGGCACAACGTTGGCGAACTGAAGCGCGACCTGATGCTGGCGGCGCAAGAGATCGCCCGGATCGACGAGCAGATCGCCGAACTTAGGGCCGAGAAGAACCAGATCAAGCAGGCCAAGGTGAAGGCCCACGGCGTCAAGCTGGCCGACTTCAACACCGTGGCGCGCTGGCGGAGTCTCGAAAACAAGGATCGCAACGAGACCATCGACAACATCCGGCTGTGCTGCGAGGCGCTGGCGATCGGCGGGCAGGGGGATCTGTTCCCAGCTTCCCCCGAACTGCCGGAGGCGGCCTGATGTCGAACCGCGTTCAGCTCGCCAACATTCGCGCCATGCCGGTGGGTGAGATCGCTGCCCTGACGGCCGAGCAGCTGGCGCTGCTGCAGGAGGACGCCGATGCAGCGCTCACGGCCGCCAGGACGCTCAAGGAATGGCTCGACGGCGCTATCGGCCTGCGTTTCGCGGAGAAGGCGCACACGGCACGGCACGACGCTGGCAAGGACACCGGCACGGTCCGGCTGGTCGAGGACGGCGTGGCCGTCATCGCCGACCTGCCGAAGCGCGTCGAGTGGGATCAGACCCGGCTCGCGGCATTGGTCGAGCGCATTCGCGCCGAGGGCGACGATCCGGCCGAGTACGTCGATGTCGCCTTCAAGGTCCCCGAACGCAAATACGCCGCCTGGCCGGGCGCGATCCGGGCCGCCTTCGAGGACGCCCGCACGGTGCGCACCGGCAAGCCCGTCTTCAAGCTGACGCTCGCGAAGGAGGGCGCGTCATGAGCGGCCTTCCGATCATCTCGGCCGACGAGCGGCTCGCGGAGCGCCGCGGCATCAAGGGCGCCATCTTCGGGAAATCCGGGATCGGCAAGACGTCGCTTCTCTGGACGCTGGAGCCCGGTGCCACGCTCTTTTTCGACCTCGAGGCCGGCGATCTCGCCATCGAGGGCTGGAAGGGCGACACCATCCGCCCGCGCACCTGGTCCGACTGCCGCGACTTTGCGGTCTTCATCGGCGGGCCGAACCCGGCGCTCCGCGACGACCAGGTCTACAGCCGGGCGCATTACGAGGCGGTGGCCGAGCGTTTCGGCGACCCCGCCGCGCTCGATCGTTACGAGACCGTGTTCATCGATTCGATCACGGTCGCCGGCCGGCTCTGCTTCCAGTGGTGCAAGGGCCAGCCCCAGGCGTTCTCGGACCGCAACGGCAAGCCCGACATGCGCGGCGCCTACGGTCTGCACGGCCAGGAGATGATCGCCTGGCTCACGCACCTGCAGCACACCAGAAACAAGAACGTCTGGTTCGTCGGCATCCTCGACGAGAAGCTCGACGACTTCAATCGCCGGGTCTTCTCGCCGCAGATCGAGGGCTCGAAGACCGGCAACGAGCTGCCCGGAATCGTTGATGAAGTCATAGTCATGGCCGAGATCGGCCAGGCCGACGCCGATCCCTACCGGGGCTTCGTCTGCCGCACCCTCAACCCGTTCGGCTATCCCGCCAAGGACCGCAGCGGGCGTCTCGATGCGATCGAGGAACCCCATCTCGGCCGCCTCATGACCAAGATCGGTGGCCCTGTCAGACCGGCGAGCGAGAGGCTGGAGTTTGGCCGCACCGCCTCATCGCCCGCCGATACC
This sequence comes from Alphaproteobacteria bacterium, assembly GCA_965248805.1. Classification (GTDB taxonomy): domain Bacteria; phylum Pseudomonadota; class Alphaproteobacteria; order UBA6615; family UBA6615; genus CBDFKJ01. Next base: position 908,778 of record CBDFKJ010000009.1, read on the forward strand.
CTCGTCACGCAGGGAGACGATCAAGGAGCAGCCCAACCATGACTGGAGCCTGGAACGACTTCAACGATGCGGAAGAGCAACGGTCCTACGACATCATTCCCAAGGGCACCATCGCGCCCGTCCGCATGACCATCAAGCCCGGCGGCTACGACGATCCCTCGCAAGGTTGGACCGGTGGCTACGCCACCCGCAACGCAACGACGGGCTCGGTCTATGTCAACGCCGAGTTCGCGCTCCTCGAGGGCCCGCATGCGCGCCGACGCGCATGGAGCCTGATCGGCCTCTCGAGCCCCAAGGGTCCCGAGTGGGGAAACATGGGCCGCTCGTTCGTGCGCGGCATTCTCAACTCGGCGCGCGGGCTGTCCGACAAAGACACTTCGCCGCAGGCGCAGACCGCACGGCGCATTAGCGGGTTTGCCGATCTGGACGGCATCGAGTTCCTGGCCAAAATCGACGTCGGCAAGGATCAGAACGGCGATCCCAAGAACGAGATCCGCTTTGCGGTGACGCACAACCACAGGGATTGGGAGGCATACCAGCAAGCCGGCGGCCAGTGGTGTCCGGGCGCGCCGGCCGCGTCAGCCACCCAGGCATCAGCAACACAACCAGCGGCGCCCCGGCCGGCCAACCCGAACCGTCCCGCCTGGGCGCAGTAGGCAGCCCGGTGCTGCTTCGCCCCCGCCAGAAGACGTTTGTCGAGCGCAGTCTTCGCGCGCTCGAGGAGCACGGCAATACGATTGGGGTGGCTCCAACTGGATCAGGCAAGACTTTGATGCTCTCGGGCGTGGTCGGCCGGCTGCTGGCGGACAACGACGCCAAGGCCTGCGTGCTTGCCCACCGCGACGAACTGACAGCACAGAACGTCCTCAAGTTCGCCAGGGTCAACCCGGACCTCAGCACCTCGATTATCAACGCCAAGACCAAGTCTTGGCGTGGCCGCACCACCTTCGCCATGGTCCCGACGCTCGCGCGCGGGAACAACCTCAAGGCCATGCCGGCGCTCGACCTGGTGGTCATCGACGAGGCACATCACGCCGCCGCCGACAGCTACCGGCGGATTATCGATCGGGCCCGCAAGCGCAACCCCGACGTCCGCGTTTTCGGGGTCACTGCGACGCCCAATCGCGGTGACCGGAAGGGTCTGCGGCCGGTGTTCTCCAACGTCGCCGACCAAATCATGATGGGCGAGCTGATCGGCTCGGGTCATCTGGTGCGGCCGCACACCTTCGTCATCGATGTCGGCGCCCAGGAGGCGCTCAGGAAGGTCCGCCGGACCGTCGACGATTTCGACATGAAGGCGGTCGACGCCATCATGAACACGGCGCCGATCACCGAAGCGGTGATCAAGCACTGGCGTCAAAAAGCATCTGACCGCCAGACCGTGATTTTCTGTTCGACCGTCGATCACGCGCGCAACGTGTGCGAGGCATTCGTCGCTGCGGGCATCGATGCCGGCATGGTCTGGGGTGAGATGCCCGAGAGCGAGCGGCGGGACGTTCTCGCCGCCTACCGGCGCGCTGACATCCAGGTGGTGGTCAACGTCGCGGTGCTGACCGAGGGCTGGGACCATCCGCCGACGAGCTGCGTCGTGCTGCTGCGGCCGTCTTCCTACAAGTCGACCATGATCCAGATGGTCGGCCGCGGCCTGCGCACCATCGATCCCGCCGAGTTCCCCGGCGTTATCAAGACCGACTGCATCGTGCTCGACTTCGGCATCTCCAGCCTCATGCACGGCACGCTCGAACAGGACATCGATCTCGACGGGCACGAGGCCGATGGCGAGGCGCCGATGAAGGACTGCCCGGAGTGCGGCGCCATCGTGCCGCTGGCGGTCCTGGAATGTCCGATCTGCGGCTACCAGTGGCCGTGGGAAGGCGAGGCCGCCGACGGCGGCACGGACCGCCTCCCGCTCGATGACTTCATGATGTCGGAGATCGATCTCCTGAAGCGGTCGAGCTTCCGCTGGGCAGATCTGTTCGGCGACGACGCGGCGCTCATCGCCAACGGTTTTCATGCCTGGGGCGGGATTTTCTTTCTCGAAGGACGCTGGCATGCATTGGGCGGCGCCAAGCAACAGCAGCCGCGTCTGCTGAGCGTCGGCGAGCGCGCGGTCTGTCTGGCCGCGGCCGACGACTGGCTCAACGACAACGAGACCGACGAGAGCGCGCACAAGAGCCGGAGCTGGCTGAACCAGCCGGCGACCGAAAAGCAGATGCGCTACCTCCCGCCGCAATGCCGCCACGACTACGGCATGAGCCGATATCAGGCCTCGGCGCTGCTCACCTTCACCTTCAACAAGCGAGCGATCCGTCGGCTGGTCATGAACGCGGCGGGCGAGCAGCGGAGGGCAGCATGACGATGCGGTACTCACGAATGAGATGCGATGGCTGTCGACGACCAGCCGATCTACGCGGCGATGTCGGCGTTCTTTGGAAAGTCCTTGGTGGAGAAGCGCAGCCAGTGACGCACCTGTCTGGCGTCCGCCGCGCCAGAGATGCTGGAAGCGCTGCAGGTTTGCGCCGCAGAACTTGCCGAGATCGCCAATTTCGCGCCGCAGACCAGCGACCCACATTTCGCGCTCAACGTAGCCCGCGCCGCCATCGCCAAGGCGGAGGGTTCGTCGTGATCCGCCGCCTGGTCATGGGCGCGGGGGGTGAAGAGGGCGAGGTCGTCTCCGAGCCGCGCCTCGAGCCATCGACGGCACCAGTGCCGAGGCCGGGATCTTCAAAAAGATGGGCGTCCGCGCGGGCGTGGGCGAAGGCGACGCACGACCGATCATTCCGCATCGAGGCCGCGACGCCGCTGTTCGGGAAGGCGCACGCCGTGGAGGGGGCCGCGTGATGTTCACGACTGGTGCATGGTCAAACGGCTACGCCGAGTGGACGGAAGGGCGCACGGCCTATCTTTCGATTGCGTTCACATGGCAACTGGACCGGGCGTTTTCGCGTGCTGTCTGGCTGCGAGCCGAAGGCTACAGGGTCCGCGCGGGTGGGCCAGGGCTGTTCACGCGCCGGCATTACCTCGAAGACGTCGCCGAGATCGGCGGCGAGGTGCCCGACGCAGTGTCGCGGCACAATCCGATGGCTACCATCGCGAGCCGCGGCTGTCCGGTCGGGTGCTGGTTCTGCATCGTCCCGAAGATGGAAGGCAAGGGGTTCACGCTGATACCCGACTTCCCGGTGCGCCCGGTCCTCTGCGACAACAACCTTTCCGCCCTGCCCGCCGACTACCAGGACCATATCGTCTCTCGCTATGTCGCCGAGGGCGTTCCCCTACTCGACGCCAACAGCGGCTTCGAGCCATCGACGTTCGACGAGGCGGTGTTCCAAAGGTGGAAGAAGATCAACAAGGGGCCGTGGCGGTTCGCCTACGACGACGAGGGCGACGGCCCACACGTCGAGCGCGTGATGAAGATGCTTTCCGACGTGAGCACGAAGCGCAAGCGCGTGTACGTCCTCATTGGCAACGAGCCTTTCGAGAGTTGCATGGAGCGCGTTCTGCGCGTGATCGCGTGGGGTGGCGAGCCGCACGTCCAGCCTTACGTGAAACTCAATGCTCTCGCGAAGCGCCCGCACGTTCGTTTCGATTGGAGTGAAAAGCGTCTCACGGACTTGGCGCGTTGGGCGAATCGCTACCTCTGGAAATATTGTGCCTTCGACGAGTACGTCTCGGGCATCAGAACCTCGCGCGCCGTTCCTGCCGGCACGTTGTTCGAGGAGCCCGCGTCGGTGCCGAGGCAGGTGGCATGAAGCGCCGCCTGAGCGAACAAGTCTACGCCATCAGTGACGACGTGCTATTCGGTGCCGGCAAGATCGCTGAGTTCCTCTTCGGCGACGTGAAGCATCGACGCAAGGTCTATTACCTGACCAACGCAGCGAAGAACGGCATACCGCATTTCAAGATCGGTCAGACGACCTGCGCCAGCAAAAGCGCACTTTTGCGCTGGATTACCGAACAAGAGGAACAGAACCGCCGGCGGTCGTATCCCGGCCGGGCCGACTCAAAGACTCGGTCCATCGCCGGGATCATCCTGCGAGACGTGATGGACAGGATATTCCGCGCCGTCCGGGGCGGGAAGCAATGAGCGATGCCCGAACCCAACGACCTCATCGATCCTCGGCGCCGCCGGCTGTATTCCCGCGAGCCGTTCTGCGTCGTCTGCCGGCGGCCGCCGCGCGGCTTCGGCTGGTTCGATACGTCAGGATTCCGGCCCCCGCGTCAGCCGGTGAAATTCTGCTCGATGGTCTGCCAGGAGCACTGGACCCGCCGCGCGCACCGGAGCACCGCCGTGATTGATCTCACCGAACAGGAGCAGGCCGCGATCCGCGCCGCCATGAAGCCGGTCGCCGAGATCATGGAAGAGATCGGCTGGCCGACGCGACTCGCGGAACTCACCGAGGCCCACGTGCTGGCCCTGATCGAGGTCGCCGTCGGCGGCTTTCAGGACGCCATGCACGCCACCGCCGCGGCCGACGACACGGAAGTCCCGTTCTGATGCTGGACTTCAATCATTCAGCCAAATTCGCCGAGCAGGTGAACACTCTGATCGACGAGGCTCTGGTGGCCGGGAACGCGGCGCTGCCACCTCGCGACTATCTCGGCGGCTCGCGTCTCGGCGTTTCTTGTGAGCGAGCCCTTCAGTACGAGTACGCCCAGGCGCCCAAGGACGACGGCGCCGATTTCGACGGTAAGACGCTGCGCATCTTCGCCGCCGGCCATGTGTTCGAGGATCTGGCCATTAGCTGGCTGCGCGCCGCCGGGTTCGATCTCTACACCACCCGCGGCAACCGGCCGGACGGCGGCCAGTTCGGCTTCTTGGTCGCCGGCGGGCGCATCCGCGGCCATGTGGACGGGATCATCAACGCAGGTCCCGAAGGCCTGCTGCCGGGCTGTCCAGCGCTCTGGGAGTGCAAGTCCCTCAACGCGAAGTCGTGGAAGGACACGGTAAAGCGCGGGCTTGCCGTCTCCAAGCCGGTCTACGCCGCTCAGATCGCGGTCTATCAGGCCTACATGGAAGCGAGCGTGCTGGGCATCTCGGCCAACCCGGCGCTGTTCACCGCGATCAACAAGGACACCGCCGAGCTTCATCACGAGCTGGTGCCGTTCGACGGCGCGCTGGCCCAGGCGGCAAGCGACAAGGCGGTGCGCATCATCAACGCGACCGAGGCCGGCGAACTGCTGCCGCGCATCGCGCAGTCCGCCGACTTCCACGAATGCCGGTTCTGCGCCTGGGCGGACCGCTGCTGGAGGGCCGAGCCGTGAGCGCGCTGGAGGGTGAGCGGTGACTGAAGCCTATCCCCTGCACTGGCCCGAAGGGTGGCCGCGCACGCTCGAGCGTAAGCGGCTGTGGTCTCTGCCCGGAGGTCGCGGTGCGACACCGGAATGGGACGCCGGGCTTGATCGTCTGACCGGCGAGCTGCGTCGCCTGGGCGCCGTTAACATCGTCGTCTCCACCAATCAGCCATTGCGCCGCGACGGACTGCCTTACCTAGCCACGCGAAGGATCGAAGATCCCGGCGCGGCCGTTTTTTTCATGTTTGATCGCCGACAGATGGCGATGGCGCAGGATCGCTACGAACTGCTCGCCGACAACATCAGATCCCTGGCTCTGGCGATCGAGGGCATGCGGCAGATGCAGCGCCACGGCGGCGGTCACATGATGGAGAGGGCGTTTGCGGGCTTTGCGGCGCTGCCGCCGCCAAGCGCCACCAACGGCCGACCCTGGACCGAAGTGCTCGGCCTGTCAGCCACAGCATCACGGGACGAAATCGAGAAAGCCTATCGGCGCCGCGCGAAAACCGCGCACCCCGACCACGGCGGCTCGACCGAGGCCATGGCCACCCTCAACGTCGCCTACGATGAGGCACGCGCGAGGCAATGAACAACAGGGTGCCGGCATGACACACACCTGCCATTGGCCGGGCTGCAGCCGCGCAGTGCCGCCGCGCGTGTGGGGCTGCCGCGAGCACTGGTTCCGGCTCCCCCGGTGCCTGCGGAACCGCATCTGGTCGGCCTATAGGCCGACCAGGAGACCGACAAGAAACCGAGCGCGGAATACGTGCAAGCCGCCCGCGCTGTCCAGCAGTGGATTGGAGCACACCGATGACCGACGACGTGAAGAACAACGACGACGTAGTCGACCTGAACCGCTGGCGCGATTTCAACGACGCCGAGCCCCAGCGTCTTGACGGCGCCTGGCCCGCTCATGAGGTTGAGAGTGCCGACGAGATCAAGTCGCGCATGCTCGTCAACATCCGCGGCGTGCTTTCATATCTGCTGCCGGGCGGCGTCTTCCAGCGCGGCAAGTTCCTGGTCGGTGACATCCACGGCAACCGGGGCGACAGCCTCAATGTCGAGATCGAGGGCCGCAAGGCCGGCATGTGGCACGACTTCGCGACCGGCGAGGGCGGCGACATCATCGGGCTGTGGGCGGCGGCGACCGGCCGCGACATTCGGGTCGATTTTCAGACCGTCATCCTCGACATCCTCGCCTGGCTCGAGGGCCGTACCCGGACCCTGCAAGAAGACCGGGTCGGTAAGCCTCGAAGAAAGAAGCCGCCGGTCGACGAGCTCGGCCCAATCACCACCAAGTGGGACTATCTCGATGACGACGGCCGGCTGATTGCCGTCGTCTATCGCTATGATCCGCCCGGCGGCAAGCAGTTCCGGCCCTGGGACGTGCGGGCGCGTAAAGCGCGAGCGCCCGATCCGCGCCCGCTTTACAACCGGCCCGGCATCAAGGCGGCCTCCGAGGTCATTCTGGTCGAGGGCGAGAAATCCGCCGCGGCGCTGATCGAACAAGGGATCTCCGCCACCACCGCCATGAACGGCGCTTCGGCGCCGGTTGCAAAGACCGACTGGTCGCCGCTCAAGGGCAAGCGCGTGCTGATCTGGCCCGATCACGACGAACCCGGCCGGCAATACGCAGAGGTCGCATCCCAGGCGGTGCTCACCGCCGGCGCCGCATCGGTCGCCGTTCTCAATCCGCCCGGCAATAAGCCGGACAAGTGGGATGCGGCCGACGCGGTGGCCGAGCACATGGATGTCACATCGTTCATCGCCACCGCCCCGCGCCAGGCCGTGCGACCCGTCGAAAAGCCGCTGGAACTCCCTGACTGGTTTGCCACCCGCTATGCCGGCGGCGCGCCAAAACAGCAGTTTCTGGTCGACGGCTCGATTCCCCTGGGCGTCGTCTCGGTGCTCGCCGCCATGGGCGATACCGGCAAGGGCATGATCACTCTGGATCTGGCGCTGTCGGTTGCCACCGGAAAGCCGCGCGCGGTCTCGGTCAGCCCCGAGCCCATGGCCTTGGGCGGTGCGGTGCGCGCCTTCGGCACCGCCGTCGTGATCACCGCCGAGGACGACGAGGCTGAGGTGCACCGCCGTCTCGAACGCCTCGATCCCGAACGGGCACGCCTCAAACAGCCCGAACGGCTGATCGTGGTGCCGCTGCCCAACGCCGGCGGGCCGATCCCGCTCGTCACTTCGGGCCGCAATGGCCCCGAAGCGACCGCGCGGTTCCACGATCTGCGCGACCAACTCGCCGGCATCGCCGATCTCAGGCTGGTGGTGCTCGATCCCCTGTCGTCCTTCATCCATGCCGACGTCAATGCCGATCCGGCCGCCAGCAGTTTCGTCACCGGACTGCTCGCAGGCCTCGCCACCGAGACCGGCGCCGCAATCATCGTCGCTCACCACATGCGCAAGCCCCAGGGCAACCGGCCGATATCAACAGTCGAGCAGGCGCGCGACGCGGTGCGCGGCACCAGCGCCCTCGTCGACGGCGTGCGCCTAGTCTACGCGCTCTGGCCAACGTCCGAAGACTATCAGCGCGGCGTGTTCAAGGCTCTCGACGAGAAGCCTGCTCGCAACGCCGTGTTCCAGGGCGCCGTGGTCAAAGCCAATGGTACCGTCGACCGCACCATCCGCACCTATCTCAGGGCGCCCACCGGGCTGCTGGCCGACATCACGGAGCGCTTGGATGAACGGCGCACGGCGGCCGCGGAGTTCTCCGAAGCGCTGATCGCCTCAATCGCGCGGGCGGCTAAGAAAGGCCACCCGTTCACCCATACCGGTGGGAACGGCGTCTATCGCCAGCGCCATCGCCTTGCGGCCATCTTTCACGACGTCACCCGCAAGCGCATCGAGGCCCTGGTGCAGGAACTGCTCAACGAGAGCGTCCTGGTCAAAGGCAAGGCCTCCGGCTCGAAGGAGGACAAGTGGCTCGACGTACCCACCGGACCCTTCGCCGAGGGCGTCGGCGAGTTCGTTTTGGGCGCTGATAAGGGGGAGAACAAATGAGGGTCATATCCAATCTCGTTCCCGCTTCCCGACCCTTCCCGCACCGTTCCCGGGAAGCAAATCTCGTTCCCGCTTCCCGCTTCCCGCCGGGAACGAAAATTCGACGGGAACGAAAACGCCAATATTTTCAACTCTTTATCGACTTCGCACCGTTCCCGTTCCCGAGTTGGGCGGGAACGAAAAAGCCAATGATTTCAAAGGTTACCGCTTCCCACACACCCCCCCCCTTACGGGGGAGGGTGTGTGTGTGCGTGTGGGGACACACACACACCCCCTCTGGTGGGAAGGTGCGGTTCCCGGCTGGTTGCTGAGATCCGGAGCACGAAATGACCGATCCGACCGTGTTCGAAAAATCACAGCCCGATGAGGCGCCCCAGCCGGCGATGGCGAGCGGCGCAATCGGCGATGCTATCCTCGCGCTCGATCTCGGCACCATGACCGGCTGGGCGCTGCGCAGCCCGGACGGCACGAAGACGAGCGGCACGGAATCGTTCCGGCCGGACCGCTTCGAGGGCGGCGGCATGCGCTACCTCCGCTTCAAGCACTGGCTGACCGAGCTCAAGAACACCGCCGGCGGCATCCATGCCATCTTCTTCGAAGAGGTCCGCCGCCATGCCGGCACCAACGCGGCCCACATCTACGGCGGCTTCCTGGCGCACGCGACCGCCTGGTGCGAGCACCACGGAATTCCCTACCGGGGCGTGCCGGTCGGCACCATCAAGCGTCATGTCACCGGCAAGGGCAACGCGTCCAAGCAGGCGGTAATCTCCGCCGTCCGCGAGCGCGGTTTTGACCCTACCGACGACAACGAGGCCGACGCCATCGCGCTGCTTCTATGGGCGACCGATGCCCGGGCGGGTGCGCGATGAACGGGCCCGATCTGCTCCGTCACGCCGCCGGCGTCGTCGACAAGCGTAGGTCCGACTACGGCGAGCCCGAGGACCTGTTCGCGAACATCGCCCAGCGCTGGTCACAGGTGGGCTGGTCGACGCTGTCGCAGCTCCCAGCCCATGAGCGCCACGTCGCTGTCGGCGGTCCACCTTTGGCAGGCACGCTCGCCATGCTCATGGACCAGATTGGCGACAAGATGTGCCGCCACTGGGAGCCGAAGGAGTGACCTGCCAGATCATCACGGGCGACTGTCGTGACGCTCTGCCGACCATAGAGCACGCGGACGCGGTTATCACTGATCCTGTCTGGCCGAATTGCCCGTTCAGCCGGCCGAACATGCGCTCGATGGCGTTGCGGTCGCGATAGAGCGCCGGGCTGAAGCACGGCTTCCAGCGGCGGTTGGCCTTCGGCGGGATGTTCGGAGCGACGCCTCTGCTCTCGATCTTGCGGCGAACGGCGTCGCTGTCGTAGCCCTTGTCGCCAGTCAGGATCGAGGTGGCCGGCATCCGCTCCAGCAGCGCATCGGCCGCTGTGCAGTCCGCCACTTGGCCGCCGGTCAGCAGGAAGGCGAACGGGCGGCAGAGGCCGTCGGTCAGCGCATGGATCTTCGTGGTGCGCCCGCCGCGGGAGCGGCCAATGGCCTGCGTGTGCTCCCCCCTTTGCCGCCCGAGGCGCAGCGATGAGCCTTCACCGCCGAGGAATCGATCAACACTTGCGCCGGCGGCGCACCCGCCGAAGCCAGAGCGTGGAATATCCCTGTCCACACGCCTTTGGCCGCCCACCGCACGAAGCGATTGTAGAGCGTCTTGCGCGGGCCATAGACGGACGGCGCATCGACCCAACGTCCGCCGGACTTCAACACATGGATGATACCGCTTATAACGCGGCGGTCGTCGACTCTCGGCTTGCCGCGCGTATCCGTCGGCAGATGCGGCACGAGCCGCGCAAACTGTTCCTCGCTCAACCAGAACGTATCGTCCATCGCAACACTCCCGCAGTTTGGGAGCGTGAATCGCACCGCGCAGCGTCGGCTCAAGCGATTTATGGGTCCGGAGCCTAGTCTGACAATGCCGTTACGCAAATGTTCTGGGTTGACTAGTGCATTGTGATGATGCTGGATTCGATCCAGTTCAGCGACGGAGAGTTGGCATGCATGACCGCAAGTTGGTGAGGAAGATTTTGAGCGTAGCCGTGCTCGGAGGCGCGCTCGCATTTCCATCGGCTGCACAGGAAGAGCTATCACCGGAACAGCGGGCGGCAAACGCCACGACCACACGACAGGCGGTCTTTAAGTTGCTCGGATTCAACATGGGGCCCATCGGTGGAATGGCGAAAGAAGAAATCGTGTTCGATGCAGCCATAGCCGAACGCAACGCACGACGTATAGCAGCACTTGCCCCCATGATCCCCGAGCTATTCGCTGCCGCGGACACAAGGAAGTTCGATGTAGAAACCTTGGCCCTTCCCATAATCTGGGACAACATGGATGAATTGGCCGATAAGGCAAACAAGCTGGTCGAAGCAGCTAACGGCTTTGCTGACATAGCCGCCGGTGGCGATCAGGCGGAAACCTTGGCAGCGGTTCGGTCGTTGGGTACTGCTTGCGGAGATTGCCACGACCGCTTCCGCAAAGAAGAAAACAACGACTAGAGCTTTGCTGGGAGGGCGTCGCGCTCAGCCGCCGAGAAATGGACTGGTTTCTCCCAAGAAATCCGGCCTGCAGCATCCTGATCACTGTTGTTAGGTGACTCTTTAGGCATCTTGCTATCTCGTTGTCGACGAAGCTGCCGACCCGCTGCCTGCACGAGATGAGAAGCGCATTTGCCGCTTCCGCGGCAGTCCTGATCGCTGTGTCAATGTATTGGCTCTTCGCATTGCCCAGAGTGTCGGATGTTGCCATCCCCGAGTCGATGGAGGCCATAGAAAGAGGCCGCTACCTCGTACACGCCGCCGGATGCGTTGGCTGTCATCGGGGTACCGGGAATTCCCCATCATTGAGCGGGGGTATCGCGATCGAGACTCAATTCGGAACTTTTTTCGCGGCGAACATCACACCGGATCGCTCCACCGGAATTGGTGGTTGGGATGGGCGGGATTTTCTGCTTGCGCTCAAGCATGGCCGCACCCGCAGTGGCATGTATTATTTTCCTGCTTTTCCTTACCTTTCGTATAGCGGAATGACCGATCGAGATGTGCTGGATGTCGCCGCCTATCTAATGTCTCAATCCGCTGTGGAGTTTTCGGTTCCCAATCATGAGGCTTCGGTCTGGTTAGCTAGATGGATGCTCGGTGCATGGAACAAGCTTGCGGTTATATTGCAGCGGCCGATCGCCGAAGAAATCGACTCAATAGTTGATCGTGGAGCTTACTTGGCCCGCCATCTTGGGCATTGCGGCGAGTGTCATACGCCTCGCAATTTTTTGGGAATCCCTGAACGCGATCAAGAATTTGCAGGCACACTACTTGGCGATCGTCGCGTGAAACCGATTGACAGCGAAGCTCTGGCCGGATGGACAGAGAAGGACTTTGCCCTCTTTCTATTCCTTGGCATGAAACCGGATAGCGACTTCGTCGGTGGTCATATGGCAAAAGTCATCGAACACAGCACAAGCAAGTTGACGAAGGCTGATCGGCAGGCGCTCGCGGCATTCTTTATGCGGCAATAAAACAGCGGTCTTCGACCCGGTGATCCTCCCCCAATGAATTGGTCCATCCTTAGGTGTGGGAATGAGGAGGACCAACGATGGCGATGAAGCGTTACAAGCCTGACCTGCCCCCACTGACTGGTCCAGTTTGAGTGTTCAGCGGAGTTGCTGGCGGAAGCTCTGCAGCGCCTGCCGCAATCCGTGAAGCGGCTTGTGATCGTGCTGCGCTCCGACAGCGACCCTCGGTTTCTGCAGGCGGTTCCTGAGCGCTGGCCGTTCTTCAATGCTCATTGGTTGCAGTACGTGATGCCCGGGTATATCGGCAGGAAACTCGGTGGCAACGAAATCGCCTACGCCTTCGGCGAGCCGGTTCCCAGCGCAGAGGGGCGGCGAGTCATCCCGAGCGTGTCACCGAAGGCGCAGCCGTCCAGTCGGGCGCCAAACGGGCACCCGTGTTCGCGATCCATCACGCACATGAAGTGGTTGGTGGAATGGTGGTCGGATTTTGGCGAGACGGTTCTAGACCCGTTCGCGGGTTCTGGAACGGTTGGGCTCGCGGCCGAGCACCTGGGGCGTAATTCGATCCTAATTGAGTTCGACGCGAATTACGCGGAAATGGCGCGTGAGCGGTTGGAGAACGACGCGCCGCTGCTGAAGGGCGTCCCATGACCCCCGCCGAGGCACGTAACTTTTTGGAGGCGCGAACGTGAGCCAATATTGCCCAGGGTTGCGTACCCAGCACCTAGCCCATGTCGCAATTTGCTACATCACGCGATGCAGAAACATGGGACATGATGCAATGCATGAAGCGCAGAAAGGACGAATGCATGAGGGGTAGAAACTGAACCACGAACCGCTATGTGATGACGCGGCGGCGTTGCCCAAGGAAACGGCGTCATGAGCGGCAAACCATGGTCGGAGAAAAAAACGATGCAGACTGACATGCACTTCTATGGAACGTACGTCCTGGCTCGCGCGGCGGGGATACCGGCGAACGACGCTCACACCATCGCTTACGCGGCACAGTTCGTAGACGATTCCACCGAACAAGACAGCAAATGCCATCCAGACGGCGGGCTGCTGTATGGAATAGCAACCGCGCATCACAACACGCAGTGTATAATTAACAGCAGGGTCAAACCTGAAGAACAGCGCCGCGTCTGGGTGCCGTTTCATTTCATTCCAGGAGGCAGGGGCGAGACGCTCGAGGAGCGGCTGCTTTGCGTCAAGGACAGCGAAATCGCGCGGGAGATGATTGAGCATCATGTCGAGGCGGCGCGCACGCGAAATTTCGGGATGGAGCTTCTTGGAATCGCCGCTCATGTCTACATGGACACGTTTTCTCACTATGGGTTTTCGGGGATCGGCTCTGAGTACAATGCAGTGGACGGAGACTCCTTTGAACTCATCGGGGTTCGCGATCCAGAAATGGAACGCTATGTGGAGAGCAAGCGGGCGAAATTTTTCGAAAAATACAATCTACGGTCAATCGCCTCAATTACACACTGACCTTGTGCAGGAGACTAATTGACCCGGCCGTTCACGGAGTGTTGCACCCAGGCACCAGGCGACATATATGCAACATCTCGTGACGAGGCGCCAGCATGATACAACCCGTTGTGCCCGCAGTGCGTGCGCTGCGCGGCACATGACCAGGCGCAAGCGCTTCAAGGTCCGGCCACCGAAGATCCCCGCGGGGGCTCGTAGGATTATCAGCGAGCGAGTTGGCCCCACGCCCGAGCAGAAGGCGCGACGGATCGCGCTCGTCGGAAACGACCAAGATCCACTGGCCAGCTATCCGCTCGGGGTGTTGCTGGCGCGCGATCTGATCACCCAGCAGCAGCACGACGCCGGGCGCCGATATGCATGGCTGCGCGGTGTGTCGCTTGGCAATCCGCTGACCCGCAACGAACCCGGGCACGCGAGCCCATTGAGTGACAGTGAACAGGCGGACATCGAACGGGAATGGCGCCGCGCAGCTCACGTCCTGCGCCAAGCCTGTCGCAAGACGATCGTCGATACGGTCTGCGTCTACGAGCGACCCGCACCAGACTTCAAAGTGGCCCGGCTTCGAGACGGGCTCGACGCCCTGGCCAAATCCTTCTTGACGGGCCGCCGCATGACGTTGTAGACGGATTCTTGAGGCGCCATACTTGCGCCCAGACTTAGCCCGCCCGGATCACCGCGGCGGGTTTTCTGTTTCCAACCATGGGAGATGCGACATGAGCCGAGCCAAAGCCGCCAAGGTCTTGGCTGGGTTCGCCGCCGGCGTGATCTGTTGCCAGGCGGCGAACGCAGCCATCGAAGCTAGTGCGGGCGGACAGACCACGATCGGGGTCCACCTGGTCGAGCCGGGGCAGGTCCGGCAGCCCGCTCCATCAAAGCGATCCGTGCTCGCCGATCACGACGCCGAGCTGATCGGCAAACCACTCGGTCACCATCGTGCGATGGCACCAGTTCACGGCGCTAAACGGCGGCTTCTCCCAGCAGAGCAACACGGGCTCGGCGCCGCCGGCCAGAGCGTGCAGCTCGTCCCACACGGTCTGAGCGTCGAGCGGGCCGAGGATGTCGCGGAAGTAGATTTCGCGATACTGGCCCTCGGGCATGCGCATCATGTCGCGGGTCGGCGCGAGCGCCTTATACGTGCGTTAGCCGGCGGGCGTTCCGCGCGGCTCCCAGCGTGCGATCGAGATCCGGCCGGGGCCGGCGTAGGTCTTGAAGCTGGCGGTCTTCATCAGGCTGCTCCCATGTGTACGACTTCACCGAAGGGCGGCTCGCCGTAGTACCCTACCTGTTCCGGCGCCGACGACGTAACCCATAGGGTCGGGTACGCCGGCTCGTCGGGATAGCTGGAGCAGCACAAGTCGGTCAGATAGACCACACACGCCGGATTGACGTCGGCCTCGTCGAGCCACGCGAACGGAGGACGAAAGTCGGTCCCGCCACCGCCGCGCGGGTGCAGCTCGATCGGCAGGTCATGCGGCGAGAACGTCTCCGCGTTGCGCAGCCGCGAATCGCAATAGAGCACGTGGATCTCTTCCGGCATGCAGTCTTCGAGGATGCTGGTGATCTCGGCCGCGAACTGGTTCATTTCGGACTGAGAGACGCTGCCGCTGGTGTCGATCGCAATGGCAACCGGCGGCATCTGCTCCGACCGGCACGAGGGTAGATACACGCCCTGATGCACGAAGCGCCGGTTCGGCGGGGTCCAGCGGTACTCCTGCTTCGCGGACATTTCTACGAAGCGCCGCAGGGTCAAACAATTAGATTCGTGTCAACTGCCTGAGCGCAGTCGCCCGGTCCTTCGCCCCAGCGATCATTGACTTGCCTACGCCACAACAGCCGGTAAGCATCTCGCGTTTGCCTTTGGCATGTTCTTCCGCCGCCCCCCCGATGTAGGTCTCTGGTGACGTCTGATCTCGCGAGAGCAGGCGCACAAAAGGGGTCCTTACCGGGCGCGGGCGCATGAGGGGGTGCTGACGGTGACGCATTTCTAGTGTTGGGGCTCGAATTTGGGTGCGCAGTGCGCACTCAGGTGCGCACTCCGCAACGCCGGAAAGTCCAGCAAATCCGCGGTCTTCAGCCCACACGCGGGTGCGCACCTGTAACGCAGAACTTGGGGTGCGCACCTTGAACAGGGTGCGCACTCGGGTGCGCGCCTATGTCACCAAGAAGTCCAGGAAAACCGCACTCTTCGGGCCAGACACGGGTGCGCACCTGGAAGCCGACACCGGGTGCGCACCCTTGAGGGTCCGACATGGGCATTTCGATCCGCGAATACGCGCGGCACCGCGGCGTCGCCGAATCGACGGTGCGCAAGGCGCTTCGGTCCGGGCGCATCGCGGCGGAGCCCGACGGCACCATCGAGCCCGGGACGGCCGACGCGGCGTGGGCCCAGAACACCAACGCCGCCAAGCGCAGAAAACGCAAGGCGGTGCCGAAGGCGGCGCTCGCGGCCGCGCGCGAGACCTTGGCGGAGAGTGGCCAGCGCCCCGCCGGTCCCGGCATGACCTTCATGGAGGCGCGCACGGCGAGCGAGGTCCTCAAGGTGCAGACGGCGCGCGTTAAGCTGCATCGCTTGAAGGGCGAGGTCATCGACCGGGCGCGTGCGATCGCGCATGCGTTCCGGTTCGCGCGCGAGGTGCGCGATGCCTGGCTCAACTGGCCGCCGCGGGTCTCGTCCTTGATGGCGGCCGAGCTCGGGGTGGACCCACACCTGATGCACACGACGCTCGAGAAGCATGTCCGCCAACACCTCGAGGAGCTCGCAGGCGTCGAGCCGCGTGTTTCGTGAGACCTACGAGGGCGCCGACGACCTCGAAGGGGCGCTCCACGGCGGGCTGAAACCGGATCCGGCCTTAAGCGTCTCGGAATGGGCCGACCGGCACCGGGTGCTGTCGCAGCGGGCCTCCTCGGAGCCCGGCCGCTGGCGCACCGGCCGCACGCCGTATCTGAAGGAGATCATGGACTGCCTGTCGCCGGTCTCACCGGTGAGCCGGGTCGTGTTCATGAAGGGCTCGCAGGTTGGCGGCACGGAATGCGGCAACAACTGGATCGGCTATGTGATCCACCAGGCGCCAGGACCGATGCTTGCGGTCGCGCCGACGGTGGAGCTCGCCAAGCGAAACTCGAAGCAGCGCATCGAGCCGCTGACCGAGGAAAGCGCGGCGCTGAGGGAGCTGGTCAAGCCGGCGCGCTCGCGGGATTCCGGCAACACGATCCTGTCGAAGGAGTTCCCCGGCGGCGTCCTGGTCATGACCGGCGCCAACTCGGCGGTGGGCCTGCGCTCGATGCCGGCGCGCTACCTGTTCCTCGACGAGGTCGACGGTTATCCGGGCGACGTCGAGGGCGAGGGCGATCCGATCCTCTTGGCCGAGCGGCGGGCCTCGACCTTCCAGCGCCGCAAGGTGTTCCTGGTGTCGACGCCGAAGACCAAGGGTCTGTCCCGCATCGAGCGCGAGTTCGAGGCTAGCGATCAGCGCTACTATTTCGTGCCCTGCCCGGAATGCGGGGAATACCAGGCGCTCAAGTTCGAGGGCCTCACCTGGCCCGAGGGCAAGCCCGAGGAGGCCCGCTACGCTTGCGAGCACTGCGGCTCGTTGATCGACGAGTCCGCCAAGACCGGAATGCTGGAGGCCGGCGAGTGGCGACCGAGCGCGCCGGAGGTGGAGCCGGACGCGGACATCGTCAAGGGTCGCGGCCGGACCGCCGGGTTCCATCTCTCGAGCCTCTACAGCCCGGTGGGCTGGCTCTCCTGGGCCGACGCGGCAGCGATGTCCGAGGCGGCGAAGAAGAATCCGGACCTCATGAAGGGCTTCGTCACGACCGTGCTCGGCGAGCCCTACCAGGAGGCGCACGAGGCGCCCGAGTGGCACGGGCTCTACGAGCGCCGCGAGACTTACCGGATCGGCATCGTGCCTGTGGGCGGGCTGTTCCTGACCGCCGGCGTGGACGTGCAGAAGGACCGCATCGAGGTCGAGGTCGTCGCCTGGGGCCGCAACAAGGAGAGCTGGTCGGTCGACTATCTCGTGCTCGACGGCGACACCGCCCGGCCCGAGGTGTGGGACCGTCTCGACGGGGTGCTGGCCCGCGACTGGCCGCGCCACGGCGGGGGAACCCTGCCGATCCGCGTCCTGTGCGTCGATTCGGGCTACGCGACGCAGGACGTCTACGCCTGGGCGCGAAGGCATCCGCAAGCGAGCTGGGGGCCGGCCGGCGCGGCGGCGCGCCAGCCCCGCACCGCGGTGGCGGTCAAGGGCCGGGAACGCGACGTGGCGCTCTTGCTCGGCGTCTCCAAGGCCGATGCCGGAGGCAAGCGGCGGGGCTTGCGGGTGTGGTCGGTGGGCACCACGGTCGCCAAGGTCGAGCTCTATCGCTGGCTGAAGCTGGAGAAGCCCACCGACGAAGCACTGGAAGACGGCGCCGGCTATCCGCCCGGCACCTGTCACTTTCCGCAATACGGCGAGGACTACTTCAAGCAGCTCACCGCGGAACGGCGGGTGATCCGCATCCACAAGGGTTTTCCGCGCGCCTCGTGGGAGAAGGACCCGGCGCGCCGCAACGAGGCCTTGGATTGCCGGGTCTATGCCCGAGCCGGTGCCGCAATTTACGGGATCGACCGGTTTCAGGAACGGCAGTGGAAACGGCTCGAGGAAGCGCTCGGCGGTGTGGTCGGCGATGCGCCGCGCAACACCGCATCGCCCCAAACCGGTCGCAAGAGGCCGCCGCGCCGGATGACCCGCAGCAAGTGGATGGGATGAGACATGGGCTACACCGAAGACCAGGTCAGCGCGCTCCGCGCCGCGCTCGCCTCCGGTGTGCTCACCGTCTCCTATGACGGCAAGAGTGTCACCTACCGCTCGGTCGGCGAGCTCAAGGCCGCGCTCGCCGAGATCGAGACCGCGCGTGCCCGCGAGGACGGCCGCCGCGGGCGTCAGATCCGCATCGTCACCAACAAGGGGTTCTGAGCATGGGCTGGGTCTCGCGCATGGTGTCGTCGTGGCGTACCGCGCGCCACGTCACGAACGGAGCCCGCTGGCCGGTGCACGAGGTGGCCGGCTCGGGGCGCCGGGCACGGGCCTGGCAGCCGGGCAATCCGGGTGCCATTGCTGCGCTCTACGCCTCCGGCCACGATCTCCGGGTCAAGTCGCGTGACCTGGCGCGGCGCAACGCCTGGGCCGGCAGTGCGATCGACGCCTTCGTCACCAACTGCATCGGCACCGGCATCAAGCCGCAGTCGATCGTTGCCGATGCGGCCTTCCGCGAAGCCGTTCATGCGCTCTGGTGGGACTGGTGCTACGAGGCGGATGCCGCCGGCATCACCGACTTCTACGGTCTGCAGGCGCTCGCCTGCCGGGCCATGCTGGAGGGCGGCGAGTGCTTCGTGCGGCTGAGGGCACGCCGGCCCGAGGACGGCCTCGCGGTGCCGTTGCAGCTCCAGGTGCTGGAGGCCGAGCACGTGCCGCTCACCTTCAACACGACGCTCGCGAGCGGCAATGTGGTGCGGGCCGGGATCGAGTTCGACCGGCTGGGCCGGCGGGTTGCTTACCACCTGACCCGCGTCCATCCCGGCGACCCGGCAGCGCGGATCGGTGACCACGATCTGGTGCGGGTGCCGGCCGGCCGCATCGCGCATCTCTACCGGCCGCTGCGCCCGGGCCAGATCCGGGGCGAGCCCTGGCTCGCCCGGGCGCTGGTGAGGCTCAACGAGCTCGACCAGTTCGATGACGCGGCGCTGGTCAAGGCCAAGGTGGCGGCGATGTTCACCGGCTTTGTTACCTCGCCCCATCCCGAAGGCGCCGTCCTGGGTGAGGGCGAAGCGGACGAGGATGGCGATCTTAAGGTCAGCCTCGAGCCCGGCAGCATGCAGAGGTTGGATCCCGGCCAGGACGTTAAATTCACCGAGCCTGCTGATGCCGGCGGCAACTACGACGCCTTCTTCCGCAACCAGCTGCGCGCCGTCGCCACCGCCGCCGGCGTCACCTACGAGCAGCTGAGCGGCGACCTGACACAGGTCAACTATTCCTCGATCCGCGCCGGGTTGCTCGAGTTCCGCCGCCGCTGCGAGATGATCCAGCACGCGGTCGTGGTCCACCAGCTGTGCCGGCCCGTGTGGCGGGAATGGATGGCGACGGCGGTGCTCGCCGGCGCGCTCGAGGCGCCCGGGTTCGAGAGGAACCCGGCGCCCTATCTGGCCGTCAAGTGGATCCCCCAGGGCTGGCAGTGGGTCGATCCGGAGAAGGAGTTCAAGGCGGTGGTGCTGGCCATCCGGGCCGGCCTCATGAGCCGCTCCGAGGCGATCTCGGCCTTCGGCTACGACGCCGAGGAGATCGACCGCGAGATTGCCGCCGACAACGCCCGCGCCGACGCCCTCGGCCTGGTGCTCGACAGCGACCCGCGCAAGGTCGCGCGCACCGGCGCCGCTCAGCCCGATGCGGAATCCAAATCCGATGAACGGGAATCGGATGAAGACGAACCCATGAACGAGATGAGGAGGCCGGCATGACCATGCTGCCGCATATCGCGAGCCGGGTGCTGGATACGCCGCTGGTGATCGGACAGGCCAAGCTCGAGGCCATCCTCGCCGTCATCGGCCCACGAATCGGTGTCGAGGCGCCGGCGCCCGGCATGTTGGGGACTTCCAATCGTGAGGGCCTGCCGGTGCCCGCCGTCGCGAACGGTGATACCCGCCGCCGCGGCGCCTCCCTGGTGACACCCGAGGGCGTCGCCGTCATTCCCGTGTTCGGCACGCTGGTGAAGCGCGCCGGCGCCATAGAAGCGGCGTCCGGCCTGACCTCCTACGGCCATCTCGAGGAGCAGATCTTGGACGCCGCCACCGATCCCGGGGTGCGCGCTATCCTGCTCGACGTCGACAGCCCGGGCGGCGAGGTCGCCGGCGCGTTCGATCTCGCCGATCTGATCTACGAGGCGCGGAGCCTGAAGCCCATCTGGGCGGTCGCCGACGAGGAGGCGTTCTCCGGCGCCTACGCGATCGCCAGCGCCGCCGAGCGCGTCATCGTGCCGCGCACCGGGGGCGTGGGTGGGATCGGCGTCGTCGCCGTCCATGTCGACCGCTCGGCACGGGATGTCATGGAGGGGTTCCGCACCACCACGGTCTACGCCGGCGCGCGCAAGAACGACTTCAACCCGCACGAGACCCTGAAGGACGGCGCGCGAGCCACGCTGCAGGCCGAGGTCGACCGGGTGCACGCACTGTTCGTCGACACCGTCGCCCGCAACCGCGCCATGACGGCGGACGCCGTTCGCGCCACCGAGGCGGGTCTGTTCTTCGGCGAGGAGGCGGTCGGCGCCGGTCTCGCCGACGAGGTCGGCACCACGCGGAGCGCCTTCGCCGCGCTGGCCGCCGGACTATCCCAACCGCAGACGATCATCGCCATGCAGACACCCGCCTCAACCAAACTCACCAGCCAGAAGGAGAATGTCATGGACGAGACCACCACCGACATCGTGAAGACCGGCGGCGCGGCGCCGCCGGAACCGGAGGCCGCACCCGAACCGGCAGAGGCGATCGCGCGGAAAACCGCCGACATCGTCGACCTCGATGCGGTTCGCGCCGAGGGCACGGCCGAGGCCGGACAGATCGCCGAACTCTGTGCGCTGGCCGGCATGCCGGAGCGCACCGCCGACATGCTTGCAAGAGGACTTTCTGCCAACGAGGTCCGCCGGGAGCTTCTGAACTTGAAGGCGGGCGAGGACGCTGAGGTGCGGAGCCACCTGCTCGCCGGCGCCGGCACCGGGGCACCTGCCAATCTCGACGACAATCCGGTGGTGCGGGCGGCGACCGCCCGGGCCGCGGCAGCAAAAGAGGCCTGATCCATGAACGTTCAAACGGAAGCCAACAACCTCGGCGACGTGCTCAAGCATGAGGCGCCGAACCTCTACAGCCGCGAGGCCGTGACGGTGCTCGCCGGCGCCGGCGCCGATCGCGTGCTCAATGTGGGCGCGGTCGTCGCCCGGCGAACCCGATCGTCGGTTGCCGTTACGGCTGATACCGGCAACACCGGAGACGGCGCTGCGACGCTGGCCGACCCGGCGCTCGGCGCTTCGGCCGAGGTAGGCGCCTATCGGCTTACGTGCATCACGTCGGGCGCCATGGGCACCTTCCGGGTTCTGAGCCCGAAGGGCTACTTGCTCCCGAATCTTGTCGTCGATACGGCCTACGAGGGCGATCACATCAACCTCACCATCGCAGACGGCGCCACCGACTTCGCGGTTGGAGACGAGTTCACCGTTGATGTTTCCGGCGACGGCAAGGTGATCGCGCTCGATCCGTCGGCGGTCGATGGGAGCAGCGAGGCCATCGGCATTGCCGCTTTCGACGTGACCGCCGCGGACGGAACCGATGCCGAGGTCGTCGCCATCCTGCGCCACGCCGTCCTCGCCGACAGCACGATCGTCTGGCCCGCCGGCATCCCCGAGGGACAGAAGAACGGAGCGATCGCCGACCTCGAGGCCCGCGGCATCCTCGTCCGCAAGGCCGCCTGAGCCTCACACCTCCGACCACTGTTAACGGACTAACCAATCGGGCCGGCCCCGCCGGCGCCGGAGGAGCACTTCCATGCCCATGAACAACGCTTTCGACACTCCCGCCTTTCACGTGACGGCGCTGACCGCGGCCATCAACATCCTGCCCAACAACTATGGCCGGCTCGAGCGCATGGCGCTGATGCCGCCGCGGCCGGTGCGCTTCCGCCAGATCGCCGTCGAGGAGAAGAACGGGGTGCTGAACCTGCTGCCGACCCTGCCCATCGGCTCGCCCGGCACCGTCGGCCAGCGGGGCAAACGCAAGCTCAGGAGCTTCGGCATCCCGCACATCCCCCATGACGACGTGGTGCTGCCCGAGGAGGTCCAGGGTATCCGCGCCTTCGGCTCGGAGAACGAGACCCAGGCGCTGGCCGACGTGATGGCCGATCATTTGCAGTCCATGCGCAACAAGCATGCGATCACGCTGGAGCATCTGCGCATGGGCGCGCTCAAGGGCGTGATCCTCGATGCCGACGGCTCCACGCTCTACGACCTCTATGACGAGTTCGGCATCACGGCCAAGACCGTGAGCTTCGCTCTCAGCAACGCCAATACCAACGTCAAGGCCAAATGCATGACGGTGCTGCGCCACATCGAGGACAATCTCCGCGGCGAGGTCATGACCCGGGTGCACGCCCTGGTCAGCTCCGAGTTCTTCGATGCGTTGACCAGTCACGCCAAGGTCGAGAAGGCCTACGAGCGCTGGCTGGATGGAACGGCGCTCCGCGATGACATGCGCATGGGCTTCACCTTCGGCGGTATCACCTTCGAGGAGTACCGCGGTCAGGCCACCGACCCGGAGGGCACGGTCAGGCGCTTCATCGCCGGGAACGAGGGCCATGCCTTCCCGCTCGGCACCGTCGAGACCTTCTCGTCGTACTTCGCGCCGGCCGACTTCAACGAGACCGCCAACACCATGGGCCAGCCGCTCTACGCCAAGCAGGAGCCGCGCAAGTTCGAGCGCGGCACCGACCTGCACACCCAGTCGAACCCGCTGCCCATGTGCCACCGGCCGGGCGTGCTGGTGAAGCTCACGGCGGGCTGAGTTGGACGGACCCTTCGCCACCGCGGTCGCCACCGCCGTGGACGATTGCTTCCGCCATCTCGGGCGCGACGCTGTCTATACGCCGGAGGGCGATGAACCACGCACCGTCCGCGTGATCGCCAAGCGTCCCGACGAGATCGTCGGCTTCGAGGAGACCCGTATCCACGCCGCGACCACACTCTTCGATGTCCGTGTCTCGGAAGTGGCGGAGCCGCGGCCCGGAGACCGGTTCGCCATCAACGGCGAGCCCTATCTCGTCCAGGGCGAGCCGGTACGCGATGCGGAACGGCTGGTCTGGACGCTCGATGCCTGTCCGGCATGAAGCTCGCCGCCACCATGGTCGGATCGCTGAAGGCCGACATGCAGGCCGAGATGCGCCGCATCGAGCGTGCGGTGCCGGACGGCGTCAAGGCCGCCGGCGACGGTCTCAAGGAGTCCTTGCGCAAGCAGGTGGTCGCGGCCGGTCTCGGGGCGCGGCTGGCGCGGACCTGGCGCGGCCGGGCTTATCCCAACAGCGGCCACGACGCCGCGAGCCTGGTCTGGTCGAAGGCGGCGCAGATTGTCCGCGCCTTCGACGAGGGCGCCGTGATCAAGGGCAAGGGCGGGCGCTGGCTCGCCATTCCGACGCCGGCGGCGCCGAAGCGCGGTGTCGGCGGCAAACGCATCACGCCCGCCACCTTCCCGGTCGAGCGTCATGGGCCGTTGCGACTGGTCAAACGACGCGGGCGCAGTGCTCTCCTGGTGGTCGAGGGGGTGCGCGTAAGCGCCAAGACCGGGCGCGTCGGCCGTCGTGCCAAAGGCGGCGGGCGCACCAAGTCGGGGCGCTTCAAGCAAGGCATCGCCACGGTTGTGATGTTCGTGCTGGTGCCGCGGGTGAAGCTACGCAAGCGGCTCAATGTCGCCCGGCAAGCCGAGCGCTGGAGCCGCCGGCTGCCCGCGCTGATCCGCCGGCAGGTACAAGCGACGCCACGAGGATAACGCCATGCCGAGCAAGACCGAACGCGTCCTGACGGCCTTGGCGTCCCGCCTGCGCACGGTGCCCGGGCCCAAGGTCGAGCGCAACACCGCGGCGCCCGAGCGCATTCCGAAGGGTGGGCTGATCGTGCTGCGCGACGGCGATCCGGGTGAGCCGGAGCAGGCGCTCGGTGGTGTCGGCAGTGTCTATTACAACCATGCGGTCGAGATCGAGGTCTATGTCGAGGCGGGCGCCGCACCGGGCCGCGACGCGGCCTTCGATGCGCTCGTGGTGGCGATCGGCGCAGCCCTCGACGCCGATCCTACCCTCGGCGGGCTCGCCTTCGGCATGACCTATGCCCGGCCGGAGATCGACACCGAGGCGGTCGCGGGCGCACCCGCCATCAAGACCGGCACTATCGAAGTGATCGTCGAGTACGAGACCGAAACGCCGCTCGGCTGAACGCCGGGAACAGCGTTTCCACCAACATTAAGGAGACCTCCGATGGCCCGAGCCTATGGTTCGAGCGCCACGCTGCTGCTCAAGCGCGAGACCGCGTACGGGCAGGCGGCGTCCGGCGACTACATCCGCATTCCGTTCAACCGCTGCACGCTCGGCTCCGAGCAGGGCCTGATCGACGATCCGGTGCTGGGCCAGGGGCGCGACCCGTATGCCCCCCTGCAGGACGCGATCATGGACGAGGGCGAGATCGTGGTGCCCGTCGATCCCCGTTACATCGGGTTGTGGCTGACCGGACTGTTGGGCGATCCCACGTCAAGCCCGGCTGCGGCCATCGGCTCTATCGACTTCGCGGTCAATCCGTCGGATGGGGACACCATCACGCTGGGCGGCACGGTCTGGACGTTCGTCTCCGGATCGCCCACCGGCGACGAAACACAGATCAAGGCGACGGCGACCCAGACCATCGACCAGCTCGTCACCGACCTGAATGCGTCCGCAGACGCCAACATCGCCGATGCCACCTACAGCCGCCCGACCGGCGCCCAGCGGCTTCTCGTCACCCATGATACGGAGGGCGCCGCCGGCAACGCCTTCACCCTCGCGGCGTCGGCGGCCACGGTCAGCGGCTCGACGCTCGCCGGCGGCGGGCATTCCCACGTGTTCGTATCGGGCAAAGACGACCTGCCGAGCTACACCGTCGAGGTCGGCCATCCCCAGGTACCGGCCTACTTCCGGCATGGCGGCGTGGTGATTGGCTCCCTGGCGCTGGAGTTCACCCGTGCCGGGCCGGCGGCCGCCACTATCCAGTGCGTCGCCCAGGGCGAGGAGCGCTTCGCCGCGAGCCAGGGCGGCACGCCGTCGAAGCTCGAGTTCCGCCGTATCAGCCAGTTCCAGGGGTCGATCAGCCGGGGCGGCACGCCAGTGGCGAACCTCACTGCCGGATCGCTCACCTACACCAACAACCTGGAGAGAATCGAGACCATCCGGTCCGACGGCAAGATCGACGGCGCCGACCCCACTGTCGCCTCGTTGACCGGAACCATCGAGGTCCGCTTCGCCGATACCGCGCTGATCGATCTTGCCTCCAACGGCACCGCGGTGGATCTCGACTTCGCCTATCGGATCAGCGACGACCTCTCGCTCACCCTCAAGGCCCACGAGGTCTATCTGCCGAAGCCGACGCTGGCCGTCGAGGGCCCGGGGGGCGTGCAGGCGAGCTTCGACTTCCAGGGTGCGCGCAACGAGACGGCAGGGCGCATGCTCACCGTGACGCTCGTCAACGATCTCGACGGGAGCGGCTACGCATGAGGACCTGGGCATGATCTCACTCGAACGAAAGACCGAACCTTACGAGCTGACGCTGCCCTACGGCGTCAGCGTCACGGTGACGCCGCTCACCACCGCCGCCATGGCGGCCGCGCAAGCCGAGGCGAGAAGGCGCCTCGAGGGGCTCGAGACGCAAGTCAAGGAACGCACGGAGTCGGGATTGCCGCTCGACGGCCTGCCCGACCTTGACGACGACGGCGCCCGCGAGGGCCAGTATCAGGCACTCCTGATCCACAGCCTCGCGGCGCGGCATATCACTGCCTGGTCGGGCATCGAGAACGATCCGCCGGTGAGCCGCGAGAACATCGCCGCGCTGATGGACCTCTACCCGGTGGGGGAGCGGTTCATACAGGAGTTCACGCTGCGGCAGGTGCTGCTGACATCAGCAAAAAACGCATCCGGGCCCTCTGCCGATGGCACTTCCATCCCGGCGGCGGGCCCGGCTACTGCGAGACCTGCAAAGCGGAAGACCAGGACTGCGCGCAAGGCGGCGTCGGCCTGAACGGCGAACCCTGCCCCTATCGAGCGCACGCTGCCGACACGATCGAGGAGCACCAGGCTTGGGAGGTATTCGCCGCCTCCCTCGGGCAGATTCGCATCGCGCCCTCGGGCCATGCGCTGGGCATCGACATGACCGCGGCGCTCGGTATCGCCCGGGCCCGCGGCTTCGATGAGGGCGTGATCTCGGAGCTCTTGCAGGCGGCCGAGGCCGGGCTGATCGAGGCGGTGAACGAGAGGAATGCGGACTGAGGGAACGAGCTCAGGAACTGGCGGACGACGAATCTGGCTACTTGTCGATCAGAGTGGCCGATAGCAGTTCCAACCGCTGTACCGCTTGACCGAAGCCAATTAGTCCCTCCCCGCGCTGGATCTTATTTTCGACTATACTCGTGACCAGCCTCGCGTGTTTGTGTTCCGCGTGCTGCGTCGGATCCTCGTCGTCGTCTTCGTGCAGCTCACGGTCAATGCGTTCCCAGCTCCTATACTTGTCCAGCAGAGGGGTATGGGGCGTTTCCGACGGCGACATGTTGGGAATGCTTTCCTCCAGAGCGGCCAGAATGATCGCGACTTCAAACTCGACGCCCCACTCTTCGTTTCGCAGAGGCCTCAGACCACGGCGAGCGAAGATGCTGTCCACGACATTCAAATCGGTGGCCTCGCCGCGGTTGAACCGATGACAGAGGTCGGGATGGGTCGTCCGGAGAATCAACGCGACGGTTGTCGCCAACGCGAAGTCAGGCTGATCGCTACGCAATGACGCGAACAAAATTCCCAGGCGATGAATGGCCTGACTGACGGTTCGAAGACTGAGATCGGAGGCACCAAAGAACATTAACAACATCGCGCGGAGTTTCTCGCGCGCCGCTGACGCCTTCCTCGCCACTTCATGTGGAAAATGGCTGGGATATAAGTATGATGTCTCCTTCGGTGCCTGATCGAAATAGTTGTCTACACCTGCTGCCTGGAGCTGTGTGCGGATAAACGCTTCTCGGCTGGGCTCAGGAAGTCGGAAGTCGACATCAAAGAACCGGCGCAAATACCCCTCGGCGTCGAAGTCGCTGCCATACAAGACCCTCACCGAATGCGCGAGCTGGTCGCGATTGACGGCCAGCACGAAGACGATGCGGTCCACGGAAAACAGGTGCTTGGCCATCTCCAGGAGCTCGACGGCGTAGGAGGGACGGCACCGGTCCAACTCATCAATCATCACGATGAGAGGCCGGCCGTCGCATGCTTTCGACAGCGCATCCGCCGCGTCCTGCAGAACGTGCCGGAACTTCTTGACCGATGTTCGAGCCTCTTGATGTTGGGACAGTCTCTTTTCGGCAAAGGATGCGGCGGCTTGACCGATTTCCGCGCCGGCAACCGGAACGAATGACACGGCGGCTCGGATGGCGCTTGGAGCCACCCAACGAAGGACATCCAGTGAGGCATTTTTTAGGATCTTGATCGTGTTGCCCGGGAGCTTCATTTGTCCGGATTGAAGACCCTCCGTCAGTTCACTAGAGAGAGTGACGAACGGTTCCTCGGAGAAATCGGTCTCCCAGGCATTGAATTCGACCACCGGAAAACCCTCGTTGCGCAGGTGCTGCGCCCAGATCCGGAGGAACGTGGTCTTGCCGGCGCCCCACGCGGCATCGACCGCGAGGACGCAGGGACCCTCGATGTTGCCGACGAGGTGCGTGAGGGTGTCCACGGCCTCTCGCCGGTCGAGCAGGTCATGCTTGAAGGGATCGTCTTTGGGGACCTCGATGTCGCGGGGTTGTATGCGTATGCCCATGTTCGCTCCTTGCCTGCGCGCCCGATCTGGGTCCCGAACCGGGCACCAATGTTTTTTAATTTTCTCAGAGTAGTTGAAGAGGCAATTCCATGGCCAAGGCCAAACACACCTATGCGGTCCGCCTCGCCGTCGAGGGCGGCAACCGGGTCAAGGCCGATCTCACCTCGGTGGGCGCCAGCGGCGAGCGCTCGATCAAGAAGATCGACCGGGCCTCCAACAAGGCCTCGCGCGGGCTCGGCACGCTCAGTGACCGTGCCTCCGCTCTCCGCCGCCACATGCGGTTGTTGGGCGGTGCGGTCGCCGCCGCCGCCGTCGGCCGCGGCTTGCAGCAAATGGTGAAGCTGTATGCGGATTTCGAGACCGGGCTGATCGGAGTCGGCAAGACAGCGGACCTGTCGGGGGCCGAACTCGAAGCCCTGGGCAAGGAGATCGACGAGCTTTCCAAGCGCATGCCGGTGGCCACCGACGAGTTGCTCGCCATCGCCCAAAGCGCCGGTCAGCTCGGGGTGAAAGGCGCCGACAACATTCTCAAGTTTACCGAAACCGTCGCCAAGCTCGGGACGGCGACGGACCTCAGTGGCGACGAAGCGGCGATGGCGCTCGCCCGCATTCTCAATGTTACCGGCGAGGCGCTGGGCAAGGTTGACGTGCTCGGATCGGTCATCGTCGCTCTCGGCAACAACTTTGCCGCCACGGAAAGCCAGATCGCCGACATGGCCACGGAGGTCGCACGCGGCGCCGCCGTATTCGGGGTGAGCTCCGCTCAAGCTTCGGCCTTGGCCGCGGCGCTGGCTGCCGTCGGTGTCAAGTCGGAGGTGGCGGGCACGTCCATCGGCCGCATCCTGCGCATGATCGACGCCGCCATCCGTAGCGGCGGCGAACACCTGGCCATCCTTACGCAGATCACCGGCCGGGCTGGGGAAGAGATCGAGGAGCTGTTCCAGAGGGACGCGATGGCCACGTTCGCGTTGTTCATCGAAGGTCTGAAGCGGATCGGTGACGCCGGCGGATCGGTGGCCGATGCCATGGCGGCGTTGGGTTTGGCCGACCAGCGTCTGCTGAAGACCATCCCGGTGCTGGCCAATCGCGCCGATCTCCTTGCCCGAGCACTCGAAATCGCCAACCGTGAAACCGAGAACGCCACCGCGTTGAACGAGGAAGCAGCAAGGGCGTTCGAAAGCTTGAACAATCAAACCGAGGTGATGTGGAACAATATCAAATCCCTCGCACGGGCCATCGGTGCGGACCTGGCGCCTGGCGTTGCCGTTGCGGTCAAGGGACTGTCCGATCTCGCCAGCGAGGCCGGAGACGCCTATGAGAAGCTCAAGCTCATCGCCCAGGTGGATTTCAACTTTGAGGATTTGAGCCTCGGGGCGACGCGCCGCGAGGTCGAGGACCGCGCACGGGAACTGGAGGAGCTCAAGGAGCGGATACAGGCGGCCCCAAGTGAGGCCGATGTGCATCCGTTCGGGAACCTGTTCGCGGGCACGCGCGAGGAGCTCGAGGCGGAGTACCAAAGGCTGTGGGACGTCTACATTCAATGGAAGGCGAAGTACGAGTGGGAACTGGAACAATCGCGCAAGCGGCGCGAGGAGCTGGCTGCCGCTGAGACCAAGGATGCGCTGCTCAAGGGCGACCCGGCCGCGTCCCCCGAGGATATCGCAGCGGCCCAAGAGCGGGCGCGGCGCCTCGTGCAGATCGAGAAGAGCCTGAACACCCAGCTGTTCCAGC
Source organism: Alphaproteobacteria bacterium (assembly GCA_965248805.1). Lineage (GTDB taxonomy): Bacteria > Pseudomonadota > Alphaproteobacteria > UBA6615 > UBA6615 > CBDFKJ01. The sequence continues at coordinate 938,459 of CBDFKJ010000009.1, forward strand.
TGCGCCATCACGGCGCCGATCGCATTCGAGCCGAACATCTGAAGCTAGTTACCGAGCTGCAGCACCTCATCAAACCGGACGCCTCCAATCTGGATGAGGTCGAGCAGGCGTTGAACAACGCGGCGGCGGTTCGGGACTTGAAGCTCACCCAGATCGCCCACCGCGAGAATGAGATCGCCGACCGTCGTGCCCAGGCCAATCAACGTGTTGTCGAGAGTCTGGGCTTCGAGCTGGAGGCGCTCAAGAAGACCGAGCGCCAGCGCTTCGTCGACGTGGCGCTTCGCCGCCTGTCGGCCGAAGCGACCCCGAAACAACGCGAAGAAGTCGAACGACTGGCCGGCGCGCTCCATGACGAGCAACAGGAGATCGAGGCCCGCAACAAGGCCGAGCGCGAGGCCAACCGGCTGCGAGACGAGGCCAGGGCGCTGACCGAACGGTTGCGCACTGCTCAGGAGGCCTATGCCGATGAGATGGCGCGGCTCCGGGAACTCCGGGACCTCGAGGAGGGCGCCATCGATCAGGAAACCTTCGCCCGCGCCTCCGAGGCTGCTTACGACCGCATGCTCGATGCGAGCCGGAAATGGTCGGACGGTGTGCAACGCGCGATCCGCGATTACCTGGACGAGGCCGCCGACGCCGCGAAGCAGTTCGAGCGCATCACCACGCGGGCCTTGCAGGCGAGCGAGGACGCCTTCGTCGAATGGGCCACGACCGGCAAGTTCTCGGCCCAGGACCTGTTCAACACCATCGCCGAGGAAGCGCTCCGGGCGGCCTACCGCATGGCGGTGGTGGGCCCGCTCAACAACATCCTCGGCACCATATTCAGCGCCATCGGCGGCAGTGTCTTCGGCGGGTCGAGTGTCGCCACCACGTCCTCGGGCACGCCCATGATCGGCGACTTCCCGATGTCCTCGGGTTCAACCATGTTGGCCCATACCGGCGGCGTGATCGGCCGCGACGTGCTGCCGACTCGCATCGTCGAGCCCACAGCGTTCGACGCCGCATCTCGCTACCACCGCGGCGGCATCGTCGCCGGCGAGGTGCCGATTGTGGCTCGCAGGGGCGAAGGTGTGTTTACGCCCGGCCAGATGCGAAGCCTGGCGCCGGTCTCGGCCGCGAAGCCCGAGGTCCATGTGGCGGTCAACGTTCACAATGCCGCGCCCGGCACCCAGGCCACCGCCGACTGGCGGCGCGGGCCGGGCGGCGATCTCACCCTCGACATCATGATCGAGAAGATCGAAGGCGGTATGGCGCGCAACATCGGCCGCGGCCAAGGCATGGCGCCGACCCTGGAGCGCCGCTACGGCCTCAACCCGGCGGCCGGCAGCCTCAGATGACCACCCGTTGGCCCGAGCGCCTGCCGCTGCCCACCCTCGAGGGCTACGGCATCCAGCCGGGCGAGGCGGTTCTGCGCACCGAGATGGAGGCGGGTCCGGCCCGCCAGCGCCGGCGCTTCACGCAGGTGCCGAGCCGCATCGCCGCCCGCTGGGTCATGCGCCCGGAGCAGTTCCTGTTGTTCGAGTCCTGGTACCGCCACACCGCCCAGGAGGGCGGCGCCTGGTTCGAGATCGACCTCCTGGGCGGGCTCGGTCTGCTGCCGCAGGAAGCCCGCTTCACCCGACAGTTCGAGGCGCGCCCTTATCGCGGCCGGCTGTGGGAAGTCACCAGCGAGATCGAGGTCCGCGCCCGGCCGACGCTCAGCGAGGATGGCCTGGCGCTGGTGCTAACGGACGATATCCGGGGCCTGAACGCCGGCATAGAGGCATTGCACACGCTCGTCCACGAGACCCTGCCGGGACCCGATCACACCTGGTAGCGCGGCCGCCGCCACATTCCGGAGCTGAGCCATGACCATCGAAGCCGACCTGCGCGCGGCAGTATCGCGCGCCGACACCGACAGCCTTCTCTTGCACGACATCGTCCACGGCGATGCGAACACGTCCGTCACCACCGAAGGTGGTCCCGTGAAGTCCGTCGCCAAGGCGATCGGAGACGTTGAAACGAGCGTCGCCTCGGCCGCGGTCACCGTTACCGCCGGGGTAGCGGATGCCGAGGCCGCGCGCGATGCGGCCGTCGCTGCGCGCGATGCCGCGCAGGCATCCGTCGGCGGCGCCGCCGTCTCGGCGGCCGACACCACGCCCGCCTCGCTCTCGGTCAAGCTCGAAGCCGGTCGCGGCCTCGAGGCCGCGATCGAGGACGCCGGCGGCGACGAGCGTCTCGCGCTTGCCGTCACACCGCAACTGAACGCCGGCGCGCTGATCGCGTTGGCCGAAGCCTTCATCTGAGACCGGGAGCCCGCCCATGGCCAACCAGCCGATCTTCGTCGCATCCTACCGTCAGGACGCCGTGACCCTGCTCGCCGAGCGCGCCAACCAGGCGCAGGACCTGCTCACGCCCGGAGACAACGGGACACGGATCCATGCCATCGCGCTCGCCAATGACGGCGAGGTGGATGCGCTGGTCGAGCTCGGCGCCTACGTCGTCGTCGGCGACGACGTCACGGTGGATATCGCGCCCGGAACCACGGCGAACGCAGACCCCTTCACCGTGACCCGGTCGACCGGCACCTGGCCGGGGCTCGATGACGGTCTGGTGCTGACGCTCGCGAAGGGCGTCGCGGCGAACCGGGGCGATTATCGGCTCTCGAGCCGCACCGATACGGTGCTGACGCTGGAGAACACGCCCGGCAACACCATCACGAGCGCGACCGGGATCGCCGCCTCGATCTATCGCTGGCGGCCCCTGTGGTCGGCGACGGTGCCCGCCCGCGCCGGCTACGACGGCTATCCCGCTTCCGCCGGCCTCGATCCCGCACAGATGCCCTGGCTCGATGCCACCGGCGATCGCTGGCTGCTGCTCGCCGCCGCGCTCGCCGCACGCCTGCCCGCGAACGCCAATGCGACCGTCACCGGCAATGTGCACGTCACGCTGTTCGGGGGCGACTACTGATGGCCAACTCGACCATCGCCGCCGACCTCCCGCGCCGGGTGCTGCCGCCGCGGCCGCCCAAGCTGCCGGCAAGCCAGCGCTGCATCGGGTTGCTCAACGGCGAGGCCTCCTACCCCGGCAAGGGCTGCGCCTCCGACATCACGTACCACTACATGGCCTTCGTGATGGCCGACGGCACCGTGCGCATGGCCGGGACCAACAACAACAACGAGCTCGCCATGCACGGCAACGCCTACGACCCCCAGCACCTGCATTACCTGGTCTGGGACAACCGCACCAATGCCAACGATCCGGTCTCCGGGCGGCCCCGCTACGTGGTCGGCGCTTACAGCGTCGTCGCCATGCTGACCCACGACGGCGATGTCGTCATCTGGGGCTACAACGGCCACGGCCAGCAGGGCCGCGGGCATACCACCGGCAACGGCGTCGCGCGGTCCATCGATGCCACCAACATCGGCCGTGCCTCCGGCCTCCCGGGCCGGGATGTGATCAAGGTCGATGTGACGCGAGGTTATCCGAACAACAGCGCGTGCCTGTACGCGCTGTGCCGGGACGGGAGCCTGTGGGCCTGGGGCTTCGGCACCCACGGCAATCTCGCGCAGGGTAATACCTCGCACAGCTACAGCCCGGCGCGGACCAAGAAGACCGGTGATGTCGTGCTCGAGGACGTGGTCGGGTTCTGGCCCGGCCACGGCAACCGCCACGCCTGCTTCGCGCTCACCCGCGACGGCAAGCTGTGGGCCGTGGGCGACAACAGCCGGGGCAAGCTCGGTGTTGACGACGGCACCACCGACAAGCACCTGTTTACCGAGGTTGTCGGGCTGCCGAGCGGAACGTGGGTCAAGAAGGTCGTGCCCTGCGGCTCCTCGCAGGGCCCGGCCACCGCCGTGCTGCTGAGGGACGGCAGCATCTGGACCGCCGGCTATGGCGGCCAGGGCTTCCACGGCAATGGTGCCACCACCGATCGTCACCTCTTCGAACAGCTGCCGTTGCCCTCGGGCGTTGGCGCCGCCGTCGATCTCTGGGGCGGCGGCGAGTATGCCCAGCTCTGGTTCACCGGCGACGACGGCAACACCTATGCCTGCGGCTATAACGTCGTCGGCCAGCTCGGCATCGGCAACACGGCCGACAACGTGACGACACCGGCGCGCGTGGAACTGCCCGACGGCGTCACGGCGCGGATGATCTCCACCGGCGGCGCCTATGATGGCAGTACCCACCGCCATTCCACGGTCATGCTGGGCTCCGACGGCCGGGTCTACACTTGCGGCCATTACGGCCGGTACGGCGCCTGGGGGACCGGTCAGGCACAGAGCCCGGTGCAATGGCCGCTGCCGGGCGCGCCCGATGAGCGGCAGGCGATCGAGGTGGTGGCGCACGGCTATTCCAACGAGCCGGGCTTCTTTGTCCGCCTCACCGACGGCTCCGTCTGGGCCGCCGGGCGCAATACCAGCAACAAGCTCGGCGTCGAGGGCGGCGGCCACTATCCCTCGGTGATGGCCCGGGTCGAACTCTACTAGGGAGGCGCACGTGCACATTATCAGCTATGTGGAATCCGAGTCCGGTGCGCACTTCCTGCCGCCGGCCGATTGGCCCGACGGCGCCTTCACCTGGCTCTGCGAGATCGACGGCCGCCATTACGCCCGCATCGCCTCCCTCGACTACGGCGATCAGGACCCGGATATCGGTCTCACGGTCCACGATCTCGCGACCGAGACCGAGCTCGCCGAGCGGCTCAACCTCCACGCCGTCGACCGCATCGAGGCGCGCAGCCGGCGCGCCGAGCGCTATGCCCGCGAGATGCCGGTCACGGATCAGCTCGACGCCATCTTCAAGACCTTCAATCAGCTGCGTCTGAGCGGCGCCTTGCTGCCTGCCGGAACAATCGATGTGATCGACCGGTGGCTCTCCATCAAGCGCGATCATCCCGTGCCGGACCTGCTGCCGGCGATACCGGAATAAGCGACGATGCCCGATCCGGCGCTCGAGCAGGCGATCCGCGAGGCCTACGCCTCGGCGCCCACCGACACCGTCATCCTGCACACCCTCGAGCTGCGCCATCCTGCCTTCGTCGACGACGACGGCGAGCCCACCGCGATCCGGGTGGTGCGTGATCATGCCGATCTCAACGTCCGTCTCGAGGCCGGCGCTCCGCTTAATCCCGGAGAGATGGTTCGGTTTGTCGCACTCGCCTTCGATCTCGAACTGCCGCCGGCCGACACCGCTCCGGTGCCGGAGATCGCCGTGACGCTCGACAACGTCAGCCGCGAAGTCGTCCGTCATCTCGATGCCGCGGCCACCAGCCTCGAGACTATCGAAGTGACCTACCGGCCCTATCTCTCGACCGATCTGGAGGGCCCGCAGATGGACCCGCCGATCACGCTCACTCTGACCGAGGTCGAGGTCGACGTGTTCCGTGCCACCGGCCGCGCCCGCATGCTCGATATCGGCAACAAGGCGTTCCCGGCCGACCTCTACACCGCCAGTCGGTTCCCGGGGCTCACGCGCTAGATGCACTGGGCCGAACACCTGATCGGCCGCCCGTGGGAAGCAGGCGGGCGCGGACCGGATGCGTTCGACTGCTGGGGCCTGGTGCGCTGGTGCTGGCGGACACGCTTCGCCATCGAGGTGCCCGAGATCCCGGTCGATGCCGCGAACCTGCGCGCCGTGCTCGCCGGCTTCCGCGATCACCCCGAAAGGGAGCGTTGGAAACTGATCGAGCGCGCCCGCGAGGGCGACGCCGTGCTCATGCGCCAGTCCCGCCATCCGGTCCATGTGGGCCTGTGGCTCGCGGTCGACGGCGGCGGCGTGCTCCATGCCGCACGGGACATCGGTGTGGTGTTCCAGGGCCCGGCCGATCTCACGGCCCACGGCTGGCGCATCGAGGGCACTTACCGGTTTGTGGGAGACGCTTGATGCCCGGCACCGTAGTCATGCTGAAGAACCCGTTCCGGCCCGAGCGGGACCGGGAGGTCGTCGCCGTCGCCGAGCCGCTCTCGATCCGCGTCTGGCTCGACGCTCGCGGTGTCGAGGACTTCGGGTGCCCGACGATCTGTCTCTGCAACGCCGAGCCGGTGCTACGCGAGCGTTGGCAGGACACACTCATCGCGGACGGCGATCTGGTGGTGTTCGTGCCGCTGCCCCAGGGCGGCGGCGGGGGCGGCAAGAACCCGCTCCGCACTGTTCTCATGATCGCCGTCATGGTCGCCGCCCTTACCATTCCCGGCGCTCAATGGGGATTGGCACTCGAAGCCGGCACCTTCGCCCACACGCTCGCCACCGTCGGCATCACGGTTGTCGGCACCGCGCTGGTCAATGTCCTGCTGCCGCCGCCCAAGCCCGCCGCGGTCACCTCCAGCTTCGGCGGCGCGCCGGCGCCGAGTCCGACCTATTCGCTGCAGGCCCAGGGCAACCACGCCCGGCTCGCCCAGCCCATCCCGGTGATCTACGGCCGCCACCGGGTCTATCCCGACCTCGCCGCCATGCCGTGGGCCGAATACACGAGCAACGACGACCAGCACCTGCACCAGCTGCACTGCATCGGCCAGGGCCAATACGACCTCGAGCAGGTGCGCATCGAGGACACGCCGATCGCTTCCTTCGATGAGGTGGAGACCCAGTTCGTACCACCGGGCGGCAGTATCACCCTGTTCGAGGCCGACGTGGTCACCGCGCCCGAGGTCGCCGGCCAGGAGCTGATCGGCGCCAACCAGCGGGATGCGGTCGAGGACGGCTGGATCGGACCGTTCACCGTCAATCCGGCCGGGACCAGTGCGACGAAGATCGGCATCGACGTGGTGATGCCGCGCGGCCTCTATTACGCCGCCGCCGATGGCAGCCTCAATAACCGCACAATCGAATGGGATGTCGAGGCACGCGCCGTCGACGATGACGGTGCCGCCACCGGCGGTTGGACAAAGCTCGCGTCCGTGAGCGTGACCGAGCACACCACCACGCCGCAGCGCAAGAGCTATCGCTACACGGTGACCAGCGGCCGCTACGAGGTCAGGCTCAGGCGCACCAACGACAAGGACACCGACGCCCGTGCAGGTCACGAGATCCGCTGGGGCGGGCTCAAGGCGTTTCTCGATGGCCAGCCTGATTTTGGCGATATCACGCTGCTCGCCGTCAAGATGCGTGCCACCGACAATCTCTCGCAGCGCTCGGCACGCCTGGTCAATTGCATCGTTACCCGCAAGCTCACCCTCTGGGACCCGGAGACCGGCTGGTCGGGGCCGCAAGCGACCCGTTCCATCGCCTGGGCCTTCGCCGACGCCGCCCGGGCGAACTACGGCGCCGGCCTCGGCGATCATCGCATCGACCTCGCCGCGCTCCATGCGCTTGACGCCGTCTGGCAGGCTCGCGGCGACCGCTTCGATGGGGTGTTCGATCAGGGCGTCACGGTGTGGGAGGCGCTCACCCGCATCGCCCGCTGCGGGCGGGCGCTCCCGTTCCTACAGGGCGGGGTGTTGCGCATCGCCCGCGATGCGCCGCGCACTTTGCCCGTCGCCCTGTTCGGCCCCCGCAACATCGTCCGCGGCAGCTTCCGCGTCCAGTACGTCATGCCGGGCGAGGACACCGCCGACGCGGTCACCGTGGCCTACTACTCCGAGCGCACCTGGGCGCCCGACGAGATCACGGCAAGCCTGCCGCACGCTTCTTCCGAGGCTACCGGCAAGCCCGCCACGGTCGCGTTGTTCGGCTGCACCGGTGTGGACCAGGCCGAACGCGAAGGGCTCTACATGGCCGCTGCCAACCGCTACCGCCGGCGCATCGTCACCTTCCGCACCGAGCTCGAGGGGCTGATCCCGACCTACGGCGATCTCGTCGCCATCACCCACGATCTGCCGCGCTGGGGTCAGGGCGGCGAGGTGACGGCCGTCGACGGCCGGACGCTCATCCTGAGCGAGCCACTTGAATGGGAGTCGGGGGACGAGACGGCCGAGCCTCCAGTCCACTACCTCGCGCTTCGCCGCCGCGACGGGAGCTTGAGCGGTCCCTGGCCTGTTTCACCCGGCGCCGATGAGCAAACCGTCGTGCTGAGCGAGGACCTCGCGTTCACCCCCTACACCGGGGCCGACGAGGAGCGCACCCACTTCGCCTTCGGTGCCGGCGAGGAATGGGGCCTGCGCGCCCGGGTGCTCGCCGTCCGTCCGCGCGGCGAGCAGGTCGAGATCACCGCCGTCGGCGAGGACGCCCGCGTGCATACGGCTGATCAGGCCGCCTGAGCCTACCTCCCGCCGGGAAGAATCCGCCGCGACGACCCGTCCTCCGGGACGGGTTGCTTGTCGTGGCCTTGCAGTATCGGAGACACCCGTGACCGAGACCAGTTTGATCGAGATCGAGCGGGCGCGCTCGGAAGCCGCGCGGCATCTCGCCGAGCACGAGATCGAGTGCGAGCGGCGCTACGGCGAGATCAACGCCACGCTGGCCCGCGTCGAGGCACACGGCAAGCGCAATCTGTGGCTGCTGTGTGTCCTGTTGGGCGGGATGCTTGCGGTGGTGAGCAAATCGTTCTGGCCGGCGCTGCTTGGAGGGTGATCATGCCGACGTTGGGAGAGACCAGCCTCACCCGGCTGCGCACCTGCCACCCGGATCTGCGGCGGGTGCTGTCCAAGGCCATCGAGGACGGACCAGACTTCACCGTTCTGTGCGGTCACCGCGGCCGTGACGCGCAGGACCGCGCGGTCGCCGAGGGCCGAAGCAAGGCGCCGTGGCCGCGCTCGAAGCACAACACATCGCCGTCCGTGGCCGTGGACATCGCGCCGTGGCCCATCGACTGGGACGACTGGAACCGTTTCCGTCTGCTTGCCGGATACGTCCTGGGTGTTGCCGCAGCCATGGACGTGCGCTTGCGCTGGGGCGGCGACTGGGACCGCGACTACGCGGAGACCGATGAGCGGTTCCGCGACCTGCCGCACTTCGAGCTGATGGAGGGATCATCGCATGCTGGGTAAACTGTTTGGGTCCATCGCGGGCGGCGGCATCGTCAGTGCCGCCGAAGGCGTCGCCAACATCATCGACAAGTTCGTCGAGACCGACGAGGAAAAGCAGGCCGCCGGCCTGCTCAAGGCGAAGCTCTTGATGAAGCCGAACCTGGCGCAGATCGAGCTGAACAAGATCGAGGCGCAGCACCGCTCGATCTTCGTCGCCGGCTGGCGCCCGTTCATCGGCTGGGTCTGCGGCTTCGCGCTGTTCTGGCACTTCATCCTGTTCGACATGCTGACCTGGATCACCGTCAACTTCTTCCCCGCGGTGACCGAGATCCCGATGCTCACCGGCACCGAGACGCTGGTGACCGTGCTGCTGTCGCTGCTCGGCCTCGGCGCCATGCGCACGGCCGAGAAGTTCGGCGGCAAGGCGAAGTGACGGGGCGCGCGGGACCCTCGCGACCCAGATCGGCGCCTTCTACTTCGGCGGCGAGTCGAAGCAGAAGACCGATGCGATCGAACGCATGGTGGCGGGGGCAGCCAAGTGACTGGCGTAGCGATAACTGTGCTAGATGGGGTCAACCCCAATGAGTGCGGGGCGGCTTCTGAAAAGCTCAATCGCTTCAATGGGCGGTTGATTTCCCGCACCTTGGGATAGTGCATTGAAAAACCTACAATAATTACACAACTGCCGGGCCCACCACGCCGCCGCCAAGCGGCTGATATCTAAATAAACCCCCGGAATCTCTGCGTTTTCCGTTCCGACAGTGACCCAAACCTGGTACACTACAAGGGATGGAAATCATGCTGAGACAGCCGCGCCTCCAGCGGCGGGGGCATCGTTGGTACTGCCGGGTGAAGGTGCCCACGACCGACCATTCGCGCCCTGCGCACCGGCGCCTGCCCGAGGTCTCCGCTGAGACAAACGCCCTGCTCGCGCGGGCTAGGCGCGGGCGCGACGAGGGGCCGGCCACCGCGATATCGGCTGCAGAACTGACGGGGCTGGTTCGCCGGTGGTTCGCGGCCGAAGAACGCCGGTCGCAGGAGCGCGAGCGGAGCGAAATCCCTGCGACCAGGAACGATGAGGTGATGGACCAGTTCGACCACGATCTCGGCGTATTGACGGACTGCGACGATCCCAGCCTTCGGGCTACGGTGCATTCCGCCGCCGCCGAGCTGATGAGCGCCAACAGGCTGAACGTCGCCCCCGGCAGCCAGGAGTACGCGGACCTGTGGAGCCTCCTCAACCGTGCGATGATCGAGGGCGCGCGGCGCACGCGTAGCCGGGTCCTGGGCGACTACTCCGACCGCGCCCACGACCCGGTGTTCGCGCGGGAGGTCGAGGAGGACGCCGGCCCGGGTCCCGACGGGGCGGGCGTGACCGTGGCGCAGCTGGTCGAACGGTACCTCTCCGATCCGGCCAGGGCTAACGTCGGCGAGAAGACCCAGGGGACAATAGCTTCGCGTTTCCTATCCTGTGCGAGGTTGTGGGTCCGGACAGGCCCGCGCGCCAGGTCGGCCGGGCGGACTGCCGCCGGGTGCGCGAGGTCCTGGCCGCGCTGCCGCCGAACGCGACCAAGCGTTATCCCGGGGTGCCGCTGACGCAGGTCGCGCGCGCCGCGGCCGATCGCGGCACGGCGCCGTTGAACCCGCGCACTGCCAACGCCTACTGCAGAAGATCAGCGCCCTGTTCCGCTGGGCCGAGCGGGAGGAGTACGTGTCGAAGAACCCCGCGGGCAGCCTGCGCGTGGCCGAGCCGGAAATCGCCGCGAGCGACGCGCGCCACCCGTTCAGCACGGAGCAGCTCGTGGCCATCTTCAACGCACCGCTGTACCGAGGCTGCCGCGACGACGAGCTGGGGTACGCCACACCTGGGCCGAACGTGGTCAGGCGAGCGCGGTTCTGGGTGCCGCTCGTCGGGCTGTTCTCCGGGCTGCGGCTGAACGAGTTATGCAGCCTGGAGGTGAACGACGCGGCGCTGCGCGACGGCGTCGACTGCCTCGTCGTCCAACCGGACGCTGAGGGTGTAAAGCAGCTCAAGACAAAGGCGGCCGCCCGGGTCGTGCCCGTGCACCCGGAACTGCGTCGCTGCGGCCTCCTGAACTACGTCGCCGAGACCCGGGCGGCCGGGCACCGCAGGCTGTTCCCCGAGCTGCGGCCGGACCGGCGCGGGTACCACAGCGACGCTTTTCAGAAGTGGCTCGCGCGCTACCTGCGCAAGGCCAGCGCCTCGGCGCCGCGGACGTCATTCCACAGCTTCCGGCACAACTTCCGCGACGCGGTGCGTGAGTCCGGCGCGAACCGGGACGCGGTGCTCGCGCTGGGCGGCTGGGCCGCTGGCGGTACGGAGGAGACATACGGCGGCGGGCTGCGACCACGAACACTGGCGGCGGTGATGAGTGGGATCGAGTACCCCGACCTCGACCTCTCGCACTTGTGGAAAGGCGACCAGGCGTAGACTGTGGTCTCGTGCCGCGACCTCGTGCGCTCGATCTGCTTGCTTCCTCCGCTGCCGAGCCGAGGTGCAACTGGTTGCAGAAGGGCGAGGACCGCGTGCCGGAATGGCGCACTGTGCGACCACGGCCATTGGCGCTGAGCGGCGCGCGGCGTTTCACGCTTGTCGAGAGAGGCACAACCGTCGTGGTCCAACTAGACTAGGCCAACCGCGCGAGAGTGCGGCGCCTGTTATGATGAACGCGGGCGCGCTTTTGCACAGCACTCAGTGCGCGTCGGCGTACTCAAAGACGATTGGTACTTCCGTCCGGGGAAGTCCCGGCCGGAGGAGTCCGAAAGTGGCTCGCGCGGAGCCGCTGTATCGTCGTCGCGATCAGTCGGAATGGCGCCGGCTTCTGTTACTCCGTCTTCGAAAGATTATCGAGGGCGCCGGTGACGGTCCGGATTATCCGCGGGTCGCCAATTCGCTCGCCGATGGCCTTGGCCTGCTGCAGCAGGGAAGCGCCTTCTCGACTTCGCCCACGCGGGCGTAGGTGAGGCCGAGGCTGCAGAGGAGTAGGCCCTCACCCAGCTGGTCGCCGATCTCGCGTGAAATTACAAGCGCCTGCTCGTAGGAGCCGATGGCTTTCCCGATCTCGCCCGAGCGACGGTACGCGTTGCCGAGGCTGGCGAGTTCCGTGGACTCGCCCTGCCGGTCGCCGATCTCGCGTGAGATGACGAGCGCCTCCTGGTGATAGCCGATAGCTTTCTCGACCTCGCCCAAGCTTTGATAAGCGGTGCCGTGGTTGCCGAGAGCAGAGCCTTCGCCCCGCCGGTCGCCTATCTCGCGAGCAATGACGAGCGTCTGCTCGTAGTAGCCGATGGCCGCCTTGAACTCGCCCAAGCTTAGACGAGGCCGCACAGGTCATTGGCCTCGCCCCGCCGGTCGGCGATCTCGCGTGAGATGACGAACGCCTGTTTGTAGAATCCAATAGCCTTCTCGACCTCGCCCAAGCGGACGTAGGTGGTGCCGAGGTTGGCTGGGCAGCGAACAGCCGTTACCCGGGCTCAGGAGAGTTCCTCTGTTTGATCCAGCCGCGCCAGTACGACCACCGTGCGGCCAAGGAGTTGATGGGGAAATTGTGCCGCGCCATCCAGACCACGCTCTCGCCCACGCCTCCTGCGATCGTCGCCACGACGACGGCCTGGACCGAGGCTTTGGCCGTGCTCCAGCGCAGGTAACGCTCCTCGGCGCTACCGGGCGCGGCGAGGGGCACGCGCTCGGTAACCTCGGGATCGCCTATGCCGCTCTCGGCGAAACGCGCAGGGCGATCGAGTTCCATCAGCAGGCTCTCGCCATCGCGCGCGATATCGGTGCCCGCGAGGGTGAGGGGATCGCGCACCTCAATATCGGGAGCGCCGACAAGGTACTTGGTGACCTTGCCCCCGTTATGCCCCCACAGCTGAGTAGAATCTGTTCCGGTTGTGGCCCTGTTGGGACCGGGTTGCATACTGCATCGGAGTGAGCCCGTCGAGGCTCGTGTGGGGCCGATGGTTGTTGTAGTCGTGGCGCCAGGTTCGACGATCTTCTTCGCCTGGCCGTAGCTGTCGAACAGGTGCTCGTTCAGGCATTCGTCGCGCAGCCTCCCGTTGAATGATTCCACCAGGCCGTTCTGCATCGGCCTGCCGGGTGCGATGTAGTGCCACTCGACACCGCGTTCCTCCTGCCAGCGCAGGATCGCGTTCGATGTCAGCTCGGTGCCGTTGTCGCTGACCACCATGCAGGGATAGCCGCGCATCTCGGCGATCCGATCCAGCTCGCGTGCGACACGGACGCCGGAGATCGAGTTGTCCACCGCCGTGGCCAGACACTCCCGGCTGAAGTCGTCGATCACGCACAGGATGCGGAACCGCCGGCTGTCCATGAGCGCATCCGACACGAAGTCCAACGACCAGCGCTGGTTCGGCCCTCGCGGGATCGCCATCGGCGCCCGGGTCCCCAGCGCCCGCTTGCGCGGCCGCCGCGTTTGCGAACCGTTAACCGCTCTTCCCTGTACAGCCGGTACAGCTTCTTGTGGTTCATCTCGACACCCTCGCGCCGCAGCAGGATATGCAGACGGCGATAGCCGAAGCGACGGCGCCGCGATGCAAGCTCACGCAGTCGTTTGCGGATGGTGTCATCATCAGGCCGCCTCGACACAGCTTCTTCAGCTTCCGGTTCTCGTCCTCCATCGCCTTCAGCCGCTTCGCGTCCGACGCCTCCATGCCGCCGTACTTCGACCGCCACGTGTAGAACGTCGCATCCGATATCCCGTGCCTGCGGCACAGCTCGGCCGCCGACATCCCCGCGCGATGTTCCTTCAATATCCCGATGATCTGTTCTTCCGAAAATCGGCTCCGCTTCATCGTCCGTCTCCTCCGTCAGGAAACAGACCCTAACTCCAAAGCGGGAGATCTCCAGGGGGCAAGGTCAAGTCCGCCCGTGCTCGGAGCACAACCGCAATTTTCGGGAGGATCCGAGCGACAATTTCCTGAGAGAAGCGTTGGTGAACACGCTGGCTAGGGGTGATGCGTGTATGAGTTTCTTCGTCCAGCCCCGAACATCGTCGGCCATGAGCGTTGAGAATTCCCAGAAGGAATGGCTCGAATCCGATGCTCCGTTCTACAAAGTTGCCACTATTCTCATCCCCGAGCAGGAGTTCGACACCCCGGATAACAACGACAGATGTGAGAACCTGTCCTTCGACCCCTGGCGCGTTCTGCCAGAGCATCGCCCCCTCGGCGCAACCAATCGGGTGCGAAAGATTGTCTATCCGCATATCAGTCGAATCCGTCTTGAATTGAACGCTTCGCCGGTCATCTAGTGGAGGGATCGGAACGAAAGAGTCCGAATTGGGATTCCGTATTTTGCTGTGGTATGCGACCGGCAAGGCGCCGGTCCCGCTCGATCGTGTCGCCGAGATCGTGCGCCTGACGCAGCAACCGCCGCCGTTTGAGGCGACCCACTGGACGTTGCGCGCGATGGCCAGGGCGGCCGGTATTGCCGCCTCGACGGTGCAGGCGATCTGGAAGGCTCACGGTCTCAGCCCGCACCGCTGGCGCAACTTCAAGCTGTCGACCGACCCTGCCTTCGCCGAGAAACTCACCGATATCGTCGGCCTGTATGTCGACCCGCCGGCCCATGCGGTGGTGTTGTCGATCGATGAGAAGTCACAGATCCAGGCGCTCGACCGCCGGTCTGCCGATGAAGAAGGGACGCGCCGGCACCATGACTACAAACGGCACGGCACGACCACGCTGTTTGCGGCGCTCAACGTTCTGGACGGAACGGTGATCGGCCAGAACATGCAGCGCCACCGCCATCAGGAGTTCATCCGCTTCCTCAACCGCATCGAGCGCACGGTGCCGGCGGACAAGGCCATCCACGCGATCGTCGACAACTACGCGGCGCACAACAAGGACAAGGTCCGCGCCTGGCTCGCCCGCCATCCGCGCTGGACTTTCCACTTCACACCGACCTCCTGCTCGTGGCTCAATGCCGTCGAGGGCTTCTTCGCAAAACTCACCCGGCGGCGGCTCAAGCACGGCGTCTTCCATTCCGTCGCCGATCTCCAGGCCGCAATCAACCGCTTCGTCCGCAAATACAATGCGGCCAACCAACAGCCATTCATATGGAAAGCCGACCCCGACGACATCATCGCAGCCCGAAACCGAGGGTTCCAAACGTTGGAATCAATCCACTAGACGCCTTATGCGACCTGAAACGAATGTCGAGGATCAGTCGTGCGGGAATTGTCACGCTAAGTCGGACGCCGCTCGTCAATCCATGCTAGCCTGATACGATGAGCACTGTTTCCTATAGTCGCCATCGGTTTCCGGCACGGATCATCCAGCACACCGTTGTGGCTGTATTTCCGATTCGGCCTCAGCTATCGCGATGTCGAGGATCTGATGGCGGAACGAGGTGTCGACGTCAGCTACGAGACCGTGCGTCGCTGGACGATGAAGTTCGGCGTCGCCTATGCGCACCGCCTGAGAAAGAGGCGGCCGAAGTCGGACGGCCAGGTGGCATCTCGACGAGGTCTTCGTTTCGATCAACGGTCAGCAGAAGTATCTGTGGCGTGCCGTCGACAGCGAAGGCGAAGTCCTGGACATGCTGGTGCAAAAGCGCCGAGACAAACGGGCAGCGCTGAGGCTGATGCGCAAGTTGCTGAAACGTCAAGGCATCTCGCCGATCGCCGTTATCACGGACAAGCTGCGCTCTTATGGTGCAACTCTGCGTGATCTCCGGATGACGCACAAGCACATCACCGGGGGACGGGTGAACAATCGCGCAGGAAGTTCTCATCGGCCCGTTTGACGGCGAGAACGCTAGATGCAGCTGTTCAAGTCGGCTGGATCAGCGCAGCGGTTTCTATCGATCTACGCCACCGTCTACAACCAGTTCAATATCCAGCGCCACTCCGTCTCCCGCCACACGCTCCGCGCCTTCCGTGCGGAGGCGATGGATCAATGGCGGGAAGCGGCAGCCGCGTCTTGATCTGCGCCATGCAACGTTCCACCACGAACGCCACTGGTTACCGTGACAATGCCTTCCGGGCGCGCGCCAGCTGAGGAAAAGGTGCCGAGCGGCCGATGGTGGTCTTTGTCTCCATCCGCGTTCCGCCGGTGCGCCTTCGCGTGATCTCGGGATGACGCAGCAAGCGCATCACCGGCGGGCACGTGACCGATCATCGTGGCGCGGGACATAGGGTCGATCGGGGACATTCCCGGCGCGCAATGCTGGCCGCGCGCCATCGAACGGCGATCCGGACCGATGGGCCATCCATAGTTCCACTATCCGAAATAGTTAATTGCATCTTTGCCCGTTCTAACTCCCGACCGGGCGCGCCAACTTCTGGGGCGTCAAAGGCGACCCACCGGCACCGGCCGGCGAGCACGCCGCGAGAGGGAGAAGGCCCATGTTCGACACCGCGAAGGCAGGCAGCACCGACCAACCCGACGGCACGCCTCCTCACCTTCAGGCGACGCGGATATTGTCCTTGCCGAATTCCGCGGCTAGCTGCGCGGTCAGGGCGTGGACGGCGCCCTTGCTGGCGATGGCGGCCGTGGCCGGTACGCCGGCGATGGCATGATCGACCAAAACCGAGCGCCTTCATCAGCGGCACTGTCGTCAGGGTCGACGGTGGCCATGTCGCCGGGCACGCGCTGCATTGATTCGCGAGGCGTGGCCGGACTTGCAGGGCACCGGCGGCCCATCCAATACACGCATGTTCCCGCGTCGTGTGGGATGTCCGCCGTTTTCAGTTGCGCTGTTTGCTGTGCCTCACCACGACGCGCGCCGAGGGAAGGTTGGCGACTTACTTGCGCCGTGCGAAGTTGCGGAGCGACGGGCTGTTGGTACGGCCGCTAGCGGGCGGCCAGAGGACCGGTGTGGAGTTCGCCGCTGGGCAGAACCGTATCGCGGAAAATCGCTTCGTGGAGATTGGCGCCCATGAGGTTCGCGGCCTGCAGCCGGGCGCCGGTGAAGTCCGTTTGGCGCAGATTGGTATCGGACAGGTCGGCGTCATACAGATCGGCTTCACGAAGTTCCGCACCTTCGAGGTTGGCGCCCGCCAGGTTGGCTGAGATCAGGTTGGTGACCTCCAAATTGACGCCGCGGAGGTCGAGACCGACAAGGTTGGCTTCATTGAGCGTCGAGCCACCGAAGTTGGCGCCTTCCAGGGTTGCGCCGGCGAGCCGTATCCCGCGCAGGTCGGAGTCAATCACATAGGCGCCCGTGAGGTTCACTCGCTGCATGCGGGCGCGTCGCAACATGCCGCCGCGCATATAGGCTTCCGACATGTCGGCGAGGTTCAGGTCGGCGCGATAGAACGCCGCCTGGTGCAGAAGTGCGCCCCGCAGGTTGGCTTCGCGCAGGTTGGCGAGACTGAGATCCGCCTCGCTGAGGTCGGCCCGCGAAAGGTCGGCGCCGGCCAGGTTTGCCTCCACGAGCGCCGCCTGGATCAGGATCGCGCCCGACAGGTTGGCGCCGGCAAGATCGCGGCGCAGCAGGTCAGCCCTGCGCAGATCACATCCCGGGCAATCGCGCGTCTCGCCAGCGAGAAAAGCGCGGACTTCGGGTGGCCCGTCCAACGCAGCCTGTGCGGCGCTGGCATTCGGCGCTGGTGCGGCGGCTATGGCGGCTGCGCCGTCGTTGGGGTCGAGGCTCCAGACTTCCCATCGCGTGGAGCTTTCCCATTCGCCGTCAACGAATTCGCCCAGCGTATTGCGCCCGGTCTGGCCGGCCTTGCGGTAGAAGTTGCGCGACATGACCATGCGGCTCCGGTTGCGGTAGACTGTTTCGCAACGCTCCTTCACATAGCCGTTCCCGATCGGATGCTGGCCGGCTTCGAGCGGCAGGGTTTCGCAAGTCCAGTTCCGGGGATCGTGATGGTTGCGCACGACAAAGCCCAGCATGGGGCTGCGCCGACGCTGGTCGAGCCGGGCGCGCGAATCCGTGACAGCGCGCAAGCCCTGGACGATGCCGTTGTCGTCGAACAGGACCGATAAAACGACCGGATGTCCCGCGATCTTGGTGCCGACGTACTTGTCGAGCCAGAGGTTCTCGCCCTCCTCCTCCTCGTCCGCCAGCCACTCCACGAACATGTCCGCCAGATGCGCGCCGACGGCGTCGTACTCCACCGCGACCTCGTGCAGGCCCCTCTCGTCGGCCGGGCACAGTTGATAGTCTTCCCAATCGTCGAGTGGCCGCAACGGCAGCCCGCCATTGCTTCCGCAGGCGAAGTTAACGAAGCCCCCGGGCATGTCAGTGGCCGACAGTCCAAGCGTGAGCCCCCGGATGTCGGAAACCATTGAACTTTGGTCCTCCTGCGCCATGGCGGCCTGCGCCAGGGCGGATGCGGCGAGGGCAGCGGCGATGAGAGCGCGGTTCATTTGTCCCACTTCAATTCGATTTGCGACCAGTCCTCGAGCGGCACCTCGGTGGCGCCGTCGGATGCGTCGACGAAGCCGTTGACCTGAAGAATATAGAGCGTCGCATTCTCGTAAGTCGATTGGGAGAAGGCGCCGGGGTCGTCGCGCGGCATGCCGAGGCGCGCATATTCGTACAGGATGAAGGCGGTCTGTCCCCCCCAGATCTCCTGAAAATCCGCGCCGACCAAGGCGGAGCCCGCGAGTCCCGCGAGCTCCTCTCCGTGGCACGGCTCGCAATACCGCCGATACGCCGAACGCGCGCGGCGCGCTTGGCGGGCGCCCATTGTGAACTGCGGCTGCACCTCCGGCGCCGCCGACGCCGCCGGCGCTGCCTCCTGTGCCGCCGCGGCCGCGGCCGTCGACACGATGCCCAGCACGACCGTCCATCCTACACGCATCTCTACATCCGCTCCTTCAGACAGAGACCTAAACAGAATCGGGGCCGGGCGTACGGCCCGGCCCCGCTACCGTAGTCGGGGTCCGGCTACAGCGCGAACACCACCAACAGCGACTGCGAGGTGCTGCGGCGGTTGGCAAGCAGCGGATTGCCATAGTCGCGCGCGTCCGCACCCGCCAGAACGGCGAGGTACTGCACGCCGCCATAGGAGTAGGTCATCGCCGGCGCGTTTATGCCGGTGCCGAGGTCACGGGACCACAGCGTCTCCAGCGTGTCGGCGTCGTAGGCGATGATGTAGCCGCGGCGATCGGTCGAGATGACCAGCCCGCCACCGGTCGACAGCAGGCCGTTGCCGCGCGTCGGCTCGGCGACCTTGAACAGCGTCTCGCCGGAGTGCACGTTCATCGCCACCACTGAGCCGTGACGCTCGACCGGCCATCCGCCGCCCGCCTCGAGCTCCTCAGGCGCGGCGTTCCGACGCCCGTTCCACTCACCCGGCGTACGATTGGCGCGGGTGCCGAGCTTATTGCCCTTGTCGGCCCAGTGCTCCTCCGCAACTGACGCGTAGGCTGAGCAGCCCTCGTTGGACGGGGCGTACAGGAGCCCGGTCTGGCGACTGAAGGTCGAAGGCTGCCAGTTCTTGCCGCCGGTCAGCCCCGGGCAGTAGATCCCGACCACGCCGCGGCGCGGTGCATAGAAATAGGGCTGCACCTCGTTCTGCATGCCCTCGACGTAGTTGCTCGGACGGCCCGTCTTCTGGTCGATGCCGTCGGTCCAGTTCACCAAGTCGACGTACTGCTTGGCGTAGAACAGCTCGCCATTGGCACGGTCGAACCCGTAGAGGTGGCCATTGCGCGATACGTGCACGACCGCCTTGCGCATCTGGCCGTCGATCTCGACGTCGACCAGCGGACTCTCGGCAACGTCGTCATAGTCGTAAGGATCGTTAGGCGTGAACTGGAAATGCCATTGCATCTCCCCGGTGTCGCCGTCCAGCGCGATAATGCTCTCGGTATAGAGGTTGTCGCCCGGCCGGTATTCGGCGTCGATCTGCGGCCCCGGATTGCCGGTGCCCCAATAGGTGACGTTGGTTTCCGGATCATAGGTACCGGTCTGCCAGATGGAACCGCCACCGGTCATCCACGCCTCGTAGTCGTCGCCCCAGGTATCGTGGCCGGCTTCGCCTGGCCCCGGGATGAGATAGGTGGTCCATTCGATCTCGCCGGTCTCGACGTTCACCGCGTCCAGGTGGCCGCGGATGCCCATCTCGGCGCCGGTGACGCCGTTGACGACAAGGTTGTTGAACGCCAAGGGCGCGCCGGTACTGGACTCCATCAGGTCGTTGTTCGCGGTCACGACCTCCCACACCGTTTCGCCACTGTCTTTGTCGATGCCGACCGTGCGGCCGTCCTGAGTGTTCTGGACGACCAGGTTGTTGATCATCGCCAGGCCACGGTTCTTGCGCTGGCAGCAGCCGGAAGCGAACGCGTACTCCAGATCCTGCTCCGCTTCCCACTTCCAGACGATGTAGCCGGCCTGGCCGTTGCGTACATCGATCTTGTAGGCGTTGTTGAAGCCGTCGGTTACGTACAGGAATCCATCCTCGGCCAGCGGCGTGCCCTCGAGCCGGCTCGCACCGGCCGGGCCGATAAGGCCGTCGAGGCCGACCATGATCCGCAGTTCCAGATCTTTGACATTGGCCTTGTTGATCTGGCCGAGAGACGAATAACGATGGCCGTCGTAGGTGCGATGATGATGCAGCCAGTTGCCCGGCTCCTGATCGGCGTTGACGAGCCGTTGGGCCGTCGCCGGAGCCGCGGTGGCTGGCGCCGCCAGGAAGCTGCCGGCGAGCACCGCGGCTGCCGCTACCGCGGCGTAGGTCTTTCCCTTAGCTGTAATGCGCATTGTTTCCTCCACAGACACAGGTGAACTTCCTTCATGGACACAATTGGCACCTCCTCAGACACGCACGGCAGCGGCGCTTAATCGGCCGTCCTGGCACTGCCAAGTGTTGATGCTATGCCTAACCACTTGGCGACGCAATTCTACCGTCAGAACCGACTACCCGACGCGATTCCGACAAGACGCATGGGGTGTGTCGACGTCTTCGCGCACACAAGGCCGCCGCACAGAATGGCCACGGCGCAACGTTCCCAGCTTGGCAGCCTTCTGGCAACTCACCGGGTGCCTTCAGCGACGGCGACGATCGCTGACCGTTGCAGCCAATACCGCGGTCGGCTAGGCAACAGCGGGACCAACATCAGAGATACAAAAATGACAAAGCCAAGCGATGAGGGAGATGGCATTTCCCTCGTACGGAAGTGGATAACCGTGGCCGTGGTTGTCGGAACCGCCTTATGGGCCGGCTATTTTTTCGTATTTCTTGTGTATCAGTCTTTGTTTGGAGGCGCGACTGCAGACAACTGGTTTCTGCGGATGGTCCAAGAACACCCGGCAGCAACCATCGGAGTCGCTATCTCGGCGATAACCGCGTTTTGTCTCGTGGCGATACTCGAGATTTCCCGCGGTGCCATCGAATTCGAGGCATTGGGGTTCAAATTTCGGGGGGCGTCGGGACCGGTGATTTTGTGGGTATTTTGCTTCCTCGCAATGATCTTTGGTGTCTGGCTGCTGTGGGACAAGATAGGTGCGTAGACATTGTTGACGGAGACTTCATGCCGGACATCTTGACTGAGTGCTCGAAGCCGCCGTTGAGAAGCGTCTTTCAGCCGGTAGAAAACAAATGTTTCCATCGGCGCTGCAGGCTAGTCCGGAACGAACCCAGCCGGTAGTTCGGCCTCCTGCCAATTGGCGTTGGTAATAACGGTCTCCCAGAGGTTGGCGAAGGTCAGCCGCGCATTGGAGAGGTCGGCCGCCGTGAGATTTGCCCCGCGCAAATTGGCACGGATCAGGTCCGCCGCGTGCAGGTTGGCGCCTGTCAGGTTCGCGTGCGCGAGGTCGACCCGCCACATGTCCGCCTCGATCAGCGTCGCCTCGCTCAAGTCCGAGCGGGTGAATACGGCATCGCGCAGCCACGAATAGGTCAAATCGGCGCCGGCGAAATTCGCATTGAGGAGGCGTGCGTTCCGCAGGTCCATGGCCAGCATGGTGGCGCCGCCGAGTTTTGCGCCTCCCATTTGCACATGGCCGGCCAGCGCCTGCGTCAAGTCTGCCTCCGTCAAGTCGGCGCCATTGAACCGCGACTCGAACATCATCGCGCCGCGAAGGTTAGCACCATGCAGATTTGCCCGTCTGACCTGGGCTCGATTGATATTGGCTTTCTCGAGATTGGCCCCGTCGAGGTTCGCGCCGTTCAAGATCGCGCCGTGCAAATTGGCGCCCGCGAGGTTCGCTCCTTGCAAATTGGCGTCTTTCAGGTCAGCCCGCTTCAGGTCGACCCCGCGCAGATCGCAGCCGGGGCAATTGCGGGCGCGTTCGACCAGCAGCTCCCGTTCGGTCGGTTCGGGATCGCCGAGCGCCGCAACACGCTCAGGGTCGGGAGCAAAATCGGTGAGGGTCAACTCGAGCCGCGTGGTGCTCACGAATTGACCATGCGTCCGACGTCTGGTCAGCGGGTGATGGAGGTGCTGGCCCGGCTTGCGATAGTTATGGGTCTCGATGACGACAAGGTGCGGTGCGTCGGTCAGTGTCTTTTCGCACCGGCGCTTCTCGTAGTGGTCATGGAAGGCGCGTTCGCCTTCCAATCTGGGGAGGTCCACGCACGCCCAATCCTCCTCGCCGAAGCGCGCGGTCAGGAAGCCCGCGAGATCGGTGCCCCTTTCGCGCATATCGATCGGGACCCGTGGGTCGGTCACTATCCGAATGCCAACGAGGAATCCGTGTTCATCGAACAGTCCGGAAGCGATGACCGGGATCTCGTTCTGCGAGGTGTAGCCGTAGATCGCCGTCTGGATATCGAGGCTGTGCGCCCTGGCCCAGTACTCCAACTCATCGTCGTACTGGAAATAGACTTCGTGGAGCCCGGTGCCGTCCTCGGCCGAGCACCGGTGATGCTCTGTCCAATCGATGATCCGCACCGACGGCGGACCCCCATTCGTACCGCATGCGTACTCGGTGTAGTCGCCGCGCGGCAACTCGTTCGCATGCGCGCTGAGCGTCAGGTCCCACACGGTCGCCGCGAACAGGCTATGCCGATCGGCCTGGGCGTGTGCCGCGGACGCCAGCGCCGAGCCGACGACCGCGAGGCCCGCGATACGAGACCACGCGATGGAGATTGCGCGGAGCTTCATCGGCATTCTAAAGCGAAAACACGTAAAGCATCGCGCCCCATGTCCGCATGCCGAGCGCCGGCCGGTTGCCGGCGGTTTGCGCGCCGGCGGCGACGGCAAGGTACTGCTTGTCGTTGACGGCAAACGTAATCCATGGGGCCTTGATCCCGATGCCGGTCTCGAAACGCCACAACTCGTCCAGGGTCTCGTCGTCGTGCGCGGTCAGCGCGCCGTCCTCCCATCCGGTGAAGACCAGACCGCCCGCAGTCACCAATGCGCCCGACTTGTTCGGATACTTGTACTTATAGCGGGTGACAACCTCGCCGGTCGTCACGTCAATCGCCGCGAGCAGACCCCGCGTCTGTGCCGGCATTCGCTTGCCGGGCTCCGGTTGTCCCGGTGCGTCGACACCGCGACCCTGCAGCGTGATTGCCGGTGCGACGATGTCGGATTGGCAGCCGTCCTCGCTGCCTGCGTACGCGATACGCTTCAACGGGTGGTAGGCCGGCGGCTGCCACCGCACGGCCCCAGGATAGATGGGACACGCCGTCCGTGTGTCAGCGTCCAAACGTGGCGGAAGCGGCTCCGGCGCGCCGCCGGGCTTGTATTCCACCGGCATACCGGTGTTGGGATCGAGGCCGGCCGTCCACGTTATGTTGTCGACGTACGGGGTGGCCGCAATGTAGGCGCCATCTGTGCGGTCAAGTTCGTAGAAGAAACCGCCACGCCCGAAATGCGCGACGATCTGGCGGTCGCGTCCCATGAACGGCGCATTGATCAACAGGTGCGAGCCGTTTTCGTCGTGGTAGTACCACCTGTCGTAGTCCCATAACTGGCTCGGCACGTATTGGTGATACCACCTGATCGCGCCGGTATCGACGTCGAAGGCAATCGCGCTGTTCGTGTACAGGTTGTCGCCGGGGCGGTACTCGGGATCGGACGTCGGTGCGGGCGAGGCGGCGCCCCAGATCGTGAGTCGCTGCGCCGGATCATACGACCCGGTCGTCCATAGCGAGGCGCCACCGGTCTTCCAGGCGTCGTGGTCGTCCGCCCAGGTCTCGTGACCCGGTTCTCCCGGCCCAGGGACGGTGTACGTTCTCCAAAGCTCCTGGCCCGTGTCCGCGTCCAGAGCGGCAAGCCAGCCGCGCGCCCCGTGCTCGCCGCTGCTCTGGCCAACGAGAATTTTGCCGTCGACGGCAAGCGGCGAGGCGATGAACCCCTCCTTGTCGAGTAGGGCGCCGGCATGCCCCGGATGCTCGACGCGGGCGACCTGCTCGTCCCACAGGAACTCGCCGGTGTTGCGATCGACGGCCACTACGCGGCCGTCCATCAAGTTGTGATAAACGGCATTGGCCCACATCGCCATGCCGCGAGTTCGGGCCAGTTCGTCTGGAGAGACGGCGGCATCTGCCTTCCAGACCAAAGTACCCTTGTTGCCCTGGCGCAGGTCGATCTTGTAAATGATTCCGGTGCCGGTATCGATGTACATGAAGCCATCGTCGACCAATCCGTGCTGATAGAAGTCGGCGAAATCCCGGCCCAGGAGCGCGTCGCTCATGGGCACGGTGAAGGCGACCCTCAGGTCGGCGACGTTGTCGCGGTTGATCTCACTCAGCTTCGAGTACCGGTGGGAGGCGTAGTTCTGGAACCCTAACAGCCAGTTCTGGGGCTCGTTTGCGGCGTTCTCCAGACGCGCCTTGGTCACGGCGGCCCCCCCCGCCGGCGACACAAGCATCGTGGCAACAGCCGCTGCGACGATGGTCGATCGAAAAACGCGATGCCGCCCGCGCGGAACAGGTTCCATTTGGAACGGTTCTCCTCTTCGAAGTATTATGAACAGTTTGGCAACATAAAGAGGCTAGCGCGAGCACATTCGGGCCTTAGGCACGCTCCGGATGGCCCAAAAAAGGAAAAGGCGGCACGGAGGCCGCCTTTTCCCGTGGGCCACGCGATAGCCCAATCACAAGATCATGGCGTCAGCGCAGACAGAAGAGGCTGCTCCGCCGTCCGCGACAAATGCCAGGGCTAATCGACGTGGCACCTATAACAATAGACATTGGACCACCCTCCTTTCCGTTGTTGATTTCGGGTCGAATTATGCCCGTTAGCCCGCTTCGTTAACAGAGTGAACATTCGCAAGAACGCATAAAGCATCCGCATGTGGCCGGGATCGCCAACTCTGAGTGCCGCGCCGGCTGTCTACGCCTGCCCCAGACGCGGAGGTTCGAGCGGCGCCGCCGGACCAAAAGCAGAAAATTTGCAATCGGCCGCCGCATCCGGGTCCACAGCGTCGCGTCGCTAGGCGCAAAGACCGCCCGCTGGCCTGACGAGTCGCCCGCCTCTCGCCTTTGAGGACCGGCGGCACTAGTGTGACCCCGCCAGTCGGTTTGCACGACACAACGCGCTGAGGTGGGCGTGGACGACCCCGTTCTCACGATCGAGGACATCGAGGCTCTGGCCCGGCGAAGTCTGGAGCGCGCGGGCGCTACCCCCACTGCGGCGACCAGTGTCGCCCGCTCGGTGGCGGCCGCCGAACGCGACGGCATCGCCTCGCACGGCCTAGCCTTTGTGCCGATTTACTGTGCTCATCTGGAGTGCGGCAAAGTCAATCCCGTGGCCCAACCGAAAAGTGCGGTTCGAGGCTCGGTGGTCAGTGTCGGCGCCGATACGGGTTTCGCGCATCCGGCAATCGACCTCGGATTTGCCGAGCTGGTTCCGCTGGCGGAGCAACAGGGCGCCGCGGTGTTGGCGTTGATGAACTCCTACAATTGCGGTGTGCTCGGCTATCACACCGAGGCGTTGGCCGCGCGGGGCCTGGCTGCGCTGGGCTACACCAACGCGCCGGCCTCGATCGCGCCGTGGGGCGGTACCCAGGCGGCGCTCGGTACCAACCCCTTCTCGGTGGCTGCGCCCGACGGCAAAGGCGGCGCGGCCTTCGTCGTCGATCAAAGCGCCAGCGTGGTCGCCAAGAGCGAGGTGATGAAGCGCCGGCGGTTGGGCGAGACACTACCGCTCGGATGGGCACTGGACTCGAGCGGTGAGGCGACCACCGATCCCGAGGCCGCGATGCGCGGCACTATGGTGCCGGCCGGCGGCTATAACAGCCCGTTGACGAAGTCCGGCGTGTCTGATTCTGTCTGAACATAGAGATTTAGACGGGCGTCGTGCGATGGCATTGAGACGATAGAGCGAGGTTCAGGGTGACCTCGTGGTGACATGGGCGGAGATGCCGCGTTCGCCTGGACACGCGTTTTTCGACCGGCTGCATGAGTTGCTGACCGAGTCTGGCTTTGACGGCTTCGTGGAGGCGACGTGCAAGCCATACTACGCACCTCGGATGGGGGCTCCTTCGCTGCCGCCGGGGCGTTATTTCCGGATGCACATGATCGGCTATTTCGAGGGCATCGGCAGCGAGCGCGGCATCGCTTGGCGCTGTTCGGATTCGCTGTCGCTTCGCGCGTTTCTGCGGTTGGCGAACCGGGACAAGGTTCCCGATCATTCCTGGTTGTCGAAGACGCGCGGCCGGCTGCCGCACGAGGTCCATGAAAAGGTTTTCGACTGGGTTCTGGCTCTCGTCGCCGCGCGCGGTCTGGTGAAGGGCGAGCGGATCGGCGTCGACGGCTCGACGATGGAAGCCAACGCCGCCCTGCGAGCCATCGTGCGGCGCGATAGCGGCGAGACCTATCGCGAGATGCTGACGCAAATGGCGAAGGAGAGTGGCGTCGAAACGCCGACGATCGACGACCTCGTCCGGCTCGATCGCCGGCGGAAGGGCAAGAAGCTTTCGAACAAGGATTGGACGAGCCCGACCGATCCTGATGCGAAGATCGCGCGGATGAAGGACGGCACCACGCATCTGGCCTACAAGCCCGAGCACGCGGTCGATCTCGACACCGGCGTCATCGTTGCGGCACCGATCTATCCAGCCGATGAAGGCGACACGACGACTTTGCCTGGGACGCTGGAGGCGGCCGCGCGCAACCTCGCCGAGGTCAGCTTGGCTCCAACACGGGCAGAGCCCTGCAGTCTCGTTGGCGACAAGGGCTATCATTCACGCGAGGGGCTGAAAGACCTCGACGGCGGCGTCTGGAAAACGCGGATCTCCGAGCCGGAGCCCGCCAACGGCTATCTGCGCTGGCATGGCGACCAGGCGGCACGTCAGGCTGTCTACGCCAACCGGGCGCGATTGAAGTCCGGCGTCGCGCGGAACGCCATGCGCAGGCGCGGTGAGATGGTCGAGCGCAGCTTCGCCCATGTCCTCGACCGTGGCGGCATGCGCCGCGCGTTGCTGCGGGCGCGCGAGAACGTCCACAAACGCTACCTGATCCATGTCGCCGGGTTCAATCTCGGCATTCTGATGCGCGCGCTGTTCGGATCAGGCACGCCGAGGGAGGCTGCGAGTGCAAAGAGCACCCTTTTGTTCGTTATTCAGTTCGATGCTGCCCTGGCGATCGCCATCGTGGCGAACATCGAAGGCAAACCAGCCATGCTCGTTATCATCATCATCGTCGCCCCCGAAACCGATTGATCAAAGCGCGACTTCATCACCGGGCTGATAAGGGGGTCGCGGCGGCGCTGATGGTCGAGTTGATGGCGGCGTGCCTCACCGGGGCCACACCGGGCGCCACGGCGTCATCATTCGTGACGACCGAGGGCGGCCCGCCGCGCACCGGCCAGTTTTTCATTGCCATCGATCCGGCGGCCACGGCTCGCGGGCATTTTAGTGAGCGCCTCGACGCCGTGTGCCGGGCGTTCACGCAAGGCACCGCGACGCGGCTGCCGGGATCGCGGCGCCAGTCGGCGCGAGAACGCAATCTGCGCGAAGGTGTCGCCGTCGACCGAACGCTCTACGAGCAGGTCTGTACGCTCGCAAACGGGGCGGAGGCGTAAGCGGCGGTGGACTCGTGTAGGGGTCAGGTTCCGCACGTTCAATCGGAACTGTTGAGCCCCGGCCGCCGCGCGTCGCCAGCGACTTCAGCACCAGCGTGGATCGATTCCGGCGCTTCAATTCATGGCCCCGAGGCAAGAGCACTATTTGCGGGCCGACAGCACGGCTGCGACGTCCTTGCCCTCCTAGCCGTCCTAGTAGTTGACATGAGACACCGAGGGCGGGGCAGGTCGAGGTGTGCCGGCGCCGCTCCAGATCACCCGAGGTCACGGTCATTCGTGCGCCCCGGTCGCGCACCGGCATCTGCCGCGCCAACCGTCGGGCGAGCGTTGAAGGGCCGATCGATTAATGCGAGGATTGATAGGGTCACGGAACGAACTTGGGATAACGAGGGAGACAGTGGTGTTCACTCGGCCGAAGGAACAGTTTTCCAATGCGGCGCTCCTGCTGTTGGCTGGGGTCCTTTTTCTCGGCCTTGCGACCCCGGCCGCCGCGCAGTCCGTCAAAATGGGGCGCGATATCTGGTATAGCCAGGCCGACTGCACCGACTGCCATGGATGGGCCGGCAACGGCGTCCCTGATGAGCCTCGTTCATCGCCGGGCGCCAACCTGCGCGAAACCGCGTTGACTCCGGAACAGATCGCGGAGGTCATTCTGTGCGGCCGGCCCGCGACTTCCATGCGAGCCTACGACCGGCGCGCGTATACCGACGACCGCTGCTATGGCATGACGCGCGCAGACCTGGGCCGGGATACGCCGCAACGGGGTGCCGTTACGTTGGTGAAGCGCCACGCCGATGCACTCGCGCTGTTCATCACCGAGACGTTCAAGGATGAGGGCGAGGTGACCCTCGAGGTATGCATCGAGCTGATGGGGGCGGATTCGATCCGCTGCGACGAGCTGCGCGCGCTCGCGAACTGACGTAGTTGCTATCGGCTCCCGGCCTCTGGCTCGAAGCCGGGTGGCAGCAGGGCGTTCTCGAAAATCGTGCCGGCGGTCTGCGTCTCTGCCATGTTCGCGAAGCTTAGCCGTGAGTTGGTGAAGTTAGCACCGGTCAGATTGGCGCCGCGCAGGTTGACTCCATACAGGTCGGACGCGCTGATATCCGCTTGCGAGAGATCGGCCTCGACAAAGCTGGCATTACGCATCGTCGTCAAAATGATGTTTGTGCCCACGAGATTGGACCGCGCGAACTGTGCGTCATCCAGCCAAGCTTGATTGATGTTCGAGCCGCTGAAGTTGGCGTCGTGCAGGCGGGCCTCGCGCAGATCCATGAGACTTAGGTTGGCGTTGCTAACGTCGGCGCGGATCATCTGACACCTGCTGCCGAATGCGCCCTGAAGCCTGGCGCCGGCCAGATCGGCGCGGTCAAGCCGCGCCTCGTAAAGCATCGCCTCGGAAAGGTTGGCGCCGCGCAGATTGGCCCGGCGTATGATCGCGCGGTTGATGTTGGCCTTCTCCAGGTTGGCGCCCGCCAAGTTAGCATCCGTGAGGATGGCGCCGTGGAGGTTGGCACTGGACAGGTTGGCGCCGGCGAGGTTGGCCCCGGTGAGGTCGGCGCGCTTGAGGTTGACCTTGCTGAGGTCGCAGCCCGGGCAATCCAGGGCGCGCTTGATCAGGAGATCCTGCTCGGATTGACCCGGCTCCGGCAAGGACGCGAGACGGGCCTCGCGGTCGGTAATGTCGCCGCTCAAGATGGCCTCGAAGTGGGTGGTGCTCTCGAATTCGCCTTGCGTGGGCAATCGATTCCCCGGGTTCACCACGAACTGCCCAGCGCCGCGCAAATGATGCCACTCCATGATTAGGTCGAGCCCGGTCTCGGGTTCCTCTTGCAGGCACCGTCGCTTGACGAACACGCCCTGGTACGGGCGCTCGCCCTCGAGTTTGGGCAGCTCCTCGCAGGTCCATTTCGCATCGGCGTAGCGGCCCATGAGGTAGCCGGAGAGCGTCGAGCCGCGTTCGCGCAAGGTCAGATCAACGCGGTCGTCAGTGATCATGCGAAAGCCCATCATGAACCCGTCGCCATCGAACAGTGCCGAGACGATGACCGGGATCGCGTAGGCCGAGGTGTACTGGTAGAGGTTGATCTGGCTCGTGAGCCGCTTCGCCTTGGCCCAAAACTCGGGCTCGTCATCGTACTGAAAATAGACTTCGTGATACCCTGTCTTCTCCTCGGGCGGGCACTTCGCGTACTCGGTCCAGTCGGCGAGCGGCCGCGCCGGCGGGCCCCCGCCAGTACCGCAGGCGTAGTCGATGTACTCGTTCGTCGGCATTTCCCGCGCGTGCGCGCCTGGGGTCAGGTCCCACACAGACGGCGCATACAGGCCGGCTTGCTCAAGCGCCTCTTTCTGGGCGGCGGCGGTCGAAGCGGCCGCCATCGCGACGAAAAGCACGAGGAGTGAGGATCGTCTCATGGGTACAGCTCCCGGCGATCGGCGCCGACGGGCGGGTTCGCCCCGAAAAGAACGGGGCGGGCCGTTTCCGGCCCGCCCCAGCATAGCGCTCCTCAAAGACTAGAGCGAAAAGACGTACAACGCGTTGCCGACACCTAGCTGATCGGCCAACGGTCCGCCGTTGCCGCCGGCGACGATCGCGACGTACTGCGTGCCGCTGACCGCAAAGGCGACCGGCGCCGCCTTGATCACGATGCCGGTATGGAACCGCCACAGCTCCTGTAGCGTTTCGTCATGATGCGCGGTGACCGCGCCATCATCGTTGCCGGTGAACACGAGGCCGCCAGCCGTCGCCAAGACGCCTGCCCGGTTGGGGTGCGTCTGGCGATGGCGGGCAATCACCTTGCCCGTGGTCACATCGATCGCGGCCAGAAGACCGTGCGGATCGTAATGCTCGATCTGGTCCCAAGCTGCATCCTTGTGTCCGAACAGGCCGCCGTCAGCATCACGGTCGATGCCGCCGTCGGGGCCCAAGGAGATGGAGCCCTGAACTTCCAGAAGGAAGCAGCCGTCCTGCCCGCCGGCGTAGGCAATCCCCGTGTCCGGGTTGTAGGCCTGCGGCTGCCAGCGCACGCCGCCGACGAAGTCGGGGCAGGCGGGCTGGTTGTTCATGCCCTCGCCGCGCAAGTAGCGCGTCTCGGGAATGTAGGTCTGGAGAGCCATGTTCGGATCGTACTCGACCGGCTTGCCGGTCTTCGGATCGATCCCCGCCGTCCAGTTCACCTTATCGACGAACTGGGTGGCGCTCAGGAACTCGCCACTGGTGCGGTCGAGCTGATAGTAGAAGCCGTTGCGCGCGTAATGGACGACCATCTGCCGATCTTCACCGCCATACGGGGCGTCGATCAGTATGTGCACACCCTGCTCGTCATAGTCCCATGACTCGTTGGGCGTGTACTGGAAGTACCAATTGATATCGCCGTTATCGACATCCAGCGCGATGGCGCTATTGGTGTAGAGATTGTCGCCGGGACGGAATTCAGGGTCGAACATCGGCACCGGTTGCGCCACGCCCCAGATCGTGATCCGCTGGCCGACGTCATAGGACCCGGTGGTCCAAAGACCACCGCCGCCGGTCTTCCAGGCGTTGTGGTCGTCGGCCCAGGTCTCGCCGCCAGGATCGTTCGGACCCGGAATCATGTAGGTCCGCCAGAGCTCTTCACCGGTCTCGATATCCAACGCGGCGATCCAGCCATTGGAGCCCGCGTCGCCCTTGCTGTTGCCAACGATGAGCTTTCCGTCGGCAGCGATCGGAGCGGCCGTGAAGCCCTCTCGGTCGATGTTAATGCCGCCACTGCCCGGCTTGCCTTCGATGCGGGCAATCTGCAGATCCCAGTTGAACTCGCCGGTGTCGCGGTTGATGGAGACCACACGACCGTCCTCGAGGTTGTGGTAGATGCTGCTTCCCCACATGGCGATGCCGCGGGAGCGGGCGCCGATGTCCCTCTCCAAGGCCGCATCGGCCGACCACAGAACCTCGCCCTGGACGCCGGATGTGACGTCGATCTTGTAGTAGATTCCACCGCTGTCGTCGATGTACATCATGCCGTTGTCGACCAGCGGATAGTTCTGGGCGTTGGTGTTCTCCCGTCCGACCAGCGCGCTGTTCAGCGGAACGGTGTAGGCGAGCTTCAAATTCCCAACGTTGCCGCGGTTGACCTGGTTCAGCCGCGAGTAGCGGTGCGAGCTATAGTTCTGAAAGCCCATCAACCAGTTCTGGGCTTCGAGATCGGCGTTCTCGAGGCGCGACTGGCCGACCAGGCCGGTCTCAAGGTCCACCGCCATCGCCGGCAGGGCGACGGCAAGGGCGCCTCCGAGCAAAGCGCTCGTGACGGCGCCGTACAAAATGCGTGATCGTAGCTGCATCACACGATCCTCCCTTCTGGTTAAGCTATCGTGCTACTTGGATAGTACTGCTGTCCTCGCATAGATCGGAGCTTCGACGGACAAATAGTGCGGAATTGTCCCAGGCCCCCAGCACCGTGTCAAGGTGGGGACAGCCGAGCGTGACGGGCCTGGATAATGTCGCATCGGGGCGCAGAATGGCCCGATTCGAGCGCCCGCACGCGCGTGATTTAGACCGAGCGAGATAGTTAACTCACAACTCCTTTCCACATGCCCGACCCAGAGGCGGCGCGACATCACGGATGCTGGAATTCCATGGCGTTTCTCGACCGAGCCGATTGGGGCGAGCCGTGTTCGGAGCCTTGCTTCTACCTGGTGGCAGGACCTTGGCAGGCGTGCGATTGAACACTGCGCTTTCAAAGTTGGTCCGAATCGTGAACGCGAATGTTGTTCAACTCACCGTTGGAGTTGGGGCGGCGCTCTGGATTGCGGGCGGTTCGCCGGCATCGGCGCACGGGTTCGGCCAGCGCTTCGATCTACCCTTGCCGTTGTGGCTCTGGGTATCCGGCGCCGGCGCTTCCATCGTTCTGTCCTTCCTCGTCATGGCGGTCTTCGTACGCCGGCGGCGTGAGGGCGCGGGCTATCCGCGACTGAACCTGCTTCGGGTGCCGGTTTTGGCCGCGCTAGCGAGCCCCGCCGTCGTCGCCGTCGTTCGTGCCCTGGGCGTCGCCGTGTTCGCGCTTACCATCGCCACGGCTCTCTTCGGCTCGCAGAACGCCTATGCCAATTTTTCGGTGACCATGGTCTGGGTCATCTGGTGGGTCGGGTTCGCGTTCGTGTGCGCGCTGATCGGCAACATCTGGGATCTGGTCAATCCATTGCGCACGTTGTTCGCCTGGGCCGAGAGCGTCTTTGCGGCTGCGACCGGCGGACACCTGGCACGCAACTTCGCCTATCCGCCCTGGCTTGGCGTCTGGCCGGCGGTGGGTCTGTTTTCCCTCTTTGCCTGGTTGGAGCTGATCTGGGCGAATTCGGATTTCCCCAGCGCGCTGGGTCGCGCGATCGTCGGCTACAGCCTGGTCACGTGGGCCGGCATGTTCCTATGGGGCCGCGAGACTTGGCTTCGGCATGGCGAGGCATTCACCGTTGCCTTCGGTGTGCTGGCGCGATTCGCACCGTTGGATGTGCCGCGGTCCGGCGATGGTCAGCGGCGGCTCGATCTTCGGCTGCCCGGGGCCGGCTTGCTGGCAACCGAATACGTGACCGTTTCCTACCTTGTATTCGTGCTGCTGATGCTGTCGAGCGTTACCTTCGACGGCTTCCTCGAAACGCCGTTGTATCGCGCCGGCGCCAACGCGTTCTACACTTCGCCGTCGATCACGCTCTGGCTGTTCCGAATGTCCGAATGGGGCATGCGCGAGCAGTACGTCATCAGCACGTTTGTCATGTTGCTGTTTCCAGCGGTGTTTCTGACCGCCTTCTGGCTCACGAGCTGGGCAATGGCGTGGGCGGTGCGGTGTTGGGGACGCGCTCCCGCCGGCGTGACCGCAACCAAAGCGGCCCACGCCTTCGTGCTAACGCTTGTTCCGATCGCGGTCGCCTATCATCTGGCGCACTATTTCTCGTTCCTCGTAACAACGGGCCAGTTCATGATCCCGCTGGCGTCCGACCCGTTCGGCTATGGCTGGGATTTGTTGGGCACAGGCGACTACCGCGTCTATATTGGCCTGCTCAGCCCCTATGTGTTCTGGTACGCCGCGGTGACGCTGATCATCGTCGGTCACATCATAGCCGTCTATGTCGCCCACGTCGTTGCGTTGCGCGTGTTCGAACGACAGCGGGACGCGCTTGTCTCGCAAGTCCCGATGGTCTTGCTCATGGTGGTGTACACGATGAGCAGCCTGTGGATCCTGGCGCAGCCCATCGTCGGCTAGCCACCGTCGTTCGCCCCCGCGAACCTGCTGGCGGGCCGAGCGCCGCAAGCGCTTCGGTGGAGTGTCATCGACCTCGTCCCTCAATACACTCAGAACGAGGCCGATGAATTTGCACGCCCCGACTACGCGCGGGCTACGGAGCCGGTGATGTTGATAGCCTCGGCCATCAGTCCGTGCACCGGCGAGTATCGGCACAATTTCTTGATGGTCTGAAGCTCGTCGTCGCTTACCGATCCAGCGACTTTGACATCGTACTCGATCGTGCCCAGACACGCCTTATGCTCGTTGGGCTCCTTCACCGCGAACAGCACGCGCGGATCGACTGTTGAGCGTACTGAGATCTCCAGCCCGGCCGTGTCGATGCCTATACGCGCGGCGTTGTAGGTGATCGAGTTAATGAGACACGCCGCCGTCGCGGCCAGCGCCATCTCGACCGGCTCCATGCGGTCGGTCGGTCCTTCGATGCCGGCGATCTCCTCGACTTCGCGCCATGCGCCGAACGGGAAGGTGTAGTGCCGTGTTGGACGGTCCACATCCTGCTCGTCCAGGCCGTAGGGGCCGACATGCACCGTGCTGCGTCCGGCTTGGCCTTCGTAGATCGCCTTGGCTTCCAGCCGCAGCCGTCCCTTGTCGGGATTTGCCTTCAGGAACGAGCGGAATTGTTCAAGCTTGTCGATGTCCTCGGAGCAGGCGGCCAGCAACGTGCAGACGGTGGCCGCGGCGGCCGAGGAACTGTCGAGCTCGATCTCCGAGATCAGCCGCCAGGTCGGCCAGTCGGCCGAGATCGGCCGTAAGGCCGTCGACGAGGCGCGGCACACCAACGATGACGTTCAGGGCCTGGCCGACGCCGCGCAGAAGATCGGCGACGTGGTCAGCCTCATCACCGACATCGCCGGACAGACCAACCTCCTGGCGCTCAATGCCACCATCGAGGCGGCGCGCGCCGGCGACGCCGGCAAGGGCTTCGCCGTGGTCGCCTCGGAGGTCAAGTCGCTGGCGACCCAGACGGCGAAGGCGACCGAGGAAATCGCCACCCAGATCGCCGGCATGCAGGAGGCCACCACCAGCGCGGTCGAGGCGATCAAGCGGATCGGCGAGATCGACGAGATCGCCACCTCCATCGCCTCGGCGGTGGAGCAGCAGGGCGCGGCCACGCAGGAGATCTCGCGCAACGCGCAGCAGGCCGCCGCCGGCACGCAGGAGGTCAACGGCAACATCGGTGGACTTGATGGTCAGTTGGGCAGAGATGCCTCGCTCGCCCGGCCACGTGTTTTACGACCAGCTGCAGGAGGTGCTGGTCGATGCCGGTTTCGATGCGTTCGCCGAGGACCTGTGTGAGCCCTATTACGCGCCAGGGATCGGACGTCCGGGAATCCCACCGGGGCGTTACTTCCGGATGCACCTGGTCGGCTACTTCGAAGGCCTCGACAGTGAGCGGGCGTTGGAGTGGCGGTGCGCCGACAGCTTGTCGCTGCGTGAGTTCTTGCGCCTGGAGGCGCGCGCACGTGTGCCTGACCACTCGTCGTTGAGCACGATCCGCAGCCGGCTGCCGCACGCGGTGCATGAGGCAGTGTTCGCCTGGGTGCTGGACGTTCTTGGCGAGCACGGCCTGGTCAAGGGCGAGCGGATTGGGGTCGATGCTTCGACCATGGAGGCGAACGCGGCGCTGCGCTCGATCGTGCGCCGCGACAGCGGCGAAAGCTATCGCCAGATGCTGCAGCGCATGGCCGCCGACAGCGGGATCGAGACCGCGGCGAATGACTTGGCGCAGATGGATCGGCGGCGCAAGGGCAAGAAACTCTCCAATGCGGACTGGGTCTCGACGCGGAGGCCAAAATCGCCAGGATGAAGGACGGCACGACGCATCTGGCCTACAAGCCCGAACACGCGGTCGACCTCGACACCGGGGCGGTGATCGCGGCCGAGCTGTATCCGGCCGATCAGGGCGACACGACCACCCTGCCGACAACGTTGACGTCAGCCGAGGCCAAGCTGGCGGCTGTGGGCGCAGCGCCGACGGCCGACGAACCGGCGGAGCTGGTGACCGACAAAGGCTACTTCGGCCGCGAGGTGCTGAAGTCCCTTGCCGACGGCGCCTGGACGACCCGCATCGCCGAACCGAAGGGCAAGGGGCTCTCGCGCTGGCACGGCGACGACGCCGCTCGGCGGGCCGTTTACAACAACCGCAACCGATTGCTGTCGGGCGTGGCGAAGGCCGCGTTCAAACTCCGCGCCGAAGTGGTCGAGCGGGGCTTCGCCCAGGTCCTCGATCGCGGCGGCATGCGCCGCACTTGGCTGCGCGGGCGCGAGAACATCAGCAAGCGCTATCTGATCCACGTCGCCGGACACAACCTGGGCGTCCTATTGCGCCAGTTGATCGGCGCCGGGACCCCGCGAGAGGCTGCGGCCAAGGGCTTGGCGGTCCTGCTGCTTGTCTTGCGACAGGAACAATCGCTGATCATTATCCTCGCCCTCAATAACCCCCCGGCGCCGGGTCTCGCCGCCGCCATTGTTATCACGCCCGATGCTTCATCAACTCAGTCTTCTTCAACGGGCTGCTAGGCCGCGCGCAGCGGCCCTTAGGGTCGCGTCGGGGAGCCGGCGACGGTGGCGACAAGCCTCTGCCGCCGGTACGCACCCGTTCGGCGCGCTAGCTCCGCGCTAGTTTCAGCAGCCGATGCATCGGTCCGTCGCTGATGTCCAGCGCGTCGAGGTGGGCGACCAAGTCCGCCAGGTAATCGACGCAGCGTCCGCGGGCGCCGACACCCTGGCGCACCAGCGACGCGGTTTCGCTCAGGCTCAGCCCGCCGGCATATTGCGGATGGTGCGGATCGGCGACGAAGGTCCGGGCGTCGATGCGCGCGCTTGCGGTGCGTGCGCGCACGGCGTGCGGCTCGTACACGCCGGAGACCATCTCGCGCGACCACAGGTAGTCGATGACGGGCGCCACGTCCGCCGGCGCGACACGATAGATCACGCCGGTACACGATCCGCCGGGGGCCAGACCCAACACCAGCCCCGGACGCTGTGCGGTGCCCCGATAGTGGTGCGAGTAGATGCAAAAACGCCGATGCAAGCCATGGATGCGCGCCGGGCGGCGGTCGGCATAGGGAAAGTCCGGGTTCCACATCAACGATCCGTAGGCGAACACCCAGAATTCGCGCCCGCTCCGCGCCGCTGCGAGTAGCGCTCGCTTGTGCTCCGGCTTGACCACTTCGCTGGCGGCGGTGGTCGGCTCGAAGGGTACGAAAGTCGGCGGCATCGCCGGCCAGACTGGGGATTCGGTGCCGCGATTGCAAGACGGGTGCTTGCCATGGGGAGGGACTGGGCTCACTGTCTGCGCCGAACGCCCGGGTAGATGGTTGCGCGAGATGATGCGGCGGTTGGGCTTCGCCTGCTTGGCACTGCTGGGGCTTGTCGCGGCCGGCGGCTCGGCGGCTTGGTACACCTTCGCAGGCGTCGTCGAAGAGAACGTCGATCTGTGGATCGCGCGCCAACGCGCCGGCGGGATCGACATGGCCTATGACGCCGTCGCGGTGTCGGGCTATCCGACGGTATGGAATGTCCAGGTGAAGCAGCCGCGGGCCGCGACGGCCGCGCGGCGATCGCCGCCGTGGCGCTGGCGAGGTCCGGACATGGTCGTCGGGTTCGCCGCCTGGGCGCCGCGCGATTTTTCCGTCGATGCCACCGGCGACCACGAGATCATCGTCGGCTCGCCGCTCGGCGAGGCGGTGGTCATGGTGTCGGCGGCATCGGCCACCGCCGACATCACCATCGGCGCGGATGGCGGACCAGACCTGATCGAGATCGCGGTCGCCGAGCTGGCTTTGGACAGTCCGGACCTGCCGCTCGGCCTGGCCGCCGGTGCGGCCGTGCTGTCGGCGCGGCGCCATCCGGTTGTCGGCGCGTCCGCGGACCAGCCGAGTATGACCCTGGTATTCGATGGGCGCGACGTCGCGCTGCCCGAACTGCTGGACGGGCCGTTGGGCCGCGACATCGCGCGGGCCGATGCGGAGGCGCGGGTGCTCGGCGTCATTCCTCCCGGTCCTCCGGAGCTGGCGATGGCATCGTGGCGCGATGCCGGCGGATCGCTGAGAGTGCAGGACCTGCAACTGCGCTGGGGGCCGATCGAGATGGCGGCCCAGGGTACAGTGGTGCTGGACGACGCGTTGCAGCCGCAAGGCACGTTCACGGCTCAGGTTCGCGGGCTGATCGAGGCCGTCGGCGCCTTCGAGCGATCCGGCGCCATCGACGCGAGCGAGGCCGCGGCGGCGCGTTTGTTGTTCACCGCCCTGAGCCGGCCGGGCGAGGATGGCGGAACGGTGATAGTGCTGCCCGCGGTGGTCAAGGATCAGCAGCTGTTTTTCGGCCCGCTGCCTGTGATGCCGATTCCCTGGATTCGCTGGGCTCGGTAGCGCGGAACGTGCCCGCCTGGCCGGCCTCGACGATGCCGCGGCGGATCGCGCGTGTGCGCGTGAACCACGCTTCCAGCGCCTCGGCATCCCCCCATCGGATGGCGCGTTGCAGCGCCGTCAGATCCTCGGTGAACCGGCCCAGCATCTCCAGCACCGCCTCCTGATTGTGCATGAAGACATCCCGCCACATGGTGGGATCGGATGCGGCTATGCGGGTGAAATCGCGAAAGCCGCCGGCCGAAAACTTGACCACCTCGGCCGTCTCGACGAGGGCTTCGTCCGCCCGCAGCTGTCCCTCCAAGGCACTGGCGGTGCCGACGATGGTATAGGCGATGAGATGCGGCAGGTGGCTGGTGATGGCCAATACCTTGTCATGATGGGCGGCATCCATGACCTCGACCTTCGAGCCCGCGCACGCCCACATGTCGTGGACCCGCTCAAGGGCGAGCGGGTCGACATCGCGCGCCGGCGTCAGGATGCACCAGCGACCCTCGAACAACTCGGCGAAGCCGGCCTCCGGGCCGGACTGTTCGGTGCCGGCGACCGGGTGTCCGGGCACCAGATGGACGCCCGCCGGCAGCAGCGGCGACAGATCACGCAGCACGCTTTCCTTGACCGAGCCGACATCGCTGACGATGGCGCCGGGCTTGAGATTTATCGCCGCCGCCTTGATCACCGGCAGGTAGGCGCTGAGCGGCGTGCACAGGACCACCAGATCGGCATAGACGACGCAGTCCGCGGGATCGGCGTGCACGGTGTCGACGAGGCCGAGTGAGATGGCTGCGCGTCGCGTGGCGTCCGACTGGGCGCAGCCGGCGATGGTTTTGGCCAGATCCTCCCGGCGCAGGACGCGCGCGAGCGAGGATCCAATCAGCCCCAGGCCGATCAACGCCACCTTATCGAAAATAACGGTGTCGATCATGACGCCAGGAACTCCGTCAGGGCGTCGCGCGTGGCGCGCATTTCGTCCTCGGTTCCGATCGAGAATCGCACCCAGTCACCGAGCCCATAGGCGCTCATGTCGCGCGGGATGATGCCGCGGTTGCGCAAGAAGTCGATCGCCGCTTGCGCGTCGCGTCCGCCGCGTGCGGGAAACTGGGCGATGAGGAAATTTCCCATCGTCGGATTTACCTTCAGACCCAGATCCGTCAAGGCGTGGCGGAACCACGGCAGGATGGTGTCGTTGTGGGTGCGTGCGGCCTCGGTGAAGGCGATGTCCTCCAGCGCGGCTTGAGCGGCGGCGAGCGCCGGCGCCCCGACATTGAACGGCCCGCGCACGCGGTTCAGCACCTCGGCGACTTGCGTCGGACAGTACGCCCAACCGATACGCAACGCGGCGAGGCCGTAGATCTTCGAGAACGTGCGCGTCGTGACGGCGTTGTCGAATTCCGAAACCAGCGCGGCTCCGGCCTCGTAGTCGTTGCGCGAAACATACTCCGCGTAGGCCGCATCGAGCACCAACAGACAATTCGAAGGCAAACCGGCATGCAGGCGCCTGAGCGCGGTTTCATCTAAGTAGGTTCCGGTGGGATTGTTTGGGTTGGCGATGAAGACGATGCGCGTGCGCTCGCCGACGTGTGCCAGCAGGGCATCGACGTCGGTGGTCAAATCGACTTCCGGCGCCGTGACGACGGTCGCGCCGGCGCATTTCGCCGCGATCGGATACATCAAGAATCCATGGGCGCTGCACAAAACTTCATCGCCCGGTCCCGCGTAGGCGCGCGTCAGCAGCGCGATCAGCTCGTCGGAGCCGGCGCCGCAGACGATGCGTCCCGCATCAATCCCATGGCGCCTGGCCAGCGCCTCACGCAGCGCCGCGGCCGACCCGTCAGGGTAGCGGTGCAGCCTTTCGGCGCAGCTGCGGTAGGCGTCGATCGCGCGCGGGCTGGTCCCCAACGCGCTTTCGTTCGAGGCCAATCTGATCGGCCGCGCCACGCCCGGCACGGACGCGTCGCCGCCGACATACGCCGCGATGTCCAATATGCCGGGGCGGGGCTGAGGTGTCTTCATGAAACGGACCGGCCGCAGGCGGCAAGTTCAACTCGCCAAATCTTCGTCGCGCAAGGGTGCAGCGTAGCCGCCGACGCGGGTGATGCGATTGGTGCGCTGATCGAGGGAGGTCGGCAACTGTGCAAGGCGTTCGTCGTCGGCGATGATGAAGCCGGGCAGGTCCGCCAAGTGCAGGCTCGATCCGACCCGCGCCGCCGCGGCGTCGGCGACCAACAAACTCGGCGTGAGATCCAGCTTGCTCAATTCGTCCCATAATCGTCCCCGGCTGATACTGGGCTCGACCTCTATTGCAATAAGGCTGCGATCGTCGCCGGATGGCTCATCCGCAGCACGGCCGATGATCAGGGCCTCCGCCTTTTGCTGCCCTCCCAATGGCGCGAAGGGCAGGCGCGCGACAACGCGCGCGCCATCCTCGCGCTGGCGCAGCAGGTGCGACCACCATGGCGACGTGTCGTCGTGCTGCGGCAGCGGGATAACGCCGGCGGTCGCCGTTCCCTCGGCGACGGCGGCGATTACCTGGCCTTCGGATGGAAACGCCGTCAGCTTCGCCGAACTTCCGAAGTGATCGCGCGCCAAGTCCCAATATTGAGCCGAACCCGGGCTGCGATAGACGGCGACCGAGAACTTGCCTTGTAGCCGTGTCGTCGCGCCGAGCAGCTCGCGCCACAAGCGCACGATGACCAGCTTCGGGAAATCGCCGTGGTGCCGGCGCAGCAGACGCCGGACCATCGCCGCCTCGCGGCCGGGCCGGTAGGACTGGGCGTCGCCACCCTGCTTGACCTTGGCGATATTGGCAACCACATCGGCACGCTCGATCAGCAAATCCTGGATGCGATCGTCGATCGAATCGATTCTGCGACGCAGCTCAGCGAGACGATCGTCGGCCATGCTCATAGAGGTTTTGCGTGCGGAAAGGCCGCCATGTCTTAGTCGGTGACGTTGTCAAAAGCAAAGAAAACATTGACACTTAGCGGCCGTTGCGAGGCAATGTGCGCGCTATTGAACGGCCATTGATCCCGATGACACGTGTGTCCGATTCACCGTCCGAGCAGAGGGGCGCGGCGACCGTCGCGCCGGCGCTGGAACGCGCCGCCTCGGCCGGAGAAGTGATCGATCTGGGGCCCCTGGACCTCGACAGCGGCGTGTCGTTCGGGCCGTTTCTGCTCGCCTATCAAACCTACGGCACGCTCAACGCCGACAAGTCCAATGCCGTCCTGGTCTGCCACGCGCTCACCGGCGATCAATTCGTCGCCGCGCCGCATCCGATCACCGGCAAGCCGGGGTGGTGGCATCACGTCATTCGCCCGGGCGGGCCGCTGGACCCCGCGTCCTACTACGTCATTTGCGCTAACGTGCTCGGCGGCTGCATGGGGACCACCGGGCCGTCGGATATCAATCCCACGACCGGCGAGCCGTATGCGCTGGAATTTCCGATGATCACCATCGGCGACATGGTGCGGGCGCAAAAACTGCTGATCGACCATCTCGGCATCGAGCGCCTGTTTTGCGTGATAGGCGGTTCGATGGGCGCGATGCAGGCGCTGCAATGGGCGGCCGACTATCCGGAGCGGGTCTTCGCTGCGGTTCCGGTCGCCGGTGCCGCGCGCCACTCGGCGCAGAACATTGCCTTCCATGAGGTCGGCCGGCAGGCAATTGTGGCTGACCCAGACTGGTGCGGCGGCGACTACTACCAGCTTGGCAAGCGGCCCGCGCGCGGGCTGGCCGTGGCGCGCATGGCGGCACACATCACCTATATGTCGGAACAGGCGCTGCACCGGAAGTTCGGCCGCACCCTGCAGGACCGGATAAAGCTGAGCTACGGCTTCGATGCCGATTTTCAGGTCGAGAGCTACTTGCGCTACCAGGGATCGAGTTTCGTCCAGCGCTTCGACGCCAATTCGTACCTCTACATCACGCGCGCGATGGACTACTTCGATCTGGCGGCCGAGCATGGCGGCGTGTTGGCCCATGCGTTCGCCGGCTCGCCGGTGCGTTTCTGTCTGATCAGCTTTGACTCGGACTGGCTGTTCCCAACCGCTGAATCGCGTGCCGTCGTTCATGCGCTCAACGCGGTCGCGGCTAACGTGAGCTTCGTCGAGGTGGAAACGGACGCCGGCCACGACGCCTTCCTGCTCGAAGTCCCCGGGTTCTTCCGGGTGTTGAGCGGGTTCCTGGCCGGCGCTGCGGAACAGTGCGGTCTTGACATCGCATGAACAGGCAAACGGCACCCCCGCGCGACAAGATCCGCGTCGATCAACAACTCGTCGCCGACATGGTGGCCGATGGCAGCCGCGTGCTCGACATCGGTGCTGGTGATGGCGCGTTGCTCGCCTATCTGGTCCACTTCAAGGGCGTCGACGGCCGCGGCATCGAAATCGATCGCGACGGCGTCACCGCGTGCGTCAGCCATGGGCTGGCGGTGATCCAGGGCGATGCGGAAATCGATCTCCAGGACTACCCCGCCGACAGTTTCGACTATGTGATCTTGAGCCAGACGCTGCAGGCCATGCACGACGTGCGGTGGTCGTTGGAGCATCTGTTGCGCATCGGCCGCCGCGCCGTCGTCAGTTTCCACAATTTCGGACATTGGCGCGTGCGATGGCAGTTGCTGCGGCGCGGGCGCATGCCGGTGACCCATGCACTGCCGAACCAATGGTACGACACGCCGAACATCCATCTCTGCACCATCGCCGACTTCGTCACCCTGTGTGCCGAACTCGGGATTCGCATCGAGCAATCGATCGCGATCGACAGCAAAGGAAGGCGGTTGGACGGCGTCGGCGGATCGGTCAATTGGCGCGCCGAGGAGGCGGTGTTTCTGCTTAGTCGTCCGTCGAAAGTGTCGGCATAGAGCGCGAGCGGGCGCCGCG
Organism: Alphaproteobacteria bacterium; assembly: GCA_965248805.1. Lineage (GTDB taxonomy): Bacteria > Pseudomonadota > Alphaproteobacteria > UBA6615 > UBA6615 > CBDFKJ01. The sequence continues at coordinate 981,787 of CBDFKJ010000009.1, forward strand.
GATGACGGCGCGGACCGGTGAGTATCGCCGGGCGCGTGCCGCCTCGTGTGCCACCACGCCGGCGTAGATCTGCTTCGAGGCTTCGACGATGGTGACGCCGGCCAAGGGCTGGAACCAACGTTCGCCCAGCCGCTCCCAGGCCACCGCGGCGGCGAGGACAAATCGCCGCCGGCTGGGCGGCACGTACAACGCCTTGGCGTCGCGCACCGGCGTGAACATCGAATCGCGCAACAGACGGCGCAACTGCGTCAATGAATAGGGATGGCCATGCCCGAACGGGGTGTGATCGAGGCGTGCCCAGATGCTGCGACGGTTGGGCACGACGACCAACAGCCGTCCGCCATCGGCCATCACACGCCAAGCCTCGCGCAGCAAGGCACGCAGTTGCTCGGTGCATTCCAGCCCGTGCACGAGGACGATGCGATCCATCGACAGGTCCGGCAGCGGCAATTCGGGATCGTCGGCGATGCACGTCAGGTTGGGCCCCTCCGGCGGCCAGTGCAGCACGCCCATGCGCGCCGGCATGACGGCGACAGTGCGCTCGGCCTCGTCGCGGAACGGCCGCAGATAAGGCGTGGCATAGCCGAGCCCGAGCACGCTCTGACCGTTAACGTTCGGCCACAGCTCGCGCAGGCGGCGGCGGATCGAACGCTGCGCGACATGGCCCAGCGAGGAGTCGTAGAACTCCTTGAGGTCGATAACGTCCGGATACATAGCCAATATGATATCACAATCGTCGGCGATGAGGTTAAGACCGTATTGAGCCCACGATCGTGCCGCGATTCTGCGCCAACCTGTCGACTCTGTTCACCGAATACCCGGTGCTCGACCGCCCGGCGGCGGCGCGCGATGCCGGATTTGCCGCGGTCGAGATGCAGTTTCCCTATGGCCTGCCCGCGCATGAATTGGCCGCGGCGACGGCGCGGGCGGGCGTCGAGTTGGTGCTGTTCAACGTGCCGGCGGGCGAGCCCGGCGGGCGCGGATTCGCCGCGCGTCCGCAAGGCAAGCCGGCGTTTCGCGAAGCGGTGGCGCAGGCACGCCGGTATGCGCAGACCTTGTCGCCGCAGTTTGTCAATGTGATCGCCGGCGCGCCGAAGGGTGACAAGCCCGGCTGCCTGGCCGCTTTCGCCGAAAACTTGGCCGTTGCCGCCGATGCCATGCAGGAGATTGGTGTCAAGGTCACGGTCGAGCCGATCAATGACCGCGACTGGCCGGGCTACCTGACGCCCCACGCGGCCCAGGTGGTGGATATGCTGGCGCGGACGGGACATGACAATCTCGGACTGCAATTCGATGTCTATCATGCCCAGTGCATGGGCGACGACGCCGTGGCGACGTTGCGGCGCTTCCGCGACCGCGTCGCTCACATCCAGTTTGCCGACGCGCCAGGCCGCCATGAGCCCGGCACCGGAACGATCGACTTCGCCGCCGTGTTCGCGGCCATCGACGAGGTGGATTATGTCGGCTACGTGAGCGCCGAATACATGCCTACCGGGCGTACGGAAGACAGTCTCGGCTGGCTGCAGCCCTATCTATGAGTCCGTACCGGGTCGGATCGCAGCAGGTCTCGGCCGGCCAGGACACCGCCGCCGACGATGAGCAGGCTGGCGGCGACCACGTGCCAATTCGCCGGCGCCAATCCGACTGCGATCAGCAGCAGCGTCGATAGCAGTGGAGCGGCGTACGCGACGGCGCCGAGCACGCGGATGTCGCCGCGTTTGACGCCCAAGTCCCACGCGAAAAAGGCGAGACCCACCGGACCGATTCCCAAGCCGGCGATGGCCAGCCACGGCCCGAGTCCGGCCGGCCAGGCCGAGGTCTCCCATGCCAGGTGACATGCCCATGCCAAAACCGCGGTGGCACCGCAGAAGCCGCCGACCGCGCGGCTCGGCACGTGGGCGAAGAGGCGCGATACGACGGAGTAGCCCGACCAGGTGAGGGCACAGGCGCACGCCGCCAGGTAGCCGGTCGTGAATTGCGGGTCGATCGTGAGCGCGTTGCCGCGCGTGAGGATCAGGGCGGCGCCGGCCAGACCCATCGTGGCGCCCGCGGTGTGGAACCAGCGCAATCCGGCGCCACCTGCGCGGCCCGGCAGCAGGGCCGAGAACAGCACGATCAAAAGCGGCCACAGGTAGGTGATGAGGCTGGCTTCGACGACCGGCGCGTTCTGCAGCGCAGTGAAATAGAAGAAGTGGTAGCCGAACAGGCCTCCGACCCCGAGCGCCCAGCCCGCCGGCGACAGATGTGGGAATGTCCCGCGCGTCCGGCCGTGCGCCAGCCACCATACGAGAGCGAGCCCGGAGGCGATGGTGAACGACATGGCCACGAGTTGAAACGGCGGCACAGCGCCGGCCCGCGCGGTCAACAGCGCCAGTGTCGCCCACATCGCCACCGCGCCCATGCCGACCAGCGTCGCACGGCGCTCACGGTGCGTTGTCGTCACCGAGGGCGCTGCTCTGCGGCCAGGCCGATCACGCGTTGCGTCTCCTCCCACAGCCCATAGCCGTCCAGTAACGTCAGCGGCACCCAGCGAACCTCCGTCGCATCGCCGCCGGCCATAGGCTCGCCCCCGCTCCAGTCGGCCGCGAAGTCGACCAGCGTGTAGTGCCGGGCGATGCGGTCGGCGTCGTCACGGGCGATCAGGTCGACGACATCGATCAGGCGCAAGTCCCCGGTATCGATCGCGGTCTCTTCGCGCAGCTCGCGCCGCGCCGCTTGCGCGACCGTCTCGCCGAGTTCCTGCGCCCCGCCCGGTAGGCTCCATTCGCCGATCAGCGGTGACGTGCCGCGGCGGATCAGCAGTACATCTCCGCCGCGCAGGACGACGACGCCCACGCCCACGACGGGCCGGTTTGGATATTCGCGACGCATGTGCCTGTCGCGCTGCATACCGGCGCGAGCGCCCGATCACAACCGCGCGATCGGCTTCCCGGGGCGCCAGTCCTCACGCGTTGACGCTATCTACGTTTATGTCATATGAGGTTTGTATCGTGCCTATCCGGTTAATTCGTACACCCACTACATGTAGGATGCTTCCACTCGCCGGAATATAGCTCGGCGTAGGTTGGAGCCTCGGCCTCTCCTGCGATTCCGAGCAATGAGCGGAAGGCGTTGAACGGGTAAAACCGCCTGTTGAAGCGGAACGTGAACTCATTGAGGTAGGCTTGTAGATGCTTTGCGCTCACGCCATGGTGGATGCCACTGAGCCAATTCTTCAGGTTGCTGAAGACGAGGTGGATGATCGGCATGAACTCTTCGGCCACCTCGGGGTCGCCGCATTCGGCAATGGCGTGGTGATCATAGCCGCGTGTCCGCAAGCTGCCATAGCCACTCCAATCGTCGGTGACGATCAGCGACCCCGGCATAACGGCGTTCTCGACGAAGCCACATAGCGAATCGGCGCTGCGGTCGGCAGCGACGGACAGCCGCACACGCCCGGCGTAGCGGCCATCCTTCCGCTTGTCCTGCGCGGTGCCGGGCTCCCTGTGGCTGACTTCGACGGCAGCAGCCACCAGCGTCTTGTGGTGAACGCCTCGGCCTTCACCACGCATCCGGCCTCCAACATAGGTTTCGTCCACCTCGACATGCTCTCCTGCCCTGGCACCGATCCGATCCTGATCGGGCCGCACCATACCCGCGCGGAGCTTATGCAGGATGCCGAAGGCGGTTTCGTACCGCGTCAGCCCAAGCTGCCGCTGAAACTGCACCGCCGACATGCCCGGCGTCTGGCTGGCGACCAGATAGGCGGCCCAAAACCACGTGCTCAAAGGCGTGTGGCTGCGCTCCATGACCGTGCCGACGGTCAATCCCGTCTGGCGGCGGCAAGCGCGACAGGTCAGGACGCCAGGCCGCGTGGCGATGCGGAAAGGTTCACCCACGACGCCGCAGCGCGGGCAGGCGAACCCGTCACCCCAGCGAGCCCTTTCCAGGTAGGCGGCGCACGCCGCATCGTCGGAGAAAAGTCGCTGAAACTCGGGGAGGGATTGCGGGAAGGGCAGGTCGGTGCGGTCGAGAACGTCCATGACCCACTATCCGTTGTACGCACACAACCTATCCCTAGTGGGTGTATGCGTCAAGCGGATAGGGACGGTTTGTATGACGTCGGCCCGTCCTGGCGGGCCCCTGGGACGTGGGTACTTCGCAGTCATGGACCTGGCACCAAAACGCACACTGCCGCGATGGTTCAGCGCCGGCCTGCCGTTGCTGATCCTGGGCGCGTCGATGGCCATCGGCTGGGTATCGTATTCGCGCTGGGCGCGGGGCCGCGATCCGTTCTTGACCGCGCGTGAGTGGCGCGCCCTCGTGGAAGGCGAAGGCAGTCTGATAGAGCTCTCGACGGTGGTGCTGCTGATCGCGGCGTTGATCCCATGCCTCGCCGCATTGATGTCGGTGCGTCCCGGCCAACGCCTCCTGACCGTTTGGTTGGCGGTCTATGCGATGGGCATCGTGTATTTCGCCGGCGAGGAAGCGAGCTGAGGCCAGCATTTCGTCGGCTGGCAGTCGGGCGAATGGTTCTTGCGTGTCAACGAACAGGGCGAAACCAATCTGCATAACGTTTCCGAGCTGTTCGACTCGCTGCCCAGGCGGGCACTGTTCATCTGGTGTGTCGGCGGCGCACTGTTGGTGCCGCTGTTGCGCCGCACGCGGGGCGTTCCGCCCTACGATGGTTGGCACGCATTCGTATGGCCGACGCCGGACCTGCGTGTAGCGGCGTGGCTTGTTCTGGTTACGGAGCTGCCGGGCGAAATCTTCGACCTGTTCAACAAGTCGGAGGCGAGCGTTTTTCGGATTGTTTTTCACCCGGTTAACCTGACCGAGGTGCAGGAGAACATGTTCGCGGTGTTCATCCTCATCTATGCCCTGGCGCTCTACCGTCGGCTGGCCACCGGCGACCTGCAGGGCGATGGCCTGCGCCGCTTGCGCCACACTGCGCAAGCCTGAACCACAGACCTGGTTAATCAGATAGGCAGTACGGTCTGCGGGAATGCCTGCCGCCAGTGCAGCCTGGCGCGCCGGGTTCATGCCGGTGCCGGCCGTCAGCACCTGACCGAGCACGACCTCGTCCACGGCTTCAGGGTCCAACCCGGCGCGCTCGAGCGCGGCTCCGATCGCGACCGATCCCAGTTGCGCTGCGGTCAGGCCGGCCAAGCCGCCACCGAGCGAGCCGATGGGCGTGCGCGCGGCGCTGGCAATGACGATCTCGGTCACAAAGCCTCCCTGTTGCCTGCTCTGCGATCCCGCCGGTATAGCGTTCGGCCCGGCACGGTGTCCACGCCGATGTCCTCGCGCCGTATCCGCCGCACGAACAATATCGAGATTCGCTATTGCTGCCGCCCGTCTGGCAGGAAGGGGGCACGGCGGCGCACCTGTTGGGCACCGACGCGGTCGGCCGCGACATGCTGTCGCGGATCATGCATGGCGCGCGCTACTCGTTGCTGATCGGCTTGATCGTCATTGCATTGTCGGTGACCTTCGGTGTCGCGCTGGGATTGATCGCCGGCTTCTATCGCGGTCCGGTGGAAATCGCTGTCATGCGCTTGATGGACGTGTTGCTAGCGTTGCCCAGCCTGCTACTGGCCGTCGTGGTCGTGGCGATCCTGGGTCCCGGCCTGTTCAACGCGATGCTGGCGATATCCTTCGTCTATCTGCCCCACCTGGTGCGACTGACGCGTGCGGCCGTCATCAACGAACGATCCAAGGACTATGTCACCGCCAGCCGTGTCGCCGGCGCCGGTCCGCTGCGGCTGATGCTGACCACGATACTGCCGAACTGCATGGCACCTCTAATCGTGCAAACGACGCTCAACTTCTCCGGCGCCATACTCGACGCCGCGGCGCTCGGCTTCCTCGGGCTCGGCGCGCAGCCGCCGACGCCGGAGTGGGGCACGATGCTGGCCGAGGCGCGCGAGTTCGTTCTGCGGGCCTGGTGGGTGGTGACGCTGCCGGGTCTCGCCATTCTCGTCACGGTGATGGCGCTCAATTTGCTCGGCGACGGGCCGCGCGACGCCCTCGACCCGCGGCTGAAGCGAAGCTGACATGGCGTTGCTCGAAATCCGCGACCTGACCGTCACGTTTCAGACCGTGCGCGGTACATTCACCGCGGTCGACGGCGTGGAGTTCGACGTCGAAGAGCGTGAGATCCTCGGCGTCGTCGGTGAGTCCGGCTCGGGCAAGAGCGTGTCGATGCTGGCGCTGATGGGATTGCTGCCGTGGACGGCAACGGTGACGGCGGCGCGGATGCGGTTCGCGGGGCGCGACATGCTGGGCCTGTCGCCGCGCGATCGCCGTCGCTTCATTGGCAAGGACATGGCGATGATCTTCCAGGAGCCGATGACCAGCCTCAATCCATGCTTCACAACGGGATTTCAGATCATGGAGACGCTGCGGGTGCATGAAGGCGGCAGCCGCGCCGGGCGGCGCCGACGCGGCGTCGAGCTATTGCAGCACGTCGGCATTCCCGATCCCGAAACCCGCTTGCGGGCGTTCCCACACCAGCTGTCCGGCGGCATGAACCTGCGGGTCACGATCGCGATGGCGATCGCCTGTAATCCACGCCTATTGATCGCCGACGAGCCGACGACCGCCCTGGACGTCACGATCCAGGCGCAGATCCTGGACCTGCTGCGCGCGTTGCAGAATGAGCGCGGCATGGCGCTGGCGCTGATCACCCATGACATGGGCGTGGTGGCGGAGATGGCGCACCGGGTGCAGGTCACCTATGCCAGCCAGCAAATGGAACTACAGCCCGCCGACCGCCTCTTCGCAACGCCGCTGCACCCCTATACCGCCGCGCTGCTCGGCTCGCGACCGGAACGCAGCGTCGGGCGCCGGCGCTTGCCGATGATCCCGGGCGTGGTTCCGGGGATTGGCGACGAGATCGCTGGGTGCCTGTTCCGCCCGCGCTGCCAATTCGCCGCCGAAAGCTGCCGCGCCGAGCGGCCGCGCCTGCGCACCTATGGCAGCGGCAGCGTTCGCTGCCATTTCCCGCGCCAGCCGCACGCCGAGGCCGCTGCGCCGTGACCGCCCCGGCGGTGGTCCTGCAGGCAGATGCGCTGACACGCGACTATCGGGTGCGGCGCGGCTGGTTCGATCCGCCCGCCACCGTGCACGCGTTGGCGGGCGTCAGTTTCACGCTCGCCGTCGGCCAGACGCTGGCGGTCGTTGGCGAATCCGGATGCGGCAAGTCGACCCTGGGCGTCTGGTCACGCTGATAGAGCCGCCGAGTTCCGGTGTGTTGATGATCGACGGAATTGACGCCGCCGCTGCCGATCGCGCGACCGGCCGCGCGCTCAGGCGCAAGGTGCAGATTGTGTTTCAGGACCCCTATGGGTCACTCAACCCGCGCAAGACGCTGGGCGCGATCATCGAGGAGCCGCTGGCGATCAACACCGACCTCGACGCCGCCGGCCGCCGCCAACGCGCGCAGGAAGTGATGGCGCGGGTCGGTCTGCGGCCGGAATACTACCGGCGCTACCCGCACATGTTCTCCGGCGGCCAACGGCAACGCGCCGCGATTGCGCGCGCGCTCGTGATCGAACCGCGTATCCTGGTGGCCGACGAGCCGGTTTCGGCCTTGGATGTGTCGATCCAGGCGCAAGTGCTGAACCTGCTCATGGACCTGCAGGAGTCTTTCGACCTGGCCTATTTGTTCATCTCTCACGCCCACCCCTACGCGCGGGCGTTGCTCGCCAGCACGCCGGTGGTCGACCGCCGCTTCCGGCGCGAGCGCATCCGCCTCACGGGCGAGCTTCCGTCACCGCTCGATCCGCCTTCCGGCTGCGCCTTTCATCCGCGTTGTCCGTTCGCGGTGGATCGGTGCCGGCACGACCCGCCGGAGCTGTCCGATTTCGATGGCCGCCTGGTCGCCTGTCACCGTGCCGGAGAGCTCGACTAGGGCCGCTTGTTCAGTCGTGGAACTTGTATGAGCCGACGGCGTTCAGCGGAGCGGGCGCGGGCGGCTCGTCACAGCGATCGCGGATGCCGTCCTGAAACGCCTTGAACGCCGGCATATCGGTCAGGGGATTGCTGCCATCGGCTGTACCGACGCTGGCGATATGGACGAAGGAAAGGCCGTCCTCGAGCGTAAATGCCGCGTACCGAAGTCCGTCCGGGGCCTTACGGGTCAACTCGTCAAAGACGTTGCGCACGAGCCCGACATGTTCGTCGAGTCGCTCGGGCTTCACCTTGTAGCGCACCATGATCGTCTTCATCGACGCCTCCGCCTGCTGCCATGGACCGGGTAAGCGCTTACCGGTCGTCAGGCGGAGGGTAGGTGCACGAGGCGCGATGGCAATGCCAACCGCGCGTGCCGTCTTCACTTATTGGCGAGGGGCGGCCCGTTCTAGCCTTGCAGCTGCCAGGATCCGTCCGGTTGGCGACACGCCGTGCCGTAGGTCTGCTCGACCTGTCCGCCCACGGTCGCTTTGGCGGTGTATTCACGGCAGTAGCGGCCATCGCCGCGATCGATGGTCTGGGTTGGAACCACTTGATACTGGCCGCCGTTGCTCGGACTGTCCCAGGCGATGGTTTGGCCGTCCTGGGCGTGCTCCATGGCCTGGCCCACGCAGTGATGGTCAACCGCGTCCATGCTGCGGCCGACACTGCCACCAATAAGGAAACCCAAGAGTGTGCCGCCGGCGACCGCCGCTAGTTGGCCGCGACCGTCACCGATCTTCGATCCCAGGAACCCGCCGCCGGCCGCGCCCAGCAGGACGGCGAGCGTCTCGCGGTTGCAGCGGCCGAGGCCGATGTCGAATGGTCGGCAGGACCGGCGTCGGTGCTTGCTGCACGACCACCGTGCGGTGCTTGCTCTTGCCTTTGGCCTTATAGCCGTGGCCCTGCTTGGCGCGATACCCCCAGGCCGGCGCCCACGGCGGCGGCTCTGCCTCGACCGGCGGCACGCTTGTCACGCCGAAGCAAAAGGTGATGGCCGCGATGAGAATACCGCGGCCGATGGTCCTTGAATGGGTGGATGATCCGAAACGAAGCTGCATCCTGCACTCCTTCGATCGATGGTTGGCCGGGATTAGCCGTCGGCGTACCCGCCGCGTTGCGCCAATTGAGTCTCGACATGGGTCGCCAATTCCGGCGTCACCCGGCCGTCGACCAGAAGGCCGTTATCGCCCTGATAGCGCCGGACGGCCGAAACGGTATTCGGCCCCAGGACGCCGTCGGGCGGGCCTGGCCGGTAGCCAAGATCGCCGAGCGCCTGCTGCACGTAGGGCACGGTTCCGGATTCGGTCTGTTGCGTGCCAGCGCTGCTTTTCCAAAACGGATCGCCGATGTCGATGGTGTCCTTATCGGTCAGCGTGCCGGTCAGACCGCCGGCGGCGGCGCCGATCAGCACGCCTTGCACAACGGTCAAACCCGTGACGGCGCCAATGACCGCGCCGGCGCCCGCGCCGACGCCGGCGCCGGTGACACCGCGCTCACCGGCGGTGTTGCCGCAACCGGACGCGGCCAGCCCAATGCCGATCAGCAAAACGATCGACCGCAAACCTCCGAGCATCGGAGGTCCTCCATCCATTCGCAACGTGTCCGCGTGAGACAAGGGTCGCCAATAATCGCTAATGTCAAGTAAAAGGCACATTTCTATTAAAAGTCGTGCAAAATTGTGAAGCACGCCACCGCCCACTGCTCGGGGCTCCATTGTGATGGCTCAAGACCGGCGCCGCCGCGACGGCTCGATTTCGCCGCGGCGGAAAGCGCGCTAGGATTGCGCCATGACCGATCGTCCCAACATGCCATTGCTCGACGTGCGGAACCTGAGCGTTGTCTTCCCGACGCGGCGCGGGACGCTCATCGCGGTCGATGACGTATCGTTTCACATAGCGCGAGGCGAGGTGTTGGGCGTCGTCGGGGAATCGGGCGCCGGCAAGTCGATGACGGGCGCGGCGATCATCGACCTCATCGAGCCGCCGGGCCGGATCGAGAGCGGCGAGGTGTGGTTGGCCGGCAGGCGAATCGACAATCTGGCGCATGAGCAAATGCGGCGCGTGCGCGGACGCGAAATAGGGGCCATCTTTCAGGATCCGCTCACGAGCCTCAATCCGCTTTACACGATTGCCCGGCAACTGATCGAAACGATCCAGACCCACAGCGACCTGAACCGCGCCAAGGCGCGGGCGCGGGCGCTGGAGCTGTTGCAGGAAGTGGGTATACCGGCGGCCGAACGGCGGCTGGACAGCTATCCGCATGAGTTTTCAGGCGGCATGCGCCAGCGCGTGGTGATCGCACTCGCGTTGGCGTCGAACCCCAAGCTGGTCATCGCCGACGAGCCCACGACGGCGCTGGATGTCTCCATACAGGCACAGATCATCGCGCTCTTGAAGCGCCTGTGCCACGAGCACGGCACCGCGGTGATGCTGATCACACACGACATGGGCGTCATCGCCGAGGCCGCCGACCGCGTCGCTGTGGTGTATGCCGGCCGTATCGCCGAGATCGGGCCCGTCGCAGACGTGATCGGCGACGCCAAACATCCCTATACGCGCGGGCTGATGGGCTCGATCCCGTCCCTGGATCAGCGCCGCCAACGCCTGGTGCAGATCGATGGCGCCATGCCGCGCTTGACCGAGATCCCCGATGGCTGCGCCTTTCATCCACGCTGCCCGCACGCGTTCGATCGTTGTCGACGCGAACGACCGGAGCGGTTAGCGGTCGGCGGCAGTGACGTCGCCTGTTGGCAGTTCGACCCTAGCCAGGCGCGCATCCCGGCATGACGGTCGCAACCAACATCGCGGCGCGTCGCAAGTCGGCAACGGATACGCCGATGCTGCGCGTGCGCGGTCTGAAACGCTACTTCGACGTATCCCCGCCGTTGCTGAACCGCCTGCTGGAGCGGCGACCACGGCAGGTTCTCAAGGCCGTCGACGGCATCGATTTCGACATCGGCAGCGGCCAGACGCTGGCGCTGGTCGGCGAGTCGGGCTGCGGCAAGTCGACGGTCGCCCGTTGTGTTGTCGGCCTGCATGCACCGACCGCGGGCTCGGTCGAGCTGGCTGGCGTCGATGTTCATGACGCGCCGTCGCGCCGTGAGGCGATGATCGTGCGCCGGCGCATGCAAATGGTTTTTCAAGACCCCTATGCCAGCCTCAACCCGCGATGGCGGGTGTTTGACATCGTGGCTGAGCCGATCCGGGCGTTTCAGGTCCGGCAGGGTGCTGCGGCGATCCGCGGGCGAGTGCACGACCTGCTCGCCCATGTCAGCCTGACGGCGGCCGACGGTGACAAGTATCCGCATGAGTTTTCCGGCGGACAGCGTCAGCGCATCTCGATCGCACGGGCCCTGGCGTCCAATCCGGAATTCCTGGTTTGCGACGAGCCGACGTCGGCGCTCGACGTTTCAGTACAGGCGCAGATCCTCAACCTGATGAAGGATCTGCAGTCCGATCTGGGGCTGACCTATCTGTTCATCAGTCATGATCTGTCGGTGGTCTTCCACACGTCGGACGTGGTCGGCGTGATGTATCTGGGCCGATTGGCGGAACTACGGCAGGCAAAGGACCTGTTTGCCCGTCCGGCGCATCCGTACACGCGGCTGCTGCTGGAGACGATCCCCGATCTGAAGGCGATCGGGCGCGCGCGCTCGCCCCTGGGCGGCGAGGTGCCCAGTCCCATCGATCCGCCGAGCGGATGCGCGTTTCACCCGCGATGCCCGTTTGCCGATGAACGTTGCCGCGCCGAGCGGCCCGAACCGCTGCCGCTCGACGGTGGCGTCGCCGCCTGCCATGCGGTGCAGGAAGACCGCTTGCCGGCCCAGTAGACGATGGAAGCGCAAGCGATCGCTCGGCTCGGAGCCGAAACCGGCAACTGGCTCAATCGCGGCCGCGCCGAGCTTTTGCGGTCCCTGCTGCAACGGTTCGCTGGCCGCCGCGGCGGCGAGGTCTTGGAGATCGGTGCCGGTCACGGACAGCACATCGAGCTTCTGCGCGCGTGGGGCAGTGTCGACGCGGTCGAAGTCGACGGCGCCTGCTGGACGGCGTTGCAGTCGGGCAACGGCGTGCGCGATCTCTACCGCCAGGGTCTGCCCGACTTGGCGGTGCCGCGCCGCTACGATGTGATCTGCGCACTCGACGTGATCGAGCACATCGAGGACGACCGGGCCGCGTTGGCGTGGGTGGCGGACCACTTGAACGTGGACGGCGTGTTCGTTGCCACTGTGCCGGCGTATCAGTGGCTGTTCGGACCTCACGACCGCGCCAATCGGCACTTCAGGCGCTATACGAAGGGCACATTCACGGCGGCGCTGCCGCCCGATTTGCAGGTGAAGGCCAGCGGCTATTTCAACACCGCGCTGCTCCCGGCCGCAGTCGCTGCCAAGCTGGTCTGGGGTGCGCGCCAGGGCACACGGCCGGGCGACAAGCAATCGTCCAACTTGCCGCCGCTCTTGGATCGTCTGTGCTATGCGGTCTTGGCGATGGAGGCGCGTCTGACCGGCGCCGGACTGCGCCCACCGGCCGGTCTTTCCGTATTCTGCGTAGCGGCCTTGGCCCGTTAGTATCCTAACGCCGTAACAACACGGCCGGCAGCAGCATCACGGCAGTTACGGCCAGGAAGAGTATGTGCGCCAGGATTGCCGCGGCAAGTGCGTTGGCCGCGTCATGTCCGGCAGCCACTGCGGTCGCGGTCCAGGCGCCCTCGAACGGTCCCACGCTGGCCACCCCATTGACCGGCATAGCGAACGACAGAATGGCGGCGGCGCTGACCATGCCGGCGGTCGCGAACGAAACGGCGGTCTCGATCGCAAGTAGGCCCTGCTGAATGGCCAAAGTCATGCCCATCCACATCGCGATCGACACCGACCACACAGCGGCGAACCGTCGCCATGTCAGCGCCACGGCCGCCGTGAGTGCCTGGTGCAGCCAGCGCAGCACGATGTTTCGAGGCTGCGTCTTCGGCAGATACGCGCGGGCGACGAAGCACAGCGCGAGCAATCCGGCGACGCCGAGCGCCGCTGCAATGCCGCCGGCACCCAACAACGCGCGCCACTGGTCCCATTCAGGGCGCTGCGCCAGTGCGAACCACGCCGCTGTGCCACCGATCGCGCATACGACGAGCAGATCCAGCATTCGAAACAGGAGCAACAGGCCGACCGCATCGGCCACGCCCCTGCCGTAGCGGCACGACAGCATGACGACGAAGGTTAGTTCTCCCGTACGCGCGGGCAGCACCGAAATCCAAAAGCTGTGCCAAGTCGATATGGCAAACGCCCGGCGTGTGAGTAGCCGCGTGTGCCGCTCCAGGCACAACGACAAGCGCCACGCGCGCAGCAGATGCGCCGCGGCCGTGGCCAGGCAAAGAAACACCAGGCGCACACCGTCGGCGGCGGCGAAAGAGCCCGGCAACGTCGCGACCAGGTCGGTGGACAACAGAACCCACACGCACCCGCCGGTGACGGCGATGCTGACCATCACATGCCACAGCCATCGGCGACCGGACCGGGCAGCGTGCTCCGGCGCCGCCGTAGTGCTTGGCGCTGCTTCGCCCGGTTGTGCTGGCGTCACTTTGTGGATCGCTTATCGTCTTTGTCGATCACCGGCCGCAAACGGTACTGCGGGTATTGCTCGTTCTCGTGCAGCAGGCGGACGATAAGCTCTGCCAGCAGCCCTTGACCCAGGAAGGTGGCGCCCGTGATGACCAACATCACGCCCAGCAGCAGCAGCGGCCGATCGCCGATCGGCGCTCCGCCCAGCTTCACGAGAAGCAGGTACAAGCAGATCACCAGCCCCGGCACGACGGCGGCCAGGCCAATGGTGCCGAAGAAGTGCATCGGCCGCTGGCGGTAGCGGGTGTAGAAAAGCACCAGCACCAGATCGAGCACCACACGGATGGTTCGATCCAGCCGGTACTTTGACGTGCCGAACTTGCGGGCGCGGTGGTTGACCTCGATCTCGCGGATCTGCGCGCCCGAATCTGCGAGCAGAACGCTTATGAACCGGTGCATCTCGCCATAGAGCCGGATATTGGTTAGCACGCGCCGTCGGTAGAGCTTCAGCGTGCAGCCATGGTCGTGCAGCGGCACGCCCGTCAGGCGCGAAATCAGGCGGTTGGCCCAGCGTGATAACAACACGCGCAGCGGCGAATCGTGCCGGTCCCGACGCCAACCCGAAACGATGTCTGCGTCTGTTTCCGCCATCGTATGCAGCATGCGGGCGATATCGTGCGGGTCGTTTTGTTGGTCGCCGTCAAGGCAGGCGATGATGTCGCCGCGAGCGGCGTCGAATCCCGCCTGCATGGCCGACGATTGGCCATAGTTGCGCGCCAATGAGACATGCCGCACCTGCGGCGCCTCCTGCGCGAGCCGATCCAGCAGCGCGCCGGTGTCGTCTTTCGAGCCATCATCGATGTAGATGATTTCATAAGGCCGGCCCAACTCGGCCATCACCTTCATCAACTCTTCATGGAACGGCGTCAACGAGCCAGCCTCGTTGAACAGCGGGACGACCAGGCTGAGTTCGGGCTCGGCCGAGAGCCCGGCCTTTCGCCGCCGCGGACGTTTTGCCGCGGCACTCGTGCGGTTTGGCGCTTTTTCCATCGTACGCACTGCCACTGCACGCTCTCCCCTGTCTGACCGCCGGCGAGCGACTTGGCGACATCGCGCGCCTTGCGGTGACCGTGCCACCGGCCCTGTCAACGGGCGGTTAACCCCAACCGGATAGTAGTGCCATCCATCGGGCCGCCGCTCGGAGTCCAAGTCAAGGCAATCGATGTCCGTCGACCAGGCAACCATCGCCGATTTTGGCGCGCAACGGGCATGTCCTCATGACCATACCGGCGACTAGGCGTCCAGCGAATTGTTAGCCGACACGGCCGATCCGCTGGTGCCCCTGGCGCGTTTGCGCAGCGCCGGTGTGCGACCGGTGCGCGCCCTGTCGCTGGGTCGAGTTGCGGCATGAGCGGCGATTGGCGCGCTGCCGGCGAGCGCCAGAAGGCGCACTACGAGTCCCTGCATGACGACTACGAGGCGCACTATTACGACGAGTGGTCGATGCGCTTTCGCCGTCGCTACATGTATGACTTTCTGTTCGCCAACATCGACCTGAGCGCCACCACGGTTGCGGATTTCGCCTGCGGCAGCCGCCATAACTCAATCGAACTGTTGCGCCGATATCCCGCGGTGCGGTTGCACGGCTACGATGTCACCGAAGTCGCATGCGCGGCCTATCATGGAAACACGGGCGCGCCGGCGTCGGCGATGGATCTGACGCGGCCTTATGCGTTTCAGGCCGAGCATGACGCGGCCATCGTGGTCGGCGGTTTGCACCATTGCGTCGCCGACCTGGCGCAGACGCTGCGCAATGTCGCGGCGGCCATCAAACCGGGTGGCTGGCTCTTCATGGTCGAGCCCAACCTGCGCTTCATGCTCGAACCGCTGCGCACGTTTTGGTACCAACACGATTCCTATTTCGATCACGAGGCCGAGCAGGCGCTCGACCATGACGCGCTGCTGGCCCAGGCCGGGCCCGAGTTTTCCGTCGACGCGGTGCGTTTCGCCGGCGGTCCGGCCTACTTCCTGGTCCTCAACAGCCTGATATTCCGCCTGCCGAAGGCGCTGAAGCGGGCGTTGGCCGCGCCGCTCTGGGCGACGGAGGATCTGTACAATCTTCTTCCCGGTCGGCTGCCGTTTCCCTACTTTGCCGCGCGCTGGCGGCGGCAATAGGCCTCAGCGCCGTCGTGGCGTCGCCACGTAGAGGTGATTGAGGCCGTAGCCGAAGCGCTCGTGGCGCTCGAGGCTCAAGCCGGCCTCGTCCAACAGCGCCAGCACATCGCGGTGATCGAGCCCGGGCTCTTCATGCTCGTCGACGTCGCGATGCTTGTCTTCGCTGTACCACCATAGCGCGTGACCGACGGCACCGATGGTGCGGCCGATCATCGTAATCACGATGCGGCCATCCGGGCCAAGCACGCGTTGCGCCTCCACCAGTGCGCTCTTGCGTTCGGGGATATGGTTCAGACAGGCGATAAACGCGACAGTGTCGAAACTGGCATCGTCAAACGGCAAGGCGTCGGAGGATTCGATCAATTGACAGCCGCCGCCCCAGTCGACCACGTCGACACCGAGGCTGCCGTCGGCGTCATCGCGTTGGCGGGTGTAGAGGTGTACGAGCGTGTTGTCACCGGCGCCGATATCGAGGCATTTACCCCGCAGCGCCGGTAGCACGCGCGCGAGGCGCTCGGCGCGCAGCGACGTCAGGTGCAGGCGCTCGGACCAGGCGTCGGGCAGCACGACCATGCGCAACGGCGCGCCGATCAGGTCATAGACGTGCTGGCAGGCCGGCTTGGGCAGCGTCAGCGCCCATTCCGGCGGCAAGGTCGACGGTGTCGTCGCGTCAGCGGTCATGGTCGGATCGGTCCATTGGGTCGTCATCGTGGGGGCTCATCGTGAGGGCGTCGAGTTGGCCGAGGCGCAGCTGCGAGATTTGATCGGCGATCAATCCCTGCATCATCAACAGAATCCCGGCGATCATGATGAACAGCGCTGTTACCGACAGGCCAAGGCCACTCAGCAGCGCCAGCGTCGCGCCATACACGCCGCCGCCAATCAGCGCCGCCAGACCAATGGGAACGAATACGCGCAGCGGCGCGAATAGCATCACCATCCGCAACGTCAACAGCATGGTGCGGAAACCGTCGACCAACCTCACCTTGCTGCTACCGATGCGCGGCGTGGTCTGGACCGGCAGGAAATCAATCGGATAGCCGCGCTCCAACATGGTCAAGGTGCTGGTCATGCTGGCGCTGAATCCGTTAGGAAACAATCCCACATAGGGCGCGATCATGGCGCGATTGAAGACGCGCAAGCCGCAGTTCAAATCGTTGGGAAACTTCAGGCGCATTGAGCGTGCCATCAGCCAGATCAGCGCCTTACCGAGCGTGCGCACGAGTGGGCCGCCGCGCCCGCGCGCACCGATAACCGCGGTCACGCGCTTGTCGTGGAGATGCTGTGTGAGCGCCACGAGATCCTGCACACGATGCTCGTTGTCGGCGTCGAACCAGGCGATATAGGCGCCCCGAGCCGCGCGCATCCCGGTCTTGATGCCGGCGCCATAGCCGCGGTTGAACGGATGTGCGATCACCCGCACGCCGTCGATCGCGCGCGCCGCCGGGCCGGTACCGTCGTTCGATCCATCGTCGATGACGATGACCTCGCTTTGCGGCAACCGCTCGCGCAGTTCGCCCAGGGTTTGGGTGATGCCCTGCGCCTCATTGAAAGCGGGAATGACGATGGACAAACGGCGCTGCAGCTCCGGCGCTAGCGTTGCCGCGCTGGCCCGGTTGTCTTGCGTCTTAAGTGCACTAGCCATGCCACACCGCGAATGTCATGAGGGTCCACAACAGATAGCCGTGATTGGCGCGGCGCGCGGCGTGGTCGCGCCAGAGCCCGCGCACCGAGTCGGGCGACAAGTATGGTGCAAATTGCCCGGCATCGCGATCCAGTGTCTGCTCGGCCAGTGGCCGCAGCCCACGGCGCAGCATCCGCGCGACCGGGAGGTTGAAGCCGCGCTTGCGGCCGGCGGTGATCGCCTCCGGGGCGCCGCCGCGGCGGCGCAACGCATGTCGGAGAAATCTCTTGTCCCGCCCGGTGCAACGGGTCAGCAGGCGCGGGTGCAGCCGCCCGGCGATCGCCGCGATGCGGCGATCCAACATCGGTACGCGGACTTCGAGCCCGTGCGCCATGCTCATCGCATCCACTTTCATCAGCAGATCGGCCGGCAGGTAGTATCGCTGGTCGGCGACGATGCAACGTTCGACGAGGCTCGGTGCCTCGTTGCGCAGCGCCGCGCGATACTCTTCCAACGGGTCGGTCGTATCGGCCAGGCACGAAATCGTCGGGCCGTAGAGGTCGCGCTGCAGATGGCGCGGCAGGATGCGCCGCCACTGGGCGTGTGCATCGCGATGGCCGGCCGCAATACCGGCGAAGAACCGCGCCGCGACTTCGCTGAGCGGTATGCGGTCCTCACCGCCGGCTCCCAGCCGCGTGGCGAGGCGGGCGAGCATCTCGGAAAGGGAAGACGGCAGCACGGCGCCTGCGACACGTGCGACGCGGCTGGCGCGATAGGTTTCGTAGCCGGCGAACAGCTCGTCGCCACCATCGCCGGCCAGAACGACTTTCACCTGCGGGCGCACGGCACGACTGAGCACGTAGTAGGCAAAGCCGCTCGAATCGGCGAGTTGACCGTCGAAATGTCGGACCACCGAACGAAAGGTGTCTTCCGGTGCTGCCGCGACATCGACGGGCACGGTGTGATGAGGCAGGCCCAGATCCTTGGCCAACGCGGCGGCGAGCGTCGTTTCATCATGGCTACGCTGGTCGAACCCGGCGGTGAATAGCGGTACTTTCGGCTCGCTGGGCAACGATAGCGTAACCAGCGTGCTGTCGACGCCGCCGCTCTGCAGTACGCCAACGGGCACGTCGCTGATCAGATGCTCGGCGACGACCTTCGACCAGACCGGCTCGAAGGCGTCCACGGCATCCTCCATCCGACCGATGTCCGGACGACGAATTGGCCGCCAAAAAGTGCGCCGCGCAGTGTTGTCCCGCTCGAAGCGCTCGATGCCGCCGGGTGCGACCTGGCGAACACCCTCCAGCAGAGTCGCGTCGGGTCCGACGTAGCCCTGGGCGAGAAAACGGTGCAAGGAGGGTCCATTGACCCGCTTCGGCTGCGCCGGGTCGGCCAGCAGCGCCTTCAGCTCGCTGCCGAAACGCACGCATTTGTCATCGTCGGCGACGAAGAGCGGCTTGATGCCAAAGCCGTCGCGGGCCAGGACCAGGCACCGATCGCGCGCGTCCCACAGGCCGAAGGCGAACATGCCCTCCAACCGATCCAGCAACCCCTCGCCCCAATGGACCCAGCCCACGGGAAGGACTTCCGCATCGCACGTGGAACGGAAGGCGACGCCGAAATCACGCTCCAGTTCACGCCGCAGCTCGGCCTCGTTGTAGATCTCGCCATTGTAGGTGACGGTGACGCGACCGCTCGGGTCGTGAATCGGCTGCCGGGCCGCATCGCTCAGGTCGCGGATCGCCAGCCGGCGGTGTCCCAGGCCCACGGGCCCGTCGATCCACACGCCCGACCCATCGGGCCCACGATGGATCATCGTGTCCGTCATGCGGACAAGAACGCCGCGATCAACGGGTTTGCCGGCCCGATGGAACACACCCGCAATGCCGCACATGGCTACTCGTGTTGTGGCGATCGCGACGAAGCGTCGCAAGTGAGCCGTCCCGCAATATCGCGAAAGCGGTTAGGGTTTGGTTACGGTGTTGTTTAAAGATTAACTATGCCGTTCATGTCCAGCCGCAATGATGTCGCGGGCCTCAGGCGCCGCGCCGGCCGCGGCCGTCCGTCGTCCCATCGGTCCAATGGATGTAGCTTTCTCGGTGACGGCGATCGCCGTCGCGGTTGCGATCTATGTCCGGCGGACGTCAGGGCTGTCGCAGCCGATCGATCTCGGCAGCGATCTGGCCAACATCGCCGGGTTTCTCGCCGCGCGAGCGGACCCGGCCGGCTTCACCCGCGACCCGGTGGAGACCTCTAACAACCGGCCGATTTGGCGCGGATAAGGGTGTCCTGTTGGCCGATCCGTGCGGCGGGTGGATTTGACGGCGTTATTCGTCCGCGGTTTCGTTCTCAGCGGGGTGTTTTTTGGTCATACGGGCGGACTCATGCCATGGCGGCCCTGCGCTCATGGAAGATCAGACGCTGGAAATTATAGGCGAGGTTGGCGAGGCCTATCTTGGTCTCGGCCCGCTTGAGCCCGATGGTCCGGACGAACAGGCTCATGCGATCCTTCTGCTGGGCGAAGACATGCTCGACGCGTGCACGGACCGCTGACTTGCGGGCATTGGCCCGGGCGGTCGCCTTGGGCATGGCCCGGCCCGGCGGCTTCTTGCGGTGGATGTGGGAGATCCGACCCTTGCCCGCCAGCCACGCCTCGTTCGCCTTCGAGCGATAGGCGCTGTCAGCCCACACGCCGGCGGCCAGATTGTCGCCGGTGACGAGATGACGCAACATCTTGCCGTCATGGCGGGCGGCATCGGTCACCGCCGAGCCGCGGATGAAGCCGTAGGCCCGATCGATGACGACATGATTCTTGTAGCCGAACACCGGGATCGCGATGTCGGGCACGCGCCGTTGCGCCCCGGCGGGGTTCTTGCGCCTTCCGGTCTTCACCGTCCACCGCGCGTCTGTGTCCTTCTGCGCCGCCTTGGCCGGCTGATCGGGCCAGATCTCGGACGCGCTCTTGCCCGCCTTGATCGCCCGCTTCTCGTCATCGCGGTGGCGCTGCTTGGGCGCCGATACCAGGGTCGCATCGACGATCTGCCCGCCCATCGCCAGATAGCCGCACCGGCGCAGCTCGCCATCGAAGGCGGCAAACAGCTCATCCATCGCCCCGGCCCGGACCAGACGCTCGCGAAAGGTCCAGATGGTGTTCCGGTCCGGCGTCGGCGCTCCGAGATCGAAGCCCAGGAAGCGAAGCCAACTCAAGCGGTCGCGGATCAGAAACTCCATCCGCTCGTCGCTCACCGTGTGCCGCGCGGCCAGGACCAGAACCTTGAACATCGCCACCGCATCGTAGGCCGGGCGGCCGCCTTTCGATCCGTCCGAATAGCCCAGCGCCGCCTCAAGCGGTGCGCGGAAAATCTCGAAATCGACAACCTTCGCCAGCACCTCCAACGGATCGCCAGTCGCCGAAAGCTTGCGCAAATGATCCGGTAAGCCGAACAGGCCAGTCTGCCTCATCAATACCCCCCTCGAATCGAACCGCCGCAGAGAATCACAACAAGGCAAAATTGGCGAGGTAAATAGAGGCGTCCCGGTGTTGGGTGATCCGGCCAATATCGCCATTTATCGCACCTTCTACACCGCAATCGTGGGGGCACTCGCACCTTGGGTCGGCGGCCCTGCACGGGCCGTGGGCGTACTCCTGGTACCGGCAGCGACCCTGTATATCCTGGCCTTCTATGTCCTCGGTCGGGCGCTTTTCGAGGACCGTACCTGGGCGCTGCTCCTCGCCCTATGTGCCGCTCAATCTGGGCACCTATTGGGGTTTGGGCACGGAGGCACAGCCGCGCCTGTTGTTCGCGGCGTTATTGCCGCTTGTTCTCGCCATGGTCGTATACTGGCGCGACGCGCCGGGGCGCTAGGCCATGGATCATGCTGGCGCTCGGCGGGCTGCTCTACGTTCACCCGGTCGCGGGACCGGGCGTGGCGCTGGCGGTCTGGACCGCTCTGCTGACGCTGAAGCCGCATGAGACGGCCTGGGCGAGCCACTTTGCACGGATGGTGCTGCTGGGGCTCGTGTTTGTCGTCTCGATCGCGCCGTTCGCCTGGCACTATGCCAGCCATTGGCAGGGCGCGCGGCTGGACGATATCGGTGCGCTCATGGACATTGCCCGTGTGCGCCTGCTGCCCGGCTATCTCGACCTCGCCCAGGCGTTGCAAGATCTCTTCGTCAATCAGCGTCCCAATTTGCCGGTTTGGCTGGTCGCCGGGATCGGTTGTGCGTTTCTGGCCACGCGCCAGGACGGAACGGCGCGACTCGCACGCGCCTTCGCCGCGATGTTCGCGGCGCTGTTCGTGTTCAGCTTCGGTCTAACCTATGCCGAACATAGAATCGCGGAGGCGCTGGGCCGGTTTCCACTGCAGATCGACTTGGTTCGGACCTTCCGATATTTGCTGCTGTTCATCCCTCTGTTTGGGCTGTGGCCGTTGGCACGCATGGCGCGTCGCAAACCGGAGTTGCGCGTCGGCGCCGTGGCAGCCGCTCTGGTGCTGGTGGCTGTATGGAACGCGGCCTATCGAACTCCGTGGCAGGTGGCTTGGTCGGGAGCGGCCTGCCTGCTAGGCCCGGCGGCGAGTTGCGCCTCGCCGGAGTTGCAGGCGCGGCGGGATCTGCTGCAGGCCGTCGGCGCGCTCACACCGCCGGGCAGCCTGATCTATGCGGCCTCGGACGAACTCGGCCTAGTGGATTGATCGGAACGAAAGAGTCCGAATTGGGATTCCGTATTTTGCTGTGTTATGCGAATCTGGCGCATGCGCAGTGGAATCTCCTTCACCCTATCCGCCGGCGACCGTCAGCGATTGCGCGCGGTCGTCGCGGATCCCAAGAGCCCGCAGAAACACGTCTGGCGGGCACATATTGTCCTTCTCAGCGGCGAGGGTCTGGGCACCTCGGCGATCATGACCGAGACCGGCAAGTCCAAGACCTGCGTGTGGCGCTGGCAAGAGCGGTTCAGGCACGAGGGTGTCGGCGGCCTGCTTCGCGACAAGTCCCGTCCGCCCGGCAAGGCGCCGGTCCCGCTCGATCGTGTCGCCGAGATCGTGCGCCTGACGCAGCAACCGCCGCCGTTTGAGGCGACCCACTGGACGTTGCGCGCGATCGCCAGGGCGGCCGGTATTGCCGCCTCGACGGTGCAGGCGATCTGGAAGGCTCACGGTCTCAGCCCGCACCGCTGGCGCAACTTCAAGCTGTCGACCGACCCTGCCTTCGCCGAGAAACTCACCGATATCGTCGGCCTGTATGTCGACCCGCCGGCCCATGCGGTGGTGTTGTCGATCGATGAGAAGTCACAGATCCAGGCGCTCGACCGCCGGTCTGCCGATGAAGAAGGGACGCGCCGGCACCATGACTACAAACGGCACGGCACGACCACGCTGTTTGCGGCGCTCAACGTTCTGGACGGAACGGTGATCGGCCAGAACATGCAGCGCCACCGCCATCAGGAGTTCATCCGCTTCCTCAACCGCATCGAGCGCACGGTGCCGGCGGACAAGGCCATCCACGCGATCGTCGACAACTACGCGGCGCACAACAAGGACAAGGTCCGCGCCTGGCTCGCCCGCCATCCGCGCTGGACTTTCCACTTCACACCGACCTCCTGCTCGTGGCTCAATGCCGTCGAGGGCTTCTTCGCAAAACTCACCCGGCGGCGGCTCAAGCACGGCGTCTTCCATTCCGTCGTCGATCTCCAGGCCGCAATCAACCGCTTCGTCCGCGAATACAATGCGGCCAACCCACAGCCACTCATATCGAAAGCCGACCCCGACGACATCATCGCAGCCCGAAACCGAGGGTTCCAAACGTTGGAATCAATCCACTAGGACTGGGTTTGACACGACTGTTGTATTCGGCCGTCTTCGGCAAAGTACTTCGTTCGCGCCCGTTCGCGCACTCAATACATATAAAGCATGCTCCACCGACACATTGACCCAAGTCACGGCCCCGGCGCCGGAGAGTTGGCTCGCCACTTATGTACCTAGCGTTTGGGTCTAAGAGCCGTTCCGGGAAGTAGAGATTCACGAGCAAGGGCTTGGCCGGGTCAAGCGTCGCAGCATGATGCGGATCATGGCGAGGTGGATGAAAGCGACGACAGAACGGACGTGGCGTTCGAAGTCGCGCGCCAGCCGGCGGCAACGGACGATCCAGGCGAAGGTGCGCTCGACGATCCAGCGCTTCGGCAGCACCTCGAAGCGCGGCACGCTGTTGCGCTTGACGATCTCCAGCCGCCAGGCGCCGGTCTTCGCCACCACGGCAGCCATCTTTGGTCCCTGGTAGCCGCCGTCGGCGTAGATCACCTCGATGAACGGAAACAGCCGGCGTGTCCGGCGCAGCAGTGTGGCCGCGCCATCGCGGTCCTGCACGTTGCCGGGATGCACGACGAGGCCCAGCATCAGGCCGAGCGTATCGACCAGGATGTGCCGCTTGCGGCCGGTGAGCTTCTTGCCCGCGTCGAAGCCCTGCGGATCGATCGACGCCCCCCTTTTTGCGCCGCTTTGGCGCTCTGGCTGTCGATGATGGCCGCGCTCGGACTGGCTTCGCGGCCCGCGCGCTCGCGCACCGCCACGTAGAGCTCATGATGGATGCGAGCCAGGGTGCCGTCCCATTCCCACAGGTCGAAGTAGTCGTACACCGTGCTCTTCGGCGGCAGGTCCTTGGGCAGCGCGGTCCACTGGCAGCCGGTCGACAGCACGTAGAAGATGCCGTTCAGGACTTCGCGGACATCGACCGTCCGCTTACGCCCACCGTGCTTCGCCGGTGGGATCAGCGGCTCGATCAGCGCCCATTCGGCGTCGGTCAGATCACTCGGATAGCGAAGCCGGCCACGGTCGGCGGCCGCGCGGTGTTCAGGCTTCCACATCGGGCACCCCAAAGCAGTTGGACAGGTGACAGACAATAAAACACAACCGATTCCGACGACTCAAAAACTTTCCGGAACCGCTCTAAAGCGGTGAAATATGCGTAGCGCAATACAGGGGCTGCGACCGTGCGTTACTTTAGTGCTCAGGCCGTTCAGTTCAACTTTCCGTGCGTAATTTTGCCGCCAGCGATCGATCGATGCTCACGTTACACGCCCTTGGCTCAGCAGACTGATAAGTGGATTGATGGGATAAATTGATCGCGTCGCAAGACTAAATCGCTTGAATTTTGCAAAGAATAGTTTACATCAGCACACAGAATCCGAGTCTAAAGATTTTCGTGTCAAAGGAGATGAGTGAGACAATGATGCAATCATCTACAGACGTCCGGCGTTTGGTGGTCGACATTGTGGTGGCGTTCGTTGGCCACAACCGGCTGGGGATCGACGAATTGCCCGGAATTATCGATACTGTACACACCGCGCTGCTCGACCAGCAACAAGGCGAAGCGGCACAGGCGCTTCCGGAGCCCGCGGTGGCGATCCGGCGTTCGGTGTCTCGCAATCACATCGTATGCCTGGAAGACGGCAAGCGGTTCAAGTCGCTGAAGCGCCATCTGCGCACGGCGCACAACATGACCCCGGAGGAATATCGGGCGCGCTGGTCATTGCGCAGCGACTATCCCCTGGTCGCGCCGAACTACGCCGCGCAGCGCTCGGAATTGGCCAAGTCGATCGGACTGGGTCGCAAGGCGACAAAAACAGCCAAGACGACCCGGGCGACGAAGGCGGCCAAGACGACTCCGACCACGAAGGCGAAAACCGCGAAGCGGGGCCGCAAACCTGTCGGTCGGCCACGCCTGAAAAGGGTCGCCTGAGCAAAAACGACACCGCCTTTGGCTGCGGCCGATCGCCCTGCGATGAAACCTGGTGTCCCGCACCCTGGGCGATGGCCCGCGGGCGCTCAGTCGCTCGCGGTTGCGGTGATGATCGGTTGCAGGGATCGCGTTAGAAACTCGCCGATCTTCCGCGAACCGCTCGGTGTCGTGTGGATGCTGTCGTAAAAGTCCGCTGGCTGTAGCGATATTTCGCTGTCCAGATCGATGCACGGCTCGCGCTGCTGCCGGCAGTGGTCGAGGACAATCCGATCGAATAGACGCAACTCCGCATAGCGGCGGCCGGCGCGACTGCCGGCGATCTCGTAGATCTCGCCGTCGAGCAGCTTCGCATAGCCATGGGTCTGTGTAATGAAAATGGGCGTGGCACCCATGGCGCCGACGCGCTGACTCAGGGCGCGCAGCCGTTGCACGTAGTTGGCCAGGCGCACCGCAAAGGTCTCGTGCAGATCCTCAGGCACCTCGGCGACCACCCAGTCATCGATGGCCGACACGGCCACCGCGCCGTGCGTCACGCCGCCGTGCCGTGCCATCGTCCAGCCATTCGCCACCTTGAAGGCATGGACGAAGGCGCTGTGATTGCCGACATACGTGTGCGCCCGGCGCCAGACGCTCGCGTGGACCATGGTGTCGGCGGGATTGGACTCGGACGCCGGCAATAGGGCGTCATTGATCCCGACATACATCAACACAAACCGAGGCCGAAGGTCCGGCAACTGCGCAAACCATTCGTCAAACGCCTTGATGTGAGCCACGGTGGAGTGGCCGTCGACGCCGGCATTGGCCACCGAGAGATCATGACCGGCGGCGCGCAGCCGCGTCCGCAGGACATCGACCCAGGTCTCGCCCTCGCTGACGTAGGCCTCGTTGGTTGTGCTGCCGCCGACCGCCAGAATGTCGATGTCTTCCAGCGCCCCGTAGTCGCCGCGCAATCCGTACCGGTCGCGGCGATAGATGACCGGCGCCGTGGCGTCGTACAGGTCGCTCACGTCGCGTGTCTTGAACCGGTTCTTGTTGATCGTCAGGGCGCCGAAATCGGGTCCGAAGATCCAGCTGCCCAGGGCCAACTCCGTTACGACGGCCAGGCCGACCAGCACAGCGAAATTGATCGCTACGATCTTTGCCACCCTGCGGGCGGCGAACAAGGGGGAGCTTGGCGGCGTCATGCCGCATGAGTCTAGTACGAAATCACGATGGAACCATAGGGCACTAGGCGGCGCAGCGCTTGGCGACCGAGGCGACGAAACGGCCGAGGAGCATCAGGCCGGCCGGGCCGCTCTTCTCCGGATGAAACTGCACGCCGACGAGATTGTTGCGGCGCGCGACGACGACCACGTCATCACCGTTCAGCGCGATGGTGGCACGGACATGCGCCGGATCGTCCGGGACCGGCGCATAGGAATGCACGAAATAGTACATCGCGCGGTCACCGGCGGCCCGCACCAACGGATCGGGTCGCCGCCAGCGAATGGTGCGCCAGCCGACGTTGGGAATGCGAACCGCATCGACGCCGCCATCAGGCGGCGACAGGCGGCGCACGCGGCCGGCGATCAGGTCCAGACCGGCGTGGTCGCCAAACTCGTCGCTGCGGCTGAACATGAGCTGCATGCCGAGGCAAATGCCGAGCAGCGGCGTGCCGCGCGCGGCGATGTCGCGCAACGGCGTGACCATCTTGGCGCGGTCGAGTGCTTCCATCGCATCGCCGAAGGCGCCGACGCCCGGCAGGATTACGCCGTCGGCGGCGCCCACCGCTTGCGGCGTGTCGGCCACCGTGTGGCGCGCGCCGAGATGATCCAAAGCGCGAGCGATGCTGAACAGATTGCCGCGGCCGTAGTCGACGATCGCGATCATGCGCGCACCGTGACGCCGCCATCATGCAGCGCCTGCTTGGCTTGCGCGACCGTCCAGCTGTCCACGTGGAACAGGCTGGCGCACGCCAGCGCGTCGGCACACAGGACGCGGCCTCGATCATATGCGCGCCCTTGCCGGCGCCGCCGCAAGCAATCACCGGAATGGTGACGTTATCGCGGGCGCGCGACAGCAACTCGATATCGAGGCCCTTGCGCGTGCCCTCGCAGTCGACCGAGGTGAGCAGAATCTCCCCGGCACCGAGTCTTTCGCCTTCTCGCATCCAGTCCAGCACATCTACGCCCGTCGTCTCGCGGCCGTTGTCCGTAAGCGCCTCCCAGCGGTCGGGGCCGTGTTGCTTGGCCTCGATCGACAGCACGATGGCCTGGCTGCCGAACGCCTCGGCCGCTTCTGTCAAGAACGCCGGTCGGGCGATCGCCGCGGTGTTGATCGCCACCTTGTCGGCTCCGCTGCGCAGGGCGGCGGCGATGTCGTCGGTCGAGCGCAGGCCGCCGCCGACGGTCAGAGGCACGAAGATGGAGTGCGCCGCCTGGCGTACGATATCGAGGATACTGTTGCGTCCGTAGAGCGACGCCACGATATCGATATAGACGATTTCGTCGATACCCTGGGCGTAGTAACGCTCGGCGAGCTCACCCGACGCGCCGACCACGCGCAGGCCTTCCAGATGGACGCCCTTGACGACGTTCGGACCCTTGATATCGAGCCGGGCGATGAGGCGCAGCGGCATCATGGCTCGGGCTACCGCAACTCTCGTTAACCGAGTGCTAACGCCACCGGTCAGAACGGGAAGATGATGTCATAGACCTGCTGACCGTAACGCGGTTGCTGCACATCGGTGATCTGGCCGCGGCCGCCATAGGCGATGCGCGCTTCGGCGATCTTCTCCGACGGGATGGCATTGGTCGAGCTGATATCCTCGGGGCGGATGATGCCGTCGACGAGCAGCTCGCGCATTTCGAAGTTGACCCGCACCTCCTGCCGGCCGTGGATGACGAGATTGCCGTTGGGCAGAATCTGGGTGATCACCGCCGCGACTTTGACCTCGATGTCCTCGTCGCGGGCGATGTTCCCCGCGCCGACGTGGTTGCTGTTGGCCTCGGCGTCGACCAGGTTTGTGTTGTCGATCGCTTCCGGAAAGAATCGATCCAGGCTGAGTTCGTAGCCCAGGAAAGCATCCAAGGCGGCGTCCTCGCCGGCGGCCCGGCTGCGCGAGGTCGTGTTGTTGCTTTCGGCGCTGTCTTCGAGATCGATGATCACGGTCAAGATGTCGCCGATCTCACTGGCCCGGCGGCGATGATCCGTACAAACATGCGCAACTCCCTGTTGGCGCTAGTTGGCCCGGGCGAGGGTGGCGATGCTGGCCAAGCGGGGTCCATCGACCCGCGCCTCGACGGTATTGTTCGAGCGCGTATTGAGAATGCGGATGACGTCGCCGCGACTGCCGCTGTCGAGCGCGCGGCCGGTCATCGTCAGGTGCACAAGCTCGGTGGCATAAACAACGTCACCGTGTCGTTCCTGCTCACGAGCACCGGCGGGCGCAGATCGCTGGCCCTCACCGGGGCTCCGGCGGACAAGCGACGTCGTGACTGCAGACCTACGAGCTGATCGGCCGTGGTGACGGCGCCGCCCGCCAGCTTCCTTGTCGGCATGCGCACCCATTCGATGTCGGCCTCACCGACGACGGCGCCGCGCTCCAGGTCTTGGGCGAGAACCGGCACCGACGCGACGGCCACAATTCGACCGACGATTTGCTGCTGCTGCGCACGCGGATCGCCGGCCGGCGCGGCGATGGTCGCGGAAAATCGGTTGGTGCGCGGATCGACTGTCAAGCGCACGACCTCGACACTGGGCGGCTGGTCCGCCGGAATGTGGATCGTCAGACGACGTTCGCCCAGACTCATGTCGAATCCGTCCGCATAGCCCTGCTGCGTCAGCTCCTGACGGATTGCGTCTTCGATAACGCCGCCGGTGACGACGGTGCTCAGACGCACGACCTCTACGCGCTCCAGGCGGCTCGCCGGCCGCCAAGCGAGATCCAGGCGGTGGGCAGCGCGTTCCAGCCAGTCGGAATCGAAGATCGCGCGCCGCCCGGGGGCCGGCGCGTGGGCGATGATGGTCTCTCCGGCGGCGCCGGAATTGTCGAACAAGTCGCGCACGCGGATGACCTCGGCCTCGATTTCCGCATGACGGCGCAGGACCAGCGGCGTGTCCGGTGGCGCTGCGAACGCGAGCCCGCTTGCTCCGATGACCAACGCACAGCCGATGACGACGAGAACGAGACGGACGATCATGATCGTTTCCTAGCGCAGTCGTGTCAGGGTATTCAGCATTTCGTCGGAGGTCTGGATCACCTTCGAGTTCATCTCGTACGCCCGCTGAGCGGTAATGAGATTGGTGATTTCGCTGACCGTGTTGACGTTGGAAGTCTCCAGGAAGCCTTGCAGGATTTTGCCGTAGCCGGCCGCCAGCGGCGCGCCGGTGCTAGCGGTGCCGGAGGCCGCTGTCTCGAGGAACAGGTTGTCGCCGATGGCTTGCAGGCCGGCCGCGTTTGAGAAGCTGGCGAGCTGCAATTGACCGACATTCTGCTGGGTGACCTGGCCATCGACCTTGACCAACACTTCGCCAGAGTCGTTGATCGTGACATCGGTGGCGTTCGTGGGGATCGTAATCGCGGGCTGGACGATGTAGCCATCCGGCGTGACAATCTCGCCATCGGCGCTGATCTGGAATGAGCCCGCGCGCGAGTATGCGGTATCGCCGGTCGGCAGCTCGACCTGGAAGTAGCCCTCGCCGCTGATCGCCAGGTCGAATGTGCTCTCGGTCGGTATGAGATTGCCCTGTTCCGAGATCAGATAGACCGACGCGGTCTTGACGCCCAAGCCGATCTGAACACCCGACGGCAATACGGTGCCGGTGTCGGACGGCGTGGAGCCGACGCGACGCTCGTTTCTGGTAGAGCAAATCCTGAAACTCGGCCCGCCGGCGTTTGAAGCCGGTGGTGTTCATGTTGGCGATGTTGTTCGAAATGACCTCCACGTTCAGCTGCTGTGCCAGCATTCCGGTGGCGGCGATACTCAGTGCGCGCATCGGACGGTCCTCCTAACGCTAGGCTTGGCCGCTGAGGGTTTTGATCGCCTCTTCCTCGAGCTCGGCTTCGGATTCGATGATTCGTTGCGCGCTCTGGTGGGCGCGCGGGATCTCGATCAGACGGGTCAGCTCGATCACCGGGCGGACGTTGGCCGTTTCGATGAAGCCTTGCATGACCTCACCTTCGGGCGCGGGGATCGGTGCGTCCTCGGTTTCGAACATGGCGTCGCCGACTTTGCGCATGTTCTGCGGATCGTCGAATTTCACCAGGCGCAGTCGTTCGATGGCGCCGTTCTCGGTCGAGACCGTGCCGTCGCGGCTGATCGTAATCTGGGTTTCCTCGGGCGCGAAGAAAAACGGCACGTCGCCCTCACCCATCACCGCCGCACCTTGCGGGCCTACAAGCTGTCCCTCGCCATTGAGCCGGAACGAGCCATTGCGGGTGTAGCGAAATCCGTCTTCGGTTTCGACCACGAAGTAGGACTCGTCGGTCAGGGCTATGTCCAGCGCGTTGCCGGTCGCCGTGGTCGGTCCCGGATGCGTGTCGCGGATAACGGAGACGTCGTAGACGTAGGAAATTTCCTCCGCCGGCGTGGCCTCGGCGAGGTACTCCACGAACATGACCCGCTGACCCTAATAGCCGGCCGTGCTGACATTGGCGATATTGTTGGCGACGACGTCGAGTTCGGTCTGCAGTGCCATCTGCAATGACAGTCCGACGTAAGAGGCATTGTCCATTCCGTGCCTATCCGGTTAATTTGTACACCCACTACATGTAGGATGCTTCCACTCGCCGGAATATAGCTCGGCGTAGGTTGGAGCCTCGGCCTCTCCTGCGATTCCGAGCAATGAGCGGAAGGCGTTGAACGGGTAAAACCGCCTGTTGAAGCGGAACGTGAACTCATTGAGGTAGGCTTGTAGATGCTTTGCGCTCACGCCATGGTGGATGCCACTGAGCCAATTCTTCAGGTTGCTGAAGACGAGGTGGATGATCGGCATGAACTCTTCGGCCACCTCGGGGTCGCCGCATTCGGCAATGGCGTGGTGATCATAGCCGCGTGTCCGCAAGCTGCCATAGCCACTCCAATCGTCGGTGACGATCAGCGACCCCGGCATAACGGCGTTCTCGACGAAGCCACATAGCGAATCGGCGCTGCGGTCGGCAGCGACGGACAGCCGCACACGCCCGGCGTAGCGGCCATCCTTCCGCTTGTCCTGCGCGGTGCCGGGCTCCCTGTGGCTGACTTCGACGGCAGCAGCCACCAGCGTCTTGTGGTGAACGCCTCGGCCTTCACCACGCATCCGGCCTCCAACATAGGTTTCGTCCACCTCGACATGCTCTCCTGCCCTGGCACCGATCCGATCCTGATCGGGCCGCACCATACCCGCGCGGAGCTTATGCAGGATGCCGAAGGCGGTTTCGTACCGCGTCAGCCCAAGCTGCCGCTGAAACTGCACCGCCGACATGCCCGGCGTCTGGCTGGCGACCAGATAGGCGGCCCAAAACCACGTGCTCAAAGGCGTGTGGCTGCGCTCCATGACCGTGCCGACGGTCAATCCCGTCTGGCGGCGGCAAGCGCGACAGGTCAGGACGCCAGGCCGCGTGGCGATGCGGAAAGGTTCACCCACGACGCCGCAGCGCGGGCAGGCGAACCCGTCACCCCAGCGAGCCCTTTCCAGGTAGGCGGCGCACGCCGCATCGTCGGAGAAAAGTCGCTGAAACTCGGGGAGGGATTGCGGGAAGGGCAGGTCGGTGCGGTCGAGAACGTCCATGACCCACTATCCGTTGTACGCACACAACCTATCCCTAGTGTGTGTATGCGTCAAGCGGATAGGCACGCATTGAAGAAACGCAAGGTTTCGGCGGCGGCATGATGATGCCCATTTACCTCGACGCTGCGATCGCGGTGCTGCTGGTGGTGGCGATCGGCTACATGTTCGCGCTCAATCGGCGGCTGGTGCGCATGCGCGACGCCCGGCACCTGCTGCAGCCCGCGATCGAAGAGTTCAGCGGCGCCACCAAGCGCGCGCAAGACAGCGTCGATGCGCTGAAGGCGCAGACGGCGGCGTTGCGCGGCTCGGTCAAGAAGGACGCCGGCAAGGTTTCCGCCCTTCGCGATTGTTTCGCTGGATCTCGAAACACACGCGCATCCTGCCGATAACGGCGGCCATCGCGGTGATGGTGCTGGGCGTGCGAGTCGGTGAGCTGTCGCAGCTGATGACGTTCTCCGAGCCGCCGGAGGAGCGCGTCGTTGCCTACGGTGCGGCCATCGCCGCCGAGCCGGCGGCGGGTCCCGAGCCGGCCCCGATGACGAACGCATTCGACGAGGCATTGCCTGCCTACTCGCCGGCGGAGCTCGCCATTCTGTAGGACCTGTCGAGCCGTCGACAGGTCCTCGAAGAGCGCGAGCGCGCCCTGAGCATGCGCGAGGGGCTCTTGGAGGCCGCCGAGCAGCGTATCGACACCAAGATCGGCGAGCTCGAAACGCTGCGCACCGGTATGGAGGACCTCGTGCGCCAGTACGACGAGAAAGAGGAAGACGAGATCCAGAGCCTGGTGAAGATGGACGCCTCCATTTACCTCGTGAATTTTGCCTCGTTGTGATTCTCTACGGCGGTTCGGTTTGAGGAGGTATTGATGAGGCAGGCTGGTCTGTTCGGCTTACCGGATCATCTTCGAAAGCTTTCGGCGACGGGTGATCCGTTGGAGGTGCTGGCAAAGGTCGTCGACTTCAAGATTTTCCGCGCGCCGCTTGAGGCGGCGCTGGGCTATTCGGACGGATCGAAAGGTGGCCGCCCGGCCTACGATGCGGTGGCGATGCTCAAGGTTCTGATCCTGGCCGCGCGGCACACGGTGAGTGACGAGCGGATGGAGTTTCTGATCCGCGATCGCTTGAGCTGGCTTCGCTTCCTAGGCTTCGATCTCGGAGCGCCGACGCCGGACCGCAACACCATATGGACCTTTCGCGAGCGTCTGGTCCGGGCCGGGGCGATGGATAAGCTGTTTGCCGCCTTCGATGGCGAATTGCGCCGGTGCGGCTATCTGGCGATGGGCGGGCAGATCGTCGATGCGACGTTGGTATCGGCGCCCAAGCAGCGCCACAGCGATGACGAGAAGCGGGCGATCAAGGCGGGCAAGAGCGCGTCCGAGGTCTGGCCCGATCAGCCAGCCAAGGCGGCGCAGAAGGACACGGATGCGCGGTGGACGGTGAAGACCGAGCGGCGCAAGAACCCCGCCGGGTCGCAACGGCGCATGCCCGACATCGCGATCCCGGTGTTCGGCTACAAGAATCATGTCGTCATCGATCGGGCCTACGGCTTCATCCGCAGCTCGGCTGTGACCGATGCCGCCCGCCATGACGGCAAGATGTTGCGTCAGCTCGTCACCGGCGACAATCTGGCCGCCGGCGTGTGGGCTGACAGCGCCTATCGCTCGAAGGCCAACGAGGCGTGGCTGGCCGGCAAGGGTCGGGTCTCCCACATCCACCGCAAGAAGCCGCCGGGCCGGGCCATGCCCAAGGCGACCGCCCAGGCCAATGCCCGCAAGTCAGCGGTCCGTGCGCATGTGGAGCACGTCTTCGCCCAGCAGAAGGATCGCATGGGCCTTTTCATCCGTACCATCGGGCTCAAGCGGGCGGAGGCCAAGATCGGCCTCGCCAACCTGGCTTACAATTTCCAGCGTCTGATCTTCCATGAGCGCAGGGCCGCCATGGTATGAGTCCGCCTGAATAGCGCCAAAACCCTCCGCCGAGAACGAAACGGCGGATGGTTGCGGACGTCAACACCGCCGATCTCAGCGAAAGTCGGACAGCACACCAAAATCTTCGTCAAATCCCCCGGTTGTTGGAGGTCTCCAGATCTACGAGACCATGAAGGCGAAGGATGCGGCACGCATTCTCAACGACATCGACATGGATGTTCGTTTGGAGCGGATGAAGGAAAGGGCCAGCGCGACGGTGCTGGCGGAAATGGAGCCCGGGGAGGCGCGCGCCGTCACCCTGGAGCTGGCGCGCCGGCGCGATTTGGCGTTGCCCGCCAACTAGCCCGATAGGCCCCAAACAGCCGCATCAGCACAACTCGCACGACGCACCCCGCGCGATCGGAGCGGGCGCGGTCTGGCGCCTGCGGCGGCATCTCATATGATGCGGCGATGGTCGACGATCCCAGAGCCTTCCTGCGTGGCCTTTTTGACGAAGCCATTGCCTCGGTCCAGGCCGAACGCTGCGTCCCCCCACACCTGCCGCCACCGCTATCGGGGCGAACTGTCGTGGTCGGCGCCGGCAAGGCCGCAGCGGCCATGGCCGCTGCGGCCGAACGGCACTGGCGCGGTCCTCTGTCGGGCGTTGTCGTCGTCCCGCGCGGCTACCGCGTGCCCACAGCCCAGGTCGAAGTCATCGAGGCCGGGCATCCGCTCCCCGATAACGAAAGCGAGGTGGCGGCGCGTCGAGTGCTGGACGCCGTATCCGATCTTACGCCGGACGATCTGGCGTTGTGCCTAATCTCCGGTGGCGGCTCAGCGCTGCTCGCCGCGGCCGCAGGCGGCATTACGTTAGCGCACAAGCAGGCCGTTACACGTCAACTGTTGGCGAGCGGCGCAGATATCGTGGAAATCAACGCAGTCAGAAAGCATTTGTCTGCGATCAAGGGCGGCCGCCTAGCCGCGGCGGCGGCGGCAGCGAGGGTGCATACACTGCTGCTCTCGGACATTCCCGGCGACGATGCGGCAGCGATCGCGTCCGGGCCGACGGTCGCCGATCCGAGCACGTTTGCCGACGCGCGCGCTATTCTGCAGCGCTATGGCATCACACCGCCGCCCGAGATCCGGCGTCACCTGGCTGCGGCCGGCAACGAAACGCCCAAGCCGGGTGACCCGCGGCTCGCCAACGCCCAGGCGGTTATCGTCGCGTCGGCGCAACATGCGCTCATGGCCGCGGCGCGGCGTGCCGAAAAGTCGGGCGTGGCGGCGGTAATCCTGGGCGATGCGATCCAGGGCGAGGCGCGCGAAGTGGCGAAGGTCTTGGCCGGGATCGCCGTATCGGCGCGTCGTCACGGCACCCCGGCGGCGGCGCCTTGCGTCATCCTGTCGGGCGGTGAAACGACCGTAACGGTGCGCGGCCACGGGCGCGGCGGCCGCAATGTGGAGTTTCTTCTGGCGCTGGCCCGGGCGCTGCGCGGCGAGCCGGATATCCACGCTCTGGCGTGCGATAGCGATGGCATCGACGGCAATACCGACTGCGCAGGCGCGATCGCGGCACCGGATACCCTGCGCCGCGCCGTGCAGCGGGGCCTCGATCCGGCCACCTCTCTTGCGGACAATGATGCGTACCGCTTTTTCGAGGCGCTCGGTGACTTGGTCGTCACCGGACCGACGTGCACGAACGTCAACGACTTTCGCGCAATACTGGTATCTGGAGCGTAGCGATATAGATGAGCGCGCTACAGCGTCAAGGCGAGTGCGTGCTCAACGCGGCGGCGCAGATCACACGGTGCGGTCGACCAGTGACCCGGGTTGCGCGCCGCCGCCGGAACCCATGCGTTCGGCGATCGTCTCCGGCGGCAGCCGCTGCAGTACGTCGCCGGTGCTCGGATCGACGATTTCGACATAAACCTGGAGACCTATAACAACCGGCCGATTTGGCGCGGATAAGGGTGTCCTGTTGGCCGATCCGTGCGGCGGGTGGATTTGACGGCGTTATTCGTCCGCGGTTTCGTTCTCAGCGGGGTGTTTTTTGGTCATACGGGCGGACTCATGCCATGGCGGCCCTGCGCTCATGGAAGATCAGACGCTGGAAATTATAGGCGAGGTTGGCGAGGCCTATCTTGGTCTCGGCCCGCTTGAGCCCGATGGTCCGGACGAACAGGCTCATGCGATCCTTCTGCTGGGCGAAGACATGCTCGACGCGTGCACGGACCGCTGACTTGCGGGCATTGGCCCGGGCGGTCGCCTTGGGCATGGCCCGGCCCGGCGGCTTCTTGCGGTGGATGTGGGAGATCCGACCCTTGCCCGCCAGCCACGCCTCGTTGGCCTTCGAGCGATAGGCGCTGTCAGCCCACACGCCGGCGGCCAGATTGTCGCCGGTGACGAGATGACGCAACATCTTGCCGTCATGGCGGGCGGCATCGGTCACCGCCGAGCCGCGGATGAAGCCGTAGGCCCGATCGATGACGACATGATTCTTGTAGCCGAACACCGGGATCGCGATGTCGGGCATGCGCCGTTGCGACCCGGCGGGGTTCTTGCGCCTTCCGGTCTTCACCGTCCACCGCGCATCCGTGTCCTTCTGCGCCGCCTTGGCTGGCTGATCGGGCCAGACCTCGGACGCGCTCTTGCCCGCCTTGATCGCCCGCTTCTCGTCATCGCTGTGGCGCTGCTTGGGCGCCGATACCAGGGTCGCATCGACGATCTGCCCGCCCATCGCCAGATAGCCGCACCGGCGCAGCTCGCCATCGAAGGCGGCAAACAGCTCATCCATCGCCCCGGCCCGGACCAGACGCTCGCGAAAGGTCCAGATGGTGTTCCGGTCCGGCGTCGGCGCTCCGAGATCGAAGCCCAGGAAGCGAAGCCAACTCAAGCGGTCGCGGATCAGAAACTCCATCCGCTCGTCGCTCACCGTGTGCCGCGCGGCCAGGACCAGAACCTTGAACATCGCCACCGCATCGTAGGCCGGGCGGCCGCCTCTCGATCCGTCCGAATAGCCCAGCGCCGCCTCAAGCGGTGCGCGGAAAATCTCGAAATCGACAACCCTCGCCAGCACCTCCAAACGGATCGCCAGTCGCCGAAAGCTTGCGCAAATGATCCGGTAAGCCGAACAGGCCAGTCTGCCTCATCAATACCCCCCTCGAATCGAACCGCCGCAGAGAATCACAACAAGGCAAAATTGGCGAGGTAAATAGAGGCGTCCACCTGCTTGTTGAGCTGGTCGTAACTGAGGCGGGCGCGGCTGCTGCGCGCTGGCGCCGGTGCAGGCGTATCCGGCCGCGTACGATCGTTGGCGGCGCGGTCGTTGGCGGTGCGCTCCGTCGCTTCGCCGGGCTCCACGCGCAGCGCCTGTTCCGCCGCACGCCGCTCGACCGCCACGGCAGGCGTGAGCTCGGCGCGCACCACGGGGCGCGGCGTAGGTTCGGGCGCTATGGGTGCGAGCGGCTGCATTCCCTTAGTCTAGCTCCACCATTTACCCGCCCTCGCAAGTAGATTTACTCTAAGGGTCAGGGTATTTCATCAGGCAGTGTACTAGATTATAGCTTAAACGCAATTGATATCGAATTCAATTTTGGTGACTTTAATATAGAATTTTCTGAAATTTGCTTGGTACTATGCAAAGCCGCGGTGTTACTTGTGTGGCCTTGCTTTCGTTTCGCCGCAGGTGTCCGAACGGCCGACGAGACGAGGACGACCGTCGAGCGCTGCCAGGACTTCGGTGATCGTCTTCGCCTGTTTCAATCGCCCGCCGCGGCTGCACAGACGGTAACCGGCGCCGCGGGAAAACTTCTCGATGGTATAAAGAGGGCAGGCCAGCGAGTGCTTGAAGACCGAAAAGACCACGCGGTCGCGGTCGGCGTCGATGGCGTAGTCGCGCCATTCGCCGGCGACGACACGCCGGGTATACAGGCTCAGCAATTCGCGAATTTCCGGCCGGCTGAAGTAGACTCGGCCATCCGCGCCCGGGCGGCGCGGCAGCTTATACAGTATGCCCATCGAAATTGCGCAATGGACCCTCCGAAGCGGCGAACAGGGGCCAAGTCTCCCTGATTTCCTGCACCGTGTCCAGTCGGCGGGCCGGTGGTTTCCGCTGGCCGCACAAGGTTGTTTCGCATGCGCCTGCCGGCTAATGTGGCGCCACGCGAAAATGGTAAACCGAGTACTGGGGAGTTCAGGACATGGCGGCATCGACGCCTGTATGCGATTTCGGCTGGAAAGCGGTCGACTTCTCGCTGCCGGGTGTGGACGGCAAGACGTACACCTTGGCCGACGCGGCGGGGCCGAATGGCACCTTGGTGATCTTCATGTGCAATCATTGTCCATATGTGATAACCGCGATCGAGCGCATCGTACGCGACGCCAAGGAGTTGCAGGCGCTGAGCATCGGTGTCATCGCCATCAGCGCCAACGACCCGCATACCCATCCCGAGGACAGCTTCGACAACATGCGCGCATTTTCCGAGCGGAACGGCCTGACGTTTCCGTATGTGTTCGACGAATCGCAGGATGTCGCGCGCGCCTATGAAGCCGTCTGCACGCCCGACTTCTACGGTTTCAACAAGGACCTGGGTCTTCAATACCGTGGCCGGATCGACTCCGCCGGGCGCAACCCTGCGGCCCCCGGCACCAAGCGCGAGCTTTTCGAAGCCATGCGGCAGGTTGCGGAAACCGGGCAGGGCCCGAAGGATCAGACGCCATCGATCGGCTGTTCGATCAAGTGGCGCCAGGCCGCCTGACGGGGCGGGTCGCCGCACGTGTGTCGGCGCAGGGGTAACACAGTTGTCTGACCATCTATTTCGCGAAGTCGACGAGGATCTGCAGCGCGAACGCTATATGCGTTTGTGGCAGCGGTATGGGCGCTTCCTCGGCGCCGGCGCCGTCGGAATCGTGGCGCTGACCGCGGCTTGGGTCGGTTGGCAGCAATACGACCTGCGCCAGCGAAGCGCGCTCAGCGACCGCTTCGCCGCGGCAGTGTCGATGGCCGATGAGGACAACCGTGCGGCGGCGGTCAATGCGCTGGAGATATTGGGCGCTGAAGAGGCGGGTGGCTACGGGGCGTTGGCCAATCTTCGCGCCGCCGGCCTGATCGCCGAGGATGGCGACGCGGAAGCGGCAGCGCGTCTGTTTGATACGGTTGCCGCGGACTCCGGTGCACCCCGCTGGCTGCGCGATTTGGCTACCATATTGAGCGCACAGCAGAGCCTGCGGTTCGTGGAG
The DNA here is from genome assembly GCA_965248805.1 of Alphaproteobacteria bacterium. Classification (GTDB taxonomy): domain Bacteria; phylum Pseudomonadota; class Alphaproteobacteria; order UBA6615; family UBA6615; genus CBDFKJ01. The sequence goes on from CBDFKJ010000009.1 coordinate 1,020,701, forward strand.
CCCGCGGACCTGGAAAACCGACTGGCGCCATTGACCGCGGATGCCAATCCGTGGCGACATTCGGCGCGCGAGCTGACGGCGCTGGTGGCGATGCGGGCCGGCGACCGTGAACGCGCGATCGCGCTGCTCCAGGCGCTGGCCGACGACTTCATAGCGCCGGCGGCCGTGCGTGCGCGCGCAGCCGAAATGCTGGCGGCGATGCAGGGATAGAGACCTCAGATGAGACATCCATGGGGCCGTGGGCGATTGACATCGTTGCTATGGCTCGCGGCGATGATCGGCGTGACGGCATGTGATTCTTGGTTTGGCGGTTCGGAGGACGATCCGCTGCCCGGCGACCGCATCGCGGTCCTGCTGGGAGCCGATGCGCCCGAGCCGGACGCGCGGGTGGCCGACCTGGATGTGCGGGTTCCTCAACCGATCATCAATGCCGCTTGGCCACAGCAGGGCGGGATCGCCTCCCATGCGCTGCATCACGTCGCGCTCGCCGATGCGCCGAGCGTCAGTTGGCGGGTCGACGCCGGCGCCGGCACCAGCGACGATGGCTGGCTGCTCTCTGGGCCGGTGGTCGCCGATGGGCGCGTCTTTGTCATGGATACCGATGCCCGTGTTGCCGCCTTCGATGCGGCCACAGGCGCGCGCGTGTGGCGGACGGACCTGGCGGGAGACGGCGAGCGCGACGCCAGCTGGGGAGGGGGAGTGGCCTACGCCGACGGACGCGTGTACGCGGCGACCGGCTTCGCCCAGGTTATTGCTCTCGACGCGGGGACGGGGTCGGAAGTGTGGCGCCGGTCGGTTTCCGGCGCCATGCGGGCCGCGCCGACCACCGGTAGTGGCCTCGTGTTCGTGGTCACCCGCGACAATCAGATGCACGCCCTGAGCGGCGACGATGGCCAGGTGCAATGGTCGCACGCCGGTATTGCCGAGACCTCCGGTTTGATGGGCGGCGGCGGCAGCCCCGCGGTCGACGCCGACATCGTCGTTGTGCCGTACTCATCCGGTGAGATCTTCGCCCTGCGCGGTCTGAATGGCCGACCACTATGGTCCGATAGTCTCGCCACCATACGCCGGCTCGACGCGGTCTCGGCGCTGGCCGACATTCGCGGCCGGCCCGTGATCGACGGCGGGCGGGTTTACGCCATAAGCCACTCGGGGCGGATGGCAGCGATCGACCAGCGCACCGGCCAGCGCATCTGGGAGGCGAGCTTGGGCGGCGTTGAGCAGCCTTGGATCGCTGGCGACTTCGTGTTTGTCGTAACCAGCGACGCGGTCGTCGTCTGCCTAACGACGCGTGAAGGCCTGATCCGTTGGGTAACGCCGTTGCAGCTTTTCGACGATCCCGAAGATCGGGAGGGACGCATCAACTGGTCCGGTCCGGTTCTGGCCGGCGATCGCCTGATCGTCGCCGGCAGCAACGGCGAGATCATGTCACTATCGCCATACACTGGGGAAATCCTCGGCCAGATCGACCTCCGTGGCGGCGTGCCCGTGGCGCCGGTCGTTGCCGGCAATACGCTCTATCTACTGACCGACGACGCCGATCTGATTGCCCTGCGCTGACAGTCGCGATACGCCGTCGGTTCATGAGACCCACCGTCGTCATCGTTGGGCGCCCGAACGTCGGCAAATCGACCCTGTTCAACCGGCTGGTCGGCGCGCGCAGTGCCATCGTGCATGCGATGCCGGGCGTGACGCGCGATCGTCAGGAAGGTGACGCGCAGCTGGTTGACCTGCACTTCCGCGTCATCGACACGGCCGGTCTGGGGGATGCCTTCGCCGGCGGTACGCTGGCGGCGCGCATGCTAGGCCAAACCGAGCATGCCCTGAGCGAGGCAACGGTGCTGCTGTTGGTCATCGATGCCCGCGCCGGCGTCACGCCGATCGACGAGCACTTCGCTGACTGGCTGCGCCGCGCCGACCGGCCGACGATCATCGTCGCCAACAAGTGTGAGGGCCGCGCCGGTGATGCCGGCCGCTACGAGGCCTATCGACTGGGACTGGGCACGCCGGTCCCGGTCTCGGCCGAGCATGGCGAGGGCATGGCACTGCTGTACGAGCTGTTGGCGCCACATATCGATGCCGCCGACGAGGTCGCGCCCGAAGAGGACGACGGATCGGCGCTGCGACTGGCGGTGGTCGGGCGCCCGAACGTCGGCAAATCGACGCTGATCAATGCGCTAGTCGGCGAGGAGCGGCTAGTCACCGGGCCGGAACCGGGGATCACGCGCGATGCCATCGCGGTGCGCTGGCAGGTCGGCGATCAACCGGTGGAGCTGGTCGATACGGCGGGCTTACGGCGACGCGCGCGCATTACGGAGAAGGTCGAGCAACTGGCCGTCGCCGACAGCCGCCACGCCATTGCCTTCGCTCACGTCGCGGCACTGGTGCTCGATGCGACCGTCGGCCTCGAACGCCAGGACATCGCCATCGCGCAGCATGTGGTGGAGGAGGGCCGGGCGCTCGTCATCGTCGCCAACAAATGGGACGTGGTCGCCGACCGCAACGAAACCCTGGACCTCTTGCGCGAGCGGCTTGACGTCACCGTGCCGCAAGTCCGCGGCGTGCCGGTAGTGACGCTATCGGCGCTGACGGGCGACCGCTTGGGGACGCTGATGCCGGCGGTGCTGCGCGCCTATGAGGCGTGGAACCTGCGGGTGTCTACCGGGCCGCTGAACGACTGGCTGGGAACAACGCTCGATCGCCATCCGCCGCCGTTGGATCGCCGAAAACGCCCGCTCAAGCTGCGCTATATGACCCAGACGGGCACGCGGCCGCCGGGGTTCGCCGTGTTCTGCAACCGGCCTCGCGATCTGCCGGCGTCCTACGTGCGGTATTTGGAGAACGGGCTGCGCGAGAGGTTCGGCTTTGCCGGCACGCCGATCCGCATTCGCCTGCGCGCCGGCAAGAACCCCTACGCGTCCAGCTAGGCGTCGAGCGAACCTGGGTTGGCGGCGGGCTCGGCGGCGAGATCGACGAACACGCCGGCGACGTCGGCGGGCGTGCGTAGCGTGGATGTGTCCTCACCGGGGAAGGCGGCCGCGCGCAGTGAAGTGGCGACCGGCCCGGGATCGATCAGATTGATTTGCAGGTGACTGCGCCGATTTTCCGCGGCCCACGTGCGGGTGAGCATCTCCAGGCCCGCCTTCGACGCCGCGTAGGCCGCCCAAAATGCGGTCGGCTCTCGCGCGATGCCGCAAGTCACAAGGATGGCCTTACCCGCCTGCGAACGCCGCAACAGCGGTTCCAACGTTCGCATCAAGCGCCAGTTGGCGGTCAGGTTTAGATCGAACACCGCCTGCCAGGTTTCTGGCGACGGGTGGCCGATGGGTGTCAGTGTTCCCAACGTCGCCGCGGCGCCGACGAAAATGTCGAGGCCACCGAGCCGGTCGAGCAGTGCCGGACCGAGCGTGTCGACCATCTCGAAGCGCGTCAGGTCTTGGACGATCAGCGTGGCGGTGCCGCCGGCGGTGCGGATGGCGTCGTCGACTTCTTCGAGCCCGCCCTGGGTGCGGGCAATGAGCACCACATGCGCGCCCTCGCCGGCAAAGCGTCGGGCCACCGCGGCGCCGATGCCACGCGAGGCGCCGGTAATCAGAGCGCTGCGTCCGGCGAGGCGCCCACCCGGCTCGTTCATTCGGTGACGGCGCCGGCGGACCGTCGGGACCAGAGCCGCGATGCGGCCCGAGCGCCCGTAAGCGCCAGCAGACCGGCCGCCATCCCAACCGCGGCATAGATCAGGCCTTCGAGACTGAGTGGCAATGCGGGCTCGAATGCGCGCCACGCGCCGTCGGCGATGGCCCGGTCGAAGTGCTGCGCCAGGGCAAACGGCCGCTGCAGCGGCGAGGCCGTCTTCAGCGCGGTCTCTGCGGCGCTCAGCCGGTCAACGTCGGCGACAGTCTGCAAATGCAATTCGCCGAGGGTGCGGAACGTCGCGTCCGCGTTCGTCAGAAACTTGGCGAGCAGCTCGTCGATGCCCATGCCGAGCGCATCGGCCGCGGCCGTGATGCGACCTACGCCAACGCGGGCGTGGTCGAGGTTTCCGCCCAGCCGCTGCACGTATTGCGCATAGTATGCGGGGAATTGCGATGCCAAGCCGGCACCGGTGAGTGCCGCAACGCCATTGGCGAGACCGGTGAACATGGCGGCTAAGCGGTCTCTGCCAGCAGCGAAAGTTGCGCCGGTGGCGCACCATCATTGGAATCGGTCAGCGATGTCGGGTAGTCGCCGGTGAAGCAGGCGTCGCAAAACCGCTCGCCGTCCGCCTCGCGCGTGGCGAGCCCCATTGCCCGGTACAAGCCGTCGATCGATATGTAGGCGAGGCTGTCGGCGCCGATCAGGTCGCCCATGGCGTCGACATCCAATTGCGCTGCCATAAGTTCGCTGCGTTCGGGCGTATCGATTCCGTAAAAGCAGGAGTGCCGCGTCGGTGGGCTCGATATGCGCATGTGCACCTCTGCCGCCCCCGCAGCGCGCACCATCTCCACGATCTTCTTGGCCGTGGTACCACGCACAATGCTGTCATCGATCAGGACCACGCGTTTGCCGGCGAGTTGCGCACGGTTGGCGCTATGCTTCAGCTTGACGCCAAGATTGCGGATCTCCGCGCTCGGCTCGATAAAGGTGCGTCCGACATAGTGATTGCGGATCAAACCCAGCTCGAACGGCAGCTCGGCCTCGGCCGCGTAGCCAAGGGCCGCCGGCACGCCGCTGTCGGGGACCGGAACCACAAGATCGGCATCGATCGGCATTTCCCGCGCAAGCTCAGCACCGATGCGCTTGCGGTATTCATAGACATTACGCCCCTCGACCAAACTGTCGGGGCGGGCGAAATAGATGTACTCGAAGACGCAGAAACGTTGCGCGGTCTTCGTGAACGGCGTGTAGGAATGCAACCCGTCGGCGTCGATAACGACAATCTCGCCGGGGGCGATGTCGCGCACGAAGCGTGCGCCGACGATGTCGAATGCGCAGCTTTCCGAGGCGATCAGCCAGGCATCCTTCAAGCGCCCGAGACATAGCGGACGCACGCCGAGCGGATCACGCGCACCGATGAGCTTGCGCTGCGACAGCGCGAGCAGGGAGTAGGCACCTTCGACCTGACGCAGAGCGTCAGTAAACCGATCGAGCAAATGCTGGCCGCGGCTGGTCGAGATCAGATGCTGGAACACCTCGGTGTCCGTCGTCGACTGGAACAGCGAGCCGTCGCCGACCAGCGACCGGCGCAGAGTCAGCGCGTTGGTCAGGTTGCCGTTGTGGGCGAGCGCCAGGCCGCCGAAACCGAAGTCGGCATATAGCGGCTGCACGTTGCGCAGTATTGTCTCGCCGGCGGTGGAATAGCGCACATGCCCGATCGCGGTCCGGCCGCGCAGCCGTGTCATCACCTCCTCTGTGCCGAACGCATCCCCTACGAGGCCGGGGGCGCGATGCGGGTGGAAGCGCGCGCCATCGTAGCTGACGATGCCGCACGCCTCCTGCCCGCGATGCTGTAGCGCGTGTAGACCCAGGGCGGTCAGGGCTGCTGCGTCGGCGGCGCCAAAGACGCCGAACACGCCGCATTCCTCGCGTAGCTTGTCGTCGTCGAAGGGGCTGGTTGAAGTCATGTGCCCTGACCTCTTCGCTCTAGCACCGCTCGCGCAGTATCGCGTCCAACTCGTGCCGATCCGCGCCATTGTAGCCCTGTTGGACTGGCGGGGCGGCATTGACCCGAGGCTTCGAGAGGCTCTGCGCTGGCGGCAGCACGTCGTTTAGGTCGCGCAACGCGCCGCGCCCATCGCGCAGCAATTCGTCCGACTGCTCACGCAATTCTTCGGGCAGGACGCTGCGCAGCCATACGGCGCCTTGTTCGACCAGCGGTTGCGTGCGCGCCTCCTCGAGCCATTCCTCGGGCATCGAGTCGACCAGGACAAGATACGCGAGGCACAGGATCACCATCGGCGTCAACAAACCGGCGAGCAGACCGAGCGAACGGTCGAGCGCGTTCAGCCGGCTGCGGCGCACCTTCTCGCCGATCATATGGCCGATCAGGTGCAAGAAGATCAGCGCCACCAGAAAGATCGCGCCGGCGGTGGCCAAATCGGTCACGAGGTCGCCGCCGAAGTTCTCGCGCGCGATCGGCTTGGCGAAAGGAAAGGTATAGACCGTGACGACGATCGAGCCGAACCAGGACAGCACGAACAAGCCGCCGCGTACGAAGCCGGTGACGAAACCGATCAGGCCGCCGATGCCGATGGCGCTGATCACGATGATATCGAATATGGCCACCGGTGCTTCTCTCAGACCGCGCGCCGCGCCGCGGTTGACTGGCCGATGAGAGCGGCCAACTCGGCCAGGCGATCCGCAGTATCGATGGCGATGTGTGTTGCCGGCGCGCTTTTGCCGCGCGGCAGCGGAGGCGTCACAGCGCGCCCGAATCCCAATTTCTCGGCCTCCTTCAGGCGCGCCAGCATCTGCCCCACCGGGCGGATCTCGCCGCCCAGGCCGATCTCTCCGAAGATCACCGTGTCGGCCGGGATTGGCGTCGCGCTCATCGACGAAATCAACGCCGCCACCACCGCGAGGTCCGCCGCAGGCTCGGTGATGCGCAATCCGCCAGCGATATTCAGGTACACATCCTGACCCGAAATCACCAGTCCGCAGCGCGCCTCCATCACTGCCAAAACCATCGCCAGGCGGGCGCTATCCCAACCGACCACGGCACGGCGTGGGGTGGCGAGCGGCGAGGGCGAGACCAATGCCTGGACCTCGACCAGGAGCGGCCGCGTGCCCTCAATGCTGGCGACCACCGCCGTTCCCGCGACGTCGCCGCGGCGGTCCTCCAGGAACAATTTCGATGGATTGCTCACTTGCATCAGGCCGGCATCGGTCATTTCGAAGACGCCGATCTCGTCGCTGGGGCCGTAGCGGTTCTTCACCGCGCGCAGGATACGGTAGTGGTGGCCGCGTTCACCCTCGAAATAGACCACGGTGTCGACCATGTGCTCGAGCGCGCGCGGGCCGGCGAGCATGCCCTCCTTGGTGACGTGGCCGACGAGCAGGACGCTGGTGCCGCGCCGCTTGGCCAGTCGAATGAGCTCCTGGGCGCTAGCGCGCACCTGGGCGATGGTGCCGGGTGCGCTGTCCAGCGTATCGACATACATCGTCTGGATGGAGTCGATGACCACGATCTCCGGTGCCTCGCCCGTATCCAGGCTGGCCAGGATGTCGCGCACATTGGTGGCAGCGGCGAGGTCGACGGGCGCCTCGGCCAGTCCCAGCCGGGCGGCGCGCAGGCGCACCTGATCGACCGCCTCCTCGCCCGACAGGAACAAACAGCGGCAGCCGCTGCGTGCCAGCGACGCCGTCGCCTGCAACAGCAGCGTCGACTTGCCGATGCCGGGATCGCCGCCGATCAACACCGCGGAGCCGGGCACGATACCGCCGCCGCACACGCGGTCGAATTCATCGATGCCGGTGACCAACCGAGGGGTGTGGGCGGTTTTGCCGGACAACGGCACGATGTCCAGGAGGTGGCCCTTTTTGCCGGACAAGCCGCGTGGCGTCGTCTCGCGCGCCGCTTCCTCGACCAGCGTGTTCCAGGCGCCGCAGGCCTCGCAACGGCCGCCCCAGCGCGCATGGCTGGCGCCGCACTCCTGGCAGACGAAACTGGATTGGGTACGCGCCATCCCGGGTTGCGATTCTACGCCCTGACCTGCATCTGGATCGGACCTTCCGCCAGGCCGTTGATGAACTGGTCGACGTAGTCGTTGCCCGACGCCGCGACCTCGGACACCGGCCCGTGCCAAATGATCTTGCCCTGGTGGATCATGGCGATGCGGTCGGCGATGCGGCGGGCACTGGCCATGTCGTGGGTGATGGACAGCGCGGTGGCGCCCAACTCACGCACGCAGTTGATGATCAGATCGTCGATGACGCTGCCCATGATCGGGTCGAGCCCGGTCGTCGGCTCGTCGAAGAATATGATCTCGGGCTCGGTGGCGATAGCGCGCGCGAGGGCGACGCGTTTCTGCATCCCGCCCGACAGCTCCGCCGGCGCCAACTCGGCTACTTCCGAATTCAGCCCGACGTGGGCCAATGTCTCCAGCGCCGTTTTCTTGGCCTCGGCGCGCGGTACGTGGCGGGCCTGGATGAGTCCGAAGGCGACGTTCTCCCAAACCGGCAGGGAATCGAACAAAGCCGCGGCCTGGAACAACATGCCGAACTTGCGCACCACCGCCTCGCGCTCGGCCGCGCTCATGGTTGTGACCTCCTGGCCATCGATCTTGATCGAGCCGGCTTTGGGTTGCATCAGGCCGATGATGCATTTGATCAGCACCGATTTGCCGGTGCCGGAGCCGCCGATGACCACCAGCGATTCGCCATCGTCGACATCGAGGTCGAGATGATCCAGCACGGTCTTGGCGCCGAAGGACTTGCACAAGCCGCGCACCTCGATCTTGGGCCGCCGCGCGCCGTCGCCGGATTTGGACGCGTCGTTCACTGGGCGAAGAACATCTCGGTGATTACGTAGTTGAACAGCAGGATCAGGACCGAAGCCGAGACGACGGCATTTGTCGTGGCGCCGCCGACGCCTTGGGCGCCGCCGCGCGAATGATAACCGTGGTAGCAGCCCATCAGTGCAATCAGGAATCCGAACACCGCCGCCTTCACCAGGCCGGAGATCACGTCGATCGGCTCCAAGAACTCGAAAGTGTTGCGCAGATAGACAATCGGGTTGAAGCCGAGCTTGAACACCGACACCAGGTAGCCGCCAAAGACGCCAATGATGTCGGCGACCAGCACCAGGATCGGCAACATGGTCAGGCCGGCGATCAGCCGCGGCGCCACCAGATACTTGAACGGGTTGGTCGACAGCGTGGTCAGCGCGTCGATCTGTTCGGTGACGCGCATGGTGCCGATCTCGGCGGCTATCGCGGCGCCGACGCGGCCGGCGACGATAAGCCCAGCCAATACCGGGCCCAATTCGCGGGTCATGGAGATGACGACGATGTTCGGCACCGCGCTCTCGGCCGAGAAGCGGGCAAATCCGGTGTAGCTCTGCAGCGCCAGTACCATGCCGGTGAAAATCGCCGTCATGCCGACGACCGGCAGCGAGTAGTAGCCGATCTCGACCATTTGACGGAGCACCAGCCGCGGGAAGAAGGGCGGCGTGACGCTGTGCGAGACGCCGCTGCCGGTGAACATCGTGATGCGACCGACAACCGCGAACAGGTTGAGGCTGGCGCGGCCGATGGCTGCAAATATCGGCAAAAGCCTAGTCCTCTCCGCCGACGTAGGCGCGGTGGTAGCGGCGGCCCAAAGCGGTCAGGATCTCGTAGCCGATGGTGCCCGCCGCGGCGGCGACATCATCGACCGGCAGGTGCTCGCCGATCATCTCTACCCATGCGCCCGGGTGGATGCGTGACGGTGCCGCCTCGCTCACGTCGAGCGTGATCAGATCCATTGAAATGCGTCCGACTACCGGTACGGGCTTATCTCCGACGAATGCTCGCCCGCGATTGCTCAGCGAGCGAGGGTAACCGTCTGCATACCCCATTGCCACCGTCCCGACGCGCGTCGGCCCCCCCGCCCGGTGGGCGGCACAGTAGCCAACGCTCATGGGCCTGTCAATGTCGCGGACCTGCAAGATTCTGGCATGTAAATGAACAACTTGGCGAATTTTGCCGGGCGGGGCGACGCGTACATTTCCGCCATACAGCGCGATCCCCAGACGGGCCAGCGCGAAGTGATAGTCGGGGCCGATGAAGATGCCGGCCGAGTTGACCAGACTGGCCCTGGCACCACCGATCTGCGGTCCAAGGGACTGCAGCGCGGCGCGGAACGCCGTCAGCTGCGCCGCGTTCATGGGATTATCCGGCTCCTCGGCGCAGGCGAGATGGCTCATCACATGGCTCATCCCGACGCCATCCAGGCGTGTCGGTTCGTCGATCAGCACCTGCAAGTCAGCCGGGGACAAGCCCAGCCGGTTCATGCCGGTGTCGATATGCAGGATCGCCGGACCGGCCCGCGACTGCACGGCGCGCCACGCCTCGATCTGCGCCAGATCGTTAAGCACCGGCGCCAGGCGATGCCCGACGAGTACGTCTTCGGTGCCCGGCATAGGGCCTGATAGCACCGCGATGGTCGCCTCGGCCGGCAGGACAGCGCGCAGCGCCACCGCCTCGTCGGGCAGTGCGACGAAGAAGGTGCGGCAGCCGGCCCGCCACAGCACCGGCGCCACACGTTCGGCGCCCAGCCCATAGGCGTCGGCCTTGACGACCGCGGCAACGTCGGCGCCGGGCGCGGCGGCGCACAGGGCACGGTAGTTGGCCGCGATCGCGGCCAGGTCAATGGTCAGAACCGCGCCGGCGGTGGGCGGCGCCGAAGGCTTCATTCTCAATAGGGCTGGCTGGGCAGGCGGCTGTCGTCGATATGGTCGCCAAACCGCGTGTACTGGCCGTTGAAGTGCAGCTTCACGGTGCCGATTGGGCCATGGCGTTGCTTTGCGATCATGACGTCGGCCAGATTGCGCACGCGTTCCAACCGCTCGGTGCGCTTGGCGTAGCGCTCATCGCTCTCATGATCTTTCTGGTCCGGATCCTCGCGCGAAAGGTAGTACTCCTCGCGGTAGAGGAACATGACCACATCGGCGTCCTGCTCGATCGATCCCGATTCGCGCAGGTCGGCAAGCTGGGGCCGCTTGTCGTCGCGCTGCTCGACGGCACGCGACAGCTGGCTGAGCGCCATGACAGGCACGTTGAGTTCCTTGGCCAGGGCCTTCAGCCCACGGGTGATGTCGGAGACTTCCTGGACGCGGTTTTCGTGGCGCGCCTGCGGCGAGCCGTGCAGCAGCTGCAAGTAGTCGACCACGATCAGGCCCAGACCGTGCTGGCGCTTCAGCCTGCGCGCGCGCGTGCGCAGTGCCGATACGGTGAGCGCCGGCGTGTCGTCGATGAACAACGTGCTGTCCTGCAGCGTTTGGCAGGCGCGAAAGATGCGCTCGTAGTCGGCTTCGGTGATGGCGCCGCGGCGAATCGCGTCGGAGCGGACCTCGGTCTGCTCCGACAAGATGCGCGTCGCCAGTTGCTCGGCCGACATTTCCAGCGAGAAGAATCCCACCGGTTGGCGTCGAATGATCTTGTTGCCGTCCGCATCGTCCTCGGGCCATCCGCACGCCGCGTTGTAGGCAATGTTCGTGGCGAACGCCGTCTTGCCCATCGACGGCCGGCCGGCGACGATGATCAAGTCCGAAGGGTGCAGTCCGCCGAGCATTTCGTCCAGGTCGCGGAACCCCGACGGCACGCCGACCAGCGGCCGGTCGCGCCGATACGCGGCCTCCGCCATTTGCATGGCGCTGGTCAGTGCCGATTTGAAATCGCGGAAGCCGCCGTCGATCGCGCCGCGTTCGGCCAGGTTGAACAGCGTCTCCTCGGCCAATTCGATCTGACGCGCCGCGGGATTGTCCTGGTCGTGGTCGAAGGCGCGGTCGACCACATCCTCGCCCAGCACGACTAGTTCGCGGCGCAGATAGCAGTCGTAGATTTCCTTGGCGTAGTGCGGCGCCGCGCCCACCAACGGAACGGCGCCTTCGAGCCGCGCCAGGAACCGGCGGCCGAACACGTCGTCCATGTCGCCGTCCTGTTCGAACCAGTTCTTCAGCGTCACGGAGTCGGCGATCTGACCGCGCTCGATCAGCTTGCCGCAGGCGTCATAGATGCGCCCGAGATCGGCATCTGCGAAATGCGTGCCGCGCAGATATTCGCTGACGCGCTCAAACTGCTGGTTGTTGGCGAGTATGGCGCCGAGCAGCGCCATTTCGGCCTCGTCATTGTGCGGCGGCGTGCGCAAGGGCGAAGCGTTGCTACGCTCCGCCGTCGTTTCGTCGATCCAGTTTGATGTCGCGCTGGCCATGTCACCGCAATGTAACGATGGCGCCGAACGATTACATCCACGTGTAACGCAATTCTGTGGACAGCAAAACAATGCAAACGGTTGACATCGCGCGACTCGTTGGCGGCGCTCGCGCGCGCCCGCGGTTATTTATTCGGCGGCCGCCGTCGACCCCAACCGGGCGTCGCGTTCCCATTCGATGACGTAGTCGCGCGTCAACGGCACCGCATCGCGGCGGCGTGTCAGTTGAATCTGAAACACCATCAGGTCCATGTGGCGGAAAGCGACTTCGGAGCCCACCAGGTAGAATTCCCACATGCGACAGAATCGCTCGTCAAACAACCGCCGCACCTGCTCCCGGTTGGCTTGAAATCTTTCATGCCAGGCGTGCAACGTGTCGGCGTAGTGCTGGCGCAGGATCTCGACATCGGTGACCCACAGGCCCGCCCGCTCGATCGCTGCCAGCACCTCCGACAACGCCGGTACGTAGCCGCCCGGAAATATGTACTTTCGCACCCATGGGTTGGTCGAACCGGGCGGGGTCATGCGGCCGATCGCGTGCAGCAGGCACACACCGTCCTCATTGAGCAGCGAACGCACCTTGGCGAAGAACTCGTCAAAGTGGCGGGCGCCGACGTGCTCGAACATGCCCACCGAAACGATGCGGTCGTAGGACTGCTGGTCCTGGCGGTAGTCGCACAAGTGGAAGCGCACATGGCTTGCCAGGCCCGATTTGCGCGCCTGGTCTTGGGCATGTTGGTGCTGACTGGTGGAAAGCGTCACGCCAGTGACGTCGGCGCCGGCCTCGCGCGCCAGATAGAGCGCCAACCCGCCCCAGCCCGATCCGATATCGAGCACACGCAGTCCCGGCCGATCGAGCACTAGCTTGGCGGCGATGTGGCGGAGTTTGTTGCTTTGCGCCTGTTCCAGCGACTGTGTGCCGGGGAGGAAGTAAGCGCACGAATAGTGCCGGTCACGATCGAGGAACCGTGCCTATCCGGTTAATTTGTACACCCACTACATGTAGGTGCTTCCACTCGCCGGAATATAGCTCGGCGTAGGTTGGAGCCTCGGCCTCTCCTGCGATTCCGAGCAATGAGCGGAAGGCGTTGAACGGGTAAAACCGCCTGTTGAAGCGGAACGTGAACTCATTGAGGTAGGCTTGTAGATGCTTTGCGCTCACGCCATGGTGGATGCCACTGAGCCAATTCTTCAGGTTGCTGAAGACGAGGTGGATGATCGGCATGAACTCTTCGGCCACCTCGGGGTCGCCGCATTCGGCAATGGCGTGGTGATCATAGCCGCGTGTCCGCAAGCTGCCATAGCCACTCCAATCGTCGGTGACGATCAGCGACCCCGGCATAACGGCGTTCTCGACGAAGCCACATAGCGAATCGGCGCTGCGGTCGGCAGCGACGACAGCCGCACACGCCCGGCGTAGCGGCCATCCTTCCGCTTGTCCTGCGCGGTGCCGGGCTCCCTGTGGCTGACTTCGACGGCAGCAGCCACCAGCGTCTTGTGGTGAACGCCTCGGCCTTCACCACGCATCCGGCCTCCAACATAGGTTTCGTCCACCTCGACATGCTCTCCTGCCCTGGCACCGATCCGATCCTGATCGGGCCGCACCATACCCGCGCGGAGCTTATGCAGGATGCCGAAGGCGGTTTCGTACCGCGTCAGCCCAAGCTGCCGCTGAAACTGCACCGCCGACATGCCCGGCGTCTGGCTGGCGACCAGATAGGCGGCCCAAAACCACGTGCTCAAAGGCGTGTGGCTGCGCTCCATGACCGTGCCGACGGTCAATCCCGTCTGGCGGCGGCAAGCGCGACAGGTCAGGACGCCAGGCCGCGTGGCGATGCGGAAAGGTTCACCCACGACGCCGCAGCGCGGGCAGGCGAACCCGTCACCCCAGCGAGCCCTTTCCAGGTAGGCGGCGCACGCCGCATCGTCGGAGAAAAGTCGCTGAAACTCGGGGAGGGATTGCGGGAAGGGCAGGTCGGTGCGGTCGAGAACGTCCATGACCCACTATCCGTTGTACGCACACAACCTATCCCTAGTGCGCGTGTATGCGTCAAGCGGATAGGCTCGCGAGGAACAAGGCGTAGAATTCGTCGGAGAGATCGTAGTGGTGGGCAACGTGGCGCTGCGCGGCGCCGATCGGATTGGCCTGTTCGAACCGCCTCAGCAAACGGTCGACACGCAGTTGCCAGCGCACCGGCAGCGTGGCCTCGATGGCGGGCATGTTTTTGCCGACGATGGTCAGAAAGCCGCGCAGATCGCCTTTCTCGATCGTCAGCGTGCCGTCCATGTAGGCTTCGCCGATTCGCAACGTCGGCCGCAGCGCCAGCGCGCCGTGCAGGCGCCGCTGATGCAGGGCTACGCATACGTGCGGAGCCGTGCGGTCGCCGAAGCGGTAGCGCCTGCCACACGCATCGATCAGCTCAAGGTCACCGGTACGGATTGCCCGCTTGAGCAAGCGCGCGAGCAACATCTATCCTTCCTCGTCGTCTCCCCCCCCGCCATTCCGCCATCGTTTCACGCGGCGGCATTGACATGTAACAAACCCACGGGATACGTACGCGGCGAACCCGAATCGGGCGAGGAGCACGCCAGGAGGGCAACCGGCCGTCGATCATAATTCTCCGGCAAATCGAGGCTAGCTCGATGCTCCTCTGCGCCGGCCGCGCCGGGCTAGCCCGCTATTACGGTCCTGCGGCTCGTCGAACATGTCAGCCAGCTGATGCAGCATGACACCGCCGAGCTGTTCGGCGTCGATGAGCGTCACCGCGCGCCGATAGTAGCGAGTGACGTCGTGACCGATGCCGATTGCCAGCAATTCGACCGGCGATGCGGTCTCGATCCAGTCGATGACCTCGCGCAGGTGGCGCTCCAGGTAGTTTCCCGGATTGACGGACAATGTGGAATCATCCACCGGCGCGCCGTCGGAGATGACCATCAAGATGCGCCGCTGCTCGGCGCGGGCCAGCAGGCGCTCATGCGCCCATAGCAGCGCCTCGCCGTCGATATTCTCCTTCAACAGGCCTTCGCGCAGCATCAGGCCGAGCGATTTGCGGGCGCGCCGCCACGGCGCGTCGGCGGGCTTGTAGATCACGTGACGCAGATCGTTGAGGCGGCCCGGATTGGCCGGCTTGCCGCTGGTGAGCCACTTTTCGCGAGACTGACCGCCCTTCCAAGCGCGCGTCGTGAAGCCGAGGATCTCCACCTTCACGCCGCAGCGTTCGAGTGTGCGGGCCAGGATATCGGCGCTCATCGCCGCTACCGTTATCGGCCGGCCGCGCATGGAGCCGGAGTTGTCGATCAACAGCGTGACCACGGTGTCACGGAAATCGGTGTCGGATTCGCGCTTGTAGCTCAGCGAATGCGTCGGATTGACCACCACGCGGGCAAGCCGCGCGGTGTCGAGCAGCCCCTCCTCCAGATCGAATTGCCAGGCCCGTGACTGGCGCGCCAACAGGCGCCGCTGCAGGCGGTTGGCCAGCCGCGTGATGACGCTCTGCAGATGGCTGAGCTGGCCGTCCAACTGTTGGCGCAAGCGTGCCAACTCGGCAGCGTCGCACAACTCCGGCGCCTCGACGATCTCGTCGAAGGCGCGCGTGTAGGCCCGGTATGCCGGCTCGCGCGGCTGATTGCTGCCTGCGGGGCTGACCAGCGGCGAGCGGCCGGCGGCGTCGATTTCGTCGTCGCCCATGGCGGGCACCAGGTCGCCGTCGCTGGCCTGCCCGTCGGTATCGTCGGGCTCGACCGAGTCGCCATCGGCGCCGCCGGTGGCATCGAACGGGCCGGTTTCGGCTGAGCTCGCATTGTCGCCGTGTTCGGTGCCGTCTCCGCCATCGGTGTCGCTATCGCCCTCGGCGGCCTCGTCATCTTGGGCGCCGGCATCGTCGTCGTCGCCGAGGCCCAGGTCGCCGATAATGCGGCGCAATGCATGGGCGAAGGCTTCCTGGTCATCGATTTGGCTGCGCAGCGCGGCCAAGTCGTGGCCAACTTTCGCCTCGGTCCACGGTCGCCACAGATCGGCGACCCGCCGGGCGACCCGTGGTGGTGGCTCGCCGGTCAGCGCTTCGCGCGCGAGCAGCGCCACCGCCTCCGACATCGGCGCCTGGTCGCGCGTCGCCACCTGGGCGAAGCCGCGTGCACGGCAGCGCTCGCTCAGCGCCGCGTCCAGGTTTTGCGCGACCCCGGCCATGTGGCGCGCGCCCAGGGCCTCGACACGTGCTTGCTCGACGGCGTCATACAGCGCCCGTGCCTGCGCCAGTGCCGGTCGTCGCCGCGCGTGGAGCGCCGGATCGTGATGGCGCAGCCGCAGCGCCACCGCATCCGCTTCGCCGCGCACGATGCTGGTCTCGCTCTGCGGCAGGTCGCGGCTGGGAAGCGGTAGTCTCGCCTCACCGTCGCGGAAGCCGGGCGGCTCGGCCGTGAACGTGACGTTCAGGTCGGATCGTCGCGCAATAGCCCGCATTGTCGCCGCGGTGATGCGGCGAAACTCGTCAATGGCGCTCTCGCCGTTGCCGAGCGCCATGGTTCCGGGGCGTCCCGTATGGGCCTTGCTAGGCGTGCGCGGCCGCGACGACGCTATCGTCGAGCTCGGTGCCGAAACAGCGTTGGTAGTACTCGGCGACCGTCGAGCGCTCGACCTCGTCGCAACGATTGAGGAACGTGGTGGCGAAGCCTTCGGCGACGGAACCGAAGATGCGTGCATTCTCGGCCCAGTTGATCACCGTCCGCGGCGACATGACGGTCGAGATATCGCCGGCCAGAAAGCCGCTGCGGGTGAGGTCGGCCACAGCGACCATGGCCGAGACCGCGCGCCGGCCGTCGTCGTCAGCGTAGTCCGGGCACTTGGCCACGACGATCTCCACTTCTTCCTCGTGCGGCAGATAATTCAGCGTCGAGACGATGGACCAGCGGTCCATCTGGCCCTGATTGATCTGCTGTGTGCCGTGATAGAGGCCGGTGGTGTCGCCCAGTCCGACGGTGTTGGTGGTGGCGAACAGGCGAAAGCACTTGTGCGGGCGCACCACCCGGTTCTGATCGAGCAGGGTCAGCTTGCCGTCAACCTCGAGCACGCGTTGGATGACGAACATCACGTCCGGCCGCCCGGCATCGTACTCGTCGAACACCAGCGCGCACGGATGCTGCAATGCCCACGGCAACAGGCCCTGGCGGAACTCTGTGACCTGCTGGCCGCCACGCAACACGATGGCGTCCTTGCCGATCAGGTCGATGCGGCTGATGTGGCTGTCGAGATTGACGCGAATACACGGCCAGTTGAGCCGCGTCGCGACCTGTTCGATGTGCGTCGACTTGCCGGTGCCGTGATAGCCCTGGATCATGACCCGCCGGTTGTGCGCGAATCCGGCTAGGATCGCCAAGGTTGGGCCGCGATTGAACCGATAGGCCTCATCGAGATCCGGCACGTTGGCGCTGGTGCGGGAAAAGGCAGGCACATGCATGTCGGTGTCGATGCCGAATGTCTGGCGCACCGACAGCTTGATGTCCGGCTCTTCCAGCGGGTGTTCAATCGGGTCGGTCAATGTCTCGGTCATCGCTTCTGCTTCATTTCGATCATGGTTGTAATGTGATCGGCCTCCGCGCCACGCGCCCGCTATGCCGATGTCAGGTCAGGAGCATTCCCTTGAGCGTCGAATAGGCAATGTTGATCGTCTTCAGCTTCTCTTCCGCGGCCTTGTCACCGCCATTGGCGTCGGGGTGGTGCAGCTTGACCAGTTCCTTGTATCGCGCCTTCAACTCGACCGTGGCGACCGGGGCTTCGAACCCGAAGATCGCAAACGCCTCGACGACCTCCGGCGGCAGACGCGGCGCCGTGTCTGCCTTGTTGCCCGTATTCGGCGCACCGTCATCGCCCAATACGTCGAACGGATCACGCAGATTTTCGAAGCGACGCGCACCCCAGCGCCATGTCGGCCTTTGCCACACGGTATCCTTGCGAATCTCGGCTTCGATCTCGTCTTCGGACATGCCTGCGTAGTAGTTCCAAGACGCGTTGTAGGCGCGCACATGCTCCACACAGAACCACAAGTAGTCGCGCAACTGGTTGCGCCCGCGCGGCGCCGGGTGAACGCCCAGCCGCTCGCAGTCGGGGTGGTCGCAGCCGCGCACCATCGACTCGATGGTTCTGCGAACCAGATCGGGCTCGAAAGCACGTCGGCTATGACGGCGCACGGCCATGACTAGAGTATGGAAATCGCGCCCTGCTGTTGCAACTGTAAGCGGTGCGAAACCACGGCCAACGTGCGTCGGCGCTTGACGCCGCCCGGCGCGCGATCGAAATGTGTGGGTTGGGATCGCGTTAAGGATGTTGCCATGCGGGTCGCGGACACCATCGGAGATCGGCTCAAGGACAAGTTGGCGCCGCAGCGATTGCGCGTCGATGACGACTCCCACCTGCATGCCGGCCACGCCGGCGCGCAGCCAGGTGGGCAGACCCACTTCCGCGTCGAGATCGTATCCGCTGCCTTTGAGGGCATCACGAAGGTGGCGCGGCATCGGCTCGTCTACGACATTCTGGGCGATTTGCTCGTTGATCAGGTACATGCGCTGCAATTGCGTGCACTCACGCCGGAAGAGGAGGCAAGCCGCGATTAGCCGTTCGCGCCGGTCCAACCTGTGTTATAAACACCGCTTCAAGGTAGAACCGATCTCGATCCGAGCCGGGGGCGCGCCCCGCCCACCGATGTCGGGGCGTGTCTTTGGTGCAAGGAGCAAGGAAAGAGGGAAATGCTGATAAATCGAAACATATCGGTAGGCGATCTGCGCACGAGTATTCGCCTGGAGCCTGAGTTCTGGGACGGGCTGTCGGAAATTGCGCTGCGTGAAGGGCGTAAGGTCGACGACATCTGCACTGCCGTTGACCGCGATTGTGAAAGCATGACTCGAACCGCGGCTATTCGGGTTTTCATCGCGAAATACTTTCAGACCCGGATCAAACCCGGCAACGGCGTGGATTCCCTTCAGTCGCCGGAGTAGTATTCCGGCCAGTGGGCCTTGACTGTGTCACCGTCTCGCCGCAGGGCGTGACAGCTGTCTAGGAATCCAGGGCTCTCGGTCCGCGGCTCACGTCCCGATTTGCGGCGCCGGTAAGGGCGGATCGTCTGGAACGCCGTGGTCGCCATCGGGCCGAGCAGCTCGACCAGATGGGTGCAGCCCTCGACGCCGCCCAGGCGGCGTGCGATCTCGCGGCGAAAGCCGGCGGCGATCTTCACGCCCACCAGACGCTGGAAATTGGGCGTGACGGCCGGGCAGACGCGAAACGGCGCGAAGTCGGTCACCGCTTCGACTTCGCGGATGACGAAATCGTCATCGATCGTCAGGCGCAGCGACATGTCGTGCACCGGCTCGCCGGCCTTGACCTCGCCGCGATGTTGGTTGGCGAACGCGTAGCTCTTGGTATCGCTCAGATGGCCTTCGATGTCCCACAGGCCATCGGCACGCAGATATCCTCGGCAGCGCACGTGGCGGTCGTGAATCGGCTCGCGCGGCTGCGCATCGGTCAGCGGCATGTGAGTGCCCTAATACCTGGGGAGGTGCCTCGAAATGTGGACCTGCCGCCGCGCCGGTCAAGGCACCGCCGCGCTCTTGCGCTTGGCCACGGCCTCGGGTGGGGTGACGCGCAGCGACACGATCTGGTTGCGCGTCCGGCGTATCACCTCGAAGCGGAAGCCATAGAATTCGAACACCTGCCCGACATCGGGGATTACCCGCGCCTCGTGCAGTACCAGGCCGGCGACGGTCGAGGCCTCTTCGTCGGGCAACGCCCAGTCGAACTGGCGGTTGAGGTCGCGCAGCGTCACCGTGCCCTCCACGACGATCGAGCCGTCGCGCTGCGGGCGCACGCCGGCGACGGGTACATCGTGCTCATCGGCGATCTCGCCGACGATCTCCTCCAGGATGTCCTCGAGCGTTACCACGCCCATCATGGCGCCGTACTCGTCGACGACGATGGCAAAGTGCTCGTGGCGACGGCGAAAGGCGCCAAGCTGGTTGAGCAGGCTGGTCGAATCGGGAATGAACCACGGCACGGCGGCGATCGATTCGATATCCAGCGAGTCCCGGCGCCCGCCGGCGGCCTGAACCGCCCGCAACAACGCCTTGGCATGGACCACGCCGACGATGTTGTCCGGATCGTCGCGGTACAGTGGTAGTCGCGTATAGGGGCTGGACAGTGCCTCTTCGACGATCTTTTCCGGTGGATCGTCGGCGTCGATAAGTTGCGCACTCTTGCGGTGGACCATGATTTCGCCGACTTCGACCTCGGCCAAATCCAGGATGCTGCGCAACATCATGCCTTCGCGGCGCGCCTCGGTCGCTGCACTGCTGTGCATTTCGATGACGCAGCGCAGCTCCTCTTCCAATGCAGCCGCGCCGCCCCGTCCACGGGTCTCGGCCCCGAACAGGCGCAGCAGCCCGCGCGCGATGTGTTGCAGCGCCAGCGTCGCCGGCGCCAGCGCCGCCACCAAACCGGCGACCGCCGGAGCGACCGCCAGGGCCATGCGGTCCGGATTGTTGATGGCGTAGGTCTTGGGCAGGATTTCGCCCAAGATCAGGACCAGCAGGGTCATGCCGAGCGTGGCATAGACGACGCCGGCCTCGCCGAGCATGCCGATCAGAACGCTGGTGGCCAGGGCCGAAGCCAGAATATTCACCAGATTGTTGCCCAGCAGGATGGCGCCGATCAGCCGCTCCTGCTGTGCCCGCAGTCGATTGACCTTCCCGGCGTGGCGGTTACCCTTGCGCTCCAAATGGAACATGCGCGGTCGCGACGCAGCGGTGAGCGCGGTTTCGGAGCCGGAGAAGAATGCGGACAGGGCGAGCAGAACGGCGATCGTCCCCATCGTCAGCAGGTCACGGTCGGTCATGTGTTGCTGGTCTTTGCTAATAGTTGCTTCAGTCGGCATCGAGCGCGGCGGTCGGGACATCCGACAGCGCCGTTACTGGCACGTCGTCGGTGAGGAAGGCTTGGCCGATGCTGCGCGCCAAGACAAATGTCGGGCGGCCGGCGTGCACCTTCTTGTCACGCTGCATGTGTGCCATCAACCGCGCGGTGGACCAGGTCAGATCGGCGCATATCGGCGGGCGCTGCGGCAGGCCGACCGACGCCAGGTGGGCGCGCACACGCGACGCGTCTGCCGCCGGGCACAGCCCAAGCCGCGCCGACAGGTCGAACGCCCAACACAGACCGATGGCCACGGCCTCGCCGTGCAGCAATCGATCACCGTAGCCGGCCTCGGCCTCGAGCGCGTGAGCGAAGGTGTGGCCGAGATTGAGCAGCGCGCGTTCGCCCGACTCACGTTCGTCGGCACCGACGATTACCGCCTTGGCGCGGCAACAATGGGCGACGGCCGTGCCTAGCGATTGCATATCGCCGGCGAGCAGATTGGCGCCATTTTCTTCCAGCCAACCGAAAAAGGCCGCGTCGTTGATCAAGCCGTATTTGACCACCTCGGCATAGCCGGCGAGGAGTTGGCGCCGCGGAAGGGTCGCCAGCGTGTCCACATCGCACAGCACCAGCCTCGGTTGGTGAAAGCTGCCGACCAGGTTCTTCCCGTGGCGGGTGTTGATGCCGGTCTTGCCGCCGACCGCACTGTCAACCTGCGCCAGCAGGGTCGTCGGGATCTGAACGAAATCAATACCGCGCAACGCCACTGCCGCCGCAAATCCGCACAGATCGCCGATTACACCGCCGCCCAGGGCGATGAGCGTGGTTGTGCGCTCGACCTTGTTCTCCAGCAGCGATTCGACGACTTTCTCGAACGTGGCGAAAGACTTGGATCCTTCCCCCGCCGGCACCGTGAGCACGTCATGGCTAATATTGGTCTGATCGAGTGAAGCTTGCAGATCTTGCAGATACAGTGGCGCGACGGTTCCGTCGGTGACAATGAACGTGCGCGGCGCTCGCAGTAGCGGTTTCATCAGCTCGCCCGCCTGCGCGATGAGACCCGGCGCTATATGGATTGCGTAGCTGCGCGTCCCCAACTCGACCCGAACGAGTTCGCTCACACTCGGCTCTCGCTCAGATACCGCTGCAACGCCTCAACCACGCGGCGCGTCGTCTCCTCCAATCCCGAGTCGGCGCTATCGACCGTGATGTCGGCTTCCGCATAGATCGGGTGGCGCTCTTTCATCAGACGCATCAACGTGCCCCGTGGATCGCCGTTGTTCAGCAATGGGCGGTCATTGCGCCGCGCGGTGCGAGACAACAAGACGTCCAGACCGGCACGCAGCCAGATCGAAATCCCTCGTTCTGCGACGAGTTGCCGGGTGCGAGAGTCCATGAATGCGCCGCCGCCGGTCGATAGAACGCACACCTTGTCCTTCAGCAAGCGTTCGATAACGCGGCGCTCACCGTCGCGAAAGGCGGGCTCGCCGTGGCGTTCGAATATCTCGGCAATGCTGCAGCCCGCGGCCACTTCGATCTCCGTATCCGCATCCACGAAGAGTAGCTCCAGCAATGCGGCCAGCCTGCGCCCGAGGGCGGACTTCCCAGCGCCCATCAGGCCGACCAGGACGATCGTTCGGGGAACATGCAATCGCACAGGCTCGGGCGGTGCGTGGGGCAGATCGGTCATCTGGCGATCGCGGCAGGCATCCTCATGCGTGGGCGTTGACGGCTTGTTTACACAACGCCGTTAAGTTGCCATTTTTTCAAGCCTAGCATATGTGGGACCGGCGAGTCGCATTGCCGCCTCGCGCGCTGCCGCGTATCGACGCCACGGGGACCGGGCTCGATCCTATGAATGCCGTCGTCAAGTCCTTGCTCATTCTCATCCTTATCGCCGTCGGCGGCGGCATCGCATTCCTGGCGGCGTGGGACATACCGCCCCCGACACATCCGGTAGAGCAAATCATCCCGAATGATCGTTTTGCGCGCTAACCCTCGAGTTCTCAGCGCCGTCGCGTCCTGCGTGATCGCGCTGTTCGTCGGCGCCGGCGCACGGGCGCAAGCGCCCGAAGCCTTGCCGGCACCGCAGCCATTGGCGCCGACGCCGCTGCATCAGGCGCGCGATCGCGCTGCGGCGGCGCCGGCGGATGAGCTTCCGGCGGGGGGCGTTCGCGTCGAGCGTTTGGGTGACATCAGCCGCCAGGCGATCGGACTGCCCGACATCGACCGCACGCAATTCGGCCTCGATTTGTGGCGTGGCACGTCGCAGCCGATCGTTGAGACGCTGCTGCCGCGTCTGCCTGCGCGCATGCGCAGCCCGGCGATGCAGGCGCTGGCGCGGCGGCTGCTGCTCACCGCGGCCGAACCGCCTTCCGGTGTCGAGGGCACGGGGTCGCTGGTCGCGATACGCATCGAACGGCTGCTGGCGATGGGCGAGCTCGACGGGGCTCAGGAGTTATTGGCGCGGGCGCCGGCCAGCGACGACCCGTTGCTGGCCGAATCGGCCGTACGCCTGCATTTCCTGGGTGGCGACCCGGCCAGCGCCTGCAATATCATTCGCGGCCGCGGCACTGCGCAGGCGGACACGTTTTGGCAGCAAGTGTTGATCGCCTGCCAAGCCCTGGCGGGGCAGCGCAATGAAGCGCTATTCGGCCTGAACTTGCTGCGCGAGCAGGACGGCGCCGTCGATCCGACCTTCCAGGCGCTGGTGGAGCGGGTCGCGGGCATGGATGCGCCGGCGCCCGACCCGCTGCATCTGACGGCTGTGAACTTTGCGTTGTTGCAGGCCACCGACGGACAGGCCACCGACGGACAGGCCGCCAACGGTGTTGACGCGGCCTTGGAGCCGGCCCTGGCGCGGGTCGTTTCCGGTGCAGCGACCGCGGACGCGGATGCGCGGCTGGCGGCCGCGCATGACGCAGCGACATTGGGCGCGTTGGACCCGCAGGCCCTGCCGGCGCTTTACCAGGCGGTGGCCTTCACCGACGACGAGCGCGCCAATCCGTTGACGGCGGCGACCGCGATCGGCGGGCCGCGCGCCCTGGCGCTGCTGTATCTGGAGGCACAGGCGCAGACGATCCCGGCGGCACGCGCCGAGGTCTTGCGCCATCTTGTCGAGTTGGCGCGCGCACAGGGCGACGGCGTGCTTGCCGCGCGGCTGATTGCACCGCTGCTCACACCCGCCGGCCAAGTCGTGGAGTTGGCTTGGTTTGCGCCGATCGCGGCACGGATTCTGCTGGGCGCCGGCGACGGGGAAGGGGCGGTCGAGTGGTATCGCACGCTGAACCCGTCACTGGGCGGCGAAACGGCACAAAACCGAGCTGCGTTGTGGCCGCTCTTGCGTGTGGCACTCGGCGACGGCGGCAGTGGGCTGGACCGGATCGCCGCTGCCGGCGCCGGACCGGCGGTCGTGTCGATCGGCCGCGGCTTGCGCTGGCAGCCGAACAGCCTGGCCGATTGGCGGGCGGTGCAGGAATCCCGTTCGCCGGAGACCGCCGCCGACCGCGCGGCATCGCTGTTGAGCGTGCTTACGGCCCTCGACGAGCCGCTAGGCGAAGGCGACTTGTTGGCGATGGCCGATGCCGAGCCGCAGCCCCAGACGGCGATGCTTCCGGTGGCCGATATGTGGTTCGGCTTGGCGCGCGCCGCCGGCCAGGATCGCGTCGGCGAGACCGTATTGCGGGCGTTGGTAATACTCGGCGACGAGGGGCCCTCTGGCATACACCCGATCGTGCTGCATCAGGTGGTGGCGAGCCTGACCCGGGTGGGTCTGCAGTCGGAGGCGCGCGCGCTGGCGCTCGAGGCGCTGCTTGCCGCCGGACTGTGAGCGTCCCGAACAGGGCCGCCGACATCGACGGCCGACTTCTGGAACGATTTCTGGAGATGCTGATCGCCGAACGCGGCGCGGCCCTCAATACCGTGGCCGCCTACCGCTCCGACCTGGGCGATTGCCAAGCTTTCCTGGCCCATAGCGGTGGCGGCCTCGCCGCCGCTGACAGCACGGCGCTCCGCGCCTACATGCAGGGGCTCGAGCGCCGAGGGGTTACGGCGCGCACGGCCGCGCGTCGCCTGTCGGCGTTGCGCCAGCTTTACCGGTTCCTGCTCGCCGACGGCATTCGCGGCGATGATCCGGCCGAGGCGATCGACAGACCGCGCCTTGGCCGCCGCCTGCCAAAGGTGCTCAGCGAGGCGGAGATTGGTGCGTTGCTGGATGCGGCGGCCAAGCTGCCGGGCGCCAAGGGCGTGCGCATGACGGCATTGTTGGAGCTGCTCTATGCCACCGGGCTGCGCGTATCGGAACTCGTCGGCCTGCCCCTGGCCGCGGTGGCCCGCGATCCGCAGGTCTTGCTTGTGGTCGGAAAAGGCGGGCGCGAACGGTTAGTACCGCTTGGTGGGGCGGCGCGCCGCGCGGTGCGGGCCTACCTCGCCGTCAGATCGTCTCTGCTTGCCGTCGGGTCATCATCGCCATGGTTGTTCCCCAGCCGCGCCAAGGGCGGCCATCTCACCCGCCAACGATTTGCACAGCAGTTGAAGGCGGCCGCGTGCTCGGTCGGCATTGCGCCCGAGCGCGTCAGTCCTCACGTCTTGCGCCACGCCTTCGCCACGCACCTGCTCGACCACGGCGCGGACCTGCGGTCCCTGCAGCAGATGCTGGGCCACGCCGATATCGCGACCACGCAGATCTATACCCATGTAGCGGGCGACCGGTTGCAGCGTACAGTGTACGAGCGGCATCCGCTGGCCCGCCGACGTAGCCACGATTGAAAATGATGCGCCTGCGCGATCTCCCATGAGTTTCACCGCCATCGAACTGGCTACGCCGCGCCTGAACCGCAGCGAGCTGGCGGTGCCGGGCAGTCGGCCGGAGTTGTTCGAGAAGGCCGCCCGGTCGGCGGCCGATGTCGTCTTCCTCGATCTGGAGGATTCGGTTGCGCCGGAGCAGAAAGACACGGCGCGGCGAAATGTGATCGCCGCCCTACGCGATCTCGACTGGGGGGAAAAAGCGATCTCGCTTCGCATCAATGGCCTCGACACGCACTATCTGTACCGCGATATGGTCGATGTCATAGAGCACGGCGGGGAGCGGCTTGACCTGATCATGGTGCCGATGGTCGGTACCGCCGCCGCCGTCTACGCCGTGGACATGCTGGCGACGCAACTGGAGACCGCCGTCGGACGGCGGCAGCGTGTCGGATTTGAACTGATCATCGAATCCGCCCTGGGTATGGCCAATGTCGACGCCATCGCCGGCGCCAGCCCGCGAAATGAATCGCTGCATTTCGGTGTCGCGGACTACGCCGCATCCACGGGCGCGCGAACGACGCGTATCGGCGCGGCCAGCCCCGACCATGGCGTGCTGTGCGATGCCGATGCCGAAGGTGAGCGCGCCTACCACCAGGGCGACGTGTGGCATTACGCCTTGGCGCGGATCGTGGTCGCGGCGCGCGCCAATGGCTTGCGCCCGGTCGATGGCCCGTTCGGCGATATCGACGACGGCGACGGCGACGGGTATCGCGCCCAAGCCAAGCGCGCGGCGGCACTGGGCTGCGACGGCAAGTGGGCGATCCATCCGTCACAGATCGCCACCGCCAACGACGTTTTCGCGCCGTCGCAGGACGATCTGAACCAAGCCAATCGCATTGTCGCGGCGATGGAAGAGGCGCGGCAGCACGGCCGGGGCGCCGTCGCCCTGGATGGCCGGATGATCGACAACGCCTCGATACGGCAGGCGCAAAACCTGCTGCGCAAGTCCGAGCAGATCGGCGCGCGCGATAGTGAGCGCTAGAGCCATGCGCAATTACCTCGACTTCGAAAAGCCGATCGCCGCGCTCGAAGGCAAGGTCGAGGAGCTTAAGCACCTGGCCGATGACGATGAAATCAACATCGCCGAAGAGGTGGCGCGTCTCCAGGGCAAGGCGGAGCGCTTGCTGCGCCAGACCTATGGCAAGCTGACTCCGTGGCAGAAGGTGCAGGTAGCGCGCCATCCCGATCGGCCGCATGCCTCCGACTACATCAAAGGGTTGCTCGCCGAGTTCACGCCGTTGGCGGGCGACCGCTGCTACGCGGAGGATCTCGCGGTGATCAGCGGCTTGGGACGCCTGCACGGATACACCGTGATGGCGATCGGCACGGAGAGGGGCAGCGACACCGAGAGCCGCGTGCGCCACAATTTCGGCATGGCGCGGCCCGAGGGCTATCGCAAGGCGCAGCGCTTGATGCAGCTTGCCGAGCAATTCTCGATTCCGGTCGTGACTTTCGTCGATACCTCCGGCGCCTATCCGGGCATCGGCGCCGAGGAGCGCGGCCAGGCGGAAGCTATCGCGCGTTCGATCGAGGTCAGCGTCGGGCTACGGGTTCCCGTCATCGCCGTGATCATCGGTGAGGGTGGCTCCGGGGGCGCCGTCGCGTTGGCGTCGGCCGACCGGGTGCTGATGCTGGAACACGCGATCTATTCGGTCATATCGCCGGAGGGCTGCGCGTCTATCTTGTGGCGAGACGGCAAGCATGCGGAAGAAGCGGCGCAAGCGCTAGGTCTGACGTCCACGGACTTGTCACGCATGAATGCCATCGACGAGGTGATCGAGGAGCCGCTGGGCGGTGCGCACCGCGACAAGAAGGCCATCATTGCGCGCGTTGGCGATCGGATCCACGCGCGCCTCGAAGGGATGCGCGGCATCGATGGCGCGACGCTACGGGCCACCCGCCGCGCCCGCTTCCTCAACGGGGCCGGCGACCGCGGCTAGCGCACAGGCGTCGTACGAAGCGCCCAGCTTTTTCTTGAAGTTTAATCCGTCAGGCCAAACGGCCGTGGCAGTGCTTGTATTTCTTGCCCGATTTGCACGGGCAGGGCGCGTTACGTGCCACCTTGCCCCAGGACTCCGGATTGCTCGGGTCGATGGTCGCCGCTGCCGCGCGGCGGACGGGGCGCGGCGCGGATCCGGCGCCGTTGGTACGCGGCGGCGCGGCCGGATCGGCGTCGCCGTAGGCGCTCGCCTGCGGATGCACCGCTCGCGCTTGTCGCGGCCGCGCCTGGCGCGGCATCTCCGGCGGCGCCTCCATGCTAATTTCCAAGTGGCTTAGATAGGTCGTGACGCCTTCGCGCAAGCGCTCAAGCATGGCATCGAACATCTCGAACGCTTCGCGCTTGTATTCGTTCAGCGGATTGCGCTGGCCGTATGCGCGTAAGCCGATGCCCTGGCGCAGGTGGTCGAGGCGCAGCAGGTGATCCTTCCAATGCATGTCCAGGATTTGCAGCAGGATCGACTTCTGCGCCATCTTCATGACGTCGGCGCCGTAGTTGGCGACCTTCTGTGCCCACTTCTGCTCGACCGCCTTGGTCAGACGTTCGTGTATCTCCTGGTCGGCGATGCCGTCCTCGGCCGCCCATTCGGCGATCGGCAGGTCCAGTCCGAAGACGCGAAGCGCTTCCTCGTGCAGCGCGTGGGTATCCCATTGCTCTGCGAAGGCCTTGGGCGGAATGCAGCGCACTATCAAGCCATCGATGACCTCGGTGCGCATGTCGATAACGGTGTCCACGACGTCGTCGGCACGCATCAGCTCCTTGCGCTGCTCGTAGACGACCTTGCGCTGGTCGTTCATCGTGTCGTCGTACTGCAGGACGTATTTGCGAGCGTCGAAATTGCGGGCTTCGACCTTTTGCTGTGCCTTCTCAAGCGCCTTGTTGATCCAGGGGTGGACGATCGCCTCGCCCTCCTCGAGCCCCAGCTTCTGCAGCATCGTGTCCATGCGCTCGGAGCCGAAGATGCGCATCAGGTCGTCTTCCAGCGACAGGAAGAAGCGCGACGCGCCCGGATCGCCCTGACGGCCGGTGCGACCACGCAACTGGTTGTCGATGCGCCGGCTTTCATGGCGCTCGGTACCGATGACCCACAGACCGCCTGCTTGTTTGACCTCTTCTCGGGCGGTCTCGACTTGGGCGCGGATCTCTTGCTCCTTCCTTGCGCGCGTGGCGTCGTCGGCGACGTCCGCCAACTCACGCCTCAGGCGCATGTCGATGTTGCCGCCGAGCTGGATGTCGGTACCGCGGCCGGCCATATTTGTCGCGATCGTAACGGCGCCCGGCGCCCCGGCCTGGGCGATGATATGGGCCTCCTGCTCGTGATAGCGGGCGTTGAGCACGTTGTGCGGGATCTTGCGTTTCTTCAGATGCGCCGCTAATCGCTCCGATTTCTCGATCGTTACGGTTCCCACCAGCGTCGGCTGACCGCGCTTGTGGCAATCCTCGATGAGATCGAGGACGGCGTCCTCCTTCTCTCTGACCGTGCGATAGACCTCGTCGTGCTCGTCCTTGCGCACGCACGGCAGGTTGGTAGGAATGTCGACGACTTCGAGCTTGTAGATGTCGGCGAACTCGGCCGACTCGGTCATCGCCGTACCCGTCATCCCCGCGAGCTTTGGATATAGCCGGAAATAGTTCTGGAACGTGATCGAGGCCAGCGTCTGGTTCTCGGTTTGAACGGTGACCCGTTCTTTCGCCTCCAGCGCCTGGTGCAGCCCTTCCGAAAAGCGCCGTCCCTCCATCATGCGCCCGGTGAACTCGTCGACGATGATCACCTTGTCATCCTTGACAATGTAGTCGGTGTCGCGCTCGAACAGCTTGTGCGCGCGCAGGGCTTGATTGACGTGATGCAGAATGGAGATATTGGCGATGTCGTACAGTCCATCCTGCTTCAGGATGCCGCCCTTCGTGAGCAACTCCTCCATCCGCTCCGCGCCTTGTTCGGTCATCGACACGGCCCGCGCTTTTTCGTCTTTCTCGAAGTCGTCGGCGCCCAGCTTCGGAATAAAACGATCGACGGTGCCGTACAGCTCCGACGATTCCTCGGCAGGGCCGGAGATGATCAGCGGTGTGCGGGCTTCGTCGATGAGAATGGAATCCACCTCGTCGACGATGGCGAAATTGAAGTCCCGTTGCACCATCTCCTGCAGCCGGAACGCCATGTTGTCGCGCAGGTAATCGAAGCCGAATTCGTTGTTGGTGCCATAGGTGACGTCGGCGGCGTAGGCCTCGCGCCGCTCGTCGTGCGACAGTCCGGGGACGATGCAGCCCACCGTCAACCCGAGCAGTTTGTAGATCGCCCCCATCCAGTCGGCGTCGCGGCGCGCCAGGTAGTCGTTCACAGTCACGACATGGACGCCCTTGCCCTCCAAGGCGTTGAGGAACACCGCCAGCGTGGCGACCAGGGTCTTGCCCTCACCGGTCTTCATTTCCGCGATCATGCCGTTGTGCAGCACGATGCCGCCCAGCAACTGCACGTCGAAATGACGCTGGCCGAGGGTCCGCTTTGCCGCCTCCCGGACGGTGGCGAAGGCCTCGTTCAGGACGTCATCCAGGCTCTCGCCCCCGGCGACGCGGCTGCGCAGCCAGCCGGTGCGGGCCTGCAGTTCCTCGTCGCTGAGTTGCTCAAGCGCCGGCTCCAATGCGTTCACGGCCTCGACGTGGCCGCTTAGTCGCTTCAGATAGCGCTCGTTCGCGGTACCGAACAGGCCCCTGGCGATGGTGGCGAGCATCAATTCCCTCTACGAACGGGCCGCCGCGATCGATAGCAGCGGCACGAGCAATACGACGATAGCCTGGAAGACGTTTGGCGACCCCCATTAGGTAGGCACGGCGCGTTGTCTGTCTAGGTCCGGCGGCGAATAACTGTCAAAGCGGCGCGTGCCTTGCCGCCGATGCGGTGATATGCATAGTGACGCCGCCTGTTCCGGTCGGCGAGGTCGCCTCGTCCGGCCGCCGACCGGGCGGTGGCGTTGTCGCCAGGGGCGTGGGTCCCAGCCACCTCAATTGGGTATCATTCACGACTGAGCGCCTTGCGCCGATAATATCGTCGCCAACCAGGCGCCCGCAAAGAGAGCAGAATTCATGATTCCACGGCACGTACTCAGGTCAGCCCTGATGTTGTGGGCCGCGTGTTTGATGCCAGCGTCGGCGCAGGACGTCGTCGATCCGACCACCGTCGTCGCGCGCGTCAATGGCGAGGGCATAACCTATGGCGACGTTCAGGGCGCCTACCAGCGGCTGCCCGCCCAATACCAGCAGGTGCCGCTGGACAGGTTGTACTCGGCCTTGGTCGATCAATTGGTGAACGGCAAATTGATGCTTGCCGCAGGCATGGCGCAGAACCTGCAAGTGGACGAGGAAGTGCGCGGCCAGGTCGCCGATTTCGAAGCGCTGACGATCCAGCAGATCTACATCGAGCGCTATGTCACCTCGCGCGTGACCGACCAGATCCTGCGTGAGCGCTATGACAATACCGTGGCCAACGACAATACCGTGGCCAACGAAGTGGGCGAGGAGGAGGTGCGCGCTCGGCATATCCTGGTGGCGGAGGAAGCTGAAGCGACCGACCTGATCGAGCAACTGGCCAATGGCGCTGATTTCGCGGAGTTGGCGCGCGAAAATTCAACCGGACCGTCCGGGCCGCAAGGGGGCGATTTGGGCTACTTCCGCAAGGCTGACATGGTGGCGCCTTTCGCCGAAGCAGCGTTCGCGCTCGGCGTTGGGGAAGTCACCCCGTTCGGCGTGGAGACCCAGTTTGGCTGGCACGTCATCAAGGTCGAGGATCGCCGCGTGGCGCCGCCGGCCAGCTTCGAAGAGGTGCGCGATCAGCTGTTCGACGAGGTGACCCGCAACTTGATATCGGCGCATATGGAGGAGTTGGCGGAAGGCGCGGCCATCGAGCGCTTCAACACTGATGGCACGCCGGCAGCCGAGCCGGCCGCCAACTGATCGGCGTTCCGGCGGCATGCACGACTGACCGCCGATAAACCGCGCCTGGGTCCCCCATGCCGCCGATCTCGCCGCTCGCGCCGGCTGCGTTTCCGACGGTCATGCCCGTCGCCGGCGTCGAGGTCGCTGGCATACCTTCGGGCCTGAAGGGCGGGCGTGGCGTCAAGGATCTAATGGTCGCCCGCATGGCGCCGGGCTCCACCGTTGCCGGTGCGCTGACACGCTCGCGTTGTCCCTCCGCACCTGTGGAATGGTGCCGCGCCGCGCTGCCGACCGGCAAGGCCCAGGCCCTCGTGGTCAATTCCGGCAACGCCAACGCATTCACCGGCCAGGCCGGCGCCGACGTCGTCGCGGATACCGTGGCGGCGGCTGCCAAGGCGTTCGGCTGCCCGCGCCGCCAGGTCTATCTGGCCTCGACCGGCGTTATCGGCGTGCCGGTGAAGGCCGGCCACATTCCAGCCCATCTGCCGCGCGCCGCCGCGCGGCTGGCCGGCAACGCTTGGCGGGACGCCGCCGAAGCGATCTGCACGACCGATACCTTTGCCAAGGCTGCGAGTGTATCAGCGCATATCGGCGACGCGAACGTGACGATCACCGGCATTGCCAAGGGTTCGGGCATGATCGCGCCCGACCTGTCGACCACGCTCGCGTTTCTTTTCACCGATGCGAAGATACCCGCACCGCTGCTGCAGCGGCTGCTCACCCGCGCCGTCGACCGCTCGTTCAATTGCATCACGGTGGACAGCGACACCTCGACTTCCGACACGGTTCTGCTGTTCGCAACCGGCCGGGGAGCGAAGCATCGGCGCGTCGACGGTGCCGGCGGTGGCTTGCTGCGCGATTTCGCGCGCGCGCTAACGGCGCTGTCGATCGATCTGGCACAGCAGATCGTGCGCGACGGTGAAGGCGCGCAGAAGATGATGACGATCACCGTCACCGGCGCGGCCTCGCGCAAAGCGGCGCGGCGTATCGGCCTGTCGATCGCCAATTCGCCGCTGGTCAAGACCGCGGTCGCCGGCGCAGACGCCAACTGGGGCCGCATCGTCATGGCCGTTGGCAAGGCCGGCGAGAAGGCCGAGCGCGACCGCTTGCGTATCGCCATGGGCGGCGTGCCGATCACCGAGGACGGATCGGTGCGCGGCGACTACGACGAAGGCCCGGTCGCCGAGCACATGCGCGGCAGCGACATCGCCATCGATGTCGACGTCGGCGTCGGGCGCGGCCGCGCGACGGTATGGGCCTGCGACCTGACCCACGGCTACATCGATATCAATGCCGATTATCGGAGTTGACGCCGGCGGCTGCGCGAGCCTGCCGCTCGAGACCGAGCGGCTTCGGCTGCGCCCGGTCGTTGCCGGCGATGCGCAAGCGGTGGCGCGCCTGGCGGCCGATCCCGACGTCGCCTGCCGCACGTCCCGTATGCCTCACCCCTATACCCTGGCCGATGCGCAGGCTTGGGTGGCCCGTGTTCGCGACGGGCCCGACGTTCGTGAGGTCGTGCGCGCCATCACGCTGCGGCCCGATGACGCCATGATTGGCGCGATCGGGATTGTGCTCGATCCCGTGAACGCCGGCGGGACGGTGGGTTACTGGCTGGGCAAGCCTTATTGGGGTCGTGGGATCGTGACCGAGGCCCTGCAGCGGCTCGTGCGGTTCGCATTCGAGGACTATTCCCTTGGTAGCCTAAGCGCCACGGTCCTCCCCGATAACCCGGCATCGTCGCGGGTGCTGGAGAAGGCCGGGTTCACGTATAACGGCGACAGCGTCACCGACGCGCCGGCGCGCGGCGGCCCGCGGGCGACCAAATCCTATTCCCTCTCGCGCGACACTTGGTTGACCCGTCACGCGCTACCCACGGTGTTGGTCGCGGCTGCAGCGTTGGTCGATGCCGATGGCCGCGTGCTGCTGGCGCAACGCCCGCAGGGCAAGCACATGGCCGGCCTATGGGAATTCCCCGGCGGCAAGGTCGCACCCGGCGAAACGCCGGAAGCGGCCCTGATCCGGGAGCTGCGCGAGGAGTTGGGGATCGACGTCCGCGGCAGTTGCCTGGCGCCGCTCGCGTTCGCCAGCCATCGCTACGCGGCGTTCCATCTGCTGATGCCGCTGTTCGTGTGCCGGGTCTGGCGCGGCGATCCGCACCCCGGCGAGCATCAGGCGCTGGCCTGGGTGCGGCCGGCGCGGCTGGGCGATTATGCCATGCCGCCGGCGGATGCGCCGTTGGTGGCGATCCTGCGCGATACCCTGTAGCAGCCTCAATTGTGGGCGCTCAGGTCCTTGTAGGCCATGGACAGCGCCGATACCGCCACGGCGATGCCGGCATAGCCGATGGCTTGACCGATGAGTACGGCGAGCAATGTCACCGACAGGCTGCCTTCTAGCCCGATCGCGGCCGCGATCGCGGTGACGATGCCGATCAAGACGACCTGCAGGACCACGAGTGGGACGAAGGGCAAGACGCTTAGCCACAGCAACCGCCAACCGTTGCCCGCGGTCATCTGCCAGCACTCCGCTAAGTGCATATTGTGGTCCGTCGCCACGGCGGGAAACATCGGCAAAACGCGCCCGTAGGCCGGCAATAGCGCGATGGAGGCGACGACGGCGACGAAGCCCAATCCCGACGCGCCGGGACTGGCCACGGTCGGACTGCCGGAGGTGATCAGATACAGGCTGGGAATCGACATCACCGCGCCGAAGGCCAGCAGCCACCCGAGAAAACGGAACTGCCGCCGGCCCCACTTCAATGCCGCGCCAACGGTGGAGGTTTCACCCGGCACCAGGTACTTGCGATGCCAGGCGACCGCGAACATGGTGTAGAGCGCCGTCCCCAGCAAGACATTGATCAACACGAAACCGGCCTGAAGCGGCGCCACCCCGCCGTCGGTGCGCGCCAGGGACTCGGTGACTGCGCCTGCAATGGCCAAAATGATGATCGGCAGCGTTGCCAGCGCCATCAGGTCGGACCGTTCACGCATCGTGAAGGCGAAGGCGTTTTGCAGCGTTTGCCAAATGGCGATTTTGTGCGCGCCGACAGTCATGCGCTGGTTGGTATCAGTCCTGTGGGTCCCGGCCAAGGACGGCGGCGAGCGACGTGGCGCCGGCGCCGGGGCGCAGCGGCCGCGGCTGTGAGGCATCGGGTGCCCAGCCCGTCAGATAGACGATCTCAAGCGTCGCCGGGACGCGACCCGTGGCGTCGCCGTACAAGTCGGCATAGCGCGCCGCAACCGCCGACAGCGTCGATCGGCTTACGGGCGTGCGGCTTCGTGCGCGCAGCGCATTGCTTTGGCCCATGCCGCGCAGGTGCTGCATCAGGGCAAACGGCGTGTCGTAGGTCAGCGTCATGCGGTCGACATCGGCGACCGGCAGCGCAAACCCGGCCCGCTGCAGCAAGGCGGCGGCGTCGCGCAGATCAACCATCGGGGCGACCCGCGGGCCGGCGCCGCCTTCGTGTTCGATCTCCGCCTCGAGCCAGGCCCGCCGCAGCTCGATCAGGGAATCACCGCCAACCAGGGCCGCCAGGAACAGGCCATCGGGCGTCAACGTGTGGCGGATCTGGAGGAGAGCGCCGGGCAAGTCGCTGACGGTATGAAGCGCTAGCGCGCTCAGGACCAGGTCGAATTGGCGCTCAGGGAAAGGCAGCGCCTCCTCATCGGCACACAGGCGGATGCCGCTTGCACGCTTGGCCATCGCCGGCGAAAGATCGGCCTGCACGAGCGCACCGATCTTGTGGCCGGCGAGCACCTGCTGGCCCAACCAACCGGTATGGCACCCCAGTTCCAGCGCCAGCGAAAAGTCGCGGCGGACGTCGTCCAGTCGGTCGAGCAGGCGTGCAACGACTTCCTTGTACAGCCCGTCATGCCGGTCGAACGCCGGCGCGGCCCGGTCGCGGCGGGCCCGCACACAGGCGCGGTCGAACAGGGCAGGATCATCCATACGCGATAATATGTGCTCGGCCACCGGGGCGACAAAGGGCTGCCGTTGACAGGGGGGCGGCGGCAGCGGTCAGATCGGGGTATGTCGGCGATTATCGAAGGGGTGGCCGTCTGTCGGCGGCTCGGCGGACGCGTGCTCGATCTCCTGTTGCCACCGCAATGTGTGGCCTGTGGCGAGCCGGTGCCGACGCCCGGCATGCTATGTGCGGACTGCTGGCCGCAGGTGCAGTTTCTGGCGCCGCCGCACTGCATCGCATGCGGCTATCCGTTCGATTTCGCCTACGACGATGAATCGCTGTGCCTGGCGTGTACGCGCGACCCTCCGCCGTACGACCGGGCGCGGTCGGTGATGCGCTACGATGACTTCAGCCGCAACCTCGTCCTGCGTTTCAAGCGTGCAGATCATACGGAGCGCGCGCCGGCCTTCGGCCACCGGATGGCGCGGCCGCGCCGGAGCTTGCCACCGACGCCGATGTGATCATGCCGGTACCGCTCCATTGGACACGACTGTTCGCGCGCCGATACAACCAAGCGGGCCTGCTGGCGCGGGCGTTGGGCCGCGTGGCCGGCCGCCCGGTCGCGCCGGACCTGCTCGTGCGGCGTCGGCGCACGCCGAGCCAAGGCAGGCTGAGCGCAGCCGGCCGCAGTCGTAATGTACGTGCCGCCTTTGCGCTCGCCCCGAGACGTGTGGCGGAAATTCGCGACCGCCGCGTGCTTTTGGTGGACGACGTGTTCACGACTGGCGCGACGGTTTACGAATGTGCCCGCACGCTGCGCCGCGCCGGTGCCGCCGGGGTCGACGTGATTACGCTGGCGCGCGTCGTTCGGCCGCAGCGATAACCCTACAATGCCAGGCGATTGGCGCTTCAGGGCGGCGCGGCGAGCGTGGCGGGCCGGTTGGCAATCGCCTATAATGCGGCCGGGAAAGCGAAGCGTGCCGATGAAACCGGTCGAGATCTATACCAGCCCGTTGTGCGGCTACTTGTGGATGGCCAAGCGACTGCTCAAGTCGAAGGGCGTGGACATCAGCGAGACCAATGTGCTGCGCCACCCCGGCAAGCGCCCCGAGATGGTTGCGCGCGCCGGCGGCCGAACGTCGGTGCCGCAAGTGTTCATCGGCGGGGCGCATATCGGCGGCTGCACCGAGCTCAAGGCACTCGATGATCGCGGCGAACTCGACCGGCTGCTGGAGGAGGCAAAATGACAATCGGGCACGACACCGCGTTCCGTGTGGCACTGGTGCAGTTCACCGCCAGCGCCGATCCGGATCAGAATCTCGCCACCGTCAGTGGGATGGTGCGCGACGCCCGCGCCGGGGGCGCGGCGCTGATCTGTACGCCGGAGAACACCGGCTACATGGAGGCCGACGACGCGGCGAAGATCGCCAAAGCCCAAACCGAGCCCGAGCACCGCGTCCTGCGCGCCTATCGGGCATTGGCGACCGAGGTCGAGGCTTCGCTGCTGGTCGGTAGCCTCAACGTCATCGTCAACGACATGGCCAAGATCGCCAATCGGAGCTTTTTGCTCGCGCCCGATGGCGGCATCGCCGGGCGCTACGACAAGATCCACATGTTCGATGTCGACTTGCCCGGCCGCGAGATCTATCGCGAGTCCGACACGGTCTCCGCCGGCGATCGTGCGGTGGTTGCGCCGACGCCATGGGGCGGGCTGGGGATGAGCATTTGCTACGATGTGCGCTTCCCGCACCTCTACCGTGCTTTGGCACACGCGGGAGCGCGGTTCATCACCGTGCCCGCCGCCTTCACGGTACCGACCGGTCGCGCGCACTGGCACGTGCTCCTGCGCGCGCGCGCCATCGAGACCGCCTGCTACGTGTTCGCGCCGGCCCAGGTCGGCACTCACCCGGGCAACCGCCGCACCTTCGGCCATTCACTGATCGTTTCACCCTGGGGCGAGGTCATCGCCGATGGCGGCGATGCGCCCGGCGTTGTCAGTG
Organism: Alphaproteobacteria bacterium; assembly: GCA_965248805.1. Classification (GTDB taxonomy): domain Bacteria; phylum Pseudomonadota; class Alphaproteobacteria; order UBA6615; family UBA6615; genus CBDFKJ01. The sequence goes on from CBDFKJ010000009.1 coordinate 1,058,122, forward strand.
CCGACATCGATCCCAGCAAGATCGACGCCGCGCGCAATGCAGTCCCGGCGCTCGCCCACGATCGCCCGTTCGCGTTGCCGCCGCCGAGCGCTCAGGCCGCGGAGTAGGGTAACCTATCCGGGTTTGACCACGCCCGTTCGCTCAGGAAGGATTGCGCGGGGCGCATCATCTCTCACGGCGCAAAGCCGCTGCAATACGGCGGGCTTGGGCGTATCGACGATACCGTGCTCATAGGCGACAACCGCCAAATGGTCATGCGTCGCCGCTAGCAACTCGCCCGGTTCGAGCAGAAGATCAGGCCCGCGCGGCCGCCCGAATCGCTCATTTCCGCGGGCGAACGTCTCGTAGATCAGCACGCCGCCGGCGCCCACGGCCGTAACGATGTGCGCCAGCAAGGGGCGATGCAGGTAGTTGGCGACCACGACCGGCATCGAAGGTTTCCGTGCCGAACGGCCAGCCGCGCTCCGAATCGGCCTCGACGGCGGTGACTGAGTCACCGGCAGCCATGTCCGCGATGGCCGAGACATCGCGGTCCACCGCAGTGACGCGATGGCCAAGTGTCGCCAACAAACGCGCGTTGCGGCCGGCGTCGCAGGCCACGTCCAGCACCGTGCCGCCCGGCGCGATCAGCGGCGCAAATCGCCTCACCCACGGCGACGGCACGGTAACTTCGTGGTTCGGCATTCGTGTGTATGCGTGCTAAGGCCTTGCAACTCGGCGCAAAAAGTACGAAGTGAACGGTGAAATCGCAGCTCGATATCGCCTATCGAGAGGTTGCCGTAGATGATCCGGTACGCGCTTCGCTGCACCAATGACCATGAGTTCGAAGGCTGGTTTCAGAGCAGCCAGACCTTTGAAAAGCAGGTCAAGAAAAAGCAGGTTTCCTGTGCCGTGTGCGGCGCGACCAAGGTCGTGAAGGCGCCCATGGCGCCCGCGGTTGCCGGCCGGCGCGGCGAGGCCGAGACGAAGCGAACGAAGGCGCTGTTGCAGGCCGTGCGCAAGCATGTCGAGGCCAATTGCGACTATGTCGGTCCACGCTTCGCCGAGGAGGCGCGACGCATCCACTACGGCGAGACCGAGGCCCGGGGAATCTACGGCGAAGCCAGCGATCAGCAGGCCGGGGAACTGGAGGACGAGGGCATTAAAGTCGCTCGCATGCCGTTGCCTCGCCGCCCCGACTGCTAGGTTTCTTTCGTCGGCCACCGGCCCGCCCGCGTTCGGCGATCCCGAACGCCATGTAGTTGACGCCGGTCCGTTGCTTGTTGAGCCGCCAGCGGTCGGTCAGCGGATCGTAAACGACGCCCCTGCAATCGGTGACTTTGACGCCGCCGGCCTGCAGTCCTGCGTCCATTTCCGCCGGTCGCACGAATTTTCGCCAGTCGTGGGTGCCGCGCGGTAGCCACCGCAGCACGTACTCGGCGCCCACGATGGCCTGCAGCAGGGATTTCATCGTCCGGTTGAGCGTTGCCGCGACAAGCGCCCCGCCCGGTCGCACCAGCCGCGCACACGCGCTCAGGAACGCGGGGACATCTGCCACATGCTCGACGACTTCGACGGTAACGACGAGGTCGAAGCGCTCCCGTGTTGCGGCCAGCGCCTCTGCGGTTTGCAGCCGGTAGTCGATGTCCAGACCCATGGCAGCGGCGTGATGGCGGGCTACGTCCAGAGTGGTTTCACTGGCGTCGATGCCAGTGACTTCGGCGCCGAGGCGCGCCAGAGGCTCCGCCAGCAGACCGCCGCCGCAGCCGATATCGAGCACGCAAAGGCCCCGCAGCGGGTGCTTCGAATTGGCATCGCGTCCGAAATGCGCGCACGCATGGTCTCGTATGAAACGCAAGCGCGGGGGATTGAGCTTGTGCAACGGTGCAAACGGCCCGTCGGCCTCCCACCAGCGTTGCGCGTCCTGCTCGAAGCGTGCCACTTCGCCCGCGTCGACCGACGTATCGCTGGTTGTCTGAGCCGGCCTACTCATCGCCCCAAAACAGCTGATTCGCCGCCCGCGCGGCCCGTTGCCCAGGCTTGCCTGGCTGGGTGGGGCCGAGTATGGATAGCCCGCCGTCGCCGCACAAGTCGCTGCGGACAATCCTCCGGCTGAGAGCGCGACATTGGCACGCATTGTGGTGAAATTCGGCGGCACCTCGGTCGCCGACCTCGATCACATTCGTGCCGCGGCGGCCAAGGTGAAGCGCGAGGTCGAGCATGGCCATGAGGTTGCCGTCACGGTGTCGGCGATGGCCGGCGTCACCGACGAACTGGTCGGTCTGACACGGCAGGCCAACCCGATCCATGACGCGCGCGAATACGACGTCGTGTTGTCCAGCGGTGAGCAGGTCACCAGCGGCCTGATGGCGCTGTGCCTGCAGGCCGACGGTATCGCCGCCCGCTCGTGGCTGGGTTGGCAGATCCCCATTCGCTCCGACGACGCGCACGGCAATGCCCGCATCGAGGCGATCGAGGCCGACGAACTGGCGCGCCGTATGGCCGATGGCCAGGTGCCGGTCATCGCGGGCTTCCAAGCGCTGGCGACCGACAACCGCATCTCGACGCTTGGCCGTGGCGGCTCCGACACGACCGCCGTCGCGCTCGCCGCCGCGTTGGGCGCCGACCGCTGCGACATTTATACCGACGTCGACGGCGTCTACACCTCCGACCCACGCATAGTGACGAAGGCGCGACGGATCGCTAGGATCACCTATGAAGAGATGATCGAAATGGCGTCGGCAGGCGCCCGGGTCCTGCAGACGCGCGCCGTCGAAATGGCGATGAAGCACGGCGTCCGTTTGCAGGTGTTGTCGACCTTCGCCGACACGGTGGGCAGTGACGAGCCGGGGACCCTGCTCGTAGACGAGGAAGAAGTTTTGGAACAGGAGATCGTCACCGGCGTAACCTACAGCCGCGACGAAGCGAAGATCACGCTGATCAAGGTAGCGGACCGGCCCGGCGTGGCCGCGGCCATATTCGGCCCGCTGGCCGATGCCAACGTCAATGTCGACATGATCGTGCAGAACATATCCGAAGACGGGCGCACGACCGACATGACCTTCACGACCTCGCGCGGCGATCTCGATCGCGCGGTCGCGTTGCTGAAGCAGCACGGAAGAGAGTTGGGCGTATCGAAGATACTGCAGGACGCGAACGTGGTGAAGGTGTCGGTGATTGGCGTCGGCATGCGCTCCCATGCCGGCGTGGCGCAGCGGATGTTCAAGACGTTGGGGGAGAAGGGCATCAATATCGGCGTGATCTCCACCTCTGAAATCAAGATCAGCGTCCTGATCGACGAGGAGTTCACCGAGCTGGCGCTGCGCGCGCTGCATACGGCCTACGGCCTCGACAAGGCCGACTAGACGCGCGAGCCCCTGGGGCGCGTTGCCCGGTTGGCGGGGCGGCGCGGCAATCGATCAATGTGGCTGCGGACGAGGTTCGATGAGCCGAGGGCCGGCGTTTGATATGCGCGAAGCCTGGGCACGCTACGGGCCGCGGGACTTCGAGCGATGACGCTCGCGCCCACACCGTGGGGTGGTGCCCGGCGCCTGCTGCGGCGCATGCGCGACATCATGGCCGGGCCCGGCGCCGCACAGGATCGGCTGGATCGCATCGTCCGCCTCATCGCCGGCGAACTGGTTGCGGAAGTGTGCTCGGTGTATGCGCGCCGCGCCGGCGATACCCTGGAGCTATTCGCCACCGAGGGGCTGCGCGCCGACGCCGTTCACCGTACGCGGTTGCCGGTCGGGGAGGGCCTGGTCGGCGAGATCGCCGCCCGCGCGCGACCGTTGGCATTGGCGGATGCCCAGGGCCATCCGCTGTTTGCCTACCGGCCGGAGACCGGCGAGGAAATTTACGCCTCGCTGATGGGCGTGCCCATCCTGCGCGGCGGACGCGTCCTGGGCGTGCTGGTGGTGCAGAACCGAACCCAGCGCCACTACACCGAAGAAGAGGTCGAGACCCTCGAGACCATCGCCATGGTCGTGGCCGAGTTGATCGCGGGCAGCGATGTCGCCGGTGCCGATACCAGCGTGTTGGAGGCCAGAGCCGGTTGGGCGTCGCGGCGGCTGGCGGGCGCGGCGATGTGCGGCGGCCTGGCGGCGGGCCAGGCTGTGCTGCACCGCCACGGTGCGCAGGTAACGCGGCTGGTTGCCGACGACCCGGCGGTCGAGCGGGCCCGGTTGCAGGGGGCGGTGCAGTCGATGTGGGGCAGCCTCGATGCCATGCTCGACCGGCCGGAAATGGCCGACGGCGGCGAGCATCGCGACGTGCTTGAGACCTATCGTATGATCGCCCGGGACCGCGGCTGGCTGCAGCGCATCGAAGAGGCAATCCTCAGCGGCCTCACGGCCGAGGCCGCGGCGCAGAAGGTGCAAAACGACACCCGGGCACGCATGGCTCAGGTCACGGACGCCTATTTGCGCGAGCGCCTGCTCGACCTGGAGGATCTGACCAACCGCTTGCTCGAGCATCTGACCGGCGGCGCCGCGGCCAACGTCGAGCTACCGGAGGAGATCGTGGTGGTTGCGCGCGCGTTGGGTCCGGCCGATCTGCTCGCCTACGACCGGGCGCATTTGCGTGCCGTGGTGCTGGAGGAGGGATCGACCACGTCGCACACCGCGATTGTCGCGCGCGCGCTCGACGTGCCGATGGTCGGCCGCGCAGCCGGTGCCGTGGCGTTGATCGAGCCCGGCGACAGCGTACTGGTCGATGGCGACACCGCGCAGGTCTTTGTCCGCCCGAGCCATCGCGTGCGGGCCACGTTCTCGGCGGCGTTGAGGGAACGGCAACGGCGCGATTTGTCCTACCGCGCGCAGCGCTCGAAGCCCGCGGTGACCCAAGACGGCGTCTCAATCTCGTTGCAGATCAACGCCGGCCTGTTGGTGGACGTCCAGCAGGCCGAAGATGTCGGCGCCGAGGCGATCGGGCTCTACCGCACCGAAGTCCCATTCATGGTGCGCTCGCAATACCCCGACCTGCCGGCGCAGATCGAGCACTACCGGCGCGTGATCGAGGCCGCCGGAGATAGACCGGTCGTGTTCCGGACCCTGGATGTCGGCGGCGACAAGCTGCTGCCGTCCCTGGGGCAGACCGGCGAGCACAATCCGGCCATGGGCTGGCGCGCCCTGCGGGTCGCCCTCGACCGCCCGGTCGTGCTGCGCACGCAGTTGCGCGCGTTGATGACGGCCGCGGCCGACCGCGAGTTGTCGGTGATGTTTCCCCTGGTCGCCGATGTCAGCGAGCTGCGGCAGGCGCAGGCGATCCTCGATATCGAGCTCGCCGCGGCCGCGCCGACTCGGCCCAAGTCGGTGCGCTGTGGCGTCATGCTGGAGGTCCCGGCGCTGATGTGGCAGCTGCCGGCAGTGCTGCAGAGTGTCGATTTCGTTTCCGTCGGCACAAACGACCTGGTGCAATTTCTGTTCGCGAGTGACCGCGCCAACCCGCGCCTGGACGGTCGCTACGACACATTGGCCCCGGCGTTCCTGGCCGCGCTCCGGTCGATACTGCAGCAATGCGACGCGGCCGGCGTCGGTGTGACGGTATGCGGGGAAATGGCCGGAAATACGCTGGATGCATTGGCCTTGATCGGATTAGGCTATCGAACTCTGTCGATGCCGCCGGCCATGATCGGGCCGGTGCGCGCGGTCGTGCGCAGCGCCACAATGGCGCCGCTGGCGGCCTATGTCGAAACTCTGTGTGACAAGCCTGTCAAGAGCGTGCGCGGCCACCTTAGAGCGTTCGCCCAGGATCACTTAATAAACCATTAAAGACATTGAAGTTACAATTGGGGACTGTATATAGACGAATCAGTCGACGATAGCGCGGAGGCCCACGATGTCGTGGATACGTCGGACGGACAGTGACGGATCGCAAGACGGCCGGAGTGCGGAGCATCGCGAGCCCATGCTCGGGCCGGCATCGGAGTCGGCGCCGGCGCACGACCATATCGGCGTGTTGCTGCGCGAATGCCGTGAACATTTCGGCGAGGAACTGCGTGCGGTCGCGCAGACGCTGAAAATCCGCCACGCCTATTTGCAGGCGATCGAGCACGGTCACTTCGAGGCGTTGCCGGGCCCCACCTACGCGGTCGGGTTCGTGCGTGCCTATTCCGACTATCTCGGTCTCGACACCAAGGTCGTTCTGCGACGGTTCCGAACTGAGACATCCGGCATATCGTCGCGCTCGGAGCTTGATTTCCCGGTCGCGCCTGTGGAGGGCAAGTTCCCCAACGCAGCGACCATGGTGGCATCGCTGGCGCTCGTCGTGGCGGCCGTGGTCGGATGGCAGTATTTCTCCAGGTTAGACACGCCCACCGCGATCGTGGCCGCCGTCGTGCCGGCGAGCGAGGCCGAATTGGCAGGCCCGGCTCCAGATGCCGTGCAGCCCGTGGACGCGGCGGCGGTGGCCGAGGCGCCGGTGGACGCGGACGTCCCGCCTGAGCCGCTGGCCGTGCCGGCGCCGCGGGTCGTTGATGCCATCGTGCCGCCGCCGCCGGGCGACGACATTGGTGCGCCGGCGGCCGACTTGGCAGAAGTGGCACCCTTGCCGATTGAGGAGTTCTCCGTCCGCACCGAAGCGCTTGACCGTGACGATTTGCTCGTCGCAGCCGGTGAACCGGTCAAGCGGCCGGTCGCCATTCCCATCGGGTCGCCCCTGGACGTGCTGGATGCACCACCTGCGCCGGGCCTGGCGCAGCGGGCGGCGGTTTCGCTGCCTCCGGCGGCGCCGGAAGAGGCCACACCGGACGAGGCCGCTGCGGTCGAGGTCGCAGCCCTCGAAGCCGCGCAGAGTCAGGCCGCGCCGATCGACGAGGCGGTGGACGAAGCCATGTTGGCCCCGCTGCCGCCCGATCCGATCGCCGAGGTTGCGCCGCGGGCCATCGAATTGGCCGCGCCAGCCGGCACGCCCGAACCGGCGGCCGACACGCTCGAGTTGGCTTTCGTCGAGCCGGATGCCGGCAGGGCGCTGGAGGCACCAGATCTCCCGGAAACCGAGTTGCCGCTACCGCCGACCAAGACCGCGTTCGCGTCCGGCAAACCCCTGGCCGAGCCGGAGTCTCCAAAGGGGCGCGTCTACGGTATGCCCAATCGTGACGCCCGGATCATCATCGGCGCGGACACCGACAGTTGGGTACAGATTCGCGACCAGTCGCAGTCCGATATTTTCACCCGTCTACTGCGAGCCGGTGACCAATATCGCGTGCCTAATCGCACCGGTCTGATCCTGCTGACTGGCAATGCGGGCGGGCTGCGCCTGACCATCGATGGCGAGGCCATACCGCCGATCGGCGAGATCGGCGAAATCGCCCGCGACGTGCCTCTGGTTGCGGACGATCTGAAGTCAGGCGCCACCGCCTTCAACTGAGCGGCGGCCCGATTGGGGCTCGCTTGAAATTTCGCCGTCGCGCGCGCATGTTCGGATAGGGCGCGCCGCGGCGTGCCAGGCGATGAACAGCCCCAAAAGGACTTGCGACGCATGAGCGTACGACCGTACCGGAAGGTGAGTCGGCGCGCGAGCCGGCAGATCATGGTCGGCGACGTGCCCGTCGGGGGCGACGCGCCGATTACCGTTCAGTCCATGACCAATACCCTCACGACCGACGTGGCGGCGACGATCGCACAGATCCGCCAACTCGAGGTGGCGGGCGCCGACATCGTACGGGTGTCGTGTCCCGACGCCGAATCGAGTCTGGCGCTCAGGGACATCATCGCCGAGGTCACGGTTCCCATCGTCGCCGACATTCACTTCCATTATAAGCGCGCCATCGAAGCGGCCGCGAGCGGCGCTGCGTGCCTGCGCGTCAATCCCGGCAACATCGGATCGCGCGATCGCGTGCGCGAGGTCATCCGCGCCGCCCGCGATGGCGGCGCCTCGATGCGCGTCGGCGTCAACGCCGGCAGCCTGGAAAAGAGCCTGCTGGAAAAGTACGGCGAGCCGTGCCCGGAGGCGCTGGTCGAGAGCGCCCTTGCTTCATGCAAGCTGCTCGAGGATGAGGACTTCCACGACTTCAAGGTGTCGGTGAAGGCCTCCGACGTGTTCTTCGCCATCGCCGCCTATCGGCAACTGGCCGCGGTCTGCGACCATCCGCTGCACATCGGCATAACCGAGGCCGGTGGATTGCGCACCGGCACGGTCAAGTCGGCCATTGGCCTCGGCAGCCTGCTCGCCGCCGGCATCGGCGACACGATGCGGGTGTCGTTGTCGGCGGATCCCGTCGAAGAAGTGAAGGTCGGTTTCGAGGTGCTGAAGGCACTCGGCATCCGCCATCGCGGCGTCAATGTCGTCGCGTGCCCATCCTGCGCCCGTCAGCAGTTCGATGTCATCGACACGGTGCGCCGGCTTGAAGACCGGCTGGCGCATGTGACCACACCGCTGACCGTTTCGGTCATCGGCTGTGTCGTGAACGGGCCCGGCGAGGCGCTGATGACCGACATCGGTCTCACCGGCGGCGGCCGCGGCACGCATCAGATATTCGTCTCGGGCCGCACCGACCACCGATTGAGCGGCGAGGACATCGTCGAGCATCTGGCCGGCATGGTCGAGCGCAAGGCTGCGGAAATCGAGGCACGCGAAGCGGCGGCGGCGTCGGCCGTGGTGAACGAAGCTATTTCTTCGGCGGCCGAGTAGGCGCACAGCTTCACTCTCCGGAGGCGAAGACATTGCCCAAACTGCAGCCCGTGCGCGGCACGCACGATCTGCTACCGGATGCGGCGCGCCGCCACCGTCACGTCATCGAAACTGCGCGCGTGATGGCCGGCCGATACGGCTACGCGCAAATGGACACGCCGATCTTCGAGTTCACCGAGATCTTTGCGCGCACGCTGGGTGAGGCGTCCGACATCGTCACCAAGGAGATGTACACGTTCACCGACAAGGGGGACGATCGCATCACACTGCGCCCGGAAGGCACCGCGGGCATCGTCCGCGCGCTGCTGTCGCAGGGATTGGTGCAGCACTTGCCGCTGAAGTACTTCTACGCGGGGCCGATGTTCCGCTACGAGCGGCCGCAGAAGGGACGCCTGCGGCAGTTTCATCAGATCGGCGTCGAGCTGCTGGGCGTCGCCGAGCCGCTTGGCGATGTCGAGGTCGTGGCCATGGCCGCGAGCGTGTTGCAGGCGCTTTGCGTCGCGGACCGAAGCGTATTGCATCTGAACACATTGGGCGACAGCGAGAGTCGCCGAGGGTATCGCGCGGCGTTGGTGGATTACCTTTCCGGCTATCGTGACCAGCTCTCGCACGACAGCAAGACCCGGTTGAATGTCAATCCATTGCGCATCCTCGACAGCAAGGATGAAGGCGATCGGCGGATCGTGGCCAACGCGCCGCACATCACCGAGTATCTCACCGCGGCCGCCGCCGACTTCTTCACCCGCGTTCAGGAGGGTCTCGACCGTCTCGGCATCGACTACGCGCTCGATGTGCGGCTGGTGCGTGGCCTTGACTACTATTGTCACACCGCGTTTGAATTCATCACCGACGCGCTGGGCGCGCAGGGAACGGTCCTCGCCGGCGGCCGTTATGACGGGCTGGTCGAGATCATGGGTGGCCCGGCGACGCCCGGCGTCGGTTGGGCCGCGGGCATAGAGCGCCTGGCCATGATGGTGGCGACAGTCCCGGACGAACCGCGCCCGATCGCCGTCGTGCCCGTTGGCGACGCAGCGCAGGAGCCAGCCTGGACACTCGCGCAGCGGTTGCGCGGCGAGGGTCTGACGATCGATATCGCTTATGGCGGCAATCTGCGCAGACGGATGAAACGCGCCGACAAGATCAATGCGTGCGCCGCCGTCCTGCTCGGCGACGACGAGTTGGCACGGCAGACCGCGACCGTGCGCAATCTCGATTCCGGCGAACAGGTGGATGTGCCGCTCGCGTCCCTGGCGGAGCATCTGTCCGCCAATCGCTAGCCGTGGCGGACCAACCACAGACGGCGCAGCGGCTCGTCGTGGTCGGCGCCAACCACGCCACCGCGTCGGCGCTGCTGCGCGATCGGCTGTTTGTCGACGACGGACAGGCGCCGGGATTCCTGTCGAACTTGAAACGCGCCGGGATTGCGCAAAGTCTCGTGTTGTCGACCTGCGACCGTGTCGAGGTGGTGGCGGTTCATGACCGCATCCAAGAGCTGCGTGACCACGTGCTGCGCGCACTCAGCGATCATGGCGAGGTGACCCGGGCGGAGGTCCAGGAGGTCCTTTACGCGCGCGCCGATCGGGAGGCTTTGCGCCATGTCTTCGCAGTGGCCGCGAGTCTCGACAGCGTGGTCGTCGGCGAGCCGCAGGTGCTGGGGCAAGTCAAGGCGGCGCACCGCACCGCGCGCGCGGCGGGCACGGTCGGCGCGCAGCTGGAGCACACGCTGCAGGCCACCTACGCGACCGCAAAACGCGTGCGCACCGAGACATCGATCGCACGCGGACCCGTCACCATCGCGGCATCCGCCGTGCGGGTCGCGCGCGATGTGCATGGCGCCCTGGATCGCTGCGGCGCGTTGCTGATTGGCGGCGGCGAGATGGGCGAAGTGGTCGTATCGCGGCTGCGCGATGCCGGCCTGGCTCGGCTGGCCGTCGCCGCCTCGACCGCTCAACGCGCAGCCGCCACCGCACACCGTCTGCAATGCCGAGCCGTCACCTTCGACGAACTGGCCGGCGCCGTCGCCGATGCCGATATCGTCGTCAGTGCCGCCGGCCTCGGTCGCCATCTGATCAGCGCCGAGCTGTTTGCCGGCGCGTTGACGCGGCGCCGATACAAACCCTTATTCGTTATCGATGCAGCCGTGCCGGGCGATGTCGAGCCGGCGGCAGCGCGGCTCGACGAAGTCTTCCTTTATGATCTGGACGACTTGGAAGGTGTGGCGCAGGACGGTCGCGCGACGCGTCTCAAGGCGACCGCGGATGCCTGGCGGATTGTCGAGGCCGCTGCCGATCAATTCCTGGAGGCGCGGCTGCAGCGCGATGCCGCACCGACGCTGGAGCGCCTGCGCCGTCATTTCGAGGCCGCCCGCGCCGACGCACTCTCGCACGCGCCGAAGGATGCATCGGAGGCCACGCGACTGATGCTGAACCGATTGCTGCACGACCCGGCGCAGGCGCTGCGCACCGACGCCGGCGATGATGGATGCGACGACCGCCTCGCCGCGGCCGTTCGTCGGTTGTTTCGTTTGACGTCGGACGCACGCGACGAAGAGGAGACGGGCGAGTGAAGCTTGACGAAAAGCTCGATCGGGTTGTCGCCCGGCTGGCAGAGTTGGGAGAGCGTCTGGCCGAGCTCGGCGGTGACGATCCCAAACAGATGGCGAAACTGTCGAAGGAGTATTCGGACTTGAGCCCGATCGTCGCGCGCATCGGCTCACTGCGACAGATGCAGGCTGAACTCGAGGACGCTGCCTCCCTTGCCGTTGATCGCGATGCGGATGCGGACATGCGCGAGCTTGCAGGCGAGGAGGCGCAGAAGTTGCGCGGGCGCGTGCCCGAATTGGAGCACGAGGTGAAACTGCTGCTGCTGCCGCACGACGAAGCCGACGCCCGCAACGTCATTCTGGAAGTGCGCGCCGGCACCGGCGGCGACGAGGCCGCCCTGTTCGCTGCCGACCTGCTACGGATGTATCAACGTTATGCCGAAATGCACGGCTGGCGGTTTGAGTTGATGGAGTATCACGAGACAGGTCTGGGTGGACTGAAGGAAGCGATGGCGACGATTGCCGGCAAGGATGTCTTCGCGCGTCTGAAGTTCGAGTCCGGCGTGCACCGGGTGCAGCGCGTGCCGACGACGGAATCGGGAGGGCGCATTCACACCTCTGCGGCAACGGTCGCTGTCCTGCCGGAGGCCGAGGATGTCGACGTGCAGATCGACGCCAAGGACTTGCGGATCGACACCTATCGCTCGCAAGGCGCAGGCGGCCAGCACGTCAACACGACCGATTCGGCTGTGCGCATCACGCACATGCCGTCCGGGATCGTCGTCCAGTGCCAGGATGAGAAGTCGCAGCATAAGAACCGCGCCAAGGCGATGAAGGTGCTGCGCGCACGACTCTATGAATTCGAACGCCAGCGCCGCGCGGCAGAGCGCTCGGCAGAGCGCAAGAGCATGGTCGGTACGGGCGATCGCTCGGAGCGGATTCGCACGTACAACTTTCCGCAAGGCCGCGTCACCGATCACCGTATCAACATGACGCTCTATAAGTTGGAGCAGGTGCTGAACGGCGCGGCGTTGGATGAGCTCGTTGACTCGCTCGTCACCGACGACCAGGCGGCACGCCTGGCGGAGGCGCTGTGACGGCGGCTCCCGACACGATCGCAGCGGCGGTCTCGCATGCTGCGCGGCAGTTGCACGCCGCGCACGTTCGGGCGCCGCGGTGCGAGGCGCGCCTGCTGGCCGCGCATGCGTTGGGCATCGATGTGGCGACGACGCTCGGCTTCGGTGAGCGTTCGCTCACGCAAGTTCAGAAGCGCGACTTTCTGCGGGCGGTCCGTCGTCGTGTGCGTCGCGAACCGATGGCGCACATTGTCGGCCGTCGTGAATTCTGGTCGCTGGACTTCGAGGTGGGCCGCGATGTTCTGACACCGCGGCCGGAAAGCGAAACGCTTATCGAGGTGGTGCTGAACCGCTGCCCGGACCGCAGTCGTGCGCTGCGTGTTTTGGATCTCGGAACCGGTAGCGGGTGTCTGCTGCTGGCGCTGCTGACAGAGCTTCCCGCTGCGACCGGGATTGGCGTCGATCGTTGTGCCGACGCGGTGTCGGTCGCGCGCCGCAATGCGCACGTGCTCGGCTTGGGAAGTCGGGCGGCATTCGTCGTCGATGATTGGGCCCAGGCTTTGTGCGTGGACGTTAACGTTGTGATTGCAAATCCGCCTTATGTTCGTAGCGACGTGATGCGAACTCTCGCGCCGGAGGTCCGCGACCACGAGCCGCGGTGTGCGCTCGACGGTGGTGTTGATGGCGCGGACGCCTATCGGGCGCTGGCACCTCAGTTGCCGCGTCTGCTCAGGCACGATGGCTTTGCCGTTGTCGAGGTTGGTGCCGACCAGGCGTCGCAGGTCGAAAGGCTTTTTGCTTGCCGCGGAATGCGCACGGTCGAGACAGCGCGGGATTTGGCGGCGAGAGATCGCTGCTTAGTTCTGGAGCTTGCGCCGGCTAAAGTTGAATGACTGAAAAAAAGCTTGGAAAGCTGCGGAATGATGAATAGTCTGCCAGGGTCGCATGGCCGCTGAGGGGAGATGGTTCGAGCGCGTGCGGCACGGCCCGAGTATTTGGCCCCCGTGACCGCAGGATTGCGGAGCGGCGCGGATCGCTGCCGGTCGGGCGATCGCAAAGCAACGGTGAATCGACGTCTGCAAGTGAGGTTAGGGCCGTTCCTTTGGATATGCGCATGAGACAGGGTCAGCAAGGCAAGCGTCCCCGCGGCCGCGGTGGACGTCGCCCCAACAATTCCCGTAACCAGGTCTTCGACAGCAACGGGCCAAGTGTTCGCATTCGCGGCAACGCCCTACAGATTTATGAAAAGTATCAACAACTCGCGCGCGACTCTTCTTCTGCCGGCGACCGAGTATCGGCGGAAACGCTGTTGCAGCACGCCGATCATTACTACCGTATTCACAGCGCCAATTCTGCAAACGCACCCAGTCCTGCGAGCCCCAATCCTGCCAATCCTGCGACCAACGGCGCTGAACGCGGGGCGAATTCTGGCGAAGGCAACGCCGCCGAGGCCAATGGCGTGGATAACGGCGCTGCGGCTGACACAGATGGGTTGGACGGTGAAGCGGACGGCGCCAGTGACTCCGATCAAAGCGAGCCGGTGCAGGCCTGACGCCGTTCTCCGATCGAGTCGTTCCCGCTGTTGGCACGCCCGCTGGCGACTGCGGTCGCGCAATCCAGTTCCCCGCATGCTCTTTTCTTGCGACCGGCACTTCCGACCCCATATTTAGTTGATCGGCACCCCTCGTTCCCGCCTCGCGGCATCGCGCGTTATCTAATGACTTCGACGGATGCTGGTGCAAATCGGGTCCGGAGCGTCTTCCGCCTCCAAGAGGGGAAGCAAAGGAATGATTGGGGATGAATCTCGAAAAATTCACCGAGCGTTCGCGCGGATTCCTGCAGGCCGCTCAGGGCTTGGCCCAGCGCGAGAACCACCAACAACTGACGCCGGAGCACCTGCTGAAGGTGCTGCTCGACGATAATGAGGGACTGGCGGCCAATTTGATCCGCGCGGCCGGCGGCGATGGCGCGCGCGTGATGCAGGCGACCGAGCTTGCGCTGAGCAAGCTTCCCCGGATCGAAGGTTCGGGCGCCGGCGGCGTCTACATGGGCAGTGAGACTTCTCGCGTCCTGGACCAGGCACAGCGCGTGGCCGAGAAGGCGGGCGACAGTTTCGTCACAGTCGAGATGACATTGCTGGCGTTGGCGATGGCCAAGGGCACCGCAGCGCAGAAGGTGCTCGATGATGGCGGCGTTGTGGCGCAGCAACTCAATCGTGCGATCAACGACATGCGTAAAGGGCGCACGGCCGACAACGCAGGCGCCGAGGCGCAATATGGCGCGCTCAAGAAATACGCCCGGGATCTGACCGAGGATGCGCGCGTTGGCAAGCTGGACCGGGTGATCGGCCGCGATGAGGAGATCCGACGCACGATCCAGGTTCTCTCCCGGCGCACGAAGAACAATCCGGTCCTGATCGGTGAGCCCGGCGTGGGCAAGACCGCGATCGTAGAAGGGTTGGCGCAGCGCATCGTCAATGGCGACGTGCCGGAAAGCCTGCGTGACCGGCGGCTGTTGGCGCTCGACCTTGCGGCCATGGTCGCCGGCTCCAAGTATCGCGGCGAATTCGAGGAGCGACTCAAGGCCGTGCTACAGGAAATCGCCGCCGCCGCGGGCGAGATCGTGGTTTTCATCGACGAACTGCACACGTTGGTGGGTGCGGGGGCGGCGGAAGGCGCGATGGACGCCTCCAACATGCTGAAGCCGGCGCTCGCGCGGGGCGATCTGCATTGCGTCGGCGCTACCACGCTCGACGAGTATCGCAAGCATGTCGAGAAGGACGCGGCCTTGGCCCGGCGCTTCCAGCCCGTGTTCGTCAGCGAGCCGACGCTTGCCGACACGATCTCGATTCTGCGCGGCCTGAAGGAGAAGTACGAGCTTCACCACGGTGTGCGCATCACCGACGCCGCGTTGGTTTCGGCGGCGACGCTGTCCAATCGCTACATCGCCGATCGGTTCTTGCCGGACAAGGCGATCGACCTGGTCGACGAGGCGGGCGCGCGCCTGCGCATGGAGGTCGATTCGAAACCGGAGGAGATCGATGAACTAGACCGGCGCATCATCCAGCTCAAGATCGAGCGCGAGGCGCTGAAGAAGGAAAGCGATGCGGCGTCGAAGGAACGCCTGGTGAAATTGGAGGCCGAGCTCACCGAACTCGAGAGGCAATCGGCCGATCTGACATCGGTGTGGCAGTCGGAGAAGGAAAGCATCGCCGGTGCGCACAAGCTCAAGGAGCAGCTCGATCAGGCGCGCTCGGAGCTGGAGATCGCCCAGCGCGAGGGTCGGCTCGAGCGTGCGGGCGAGCTCGCCTACGGCGTCATCCCGGATCTCGAGGCGCGCGTGGCCAGCGCCCATGACGGCTCGGCCCAGCGCATGTTGAAGGAAGAGGTCAGCGAGGCCGATATCGCGTCCGTCGTCTCGCGCTGGACCGGCGTGCCGGTCGACAAGATGCTGGAAGGCCAGCGCGAGCGACTGCTGCACATGGAGGCCGAGCTGGCCGCGCGTGTGGTCGGCCAGGAGGAAGCGCTCACCGCGATCTCCAACGCCGTGCGTCGCGCGCGTGCCGGGCTGCAGGATCAGAACCGGCCGATCGGCTCATTCCTGTTCCTCGGTCCCACCGGCGTCGGTAAGACCGAGCTGACCAAGGCGCTGGCGGCGTTTCTGTTCGACGACGAGCGCGCGATGGTGCGCGTCGACATGTCGGAGTACATGGAAAAGCACGCCGTGGCGCGGCTGATCGGCGCGCCGCCCGGCTATGTCGGCTACGAGGAAGGTGGGGCTCTGACCGAGGCGGTGCGGCGCCGGCCCTATCAGGTCATCCTGTTCGATGAGATCGAGAAGGCCCATCCGGACATCTTCAACGTGCTGCTGCAGGTGCTCGACGACGGCCGGCTGACCGACGGACAGGGGCGCACGGTCGATTTCCGCAACGCGCTGATCGTGCTCACTTCGAACCAGGGCAGCGACATCCTGGCGGCGCAACAAGACGGCACCGATGTCGACGCAGTGCGCCGGCAGGTGATGGAGTCCGTGCGCGCCGCCTTCCGCCCGGAATTCCTCAATCGCCTCGACGAAATGCTGCTATTCCACCGCCTGAGCCGTGAGCACATGTCCTCGATCGTGGACATCCAGCTGGAGCGGCTACAGGCGATGCTGGCCGACCGCAAGGTATCGCTCGACCTCGACGCCGCGGCGCGGGCGTGGCTGGCAGACACCGGCTACGACCCCGTCTATGGCGCGCGTCCGTTGAAGCGCTCCATGCAGCGCGCGCTGCAGAACCCGCTGGCCGAGATGATCCTCGCCGGCAAGATCGCCGACGGCGCCACCGTGAGCGTTTCAGCGGGCCCGCAGGGGCTGATCATCAACGGCGAGGAGGGACGCGCCGCCGCGGCCTAGGACGCGAGCTCACTATCGGGTGCTGCAAGCCGCGATCACCGTTCCGTCCAGAACGTTGAGCGCCGCGAACAGCGTGGTCGTGCCGTGCCGTTTGTAGTCATGGGTCATGGTGCCGGCGCGTCCCTTCTTCATCGGCAGACCGGCGGTCGAGCGCCTGGATCTGTGACTTCTCATCGATCGACAACACCACCGCATGGGCCGGCGGGTCGACATACAGGCCGACGATATCGGTGAGTTTCTCGGCGAAGGCAGGGTCGGTCGACAGCTTGAAGTTGCGCCAGCGGTGCGGGCTGAGACCGTGAGCCTTCCAGATCGCCTGCACCGTCGAGGCGGCAATACCGGCCGCCCTGGCCATCGCGCGCAACGTCCAGTGGGTCGCCTCAAACGGCGGCGGTTGCTGCGTCAGGCGCACGATCTCGGCGACACGATCGAGCGGGACCGGCGCCTTGCCGGGCGGACGGGACTTGTCGCGAAGCAGGCCGCCGACACCCTCGTGCATGAACCGCTCTTGCCAGCGCCACACGCAGGTCTTGGACTTGCCGGTCTCGGTCATGATCGCCGAGGTGCCCAGACCCTCGCCGCTGAGAAGGACAATATGTGCCCGCCAGACGTGTTTCTGCGGGCTCTTGGGATCCGCGACGACCGCGCGCAATCGCTGACGGTCGCCGGCGGATAGGGTGAAGGAGATTCCACTGCGCATGCGCCAGATTCGCATAACACAGCAAAATACGGAATCCCAATTCGGACTCTTTCATTCCGATCAATCCACTAGACGCCGCCCCGCCGTGTTAGCGGCCGGAAGATCAGCCCCGTGGATCGGAACGCCGGGTTACCGAGTTCTAGCCGCTAATCGACATCGCTGGCCCCTCGTCGACCCGGAGCGCTAGCGACCAAACAGCCGCCGCCACCAGGGAACATCCTCTTCCTTCGCGGCGGCCGGCTCTGCAGCGGCCGGAAGGACCTCTCCGCCGCTCGGTGGCTCGGGCGGCCAGTAGCCGACGAACCCGTCGCGGTTCGGCATGCGCACCTCGGGCAGGGTCGCGGCATCGAGCACGGCGTCTTCGGCGACGATGCCGTCCAGCGACAGGATGTAGGCGCTGACGGCGTAGATCTCGTCGCTCGTCAGTGACTGCGGCGCCTGCAACGGCATCGCCCGGCGGATGTAGTCGAACAGCGTCGTGGCGTAGGGCCAGAAACTATTGACGGTCTTCGTTGGTGCTTCCGTGGCTAGGCTGCCGACGCCGCCGGCCAGCGCGCCGCCGAGCCCACCGGTGGCGCCCTCGCCGTGGCAGGTCTCGCATTTCTCCGCGTAGACAGCGGCGCCTTGGACCGCATCACCGCTGCCGGGCGGCAGGCCGCTGCCGTCCGGTGGGATGGATATGTCCCAGCCCGCTAGCTCTTCAGGCGTGGCTTCCTGACCCAGCTGCGGCGCGGCCGTTGCGGCGCTTGCCGCCAGGAGCGCGACCAGCGCCGATGCGGCGAGCAGCGCCGATGCGGCGAGCCTAGATGTAAACATTCTCGATCTCCCCCCCGGTGGCAATGCGCCAGCTTTGGATCGCGTGGTAATGATAGATCTGCCTGGGTGCATATTGCGCGGCCCAGACCGCGCGCGTCGGCTGGACATTGCCCTTGTCGTCCGTAGCGCGGCTCATCAGTGTCGCCGCGCCGCCATCCCACTGCCACGGGATGCGGAAGCGCGTCAATGCCATCGGCAGCACCGGCTCGTTCAGTGCCGCATCCGCCCAACTTGTGCCGCCGTCGGCCGAGACCTCCACCCGCGTGATATGGCCGTGACCTGTCCAGGCGAGTCCCGACACCTCGTAGAAGCCCGATCCCTGCATGCTCATGCCGAAGGAGGGATGGGTAATGAATGACTTGACCCCCAATGCGTAGGTGAACTGCCGCGCTACGCCGTCCGGCATCAGGTCCGAATATTTGGACGTCTCGTCTTTGGTGTGCGTGGGACCATCAGCAACCTTGATCCGCCGTAACCACTTCACGGACATGTTGCCCTCATAGCCGGGCAGCAGCAGCCGCATGGGGTAGCCCTGCTCCGGCCGGATGGCCTCGCCGTTCTGATAAAGCGCGATCATCGCGTCATCGAGCGCCTTGGCCATGGGCACGCTGCGGCTCATGCCGACAGGGTCCGCGCCTTCGGCCAGGATCCACTCGCCGCTGGGATCGACTCCAGCCTCGGCAAGCAGCGTCGACAGCGGCACCCCCGTCCACTCGGAACACGACACAAGGCCGTGAATAACGCCGGCTGTCGTCTGCGGCGGCTCTGGCCGCGTGTTGGCGGCGCTGTTGCCCGCGCATTCGACCAGTGCTATGCGCGTCACCATCGGATAGCGGTGTAGTGTATCCACCGTGAAGGTGAGCGGCCGGTCGACGAGCCCGTGGATGAGGAGTTTGTGCTGCGCCGGGTCGATGTCGGGGACGCCGTTGTGATGTCGCTCAAAATGCAGGCCATTTGGGGTGATGGTGCCGTTGAGCAAATGGTGCGGCGTGCGCGACGACCCCGTCCCCTCGCGGCCCTCGCGCAGAGAGAACGGCCGCGCCACGTCGGCTTCGTACTTTGCCGGCATGCCGTAGCCGCTCATCGGTACGCCGGGAACCAGCATCGAAGGTGGCGAACCGGCCGCGATCGACTGCGCGCGGACTGCCGCGGGCAGGCCAACGAACCCTGCCGCTGCAGCCGTCCCGGCCACCGCGGCTGCGCCGGTCAGCAGCGCGCGCCGGTCCAAAAGGCCGTTACGCGCCGCCGGCTGTAGACGGTCGTCCGCGTGCACGCGGGACGTGGGAACCTTGCGAGACATTATGCCCTTGCTCCTTTTTCTCTGCACGGAACGGCGTCCGCTATTATCGCTAGACGAGCGACGCGCGAACATCAGTGTCGCACAGCCTTGGCCTAGATTTCCCGGATGATCTCTCCCCGGCGCACGAGACGGTAGCATCATCGCGTGTCGAGCGGAAGCGCTGAGGTCCGGCGTCATGTCGGCGATGCCGGCCCATTGGCGCAGCACCTTCACGCCATCCAGGCTCGGAAACAGCTCAAGCATGTGCATCATTAGCCCTTCCTTGAAGTCGAGTGTGGAGCGCGTCGAGTACAGGCTATAGGGGTCGGTGGCGCCGCCCATGACCAGTTCGCCGCGCGGCGACTGCGAGACGTAGGTGTGAAGCGATCCCGAAACGATGATGGGATCAAGGAACCGTTTCAGGGGTTCGCTGACGCAGGCCTGCAGCGGGATCGTGCGCAGCGCCAGGCGAAAGCCGGCCATCGCGGCGACGCGCGACGACAAGCCTGCGACCGCCTGCACGGCCCGGCCGCACTCGATGCGGCCTCGGTTGGTCTCCACGGCGGTGATCCTGCCACGCTCGATGACCAGGTCGGTGACCTCGGTGTTCTGGTGGATTTCAACGCCGAGTTCGGCCGCGCGCATGGCGTAGGCCCAGGCCACTGCGTCGTGGCGCGCGATCGCGCCCGGCGGGTGATAAAGCGCGGCGAGAATGGGGAAGCGAACGTCTTGCGACAGGTTCAGCGCCGGCGCCAGGCGCGCGATGTCGTCCGGGAAGATGAGCTCGGAGTCGACGCCCAGATGCTTGTTCACTTCGGCGCGCCAACGCATCGTGCGCACGCTGGCATCGGTGTGGGCCAGCGTCAGATGGCCGCGACGCGAGTACAGAATGTTGAAGTCCAGATCGTTGCTCAGCCGCTCGTACAGCCGAACCGATTCAGCATAAAAGCGCACGCCCTCGGGCGTCAGATAGTTGGCGCGCACGATGGCGGTATTGCGGGCGGTATTGCCACCGGCAAGCCAGCCGCGCTCGAGCACCGCGACATTGGTGATGTCGTGATGCTTCGCCAAGTAGTAGGCGATGGCGAGCCCGTGGCCGCCGCCGCCGATCACGACAACGTCGTAGGCGCGTTTCAGCTCCGGCGTCGGCGGTATGACGCGCCGGGACGGATAGCGCCGGGCGAAGCCGAATTTGAGCAATCCGAACGGCATGGGACGAAAGCGGCGATGATGGGAGCCGCACCATAGCAGCCCGTTGACGAAGTCCGGCGTGTCTGATTCTGTCTGAACATAGAGATTTAGACGGGCGTCGTGCGATGGCATTGAGACGACAGAGCGAGGTTCAGGGTGACCTCGTGGTGACATGGGCGGAGATGCCGCGTTCGCCTGGACACGCGTTTTCCGACCGGCTGCATGAGTTGCTGACCGAGTCTGGCTTTGACGGCTTCGTGGAGGCGACGTGCAAGCCATACTACGCACCTCGGATGGGGGCTCCTTCGCTGCCGCCGGGGCGTTATTTCCGGATGCACATGATCGACTATTTCGAGGGCATCGGCAGCGAGCGCGGCATCGCTTGGCGCTGTTCGGATTCGCTGTCGCTTCGCGCGTTTCTGCGGTTGGCGAACCGGGACAAGGTTCCCGATCATTCCTGGTTGTCGAAGACGCGCGGCCGGCTGCCGCACGAGGTCCATGAAAAGGTTTTCGACTGGGTTCTGGCTCTCGTCGCCGCGCGCGGTCTGGTGAAGGGCGAGCGGATCGGCGTCGACGGCTCGACGATGGAAGCCAACGCCGCCCTGCGAGCCATCGTGCGGCGCGATAGCGGCGAGACCTATCGCGAGATGCTGACGCAAATGGCGAAGGAGAGTGGCGTCGAAACGCCGACGATCGACGACCTCGTCCGGCTCGATCGCCGGCGGAAGGGCAAGAAGCTTTCGAACAAGGATTGGACGAGCCCGACCGATCCTGATGCGAAGATCGCGCGGATGAAGGACGGCACCACGCATCTGGCCTGCAAGCCCGAGCACGCGGTCGATCTCGACACCGGCGTCATCGTTGCGGCGCCGATCTATCCAGCCGATGAAGGCGACACGACGACTTTGCCTGGGACGCTGGAGGCGGCCGCGCGCAACCTCGCCGAGGTCGGCCTGGCTCCAACACGGGCAGAGCCCTGCAGTCTCGTTGGCGACAAGGGCTATCATTCACGCGAGGGGCTGAAAGACCTCGACGGCGGCGTCTGGAAAACGCGGATCTCCGAGCCGGAGCCCGCCAACGGCTATCTGCGCTGGCATGGCGACCAGGCGGCACGTCAGGCTGTCTACGCCAACCGGGCGCGATTGAAGTCCGGCGTCGCGCGGAACGCCATGCGCAGGCGCGGTGAGATGGTCGAGCGCAGCTTCGCCCATGTCCTCGACCGTGGCGGCATGCGCCGCGCGTTGCTGCGGGCGCGCGAGAACGTCCACAAACGCTACCTGATCCATGTCGCCGGGTTCAATCTCGGCATTCTGATGCGCGCGCTGTTCGGATCAGGCACGCCGAGGGAGGCTGCGAGTGCAAAGAGCACCCTTTTGTTCGTTATTCAGTTCGATGCTGCCCTGGCGATCGCCATCGTGGCGAACATCGAAGGCAAACCAGCCATGCTCGTTATCATCATCATCGTCGCCCCCAAAACCGATTGATCAAAGCGCGACTTCATCACCGGGCTGCCAGGTGGGCGGCCGCGGGCCGACAATGTGTCAGTCGAAGATCCGGTGCGCGCGCTCCACCATGCCTGCCGGCATCTTGACGCCCATGCGCTCGGCCGCATCGGGGTTGATCACCAGCCGGGTCGCCTTGGCGTCCGCGATCGCCCCCGACGCGGGCGGCTCATCGTTCAGAAGCCGCAGCACTAGCGCCGAGGTCTGCCGCCCGAGTTCGTAGTGATCATGACCTGTGGCGGCGATGGCGCCGCCGGCGACCAGCGCGGCGTCGAACGCGTAAACCGGCATCATGTTCGCCTCGGCGAACTCGATGATCGCATCGAACTCGGCGTTGGTCCCCGGCAATATCACCACCGCGTCGACCCGCCCGACCAGTGATTGCGCAACTTCGGCGCTTTCTGCCACAGCCAATGGCGGTGCCACGATCTGCAGGTCGAGAGCATGGGCGACGCGGCGGACTCGCGCGATCGCTTGGTCAGAGCCGGCGGCGAACAGCAGGCCGATGGTTGCGGCGCCGGGGCTGATTTCCTTGACCAGGGATAGGGTCTCGGCGATGGGCAGCGAAGTCGCCAATCCGCGTGCGCGGCCGGCGGCGGCAGCGTCGCGCAGCTCCATCGGCAGGCCGGCACGCGGACCAACGGCGGTAAATACGATCCGAGACAGCGTCGCCTCGCGCGCAGCGGCAACCGCAGAAGGAGCCGATATCGCGACCGTAACGTCGGGGCCGATTGCTGCCATCCGGCGCGCGATGCGGGCCGCCTCGGCCGGGCTGGCGTCGGCGCTTTCGAACAAGAGCTGCAGATTGTGGCCGTCCGCGAATCCGCCCTCGCGCAGCCCATCCGCCAACCCGTTGCGCACCGCGTCAAACGCAGCATTCTCGACGATCGCCGTGACCGCAATACGAACCTGCTGCGCCATCGCCGCGGGCGCGGCGAACACGACGATCATCGACGTAAGGACGCCGACGCGCATAAAGTGGGTCGTCGCAGGAGCGCCCATTGCGGTGCTCGGGGATGCAGCGGTTCCGGCTGCGCCACCGTGGTCGCATCGAAGGCCGCCGTCAATGCGCCTCGGCTTCGGCGAGCGCCTTGTCGCCACGCGGCAACCGAACCATAGTCGGCGCCCGATGGCCTCCGAAAAGCCGACCGAACGCCTGTTTCCGCGACCGACGGACCCGCGTCTGACGCAAGACGTGGAAGGTCGCAACCAAACCGGCGCGGCCGTGACCGCCACGGTGGTGGTCGAACGTCCGCTGACGCTGTTTCTGAACGGTCAGGAAATCGTCACCGTGATGACGGTCGGTGACTATCCCGATCATCTCGCGGTCGGCTATCTGCTCAACCAGGGCATGCTGCGCGCCGACGACACGATTTCCGGCATCGATGTCGATGAGGAGTTGGGCGTGGTCGTGGTGCGCACGCCGCGGCAGACCGACTACGAGGACAAGTTGCGCAAGAAAACGCTCACGTCCGGCTGCGCCCAGGGGACCGTGTTCGGCGATCTGATGGAGCAGTTCGAGACCATCCGGCTGGCGACGGACACGACGGTCAGGACGTCGTGGCTCTTCGCATTGCTGAAGGCGATCAACACCATGCCGAGCCTGTATCTCGCGGCTGGCGCCATTCATGGCAGTGTCCTGTGCCAGGGGGAGCGGCCGCTGGTCTACATGGAGGACGTCGGCCGTCACAATGCGGTCGATAAGATCGCCGGCTATATGTTTGCGCATGCCATCGTCCCGCACGACAAGATCTTCTACACGACCGGCCGGTTGACGTCGGAGATGGTTATCAAGACCGTGCAGATGCGGATACCGATCCTGGTCTCGCGCTCCGGGTTCACCGCCTGGGGCGTCGATCTGGCGCGGCAGGCGGGGTTGACCCTGATCGGCCGCGCCCGTGGGCACCGCTTTGTCGCGCTCGCCGGCGCCGAACGCATCGAATTCGATGCTCAACCCGGCGCCGTCCGCGGCGCGCGGCCGCGAGTGACCGAATCGTGATGCCGGTGTGAGGGGTGTTGATTGTCTCTCGGTGCCTCGGGTCGTGTAGACAGGATGATATCATGTGGGGGCGGCGCGGTCGCGGACCGCACGCCCGTCAACGGAGGCACAACAGTATGAAGAGATTGAGTGGCTTGCTGGCGGCTGTCTTGTTCGTTCTTGCCGCCGGCCATTCGGCCAACGCCGCGGTGCCAGAGCGCGTGCGCGTCACCGGCGAGATCATCGACACCTGGTGCTACGTCACCGAGATCATGTATTCGGTCGGCACGGCGCACCACAAATGCGCCATCTGGTGCGCGGCCGGCGGCATTCCCGTGAGCCTCCTGGGCGACGACGGCAATGTCTATGTGGTGCTCAAGATCGAGGACGACGACAACAACGTCGGCACCGATAACCCCAGCCTGCTACGGATCCAGTCGCACGTCGTCACGGTCGATGGCGATCTCTATGAGCGCGACGGCGTCAAGTACCTGCTGGTGACCCAGGTCGCCGATGACCAGGGTGTGGTCAACCTGACCCATGAAGAGCACGGCATCGTGCCGTTCGGGGAGTAGTCGAATGCGACGGATCTCACTTATTGCGGCGCTGGCGTGCCTGACCGCGGGCGCGGCTTCGGCGGCCGACGAATGGGGCATCGAGCACGAAGAGGCAGTGCGTTTCGAAGCCAAAGTTGTCGACATTCTGTGCGAGCTGTCGGGCAACTGTCCCGCCGACTGCGGCGCCGGCAAGCGTCAGTTCGGCCTCCTGAAAGACGACGGCACGCTGGTGCTCGTCGCCAAGAGCCTCGATCCTTTCGGCGGCGCGATCGCGGATCTGGTCGGATTCTGCGGCAAGCGCATTGTCGCCGATGGGCTGATGATCAACGATCCGGCGATGCCGATGATGGCGATCCAGTTCCGGCGCGAGGCGCCTGACGGCGAATGGCGTCGCGCCAATCAAATGAGCTTGGATTGGGCGGCGGCACATCCCGATGTGCCGTTCATGCAATGGATCCGCATGCACGAGCATTCCAACCAGGTCATCGAGGCCGACGGTCCGCTCGGTATCCCCGGCATGCTGCCATAGCGATGACCGCGCGGTGGACCGCGGCGGTCGTTGTGCTCGCTCTCCTGGCCGGCGCGTCTTCGGCGCCGGCACAGGACGCGGCGCCGGTGCCGTTGCCGAGACTGTTCGGCGGCCCGTTTTCGCTGGTTGATCAGGATGGTATGCGCCGCACCAATCGCGACTTCCACGGTCAGTTCGCGCTGGTCTATTTTGGCTACACTTACTGCCCGGACATCTGTCCGACGGGTCTGGCGACCATCGCCGCGGCGCTGGACATGTTGGGATCGGCGGCATCGCGGGTGCAACCGGTGTTCATCACCGTCGATCCAGGGCGCGATTCACCCGACGCGCTTAAGGACTACGTGGCCCAGTTCCATCCGCGCCTGATCGGGCTCAGCGGCAGCGAAGCGGAAGTGCGGGCGGCCGCCCGGGCCTATCGCGTGCACCGCGCGAAGGTGCTGGGAGACGGCGGCGCCGACGGCGACGACTATCTGGTGACCCATTCCTCGATCACCTATCTGATGGATGGCAACGGCGCCTTCGTCACCATGTTCCCTCATGGAACCGACGCCGAGCGCATGGCGACGGTGCTGGAGACGTATCTGGACTAGACACGGTCGCTACAGATCGATCGGTCGACCAGCGGGGCGCGGCTCAGGCGGCGCGCCGTCATCGTCCATCTGCCGGCGGTCGAGTGCGACGCTCTTGATCAGTACATGGATCGGTTTGCCCGGCTCCAGCGCCAGTTCTCCCGCGGCGTGGCGCGTGATTCGCGCTACCAGAGACGTGCCGCCGACATCGACGCTGACCATCGAAAAGGGGCCGGAGCCTTGGCTGGTCTCGACCACCGTTCCGGTCAGAATGTTGCGAATACTCAAGCCTTGCGGGGGCTCCGTCGCCAGCACCACGTCGCGGGCCAGCACACGGATGCGCAGTTCGCGCCCGATCGGCTCGGCGACTCGGGGAAGCCGCAACTCCCCGCCTTGAAAAGCGAGTGTGGTCAGGTCGAAGTCGTCGTCATGCGCCTTGACGCGCGTGGCGACCACGGCGCCGGCGTCGAACGGATCGGCTGTGTCGGCGACATCCAAGCGGCTCATGACCTGCTCAACCGGACCGGCCGCGGCCACCGCGCCGCCGGCCATGATGACCACGGTATCGGCCAGGCGGGTGATCTCGTCGAGTGAATGGCTGACATAGATGATAGGCAGCTTCATCTCATCGCGTAGTCGTTCGATGTAGGGCAGGATCTCGGCCTTGCGCGCGGCGTCCAGGGACGCAAGCGGTTCGTCCAGCAAGAGCAACGACGGGCCGGCGAGCAAGGCGCGGCCGATGGCGACGCGCTGTTTTTCGCCGCCTGACAAAGTCGCGGGACGACGCGTCAGCAGGTGGTCGATGCCGAGCAGCGACACAACTTGATCGAAAGATATCGCCGCCGTCGCGCGGCGCGAGATCCGCGGCCCGTAGTCGAGATTGCCGCGCACGCTCAGATGCGGAAACAAAAGCCCATCCTGAAAGACGTAGCCCACGCGACGGCGTCGCGTCGGCAGGTCGATCCCCGCGTCGGCGTCGAACAAGGTGCGGTCGGCGACGCGGATATGGCCGCGTTCGGGCCGCAAGAGACCTGCGATCATGTTGACGATCGACGTCTTGCCGGCGCCCGAACGGCCGAACAACGCGGTGATGCCGGGGCCACTGGAAAAGCGCGCGGCGACGCTGAAGTCGCCGAGCTGTTTGACGAGGTCGACGTCAAGCATCGCCGCCGCGCAACCAGCGGTTGAGCCGCCGCGCCACGACCTCGGACGCGATGAGCGCGACCAGGGCAATGGCGATGGCGACGAACGTCAGGCGCAGTGCCGCCGACCCGCCGTCCACCGTTTGTAGGAACGTATGCACCGCCAGCGCCAGCGTGCGGGTCTCGCCGGGAATGTTCGAGACGAAAGTGATGGTGGCGCCGAACTCGCCGAGGCCCTTGGCAAAGCCCAGGAGCGCGCCAGCAATAATCCCCGGCATGGCCAAGGGCAGCGTGACGGTGAGGAAGGTGGTGAGCGGTCCCGCGCCCAGCGTGTGCGCGGCGGATTTCAACCGCGGGTCAACCGCCTCGATGGACAGCCGGATCGGCCGCACGATCAAGGGAAACGCCATGACGCCCGCGGCCACCGCCGCGCCGGTCCATTTGAACGCGAGCACGATCCCCAGCGCCGACGCGAGCCACGCCCCGACCGGGCCGCGCTGGCCGAGCAACAGCAAGAGCGCATAGCCGGTGACCACCGGAGGCAGGATCAGCGGCAGATGGATCAGGCCGTTGACCAGCAGCTTGCCCGGAAATTTGCGCTGCGCCAGCGCCGCGGCGACGACGATCGCCAACGGCAGGCTCACCGTCAGGCTCCAAAAGGAGACCTTCAAGCTCAATCGGATGGCCTCGACCTCAGCCGGTGTTAGTCCCAGCACCGTACTAGTCGGGCAAAGTGAATCCGCGGCGGGTGAAAATGGTCGCGGCCGCCGGCGATGCCAAGTAGTGCAGGAAATCGCGTGCGGCCTCGGAGTTGCCGTGCGTCGTGATAGCGGCGGGATAGACGATGGGCGGGTGCGTGTCCGCGGCAAACGCGCCGACGACGCGTACGCTCGGGTCGGCGTCGGCATCGGAACGATAGACGATACCAAGCGGCGTGGCTTGGGCGGACACAAGTGCCAACGCCGCCCGGACGTTTGATGTGCGCGCCAAGTGCGGTTCTACAGGCGTCCAGACATCGAGCGATTGCAGCGCGGCCTTGGCGTAGATGCCGGCCGGCACATGGTCAGGGTCGGCCACGGCAAGGCGGCCGCCGCCGAGCGACGCTACAATGTCGATGCCGGGCGCGATGACGAGCCGTACCGTGCTGTCTGTTCGCGCCACGATGACCAACTCGTTGGAGACCAGATCAGTGCGCGTGTCGGGCGCGATCAGCGACCGTTCTTGCACATAGTCCATCCATTGCGCGTTGGCCGCGATGAACAAATCGGCAGGTGCGCCTTGTTCGATTTGCCGCGCCAGTGTCGAACTGCCGGCGAAGGACAGCCGAACCGTGTGGCCGCTCGCGCGCTGGAACTCGGAAGCGCTCTCCTCCAAGGCGTTCTGCAGGCTGGCTGCGGCAAACACCAAGATCTCCTCGGCATCTACAGGCGCGGCGACGACCGAAGCGCACATCGACAGCGCGCCTGTGGCGGCAGCTCGTCGGATCGATGCTATGGCGTTGCATGGGGTCACGGTGGTCCAGTCTAGCACCGAAATAAGCGGCACGCCCGTCCTTCGAGGGATCCGCGCGCGCCACATTCCTTGACCCGGCCACCGGCCCTGGCCACGATGCGGCCCGGCTTGGCAGAGAGAGAAAGAACCGGCCCATGGCGCGCATCGCCTACGTCAACGGACGCTACGTGCGGCTGTGGGAGGCGGCCGTTAATGTCGAGGATCGCGGCCTGCAATTCGCCGACTCGGTATATGAGGTCATCCCGGTGGTCGGGGGCCGACTGATCGACGAGGCGCCACACCTCGACCGACTCGACCGCTCCCTGGGCGAACTGCAGCTGGCGCCGGCGATGTCGCGTTGCGCGCTGACGCGGGTGATGCGCCAGGTGGTGCGCCGCAACCGTATTAGAGATGGTGTGCTGTATATGCAGTTCACGCGCGGCGCGGCGCGGCGCGATCCGGTCTTTCCGCCGGATGCGGAGACGACGGTGATCATGACCGCGCGGCGGGCACCGGCGCCGGATCCCTCGGCCGTCGGTGGCGTCAGCATCATGACCGTGCCGGACATTCGCTGGCGCCGGCGCGACATCAAGACGGTGCAGCTCCTGCCTAACCTCCTGGCAAAAAACCGGGCGCGCGCCGCCGGCTTCCACGACGCCTGGCTGGTTGACGATGACGCCCTCGTCACCGAAGGCTCGGCCTCGAACGCCTGGATCGTCACCAAGGACAAGCAGCTGGTCACGCGGGCACGCTCGAGCGACATTCTGTGGGGGGTGACACGGCGCCGCGCCATCGCGCTGGCCGAGTCCCTGGCGTTCGATTTCGTCGAGCGGCCGTTCACCGTGCCCGAGGCCAAGGCGGCGGCGGAAGCGTTCCTCACCAGCGCGTCATCCTACGTGCTTCCGGTCACCCGGATCGATGAGGCGGTAATCGGCGACGGCAATGCGGGCCCACTGACCACGGCATTGGTCGAGCGTTATCACGCCTTCATGACC
Source organism: Alphaproteobacteria bacterium (assembly GCA_965248805.1). Lineage (GTDB taxonomy): Bacteria > Pseudomonadota > Alphaproteobacteria > UBA6615 > UBA6615 > CBDFKJ01. Next base: position 1,087,494 of record CBDFKJ010000009.1, read on the forward strand.
GATGGGTCACAAGCCGCCTAGACGCCGTATCGCCGGCGCCAAACCTGGAACATCAGTACGGACCACAGCTGCGGCAGCCAATTGCGCATGCCGCTTTGATGCTCGACCCAACGCTGGCGAATGGGCGCGGGATTGAGCATGCCGTCACGGGCCAGCGCCTCGGGCGCCAGCAGATCCTCCGCCCACGCCCGCAACTCGTGCCGCAGCCAGCGATCGAGCGGTACGGCGAAGCCCATTTTCGGACGCTCGATCAGCGCTGGCGGCACGTACCGGGCGAGGACCTGGCGCAACAGCCACTTGGTTTGCCCGTTGCGGATCTTGGTGGCGCGCGGCATGCGCCACGCGAACTCTACGATCCGGTGGTCCAGCAAAGGCACGCGCACCTCCAGGCTGTGCGCCATACTGGCGCGATCGACCTTGGTGAGGATGTCGTCGTGCAAATAGCTCGCCATGTCGAGGTACTGCGCCCGTGCCAAGTCGTCGCGATCGATCGGGCCGGGGGGCCGGACATCGATGACACTGGCCGACTCGACCACGTCGGGCACCAGGGCGCCGGGGTCGTGCCAACAGGAAACCAGATATCGGTAGACCTCGGCCGGCGAATCCGTGGCCAGAACGCCGGCCAGCTTGTGCAACTTGTCGCCGACCTGCCGCGGCAGCCGGGATGCCGGTGCCAGAGCGAACAGGCGGTCCCAGCGCGTTGGTGATACGGCGGTCAATGCCCTGCCGACGGCGGTCCGCAGACCGCGAGGCATCCGGTTGAGGTTGGGATTCGCGAGCAGCCGGTAGCGGTTATAGCCTGCGAACAGCTCATCGCCGCCGTCGCCGGAGAGCGCCACCGTGACATGCTGGCGCGTCAGGCGTGAGATCAACAGCGTCGGGATTTGGGACGAGTCGGCGAACGGCTCGTCGTAGCCGTCGGGCAATCCGTCGACTAGCGCCAGCGCATCGTCCGGCGTCACTTCGAGCGGCGTATGATCGGTGCCCAAATGGCGCGCGACCGCCGCCGCGTCATGCGCTTCGCTATAGCCGGCCTCTTGGAAGTCGACGGTAAACGTCTTCGCCGGCCGGTCGCTGACCGTCTGCATCAGCGCCACGACGCTGGAACTATCGACGCCGCCGGAAAGAAAGGCGCCGACCGGCACGTCGGCGATCAGGCGGCGTTCGACGGCGTCACGCATCAGGGCATCCAATTGCGCGATCGAGTCGTCTTCGCGCACGGGCGCCGCCCCGAGTCCGTCGGCCGCGATCTTGGCCAGATCCCAGTAGCGTTCCGTCGTTGCATCCGCGCCGCTGGCGATCGTCACGAAGTGTCCCGGTGGTAGCTTACGCACGCCGCGCCAGATCGCGTGTGGCGTCGGCACATACGCGAAGCGGAAATAGGCGGCGAGGGCTGCGCGATCGATGTCCGGTGCCCAATCGGGATGGGCCGCGAAGCTCTTGGGCTGCGAGCCGAAGAAGATCGTGTCCCCGTGGCGTCCCCAATACAGGGGCTTGATGCCCAACCGGTCGCGCACGAGAGTGAGCCGACGTGCCTTGCGGTCCCATAACGCGAACGCGAACATGCCGTTGAGACGTCGTACCGCGGCGCTGACACCCCATGCCTCGCACGCCTCCAGCACGACCTCGGTGTCGGACTGACTGCGAAACGAGTGGCCGGCCGCTTCCAATTCGGCGCGCAACTCGCGGAAATTATAGACCTCGCCGTTGTAGCTGATGATCGAGCGGCCGCTGCGTGAGACCATCGGCTGCTCGGCGGCAGCGGACAGGTCGATGACCGCCAGACGCCGGTGAGCGAGGCAGATGCCCGCCTCCGCATCCGCCCAGATGCCGCCGCCATCGGGGCCGCGGGCCGTCAGCGTCGCCGCCATGCGCTGCCCGATCCGACGCATGTCCGCGTCGGCGCCGCCCTCAAGCGACCAATATCCGGTCAGTCCGCACACCAATGGCACCTCTGTGTGACTGTGCCATGTCTGGTGACGAAATTCGGTACATGTGTCAATTCGACCGATCGCAACATTTGGGTTATGGTTCATAATCTGCGTGCGCTCGTAGACTCGAGCCGCTCATGGTATGGCGGCGACGCAGGACGGGGAATTGATGGGCCATCGAACCGGATGGCGCGATACACGGGTGCAGGGCAGCGAAACGCAGGATGTGTGTCGCTATGGCACGTGGGGGTATGGCGGCCGTCGTAACCGCCGCCTTGCTGGGCGCAGCCGTCGGTGAGCTGGCGGTGGCAGATGGAATTCGCGCGCTCAAGCGCTGGCCGGGCACAGTCGCGGCCACGAAGCTGAATGTCCGTTCCGGTCCCGGCCAGAATTACGAGATCGTCAACACGCTGGAGCAGGGCGACGAGGTCATTGTCGTCGAGCAGGTTCGCGGCTGGGTGCGGCTGGAGCGCGAGTTCGATAGCTGGATCCACCGACGATTCGTGAGCCTGCCCGAGAACTTCATGGAGCCGCTATTCGGCGATGCGGAGAACGAGTTTCTCGATTGGGCCGGCGGCACCGGATACTTTCAGGAGATTTCGGTTGAGGCGTCGGGCCGCGTCGCCGTCATCCTGATGCCGGAACTGTATGCCGATCCAGCAGCCGCGCGCGAGGCGGCACAGGCGGCCGCGTGCGCCTACCGCGAGCAGGTCGGCCCGGACGGTGCGGCGTCGGTCGTGATCTGGGCCCAGCAGGGGCCCGCCGCCGGTCTCGTCGACGAAGTCGCCTGCCCCGACTAGCGCCGTTCCCCACTGCACCTGCGCCCGCCGCCCGGCATTTCGCGACGCGGGAGGCCTTCCGCGCACGAGGGCGGGCATTTGCCTGCAGCCGTTGGCGCCAGTAAGAGTGCTCGTGTGCAAACCTCGAGCGAGCGAATGCGCGGCGCCAAGCGATTTCTAATCGTCCTGATCAAGCCGTCCCACTACGACGACGATGGATACGTCATCCAGTGGTTCCGCTCACCCATTCCGTCGAACTCGCTCGCTTCCGTCTACGGGCTCGTCGCCCAGTGTGCGGAAAGACGGGTACTCGGCGAGAACATCGATATCGAGCTTGAGGCGATCGACGAGACCAACACGGTCATTCCATGCAAGAAACTGATAAACCGGATCCGCGCCGCCGACGGCGGCGCGGTGGGTTTGGTCGGGGTGCAGTCGAACCAGTTCCCGCGGGCGGTTGACTTAGCCCGCCAGTTCCGGGAGGCCGACATACCCGTCGTAATCGGTGGTTTTCATGCCGCGGGCTGCGTCTCCATGGCGGACCCTTGGCGCTGGTGCGCAACGGCGACATGATCGTCCTCGATGTGGATGCGCGGCGATTGCACCTCGATGTCGCCGAGGATGAACTCGCGCGCCGCAAGGCCGCATGGACGCCGCCGGCGCCCGCCGATCGGCGCGGCTGGTATCGGCTGTACTTCGATCACGTGATGCAGGCCGATAGTGGCGCCGACCTCGACTTTCTCGTCGGCGCTAGCGGTGCGCTGGTGCCGCGCGAAAATCATTGAGCACGAACCAGGGTTTTGCCGTGGACAGCCACGTCGTCACGTCGCTGCGTCCGGCTATTGCCGGGCTGGAGGATTCGCTGATCCGCCGGGTCTCGGACTCGGCCATGGGCAAGCCCGGTCTGATCGCGCTGTGGTTCGGTGAATCCGACGACCCGACGCCGACCTTCATCAACGCCGCCGCCAAGGCGGCGTTGGATGCGGGGTACACGTTCTACACGCCCAACCGCGGCGTGCCGGCGTTGCGCACGGCGCTGTCGGACTACATGACGCGGCTGCACAGCTTTGCCATCGCCGAAGATCGGATATCCGTCACTGCCTCGGCCATGAGTGCGATCATGCTGACCATGCAGGCGTTGGTGGAGGCCGGCGACAACGTCATCGTGCCGACGCCGCTGTGGCCGAACTGCGCCGGCGCGGTGGAGGTGATGGGCGGCGAGGCCCGGCGGGTCGCCATGGGGCTTGCCGACGATCGCTGGTCCCTCGATCTGGACCGCGTGTTGGACGCGTGTGACGCGCGGACGCGCGCGGTGTTCATCAATTCACCCGGCAATCCCACCGGCTGGGTCATGGGCGTCGACGAGCAGCGGGCGCTTCTGCAGGCCTGCCGGGCGCGCGGATTGTTCATTGTCGCCGACGAGGTCTACGACCGGATCGTCTACGACGCGCCGCGCGCGCCGTCCTTCCTCGATGTCGCCGAGCCCGAGGACCGGGTTGTTGTCATCAACAGTTTTTCCAAATCGTGGTCGATGACCGGCTGGCGCCTGGGCTGGCTGACCCATGCGTCCGGCCTGGGCGATACCTTTGCCATGCTCAACGAGTACAATCTGGCCGGGCCGGCGACCATCGTTCAACACGCGGGCATCGCCGCGCTCGAACACGGCGAGGCCTATACCGCCGACATCGTGGCCCGCTATCGTCGCAATCGGGATCTCGTCTACCAGCGCTTCGCCGCCATGCCGCGGGTGCGACTGGCGCTGCCGGAAGGGGCTTTCTACGCATTTTTTCAGGTCGACGGTATGGGCGACAGCGAGGCCGCGGCCTACGACATCATAGAGCGCGCCAATGTCGGGCTGGCGCCGGGGCGCGCCTTCGGCCCGGCCGGGGAGGGGTTCCTGCGCCTGTGCTTCGCCGCTCGCACGCCGACCCTGTCAGAGGCACTCGACCGCCTGACGCCTGTCCTTAGTTGAGGGGGCGCTGCGCCCTGTTGCGCCAGATGGCGCGAGCGCGTGCCTCGAAGACGTCGGCCTCCTCGAACCGTCCCTGCTGCAAATACAGCCGGGACAGATTGTACAACCAGGTGGCGACCTTCACGTCGTCGGGTCCGAACGCCAGCTCCATTATCGCCAGCGACCGTTCGGCCAGGCGCTCGGCCTCGTCGAGCTGGCCCATCAACTGCATCAAGCCGGCGAGATTGTTGAGGCTGGTGCCGACATCGGGGTGCCTGGGGCCGAGTGCGCGCTCGCGAATTTCCAGCGAGCGCCTGTACAGGGGTTCCGCCTCGACAAATTGCCGCTGGGCGCGGTACAGGCCGGCCAGATTGTTCAGGGTGATGGCGACATCGGGGTGGTCAGGTCCCAGCGTCACTTCCTGGATCGCCAGCGCTTTTTTGTACAACGGCTCGGCCAGCGTGTAGCGGCCCTCGTTCTTGTAAATATACGCCAAGTTGCGCTGGGTGAGCGCCAGACGCGGGTCGTCGGGGCCGAAGGATTCGGCAATCGCCATCGCCGCCTCGAGCTCCTGCTCCGCCACGGCGCGGTCGCGATTTGCCAGGGCTTCGGTCGCCGCCGTCATATGCGCCTGCCAAGCGTCCTCCTGGGCTCGGACCGGAGGCGGCGCGGTGAGGCTCGCACCGGCGAGGGCCACGAGGGCCACGAGGGCCAATGTCCCGATGCGCCAGCGCTTTACCATGCGATATCCATGCAGTGGGGTCGATCCCCATACTAGCAGAATCGCCGGCGTCTCGCCAGTTGGGTGGACCCGGGCACCGATCGTGACATAGTCGCGCAGATTGCTGAGCTCAGGGAGCGTTCATGAAGGCTGTGGTCACCGGCGGCGTCGGATTTCTCGGCAGCAATCTGTGCCGCCGGCTGTTAGCGGGCGGCGACGGGCCCGATTTCCGCCAGATCGTGGTCATGGATACGGTCGCGCCGCCTGCGGATCTGACGGCAAACAGTCGGGTACGCTTTGTCGCCGGCGATGTCGGCGACGGCGACGCCGTGCGCGGCCTGATCGACCGCGACACCGATTGCGTCTTCCACCTTGCGGCAGTGGTCAGCGCCGCCGCCGAGGCGGACTTCGATCTCGGCTACCACGTCAACCGCTCGGGCGTGCGCAACGTGCTCGAGGCGTGCCGCGATCTGGCGCGCACGCCGCGCGTCGTTTTCGCCAGTTCCATCGCGGTTTATGGCGGCGAAGCGGTGGCCGAAGACCGGACGCCGGTTCGTCCCCGTACTTCCTACGGCACGCAGAAGGTCGTCGGCGAGCTGTTGCTAAACGACTATACGCGCAAGGGCTTTGTGGACGGCCGGGCGGTGCGCTTGCCGGCGGTCCTGGTACGTGCGGGCGAGCCGAACCCCGCCGCGTCGACCTTTACCAGCAGCATAGTGCGCGAGCCGCTGCTTGGCCGCGCCGTCGACTGCCCGGTGGCCGCCGACACGCCCTTACCGATGGTATCGATATCCCAAGCGGTCGAGGCCTTGTTGCGCGCATATGCGCTCGACGGCGCGGCGTTGGGCGTCGACCGGGCGGTGCTGCTGGGCGGGCGTTCCCCGACTGCCGGCGACACGGTCGCGGCGCTGGCGCGGATCGCCGGCGCGAAAGTCGCGTCCCGTGTTTCTTGGCGCCCTGATCCGGCGATCCAAGCCTTTGTCGATAGCTGGCCCCGGCGCCTGGTCGCCGAGCGTGCTGCGCGGCTGGGATTTGCCATCGACGACGGCGTCGAAGACATCATCCGCCAATTCATCGATGACGAACTGGGCGGCGTCGTCGTCGCCGAGGCCTAGACTGCGAATTGAACCAGGGATGTTACCGGTATGTCGATCCGATCGCGGCCACCGAGCCCGGTGAGCTCGACGATGAACACGGCGGCCGGAACTTCGGCGCCCATGGTGCGCAACAATGCGATCGTGGCGGCCGCTGTGCCGCCCGTCGCCAGCAGATCGTCCAACACCAACGCGCGTTGGCCGGGTGTCAGCGCATCGGCTTGAAGCTCGACGGTGTCCGAGCCGTACTCCAGGTCATAGGTGAGCGATCGTGTCGCGCCCGGCAGCTTCCCGGACTTTCTGCACATGACGAAGCCGCAACCGAGTTCGAGCGCCAGGGGCGCGGCGACCAGAAAGCCGCGTGACTCGATTCCCACCAGCACGTCGGGCGCGTGCGGCCGCGCCGCATCCGCCAATTGAGCGACCGTGTGCCGCCACGCCTTGGCATGTGCCAGCAAGGTCGAAATGTCGTAGAACAAGATCCCGGGTTTGGGAAAATCGGGTATCGTGCGGATGTGTTCCTTGATGTCCACGGCGGCGTCCTCGCGTGCAGGTCGGTGGGGCGCGAGCCTATCGTCGCCTGGGATGGCGCGCAATCGAGGCGCTTGGCGACGCGCGGTCTGAGCCGTGATCCTCGATGCCACCGGTCCGACGATCATTTCCGTGGCGCCGACCGGTGCGCGCCGGTCGCGCGCCGACCATCCGGCGCTGCCGCTGACGCCTGCAGAAATCGCGCTGACGGCGAAGTCGTGTCGCGAGGCCGGCGCCAGTCTGATTCACCTGCACGTCCGGGACGAAAATGGCCGTCATTCGCTGAGTGCCGATACGTATCGCCAGGCCATCGACGCGATTCGCGACGCGGTCGGCGATGATCTCATCATCCAGGTGACGACCGAGATCGCAGGCCTGTACGCGCCGATGGACCAGCAAGCCATGGTACGCGCGATCCGGCCAGAGGCCGTTTCACTGGCGCTGCGCGAGGTCATTCCGCAATCGGGCGATCCGGTGGCGCAGGAAACGTCGGCGGCGAAGTTTCTCGACTGGGTCGTCGCCAGCGGCATCATTCCGCAATACATCCTGCATGAAGCCGACGAGATTCCGCGCTTTTGTGACCTTTGCGAACGCGGTGTGATCCCCGCGCCCCGGCGCCACGCATTGTTCGTTCTGGGAACCTATGCGTCGGCGCAGCGCTCACAGGCTGGCGATCTGCTCCCCTTCGTGCGCGCCTGCGACGCAGCCATGCCGCGCTTTGACAGCTGGAGTGTGTGCGCGTTCGGCATCGGCGAGACGGCGTGCGCCTTGACCGCGGCATCGATGGGCGGACATATTCGCGTCGGCTTTGAAAACAATCTTCACTTGAGCGACCGTTCGATGGCGCCCGACAATGCCGCGCTGGTGTCGCGGATCCGCGAAGGTGTCGCGTTGATCGGTCGCCCGGTCGCGGATACGGCGACGGCGCGACAATTGCTAAACGCTTAGTTCGCCGGAGCGGCTGCCATTGTTCCGATCTCCGTTGGTCTTGCTTGGAGGTGTGTTCGGCGTCGGCGTGATCGTCGGCGGGTTGGTCGTCGTTTCGTGGCTGAGCTTCGATGCCCCGGACGCACCCGTTGCGCCGCCGCCTGTCGCCGAGGCTGCACCGACGGTTATTGTCGCCCCCGAGTTGCTGCTGATCGGCACTGGCGTCATTACCGGCGGCTACTTCCCCACCGGTGGCGCGATCTGCCGGCTGATAAATGCGCGCTACACGCAGCCCTATTGTGCGGCGCCCAGTTCGGATGGATCGCGCGATAACCTTGCCGCGCTGAGCGAGGGTCGCGTGCATCTGGCGATCGTGCAATCGGACTGGCAGTTCCACGCCTATCACGGCAATCTCGATTTCGCCGAAGTTGGTCCCAACCGGGACCTCCGTTCCATCCTCTCTCTGTACAAGGAACCGCTGACGCTGGTCGCGCGCCGCGGCGCGGATGTCGCCAGCGTGACGGACCTGCGCGGCAAGCGAATTGGTGTCGGCGCGCCGGGTTCGGGCCAGCGGGCGGTGATCGAAGGATTGTTGCGGACGCTCGGCTGGGATGAGGCGGCGTTCGAGGCCGTGCGTGAGCTTGCCGACGCCGCGCGGCTGGAGACGTTCTGCGCCGGCGAGCTGGATGCCATAGCCGTTGCCACCGGACATCCCAGCGGCCTCGTGCACGAGGCGACGGCATCCTGCGACGGCGTTCTTGTCGCGCTGGCCGACGCGGAGGCCGACCGGCTGATCGCCGACAACCCGTTCTACGCCAAGGCCGTCATCCCCGGCGATCTCTATCCCGGCAATCCGGAGCCGATCGAGAGCATCGGCGTCAGCGCCACGCTCGTAGGCTCATCCGCCTTGTCGCCGGATATCGTCCATGCGCTGGTATCCGTGATATTCGAGCAGCTCGACGACATGACATTGATGCATCCGGCGCTCGCCGGTCTGCGCGCTGAGGATATGACCCGTGACGGGCTGACCGCGCCGCTGCACGACGGCGCTAGGCGCTACTACACCGAGCGCGATTGGATGTGAGCGCCGACTGTGCGTACGCTGTGGCCAAGAGCCGCGCATGTGGCCGCGAGGGGATAGCTACGCCCCGGTGGGGTCGATGGCCGGCGGGCGCCGTATGGTGTACGGTGCACCAAACGAGTATGGGAGGAATGCAATGACATTTGTTCGAAGGTTTGTGGTTGGTTTGGCGGCTGTGACCGGCGGGGCCTTGTTGGCAACCACCGCGCAGGCGCAGGATAAGTTCGTCACCATCGGCACCGGCGGGCAGACCGGCGTGTACTACGTGGTCGGACAATCGATCTGCCGCTTGGTCAACCGGGGCACAGAGGCACACGGCATTCGCTGTACGGCGCCGTCCACCGGTGGGTCGATCGCCAATTTGAACGCGATCGCCGGTGGCGAGATGGATATGGGCGTCGCCCAGTCCGACTGGCAGTACCACGCATACAACGGCACGTCGCGGTCCCAGGAGAATGGACCGAACGGGGAGCTGCGCGCGGTCTTCTCCGTCCACGCCGAGCCGTTCACGGTCGTCGCGCGCGCCGATTCCGGCATCAGCTCCTTCGATGACCTGAGGGGCAAGCGCGTCAATATCGGCAATCCGGGCTCCGGCCAGCGCGGCACGATGGAAGTCGTCATGGCCGCGAAGGGTTGGACGAAGGACGATTTGCGGCGCGCGTAGTGCGCCACGCCAAGTGTTCGGTGCTTGTGGTCCGGTAGCCGCGGCTAGGGCAAGAAGAAGCGGGCGCCGCTCGGGCGCCCGCTTCGGCCGTACCTTTGGGCGGCGCTAGTTGGTCACCCGGTATTCCACTGGTAGGAAGAACAGACTGTCCTGAGCGTTGGCCACGGCGCCGTGACAATTAATGCAGAACGCCACGTTCGTCGAGCCCTCGCCAAGAGTCTCGCCGAACACGGTGCCATCCGGCATGATCATGGTGTAGCGCCAGTCGCCGGACTGATCGTTGAACCCGGCGATCATCTTCTCCATCAGGAACAGCGGGCCGACGCCGACCTCGCCATTACCGGTCACGACAATGCTCGGCTTGGCGATCTGCGCACCCGCAGGGGCTTTGCCGACATCTTCGAATTTGCCGTAGGCGGCCTTGGCGATTCCATTGGCCATGTTCTGCACGAACCGGTTGCCATGCGTGCCCGATGCGTAGGCCGCCGTGGCGAAGGCTGACCAATCGGCGAATGCCATTGCCGACGGATGACCGGACTTGGCATAGGCTGCCTTGAGATCTGGCATCATGCAGTCCCAGGCCGCGTTTGATTCGGCATTGGTCAGCTTGATCGCGCCGGCCGCCGCGCACGGACTGCACGGGTTGGCCGCCACAGCACACGGATTTGCCGCCGCACACGGGTTGCACGGATTGGCTGCCGCGCAGGGATTGCACGGATTGGCCGCAACCGCGATCGCCGCACACGGGTTGGCTGCGGCACACGGGTTACACGGATTGGCTGCCGCGCAGGGATTGCACGGATTCGCCGCCAACGCGACGGCGCACGGATTTGCCGCCGCGCAAGGATTGCATGGATTGGCTGCTGCACACGGATTGCACGGGTTCGCCGCTAGCGCGACGGCGCAGGGATTGGCCGCTGCGCAGGGATTGCATGGATTTGCCGCCGCACACGGATTGCACGGGTTCGCCGCCGCACATGGATTGGCCGCCGCGCACGGATTGCACGGATTGGCTAACGCCGCGACCGCACACGGATTGGCCGCCGCGCAGGGATTGCACGGATTGGCCGCAACCGCGATCGCCGCACACGGGTTGGCTGCGGCACACGGGTTACACGGATTGGCTGCCGCGCAGGGATTGCACGGATTGGCCGCAACCGCGATCGCCGCACACGGGTTGGCTGCGGCACACGGGTTACACGGATTGGCTGCCGCGCAGGGATTGCACGGATTCGCCGCCAACGCGACGGCGCACGGATTTGCCGCCGCGCAAGGATTGCATGGATTGGCTGCTGCACACGGATTGCACGGGTTCGCCGCTAGCGCGACGGCGCAGGGATTGGCCGCTGCGCAGGGATTGCATGGATTTGCCGCCGCACATGGATTGGCCGCCGCGCACGGATTGCACGGATTGGCTAACGCCGCGACCGCACACGGATTGGCCGCCGCACATGGATTGCACGGATTTGCCGCTGCGCACGGATTACACGGGTTTGCGGCCGCACATGGGTTGCACGGATTGAACGCTGCCGCCATCAAGCGGGGAACGGCGCACGCCATATTGTATGCTGCGCCACCGGCCGCGCATGGCTTGCAGGGGTTAGCCGCTGCGCACGGATTGCACGGATTGGCGCCGGCGGCACAAGGGTTGACCGCCGCACATGGGTTACACGGATTGGCGGCTTGGGCTAGTTGGATCGCGCCCGGCGATGGTCTGGCGACCTGATTCGCCTCCGATCCCGTATGCGATGCGCCGACAAGCGCCACGCCGACCAGCATGGGCACCACCGTCGACGAAAGCAGTCTGGCCCTGTAGGTTGATGCCATTGCTCTCCCTCTTCATATCTGGCCGGCGGGTTCGACACCCACCGTGAGTTTACGATACCCTGAACTTACAAGCGCCGGCCGCTTTATCGGCGTCACACCTCGTCACATGTTCGTGACGGTTGGGTGGCACGCGTGCTCAAGATAGCTCAATAATATCAAATGCTTGTTCGAACGCGACTGGGGCCGCTCGTGGTTGGCGCCGGGCTCGCTCTCACCCCCTTGGGCGCGGTCGCCGCGGGTGCCGTCGAGTTCTCCGTCCCCCAGACCGTTGCGATCCCCACCGGACCGTTTGTTGCCGGATCGAATCTGAGTGAGCGCGAGGCGGCCTATCGCCTCGATGAGGCCGCCTACGGCCATTCGCGCACCCGGTAACGGCGCTGGTACGACAACGAGCGGCCGCGCGCCGTTTATCGGCTCGATGCCTACCGCATGATGACCACGCCGGTCACCAACGCCGACTACGCGGCGTTCGTCGCGGCAACCGGGCGGCCGGTTCTCGACGTCGACGAGGCGACTTGGCGGCGCTACGGGCTGGCGCACGCGTACGCGACGACCCGTCGCCATACGTGGCTTGGCGGCGGGCCGCCGCCGGAGCGTGAGCAGCATCCGGTGGTCCTGGTCGATCACGGCGATGCGGAAGCCTATGCCGGCTGGTTGAGTGCGCGTACCGGGCAGACATGGCGGTTGCCGAGCTAACTGGAGTGGGAAAAGGCCGCGCGCGGCGTCGCCGGCCACCGTTTCCCCTGGGGTGACGGGTTCGACAGCGGGCGTCTGAACAGTGCCGATGCCGGACCCTTCGACACCTTGCCGGTCGGCGCGTTCCCGGCCGGGGCGAGTCCCTTCGGCATGTTGGACGCGGCCGGCCAGGTGTTCGAATGGACCGCGAGCCCGGGCAACCCGGGCCGCTTTGTGGTCAAGGGCGGCTCTTGGGACGACAGGGGTTGCGGGGTCTGCCGCCCGGCGGCGCGCCATGCGCGACCCGCCGATCTTAAGCATATACTGATAGGCTTCCGGTTGGTTACCCGAGCCGGACAACTGATCGTACCGCAGGATTCCGACTTGATGCGGCACGAAGGCGCCCCATGTAGGCCGGCAGGGATCGACTGACGACGGGTGAAACCAGCCATGGCAGTCAAGATCGCCGCTGGCGATTTGGCAGGATTGGGCCGGGCGGGGCTTGAGGGCATGGCCGCGGCGGCCGATGAGATCCTGAACTGCGAGCGCGTGTTGTCCAAGTCCGGCGACAATATCGTGGGCGAGCTGCTGCGCGACCACGGCACGTTCTACGAGTGGGATCACTACCCCAAGGGCGATGTCTATGACGCCCAGACGCACGCGCAGTATTTCTATCATGCGCATCCGCAGACCCAGCGCAGCGGCGAGCACGGGCATTTCCACACTTTCCTGCGGCCCAAGGGCATGCCGGCCGGTGTAGCGCCTGCGGTCTTGCCTCATGCCGAACTGCCCGCCGGCGACAATGATGCTCTCAGCCACATCATCGCCATTTCCATGCACAAGCGCGGCCACGCCTTGCGACTGTTCACCACCAATCGTTGGGTCACGGGCGAAACCTGGTACGGCGCGTCCGACGTGATTCGCATGATCGATCGCTTCGTCATCGATCTGGCGCGGCCGTCGTGGCCGACCAACAAGTGGGTGACGGCGATGCTTCACCTCTATCGGCTGGAGATCGCCGCGTTAGTGAACGAGCGGGACGCCTGCGTCGCACGCTGGGCCAAGGCCCACCCGGAATCCGAGGATGTCTACGAAGACCGGCGCCTGGAAATCACGTCTCTGCTGGATATTAGAGTGGCCGACAAGGCGGCATCCATACGCACCGCGCTCGCGAATGTCTGAGCAGGCCGAGCGCCTGCGCCAATATTAATCAAGTCTTAGCGATAGTTGCGGCATGGTGGGTAAAGGATGGCACATCCTTTCAGGTAGGCATGAAGTTGACGCTTTCGCGCGCGGATGTTGAGCGTCTGTTGACCGACCGCTCGCCGGACGTGCGGGCGGAGACGGCTGCAAAGGTCGCGCAAGGATTTGCCGACGCGGCGCTGAGCAAGGATGCGCGCCACGAAGCCGAGCAAATCATCCGCGCCCTGCTGCACGATACGCAGGTTCGCGTGCGTGCCGCGATTGCGGAAAACCTGCGATTCTGCGCATCGATCCCCAATGACGTGGCGCTGGCGCTGGCGCGCGATATCGAGGACGTTTCGCTGCCGATCCTCGAATTCTCGGCCGCGCTCACCGACGCGGACTTGTTGGGCATCATCGCCGAATCCAACGAGCTGAAACAGGTAGCGATCGCCAAGCGACCAACGGTCTCCGCCGATGTCGCCGACGCGCTGGTCGCCACCGAATGTGAGGATGTCGTTGCCACGCTGGTCGCCAACGATGGCGCGGATATTCGCGATGCGACCTTTGGCCGCATCCTGGATGCTTTCGGCGAGAACGAGCGGATTACGACACCGATCGTCAAGCGCAAACAGATCCCGGTGGCGGTTGCCGAGCGTCTGGTCAACCAGGTGTCCAAACACATGCGCGACTACTTGGTCGCGCGCCATGAGCTACCCCCGAGCGTTGCCACGAACCTGATCCAAAATGCGCGCGAGCGCACCACTCTGGAGCTGTCGGGCGAAGAAAATGTCGAAGAGCTCGTTCGCTCGCTGGCGGTGAACAATCGCCTTACCAGCTCAATCGTCGTGCGCGCGCTGTGCACGGGCGATCTGGCGTTCTTCGAATGGAGCCTGGCGGTGATGGCTGGCATCCCCATCGCCAGCGCACGAACCCTTATCTATGACCGTGGTGAGCTGGGGTTACGTGCCGTATGGGATCACTCCGGCCTGCCACCGGCCATGTTCGAGGTCGCCAATCTGGCAATCAAGGTGGCCATGGAAACCGATTTCGATGGCTGCGCCGGCGACCGCGAGCGCTACGTCCGGCGTATGGTCGAGCGCGTATTGACCAATTTCGAGGATCCCGCGAGCCTGTTCGATCCGGAAAGCCTGGAATACCTCCTCGGTAAGATCTCGACCTCGCTCCAGCCCGGCTCGGCCTGATCCGCCGGTAGTAGGTCAGCGCGGTGACGGCCGCCGATCAATCCCAAAACTCGGTGGCCTCGTCGATCAGGTGTTGCGGGATCGTGACGCCGATTCGCTCGGCGGTCGCGAAATTTATCACGAAGTTGAACTTCTCCGGCTGGCCGAACGGCAGCTCTGACACGGCCGTTCCCTTGAGAATGCGGTCGACGTAGCCGGCCGCGCGGCGATAGAGGTCCAGGAAATTGGCCCCGTAGGCGGTCATGAGTCCGAACTGCGCGAAGTCTGGATGGTAGGCGATCGCCGGCAGTCTTGTGCCTTGAGTCCTGTCCACCACCAACCGGCGGTGCCGCTGTATTTCCAGGTTTTCCGAGACGTAGAAGGCGTCAAATTCCTCGGCCGTAATGCGTGACAGGGCACGAAGGACGCTGCCGGCGCCAATCGGTTGCGCGACGATGACCGGCACGACCTCAAGGCTCAATCGCTCGGCGGCCGCGCGCACCAGCGCGCCCTGCAGGCCTTCCCAGTAGTCTGCGGGCGCCAGATAGGCCACGCGCTGCGCGGTCGGCACGGCATCGTGCAGGATCTGCAGGTGCTTGTCGTACAGCGTTGAACGGTCCAGCTCATTGAACCCGGTGATATTGCCGCCGGGCGCGATGGTCTCGCCATTGGCCGCCGACGGGTACATTCCGATGCCGATGACCGGGACCGTAGTGGCGGCGGTCTGGAACGCCTCGACCAAGTCGTGTCCCCTGGCGACGACGACGTCGGGACTGCCGGCGGAAACCGCGCGCGCCAGAGCCGCTAGATCCGGAAAGGCGTTATCGACTCCGGACCAGCGTTCGATGGTGATCGTCTGTCCTTCAGTGTAGCCGAGCGCCTGCAACTCCTCCAGTAGCGAGGCCCACATGGCGTGCCGCTCGATGGTCATGTTGGCGGCCGGTAGTTTGTCCTCCACGAGCGCGATGCGCGGCGTTTGCGCGGTCGCCGATGTCATCAACCCGAAAAACAACGCAATCGAAGCCAACGCGGCGGCGACGACAAACCTCGGTCGTTGAGACATTAAGGCACCTCCGTAGCCAAGGCGATCCGGGCACGGTGGCCGGCGCAAGACTTGGCCTGACTTGGCTGAGTTTTTCGTTGTCTTCAGCTTCTACCACGACGGCTGCTGACGCGACAGATCGGGAAACGGCGGCAAGGATGGATGGTGCCGGCAGGATAGGCTAGGGTGCGCGGAGCGAGGGGGCAATCGGACAATGACGCCGATCGACGCTGCGGCCATCCTAGTCGTGCTGGCGGCCGTACTGGGCTACTTCAACTACCGGTATTTGGGGCTGCCGCACACGATCGGGCTGACCATCATGGGCGCCTTGGCCTCACTCGGCGTTGTCGTCGCCGATTTGGCCTGGCCGGCGCTGGTGCTCGGCGACACGGTGCGTGCTTTCCTCGCCGGCATCGATTTCCATACGGCGCTGATGGACGGCATGCTCGCCTTCCTGTTGTTCGCCGGCGCGCTGCATGTCGACCTCGGCAGCCTTGTCGAGCGCTGCTGGGCGGTGGGCATCATGGCGACGTTCGGGGTCTTGATCTCGACGGCGTTGGTCGGCTTCGGTTTCCGGCTTTTCACCGTGATGCTGGGCTTGGAGGTTCCATACCTGTGGTGCTTCGTCTTCGGCGCGTTGATCAGCCCCACCGACCCGGTGGCGGTGCTGGGCATCCTCAAGACGGCGCGGGTACCGGCAACGCTGGAGGCCAAGATCGCCGGCGAGAGCCTGTTCAACGACGGTGTCGGCGTCGTGGTGTTCTCCATTCTGCTCGCTGCCGCCATCGGCGCCGAGGAGTTCTCCGCCGTGCACGCACTGGAATTGTTCGCCGTCGAGGCCATCGGCGGTGCGGTGTTGGGCTTTGGGCTCGGTTGGCTAGCCTATCGCGCGATCCGCACCATCGACGAACACAATCTGGAAATCCTGCTAACGCTGGCGGTGGTCATGGGCGGCTACGCGCTGGCGCATCGCCTGCACGTCAGCGGCCCGCTGGCGATGGCGGTCGCCGGGCTGTTTATCGGCAACCACGGCCGGACCTACGGCATGAGCGAGAGCTCGCGCGAACACGTCACGACATTCTGGTCGCTGCTCGACGAGGTCCTGAACTCGGTCCTGTTCCTGCTGATCGGTCTGGAGGTGGTGGCGGTTGCCGCCAATCTTGGACTGTTGGCGCTCGGGTTCGTTTCGATCGTGGTCGTCTTGTTGGCGCGCGCCGCCAGCGTCGGCATCTCACTGACGTTATTGGAAAAGTTTAGCACCTTCACCAAGGGCGCCTATCCCATGCTGGTCTGGGGCGGCCTTCGCGGCGGCATCTCGATCGCGCTGGCGCTTTCGTTGCCGCCTGGACCACTCCGCGAGATCATCCTCACCGCCACTTATGTTGTGGTCGTGTTCTCCGTCGTAGTGCAGGGGGCGACTGTCGGCGCGGCCGCGCGACGGTTCATCAATGTCGACGAACCGACATAGCGGGGGCTACCTCGGCGCGCGGGCGGTCACGCAGCGTCTCTGGCTTCCAGTGCGGCCTGGGTTTCATCCAGCGCCCAGGCGGAGCGTTCGAGCAGGGCGTCGATCTCGCTCTCGGAGATGATCAGCGGCGGGCAGATGGCGATGACGTCGCCCGCCAAGGGCCGCACCAGAAGTCCCAACTTGCGCGCCTTGTCGTCGAATGTGGCGCCGACTTTCAGCGCCGGATCGAAGGACAGCTTGGTTTCCTTTTCGGCGACCATCTCGATGCCGGCGATCAGGCCGACGCCGCGAACCTCGCCCACCAGCGGATGCTCGGCGAGGCCGTGGAGCCCGTCGAGCAATCGGGGACTGAGTTCGGCCGCGCGTGCGGCGATGTCGCGCTCCTCATAGATCTTCAGCGTCTCCAGAGCCACCGCGGCGGAAACGGGATGTCCGGAGTAGGTGTAGCCGTGGCCGAACACGCCGTAGGTGTCGCTGCCGCGTTTCAGCACCTCGTAGACGCGTTCGGACATCAACACGGCCGCGATCGGCAAATAGCCCGACGATAGCGCCTTGGCGACGGTCACCAGGTCGGGACGAATGTCGTAGGTCCCGCAGCCGAACATTTCCCCCGTGCGGCCGAACCCAGTGATCACCTCATCGGCGATTAGCAACACGTCGTGCTTGCGCAACACGGCTTGGATCTTCTCGAAGTAGGTTGCCGGCGGCGGAATGACGCCGCCCGCGCCCATCACCGGCTCGGCGATGAACGCGGCGACGGTGTCCGGCCCCTCGGCCGCGATCAGTTGGTCGAGATTGTTGGCCAGGCGGCTTGCGAACTGCTCCTCGCTCTCGCCCGGCTCGGCATAGCGCCAGTAGTGCGGACAGTCGGTATGCAGGATGCGCTCCACCGGCAGATCGAAACCGTTATGGACGTAGGCCAGTCCGGTGAGGCTGGCCGCAACGATGGTGACGCCGTGGTAGCCGCCCTGGCGCGCGATGATCTTCTTCTTCTGCGGCCGGCCGAGCACGTTGTTGTAGTACCAGACCAGCTTCACCTGGGTGTCGTTGGCCTCCGAGCCCGAATTGACGAAGAAGGCCTTTGACATCGGGCCGTCCGCGCTGTGCGGGGCGATGGCGACCAGCCGCTCGGCGAGATCTGCCGTGACGTCGGTGCCCCGGCCGGCGAAGTTGTGATAGTTGGGAAGGCGGCGCAGCTGGCGGTTGGCGGCATCGGCCAGGCGCGCTTCACCGAAGCCCAGCGACGCACACCACAGCCCCGACATCGCCTCCAGATACTCCTTGCCCGTCTCGTCCTTGACGTAGACGCCCTTGCCCTCGGTGATGAGCAGGGGGCCCTTGGCCTCGAACTGCTGCACATGCGTGTAGGGGTGCAGGTGGTAGGCGACATCGCGCGCGGCGGTGGAATTGGGCGCAAGGGTCATGGGAGCGTTGCCTTCGCAGATGAGCGCGGCTGTGGCCGCGGTGCTGGGCTATATATGGATCGCGCGGCCGGCGACGGCGAGGGCGGCTTCCTTGACCGCTTCGTTCAAGGTCGGGTGGCCGTGGCAGGTGCGGGCGATGTCCTCCGCCGAAGCGCCGAATTCCATCGCCACGACGATCTCATGGATCATCGTGCCGGCGTCGGCCCCCAGGATGTGTGCGCCCAGAACGCGATCGGTCTTGGCGTCCGCGAGGATCTTGACCATGCCGTCGGTGGTGCCGGAGACGCGGGCGCGACTGGCGGCGGTGAAGGGAAACTTGCCGACGCGATAGTCGATGCCGTCTTCCTTCAACTGTTCTTCGGTCCTGCCGACGCTGGCGGCCTCGGGCGCGGTGTAGACGATCCCGGGAATGGCGTCGTAGTTAACGTGGCCGGTCTCGCCGGCGATGATTTCCGCACACGCCGCACCCTCGTCCTCGGCCTTGTGCGCCAGCATCGGGCCGGGGATGCAGTCGCCGATGGCAAAGATACCCTCGACATTGGTCTGGTAGTTCTCGTCGACGCGCACGAACCCACGGTTGTCGATGGCGACGCCGGCTTCGGCCAGACCCAGTCCCTCCGTGTAAGGCCGCCTGCCGATGGCGACCAGGACGGCGTCGGCTTTGATCTTCTCGGTCGTGCCGCTGGCCGCCGGCACGATGGTCAACGTTACACTGGTCTTGGTCCGTTTCGCGGCCGTGACCTTGTGGCCCAGGCGGAACACCAGCCCCTGTTTGGTCAACACGCGCTGGAACTGCTTCGACATTTCCAGGTCCATGCCCGGTGTGATGCGGTCCAGGAACTCGATCACGGTGACGTCGGCGCCCAGGCGGCGCCACACCGATCCCAACTCCAGCCCGATATAACCGGCGCCGACGATGATCAGATGCGTCGGCACCTTGGCGAACGATAGCGCGCCGGTGGAGGTAAGGACCCGTTCCTCATCAATCTCGACGCCCGGCAGTGGGGTCGATTCCGATCCGGTGGCGATGAGGATCGCCTTGGTGCCGAGGGTCTGCTCGGTGCCATCATCCGCCGTTACGATAACTTGGTCTGCCGCCGCGATGCGGCCGTTGCCGCGCACGGCATCGACCTTGTTCTTGCGTAACAGGAACGCCACGCCCTTGGTCAGATCGCCGACGACCTTGTCTTTGCGGGCCATCATCGCGGCCAGGTCGAGCTTGACGCCGTTCACGCCAACGCCGTGCGCAGCGAGGTCATGCCTGGCCTCGGCGAACTTCTCCGATGAGTTCAGCAGCGCCTTCGACGGAATGCAGCCGACGTTGAGGCAGGTGCCGCCCGGCGCCGCGCGTTTGTCCACGCAGGCAACTTTGAGCCCCAGTTGCGCCGCGCGGATGGCGGCGACGTAGCCGCCGGGCCCGGCGCCAATGACGACCAGGTCGTAGATGTCGGCCATGACGATGCCCTTTCGTCGGCGACGCTACGCGTCGATCAACAGGCGCTGCGGGTCCTCGATCGCGTCCTTGATGCGCACCAGGAAGGTGACGGCCTCGCGACCGTCGATGATGCGATGATCATAGCTCAATGCAAGATACATCATCGGCCGGACCACGACCTGGTCGCCTCCTGCAATCGGCCGGTTCTGGATCTTGTGCATGCCCAGGATGCCGGACTGCGGCGGATTGAGTATCGGCGTCGACAACAGGGAGCCAAACACACCGCCATTGGTGATGGTGAAGGTGCCGCCCGTGAGCTCCGGCAGTGTAAGCTTGCCTTCGCGCGCGCGTTTACTGAGGCCGCCGACTGTCCGCTCGATGGCGGCAAACGTCATGGCGTCGGCATCGCGCAACACCGGCACGACCAGCCCCTGCGGTCCGCCCACGGCGACGCCGATGTCGTAATAGTTCTTGTAGATGACGTCGTCGCCGTAGATTTCGGCATTGACGGCGGGGATCTCCTTCAACGCATTGATCGCGGCCTTGACGAAAAAGCTCATGAAGCCCAGCTGCACGCCGTGCTTCTTCTCGAACGTCTCGCGGTAGTCGGCGCGCAGCTTGATCACCGCCGTCATGTCCACCTCGTTGAAGGTAGACAGCATCGCCGCCGTGTGCTGCGCCGCCTTCAGGCGCCGCGCAATGGTCTGGCGCAGCTTGGACATGCGCACGACTTCCTCGCCGCGCGGGTCCGCCGTGCGCGGCTGCAGCGCCATCGCCGGCGTCGGTGCGCCGGGGACGGAAGCCGGACGCGCGCGTCTCGTGTCCAGGAAACTCAGGACGTCGCCCTTGGTCAGGCGCCCGTCGCGTCCGCTCGCGGGGATCAAGCTCGGATCCAGGCCGTGCTCGTCGATGAGCTTCCGCACGGCCGGTGCCAGCGGCGCACCGGCGCTCTGCCTGGCGACCGCCGCAGCGGGCTGTGCCGCGATCTGCTGCCTCACCGCCGCCGGCCGAGGGGCCGCTGCGGGCGCTGGGACCGATGCTGGCGGTGGTACTGCTGCCGGCTTGCTTTGCGCGGCCTTGGCCGTTCCCGGGGCGATGCGCGCGATCACCGTGCCGACGGCGACGTCGGCGCCATCGGCGGCCAGGATCTCCGAAAGCGTGCCGGTTGCCGGCGACGGCATCTCGGCGGTCACTTTCTCGGTCTCGATCTCGACCAGAGGCTCGTCGACCGTGACCGTATCGCCCACCGCCTTCATCCAATTTGTGATAGTGCCCTCGGCAATCGACTCACCGAGCGATGGCACGGTGACGTCGACCTGGTTCCCCACCGGTGCCGCGCCGCCGTTCGCCGCAGTCGCGGGCTGAGCCGCGGACGGCGCGGCGCTCACCGCCTCGCCGTCGGCGATGGCGCCCAGCGTGGAACCGACTTCCACCTCGGCGCCCTCGGCGACCGTGATGGACTCCAGCGTTCCGCCGGCCGGGGCCGGAACCTCAACGGTCACTTTATCCGTCTCCAACTCGACCAGCGGCTCGTCGCGCGTCACGGTCTCGCCGATCTGCTTGAACCATTTCGACACGGTCGCGGCGGCAATCGACTCGCCGAGCGTCGGAACGATGATCTGTGTTGGCATGGTCTACCTGCCGATTACGGTGACAAAGCGTCTTCGAGCAATTCGGCCTGCTCCAGATTGTGCCTTTTGAGCAGCCCGGTCGCCGGCGCGGCGCTGCTGGCGCGACCGGCATAGCGCGGACGCTGCGTCTCGCGCCCCATGACCCGCAGGGCGGATGCGATGCGCGGCGCGACGAAGGTCCAGCCGCCCATATTCTCCGGCTCTTCCTGGCACCACACGATCTCGGCATTGGGGAATCGGCTCAGTTCTTCGGCCAGAGCCTTGCGCGGGAACGGATAGAGCTGCTCCAGCCGCATGATGTAAGTGTCTGCGAGTTGGCGCTGGTTTCGGGCCTGGTACAAGTCGAAATAGACCTTTCCGGAGCATAGGACGACGCGGCGAATGTCTTTGTCCGCTGCCAAAGTTAACGCACCGTTTACCTGAGCACCGTCCCACAGCAGGCGGTGGAAGTTTGTGCCCGGCCCCAGATCCGCAAGCTTCGACAGGGCGAGCTTGTGCCGCAGCAGAGACTTTGGCGTCATCAGGATCAGGGGCTTGCGGAAATCACGGCGGATCTGCCGCCGCAGCGCGTGGAAGTAGCTGGCTGGGGTAGTGCAATTGCACACCTGGATGTTGTCTTCCGCGCACAGTTGCAGGAAGCGTTCCAGCCGTGCCGAAGAATGCTCCGCGCCCTGACCCTCATAGCCGTGCGGCAAGAGCATGACCAAGCCGCTCATGCGCAGCCACTTGGCCTCGCCCGAGGTGATGAATTGGTCGATGATGACTTGCGCACCGTTCACAAAGTCACCGAATTGTGCCTCCCACAGCACGAGTGCGTGTGGCTCGGCCAGCGAATAGCCATACTCGAAGCCCAGCACGCCGAACTCCGACAGCGGCGAGTCGATGATTTCCAGGGAAGCCCGCTTCTGCGGAATGTTGTTCAGCGGCACGTAAGCATCTTCGCCATCCTGATCGACCAGTACCGCGTGGCGGTGACTGAACGTTCCGCGTCCGGTGTCTTCACCGCTCATGCGCACCGGCGTGCCCTCGCACAAAAGGGTTCCCAGCGCCAGCGCCTCTGCCGTCGCCCAGTCGATGCCCTCGCCGGTGTCGATCATGCGCCGCTTGGCCTCCAACTGACGCACGATCTTGCGGTGGACGCTGACGTCGCTGGGGACCTCGGAGATGGCGTGGCCGACTTCGCGCAGCCGGCCGAACTCGACCGCGGTTTCGCCGCGACGTTCGTCGCCCCGCGCGACGTTCATGTCTCTCCACCGCCCATCGAGCCAGTCGGCCTTGTTGGGTTTGTATCCCGCCGCCAGCGCAAACTCTTCATCCAGCTCCGCCTGGAACTCGGCAACCATGGCATCGGCGGCGCCGGGTTCGATCAAGCCCTCGGCTTCAAGTTGCTTGGCGTATACAGCGCGAACCGGCGGATGCGCCGCAATCTTGCGGTACATGGTCGGCTGCGTGAAGGCCGGTTCATCGGCTTCGTTGTGGCCGTGGCGGCGGTAGCACCACAGATCGATGACCACATCCTTTTTGAATCTCTGTCTGAACTCGGTGGCTATGCGTGCAACATGGACGCAAGCCTCAGGGTCGTCGCCGTTCACATGGAAAATGGGTGCGGCGACCATCTTGCCGACATCGGAGCAATACGGAGATGAGCGTGAATGCGCCGGGTTGGTCGTGAAGCCGATCTGATTGTTGATGACAAAGTGGATCGTGCCGCCGGTGCGGAACCCCTTGAGCTGCGACATCGCGAAAGTTTCCGCGACGACACCCTGGCCGGCAAACGCTGCATCGCCATGCAGAAGCAGACCCATGACGTGGGTGCGGTGGCCGTCGCCGCGCTGATGTTGCTTGGCTCGCACCTTGCCGAGCACCACCGGGTTGACCGCTTCGAGATGGCTGGGATTGGCGGTCAGCGAGAGATGCACGCTGTCGCCGGCGAAATCGCGGTCGGCGCTGCTGCCCAGGTGATACTTGACGTCGCCGGACCCCTGAACGTCCTCCGGATTGGCGGCATTGCCCTGAAATTCGGAGAAGATCGCGCGATAGGGTTTGCGCATGACGTTGGCGAGGAAATTCAGCCGGCCGCGATGGGCCATGCCGATGATGATTTCTTCGACGGCCAACTGCCCGCCACGTTTGAGGATCTGTTCGATCGCCGGCACGACCGATTCACCGCCGTCGAGGCCGAAGCGCTTGGTGCCGGTGTATTTTTTGTCGAGGAAACGCTCGAAGATCTCTGACTCAGTCAATCGCTGAAGGATCGTGTGTTTGCCCAAGTCTGTGAACTCGGTGCGGTTGCGGATGCCCTCGATGCGCTCCTGGATCCAGGCCTTTTGCTCCGGCTCCTGGATGTGCATGAACTCGACGCCGATGGAGCCGCAGTAGGTCTGTTGGCAGATCTCGATGATCTCGCGCAGAGTCGCGCTCTCCAGTCCCAGCACGTAGTTGATGAATATCGGGCGGTCCATGTCACGCTCGCCGAAGCCATAGGTGACCGGATCGAGCTCCGGATGCGGTGCCCGCATGGCCAGGCCGAGCGGATCGAGGCGGGCGTGCAGATGGCCGCGCATGCGGTAGTTGCGGATCATCATCAGTGCCCGGATGGCGTCGAGTGTGGCGCGCCGGGTTTGTTCCGCGGTGGCCGGTGGCAGCTGCGTGAACGCGAATTGGCCCTCGCTTGGCGCACCAATCATGGGGCTCACGCTCGCGCCCCATGCCGCGCCGTTGCCGTTGCCGATCATCGTGGTATCTCGTGGCGCCCAGCTGGCGCCATGCATGTCGCTCAGCAGCGCCCGCGTCTCGTCGCCCAATTGAACGAAGAACGACGCCCAGCTGGCATCGACGCTGCCAGGATCGGCGAGGTATTTGGCGTAGAGTTCGGCGATGAAGGGCGCGTTGGCGCCGGTCAGGAAGGTA
This sequence comes from Alphaproteobacteria bacterium, assembly GCA_965248805.1. GTDB lineage: Bacteria > Pseudomonadota > Alphaproteobacteria > UBA6615 > UBA6615 > CBDFKJ01. The sequence goes on from CBDFKJ010000009.1 coordinate 1,111,951, forward strand.
TCATCGGGGAATTGGCTGGCCATGGCCGCTACTGACGCGGATCTCTACCGCGCGCTCCTCGTGTGGTTGTGCGTCCCATTCGACGATCCGGCGTCAGCTCGCACCCAAGGCGCTCAGCATCGTGCGCCCGAGCGAAGCGGGTGAGTCGGCCACCAGAATATCGGCGCGCTTCATGGCGTCGATCTTGGCCGCCGCCGTACCCTTGCCGCCGGAAATGATTGCGCCCGCGTGACCCATGCGCTTGCCTGGCGGTGCGGTGGCGCCGGCAATGAAGCCAACCATGGGCTTGCGGACCTTCGATCGGGTGATGAACTCGACCGCCTCTTCCTCTTCGGAGCCACCGATCTCGCCGATCATGACGACGCCTTCGGTTGCGTCATCGGCCAAGAACATCTCCAGGCAATCGATGAAGTTGGTGCCGTGGATCGGATCGCCGCCGATGCCGATGCAGGTCGTCTGGCCGAGGCCTGCGGCGGTCGTCTGGGCCACGGCTTCGTAGGTCAGCGTGCCGGACCGCGACACGATGCCGATCTTACCCGGTCGATGTATATGGCCTGGCATGATGCCGATCTTGCACGCCTCCGGCGTGATGACGCCGGGGCTGTTGGGGCCGATCAGCCGCGTGGTGCCGGTGTCCAGCGCCCGCTTGACGCGCACCATGTCGAGCACCGGAATGCCCTCGGTGATGCACACCACCAGATCCATGCCGGCATCAATCGATTCCAGAATGGCATCGGCGGCGAAGCCCGGCGGCACATAAACTGCCGAGGCGGTCGCGCCGGTGGCCGCGGCGGCCTCGGCCACCGTATTGAATACCGGCAGGTCGAGATGCGTCGCGCCGCCCTTGCCCGGAGTAACGCCGCCGACGACCTGTGTGCCGTAGGCGATCGCCTGCTCGGAGTGGAACGTACCCTGGGCGCCGGTGATACCCTGGCAGACGACCTTGGTCGACCGATCGACGAGCACGGCCATGACTACGCCGCCTCCTTGACGGCAGCGACGACCTTGCCGGCGGCGTCGTCGAGGTCGCTGGCCGTGGTGATGGGCAGTCCCGACTTGGCCAGGATTTGCCGGCCGAGGTCGACATTGGTGCCTTCCAGCCGCACGACCAAGGGCACATGCAGCGACACCTCCCGCGCCGCCACCACCACGCCTTCGGCGATGACGTCGCAACGCATGATGCCGCCGAAGATATTGACCAGGATGCCGTCGACGTTGGGGTCTGCGAGGATGATTTTGAAGGCTGCGGCCACACGCTCCTTGGTGGCGCCGCCGCCGACATCGAGGAAGTTCGCAGGCGCCCCGCCATACAGCTTGATAATGTCCATGGTCGCCATGGCCAGCCCGGCGCCGTTGACCATGCAGCCGATATGGCCGTCGAGCTTGATGTAGTTGAGCTCGTGCTTGCTCGCCTCGGCCTCCATCGGATCTTCTTCGTCTTCGTCGCGCAGCTCCAAGATCTGCTTTTGGCGGAACAGCGCGTTGTCGTCGAAGCTCATCTTGGCGTCCAGGGCCAACACCGTGCCGTCGCCGGTGACGACCAGCGGGTTGATCTCGACCAGCGAGGCGTCCAGTTTGGTGAAGGCCGCGTACATGCCGCGCAGCAGGGCGCCCGCTGCGCTCACTTCCTTGCCGGACAGGCCGAGGCCAAAGGCCACGCGCCGCGTGTGATGCGGCAGCAAGCCTTGCACCGGGTCGATGGTGACTGTTTGGATGGCCTCGGGTGTGCGCGCCGCCACCTCCTCGATATCCATGCCGCCATCGCGGCACGCAACCATGGCGACGCGCCCCGACGCCCGGTCGACCAGCATGGCGAGGTAGAGCTCGCGCGCGATGTCACAGCCCTGCTCGACGTAGATGCGCTTGACTTCCTTGCCCACAGGGCCGGTCTGCTTGGTGCGCAGCACGTGGCCCACCATGGCGCCGGCCGCCGCAGCGACCGCGTCGACCGTATCGACCACGCGCACGCCGCCTTTGCCGTTAGGGTCATCGACAAAGCGCCCGGCGCCCCGGCCGCCGGCATGGATCTGAGACTTTACGACCCATTGCGGCCCGCTCAGCCCGCGCGCCACTTCACTGGCCTCGGCTGCGGTGTAGGCGACGCCGCCCGGCAGGACCGGCACGCCATATTTCGCGAGCAGGCCTTTGGCTTGATATTCGTGAATGTTCATAGGTTCCGCGCTGTTAATCGTACTTAGGTTGCGCCTGCGTGGCGTACAACAGCCGGGCGCAGCGCAGAGCGGAAGTTTTGGTGCTAGGCGGCGCGGCGTTTGCCCGGCGCGGGCTTCGTCTGCTTGCGGATCTTTTTTGTCGTGTCGACCAGCGCGCGCACGGCTGCGACCGACTTCTTGAACGCGGCGCGCTCGGCTGGGTTGAGCTTGATCTCAATCACCTTCTCCACGCCTTTGCCGCCGATCACCACGGGCACGCCGACATACAGGTCCTTCACACCGTATTCGCCGCGCAAGTGGGCCGCGCAAGGCAGGACCCGCTTGCTGTCCCTCAGGTAGGCCTCGGCCATGTCGATCGCGGCAGCAGCAGGAGCGTAATACGCTGAACCTGTTTTTAAATGCTGAACGATCTCGGCGCCGCCGTCGCGCGTGCGCTGAACGATGGCGTCGAGACGCGCCTGCGTGGTCCAGCCCATGGCGACGAGGTCCGGTAGCGGTATGCCGGCGACCGTCGAGTAGCGGATCAGCGGAACCATGCTGTCGCCGTGGCCGCCGAGAACGAAGGCGCTGACGTCGCGCATCGAGACCATTAACTCCTCGGCAAGGAAATAGCGGAACCGGGCGCTGTCCAGGACCCCGGCCATGCCGACGCACATCGCGGGCTTCAGGCTCGCGGCCTCGCGCAGCACGCCGACCATCGCATCCAGCGGATTGGTGATGCAGATGACGAAGGCGCGCGGACAGTATTTCTTGATCGCGGCACCTACCTGCTCCATCACGCCGGTGTTGATGCCGATCAGGTCGTCGCGGCTCATGCCCGGCTTGCGCGCGATGCCGGCAGTGACGATGACCACGTCGGCGCCCTTGATGCCGCGATAGGCATTGACGCCGGCATAAGCCGACGCGGTGCCCGAGATCGGCGTCGATTCGGCGATGTCGAGTGCCTTGCCCTGTGGCAAGCCGGCGACGATGTCGAACAGGACGACATCGCCCAGATCCTTCAGCCCGGCCAGATGCGCCAGCGTGCCGCCGATATTGCCGGCCCCGATAAGGGCGATTCTTGCGCGCGCCATGCGGGTCCCCTCGTTGAATTTTCCGAACTCGGCTCGGGCGTGTTCTGAGACCCTCGCCGCGCGGCCCGTGTATCGCGATTCGTACCGCCCAGCAAGCGACGGCGGTCCGTGCCCCTTGTGCGGCAAAGACGAAACATACGACCGGCCGTCTGAGCCAATGACAGGTGCGCCGTTGTTGTCTATGCAGGGTTGCGGCACTGCCAGAGACCTTCCCAAGGACCTATTGGCTCGTGAAAGTCCTCGAACTCTTCGTCGCCGCACTGCAGATCGTCAGCCATCCGCTGGCATTGGTCGGCTTCATCGCGCTCGGCGTGGTCGCGACCGGTGGTCTGAAGGCCGCTCGTTACGGGGCTCTGTGGGGTGCGGCGGTCCAACTGTTCGACATGGCGCTGCACCCTACCAGCCTGACGCCGGCGTCGATCCTGGTGGAAACGGGATTGCGCGTCGCCGGCGGCGTGATAATCAGCGTTGGCGTCTACTACCTCGCCCGCTGGCTCGGGCGCCGCCCGCCGGCGAGGAAGAGCCGTTGATGGTCACTGCCGCGCCAGCATCATCCTCTTGATCTCGCCGATCGCCTTGGCGGGATTGAGCCCCTTGGGGCAGGTCTTGGTGCAGTTCATGATCGTGTGGCAGCGGTACAGGCGGAACGGGTCTTCAAGATCGTCCAAGCGGTCACCGGTGCGCTCGTCGCGGCTGTCGATCAGCCAGCGATAGGCCTGCAGCAGCACCGCCGGACCCAGATAGCGGTCGCTGTTCCACCAGTAGCTCGGACAGGCGGTCGAGCAGCAGGCGCACAAAATGCACTCGTACAATCCGTCCAGCTTCTCGCGCTCTTCCGGGGATTGCCGCCGTTCGCGCTCCGGCTCCGCGGTATCGGTCTTCAGCCACGGCTCGACCGCGCGCAGCTGGGCGAAGAACTGTGATTGATCGGGCACCAGATCCTTGATCACCGGCTGGTGCGGCAACGGATAGACGCGCACCTCGCCTTTCACCTCGTCGATATACTTGGTGCAGGCGAGCGTGTTTTCGCCGTCGATGTTCATCGCGCACGAGCCGCACACACCCTCGCGGCACGACCGGCGGAACGTCAGCGTCGGGTCGACCTCGTTCTTGATCTTGATGATCGCGTCCAAGACCATCGGCCCGCAGGTGTCGAGGTCGAGCGTATAGGTGTCGAGCCGCGGATTGCGGCCGTCCTCGGGGTTCCAGCGATAGACCTTGAAACGCTTGGCCCGGCGCGCGTCTGTCGGCGCCGGCCAGGTCTCGCCGGTCTGCACTCGTGAATTTTTCGGCAGCGTGAATTCAACCACGTCGTTCGTCCGTTCTGTGAGCGCCGACCCTAGTACACGCGCGGCTTGGGCGGAAAGGATTGTACCTCGTTAGTCAGCGGCTGTTGATGAACGGGACGATAGTCGAGCTTCGTCTTGCCGGCATCGTCCACCCAGCACAGCGTGTGTTTCATCCAATTGTGATCGTCGCGCTCGGGGAAATCCTCGCGTGCGTGTGCGCCGCGGCTTTCCTCGCGGCTGGCCGCCGAGGCCATGGTCGCGACCGCCTGCACCAACAGATTGTCCAGCTCCAGCGTCTCTACCAGATCGGTATTCCAGATCAGCGACCGATCGCTAACGCGCAGGTCGGCGCGCTCCTTCCATACCTCGGCCAACTGTGCGAGGCCCTCGCGCAGCACTTCGCCGGTGCGAAACACCGCGCAATGGCTCTGCATCGAACGCTGCATCTTTAGCCGCAGTGCCGCCGTCGGCGTATTGCCGGCGGCGTGGCGCAGCCGGTCGAAGCGTTCGATCGAGGCCGCTCCCGCATCCGCCTCCAGTGGCCGCGGCGTATCGTCAGGGTCGATGATCTCTGCCGCGCGAATGGCGGCGGCGCGGCCGAACACGACCAGATCCAGCAGCGAGTTCGAGCCCAGACGGTTGGCGCCGTGCACCGATACGCACGCCGCTTCGCCGATCGCCATCAGCCCCTTGACCGGCCGTTCCGGATCGCCATCACGCGGTGCGACCACCTCGCCATGATGGGTGGTCGGTACTCCGCCCATGTTGTAGTGGCAGGTCGGCAGCACCGGGATCGGCTCATTGTTGATGTCGATACCGGCGAAGATGCGCGCGGTCTCCGAGATGCCGGGCAGCCGTGCGTGCACAAGCTCCGGATCCAGATGCTCCAGATGTAGGTGAATGTGATCGGCGTGCGGACCGACGCCGCGGCCGGCGCGGATCTCGATCGTCATGGCGCGGCTGACCACGTCGCGGCTGGCCAAGTCCTTGGCGTGGGAGGCGTAGCGCTCCATGAACGCCTCGCCCTCGGAATTGGTGAGGTAGCCGCCTTCGCCACGCGCGCCCTCGGTGATCAGCATGCCGGCGCCATAGATCCCGGTCGGGTGGAACTGGATGAACTCCATGTCCTGCAGGGGCAGACCGGCACGAGCCGCCATGGCGTTGCCGTCGCCGGTGCACGTGTGTGCCGAGGTGCAGGAGAAATAGGTGCGGCCAAAGCCGCCGGTTGCCAGGACGACCATGTGAGCGGTGAAACGATGGATTGTGCCGTCGTCCAGCTTCCAGGCGATCACGCCGCGGCAGGCGCCGTCCTCCATGATCAGGTCGAGTGCCACGTACTCGATGAAGAACTCGGCGTCGTAGCGCAGCGACTGCTGGTACAGCGTGTGCAGGATGGCGTGGCCGGTGCGGTCGGCGGCCGAGCACGTGCGTGCCACTTGGTCGCCCTCGCCAAATTCGGTTGTCATGCCGCCGAACGGCCGCTGGAAGATGCGGCCGTCCGCCGTGCGGCTGAACGGCACGCCCATGTGCTCCAGCTCGACCACCGCCGGCACGGCCTCGCGGCACATGTACTCGATGGCGTCCTGGTCACCGAGCCAGTCCGAGCCCTTGACGGTGTCGAACATGTGCCAGCGCCAGTCGTCCGGCCCCATATTTGCGAGCGCGGCCGAAATTCCGCCCTGGGCGGCGACCGTGTGGCTGCGCGTGGGAAACACCTTGGTGACGCAAGCCGTCTTCAGGCCCTTGGCTGCCATGCTCATGGTCGCGCGCGATCCTGCACCACCGGCGCCGACGACGACGACGTCGTGGGCGTGATCGATGATTTCATAGCCGTTCGTCGCCATCACACGGCACCGACGGCGATCTTCAGAACCGAGACTATGGCCGTCAGCGCCAGGACGATCGCGACCCCCTGAACGGCCAGGATCGCCGCCAACTTATAGGCCCCATGGTGGATATAGTCTTCGATGACGACCCGCAGGCCCAGCTGCGCATGATGCGCCGATGCGACCACCACCAGGATGAGCAGGACCGCCGTGAAAGGATGCGCCATCCATTGGACCATGGACTGGTGGTCGGCGCCTGCGTGCGCCACGATGCGCGAGACCAGCCACAGGCACAATGGCACCAGGGCGACCGCGGTGACGCGCTGTGTCCACCAATGGTGGACGCCCGAATGCGCCGAGCCCAGGCCGCGGGCGCGGCCTAGGAGCGACTGCCGGTTCACGGGACTAGCTGGCACGGCTGACATACCCGGCAATCCAAGCTGCCACCGTCAGCGTGCCGGCACTCGCCACCACCAGCCAACCGGAGCGGTAAGTCGTCGCCAGGTTGAAGCCGCGGCCGCTGTCCCACACCAGATGCCGGATGCCGTTGCACAGATGGTAGAACAGCGCGAACGACCAGCCGAACAGCATCGCGCGGCCGATGAGTGACGCAAAAAACCATTGCGACCACGCATAGTAGCCGGCGCCCGCACCGATCGTGACCAGCCACCACACCAGCGCCACCAGCCCGACCGCCAACGCCAGGCCGGTACCGCGATGGAGGATCGACAGCACCGAGGTCAGTTGCCATCGGTATATCTGCAGGTGAGGGGAGAGAGGACGACCGTCGCCGACCATCGTTCGCGCACCAATGTTTGAAAGCGCCCACGTCCGCCAGCCTTACGGCGTAGCAACGTCTACGAAGGTTTATGAACGCGAGTCTGATTCGTCAATGCGCAGCAATCGACCGATCGGGCTGTGACCGTCCTGATTCCGGGCCGCACGCCCGGCGGCATGATCTGTGGATGGATTGTGCGTCTGTTGTGCGCCACTTCGCGAACTACTCACAGGAATCTTCGCGCCGCCGCTTGTTAGTCGCTTGCGGCAAAAGCCAGCACGCATGACCATGACCGTTGCACACGGCTTTGTCGGATGGACGTGCGCGATCCGCTCCATCCCGTTACCGCGACACGGCGGGGTGGGTGGCGGATGCAAGCGGACATCCGACGACCGAGGGCCGCGCGAGCGGTCCCGGCGGTGGCGGGGGGCCTCGCCGCTTCAAAGTTGCAGCTGTGCCGCTGGTGACAGCGCGCGGCGCGCAGCCGAGCGGTTCCCGGCGCAGAATTCCCTCGGGGATTCCGACGGGGGGACGAGGTCGACACCACGGCGCGTGGTGGCAGCGGCTCTTTGAGTAACTGCCTCCCGCGTTGGTGTCGCTCTAGCGGGATCTTTAGTCATCGTGGCCGCGGTAGCCCGGCGTTGGTCTTGTATCGACGGCGGGGCGGACGGCGACGTTGCGGTGGCGTATTGGCCAGGGGTGCAGCCGCCGCGTGGAGCCTTCCATACCAAGACCGGCCGTGGGCAAGGGTCGCGCCGGGTGGCGGCGAGTCTGAAACGAAGGCCTCAGGGCGTTCAATGTTCAGCCCATCGCCAGCCGCGTGATCCGCCACGCAGGCTTGCGGACGGTTCGACGCGCGCAGCGAATCACCGGTTGCGGCCGGAGATGGCAAGTCGTCGGACGGTCGAGCAGGCAGCGCGAAGAGGCGTCAGGGTGTTCTCAGGAACACGCGCGATGGACCCCGCGTCCTCGCACCTGGCGCCTCGGTCGCTCTTGACTCAGCGAGGGTGTCAACTCAGAGCCGATGCGTGCTGTTCGTTTGACGGCCGGATCGCGGTGCCGAAACGACCTACGCGGCGGCCCGTGCGATGGCCGCCGCGTAGGATCGTATTTGCCAGCATCAGGAGATGGACCCCGCGCCCTTAAAGATGCCCTACGAATCTAGGCCTCGCCATCGCCGTCGTCAACAAGGTTTTGGGGCAATGCCATCGATAATTGGCTACATGTTGTGTAAACTTCTCGGAAATCCTCGAACACCCTCGGCTGTACCGTGCGCATTCTGAGCATCAGTTCCCACGTCGCCTACGGTCATGTGGGTCACGGCGCCTCGACATTCGCGCTGCAGCGGCTCGGCTTCGAGGTCGTCGCCGTCCCGACCGTCGTATACTCCAATCACCCAGGCTACGGCGCATGGCGGGGGCCGGTCTTGGCGGCCGATGATGTCGGCGCCGTGATCGAGGGGTTGGCCGAGATCGGCGCTCTGGCCGGCTGTGACGGGGTCCTGACCAGCTACATGCCGGATGCGTCCGTGGCCGCCGCCGCCGCCGAGGCTGTCGGGCGCACCCGCGGCGCCAGCCCGAACCTGCTGGTCTGTTGCGATCCCGTGCTCGGCGATCTGGAAGCGGGGTACTATGTGCCCGCCGCCGTCGCCGACGTCATGCGCACGCGGCTGCTGCCGGCGGCCGACCTGGGCACGCCCAATCTTTTCGAGCTCGAAGTCCTGACCGGCCTGTCGGCGCACAATCTTGATGCGACCATCGTGGCCGCGCAAGCAGCCCGCGACCTAGGCCCAAAATGGGTCTTGGTCACTTCGCTTCAGCATTCCGATGGACCGGCGAAGTCGATTGAGATGCTGCTTGTCGGCGCCGACGGCGCCTGGACCGTTTCCGTGCCGCGCCTGACGTTCACGACCGCGCCCAGTGGCGGTGGGGACCTGACCTCGGCGCTTTTTCTCGCCCATATGCTCGGATCGCGTGATCCGGTGACCGCCCTGGCCGTTGCGGCGGCCGGGGTCTTCGCGGTCTATGACGTCACCGCGCGCGCCGGTTCACGCGAATTGCAGATCATCGCAGCACAGCAGGACCTGGTAACACCGAAGCGCACATTTGCGCCGGTGAAAGTTCGCTAAGGCGTGACGTCCGCCTCGCTCTTTTCGGCAGTCAACTGCCGGAACGTATAGATTATGCGCTGGCTCACGGTCAGCGCCGTCAGCGCGATCAGCAGGTAGATGACGGGCGCCAAGAGCCCTGCCAGAAGACCCAGCGCGATCAAGAGCACGCGCTCGGCGCGGGTGACCACGCCGACCTTGCAATGCGCCCCCAGGCCTTCGGCGCGGGCGCGGGTGTAGCTCACCAGCAGCGAGCCGAGCAGGGCCAGCACGACCAGGCTGGCGTCGGCGGGCCGGCCCACGACGGCGAAATGATAGGCGATGGCCGATAACACGACGCCCTCGGAAATGCGGTCCAGGGTCGAATCGAGAAACGCGCCAAAGGGTGTCGCCGATTTGGCCATGCGCGCCAGCAGGCCGTCGAGCATGTCGAGTGAGCCCGCGACCAGGTAGACGCAGCCCGCCACCACGAACTGTTCGGCGACAATGAGGCCGGCTGTGACCACGTTTAACATGACGCCGGCGACGGAAACTTGGTTCGGCGTGATTCCCAATCGCAGCAGCAGCCCGGCCACCGGCGTCAGGATCACCTCCAGAAACTGCTGGGCAGTGTTGCGAATTTGCTCCATATTCTAACTAAGTACTTGATATTGCACGATGTGAGCGGGCCGCCGGCGCGCCAGCACCAACCGCCGTGCACATCCATTGTCAAGAACTTAGTTGAATGCGGCAAGCGCCATGATTGTCCCGGCAATCTCCGAGCGCGGCACGCAACTGGGGAACGGCACGCTCGACCGCGGCCTCGCCCTCGGCGATGATTTCCGCGGCGCGGTCGAACTCCAGCAATCCGACATGACTGAGGCTCGGTGCGATCATGACGTCCGGCGGATCGCTCTCCAGCCGCGTGTGCATGATCCGCTGCTGGACGATGCCCAGTGACGAAACCATGACGCCGAGCAGGCTCGGGTGGCCCGCGTCGCGGCGAAAGGCCCGCCGTGTGAGCGACTCCGTCTTGCGCTTGCGCCGCCGGCGTCTCGGCGGATCGCCGAAGCCGTCGCGTCCGCCGTTGAGGAAGTCGATCCCCGCCGTCGCTGCGACCGCGAGGGTCTGGCGGGCGCGGATATCAGCGTTGACGTTCACCGCGATGATCACTTCCGCACCGAGCGCCTGGCACACCGATACCGGCACCGGGTTGACCAGCGCGCCATCGACCAGCCAGTGCTCGCCGGCGCGGATCGGCTCGAACACGCCGGGCAGCGAAATCGCGCACCGCAGGGCGTCGACGACGCGGCCGTCGCGCAACCACATCTCGTAACCGGTCGCGAGGTTGGTCGTCACGGCGACGAACGGCATCGGCAGATCATCGATCGATGAATCGCCAATGCGTTGTTCCAGCTCGCTGACGAAATGGTTGCCGCCGATCAGGCCGCCGCGGGCGCCGCGAAAGTCGAGGTATGAGAGCATGCGCAGCTTGGTCTGCGTACGCGCCCATTTCTCGAGCGTACTCATGTGCCCGGCCAGATAGACGCCGCCGACCAGCGCGCCGATGGACGTGCCGACGATAAGATCCGGCTCGATCCCGTGGCGGGAGAGCGCGCGCAACACCCCGATATGGGCCCAGCCCCGGGCGATACCGCTGCCGAGCGCGAGTCCAACCCGATACCGTGGGGATGACTGTGTAGCTTCGCTCACGACCGCCTCGCTCCCTGCTGGCGCGCCGCGCCCGTCATGGTGGTGGGAGCTCAGTATGCCGGGCAATTCTTCATACATTATTGAAAATCCCGCACGCCAGCGTTACCGCATCTACAAAATCGCCCTCGGGTCCCCGCCGTTCAAGGTGCATGGACATCGGATTGTGGCATGCGGCACACTCGCCTCCCCAGCTCACACCACGCCTGGGCGCGGGCAAAGCCGGCGGATTTCGGGCCTGAGATCTGGTATGGGTCTGATATGAGTATGAAGGCGATCCTTGTTATCCTCGAGGACAGTCCGGTGTTGCTGGACGTGCTGGAGACCACCCTGCTGGCCGCCCGGCGTTTCGACGCCTACATTGAGGGATTGCGGGTACGCGCCGTTCTTACCGGGGTGATCGCCGCCGGCGCCGATGGCGGGCTGGCGGTCACGCCAGACCTAGAGGAGAGCTTCGAGCGCGAGCAGCGCGAGGCGACGGCGCGGGTGCGCGTCTTGTTCGACGATTTCATGCGCGACCATGCCGTGCCGCTGGTCGAAGGCGACGACGCAGCGGCGACGGTGAGCGCCCGCCGGGTCGAAGCCGAGGCTGTGGGGTCCGATCTGTTCGGCAGCCACGCGCGCGTATTCGATCTTGCCGTGGCGGGGCGCCCCGCCCGAGGCGCCGCGGTGCCGTCTATCAGCACGCTGGAGACACTGCTGTTCGAAAGCGGCCGTCCGATCCTGATCGCGCCGCCGGAGGCGCCGACGTCGCTCGGCGACAAGATCGTCATTGCCTGGAACGGCAGTACGGAGACGGCGCGGACCGTGGCTTTCGCCATGCCGTTCCTGGAACGCGCCGCAGAAGTCCTTGTGCTGTCGATCATCAACGGCACCGCGCATGGACCCACCGCAAGCGCCGCGGCGCGGCATCTGCAGCGTAACAATGTCGCCGCCGTAGTACGTGACGTCGAGGCGCAAGGAAGGTCCGTGGGCGAGGCGATTCTCGATGAATGCGGGCACTGGGGCGCCGATTTGCTGGTCAAGGGCGCCTACACCCAGAGCCGATTGCGGCAGATGATCTTCGGTGGCGCGACCAGCCATATCCTCAGCGCCGCGGAACTGCCGATCTTCATGGCCCACTGAGCCGACCCTGGCAGCCGGCACGGGCACGTCGAAGCGGCGCCGGCCGACGGTAGTATGGTACATCCGGCATGGGCGGGCTGCCCCTGAGGGTCGCCTTGACTCGCGCCCGAGCCAACGATACATCCGAGCGCACTTGGCACGATCGTGCCTATTGGGGGCGTAGCTCAGTTTGGTTAGAGCGCCGGCCTGTCACGCCGGAGGTCGCGAGTTCAAGTCTCGTCGCTCCCGCCACCGCACGAACGTCCTTGCCGTGAGGACGGCGGGGCCTAGATGTCCCCTTCCGATCCCGCGGCGTCGCAAGCGAGGTAGTCACACGTGGAAGGCCTGCTGCGCGAGTATCTGCCGATCCTGATTTTCATCGGTATTGCGATCGTCATGTCCTCGGCGATGATCGCGGCATCTTTCGTGTTCGGCAAGCAGCGGCCGAATGCGCATAAGAACGCCGCCTACGAGTGCGGGTTCGAGCCCTTCGAGGATGCACGAATGAAGTTCGACGTGCGCTTCTATCTGGTGGCCATCCTGTTCATTGTCTTCGATCTGGAAGTGGCGTTTCTGTTTCCGTGGGCGATCAGCCTCGGCGATATTGGCATCTTCGGCTTCGTGTCCATGATGATCTTCCTGGGCGTCCTGACCGTTGGGTTCATCTACGAGTGGAAGAAAGGGGCGCTCGAATGGGAGTGAGCAACCCGACCGTCGATCAGGCCGCCGGCGCAAACGCGCCAGCGATAATGCGCCGCCTCGCCAGCGAGGTGCAGGACAAGGGTTTCGTCGTTACGCAGTACGACAAGCTGGTGGGCTGGGCGCGGGCCGGGTCGTTGTGGCCCATGACCTTTGGCTTGGCGTGCTGCGCCGTTGAGATGATGCAGACCGCCTGCTCACGATACGATCTGGACCGCTTTGGCGTGATATTTCGTCCGAGCCCGCGGCAGTCGGACGTCATGATCGTGGCCGGTACGCTATGCAACAAAATGGCGCCGGCCTTGCGCAAGGTCTACGACCAGATGCCCGAGCCGCGCTGGGTGATTTCCATGGGATCGTGCGCCAATGGCGGCGGCTATTACCACTATTCCTACTCGGTCGTGCGTGGCTGCGACCGCATCGTGCCCGTCGACATCTATGTCCCCGGCTGTCCGCCGACGGCAGAGGCGCTGCTGTATGGCATCCTTCAGCTGCAGAAGAAGATTCGACGCACGCACTCACTGGCCAGCTGATGGCTCTGGCGCAGGCGGAGCCGCTCATGACCCAGGCCTTGCAGCAGCTCGGCGAGTATTTGGCTAACGCCCTGCCGCGGCACATCCGCGAGCCGAAAATGGCAGCCGGAGAGCTCGAATTGGATGTCTCGGCATCTTCGATCGTGCGGGTGCTGACGTTCCTGCGTGATGATGCGGCCTGCCAGTTCAAGCAGCTGATCGACCTGTGCGGCGTTGACTATCCGGAGCGCGAGCCGCGTTTCGATGTTGTCTACCTGTTGCTCAGCCTGTCGCACAACCAACGCATCCGGGTGAAGGTCGCCACCAGCGTGACCTCGCCGGTGCCCAGCGTCACCGGCGTGTTCAGCGCCGCTGGCTGGTACGAACGCGAAGCGTGGGATCTGTATGGCATCTACTTCGCCGATCATCCGGATCTGCGTCGCTTGCTCACCGACTACGGCTTCGAGGGCCATCCGTTGCGCAAGGACTTCCCGCTGACCGGCCATGTCGAGCTGCGCTACGACGAGACGCAGAAACGCGTGGTCTATGATCCGGTCAAACTGACCCAGGAATTCCGCAGCTTCGACTTCCTCAGCCCTTGGGAGGGCGTGCTGCCCGGCGACGAGAAATCGACCCCGGATGCCGACGCGGCGGAGCCGACCTGATGGCCCAGGTCGCGATCAAGAACATGACAATGAACTTCGGCCCGCAGCATCCGGCCGCGCACGGCGTGCTGCGTCTGGTGCTCGAGATGGACGGCGAGGTGGTCGAGCGCGCCGACCCGCATATCGGTTTGCTGCACCGTGGCACCGAAAAGCTGATCGAATACAAGACCTACCTGCAGGCGGTGCCGTATTTCGACCGGCTCGACTACGTGGCGCCGATGTGCCAGGAGCACACGTTCGCCCTGGCTGTCGAACGGCTGCTCGGGATCGAGGCGCCGATCCGCGCGCAATACATCCGCGTGCTTTTCGCCGAACTCAGCCGGCTGCTGAACCACCTCCTGAATCTCACGACCTACGCGATCGATGTCGGCGCCATCACGCCGATCCTGTGGGGTTTCGAACAGCGTGAAATCCTGATGGAGTTCCACGAGCGGGCATCGGGTGCGCGGCTTCATGCAGCGTATTTCCGACCCGGCGGCGTGCACCAGGATCTGCCTGCAGGCCTGGTCGACGACATGCTTGAATTCGTCGAGACGTTTCCCGGATTCATCGCCGATCTGGAGACGCTGCTCACCGAAAACCGGATCTTCAAGCAGCGCACCGTCGACATCGGCATCGTCACGTCGGAGCAGGCGCTGGACTGGGGGTTGACCGGCCCGGTGCTTCGCGCCTCCGGCGGCGCTTGGGATCTGCGCAAGGCGCAGCCGTACGACGTTTACGATCGCATGGCGTTTGACGTGCCGGTGGGTAAGACCGGCGACTGCTATGCCCGCTATCTCGTGCGCATCGAGGAGATGCGGCAAAGCATCCGCATCATGAAGCAGTGCCTGCAACAACTCCCCGCGGGACAGATCAAGGTCGAGAATTCGCGCATCGCACCGCCCAGGCGCGACGAAATGAAGCGCTCGATGGAGGCGCTCATCAACCACTTCAAGCTGTACACCGAGGGCTACCATGTGCCGGCCGGCGAGACCTATCTCGCGACCGAGGCGCCGAAGGGCGAGTTCGGCGTGTATCTGGTGGCCGACGGCAGCAATCGCCCCTACCGTTGCAAGATCAGGGCGCCCAGCTACCCCTTCCTGCAGGCGCTCGAGTTCATGGGCAAGGGCCACATGCTCGCCGACATATCGGCGATCATCGGCAGCCTCGACATCGTATTCGGCGAAATCGACCGCTGATGCGCCCCTGTGCCGCAGAACCCGTGGCCTTTGCATTTTCGGCCGAGAACCTCACGCGGGCCGATGCGATCATCACGCGCTATCCGCCGGGCGGACAGGCCAGCGCGGTGCTGCCCCTGCTCGACCTGGCGCAGCGCCAATGTGGCAACTGGCTGCCGCAAGCCGCGATCGAGTATGTCGCGGAGTACCTGGACATGCCGCGTATTCGCGTCATGGAATGCGCGACCTTTTATTCCATGTTCAATCTGCGCCCGATTGGCCGCCACTTCGTCCAGATGTGCCGTACCACGCCCTGCTGGCTGTGCGGCAGCGATGACCTGGTCGCCGCTTACCAGAATTGGGCGAGCAGCGGCATCGGCGAGACGACGGCCGACGGCCAATTCACGCTAATCGAAGTCGAATGCCTGGGCGCTTGCGCCAATGCGCCCATGGTCCAGATCAACGATGACTTCTACGAGGACCTGACGCCCCAGAGTTTCATCGCGATCCTGGAAAAGCTGCGCGCCGGCGAGCAGCCGCGCACGGGCTCGCAGAGCGGTCGCCGTGGCTCGGCGCCGGCGCCGCGCGCACTCCAGGGCGCGGCGGGCGACGACTGATGCTCGCCGATCGCGACCGCATCTTCAGCAACCTGCACGGCCAGGACGAGTGGCGCCTGGCCGGCGCGCGCCGCCGCGGCGTTTGGGACGACACCAAGGCGTTGATGGCGCCTGGCCGCGAGGCGCTGGTCGAAGCGGTCAAGAGTTCGGGCCTGCGCGGGCGCGGTGGCGCCGGCTTCCCCACGGGTCTGAAATGGTCGTTCATGCCGAAGGAGTCGGACGGCCGACCGGCCTATCTGGTGATCAATGCCGACGAGTCCGAGCCCGGTACGTGCAAGGACCGCGAGATCATGCGCTTCGATCCACACCTGTTGCTGGAGGGCTGCCTGATCGCCGGCTATGCGATGGGTACGATCGCCACCTACATCTACATTCGCGGCGAGTTCTTCCGCGAGGCCGAGCACCTGCAGATCGCTATCGACGAGGCCTACGACGCCGGTTTGATCGGTAAGAACGCGGCCGGTAGTGGCTACGATCACGACATCTATCTGCATCGCGGTGCCGGCGCCTATATCTGTGGCGAGGAGACCGCCCTGCTCGAAAGCCTCGAGGGCAAGAAAGGCATGCCGCGCATGAAGCCGCCCTTCCCGGCGGCCTGCGGCCTTTACGGCTGCCCGACCACTGTCAACAACGTCGAGACCATCGCCGTCGTGCCGGCGATCCTGCGCCGCGGCGCTGACTGGTTCGCCGGCCTTGGCCGGCCGAAGAATACCGGTACCAAGATCTTCTGCATTTCCGGACACGTCGAGACGCCGTGCACGGTGGAGGAGGAGATGGGGATCCCGCTGCGCGAGCTGATCGAAAAGCACGCGGGCGGCGTGCGCGGCGGTTGGGACAATCTGCTGGCGGTCATCCCCGGCGGCGCGTCGATGCCGCTGCTGCCGAAAACCATCTGTGACGATTTGCTGATGGACTTCGACAGTCTGGTGGCGGTCAAGTCCGGCCTCGGCACCGCGGCGATCACGGTGATGGACCGCTCGACCGATATCGTCGCCGCCGTTCAGCGTCTGGCACATTTCTACATGCATGAAAGCTGCGGCCAGTGCACCCCGTGCCGCGAAGGCTGCGGCTGGATCTATCGGGTGATGAGCCGCTTTGTCACCGGCGAGGCCGATGTCGCCGAGATCGATTTGCTGGAAGGCGTGACCAAGGAAATCGAAGGCCACACGATCTGTGCGTTCGGCGACGCCGCCGCTTGGCCGATCCAGGGACTGATCCGCCATTTTCGGCCCGAGATCGAGCAACGCATACTGGCGCGCAAGACCGGCGCCGCGGCGTAGGACGCCAGGGAGGGGGGGGTATGGAATTACACAAGACACGGCAACGTTTGGATGCGCGCGACGCCGATGTGTCGGGATCCATTTTCGACGACGTCAATTTCTCCGGCGCCCGCTATCACAATGTGAACATGTCCGGCTGGTCGTGCGATGACGTCAATCTGTCGGGCCTGCGCGTACACAATGCGAACCTGGCGGGCGCATCGATCGACAAGGCCAACATGTCCGGTGTGTCGATCGCCAACTCCCGCGTCGACGGCATGACCATCGACGGCGTGCCGGTCGCGGACATGCTCGCGGCCTGGCGCGCGGCGGCGGAGACCTGATGCCCAAACTCATCATCGATGGCGCCGAGATCGAGGTGCCGGCGGGCTTCACCGTGTTGCAGGCGTGCGAGGAGGCGGGCAAGGAGATCCCGCGCTTCTGCTATCACGAACGCCTGTCGATCGCCGGCAATTGCCGCATGTGCCTGGTCGAAATGGAGCGCTCGCCCAAGCCGATCGCATCGTGCGCCATGCCGGTCGGCGACGGCATGGTGATCCGCACCGACACCGAGATGGTGCGTAAGGCCCGTCACGGCGTGATGGAATTCCTGCTGATCAACCATCCGCTCGATTGCCCGATCTGCGATCAGGGCGGCGAGTGCGACCTGCAGGATCAGGCGATGGGCTACGGCGGCGGCCGGTCGCGCTACGCCGAGCGCAAGCGCGCGGTCACCGACAAGAGTATGGGTCCGCTGATCAAGACGGTGATGACCCGCTGCATCCACTGCACCCGCTGTGTGCGTTTTGCCAGCGAAGTCGCCGGGGTGGATGGGCTGGGCATGCTCGGTCGCAGTGAGTATGCCGAGATTACGACCTATCTTGAGCGGGCCCTGGATTCGGAGATCAGCGGCAACGTCATCGACCTGTGCCCGGTCGGCGCGCTGACGTCGAAGCCGTACGCGTTCGTCGCGCGGCCGTGGGAGCTGACGCGTACGGAGACAATCGACGCGATGGACGCGGTCGGCGCCTCGATCCGTGTCGATGCACGCGGCGGCGCGGTGCTGCGGGTGGTGCCGCGCCTGCACGAAGAGGTCAACGAGGAGTGGCTGGCCGACAAATCGCGTTTCGCCATCGACGGGTTGATGCGCCAGCGGCTCGACAGGCCCTATGTACGTGGGATCGACGGTCGTCTGCATCCGGCGTCGTGGGATGACGCGTTTGCCGCCATCGCCGAGCAGGTGAGGGGCCGGTCCGGGGAGCGGATTGCGGCGATCGCGGGTGACCAATGCGACGCGGAGTCCATGGTGGCGCTGAAGGATCTGATGGCGCGCCTCGGCTCGCCGAATATCGACTGCCGTCGGGACGGCGCCAAGCTCGATCCGCGGGCGCGCGCCGGCTACCTGCTGAACTCCACCATCGCCGGCCTGGAGACGGCCGACGCGGTTCTGCTTGTCGGCTCTAGCCCACGGGTCGAAGCGCCCTTGGTCGGCACGCGATTGCGCAAGGCATGGGCTGCCGGCAACGCCGTCGTCGGCGCCATCGGCCCGCATGTGGCCGAAACGTATCCGGTCGAGCCTCTGGGCGCTGGGCCGGCGACGCTGTCGGAGCTGGCGGGCGGCAAGCATCCGTTCTCCGAAAAGCTGAAGGCCGCGCAACGGCCGGCGCTGATCGTCGGCATGGGCGCGCTGTGCCGCGCCGACGGCGCAGCGGTGCTCGCCACGGCCCGCCAGATCGCCGAGCAATACGGCATGATCGGCGACGACTGGCTCGGGTTCAACGTGTTGCACACGGCGGCCGCGCGGGTCGGTGGTCTCGATCTGGGCTTGACGCCGGGCGAAGGCGGGCGCGACGTCGACGGCATCCTGGACGGCTGCGACACAGGCGCCATCGAAACCGTGATCCTGCTTGGCGCCGACGAGATCGATACTTCACGGCTGGGCCGCGCATTCGTGGTCTATCTGGGCCATCACGGCGACGCGGGGGCGCATCGCGCCGATGTCATTCTGCCCGGTGCCGCCTACACCGAGAAGAACGGCACCTACGTCAACACCGAAGGCCGCGTGCAACTGGCGCGTATGGCGACCCACCCGCCGGGTGACGCGCGCGAGGACTGGACCATCCTGCGTGCGCTGTCGGACGCCCTTGGGGTCAGCATCGGCGTCGCCAGCCTGGGCGACGTGCGCCGCCGCCTGGTCGAGGTCAATGCCCACTTCGACCGCGTCGATGAAGTGGCCGCTGCCGAATGGGACAGCTTCGGCGAGCCGGGTAAAATGGATCCCGCGCCCTTCACGCTTGCCATCGACAACTACTACATGACCGACCCGATAAGCCGCGCATCGGCGACCATGGCGGAGTGCTCCGTAGCGTTTGGGCACGGCAGGCACGCGCGGACCGGCACCGATGGCTGAGTTTTGGACCGGCTATATCTGGCCGACAGCCTGGATCGTGGTGCAGATCCTGTTCGTGGTCGTGCCGGTGCTGATCGCGGTGGCGTATCTGACGTACGCCGAGCGCAAGGTCATCGCGGCGATGCAGCTCCGGATGGGCCCCAACGTGGTCGGGCCGTTCGGCCTGCTGCAGCCCTTTGCCGACGCGCTGAAGCTGCTCACCAAGGAAACGATCGTACCGACGCGGGCCAGCCCCGTGGTGTTTTTCGCCGCGCCGTTGGTCACATTTTCGTTGGCGTTGGTCGGCTGGGCGGTGATCCCGTTCGACGACGGCTGGGTGGTCGCCGACATCAACGTCGGTGTGCTGTACCTCTTCGCGATCAGTTCGCTCGGGGTCTACGGCATTATCATGGCCGGCTGGGCGTCAAACTCGAAGTATCCGTTTCTCGGCGCGCTGCGCTCCGCTGCGCAGATGGTTTCCTACGAAATCTCCATCGGCTTCGTCATCATCACCGTTCTGCTCTGCGCCGGTTCGCTCAACCTGTCGGAAATCGTCCGTGCGCAGGAGGGCCTGTGGTACTGCGTGGCGCTGTTCCCGATGTTCGTGATCTTCTTCATTTCCGGCCTGGCCGAGACCAACCGCTCGCCCTTCGACCTGCCCGAGGCCGAGTCCGAGCTCGTATCCGGCTACAATGTCGAATATTCGTCGATGACGTTCGCGCTGTTCATGCTGGGCGAATATGCCAACATGATCTTGATGAGCGGCATGACAACGATCCTGTTTCTGGGCGGCTGGCTGGCGCCGTTCGGCGTTGCGCCCTTCACCTGGGTGCCTGGCGCGGTTTGGTTCGCGCTGAAGGTGGCGTTCGTGCTGTTCTGTTTCCTATGGGTGCGCGCGACGCTGCCGCGCTACCGCTACGACCAGCTCATGCGCCTGGGCTGGAAGGTATTTCTACCGTTCTCGCTGTTCTGGGTGGTGCTGACGGCCGGCACGTTGGTGGCCTTCGACTGGCTGCCGGGGCAACCCTGAGCGATGGCGCGAGTTCACGCTTGCGCCCGGCTTAGTGGTGGCTATCGTGTCCGCGCCAGCCGCCCGACCAAGGTAGGATGACATGGCGTTCATCGATCGCAGTGCCCGCGCATTGTTGCTTAGCGAAATCGTTCGCGGGATGTGGCTGACTCTACGCTATCTGTTCCGGCAGAAAGTGACGGTGAACTACCCGTATGAAAAAGGTCCGCTGAGCCCGCGCTTCCGCGGCGAGCACGCGCTACGCCGCTATCCCAACGGCGAGGAGCGCTGCATCGCCTGTAAGCTGTGCGAAGCCATCTGTCCGGCGCAGGCGATCACGATCGAGGCCGAGCCGCGCGACGACGGCAGCCGGCGAACGACGCGCTACGACATCGACATGACCAAATGCATCTACTGCGGCTTCTGCCAGGAAGCGTGCCCTGTCGATGCCATCGTGGAGGGACCGAATTTCGAGTTCGCGGCCGAGACGCGCGAGGAGCTGATGTACAATAAGGATAAGCTACTCGCCAACGGCGACCGCTGGGAAGCCCAGCTCGCCGCCAATATCGCCGCCGATGGCGCCTACCGCTAGATCGATAGCGCGACGATCGATCTCGGCGATCCGATGATCATCGAGGCGCTCGCGTTCTACATGTTCTCCGCCTTCGCGGTTGCTGCCGCGGTGACGGTGATCTCTGCGCGCAACACCGTGCACTCTGTTCTGTTCCTCATCCTGGCGTTTTTCAATTCGGCGGGGCTGTTCGTTCTGCTGGGTGCCGAGTTTCTCGCGATGATCCTTGTGATCGTCTATGTCGGCGCCGTCGCGGTGCTGTTCATGTTCGTGGTGATGATGCTCGACATCGATTTCGCCGAGCTGCGCCAGGGGTTCCTGCAATACTTGCCCATCGGCGCGCTGGTCGGGCTCGCCCTGCTGGCGGAACTGGTGGTCGTGTTCGGCGGCTGGGCGTTCGCATCCAGCGCACCCGGCGTCACCGCTGCGCCGTCGCCGGCTCCGGAAATGATGAGCAATACGCGCGCCCTCGGGCAATTGCTCTACACCGATTACTTCTACCTGTTCCAGGCCGCGGGCATGATCCTGCTGGTGGCGATGATCGGCGCTATCACCTTGACGCTGCGCCGTCGCGAGGGCGTGCGCCGGCAAAACGCGCGCGAGCAGGTCACGCGGCGGCGCGAGGATGTGGTCGAGGTGCGTCACATCGCCAGCGGGAGCGGCGCGTGATGTGGGAGGTCGGCCTCGCGCACTATCTGACACTGACCGCGACCCTGTTTACACTGGGCGTCCTCGGTGTGTTCCTCAACCGCAAGAACGTCATCGTCATACTGATGTCCATCGAGTTGATGCTGCTGGCGGTCAACATTCAGCTGGTGGCGTTTTCGGCGCATCTGAATGATTTGGTCGGCCAGATCTTCGCGCTGTTCGTGCTGACTGTGGCGGCGGCCGAGGCTGCGATCGGACTCGCCATTCTCGTCGTCTATTTCCGCAATCGCGGCTCGATCGCGGTCGAGGATATCAACGTCATGAGGGGCTGACAGCGGTACCATGCACGCGCTGACGATCTTCTTGCCGCTGATCGGCTGCCTGATCGCGGGGGTGTTCGGGCGCCAGATCGGCGATCGCGCCGCGCAGTTGGCGACAGTCATTCCAATGCTGATCGCGGCATTGCTCAGCTGCGTCATTCTTTACCAGGTCGCGTTTCAAGGCGTTTGGATCACCGTCGATCTTTTCAGTTGGATCGACTCTGGCTCGCTCGAGGCCAGCTGGGCGCTCAAATTCGATACGCTGAGCGCTGTGATGGTGTTCGTGGTTTGTGTCGTGTCCTCGATGATCCATGTCTATTCCATCGGCTACATGGCGCATGATCCCTCGATCCCGCGCTTCTTCGCCTATCTGAGCCTGTTCACGTTCGCCATGCTGATGCTGGTAACGGCCGACAACTTGGTGCAGTTGTTCTTCGGCTGGGAAGGCGTGGGCTTGGCCTCGTATCTGCTAATCGGGTTCTGGTACGAACGGCCGAGCGCCAACGCCGCCGCGATGAAGGCGTTCATCGTCAATCGCATTGGTGACTTCGGGTTCTTGCTGGGTATTCTCGGCGTCTACTTCGCCTTTGGATCGCTCGATCTCGACACCATTTTCGCCGCCGCGCCGGAGGCGGCGGGACGTACGCTGCACTTCCTGGGCATGGACCTCGATCTCATGAGCACGCTGTGCCTGCTCCTATTCCTCGGGGCGATGGGCAAGTCGGCGCAGTTGGGCCTGCACACGTGGCTGCCGGATGCGATGGAGGGGCCGACGCCGGTGTCGGCCCTGATCCACGCCGCCACGATGGTGACGGCGGGTGTGTTCCTGGTAGTGCGCTGCTCGCCGCTGTTCGAATACGCGCCGACCGCGCTCGCGTTCGTCACCATTATCGGCGCGTCGACCGCGTTTTTCGCCGCCACGGTGGCGCTGACGCAAAATGATATCAAACGCGTCGTGGCCTATTCGACCTGTTCGCAGCTCGGCTACATGTTCTTCGCCGCCGGCGTCGGCGCCTACGCGGCCGCGATTTTCCACCTCATGACCCACGCCTTCTTCAAGGCGCTTCTGTTCCTTGGCTCCGGCAGCGTGATCCACGCCATGGACGACGAGCAGGACATGCGGCGCATGGGCGGCCTGGCGCCGAAGATGCGCCTGACCGCCATACTGATGTGGGTCGGTTGCCTGTCTCTGGCGGGCATTCCCTTGTTCGCCGGTTACTACTCGAAAGACATCATCCTGGAAGCGACCTTCGCCGCGCACAGCCCCGTCGGCCAATACGCGTTCTGGCTTGGCCTCGCCGGCGTGCCGATGACTGCGTTCTATTCATGGCGGCTATTGCTGATGACCTTCCACGGTAAGACGCGCGCCGAAAAACGCGTTTTCGACCACGCCCATGAGGCGCCGTGGACGATGCTGGCCCCCAACGTCGTGCTCGCAGTGGGCGCCATAGTCGCCGGCGGCCTGGCGTTCGACACCTTCGTCGGCGATGGCATGGACGCGTTCTGGGGCGCGTCAATCTTGACGCTTGCCGAGGAGAATATTCTCGTCGCCGCGCACCACGTGCCGTCATGGGTGCCGCTCGCACCGACGGTTGCCGCCGCCGTAGGCATCCTGGTCGCGTTCGCGCTGTATATGTGGGTGCCGAGTTTACCGGCGACGATCGCACGTGTGTTCAGCGGCCCTTACCGGTTCCTGCTTAACAAGTGGTATTTCGACGAGCTGTACGACCGCATCATTGTGCGGCCGATGTTCATGATGGGCCGTGGTCTGTGGAAGTCAGGCGATGAAGCACTGATCGACGTTGTCGGACCGGACGGCGTGGCGGCGGTGGCGCGCGATCTTTCGGTGCGCGCCGGTCGCCTGCAATCGGGCTATGTGTACCACTATGCGTTTGCGATGCTGATTGGCGTCGTCGCGCTGGTGACGTGGTACATGCTGCGCGCGGGTTGAGGAGGCGGACGTGACCGATTTGCCGCTCCTGTCGCTCACCACGTTCCTGCCGACCATAGGCGCGCTGTTCATTCTCACCATCCGCGGTGATGCGGAGACAGTAGCGCGCAACGCGCGTTACGCCGCGCTATGGGTCTCGCTGGCGACGTTCGTCGTAAGTCTGGTGATCTGGCTGCGCTTCGATCCGACAACCGCGGATTTTCAGTTCGTAGAGCGGGTGGCGTGGCTGCCGGCGTTCAACATCTCCTACCACATGGGTGTCGACGGGATATCCCTGTTCTTCGTCCTGCTGGTGACGCTGCTGACGCCGCTGTGCGTGTTGGCGTCGTGGGAAGTCATCAAGTCGCGCGTCAAGGAGTACATGATCGCCTTCCTGGCGCTGGAGACGCTGATGATCGGCGCGTTCTGCGCGCTCGACATGGTCTTGTTCTACATCTTCTTCGAAGGCGTGCTGATCCCGATGTTCCTCATCATCGGTGTGTGGGGCGGACCGCGGCGCGTCTATTCGGCGTTCAAGTTCTTTCTCTATACGCTCACTGGCTCAGTGCTGTTCTTCGTTGCCATCCTGACGCTGTACCTGCAGGCCGGCACAACCGACATTCCGACGCTCACCGACTTCTCGGTCGACCGCGGATTGCAGCTGTGGCTGTGGCTTGCGTTCCTGGCGTCGTTCGCGGTGAAGCTGCCGATGTGGCCGGTGCACACTTGGCTGCCGGACGCGCATGTCGAAGCGCCGACGGCGGGCTCGGTGGTCCTTGCCGGGGTCCTGCTGAAGATGGGCGGTTACGGTTTCCTGCGCTTCTCGCTACCGATGCTGCCGCTGGCCTCGAGCGAATTCACGCCGCTGATCTATGCGCTGAGCGTCATCGCCATCGTCTACACCTCGTTGGTCGCGCTGGCGCAGGAGGACATGAAGAAGCTGATTGCGTACTCATCGGTGGCGCATATGGGCTTCGTCACCATCGGCATTTTCTCGGTAACCCATCAAGGCGTGCAGGGCGCGATCTTCCAGATGCTGAGCCACGGCATCGTCTCCGCCGCGCTGTTCCTATGCGTCGGCGTGCTCCACGACCGCATGCATTCGCGCAGGATCGACTCTTACGGTGGCTTGGTCTCGCGGATGCCGAACTATGCCGTCGTCCTGATGGTATTCACGATGGGCGCGGTGGGGTTGCCGGGAACCAGCGGTTTCGTCGGCGAACTCTTGGTGTTGGTGGGCGCGTTTCAGGACAACACATGTGTGGCGGCGCTGGCGGCGACCGGCGTCGTGCTGGGTGCCGTGTATATGCTCTATCTCTACCGCCGCGTGATCTTCGGTCGGCTGACCAAGGACAGCCTGATGGCGATCGCCGACCTCAAGCCGCGCGAGATTGTGGTGTTCGCACCACTGATCGCGCTGGTGTTCTGGATGGGCATCTATCCCGCATCCTTCCTTGATGCGATGGATGCGTCAGTGTCCAACTTGCTGCGCCACTACGAAGCCGCGCAGGCGGCGGTCGGCGCTCTGCCGGTTGCGGCGCGGTAAGGGCGACGATGCCGGTGGCCTTCACAATTAGTGTTTTCCTGCCCGAGCTGTTCGTTGCGCTGGCGTCCATGACGCTGCTCTTGGTCGGCGTTTTTCGCGGCGAGGACTCCGCGCGTGGCGTCACTTGGCTGACCGTGTTGACCCTGATCGCGGCGGCGGGCCTGGTGCTCGCAGGCCCCGACGTGCGCATGATCGCCTTCAACGGCTTGTTCATCGCCGATACGTTTGCCAGCTTCGCCAAGGTCCTGATCCTGCTCGGAACGGCGTTGTCGCTGGTGATGTCCATTGGCTACAACGAGCGCGAGCGCATCGAGAGGTTCGAGTTTCCAATTCTGATCTTGCTGGCGACCCTCGGCATGATGCTGATGGTGTCGGCCAACGACTTGATCGCGATGTATCTGGGCCTCGAATTGCAGAGTCTTGCGCTCTACGTCGTGGCCGCCTATCGCCGCGACACGCTGCGCTCGACCGAGGCGGGACTGAAATACTTCGTTCTCGGCGCGATCAGCTCGGGCCTTCTTTTGTATGGCGCGTCGATGGTCTACGGCTTTGCCGGTACCACCCATTTCGGCGCGCTGCGGGAGGTGTTGGGCTCCGAGAGTGTTCCCATCGGCGTTATCGTCGGAATCGTATTCGTTACGGCGGGACTCGCGTTCAAGGTGTCGGCCGTGCCGTTCCACATGTGGACGCCCGACGTCTACGAAGGCGCGCCGACGCCGGTGACGGCGTTCTTCTCGATCGCGCCCAAGGTCGCCGCGATGGCGCTGTTCACGCGCGTTTTGTTCGGGCCGTTCGCTGCCGCCGCCGCCGACTGGCAGCAGATCATCATCGTGATCTCGATCGGATCGATGATCCTGGGTGCACTCGCCGCGATCAACCAGACCAACATCAAGCGCCTGATGGCCTACAGCTCCATCGGGCACATGGGCTACGCGCTGGTGGGCCTGGCGGCGGGCAACGAGGCCGGCGTGCAAGGCGTGCTCGTCTATCTGACGATTTATCTGTTCATGAATGTCGGCGCGTTCGCGTGCATTCTATCGATGCGGCGCGAAGGACAGATGGTCGAAAATATCGGCGATCTGGCCGGCCTGAACCGCACGCAGCCGGGTTTGGCGCTGGCGCTTGGCGTGTTCATGTTTTCGCTGGCGGGTATTCCGCCGCTGGCGGGCTTCTTCGGCAAGCTCTACGTCTTCCTGGCCGCGGTTGAAGCCGAACTATACGGCTTGGCGATCATCGGCCTGCTCGCCTCGGTCGTGTCGGCGTTCTACTACCTGCGCATCGTCAAGTTGGTGTACTTCGACGAGCCGGCCGACGCCTTCGACCGACCCATCGGACTGGCAATGGCAACCATTCTGGGCGCCAGCGCGCTGGTGACGCTGTTGTTCTTCGCCGTGCTGTCGCCGGTCCTGGATGGTGCGGGCGCGGCGGCGGCGGCGCTGTTTGCGGCATGACGTCGCCCAGGCGTTTGGACCCGCGCTTTCACCTCATCGCGCTGGACCGCATCGACAGCACGAACGACGAGGCCAAGCGCCGCGCGAAGGATGGCGCCGACGACGGCACGCTGATCTGGGCTCGTGAACAATTGGCCGGGCGTGGCCGTCACGGGCGCGTTTGGCGCTCGCCGTCCGGAAACCTATACTTGTCGCTGGTGCTGCGGCCGCGCGTGGCGCCGCTCGAGGCGATGCAGTTAGGCTTCGTGGGCGCCGTGGCGCTGAGCGATACACTCGCCGATGTGCTGACGCCGGAGGCGACAATCGGACACAAGTGGCCCAATGACGTACTGGTGAAGGGCGCCAAGATCGCCGGCATTCTGGCAGAAAGCGCGGGCGGCGCCGGTCGGCATGTCGACTGGGCCATCCTCGGCATCGGCGTCAACGTGGCGAGCCATCCCGCCGAGACCGACTACGCGGCGACCAGCCTGCGCGCGGCGGGATCGGAAATTTCTGTCGAGGCCCTGTTGCCGATGCTTGCAAACCGCATCCTGGCCTGGCGCGATCGCTGGCTGGACGAGGGCTTTGCGCCGGTCAGGCAAAGTTGGCTTCAGCGTGCGAGCGGCCTCGGCGCGGGGCTTTCCGTCAGACTCGCCGACGCGACAATCGAGGGACAATTCGCCGGCGTCGACGCCGGCGGCGCGCTGGTGCTGCGCACTGGCGATGGGCAAACACGCACGATCGCAGCTGGCGATGTTCAGTCGGCGCGGGCGGCGTGAGGGCAGGGACGTGCTGCTAGCCATCGACTGCGGCAACACCAACACCCTGTTTGCCGTCTATGACGGCGATACCCAGCGCGGCGCCTGGCGCATATCCACCGCCGTGCACCGGACGGCCGATGAATACGCGGTTTGGCTGACGCAGCTCATGGGATTGCGCGACATTACGCCCGCCGACATCGTCGATGCCATCATCGCCAGCGTTGTGCCCGAGGCCAAATTTCCGCTCAAATCCCTAGTGCGTGCTTATTTCAATACCGAGCCAGCGGTCATCGGCGAAGGCGAACTGCGTCTTGGGCTGGAGGTGCTTATCGACCGGCCGGAGCAAGTCGGTGCCGATCGCCTGGTCAATGCCGTCGCGGCGCACGTCCGCTACCCCGGCGATCTTATCGTCATCGATTTCGGCACCGCCACGACCTTCGACCTGGTCAATGATGCCGGCAACTATGTCGGCAGCGTCATCGCGCCTGGCATCCGCCTGTCGATGGATGCATTGTACATGGCGGCGGCACAGTTGCCGCGGGTCGCCGTCGAACGGCCGGCGCAGGTGATCGGTAAGGCAACGGTGCCGGCGATGCGCTCGGGCGTGTTCTGGGGCTACGTCTCGATGATCGAGGGCATGGTCGCGCGTATTCGCAACGAGTACGGCAAGCCCCAGCAGGTGATCGCCACTGGTGGACTGGCGCCGTTGTTCCTCGATGCGACCGATGTGATCGAGCATGTCGATCCGGACTTGACGGTGCGCGGTCTGGTCGAGGTCCATCGCCGCAACTTGCCGTCGTGAGCGAATTTCCCACCAGCTATACGCCCGTCGGCAGCGACGAGATCGTGTTCCTACCGCTCGGCGGCACCGGCGAGATCGGCATGAATCTCAATCTGTACGGCCACGCCGGCAAATGGCTAATGATCGATTGCGGGGTCATGTTCGGCGATGACTCGACGCCGGGCGTCGACGTCATCCTGCCCGATCCAACATTTATCGAGGACCGGCGCAAGCACCTGGTCGGACTCGTGCTGACCCACGGGCACGAGGACCATATCGGCGCCGTGGCGCATATGTGGCCGCGCCTGCGCTGTCCCGTTTATGCAACGCCGTTCACTGCGGCGCTGGTACGCGGCAAGCTTGCGGACGCCGAGTTGCTGGACAAAGTGCCGCTGACCGAGATCGACATGTCGGCCCGGTTCACGCTTGGACCGTTCGATTTGCAGCTCATAACGTTGACGCACTCGATCCCGGAACCCAACGCCGTGGTCGTGCGCACCAAAGCGGGCACGATTTTGCACACCGGCGACTGGAAGCTCGATCCGTCGCCGGTCATCGGCGACACGGCCGATGACAAGGCGCTGCGCGATCTCGGCGCCGAGGGCGTGCTGGCGATGGTGTGTGACTCGACGAATGCGCTGGTCGAGGGCGACTCGGGCTCCGAAGAGGCGCTGCACCAGAGCCTGCACGAGCTGGTCGGGCGCTATGACAAGCGCGTGGTCGTGGCGTGCTTCGCCAGCAACGTGGCACGCCTGCGCACCATCGCGAAAGTCGCCGCTGCGCATGGTCGGCACGTAGCCTTGGTCGGACGATCCTTGTGGCGCATGACGGCGGCGGCGCGCGCCACGGGTTATCTGGACGGGATCCCCGATTTCGTGTCGGAGCAGGATGCCGGCATGTTGCCGTCCTCGATCGTGTTGATGATCTGCACCGGGAGTCAGGGCGAGGCGCGCGCGGCGTTGCCCCGGATCGCTCGTGATGCTCACCCGCACGTGACGCTCGATGCAGGCGACGTCGTCATCTTTTCGTCGCGCATCATCCCGGGCAACGAAAAGCCCATCGGCCGTCTGCACAATGCGCTCGCCGCCCGCGGCGTCGAGGTCATCACCGAACGGGACCACTTCGTCCATGTCTCCGGGCACCCGGCGCGGGACGAGTTGCTGCAAATGTACCAATGGGTGCGCCCGCAGATCGCGGTGCCGGTGCACGGCGAGTTGCGGCACATGCTGGGTCATGCGGAGCTGGCGCGCGCCTGCCAGGTTAAGCATGCGCCGGTGATCGCCAACGGCGACGCGCTGCGGATCTCCAAGCGCAGCGTGCGCGTGGTGGCGCGGGTGCAGCACGGTCGACTGGCCGTTGATGGCACGCGTCTTACGCCGCTGGACGGTGCGGCGTTGCGCCAGCGCCAACGCATGCTGTGGAACGGCAGCGCGATGGTGACGCTGGTGGTGGATCGCGACGGCAATCTGCTGTCCGATCCGCAGCTGTCGGCGCCGGGATTGTTGGGCGACGATGCGCCCGATGTTGAGATCGCCGACGACATCATCGACGACGTCATGGATGCGGTCGAAAACCTGCCGGCGAGCCGGCGCCGGGATGACAAGTCGGTGCGCGACGCGGCGCGTCGCGCCGTGCGGCGGGCCGTGTTCGAACTTCGCGGCAAGAAGCCGCCAGCCGAAGTCCATCTGATCCGGCTATAGACCGAGGCTGCGTAATGATCGGGCGCCTCAACCACGTCGCGATTGCCGTCCCCGATGTGGGCGCCGCCGCCGCCGTCTATCGTGAAGCGCTGGGTGCGAGCGTGTCAGCACCCCTCGATCTGCCGGCCCATGGCGTCACGACCGTGTTCGTCGAGCTGCCGAACACGAGCGTTGAGCTGATGCAGCCCCTAGGCGAGGCCTCACCGATCTCGCGGTTCCTCGCCCGCCACCCGGCCGGCGGCTTGCATCATGTCTGTTACGAAGTCGCCGATATCGATGCCGCGCGCGATCGGCTGGCGGCCGCAGGCGCGCGCGTGCTCGGCGACGGTACGCCGCAGCCGGGCGTCCACGGCAGACCGGTGCTGTTCCTGCATCCGAAAGATTTCGGCGGCACGCTGATCGAGCTGGAGCAGGTGTGAGCGATGGACTGGTACTGCGATTTCGCACCGGGCGACCCGTGGCACGGACCCTATCACGACACCGAATACGGCTTCCCTACCCGTGACGAGCACGTGTTGTTCGAGCGTCTGGCACTGGAGATCAATCAGGCGGGGTTGAGTTGGCTCACGGTGCTGAAGAAGCGTGCGGCGTTCAGCGCCGCGTTCGTGGGCTTCGATGTCGACCGCGTCGCCGAGTTCGGCGAGCTCGATCGGGCCCGGCTACTGAACGACGCCGGTATCATCCGCAACCGCTTGAAGGTCGATGCCGTGATCGCCAATGCGCGCACCGTGCAAGCTCTTCGTGACAGCCACGGCGGTTTCGCCGACTGGCTGGATGCCCATCACCCGCGATCGAAGGACGAGTGGGTGAAACTGTTCAAGCAGACTTTTCGCTTCACGGGTGGCGAAATCACCGGCGAGTTCCTGATGAGCACCGGCTATTTGGCCGGCACGCATCGTGAGGATTGCCCGGTCTACGAAAGGATCGCTGAGCTTCAGCCGCCGTGAATGGGCTAGCCGCGGTGATAGGGGTGGCCGGCGATGATCTGCTGCGCCCGGTAGAGCTGCTCTGCCAGCACGGCGCGCGCCAGGAGATGCGGCCAAGTCAGGCGTCCGAACGACAGTATCCAGTGCGCATGCGCGCGCGCCGCGTCATCCAAACCGTCGGCGCCGCCGATCAGGAATGCCAGATCCCTGACGCTGCCATCCTGCCAATCCGAGAGTCGGCGCGCGAGCCGCGCGCTGTCGGCCGTGTCTCCGCATTCGTCGAGCGCCACGACGACGCTTCCCGGCGCAACCGCTGCCAATAGCGCCTCGCCCTCGGCGGCGCGGCGGTCAGGCCGGCGTTTGCGGAGTTCTATTTCGTTCAGATCGAGCGGCCAAGCCGTCACGCGCCGCGCGTAGTGACTGTACAGCGCCGCCGCCGGATCGCCGCGGGCGCGTCCGATCGCCGCGATGAGGATGCGCACTGCGACGACGTCCTAACAGTCGAATAGAGGCGGGTCTTAGGTCATGCGAAGGCGCTGCGCGCCGGTTCGTCCGGCGTCAGATCCGCTTCCCACAGCTTTTCGAGATCGTAGTATGCGCGCACCTCTGGCTGGAACAGATGCACGACGATGTCGCCGACATCGATCAAGACCCAGTTGCTCTGAGCTAGACCCTCCGCGTGCGCGCCGCGTACGCCGAATCGCTTCATCTTTTCCATGAGGTGCTCGGCCATCGCCGCCACCTTGCGCGCCGACCGACCGGAGGCGATCACCATGTAATCGCAAAAATCGGCCTTGCCGGCGAGAGGGACGACCCGGACATCCTCGCCCTGATCGTCGTCGAGGGATTCCAACACGAGGGACAATTGGCTCGCGGGTTTCCCGTTACCTTTTGTGTTTCGTATGGTTGCAACCTCTATTCGTTATCGTTTCAACCCAGGGGCCACGCACCGCGCGCCCTTATCGCCGTCGCCGCGGCCGGATCCGGCCGCGTTTGCAGAAAGATCCAGGCCGGCGGCTGCATGTCGGCCAAGGCAGGTCCGCGATGGGACGCCAGCCTCGCCCGGCGGAACCAGCCTGCAGCCGGCCCCGACAATGCTCTTGAACCATAGGAAGCGCGTGCTGCCAGCGCAACCGGCAGTGTATTAAGGATTTGTGACCAGCGCCGCCAGCGCGGCAGTTGCACCATGTTATCCGCGCCCATCAGCCACACGAAGCGCGCGTGAGGATATCGCCGCGTGAGCTTCGTCAGTGTATCGATGGTGTAGCGGCTGCGCAGCTTCGCCTCCAGATCCGTGACTTTGATGCGCGGATGGCGGGCGATCCGCCGCGCCTGGAGCATGCGATCTTCCAAGGGCGCCATAGCCGCTTCCGGCTTGAGCGGATTTTGCGGCGCCATCAGCCACCATACCTGATCGAGCTTAAGGCGAAATAAAGCCTCGATGCTGATGTGCCGGTGACCGGAATGAGCTGGATTGAACGATCCGCCCAAGAGGCCAATGCGCAGCCCGGCTTGCTTTCGAGATCGAACGGTCGGCAATCGATCCCTACGGCCGGCACTGGCCGGTGCCGCGCACGATGTATTTGTAGCTGGTCAGTTGCTCCGCGCCGACGGGGCCGCGGGCGTGCAACTTGCCGGTGGCGATACCGATTTCCGCGCCCATGCCGAACTCGCCGCCGTCGGCGTATTGGGTCGATGCATTGTGCAGGACGATGCCGCTATCGACCTCGCGCAGAAACCGTCCGGCCGCTTCGGTGTCGTTGGTGACGATGGCGTCGGTGTGATTGGAGCCGTGAACATTGATATGGTCGATGGCCGCGCCGACGCCGTCGACAACCTTAACGGCAATGATGGCGGCCAAATACTCAGTGTCCCAGTCGGCATCGGTTGCGGGCACGATGCGTTCGTCCAGCGCCTGCGCCGCGGCATCGCCGCGCACTTCACAGCCGGCCGCGATCAGATCTTCCACGATCGGCGGCAGATGCGTGGCGGCGACCGTGCGGTCAACCAGGAGTGTCTCCGTCGCACCGCAAATACCGGTGCGCCGCGTCTTGGCATTGACGGCGATGTGCCGCGCCATATCCCGCTCGGCCGCACCGTCCACGTAGGTGTGGCACAGACCCTCCAGGTGAGCGAACACCGGAATGCGGCTTTCTCGCTGCACGCGCTCGATCAGCGACTTGCCGCCGCGCGGGACGATGACGTCAATGAACTCGCTCATGGTCAGCATCAGGCCCACGGCCTCGCGCGCGGTGGTCGGCACCAGCTGAATACAGCCCGCCGGCAGGTCAGCCGCCATCAGGCCCTGGTGCAGACAGTCGGCGATGGCACGCGAGGAATGAAAGCTCTCCGATCCGCTGCGCAGGATCGATGCGTTCCCGGCCTTCAGGCACAGCCCGCCGGCATCGGCGGTCACGTTGGGACGCGATTCATAGATGATGCCGACGACGCCAAGCGGCACCCTCACGCGTTCGATCTTCAGCCCATTGGGACGCTCCCAGGAGGCGAGTACGGTGCCGATCGGGTCGGGCAAACCGGCCACGGCCTCCAGTCCTTCGGCGATGGCGGCGACGCGCTCGGGGGTCAGCTGCAGCCGGTCAAGAAATGCGCCGGTGACGCTCTTGGTTTGCGCCGCCGTCATGTCACGCGCGTTGGCGTCGAGAATCACGGCCGCGTCACGTCGCACCGCTGCTGCTGCGGCGGTTAGCGCACGCGTCTTCGCCGCTTCCGGCGCCAGCGCCAGGCGATGTGCGGCGTCGCGGGCCGCCCGGCCCATCGCGTGCATCGTTTCGCCCAAGTCGTTGCGCGTCTCGAGCGGTTGAACGGCTGTCATCACTGCGGTCTTTCGATACGCTCGGCCAGCACCAGATCGTCTCTATGGATCATCTCGTCCCGCCCACGGTACCCCAACAGCCGTTCGATTTCACGGCTCTTGTGTCCTCGGATCTGGCGCGCGTCGGCGTCGGAATAGGCGCAGAGACCGCGGCCCAGCACGTCGCCGCTGGAATTTGTCACATATACAAGATCGCCGCGTTCGAACCGGCCGTCGACATCGGTGACACCGGCGGGCAATAGGCTCTTACCGGCGGCCAGCGCGCGGGCGGCGCCGTCGTCGACCACGACCGTGCCGGCGGGCTTCATATTGCCGCCGATCCATTGCTTGCGGGCCGCCTTGGGCTCGGCGCCAGGCAGAAACCACGTGCAGCGCGCACCATTTTCCAGCGCCAGTAGGGGATGAACGTCGCTGCCGCGCGCAATCGCTAGGCTGCAGCCGGACGCCATGGCGATGCGGGCTGCAGCGAGTTTGGTCACCATGCCGCCCGAGCCGTCGGCCGAGCGCGGCGCGCCGGCCATGGCCTCAGTCTCCGCCGTGATGTCGGCGACTTCGGCAACGTGGGTGACGTCGGCAACGCGGCTCGGATCGCCGGTATAGAGGCCGTCCACATCGCTCAGGAGCACGCAAACATCGGCGCCCATCATCTGCGCCACGCGGCCGGCCAGACGGTCATTGTCGCCGAATCGGATCTCTTCGGTGGCCACCGTATCATTCTCGTTGATGACCGGCAGTACGCCCAGGCGCAGCAGCGTGCCGATGGTGCTGCGCGCATTGAGGTATCGGCGTCGGTTTTCGGTGTCGTCGATGGTCAGCAGGACTTGCGCCACGGGCACGGCGTGCGCGGCCAACGCCTCCTGCCAGGCATGGGCGAGCTGGATCTGCCCGGTGGCCGCCGCGGCCTGGCTCTCCTCCAGCTTCAGCGCGCGGTTGCGCGGTCCGCGGGCCAGGCCGAGCTGCCGCCGGCCGACCGCGATGGCGCCCGAGGAGACTATCATGACATCGACCCCGCGCCCGCGCAGCCTTGCGATGTCCTCGGCGAAGGCACGCATCCAGGCGCTGTGGATCGTGCCGTCGTCATCGGCAAGCAGCGAGGAGCCGACCTTGACCACCAGCCGCCGGCAGTTGGCGAGGCGGTCGCTCACGGTGCGTAGGCGGGCGCGGGCCACGTCTCTTGTTCGGCGCGCCGTGCCGCGACCCTGGTCCCGAGCAATCGCATCAGAGCGTCGACGCCTTCGCCGGAGACGGCCGAGATGGCGTGCACGGGACCTGCGCAGGCGGTGGCCAATGCGTCACCGGCCACCTTGCGTTCCGCCGTGGCGAGGCTATCGATCTTGGTGAACACGACGATCTCCTCTCGCTCCGCCAGTCCGCCGCCATAGGCCACGAGCTCGTTGCGCACGGCGGTATAGGCCGACGCGATCTCCTGTGGTTCTTGCGTGCCGTCAACGAGGTGCAGTAGCGCGCTGCAACGCTCGACATGACCGAGGAAGCGGTCACCGAGGCCGCGACCCATGTGGGCGCCCTCAATCAGGCCGGGAATGTCGGCCATGACGAATTCGTCGCCGTCGACCTCGACGACGCCCAGCACCGGGACAAGGGTGGTGAACGGATAGTCGGCGACTTTGGGTTTCGCATGGCTCACGGCGGCGAGCAGCGTCGACTTGCCGGCATTCGGCAGGCCAACCAGCCCGATGTCGGCGACCAGTTTCAGCCGTAGCCACAGCCAGTACTCCTCTCCCGGCTTGCCGGGTTCGGCCTCGCGAGGCGCCCGCCGCGTGGAAGTCTTAAACCCGGCGTTGCCGCGGCCGCCACCGCCGCCACGGGCAACGACGATGCGTTGTCCAGGCTCGGTCAGATCGCCGACGAGCGTCGCCTTGTCGTCTTCGAGGATCTGGGTGCCGACCGGAAGTCGAAGCGTCACGGAGGCGCCGGCGCGGCCACTACGGTCGCGTCCCATACCGTGGCCGCCGCGCTTGGCCTTGAAGTGTTGGCGATAACGAAAATCGACGAGGGTGTTCAGCGCCTCGACGCATTCGGCGATGACGTCACCGCCACGGCCGCCGTTACCCCCATCGGGGCCGCCGCGCGGCACTAACTTCTCGCGGCGAAAACTGACGCAACCGGCGCCGCCGTCGCCGGAGCGTACAAAGACCTTTGCCTCATCCAGGAAACGCATGGCATCTGCGCGGAAACCCGCGCGATCAGGCTAGGGGCGCGACCGCCACCCAACAGCGCCCGCCACGGCCATGATTGAAGGCCACGCGGCCTTCGCTCAGGGCGAACAGCGTATGGTCGCGTCCGATGCCGACATTGGCGCCCGGGTGAAACTTGGTGCCGCGCTGGCGCACGATGATATTGCCCGGGATCACGTGCTGGCCGCCATATTTCTTCACGCCCAAGCGCCGGCCCGCCGAATCGCGGCCGTTGCGTGAGCTGCCGCCTGCCTTCTTGTGCGCCATGGCTAGTCTTCCTCGGCCTTCTTCTTGTGGGTCGTGCCGGTTGCGACATCGGTCACCCGCAGCACGGTAATGTCTTGGCGGTGTCCGTGCTTGCGCCGGTATCCCTTGCGCCGCTTCTTCTTGAACACGATGATTTTCGGCCCGCGCGTCTGCTCCAGGACCGTTGCCGCGACTTTGGCGCCTTCGACCAACGGCGCACCGACGGTCTGCTTCTTGTCGTCGGCGACCATAAGCACTTCGTCGAAGCTCACGCTGGCGCCGGCCTCACCAGCGATGCGCTCCACGGTGATGCAATCACCGGGCTCGACCCTGTACTGCTTTCCGCCGGTGCGGATGACCGCGAACATTAGCTGGTCCTCGGATTTGTTATAGTCCCGTGTACCAATACGCATACTAAACGGCCCCTAACCATGGGGGCCGCGCCGGCGAGCGGACTATAATCACCGCGGCGCCCCTGTCAACGATGCGCTGGCCCGCAGGGCGGTTGCCGGCGACCGGCCGGCGCCGATACTGTGCGCCCATGGCCCGAATTCGAGGGAACGCGCATGCCTGAGCCGGCAACGACACCTCCGCGCTACGCGATCGCACCAGGGCTGGATATCAGCCGCATCGTCACGGGCCTGTGGCAAGTGGTTGACATGGAGCGCGACGGGCGGACGCTCGATCTCGACGGCGCGGCGACGGCACTGGCCGACTACGCCAAAGCCGGATTCGATACTTTCGACATGGCCGACCACTACGGTAGCGCCGAGCTGATCGCCGGACACCATCTCGCGGACGAGAAGGCCGGGGCCGCCTCGACGGTGTTCACGAAGTGGTGCCCAGAACCCGGCGCGATGACCGCCGCGGTCGTCCGCGAGGCGGTCATCGCAGCCAGCAGCGGCTGGGGGTCGCGTGCATCGACCTGCTGCAGTTCCATTGGTGGACGTTCGAGCACCCCGGCTACCTGGACGCGATGAAGCACCTGGCCGATCTGCAAGCCGAGGGCGAGATCGCGCATTTGGGCGTCACCAATTTCGACACCGATCATCTGCGCCTCCTGGTCAAGCATGGCATCCGCATCGCCTCCAACCAGGCCTGCTTTTCGCTGCTCGACCGCCGCGCCGGCGAAAGGCTGAGCGAATTCTGCCTCGAGGCCGGAATTAAGCTGCTGGCCTACGGCACGCTGGCCGGCGGGTTCCTGACTGATCGCTGGGTCGGCGCCGCCGAACCGCCGGATGTTAACGACTGGAGCAAGATGAAGTACAAGCGCTTCATCGATGCCGTCGGCGGTTGGCGGTTCCTCCAGGACATCCTGGCGGCCCTGACGCAGGTGGCGAAGAGGCACGATGTTTCCGTCGCCAACGTCGCAACGCGTTGGGTGCTCGAGCAGCCGGCGGTGGCGGCGATCATCGTCGGCGCGCGCCTGGGCGAGCGCGAACATCGCGCCGACAATCTGCGGCTGTTCGACTTCGCTCTCGACGCCGGCGACCGTGAGGTGATCGACCGGGCGCTGGCGGCAACGGTGCGCATCCCCGGCGACTGCGGTGACGAGTATCGCCGCCCACCCTTTCTCACCGCTTCCGGCGATTTGAGCCACCACCTGAGCCGGTTCCCAAGCGTCTATGATGCTCCACCCATCGACGAACGGCACGATCGCACCCGCGTCGACTCCGGCAGCGTCTGGAAGGGGATCGCCGGCTTCAGTCGCGCCGTGCGCGTCGGCGATCGCATTCTGGTCAGCGGCACGACCGCCACCCATGGCAGCGGCGTAGTCGTATGTCCCGGCGACCCTGAGGGCCAAACGGTCTTCATCCTCGACAAGATCGCGGCCTCGATCGCCGCTCTGGGCGGCAGCCGCGACGACATCGTGCGCACGCGGGTCTATGTACGCGACATCGCGCGATGGGAAGCGGTCGCGCGCGCGCATGGGCGGTTTTTCGATCGTGCACGGCCGGCAAACGCGCTGATCGAAGCCTCGGGCCTGGTCGGCGACTACGACGTGGAGATCGAGGCCGAGGCGGTCGTGAGCTAATCGATGCTGCCGGAGGAATTGAAGGCCTAGTGGATTGATTCCAACGTTTGGAACCCTCGGTTTCGGGCTGCGATGATGTCGTCGGGGTCGGCTTTCCATATGAATGGCTGTGGGTTGGCCGCATTGTATTCGCGGACGAAGCGGTTGATTGCGGCCTGGAGATCGACGACGGAATGGAAGACGCCGTGCTTGAGCCGCCGCCGGGTGAGTTTTGCGAAGAAGCCCTCGACGGCATTGAGCCACGAGCAGGAGGTCGGTGTGAAGTGGAAAGTCCAGCGCGGATGGCGGGCGAGCCAGGCGCGGACCTTGTCCTTGTTGTGCGCCGCGTAGTTGTCGACGATCGCGTGGATGGCCTTGTCCGCCGGCACCGTGCGCTCGATGCGGTTGAGGAAGCGGATGAACTCCTGATGGCGGTGGCGCTGCATGTTCTGGCCGATCACCGTTCCGTCCAGAACGTTGAGCGCCGCAAACAGCGTGGTCGTGCCGTGCCGTTTGTAGTCATGGTGCCGGCGCGTCCCTTCTTCATCGGCAGACCGGCGGTCGAGCGCCTGGATCTGTGACTTCTCATCGATCGACAACACCACCGCATGGGCCGGCGGGTCGACATACAGGCCGACGATATCGGTGAGTTTCTCGGCGAAGGCAGGGTCGGTCGACAGCTTGAAGTTGCGCCAGCGGTGCGGGCTGAGACCGTGAGCCTTCCAGATCGCCTGCACCGTCGAGGCGGCAATACCGGCCGCCCTGGCCATCGCGCGCAACGTCCAGTGGGTCGCCTCAAACGGCGGCGGTTGCTGCGTCAGGCGCACGATCTCGGCGACACGATCGAGCGGGACCGGCGCCTTGCCGGGCGGACGGGACTTGTCGCGAAGCAGGCCGCCGACACCCTCGTGCCTGAACCGCTCTTGCCAGCGCCACACGCAGGTCTTGGACTTGCCGGTCTCGGTCATGATCGCCGAGGTGCCCAGACCCTCGCCGCTGAGAAGGACAATATGTGCCCGCCAGACGTGTTTCTGCGGGCTCTTGGGATCCGCGACGACCGCGCGCAATCGCTGACGGTCGCCGGCGGATAGGGTGAAGGAGATTCCACTGCGCATGCGCCAGATTCGCATACCACAGCAAAATACGGAATCCCAATTCGGACTCTTTCATTCCGATCAATCCACTAGGTGGGCAGGTAGCCGGGCCAGATCCGATCGGCAGCGGACAACGTAGGAACTACCGCGTCGTCCGGCGAGCGGTAGACGAAGCGAAACTGATCGAATTCCGCCAGCCGGCCGATCTCGCCGATGTCATCGCCGGCGCCGACATGCCACCGGGGATCGCTGAGGTCGAGCTCGACGCTGTAGGCGGCCTCCGGTTCAAGCAGGATGACATCGCCATCGTTGGCGACTACGGTCGCGCACGCGTCATCCACGGGTCGGTATTCCAGGCCCGACCAATTCACTGGAACGAGTTCGAACGCGCAATCGTCGCCCGGGTTCAACCACGGCGAGAGGGGCGTCGGAGACGTTCTTTAGCGTCACGCGCACCAGCGGACTCAACGGGCCTTCGATTTCGTCGATGTTAGCGTTCGGGACTCGCTGGGGCATGCGCAGGGTTTCGAGTTGCACGCCGAGCCGGCTCCAGCGATAGCCAGTGACCACTGCGGTGCCGCTGCCACCGAGCGCCACCGCGACCTCGAGCGGGATCTGTAGATCGTCGCGCTGGCCGCGGCGTTTCTCGATCGCAAGGCCCATCCCCTGCTGGACAAAAAGCTGCTCGATGCCGTAGCGGACGCGCGCTGCGTTGGGGCCGGTGCCGAAGCGCCATCGATCGGTCAGCCGACCGCGAATGAAGGGCATTACGGCGGGGCGCACATCGGTGGCGTAGTCGATCTCCGCCAAGCCGTTCGCGCCTTGCGCCAGGACGGCATAGACTGGGTAGTCGCGCTCATCGAAGTGCGCCTCCTCAAGCCCATCGCTCATCGAGCGCTTGTTGATGGCGGAGATCTCGTAGTCGAGGCGAACGAAGTCGCCGCGGAAGATATCTCGCGGGTCGAGCGGCGCGGTGCGCAAATAGACAAGGTGGCCGAAGCGGGCGATGTGTTCGCGCTCGCCGAACATCGCCACCAGCACGCCAATCTGTGCCAGTACGGCGGCAATGGTCAGTGCCTTTCTCACGGCGTGGCCGCATCCCGCTGTCGATGAGCGCGCTGGTAGAAATTTCCGACCAGGAACAGACCGCCGCCAAGAAGCAGGAACACCAGCGAGCGCAGCAACAGGCTGTCGAACAGATCCACATAGCGCGAGATGACCAGAGCTGCGAACAAAGTGCAGGCGATCCCCACCAGCTTGCCGTTGGCGGTGCGACTACCATGCACGATGAAGGCCGTGCAGTGAGCAAGGAATATGAGATTGAACGGGACTGCCGACCACCATCCCGGCAGCGGCAGCACCTTCAGCGACACGCCGACGACCAAAATCAACGAGAGCACGAGCAGGCCCCAATGCCAGCGCCAGATGTCGTCGATGCCGCGCAGGCGGGAGTTGGCGATCCACAGCCACGCGAGCACCGCCAGGGCCAGCGGCACGCTGAAGTACAGGAGCGCGGCGACGCCGGTCAGCGTATAGTCATCGAGGATCTCGATGGCGCCCGGAAAGCTGAGTGTGAACAGCGCGACGAAGACCACCGCGAAGCCGAGCGACTTGAGGACTGGCTCGCTCCTGGGAAAGTCGCAGCCGGCTGCAGACATTCCGGCCAAGACATAGAAGGCGCCGATAAAGAACGCCGGGGCTACGGGCACCTCATAGTCGATCGGGAACGTCGCCAGCACCAGCGCCACGATTACCGCCAGCAAGGCGAAGAACAGCAACACTGGCGAGCGCTGCTGCCACGCCAGGGGCAGCACGCCGACGGCCACCATCGGCAGCACCCAATGATTGACCCAGTTGAACTCGATCGCCTCGAACCCGGCCCAAAGCGACAGCAAGACAACCGCGAGAAAGCCTTGCGCCAGGGACGGTATCGACCAGCCGAGCGCCAGCGCGCCCAGGCTCCAGACCAGGATCGCATTCGGATAGTGCTCGTCCATGTGATAGATCTGCGCCACCAACCAGATGCCGGCGCCGAACAGCATGGTGCCGAGAATATGCAGACCCTCGACCACGCTTTGCCGCTGTGTGCCCCGGTGCGCGAGCCACTGCGCCGCGCCGTGGCTGCCGGCGACCGCGGCGAGGATCATCGCGAGCTTCAGAAACTTCGGCAGCTCCTGCCAGTTGTAGGCGAAGACAGGATGACACCGAGGCCGGCGAGGATCGCGCCGATGGCCGACAGGATGAACCGGCTCCATTCGCTGCCCACCAGGGGATAACGCGCAGTCAGCGTCACGGCGAGCCGATCGTCGATCAGGCGCTCGGCGTGCCAGCGTTCCACTTCCCCATGTAACCACTTGTGCTGCTTGCGCATCGGCCCGGCGATCGCACGTGACCCCGCGACCCTACGGTCGGCGAATGTGAAAGTCTACCGAACGTCGGCTAAGCAGGTAAGGCGACAAACAGCTCGCGCCGCAGGATGCCGTCCTCGACAGCGGTGAGCTTGGAGCGCCAGTCGGCCTGACGGACGGCGCACTCGGTGCTCCCGATCAGGTACTCCAACCCGTCGCGCTGATCTTCATCGGCCTGCATCTGGTCGCGAAGCGCACGCGCGAACCCCTCGGATACATCGTCTCGACGCGATAGCTGCCAGCCGGTCTGTGCGAGTAGTATTGGGTAGTCGCTCTCGCACTCGACGAATCCGGGACCGATTTCCACGGCGCGCCGGTAGGCCTCGCGCGACAAGTCCTTGGGCGACTGTGATGGCGGAGAAGACCATCGTCGCATCATCGCGAATGACGCGGCGGCAGGCCTCCAGCACGCCGCGCTTGTCAGCCAAGCAGCACAGCACATCGCTGTGATGGATGGCATCGAAGTTGGCGGCAGCGAACGGCAAGTCGGCGGCGTCGGCGACCGCCGCCCAGCACGCGCCGGCCAGACGGTCCCTCGTTGCCCGGTCGCAGGCGATGCGCAACCCCACATGCGGCAAATCGACCAGCATGATATCGCAGCCGCTATGGTCGGCGATGTAGAGACCAAGCCAGCCGCAACCCGCTCCGACTCCCAACAAGCGCAGGCCGGGACGCAGCTTGAGCAACCGACAAAGCCGGTCGGCCTCCCGGCGCGTCGCCCAACTAGTGCCGCCATAGATGCAACCGCACACGCGACGTTCGATCGCCTGCATCACAGGTAGTTGCGAGCGTGCGTAGAGCATCGCTCAAAGCGCTCGGTCTGCGCCTGCTCCTCCAGGCTCCGCGCCATCGTTCGGTCCTTGGCGGGTAAAGCGATTCCGAACGTCCACAATGGCACAAGGTCCCCCACCCCTGCCACTGCCTGGGCGGGGTGGGGAAAGCGCCTGGATTGAGTGGAGATGCCGGCGCTAGTGGATTGATTCCAACGTTTGGAACCCTCGGTTTCGGGCTGCGGTGATGTCGTCGGGGTCGGCTTTCGATATGAATGGCTGTGGGTTGGCC
This sequence comes from Alphaproteobacteria bacterium, assembly GCA_965248805.1. Lineage (GTDB taxonomy): Bacteria > Pseudomonadota > Alphaproteobacteria > UBA6615 > UBA6615 > CBDFKJ01. Next base: position 1,154,760 of record CBDFKJ010000009.1, read on the forward strand.
GCATTGTATTCGCGGACGAAGCGGTTGATTGCGGCCTGGAGATCGACGACGGAATGGAAGACGCCGTGCTTGAGCCGCCGCCGGGTGAGTTTTGCGAAGAAGCCCTCGACGGCATTGAGCCACGAGCAGGAGGTCGGTGTGAAGTGGAAAGTCCAGCGCGGATGGCGGGCGAGCCAGGCGCGGACCTTGTCCTTGTTGTGCGCCGCGTAGTTGTCGACGATCGCGTGGATGGCCTTGTCCGCCGGCACCGTGCGCTCGATGCGGTTGAGGAAGCGGATGAACTCCTGATGGCGGTGGCGCTGCATGTTCTGGCCGATCACCGTTCCGTCCAGAACGTTGAGCGCCGCAAACAGCGTGGTCGTGCCGTGCCGTTTGTAGTCATGGTGCCGGCGCGTCCCTTCTTCATCGGCAGACCGGCGGTCGAGCGCCTGGATCTGTGACTTCTCATCGATCGACAACACCACCGCATGGGCCGGCGGGTCGACATACAGGCCGACGATATCGGTGAGTTTCTCGGCGAAGGCAGGGTCGGTCGACAGCTTGAAGTTGCGCCAGCGGTGCGGGCTGAGACCGTGAGCCTTCCAGATCGCCTGCACCGTCGAGGCGGCAATACCGGCCGCCCTGGCCATCGCGCGCAACGTCCAGTGGGTCGCCTCAAACGGCGGCGGTTGCTGCGTCAGGCGCACGATCTCGGCGACACGATCGAGCGGGACCGGCGCCTTGCCGGGCGCATACCACAGCAAAATACGGAATCCCAATTCGGACTCTTTCGTTCCGATCCCTCCACTAGTTGGCTGCCGAGAGGATTCGGTAGGCGCCGGCGACGTTCTGCGCCAGCCACGCATCGTACTGGCCCCAATCCTTGTAGGCGTCCAGCGGGACTGCGGCCTGGGCTTGCTCAACTGTCGCACCGGCGGCGATCTGGGCCTGCACCGCGGCAGTCAAGTTATCGAGGTAAGTGAGGTTGTCGGCGACATCGGCGCGGGTGCCCAGTGAGCCGTGACCTGGCGCCACGATGTCGAAGTCCATCGCCTGTACCCGCTTGATCGAGTCGAGCCAATCGGGCAGGTAGCTGTCGCCCAGGTTGCGGAACGGCAGCCTCTTGACAGTGATAAAGTCGACGGTGAACACCACGCGCTCGTCGGGAAAACGCATCACTGTCATGTTGTCGGAGTGATTGCGCCCGACATAGTGCAACTCGACGGTCTTGCCGCCGAGCGTGACATTCATGGTGTCGGCATAGACGGTGTCTGGCTTGCGGATCTGGCGGACGCCGAAGGACGCCATCTCGAAACCGGTCACCGCGCCATTGCCATCGACATCTATCCTGTCGAAATTCGCCTGCACGAAGCCGCGCGCCTCGGCACTTTCGACGGTGCCGTTACCGTCGGCGTCCATGTTCGCCGCGCCGCCGGCCAGCCGCGCGTCCGCTGGCACTTCGAGCGCCGGCAGCATGTTCTCGTGGCCGATGAAGGTGGCGGTGTCGGCGAACACCTCGCCACCGGAGACATGGTCGCCGTGGTGATGGCTGTAGATGACGTATTTCACCGGCTGGCCGAACCTTTCGGCGATCTGGGCCTTCAACCATTCGGCCGCGGGCCGGTTGATCGGATCGGTGGCGATGACGCCCTCTGGTGTGACCAGGAAGACCGAGAAATGGCCACCGTTCTGGAAGCGATAAAGGTCGCCGGTGATATTCGTGATCGCCCGTTCCGGCGGTTGCCGCTGTGCGACCGCAATCGACGATGCGGCGATCAGCGGCAATGATAGCGTCATGGCGAGCCAGCGTCCTGCGCGTGTCATATCCCGTCCCTTCCCTTTTAGTTGGCCAGCCGCAGCGGTTGATCCATTGGCGGCCGGCCCATCTTTACACCACGATGCGACGGGCGACTTCCGTCCCCGACCGCAAGTGTCAACAGATGTAAGGTTCCCCCATGGCCAAGAAACCGATCGACCGCCTGCGCGCGATCTGCCTGGCGCTGCCGGAGGCCGCGGAGAAGGAGGCGTGGGGTGATCCCACCTTTCGAGCGCGTGATAAGATCTTCGCGATGGAAAAGCGTGGCGACGGACGCATATCGGTCTGGTGCAAGGCGCCACCGGGCAGCCAGGAGGGCTGGTTGGCGCCGACGCCGAGCGATTCTTCGTGCGGCCTTATGTCGGCCACAAGGGCTGGGTCGGGATGCGTCTTGACAGCTGGCCGGACTGGAGAGAGGTGACGGAGATCGTCAAACGCAGCTACCGGTTGATCGCACCCAAGCGCCTCGCCGCCCTGGTCGACTAGGTGACTACGCGCCGGGGCGGTTCATGATCGCCCGCCGCGGCCATGTGGGGCGGCGAAGTCGATTTCTGGGCCTCGCGGCACGATGCCGCGTGGGTTGCGTTCGGCGCTCTTTGAGTAGTAGCCACGGCGATAGATGCCGACATCGACGGTGTCGGCGATCCCCGGCATCTGATACAGCTCGCGGGTGTAGCCCCAGAGGTTCGGGTAGTCGATCAGCCGGCGCAGGTTGCATATGAAGGCGCCGTGGTAGGCCGTATCGAACCGGACCAGGGTCGGAAACAGGCGCCAGTCGGCCTCGGTCAAGCGATGGCCGAGCAGATATCGGCGCTCGGCCAGTCGCGCGTCGAGCTTATCAGCCCGGTGATGAAGTCGCGCTTTGATCAATCGGTTTCGGGGGCGACGATGATGATGATAACGAGCATGGCTGGTTTGCCTTCGATGTTCGCCACGATGGCGATCGCCAGGGCAGCATCGAACTGAATAACGAACAAAAGGGTGCTCTTTGCACTCGCAGCCTCCCTCGGCGTGCCTGATCCGAACAGCGCGCGCATCAGAATGCCGAGATTGAACCCGGCGACATGGATCAGGTAGCGTTTGTGGACGTTCTCGCGCGCCCGCAGCAACGCGCGGCGCATGCCGCCACGGTCGAGGACATGGGCGAAGCTGCGCTCGACCATCTCACCGCGCCTGCGCATGGCGTTCCGCGCGACGCCGGACTTCAATCGCGCCCGGTTGGCGTAGACAGCCTGACGTGCCGCCTGGTCGCCATGCCAGCGCAGATAGCCGTTGGCGGGCTCCGGCTCGGAGATCCGCGTTTTCCAGACGCCGCCGTCGAGGTCTTTCAGCCCCTCGCGTGAATGATAGCCCTTGTCGCCAACGAGACTGCAGGGCTCTGCCCGTGTTGGAGCCAGGCCGACCTCGGCGAGGTTGCGCGCGGCCGCCTCCAGCGTCCCAGGCAAAGTCGTCGTGTCGCCTTCATCGGCTGGATAGATCGGCGCCGCAACGATGACGCCGGTGTCGAGATCGACCGCGTGCTCGGGCTTGCAGGCCAGATGCGTGGTGCCGTCCTTCATCCGCGCGATCTTCGCATCAGGATCGGTCGGGCTCGTCCAATCCTTGTTCGAAAGCTTCTTGCCCTTCCGCCGGCGATCGAGCCGGACGAGGTCGTCGATCGTCGGCGTTTCGACGCCACTCTCCTTCGCCATTTGCGTCAGCATCTCGCGATAGGTCTCGCCGCTATCGCGCCGCACGATGGCTCGCAGGGCGGCGTTGGCTTCCATCGTCGAGCCGTCGACGCCGATCCGCTCGCCCTTCACCAGACCGCGCGCGGCGACGAGAGCCAGAACCCAGTCGAAAACCTTTTCATGGACCTCGTGCGGCAGCCGGCCGCGCGTCTTCGACAACCAGGAATGATCGGGAACCTTGTCCCGGTTCGCCAACCGCAGAAACGCGCGAAGCGACAGCGAATCCGAACAGCGCCAAGCGATGCCGCGCTCGCTGCCGATGCCCTCGAAATAGCCGATCATGTGCATCCGGAAATAACGCCCCGGCGGCAGCGAAGGAGCCCCCATCCGAGGTGCGTAGTATGGCTTGCACGTCGCCTCCACGAAGCCGTCAAAGCCAGACTCGGTCAGCAACTCATGCAGCCGGTCGAAAAACGCGTGTCCAGGCGAACGCGGCATCTCCGCCCATGTCACCACGAGGTCACCCTGAACCTCGCTCTGTCGTCTCAATGCCATCGCACGACGCCCGTCTAAATCTCTATGTTCAGACAGAATCAGACACGCCGGACTTCGTCAACGGGCTGGTATCGAGGGTCGCGAAGAGCGCATCGAACGCTTCCTCGTAAGCGGCCTGCGTGCGCGCGAATCCAGCCCGATACGCGCCGTTGTTCACGGTCGGATAGATCACATCGTTCAGCGCGTCGATATCCGCGCGCAGGTCCGGCGGATAATAGTCGGTCGCCTCGGCGGTGAGCGCGGCGAAGGCGCTGTTGAACATCCGGATGATGTCGGCGGACTCGTTGCTGACGATCATTGCGCGACGCCTGTCCCATAGCACCGGCACCGTTACGCGGCCCGAGTAGTCGGTGTCGTTGCGCCGATAGGCGTCCTGCAACGCGTAGGTGCCGAGCAGCGTGTCGCCGAACCGATCCGAGGTATTGTCGAACACCCAGCCGCGTTCGGTGCGCGAGGGCGCGACGATGGACATCGAGACGATGTCTTCGAGCCTCTTCAGGATGCGAAAGATGCGCGTGCGGTGCGCCCACGGGCAGTTGATGGCGATGTAGAGGTGATAGCGTCCGGCTTCTGCCGCAAAGCCCTCGACCCCGGTCGGACCCGCAGCGCCGTCGGCGGTCACCCAGTTGCGCAAGCGCGCACGCTCGCGGTGATATCGTCCGTCGTCGGGCGGCGGCGCCGCGGCCGGCTCGGGTTGGCGCGCGTGGCGCACTTCAGCTCACCCGCCAAACAGCGTTTCGACGAACGCCCCAACCCCGGGATGCACCGGCTCGAGGCGCTGCACGTTGGCCGGCACCGTCTCATCCCGCCCCGGTGCTCTCTCCGGAAACGCCCGCCCGAGTCGGTCGACCACGGTTTCGATGTCGACATCTGTGGCGATGAAGTCGGCGATATGGGCGATGTGGAACTGGAACCAGAGGTAGTTGAGCTGTCCCATGGAGAAGTAGAGCGAATCGAAGTCGGCGAGCGCGTGATAGCGTCCGGCATCGGCGAACCGCGGCGGCAGGCCGCTCTGAAAACCGGCGAGGTCGGGCCGCTCGCTGCGCACGTATGCTGCCATGATGGTGTTGGCGATCAACTCGTTGATGAAGAAGCTGGCACTGCCGATGTCGAGGTCGCGGGCGATCAAGTGGCCCACCTCGTGCAGTGCGAACGCCGTGTTGAGCGATACAGGCTCCAAATCCCAGCGATCGAAACCGGGATGCGTGTCGATATGGTCGGCGAGGATGATCAAGCCCGTAGGCGGCTCCATGTGGGGCGTTGGGTAGGGGATGCGGGTGACCCGGAAGTAGTCGTCGGCAACCAGGACTGCCACCGTTACGGCGCCGGCCCAGCCAAGGCGGTCGCGATACCAGCGCACGGCGGCGGCGACATCCGCCGCATAGGCAAGCGCCACGTTTTCGGCGGCGGGCGAGAAATGCAGCGTGATGGCGCCTGATCGTTTTGGCAGGTCCAACGCCTGCAGCCGTTCGAGATTATTGGCCTGTGCGTCGAAGATCGGCGCCGTGCCGACGACAAGCAGAGCCGTCAGCAGGGCACATAAGACCACAGAATACAGCCGCAACGTGTGCCTCCACCCTATCCCGCAGGCGCCGGCTATCCCAGACCGGCCCGACTTCCGCATGACTGGAGCCTTGAACGTATCACCCGCGGCGCGGTCGGCCCAACGATACCATCGTCCCGTTCGAGGCAGCAGCGCCGCGCCGCGGGCGAGCCCAATTTCCATGGTTCTCTCGGGCCGGGCTCGGGCCGCATCGATGGTTGTTTTGTTGCCAACCTATTAATCTTTCGCGCGGACAATTGTGCTCGGCGAGACGTTGCCGGCGGGCCGCACGTCGGGACGCCGTCGTAGCGGCATTGGCCACTTCGGTCGGGAATCTTGCGATGGCTCCGTCATCCCCGTGCATAGCCTCCTAGCTCGACAACTGCGCAAGGCCCGCGCTGCCGACGAAAGCGTCGATCTCGATCGACTTTTTGCGTTGGTCAGTTTTGCCTATGCTGAGGCGGACCGCGAGCGCGGTCTGAACCAGGACTCATTCGGCTTGATGTCAGAGGAGATGCTTGCGTTAAATCGCAAGCTTCTGGCTGAAGCGAAGGAGAACGTAGACAAGGCCCGGGCGAGTCTTCACGCCCAGGAAGTCGAGCATGGCCGGCTTGCGGCCTCACTCGACAGCATGTCCCATGGCATCGCGTTGTTCGATCTCGACGACCGTTTGGTCACCTGCAACCCGGCCTATCGCTCCAAGCACCCCGCGATCGCCGACATCCTCGTCCCGAGCGTGTCCTTCGAGGAGATCGTGCGCACGAACGTCGCGCGCGACCGATTCGATTTGAGCTCGCAAGATCAGGAAACGTCCATTCGCCGCCGCCTGGACCAACACCGCGCCGCCAGTGCGCCGGTTGAACGCAAGCTCTCGGATGGTCGTTGGGAGCAGGCGACTGACGAGCTGTTGCCGGACGGCAGCCGGATCCTGGTATTGTCGGACATTACCGAGCGCAAGCTTGCGGAAAAGCAGTTGGTCCAGGCCAAGGCTGCTGCCGAAGCCGCCAACGTCGCCAAATCGCAGTTCCTTGCGAACATGAGCCACGAGATCCGGACGCCGCTGAACGGGGTGCTCGGGATGATGGAGCTGCTGCTCGACACCGACCTGTCGGGCAAGCAGCGGCGGTTCGCCCAGACCGTGCGCTCGTCGGGACATACATTGTTGGGCCTGATCAACAGCATCCTCGATCTGTCGAAGATCGAGGCCGGCAAGCTGGAGTTGGACGTCGCCGAGTTCGACTCCCATCGCCTGATCGAGGAAACCATCGACAGCGTTGCCGGTCGGGCGCATGCTAAGGGATTGGAGCTGTCGTTCCTCGTCGACGAGGGCGTGCCGCGCTCGGTCGTCGGCGATTCCGGCCGGTTGCGCCAGATCCTGACCAACCTGCTGGGGAACGCGGTCAAGTTCACGGAACAGGGCGAGGTTGCGCTCCGCGTCACGGTTGTCCCGTCGGAATCGGACGCCCTCGTGCTCCACTTCGAGATTTTGGATACCGGCATTGGTATCGCTGCGGAGGTCATGGAGCGGATATTCGAGAGCTTCGCGCAGGCCGGCGGCTCGACGACGCGGCAGTATGGCGGCACCGGGCGATCGCGCGCCAACTGGTCGAGCTCCATGGCGGACAGATCGGCGCCGACAGCACGCCCGGCGAGGGATCGCGGTTCTGGTTCACCGCGCGCGCCCGGCGCGCGGACACCGCGGCGCCGGATCGCAGGTCGGCGGCGCAAGACTTCGCCGGCCGGCGCGTGAGGCGGCGGCGGGCCGGGCCTTCGACGTGGCCATCGTCGACATGAAGATGCCGGGCAAGGACGGGCTGGCGCTGGTCGGCGACATCCGCGCCGACGCCGCGATCGCGGCGACGCCGGTGTTGCTGTTGTCCTCGCTGGTCTCGACGCTGCCGGCCGATGCCGCCGGCGATCCGATGCTGCACCAGCTGTCGAAACCGGTGCGGCGCAGCGATCTGGCGCGGGCGCTTGCGGACATTCTGCAGACCAACGGCGGCGTCGCCGAGACGCCGAACGGCAAGGTCGAGCCCGGCGCCGAAGCCCTGGCGTGCGAGGGCGAGGTGCTGCTGGTCGAGGACAACCCGATCAATCTGGAAGTGGCGGCCGAGATACTGCGCGGGTTCGGGTGCCGTGTCGACACGGCGGTGAACGGGCAGGAAGCGCTCGACGCGAGCGCCGATCGCCGCTACGACCTGGTGCTGATGGACTGCCAGATGCCGGTCATGGACGGGTGCGAAGCGACCCGCGCCATCCGCGCGTGCGCGGCCGAGGGCGCCGACGGGGCCGTCCCACGCACGACCATCGTGGCGCTGACGGCCAACGCCTTGGACACCGACCGGGCGGCGTGCCTGGCGGCCGGCATGGACGACTTCCTGACCAAGCCGTTCTCGCGCGAGATGATGGCCGACACCGTGGGCCGCTACCTGCGGCGCCGGGACCCGGAGTCGGCCGGGGGGGCAACCGATGCCCGCGCGGTGCTCGATCCGGCGATCGTCGAGCCGCTGCGCACGGGCCGGCAGGAACTGTGGCGGCGGCTGACGGTGCTGTTCGCCGAGGAGAGCGCGCGCGCCTGCACGAAGATCGTCGCCGGCCTGGCGGCCGAAGATGCGGCGGCGGTCAAGGCGGCGGCCCACAGCATGAAGTCGGCGGCGGCCAACGTCGGCGCGATGACGCTATCGGACATCTATCGCCGGCTGGAGAAGGCGGCCGCGGGCGCCGATCTCGCGGCCTGCGCGGGGCTGTGCGAACAGGCCGCAAGCGAGTCCGAGGCCGCCTGCGACGCCATGGATGCGACCGTCGGTCCCGCCAGCGAAGTCGCATGAGCGCCCAACTGACGATGGGCGGTTCAGACCGCGCGTGAGTGACGCGCGGTACCGGCCGACAGGTAACGATCGAACACGGCGCAGACAGAGCGTACGAACGGACGTCCGGAATCGGTAACGCGCACCTGACCATGGTCGACCTCGACGATACCGTCACTCACCAGTTCGTCGAGCCGCGATAATTCTTCGTCGTGCATTAGCGACTTGTCCGCAGGCGACGGCGTCACTGCCGCTAGGTCCACGGCATGGAAGCACATCAACCGCTCTATCACTGCCCGCCGACGCCGGTCCTCGTCATCGAGTCGGAGCCCTCGCGCCGTCGCCAATCGGCCGCTCGTGATCGCTTCGGCGTAACGTGCGATCGGAACCAAGTTCTGCACGTAACCTGTGGGCAGCGAGCCGATCGCCGATGCGCCGAAGCCAATGAGCGCGTGCGCGGTGTCGGTTGTGTAGCCCTGGAAATTGCGCCGTAGTGTTCCGGCGGCGAGCGCCAGCGCCAGTGGATCATCCGGCAGTGCAAAGTGATCCAGGCCGATGCGCACGTATCCCGCCGCCGTCAATCGTTCGGCAATGGCCTCGCTCTGCCGCCATCGTTCGGCGGTGCCGGGAAGCGTCTCATCCGCGATCAATCGCTGGTGCCGCTTCATCCATGGCACGTGCGCATTGCCAAACACGGCGATGCGGTTCGGCGCCAGCGTCAAGACGCTTTCGACCGTGCGCACGGCGCTTGCGACGGTCTGTTGCGGCAGGCCATACATGACGTCGATGTTGAGTCGATCGACGCCACATCCGCGCAGCCAGTCGACTACCCGCGCGGTTACGCCGACGGTCTGCTCTCGATTGATGGCGCGTTGGACGACGGGCTCGAAGTCCTGGACGCCCAGGCTGGCGCGTGTCATGCCGGCCTCGGCCCACGTGGCGATGCGCGCGTGATCGATGTCGCGAGGGTCAATCTCGAGCGCCAGTTCGGTAGCCGCCGAAAACGAAAATGCGGTGCGCAGCGTAGCGATCAGCGTTGCAATATTACTTACGTGCAGAAGGCTCGGACTCCCACCGCCGAGTTGCAGGTGCGCGCCCGGCCGGCCCTCGCCGAGCCGCTCGGCGACCAAGTCGATCTCACGGTGCAGCACATCCAGGTAGCGCGCTACCGGTTCGTAGCGCCGAACGATCTTGGTATGACACCCGCAGAACCAGCACAGGCTGTCGCAAAACGGGATGTGCAGATAGGCCGAAAGCGGCGCGTCGATCGGCGTCGCCGTCAGCCAGGCCGCGTAGTCGGCCGCGCCGATGCCGTCATGAAAGTGCGGTGCCGTGGGATAGCTGGTGTAGCGCGGAACGTTGCGGTCGTATTTTGCTAGCAGATCCGTGTCCATGGTCGGCATTGCAGCCGCGAAACATTGACAACACCTTGACTTGGCTCAAGCCAGTCGGCCTACTCGCACCCTGATTCCGCGGAAATCAAAGCGGATTCCCCGAGAGCGCTGAAATCCACGCACTCCAGCAGACAGGCGGTAGTGTTTTCGCCGGCATCGCGGCCTTGATGCGAGGGCGATGGTTTGCGACGCTGCTGCGTCGGTCGATGTGCGCGGCGGCCGCTGCACGTGACCCTCTGGAGAGGCGGCGTGAAGACCATCCGGTTGACGGCAGCCCAGGCATTGGTTCGCTACCTTGTGGCCCAGGAGTCCGAGCCCGGCGTGCGCTTCATCGCCGGTGTTTGGGCGATCTTCGGTCATGGAAATGTCGCTGCTCTGGGTGAAGCGCTCTATGGCGTCCGAGACAGCCTGCCGACCTGGCGCGGCCACAACGAGCAGGGCATGGCGCATGCCGCGGTCGCCTTTGCCAAGGCATCGAACCGGCGCCGGGCGATGGCGGTGACGTCGTCTATCGGCCCCGGCGCGACGAACATGGTGACGGCGGCAGCGTTGGCGCATGTGAACCGACTGCCGGTGCTGTTCCTGCCGGGCGATGTCTTCGCTGGCCGCGCACCGGACCCGGTGCTGCAGCAGGTCGAGGACTTCCAGGATGGCACTGTCAGCGCCAACGACTGTTTCCGTCCGGTGTCGTGCTACTTCGATCGCATCGCACGGCCCGAGCAACTTCTGACCGCCCTGCCGCGTGCGATGGGCGCCATGACCGACCCAGCGAGCTGTGGACCGGTCACGCTCGCCCTTTGCCAGGACGTGCAGGCAGAGGCGTATGACTGGCCCGAGAGCTTCTTTGCACTGCGACTGTGGCGGCCGCGCCGCCCGCGTCCCGATGCTCACGAATTGGAGGCGGCGGCTGCCGCGCTGCGGGAGGCCAAGCGGCCGTTGATCATCGCCGGCGGCGGTGTTCACTACGCCGGTGCGACCGAGGCGCTGCGCCGGTTTGCCGAGACCCATGATGTTCCGGTCGCCGAGACGCAGGCCGGCAAGTCGGCGCTGCCGTGGGATCATCGGCTGAACCTCGGCTCGGTCGGCGTGACCGGTTCGTCGGCCGCGAACAATATCGCGGCGGCGGCTGATCTGGTGGTTGCCGTCGGCACACGGTTGCAGGACTTCACCACCGGCTCCTGGGCGCTGTTCAAGAACCCGCAACGGCGCATACTCGCGCTCAATGTCGCCACCTACGACGCCGGAAAGCACCACGCCCTGCCCTTGGTGGCGGACGCCAAAGTCGGATTGGAGGAGCTGTCGCGGATGCTCGGTGACTGGCGGGGGCTTGCGCTCGATCCCGCGCTGAAGGCCGCGTGGGTCGCCGGCGTGGACGCCGCTACGGCGCCGCCGAGCGGTAATGCGCTGTCAGGCAATGCATTGCCCAGCGATGCGCAGGTGATCGGCGCGGTGCAGCGCAGCACCGATGAGGACACGGTGTTGGTATGCGCCGCCGGCGGCCTGCCGGGGGAGCTGCACAAGGTGTGGAGAGCCAGCCGGCCGAACGGTTATCACCTGGAATACGGCTATTCCTGCATGGGCTACGAAATCGCCGGCGGGCTCGGCGCCAAGATGGCTTTGCCAGAGCGCGAAATCGTGGTGATGGTCGGCGACGGCAGCTACATGATGCTGAATTCGGAGCTCGCGACCTCGGTGATGCTCGGCCACAAGATCATCGTCATCGTCCTGGACAACCGTGGCTTCGCCTGTATCAACCGACTTCAGAGTGCCACCGGTGGGGCGAACTTCAACAACCTTCTGGACGAGTCGCGGCACGCGGTGTCGTCGGCGATCGATTTCGCCGCGCACGCCGCCTCGATGGGAGCGATCGCGGAGAAAGTCGGATCGATCGACGAACTGGAGAAGGCGGTTACCGGTGCGCGGGCGGCCGACCGGTCGTATTGCATCGTCATCGACACCGACCCGGTGGCAACGACGGACGCCGGCGGGCATTGGTGGGACGTCGCTGTGCCCGAGGTCTCCGACCGCGAACAGGCTCGCGCCGCGCGCGCGCAATACCAGGCAGCCGTGGCCTCTCAACGGCCGTCGGACTGACGGGCGGACGCGATGATCCGGTACGGCACCAACCCCATAGCCTGGTCCAACGACGACGACCGCAGCCTGGGCGCGCACATCCCGCTCGAACAATGCCTTGCGGACGCGGCCGATATCGGCTTCGACGGCATCGAGAAGGGCCACAAGATGCCGTCTGATGCAGCGTCGTTGGCGGCGGTACTGTCACTGCATGGCCTCGACTTCGTTTCCGGCTGGCACTCATTGAACCTGTTGACGCGTTCGCTCGAGGACGAATTGCGCGCCATCCAGCCGCATCTCGATCTGCTGAAGGCGATGGGGTGCAAGGTGTGCATCGCGTGTGAGACCTCGAATGCGGTCCATGGCAGCGAGGACGTTGCGCTCGCGGACCGGCCTGTACTGGACATCCAGGACTGGCCCGGCTTCGGCGCTGATGTCGAGGCGGTCGCCGCGCATTGCGCGCGCCAGGGCATCGAACTCGTCTATCATCATCACATGGGGACGGTTGTTCAAACGCGCGCGGAGATCGACGCATTGATGGCGGCGACCGGTCCGGCCACCATGCTATTACTCGATACCGGCCACGCACATTTCGCTGGCGCCGCGCCGCAAGACCTGGCGCGCAGCCACAGGGACCGCATCGCCCACATCCATGCCAAGAACGTTCGGCCTTCGGTGATGACGCAGGTGTTGGGCGACGGTTTGAGTTTCCTCGACGGCGTCCGCCGCGGTGTGTTCACCGTGCCGGGCGATGACGGAGGCGCGATCGACTTCGCACCGATACTGCAAGCCGTCTCCGATGGCGGCTATCAGGGATGGCTGGTGATCGAGGCCGAGCAGGATCCCGACATCCGCAACCCGCGTCACTACCAATCCATGGGACTGGACGCGCTGCGTGCCATCGCGCGCGACACCGGGCTCGATAGGGCAGGCGCGTGATGGCCGAGCTGCTTGTCAAACAACACGCGCCGGACATCGATCATCGGGTGCTCAGTATCACGCCAGAAAGCGCCGGCTGGCGCTATGTCGGCTTCGAGTTGTTCACGTTGGAGCCACAGTCAATAGTCGCCAAATCCACGGGCGAGCGCGAGGCGTTGCTGGTGCTGATCGAAGGCCGGGCGGAAGTTGCGGTCGGCGGCGAAACCCTCGGCGAGATCGGCGAGCGCATGAACGTGTTCGACGGCACAAAACCGTACGCGGTCTATGCGCCAAGCGGCAGCCAGTGGCGCGTGCAGGCAACAACCGCGTGCACCCTTGCGGTCGGTACCGCTCCGGGGCGCGGCCGCCGCACCGCCCGCGTGATTGCCCCGGACGACGTCACGCCCGTCACACGCGGCAAGGGCAGCAACACGCGCCGCATTCATCCGATCCTCATGGAGGATAGGGATTGGGCCGACAGCTTGCTGGTCACCGAAGTCTTTACGCCTGCGGGCCATTGGTCATCCTACCCGCCGCATCGCCACGACGAGGACGACTACCCCAACGTGACGTATTTGGAGGAAATCTATTATCACCGCCTCCATCCGGCCCAGGGGTTCGGTCTTCAACGCGTGTTTACCGAGGACGGTACGCTCGACGAAACGATGGCGGTCGCGGACGGCGACGTGGTTCTGGTGCCCAGGGGCCATCACCCCTGCGCCGCGCCCTACGGTTATGAGATGTACTACCTGAATGTCATGGCCGGGCCGATGCGCAAGTGGCGTTTCAAGAACCATCCCGACCACGATTGGATCGCCCGGCGCGACGCCGGAGACGCGGCATGAGCGAGATCACGCACTATGTCGATGGGGCGCGCGTCGCCGGACGATCCGGACGCACGACAGACGTTTTCAACCCGGCGATAGGCGAGGTCAGCGGCAAGGTGCCGCTGGCCAATTCCGACGAGGTCGCGGCCGCCGTTGCGGCCGCCAAAGTCGCGTTCCCGGCGTGGGCACGGACACCGCCGCTCGGCCGCGCACGCGTCCTGGATCGGTTCAAGACCATTATCAACGACCGCGCCGAACAGTTGGCCGAGGCGATTTCCGCAGAACATGGCAAGACCCACGACGACGCCCTTGGCGAGGTCACACGCTGCGTCGAGGTGGTCGAGTTCGCCTGCGGCGCGCCGCAGTTGCTGAAGGGCGAGTTCACCGAGAATGTCGGAGCTGGCGTCGACAGTCACTCGGTGCGTCAACCGCTCGGTGTGGTCGCCGGCATCACGCCGTTCAACTTTCCCGCCATGGTGCCGATGTGGATGTTTCCGGTGGCGCTGGCCGCCGGCAACAGCTTCATCCTGAAACCGTCGGAGCGCGATCCGTCGGCCTCGCTGTTGCTGGCGGTGTGGCTGACTGAGGCCGGACTGCCCACCGGCGTGTTCAACGTCGTCCACGGCGACAAGGAGGCCGTCGACGCGCTGCTCGCCCATCCGGACGTGGCCGCGGTCAGCTTCGTCGGGTCCACCGCGGTCGCGAAACACATCCATACGACCGGCACCGCCAACGGCAAACGCGTGCAAGCCCTGGGCGGCGCGAAAAATCACATGGTGACCATGCCCGACGCGGACATGGACATGGCGGTCGGCGCGTTGATGGGTCCGCTTATGGTTCGGCGGGCGAGCGCTGCATGGCGGTGTCGGTCGCCGTACCCGTCGGCGACGCGTTGGTTGAACGACTGGCACCGAAGGTTGCGGCGCTCAAGGTGGGTCCAGCAGCGGACCGCGATGCGGACATGGGACCTCTGGTCACCGCGCAGCACTTGGACAGAGTGCGCGGCTATGTCGATGCCGGCGTCGCCGAGGGCGCGGAACTGATCGTCGATGGGCGCACGTTCCGCCAGGACCGGCAGGGGTATGAGAATGGCTACTACATCGGCGGCTCGTTGTTCGACCGCGTGACGCCGCGGATGTCGATCTACAGGGAAGAGATATTCGGCCCGGTTCTGTCGGTGGTGCGCGCACCCGATTACGGTGCAGCGGTCGCGTTGATCCGTGGCCATGACTACGGCAACGGCGCTGCTGTATTCACACGCGACGGCGACGTTGCCCGTGCCTTCGCATCCGACGTTGACGTCGGCATGGTCGGCGTCAACGTGCCGATCCCGGTGCCGATGGCTTTTCATAGCTTCGGCGCTGGAAGAGCTCGTTGTTCGGCGACCACCATATGCACGGACCGGAGGGGTTTCGCTTCTACACCAGGCTCAAGACCATCACCTCGCGCTGGCCGTCGGGTATGCGGGCGGACCCCGAATTCGTCATGCCGACGCTGGGCTGAGATAGCGGCGAGGCACGACCTGCAGTGACCGTAACTATTGGATTGTTGGGCGCCGGACGGATTGGCCAGACGCATGCCCGCGCGCTCAACGACATCCCGAGCGCCGAACTCGCCGCCGTGTTCGACCCCGATGAGGCGGCCGCGCAAGCCGTGATCGACCTGACCGGGGCCCGGCGCGCCGCGATCGACGACATTCTCGCCGATGCGCGGATTGATGCCGTGATCATCGCCACGCCGACCGATTTGCACGCGGAGCAGATGGGACAGGCCGCCCGCGCCGGCAAGGCAATCTTCTGCGAAAAGCCGATCGACCTGGACATCGCCCGTGTACGCGCTTGCCTCGACGTTGTCGATGCCACCGGCGTGCAGCTTATGGTTGGTTTCAACCGCCGCTTCGATCCCAGCTTCGCCGAACTGCGCAGGCGCATCGACAACGGCGACGTCGGAGCGGTCGAGCTGGTGCAAATCACCTCGCGCGATCCCGCTCCCCCGCCGATGGACTATGTCGAGCGATCGGGCGGGTTGTTTCGCGACATGATGATCCACGACTTCGATATGGCCCGATTTCTCCTGGGCGAGGATGTGGTCGCGGTGTCGGCCACGGGATCGGTCCTGGTCGATCCCGCGATCGGCCAAGCGGGCGATGTCGACACGGCCGCAGCGACTTTGACCAGCGTTTCCGGCAAGATCGCGGTCATCACCAATTCGCGCCGGGCGACCTACGGCTACGACCAGCGCATCGAAGTCCATGGCGCCAAGGGCATGGTGTCGGCGGAGAACCTGCGGGCGACAACGGTCACCGTCGCGGACGCGAGGGGCTACCACGTTGAGCCGCTGCTCGACTTTTTCATGCAACGCTATCGCGACGCCTATCGGTGCGAGCTCAGCGCATTCGTCGATGCCGTCGCCACCGGCGGTGCTTGTACGCCAACCGGCGCAGACGGACTTAGGGCGCTGGAGCTCGCCGAAGCGGCGGCGCGTTCGACCGTCGAAGGCCGGGTCATTTCGGTTGGCT
Organism: Alphaproteobacteria bacterium; assembly: GCA_965248805.1. GTDB lineage: Bacteria > Pseudomonadota > Alphaproteobacteria > UBA6615 > UBA6615 > CBDFKJ01. Next base: position 1,170,860 of record CBDFKJ010000009.1, read on the forward strand.
CAATTCGCGAAGCGTATGCGTAGTGGTAGACTGTTCCCCGATTGGCGTGGGAGATCAGGCAGATGGATCGCGAGCGGTTTCGCGACTGGTTTTCGCATGTTGATGAGTTGACGGCGGCGCAGCGCAAGGAGGTCGCGGCGGTGTTGTCGGAGCTGTCGGAGGGCGCAGCCTCGCTGGCGGCGATCGAACTGGGCGTGGACGACGAGCGGTGCTGTCCTCATTGCGGCGGCGGCGGGGCGGTGTCGCGGGGCAAGGCACGCGGTCTGCGTCGCTATCGCTGCAAGGCCTGTGGGAAGACATTCGGCGCGCTCACCGGCACGGCGCTGTCGGGCCTGCACCACAAGGAGCGCTGGCTGGCCTTCGGCGCGTCGCTTGCCGAAGGCGAGACGATACGAGAGGCTGCCGAGCGCTGCGGGATTGCGCCGAGCACGGCGTTTCGCTGGCGCCACCGCTTTCTGGAGGCGGTTCGGCAAGCGCCGGACCGGCTTGCCGGGATCGTCGAGGCCGACGAGACCTTCGTTCTTGAGAGCCGGAAGGGAGAGCGGAAGCTGGACCGCAAGCCGCGCCGGCGCGGCGGCAAGGCCCGCAAACGCGGCCTCTCGCGCGAGCAGGTGCCGGTCCTGGTCGCCGCCGACCGAGCCGGCGCGACCCTCAGCCATACCCTGCCCGCTCTCAACGCAGACAGCGTGAAGGAGGCGCTGGAGCCGGTCGTCGCCCGCGATGCCTTGCTCGTCTCCGACGCCAACCGCTGCTATCCGCCCGTCGCGGCGGCGCTCGACATCCCTCACGAGAGCATCAACGGCGCCGCCGGCGAGCGGGTCCGCGGCGCCCTGCACATCCAGACGGTCAACAGCCGCCACAGCCAGATCAAGGGCTTCCTGCGAGGCTTCCACGGCATCGCTACCAAGTACCTCGACAGCTATCTCAGGTGGTTCCATCTCATCGAACTCGGCGACCGGCCGTCCCCGAGAGCCTGTCTCCAAGCGGCGATGGCTAAACCATGCCTACGGTTTGCGTATTGAGCCTTTCGGTTTGACCAGAGTAAAGTCCCGCTCCGGCAGCGGCGCGCCTAACCTATCGGAGGCGAGGCACGCGTGTCGCGGAGCGGGACGGTCGTTAACGTCGGATGCGTTGCCCTAGTTGGCGGCGAAGCAATAGAACAAGCCGTTGCCGCCGGTGCGGCGCAGGTTTGCCTGGCTGCAGCCGCGCGACGGGTGCGCGGTGCTCCAGGATGTCGGGTTGGCGCCGCCGCCGGTGCGGTCGTGATGGCCGACCCACGCCGCGCCCTCACTGTTGCTCGTCCAGTTGCCACACGTCGCATCCTCGCCCGCCGGCGGCGCGGTGCCGTCCAGCAGCGTACCGGTCAGAATGTCGTGCATGTTCGGCCGGTCGCCGCGCCCGTTGACCACACCGCGTCCCTCGGTCACCGAGATGCCCTTCGTGAGGGCGGCGGCGTCGCTTAGCAGTTCATCGGCATTCGCCGCCACCATGACGCCGTTGGCATTGAACCAGGGTCCAGAGCCGATGCGATCGCGGGCGTTGACCATCGGCTCCTGGGTGCTCAAATAGGCGCGCCAGGTCTTGCCCGACGAGCCCGCCGCCTCGGCCAGGGACTGGCAGTGCGCATCGGCGCCCTCGAGGCCGCCCAGGTTTGCGCCGTCGCCGGGGCCAACGCTGGTGATGAAAAAGCTCATGTCGGCCTGGGCCATCGCCGCCGGCGCAACGCCGATCAGCAGGGCCATGACCGAGGCGAGTGCCACTATCTGTCTTGGCATTACCGTTTCCTTCCCATTTTTCTGCACGCTTTTCGAATTGGTGCGGTCGGCCGATTGCCGAATGCTGCGTAGACTAGAATGCTGCCATGAAAGTTCAAGGCCGCGGTTCGGCTGCTTCCGGCATTGCTTCTAGTGGATTGATTCCAACGTTTGGAACCCTCGGTTTCGGGCTGCGATGATGTCGTCGGGGTCGGCTTTCCATATGAATGGCTGTGGGTTGGCCGCATTGTATTTGCGGACGAAGCGGTTGATTGCGGCCTGGAGATCGACGACGGAATGGAAGACGCCGTGCTTGAGCCGCCGCCGGGTGAGTTTTGCGAAGAAGCCCTCGACGGCATTGAGCCACGAGCAGGAGGTCGGTGTGAAGTGGAAAGTCCAGCGCGGATGGCGGGCGAGCCAGGCGCGGACCTTGTCCTTGTTGTGCGCCGCGTAGTTGTCGACGATCGCGTGGATGGCCTTGTCCGCCGGCACCGTGCGCTCGATGCGGTTGAGGAAGCGGATGAACTCCTGATGGCGGTGGCGCTGCATGTTCTGGCCGATCACCGTTCCGTCCAGAACGTTGAGCGCCGCAAACAGCGTGGTCGTGCCGTGCCGTTTGTAGTCATGGGTCATGGTGCCGGCGCGTCCCTTCTTCATCGGCAGACCGGCGGTCGAGCGCCTGGATCTGTGACTTCTCATCGATCGACAACACCACCGCATGGGCCGGCGGGTCGACATACAGGCCGACGATATCGGTGAGTTTCTCGGCGAAGGCAGGGTCGGTCGACAGCTTGAAGTTGCGCCAGCGGTGCGGGCTGAGACCGTGAGCCTTCCAGATCGCCTGCACCGTCGAGGCGGCAATACCGGCCGCCCTGGCCATCGCGCGCAACGTCCAGTGGGTCGCCTCAAACGGCGGCGGTTGCTGCGTCAGGCGCACGATCTCGGCGACACGATCGAGCGGGACCGGCGCCTTGCCGGGCGGACGGGACTTGTCGCGAAGCAGGCCGCCGACACCCTCGTGCATGAACCGCTCTTGCCAGCGCCACACGCAGGTCTTGGACTTGCCGGTCTCGGTCATGATCGCCGAGGTGCCCAGACCCTCGCCGCTGAGAAGGACAATATGTGCCCGCCAGACGTGTTTCTGCGGGCTCTTGGGATCCGCGACGACCGCGCGCAATCGCTGACGGTCGCCGGCGGATAGGGTGAAGGAGATTCCACTGCGCATGCGCCAGATTCGCATACCACAGCAAAATACGGAATCCCAATTCGGACTCTTTCATTCCGATCAATCCACTAGGCTGCGGACGGGCGAAGCCGCCAAGATGAACGGCGCCAGCAAGCCGCCCAGGAAGGCCAACCAGATTGTCTCTCGGACGCCGATAAGCGACGCCAGCGCGCCGGCCACGAGCGCGCCTAAGGGCAATAGCAGGCTGGTCAAGGCATGCAACGTTGCGTTTGCGCGGCCCAGCACCGACATCGGCAATACCGTCTGGCGCAGGCTGACGGCATGAATGGTGTAAGCCACGAGCAGCGCATCGCCGACCAATTGATGCGCGGCCAGCAGGCCGATCACCAGCCAGTCGGGCCCGCTCGCCACCGCGATCAGTAGCCATGCGGCTTGACCGAGGCCCACTAGAACGATCATCGCCGGTCCTAGCCCGAGCCAGATTGGCAGTCGGCGCGCGAATAGCGCGCCCAGCAGCCCGCCAACTCCGCCCAAACCGATGAGCAGGCCGACGATGCCCGGCGACAGCCCCAAGGTGTCGATCGTGAAGATCATGTACAGCGCGAATAGAAACCCGTCGAAAAAGGCCACGTTGCCCTCGACCAGGAACAACGGACGCAACATCGGATGGCCAAATCCGGCCCGCAGTCCGGTCGCCAGATCGCGCGCCAAGCTCGGCGGTTCGGCCTCGACCTCGGCCGGCACCTCGGGACCGCGGATCGATTTGATAAAGACCGCGGAGACGACAAATGAGATGGCATCGAAGACGATCGCGACCGGCGCGGTCACGATCTCGATCAGGATACCGGCAATGCTCGGACCGCCGATTTCGGCCACGGCGTCGGTGGTTTCGAGCTTGGCGTTGGCGTCGACCAGGTGCGGCTTGCCGACGAGTGCCGGCAGGTAGGCGTTGTCGGCGATCTGAAACAATGTGCTCGCCGCCCCGACTCCAGCCGCGACCGCATAGAGTTGCAGCATGGACAGCAGGCCAATCCAATGGGCGAGGGGGACGGTGAAGAGCAGTGCCGCGCGAAACAGATCGGCGCCGATGAGGAGCGGCCGCTTCGCCGACCGGTCGACGCGACCGCCCATCAGAATGCCGCCCACCGCACCCGGCGCGACCGACAGCGCCGCCAGGACGCCGATTTAGGCGGGACTCGCTTCGATCGTAAGGATCGCGATAACGGGCAGCACGGTGCGGCTGATGCGCGAGCCGAAGGCGCTGACCGATTGCGCCGCCCAAAATTTCAAGAAGTCCTGGTGCTGCCACAACCCAACCTTGGGTCGGGTCGCGGCAAGCCGCCTCAATGCCGTTCGCCAGACGCCCAATGTATCCTCAGGCGCCGGTGTCGCGGAGCGACTGACCGGGCTCAATGGGGCGGCGGGCGATCTTGTCCATGCTAGGGTCCGGACTCATAACCATTAGCTGACGGTAGCGGCGAGACAGACGGCGGCGAGGAAGTTTTGGGCGAGGCGGTCATAGCGGGTTGCGATTCTGCGGAAGTCTTTCAGCCGGCCGAACATGCGCTCGATGGCGTTGCGGTCGCGATAGAGCGCCGGGCTGAAGCACGGCTTCCAGCGGCGGTTGGCCTTCGGCGGGATGTTCGGAGCGACGCCTCTGCTCTCGATCTTGCGGCGAACGGCGTCGCTGTCATAGCCCTTGTCGCCAGTCAGGATCGAGGTGGCCGGCATCCGCTCCAGCAGCGGCCGCTGTGCAGTCCGCCACTTGGCCGCCGGTCAGCAGGAAGGCGAACGGGCGGCAGAGGCCATCGGTCAGCGCATGGATCTTCGTGGTGCGCCCGCCGCGGGAGCGGCCAATGGCCTGCGTGTGCTCCCCCCTTTGCCGCCCGAGGCGCAGCGATGAGCCTTCACCGCCGAGGAATCGATCAACACTTGCGCCGGCGGCCCACCCGCCGAAGCCAGAGCGTGGAATATCCCTGTCCACACGCCTTTGGCCGCCCACCGCACGAAGCGATTGTAGAGCGTCTTGCGCGGGCCATAGACGGACGGCGCATCGACCCAACGTCCGCCGGACTTCAACACATGGATGATACCGCTTATAACGCGGCGGTCGTCGACTCTCGGCTTGCCGCGCGTATCCGTCGGCAGATGCGGCACGAGCCGCGCAAACTGTTCCTCGCTCAGCCAGAACGTATCGTCCATCGCAACACTCCCGCAGTTTGGGAGCGTGAATCACATCGCGCCGCGTCGGCTCAAGCGATTTATGGGTCCGGAGCCTAGTGTGCTTGTCCATTCGAACAGCGCACCGGAGGCACGCCCATCGTCCTGCCGGTCGGTCGCAGGGAGTCGTCAGGCGATGCGTCAATGGTACTGGATACCCGCACTGGTTCTCGGGTCGGCGTTGGCCGGTTGCGCCGAAGGCACGAAAACGTCAACACCTCAGTTCCAAGGCGACTATCAAGGAACGCTGTTCAACTACGCCGCCGGCGGGCGCGATCTGCACACCGTCGTCGTTGGCGATCCGTTCGGAGAAGCCGAGGCGTTTGCGCCCCGCGTCGCGGCGATTCTCACCGAGCGGAGCACGCGCGAACCGTCTAACTTCACGACCGATCCGGGGCCGAGCGCCCGCCTACAGTACAAGGTGGTCCTGTTCTTCGATCCGGAGCGTTCGGTCACGCCCAACACGCTGTGCGGCGATGCGGGCGCCCTGCAGCCAAAGCCGCCGGGCGACCTTCAATCCGTCGACATGCTGATGGCGTTCTGTGACGGCGTTCTCGCGGTGTGTTATCTCCGCGGCTCCTACAACGATGGCGGCCGGGAGGGCCGGTTCGAGTCATTCCTGGCGCTGATGCTGCATCTACTGTTGCCGACCGAGACGCCACGCCGGTTCCGCTGACCCAGCAAGCTCAACCAATACCCATTTGTTGGAATATTTTCCGCGTCAGGGGGGCTGTCGGCCTTTTCCATTTCGGCGAGCACGAGCACGTGGTTGACGTCCAGTGGAGGGATCGGAACGAAAGAGTCCGAATTGGGATTCCGTATTTTGCTGTGGTATGCGCCCGGCAAGGCGCCGGTCCCGCTCGATCGTGTCGCCGAGATCGTGCGCCTGACGCAGCAACCGCCGCCGTTTGAGGCGACCCACTGGACGTTGCGCGCGATGGCCAGGGCGGCCGGTATTGCCGCCTCGACGGTGCAGGCGATCTGGAAGGCTCACGGTCTCAGCCCGCACCGCTGGCGCAACTTCAAGCTGTCGACCGACCCTGCCTTCGCCGAGAAACTCACCGATATCGTCGGCCTGTATGTCGACCCGCCGGCCCATGCGGTGGTGTTGTCGATCGATGAGAAGTCACAGATCCAGGCGCTCGACCGCCGGTCTGCCGATGAAGAAGGGACGCGCCGGCACCATGACTACAAACGGCACGGCACGACCACGCTGTTTGCGGCGCTCAACGTTCTGGACGGAACGGTGATCGGCCAGAACATGCAGCGCCACCGCCATCAGGAGTTCATCCGCTTCCTCAACCGCATCGAGCGCACGGTGCCGGCGGACAAGGCCATCCACGCGATCGTCGACAACTACGCGGCGCACAACAAGGACAAGGTCCGCGCCTGGCTCGCCCGCCATCCGCGCTGGACTTTCCACTTCACACCGACCTCCTGCTCGTGGCTCAATGCCGTCGAGGGCTTCTTCGCAAAACTCACCCGGCGGCGGCTCAAGCACGGCGTCTTCCATTCCGTCGTCGATCTCCAGGCCGCAATCAACCGCTTCGTCCGCGAATACAATGCGGCCAACCCACAGCCATTCATATCGAAAGCCGACCCCAACGACATCATCGCAGCCCGAAACCGAGGGTTCCAAACGTTGGAATCAATCCACTAGCACCTCGAAATATTCACCGCTCAAGCCGGCGCCCGTCCAGGCATCGGTGTAGACGCGCGATTGCCGTCGAAACTTATCGGTCTCGCCGCCGCCCACCGCGATGATCTGCGGCGCCGCGCGCGCGGGAATGTTGTGGATGGGGCTGTTGCGGTGCGCCATCTCGGCATCCATCCGCACATCGGCGTTCAGGTACGACAGGCGCAGCGGCTCCAGATCGTGCAGCCCGCTGAGCGCGCAGCCGCCCTTGATCGCGTCCCAGGGCAGGTCGTATTCGGTCCAGTCGGTCGACAACATCATCCCGGTCAGATGGCCGCCGGCGGAATGGCCGGAGATGTACAGCCGCTGCGAATCGCCGCCGAAACTGGCGGCGTTGGCGACGACCCAGCGGATCGCGGCGCGATTCTGGCGCACGATTTCGTCCATGGTGACGTTGGGGCACAGGTCGTAGTTGACCAGCACCGTCGTCGAGCCCGCGGCGACCAGTGGCAGGGCGACGAAGCGGTGTTCGGCCTTGTCGAAGGCGCGCCAGTAGCCGCCATGGATGAACAGGTGGATCGGTGCATTGGCCTGCGCCGCCGGAAAAATGTCCAGCTTCTCGCCCGGCGCATCGCCGAAGGCGAGGTCGAGCTGGCAATTCAGTTCACGCGCGGCGCGGTCGGAGGACTCCTTCAGCCGGGCGAAATGCCCCGGATGGTCAGGCACGCGCCGGCGCATGTCGTATTGTAGATCGAGTGCTTCCTGGTCGTAGTCGCGATAGACAAGCTCCGCCATGTCGCCAACTCCGTTACGTATTGCCGTGGTTCGGATGGTCGGGAGCGGCGAGCCCGCGCACCATGCCCAGCCGCGCGCGCGCATGCTATGGAGCCGCGGCGGCGCGTGCAAGCGCCGCCTGCGCGCGCGGGTCGGTCAATGGCAAAGGCGTATGACGTCGTGGTTGTGGGCGCCGGTATTATCGGCGCCAGCACGGCCTATCATCTGAAGGCGGCGGGCGCATCCGATCCGGTGCGCTCGACCGAGGCCTATGTCGGTGCGTTCGAGCGGGCGGGCGGTGAGGCCCGTATGAAGACACCGGTGCGGGCGCTGATGCGTCGGGGGGATCGCATCACCGGCGTCGTCACCGACGAAGGCCCGATCGCCGCCGGCGTAGTCGTCAATGCCGCCGGACCGTGGGCACCGTTTTCCTGGCGGCGAGTGCGCAGATCGAGCTTGCGATGCGCACAGTGCGCGAACAGGACACTGTGTGGGAGGTGCGGCCCGGCCGCCCGGTGCCGACGGCGACCCTCGCGTTGGCGGTGGACAGTCTCTACGTCCGTCCGCTGGGTGAGCGGCGCTACATCATCGGCCACGGCTTTCCCAAGGATTACGTGGATGTGGATCCCTATAACTTCAAGGAAACGGCCGATGACGACTTCGTCTCGCTCATGCTGGAACGCTCGACCCATCGCATCCCTTCGTTCTCCGGGTGCCGGCTGATCGACTCATACGCCTCGCTCTATGACGTAACCCCGGACTGGCATCCCTTTCTCGGCCCGCGCCAGGGGCTCGCCGGCTACGTCGACGCCTGCGGCGGTAGTGGACACGGCTTCAAGTTCGGTCCGGCGTTCGGTCGCGAGCTGGCACGGTGGATTGTCGACGGCTTCGTCGCCGACGACTTCGCACAGCTCAGCTACGACCGCATGTCCGGCCACAGGCCGTTCGAGCAGACCTTCGGCGGCAACCGGGGCTAACAGGTGTCGGAAGGTTTCGAGACAGTCTTGCTCGCCGGCGGACTGCTCATCGGCGGTGTTATCGGATTGATTGTCGGACTCTACTACCGCCGCCGCGTGCGACGCCTGCTGAGAGTTGGCCGAGACGCCGAGGGCACGATTGTCGGGTTGCGGCGCGAAGCGGCGGGCGAAGGCGTCAACTGGTTTCCGGTTGTCCAGTTCGATGCCGCCGACGGGACGCGCTACGCGTTCACCTCGGAAGTGGGGGTGGTGCCGCTATTTCGCCGCAAGGGGCAGAAGGTGAAGGTCGTCTACGATCCGGCAATGCCGATGGAAGCCATGATCCGCAGCCACTTCTGGATGGTCATCGCGCCAGCGATCTCCCTGTACGTCGCTATCGCAATGATCATTGCGAGCGTGGCGGTTTACGCCGACGCGTTGCTGCAACGCCCCGGCTGACGCGGATCGACGCACTGAACCATCTCATCCTCGAAAACGAACACGCCTGGCCGCGGTTTTTGGAGGAAGTGAGCCGGTTCCTGGCGCTCGACGAGGTCGGCGGTTAAGCATTCCGCAAGCGGAACACGAGAGGATGACGGGTCCTACTCCTCGGAGCGAGCACAATGGACCAGTCCTTTTCCGCCTCGGCGGCCGACGCGTACCTGGGCGCAACCCCCGATATCAGAGCCAGCAACCGGCGACTGTTATTCTCGTTCGAGGGCCGCGTGTCGCGGACCACGTTTTGGCTGGGCAGCTTCGGGCCAGCGCTCGTGTACGCGTCGCTGATCGCCGCCTTCGATCTCGCGTCCAGAATGGGCGCCTTCGGCTCTCCGATAATCGCCCTCCTGATCATTTGGGTGGCACTGGCGACCGGCGCCAAACGGTGCCACGACCGCAACCGCTCGGGCTGGTTTCAGTCGATCGCGTCAGTTCCTTTCCCCGGCCTGATCTGGCTGCTTGTCGAGCTTGGGTTCATGAAGGGCACCGCCGGCGCCAATCGGTTCGGTCCGGCGCCTGCCTGATCGCTCTCTACTCCCGCCAATAGACCTGCGTCACGTCGTTGGCCTGCACCGGCGAGTTGTGCCACAGGCCCACGACCTTAGCGTTCCACACGCCGTGCTTTGCCAACTGGAACAGGAAGCCGTTGACCGCATCGTCGGCGAGGATGCGCTGGGCATCGGCGAATAGGGCATAGCGCGCGGTCTCGTCGCTGGTTTTCTCCAGTGCCGCCATCCCGTCGTTGAACCGCTCCGAGTGGTAGTTGAAGTAGTACGTCTCGTGCGCATAGATGCCGATGTCCATCGGCTCGGTGTGCGAAATGATCGTCAAATCGAAGTCGTCTCCGCGGAACACCTGCTCCAGCCACTGCGCCCACTCCACGGGGATCAGTTCGAGCTCGATGCCGACATCCTTCAGTTGAGCGGCGATGATCTCGCCACCGCGCCGCGCATACGAAGGCGGCGGCAGCTTCAACGTTGCCGATAAGCCGTCGCCGTATCCGGCTTCCCGCAGCAGCTCTCGCGCCTTGGCCGGATCGAACGGATATTGGCCGGTGAGGTCCACATAGGCGGGGTGATGCGGTGCGAAGTGGCTGCCGATCGGCGTGCCGAACCCGAACATGGCGCCGTCGACGATGGCCTTGCGGTCGATGGCGTGGGCGATGGCACGGCGCACGCGAACGTCGTCAAACGGGGGCCGGGTATTGTTGGTCGACAGAATGGTCTCGCCCTCGGTGGTGCCTACCACGACCTCGAACCGCGGGTCCGCCTGGAACTGCAGCAGGCTCTCAGGTGCGGCGGTGTTGGGCAGGCCGTCGATGTCGCCCGCCATCAGGGCCGCCACCTGCGCCGACGGGTCGGAGATGAACTTGAAGGTAACCTGGGCGAGCTTGGCGCGGTCGTCGTTGCGGACCAGCTCGACCCGGTCGCCAGTAACCCAGCGCTCAAAGCGGAACGGGCCCGTTCCGATCGGATTGGTCTTGTTGGTCTCGGCGGATTCGGGCGCCACGATCACCGCATCGCCCCAGCCGAGATTGAACAGCAACGCGCTCTCGGGCCGGCTCAAGGTGATGCGCACCGTCGTCGGGTTGACCGCATCGACCGTATCGATGGCGGCGAACAGGCCCTTTTGCGCGTTGACCGAATCCTCGGCGCGGGCGCGGTCGAAGGAGAACACGACGTCGTCAGACGTGAAGTCGGTACCGTCGTGAAACGTGACGCCGCTCTTGAGCGCGAAGGTATAGACGTGCCCGTCCTCCGACACGGTCCAGGAGGTGGCGAGTTGCGGCTTGACCGCGCCGGTTTCGTCGATGCGCGTCAACCCCTCGAAGACGTTGGCATAAACCACCTCGTCGATGGCGGCGGCCGCACCGGCGGTCGGGTCCAAATGCGGCGGCTCGAGCGTCACGCCCAATGTCAGCGTATCATTGGCGGCGCGCGCTGAAATCGCGGTCGCCACTATCAGCGCCAAGCCTATGCCGATCGACTTATGCATGAGAGCCTCCCAGTTTTCTTGATCGCGGTGCTGCGCAGAAGTTACCAGCCGAACGGCTGGAGATCACGGGTTCATTCGTCGGCGAACGCGTCGCGGTAGGCCCGCAGTTCGCCGAGCGAGCAGGCTTCGTAGACACCACGGGCGATCGCCCGTGCGGTACAGTCGGCGGCCATTGCGCCGATACGCCAGACGTCTTCGATCTCGTCCGCCAGTCGCCGATGCCCGGTCGCCATGGCGAACACCACGTCGCCGTCGAGCGGCGTGTGCACCGGACGGATCGCTCGTGCGAGGCCGTCCTGGGCCATGATCGCGACACGCTGGGCTTGTGCCTTGCTCAACGCCGCATCGGTGGCGACGGCGGCCAGTGTCGTGCTCGACGCCGGTCTTGCCGCCACGTCACCCTCAACATCGGTACCAATCTGTGTTGGCGGTGGGCGACCTCCATACTCGCGATCTTGCTCGAATGGCCACGCCCAGAAGGCATCGCTGCCGGGCATCAGCACCGATCCGCAGCAATTGACCGCAGCGAGCGCACCGACGGTGAAGCCGCCGGCGGCCATGACCGAAGCGCTTCCCAGCCCTCCCTTAAGCCCGCCGGCCGTCGCGCCTAAACCCGCGCCCACATTGCCCAACGCGAAGTCGCGGCCGGCAGTGTCGGCGGCCTGCGCGCCCAGCCGGCGGTAAGGCGGATCGTTTCCCCACGTCTTGTCGCCGCCATTCAGTAAGTCGAACAGGATCGCGGCGGGTACGATCGGCACCCGCGCGTCGCCGACCGGAAAACCTCGGCCGCGTGCGGCTAGCCAGGACATCACGCCGTCGGCGGCGCTCAGCCCGAAGGCCGAGCCGCCGGCGAGGACGATGGCGTGCACCGCCTCCACCGTGGCGGAGGGCTCGAGCAGCGCCAACTCGCGGGTGCCTGTTCCGCCGCCGCGCACATCGACCGCGGCGACTGCTGGCGCGTCGGGCAGCACGACCGTCACGCCGGTGCGGGCGTCGGCGTCGGATGCGTTGCCGACACGAATGCCGGCAACGTCGGTGATGAGATTGCGCCGCCCCGTCATCGCCTACGCGACGCGTTGGGCGCCGGGCGGCGTCCTAGGCGGTGACCTCGCGCACGCTGCCGTCGGCGCGGGTGATCAGCGCGCGCACGCCGGGGAAGGCCTCGACCATCGCCTGAGCGCGATCGTCCGGCGCCACATAGAGGCCGGTCGCCAAGGCGTCGGCGACGCCGGCGCGCGGTCCGATCACGGTGACGCTGGCGTGACGCTGCGCGCTTTCGCCGGTCATGGGATCGAATATGTGGTGGTGTCTGCCGCTCGGATCGAAACGTGTGCCGTACCCGCCGGAGGTGGCGAGCGCCTGGTCGGCGATATAGACCATGCGGGTGATCTGATCGGGCGCGTTCGGATCCTTCAGTCCAATGCGCCAGGGCCGCCCCTCGGGGTGATCGCCGAGGGCCCGGAACTCGCCCAGCTCGACCATGACGTGCTCGAAGCCGGCGTCACGGAGGATGTCGGCGACGCGGTCGGTGATGTAGCCCTGGGCCACGCCGTTCAGGGTTATGGCCATGCCGGCGTGTGCGAAGGCGATGCGCCGGGCGCTGATATCGACGGCCCGATAGCCAACAAGCGCGCGAGCGGCGTCGATCACCCGTGCCTCGGGACCGGCGGACGTGGCAGGGTGCCTCGTGAAGTGATCGCTGTAGGCGCGCCACAGGGGCTGAACCGTGACGTCGAAAGCGCCACCGCTGAGCTCACCGATGCGCCGGCTCTGCGTCAGCACCTCGACGAGGTCCGGCGATGGCTTGGCCAGCGCACCATCGCGATTGAGCCGCACGATCTCGCTGTCATCGCCGAACAGGCTGAAAATGCTCTCCAGGCGTGCGATCTCGGTGAGGCTGTGCTGCATCATGCGCTGCGCCTCGCCGGCATCGGCATGCCAGATGGCGAGCGTCGACTCAGCGCCCAGGGCCTCGCCTTGCCAAGTGTGGGACTGCGCCGGCGCGGCGCGGACGCCCGAGGCGATCAGCGGTGCACCGGCGGCGGCGGCCACGATGTGCAGGGCGCGACGGCGCGGGATATTTCGTTCTACCGACATCTTGCTGTGCTCCTCGCTCATTCCGCTGCCACCATGCCGCGCGCGGCCAGGGGCAGTTCCGGCCGCGGTGTGACGGCCTGTAGCACCTTGCGCTGCCGGCTTAGGGGCGGGCAGCGGCTGTCGTCGCTGTACTCGACCTGGCAATCCAGGCACTGAAAGCATTCGTTCATATCGATCTTGCCCTTGCTGTCGATGACCTTGAACGCGCAAGACCGCTCACACAGTTGGCATGGCGTGCCGCATTGGGCGCGGCGCTTGAGATTGTCGAACACGTGGAACCGGCCAAGGATCGCGAGCGCGCCGCCAAGCGGACACAGATAGCGGCAGTAGAAGCGCTCGGTGAACAGGCCGGCGGCCAATAGGATCGCGGCATACAGGGCAAACGGCCAACCACGTTCGAACTTGGCGGTGATGGCCGTCTTGAAGGGCTCGATTTCAGACGCGGTGGTCGCCAGGTCGACCGAATAGAATGCCAAGCCGATCACGAACACGGCGGCGACATATTTCAGCCACCACAGCCTCTTCTGCACCGACTCCGACGGGTCCCATCGCGGCAATCGAAATGCCCGCGCCAGTTGGCTCAGCAACTCCTGAAGCGCCCCGAAGGGGCACAGCCAGCCGCAGAACACGCCGCGGCCGAGCAAGATCAGCGACAACGCCGTATAGCCGGCGATGATCACGATCAGCGGCTCGGCGAGGTAGAATCCCCAGTCGAACCCGGAGAATGGCGCCACCGCGTAGCTGAACAGATTGACGATCGACAACTGCGCACTGGCGGTCCAACCGAGCCAGACCAACGTGAATAGCAGGAACCCGGTGCGTACAAAGCGGTGCAGTGTGCGCCGACGCGTCAACGGCCCCTGGAACACGAGGATCATGGTCAGAACCCCGAGGGCACCGGCCAGAACCACCACATCGGATTCCGAGTCCTGCCACGCCTCGACCCAGGCGGGGATCGGCTCCTCCTCCGGCATGATGATGTACTGCGGCGGCAGCTGGTAGGGCAGCTCGAATTCCGCGGCGGCAGGACCGCCTGCCGCTTCGCCATGAACCGACAGAATAAGGTTCCACGGCTGCAGCGGTTCGAAATCGCTATCCGGTGGCAGGTGGAACAGCAGGGCCATGTCGAGCGAGCGAATGCTCTCTTCGCCGCCGGTGGCGATCCACTGGTAGCGCTCACGATGGAAGCGCAGAATCTTATCGCCCTGGCGCAGCGCCAGGCGATCGAACAGATAGCCGTTGGCCGCCTTGCGGTAAGCCGAGCCGCGCATGTCGTAGTCGCCCGCTGCGGCGACAATGATGAAATTGCTGCCTTGCGTCGCCTTCTTGGAGTACGCCGTGAACGATCGTGTTCCGAAAACGTTGCGCCCGACTGTCTGTGGCGTGCCGAGTGCAGTATAGAGCTCGATGAACTCCCCGTCGGGTGCGCCGATTGGCTCGTTCGGGGTGGCACCGAGTTCCTCGAATGCGTCGGCCAGTTGCGCGTTGGATATCTTCATGCGGGAGAAGGTGCCGTCCTCGAGGAGTTCCTCCCAGGACACCAGGCGAAAGCCGTCGGCGTCGAGCGTCGGCTCGGTGACGACCGGGAAGTTGACCCGAGAGCGCAGGACGAGCCTCGCGGTTTCGATGGTCGCCGCCCGCATCGATCGCGCCGAGACCGTCGCGCCGGCGACATAGTCGGGCCGCAGGCGGCCGGGGTTGGCCCCGCGCGTGTGGTAACCGAGGTGACTGGCCAAGAACGTGTCCATCAAGCCCTGCCGCCGTGGGCTATCCTTGATGTAGGGTTCGTTGTGCGCGATCAGCTTGCCGCCGAGCAGGTCGCCATCGACGTCGATGCCGCCGATAACGTCGAACGGCACGCTGGAGTAGCCCGGCGCCGCGACAACGTCGAGCGTCGAGAAAATGTAGGCGACGACTTCGTCGCCCTTGTACACCGGTGCCGCCAGTGGCCGGCCCTCGTAGGGACCGATGCGGTCTGCGTCGGGAGCCACGCGCGCCAGCACCTCCGGCGTCAGTCGCGGCGTCAGGGTATCCTCGACCTCCCGCGCCGCCGTCGCGGTCGCAACGAGGCATAGCCCGGCGATGGTGGCCAAGGCCCAGTGGCGGCGGATGTGCACTCAGGGTGCCTTGCGGCGGGTAAGCGCCGCTTTGAACATCGTCACGTCGTGGTTCCTCCCCGAACGCTGGGCGCGTCGTGGCCAAATCATTGCCTTTGTGCCGCGGTATTGTCCAGCATTACGGCCCGCCGCTGCCTGGAATTGCTGTGTTTCACCATCAATTGAGGGGAGAAGCGGCGGTCGAACATACTTATGGCAGCCGGACGCGGGATTTTCGCCAGGCGGACCGGAGAATCGCAACGGGGCCGCGATTCCATGATCGCGGCCCCGGCGGCCGGTACAACTCGGCTGTGGATTAGATATCGTAGTAGAGAAAGAACTCGTACGGATGCGGCCGCAAGCGTATCTCGTCGACCTCTACCGAGCGCTTGTAGCCGAGATAGGTCTCGATGACGTCCTTGGTGAACACCTCGCCCTTGAGCAGGAATTCGTGGTCGGCCTCCAAGGCGTCGAGCGCCTCGTCCAACGAGCCCGGCGTCGATTTGATCTCCGCCAATTCCTCCGGCGGCAAATCGTACAGATTTTTGTCCATCGGCTCGCCCGGGTTCATGCGGTTTTGAATCCCGTCGAGACCGGCCATCAGCATGGCGGAAAATGCCAGGTACGGATTGCAGGAAGGATCGGGGCACCGGAATTCGATGCGCTTCGCCTTCGGGCTGGGCGAATACATCGGTATACGACACGCGGCCGAGCGGTTGCGCTGCGAGTAGGCGATGTTCACAGGCGCCTCGAAGCCTGGCACCAGACGGTGATAGGAGTTGGTGGTGGGCGCGCATAGCGCCAGCAGGGCCGGCGCGTGGGCCAGCAGTCCGCCGATGTAGTGCCGCATCATCTCACTGGAGCCGGCATAACCCTCGCCCGCGAACAACGGCTCGCCGCCGCTCCAGATGCTCTGGTGCACGTGCATGCCCGAGCCATTGTCGCCCAGCAGGGGTTTGGGCATAAACGTCGCCGACATGCCGCGCTGACGCGCCGTATTCTTAACAATGTACTTGTAGCGCATCAGGTGGTCGGCCATGCGGGTCAGGCTATCGAACCGCATATCGATCTCGCACTGGCCGCCGGTGGCCACCTCGTGGTGATGGGCCTCCACGGCGATGCCGGCCTCTTCCAGCGCCAGCACCATGGCGGTGCGGATGTCCTGCAATGAGTCGGTCGGCGGTACCGGGAAGTAGCCTTCCTTCGGCCGCGGCTTGTGCCCCAGGTTGGGCTCTTCGTTGCGGTCGGTATTCCAGCTGCCCTCGACCGAGTCGACCGCGCAATAGCTGTAGTTCGTGTCCTCGCCGTAGCGCACGTCGTCGAACAAGAAGAACTCGGCCTCGGGGCCGATATTCACGGTATCGCCGATACCGGTGCTCTTAAGATATGCCTCCGCCTTTTGCGCAACGTTGCGCGGATCGCGGCTGTATGCCTGGCCGCTGATCGGATCGCGGATCGTGCAGATCAGATTGATCGTCGTGGCTTCCGTGAACGGGTCGAGGAACGCAGACTCGGGATCGGGTATCACCAGCATATCGCTCTCGTGGATCTCCTGAAATCCGCGAATGGACGAGCCGTCAAAGCCGAAACCATCGGTGAAACTGTCACCGTCCACCGCGCTCGGCGGGACCGAGAAATGCTGCCAAGCACCTGGCAGGTCGGTGAATCGCAGGTCGACCATCTCGACTCTGTCGTCTCTGATGACCTTCAGGACGTCTTCGAGCGTCTTACAGTCCAGCGGCATTGTCGAACCCCTCCTCAATTCCTCCACATGGCCACGTGCCGGAAACAGCTTCGATCCGGCTGTCGCCCGGCCCCGCGTCAGCCATCAAACCGCATCCGTGCCGTGCTCGCCAGTACGGATCCGCAACGCTTCGTCGATCGTGGAGACGAATATCTTGCCATCGCCAATTCGGCCGGTCCGCGCCGCGTTCTGTATCGCCTCGATGGCACGGTCGGCCAGGGCGTCGTCCAAGATAACCTCGATCTTCACCTTTGGCAGAAAATCGACCACATACTCGGCGCCGCGATACAGCTCGGTATGGCCCTTCTGACGGCCGAATCCCTTTGCCTCGATGACGGTCAGCCCCTGCAGTCCGATGTCGTTGAGGGCTTCCTTGACCTCGTCCAGTTTGAACGGCTTGATGATCGCTTCGATTTTCTTCATGGCCGGCTGCTGACTGTTACGGTGCGCGCCTGGATGGGTCCGCGACGTCATGGAGAACGCATGAGCCGTGCCAACCGCAGGGCGCCGGATTACGCCGGACTTCCGGCCAGTCCCACGTCGAAATTGCCTAATTTTTGAGCTTGTTGCACGATTAGTGTGCAGTATCGGCCTCTGATGCAAGGTGCCGGGCCAAATAGCCTCCGCGGCCGGCGCGGCTCATTTCTCGACGGGCGTGGCCGGCGCGTCGAGGTCAGAACCGAGCCGGCCGCCAGAGTTCGCGCGGGCGTCCAGCCGTGTGTTGGCCTGGGCCCGGCCGACCAACTCGGCCGGTCAGGCCAGGGGCATCAGAACGGCGACATCATTCCGGACGCGAAGCCGGACACCATGCCGAAGGACCGCAGGACGAAATAGTAGGCCTCCTGGGCCGACTCCGCGATCGAGCCGCTGTAGAGCAGGGCGATCAGTGTGAATGACGCGACACTCAGGACCATGGCGAAGTAGTTGCAATACTTCCAAAATGGCGGCGTTTCGTGCCTCGCGGCGGTGCGGGCGTTGACTTGCTGATAGGGTCCGGTCGCAGTCAGTTGCGCTAGGGTCCGGACTCATAACCATTAGCTGACGGTAGCGGCGAGACAGACGGCGGCGAGGAAGTTTTGGGCGAGGCGGTCATAGCGGGTTGCGATTCTGCGGAAGTCTTTCAGCCGGCCGAACATGCGCTCGATGGCGTTGCGGTCGCGATAGAGCGCCGGGCTGAAGCACGGCTTCCAGCGGCGGTTGGCCTTCGGCGGGATGTTCGGAGCGACGCCTCTGCTCTCGATCTTGCGGCGAACGGCGTCGCTGTCATAGCCCTTGTCGCCAGTCAGGATCGAGGTGGCCGGCATCCGCTCCAGCAGCGGCCGCTGTGCAGTCCGCCACTTGGCCGCCGGTCAGCAGGAAGGCGAACGGGCGGCAGAGGCCATCGGTCAGCGCATGGATCTTCGTGGTGCGCCCGCCGCGGGAGCGGCCAATGGCCTGCGTGTGCTCCCCCCTTTGCCGCCCGAGGCGCAGCGATGAGCCTTCACCGCCGAGGAATCGATCAACACTTGCGCCGGCGGCCCACCCGCCGAAGCCAGAGCGTGGAATATCCCTGTCCACACGCCTTTGGCCGCCCACCGCACGAAGCGATTGTAGAGCGTCTTGCGCGGGCCATAGACGGACGGCGCATCGACCCAACGTCCGCCGGACTTCAACACATGGATGATACCGCTTATAACGCGGCGGTCGTCGACTCTCGGCTTGCCGCGCGTATCCGTCGACAGATGCGGCACGAGCCGCGCAAACTGTTCCTCGCTCAGCCAGAACGTATCGTCCATCGCAACACTCCCGCAGTTTGGGAGCGTGAATCACATCGCGCCGCGTCGGCTCAAGCGATTTATGGGTCCGGAGCCTAGGTGTTGTGTCATGGCCACTTTACCTCCGATCACGTCGAGACGCCCAATTCCCCGCGTCTCGCCTCTCTTCGCCCAAAACAACGGCTGGCCGGCCCGATTGTTCCTCCGCCGCGGTCACAATCCACGCGGCTTTGCGGCATGTATCTGATTGCTTTTTCGAGAGTTTGATCGAAACCGGCGCGACCGGCGGCCACGCGGTGTTGACCCTGCCGTGACCGCCGTCGATGCTGCGGCGCGAAGCCGGGAAGAGGATCCTATGCGCACGGTGTTGGCGATATTGACGGCGGCCGCGTTAGGGGCGACCGCTGCCGCCTGGGGCCAGGGGGCGGCGCCGGAGGATGTATTGGCCCAAGGCGTCGATGCGGCACGCCGCGGCGACCATGCCGCCGTGATGGAGCTGTGGCGCCCACTGGCCGATCAAGAACGCCGAGGCGCAATGGCGGATCGGCGGCTTGTACGAAAATGGCGAGGGGGTTGCCCGTGACCCTGCCGCGGCGGCGCAGTGGTACGAGAGCGCTGCGGCTGGCGGGCACGTCGATGCCCAATTGGATCTCGGCGTTTTGCACGAGAATGGCGAAGGCCTGGCGCAGGATTTCGCTGTCGCTGCCCGTTGGTACCAGGCGGCGGCGGAGCAAGGCTCGGTTTTGGCGCAGTTCTCGCTGGCGCGCATGTATCGCGAAGGGCGTGGGGTGGCGGTGGACGGCGCACAGGCGGCGCACTGGCTGGGCCAGCTCGCCGACCGTGGCTTCGCGGTCGCCCAGGTCAACCTCGCCTTCATGTATTTGACGGGTGAGGGCGTGACAGCGGCGCCGGCCGTCGCGGCGGACTGGTTCAGAGCCGCCGCCGACCGGGACCACCCGGTCGCGCAGAACAATCTCGGACTGCTGTACCGCGATGGGCGCGGCGTCGGGCAGAACGATGCCATCGCGGCGACCTGGTTCCGCCGCGCCGCCGACCAGCGGCTGGCCAACGCGCAGTTGAATTTGGCCCAGATGTACGAAAACGGCCGCGGGGTGCCGCGCGACGATGCCGAGGCGGCGCAGTGGTATCTCGCGGCGGCCGCACAGGGTGAGTCGGCCGCGTTCCTGCCGCTGGGCGAGTTCTACCGAGATGGCCGTGGCGTCACCGCCGATCGGGTCGAGGCGTTCGAATGGCTCGATCGTGCCGTCGGCGCCGATGTGCCCGGGCCCATGCGCGAGCGGGCCGTGGCGGCGCGCGCGGCGTTGGAGGCTGTGATGACACCGGCGGAAAGAACCGAGTTACGGCGGCGGCTGGCGCGTTCTGGGGACTGGCGGTGGGCGTCGCGGTGATGGCCATCGGCGTCGGCGGGTCCTGGCTCGCCTTTACGGCGGGCGGCTGGCTGTTCGACCCGGTGTTTCCGTCGATCACGGCGCTGTTCGTGTTCATTGCCGCCACGGTGGTGCAATTCCTGCGGTCGGAGGCAGAGAAGCGCCAGGTCCGCGACGCCTTCAGTCACTACCTGGCGCCGGCGCTGGTCGAGCGTCTGGCCGATGATCCCTCGCAACTGAGGCTCGGCGGCGAGATGCGCGACATGACGTTGCTGTTCTGCGACATTCACGGCTTCACCGAGATCGCCGAGAAGCTCAAGCCGGAAGAGATCACGCGGCTGATCAATCGCTTCCTGACGCCGATGACCGAGGAGATCCTCAGTCATTCCGGTACGATCGACAAATACATGGGCGACAACGTCATGGCGTTCTGGAACGCGCCGCTGGACGACCCCGACCATGTGCGACACGCGTGCGAGATCGCGCTGGCCATGCGCCGCCGGCTGCGCACGCTCAATGACGAGTTGAAGCACGAGGCCGAAGCGGCCGGACGCGATTTCATGCCCATCCGCATGGGCATCGGCATCAATGCCGGCAGTTGCTGCGTCGGCAACATGGGCTCCGACCAGCGTTTCGACTATTTGGTGCTCGGCGACGACGTCAACCTCGCCTCGCGCCTGGAAGGCCAGTGCAAGACCTGGAGACCTCCAACAACCGGGGGATTTGACGAAGATTTTGGTGTGCTGTCCGACTTTCGCTGAGATCGGCGGTGTTGACGTCCGCAACCATCCGCCGTTTCGTTCTCGGCGGAGGGTTTTGGCGCTATTCAGGCGGACTCATACCATGGCGGCCCTGCGCTCATGGAAGATCAGACGCTGGAAATTGTAAGCCAGGTTGGCGAGGCCGATCTTGGCCTCCGCCCGCTTGAGCCCGATGGTACGGATGAAAAGGCCCATGCGATCCTTCTGCTGGGCGAAGACGTGCTCCACATGCGCACGGACCGCTGACTTGCGGGCATTGGCCTGGGCGGTCGCCTTGGGCATGGCCCGGCCCGGCGGCTTCTTGCGGTGGATGTGGGAGACCCGACCCTTGCCGGCCAGCCACGCCTCGTTGGCCTTCGAGCGATAGGCGCTGTCAGCCCACACGCCGGCGGCCAGATTGTCGCCGGTGACGAGCTGACGCAACATCTTGCCGTCATGGCGGGCGGCATCGGTCACAGCCGAGCTGCGGATGAAGCCGTAGGCCCGATCGATGACGACATGATTCTTGTAGCCGAACACCGGGATCGCGATGTCGGGCATGCGCCGTTGCGACCCGGCGGGGTTCTTGCGCCGCCCGGTCTTCACCGTCCACCGCGCATCCGTGTCCTTCTGCGCCGCCTTGGCTGGCTGATCGGGCCAGACCTCGGACGCGCTCTTGCCCGCCTTGATCGCCCGCTTCTCGTCATCGCTGTGGCGCTGCTTGGGCGCCGATACCAACGTCGCATCGACGATCTGCCCGCCCATCGCCAGATAGCCGCACCGGCGCAATTCGCCATCGAAGGCGGCAAACAGCTTATCCATCGCCCCGGCCCGGACCAGACGCTCGCGAAAGGTCCATATGGTGTTGCGGTCCGGCGTCGGCGCTCCGAGATCGAAGCCTAGGAAGCGAAGCCAGCTCAAGCGATCGCGGATCAGAAACTCCATCCGCTCGTCACTCACCGTGTGCCGCGCGGCCAGGATCAGAACCTTGAGCATCGCCACCGCATCGTAGGCCGGGCGGCCACCTTTCGATCCGTCCGAATAGCCCAGCGCCGCCTCAAGCGGCGCGCGGAAAATCTTGAAGTCGACGACCTTTGCCAGCACCTCCAACGGATCACCCGTCGCCGAAAGCTTTCGAAGATGATCCGGTAAGCCGAACAGACCAGCCTGCCTCATCAATACCTCCTCAAACCGAACCGCCGTAGAGAATCACAACGAGGCAAAATTCACGAGGTAAATGGAGGCGTCCACCTATGGGGTCGACACCATTGTCGGCGAAAGCGTGTTGGCGGCGGTGCCGGAATCTCCGGCGCTTGAACTCGACCTCATTCGCGTCAAGGGCAAGTCCATCCCGGTGCGCATCTATGCCCTGTTGGAGGCCGATCGCCTCAATGGCGGCGGCGATTTCGACACCATCGCCGGACCGCACGCCGAGATGATTGCCGCCTATCGCCGGCGTGATTGGGCCGTTGCACGTGCAAGGCGGGCCGAGTGTGAGCAAGCCGGCCGCGCCTTCGGCCTCGGTGACACGTACGCCCTCTATGCTAAGCGCTTCGATGAGTTCGAGTCAGATCCGCCCGATGCCGACTGGGACGGCGTCTACGAGGCGTTGTCGAAGTAGTCAGCCGCGCACGCCCTGGCGTCCGGGCCGGGCCGGGGCGTTCCTTGTGGCCGATATGGCGTACTGCTATCGTTGAGGTCGATTCTAGCGGGCGTGCGATCATGGGCACGAGAACGCGCGTGTATTTGTGGCATTTGAAGCGATGATCGGGACATTCGTCGGCAAATCGAACCGTTGGGCGCCATCGTTGTGCGTCCCAGTGGTGCTGCTGGCCGCGCACGTCCTATCTTCGCCGGCGCTCGCCCAAGTCGGTGAAGTGCCGACGGTGGGCAACACCACGATCGTGGTCAAGACCGTCACCAGCCTGTTGGATGCAGAGCGCCGCGAGTTGGATCTGCGCGACGACATCTATCACAACGAGCTGATAGAGACCGGCAACAATAGCGCCACCGAACTGACGTTTCTGGACCAGACGAAACTCTCTCTCGGTCCCGAGTCTTCCGTTGTGCTGGATCGCTTCGTGTTCGATCCCGATCCGGACAACAGCAGCTTTGTCATGAGTGTCGTGCGTGGCGTGCTGCGTTTCGTCTCAGGCCGGCTGCCGAAGGAGAGCTATGCTATCCATACGCCGGTGGCGACGATCGGCATTCGCGGCACGGCATTCGAAATTCGCGGCGCCGAAACGGGCGCAACGAGTGTGATCGTGCACGACGGCACGGTGCTGGCGGCGGCCTGCGGCCGCCGGTTCGTGCTGGAAACGCCGGGAGAGGTTGCGACATTTCATGGCGCCGCCGGCGATGAATGCATGACCCGGCATATGGCGGACCCGCCGCTGGATCGTACCGCTGAATTGCGGTAGTCTTCTGTGAGCATGACACCGATACTTTGCAGATTAGGCCGATGCTGATGCCGGCATCGCGATGTCTTACAGCTTCCCAGAAGCTGGCAGGCGTTCTGCTGGGCACGTTTAGTGCATTACTTTGCGGCATTGTCCTGGCCTACGTCGAACCCCAAGCGGGCGCGCCCGGCGCACTGGCGGCCCTTTTCGGCAACCTTCCGGACGTGATCACCTACCTCGACACTTTGCCGCTTGAAAACGCCAACCAGATCGTCAGCAATATCCTGCTACCCTGACTGCCGCCAAATTATCCCGACCAGGCGCGCCAGCGCGGCCACCAGCGCGGCACGTGGCGCTTGTAAGTGCGATAGGACTCGCCGAAGCGCCGCTCCAGACCCGGCTCCTCGCTCACCGGCATGTACACGGCGTTGATCGTTGCGAACACGAGAAGCCAAAGCGCGATCGGCAGCGAGCCGAGAATGCAGGCCTCGCCGAGCAGCACCAGGCCGACGCCGGTGATCATGGGATTGCGCACATGACGATACGGGCCGGTGACCACCAGTTGCTGTGGCGGATCCCATGGCGCCGGCGTGCCCCGACCACGGCACGCAAAATCGGTCATGGTCCAGACCATGAGGCCGGCTCCGAGCGCAGCCGTCACCACGCCGAGCCACAACCAGGGCTGAACCGGCGATGCCCACGCCGCCTGCCAACCTGTGCCGCGTGAAAGCCAGGCCAGGAGCCCAGGCACGACGACCAACGCCGTGCCGGGCAACGCAAAGATCGCACCGAGCACCCGCCAGGCGAGACGGGTCGGCGGCACGTCAATGGCTTTCATGGGCCTCCTTGCGCTGGCGCGGTGCCGGCGCGCCATGATAGCGTCCGCGCCGCTGCATTCCAGTGGGGGGGCGATCGATGCGGCGTATCTTGGTCATCGGCGCGGCCGGACAGATCGGCACCGATCTGACGCCGGCACTACGCGCGCGGGTCGGCGCCGACCATGTCGTCGCCGCCGGGCGGCACACGCCGTCGCCGGAGTTTCGCGACGCCGGTCCCTTCGAACGGATCGACGCCACCGACCGCGCCGCCCTGCGTTCGGTCGTCGACAAGCACGACGTCGGGGCGATCTACCATCTGGCGGCGCTGATGTCGGCCGACGCGGAACAGAACCCGCATTTGGCGTGGCGGGTCAACATGGACAGTCTGAAGAACGTACTCGATCTGGCGGTCGAGCTGAAACTGGATCAGGTTTCCTGGCCCAGCTCGATCGGCGTGTTCGGGCCGACGACGCCGCGCCAGGACACGCCGCAACGCACTGTACTGGAGCCCACGACCCTATACGGCGTTAGCAAGCTGGCGGGCGAGCATTTGTGCCACTACTACTATCTGAAGTACGGCCTCGACGTGCGCAGCCTGCGCTATCCCGGCTTGATCACCTACAAAACGTACTCGGGCGGCGGCACCACCGACTACGCGGTGGAGATGTTCATCGAAGCGATCAAGTCCGGTCGCTACACTTGCTTCGTCACGCCCGAGACCCGATTGCCGATGATGTACATGGACGACGCGGTGCGCGCGACCGTCGAGTTGATGGTCGCCGATGCGTCCGCGATCTCGGTGCGCACCAGCTACAACGTATCGGCGATGAGCTTCAGCGCCGGCGAACTCGCCGCCGAAGTGGCGCGGCGGGTCGATGGGTTCAGCTGCGACTTCGAGCCGGATTTTCGTCAGGCCATCGCCGACTCCTGGCCTGAGAGCATCGACGACAGCGCCGCCCGCCACGATTGGGGCTGGTCGGCGCGCGTCGATCTGCCGGCGCTCGCCGAGACTATGCTCGTCGGCCTGCGCGCCCGCTAGTGGATTGATTCCAACGTTTGGAACCCTCGGTTTCGGGCTGCGATGATGTCGTCGGGGTCGGCTTTCGATATGAATGGCTGTGGGTTGGCCGCATTGTATTCGCGGACGAAGCGGTTGATTGCGGCCTGGAGATCGACGACGGAATGGAAGACGCCGTGCTTGAGCCGCCGCCGGGTGAGTTTTGCGAAGAAGCCCTCGACGGCATTGAGCCACGAGCAGGAGGTCGGTGTGAAGTGGAAAGTCCAGCGCGGATGGCGGGCGAGCCAGGCGCGGACCTTGTCCTTGTTGTGCGCCGCGTAGTTGTCGACGATCGCGTGGATGGCCTTGTCCGCCGGCACCGTGCGCTCGATGCGGTTGAGGAAGCGGATGAACTCCTGATGGCGGTGGCGCTGCATGTTCTGGCCGATCACCGTTCCGTCCAGAACGTTGAGCGCCGCAAACAGCGTGGTCGTGCCGTGCCGTTTGTAGTCATGGTGCCGGCGCGTCCCTTCTTCATCGGCAGACCGGCGGTCGAGCGCCTGGATCTGTGACTTCTCATCGATCGACAACACCACCGCATGGGCCGGCGGGTCGACATACAGGCCGACGATATCGGTGAGTTTCTCGGCGAAGGCAGGGTCGGTCGACAGCTTGAAGTTGCGCCAGCGGTGCGGGCTGAGACCGTGAGCCTTCCAGATCGCCTGCACCGTCGAGGCGGCAATACCGGCCGCCCTGGCCATCGCGCGCAACGTCCAGTGGGTCGCCTCAAACGGCGGCGGTTGCTGCGTCAGGCGCACGATCTCGGCGACACGATCGAGCGGGACCGGCGCCTTGCCGGGCGGACGGGACTTGTCGCGAAGCAGGCCGCCGACACCCTCGTGCATGAACCGCTCTTGCCAGCGCCACACGCAGGTCTTGGACTTGCCGGTCTCGGTCATGATCGCCGAGGTGCCCAGACCCTCGCCGCTGAGAAGGACAATATGTGCCCGCCAGACGTGTTTCTGCGGGCTCTTGGGATCCGCGACGACCGCGCGCAATCGCTGACGGTCGCCGGCGGATAGGGTGAAGGAGATTCCACTGCGCATGCGCCAGATTCGCATAACACAGCAAAATACGGAATCCCAATTCGGACTCTTTCATTCCGATCAATCCACTAGGAATCTCACGGTGAAATGATGGACAAGGTCTAAGAGCCGTTCCGGGAAGTAGAGATTCACGAGCAAGGGCTTGGCCGGGTCAAGCGTCGCAGCATGATGCGGATCATGGCGAGGTGGATGAAAGCGACGACAGAACGGACGTGGCGTTCGAAGTCGCGCGCCAGCCGGCGGCAACGGACGATCCAGGCGAAGGTGCGCTCGACGATCCAGCGCTTCGGCAGCACCTCGAAGCGCGGCACGCTGTTGCGCTTGACGATCTCCAGCCGCCAGGCGCCGGTCTTCGCCACCACGGCAGCCATCTTTGGTCCCTGGTAGCCGCCGTCGGCGTAGATCACCTCGATGAACGGAAACAGCCGGCGTGTCCGGCGCAGCAGTGTGGCCGCGCCATCGCGGTCCTGCACGTTGCCGGGATGCACGACGAGGCCCAGCATCAGGCCGAGCGTATCGACCAGGATGTGCCGCTTGCGGCCGGTGAGCTTCTTGCCCGCGTCGAAGCCCTGCGGATCGATCGACGCCCCCCTTTTTGCGCCGCTTTGGCGCTCTGGCTGTCGATGATGGCCGCGCTCGGACTGGCTTCGCGGCCCGCGCGCTCGCGCACCGCCACGTAGAGCTCATGATGGATGCGAGCCAGGGTGCCGTCCCATTCCCACAGGTCGAAGTAGTCGTACACCGTGCTCTTCGGCGGCAGGTCCTTGGGCAGCGCGGTCCACTGGCAGCCGGTCGACAGCACGTAGAAGATGCCGTTCAGGACTTCGCGGACATCGACCGTCCGCTTACGCCCACCGTGCTTCGCCGGTGGGATCAGCGGCTCGATCAGCGCCCATTCGGCGTCGGTCAGATCACTCGGATAGCGAAGCCGGCCACGGTCGGCGGCCGCGCGGTGTTCAGGCTTCCACATCGGGCACCCCAAAGCAGTTGGACAGGCGACAGACAATAAAACACAACCGATTCCGACGACTCAAAAACTTTCCGGAACCGCTCTTAGTTGCGGAGGTCGCCGGCTATGTGGCGGCGTTGCTCGTCTTCGCGACATTCTACATGAGAACTATTGTGCCGCTGCGAGTCACTGGAACTATCAGTAATTGCGCGTTCATTACTTATGCTTTGATCGACGGATTGGTGCCGATTCTGGTTTTGCACAGCTCATTGCTTGTGCTTAACGGATTCCATCTTGTGCAGATCCGCCGAACGATCGCGCAAATGCGCGCAGCGGTCAGTTCCGACCTTTCGCTCGATGCATTGCTGCCGCTCATGACGAAACGGCACTGCAACGCCGGACAGGTCCTATTTCGCAAGGGCGAGCATGCGAACGAGCTCATTTATGTGCTCAATGGCACAATCAGGGTCGCGGAAATTGAGCTCAAATTGGGCAGTGGCGATATGTTGGGCAAAATCAGCATGTTTTCGCCGAGCAAAGAACGCACGGCGACCGCAATTTGCGAGACCGATGTCGAATTGCTCTGCATGACCGACGAAAGAGTGTTGCAGCTCTACTATCAGAACCCGAATTTCGGGCTTTACTTGGTGCAGTTGATTACGCAACGGCTTATTCAAAACTATTCGGTGCTGGAGGTGTCCTTCTATGCGAAGCCGCTCCTGGGGGAAGCGGTCACCGGTCACGCCTGATCCGCGTTATCCGATCTGAAGAAGGCTTGACCCGCTAAAAGGCCGACGTCCCGAGCGCTTTAGCGCTTGGTTCGAACTGGGACGTACCCGTCGCTCCTGGCAACTGCCGCGGGGCCGTGCTATGGCCCCACGGCGATTCTCATGCCCAAACGAACGGATATCGAGTCGATCCTCATCATCGGCGCCGGACCGATTGTCATCGGCCAGGCGTGCGAGTTCGACTATTCCGGCACCCAGGCCTGCAAGGCGCTGAAACAGGAGGGCTATCGCGTCGTCCTGGTCAACTCCAACCCGGCCACGATCATGACCGACCCGGAGATGGCCGACGCCACCTACATCGAGCCGATCACCGAGGAAGTCGTCACCCGCATCATAGAGCGCGAGCGCCCCGACGCACTCCTGCCCACGATGGGCGGGCAGACCTCCCTGAACACGGCGATGGCGCTGGATCGCGCCGGCGTGCTCTCGCGCGAAGGCGTGGAGTTGATCGGTGCCCGCGCCGACGTCATCGATAAGGCCGAGGATCGTCTGCGCTTTCGCGACGCCATGGCGGCGATCGGCCTCGATTGCCCGCGCAGCCGTTTGGCGCATTCGTCCGATGAAGCGCGCGCCGCCATCGACGATATCAAACTGCCTGCGATCATTCGGCCCAGCTTTACGCTTGCCGGCACCGGCGGCGGCATCGCCTACAACCGCGACGAGTTCTTCGCCATCGTCGAGGCCGGTCTCGCCGCGTCGCCGGTCGGTCAGGTGCTGATCGAGGAATCGGTGCTCGGCTGGAAAGAGTTCGAGATGGAGGTCGTACGCGACAGCGCCGACAACTGCATCATCGTCTGCTCGATCGAGAATGTGGACCCGATGGGGATCCACACTGGCGACAGCATCACCGTCGCACCGGCGCTGACGCTCACCGACAAAGAGTATCAGATCATGCGCAACGCATCGATCGCGGTGCTGCGTGAGATCGGTGTCGATACCGGCGGCTCCAATGTGCAATTCGCGGTCGAGCCGACGAGCGGCCGCATGGTCGTCATCGAGATGAACCCGCGCGTGTCGCGGTCGTCGGCGCTGGCCTCGAAGGCAACGGGTTTTCCGATCGCCAAGGTCGCGGCCAAGCTGGCGGTCGGCTACACGCTGGACGAGATCGACAACGACATCACCGGTGTCACGCCGGCCAGTTTCGAGCCGACGATCGACTATGTCGTCACCAAGGTGCCGCGCTTCACGTTCGAGAAGTTTCCGGGCACCGAGCCGCTATTGACGACGTCGATGAAATCGGTCGGCGAGGCCATGGCCATCGGCCGCACCTTCGCCGAAAGCCTGCAAAAGGCGCTGCGCTCCATGGAGACTGGGCTGACCGGCTTGAACGAAGTGGCGATCGCCGGCGCGCGCGCCGGCGAGTTCGACCGCGACGCGCTGCGCGCGGCCCTGGCGCGGCCGACGCCGGACCGGTTGCTGGTCATCGCCGAGACGCTGCGTCGCGGCATGGATGTTGACACGATTCGCGCTATCACCGCCTTCGATCCGTGGTTCGTGGAGCGGCTGGACGAAATCGTCGCGGCCGAAGAAGGGGTCCGTGAGCACGGCCTGCCCGACAGCGGGGTCGGATTGATGCGCTTGAAGAAGATGGGGTTCTCGGACGAACGCTTGGGCGAACTCGCCGGTGTGCCGGAAGCGACGGTCTTGGCGGCGCGCCAGGCGCTTGGCATCACGCCAGTGTTCAAGCGCATCGACACGTGCGCCGCCGAGTTTCCCAGCCGCACGCCGTACATGTACTCGGCATTCGAGGGCGACGGCATGACGGCGGCGGAATGCGAGGCCGACGCCAGCGAGCGCGAAAAGGTGATCATCCTTGGCGGCGGCCCGAACCGCATCGGCCAGGGCATCGAGTTCGACTACTGCTGCTGCCATGCCGCCTTCGCCCTGGCGGAGGCCGGCTTCGAGACCATTATGATCAATTGCAATCCGGAGACCGTCTCGACCGACTACGACACGTCGGACCGGCTGTATTTCGAGCCGCTGACGGCCGAGGACGTGCTCGCGGTCTGCCGACTGGAGCAGGCCAAGGGCACATTGAGGGGCGTGATCGTTCAATTCGGCGGACAGACGCCGCTCAAGCTCGCGCATGCCTTGGAGCAAGCCGGCATCCCCATACTCGGAACCACGCCCGATGCCATCGACCTGGCGGAGGACCGCGAGCGCTTCCAGCGCATGCTGGCGCGTCTTGAATTGCGCCAACCGCCCAACGGCGTTGCCACCAGCGCCGAGGAGGCCAAGCGCGTCGCCGCCTCGGTCGGATATCCGGTGGTGCTGCGTCCGTCCTATGTCCTGGGCGGGCGGGCGATGGAGATTGTCCACGACGAGGCCGGTTTGTTGCGCTACGTCGCCGAGGCGGTGCGCGTGTCCGGGACCAGCCCGGTACTCATCGACGGCTATCTGCAGGATGCGACCGAAGTCGATGTCGACGCGCTCGCCGACGCCGAGGGCAATGTTTTCGTAGCCGGCATCATGGAACACATCGAGGAGGCGGGCATCCACTCCGGTGACAGTGCATGTTCGCTGCCGCCCTATTCGCTCAGCGATTCGGTGCTCGCCGAGATCGAGCGTCAGACGGCTATGATGGCGCGCGAACTCGGCGTCGTCGGGCTTATGAACGTGCAGTACGCGATCAAGGGGGATGACGTCTATGTCCTCGAGGTCAACCCGCGTGCGAGCCGCACCGTGCCGTTCGTCGCCAAATCGACCGGTCGCGCCATCGCCAAGATCGGCGCCCGCCTGATGGCCGGCGCTCGGTTGGCTGAGTTCGATCTGCCGGCGCGTGCCGATCGGCCCGGCCATGTCGCGGTCAAAGAGTCGGTGTTCCCGTTCGCCCGGCTGCCCGGCGTCGACACGATCCTGGGCCCGGAGATGAAATCGACCGGCGAGGTCATGGGCCTGGATGCCGATTTCGGGCTCGCCTTTGCTAAGTCGCAACTCGGCAGCGGCAGCAGCGTGCCCGCGAGCGGTACGGTGTTCGTGTCGGTGCGCGACCGTGACAAGCCGTCGATAACACACCTGGTCGCCAGATTGATCAACCTGAAGTTCGGCATCGTCGCGACACGCGGCACGGCGACGTATCTGCGCCAAGCCGCGCTGGAAGTGGACACCGTCAATAAGGTGCTCGAGGGCCGCCCGCACATCGTCGACGCGCTGCACAACGACCGCATACAGCTGGTGCTGTGCACGACCGAGGGTGCGCAGTCGATCGCCGACAGCTACACCCTGCGCAGGGCGGCGCTGACACGGCGGGTTCCCTACTACACGACCGTCGCCGGCGCCCGCGCGACCGTCGCCGCGATCGAGGCGCTGTCGCGAGGTCGCCTTGAAGTCGCGCCCCTGCAATCGTATTTTAGGGCGTCGGTCGAGCCGCGCGGCCCTGGGGCCGGAGTCGGGCGGCCGAGCGCTGCGCCGTCGCCGAGCGGCACACTTCAGTCAGAAGCGTCGAAATGAACAAAGTACCAATGACATCGGCCGGTTACGAGCGGCTGCAAGAAGAGCTGAAACAACTCAAGACGGTCCAGCGGCCCGGCGTGATCAGCGCCCTGGCTGCGGCCCGCGAGCATGGTGATTTGGCGGAGAACGCCGAATACCATGCGGCGCGCGATCGCCAGAGTTTCATTGAGGGGCGGATCGCCGAGTTGGAGGACATGACAAAGCGCGCCGAGGTGATCGATGTCGCGCGCCTGTCCGGCGGCGACACCATCCGTTTCGGCGCCACGGTGACCCTGGCCGACGAGGAATCGGACGAGAAGGTCACCTACCAGATCGTCGGCGAGATCGAGGCGGACGTGAACCGGGGTCGGCTGGCGGTAACCTCACCCTTGGCGCGCGCCATCATCGGTCGCCGCAAGGGCGACAGCGTCGAGGTCGAAAGTCCGCGCGGCAGCCGCTATTACGAGATTAAGCGCGTCGCATTCAAGTAGCATGCGCGGCTGGCTCGGCCGCCGGCATCTCGTCCAGCGGCACGCCCGGCGCATCCTTGGCCGATCGGATGACCTGAAATGTGGAAACCTGTGTAACATTTGGCGCATCGGTCAGGCGCGTGGTCACGTCGTTCTCGTGCGGCGTATTGCGGGCCACGACCTTGAGCAGGAAATCGCCGCCGCCCCGAATCATGTGGCACTCGCGCACTTCGGGCCAGCCGTTGACCAGGTCCTCGAATGCGGTCAGCACCGGCTGCGATTGGCTGGAGAGCCCAACGACCGCGAAGAACATAACCTCGAAACCCAATAGCGCGGGATCGAGGTCGGCATGGAAGCCCCGGATGTACCCCGCCTCCTCCAACGCCCGGACACGGCGTAGGCACGGCGGCGCCGAGATGCCGGCGCGCTGTGCCAGCTCGACGTTGGTCATGCGACCGTTTTCCTGCAAATCGAGGAGAATGCGACGGTCGATGCGGTCGAGTTTGGCGTGGCGTTTTGGCATCGCCCCGCAGGTGGTTTATGTCCGAAACCGGTTCGCTATATTCTTACCAAGCGATTCATCGTAACATCCCATCAGCGTATTGCAATCGGCGTTGACGCGTCACCTTGTCGACACCCGACCTGAGTCACTCCGATCTCGTCGCCGCCTTCGGGCGCGACGGTTTCGCCTGCGCACACGGGCTGTTGGATGCGGCCGCTGTGCGCGACCTGGCGTCGTATTGTGATGAGCTGCAGGCGTGGCCGGAGGCGCCGGGCAAATACATGAAGTACTACGAGGACAGCCGACTGCAGCCGGCTCGGCGCGTACTGTCGCGGATCGAGAATTTCTGCCTTTATCACCCGGCGTTCAATGCGCTCGTGCACGATCGCCGTTTGATGGGTTGCGTCGAGGCATTGTTCGGCGAACCGGCGGTCCTGTTCAAGGACAAGATCAACTTCAAGCTACCGGGTAGCGACGGGTTCAAGGCGCACCAGGATGCGCAAGCCGGCTGGGACCGCTACGCCGCGTACTACATTACGGCCTTGGTCAGCATCGATGCGGCGACGGTTGGAAACGGATGTCTTGAGATGGCGGCGGGCCGGCACCGGCAGGGGCTCATTGGCTGGATGTGGGAACCGCTGAGCGATGCCGAGGTCGATCCTGCTCTGTATGTGCCCCATCCGACGGCGCCGGGCGATGTGATCTTGTTTGATTCCTTCGCACCGCACCGTTCTGCACCCAACATGAGCGCAGCACCTCGGCGCGTGCTTTATCTCACCTACAATCGGCGGTCCGATGGCGACCACCGCGAGCACTACTACGCCGACAAGCGCATGAGCTATCCCCCCGACTGCGAACGTGAGCCGGGCAAGAACTACGCGTTCAAGGTCTAGGCGGATGCTGCTGACGCTTGCCGCGCTTGCCGGTGCGATTTGGGTCTATCTGCGGGCGGCGCGCGGCGGTTTCTGGCGCGCCGATAGTCGCTTGCCCAACCAACTTTCCGAGCCGCCGAACTGGCCCGACGTCGTTGCCGTCGTGCCGGCCCGCGACGAGGCGCCGGTGATCGGTCGGACATTGCAGATGCTGCTGGAGCAGGACTATCCGGGGGCGCTGTCGGTCATCGTCGTCGATGACCACAGCGGCGATGGCACGGCGACGGTGGTCGACGAGATCGCGCGCGGCAAGGCCGCACGTGGGCGTCTGACGATCATCCAATCCGATCCGCTGCCGGCCGGCTGGGCGGGCAAAGTGTGGGCGCTGGCGCAGGGCGTATCGGCGTCCGCGATCGTGCCCAACAAACGTCGCTATCTTCTCCGACGCCGACGTAGCACATGTGCCGTCCACGCTTCGGCGCCTCGTTGCACTCGCAGAGCGAGATGATCTCGACCTCGCGTCCCTGATGGTAATGCTGCGCTGCATCACCGCGTGGGAGCGCCTCCTGATCCCGCCGTTCGTGTTCTTTTTCCAAAAGCTCTATCCGTTCGCCTGGGTGAACGATCAGTCCCGCTCGACCGCTGCGGCTGCCGGCGGCTGCGTCCTGCTGCGCCGCGCTGCTCTCGAACGCGCAGGCGGACTGGCGCAAATCCGTGGAGCGCTGATCGACGACTGCGGCTTGGCGAGCCTGATCAAGGCGAGGGGACGCGACGGCGGCGGCCGGCTGTGGCTGGGGCTCACCGGCGATTCGGAAAGCGTCCGCGGCTACGACGGACTCGGGCCCATCTGGCGGATGGTCACCCGCAGCGCTTAAACGCAGCTCGATCAATCGCCGTGGCAATTGATGGGCACGGTCATCGGCATGGCCGTGATGTATGGCGCGCCGCCGATGATCGCGATCGGTTGGTTATGGCACCAACAAGCGCCGGCTGGTGCGGCGGCGCTTTTAGCGTGGGCACTCATGGCGGCCGCTATCGCTCCGACCTTGCGGCTTTATGATCAGCCGCCGTGGCGCGGGCCGCTGCTTCCGGCGGCTGCGGTGATTTACGTGATGATGACCGTCGGCTCGGCGTGGGCACATTGGCGCGGGCGCGGCGGCGCCTGGAAAGGGCGGTTGGGCCCGAGCGGGGCGCAGGAACATGTCGGCTGAGGCGATTGAAACACCTACCGGCAAGGGCACCGGCGACGAGAACTTCCCGGTCGGATCCTGGCTGCTGCCGGCGAGGCTGCGACCGCACGTGGCCGCCTTCTACGCGTTCGCGCGCGCCGCCGACGACATTGCCGACAACCGGGACTTGGCGCCGGATGATAAGATCGCTCGATTGGATCGGTTCGAGGCGGCGCTGCTGGGCCGCGATGACGACCCGGCGTTGGCCAAGGCGCATCGGTTGGCCGACAGCCTGGCGGCGACGGGCGTCACGACGCGGCACGGCGTGGACCTGTTGGCGGCGTTCAAGCAGGATGCCACCAAGCTGCGCTATGCCGATTGGACGGATCTGATGGGCTATTGCGAATTGTCGGCGAACCCTGTGGGCCGATTCCTGCTCGACCTCCATGGCGAAGCCCGGTCGGGCTACTCGGCCTCCGACGCGCTCTGCAGCACGCTACAGGTATTGAACCACCTGCAGGACGTGAAGGCCGACTATGCGCGGTTGGATCGGGTCTATCTGCCGCAAGACTGGCTGCAAGCCGAGGGTCTCGGCGTTGACGCGCTCGGGCGCACCCACACGGACGTGCGGGTGCGTCGGGTGCTCGATCACTGCCTGGCGGCCACTGATGGGCTGTTGATGCGCGCCGCCGATCTGCCCGATCGGCTGGCGAGCCACCGTCTGGCCATGGAGTCGGCGGCCATCATTCGGTTGGCGCGCGATCTGAGCGCGCTCCTGCGCGTCGGCGATCCCTTGGCCGGGCGGGTCGCAGCCTCGAAGGGCGCGTTCGTGCTGCAGGCCGCGGTCGGCGTCGGGGCTTCGCTGCTGCGACGGTTTGCCGGTATTGGCCGTCAGCTGCGCGCCGCGCCGCCCGGCTGATACCGTGGCCGCACCCGCCATGACCGAAGCCAGCATCTGGCCGCCCGACGCCGCGGCCGTCAGTCATGTCCGTGACATCGTCAAGCGCTCGGGCACCACATTTCACTGGGGCATGCGCCTGCTACCGGCCAACCGCAGGGCCGCGATGTACGCCCTGTACGCCTTCTGTCGCGAGGTCGATGACATCGCCGACGCGCCCGGCGACCTCGATCAACGCCGCGACCGTCTCGACGCATGGCGGACCGAGATCGATCGCCTGTATGCGGGTACGCCGAGTACGCCCATCGGTCGTGCGCTGGCCGAGCCGGTTGCGCGGCATGTGTTACCGCAAGAGGAATTTCTGGCGATTATCGACGGCATGGCGACGGACCTCGACGGCGACATGGTGGCGCCGACGGAGGCGGATCTGGATGCCTATTGCCGGCGCGTCGCCGGAGCCGTCGGTTTGTTGTCAGTACGCATATTCGGCGCCGATGGTGCGGCGGCGGATGAAATCGCGGTCGAACTGGGCCGGGCGCTTCAGCTCACCAACATCCTGCGGGATATGGCCGAAGACGGCGAGCGGGGGCGTCTGTATTTGCCAAGGGAACGGCTGGCCGCCCATGCCATCGCCCCGACCACGCCGGCGGCCGTTCTGGCGCACCCCAATCTGCCGCGTGTCTGCTCAGAGGTCGCCGGACAGGCGCGCGAGGCGTTCGCCCGGGTCCGTGCGCTGCTTGGCCATGCCGATCGCCGACGCTTGCGGCCCTGCATCGTCATGATGGAAATGTATGTACGCGTACTGGTCCGTCTGGAGCAGCGGGGCTGGAGCGATATCGGCCGGCGGGTTGCTGTGCCACACCTGGAGAAGCTGTGGATCGTGCTACGCCACGGTCTGATCTAATTTTCGCCAATCCACTTTGCTTGCATCTGAGTCGTTGAGATATCCTGTATGCTTCGACACAGCATGGACGCTCGATGGAAGATAGCAGTGCATCGCTGAGCCGCTTTCAGAACCCGCTGCCGGTTGCCGAATCGAGCCGCAGCGGCGCCCTCGGAGACGCTACGCATCTGCTGGACACTGCAGATGAGATGCGCCTGCGCTTGGCGGCGCGTCAGCGCTCCGATGGGCACTGGGTTTTTCTGCTCGAAGCCGACGCGACCATCCCTGCAGAGTACATCCTTTTGCAGCATTATTTGGGTGTTATCGACGCCGCCGAGCAGGACGGGCTGGCGCGCACGCTGCGCGCGCTCCAACAGAGCGATGGCGGTTGGCCGCTGTTTGCCGACGGTGCACCCAACCTGTCGGCGAGCGTTAAGGCCTACTACGCGCTGAAGCTGGCGGGCGACGATCCGGATGAACCGCATATGCGGCGTGCGCGCGAGACGATCTTGCGTCTCGGCGGCGCCGAACGTGTGAATGTGTTCACGCGAACGGCGTTGGCTCTGTTCGGCCAGGTGCCGTGGCGCGCCGTGCCGGTCATGCCGGTGGAGGTCATGCTGCTGCCCCGCTGGTCGCCGTTCCATCTGTCGAAGGTGTCATACTGGTCGCGCACGGTGATCGTACCGATGCTGATCCTGCGGGCGACGAATGCGATGGCGCGCAACCCCGGCGGCGTCGGCATAGCAGAGTTGTTCGCAACGCCGCCGGATCAGGTCCGCGACTATCTGGTCAACCACACGGGCTCGCGCCTGGGCGACTGGCTGCTGCGGCTGGACCGGGTGCTGCGCGTTGTCGAGCCGCGTTTTCCGACCGCGATCCGTCGCCGTGCACTCAAGGCCGCCGCCGATTTCATGACCGAGCGCCTGAACGGTGAACACGGGCTGGGAGGGATCTTTCCGGCGATGGCGAATGCGGTGATGGCGCTGGATGCGCTGGGCTGCACGCGAGACGCGCCGCCCATGGCGACCGCGATCCAAGCGATGCGCAATTTGCTCACCATGCATGACGGCCACCTGTACTGTCAGCCGTGCCTGTCGCCGATTTGGGACACGTGCCTGGCCATGCACGCGCTGCTCGAGACTGGTGAACCCGGGACCGGGCCGGCGATGCAGGCA
Source organism: Alphaproteobacteria bacterium (assembly GCA_965248805.1). Classification (GTDB taxonomy): domain Bacteria; phylum Pseudomonadota; class Alphaproteobacteria; order UBA6615; family UBA6615; genus CBDFKJ01. Next base: position 1,208,156 of record CBDFKJ010000009.1, read on the forward strand.
GCCGGCGACTGGCTGGTCGAGCGTGAAATCCGCGACGTGTGCGGTGATTGGTCGTGGCGGCGGCCGAATCTAAGTCCAGGCGGCTGGGCGTTTCAGTACCGCAACGCCTACTACAGTGACGTCGACGATACGGCTGCCGTGGCCATGGCGCTCCATCGCGCTGACCCCGAGCGCTACAGCGATGCGATCCAGCGCTCGGTCGACTGGATCGTCGGCATGCAGAGCCGTTGCGGCGGCTGGGGAGCATTCGACGCCGACAACACGCACTATTATCTCAATAACATCCCGTTCGCCGATCACGGCGCGTTGCTCGATCCGCCGACCGCCGATGTGACCGCGCGCTGTCTCGGCCTGTTTGCGCAAATCGGCTTCGATCGCTCGCACCCGGCGGTGCAGCGCGCCCTTGCGTTCCTGCGCCGCGAGCAAGAGGACGACGGCTCGTGGTTCGGACGCTGGGGTGTAAACTACGTCTACGGCACGTGGTCGGTGCTGTGTGCGCTTAACGCCATCGGCGAAGACCCGAATTCGCCGTGCGTGCGGCGAGCCGTCGACTGGCTGAAGTCGTGCCAGCGCCCGGATGGCGGCTGGGGCGAGGATTGCGAATCCTATCGAGCCGATCGCCGTGACTCGGCGAAATCGAGCACGGCCTCGCAAACGGCCTGGGCGCTACTCGGTCTGATGGCGGTGGGCGAGGTTAGCAGCCTAGCCGTGCGCCGCGGTGTCGGCTATTTGGAACGACTGCCGCGCACGGGCGCGAACTGGCAGGAAACGCACTGGACCGGCACGGGTTTTCCCCGCCTGTTCTACCTCAAGTATCACGGCTACAGCGCCTACTACCCGTTGTGGGCATTGGCCCGCTATCGCAACCTATCGGCCGGCACCGAGCAGCGCCCGCGATACGGAATGTGAGACCGATCGGAGTCCTGACCGGTCTGGCCGTCGAGGCGAGCCTCGCCACAAGCAGCAAGATTGAACCGCGACCGCTGGTGGGGTGCGCCGGCGCCGACGTCACGCGTGCCGCGATCGTCGCCGACGAACTCATCGCCGGCGGTGCCGCCGCGCTGCTCAGCTTCGGCCTGGCGGGAGCGTTGTCGCCTGGATTGAAACCCGGCGATCTGATCGTGGCCGAGACGGTTGTCCTGGCGACCGGCGAGGCCATCGCCACCGACCCGGCTTGGCGCGAAACCGTGGTGGCGGTTGCCAACGCCTGCGGCCTGTCGGTGCGCGTTGCCGCCATCGTCGGCAGCGACACAATCGTCGCCACGGCTTCGGTCAAGGCGCGGCTCTGCGACGCGACCGGCGCTGTGGCCGTTGACATGGAAAGCCACGTCGCGGCCGTCGCCGCTCGTCGCGCGGGGCTTACCGTCTTGGCGGTGCGCGCGATTGCGGATCCGGCGACGCACGACGTTCCCGGCGCGGCGTTGAATGCAATCGGTCAGGACGGCCGCCCGCAATTGGGCCGCGTGCTTGCTGGCGCGATGTCGGCGCCGGGCGAGTTGCCGGCGCTATGGCGGCTGAGTGTCCACGCGCGGGCCGGGCTGCGCTCGCTACGCAGCCTCGTCGGCGGTTCGGGCGGGAGCTTTCTCGCTCTGTCCTGACGTCGTCGCGTTGGCGACGATCTTGTCGAACACGAACTCTGCCTTGCGCTGGCCGCCCAGAGGAATTTCCGGCGCCATCGGCCCATCGGTGCGAATGCCCTTGATGAGCGTGCCCAGCGCCTTCAGCGGATGCCGCACCGTGTCGGTGACCGCCGATCCCTCGTAGCCGCAATGGACCATGCAGTCGGCGCATTTTTCGTAATTGCCGGTGCCGTAGGTGGCCCACGCCGTCTCCTGCATCAAGGCGGCGAAGCTGTCGGCGTAGCCTTCGTTCAGCAGGTAGCAAGGCCGTTGCCAGCCGAAAATATTGCGCGTCGGATTGCTCCAAGGGGTGCAGTGATAGGCCTGGTTGCCGGCCAGGAAGTCGAGAAACAAGGTCGATTGCGAGAACCGCCAGCCCTTGCCCTTGCCGCGCTTGAAAACGTCGCGGAACAATTGCTTGGTGCGCGCGCGGGTCAGGAAGTGCTCCTGATCCGGCGCCCGCTCATAGGCATAGCCGGGCGAGATCGTCACGCCCTCGACGTCGAGGTCACGATTGACGAAGTCGAGAAAGTCGGCAACGTCGCCCGCCGAGGCGTTGTCGAAAAGTGTCGTGTTCACCGTGGTACGAAAGCCGGCTGCGCGCACCGTGCGAATGGCATCGGTGGCACGGTCGAAGACGCCCGACTGATCGACCGATCGATCGTGCTCTCGTTCCAGCCCGTCGAGGTGCACCGAAAAAGTGAGATAGGGGCTGGGCTGAAACAGATGCAGCTTCTTCTTTAGCAAGAGCGCGTTGGTGCACAGGTAGACGAAGCGCTTGCGCTTGACGATCTCGGCGACGATGCGGCCGATGTCCTTGTGCAGGAGCGGCTCGCCGCCGGGAATGGATACAACCGGCGCGCCACACTCCTCGACTGCCTGCACGCAGTCCTCGACCGAAAGGCGGCGATTGAGGATGGCATCCGGATAGTCGATCTTGCCGCACCCGGGGCAGGCCAAGTTGCAGCGAAACAGCGGCTCCAACATCAGCACCAGCGGATAGCGCTGCCGGCGCAGCAGCCGTTGCTTTAGAATGTAGGCCCCGACGCGAATCTGCTGGCGCAGGGGAACGGCCATATCTGTCTCCTAAGCGTCAGGCGCCGGCGGCGGCTTGTCGCGGCGAGTCGCGGAGTTCGCGCGGCAAACGGAACCGCACGGTTTCCTCGACCCCCTTCAATTCGTCGACAGTGATGTCGAAATGCGCGCGCAGCCTCTCCACCAACTCATGCACCAGCTCCTCCGGCGCGGAGGCGCCGGCCGTGATGCCCAGGGACGCGATCCCGTCGAGCCAATCCAGATCGAGCGCGGTGGCGTCTTCCACCAGATAGGCGGGGACGCCCGAAGCCTCGCCGATCTCGCGCAGGCGGTTCGAGTTTGAGCTGTTGCCGGCCCCGACCACCAGCACCAGATCCACCGCGTCGGCGAGCAGGCGCACCGCAGATTGCCGGTTTTGGGTGGCGTAGCAGATGTCGCGCAGATCCGGTCCCACGATCGCCGGGAAGCGCTCGCGCAGCGCCACGATGATGCCGCGCGTGTCGTCGACGCTGAGCGTGGTTTGGGTCACGAACGCGAGCTTCGCGGTGTCGGCGGGTTCGACCGACGCCACGTCCTCCACGCAGGTGACCAGATGCACGCGCCCGGGGATCTGGCCCATTGTGCCCTCCACCTCCGGGTGGCCGCGGTGGCCGATCAGGACGACTTCGAAGCCCTTGCCGGCGTAGCGCTTGCCTTCCTTATGGACCTTGCTGACCAGCGGACAGGTTGCGTCGATGACTTGCAGCCGGCGGCCCTTGGCATCTGCTTCCACCCGCTCGGCGACGCCATGTGCGCTGAAGATCGCGACCGCGCCGACCGGGATCTCTTTGACATTTTCGACAAATCGCGCGCCCTTCGACTGCAGCGTGTCGACCACGCGCTTGTTGTGCACGATTTCATGGCGCACGTAGATCGGGGCGCCAAACCGCTCCAAGGCGCGTTCGACCACGTCGATTGCGCGCTCGACGCCGGCGCAAAAGCCCCGTGGCGTCGCCAGGGTCACGCGCAAGCGCGGCTTGGCAAGATGCTCGACAATTGTCATCGACTCGCTTCGATCTGCCACGGGCAAGAACCTAGTGTCGCGCCGACGATATGTCACCCCGCTTCGCGGGCATTGTTGCGGCCCGGCCGCCGCTGCAAAAACGACCTGCCTTCCAGCATCTGCCAGTACAATAACCCCGGCAATCCGAACGCCAGATCGCGCGCGCGCCTGACCAACGACATGGCGATGCCTGCCTCGGCGGGCAAGCCGACCAGGACACCCAGAGCCATGAACCCGCCTTCCTGCACACCCAGTGCGCCAGGAATGGCGAAGCCCGCCGCACGGACCGCCTGGGCCAGGCTTTCCAATACGAATGCCTCGGCGAGACTGACCGGGTGGCCGAGCGCCGCCAGTCCGAACCAGACCTCGCCGACGCCGCCGACCCAGCCGGCCAGTCGCCAGGCGCCGGCCCGCGCCACCGCGCCGCGTCGCGCGTAGATCGCGCGAAGCGCGTCATCGAGCGCGCCGGCCCCGCCGCTGAGCGCCAGCCACGCCTTACCGGTAGGCACGCGCTCGATCAGTCGCGCCAAGCGCTGAAACAGGCCGGTTTGCTGCGCCCAGTAGAACCCGCCGATCATGATGCCAAGAGCGGCCAGCCCGACCGCGATCGCGCCGCCGGCACCGCCCGACAGCGGAGCGACATGGCCGAGCAGGACCGCGCCGATGGCCGCGAAAGGGATCAGCGTGAGAACGGCGATCGTGAGGCTGCCGACAACGCTGGCGCCGGCGATGGCGCCGGTTGCGCCGGTCGCGGTGCGCGTCAGAAGGCGCGCCCGCACAAGTTCGCCGCCCACATGCGCCACCGGAAGCAGCGCATTGACCGCGGCGCCGACCCACCACAGTGCCGCCAGCCGCGCGAACCCAGGGCGAGCGTGGTTTGGCAGCAGGGTCCACCAGCTAGCGGTATCCAGTGTGATAACAATCAAGTGCACGCCAGCAACCGCCAGCAATCCCAGGCCGGCCTCGGACAACACGCCCAGGACGTCGCCGATGCCTGCGAAGGCCAGAACCACGGCGAAGAGCGCGGCCCCGAGCGCCAGCCCCAGCCAGGCCGCGTGGCCCTTGATGGACCTCACCCCAGGTAACCCTGGTCGCGAAACCACTCCACGGCGTCGCGATGGGCGGCTTCGGCCGGACGGGCCTGGTAGCCGAGCTGCGTTGAGGCCTTGTCCGATGAGAAGAACATGCGTTTCTTCGCCATGCGAACGCCATCGACCGTGGCGAATGGCTCCGCGCCGGACAAGCGCGCCCAGGCCTCGGCAAGATAGGCGAACGGCAGGACGGCGCCATGCGGCAGGCTCACCCGCGGCGGTTTCCTGCCAGCCATCGCGGTGACCGTGGTCAGGATCTCGGTGAGCGTCATGTCCTGGCCGCCAAGGACATAGCGCTCGCCGACGCGGCCGCGGTCGTGCGCCAGCACATGGCCCTCGGCGACATCGTCGACATGCGCCACATTGAGTCCCGTATCGACCACCGCCGGGATGCGGCCGCGTGCGGCCTCGACGATCAGCCGGCCGGTCGGTGTGGGCTTGACGTCGCGGGGGCCGACCGGCGTCGACGGGTTGACAATCACCGCCGGCAGCGACTCGGCGGCGATGAGTCGACGCACCTCGTCCTCGGCGATGAATTTCGAACGCTTGTAATGGCCGATCATGTCGGTCAGGGCCACCGGCGTCTCCTCATCGGCGGGCGCGCCATCGGCGCGGGCGCCCAGCGTCGCCACGCTGCTCGTGTAGACGACGCGGCGCACACCCGCCGCCAGTGCCGCCAGCATGATCGCGCGCGTCCCGACGACGTTGGTTTCGTAAAGCTCCTGTGGCTGCCGCGCCCACAGGCGATAGTCGGCGGCGACGTGAAACAGCGCCTCGCAGCCGGCGCACGCGCTTTCGAGCGAGCGGCGATCGCGCAGGTCGCCGGTTGCGACCTCGACGCCCAAGCCGTGGACGTTGCGGCGGTCGCTCTCGGCCCGAACGAGCGTGCGCACCGTCGCGCCCCGCTCAAGCAGCCGGCGTGCGACGGCGGAGCCGACGAAGCCGCTGGCGCCAGTGACGAGAACAGTCACTCCGGCAACGGCACAAGCCGCGGAAATATGTCGGCATGCGCGCGTTCGAGATCGGCGGGGAAGTCGATTTCGATCCACGGCACGCCACTGATGTCCTCGACCACGAAAACACCCGGCGTGGCGGCAAACAGAACGTCGCGAAAGGCGTCCTCGTAGACTGCGTCCCGACGTCCCGCGGCGACGATGCGATCTGTGGCGTCCGCTATGTCGGCGGCGACCGCCGGCGCGAACCGGGCGAAACCGATCCACTCGCCCGAAGGGCGGTGCGGTGGCCGCAGCTGTTTGCCGATGTCGACCAGTTGTCCTTCCTGGAGGCACAGCTTTACTGGCTCCTCGCCGGCTTCCAGTGCTCTGTCCATGGCGAAACAGTTGGCTTGCGACGCCTCCAACAGTTGGCGCATCAGCCGCTGGTCGTAAAGCACGTCGCCGTCCATGAACAGTATGTCGTCGCCGCCGCGCAGGATGTCACGCACTGTCCACAGCGAGACGACCGAGCCTTGCGCGAAATCGGGGTTCAAATGACGCCCTACGCCCGTAATGCTGCCCATCCGGTCGAGCTCGTCGATGATGGTTTCGGCTCGATAGCCCAGGCACAGATCGATCCGCGCGATCCCACAGCCGCGCAGGATTCGGAGATGGCGTTTGAGCAGAGTGTGCGGGCCGAAGCGCAGCAGCACCTTGGGCGCTCCGTCGGGCAACGCTAGTCGGTTGCCCATCCCCGCGCACAGGATCACCGCTCTCATTGTCGCTGGTCGCCGCGCGCCATCAGGCTCGGCAGCACCACGAGCATTGCCACCAAGGTAAACGCCAGCGCCAGTGTTAGCAGCTGGCCCATGCTGGTCATGCCGCGGTGACCGGATAGCGCCAGGCTGCCGAAGGAGGCGACGGTGGTCAGCGTGCTGAACAGGACCGCGCGCGGCGTGGATGTCGCCAGGACTTGTGCGCCGTCTTGCTCCTGGCGCCGACGCAGCACCAGATGGATACCGCTGGCCACGCCCAGGCCCATCAACAGCGGCAGCACGATGATGTTGGCGAAATTGAGCGGCAACGCCAACGCCACGGCTGCCGCGCATGTGAGCACTGCGGCCAGCGCGAGAGGCGCCAGAACCAGCGCGATCTCGGCGGCCCGCCGCAGCGCGATCGCCAGGATGGCAGTGATCAGCACGATCGCCAAGATCGATGCCTCGAGGAAGGCGCGTATCACGACCTTGCTCGCCTCTGTGATGATGACGGGCGTGCCGGTGGCATTCGGTGCGACGCTCAGTGCGGCCTCGGCGAACCGCCGCAGCGCGTTGTTGTCGCGCACGCCGTCGGCCGGCAGCAGCTCGACCCGCGTCTGGCCGTCGGCGGCGATCCAGCGCTGGCGCAAGGATGGGGGCAAATCGGCAACCGTGACCGGGGCGGCGGACATGGCGGTCGCAAGGCGTTCGATCGCGCGCGGCAGATGCGCAACGAGGCCGAGCTCGAACTGCGCCAGGCGCCCATCGTCGGGCTCCAAAGAGGAAAGGGCGGCCCCGAGCCCCTGACCCGCCGTGGCGAGCCGGGTCTGTCCTGCGGACGCGTTGGCGGCGTGCTCGCTCAGATGCTGAAAGGCCGTGCGACGCTCGTCGGCGTCGAGTGGCGCGAGCGGGGCGGTGACGCTCACGACGGGTGTCATGAAGAACGCCAGCTCGTCGATCAGCGCCAGCTTGTCGTCCTGGCCGGCCGGGATGAAGCTGACCAGCGACAGCGCCGTATCAACCTCGGGCAATGCTGCCAGCCTGTCCGCCAGCGCCTCCGACGAGTCGACGTCGGGACTCAGTACGCTGATCGTGTACGGCGATGTCTGCGGCGAGCCGGCGAGATCCTCGAATGTCGCCACCGATTCCGTAGCCGGGTCCTTCAGATTGAGCGGGTTGAAATCGAACCGCAGCCATGGCGCGGTCGCGGCCGCCACCACGCCGATGCACGCCGCGCCCCAGACAATCGGCTTGGCACGACGACTTACGATGGTGGTAAAGCGCGATGCGACGGTGTTCGTCGTCGATGCGGCGCCCGGGGGCCCGAGCAACGCCAACAGCGCTGGCAGCACCGACAGGCTGGCGAACAGCGCAATGAACATACCGCCGCCGGAAATGAGGCCGAGTTCGGCGAGCCCGCGGTAGTCGGTCGGCAGAAACGCGAAGAACCCTGCCGCCGCCGCGACGGCGCTCAAGGTCAAGCCGCCAGCGACGCCTCGCATGGCGCGGGCGAGCGCGGCCGTACGGTCGGCTTCGCGCGCGCGTTCCTCGCGAAAGCGCAATGCCATGTGAATGCCGAAGTCCACGCCGAGACCGATGAACAGCACCGCGAACGCGACGGAGATCAGATTGAGCTGTCCGACGGCGAAGGTGGCAAACGCGGCGGTCCAGACCAGGCCCATCAATAGGGTCGCTAGCACCGCGAAGACCAGGCGCAGCGAGCGCAAGCCCATCACCAGCAACGCAGAGACCAGAACCAGCGAAAGCAGACCCGCAGTACGGCCGCCGATCTCGACGCTTTGCAGCTCTTCGTGATCGAGCGCCACCGAGCCGGTCAACCGCAGCGTCGTTCCATGCTCCGCGCCGATATCGAGGCTCGCAGCGGCTTGTCGAATAGCCGCTAGCGACACGGCTCCCGGTTGAAACGAGCCGTAGTCGAGCACCGGCTGGACGACAATGAGTTGCCGCGCCGTGTCTTCGGCCTCACCGGCGCCGGCGAGCAGCCGCTCCCACGACAGCCTGTCGGGCCTGCCATCGGCGTGGCTGCGCGCGACGGCGGCGACGGCAGCGAAAAGGTCGGCCAATTGTGCCGCCGAATCGGCGCTGGATTCCTCGACCGCGATCCCGATCACGGCGGCCAGGCCGCGCAAGCTCGGGTCCTGCGCTAACGTGGCCAGGAGCGGCTCTGCCGCCGCCAATCGGTCGGTGAGTTCGGTCAGCGCGTCGATGTCGAGATACAGCAGGCCATTACGTTGAAAAAACGCATCGCCGGCAGGGTGATAGACATCGCGGTATAAGCCGTCCTGGTCGAGCAGCCATGCCGCGAGACGGTCGGCGGCCGCGGCGGTGTCTTCGGGCACCGCGCCGTCGATCAGGATGACGATGGTATCGCGAAATTGCGGGAACGCCGCGACGAATGCCCTATGATTGCGGCGAAACGGCACGTCCGAGGCGATCATGTCCGTGGTATCGGTGTTGATTGAAAGATGCGCCACGGTGTAATTGAGCGCGATGGCGGTAACGCCGACGGCGGCGGCAACCACCAGCCACGCCAGGCGCGCCAGAACGTCGATCCACGAGCTGATTGCGCGTGCGATCATCCCCCTAAGACGTCGGTTTCGCGAACGGGCAGCACGGCTTCAACGACAATCATGCGAGAAACGAGTATGATCCGCGCCCGCACCGGGCGGTACCGTGCGGTGCCGCGACATTAAACCGCCGAGGTCGATAGCGCCAAGAACGATGTTGGGACTCATTCGGCACCGAACCACTACTGTTGTGGCAGCCTGCGTAATGGCCACGTCGGCGATTGCTGCCGATGCGGATGGCACGCCGAGCGCTCAGATCCACGATTTCAACGCGACCCTGTTGCAGGCGATGCAGAACGCCGAGACACTAGGTTTCGGCGGCCGTTATGAACTGATCGATCCGATCGCCAATCGAGTGTTCAATTTTCCGTTGATGACGCGAGTCGCGGTCGGCGGGCCCTGGCGCACGCTCGACGCGGATCGGCAAACGCGGCTCATCGAGCTCTTCGCGCGGTTAAGTGTTTCCACCTTTGCCGAGCGGTTCAATGGCTATGGCGGCGAGGCGTTCGAAGTCTTGGCCGAGACGCCCGGATTGCGCAATTCGGTGCTGGTGGAGAATCGGCTGGTGAAGGCGTCCGGCGAAATCGTGCCGATTAATTACGTGATGCGCGCGGCCGACGGTGCCTGGCGCGTGGTCGACATTCTGCTGGACGCTAAATACAGCGAACTTGCCGTACGCCGCTCCGAATACGCCGCGATTCTTGGCCGTGAGGGCGTGGCCGGCTTGATCGCACGAATCGAGGAAAGGATCGCTCAGATCCGCGCGCGCGCAGGCGCAGACGGATGAGCCACGACACCTGGCTGCATCGCTTGGTACGACCGGCCGTGCGGCCCTTTATTCATACGCCGCTTACGCCAAATCATTTGACGACGCTGCGCCTTGTCACCGGCCTTGCGGCAGCCGCGGCGCTCGCCCATGGCGGCGAGTTTTGGCGTGCACTGGGTGCGGGCGTATTCGTGCTGTCGGTGCTGCTCGATCGCAGCGACGGTGAACTTGCGCGGCTAAGCGGCAAGAGTTCACCGTGGGGCCATAAATACGACCTCGTCGTCGATGCCGCCTGCAATGCGTCTATTTTCATCGGTCTGGGCGTGGGCTTGCGCGATACCGCGGTTGGCGAGTGGTCCATCGCTCTTGGCGCCGTCGCTGGCGCCGCCGTTGCCCTTGTATTCTGGCTGACCGTGAAAGCGGAGCGCCGGCATGGTCAAGGATCGGCGGGGTTCGGAGGGGCGAGCGGTTTCGATCCCGATGACGCCATGCTGGTCGTGCCGGTGGCGATCTGGCTGGGCGCGGCGCCGCCGCTCCTGATTGCGGCCGCCATCGGCGCGCCGACCTTCGCGGTCTTCATACATCTTCGGCTGCGTCGATCCTTGTCGCCGCCGTGTCGCCGTGGCGGCGCGGCAAATGCCGGATGACGCGCTAGAATCCCGAGCGTAGCGGTATCGCGTAGCTCAGCCAGAGTGAGTTTTCGCCGGGGTTTCGATCATAGATGCCGGCGTTCGAGATATGCGAGAATGTGAATCCGACATGACTTTGGTCTTCGGATTGGTACGCGACCGTCAGCCCGGTCTGAAACTCAACGACGCCGCCAAGGTCAACGCTGTTGCCATCCTCATAGGCGCCGACCGCTGCGCCGGGCCAGATCAGCACGTGCTCGCCCCAGCGAAAATCGAGGAAGAACCCACCATAGCCATAGACGCCGCCATCGACGTTCGCCATCAGCCCGACAACGGGGCCGATGCCATGAAAGCCCGGCACTCCATCCAGAATACGGGTGCCGGGCCGGAACTCGATCCGGCCTTCAACCGCCGTGTCGTCGTCGGTGATGTCGAAAGCGCCGAGTCCCAATGCCACCAGATGGGGGTTGCGGTCGGCCTGGGCGCCAGCGGGCGCCGCAGTTTGCAAAGAAGCAAGGCAAATCAAAATAACGCTCAAGCCACGGCGAACCATGCGGTCGCTCCCCACAGAATACTCGCCCCGGGTGGCTACCTTCGCCGGGAACGCGTGCACACACGCGCTCCGATCCCCCACTGCACTGGCATGGCGGCCCCAAGTGGTATCCAACCTGCCAAAGGCCACCCGCAGATGGAAGTGATTGATTCGGGGGCGGCTATGATGACGAGCCACCGTCGGGTGGCTGTTCCCGTCGATCACCAATCCGGTACGACGTGACCGACCGCGAAAATGACCCGATTCTGTTGACGCCCGGGCCGTTGACGACAGCATTGGCGACCAGACAGGCGTTGCTGCGCGATTGGGGCTCGCGCGACCGCCGGTTCTTGGCGCTGACCGACGAAATTCGCCGGGAGTTGCTCGCCATCGCGCAGGGCGACGCGGACATGACGTGCGTTCCCCTTCAAGGCAGCGGCACGTTTGCGGTGGAAGCGACGATCGCAACGTTGCTGCCGCCAAGCGGTAAGCTATTGGTTTTGGACAACGGCGCCTATGGCCGGCGTATGGCCCAGATCGCGCACCGCATCGGTCGGTCGTTTTCCGTTCTTCGCACGGCTGAGGATCAGCCGGTCGATTGCGCGGCGCTGCGCCGCGCCCTCGCTCGCGACACGGCGCTCACGCACGTCGCTCTGGTCCACTGCGAAACGTCGTCCGGGCTGCTCAATCCGTTGCCCGATGTCGCCGCCGCCGCGCACGCGGAGGGCCGCCGTCTGATTGTCGATGCCATGAGCAGTTTCGGTGCCTTCGCGCTCGATGCGGGATTGCCCGCCGTCGACGCCGTCGTCGCCTCGGCCAACAAGTGCCTGGAAGGGGTGCCGGGGCTTGCGTTCGCGATCCTGCGGTCCGAATCGCTGGCGGCATCGCGGCGTAACGCGCCGTCTTTGAGCCTGGACCTCCACGATCAATGGCGGGAGTTGGAGAAAACCGGCCAGTGGCGTTTCACACCACCGACCCATGCCGTGGCGGCTTTGGCTCAAGCGCTGCGGGCGCATGCAGCCGAGGGCGGCGTAACGGGCCGGGGCGCGCGCTACCGGCGAAACCACCGCGCATTGGTGGACGGCATGCGCGCGCTGGGGTTCGAAACGGTCCTCGCCGACGCCGTTCAGGCGCCGATCATTGTCGCGTTTCGCCTTCCCACCGATCCTGGGTTCGGTTTCGAGGGCCTCTACGAGGGCATGGCGAAGCGCGGTTTTCTCATTTATCATGGAAAGCTCACTGCGACACCCAGCTTCCGCATCGGATGCATCGGCGACATCGATGAGGGTCAAATGCGGGCAGCGGTTGCTGCCGTCGGCGAGTGCTTGGACGATATGGGCGTTGGCAGTGCGGCGCCCGTCGAAAATCAGACCTGAATCAATCCTACGTGCTCGAATTGCCGGCCAGGAAGGCTTGGAACCGTCGCGCCACCTCGCGCGGCGCGACGGTCGGGCGGCCTAGATCGCGCAATGATCCCGGCGCGATTTGCATGTGGATCATATGCGGTCCCGGCGTGCGCAAGGCCGAGTCCAGCGCGGTGGCGAATCCCGATAGTTCGTCGGTGACGGTGCCGTGAGCGTAGCCGCAGGCGGCAGCCACGGCGGCGAAGTCGACGCTCGCCGACACCGTTGGCTGGCCGCCGGTTGAATCATGCGCGCCGTTGTCGAGCACGATGTGAACCAGATTCGGCGGCGCATAGGCGCCGATCGTAGCCAGGCTGCCCAGCTTCATGAGCGCCGCGCCGTCGCCGTCGAGGACCAACACCGGAGGCGGACGGTTCAGCGCCACGCCCAAACCCATGGCCGATGCGCAACCCATGGACCCGACCTGATACAGATGCTGTGGGCGGTCGGCGAGGGTGAACAGTTCGCGCCCGCACCTGCCGGTCGTCGCTATCATCGCCGCCGTCTCGGGCGCCAACGCCAGCAGCCGCTCCAGCACATCAATGCGCCTGGGCCGGGCGCCGCCCCTCGTCAGATCGGTGCGGCCGCCAGCCGGTCGCGCCGGTGGCGGTCGTGCATCGAGCGGCTCATCGCGGACCGCACCCTTGGCCATGATGAGCGCAAACGGTAACCCGGTCTCAGCCATCGCGGCGTCCGCCGCCGCCAAGGACGTATCGATACCTTCGCTTGAGTCGGGAAATGATCGATGCCCGATGCCCATGACTTCGAGCAGCGAGCCCGTTATTTGGCCCATCAGTTCGTGCTGCGGCTCGTCCTTGATCCCCGGCTGACCGCGCCAGGTGACGATCATCAACATCGGGATCCGAAACGGGAAGTTGAGCGAGGTGAGGGGATTGACGGTGTTGCCGAGCCCGGAGTTCTGACACATGACGACCGCATGCTCACCGGTCAGCCATGCACCGGCGGCGATCGCCACCGCTTCGCCTTCGCTGGCGGCGCCGACATAGCGGATATCGTTCGCGCCGATGACGCGATTGATCAGCGGGGTCAGGAACGAGCACGGCACGCCGGTGTAGAATCCGAAGCCGCGTGTGCGCGCCGCCTGCAGGAAGTCGCCGGCCTCCAGCATCGTCAGAGAAAATTGCGCGCGTCGGCCAGGTCGAAGGCGTCGTTCACATCCAGCCAGTGACCGGACACGTAAAGGATGTCGATGGGCACGCCCGACGCGATAAGGCGCGCGAATAGCTCGGGCAAGTTGGCCTTTGCCAGCGATCCGTCCGCCGTCATGGCGTCAATTTCGGCACGGATCAGCCGCGCTCCCTGTGGCGAAACCTTTGCCAGACCGATCCATTCACCGCAGGCATCGGCCTCGGCCGCGGGGTCACCGATGGAGCGCAGCGTCACGCCTTCGTCGTCAAAGTAGCCGCCGCTGAACGTGCGCGAGCAGGCGACCAGATCGCGGACCCGGTCGGGGGCGGCGCCGGCATGGTCGCGCCAATGCGCATCGACGGCGAGCACGATATCGCCCGATGCAGCCAGTAGGTTTTCCAGGATATAGCGCCGAAACAGAATGTCGCCGTAGCTGATGACGCCAACGCCCGAAAGCGCGGTGACAGCGCAAGCCAGTGACGCTGCTTCCCCGGTCTCGGCGAACGCATCATTGTCGACATAGTCGACGGTGGGCAGGTCGACGGCGTCCTTGCGATAACCGCGCACGACCGTCACTTCGCCGACCTCGCACTCGCGCATCGTCGAGACCAACCGCCGCAGCAGGGGTTCGCCACGGATATCGACCATGCACTTTGGTCGCTCGGCGGTTAGCTCGCCGAGCTGCTCGCCACGCGAGGCGGCGAGGATCACCGCGTCGCCGGCGTGCCGTCCGGCCGGCGCCAGGTAGCGGCGTTCGGCTTCATACAGTTCGCGGTTATCGCTAATGGCGAACACTTCATCGAGGCTTGCGACCATGCCTTCGACGCCCAACAGATTTTCCTGCCGCTGTATGCGCTGCGAGACCGTCCGCATGGCGGCGATAGACGCGCGCAGATTGTGGTTGGCCCAGATCGCCATGGCGATCCCGGCGCGGTGCAGATGCTCGGTCGGCACGCCGCTGTAGGTCGTCGGCACAACGATGAGCGGACAGCGGTTGTGCCAGCGAGCCGCAAACGCGAGCACCTCGTCCGCTGTCTTGGCCTTGGAGTGAATGAGAATCGCATCGGCGCCGGCCGCCTCATAGGCATCCGCCCGCCGTAGCGCCTCATCGAGGCCGCGACCGGAAACCAGCGCCTCTGTGCGGGCGACGATGCTGAAATTCGGGTCGGTCTGGCAGTCCTTGCCCGCCTTGATCTTGCCGCAGAACTCTTCCATGTCGGCGAGCGCCTGGCCGTCGCCGATGAAGGAGTTGGCCTTGGGAAACAGCTTGTCCTCGATGCACACTGCGGCGACACCGCGTTGGCACAGCTTCCTGACCAAGCGGCGGACATTGTTGAAGTTGCCATAGCCGGTATCGCCATCCAGGAGGATGGGAATGGACGTGGCGTCGGCCATGAACTCCAGGACCTCCAGGACCTGCGTCCAGGAGGCCTCGTTGTTGTCGCGCACGCCGAGCGCGGCCGAAATGGCTAGACCCGAGGCCCAGATGCAGGCGAAGCCGACTTCTTCGACGATCTTGGCCGACAATCCGTTGTGCGCCTCCATGGCAAAACTGAGCCGCTGCGCGTGAAGTTCGGCGCGAAATCGTGCGCCTTTCGACGGCGAGGCGTCGAGGGCGCCGAAAAGCTGTGTCGAGGCGACGGTCACGGAACCGGATATGGAAACGTGCTGGGTTTTCGTGCAGCGCGATTATTAGCGCAGTCGTGCACCGCTCCGCAAATGTGGGAACGCCCAAACGCGAGGCGGCGGGCCCAAGGCCCGCCGCTATCTCACGACCGAAAACAGGTGATGGTAGGTGACTAGATGATCTTGCGACTGCCAAAGCGGTCATAGACGACCAGGCTAGGGGCGCTCGGCTTCGCAGGCTTTTTGGCCGCCTTGCGGGCGACCGTCTTTTTGGCCGTTGTCTTCTTGGCCATCGTCTTCTTGGCCATCGTCTCGCGCGCAGCAGGCTTCTTGGCGGCGGTCTTACGCGCCGTGGCCTTGCGAACAGTCGTCTTCTTCGCCGCCGTCTTCCGCGCCGGCTTGCGGGCCGTGGTCTTGCGCGCGGTCGTCTTCTCGGCGGCCGTCTTCCGCACCGGCTTGCGGGCGGTGGTCTTGCGTGCGGTCGTCTTCTTCGCCGCCGTCTTCCGCGCCGGCTTGCGGGCGGGGGGCTTGCGCGCAGTGATCTTGCGAGCGGTGGTCTCCTTCGCGGCCGTCTTCCGCGCCGCGGGCTTGCGGGCGGTGGTCTTACGCGCAGTTGTCTTGCGCGCGGTCGTCTTCTTGGCGGCCGTCTTCCGCGCCGGCTTGCGGGCGGGGGGCTTGCGCGCAGTGATCTTGCGAGCTGTGGTCTCCTTCGGGGCCGTCTTCCGCGCCGCGGGCTTGCGGGCGGTGGTCTTACGCGCAGTTGTCTTGCGCGCGGTCGTCTTCTTCGCGGCGGTCTTCTTGGCGACCGAGCGCCTGGCGACGGTCTTCTTGACGGCGGTCTTCTTCGCAACCGTCCGCTTGACGGCGGTCCTCTTCGCTGGCGACTTACGCGCGACCGTGCGCTTCGCCGCGGTCTTCTTCGCCATGGTGGCGCGCGACGTCCGCCGAGCAGTCGTTTTCTTCGCCGCCGTCTTTTTCACCGGCGACTTCTTTGCGCGTGTCGACACGCGGCTCACCGTGCGTGCCAACGGCTTTGCACGGGATTTGACGGCACGCTTGGCGGCGGTGCGCTTACGTGAAGCGCTGGCCGTCTTTCGGGTGGTACGCTTAGCAACTGGCATTGTGGTCCCTCCAAGTCAGGGGAAGAAGTGTTACCTCGATGGGTTGGTCCACTCGGTTCCATATGGGACAGGCGTTACTAAATGGTTACTACGGTGGCATCGGTTGGTCATCGTGACAGTTTCATCACCCTGCGGACTTCGGCATTTCGAACCGAATTGGACTCGATGCAACTCGATGTCTCATCGCTGCGAAGTTGTTTGGCCTCGTGACGAATAATTCAATGCGGCGTGTCATCACCGATACCGAGGCCTCATCGAAGCGACAGACGGACGACAAAGTTCGATGCAATCGAATCGGTGATGCGCAGGTTTAGTTGCAAGTTGCGTCGCTGGCAAGCGAGACGACCGCCGCCGCAATATTCTCTCAGCGAGTCGTGCGCGCCGTAGCGGACGGATTTTCCGGTTCTCGCCGCGCTGCCGCCGAGCCGTTCATTCGATCAGACGCCGCGTAACGTGAAGCAACAAGAACGCGCCGCTGATGATGAAGCCGACTAGAGGAACCGCGATTGGCACCACCGCGATCCCTTGCGGCGCCGGGTCGCGTCGCTTGATCCGCCACAACGCGGCGTTCACCAGGGAGAATATGGCCAGGGTGATCATCGTCGTCGCTTCAGCCAGAGTCGCAAGCGGCAGCCGGAGCGCAAACGTCACGATGGCGATGGCGACGGCGACGGTGGCGATGAGCGGCGTGCGGCTCCGTCGATTGATGCGGCAACGACCGCCGGCAGTGCGCCCTGTGCACTGAGCCCGTAGACAACCCGCGCCGCCATGATCATCTGGATCAGCGCCCCGTTCAGCGTGGCGACGATCGCAATGAGGCTCAATGGACCCGACGAGACGCCGGCGCCGCGCTCGAAAACCAGCGCCAGCGGCGCACGGCTTTGAGCGAGCTCGCCGGGCGATACGGTCAGCACCGCGACGCTGACGATCGCTATATACAATATGGCCGTGGCGATCAGCGTAAGAGTGATGGCGCGCGGCATCGTGCGCTCGATGTCCTTCACTTCCTCGGCGACATTGACCATGTCCTCGAAGCCAATGAAGGCATAGAACGCGAGAACGGAGCCGCTGAAGATGCTGCCCCAGGCAGCGAATTCGGCCGGCGGCACCAGCTCCCGCCAGCGTCCCGTCAGATCGATCCCACCGTATTGCGCGGCGCCGAGCACGGCGAACAAGCCACCGCATTCGACCACCGTGATGATGGCCGCGATGGTCACCGATTCGAGGATGCCCCATGCGGCGATCACGCCGATGGAGGAACCTGCGACGACCACCACCAACCACGGTGGCCAGTTGGCAAACTCCAACACATAGCCGGCCGAACCGTTGATGATCGTGGCCGCGGACACGATGCCGGCCAGCGCCACCATCAATCCTGTCACCGTCGCCAGTCTGGGCAGGTTCAAGCCTTCGCGGACGTACGCGGCCTCGCCGGCGCTTTTCGGAATCCGCGCTGCCAACTCGCCGAAGGAGAATGCGCTGAACGCGACCAGCGCGGTCGCGACCAGAAACGACACCGGGGCGAGTGTGCCGACGCTCCCCGCGACTTCGCCGACCAGCACGTAGATCCCCGCGCCGATGGTCGTGCCGAGGCCGTACAGCGTCAACAGCGGCAGATTGAGGCTGCGCCGTAATCCCGGCCCCGTGGTCACGACGGCCTACCGGCGCGGCGGAGGATCGGTTGGCGCGCTATTCGACGATATGGTGCTTGCCGATCGGCGTCACGGTGCTGGCTTGCGGCCCGTGCGGGCTCTCGTCGTAGGCGATCACCAACCGCACCTCGTTCTCGACTTCCAGTTTTTCGAATTGGCCGCCAACGACGGCGTTCTCGTGGAAGTAGATCTCGCGGCCGTCGCTCAACTCGACAAAGCCATAGCCCTGTTGTGGGAACAGCCGTGTCACCTTCCCGGTCAGCGGCGTCTCGTGGGTCTTTACATCGCCGCGCGCTTTGCGGGCGTGGTCTTCGAGCTGGCGCGCCGCCGCGCTGAACGCATCCCGGACGGCGACGTAAACGTCCTCGTGGGCGTGATCGTCATTTTTGTTGCGGGTGACGACCAATTCCCGTCCGGGGACCGTCAGGTCGATTCGCACGGTATACAGCTTGCCCTTGCGGCGATGGCGATGCGGCGCCTCGACGATGACGCGGCAGCTCGTTATCCGATCGAAATAGCGCTCGAGCTTGGCCGCCTTCTCGCGCACGCGCGCCTCGACCGCCTCGGAAGGGTCCATGTTGCGAAAGCTGATCTGCAAGGGAACCTGCATCGTCACCTCAACGTTGAGAAATGAGCCGGGCGGATTGTCCGGATCGTGGAATGGTCGAACGGCACGTCTTCAGCCCTTTATGCAAATGACGGGCCGCAAGTGCGCGAGTTTGCAGGCCAACTGCGCGTGGTCGGCCAAGTCTACTACGGCCGTCACGTCTTTGTAAGCGCCGGGCGGTTCCTCCGCGATACCCCGCCTCGAAGGGCTGCGCACCGTGATACCCTGCGCCGCCAGATCTGGGGCGAGAGCCGAAAGGCCGAGGCCGAGCGCCGGTTCCGCGCCGAGGAGCACGCTCGTTCAATCGAGTTGCACAGAATGGAGTTGGAGGCGGGCCGCGCCGAGACCGAGAACGAACTGGCGATCGCGGAGGCGGCCGCCCGCGAGACCGGCATGGTCACGAGCTACGAAGACCAGATCGCCGCTGGCAAGACCGTCCGCTGGCAGTGGGTGGGAGCCGTGCGGACCCTCTTTCGGCCGTTCCTGACCACCGCGCTGCTCGCCATCGTGGTGTGGATGTTCGGCGATCTGCTGGCGGTCCTGGGCGGCGAGGAAGGCACGCTCGAGGTCCTCGGCGTCGATACTGCGCTCGAGCTCGTCGAGTACATCGTGGTGTCTGTGGTGTTCCTGGCCTCGACCGCCGGCATGTGGTGGTTCGGCGAGCGCGCCTTCCTACCCGGCCGCCTCAAATAGGAGTGGTGCGATGATCGAGCCCCAGGCCTGGCAGGCCTTTGGCGGCGTCGCCGCCGTGGTGATCCTGCTCGGTGGCGTGGCGGTTGCGCTTCAGCGGTTGGGGGTGATTGGCACTGGCGGCCCGGCGGCCCAGGCACGCGCTGGCGGGGATGACGGCGGCGCGAGCGCCATCAAGGAGCTGGCGGTGCGGTTGGAGGCGGTGGAGAAGGAGCAGGTGCGGCTCGGCTGGATCGTGGAGGCGTTGCCCGAGGCGCGCGAGTTCCACGCGCTCTCACGCAGCGTCGCCGAGGCCCGCGGCGACATGAAGGCAATCCGCGCCTCGCTCGACGGCATCGAGAAGATGGTGTCCGGCCTGGGCGGCCAGGTCGCGTCGATCAACAAGCATCTCCTGGAGCAACGCAGGTGAGGGGAAATGTCGAACGTCTCGAGGGCGAGGACCTGCGCCTCGTCGTTCTGCGGCTGCTTGGCGAGTCTAGTGGATTGATTCCAACGTTTGGAACCCTCGGTTTCGGGCTGCGATGATGTCGTCGGGGTCGGCTTTCCATATGAATGGCTGTGGGTTGGCCGCATTGTATTCGCGGACGAAGCGGTTGATTGCGGCCTGGAGATCGACGACGGAATGGAAGACGCCGTGCTTGAGCCGCCGCCGGGTGAGTTTTGCGAAGAAGCCCTCGACGGCATTGAGCCACGAGCAGGAGGTCGGTGTGAAGTGGAAAGTCCAGCGCGGATGGCGGGCGAGCCAGGCGCGGACCTTGTCCTTGTTGTGCGCCGCGTAGTTGTCGACGATCGCGTGGATGGCCTTGTCCGCCGGCACACCGTGCGCTCGATGCGGTTGAGGAAGCGGATGAACTCCTGATGGCGGTGGCGCTGCATGTTCTGGCCGATCACCGTTCCGTCCAGAACGTTGAGCGCCGCGAACAGCGTGGTCGTGCCGTGCCGTTTGTAGTCATGGTGCCGGCGCGTCCCTTCTTCATCGGCAGACCGGCGGTCGAGCGCCTGGATCTGTGACTTCTCATCGATCGACAACACCACCGCATGGGCCGGCGGGTCGACATACAGGCCGACGGTATCGGTGAGTTTCTCGGCGAAGGCAGGGTCGGTCGACAGCTTGAAGTTGCGCCAGCGGTGCGGGCTGAGACCGTGAGCCTTCCAGATCGCCTGCACCGTCGAGGCGGCAATACCGGCCGCCCTGGCCATCGCGCGCAACGTCCAGTGGGTCGCCTCAAACGGCGGCGGTTGCTGCGTCAGGCGCACGATCTCGGCGACACGATCGAGCGGGACCGGCGCCTTGCCGGGCGGACGGGACTTGTCGCGAAGCAGGCCGCCGACACCCTCGTGCATGAACCGCTCTTGCCAGCGCCACACGCAGGTCTTGGACTTGCCGGTCTCGGTCATGATCGCCGAGGTGCCCAGACCCTCGCCGCTGAGAAGGACAATATGTGCCCGCCAGACGTGTTTCTGCGGGCTCTTGGGATCCGCGACGACCGCGCGCAATCGCTGACGGTCGCCGGCGGATAGGGTGAAGGAGATTCCACTGCGCATGCGCCAGATTCGCATAACACAGCAAAATACGGAATCCCAATTCGGACTCTTTCATTCCGATCAATCCACTAGCTCGTAATCTGAGCCGCGCATGCCGCCCGTCAGTCCGACCTCGCCAATTCCCTATCGCTTGCAACTGGCGAAACTGACCGCCATCTGCGGTCCATGAAGCCGCCGCGGGACAAGTCGGGGACGCCGGCCACAACATGGGCGGCCGTCGCGTGGGTGTGCCGGCGGGCATGGCGGGGGGCACGACCCGTGCTCAAGGCGTCTGGGAGAGCGGCGCTACGGGCCCCCGGCACGTCGGTGAGATGGACCCGGACTGCCATCGCTTGGGCGCGCGTTCACCCGGGGGAGGCGGCCTATATCGCGGCAGCCTTGTTCGCGGTCTGGTCGGTTTATAGCGTCGTGGCGCTGCGGTCGGAGCTGACATATGCCGAGAGCCTCGACTGCCTGGCGCTGAACATTTACCACGAGGCCCGCGGCGAGTCGGACGAGGCGCAGTTGGCTGTCGCAATGGTCGTCATGAACCGAACGGCGCATCCAAGCTTTCCAGACACCGTGTGCAGCGTGGTCAAGCAAGGCGGCGAGTGGCCGCACAACAGATGCCAGTTCTCGTGGTGGTGTGACGGGCGAAGCGACGTAGCAACGGACGACGGTGCGTTTGCACGCAGCCGGAATTTGGCCGCCGATGTGCTGCGCAGCAAATTCAGCGACCCGACGAAAGGCAGCTTGTGGTATCACGCAATCGATGTGACTCCGTCCTGGAGTAAGGAGTTTGCCGTTGGTCCGACCATCGGCAGCCACGTATTCTACGGCCCGCCACCTGGATCATAGCCGTGCACGCCACGTCGGTGCGCGGTCCACCGCGCGATGCCTGCAGGGGAGGCTGCCATAGGCGAACGCAAGCGCACCGATCGGCCAACCGCCACCGACCGCTTGTTGGCGGAGGCCATGCGGTTCTACGAGTTCGCCAACGGTCCCGCCGCGGCGGCAAACGAGTTGCACGCCCGCCAAGCCGCCCGAGAGACGGTTGGGTCAATCGAGATCAAGATCGTCGCCCGTGCCAAGGCGCTGCCCGTGGCGCCCCTGCTGGCGCGCGACATCGCAAGTCTTCGTCGGTCGCTCCGGGGACTCAGCGTTTTGGGCTTCCTATTCGCCGGGGCTGCGGGTGCCGCGACCGCAATTGAAGCGATGACGGGCATCGATGGAACCGTCAATTTCTTCTGGCTCCTCGCCAGCCTGCTCGGCCTGCCTGTCGTGAGCCTGGTCGTCTGTCTGGCGCTGATGGCCATGGCTCCGCGTCAGTCCAGGGGCGGGGTGATCGGCAGTGCGGTCCTGACGTTGTGGCGATGGGCGTCGTCTCGGTACGGCGCCAACCCCCACCGGCTTGCGGCCCTGCATGCGCTGGCGGCGCGGTGGGGGCAGGGACCCAGCAGCCGCTGGTTCGTCTCTTCGCTCAGCCATGGCATTTGGTTCGGCTACGTATTGGGCGGACTGGTGATGGCGCTCATCGCGTTGAGCGCGCGGTTCTACACCTTCGTCTGGGAGACAACGATCCTCAGCGCCGACACCTATGTGCAACTGACCGAGGCGCTAGCGGCCCTACCGGCGGCACTCGGCGTCGCAGTCCCGGATCAGGCGGTCGTTCGCGCGGCGCAATGGCCCGGGTCGGATCAATCGGGAGACGAGATCCTGTGGTCGTCGCTGCTCATTTCCGCAATCGTGCTGTATGGTCTGCTGCCGCGGGCGCTCGGCCTGGTCATCAGCGCCGTGATGGCGGTGCGCGGCGTGGCAACATCCACTCTCGACCTGCGGCTGCCCTACTATGCCCAACTCGTGGCGGAGCTGGCGCCTCTGGCGGCCGCGACCCGAATCGTCGATGACGATGCGGTACCGGCGCGGCCAAGAACCTCCGCAGCCGGCCTCGGCCAGTCCGCGCCCGCGCCGCCGCCCGGACCGGTCTACCTGCTCGGTTGGGAGGTCGATGCGCCCGCCAGCGGATGGCCGCCCGCCGGCACACCGGCCCAAGCACATGATCTTGGCCGGCGTGAGGCGCGCGCGGAGCTTGAACAGGCAATCGCCGCCCTGGGCGCGAGCGCCGAGCCGGTCGCCCGCGTGGTCGCTGTCGCCGATCTCCGTCAGTCACCTGACCGTGGCGTCACGGCGGTGTTCGCCGCACTCGAAGCCGCCGCGCCCGGACGCCTGGTTGTGGTGTTCACCGGTGACGCCGCATTGGATCAACGGCTCGCTGGCGACGATGTTTCGAAGCGAGTCGCCGACTGGGCGGCGGCGGGCGAACGCGCCGGCGTCGATCGTGTCCGCATGGTCGCCATCGATCTGGATTCACAATCCGATGAGACAGCCCATCGTTTCGCGCAGTTCTTGGGCGCATGAACGACGTACCCGCCATTGCCGTCATAGGCCACACCAATACGGGCAAGACCAGCTTGATGCGCACGCTGACCCGCCGGCGCGATTTCGGTGATATTTCGGCGCATCCCGCCACCACACGCCATGTCGAACTGGCGGAGATCGCGGTCGCGGACCGCGCGATCTTGCGTTTGTTCGACACACCCGGCTTGGAGGACTCCAGCGGCCTGTTGGCGCATGTCGAACGTCTCAAGGCGCAGACCGGTGAGGATTGGATGGAAACGATCCAGGCCTTCACGCTCGACCCGACGCAGCACGATGGCTTCGGTCAGGAGGCCAAAGCGCTGAAGCAGATCCTGGCTTCCGATGTTTTGCTTTATGTCGTCGATGCGCGCGATCCGGTGCGCGCCAAGCATCGCGACGAACTCGAACTCATCGGCCGTTGTGCCCGGCCGGTATTGCCGGTGCTGAACTATTCCGCCGCCGGTGCGGCCAACCAGGATGCCTGGCGGGACCAGTTGGCCCGCGTCAACATGCACGCCGTGATCGCCTTCGACACCGTTGTCTATCGCGAGGCCGACGAACTCGCGCTCTACGCCAAGATTGCGACCCTAGCCGACGGGCTCGCGCCGTCGCTCGATGCACTGATCGCGGAACTGAAGGCCGCGCGTTCGGTCCTGAGGCGCGCGTCGGCCAGGGTGGTCGCGGACCTGATCATCGACGCCGCCGCGGCACGCCGCAGCTATGCTTCCGGCGATCAGGACGCCCAGGAAGCGGCCGGCAACACGCTCAAAGACCTAGTTCGCCGTCGCGAGCGCGAGGCGATCGGCGATCTGTTGCGCATTCACCGCTTCGGCGAGCGTGACTATGCGCCGGACGAGTTGCCCTTCGCGCACGGCGAGTGGCAGCAAGACCTGTTCGATCCCGAGGTTCTGGAGCGGTTCACGTTTGACACCACCAAGGCGTTGGCGACGGGCGCCACCGCCGGGTTGGCGATCGATCTGATGACCGGCGGGTTGACGCTGGGGATGGCCGCCGTCGCCGGTGCATCGGTCGGATTCATCGTCGACAGTGCGCGCCGCTATGGCGGACGACTGATCGCGATGGTTCGCAATATCGCCGACCTGATAGTCGCCGACGCCACGCTGCAAGTTCTGATCACGCGCAACACGGCGCTGATCGTGGCGCTCCTTGGGCGTGGCCACGGCGCGCAAACGCCCATACGCGACGCCACCCTCGATCGCGGCGAGACGCAAGCGCGATTCGATCCGCTCATCAAGCAGGCCCGGCTCAATCGACGCTGGTCGGCGCTGAGCGACGGTGTCACTGCCCCAATTGCCAACGGCGACCGGACCCTTTTGGCCCAACGCATCGAACAGCTCGTGGAGGCGATAACGATCGGGGATGGCGCAGCCCGCCAGAGCGGAGCGGAACGCTAGGCTAGCGCCGCCTCGCTTGCCCGGGGGTATGCCTAGGGCCGATCACGCGGAGGCGCTAGTCGTCGCGTTGCGTATAGGGTCTGCTCAGCGCTCCCGGCGCTGGGGACGACGCAACTCGTCGCGCGTGACCTGGCCATCGCCGTTCTCATCCATGCGCGCAACCACTCCGCTGTACGGTTCGGAGAATTCAGCGGCGGTGACGACACCGTCGCCATCATCGTCGTGGCCTTGAAACTGATCGACCATACGCTCGTACATGGCGTCGAACCATAGCGCCTCGTACTCCTCGAGCGTCAAATTGCCGTCGGCGTTTGTGTCAAACGCAATCAGACGATCGGTGCGGACCTGGTCCACCTCGGCCTGGGTCAACATGCCGTCGCCATTGGCGTCGAAGGTCTCGAAGATGTTCATGCCGCGCTGAGAGCGATCCTGCGCCGCGCCGACACCGGCAAAAGAGGAAACCGCGAGGACGATTGCGCCGCACGTCACGGCAGTTCGCTGGCTCTTGTTCATCATGCTGCCTCATCGAGTGAACAGGTTGATCTCTGCTCTGTTCACGCACCTGCGGCGCAAGGTCCGTCGCATGGGCGCCGAAGTTTGCGCAAGGACAAGACAATTGATGCATGGGGCCATAGCCGTGGGCCGCCTGGACTACCGCGCTTACGACGAGCCCCAAACCTCGGCTGCGGTTTCGACCACCAGGGCCAGCTTGGCGAATTGTTGCTCGTGCGTGATCTCATTGCCCTCCACGGTGCTCGAGAACCCGCACTGTGGGCTCAACGCCAGCTGGTCCATCGGCACGTACCGGGCCGCTTCCTCGATGCGCTGCTTCAACTCGTCCTTCGGCTCCAGCGTCCCGACCTTCGACGAGACAAGCCCCAGCACAACCGTCTTGCCCTTGGGGACGAAGCGCAGCGGCGTGAAGTCGCCGGAGCGTTCGTCGTCGTATTCCAGGAAGTAGCCGTCGACCGTGAGCTCGTTGAACAGCGCGTCGGCGACCGGCTCGTAGCTGCCCTCCGCCACCCAAGCGCTGCGGAAATTGCCGCGGCATAGATGGATGCACACGGCCATGTCGTCCGGCCGGCCGGCGATGGCGTCATTGATGATGCGTGCGTACAGATGCGGCAGCGCACCGGGGTCCTCGCCGATCTCTCGTGCGCGTGCGCGCATCGCCGGGTCGCACAAATAGGCGAGATTGGTGTCGTCCAGTTGCAGATAGGTGCAGCCGGCAGCCGCTAGTGGATTGATCGGAATGAAAGAGTCCGAATTGGGATTCCGTATTTTGCTGTGTTATGCGAATCTGGCGTATGCGCAGTGGAATCTCCTTCACCCTATCCGCCGGCGACCGTCAGCGATTGCGCGCGGTCGTCGCGGATCCCAAGAGCCCGCAGAAACACGTCTGGCGGGCACATATTGTCCTTCTCAGCGGCGAGGGTCTGGGCACCTCGGCGATCATGACCGAGACCGGCAAGTCCAAGACCTGCGTGTGGCGCTGGCAAGAGCGGTTCAGGCACGAGGGTGTCGGCGGCCTGCTTCGCGACAAGTCCCGTCCGCCCGGCAAGGCGCCGGTCCCGCTCGATCGTGTCGCCGAGATCGTGCGCCTGACGCAGCAACCGCCGCCGTTTGAGGCGACCCACTGGACGTTGCGCGCGATGGCCAGGGCGGCCGGTATTGCCGCCTCGACGGTGCAGGCGATCTGGAAGGCTCACGGTCTCAGCCCGCACCGCTGGCGCAACTTCAAGCTGTCGACCGACCCTGCCTTCGCCGAGAAACTCACCGATATCGTCGGCCTGTATGTCGACCCGCCGGCCCATGCGGTGGTGTTGTCGATCGATGAGAAGTCACAGATCCAGGCGCTCGACCGCCGGTCTGCCGATGAAGAAGGGACGCGCCGGCACCATGACCCATGACTACAAACGGCACGGCACGACCACGCTGTTTGCGGCGCTCAACGTTCTGGACGGAACGGTGATCGGCCAGAACATGCAGCGCCACCGCCATCAGGAGTTCATCCGCTTCCTCAACCGCATCGAGCGCACGGTGCCGGCGGACAAGGCCATCCACGCGATCGTCGACAACTACGCGGCGCACAACAAGGACAAGGTCCGCGCCTGGCTCGCCCGCCATCCGCGCTGGACTTTCCACTTCACACCGACCTCCTGCTCGTGGCTCAATGCCGTCGAGGGCTTCTTCGCAAAACTCACCCGGCGGCGGCTCAAGCACGGCGTCTTCCATTCCGTCGTCGATCTCCAGGCCGCAATCAACCGCTTCGTCCGCGAATACAATGCGGCCAACCCACAGCCATTCATATCGAAAGCCGACCCCGACGACATCATCGCAGCCCGAAACCGAGGGTTCCAAACGTTGGAATCAATCCACTAGGGCCGCGATCTCCTCCCGGTAGGCGCGCGCCAGATCGGAGAAGAATGCCTCGATGTCCGGATATACTTCCTCGCTGATCGCTTTGCGCCCGCCGCGGAAGTGCAACATCGTCGGCGACGGTATGCATTGCTTGGCCGTGCGTCCGGTCGTCGACTTCACGAGGGCGAAATCCTCGACTGCAATCTGACGCACGCGTTCCAGCCGACCCACGACTTCCATGCGTGGTGGCGCGAACTCGCGCTCGCCGGTCGCGCTGCGAAACCTGACGGGCAGCCCGCCCTTGACCACGACGCCCTTCAGATGCTCCAGAAAATCGATATGGAAATAGGCGCGGCGAAACTCGCCATCGGTAGTCGCCTGGAGGCCCACGCGCTCCTGCTGCGCCACCACGTCCCTGATGGCGACGTCCTCGACCTCGCGCAGTTGCTCTGCAGTGATCTCGCCGCGGGCACGGCGGTCGCGCGCCTGCAACACCGATTGCGGCCGCGACAGCGATCCGACATGGTCGGCGCGGAAGGGCGGTCTACCGTTCGCAGCCATCTTGGTCTCCCTTCGGAATGAAACGCGCCGTCATCGGCTCGTCTCACGATGGTACATTAGCCGGCCTTCGCGATCGAACAGTGCCTTGAGGCGAGCCAAGGCGCGCCGGCTTGATGGCGACGGGCACATCTGCGCATAGAGCGAGGATGATGGCGCCAGCCTTTGATCACCGTCCAGCAATTCCTGCGCATCTTGGCGGCTGGCCGTACGCCGGTCCCCTGGCGCGGCTGTGGCTGCGGCCGTGGTTCGACCGTATGGCGCTCTACGCCATAACGCGGTGGTACGTGCCGACCTCGCGCGCCTGGGCGGCGGCGGCGGCGTCGGACGGCTCGCCGGAACGGTTTTGGGCACGGTTGCCGGGGACGGGCCCGTCGACGTTTGCCATCCGTCGGATGCTTGCAACAGTCGACCGCCGCCGCCGGCTCTACGACGACACGGCGCGGGTGTGGCACGACGCGTTCTTTGGGCCGAATGCCGGCGATGCGCCGTCCCGAGCGGCGGCCGAGCGGAACCGACGGCGTGCGGCGCAGAGGCTGATGGCCGCGCGCGGCGCGACGTTTCTGCTCGTGCTGACCGGGCGCGCGCCGCAGGTGAGGTGGCAGATACCGGACCCTGCCGAGGCGGTCGAGCGCCACGGGCGGCGCCTGGCCGATGGCGTTGCTGCCTTCCCGCCGTCGGCGATGCCGCAGGTCACGGTATCCCGTGCGTTTTCGGGCCGGCACGGCTCGGAGTATTGGCTGCGCTTTCCCACGCCTGCAACGCGGATGAACGACGCGGCTTGGGCGCGCGTCTATCAGCCGCGCGCGGTCGAGGATCCGCCGACGCTCATCTTCCTCCACGGCATTTGCGTGGAGCCTGAGTTCCTGCCGATCTATCACGATCCCGTCCCGGCGCTCAGCGCGCATGGCGTGTGCGTCGTGCGGCCGGAGGGACCGTGGCATGGACGCCGGCGAGACCCCGACGCCTATGGCGGCGAGCCGGTCTTTGCGCGCGCGCCCGGCGGCTTCCTCGATTTGTTCGAGGCCTGGGTCAGCGAGATCGCCGTGCTCGCTGCCTGGTCGCGGCCAGTCCAGCCGCGGGCCGGTGGCCATCGGCGGCGTCAGCCTCGGCGCCCTGAGCAGCCAACTCGCCACCGTCGCCGCCAAGCAGTGGCCGGCGCACATGCAGCCCGACGGATTGCTACTGGTCGCAACGAATGGCGAGATCGCAGAGACGCTTTCGACGAACAGCCTTGCCCGCGCGATCGGGCTGCCGGAAGAGCTGGCCGAGCACGGCTGGACCGACGCGGCCGTGTCGCCGTGGCGTCCCTTGGCCGAGCCACGGGGCGAACCGGCCGTCGCACCCGAGCGGATCATCATGGTCCTTGGCACCGAGGATAGTGTCGCGCCGTTCGCGGGCGGGCTCGCGCTGGCAGAACGCTGGGGCGTGCCGGCTGAGAATCGCTTCGTCTCGCGCCGGGGCCATTTCTCCACGGGGTTGAGCCTCGGAGCCGATAGCCGCCCCCTGCAACGGCTGTTCGAGGCCATGTGCGGCGGTTAGGGGCCACGGCGGCGCGCAGCGGGGGGCTTCGTGTTGTAGTGAGCTTGACAGTTTCGCTATTCGTCGATATATCTGGATATATGGAAATGAACCAGGCCCTCAAGGCGCTCGGCGCTCTGTCGCAGGACAGCCGGCTCGCCGCGTTCAGGCTGCTGGTGCGCAGTGGCGATGCCGGCATGGCGGCGGGCGACATCGCGCGCGCCTTAGACGTGCCGCACAACACCATGTCGTCGCATCTGTCCGTCCTGCACAACGCTGGGCTCGTCACCTCGCGACGCCATGGCCGCTCGGTCATCTATTGTGCCGACTATGACGGTACGCGCGCCTTGCTGAGGTTCCTGATGGAGGATTGCTGCCAGGGACGCCGCGATGTTTGCGCCCCGCTGCTGGCGCGGGTTCTGCCGCATGGCGTCACATCGAGCAAGAAAGGGCAATACGATGAAACGCTTGCACATTAATCTCGCCGTAGGCGACCCGGACAAGTCGGTTCGGTTCTATTCGTCCCTGTTCGCGGACCGGCCGACGGTGCTGAAGCCCGACTACGCGAAGTGGATGCTCGACGATCCTCGGGTGAATTTTTCGATCTCCACACGCGGCGAGCGAAAGGGCGTCGACCATCTGGGCATACAGGTGGAGTCGGACGACGAGCTCACGGGCGTGTTCCGCCGCTTGAAATCGGCCGGCGCGCCGATGCTCGAACAGGGCGAGACAGTGTGCTGCTACGCTCAGTCGAAGAAAAACTGGATCTTCGACCCCGAAGGCATCGCCTGGGAGACGTTTCTGGCCACCGGCGAGAGCCCGGTCTATGGCAGCGATCAGGATCTGGATGCGGACCGGCAAGCGGCCTGCTGCGCCGCGCCGAGTGATGCGGAAGCGCAAGTCAGCGCGGCCTGTTGCGATGACGCGACAAAGTCACAAGCGCAGGCTCAGACCGGGTGCTGCTGACGGCTAATCGCCGCGGCACGTATTGACTTGGCCGCGTTTTCAATGACTCTGCTAGGCACGATGCCTGCAGCTCGCCAGCCAACGCCCTCGCCGATCAATCGTCGCCGGGCGGTCGCTACACTCGGTGCCGTGGCGCTGTGCAGCGGCGCCGCTGGCGCGGTGCGGGCGATCGCCGCGGTTTCCCCGACCCACGGGCTGGACTCCGGTCTGATGGGAAGAGCGCTGCAGCGGGCGGCGACATTTGACCGCCTGCACACCCTGCTGATCGCGCGCGACGGCGAGGAATTGGTCGGCGAGGTGTTTCGCGGCGCCGGGCTTGATGGCGCGACCAACGTCAAGTCGGTGTCGAAGTCCGTCATGTCGGCGCTGGCCGGCATCGCCATCGAGCGAAGCCTCGTGTCGGGTGTCGAGCAACCGATCGCGCCGCTGTTCAAGGATGTCGTCAGCTCCGACGCCGACCCCCGGTTGCACGCGGTCACCGTCGACCACTTGCTCAGCATGCGCGCCGGACTCGAGCGCACATCCGGCCGCAATTACGGGCGCTGGGTCAACAGCGCCGACTGGGTCGCCTATGCCCTGTCACGGCCGTTCGTCGCGGACCCCGGCGGCCCGATGCTGTACTCGACCGGCAACTATCATTTGCTGTCGGCGCTGCTGACGCGCCTTGCCGGCAAGAGTACGTTGGCGCTGGCGCGAGATTGGCTGGGCAAGCCGCTGGGCATCGACATTCCGCCATGGACGCAGGATCCGCAGGGCATTTATCTCGGCGGCAACAACATGGCGCTGTCGCCGCATGCGTTGCTGCGCATCGCCGAGATGTACCGCCGCGGTGGCTTGCACGGTGACCGGCGCATCGTTCCCGCCGACTGGATCGCGGCGTCGTGGACGCCGCGGACGCGCTCCCGCTACAGCGGCAGCGCCTACGGCTATGGCTGGTTCATCGCCAACGCCCGCGGCCACGCCGTGTACTACGGATGGGGCTACGGCGGTCAGATGGTCTACGTGGTTCCGGACTTGGCCCTGTCCGTGGTGATGACGTCGAACCATACGGCGCCATCCGGGCGCACCGGCTACGCCCGAGAGCTGCATGCGCTCGTGTCGCGCCACATCGTGCCGGCGGCCGAACGCGGAGCCTGACTAGATAAAGCTCAAATCGGCCGGTGCGATTAGCACACCGAACTGCTCGCACCAGATGACGACGCTGGCGTAGGCG
This sequence comes from Alphaproteobacteria bacterium, assembly GCA_965248805.1. Classification (GTDB taxonomy): domain Bacteria; phylum Pseudomonadota; class Alphaproteobacteria; order UBA6615; family UBA6615; genus CBDFKJ01. Next base: position 1,239,372 of record CBDFKJ010000009.1, read on the forward strand.
GCCAGATCGACCCCGGCCGGAACTGCGTACTTCTGGCTGCCCTCAAACGCCCGCAGGCGGCCAAGGTCGATAAACATGGTGCCGTTGACGTCGTCGGCGCTGCGGCCGTCGGCCGTCGGTACCAGGTAGACATGATACTTCGGTCCCGGACCGACCACGAAGTCCTCTTCGAGAAATATCGTCCCATCGTAGACCGTCACGCCGCCGGAACCGTAGTGAATCGGATCGTTGGGATTGGCGTGGATGAAGGTGCCGCGCGCCATGACCTGCGTCCTCTCATCGGCGGCCAAGGTCTCGCTCGCCGGCGGCGGCGGAAAGACATAGGGGAACAGGAAAAGCCCCAGTGCGACGCCGAACGCGGCGCCGAAAACGCTGCCGAACAAGAACGTTGTCACATACTTCAACATAGAAGTGCTCCTCGACGCTGCGTGCAAGAGGCAGACTCGTCACCATGTCGCCAGCAGATACCGCATCTGAGCCAATCCGGTCCAGAGTGGCGCGTGTGACGCTGGCAATTCCGCGCAGATGCGCCTACCAAAATCCGATAAATCACAGGGGGGGACAACATGGAGCCCACGGGCATCGCGGTCATTGCCATCGGCGGTATCGCCTTCGCGCTGGTGTCGGCGCGGCTTGATGGCACGATCGTCACCGCGCCGCCGGTGTTCGTGGCCTTCGGCTGGGCGATCGGTCCGGGTGGCTTGTCGGTGGCCGACATCGACCCGGAACATGGGTCATCCATTCTCTTGCCGAAGTAACCCTGATCCTGGTGCTATTCTCGGACGCCGCGCGGATCGACTTGAAGCGCCTGCTTGCCGACCACGATTTGCCGCTACGGACGCTGCTGATCGGCATGCCGCTGACGATCCTGCTGGGAGCGGTGATGACGCTAGCCGTGTTGCCGGCAATGTCGGTGGCGAGTGCATTCCTGCTCGCCGCCATCCTGGCCCCGACAGATGCGGCACTCGGCCAGTCGGTCGTTTCGAGCACCGCGGTTCCAGTGCGCATCCGCCAGGCGCTGAATGTCGAAAGCGGACTCAATGATGGCATCGTCCTGCCGCTGGTGCTGATCTTCGCGATCTGGGCCGGCGCGCCGAACGAGACGGGCGGCGCATTGGGCATCGCCGGCTTCGCGGCACTGCAGCTGACGGTCGGACCGGCCATCGGCATCGCGATGGGTCATGTTGGCGCCCGATTGATCGACGGCGCGGCACAGGCCAATTGGATCACCCCGCCGTTTCAGGGCATCGCCATTCTGGCCTTGGCGGTGGCGGCATTCGCCGGCGCCGAGGCGTTGGGCGGCAACGGCTTCATTGCCGCCTTCGACGGCGGCATGGTGTTCGGTGGCACCGTGCGCCACCGCTGCGCATTTCTGTTCGAGTTCATGGAAACCGAGGGTCAGCTGCTCACGCTGCTTACGTTTCTGATCTTCGGCGCGGCGATGTTGCCCGAAGGCCTGCATGCGCTGAGCCCGGCCGTGGTCGGCTTCGCGCTGCTGAGCCTGACGGTCGTGCGCATATTGCCCGTCGCGCTGTCGCTGGCGCGCTCGGGACTATCGTGGCAGAGCACGGCGTTTGTGGGATGGTTCGGGCCGCGCGGGCTCGCCTCGATCCTGTTCGCGCTGTTGATCCTCGATCGGCACCCGGTGCCCGGAGGCGAGACCATACTCGCTTGCGTCATCGTGACCGTAGCGCTCAGCACGCTCTTGCATGGCGTCAGTGCGGCGCCGGCGGCGCGGTGCTACGGCGCATTGATCGCGCGAACCGGCGAGTACGAGGAGAGCAAGCCGGTGTCGGAAATGCCGGTTCGGCACGGGTTCACCGCCGACCGCGCGGCCCTGCGCCAACGAATGCGCTGAGACACCGGATAGATCCCCGACGCCTTCGCGCACATTCACCCAAAAAAGGGGCCGGAAGATCCGGCCCCTACAGCAAAGATGGCGATGGTCGTGTTTACAGTGCGAACACGAACATCATGTTCGACGGAGAGAAGTGCTCCAGGTAAGGCTTCTTCTTAATCGCGTGGCTGTCCGGCTTCGCTCCCGCCAGGACGGCGACGAACTGCTTGCCGCCAACCGAGTAGGTGACCGCCGGAGCCTTGATGGCGATACCGACATTGTAGCTCCATACGACTTCCAGCGATTCCTCGTCGCGGGCCATGAAGTTGCCTTCATAGTCGCCATGGAAGATCAGTCCGCCGGCGGTCGCGAGAATGCCCTGATACGGACGCGTGTCGAATTCGACCTTGACCAAGATCTCTCCGGTCTTGACGTCGGCCGTCGCCAGCGAGCCGTGGCGTTCCAACGGAAAGTCGGTCTCGGCCGCCTGCAAATCCTGGCGTCCGACATAGCGATCGCGCGGCTTGCGCGTGCCGCCCTTGACGCCGATCGGGTATTCATGCTCGTCGACAACGGTGTTCTGCGAGCAGCCTTCGGTGGCCGGAACGTAGAGGACTTCCAGCCTGGGATTGTAGGCTGCCGGCATCCAGTTCTTTCCGCCCGGAACGGCCGGGCAGAATGTGGCGGTCGTGCCCATACGGGGCGCCGCGCCACGGTTGTAGGCCTGCACCGGCGTGGCCGGGTCGTAATTCAGCGGCAGGCCGGTCTTCTGATCGATGCCTTCGGTCCAATTGACGACGTTCACATACTGCTTAGCGTACAGGAACTCGCCCGTGGCGCGGTCGAAACCATAAGTGTAGCCATTACGCGCTGCCCGAACCACGAGCTTACGCATGGCGCCGCCGACCTCGACTTCGACCAACTGTGCCTCGCCGATCTCGTCATAGTCATACGGATCGTTGGGCGTGAATTGGAAGTACCAATCCAGCGCGCCGCTGTCCGCATTCAGGACCATCAGACTGTCGGTATACAGGTTGTCACCGGGGCGAATTTCGGCGTCATAGTCGGGACCCGGATTGCCGGTGCCGTAGTAAATCAGGTTCAGATCGGGGTCGTAGACACCCATCTGCCAGATCGAGCCGCCGCCGTTTGCGTAGGCGCCCCAATCGTCAGTCCAGGTCTCGCCGCCGGGCTCATCCGGCGCGGCCGTTGTGAACGTCCGCCAAGCCTGTTGACCGGTGTTGAGATCGGTCGCATCGATCCAGCCACGAATGCCGTATTCGGCGCCCGCCGGGCCGACGATGGCCAGATCGCGCACGACCATCGGTGAAATCGTCAGTGTCTCGGCGATCGACGGGTCGGCAATCACGCGCTCCCATTCAATCTCGCCAGTGTCCTTACCGGTGGCAATCATGCGGCCATCGAGCGTGATGGAAATGATCTTGTCATCCCAGAAGGCAACGCCACGATTGTTGACGCCACAGCAGGCCACGTCCGCGGCCCAGGCCTTGTCCGTACCCGGATCCATGACCCACGCAGGAACGGCCATTTTGCCGCTGTTGACATCGATCTTGTAGACCACGCCCCAGCCATCCGGAACGTAGACGAAGCCGTCCTCAACCAGCGGCGTGCCTTCCAGCACGGCATATTCGAACCGACCCGCGCCGCCGACGCCGCCCAGCATGAACGAGAACGCCGGTCCTAGGTCGTCGACATTGCTCTTGTTGATCTGGTCAAGCGCCGAGTACCGCCACCCGGCGTAGTTCTGGTGATGCAAGATCCAATTCTGCGGCTCAGCATCCGGATTGAGCATGCGCTCGTCGGTCATATCCGCCGCCGTTGCCGGCATTGCCGCCGATAGGGCGATCGCACCGCCCACGAGCGCAACGAGTGCGACCGCGGCAGTCGAAGCTTCGCGCTTTACTGTCAATCAGGATTTCCTCCAGATTTCATGCGCTCCCCATAGTTATTATTGAACACGTCACGGCTTCGACGGGTTGCCGGCGCCTCCCCGTTGGTTGACGCGCTGTGTATGGAGAACACGCGATCCTAGGATTGCTGCGACGGGAAGGTCAAGGTCTTCCCGTCGACTGCGCACCGAGCGAAGCGCGGTCTTGCGCGAGTGTTGGCCACAAGGCCTAGACGCGGTCGCGTGGAACTGTTTCCGTCCATGTCTGCGTGTGAACCAGCTCATCGCCGTCAAACGCGTGCAAACTAGAATTGATGTAAAACGTCGACTCATCTGCGTGCACGACGTTCGTGACCTCGATCTTGACATTCAAGTTGTCGGCCCGTCCGAACTCGACCGTGGCGCGATTCTCCACGCGTGCCGACAGGGGATCGTCGTCGGCGATCGTCAACGTGCACACAAGGTTTGAGCCGTGCCTATCCGGTTAATTCGTACACCCACTACATGTAGGATGCTTCCACTCGCCGGAATATAGCTCGGCGTAGGTTGGAGCCTCGGCCTCTCCTGCGATTCCGAGCAATGAGCGGAAGGCGTTGAACGGGTAAAACCGCCTGTTGAAGCGGAACGTGAACTCATTGAGGTAGGCTTGTAGATGCTTTGCGCTCACGCCATGGTGGATGCCACTGAGCCAATTCTTCAGGTTGCTGAAGACGAGGTGGATGATCGGCATGAACTCTTCGGCCACCTCGGGGTCGCCGCATTCGGCAATGGCGTGGTGATCATAGCCGCGTGTCCGCAAGCTGCCATAGCCACTCCAATCGTCGGTGACGATCAGCGACCCCGGCATAACGGCGTTCTCGACGAAGCCACATAGCGAATCGGCGCTGCGGTCGGCAGCGACGGACAGCCGCACGCGCCCGGCGTAGCGGCCATCCTTCCGCTTGTCCTGCGCGGTGCCGGGCTCCCTGTGGCTGACTTCGACGGCAGCAGCCACCAGCGTCTTGTGGTGAACGCCTCGGCCTTCACCACGCATCCGGCCTCCAACATAGGTTTCGTCCACCTCGACATGCTCTCCTGCCCTGGCACCGATCCGATCCTGATCGGGCCGCACCATACCCGCGCGGAGCTTATGCAGGATGCCGAAGGCGGTTTCGTACCGCGTCAGCCCAAGCTGCCGCTGAAACTGCACCGCCGACATGCCCGGCGTCTGGCTGGCGACCAGATAGGCGGCCCAAAACCACGTGCTCAAAGGCGTGTGGCTGCGCTCCATGACCGTGCCGACGGTCAATCCCGTCTGGCGGCGGCAAGCGCGACAGGTCAGGACGCCAGGCCGCGTGGCGATGCGGAAAGGTTCACCCACGACGCCGCAGCGCGGGCAGGCGAACCCGTCACCCCAGCGAGCCCTTTCCAGGTAGGCGGCGCACGCCGCATCGTCGGAGAAAAGTCGCTGAAACTCGGGGAGGGATTGCGGGAAGGGCAGGTCGGTGCGGTCGAGAACGTCCATGACCCACTATCCGTTGTACGCACACAACCTATCCCTAGTGGGTGTATGCGTCAAGCGGATAGGCACGGTTTGAGCCATACTCCCAGCCACTGCGATTGTTGCGCACGCGTCCGGCATCGACGCGCTTGACGACCTCAACGATGCCGGCGCCGTAGTCCCTGATCCGCTCGGCCGCCGCCGATGTGGCCGGACTGCTGGACGGCGAGCCTAGCGACTGGGTGTTCGTCGACAATGCCACCAGCGCCGCCAACATCGTTGCTGCGTCCTTGCCCCTGCAGCCGGGCGACGAAGTGCTGACCACCGATCAAGTCTATGGCGCCGTGCGCAACGCACTGCGTCACTACACCGCACGAGCTGGGGCGAGGCTTGTCGAAGCGAAGGTGCCCATACCCGTGCACAGTGAGAACGATATCGTCGGCGCGTTGACCGACAGCCTAACCGACCGCACAAGGGCTATGTTCATCGATCATGTGGCCTCGCGCAGCGCGGTCGTGTTTCCGGTGGGACGCATCGCCGAGCTTTGCCGCAATCGCGGCATTCCAGTTTTCGTCGACGGTGCGCATGCGCCCGGTATGCTCGATATCGATGTCGCAGCGCTGGGCGTGGATTACTTCGTCGGCATCGGTCACAAGTGGCTCGGCGCGCCGCATGGCTGCGGCTTGTTTTGGTGCCGCGCCGATCGGCAGGCGACTTTGCACCCACTGGTCATATCGCACGGGTATGGCCTTGGCTTCACAGCGGAGTTCGACTGGGTGGGCACGCGTGATCCCAGCGCCTGGCTCAGCGTCGGGGCAGCGATCGATTGTCACCGAATGCATGGCGGCGCCCGACTGCGCCGCTGCAGCCATGAACTGGCGGTGTCCGCCGCACAGGATCTGGCAGCGACGTACGAGACCGAATCCTCCGCGCCACCGGAGATGATCGGCAGCATGGCCGCAGTACGTTTGCCAACGAAGCGGCCGGCACAGTTTGGGGAGGCGCGGCGACTGCAGGTCGAACTGAGTGCGCGCTTCGGCGTCGAAGCCTCGATCGTGCCCATCGACGAACGGTGCTGGCTGCGCGTCTCCGCCAGCGTTTACAACGAGCTGTCCGATTTCCAGACCGCAGGCCGCGCCGCCGCCGCATTGGTCACAGGGTTGGACGATGGCTGAGTCGCGCCCCAACATTATTCTTCTGCTGCCGGATCAACTGCGCTGGGATTTCCTGGGATGTTACGGCGCGTCATTCGCCGACACGCCCGCCATCGACACGCTGGCGGCAGGCGGGATCCGATACAAGCGTGCGATCTCGCCGCATCCGCTATGCATTCCCGCGCGCGCGTCGCTGCTCACCGGCCAAAATGCGTTGGCAACCGGCGTTCTGACCAACGGCACGTGGCTGCGCCCGGATCACGCAGTGTGTGGCATGCCCACCTTCGCCGAGATCCTCGCCGCGTTCGGCTATCAGACCGCCGCGATCGGCAAGATGCATTTCATCCCCTGGGACATCGGCGAAGGTTTCGGCCATCGGCGCATCGCCGAGGACAAGCGCCATGTCCACATCCGCGACGACTACGCCGATTACTTGGCCACGCACGGTCTGACGAAACTGCGCGGAGTCGAGGAGGATGGCTATCGCGAACATCTGATGGCGTCGATCTCGCCGCTGCCCGAGCGGCACCAGGTCGACACATGGGTCGGCGATGAAAGCGTGCGGTTTATCGACGACCGCGGCGGCGACGGACCGTTTCTATTGATGGTCGGATTTCCGGGACCGCACGATCCCTACAACCCGCCCGCAGATTGGGCCGCGCGCTTCGATGCCGGTGCGATGCCGGCGCCATTCCAACCAACGCAGGCGTCCGCGACGTTCCGCGCCGGCCAGATCGCGGTGCATCGCGACGGTTCGGCCATGGTCGACCTCACCGACTTTCCGGATCGCGCCAAGCGCCGGATTCGCGCGCACTATTCGGCATTGACCGCCTTGATCGATCGCCAGGTCGGGCGCATCATCGATGCCCTCGAACGCAATCATCTGTCTCAGAACACGATTGTCGTGTTGACCTCCGATCACGGCGACCTGCTGGGCGACTTCGATCTGATCGGCAAGAACAATTTCTTTGAGTCCTCAATCCACGTGCCGTTGATTGTGCGAACGCCGCAGGCGGCGGGTGAGCGCACGTGCGACTCAGTGGTCACGTTGACGGATCTGTTCGCCACCATCCTCGGGTTCGCAGGCATTGCCGGAGCCGACGACACCGACTCGATTGCGCTGCCGCAATTGGATTTGGGCAACAGGCAACGAAGGCATGCCCTGGGCGCCCTCGGGATCGGCACGATAATCATGGATGCACGCTACAAGTTGGCGCGCTATGCCAACGGCGTGGCGACACAGTACGACATCGTGGAAGACCCGATGGAGCAGAATAATCTGATCGATGATCCCGCACTTGCGCTGGTTCGGCGCGAGCTGGAAGGCCTAATAGTGAGAGACCTGCTGCGCGCGCGCAAGCGAGGCGATCGCGATAAGACCTACACTTGCGCCACCATGTCGCCGGACCATCCGTCGCACACGCGGGGCTGGGTCCGCCCTTATCCTGTCGGCGATGCTTTGGCTCAGGAGATCTCGCCCATGCCGGCGGCACCACGCTGATTCGACAGATGCGCGTTGTCATCACAGGTGCGGCCGGCAATGTCGGTCAAGTCCTGCGTCAGGGGCTACGCGGCGCCTACGCCGATCTCGTGCTCAGCGATATCAGGCCGCCCGCTGCGCCTGCGGAAGGCGAGACATGGGAAACGCTCGACATCCAGAAGCCGGCGCAGCTCGACCGGGTGTTCGCCGGCGCCGATGTCGTCGTCCATCTTGCCGCCGCCTCGCTCGAGGCGCCCTGGGCGCAAATCCAAGGCATCAACATTGACGGCACGTGGAACGTGTTCGATGCCGCGCGCCGCACCAGCGTCGGCCGCGTCGTTTTCGCCAGCTCCAACCACGTCACCGGCTACTATCGGCGCGATCGGCGCATCGGGCCTGACACTCCCTTGCGTCCCGACAGTCGCTACGGCGTCAGCAAGACGTTCGGCGAAGCGCTCGCACGCATGCACGCCGACAAGTACGGCATGAGCGTCATATGTATCCGCATCGGCTCCTGCCAGCAACGGCCGAAGGACGCGCGCATGCTCAGCACCTGGCTCAGCCACGACGATACCGTGCGCCTGTTCCGGTGCGCGATTGATGCGCCTGGCATTCACTTCCACACCGTCTATGGCGTGTCGGCCAATGACCGAAGCTTCTGGGATGATGCCGGAAATGCCGCGCTGGGTTACGAACCCGCGGACAATGCGGAGGACTTCGCAGCGACCGTTCTGGCGAGGCCGAAGGGAGAGCCCGCGTTGGAGCGCCTGTTTCAGGGTGGCAGCTTTTGCGCCGCCGAATTCACCGGCGACCCCGATGGTATCGACTAAGCGGTGAACTTGATCGACAATGCGGTCGGCCACCGGTCCATATGCAGAACGGGAGACATCGTTGAATTCCAATTCGCCCCCGGCGACTGACGCCGCGACCGTGAGTGCGCGCTTGGGCACGGGCTACCCGAAGCCCTTCGACGCACCATGCGCGCAACGTGAGAAGCGCATGCTTGGCGAGCCTTCGGGCTGCAGCACTTCGGCGTCAATCTGGTGACGCTGCCGCCGGGTTGCTGGTCGTCGCAACGGCATTGGCACAGCCACGAGGACGAGTGGGTCTATGTGCTGTCCGGCGCGCCGACGCTGGTGAGCGACGACGGAGAGACCGAACTCGCGCCCGGCATGTGTGCCGGCTTTCGCGCCGGCGTCGAAAACGGGCATCATCTGGTCAACCGCACCGACGCGACTGTGACCTACCTGGAAATCGGCAGCCGCGATCGCAATGATGGCTGCTACTACTCCGACATCGACATGCAGATCCTGAACCGTGGACACGACGGCGCGTTCACGCACCGCAACGGCGAGCCATACCCGCGATGACCGACCACGACTCGCGCACCGTGCAGCAGATCCAGCGCGAGCTGCACAGTCATCTGCCGTCGGAACCGGCGCTGCGCGTCAAAGCGCTGGAGAGTCTGCTGGGGCATGGTCGATCCCGCGACAATCGATCGCTGGATCGAGGTGTACAGGGAAGAGATCGGGCCGAAGCGTGGCGCGCAAGTCGTCGCGCGCGCCTGGACCGATCCGCCATTCAGGGCGCGGCTGATTGCCGACGCCGCCGTCGCCGTCACCGAGATGGGCCTCGCCGCGTGGGCGACCGGGCATCTGATAGCGGTCGAGAACACAGATCACGTCCACAACATCGTCGTCTGCACGCTATGTTCCTGCTATCCGATCTGGAGCCTCGGCATCCCACCGACTTGGTACAAGATGGCGGCGTATCGTTCCCGCGTCGTGCGCGATCCGCGCGGCGCCCTTGAAGAGTTCGGCGTCCGGCTCGATGACGGTGTCGAGGTGCGCGTGTGGGACAGTACCTCGGAGCTGCGTTATTTGGTGGTGCCGCAACGGCCGTCCGGCACAGTGGATTGGGATGCGGTGCGGCTCGCGCGCATCGTCACGCGCAACGCGATGATCGGCACCGAGCGTGACTTGTCGGCGGCACAAGCCGTGGCCGAGTGATGGATGGCATCCATGATCTCGGCGGCAAGCAAGGGTACGGTCCGATCGACGTCGGCGAGCGCTACGAGCCGCTTCCTGCCGACTGGCAAGCGCGCGTGCTCGGCATCGTGCGCGCCATCGCACGCCCTGATGACATGTTGTCGCTCCCGAAGCGCCGCGTGATTGGTTGGCGAGAATTGCCCGTGGCCGCGCAGGACGCAATAGTCGCGCGAGCGAGCCGGAGCTACGTTGGTTCGGATTGGTTACGCGACGCGATCGCCGGAGCCGTCAGACGGGACCCTCGGGCAACGGAATGGTCACCTCGCTGGCAAAGGGGGCGCAAATGAACGTCGCCTGGCCATCCGGCACATCGTCGGGGACGAATTCGGCATGGAGACCGAAGGGCTCGCACTCGGCCTGAGCCATCCCCACTGCAGAGTAGAAATGAACGCCTGACGCCCCGGAAATGACGATCCGAGGTGTCGTCGCCTCAAGCTTAGGCCCGGCAGGGGCACACGCCGCCAATGTGGCGATTGCGAAGATCGAGGCACGGAAACGCATGGTGTCCTCCCCGTCCGCAGTGGACCGGCAAGCGAGCTAGGCGCCGACTCGGTCGCGGCTTCTGCTGCGCAGCCGAAAATAGCAAGCCGCGATCTGGTTTACATTTCCTTTATGACGGCTGTCGGAGCAACCGGCATGCCGTACGGCCGACCCGGCGACGCGGGCGTCGTCGGTACTCAGATCGGCGTGCGCCGGCCGACGCTGCGCGGCCGCCGTTTGCGCAGGCGCGTGGCCTCGAAGTAGCGGCCCTCCGCGGCCCGCATCAATTGCTGCTGTGAGCCCGGCGCCTCGCCAGCGGGCTGGCGCTGGACGTAGGATCCGTCGGAGCGCATGTCCCAGGCGCTGCGCTGGTCACCGAACTGCACGTCCAGAATCTCGCGCAGCTCACGCCGGAGCCCGTCGCCCTCGATCGGCACCAGGACCTCGACGCGGCTGTCCAGATTGCGGCTCATCAGATCGGCGGAGCCGATGAAGTACTCCTCGTCACCACCGTTGCCGAAGTAGTAGATGCGCCCGTGCTCGAGAAAGCGCCCGACGATGCTGACGACGCTTATGTTTTTGCTGAGTCCGTCTATGCCCGGGCGAAGGCAGCACGTGTCGCGCACGATGAGCTGCACGCGAACACGCGCCTGTGAGGCGCGGTATAGCGCCTGGGTAGTATCGAAGTCCTCGACCGCGTTGCATTTGAACCGGATCAGGCCCGGCCGACGGGGCGTGCTCTTCTCACATTCGCGATCGATCTTTGCCAGCAGTGCCTGTTTGAGATGTTTCGGCGCGGTCAGGATCTTGTTGTACCGACGCGCTGGATTGAGGCCCGTGGTCAGATAATTGAACAGCTCGGTTACGTCTTCGCCGATCGCCGGATCGCTGGTCAGGAGGCCGAGATCGGAGTAGGCGCGGGCGTTCTGGGCATGATAGTTGCCGGTGCCGATATGCGCGTAGCGGCGCAAGCCGTCATAGTCCATGCGCAGAACCTGGATGACCTTGGCATGGGTCTTCAGGCCGACAACGCCGTAGGTGACGTGGATGCCGACCTCCTCCAAACGGCTCGCCCAGCCGATGTTCGCTTCCTCGTCCATACGCGCCTTGAGTTCGATGACAACGGCGACCTGTTTGCCATTGCGCGCCGCGTCGACAAGGTAGTCGATGATCTCGGTGCCCGCCGAGGTGCGGTACAGCGCCATCTTGATCGCGCGCACCTTCGGATCCCGGCTCGATTCCTGAACGAACCGCTCGACCGAACTGGTGAAGGATTCATACGGGTGATGGAGCAGGATCGCTCCGGCGTCACGAATGGTGTGAAAGATAGAGCGGGTCTCTTGGAGCTTGGCGTTGCCGACCGGATGGTGACCCGGATGGTGCAGTTCGGGGACGCTCAGCGAGGCGATCTCCATGAGATCGCGCATGCCCAACAGTGTGGGAGCCTCGAAAATGTCGGACTGCTCGTCCAGCTCGAGTTCGGCGGCCAACATGCCGCGATGGACGGCGCCCATACCGGCGCCAATCTCCAACCGCACGATCGGGGCGAACTTGCGCTCACGCAACTCCGTCTCGATCATCTCCAACAGATCGTCGGCATCCTCCTCGTCGCGTTCGGTATTGGCGTTGCGCGTGACGCGGAAGAATTCACAGCCGACGATCTCGATGCCGGGGAACAGAATGTCCAAATTGTTGGCCATGATGTCTTCGAGCGGGATGAAGCGATTGCCGACGCCGGTGCTCACGAATCGCGGCACGCCAGCGCCGACCGGCACCTTGACCCGGGCCAGCACCGCTTCGTCTTCATCGGGTCGACGCAGCGTGACGAGCAGGTTCAGGGACAGGTTCGACAGAAACGGGAACGGATGCGCGGGGTCGATCGCCAGCGGCGTGGCCAGCGGGAAGATGTCCCGCCGATAGTGTGCCCGCAATGCACTGCGCTCCTCGGCCGAAAGCTCTGAATAGTGCACGATCGAGGTGTCGTATGTGCGCAGCTCGTTCAGGACGCCGCTGAGGCTCGCCTGCAAATCGGATTCGATCTCGCGCACGAGCGCGATGCAGTCGGCGATTTGTTGGCGCGGCGTGCGCCCGTCGACGGTTCGTTCGATCACGCCCGCGCCGACCTGCTGCTTCAGGCCGCCTATGCGCTTCATGAAGAACTCGTCGAGGTTAGTGGCGACGATCGCGAGAAACCTTACCCGCTCCAGCAACGGCGTGCGTCGGTCCTGTGCCTCGTGCAGAACGCGACGTTGAAACGCCAGCCAGGTCAGCTCGCGGTTCAGGTGCCAATCCGGTGCCGACAGATCGACCGGCGCCGGTGCCGGTTTCTGGCGCCGTTCCGCGCCGACGCTCGCGTCGTTCGACGCCGCTGGTGTCGCCTGCGATTTGCGCATAGCGGACGTGTGCGCGGATGTTGCCACCGTCGAGATGATCCTTTGCTGCCGATCGCTCATATAGATGTTCCAATCGCCGGCCGCGTTCTGCGGCGACCCGCCATTATTTACCGGCAATATGTCAATTGCGTGTAAATCACGCCTTTCGGCGGTTGCGGACTGGCCCGCGGGTCCGATTTCCCCCACCGATCTCAGCCATATGCATGCAACTGACTGGACCATCAGGGGTAGCGGCACACGGGTCGAAGCGCAAGGGCGCATCCGCGCGGCGTTCGCCGCGCCACGCGATATCGGAGACGGGTGCCCAGGCCAGCGGCCTGATCACGGCAGCACCGGCCGGCGCGCCGTCGCTGCAGGGTCGCGACCGCCCGGTCACGGCCCGCGTCTTGACTCGCGCGTCACCGCCCGACTTGCGTCGCCAACGTGTAATGGAAGGGCTGGCTCGCGCGCGGCAAACGTGGTTGCTTGGCGGCGACCGCAATTGTGAGCTTCACGGTCAAGCCGAGGCCGCCTTACCAGCCAGGGAAAACGTGCCCGATGAGAGCCGATATCGAATCACTCGTTGAACACGATTTGAGCGATGAATGCCCTGTTTGTCGGGCGCAGGAGATCGTGCATATGGCGCTACTGCCGGCGGCTGCGGCCTGGGAGCAGAACAATGATTTGCCCGAGTTTTCGGTAGCGCTTCATGGCGCTGCGGAATTGCTCGGCGCGATGCTCCAGAGCGGCGTCTCGCGCGAGGACGTCGACGAAGCGCTGACGCAGGCGCTGGACGACATCGAACAGCGCATCAACGAGGACCGCGCCATGGGCGGCCCTCCGCAAGGAACCGCCTAGCCGCGAGCGGTTCGCACGATCACACTATTCCTGATCGATCTCGTCGACGTCGAGTTGACCGGATAAACGGCGGCGAATATGCGACCAGCTCATCCCCGCTGCCAGCAGGCCCGCTAGCAGCCCGGTGATGAAGTCGCGCTTTGATCAATCGGTTTTGGGGGCGACGATGATGATGATAACGAGCATGGCTGGTTTGCCTTCGATGTTCGCCACGATGGCGATCGCCAGGGCAGCATCGAACTGAATAACGAACAAAAGGGTGCTCTTTGCACTCGCAGCCCCCCTCGGCGTGCCTGATCCGAACAGCGCGCGCATCAGAATGCCGAGATTGAACCCGGCGACATGGATCAGGTAGCGTTTGTGGACGTTCTCGCGCGCCCGCAGCAACGCGCGGCGCATGCCGCCACGGTCGAGGACATGGGCGAAGCTGCGCTCGACCATCTCACCGCGCCTGCGCATGGCGTTCCGCGCGACGCCGGACTTCAATCGCGCCCGGTTGGCGTAGACAGCCTGACGTGCCGCCTGGTCGCCATGCCAGCGCAGATAGCCGTTGGCGGGCTCCGGCTCGGAGATCCGCGTTTTCCAGACGCCGCCGTCGAGGTCTTTCAGCCCCTCGCGTGAATGATAGCCCTTGTCGCCAACGAGACCGCAGGGCTCTGCCCGTGTTGGAGCCAGGCCGACCTCGGCGAGGTTGCGCGCGGCCGCCTCCAGCGTCCCAGGCAAAGTCGTCGTGTCGCCTTCATCGGCTGGATAGATCGGTGCCGCAACGATGACGCCGGTGTCGAGATCGACCGCGTGCTCGGGCTTGTAGGCCAGATGCGTGGTGCCGTCCTTCATCCGCGCGATCTTCGCATCAGGATCGGTCGGGCTCGTCCAATCCTTGTTCGAAAGCTTCTTGCCCTTCCGCCGGCGATCGAGCCGGACGAGGTCGTCGATCGTCGGCGTTTCGACGCCACTCTCCTTCGCCATTTGCGTCAGCATCTCGCGATAGGTCTCGCCGCTATCGCGCCGCACGATGGCTCGCAGGGCGGCGTTGGCTTCCATCGTCGAGCCGTCGACGCCGATCCGCTCGCCCTTCACCAGACCGCGCGCGGCGACGAGAGCCAGAACCCAGTCGAAAACCTTTTCATGGACCTCGTGCGGCAGCCGGCCGCGCGTCTTCGACAACCAGGAATGATCGGGAACCTTGTCCCGGTTCGCCAACCGCAGAAACGCGCGAAGCGACAGCGAATCCGAACAGCGCCAAGCGATGCCGCGCTCGCTGCCGATGCCCTCGAAATAGCCGATCATGTGCATCCGGAAATAACGCCCCGGCGGCAGCGAAGGAGCCCCCATCCGAGGTGCGTAGTATGGCTTGCACGTCGCCTCCACGAAGCCGTCAAAGCCAGACTCGGTCAGCAACTCATGCAGCCGGTCGAAAAACGCGTGTCCAGGCGAACGCGGCATCTCCGCCCATGTCACCACGAGGTCACCCTGAACCTCGCTCTGTCGTCTCAATGCCATCGCACGACGCCCGTCTAAATCTCTATGTTCAGACAGAATCAGACACGCCGGACTTCGTCAACGGGCTGTTAGACATATCAGCGCGATCCACACGATGGCCGTAGCGGAGTCAGCCGGCACAATCTGGTAGTAGGTCAGCAGCCACATCAACGCGGCGAAGAACCCGGCGCCCAACAAAATGCCCACTCCGCCCTGCGAGCGCAGCGTTGCGCGGACGAACATCACCCAACCGATGATCAGCACCACAGCCACCAAGAAGTGCTCCGGGCGCAGTCCCGCTTGCGCAGTCGCGTCCCGGATCCAGTGAGAATAAGATGTGCCGCTGGGATTGTAGGTGATCAGCACCAGTGCCAGTGCGATCAGCAATCGCCAGCCGAAACTCGCGATCGTGAAGTGATGCGCTCGTCCGGCCATATCCGTGACCGCCGGTTGTGATCGTTGCCGTCGGACGGCCACTTAGCACAGGCGAGCGCGCGGATCACTCCGATTGGCGGTCTTTATGATGCGAACTCTTCCGCGCTGGCGGCCGTCCAATCGAGCCGGCCGGCGTGGCTCTCTGCGATCTGTTACTCCTCCTCGTCCGTCCACAGCGGGAATTCGGGATACCGAGAGCGGAAGTACGACACATCGGCCATCTGCAGGGCCTTCTCGTTCTCCGGTTTCATCGATACGCGCGCCGCCATCAGGCTCACCACGCTCAAACTGTCGATCTCCTTCAGCAGGATCTCGATACGCTCGTACTTGAGCTGGGCGTCGGTGGGTTCTTCGCCATCGGATGGATCATGCGGTGTGTCGCCAAGCCGCGACTCCACGCTCTGGAGCAGCTCGACCGCCTTCGATACGTAATCGATCATCTCCCGCTTCTGCTCGGGCGCTGCGGCCTTGGTCGCGTTGGAGGCGATCTCGAGCGCATCTGCGTCGCCAAGCGTCAGCCAGACGTTGACGGCATCGGTGTACAGGTCGTTCACGCGATCGGGGCGTACAAGAAAATCGAACATGGCAGTGCCTCCCATCAAGCTCGGGCCGCGACCGCGATCGAATCGACGGGCTGTTTCCGCACCGGCGTTGCCGGCCTGCGCGACCACCGCACCATCGTCCGAGCACTTGACCGCACGGACCCAGTACGTGGCAACGGCGCCTTACATCCCCGCCGGGTCTGTCGAACCGGCCTGCGCACCCCGCCAATTCGCCGACACCGCCTGGAGGCTGGATCGGGCGAATCGATGACCGTGAGCAACTTCGTGCGCTGCCGGCCAAGGCTTGGTTGCCGGTCGCAATTGTACCCTTTTTTGGGCCGTCGGAAAGCTGACCGATGCGCGATCAGGTACTCAGGCGCTAAATCCATACAATCGCACGGGGTTTTCCACCAATATCTTGTGTTGCGCCGCCGACTCGGGCGCATACAAAGGGATGAGATCGACGAGATCGCCGTCATTGGGCATGTGCGCGGTGATATTGGGATGCGGCCAGTCGGTGCCCCAAAGCACGCGCTCCGGCGCGGCCTCGATGAGGGCACGGGCAAACGGCACGGCGTCGGTGAAGGGCGGCCCCGTGCTCGAAATGCGCTCGGCGCCGCTGACCTTTATCCAGCAATCTCCATCCGCTGCCAGCTCCAAAAGGCGCTGAAACGGCTCCTGCTCCAATCCGTCCGCGGTCTTCGCGCGCCCCATATGATCGATCATGTAGGGCACCGGCAGGTCTTTCAGGAGCTTGCCATACTCGAGGAGGTCGCCGGCATCGAAATAGAGCACGACGTGCCCGCCCAGGTCGCTGGTGCGGGCAACGACGGTGTGGAAATCGTTCATGTCCGGCGTTCCGCCCAGGTGCTTCACGAAGCTGGAGCGAACACCACGAACGCCGCCATCGTGTAGCCGCCGCAACTCGGTTCGCGAAAAGCTGGCGTCGACGTTGGCGACGCCGCGATAGCGCCCGTCGCTTTGGGCGATGGCGTCGAGAATGACCCGATTGTCGGTGCCGTGGCAGCTGGCGTTGACCAGAACGGCGCGTTCCAGCCCCAGGATCGCCTGCACCGATTTGAACGTCGCCAGCGGCGCGTCGGGCGGGGTGTAGCTGCGGTTGGGTGCGTAGGGGTAGATGTCGCCGGGCCCGAACACGTGGCAATGCGCATCGCACGCGCCGGGCGGGGGTCGATAACGCGGACGCCGCGTATTGGGATCGGGCGGGCGGCAGGTCGGGATTGTCGTCTGGGCCACGGGCGTTCAGCCACTCATCACCCGTTCGATGCGGTCGAGATACGCCATGCTCGCCACGCAATCGACCAGCGCCGACCCCGGCTTGCGTCCCTCGTTGATTGCGGCGACGAACTCCCGGTCCTGCAGATCGAAGGCGGTGCCCCGCAGCGGCACCTCGTTGCCGTCACTGTCCGTCATCGTCTCGCGGAACGCCTTGTACGTGTCCTCCTCACCGATGTAGCGGTAGAAGCCGCCAAACGGCCCCTTATTGTTGAACGACAGCGCCATGGTAACGAGCGGGCGGTCCGTCGAGCGCATGGCGATGGTCATGTCCATCGGCACGCCCAATTCGGGATGATCCGGTCCGCGTTGGCCCCACACCTGCATCTCCGCATCGCCGGTCAGCCAGTAGGCGAGGTCGACCGAATGGCAGGCGTGATGCCAGAGCAGATTGTCGACCCACGTGCGGGGCTTGCCGAACATGTTGAGGTTGGTACGGCGAAAGAAGTAGGTCTCGACCACCATGTGCTGCAGGTGGAACGAGCCATCCCGGATGCGGCACCGGATCTCGCGAAGCGGCGTGTGTGCGCGACCATGCACACCCTGTCGGAAGTCCGCGCCAGCTCGCCCAGGCGTTGCGCGTCGGCCAGATTCAGGCTCATGGGGATCTCGACCAGCACATGCTTGCCGGCCGCCAGGACCTGTTCGGTCTGCCGGGCGTGAAGCCCGCTCGGGGTCGCCAGGATCCCCGCGTCGATGTCGGACTGCGTGAGGCATTCGCCGAGATCGTTTGCCCAATGCGGAATGTTCCATTCCTCGGCGAAGGCGCGTGCGTCCTCGGCGATGCCACCGGCCAGCGATACCACCTCGACGCCGTCGATGTCGGCGAGCGCCTTCATGTGATTGGCGCCCATGGCCCCTTCGCCGGCGAGGCAGATTCGCATCGGCTTCCCCTTCGGGCCTGAAGTGGGCCCAGGTCGCGCTTCGGATCAACCGGCCTTTGCCGTTTGCCAGCGATCCAGCTTCTGACGCGCGCCATTGGTCTCAGGGTTCATCGCCGTATCGTGTTCGGCGCGCTTGGCCGTCAGCTCGATGACGTAGCCATTGGGATCGCGAAAGTAGATGGACTCGATGAACTCGCGGTCGGCAATGCCACGGGTCTCGATCCCGGCTGCCTTGCCCTTGTCCATCATCGGCTGCAAAACGTCAGGCGCGACTTCCAGCGCGATGTGCAGGTCGTAGTCGTGCTGGGTCTTGAACTCGAATGGCTCGTCCGGGACCTCGAAGAATGCGAGATACGAGCCGTCGTCGAGGCCGTAGAACGTATGCAGCGCCTGCGTGGCGCGCCCAGTCTTGCTCTCGGCGATCTCCAGGGTACCGGCCAGCGGCAAGCCGAGAAAATCCTCACAGAACCGCCGTGTTTCTTCCGAATCGCGGCAGCGATAGGCGTTGTGGTGCAGTCCCTTGATCATGATGTGTGTCTCCTTGCTCGCGTTCGCGCGCGGCCTTGGGGGCGCCGTTACTGCCCTTCGTCCTCAGTTTTCCCGATGCGCCGCCTGCGATCCAGCCTCTCTGGCGCGACCGGCCATCCCGTCTATGTAGTTTCCGGTGGGCGGCTTTCCACGGCCGCGGCCGTGAACCATAGTCGCGCCGGCGCGGCGGAGACCAACCTGTGCGCGATGGAAGTGTTGTGAACCGGCCCAGGAATACCATCGAGGCATGGACGGCGGTCCCGCCCGCCACGCGCAGGCTACTGCCAACATTTGCGCTGACTCTGCTGATCAGTGCGGCGTTGTTGTTCTGGGTGCAGCCCTTGTTCGGCAGGTTGGCGCTGCCGATGCTGGGCGGGTCGCCAAGCATCTGGAATACGGTGTTGCTGTTCTTCCAGACCATGCTCCTGGCGGGTTACGCGTACGCGCATTTCCTCAGCCGGCTGCCGTCCCTCGCGTGGCAGGTAGCGCTGCATGGCAGCCTGCTGCTGATCGCCCTCGCCACCCTGCCGATCGCGGTGAGCGCACCGCCGCCGGTCGACAGCATCCCCATGCTCTGGCTGTTGCGGGAATTGACGGTCGCGGTCGGGCTGCCCTTCCTGGCGGTGTCGGCGACGGCGCCGTTGCTGCAGCGCTGGTTCAGCTTCAGCCGCCACCCCGACGCGGGCGATCCGTATTTTCTCTATAGCGTGAGTAATGTTGGAAGCGTTGGCGCCCTGATGGCATATCCGCTTCTCATCGAGCCGATGTTCGGCTTGCGCGATCAAGCGCTCGCCTGGGCGGCCGGGTTTGCAATGCTGATCGCGCTGATCCTGCTGTGCGGCGGTCAGCTGAGGTACGCCGGCGCCACGACCGCTGCAGAAGCCGTGCCGCGGGATCCGGCAAGCTGGCGGCAGCGTCTGCATTGGACGTTGCTGGCGTTTGCCCCGTCGAGCCTGCTGCTCGGCGTCACGACGCACTTGACCACCGATGTCGCCGCCGTGCCCCTGCTGTGGGTGCTGCCGTTGACGCTCTATCTGGTCACCTTTGTCATCGCGTTCGCGCGCAGCCGCCGTATTTCGCACGCAATGGTGCTGCGGCTGCTGCCCTTCATGCTGGTGTTCGCCTTTGTCGCGTTGCAACTCAGCAGCTCGATTTGGGTGCTTTATGCGCTTCATCTCGCGGCGTTCTTTGTCCTCGCGCTCGCCTGTCACGGCGAGCTGGTTCGGCTGCGTCCCAATCCTCATGCGCTCACCGAGTTCTATTTCGCCATGGGTGTCGGCGGCGCGCTGGGCGGTCTGTTCAATGCCGTTATTGCGCCGCTGATCTTCGTGGAGACCTATGAATATGGACTGGCGATTGTCGCCGCCTGCCTGCTGCGCCCCGCCGTCGCACCGAGCCGCACAATCCAGCGCATATTCGATGTCGCGATTCCCGTGGCGCTTCTGTCGGCCATCGTGGCGCCACTCGCTCTCGCGGGTTTCGATTTCAGGCGCGGCGACGCGTGGGTGTTCGCGTCCGTGTTGATTGCTTGCGGCGCCGTTGTGCTGAGCCTGAAGGCGCGGCCGTTCCGTTTCGGCATGGGTGTCGGCGCGGTGCTTCTGGGCATGAGCCAGATGGGTCTCGGCGCCGAGATTCTGGCGCGCGAACGCAGCTTCTTCGGCACCTATCGTGTTGAATCCTCGGCCGAGGATAGCGTGCGCTGGCTGATCCACGGCACGACCCTGCACGGCATGCAACTGCGGCAACCCGGCCGTTCCGCCGAGCCGCAGGGTTACTACGAGCAACCGGGACCGCTCGGTCAGGTGTTCCTGGGGCTCATCCGGCAGCGCAAACGGTTGTCGGACGTCGGGCTGGTCGGCCTAGGAGCCGGTGCGTCGCTGTGCTACGCCCGCGCCCATGAGACCTGGACGGCATTCGAGATCGACCCGCTGGTCGTCCGCATCGCGCAGGATCCTGCCCTGTTCACCTACTGGGCGGACTGTGCCGGGCGGACGACGACGCGGCTGGTGCTCGGCGACGCACGCCTGTCGCTGATGCGGGAGCCCGACCAGCGCTTCGATCTGTTGATCCTCGACGCCTACAATTCCGACGCCGTGCCCATCCACCTCCTGACCGCCGACGCCGTGGCGCTCTATTGGCAGAAGACGAAGCCCGGCGGATTGCTCGCCTTCCACCTGACTAACCGCCACCTGGATTTGGAGCGGGTGCTGGGCGCCATCGCCCGCGACGCTGGGCTGGCCGCGATCGTGCAGTACCACGAAAACAGCAGCTGGGCGGTGATGGCGCGCAGTGAGATCGAATTGGCGTTCCTGAGCAGCGACCTGCGCTGGCGGCCGGCGCGCGCCGGCGAACGCGCCTGGACAGACGATTACTCGAACATCCTGTCCGTACTTAAGTAACAGCGTGGCAAGCGGCTATATGCACAAGTTCCCCGAATTTCTGCTCAACGGCTATCACCGCTTCCTCTCCAACCGGCTGGTGGCTGAGCGCGCGCGCTATCGCGAGCTTGCCGAGGCCGGGCAGAGGCCGCACACCATGGTTATCGGCTGCTGTGATTCCCGGGCCACGCCGGAGACGATATTCGATGCCGGGCCGGGAGAGTTGTTGGTCCTCCGCAATGTCGCCAACCTGGTGCACGCCTACGCGCCCGATGCCGACTATCACGGCACGTCCGCGGCCCTGGAATTCGCGGTACAGGGCCTCGATGTGGCGAACATCCTGGTGCTGGGCCACGGTGGCTGCGGTGGCATCCAGGCGGTGCTGAGCCCGGGTGCGTCGCCGCTATCGCCGGGCGACTTCGTCGGCCGCTGGACCAGCTTGGCGCAGCGCGCCGCTACGGCGCATGAAGGGGACGGCGATAGGCGCACGGCGGTGGAGCGGTTGTCGGTGCGCTTCTCGCTCGACAATCTCCGCACGTTTCCCTTTGTTGCGGAGCGCGAACGTGCGGGGCGACTGGCGCTGCACGGAGCCTGGTTCGACATCGCCGCCGGTGAGCTGTGGACACTAGACCAAGAGATCGGGTCCTGGTCCCGTGTCACCGGCAGCGCTGACCAACCTACACATGAAGGTCCGAGGTAGCGCCGATCAGCGAGCGACCGCGGGGCTACCAGCCCGTTGACGAAGTCCGGCGTGTCTGATTCTGTCTGAACATAGAGATTTAGACGGGCGTCGTGCGATGGCATTGAGACGACAGAGCGAGGTTCAGGGTGACCTCGTGGTGACATGGGCGGAGATGCCGCGTTCGCCTGGACACGCGTTTTTCGACCGGCTGCATGAGTTGCTGACCGAGTCTGGCTTTGACGGCTTCGTGGAGGCGACGTGCAAGCCATACTACGCACCTCGGATGGGGGCTCCTTCGCTGCCGCCGGGGCGTTATTTCCGGATGCACATGATCGGCTATTTCGAGGGCATCGGCAGCGAGCGCGGCATCGCTTGGCGCTGTTCGGATTCGCTGTCGCTTCGCGCGTTTCTGCGGTTGGCGAACCGGGACAAGGTTCCCGATCATTCCTGGTTGTCGAAGACGCGCGGCCGGCTGCCGCACGAGGTCCATGAAAAGGTTTTCGACTGGGTTCTGGCTCTCGTCGCCGCGCGCGGTCTGGTGAAGGGCGAGCGGATCGGCGTCGACGGCTCGACGATGGAAGCCAACGCCGCCCTGCGAGCCATCGTGCGGCGCGATAGCGGCGAGACCTATCGCGAGATGCTGACGCAAATGGCGAAGGAGAGTGGCGTCGAAACGCCGACGATCGACGACCTCGTCCGGCTCGATCGCCGGCGGAAGGGCAAGAAGCTTTCGAACAAGGATTGGACGAGCCCGACCGATCCTGATGCGAAGATCGCGCGGATGAAGGACGGCACCACGCATCTGGCCTGCAAGCCCGAGCACACGGTCGATCTCGACACCGGCGTCATCGTTGCGGCACCGATCTATCCAGCCGATGAAGGCGACACGACGACTTTGCCTGGGACGCTGGAGGCGGCCGCGCGCAACCTCGCCGAGGTCGGCCTGGCTCCAACACGGGCAGAGCCCTGCGGTCTCGTTGGCGACAAGGGCTATCATTCACGCGAGGGGCTGAAAGACCTCGACGGCGGCGTCTGGAAAACGCGGATCTCCGAGCCGGAGCCCGCCAACGGCTATCTGCGCTGGCATGGCGACCAGGCGGCACGTCAGGCTGTCTACGCCAACCGGGCGCGATTGAAGTCCGGCGTCGCGCGGAACGCCATGCGCAGGCGCGGTGAGATGGTCGAGCGCAGCTTCGCCCATGTCCTCGACCGTGGCGGCATGCGCCGCGCGTTGCTGCGGGCGCGCGAGAACGTCCACAAACGCTACCTGATCCATGTCGCCGGGTTCAATCTCGGCATTCTGATGCGCGCGCTGTTCGGATCAGGCACGCCGAGGGAGGCTGCGAGTGCAAAGAGCACCCTTTTGTTCGTTATTCAGTTCGATGCTGCCCTGGCGATCGCCATCGTGGCGAACATCGAAGGCAAACCAGCCATGCTCGTTATCATCATCATCGTCGCCCCCGAAACCGATTGATCAAAGCGCGACTTCATCACCGGGCTGCTACGGCGCAGGAGTACCTGCCTGGGGCCTAATCTGGATTGATTTTCGTGATCTTCGTGCCTTCGATACCCAAGCCGGCCATGAGTACCCAAGCCGGCCAAGAGTCCTTTCTGGTCGAAGATGAACGCATAAATGTCGGATCGGCCGGTCGTCGTCGTTATCGCCCCCGCGGCGCCCTGATCGACGACGACGATGTTCGGCCCGACTCCGATCTCCCATCCGTCCGATTTGTCCAGATAGCTCAGGGAGTCGTCGTTCATGAAGAACAGGACGTATCCAAACTTTCGGATCCCGGCCTGCAATCCGTACGACGCAGCGGCGCTGCGGTAGTACGCGGCCGGACCCTCTTCTTTCTTGATTAGCGCGCCGACACCGATCTGCCCGCCAATGATCAACCCGGCCTTCACAATCTCCGGGAACACCAATGTGGCGACGGCGGCGTCGTGCAGGGCCTTGGCGCCGGCCTGCGACGCGAGCAAGGACTCGAGCGCGGCCGCGGACTTGAGATTGATCTCGTCCGCGTCTGCGGCACGCGCAGGCTCGGATGTTGAGGCGGCGAGTGCGAAGACAACACCAACAAGGGCAACTTTCGCAGCGAACCAGCGCTTGTCCATCGTCCTCCTCCCACAAGTTCCGTTGCATCCTATCATGGATGCAATCGGCGTAGTACGCCCACGGCGAAAGCTGCTTCCAGACCGGCGGCGTGCCGTGCAATCTATGACTTCATGCCGCGACTAGTGGAGGGATCGGAACGAAAGAGTCCGAATTGGGATTCCGTATTTTGCTGTGGTATGCGCCCGGCAAGGCGCCGGTCCCGCTCGATCGTGTCGCCGAGATCGTGCGCCTGACGCAGCAACCGCCGCCGTTTGAGGCGACCCACTGGACGTTGCGCGCGATCGCCAGGGCGGCCGGTATTGCCGCCTCGACGGTGCAGGCGATCTGGAAGGCTCACGGTCTCAGCCCGCACCGCTGGCGCAACTTCAAGCTGTCGACCGACCGTGCGTCCGCCGAGAAACTCACCGATATCGTCGGCCTGTATGTCGACCCGCCGGCCCATGCGGTGGTGTTGTCGATCGATGAGAAGTCACAGATCCAGGCGCTCGACCGCCGGTCTGCCGATGAAGAAGGGACGCGCCGGCACCATGACCCATGACTACAAACGGCACGGCACGACCACGCTGTTTGCGGCGCTCAACGTTCTGGACGGAACGGTGATCGGCCAGAACATGCAGCGCCACCGCCATCAGGAGTTCATCCGCTTCCTCAACCGCATCGAGCGCACGGTGCCGGCGGACAAGGCCATCCACGCGATCGTCGACAACTACGCGGCGCACAACAAGGACAAGGTCCGCGCCTGGCTCGCCCGCCATCCGCGCTGGACTTTCCACTTCACACCGACCTCCTGCTCGTGGCTCAATGCCGTCGAGGGCTTCTTCGCAAAACTCACCCGGCGGCGGCTCAAGCACGGCGTCTTCCATTCCGTCGTCGATCTCCAGGCCGCAATCAACCGCTTCGTCCGCGAATACAATGCGGCCAACCCACAGCCATTCATATGGAAAGCCGACCCCGACGACATCATCGCAGCCCGAAACCGAGGGTTCCAAACGTTGGAATCAATCCACTAGACTGCCGCAATGGGCCGTTCCATCGCATGTCGGACATAGGTGAAGAGAGATGGAAAAGAAAATTCGGATTGAGCAGCACAGTGGCCTTGGGCTGCTCTGGTTTGCCGGCTGGCTATTTAGCATAGGCTACCTTGAGCTGTCCTTCTGGAAAGGTTTGGTGGCGATCATCGTTTGGCCATATTTCCTCGGGGTGGACATCGCGGTATTGCAGGACGCACCGCTGCAACCGCCTGCGGCGAACTAGAAGGCGGAGTCGAAGACGAGCCACCAGCCTGCCGGGTCACAACTGCGCAACGACGACACCGAAGGGCATCGCGCCGCTTGCGCTGGCCTCTGCGTCGGATTGCGGGATCATGTCAAACTCACCAATACAACAGTGACGACATGGATGTGACCACAACTCAATTGCGCCTGCGGGCGGCGCTAGCGGCGGAGGCAGCGCCCGTCAACTAAGCGGAGTGAGCGTGCTTGAAGGCGAACCTGTCTAGAGTGTATGCCGACGTCGCGCCGGTGTCCGTGCTGCCGCGGCATGAGTCGGTCCGCATCCTCGCAGCGCTCACACGCTTGGAGCTTGATCGGCGTAAAGAAACTTGGCACCGGACGATAATCGAAATCAGCCTGGCTGCTACCTATGTGGCGCCCAAAAGCCGCAAGGGGTCAGGCCGCTTTGACCTAACCCCTTGCTATCATTGGCTCCGCGGGCAGGACTCGAACCTGCGACCCGGTGGTTAACAGCCACCTGCTCTACCAACTGAGCTACCGCGGATCAGCAGACCTTTGCGGCGGCGGGTTATATCAGACCGATGCCCGCAACGCCAAGCGGTGCCGTGCCGCTCGGGCGGCTTAGTGGTCACGCAAATGCGATGGCACTGGTCCGAAGTCTGGCCTATGATTCTGGCCGCCGCGCGACTGCTGCCCGGTGTGGCGTGCCATAGCGATGTGAGAGGAACTCATGAAGCAGTTAGCATGGGCCGTCGCCGTGGCGTGTCTGCTCACGGCCGGCGGCGTCTCGGCCGGGCCGGAACTGGTGGCCTTTCCTGAGGACTACAAAACCACCTTCACCTATGTCACCACCCGCGACCAGCATCTAACAGCCCGGTGATGAAGTCGCGCTTTGATCAATCGGTTTTGGGGGCGACGATGATGATGATAACGAGCATGGCTGGTTTGCCTTCGATGTTCGCCACGATGGCGATCGCCAGGGCAGCATCGAACTGAATAACGAACAAAAGGGTGCTCTTTGCACTCGCAGCCTCCCTCGGCGTGCCTGATCCGAACAGCGCGCGCATCAGAATGCCGAGATTGAACCCGGCGACATGGATCAGGTAGCGTTTGTGGACGTTCTCGCGCGCCCGCAGCAACGCGCGGCGCATGCCGCCACGGTCGAGGACATGGGCGAAGCTGCGCTCGACCATCTCACCGCGCCTGCGCATGGCGTTCCGCGCGACGCCGGACTTCAATCGCGCCCGGTTGGCGTAGACAGCCTGACGTGCCGCCTGGTCGCCATGCCAGCGCAGATAGCCGTTGGCGGGCTCCGGCTCGGAGATCCGCGTTTTCCAGACGCCGCCGTCGAGGTCTTTCAGCCCCTCGCGTGAATGATAGCCCTTGTCGCCAACGAGACTGCAGGGCTCTGCCCGTGTTGGAGCCAGGCCGACCTCGGCGAGGTTGCGCGCGGCCGCCTCCAGCGTCCCAGGCAAAGTCGTCGTGTCGCCTTCATCGGCTGGATAGATCGGTGCCGCAACGATGACGCCGGTGTCGAGATCGACCGCGTGCTCGGGCTTGTAGGCCAGATGCGTGGTGCCGTCCTTCATCCGCGCGATCTTCGCATCAGGATCGGTCGGGCTCGTCCAATCCTTGTTCGAAAGCTTCTTGCCCTTCCGCCGGCGATCGAGCCGGACGAGGTCGTCGATCGTCGGCGTTTCGACGCCACTCTCCTTCGCCATTTGCGTCAGCATCTCGCGATAGGTCTCGCCGCTATCGCGCCGCACGATGGCTCGCAGGGCGGCGTTGGCTTCCATCGTCGAGCCGTCGACGCCGATCCGCTCGCCCTTCACCAGACCGCGCGCGGCGACGAGAGCCAGAACCCAGTCGAAAACCTTTTCATGGACCTCGTGCGGCAGCCGGCCGCGCGTCTTCGACAACCAGGAATGATCGGGAACCTTGTCCCGGTTCGCCAACCGCAGAAACGCGCGAAGCGACAGCGAATCCGAACAGCGCCAAGCGATGCCGCGCTCGCTGCCGATGCCCTCGAAATAGCCGATCATGTGCATCCGGAAATAACGCCCCGGCGGCAGCGAAGGAGCCCCCATCCGAGGTGCGTAGTATGGCTTGCACGTCGCCTCCACGAAGCCGTCAAAGCCAGACTCGGTCAGCAACTCATGCAGCCGGTCGGAAAACGCGTGTCCAGGCGAACGCGGCATCTCCGCCCATGTCACCACGAGGTCACCCTGAACCTCGCTCTGTCGTCTCAATGCCATCGCACGACGCCCGTCTAAATCTCTATGTTCAGACAGAATCAGACACGCCGGACTTC
The DNA here is from genome assembly GCA_965248805.1 of Alphaproteobacteria bacterium. Classification (GTDB taxonomy): domain Bacteria; phylum Pseudomonadota; class Alphaproteobacteria; order UBA6615; family UBA6615; genus CBDFKJ01. The sequence goes on from CBDFKJ010000009.1 coordinate 1,266,876, forward strand.
GTCAACGGGCTGCTAGGCGGCAACACGGTTGTCGACATCTATGCCAACTATCTGGCGGTTAACGGCGCCAACGGCACCGATCCGCTCGCCAACGGTTCAGTCATGCTGATGGAGGCCTATTCGGCTAAGATGGGCGACGACGAGCAGCCGCTGCTCGACGAGCAAGGCCGCATGATCAAGGATCGATTCCGCGCTATCGTGATGATGGAAAAGCGCAGTGGCTGGGGCGAGACGTACGCTGAAGAGCTGCGCAATGGCGAATGGGAATTCGGAGCGTTCACAACCGACGGCGTCGCTCGGAATCGGCCCATCACCTCCTGCCTGGAGTGCCACAAGCCTCTGCATGAGCTCGACTACGTCTACACCTATTTCGAGCTCGCCGACATCAAGGCTGCAATGAAGGAATGACGCCGGTGCCGGGTCGGTGCGAGATGTCAGCAGGGAGGAAGTCATGAGCATGAGATGGATGGTACCGGCGGCGGTCGGGTTGGCGCTGGCGCTGAGCGCGTCAGCAGGGGCCGCCGAGCATGAAGTCAAGATGCTGAACGAGGGTGCGGAGGGCGCCTTCGTGTTCGAGCCTGAACTTTTGCGCGTCCAGGCCGGGGACACGGTCCACTTCCAGGCGGTCGACCGCAATCACCGCGTCGGCAACAAGCGCGACATGCTGCCTGCGGGCGCCGAGCCGTTTCTGAGCCGGCGCAGCGAGGACTTGAGCGTGACCTTCGATGTCCCCGGCGTGTATGGTTATGAATGCTTCGTGCACATCCACACCTTCGGCATGGTCGGGGTCATCGTTGTCGGCGATGATTTGTCGAACCTGGACGCCGTCAAGGACGCCGCGAGCAAGACCTCGCCGCGCGAGAGGGAGCGGTTCGAGCCCATTTTCGGCCGGCTCGAGGGCGGTTGAGCTTCCTTATTTAAGCGCGCTGCCGGTGTCGTTCGACGGTTGGAAATGAGCGATACCGGCGGCGTCCGCCATATCCAGATCGGACCCGACGACGCCACGCGGCGGCTCGACCGCTGGCTGAAGCTGCGCTATCCGCAACTGCCCTACGGTTTGGTCGCGAAAATTCTGCGCACCGGGCAGGTGCGTGTCGATGGCCGCCGGGCCAAGCCGGACACTCGGCTGGCGGCGGGGCAGACCGTGCGTATTCCGCCCTTGGCGCCGCCGCCGACCCGGGCGCCTGGCGAGACGCTCTCGGCGTCCGACAGCGCGGCACTACAAGCGCGGGTTTTGCACATCGATGATGATGTCATTGCCATCGACAAGCCGTCGGGGCTTGCGGTGCAGGGGGGCACCGGCACGCGGCGGCATCTCAACGCCATGCTTGAGGCGTTGCGTTATTCGGCGGCCGAGCCGCCGCGCTTGGTCCATCGCCTGGACAAGGACACCAGCGGCGTCTTGCTGCTGGCCCGCAACGCCAGATCCGCCAAGCGGCTTGCCACCGCATTCAAGCAAGGCTGGATCGAGAAGGTCTATTGGGCGCTGGTCGTCGGCGTTCCGAGCCCGCGGCGCGGATCCATCGATATGCCGTTGGTCAAGCGCGGCGGCCGCGGCGGCGAGAAGGTCGTGGCTGACAGGGAGTTCGGCAAATCGGCGACAACCGACTTCGAGGTGATCGAGGTTGCCGGCCGGCGCACAGCGTGGCTGGCGCTGATGCCGCGGACCGGCCGGACGCATCAGCTTCGCGTCCATCTCGACGGCATCGGCAACCCGATCGTCGGCGACGGCAAGTATGGCGGCGCCGGCGCCTTCCTGCCCGGCGTGGCGCGGCGTCTGCACCTTCACGCGCGCTCGGTGCGGCTGTTTGACAGCCACGGGAAGGTCGCGTTGCATGTTGTCGCACCCCTCAGCGGCCACATGGCCGAGACCTGGGAATTCTTCGGGTTCGATGTGGCGGCCGCCGATGATGCGACCGCCGGCATGACTGGCGAGTGGCGCGCCAAATGACCATCTGATGTCAATGAACGACGCACGGCGACTAGCGGTATTCGATTGCGACGGCACGCTTGTGGACAGCCTGCACACCATCGTGGAGGCAATGACAGCAGCTTGGCGTGCCAGCGGATTGCCGGACCCGGAACCGACCAACGTGCGCTGGGTGATCGGCCTGCCGCTGGAACAGGCGATCGCGACTCTTGCGCCCGACGAGGCGCCGTCGCGCCATGCCGAGTTGGCCGACGGCTATCGGCAGGCCTTCTCCCAGATCCATGGTCGCCCCGCCCATCACGAACCCCTCTATCCGGGTGCGTTGGCCGCGATCGAGGCGTTGCAGGCGGCGGGCGTGTTGCTGGGTGTCGCCACGGGCAAGGGAATTCGCGGTCTGCGCACGACGCTTGAGCGGCACGATCTGGAGCAGCACTTTGTCACGTTGCAGACGAGCGATCGGGCGCGCGGCAAGCCGAACCCCGACATGCTTCTGCGCGCGATGGCAGATGTCGGTGCCGCACCGGAACACACGGTGATGGTCGGCGACACGGTCCATGACATGGGCATGGCCGTTAACGCCGGTGTCGCCGGTCTCGGCGTATCATGGGGCTGTCACGTCGGCGATGATCTGCGCGCGGCGGGGGCGGCTGAAGTCATCGATGAATTTGCGGCGCTGCCCGGCGCGTTCGATAAGCTGACCGGCGCCAGCGCGAGGACGGACTGATGCGTGTACGCACGTTGGTGAAACTGATAGCCGCCGTGGTCTTTGCGGGTGTCGCGGCGGTGGCTGCGGTCGTTCTGACCGTCGATCCCAACGACTACAAAGCCGAAATCGCGCAACAGGTCCGACGCGTCACCGGACGCGAGCTAGAAATCGGCGGCGATGTCAGTTGGCGTTTGGGCATGGCGCCGGCCTTCTCCATAGCCGACGTGCGCTTCGCCAATGCGCCGTGGGGCACCCGGGCGGCGATGCTCGAAGCCGATCGCTTCGAAATCGAGCTGTCGCTGCTACCGCTATTGTCTGGCGAGGTGCGGGTCGATCGCCTTTTGATCGACGGTGCCGATGTCCTGGCCGAGACCGACCCAAAGGGGCAACCGAACTGGGCGTTTGGCCCGACGGAGTCCGCCCGCGCGCCAGGCGGCGGCGACATCGTGCTCCCCAACATCGGCAATTTGGAGATCCGCAACGCGCGCCTCACCTTTCGCGATGGCCGCACCGAGGAGACGCTTGTCCTGGCCGTCGATCACGTGCTGGCGCAGGCATCGCCGTCCGGAAACCGCCTGCAACTGGAGGTCGCGGGAAGCTGGAACGACATCGGCTTCACAGGCGACGGTGAGATCGGGGCACTGCGGACGCTCGGCGGCGATGGCGATCCGTTCCCGGTGTTGCTGAATGTCGCCGCCCTGGGGATCAGCGCGCGCATCGACGGCACGATCGACGCGCCGCTTGCCGGGTCCGGAATCGACCTCGGTGTCGACCTTGAGGCGGCCGACCTGACGGCCTTGGCGTCGGCGTTTGGCGCCGAGCTCCGTTCTTCGGGACCGGTCAAGATACTGACCAAGCTGCGCGGCGGTCCGGATCGCTTCGTGGTGCAGGATATCGCCGTCGTCGTCGGTCAAAGCGATCTGGCAGGCGAGACGTTGCTCGATCTGAGTGCCGCGGCCCCGCGCATCGAAGGGGCGCTGTCCTCGCGGCGGCTGGACTTGGAGGAGTTGCCGCTGCCGGTGGCCCCTGCCGCGGCGACGCCGGTCCCGGCAGCGCCTGTCGAACGCGTGTTTTCCGACGAGCCATTGCCGCTCGAGGCGCTGAAGCGTGTGAACGGCAAGATCGACCTGGACTTCGCGGAACTGATCACGCCGTCGCTGGCGCTGACCGACGTGCATGTGTCGATGTTGCTCGACAACGGCGCCCTGGCCGTGGAGCCCTACCGGGCGGGCGTGGCCGGCGGCCGCATCGAAGGTGCCGTGTCCATCGATACACGGCCGGCGACACCGGTGGTCAACGTCACCGTGGCATCGCGGGAGTTGGATATCGCGCTGCTGCTGCGCGAGTTCGTCGGCACCGACATGCTGGAAGGCCGCGCCAGCATTGACTTGGCCGTGCAAGGCCGTGGCGCTTCGTTGGCGCAGATCATGGGCAACCTCACCGGCCATTCGCGCCTGTTGATGGGCGAAGGCCGGGCGCGGACGGAAGGACTGGACCTTGCCGTCGGCGGGCTATTTTCGCAGCAGGGCGACTGGACCGTCGTCAACTGTGTTGCAAACGACTTCGCCATCAATGACGGGATCGCGGTGTCGCAGGTCATGTTGGTCGACACGACGAACGTGACCGTGGTAGGCGAGGGGGATGTCAATCTACGCAGCGAGGAACTAGCCCTGAAGCTGACGCCCAGCCCAAAGTCCACCACGATCAACGTATCGGTGCCGGTGTGGGTGCGCGGGACCCTGGCGCAGCCGTCGTTCTTACCTGATAAAACAGCCGTTGTGCGCAAGCTCGGAGGCCTCCTCGGCGCGGTCGTGTTCCCGCCGGCCGCTTTGCTCGGCCTGGGCGAGCTTGGCGCCGGCGACAACGCGTGCCTGCAAGTCGCGGCCGGCGATGGCGGTGCCGTGCAGCCGGCCGAAGACGCCGGCGTGGTCGAGCGTGCCGGTGACGGCGTCCGCGACGCGGTGGAGGGCGCCGGCGAAGGCGTCCGCGACGCTGTCGAAGGCGTCACGCGCGGCCTGCGCAATCTGTTGGGCGATTAGTCCCGACACCCGCGGGGCGGTACTCGTGCGTCGTTTGTACAAGGCCGCCTCGACCCGGGCAGCGGCGCATGGCTACACGGTTTTCTTGGACGAGCGCCCGCTACGCACGCCCAGCCAGCGACCGCTGGCGGTACCTTCCCGTTCCTTGGCCGAGGCCATCGCCACCGAGTGGATGGAGCAGGGCGAGACTGTTCATCCCGGCACGATGCTGCTGATGCGGCTGGCCGCGACCGCTATCGACCGGATAGCGCCAGATCCGGGCCCGACCATCGATCAGATCACGGCCTTCGGTCGCACCGACCTGGTCTGTTACCGGACCGACTCGCCGCAAGAGTTGGCGGCACGCCAGACGGCCGCCTGGCAACCCTTGGTGGAGTGGGCCGCGGCGTCGCTCGATGCACAACTGGCGGTCACGACCCAGCTCGAACCCGTTGCGCAATCTCCGGGCGCGTTGGCGGCGCTGCGCGCGGCGGTCGCCGCGCACAGCGCTTTCGCGCTGGCGGCGCTGCATCAGGCAACGGCTGCGGCGGGTTCGGCTGTGGTGGCGCTGGCATTGGCCGGTGAGCGTCTTACCGCCGACGAGGCCTTCGCCGCGAGCCAGGTCGACGAGACTTTTCAAATGGAGCGTTGGGGCGAGGATCCGGTCCTGGAGCAGCGGCGCGCCGACATCCGCGCCAGCCTCGCCGCGTCGGCGCGCATGATCACGCTGTTGAGCCAACCGTAACGCATCGCTGGCCCTGCCGCGTCCATCTTGCTATTCCGGCAAAGGCGAGCAAGGCAGGGCCGCACATGCGCGACATTCTGGACGAACTGGAGGCACGGCGGCAACGCGCCCGCGAAGGCGGTGGCGAGCGCCGCGTCGCGGCACAACACGCGCGCGGCAAGCTCACGGCACGTGAGCGGTTGGAAGTGCTGCTCGACGAAGGCTCGTTCGAGGAGTGGGACATGTTCGTCGAGCATGATTGCCATGACTTCGGCATGGACGACCAGCGCATACCGGGTGACGGCGTGGTCACCGGCTGGGGCGCGATCAACGGTCGGCTGGTCTACGTGCACTCCCAGGACTTCACCGTGTTCGGCGGATCGCTGAGCGACGCCCATGCGCGCAAGATCTGCAAGATCATGGACCAGGCGATGAAAGTCGGCGCGCCCGTGATCGGGCTCAACGATTCCGGCGGTGCGCGCATCCAGGAAGTCGTGGCATCGTTGGCCGGATACGCCGAGGTTTTCCAGCGCAATGTGCTGGCCTCGGGCGTCATCCCACAGATTTCGCTGATATTCGCCGGCGATGACCGACTTCATCTTCATGGTCGAGGACACCGCCTATATGTTCGTCACGGGGCCGGAGGTTCTGAAGACCGTCACCCACGAGACGGTGACGCACGAGGAGTTGGGCGGCGCCGTCACTCACACCACCAAGTCGGGGGTAGCCGACCTGTCGTTCGAGAACGATGTTGACGCCTTGCTGCAGGCCCGCCGGTTCATTGACTTCCTGCCGGGGTCGAACCGCGAGCCACCGTCGCGGCGTCAGACCGACGATCCGCGTGACCGGGTCGAGCCGGCGTTGGACACGCTGGTGCCGAGTGATCCGTCGAGCCCATATGAAGGAGTTGATCGTGAAGGCGGCGGACGAGGGCGATTTCTTCGAGCTGCAACCCGACTACGCGCCGAATATCATCACCGGATTCGGTCGCCTCGAGGGCCGCACCGTCGGCTTTGTCGCCAATCAACCGATGGTGCTGGCGGGCTGTCTCGACATAGCCTCGGCGGTCAAGGCGGCGCGGTTCGTGCGCTTCTGCGATTGCTTCAACATCCCGATCGTGACGTTCGTCGACGTACCCGGGTTCCTGCCGGGCACGGCGCAGGAATATGGCGGCATCATCAAGCATGGTGCCAAGCTGCTGTTCGCCTATGCCGAGGCGACCGCGCCAAAGGTTACCGTGATCACGCGCAAGGCCTATGGCGGAGCGTAAATGACGTGATGGCCTCGAAGCACCTGCGCGGTGACGTGAACTACGCCTGGCCGACCGCGGAGATCGCGATGATGGGGCCGAAGGGTGCGGTGGAGATAATATTTCGCGAAGATCGCGGCGACCCGGCGAAGATCGAACGGCGCACCGAGGACTACCGTCGAAAGTTTGCCAATCCGTTCGTCGCCAGCCAAAAGGGCTTCATCGACGACGTCATCATGCCGCGCAACACGAGACTGCGGCTGTGCCGGGCGCTGGCGATGCTGGAGAACAAGCAGCTCGCGAACCCGGCCAAGAAACACGGCAACATTCCGTTATGAGCCGCCGTGGTAAGACCACGCCAATGAAGGCCTGACGCGACGGCGATGCGTTCGGCCCAGTCTCAACGTGGCGCATCGGTGTTTTCCAAGGTCCTGATTGCCAATCGCGGCGAGATTGCCTGCCGTATCATGCGCACATTGCGGCGCATGAGGATCGCTGCGGTGGCCGTGTACTCCGAGGCCGACGCCCGCGCGCCGCACGTGCGCCAAGCCGACGAGGCGGTGGCCATCGGCCCCGCTTCGTCGAAAGACAGCTACCTGTCGATCGAACGGATCCTACAGGCGGCGCGGCAAACGGGCGCCGAAGCGGTGCATCCCGGTTACGGCTTCCTCGCCGAGAATGCAGAATTTCGCGCGCGCGGTGACGGATGCCGGCCTGACATTCATTGGCCCGCCGGCGGCCGCTATCGCCGCCATGGGCGACAAGCTGGAGGCCAAGCGTCTGGCTGCGGCGGCCGGCGTCAATGTCATGCCCGGCACCGACAGGTCCGCCTACGGCGTCGATCAGGCGCTGACCAGCGCCTACGCCATCGGCTATCCGGTGATGCTGAAGGCGGCGGCCGGCGGCGGCGGCAAGGGCATGCGCATTGCACATGACCCCGCCGAGCTTCGGCGCAGCTTCGCATCGGCGCAGGGCGAGGCGCGCGGCGCCTTCGGCGACGACCGCGTGTTTGTCGAAAAATACATCGACCAGCCGCGACACATCGAAGTGCAAGTCGTGGCCGACAACCACGGACACGTCCTGCATTTGGGCGAGCGCGAATGTTCGATCCAGTGGCGGCATCAGAAAATCGTCGAGGAGGCGCCGTCGCCGGGTCTCGATGACGCGGCACGCAAGACCATGGCGGCGCAGGCGGTCGCGCTCGCGCGCGCCGTCGATTATCGCTTTCCAGGAAGTGGAACCGCCGCTGTGGATGCCGGCACGGTCGAGTTCCTGATGAACACGCGTTTGCAGGTCGAGGCCGGTGACCGAGTTTGTCACCGGCCTCGACCTGGTCGAGACGATGGTCCGCATCGCTGCCGGTGAGCCACTGCCGATGAACCAACGCGACGTCCGCGCCGATGGCTGGGCGATCGAAGCACGGATCTATGCCGAGGATCCGGCGCGCAATTTCATGCCGTCGATGGGCCGGATCGCGCGCTGCATCGAGCCGAGGGACGACGTGCGCGTCGACAGCGGCGTGGAGGAGGGCAGCGAGATCACGCGCCACTACGATCCGCTGCTGGCGAAGCTCTCGGCACACGGCACCGACCGGCCGTCGGCCATGGCCAGGCTCGCCGCCGGGCTCGACAGCTTTCATGTCGGTGGTGTGACCACCAACCTCGCGTTTCTGGCCGCCGTCGTCGCGCATCCGCGCTTCGCCGCCGGGCAACTGTCGACGCACTTCGTCACGCGGCAATTCGACAATGGCGTCGCCAGGGAGAGCCTGAGCGGCGATCGCCTGTCCAGGCTGGTGGCGGTCGCTGCGGTCGTGCACCATCGCGTTCAGACCCGCGACAGGGCGGGCGGCAATCGAAGCGGCCGGCGCGGCGTGGGCGGCGTGCCCTACATTGTGCGCACCGGCGACACCGGTTTTCCCGTGACTGTTGACGCCGGCGAGGATGCCGACGTGGTCACTATCGCCGACGGGCCTGCGCTTACGCTGGCTACCGATTGGCGGCCCGGGGCGTTGTTTTTTCGCGGCCACGTTCAGTCCACACCCCTATGTGCCCTGGTCGAAAGGCGGGGCACGCGCTATCGGCTGCGCGAGGCCGGCCTGGAGATCGAGGCGGCGGTGCTCACGCCGCGTACGGCGAAGCTACACGATCTCATGCCCCGGAAGCCGCCGCCCGACCGGTCGGCCTTCGTGCTGTCGCCGATGCCGGGCCTGCAGATCGCCGTGGCCGTGGCGCCGGGACAGCCGATCAAGGCCGGGGAGACGGTGGCGGTTGTCGAGGCCATGAAAATGGAGAATGTGTTGCGCGCGCCGCGCGATGGCGTCGTCGGCGCCGTTCACGCGCAGCCCGGAAGCAGTCTGACGGCCGATCAGGTGATCGTTGAATTCGAGTAGCCGAGCACCGCCCATCCCCGAAAATTTGCTTGGCCATGCGCGGCCGATCTTGGGCACTATGACGGACCGATCGGGCGAGGAATCGCTGATGGCGATAAGCCGATACATCGTGGCAGGGCTACTGGCGACCAATGCCGCGTTGGCGAATGCACAGGCGGGTGCGGTCACAGAGGTGGACCTGGAACTGGTGCTCGCCGTCGATGTTTCAGGCAGCATCGACGACGTCGAGGCCGGGCTGCAGCGCCGTGGCTACCTGCAGGCAATTACCGATCCGCGTGTGCTCCACGCCATTCAAAGCGGCACCTTGGGCCGCGTTGCCGTTACCTACATCGAATGGGCCGGGAGCTACCATCAGCGCACCGTTGTCGATTGGACCCTGATCGAGGATGAGACCAGCGCGCGCGCCTTCGCCGCGTCCATCGGCGAGGCCCCCCTGTCAACCGCGGTGTGGACGTCGATCAGCATGGCGATCGATTATTCCGTGCCGTTGTTCGCCGATAATGGATTTGAAGGCCTTCGCCAGGTCATCGACATATCCGGAGACGGCTACAACAACCGCGGCCGCCCGGCGGAGGATGCACGCGACGCCGCCGTCGCCTCGGGTATCATTATCAACGGCCTGCCGATCATGAACGATCGTCCCAACCGTTGGGGCGGCATGCCACCGCCCGATCTCGATCTCTACTACGAGCATTTCGTCATCGGCGGTCCGGGCTCGTTTCACGTTGTCGCACACGGCTTGGAGGCCTTCGCCGACGCCATTCTGCACAAGCTGATCCGGGAAATCGCCGCGCTTCCGCGGTGAACGAACGATCTGCCGAGCGCGTCGCCGTGCGTGTGCGCGTTCGCGGCCGCGTTCAAGGCGTCTGGTATCGTGCCTGGACGGTAAAACGCGCGCGCAGGCTGGGTCTTGCCGGCTGGGTGCGCAATTGCGATGACGGTAGCGTTGAGGCGCAATTCGTCGGTCAAAGCGATGCCGTGGAGGCTATGGTCGCCTGCTGCGGCGACGGTCCGCCGCTGGCGCAAGTCACGGCCGTCGAGCGCCGCCCCGGCGCCGACGATGGCGCCATCGATTTCCGCGAGCTTTCCGACGGCTAGTCGCGAACGCCAAATACATCGGCGGCGGCCGAGCGCAGCACGCGATCGAGGTCGGATAGGGTCACCGATCGGCCGAGGTCGGCGAGGCTGGTGACACCGAATTCGCGCGTGTCCAGCCCACAGGGGACGATGCCGGCATAGTGCTCCAGCGCCGGATCGACGTTGATCGACACTCCGTGATAGGTGATCCAGTGACGTACGCGCACGCCGATGGCGGCGATCTTGTTTTCGCGCCCGGGCGGGCCACCGTGCGCGCCGCGGTCGACCCATATGCCGACGCGGCCCGGTCGTCGTTCGCCGCGCACGCCGAACGCCGCGAGCGCGCGGATCGCCAATTCCTCCAAGCTGCGCACATGTCGGCGCAGGTCGTGGCCGCGCGTGCGCAAATCCACCATGACGTACGCGATGCGCTGGCCCGGCCCGTGATAGGTGTATTGGCCACCGCGGCCGGTGCGGAATACCGGCAGTCGGTCGGGCGTCAACAGTTCGCCGTCCTTGGCGCTGGTGCCGGCGGTGTAAAGCGGCGGATGTTCTAGAAGCCAAATCAGCTCCCGCGCCTCGCCGGCGCGGATCGCGGCGACTCGATCCTCCATCTCGGCGATCGCTTTCGGGTACGGTACGGGCGCATCGGATGCGCGCCATTCGAGGCTCGGCATGCGGGTGAATGTCGGGTCACGAGAACGCCATTGCAATGAAACTCGGCCGTACCCCTTGACGAACGCCTTGCCGGCGGGCGATGTCGCCACCATCCTGACACGCCGTCGCCCGGAGAGGGGAATCGAAGTGACCGCACCCGATCCGCATCCCTCGGCCCATCAGGACGGCGAAGCGACCGCGTCGGCTACCGCACTCGACGTTGCGAGACTGGCGGTGCAGGTCGAGGCCGCTTTGGACGCCCAGGATTGGCACCGAGCGGCGGCCGCTGTGGCGGCGCTGCGCGCGGCTGACCTCGCCGATCTCTTGCAGGAGCTAACTCCCGACGACCGCGAGCACCTGATCGGCCTGATCCGCGACGGGTTCGAGCCGGAGACGCTGGTCCATCTTGACGAGACCGTGCGCGAGGACGTTGTCGAGCAGCTCGGCTCGGCCGATGTCGCCGCGGCGCTGAGCGAGCTGGAGACCGACGAGGCGATCGAGGTCATCGTCGAACTCGACGAGGCCGATCGCGCCGAAATCCTGCAACAACTGTCGCCATCGGACCGGGCGATCCTCGAAACGGCCCTGAGCTACCCCGAAGACAGCGCGGGACGGCTCATGCAGCGCGAGATCGTGACCGTGCCCGCGAATTGGCGCGTCGGCGACACGATCGACTACATGCGCGCCCGCGCGGCGCAACTGCCGCGCGATTTCTGCGACATCTTCGTTGTTGACGATGAGCGCCATCCGGTGGGCGTTCTGCCCTTGTCACGGCTGATGCGTTCGCTGCGGCCGGTCGAAGTCAGCGACATCATGCAACGCTCGTTCCACTCCATCTTTCTGACCGTCGACCAGGAGGATGTCGCGCACCTGTTTCGGCAGTATGGGCTGGTATCGGCGCCGGTTGTCGACGAGGAGGGGCAGTTGGTCGGCGTGATCACGGTCGATGACGTCGTCGATGTGATCCAGGAGGAGGCCGAGGAAGACATCATGCATTTGGGCAGTGTGCATGAGGACGATTTCTACGCCGCCTTGTTCGATACGACCCGCGCGCGCTTTTCCTGGCTGTTTGTCAATCTCGGCAGGGCGACTGTCGCCTCCGTCGTCATCGGCCTGTTCGACGCGGTCATCGAGCGCGTTGTGGCGCTCGCGGTGCTCATGCCCATCGTAGCGTCAATGGGTGGCAACGCGGGCACGCAGACACTCACCGTTGCGGTGCGCGCGTTGGCGATGAAGGAGCTAACGCCGACCAATGCCGCACGCATCATCGTCAAGGAGGTTCTGGTCGGCGGCATCAACGGCATCCTGTTCGCCATCGTCATGGGCCTGCTGGTGTGGCTGTGGTTCGGCGACCCGGCGCTGGGCGCGATCATCGCATCGGCGATGATCATCAACCTTGTGATCGCCGGCCTCGCCGGAACGGTTGTGCCGATCGCCCTGGACCGCATGCGGGTCGACCCCGCCATTGCCTCGACCGTCGTGCTGACCACGGTCACCGACGTCGTCGGTTTTCTGTCATTCCTCGGTCTCGGTGCACTGGTGTTGCTATGACGCGGTGGATGATCGCTGTCATCGCGGTGCTCGGCCTCGGCAGTGCCGAGGCTCAGCAAGTGAGCGGCGACGTATGCGGCACCTGGCAAAGTGCAGACGGCTACGCACGTGTGCAGATCGAGCGTTGCGGCGGATCGGTGTGCGGTGCGATCGCCTGGATGCAAGTGCCGAACCATCCCGACGGCACGCCGAAGCGCGACGAGCACAACGACAATCCGTCGCTACGGGAGCGCACTCTGTTGGGCCTGCCGCTGATGTGGGGGTTCCGGGCGGCGGAAGATGGTCGTTGGGCAGACGGGCGGATCTACAACCCGAAAAACGGCAACACCTACCGGGCCTATCTTGAGGCCACGAAGCTCGGTCGGTTGAAGGTGAGCGGCTGTCTTTTCATTTTCTGCGGATCGGAGACATGGACGCTGACAGACGCCGCCGCCGCCGATTGCTGATCGAGGCGCGGCCTACTGGTCCAGTATCCGACGCCGCTCCTCAAACTCCTGCTTGTCGATTTCGCCGCGCGCGAAACGCTCCTTCAGGATGTCGAGCGGCGTTCTGCCCGGAGCGTGCACGGGGCCGTGGCGATCGCCGACTAACCAGCGAACCGCCAGCACGACCAGGACAATGATCGCAGCGACGAACAGGATCATCATCAGCGGGCCGACAAACATCATGCCCCAACCCCAGCTCCAATCATGGCGATGAAAGGGCATATCCTGAGCGCGGGCGGTGAAAGCGACTGCTGTTACGAGGAATGTGGTCAGTAGTCCCGAAACACGATGGATCATAATCATCTCCCGATTACAGGCGCACATGGCGCAGCCGCAGCGCGTTGCCGATCACCGATACAGAGCTCAGGCTCATCGCCGCGGCGGCGAAAATCGGGCTCAACAGCAGGCCGAAGACGGGATACAGCGCCCCGGCGGCGATCGGCACGCCCAGAGAGTTGTAGACGAAGGCGAAGAACAGGTTCTGGCGGATGTTGCGCATCGTCGCCCGACTCAGATGGCGGGCCCGCACAATGCCACGCAGGTCGCCCTTGACCAGCGTAATGCCGGCGCTCTCCATCGCGATGTCGGTGCCCGTGCCCATCGCGATGCCGATATCGGCTTGCGCCAGGGCCGGCGCGTCGTTGATGCCGTCGCCCGCCATGACCACGACACGACCATCTTGCTGCAGGCGAGCGATCACTTCGCCCTTGTGATCGGGCAGCACTTCGGCCTCGACATCGTCGATGCCGAGGCGTTTGGCCACCGCGAGAGCGGTCGTGCGGTTATCGCCGGTCAGCATGACGACGCGCATCCCATCGGCACGCAGTGCCGCCAAGGCCTCCGGCGTCGTTTCCTTGATCGGGTCGGCGACGCCGAGAAGCCCAGCCAGCGCACCGTCGATGGCCACGAACATCACCGTTTCTCCGTCGCGTCGCAACGCATCAGCCCGGTCGGCGCGCTCGGCGATATCGACGTCTATGTCCTGCATCAGGCGGGCGTTGCCGAGCGCGACGGTATGGCCATCGATCGTGCCGTTGACGCCCTTGCCGGTGACCGATGCGAATTCATCGGTCTGCATGAGCGTCAGATCGCGGTCGTGGGCAGCCCTGACGATGGCCGCCGCTAACGGGTGCTCGCTGGCGCGTTCGAGGCTGGCGGCCAGCCGCAGCACGTCCTGCGGCTCCCATTCGCCGGCAACTTCGATCGTTGTCAGCGCCGGTTTGCCGATGGTCAACGTTCCGGTCTTGTCGACCACCAGCGTGTCGGCACCTTCCATGCGCTCCAGCGCCTCGGCGTTTTTTATCAACACGCCGGCGGACGCCCCGCGGCCCGTCCCGACCATGATCGACATCGGCGTAGCCAGCCCCAACGCGCACGGGCAGGCGATGATCAGGACGGCGACGGCGCTGACCAGCGCGTAGGCCAGGCGCGGCTCGGGTCCGACGAGGCTCCAGGCCACCGCTGCGATCAACGCGACGGCGACGACAGCCGGCACGAAATAGCCGGCGACACGATCCGCCAGGCGCTGGATCGGCGCCCGGCTGCGTTGCGCCTCGCTGACCATGCGCACGATCTGCGCCAGCATCGTGTCGGCGCCGACGCGCTCGGCGCGCATGACGAAGCTGCCGGTCTGGTTCAGCGTGGCGCCGCTGACGGGATCGCCCGCTGCTTTGGTCACCGGCAAGGGCTCGCCGGTGATCATCGACTCGTCAACGGAGCTTGTGCCCTCCAGGACGACACCGTCCACGGGCACGTGGGCGCCGGGCCGCACGCGCAGCCGCTCGCCCACCTGCACATCTTCGAGCGCGACATCCTCCTCGTGGCCGTTGTCGCGTATGACGCGCGCGGTCTTTGGTGCCAGATCGAGCAATGCGCGAATGGCGCCGCTGGTGCGATCGCGGGCGCGCAACTCCAGCACCTGCCCCAACAGAACCAAGGTGGTGATGGCGGCGGCCGCCTCGAAGTAGACGGCTACTTGGCCTGCGGCCGAACGCAACGTGACCGGAAACAGTCCCGGCGCTAGTGTTGCGACGACGCTGTAGAGATAGGCCACGCCGGTTCCGATGGCGATCAGCGTGAACATGTTGAGGTTGCGCGTTCGGATCGAGGCCCAGCCGCGCTCGAAGAACACGCGCCCACCCCACACAACAACCGGCGTCGCCAACACCAGTTGGAGCCAGACGGCGAGACGGGGGGAGAGGACGGCGTCCATCGGCTGCCCCCGCGCCATGTGGGCCATGGCGATGGCCATCAGCGGTACGGTCAACGCGGCGCCGACCCAGAATCGCCGGGTCATGTCGATCAGTTCGGAATTGTCCGGCGGTGCGGCCAGCACATCCTTGGGCTCCAGGGCCATGCCGCAGATGGGGCAGGCGCCGGGTCCGACCTGCTCGATCTCCGGATGCATCGGACAGGTGTAGATGGCGTCGGCTGCGGCCGGCGGCGCCGGCGCGCGCGGCGCTAGATACATCTTCGGATCGGCGCGGAACTTGTCCAGGCAGCCGGCGCAGCAGAAGGTGTAGGTCCGTCCCTGGAAGTCGTAGTGGTGCTCGGCGCGGCTCGGATCGACAGTCATGCCGCATACGGGATCTGTGTCCGCCTCGCCCACCAACTCGCGCGTCATAACCTCGTTGTCGGTTTGTGGCCTCATGGCTTTCCTTGCGACAGTCGTTGTTGGCGCTCGCGGACGCCGGGCGGCCATTGGCTCGCGATAAAGGCGAGCGTGGCGCTGATTTCGTGGTCGCTCAGCACGCCCTCGAAGGGGGGCATATTGCTGGTGAAGCCCGGTGGCGCGACGGCGCCGCCGCCGAATTTCGTGATCGTGAACAGGATCTCGTCCGGATGGTGCCACGTGTGGCCGCTGGCGTCGTGCGGTGGCGCGCGCAGGCCACCGTCCGGCAAGGGCTGCCGCCAGTCCGCTTGCCCCTCCAGGTTGGCGCCGTGGCATTCGGCGCAATGCTGCGCGTAGATACCGCGGCCGTCGGCGACCAGATGGTCCTCGTCCGGCGACCCGTTACGCAAAAGGACGGCCGCGGTCGCCAGTATGGCGCCGATACCGAGCGACACTCCAAGTACCAAGCGAGGCTGCACGCACACCCCAACCGCGGCAGTCGGTTTGTGGGCCAGACTGCCGCATTCAGAATTTGCAGGACTTGCTATATATACCCTACCTGGGTATGGTATCAAGCATGAATCAGTCGAAGCACGCCGCGACGCTGCCGCGCCTGCGCCGCATCGAAGGGCAGGTGCGGGGTTTGATCAAGATGGTCGACGACGACCGCTACTGCGTCGACATCCTGACGCAGATCGAGGCAGCGCGCGCGGCGCTGAAGAAGGTCGCCGATCGGGTGCTGCACGACCATGTGGAGACCTGTGTCGCCGGCGCCATTGAAAGCGGCGACGCGGCGGCGCAGCGGCAGAAGGTCGACGAGCTGATGGACGTGTTCGGCCGCTTCGCCAAGTAGAAGCCCAACAACGGTCATCTCGCCGCCACCGGTTGAATCACCGCCGGCGGCGTCCTTCAGTCTGGGGAACCCGTCGAGCAGCGCACGGTTCTACGATGCGTATCCGAGATCTCTGCCGGGGGTCCCGCGTCAGCAAGACAACCTTCGGGCGATGCGCGCGTGCGTTTGCGCGCCCACGGGTGAGCTGCACCGGGCCTTGAGGCCAACCAGGTCGGCCGGATCGGTTGCTGATCGAGCCGTAACGGCAAAAACCCGTAAAAAGGCGACTGACGAAAAAAGGCAACGACTGTGAAGAATCTCACATTCAACGTTTGTCGGCTAGTCCAGCATTAGACGGGGGCCATCTGAGCAATATTGGTCTAAGAAACGCAACCCTGGGAGGTAAGAGCAGATGCAAGCGCGATCGATTTGGGTCCCTTTGTTCGCAACTTTGACAATGGCCGCCTGTACCTTTCAGTCCGGCATCGAGCGATCCGCGATCGACTACAATGAAGCCGCAGACCGCGTTCAGAAGGAACTCCTCCTGAAAAACGTCGTGCGCGCGTTATCACTTAGCGAAGGCTTGACCTACACGGAGATTGTGGAAATGCGCGGGAGCTTTACGCTGCAAGCGGAAACGCAGCTGTCAGTTCCCTTCGGGGGCGCGGCTGAGCCAAAATTTTCCATTACGCCGAAGGGTACATTCAAGACGAACCCGCAGGTAGTTATCAAGCCCCTCTCAACAAGCGAGTTCCGACGCGGGATTGCGAGCAGCGTTGCGGCGGAGACGCTGCTCGCCCTCTGGGAGAGCGGTTGGCCAAGAGAGGTTTTGCTTCACGTTCTGGTTGAAAAAGTGGTGTTGACAAAGAAAAAGCTGGGCACGGTTGGTAGCAAGTGCCCAATCGGTCCAAAGAAATGGGCAAAGTCGGCGGATGGGGAACGAGCCGAGTGCATTTTTCGGAACGACCCGGATGAACCAGATGATTTCAAATACTTTTGTGAACTCTTGCGTCAAGTTCGCTTCGTTCCCTTTGAGTCTACTAAAAGCGGAACGCGCGTAGGGCCTGAGGTAACATTCGATCAGCTACACTTATTGAAGCTGGTAGCCGCCGCTCATGACGGACAGTTAGCTATGACTACTGAGAGCAAGAAAAATGCAGATGGAGACGAGGAGGACATCTTCTTTATGACAACTCCTCCACAAAAGACCGTTCGTTTCAGCACCAAGGGGGCCCGGCGGATTTTTCGGAAGTGTCGGAACTGGCGCAGCGGCCTAGCAGCCCGTTGAAGAAGACTGAGTTGATGAAGCATCGGGCGTGATAACAATGGCGGCGGCGAGACCCGGCGCCGGGGGGTTATTGAGGGCGAGGATAATGATCAGCGATTGTTCCTGTCGCAAGACAAGCAGCAGGACCGCCAATCCCTTGGCCGCAGCCTCTCGCGGGGTCCCGGCGCCGATCAACTGGCGCAATAGGACGCCCAGGTTGTGTCCGGCGACGTGGATCAGATAGCGCTTGCCGACGTTCTCGCGCCCGCGCAGCCAAGTGCGGCGCATGCCGCCGCGATCGAGGACCTGGGAGAAGCCCCGCTCGACCACTTCGGCGCGGAGTTTGAACGCGGCCTTCGCCACGCCCGACAGCAATCGGTTGCGGTTGTTGTAAACGGCCCGCCGAGCGGCGTCGTCGCCGTGCCAGCGCGAGAGCCCCTTGCCCTTCGGTTCGGCGATGCGGGTCGTCCAGGCGCCGTCGGCAAGGGACTTCAGCACCTCGCGGCCGAAGTAGCCTTTGTCGGTCACCAGCTCCGCCGGTTCGTCGGCCGTCGGCGCTGCGCCCACAGCCGCCAGCTTGGCCTCGGCTGACGTCAACGTTGTCGGCAGGGTGGTCGTGTCGCCCTGATCGGCCGGATACAGCTCGGCCGCGATCACCGCCCCGGTGTCGAGGTCGACCGCGTGTTCGGGCTTGTAGGCCAGATGCGTCGTGCCGTCCTTCATCCTGGCGATTTTGGCCTCCGCGTCGAGACCCAGTCCGCATTGGAGAGTTTCTTGCCCTTGCGCCGCCGATCCATCTGCGCCAAGTCATTCGCCGCGGTCTCGATCCCGCTGTCGGCGGCCATGCGCTGCAGCATCTGGCGATAGCTTTCGCCGCTGTCGCGGCGCACGATCGAGCGCAGCGCCGCGTTCGCCTCCATGGTCGAAGCATCGACCCCAATCCGCTCGCCCTTGACCAGGCCGTGCTCGCCAAGAACGTCCAGCACCCAGGCGAACACTGCCTCATGCACCGCGTGCGGCTGCGGATCGTGCTCAACGACGAGTGGTCAGGCACACGTGCGCGCGCCTCCAGGCGCAAGAACTCACGCAGCGACAAGCTGTCGGCGCACCGCCACTCCAACGCCCGCTCACTGTCGAGGCCTTCGAAGTAGCCGACCAGGTGCATCCGGAAGTAACGCCCCGGTGGGATTCCCGGACGTCCGATCCCTGGCGCGTAATAGGGCTCACACAGGTCCTCGGCGAACGCATCGAAACCGGCATCGACCAGCCAGCTGGTCGTAAAACACGTGGCCGGGCGAGCGAGGCATCTCTGCCCAACTGACCATCAAGTCCACCTGTCGATCCCCTTGTCGTCCCAACGCCATGACGAAGCTCCCGACTCGAACCATGCCCTCGTCACAGAGTCAGATGGCCGCGACTTTTTCAACGGGCTGCTAGGGTCCGGACTCATAACCATTAGCTGACGGTAGCGGCGAGACAGACGGCGGCGAGGAAGTTTTGGGCGAGGCGGTCATAGCGGGTTGCGATTCTGCGGAAGTCTTTCAGCCGGCCGAACATGCGCTCGATGGCGTTGCGGTCGCGATAGAGCGCCGGGCTGAAGCACGGCTTCCAGCGGCGGTTGGCCTTCGGCGGGATGTTCGGAGCGACGCCTCTGCTCTCGATCTTGCGGCGAACGGCGTCGCTGTCATAGCCCTTGTCGCCAGTCAGGATCGAGGTGGCCGGCATCCGCTCCAGCAGCGGCCGCTGTGCAGTCCGCCACTTGGCCGCCGGTCAGCAGGAAGGCGAACGGGCGGCAGAGGCCATCGGTCAGCGCATGGATCTTCGTGGTGCGCCCGCCGCGGGAGCGGCCAATGGCCTGCGTGTGCTCCCCCCTTTGCCGCCCGAGGCGCAGCGATGAGCCTTCACCGCCGAGGAATCGATCAACACTTGCGCCGGCGGCCCACCCGCCGAAGCCAGAGCGTGGAATATCCCTGTCCACACGCCTTTGGCCGCCCACCGCACGAAGCGATTGTAGAGCGTCTTGCGCGGGCCATAGACGGACGGCGCATCGACCCAACGTCCGCCGGACTTCAACACATGGATGATACCGCTTATAACGCGGCGGTCGTCGACTCTCGGCTTGCCGCGCGTATCCGTCGACAGATGCGGCACGAGCCGCGCAAACTGTTCCTCGCTCAGCCAGAACGTATCGTCCATCGCAACACTCCCGCAGTTTGGGAGCGTGAATCACATCGCGCCGCGTCGGCTCAAGCGATTTATGGGTCCGGAGCCTAAACTGGACGCCGATATACCGCTTTGAACCGCTCCGGGTTTGGCGGAGGCTCCAACTCTTGAGAAAGTGGAGCCATTATGAGCAAGACAAGGAACAGGTTTTCTTCTGAGGTTCGCGCCCGTGCGGTGCGGATGGTTGTGGATCACGAGGGCGAACACGCCTCGCGTTGGGCGGCTGTTTCCTCGATAGCTGGGAAGATCGGCTGCACGGCGCAGACACTCAATGAGTGGGTGAAGAGGTTCGAGCGCGATAGCGGCGTGCGCGCCGGCGTCCCCAGCGAGGTCGCCGAGCGGCTGAAAGCCCTGGAGCGGGAGAACCGCGACCTCCGGCAGGTCAACGAGATCCTGCGCAAGGCGAGCGCCTATTTTGCCCAGGCGGAGCTCGACCGCCGGTTCAAGCCATGATCGCGTTCATCGGCGATCACCGCGAGGCGCACGGGGTCGAGCCGATCTGCAAGGTGCTGCCGATCGCCCCGTCGACCTACTACGACCATGTGGCCAGGCGGCGCGATCCGGCCAGGCTGTCGGCACGGGCGAAACGGGATATGGCTCTCAAGGTCGAGGTCCGACGCGTCTTCAAAGAGAACTTCCGTGTCTACGGCGTTCGCAAGGTGTGGCGACAATTGCAGCGGGAAGGCTTCGATGTCGCTCGCTGCACTGTTGAGCGGCTGATGCGGGAGATGGGCTTGCAAGGGGTGATCCGCGGCAAGCCGATCCGCACGACAGTCAGCGACCAGGCCGCGCCTTGCCCGCTCGACAAGGTCAATCGCCAGTTCCACGCTCCGGCACCGAACAGGCTGTGGGTCTCGGACTTTACCTACGTGGCCACTTGGGCTGGCTTCGTCTATGTCGCCTTTGTCATCGACGCCTATGCCCGCCGCATCGTCGGCTGGCGGGTGAGCCGGACAGCCCATGCCGGCTTTGTTCTCGATGCCCTGGAACAAGCGCTTCATGCGCGGCGACCCGTCCATCGCGGTGGGCTGATCCATCACAGCGATAGAGGGAGCCAATATGTCTCGATCAAATATACCGAGCACCTGGCGGAAGCGGGCATCGAACCCTCGGTGGGCAGCGTCGGCGACTCTTATGACAATGCTCTGGCCGAGACCATCAATGGTCTTTACAAAGCCGAGGTCATTCACCGGCGCGGGCCGTGGCGCTCATTCGAGGCCGTCGAGCTCGCTACTCTGGAATGGGTGGATTGGTTCAACAACCGGCGGCTCCTGGAGCCCATCGGAAACATCCCGCCGGCCGAAGCCGAGGAACGCCACTACGCCATGCTGAAGCAGTCAGACATGGCGGCGTGACTCAAACAAAATGGCCTCCGCCAAACCCGGAGCGGTTCAATCCTCCTCATACCAGTGATCCATATTGCCCCAATAGAAGACCGAAGCGTGCCTATCCGGTTAATTCGTACACCCACTACATGTAGGTGCTTCCACTCGCCGGAATATAGCTCGGCGTAGGTTGGAGCCTCGGCCTCTCCTGCGATTCCGAGCAATGAGCGGAAGGCGTTGAACGGGTAAAACCGCCTGTTGAAGCGGAACGTGAACTCATTGAGGTAGGCTTGTAGATGCTTTGCGCTCACGCCATGGTGGATGCCACTGAGCCAATTCTTCAGGTTGCTGAAGACGAGGTGGATGATCGGCATGAACTCTTCGGCCACCTCGGGGTCGCCGCATTCGGCAATGGCGTGGTGATCATAGCCGCGTGTCCGCAAGCTGCCATAGCCACTCCAATCGTCGGTGACGATCAGCGACCCCGGCATAACGGCGTTCTCGACGAAGCCACATAGCGAATCGGCGCTGCGGTCGGCAGCGACGGACAGCCGCACACGCCCGGCGTAGCGGCCATCCTTCCGCTTGTCCTGCGCGGTGCCGGGCTCCCTGTGGCTGACTTCGACGGCAGCAGCCACCAGCGTCTTGTGGTGAACGCCTCGGCCTTCACCACGCATCCGGCCTCCAACATAGGTTTCGTCCACCTCGACATGCTCTCCTGCCCTGGCACCGATCCGATCCTGATCGGGCCGCACCATACCCGCGCGGAGCTTATGCAGGATGCCGAAGGCGGTTTCGTACCGCGTCAGCCCAAGCTGCCGCTGAAACTGCACCGCCGACATGCCCGGCGTCTGGCTGGCGACCAGATAGGCGGCCCAAAACCACGTGCTCAAAGGCGTGTGGCTGCGCTCCATGACCGTGCCGACGGTCAATCCCGTCTGGCGGCGGCAAGCGCGACAGGTCAGGACGCCAGGCCGCGTGGCGATGCGGAAAGGTTCACCCACGACGCCGCAGCGCGGGCAGGCGAACCCGTCACCCCAGCGAGCCCTTTCCAGGTAGGCGGCGCACGCCGCATCGTCGGAGAAAAGTCGCTGAAACTCGGGGAGGGATTGCGGGAAGGGCAGGTCGGTGCGGTCGAGAACGTCCATGACCCACTATCCGTTGTACGCACACAACCTATCCCTAGTGGGTGTATGCGTCAAGCGGATAGGCACGGCTCATACTACGTGGCCGTCGCCTCGGCTTCAGTCTTGCCGAGATCCGTGAAATCCTTGACCTCTATGATGCGCCATCGGGCGAGGCCGGACAGTTGCACTATCTCGTGGAGCGAATCGGCGAGCGCCGCGAGGAGTTGGCGCGCAAGCGCTCCGACATCGATCACACCCTCGCCGATCTCGCTGCCGTCGCCGCCAAATGCACGGCTCGCTTGCGGCAACTGGGCGGCGAAGCGATCCCGCCGCGACAGGAGTAGACGATGCTAGCGATCCCCTCATCGAGCCTCGATTTTGGCCTGGGAGAGACCGCGGACATGCTGCGCGACACCGTGCGCAGCTTCGCTGCGGAGGCAATCGGGCCGCGCGCCGAGGCGATCGACCACAGCAACGCGTTTCCCCGCGACCTGTGGCCGCAGATGGGAGCGATCGGCCTGCTCGGCATTACCGTCGAGGACGATTATGGCGGCGCCGGCATGGGCTATCTGGAGCATTGCGTCGCCATGGAGGAGGTGAGCCGTGCGTCGGCGTCGGTGGGGCTCAGCTACGGCGCGCACTCCAATCTGTGTATCAACCAGATCCGCCGCAATGGCACCGAGGATCAGAAGCGCCGCTACCTTGCTAGGCTGATTTCCGGCGAGCATGTCGGCGCGTTGGCGATGAGCGAAACGGGCGCCGGCTCCGATGTCGTCGCCATGCGCATGCGCGCCGAGAAGAAGGGCGACCGCTACGTTCTCAACGGCACCAAGATGTGGATCACCAACGGACCCGATGCCGATGTGCTGGTGGTCTACGCCAAGACCGACCCCGAGGCCGGCAAGCGCGGCGTCACCGCGTTCCTGGTGGAGAAAAGCTTCGCTGGCTTCTCGACGGCGCAGAAGCTGGACAAGCTCGGCATGCGCGGCTCCGACACGTGCGAGTTGGTGTTCGCCGATTGCGAAGTGCCGGCCGACAACCTTCTTGGTCAGGAGGGCGACGGCGTCCGCGTGCTGATAAGCGGCCTCGACTACGAGCGCGTGGTGCTGGCCGCCGGACCGCTTGGCATCATGCAGGCCTGCCTCGATGTAGTGCTGCCGTACGTTCAAGAGCGTCGGCAGTTCGGCCAGGCGATCGGCGAGTTTCAGCTCATGCAGGCCAAGCTCGCCGACATGTACACGACGCTGAGCGCGTCGCGCGCCTACGTCTATGCGGTGGCACGGGCGTGCGACCGTGGCGAGACGACGCGTAAGGACGCCGCCGGCGCCATCCTGTCCGCCTCGGGGAACGCGACGCAAATGGCGCTGCAGGCGATCCAGGCGTTGGGCGGCAATGGCTACATCAACGACTACACCACCGGGCGGCTGCTGCGCGACGCCAAGCTCTATGAGATTGGCGCCGGCACGTCGGAGATCCGCCGCATGCTGATCGGCCGCGAATTGTTCGCTGAAACCGCCTAGCTAGGGGACCGAATATGCCGAGCGTTGTCGTGATCGGGGCCAACCGTGGGATCGGCTTGGCGTTCGCGCGGTCCTATGCCGCCGATGGTTGGCGCGTCGATGCCACTTGCCGCGATCCCGATGCGGCAACCGAACTGGGGGGCGTGGCTGGCGACGTTCGCGTCCACCGGCTCAACGCCACCGATGACGCGCGCGCCATTGAAATTGCCCGGTCGATCGATGGACCCGTCGACGCGTTCATCTACAATGCCGGCATCTATGGTCCGCGCCGCCCCTCTCTGGGCGAGGTCGACGTAGGGGTATGGCAGGAGGTGCTGCCGGTCAACACGATCGCTCCGCTGAAAGTCGCCGAAGCGTTCATCGACCGTGTCGCCGCCGGCGAGCGCAAGACCATGGCGTTCCTGACCAGCAAACAGGGTTCCATCGCGGACAACCGTTCCGGTGGCTCATATTTCTACCGGACATCGAAGGCTGCGCTGAATGCCGGTGTGCGCAGCCTTGCCCAGGATCTCAGCGGCAAGGGTATCAAGGCGGTTGTCCTGCATCCGGGTTGGGTGAAAACCGACATGGGCGGGCCCGGCGCCTCGATCACCCCTGCGCAGAGCGTCGCCGGCCTGCGCGCCGTGATCGACAATCTCACGCCAGCGCAGTCCGGGCGCTTCTGGAACTACGACGGCACCGAGATCGCTTGGTAACGATCCGACATCTGCGGGGGCTGCCATGACCAGCCGATCGATTTCTATTTCGATTTATCGAGCCCCTACGGCTATCTCGGCGCCCAACGCGTCGACGCCATCGGTGCTCGCCACGACAGAGAGGTCGTGTGGCGGCCCACGCTGCTCGGCGTGGTGTTCAAGATCACAGGCGGCAGTCCGTTGCTAGGCCAACCGATGAAGCGCAACTATGCGCGCCGTGACGTCGCGCGCACCGCCCGGCTGCTCGGCGTACCGTTGGCCATGCCGAAGCGGTTCCCCTTCATGTAGGTGGCCGCCGCCCGAGCCTTCTACTGGCTCGCATACCGCGATGCGGTGCAGGCCAAGGCCGTCGCCAAGGCGCTCTACCACGTCGCCTTCGGCATCGGCGGTGACATCGGCAATGCCAAGGCCGTCGCCGACATCGCGGCGACCCACGGTGTTGATCGGGAAGAACTGCTGGCGGCGCTGCAAGATCCGGCGGTTAAAGAGCGGCTACGCGCCGAAGTCGATACCGCCATCGCGCGTGGGGTCTTCGGCTCGCCCTACGTCTTCGTCGATGACGAACCGTTCTGGGGCGTCGATCATATGGACGTGCTCGACCGCTGGCTGGAGACCGGCGGCTGCTGATGCGATTGGCCCTCGACACCTCCAGCGATGCGTTCGCCGCCAACGCGGCCGCCATGCGCGCACTCGTCGAGGACCTGCACACCAAGGTCGCGACCAACGCGCAAGGCGGCGACGAGGCGGCCCGCGCACGCCAGGTCGCGCGGCAAGCTGTTGCCGCGCGACCGATTGCACTTGCTGCTCGATCCCGGCGCGCCGTTTCTGGAACTGAGTCAGCTCGCCGGTGACGGTCTGTACGAGGAGCCGGTGCCCGGCGGCGGCTTGATAACCGGTATCGGCTCGGTCGCGGGGCGCGCGTGCGTGATCGTGGTCAATGACGCGACGGTCAAGGGTGGCACCTACTATCCGATCACGGTCAAGAAGCACCTGCGCGCTCAAGAGGTCGCACGCGAAAACCGTCTGCCGTGCGTCTATCTGGTTGACTCGGGTGGCGCGTTCCTGCCGCGGCAGGACGAGGTGTTTCCCGACCGTGAGCACTTCGGCCGCATTTTCTACAACCAGGCAACGCTATCGGCGGCGGGTATTCCACAGATCGCCGTCGTGATGGGTTCGTGCACGGCCGGCGGCGCCTACGTGCCGGCCATGGCGGATGAGAACGTCATCGTGCAAGGCCAGGGGACGATCCTTCTGGGCGGACCACCGCTGGTGAAGGCGGCGACGGGCGAGGTGGTGAGTGCCGAGGAGTTGGGCGGCGCGGAGGTTCACGCGCGCGTCTCCGGCGTCACCGACCATTTGGCGGGTGACGACGCCGAGGCGCTGGCTGCGGCCCGGCGCATTGTCGGCCGCCTCAATCTATGTGCGCGATCGGAGATCGAGATCGCGACGCCAACCGATCCATTGTATGCGGCCGACGAGCTCTATGGGGTCGTGCCCGCGGATGCACGCAAGCCCTATGACGTGCGTGAGGTGATCGCGCGCCTCGTCGATGGCAGTGCGTTCGACGAATTCAAGCCGCTGTATGGCGAGACGCTAGTCACGAGCTTCGCCCATCTATGGGGCTATCCGGTCGGCATCGTCGCCAACAACGGCATCCTGTTCTCGCAATCGGCTTTGAAGGGTGCGCACTTTATAGAGCTTTGCTGCCAGCGCCGGATACCGCTGGTGTTCCTGCAGAACATCACCGGCTTCATGGTCGGGAAGAAGTATGAAGCCGGCGGCATCGCCAAGGACGGCGCTAAACTGGTGACCGCTGTTGCATGCGCGCAAGTGCCGAAGTTGACGGTGATCATCGGCGGCAGCTTCGGCGCCGGCAACTACGGCATGTGCGGCCGCGCATTCGGCCCGCGCTTTTTGTGGACGTGGCCGAATGCACGCATCTCGGTCATGGGGGGCGAGCAGGCGGCGAACGTGCTGGCGACCGTGCGCCGCGACAATATCGAGGCGCGCGGCGAGACGTGGAGTTCGGCGGATGAAGACGCGTTCAAGGCACCGAGCCGCGCCCAATAAGAAACGCAAGGTCATCCCTACTACGCCAGTGCGCGGCTATGGGATGACGGTGTGATCGACCCGGTCGACACACGGCGCGTGCTGGCGCTGGGCCTAGCGGCATCGCTGAACGCGCCCATCGAACCGACAACCTTTGGCGTCTTTCGGATGTGAGGCGATCGTGACCGATGACCGCTTGAATGTAACGGTCGACGGCTCGGTCGCGCGCGTGACCCTGGCGCGCCCGCAAAAACACAATGCCTTCGACGAACAGCTGATTGCCGAGTTGACCGATGCCCTGACGCGTTTGGGCGGTGACCATGCGGTCCGCGTCGTAATATTGGCGGGTCAGGGCAAGAGCTTTTCCGCCGGCGCCGATCTGGAATGGATGCGCCGGGCCGCCGGCTTCGACGCGGCGAAGAACCTGGCCGACGCCACCGCGCTCGCCGAACTGATGCACCGTCTCGACACCTTGCCGAAGCCAACGATCGCGCGCGTGCAAGGCGCCGCGATCGGCGGCGGCGTCGGGCTGGTGGCCTGCTGCGACATCGCGATCGCCAGCGACGCGGCCGTGTTCTCGCTCAGTGAAGTGCGCTTAGCAGCCCGGTGATGAAGTCGCGCTTTGATCAATCGGTTTTGGGGGCGACGATGATGATGATAACGAGCATGGCTGGTTTGCCTTCGATGTTCGCCACGATGGCGGTCGCCAGGGCAGCATCGAACTGAATAACGAACAAAAGGGTGCTCTTTGCACTCGCAGCCTCCCTCGGCGTGCCTGATCCGAACAGCGCGCGCATCAGAATGCCGAGATTGAACCCGGCGACATGGATCAGGTAGCGTTTGTGGACGTTCTCGCGCGCCCGCAGCAACGCGCGGCGCATGCCGCCACGGTCGAGGACATGGGCGAAGCTGCGCTCGACCATCTCACCGCGCCTGCGCATGGCGTTCCGCGCGACGCCGGACTTCAATCGCGCCCGGTTGGCGTAGACAGCCTGACGTGCCGCCTGGTCGCCATGCCAGCGCAGATAGCCGTTGGCGGGCTCCGGCTCGGAGATCCGCGTTTTCCAGACGCCGCCGTCGAGGTCTTTCAGCCCCTCGCGTGAATGATAGCCCTTGTCGCCAACGAGACTGCAGGGCTCTGCCCGTGTTGGAGCCAGGCCGACCTCGGCGAGGTTGCGCGCGGCCGCCTCCAGCGTCCCAGGCAAAGTCGTCGTGTCGCCTTCATCGGCTGGATAGATCGGCGCCGCAACGATGACGCCGGTGTCGAGATCGACCGCGTGCTCGGGCTTGCAGGCCAGATGCGTGGTGCCGTCCTTCATCCGCGCGATCTTCGCATCAGGATCGGTCGGGCTCGTCCAATCCTTGTTCGAAAGCTTCTTGCCCTTCCGCCGGCGATCGAGCCGGACGAGGTCGTCGATCGTCGGCGTTTCGACGCCACTCTCCTTCGCCATTTGCGTCAGCATCTCGCGATAGGTCTCGCCGCTATCGCGCCGCACGATGGCTCGCAGGGCGGCGTTGGCTTCCATCGTCGAGCCGTCGACGCCGATCCGCTCGCCCTTCACCAGACCGCGCGCGGCGACGAGAGCCAGAACCCAGTCGAAAACCTTTTCATGGACCTCGTGCGGCAGCCGGCCGCGCGTCTTCGACAACCAGGAATGATCGGGAACCTTGTCCCGGTTCGCCAACCGCAGAAACGCGCGAAGCGACAGCGAATCCGAACAGCGCCAAGCGATGCCGCGCTCGCTGCCGATGCCCTCGAAATAGCCGATCATGTGCATCCGGAAATAACGCCCCGGCGGCAGCGAAGGAGCCCCCATCCGAGGTGCGTAGTATGGCTTGCACGTCGCCTCCACGAAGCCGTCAAAGCCAGACTCGGTCAGCAACTCATGCAGCCGGTCGGAAAACGCGTGTCCAGGCGAACGCGGCATCTCCGCCCATGTCACCACGAGGTCACCCTGAACCTCGCTCTGTCGTCTCAATGCCATCGCACGACGCCCGTCTAAATCTCTATGTTCAGACAGAATCAGACACGCCGGACTTCGTCAACGGGCTGTTAGGGCTGATCCCGTCGGTGATATCGCCATACGTCGTCGCCGCCATCGGCGCCCGGGCGGCGCGGCGCTACTTCTTAACTGCCGAGCGTTTCGACGCGGCACAGGCGTGCCGCTTGGGGCTGCTGCATCAGGTCGTCGGCGTTGACTGTCTGGTCGAGGCGGTCGATGACATCGTGGCGGCCCTGTTGCAATGCGCCCCGGTGGCCCTGTCCGAGGCCAAGGATCTGGTGCGCCGCGTGTCGCGTGGACCGATCGATGCGGCGATGATCGACGACACGGCCGCACGGATCGCCCGGATACGTGCCGGCGAGGAGGCGAGCGAAGGCATCGCCGCGTTCCTGGAGCGGCGTGCGCCGGGCTGGCATCAGAGCTGACAGTACGGCGATGTTTGCGAAGCTGCTGATCGCCAATCGCGGCGAGATCGCCTGCCGCGTCATCCGCGCGGCACGGCGCATGGGCGACGCTACCGTTGCCGTCTTCGCCGACGACGACGCCGGGGCGCTGCATGTCACCGAGGCCGATGCTGCGGTGCGGATAGGCAGCTATCTGGACATCCACGGCATGATTGCGGCGGCGCGCCGCGCCGGCGCCGACGCGGTGCATCCGGGATATGGCTTCCTGGCCGAGCACGCGGAGTTTGCCGAGGCGTGCGCGGCCGCGGGCGTCGTGTTCGTGGGGCCACCCCCGGCGGCCATCCGCAGTTTGGGCGACAAGGCCGCGGCGCGGGAACTCATGCAACGTGCCGGGGTGCCGGTCATGCCCGGCACCGACGGCATCGCGCGCGACGCTTCCGCCTTGCGCAAGGCGGCGACGGCGATCGGCTATCCGGTTCTGATCAAGCCCGTGGCCGGTGGTGGCGGCAAGGGAATGCGCATCGTGACGGACAAGGCCGGGCTTGCGGCCGCAGTCCAGGCGTCGCGGCGCGAGGCAAAAACAGCGTTCGGCGACGACCGCGTCCTGCTGGAGAAGTATCTCGAACGGCCGCGGCACATCGAGGTGCAGATTTTCGCCGATAGTCACGGCAACATCGTGCACCTGTTCGAGCGCGACTGTTCGATCCAGCGTCGTCACCAGAAGATCATCGAGGAGGCGCCTGCGCCAGGTCTCAGTCGGGCGCAGCGAAAGGCTCTGACAGACGCTGCGGTCGAGGCGGCGCGCGCGGTGGACTATGTCGGCGCCGGCACGGTCGAGTTTCTCGTCGGCGCCGATGGCAGCTTCTACTTTCTCGAAATGAATACGCGGCTGCAGGTGGAGCATCCGGTGACCGAGATGATCACCGGCCATGATCTTGTTGAGTGGCAACTGCGTGTCGCCGCCGGCGAGCCGCTTCCCTGCGCCCAGGAGTCGCTGGCGGCGCGCGGGCACGCCATCGAAGCCCGGCTGTATGCTGAGGATCCGGCGCGTGACTTCATGCCCTGCACCGGCCGCGTCGTGCATCTGATGCTGCCGGACACGGAGATGCATGTGCGCGTCGATACCGGCATCCGCACCGGTGACGCGATCGGCGTTGCCTACGACCCGCTGCTTGCGAAATCATCGCCTGGGGCGAGGGCCGGGATGAGGCGCGTGGCCGGCTGCGACAGGCGCTTGCCCAGACGCGGCTCGCCGGACTAACGACCAATCTGGACTTTCTGCGCACCGTGATCGCCCGGAATGCGTTCGTCGCCGGTGCCCTGGATACAGGCTACATCGACCGTGAGGGCGCTGCATTGCCGGCACCCGACGATGAACCATGGGTCTTGGCCTGTGTCGGTGTTGTCGCTTGGCGCATGCACGCCGCGGCACAGCGCTCGAGCGCGCCGTGGGCGTTGCGCGATGGCTGGCGCCTCAATGCGACGGCCGAGCACCGGCTGACCTTGGCCGCCGGTGAGGCCGAGCGGGCGTTCACCTTGCGGCCAACGCCAAGCGGCTGGCGCGTCTTGGGCGCGGATCTAGAGGCAGACGTGCAGCTCGTCACGATGGAGGGACCCGACCTCACAGTGTGTGTCGACGGCCTCAGGCGGCGCATAAGCATCGTGCCCGCCGAGGACGCGGTTTGGCTGTGCACGGCTGAGAGAACCGTACGATTTGCGATTGTCAATCCGCTGACGCGCGCCGACACAAGCGAAGCGGAGGTCCAGGGCGATCTGCGATCACCGATGCCGGGCAAAATCGTGTCGGTCGATGCGGCGGCCGGCGATCGTGTCGCGAGCGGCCAGACGCTGATGACTTTGGAAGCCATGAAGATGGAGCACACCATCACCGCGCCGTTCGACGGGCGCGTCACGGCGGTTCACTTTCGCCCGGGCGATGTTGTGGATGAAGGCGCCCAGTTGGCGCGCATCGAGGCCGAATCCTAGGCGCAAGCCCAGCGCCGGCGGGCAACGATTCGGCAACCCTTTAGACGCATACCAAAACATGTAGCCCACAAGGTCTGCCCACCGGCTGGCGGTCGCCTTCAAGCCGGTTGGGCCGGGGGTCATCGGTGGCCAAATCCTCATCGGCGGCGACGCGCGCGCGCGTTATTCCACCGCCCAAGCGTCTCGCCGCAAAGGTCGGTCGGGGCAAGGGCCTCGACCGGGCGGCGCTCAAGCGCGCAGAGGCCGTGCTCACCGAAGCACAGGCCAACGCGACCGAGTGGGCCGATGAGTACCTTGAGCACTTGCAAGAGGTCGCTTCGGCCCTGACTCACGGCCACGAGGAGAACAAGGCCGGCCTGACGACCCAGGCCTACCGTTGGGCCCACGAAATGCGCGGCAGCGGCGCCAGCTTTGGTTTCCCTCTGGTCACGCGGATCGGCGACAGCCTGTGCCGCTACATCGACGCGCTGCCGCCCCGCGGCATCGCCGACGCCACGGTCGTCTGTTCGCACGCCGACGCACTACGCGCCGTGATCAGCGCCGACGCACGTGGCGACGGTGGCGACTTGGGTCAGGCGTTGGCCGCCGAGCTCGGCCAGCTGGTCGATCGGGCGATCGGCTAGCCTATGCCCGCGTGTGGCTGAGGCCGCTGGTTGCCGATCATGGCACTGGATCTGCGCAAGCTTGACGTCCTGATCGTCGATGACAACTCCCACATGCGCACCTTGGTGATGCAGGTGCTGAAGGCGTTGGGCGTCGGCTCGATCCGAGAGGCGCCGGACGGGATGTCCGCCTTTGCCGAGCTCAAGCAGCGGCCGACCGATATCATCATCACCGACTGGATGATGGAGCCGTTGAATGGTTTGGAGTTCGTGCAACTGGTGCGCACCGCGTCCGACAGCGTCGACCCCTATGTGCCGGTTGTCATGCTAACGGGACACACGGAAAAGATGCGCGTTACCCTGGCACGGGACAGCGGCGTCAACGAATTCCTGGCGAAGCCGTTCAGCGCAAAGCAGCTCTATGCGCGGCTGGCCCAGGTGATCGAACATCCCCGTCCCTTCATCAAGACCGCGTGCTATTTTGGCCCTGACCGGCGGCGGCGAGACAATCCCGCATACAAGGGCCCCAAGCGACCCTCGACGGACTAGTGCCGGACCCGGAATCAGCCCCGTGCAGCGCTGCCGGCCGGTCGTGCCACGCTGGCGGCGCGCTGCGTTGCCTGTACCGGTCGCGTGATGGCGCGGCTCAGCAGTATGACCGGGACCAAACCCACAACGACGATGCTCAGGGCCGACAATGACGCCTCGCGCAGCAATTCGTCCGATGCGTATTGATACACGTGCGTCGCCAACGTCTCGAAATTGAACGGCCGTAGAATGAGCGTGGCGGGCAACTCCTTCATGCAATCGACGAAGACCAAGGCGCTTGCCGCGACCAGACTTGCGCGCATCAGCGGCAGATGCACGCGCAACAGCGTCGATCCCGGCCCGTGACCAAGAGCGCGCGCCGCCATGTCGAGGCTCGGTGGGACTTTGGTCAGGCTGGCTTCCAGCGCGCCGAACGAGACCGCCAGAAACCGCGCGACGTAAGCGAACACAACGGCGAATGCCGTGCCGCTCAAGATCAGTCCCGTTGAGACGCCGAGATATCGTCGGGCCAGATCATCGATGAAGTTGTCGGTCGCCGCGAACGGCACGATGACGCCGATTGCCAGGACCGCGCCGGGAATTGCGTAGCCCACCGACGCCACGCGCACGCAGCTTACCAACCAGCGGCCGCGACCAAGGCGCAGGCTGTAGGCCAGGAAGGCGCCGATGCATACGGCCATGATTGCGGCGGCGGTGGACAACGAGATCGAATTCAATGCGGCGTCGAAATAGCGGTCCGTCGTTTCCGAGCCGAGGGACTGCAGCGCGTAACGCGCGAGCAACCCCGTCGGCAGGCCATACCCGAGCAGGATGGGCGCTGCACAGGCGATCACGGCGAGCGCCCGGCGCGCTGGCGACAGGCGATAGCGGGCGATGTTGCGATAGTGCGTCGTTGTGTGATGAAAGCGGCGGCCGCGCCGGGCCAGGCGCTCGGCGGCGAGCAGCGCGATCACGGCGCCCAGCATCACCAACGCGATCTGCGCCGCACCGCCGACATTGTTCATTTGCAGCCACACCGTGAACACACCCGCGGTCAGCGTCTGCACCGCGAAGAAATCGACGGTGCCGAAATCGTTGAGCGTTTCCATCAGCGCCAAGGCGACGCCGACCACGATGGCCGGCCGTGCCAGCGGCACAGCGACACTGACAAAACCATGCCACGGCCGCCGTCCCAGCATCCGGCTGGCCTCCAGCACGCACATCGATTGCTCTATGAACGAGGCCCGCGCCAGCATGTAGACATAGGGGTAAAGCGTCAGCGACATCACCGTAACCGCGCCGCCTAGGCTGCGAATGCCGGGAAACCCGTAGTCGCGCGGCGACTGCCAGCCGAATATCTGACGGAGCCAGGCTTGAACCGGCCCGGCATAGTCGAGCAGGTCCGTATAAACGTAGGCGACGATATAGGCCGGCACGGCCAACGGCAGCATCAGCGCCCAGCCGAACAGACGTCGGAAGGGAAATTGGCACATCGTGACCAGCCACGCGGTGCCGACGCCGATCACGACGGTTCCGATGGCCACGCCGAGCATCAGGCGCAGGGTCGTCCATATGTAACCGGGCAGGACGGTGGCCAGCAGATGCGGCCAGATGTTGTCGGTGGGGTTTGCCGCCAGCCAAACGACCGCCGCGAGTGGCACCGCGACGACGCCGGTCGCGAGACCGGCGCCGATGCCCCAACCCCAGCGCCTGCGTACGCCGGGGAGCTGGCCTAGATTGTGTGCACCAGCGATGTGGACGTGATCGATCGCCACCGGTGTCAGCGCCCGCGTGTTCTACATCGGTGCCTTGGAAGCGAACGACGTGCTAACCGTCGTAGCCGACTTCGTTGACCAATCGAACCGCTGTTCCGCGCTGCTGCGCCACGGTTTCGAGGTTGATCTCGTCGGTCTTGAAGTCACCAAGCGACTGCAACAATGGCGACCACTCGACGCCCTCGCGCACCGGGTATTCGAAGTTGCGCTCGGCGTACAATTGCTGCGCAGATTCGCCGACCAGGAAGCGCATCAGGGCGATGGCATCATCTTTGTTCGGCGCCGAGCCGGTGAGCGCCATGCCGCTAAGATTGACGTGCGTGCCGCGGTCGGCCTGATTGGGAAACACGACATTCACCGCGCGCGCGGCCTCGGCCTGTTCCGGATCCTGCAGCATATTGCCGTAGTAATAGCTGTTGCCCAGCGCGACGTCGCAAAGGCCTTCCTTGATGGCCTTGATTTGCGCCCTGTCGTTGCCTTGCGGCTTGCGCGCCAGGTTGGCTTTGACGCCTGACAGCCAGGTCTTGGCGTCGGCCTCGCCCAGATGCGTGATCATGGCCGCGAGCAAAGCGACTTGATACTCGTGATGTCCGCTGCGGGTGCACACGCGGCCTGCCCATCGTGGCTCGGCCAAGTCCTCGTAGCGGGTGATGTCGCCGGGTGCCACCCGATGCTTCGAGGCGTAGATCACGCGTGCGCGCGCCGTCAGGCCGAACCAGTGTCCGTCGGGGTCGCGAAACTCGGTGGGGACCGTGGCGGCGATGACGTCGTCGCCTACGGGCTGCGTCAGGCCGTCCGCCTTGGCGATGCTCATGCGCGCGATGTCGGCGGTCAGCACCAGATCCGCCGGGCTGTTGCGACCCTCGCGCTTCAGGCGTTCGATCAGCCCCTTGTCGAGGTAGACCACGTTCACTTTGATGCCGGAGTCGGCGGAGAAGGCGTCCAGTAGCGGCTCGATGAGATAGGCTTGGCGGGTCGAGTAGATGTTGACGTCGGCAACGGCATCGACGGCCGCCAACGCCGGGACGATGGCGAGGCCGGCGCAGAGGGCTGCTTTGAGCGTGCGTATGGCGGGCATCTGGGTCTCTCCTGACTGGGTTTGTTTCTCGTCTTTTGTTGGCGGTCGGTGCCGGCGAGACCATCTCAAACAGCGTGCTGTTACAGTGAGTTGAGATGCTTAGCCTTGACCTTGAGCAGCCTGCGAATGCGAATAAGTCGCAATCGCAAGCAATTTGTATCGAACCGGGGTCGAAATTGCAAGGCCAAACGGCCACGGGACACTTCCCGGGCGCCTGGGCCGCAAAACGGTCCGGCGCCGCTGGAGGCGAGCCTGAGTGATAAAGCTGGGTCGTGACCGGTAAGGCTCGGTGTCCCTCCCTGACCGGCCGGACCAGGGAGGGGCCGAGTCTGCCGCCACGCCTGCCTGGGAACGTGGTCGGCAAGTCGGCCGCTGGGGGAGGAGACATCGATCGGTCCCGGCGGCGCCTGGATATGCAATTGCGACGCATTCGCAAGTCGTTTCCGTTTTCTAGGCAAGTCCTGTTGCGTGCGCAAGCAAAAATGTTGGCTCTAGCGCAGAACGCCGCGAGGAGGGCGCGAGTCTGCGGCTTCGGTGCGCGAAAGCGTATCGCGAAGGAGGCGGTGGCCGCCGCCGTCAGCTGGCGCGGGGCTTGAGGAACCGTTCCTCGGCGATCGCGTCGGCGATGGTGTGAGTCGCCGTTCGTGTGACGTCGGCGCGCGTGAAAATCTCCATCAACGTGTCGGCGATCTTGTCCACGTGCCGAGTGATGGCGTCGTCATCGTGGGAGGTGCCGTAGGCGACCTCGATGATGCCGCCGGCGTTGACGACATAGTCGGGCGCATAGAGGATGCCGCGCTCGGGCAGCGCCTCGCCATCACTGGGTTCCGCCAATTGATTGTTCGCCGATCCGGCGATGATCTTGGCGCGTATGCGCGGCACGGTCTGATCGCTCAAGACGCCGCCGAGCGCGCAGGGCGCCAGCACATCGACGTCTGCCTCGATGATGGCGTCGGTCGCGACCGGTTCGGCGCCGAATTCGTCGCCCGCACGCGCGACCGTGTCCCGATTGATGTCGCTGACAACCAATTCGGCACCGTCGTCGTGCAGGTACTTGCACAACGGATAGCCGACCTGTCCCAGACCCTGCACCGCCACGCGTACGCTCTCCAGATCGCCGGCGTTGCGCTTGAGTTTGTATTGAACGGCGGCGCGAATGCCTTTGTAGACGCCGTAGGCTGTGTAGGGGGACGGGTTGCCGCAGCCCTCGGTCGTGCACGCGACGTGAGGCGTGGTCTCGGCGATGACGTCCATGTCCGCGACGGTCGTGCCGACATCCTCGGCGATCACGTAGCGGCCGCCCAACGAGTCGACAAAGCGGCCCATGGCGCGTAGCAATTCCGGGCTCTTGTGGCGCTTGGCATCGCCGATGATGACCGCCTTGCCGCCGCCGAAGGGCAGGTCCGCCAGCGCCGACTTGTAGGTCATTCCACGTGCCAGCCGCAGCGCGTCGGTCAGGGCCTCGGCGTCGGAGGCATACGGCCACATGCGGCAGCCGCCCACCGCGGGCCCACGATTGGTGTTGTGAATGGCGATAATGGCGCGCAGGCCGGCGTCGGTGTCGTGGTGGAACGCGATGTGTTCGTGGCGGTCGAATTCGCGATGCGTAAAGACGGTCATGCCCCGTACCTTCGCCTCGATGCGTTTGGTGAGCGCACTGTCACCGTCCGTTTAAGATGCGGGTTCGCCGTTAATTTTCAATGAAATATCAATAGGTTGTGATCCAGGGTCGAATGCTGCGCGGGCGCTTGCGATCAAATATCGGTGGCACATTGCCGGCGAGCAATCGCGACACAATATTTCGTTTCACGGATTGGCCGCGCCCGGCTGGTTACAGTAACTTGGCGGCCGGAGGGTTGCGGACATGAAGGCCTCATCGGATCTGCGTGTACCACCGCCGATCTGGCTGCAGCCGGACGGCGCACGGGTGTCGTGTACCGAAAAGCTGAAGGTGCTGGAGGAAAACCTCGGCGAGATCCAGGAGATCTGCCAGGAGGCGCTGGAAGACGGCATTCTGATGGGCTGTGACGAGGCCCAGCTCCGGACCTACCTGCATCAACTCGTCGAGGCCTTGAACAACCCCTACAGGAACGACTGAAGCGCGGGCCGGATCAAGCCGGCCACAGGCGGGGCGATGGCCGCGCGGTCCATCATTATCGATTGCGATCCCGGACAGGACGACGCGGTCATGCTGCTGCTGGCGTTGGCCTCGCCGGAGGAACTGGACGTCCGCAGCATTACCACAGTCGCCGGCAACGTGCCGCTGGATCTGACCCAGCGCAACGCCCGCATCATGTGCGATCTGGCCGGGCGCACCGAGGTGCCGGTCTACGCCGGCTGTCCACGGCCGATGGTGCGCGACCTGATCACCGCCGAGGCGGTGCATGGCCAAACCGGTATCGACGGCATCGAATTGTTCGACCCGGAGACGCCGCTGCAGCGCCAGCACGCGGTCGATTTCCTGGTCGAGGCGCTGATGACGGCGCCGCAGCCGATCACGTTGGTACCTGCCGGGCCGCTCACCAACATCGCCCTGGCGCTGGTCAAGGAGCCGCGTATCGCCGCCAACATCGCCCAGATCGTGTTGATGGGCGGGGCCTGGCGCGAGGGCGGCAACAGCTCGCCGGCGGCGGAGTTCAATATCCTGGTCGACCCGCACGCCGCGCATGTGGTGCTCACCTGCGGCCGGCCGATCGTGGTGATGAGCCTGGACGTCACCCACCAGGCGCTGACCACGCCCGATCGTTTAGCGGCAATCGGCGCCATCGACACCCGCGTTGGCCGCGCCGTGCGCAAGATGCTCGAATTCTACGACCGCCACGATATCGAGAAATACGGCATGCCGGGCGGGCCGCTGCACGATCCGTGCACCATCGCCTACCTGCTGCGTCCCGACCTGTTCGCCGGCAAGGAACTGCATGTCGCGGTCGACACGACCTCCGAAGCCTCGATGGGCGCGACGCTGGTCGACTACTGGGGCGTCACGGGCAACGCACCCAACGCCACCTGGATGCACACTATCGACGCCGACAGCTTCTACACTCTTCTCATCGAACGGCTGGCGCGGTTGAAGTGAACGCGCTGAGACGGGTGAGCGGGGAATGGTGACAATTAACATTTCGTGTAGCAGGCACCGGCATACGCAAGAAAGACGGCAGCGCAACCTTTACGGTGGCCTCCGTTCGCGCGTTTTGACCTTCGACGGCGATACCTCGATCACGGTGCTGAAGGGGTAGCAGGTGCGCTGCGTCGCATACAGCACGCCTCCGATAGGGCGCTGCATTTCTCAGTTTGCCGGTGCCTGCTGCTTTGCATCGAGAATGCCCAGGTCACGAAGGACGGTTGCCAGGG
This sequence comes from Alphaproteobacteria bacterium, assembly GCA_965248805.1. Lineage (GTDB taxonomy): Bacteria > Pseudomonadota > Alphaproteobacteria > UBA6615 > UBA6615 > CBDFKJ01. Next base: position 1,305,038 of record CBDFKJ010000009.1, read on the forward strand.
CTGCCGCTGCCCACCTGTGTCCCTCGACGGAGTAGTGATAGTCATACGGGAGCTTAGCAGCCCGTTGACGAAGTCCGGCGTGTCTGATTCTGTCTGAACATAGAGATTTAGACGGGCGTCGTGCGATGGCATTGAGACGACAGAGCGAGGTTCAGGGTGACCTCGTGGTGACATGGGCGGAGATGCCGCGTTCGCCTGGACACGCGTTTTCCGACCGGCTGCATGAGTTGCTGACCGAGTCTGGCTTTGACGGCTTCGTGGAGGCGACGTGCAAGCCATACTACGCACCTCGGATGGGGGCTCCTTCGCTGCCGCCGGGGCGTTATTTCCGGATGCACATGATCGGCTATTTCGAGGGCATCGGCAGCGAGCGCGGCATCGCTTGGCGCTGTTCGGATTCGCTGTCGCTTCGCGCGTTTCTGCGGTTGGCGAACCGGGACAAGGTTCCCGATCATTCCTGGTTGTCGAAGACGCGCGGCCGGCTGCCGCACGAGGTCCATGAAAAGGTTTTCGACTGGGTTCTGGCTCTCGTCGCCGCGCGCGGTCTGGTGAAGGGCGAGCGGATCGGCGTCGACGGCTCGACGATGGAAGCCAACGCCGCCCTGCGAGCCATCGTGCGGCGCGATAGCGGCGAGACCTATCGCGAGATGCTGACGCAAATGGCGAAGGAGAGTGGCGTCGAAACGCCGACGATCGACGACCTCGTCCGGCTCGATCGCCGGCGGAAGGGCAAGAAGCTTTCGAACAAGGATTGGACGAGCCCGACCGATCCTGATGCGAAGATCGCGCGGATGAAGGACGGCACCACGCATCTGGCCTACAAGCCCGAGCACGCGGTCGATCTCGATACCGGCGTCATCGTTGCGGCACCGATCTATCCAGCCGATGAAGGCGACACGACGACTTTGCCTGGGACGCTGGAGGCGGCCGCGCGCAACCTCGCCGAGGTCGGTCTGGCTCCAACACGGGCAGAGCCCTGCAGTCTCGTTGGCGACAAGGGCTATCATTCACGCGAGGGGCTGAAAGACCTCGACGGCGGCGTCTGGAAAACGCGGATCTCCGAGCCGGAGCCCGCCAACGGCTATCTGCGCTGGCATGGCGACCAGGCGGCACGTCAGGCTGTCTACGCCAACCGGGCGCGATTGAAGTCCGGCGTCGCGCGGAACGCCATGCGCAGGCGCGGTGAGATGGTCGAGCGCAGCTTCGCCCATGTCCTCGACCGTGGCGGCATGCGCCGCGCGTTGCTGCGGGCGCGCGAGAACGTCCACAAACGCTACCTGATCCATGTCGCCGGGTTCAATCTCGGCATTCTGATGCGCGCGCTGTTCGGATCAGGCACGCCGAGGGAGGCTGCGAGTGCAAAGAGCACCCTTTTGTTCGTTATTCAGTTCGATGCTGCCCTGGCGATCGCCATCGTGGCGAACATCGAAGGCAAACCAGCCATGCTCGTTATCATCATCATCGTCGCCCCCAAAACCGATTGATCAAAGCGCGACTTCATCACCGGGCTGTTAAGCCGCTGCCGCGCTCCGGCATCCTGCGGGCACTGACAGTGTGTTGGCGCGCAAATACAATGACCGCTTGCGGATGGGCTATGGGATGGCCCAACAACGCGACCGACTGACGCCGTTGAGCGGCCGTATCCGGCCGAATATTGTAGTCGTCTTCGCCGTTTACTCGGCCGGTTTGGGACATGCGGCAAGGACCGACTGTGTAGGGGGACAAAAGTCTTTGAGAATTGCGAAGACGTGCGAAGTGGTGCGAAGAGGTGCGACGGGGCCTTGTTATTCAAAGGCTTGCGGCGCGGCGGCGATCGGATGGTTTAGAGAAGAAAGTCTTTGTGAATCCTCCGTTCACCGGGGCGTAAATGGCTTGGAAAAGATGATTTTCGGGCCGATTCAGGGGCTGTTATTAGGCGGTAAATTGGGGCCGTTTCGAGGGGGTCGGAATCGGCCGAAAATTGCAGCAAATTCGAGGTGTCCGTAACATCAAGAATTTCGGACGCAAGGAGGAACCAGGAATTGGCGGGCAATCGGATCGGTGGTGGCGATGGTCTTGGTGCCCTTACTCGCGATCGGGGAGGTGACGCACATTGGCCTTTGAGTCGGCATCGGGGGCAATCAATTTGGCTGCTTCCCCCTGGGCACGATACCAGATCAAGTCCCGTACCATGCGAACGGCGCCGATCACATAGGTGAGCGCGTAGATCGAGGCTCCGATGGTCAGCCCGAGACTGGTTCGATGCAGCCAAATCGGCAAGGATCCAATGAGTGACAGGAGGAATGCCGAGACCGTGATCACGATCGCCGAAAACAGCACGATCTGGATGTAGTCGATCAAGAAGACGCAGGTACGCACCATATCATTCTGGCGGAGCCACTCAGCAAATCCGCTCGCCGCACATAGCTCGTAGACTTTTGCGAAACTGTTCCATCCCAAGGCAAGCAGAAGCCCGTTCATGGTGAGTAAAGCCCCAAAGAGGGCCACAAGCGAATAGGGCCTTCTCCCGTCTTCGATGGCCCAAAGATCCGCTGGCATGAAGCATGCCGCACCAACACCGGCGGCACTGCAGAACGCGAGCTTCCACGGCAGCAATCCCCACCATCGACGATCTACCCAGGACTCTTTCCAATCCGCGAGCAACTCGCGGACGAAATCAGGCCGTTCAATTGGGCGGTTTGTCTTCATGTAGCGCACCAAAGAATTCCAGCAGCGCCTTAACCACGTCCTCCTCCTCCTGTTCAACCGTTGCGCCAGCGTTGACGTAGACACGCAGTTGGCGAGGTCCTGCTGCCTGCTTTAGGTTCTTCTCGCGCTCTCCCTCGAATTTTGGTGAGCCTATGCTGGCATCGTATCCCTGTGGGGTCGTGCCCATCGCGGCGGCGTGTCCGTAGCCGTCCTCCGAAAGGCCAGAAACCTCGGCGATCAAACCTTCCCCGCTGTTCTTCATGGTATCGTCACGTACCGGGGTCGCGACACTCCGTAGTTTCGCCATCCGGTCCGCCTCCATGAGCCGGTGCAACTTGTCACCCGGAGCCGAAGTGCTCGGATTGAAGGGCTGTACCGTGAACGAAAAGGAACGCAGCGCCCAACTATCCAACGCCTTGGCGAGATCCTGATGCGAACCAGCCAATTCGATACGTACGCTGCAATTCTTTTGGGTGTTGATGACAGATAGGAGCCGGCTCCGTGCAGCAGTCATGCCCAAATGAGGATCACTGGTCCGGGAGTCGATTGCCAAGACCCCGAGAAGCGGAAGGGCCACGAATCTTCCGTATTTGATCTCGTCCGTTTCGATCAAACGCTCATCGATGTCGTCCTCGCTCCTGTTGTATTGCGCGACCGCTCGCGCCGAAATGCTCTGAGCGACATACCAGGTCAGAACCGGGTGACCGAGGGTTGTCTTACTGGCCGGTCGCATGATGAAGGTATCGAGATCGTCCGAAGACGGGTCGGCTTTCCGGTGCGCGACCATGATGCCGGTCAAGCTCTGGAGTAGGTTAAATTGCTCCAGTCGGCTGAGACCTTTTTCAAAACGAGAGAACTCATAGCGGCCAAAAGTGTACGGTACCGGCCTAGCCACGATGCCTCTGCCTCCTGATGTTGTTTGGAAGCGAGACTATGACCCATTGAGGGCGGCAACGTAACCGTCGCTGTCCGCAGTGATACTGGAGCCGGCTGTTCTGTTGCAGAGATCAGTGGCGAGCGCTATATGGACGGTGCAGGCGTCGGCGGGGCCGCACCCCAATGGCTGGCGCCGGATGCGGCGCGGGTTAGTGCGGTGGCCGTTGCCTCACCCCTTCTGAAATGTCCTCAGCCCGCTTCGCAGCCCGCTCCGCTCGCCGGTGGGGGCACCCCGAAAGAACGTGAATCCGGACCAGTTGCCGCCGTCGAGGTCGGCGACGAGGCCGAGGGTTTGTTTCTGTCCCAAATCGATCAGCTTGACGTAGCGCCGCCGGAGCGCGACGCGGCCCGAGACGGCGCTGGCGGCGAAGCCGGCCCAGATCTCGGCCGGGTCCTCGATCAGCTCGGGGATCAGAGGAAAGTAGATCTCGCGCCCATCGAGGCGCTTTGCGTCGGCGAGCATATGATCGACGAGGGCCTGGCCGACCGAGACGCGGCCGCCGATGGGATCGGTGAAGATCGCCTCGTCACCGCCGATGGCCGAACGCAGCGCTCCGCGCAAATTGTCCTCACCCGCTGCGCGCGGTCCGAGCCGCGCACGCGGCGTGACCGGCGCGAGCCGTCCCGGACTGGCCAGCCGGTTTCCGCCCGGCGCCAGCAGGTCGTCCCAGGGTCCGTGGCGCTCCTGGGCGATGAGGTCGGCGCCACGGCCGAACGCGGCCTCGCCGACATTGTAGGACCAGCCGGGATCGATGCCGCTAGGCACCTGGATCGATACGGGGCCGTCTGGGGTGTTGATGGTTCTGGTCTCCATGCGCATCGGTGGCGCCTCGTCGGAGATCCGGTAGCCGTAGCGCTCGAGGTCATCTTGTGAGAGCTGCTGGACGATGCAGCGGCAGCCCCAGCCGTTGGACGGATAGTGGGTCTGCCACCAGGGATCGTCGGCGGGCAGCACGGTGCCGTGCCAGGCGGCATGCTGGCGCCGGGTGCGGGCGTCCAGCACCGAGACGTAACGCAGAAAAGGCATGCGGTCTTTGAGCCGCTGGATCTGCTGCCAGCGCCCGGCCTGATAGGCGGTGCGCAGGTTGGTCTCGAAGATGACGCGCGATCGCCAGCCGCGGCCGCCGCGGTAGGACCAGCCGTGGCGGGCGACGATGCGGTCGAAGTCGTCGCGGAAGGCGGCGAGCGTGGTGCCCTCGTCGAGCGCCTTCCCGATCGCGCCCTGGAAGTCCTCGAGCAGCGCATCGCGCTGGGCGCCGGCGATGACGAAGCCGCGGGCGTGCATGCCTTGCCACAGATCGGTCCAGGTCTCGGTGGGCAGGCGCACCTTGTTGCGGAAGAAGCCGATCGCCTCGTCGAATCCGACGTTCGTTCCCTCGACCTCGGGCACTATCGCCGGTCCACGATATCGGCGCGGCCCATGAGCTCGGCCACGGTGAGGGCCTCGCGCAGCGATCCGGCGAGGTCTTCGCCGCTCATGCCGGGATAGAGGGCGAGCAGGCCCTGGGAGACCTCGTCGAGGGATGAAGCGTGCTCGACCAGGCCGCGGACGGTGTCGATCATCGCCTCGGCGGCGGGTCCGGCGGCCGCGTCGGCCTCGCCGACCAGCGCATCGATGTGGTCGCGCGGCGGCGCCGGACCGGCGAAGGCGAAGCGCTGTTCGGCGCTTGGCGCCGGTGCATCCTCCCATTCGCCGCCATAGGTGTCCTCGATATAGCGCCGGGCCGGGCGCATCCCGCTCATGCGGGCGACGATCTCGTCGCGGGCGGCGCGGGCGCCCAGGTCCTCGGGCGGCGCGATCTCGCGCACGACGCGGGGACAAGCTGCGCCGGGATAGTTCCAATCGGTGAGCCAGCGGGCGACGGTGCGCTCGACGCCGGAGCAGATCATGCGCGACAGCGTGGCGACACGCTCGTCGCGCACCAGCTTCTGCACCTCGGCGGTGCCCTTCCAGGGCCCCATCTCGGTGGTCGCGGTCTGCAACAGGACGGCCTCGACGATGAGCGCGTCCATGTACTTGCAGAACTGGGCATGATCGCCGCCGCTGCGCCGGGTGGCCTCGAGGAACGTAATCTCCTGACCCTCTGGGATGGCGATGCCGGCACCCTGGGCCAACCGCTGGAGGGTCTCGAGGAGACGGTCGACCTCTTCGGTTGTCGCGTTGCGGCCGTGTTTGCCCAAGGGCGTCGGGGTGCCGAACTTCTCGAGCGCCACGGCCCAGTAGCGGATGCCGTTGCGCTTCAGCCAGACCGGCCAGAAGCAGAGCCGGGCGGCGCCGGGCCCGTGGGCTTGGCCACCGTGCTCGGCGGGCATGCGGGCGAGCCAGAACTTGGCCTCGGGCACGGCCGCGCCGCGAGGGTGGGTACGGCTGATCAGGCGCAGGTCCCCGTCCGTGCCGAAGCAGAAGCGCTCGGGCGCACGGGTGCGGATGGCGGCGATCTCGACCCGGCCGCCGGCCGGTTGCCAGATGATCTCCGCCACCGAATAGCCGTACCAGACGGCGTGGGCCATCTCGCGGAAGGCGGTATCGAAGTCGATCGCCTCGAGTTGCTGGCCAAGGTCCTCGGCCGCCGCGGCATCGCGCCGGCCCGGCCCGCCGGGCTCGACGCGCCAGGGGATGGCCGAGACCGCATCGAGCAGTTGGGCAAGGCTGGTCGCGGCCTTCTCGTCGCGCAGGGTCTCGCGCCAGGCCGCCGGCCCGCCGCGTAGAATGCTCTGTGGCGATCCCGTAGCGCCGATAAACGGTGAGAGCGCGGCATCGATGCCGCCGCCGGTGGCGGCGACCTCGCCGCGGGGCGGGCGTTTGGGAGTTCTGCGCGCGGGCGTGCGGGCCATCAGTGCCAGCCGCTCCAGTCGGTGCCGCCCGTGACCATGTTGAGGCGGCGGTCGATGGCGTAGCCGCCATCATCGCCGTAGGCGGTAAGGCCGGCGTAACGGTGGTTGGTGGTGCGCGCGGTAAACGGCCCGGTTGCGTCGGCCGCGGCGGCGCAGGCCAGTGCCAATGCCCAGAAGCGGTCTGCATGACCGTCCGTCGTGCCGCGCTCGGCGACGAGCCGCGGCGCGCCGGTGGCGCCTGCCTCGGCGCGCACGCTGTGCAGGTCGCGCCTGAGCTCGTCATCGGCGGGAATGCGCCGCCGCCGGTCCTCCAGGGCCTCGCGCAGAGCCGTGGCGACATCGAGCTTGCGCGGTGCGGACATCTGCACCCCCTCGACGTGCAGCCGGCCGTGCGTGTCCTGAAGGCGTTCGACCATCATCTCGCCCATGCCGGTCTGGTCGACCGCGATGCGCAGTGGCCGGTAGCGCCGATCGAGTGCGGCGACGATCGCCTCCTGCTCGGAAAAGGTGATGTTGTGGCGAACCACCAGCTCGCGCAGCCAGAGCACGTCGCCCACCGTCTCGACCGCGGCGGCGACCCAGAGATCGTGGCGGCGCGCGATGTCGATTCCGATATGGGCCGGACCGCCCGCATAGCCGTCGGGCGCTCCGGCACCGGCGTCTTCGGCGGCGCGGATCAGCTCCCAGGCGAGCCAGGCACCGGCACCGGCCGACGGAACGCAATCCAACTCCTCCGCCGCGCGGATGCCGTATCGGTGGCGGATCTCCGCCTCCCACACCGCCTCGGCCTCTGGTGACCAGTCCTGCCCCGTAACCGCACAGATGCGTTCGTACAGCCCCTCGGCGAGCGCCTGTCCCAAGGTGACCGTATGCAGGCTGCCGGAGGTCACGCCGTCGCGGATATCGCGCACCAGCGCGGCAAACGGCGAGGCCTCGCCGTCATGGGTCGAGAGGACATGCACGCGGCCGCCCCACAAGCCGAAGGCGAGCGCGGCCTTGAGCACCTCGCCGAGGTTGTCGACGAAGGCGGCCTCGTCGATGACGGCGATATCGCCCGGCCGGCCCTTGGAGCGGAATGCGCGCGGCGCCGAGGTCATCGCCAGCACCTCCTTGCCCGAGGCCAGCGCCAGACGGAACGCCTGCACGTCGCGCTCGCCGTCGCGGATCAGGGTCTCGCCGACGGCCTCGGCGCCGACATCGAGGGTCCGCGCCCACTCGGCGCAGTCGTCGATGAAGCCGCGGGTCATGTCCTTGTTGTAGGACTGGTAATAGACGTTGCCCCGGTCCTCTCCGGCGTACATCACGGCGTCATAGGCCTCGGCCCATGAGAGCCCGATGCGCCGCGACTTCTCGATCACCTTGACGCCGGCCCGGTCAGCCACCCAGCGCGCCTGGTAGGGGAGCAGCGTGCGGGTCATGGCGCCGCTCCGGCGAGCTCGATGGCGGCGCGGATCGCGGCCGCGGTGTCGGCCGAGAGACCGGCCCTGACCGCAACCCTGTCGGCCGCCTGGGCCGCCTCCTTGAGCACCTTGCGGCGATCGGCCCGGACGGCGAGCGAGGCCCGGGCGGTCTCGGCGAGCGCCCGCGCGGTGGCGGCCAGTTCCTTCAGGTCTCCGCCTTCGGCGGCCAGCATCATCTCGAAGATGCGCGCCTGCACCTGACGAAGCGCGCCCTCGGACATGGCGCCGGTATCGTCGGGCGCGGCGGCGACCAGGGCCTCGGCCTGCTCGGTGGCAAGGCGGACCTGCTCGATACGGCGCTTGAGCGCCTGGCCGTGACGGGCGACCGTCGCCGTGTGCATCGGGTGGCCCTGCGCGGTGATCCAGTCGGCGAGCTCGCCGTAGCCGGAGAAGCCATGTTCGACGATCAGCGCGTCGAGCCGTTCGCGCACCGCGCGCGGCAGCGTCAGAACCTTGGACGGCGCTGGCATCTCATGGCGCCTCGCTGCCCCAGTACTTTGGCGGCCTGGCGACGCCGGGCTCGCAGTCGACCACATAGGTGGCGACGTCCCAGCCGTAGCGGGTCAGCTTGGCGTGCCACGGCTTGATCGCGTGGCGTTCGATCAGCACCAGCGTGCGGCTTTCCAAATAGTCGAGCTGGTTGCGCACCCAGTCGCGCGACAGGTCCAGCCACATCGCCCGCAGCGTCGCCAGGATCATGGCCTCGGTGGCGCCGATATGGCCTCCCACATGGAGCACGCGCAAGATCTCCCAACGGCCGCCTTCGAGCTTGGCGAGTTCCTCGGGGGTCATCGGCTAACCTCCCATTGTCTGGAGCGTTCATCGAGCCGTGCGAGCAAAGCCTGCTGGGCGTCGAGCTTGCTCAGGATCAGCGAGGTCTGGGGCACATAGTCGTCGCGGCGGACGTAATGCTCGACGGCGCACAGGCGGTAGTCATGGAACTCGCGGTGGATCGTCTCCAGGCGCTCGCGCAACTCCGCGATCGCGCCGGTATCGCCGTTGCGGCCCTCCAGCGTGTCGAGCCGCTTGTCGGCCACGGCGCGCCCGGTCTCTACCTTGCGCAGCCGCACGAACAGCCCGATGCAGGCGGCGACGGCCGCGCCGACCACGATGCGCGTGATCAAGGCCAAGAAATCGATATCCATGCCGCTCATCGCCCGGTGCCGTTGTTCGCCAACAGCCGCGAGATCGTCTCGTTCTTCTTCGCCGAGCCGGCCGAGGAGCCGAAGTAGAAGGCGCCGATCTGGGTCACCAGCGCGCCGAGCGCGCCGAGCATCACCATCAGTGGCTGCATGGCGTCGGCCGGTATCGCGATCAGGATCATGCTGGCGAGAATGCCGAAGAAGCCGGACAACGCGGCGAGCGCGATGAAAGCCGGCATCCGGTCGCGCGTGACCACCTGACGCCGGCGGGCGCTGTCGCGGTCGCGCGCATGGATCTCGACCTCGTGCAGGTCGAGCTCGCGCATGCGCGCGGCGAACGCCTGGTCGGCTTGCTTGATCGCCGCGATCTGCTCCGGCGTCGCCTTTTCCAAGGCCGCCGAGACCTCGTTCGGATCATCGGTGTCCAGACCCAGCGCCTTGCCGACCGCGCCCACGGCGGTGCGCGCCAACGCGCCGCCGACCGGTCCGCCCACCGCCGTGCCGAGCGCCCCGGCCAGGGTCGGGGCGAGCCCCGCGAGAGCCTTGCCCAGTGCATCAAACATCCGATCCCTCCATCAGCTCGAAGTGCGGCAGGTCGCGGAACCGCTCATCGGTCTCCGCGTAGTCGCGATCCCAATCGCCGCCCCAGCGCAGCTTGATATCCATGGCCGCGGCGACGCCCAGGACGTATCCGGCAAGCACGCGGAAACGGTTCCAGTCGTCCCAGTCGATGGGCCAGGGCGCGATATCCACGGCCACGGACGGCGAAGTGTTGTGCCGGGACTTCGGCCACGGCGCCTTGCTCTTGCCCTCGGCGACCGCTCGATCCTGCGCTTCACGGTCGCGGTGACCGCACAGGACGGTGAAGTCGGGTCCGTCCTCGATGGCCTTGGCCAGCACCCGCCGCAGATCCGCATGGCAGGTGCGCAGCCGTTCCAGGCTGGTGGTTCCGAGCGTCGGCATGGCCCGCATCAAACCAGAGAGCGGATCGGTTTTGCAGCGGACCATGGTCCGCTGCACCGGCTACACTCCACCGCGGCGATAACGGCGCGCGGTGCGCCGCGACAGCCCGAGGCGGACGGCGATCTCGGCAGTGGTGCGGCCCTGGTCTGCGAGGTACGCCACCAGCGCCCGGCGGGCGCGAGGGATGTAGACCGGGCCGCCGCCGCAACGCCGGGCGACGGCGCGGGCGGCCTCAAGGCCCAGCAGGGCGACCAGCGGATGGCCGCGCTCATGCGCGAGGTACTCGGGGCGCGGGATATGAAAGGCGTCCTCGCCGCCGTGCGCCAGGGCGACCTCGAGCGCCGCCGCGTAGCCGGCGACCTCGGCGATCTCGGCCAGCACGCCGGGCAGAGGCGCGGCCACTCACGCGACCCCGAGCGGCAGCGGCTTCTGCTCCGACTCTATATAGAGAGGCAATGCCGGCTCGGTTGCGGCCGAGCCGATACGCTCACAGGCCATGTCGTGATAGCCGCGGTCGATCTCTATGCCGATGAAGCGCCGGCCCAGGGCCAGACACGCCAACCCAGTGGTGCCCGAGCCCATGAACGGATCACACACCAGGTCGCCGGGATCGGTATAGAGCGCCACCAGCTCCATCATCAGGGACACCGGCTTGGCGGTCGGGTGCCCGCCCTTCACGGTCAGGTGGTTGAACACGCCGCGGCGGCCGCCGCCGTTCCAGCGCCGGTGGCCGGTGCCGCACCAGGCGGTGGCGATGCACTCGAAGCCGCGCGCGGCGCCCTGACCGTTGAAGCGCGGCGCCGCATCCGGCTTGATCCAGCAGAGCGTGGTGTCCCAGCGCGCACCGGCCGCCTGCAGCGCGTCGCGCCAGGCGCGCACCCCCTCGGCCAGGGCAAAGACGATGGCCCAGCCGCGCGAGGCCGCTGCGATCTTCATGGCGGCGTCGCCGCGGATCGCATCGATGCCTGCGAAGTCCGGGCCTCTGGGCACGATCTTGCCGTCGGTGCGCGCGATACGCCCCACCGCACGGTGCAGCGCGTCCTCATACGGCGGATCGGTGATGACGTGATCGATGCCGCGAAGGCTCGGCAGGATCTCCAGGCAGTCGCCCTGGTGGAGCGAGGCATCGCCGATGAGGCACGGCTCGGCGCAGCCGTCAGCCATGGACGGTCGGTCCAAGCGTGCGTGCGGCCTGCGGAGAGATGCGCACGGCGATGTAGTCGTAAGCCCGCCGGTCCGCCGCAACGCGGCCGCCCGCCCTCTGGAACAGCGCCACCTTGCCCTCGCGCCACAAGCCGAGCGCGGCCGTCCTGATCGCGTCGTGCCGGGGGTCGGGCAAGCCTGACGGGGCCGTGCGAGCGTACACCACGCCGTCGTCGGGCCGGGCGTCATCGGCCCAGCCGAGCAGCGCCTCTACCGTCGTCACACGCGCCCATGCACCACCCGCCGTCATCGCGGCTGCCCGGTGTTCGCCACGCAACCATGCGGCATCTCGTTGTGCTCGCGCCCGTCGAGCAGGCGCCCGGCGTGGCGCTTGCCTACGCGGTGCAGGCGGCCCCACACCGGACCGCCTTCGGACTGCCGGAACGCGCCCCATTGCTTGAAGAAGAACGGCACGCCCACTGACTGGCACTGGTCGCGGAGCGATCGCGCCCACTCGGGGTGCATGGGCCGCGCGCCCGGACCAGACTCGCCTCCGACGATGACCCAATCTATGTGAGCGAGCCCTAGCTCATCCGGAGTTTCCCGGGGAGCACACGCGCTGCCCACCCAGCCAATGATGCCTTGCAGCGCGTCCATATGGCGCGAACAGATAACGCCATCGGGATGTTCATCCGGCTTTTCCCGTTCAAGATGATGGTCCGGGTAGAGTTTCGCGGGTGCCGGCAGGCTGCATAGGTTCACCGGCGCCAGCAACGGCTCCGCCGAGACGAACCGCACTGCGGCCGGCGTTTCCAGCAACAGCGGGACGCGCTCGTTTGCCCGTGTCTGATCCTCAACCGACGTGCCCAGCCAGACGTTCGGAAGAGGCCATACGATTGATTTGCAGTATTTGCCGGGCTTCGCGGCCCGCACTGTCATGCAAACTCGAATGGCCTCGGCCGGGTATCCCTGATCATCAGCTTCGGTCCTTCGATCGATATACTCGCGCATCCGCTCCGGACGCTTGGTCAGCACCTGAAACGTATGTTGCGGGCATAGGGCCATGACTGCGAACGCGCGATCGATCCACTGGTCTGGAACCGACTCGTGAAACAGGTCGCCGTGTGCGCAGACGAAGATGGTGCGGGGCTTGCGCCAACGCAGCGGTTGATCGAGCCATTCCTCGTTCAGCCGGACTTCCCCCGTCCAAACCGGCCCGGCCTTGCTTGGTATTGTGAGCCCCTTTCGGCTCGGGTGACCGCGTAGGCGGCCTCCGGCGAGCTTCATCGCATAGCAGTTGGTGCAGCCGGACGAGACGACAGAGCAACCTGTGACCGGGTTCCACGTCGCGTCGGTCCACTCGATCTTGGTGTGATCAGCCATCGCCTCGACCCTGGCCCGCCTTGGCCCGCCGGATGCGCCCGCCCAGGCGCTCGATCAGGGCCGTGGCCCGCGCGGCCTCGAGGTGGGTGTGGGAGATCGCCCGGCCGATACCGGCATGGCGGGCGGCGTAAGATGCAAGCGCGCCGGGATCGCCGATCCTGACGACGCCGAGACCGGCAAGGATGCGCCACTGCGCCTCGAGCACGCGCGCCCGAGGATTGTCGATGTCCTCGCCCTGGGCGGCCGCATGGGGCGACCAGTCGACGCCGGCCTCGCGCGCGAGCCAGGCCTTGAGGCCCTCGATCGCCTTGGCCGTATGGCGTTCGTCACGCGCCCACCTGGCGGCATCGAGCCCGGTCTGACGTTTGATGAAGGCGGCCAGCGCGGCCTCGGTCGGCGTGTCCACTACACCCAGGTGCCAGCCCGAGAGCCACGGTGCCCACAGCTTGCCCCGGTGCGCGGTGTCGGGCAGTCCGTCGCCGCGCGGGTTCCGGTTTACCCCGTTCCCCCGGCGAAGCGCACCGGCCATGCGCTCCAGCTCGGCCACGCTCATATCGCGGCAGGAGGCATGGCCGGTGACGCGCACTTGCAACGCCCGGCGCGCATCCTGGTCGATGGCAAGCTCCCGGGCGCGGGCATGGACGAACCGGATCAGGCGCTTGCGGGTTGGTGAGACCATAACGCTAGACAAGGCCGGCCTCCCGCAGTTCAGAGAACATCCCGGGAGGCATGTCGCCGGCGCCGATATCCTCGCGCGGCGCCAGGTCCGCCGGCGCATCGGCATCGTTCAGGTAGCGCCAGCCGCGCACAAAGCCGACACGCCTGCGCTCGACACGGATCAGGCGCGGCGTCATGACGATGGCGAACTTCCGGCTGCTCGGCGCGACGCGCAAGAACGGCATGCGGAAGACGGCATGTCGGGCCCGCACGAAGTAGACGGAGCCGCCGGCGAGTTCCGGCAGGCGCGCCGGACACCGCGCCGTCCAGGTCGCGAACGTGGCGTCGTCCGGCAGCGACGCGATCCACTGTTCGGCGGCGGACACGGACCCGCCGGTACGCCATTCGGTGAACGGGCGCAGCAGGTGGAGGCGTGAGGCGGCCGTCATCGCAGCACCTCGTCCACCGGACGGGCCACTGCATCGCCCGGGTCGCCCGCATCGACGGGCGCCCCTGCCTTGCCGAGGCGACCGCCGATGTCCTCGAGCCAGGCCCGTTGCCTGGGCGAGAGGTAGGTGTCGGTGCCGTAGCTCTCGAGCCGCCGCGCCAGATCGTCGATGAAGCGAAGCTCGTTGTCGGCGAGCTGCTCGGCGTTATCCCGGGCGCGGCGCATCAGGCCGTCCAGCCAGCCGAGGTCGCCGCCGATGCGGCGGCCGTCCTTCTCCGCCGCGCTCATGCCGCCTCTCTTTCCTCCGTGCCGTCCTCCAAGAGGGCGTCCACCAGCTTGTCGAGGTCGTCCGCCGCCGCGGCGATCACGATCTCGTCGTCCACATCGATGATGCTGGCGCCGATCGTCGCGAGCGCGTGGCCGTCCAACCGTTTGAGGGCGCCACGATCGAGGCTTTCCTTGACGCGCACGAGTTCGGCCTCACGCGCGGGCCAGCGCGCCCTGATACGGGCGATCACCTTGGCCTCGTCGGCGTATTCGATCCGGCCGGGCATCTTGCGGTAGCCCACCTTGATGCCTTCGATCGCACGGGTGCGCGGGCGCTCGAACAGGTGCGGCGCCACCGCGAGAGCTTGGCGCAAGGCGTCCCTGGCGGCCGAGGCCGCGGCCACCCGCGCCTTGAGGCCGCGCAGGCGGCGGCGCACGGCGGCGCGTTGTTCGTCGCGGATCTCCTCCACGGTCTCTTCCAGCGCCTCGCGGGCGTCGGCATAATCGCGGCACAACTTGCCGATGCGCTCCAGCGTGCTCATGCCGAACATCCCTCCATCATGGGCGAGACCCGCCCGTTTTCCCGCCGGCACGATTTGCACACCCGGTTGGCCGGCCCGGCGCTGTCAAACGCCTTGTTGCACCTGAGGCATGTGCGGCGGGCTGGGCCGCCCCTCACGCCACCGCCGGCGCTCCCGGGCGCTGCCCGCAGCCGCTCGACGGCGCCGGCAAGATCGGCATCGGAATCCGTGAGCTCCGTCGCGAGTGCATCGATGTCCGCCCCAAGCTGTTGCAGGCGCCGTATCCGGGCATCGACCGTGGCGCGCAGGGCTTGCGCCGCCGCACCCAGGGCCTCGAGGGCCGCGGGCCGCTGCACCCGGTGCTCGTCCGTCTGGTCGCGCAGCGCTCCGACGGCCGCCGCGAATGCCGCGTCGCCCGCCATCAGTTCCTCGACGCGGCGCACGGCGTGCATCACGGTGGTGTGGTCGCGGCCGCCGAAGGCGCGGCCGATCACGGGTAGCGAACAAGGCGTCATCTGCTTGGCGAGATACATCGCCACCTGGCGCGGGCGCACCGTCTTCCAGGCCTTGCTGTCCGAGAGCATCTCCGACAGGCCGATGCCGTAACGGTCCGCGACGCGGGCCTGGATCGCGGCAATGGTGAGAGCGCTCATGCCGCGTTGCCCGAAGGACTCCAGCCCGCGGGGCCGTTCCGCCGCGCACGCACGGGATCGAGCCGCAGCACGTTGTCCCGGCCCTCGACGACGCGCGCCGCGGCGGGCACCGTGTGGCGCTCCAGCTCGGCGGCCTGCAAGCTCGCCGAGGCAAGCTCGGCGCACCACACCGAGACCATGGCGGCCGAAAGCTGAACGCCGGTGTGCTCGTACTCGCTCAGTCGATAGACCAGGGCGGAGAGATCGTCGCTCAGCATCAGGCCGCCTCCGCCGCGGCCGCGAGGTCGCCGGCCGCAATGCGCTCATGACCCGCGGCGCGCGCCAGAACCCAGGCGCGCGCGAACAATCGCCGCAGCGCGTGCAGCCCGCCGGCGCCGCGTGCGGCCGCAATAAGATGCTTCCTTTCCGCCTTGGCCGGCGCGCGGCCGAGCACGCCGCGGGCCAGCTCGAGCACGTCCGCCTCGGCGGCGAGGCCCAGCGGGAGGCGAATGCCGATGCGGCCGATGATCTGGTCGCAGCGCCGCGAACTGGCGAGCGCCGCCCATAGCTCGTCACCGCCGATCATCGCCAGGCCGCAGCCGGCGAGGTCGCGGATGCAGCGCAGCTCGTCCAGCAGGCGCGGGCCCAGGTGGTGCGCCTCGTCGACCACGAGCAGCGCGCCCCGGTTCTCCAGCCGCGACACGATGGCGGTCTCGGCGGCGAGCGCCGACGGATGCTCGGCCCCGGCGCCGACCGCGTGCGCAACGCGCCCGAGCAGGCCGGCCAGGGTCACCACGGCGTCGGTCACGCTCAGCCGGTAGGCCGCGGTACGGCCGGTGCAATAACGCGCCGCCGCCCAACTCTTGCCGCAGCCCGAGCGGCCGTGGACCAGCACCACGTCTCCCGTCGCCTGGGCATGCCCGAGCGCCGCCTCGATTTCCTCGGTGACACCGAGACCGACATGGCGGTCGAGGCCGGCCGCGGCCATGTCGCGCCGCGCCGCTTCGGCGCGTGTTTGCAACCAGGTCGCCACCCGTGCCGTCACCGCCGGCACATCGCCCTTCTCGTAGACG
Source organism: Alphaproteobacteria bacterium (assembly GCA_965248805.1). Classification (GTDB taxonomy): domain Bacteria; phylum Pseudomonadota; class Alphaproteobacteria; order UBA6615; family UBA6615; genus CBDFKJ01. The sequence goes on from CBDFKJ010000009.1 coordinate 1,321,186, forward strand.
CCGCGCAGCCACTTGCTGAGCGTGGCGTTTGACGCGCCGCGCCCCATCTCGTGCGCGGCCTGGGCGATCGACAGGCCTGCCGCGTCCAGCTCGGCGCGGCAGGCCGCGACAGTCGCTTCGTAGTCGTCGGCCGGTGCCGTGGCCCGGCCGGCGCCGGGAAACGCCGCGATGGTCGAATCGTTCATCGATCGTCCTCCTCCATTTGCTGGACCGTCTTCAGTGCCGCCATGAACGCGCTGCGCCGGCGCTGCGTCGGCCGCGAGAGCGCCGACGGCTCCGCGTCGACATCGCCTGCATCGGACGGCTCGTTATCGTGGCGCGGGATCTCCGGAAGATGCGGCCCCGTCACCAGCCGCACCGCCGCCGGTGCGGCCGCCGGTGGCGGTTGCGGTGGTCCGGCGGCGGCCAGGCCGCCGAGCAGCGCGTCCATGTCGCGGTGGCCCTCGAGCGCCTGCCGGGTGGCCCGTTCGATTTGACGGCGGGCGCGGTTTACGTGTCCGGCCGCGGCGGTATCGCCGATACCGGCCGGCAACAGGCACGCCGCCTCGCACAGCCAGCGGCCCTCCCGGTCGTAGACCAGACAGGGCCCGTGCAGATTGTTCGGATCGAAGCGCGCCACCAGCACCTCGCCGGCCCGCTCGACCAGCATCGGATCGTGATAGCGGTTGGGCGGGCGATGGGCCACGCGGCCGGCATTGAGATGGAACTCGCCGTTTCGGGCAATCTTCACCCGCTCGGCCGAGAGCATCAGGACGCGCGCTTGTGCATCGCTGATCTTGCGTACGACGGTGCCGGCCATCGCCCCGGCCCAGGCATCGTCGAAAGATTGGCCGGCCGCGATCTCCGTGCGCCGGCCCCGGTGGGCGTTGTGCGCGATCACGCATTCCGTCACCACGCCGATGAAGATCTGCCAGGGCGCGGCCTTGCTGCGGTGGGTCTCCGGCCGGTCGCTGGTCGAGCGCCCGGTGGCGGAGCCGGCAAGGCGGGGATGGGTGTCGATCTTCGCACACAAGTCGCGGAACGCGCGCTCGACCGGCTTGGCGCGGCCCCCGGCCAACCCCGCGGCCGCCGTCGTCCAGGTCCACCGAGGTGGTGGCGTAGTCGATCCCGAGCAGCTTGAGGACGCCCGGCAGCTCGGCGTCCAAGGGGCTCCTGGCGCCGCGGTTGCGCTTGCGCGCCTTCTGCCCGCCGGTGATAGCCTTGGCGCTGGCCGCCCGGGTGTTGTCGAGCACCACCTTGCCCGGTAGGCCGCAGGTGGTGATGACCTTGTGCAGCGAGGTGCGGATCAGCGCCGCCGATTCCGTCTCGCCGGACGCCCAGGCCAGGATGCGCCGCGTGTAGACGTCCTGCCAGTACCACACCACCGGGCGCCCGGCCTTGCCCGAGGGCAGCGTCACCCAGCAATCGTGGATCTTGCCGTCGCCGTTCATGATGGCGAGCGGATAGAGCCCAGCCACGGTGCGCGTCACATGCGGCACCAGGTCCATGGCGGCGATGGCTCCGTCGCGGGCGCGAACGATCTCGCGCCTCGGGATCTCGCGGTCGAGGCGGCGCAGGAACGCCTTGTATGGCGGTACGGCCCAGCCATGGTGCTTGGCAATGCGCCCGGCCCGGCCCCAACTCGCCGTCGCTTCGGGTCGCTCGGGGCGGAGATAATCGGTCAGGAAGTGCGCCCACAGCGCCTCCGCCCCCGGGCCCGACCAGTCTCGCCGCGGGCGGCCTTCGCGCGGCGCGTCCAGCAGTGCCGCGGCGCGCGCCTCGAAAGCAATTCCCCGCAACCGGCGGCGCCAGCCGGTGAGGGCGGAAGCCGAAACACCGGTCTCCACGGCGGCGATCGCGTCGGCCTCGGCGCGCGAGAGCCCCGCGGCCTTGCCCGCATCTGAACGCTCCACCGCCGCGAGGCGCCCGAGCGCACGAGCGCGTTGGCTGTCCGTCGCCCGGTCCCAGGGGAACACCGCCAAGCGGGTTTCAACGGCGGTGCAAGGGTCTTGCGCGGCCGCTTCATTGACGGTTTCCGGCCCTCGTGCCGAACGCGCCGCGAACCCCCAAGCGGTCATTGGACATCCTCCCGCCAATCGGTGCAGCCGGCGATGACATCGAGCGCCGCTTCGAGGCGGGTTTCCAATATGTGGGCGGCTCTTTTGTCGCCTTCGCGGAAGGCTTTCCGGATCGACCGGGCCAACGGCGGGCGGGTATTGCCGTGCAACGCCTTGATCGCCGGCGATGCCGCCAGCGCCTCGACGCGGCCGACGCCGCCATCAAGGGCGGAGACCATGTCCGTGATATCGGTCCTGACGCGGCGGCGCAGCCGTTCGGCCTCGGCCTTCGCCGTCCGCGCGTCCGCCTTCGCGGCCGCCAGTTGGCGCCGCAAGCATTCGTTCTCGGCCCGGAGGCGGCCTTCCACGGACGCTTCCCGCGCTGCCTCGCGCAGGGTCTCACGGGACCAGCCCCCGGCCTCGGCCCGGTCGAGCAGTTCATCGGCGGTTTCCGGGGGCAACGCCGCCACCGCGGCGTGGTGAGACCAGGGCGAAGTATCCCGCCGGCGGGATACTTTCTCGAACCGCCGTGCGACCCCGGCGTAATGGTAAAGGGTCTTGCGCGCCACGCCGATCTCGACGGCGGCGGCGGTCAGATCTCCCCATTGGCGTTCGCCGTGGCGCGCCCAATCTCCGATATGCCAGCTCGAACTGTCACGCCCGCGTGACAATTGCCTGCCGAACTCGAGCCAGTCGTCACGGCCGATGCCGTCGGGGATGGACAGTGAAAGTGTCCCGCCGGCGGGACATTTGTCGTTCGCTCCCACCACATGCAGATCGGCAGCGCCGCTCACGCCATGCCTCCCGAAAAAAGACGGCGGGGGGCTCGCGATAAACACGCACCCACCCGCCGCCAGTTCAACAGGGAGGATAGCTGCCGGTCTCTCCCGGCCGTCACGCCCGCACGGGTGACGTTCCCGTCGCCCGGAGGACGGTGGGGCCATCTCCGTGTTAGCGTGGTCGTTGCGACACAACCCGCACGGCATTGGAGATGGCCCCGGTGGAAGAATTGTGGCCGGCGGTAACAGCTATCGCCGGCGTGGTGACCGCTATCACTATCGTGGTGACCGCCGTGGTGTCGTTTCTCCACTACCGAAGCTCGACACGGTCCACGCTGCCGCTGTTGCAGATCAGCATGAAACCGCCGAGAGCGGGCGTTATGGCTTACATGGTCCGGTTCGAGACAAAGTCCGAGTGGACGCAAGCGGGCTGGCTGGTCAACGGCGTTCGCCTCAAGCACAATTGCTTGCGACGCCATCTCTCGGAACCCGGCGAAGGCTGGGGCGGCGACCCGCCCATCGCTTACCATGCCAAGGCGTGGCACCGCCGCGTCAGGTTCGACCCCGCTGCGAAAAGGGGCATATTCCTGCTTCATCCCGACGCTCCCGACCCCTTCGAGCTGTGCTTCACCATGTGCACGACGTCATCGCCGAGGACCCGTGCGACCATCAGAATCCGCGCCAGAAGTAAGGCTTGAAACATGCACAACGTGGCGCAGATCACCGCGCACGAGGCGATGAAGATCAGGCTGAATTCGCTGGGCGTGCACGTCTCGGTCCCCATCACGCCGCCTCCCTGCGGGCCAGCGAAACCATCCGGAGGACGAATAAGGCCGTCTCGCTCAAGCTATTCGCTCCTTGTCCGAGACGGGTGTTCAGACCCTGGTCGCCCGCCTGGTGAACGGAGCAATGGACCAGTGGCCGGGCGTAATTCAGCTACTTCAAAGATATGTAACGCTGGGCTGACGGGGCGCAGGCGGAGATAGCCGATCGGCGTGTACTCGTCGTCCAGCAGGCTCGTCAGCGTCAGCCAGTGCTCGCGTTCGCCCTCCCTGTTGACGTTCTCGATCAACAGCCAGCTTGTCCCCGCATCGGGGTTGATGCGGAGATGCATCCGGCCATGCTCGTGAACGATCGAATCCTTGGTCGTCATCACGCCAGCTCCCTCCGCGATGGTCACCTATCTGCCCTCCGGGCTCTCGCCGGAACAGAAATGCATCGCATTAGCTCTGCTGTTCCTGCGCGGAATGACGCTCCCGTGGCCACCAGGCGGTCCATACGCCGACGAACCACACTGAGGCGGCGCGGCGGAACCCGTTTTGCAACCGCTGTCGCGTTCCGCCGTTGGACATCCCAAAGCGTCGCCCAATCCCCCATCACGCCGCCCTCCAGCGCCGGTTTGGCGGACCGGCCGTTTCCCCATCGGTCGATGACGGCGCCGGCCGCGGAATGTCCGAAGGCCTCATCGCATCCGCCCTTCCCTGCCGTCGCGCGGCACCACCGCGCCGCTTACCTTGCGGACCCACCAGGGCGAGGTGAGCGAGCCGCCACGCTTCGCCTCATCGATACCGAGCCGCTTGGCCCGTAACCGCTTCACCTTGGCGATCCGGCTGATATCCGCATAAGCGCGCCGGTCGCGCTGGCGGCCGAAGGTCTTGAGCCGATGACAGTCGACATGGATCGGATGGGCGTTCGGGCCGTCATCGTCGGCCCCGCCCAAAGCCAAGGGCGCCGCGTGGTCGATCTCCCACCGCTGATCGTCCTCGATCAGCTCGTGGCACCAGCCGCACACGCCATCGTGGGCCTCGAAGATCTGCTTACGGCGGGCCGGTGTTGTGGCGCGGCGCTTGGTGCGAACCATCGCCATCACGCGGCCTCCCCGCGCTCACTCTCGGGGCGACGCGCGGGCCGTGCGATATCGGCCGGCCACTCGTGGTCCTCTGGCCAGTGGTCGGAGAACTTTTGGAGAATGTGGTCACGGCGCCCGATGGTGAGATCTGCCTCACCTTTCTCGAGACGGCCAAAGAGGCTTCCTTGCCCGGCAATCCGCAGGCTGACGGTGCTTAGCGCATGGCCCTTGGCCGCAGCGTACGTGCGAGCAAGGCGGAGAATTTGAGGAACGTCATTGGCCATAACACCAACGACTTTATTGGTTTATTCACCAGCGCGCAAACAAAAATTTGCGTGCCGACCGCCGGTGTTGGTAAAAACGCCAACGTTATGGACTACGCAGCCGTTCTCGAAGCGGGGTTAAGAACATCAGGTCTAACCGCCGCAGAAGCGTCGCGTCGCGCGGTGGGGAACTCCTATTTTCTCTACGGAATTTTGAGAAAGGGTCACATTCCGTCGGTCGAAAAGTTCGAATCACTCTGTAACGTCTTGGGTATCGAATTTAGTGTTGGTCCCGCACACGGGAACGCACCATCTGTTGATCGGCCGTCTAACTCTACGCCCGGCAAGACTACGGATGCCCCTGCTTCACCGGCCGAAGCCACGCCCGAAGATACCGCCGCCGCAGGTGTGAGCGAAGCGCTGCGCGACCAAATGGCGGCGATCTTGAAGGACGAGGCGCAGGCGATTCGAGAGCTAGTCTGCGAGGGGATCAGTGACCATCTGCATGCATTGCAGGACCAGGCGATCTCGCGTCTGGCGCCACCGGCCGACAACATCGAAGACGCGGGCGCCCTTGCTGTACAAACGGTCGAGGATGGCGCCACCGACGTTCCCGGCGCACGGTCGGTGCGGATGATAGAGGTGGAAGCCGCCGCCGGTGATGGCGCCCACAACCTCGACGATGCGCGGGAGGTTGGCCCGGTGTGGTTCCGCCGCGACTGGATCGGCAGTCGCGGGATCGATCCAGGGCAGGCCGTCGTGATCTCGGTGCGCAACGATTCAATGGAGCCGACCTTGCCGCCCGATTGCAAGATCCTGGTGGACCGCCACCGCCGGCGGCGACGCGTGGGACATATCTACGTCATCGCCACCGACGACGGATTGATCGTCAAGCGCATGGGCAAGGACGATGACGGCCGCTGGCTGGTGGTGAGCGACAACGATTCGCCCGACTGGCCGGACGCGCCGTGGCCTGACGACGCCGAGGTCGTCGGTGAGGTCAAGTGGATGGCGAAGGAGCTTCCATGACCCGCGAGACACTGCACATCGTCCACGGATATAGGAACGACGGGTGGCAGGGGCGGCGGCAGACCCCGCCGTTCGGGTCGTCGCGTTCTACAATCAGCGCGGCACGGCTAAGCAATGGATCAAGGAGGGCAAGAACGCGATCCGGTAGACACGCCTATCGTGCCGCAGGTTCGACCACAATGCCGTTCGCCTCCAGCTTCACGCGCTCGCCCAGGACCTCATGCGCACCCTCGCGCTGCCCGATGCCGTGGAACAGTGGTCGCTAGCCAGCCTGCGAGAGAAGCTCATCAAGATCGGAGCGGTTGATACGATTCTGATATAGCTCATATGCCTGAACTCGTCCCAGCCATTGAAGCAGATTACCAGCGATCTCTCGACCTCGTGGGAGACGCGGATCCATACGGAGGTGCCGGCTACCTTGGAATAAAGGATGTCATAAGGGCACATTATTTTATTGCTGACTATTTCTATGCTCAAGGGAAAGGGCTTGGTGGAATCGGACCAAAGAGTATGGATATTTTGCACTCCGCTCTCTTCCGGCAGCATATTTCTTATAATGGCGTACGGAAATGGAAGACAAAATACGATATATGTGCCACTCTATTTTACGGCCTAGTAAAAGATCATCCATTTTATGATGCCAACAAACGAACAGCGTTTCTGTCTTTGATATATCATCTCAAAACGATAAATCTGTGTCCAACTGTTGACCAAAGTGAACTCGAGAATTTTGCAGTTGAAGTAGCCGAAAATAAACTATCAAAGCGGCGAAGATTTAAGGAACATTTGTCTCAATACCACAACTATGCCGATGCATGTGTCCATTATATTTCGTATTTTATTAAGAAGAAGTCGCGCCGACTGGACAAGAAATACTACACAGTTGCTTATAGGGAATTCAATAAGCTCCTTAACAGATTTGGATACGATCTTCAGAATCCGCACAATAACTATATCGATGTTGTTCGGATCGAAGAACGCAGAAAGATACTTGGGATATTTGGTCCTAGTGAAAAGGTAAACGTTAGAGTTGCACAGGTAGGTTTCCCAAATTGGACATCTCAGGTTGGCCCAGGAGCTGTTAAGACAGTGAGAAACGCGGCCCAATTAACACCAGATAAGGGCATCGACTCGCAAACGTTCTTTAAAGATGCAGATCCGATCTCGATTTTGATATCACAATATGAAACTCCACTGCGGCGTTTGGCGGATCGTTAATGTAAGCTTAATCCTGTCGAGCGTGAACGTCTGAGCCTCACTGGTTCCGCGTTGCAAACGCCCAGGCTCATCCCAACGGCCTTTCCGAGGATGCCTGGCGCGATCGCCCGCTTTCCGCTTGACGCCGGTACGCGTCGCCTAACTTGCGCCCGGGTGGTCAATTACTGATGATGAGTTCTCCGGTCTTGCCGCGGCTCTTGCCCCCGGCGGCGACGGTATAGGTCGTCTCGAGCGCCTCGATGTCGAAGGCCGAGAAGATTTTTCTCACCTCCGGGAGGTCGTTCAGCGACATCAGGAAGCTCCCCGCCAGCCCTTCGAGACAGGCCGCCATCCGCGCGAAATCCGCGCGCTCGAATAGGCCTTTGCCGTAGTCGCCCTCGCTGCCGTAGTAGGGTGGATCGAGATAGAACAGCGCGTCCGGCCGGTCGTAGCGCGCGATGAAGGTGGCATAGGGGAGGCATTCGATGACGACGCTGGCGAGCCGATCATGCAGGTCCTCGAGCATGGGGCCGAGCTTGGTGATGTCGAAGCGCGCGGGCATGCCGGGCGAGACGCCGAAGTTCCGCCCCGAGACCTTGCCGCCGAACGCGGTGCGTTGCAGGTAGAGGAAGCGGGCAGCACGCTCGAGGTCGGTGAGGGTCTCCGGGTCGGTATCGACCAGGCGCAAGAACTCGGCGCGTGTGGTGATCTGGAACCGGATGGTGTCCATGAACGCGACGTAGTGCCGCTGCAGGATGCGGAAGAAGTTGGCGATGTCGCTGTTAAGATCGTTGATGACCTCGGACCGCGGCGCCTGGCGCCGGCGTAGGAAGACGCCGCCCATGCCGACGAAGGGCTCGGCATAGCTCGTGTGCTCGATCGCCTCGATGCGCCCGATGATCCGCTTCGCCAGGTTTCGCTTGCCGCCGAGATCGGCGGCCACGGGGCTGACGGGCGCTACCTCCCGGATCGACTCCAACGGTCGCCCCCACGATAATGCACCCGCCCCTTGGGGGTGGCGGGACGGCCGCGATGCGGCCGGTTGCGGCCGTGGGAGTGCGACCTCCCGGCTCGGGATGTTGACGCATCCCGGCCCCCGCCTTTCTTTGGCCGGCGCGTGAGACCGCGCCCGCTGGGCTCGGGGCTTTAACAGCCTATTCCAGCAGATCGGGCGGCCTCGTTGCAGCGGACCATGGTCCGCTGCACAGACGTTGCGAGATCCGTTTAGATCGCCGTCATGAACGGCGGCATTTTCATTCCTTACACCCCCGGAGAGACCCCGCCCGTGTCATGGCCGGTGACGGCCGCGGGACGGGCGGGACTTGCCGGAGCCACGTCATGAGCGCGCTCGACGGCTGGATCGACATCTTCCGCGCCGGCGAACACCGGGACTCGGCGGGCCGCGAGCGGACCTGGTCGGCGGACGACCTGGACAGCGTCGTGGCGGCGCACGAGCGCGGCGACCCGGCCCCGGTGGTGGTTGGGCACCCGCAGATGAACACCCCGGCCTGGGGTTGGATCGATGCGCTGCGGCGCACCGGCGATCGCTTGCAGGCGCGGCTCCGCAATCTCGATCCGGCGTTCCGCGAAGCGGTCGAGGCGGGCCGCTATGCGGGCCGCTCGGTCGCGCTGCAAGACAGCGGCGATGGCTTCCGGCTGCAACATCTGGGCTTTCTCGGGGGCGCGGCGCCGGCGGTAAGCGGCCTGGCGCCGACACAGTTCTCGGGGCCCGCGGCGCACACCTACAGCTTCGCCGCCTCCGAGCTGGAGAGCTGGGGCTGGGCCTCGGTCGCCCGCGTATTCCGGCGCCTGCGCGACTGGCTGATCGAGAAGGAAGGCGTCGACCGCGCCGACGCATTGATCGGCGACTTCGACATCGAACAGGTCAACGATGCGAGGGACCGGAGCGACGTGCCGGCGGCCGCCTTCGCGGCCGCCAGCCATGACGACGCGGGCGATGCCGATGAGGCAGCCGCTGCAACCGACACCAGCACCGGGACGGAGGGCGAGATGCCTGAGGATCAGAAGAAGGCGGCCGAAGCGGCCGAACGCGAGCGGCTTGCGGCCGACCGCAAGGCGCTGGACGAACGCGAGGCGGCGCTCGAAGCCGAACGCGTGGCCTTCGCGGCCGAGGAGCAGCGCCGCCAGGCCGAGACCGAACTCGACGCGCATATCGCGGCGGGCCGGGTGCTGCCGACCGAAAAGGACGGGCTCTCGGCCTTCATGGCCGGGCTGTCGAGCGATGACGGGGGCGCCTTCACCTACGCCGCGGGCGGGAGCGAGCAGACGGAGACGCCCCGGGCGTATTTCTCGGAGCTCCTGAAGCGCCTGCCCAAACGCATCGACTACGGCGAGACCGCCGCCGGCGGCGATGGGCCGGCCGATGCGAACGATCCCACCGCGGTGGCGCGCGCGGCCATGGCCCTGATCGCCGCCGACAAGACCGGCGGGCTCACCATCGACCGCGCCGTGCGCCAGGTTGCCGGACACCCCCAGGAGGGCTGACGATGGATTACCTGCTGACCAAGAACTTCACCGCGGAAGCCGCGGTCACCAAGCGCCGCATCGTCAAGTTCGGCGCCACCGACACTGCGGTCGAACGCGCCACCAGCGCGGGCGACAGCCTGATCGGCGTCGCCGCCGAGCTCGATGTTGCCCAGAATGCCCGCGTCGATGTGCACCTGGCCGGCATCGCCGAGGTCGAGGCCGGCGGCGCCATCACCCGCGGCGCTCTCGTCACCGCCGATGCCGACGGCAAGGCGGTCGAGGCCGAGACCGCGGCCGTGTCTCAGGTGGCGACCGCCGGCGCGGCGGCGGACGCCGACATCACCGCCACTGGGATCAGGCCGGGCGACGAGCTGATCTCGGTGATCGAGCTGGCGGACGGCTACGCCGACCGCACGGCCAATGCCTCGATCCACGCCGCCGACACCATCCGGATCAGCGACGCCACCGCCGGCGACCGCCTGCTGGTGACCTGGCGGCGGCCGGTGCGCAGCGTCGGTATCGCGCTGCAAGGAGCGGGCGCCGACGGCGATCTGATCCGCGTCCTCATTCAGCCCGGCCTCGCATAGGAGACGGACATGCCCGATTTGCCATCCACCTATCCGGTCGACTTCGAGCGCACGGCGATCGCGGTCGGCTATTCCAACGCCGAGTATGTCGCCGACCGGGTGCTGCCGCGGGTCCGCGTGGCCCGCAAGGAGTACCGCTACACCAGCTATCCGCTGGAGGAATCCTTCTCGGTGCCCGACACCTTCGTCGGCCGGCGCTCGTCGCCCACCATGATCCACCTGAGCGCGGACGAGAAGGCGGGCGTCTGCCGCGACTTCGCGCTCGAGGACGCTATCCCCAGGGACGACGTGGACAACGCGCCGCAGACGGTGCGTGACCCGCGCGACCGCTCCTCGATGACGCTCGCCGATCTCCTCATGATCGACCGCGAGAAGCGGGCCGCCGATCTGGTGTTCAAGGCCGAGACCTATCCGATCGGCAACAAGGCGGCGCTCGCCGGCGCCAGCCGGTGGAGCGATGCCGATTCCGACCCGGTGACCGCCATCATCAATGCCGTCGAGGGCATGGTGGCGAAGCCCAACCGCCTGCTGCTGGGCTCGCAAGTGTGGGCGAAGCTCAGGACCCACAAGAAGGTCGTGGGCGCGCTCGGGCGGCGCCGGACCGATGCCGGCATCGCGCTGCGCGAGGAGGTCGCCGATCTGTTCGAGCTGGCGGAGATCGTCGTCGGCCAGGCCTGGATCAACACCGCGGCGCGCGGCCAGGCCGCGAGCCTGTCGCGGGTCTGGGGCAAGCATGCGCTCCTGTACCGGGCCGATCCGATGGCCGGGGCCGAGGGTCCGCCGACACTGGGCATCACTGCCGAATACGTGCCGGCGGGCATGGGCGGCGGCGACACCGCGCTGCCCGGCCGCACCGTCTACACCGGCTTCGATCCCAAGATCGGCGGGCACGGCAGCTACGTGGTGCGCGTGGTCGAGAGCTGCGACGAGAAGATCGTCGCCAGCCGGGCCGGTTATCTGTTCGCCGACGCGGTGGCGTGATCATGAACGGCATCACCATTCGGGCGCTGTGGGACATCGACCATGACGGGGCACGCATCGCGCCGGGCACGACGGCGACGCTGCCCGCGGGGACCGCCCGCGACCTGATCGAAGGCGGCGCGGCCGAGCTGGCCGATGCCCCGGCAGACGCCGCAACAGAGGACGATCGCCGACCGGCGATCCTGGCGGCGATCGCCGGGCTGGAGCCGGGCGATCCCGATCACTGGACCAGGTCGGGCAAGCCGGAGATCCGGGCGCTCGCGGCGGCGTCCGGTCTCACCGACATCACCGCCGGCGAGCGGGATGCCGCCTGGCAGACGCATCAAACGCATGGAGGCGACACGTGACCAAGGGCGAACACCGGGTCGGAGCGGCCTTCAATCCTTCCAACAATTCGGTCGTCACCGAGATCAAGGGCCGTGCCGCGGAACTCATCGATCGGATCGAGGCCATCGCGCCCTCGAGCGACGGGGTGGCGGGCGAGGTCGCGCGGCTCAAGGCGCTGGCGCAAACCGATGTCGAGGCCGCGGCCATGTGGGCGGTCAAGGCGGCGACCAAGGCTGAGCCATGATCTACGCCGCACGCAGCGATCTGGAGGCCCGTTTCGGGGCCGACGAGGTTGCGCGTCTTGCCGATACCGGCGAGGGCGTCGGCGCGGCGCGCCTCGACGCGGCCCTGGCCGACGCCGCGGCGGCGATCGATGCGACGCTCGGGGAGACCTACGCCCCGCCGCTGCCGGACGGACCCTATCCGTTGCTGGTGGGCGTCGCCTGCGATCTGGCGCGCGAGCGGCTGTATGACGACAAGGCGCCCGAGGCGGTGACGAGCCGCGCCGATCATGCGCGCACCGCGCTGGCGGAGATTGCCGCGGGCAAAGCCACGCTGATCGATGCCGCCGGCAACACGGTCCCGCGGACGGGCACGGGCGCCCGGGCCGCCGGGCCGGCCCCCGTCATGACGCCCGAGAACCTGCAAGGCCTCTGAGATGGCCGGCGTCAGGATCGAGGTCGAGACCGACGACGCGGCGCTGCAAGCCTCGTTCAGGCGGCTGACGGCGACACTGGACGATCTCCGGCCGGTGATGGACGAGATCGGCCAGTCGCTGGTCGCCTCGGTGATCGACCGCTTCGAGCGCGAGCGCGGCCCGGGGGGCGGGCCGTGGAAGCCGAGCGCCCGAGCCACGCGAGGCAAGCGTGGAAGGGGCCAGACGCTTACCGACACCGGGCGGCTGCGGGCCTCGATCACCCATCGCGCCGGCCGCGATGCGGTCGAGGTCGGCACCAATGTGGCCTATGCCGCGATCCATCAGTTCGGCGGTCAAATCGAACGCCGGGCCCGCAACCAGGTGCTGGCCTTTCGCGCCCGGGGCGGCGGGTTCGCATCGCGCAAATCGACCCGAGCGCGCAAGGCGGGGGCGGTGCGGGTGGCCTTCGCGCAAATCGGAGCCCATAGCATCGACATGCCCGCGCGACCGTTTCTTGGCATCGACGAGGACGACCGGGCATCGATCCTGCGCATCGTCTCCCGCGCCATCGAGAGGACGGTGCAATGACGGCGCCGGCGATAGAGTTCCGGGCCGTCGCGGCGATCGTCGGGCGGCTCGAGGCAACCGGCATCTATCGAGAGGTGCTAGGCGCCCTCGACGTGGCCGCGCTTTCGTCCTGGCCCCGGACGCCGGCGGCCTTCGTGCTTCCGCTCGCCGAGGACGCCGCCGACAGCGTGGCGCCGGCGATCCAGGCAACCCAGCACACCACGGCGACGATCGGCGTGCAGACGCTGATGTCCGCACCCAACGATCGTTCGGGGACAAGGGCGCGCGACGAGCTTGCCGAGGTCCTGGCCGCCTCGCGCGCGGCGCTTGCCGGTTGGACGCCGGAGGGCGCCCGCGAGGTGTTGCAGTTCCGTCGCGGCTTCCTGATCGGCATCGACGGCGGCCGGGTGGAATGGCGCGACGAATACCGCCTGCGCTGGTGGGTCTCGGCGGCGGGCGCCGCCGGCGATCCCGGCGTGCCGGCCCGGCTCAGGGCGTGAAAGAGGGAGAGACGACCATGACGCGCAAGATCGACATCCGCGAGGCCCGGGTGCTGGCCAAGCCTATTGTCCAGGCCGGCATCGAGCGTGCGCCGGGCGAGACGGTGCGGCTCCGGCCCGATCAGATCGCGAGGCTCGAGGCGGAGGGGTGCTTCGAGCCGGTTCGAGCCAAGGCCGGCCGCGGCGACAAGGAGATGGGAACATGAGCGCGACGACCAAGAAGCACACCGACAACATCGTCATCGGCGCGGGCGAGCTCTATATCGACCTGCTCGACGCCGACGACGGCACGGCGGGCGAGCGCTATCTCGGCGACGGCGTCGGCGCCAGCCTCTCGGTGACCACCGAGCGCGTTCAGGTGTTCTCCGGCACCGGCCCAGTGGCCAGGAAGCTCGTCGACGCGGTGCGCTCGATCAACCGCTCCATGAGCATCACGCTGCACGACATGAGCCACGACAACCTGGCGCTGTTCGTCGGCGCCACGGAGGTCAAGGACGTCACGGACGCCGTCAACCAGGTGACCGACGAGGCGCTCACGGTCAGGAAGGGCCGCTGGTATCAGTTGGGTGTCAAGACCGACAAGCCCACCGGCATCGGCGCCACGGCGGCCAAAACCGTGGTCACCGACACCGACACGGGCAGCCCCACCACGTACGACGCCGGCGACGACTACACGGTCGACGCCAAACGGGGCCGCCTCTACATCGTGCCGGGTGGCGATATCGCCGACGATGCGGCCATCCATGTCGACTACACGCCGGTCGCGGCGACGCGCAAGCTGGTCAAGACCGGCGATCTGAAGGATCTCCGCGCCGCCTTGCGCTACATCGAGACCCCGGTCGCGGGCAAGGGCCGCGACTACTACGCGCCGCTCTGCTCGATCGGCCCATCCGGCGAGATCGGCCTGATGAACCGGGACAGCGAGCAGCAGATCCAACTCACCGCCGCGATCCTCGAGCCCGGCGGCAGCAAGGCTGCGCTCCTGATCGACGGCGAGGCGGCGTAATGAGCGCCAACGCAGCGCCCGAAGACGAGGACGCGCCGGTCGCCGGCAACATGGCGGCGGAGGATGTAAAGGCCGCGGATGAGCTCGCGGTGCTGTTCCCCAACATCGATGTCGTGGTGCGCGATCCCGACAGCAGCGCCGCGGTTACGCTGACGTTGCGCGAGTTCCGCTTCCGCGAGGGGCTCGAGGCGCAGGCCCTGGCGCGGCCGCTGATCCAGGCGTTGACGCGATTGGCGGACCAGGCAGGCGCGGACGACACGGCCGCGGTCGACGTGGCGGCTATCGAGGCCGCGATCGGCGGTCATCCCGATGTCTGGCTCGATTTGATCGGTATCGCGGCGGGCCGCGATACCGCGTGGCTGTCGCGGCTCTGCGACGCCGACGCGCGCACCGTGTCTCATCAGCCCGGTGATGAAGTCGCGCTTTGATCAATCGGTTTTGGGGGCGACGATGATGATGATAACGAGCATGGCTGGTTTGCCTTCGATGTTCGCCACGATGGCGATCGCCAGGGCAGCATCGAACTGAATAACGAACAAAAGGGTGCTCTTTGCACTCGCAGCCTCCCTCGGCGTGCCTGATCCGAACAGCGCGCGCATCAGAATGCCGAGATTGAACCCGGCGACATGGATCAGGTAGCGTTTGTGGACGTTCTCGCGCGCCCGCAGCAACGCGCGGCGCATGCCGCCACGGTCGAGGACATGGGCGAAGCTGCGCTCGACCATCTCACCGCGCCTGCGCATGGCGTTCCGCGCGACGCCGGACTTCAATCGCGCCCGGTTGGCGTAGACAGCCTGACGTGCCGCCTGGTCGCCATGCCAGCGCAGATAGCCGTTGGCGGGCTCCGGCTCGGAGATCCGCGTTTTCCAGACGCCGCCGTCGAGGTCTTTCAGCCCCTCGCGTGAATGATAGCCCTTGTCGCCAACGAGACTGCAGGGCTCTGCCCGTGTTGGAGCCAGGCCGACCTCGGCGAGGTTGCGCGCGGCCGCCTCCAGCGTCCCAGGCAAAGTCGTCGTGTCGCCTTCATCGGCTGGATAGATCGGCGCCGCAACGATGACGCCGGTGTCGAGATCGACCGCGTGCTCGGGCTTGTAGGCCAGATGCGTGGTGCCGTCCTTCATCCGCGCGATCTTCGCATCAGGATCGGTCGGGCTCGTCCAATCCTTGTTCGAAAGCTTCTTGCCCTTCCGCCGGCGATCGAGCCGGACGAGGTCGTCGATCGTCGGCGTTTCGACGCCACTCTCCTTCGCCATTTGCGTCAGCATCTCGCGATAGGTCTCGCCGCTATCGCGCCGCACGATGGCTCGCAGGGCGGCGTTGGCTTCCATCGTCGAGCCGTCGACGCCGATCCGCTCGCCCTTCACCAGACCGCGCGCGGCGACGAGAGCCAGAACCCAGTCGAAAACCTTTTCATGGACCTCGTGCGGCAGCCGGCCGCGCGTCTTCGACAACCAGGAATGATCGGGAACCTTGTCCCGGTTCGCCAACCGCAGAAACGCGCGAAGCGACAGCGAATCCGAACAGCGCCAAGCGATGCCGCGCTCGCTGCCGATGCCCTCGAAATAGCCGATCATGTGCATCCGGAAATAACGCCCCGGCGGCAGCGAAGGAGCCCCCATCCGAGGTGCGTAGTATGGCTTGCACGTCGCCTCCACGAAGCCGTCAAAGCCAGACTCGGTCAGCAACTCATGCAGCCGGTCGGAAAACGCGTGTCCAGGCGAACGCGGCATCTCCGCCCATGTCACCACGAGGTCACCCTGAACCTCGCTCTGTCGTCTCAATGCCATCGCACGACGCCCGTCTAAATCTCTATGTTCAGACAGAATCAGACACGCCGGACTTCGTCAACGGGCTGTCATGCCATGTGGGATGCCAACGCCCTTTTTTTCGTCCGCCGTCTCGTCGCGGGCGCGATCGACAACGCCGCGACGGCACACCTGTTCCGCTCGCTCGCGTCCTGGATGCGCTCGTCCGCGCCGGACATGGAGCCGGACACCTCGAGCTCTGCGATCAATTGACCTGGCGTCAGATCAAGCTGTTCTGGCGCGAGGCCGAGCGGCGGCGGGTAACGGAGGCGGCCGATATGGCGACCGCCATCTGCGTGACGCTGATGGGCGGAAGCGACGACAATGACTGACGCGGCCGGGTAGGATGGCGCGCGACCTCGAGCTTGCCGTCCGCGTGCGTGCGGACCTGGGCAGAGCCACCCGGGAGATCAAGGGTCTGCGGCGTGATCTCCGCGGCGCCGGCGATGCGTCGGCGAAGGCCGGCCGCCAGGCGCGGGGCCTGGCGTCCGCTTGGGGCCGGGCATCAGGCTCGGCGCGTGGGCTGCGCGGTAGCATCGGCGGTATTCAGGCGGCGATCGCAACTGTCGGCGTCGTAGCCCTCACACGTTCGATCATCAGCGCCGGCGTCGCGGTCGAGCGCCTGGAATCCAGGTTCAGCGCAGCGGCCGGCGGCATCGAAGCCGGGCGCCGGGAATTGGCCTTCGTACGGAACGAAGCGGAACGTCTCGGCATCGACTTTCTTTCCGCCGCGGATGCCTATTCCGGCTTCGCGGCGGCGGCGCGAGGCACTGCGCTGGAGGGCGCCGCGGCGCGTGAGATTTTCTCCAGCGTCGCGGAAGCCGCTCGCGTGATGGGCCTCTCGGCCGACAACACCCGCGGCGTGCTGCTGGCCCTCGAACAGATCATCTCCAAGGGCACGGTGCAGGCCGAGGAGCTGCGCGGACAGCTCGGCGAGCGCCTGCCCGGCGCCTTCCAGATCGCCGCCCGGGCGATGGGAGTGACAACCCGGGAGCTCGGTGAGATGCTGGCACGCGGCGAGGTGCTGGCCGACGACTTGCTGCCGAAGCTCGGCCGCGAGCTGCGCGCATCGGTGGCGGACGACCTTCCGCGGGCGGTGACGACCGCGGACGCGGCGTTCGCGCGCCTCAAGAACCAGATCGAGGAGCTCGAGGCCGCCGTCGCCGAAAGCGGCATCCTCGACTTTTTTGCCGATCTTGCCAGCGGCGCCGCGAAGGCGCTGCGCGCGGCCCAACAGGCCGTTCGTGGCCCGTCGGTCGATAATCGCCTGGTCGGCCTGCTCAATCCGGGCGTGGGAAGGGAGCGGTTGACGCACGACAGCCGGGTCGCGGGCGATGCCCCCGGTCTGCTCCTGGAGGCAGTCCGTGCCGGCGAAACGATCTCGCAAGATGTCGCGCAGCGCTTGCACGAGTTCAACGCGCGCCTCGCGGAGGATCTCGCGTTCGATCCCAGTTTGATCGAAGCGGCGGCAGGCGACACCGCCACGGCGATCGCTATCCTGAAAGAGCTGCTGGACGGCGCCGAGACGGTACTGGCCGACGCCGAACGACGGCTCGAACGGACGCGGGGCAACGCGCTCGCCGGTGCGCGAAACCGGGTCGCCGCGCGCAAGGCCGAGCGCGACGCCCTCGAGGCTGAAATCGCTGTGCTCGAGGCGGCTCTTAAAACCCAGATCGACGATCCCGCCGCGGCCGGGCGCGAGCCGGTACCTGCTGCACCGGCCACCACCGAGGCGGGCCAGAAGGCGATCGCGCAACTGGAGCGCCAGCTTGTGCTGACCGCCGAGCTGAGCCGGGAAGAGATCGTGCGCCACGAGATCGCGCGTGGCCGTTATGCCGAGTTCGCCGAGGGCGAGAAGGCGCGCATTCTCGCCCTCGCCCGCGAGCTCGACCTGATGGCGGCGCTGGCGGCCGAGTTCGAGAGCACGAAGAGGCGCGAGGAAGAGGCGGCCGAGAAACGCCGGGAAGCGCTCGCCGGGCTGGAGGAGGCCGGGCTCGCATTGGCCAAGCCCTATGCCCGCGCCCGCGCCGAGATCGAGAAGTGGCTCGAAGAGACCCTGGCCGCGCTCGGGGCCGGCGGGGAGGGGCACGAGGCCTACGCGGCGCGTGTCGCCGAGGCGCACGAGATCGCGGCCGAGCGGCTGAGACGCGTGGACGAGGAGGAGGCCGCCGAGCGGCTTCGCACCTCCAAGCGCTGGCAGGACGGCGTCATCCGGGGCCTCAGGGAGATGGCCGGCGAAGGCGGTGACGCCGCTGCCGCCATGGAGGACGGCGTCAAGCGGGCGTTCGCCGGCATGGAGGACGCGCTGGTCGGGTTCGTCACCACCGGCAAGGTCACGTTCTCCGACCTGGTCGATTCCATCCTCGCCGACATTGCCCGCATGACCGTCCGCCAGTCGATCACCGAGCCGCTGGCGAGCGCGCTGTCAGGCTGGCTCGGAACCCTGCTCAACGGCAACCCTGCCGCCGGCGGGCCCCCGGTGACGCTCGCCGCCGGCGGGCGCCCCGGGGCGATCGCCGCCGGCACCGCGACCGGGGTCTACCACTCGGGCGGCGTCGCGGGCGCCCCGGGCGGCGTCAAGCGCGCCGTGCCGCCGGAGGTCTTCGCTCATGCGCCGCGCTATCACCGCGGCGGGCTGGCCGGCATGCTGCGACCGGACGAGGTGCCGATCATCGCGCAGACCGGCGAGCGCATCCTGTCGCGCGCCGAGACCCGCGCGCTCGCCCGGCCGCCCGACATCAAGATCGAGATCATCAACCAGGAAACGCCGAAGCGGGCCCGGGTCGGCCAGCAGCGCTTCGACGGCGAGCGCTGGGTGCTCTCCCTGGTCGCCGACGACATCGAGACCGGCGGTGGGATCGCCAAGGCGATCGACGCCCGTCAGATGGCGCCCTGATGGCCGCGTGGCCGGACTATGCGCGGATCGCGGCCGACGGCTACGGCGCGCTGCAGGACAGCGATATCGCGCGCACGCCGTTCGAGGACGGCCTGGTGCGACAGGAGAAGCGATTCACCGTAGCTCTCAACGTGCGCCGCATCACAGCGCACGTCGCCGATGACGATGCATATGTGCGCTTTCGCACCTGGGCGTCGGAACACGCCCACCGTTGGTTCGCATGGACAGACCCCGAGGACGGGATGGCGCGCGAGGTGCGGGTGCGCGGCGGCGCCGGCGGCATTCAATACCGGGCCCACGTCCGCAGCGGACAGCGGAGCTGGGAGCTGACTTGC
Source organism: Alphaproteobacteria bacterium (assembly GCA_965248805.1). Lineage (GTDB taxonomy): Bacteria > Pseudomonadota > Alphaproteobacteria > UBA6615 > UBA6615 > CBDFKJ01. The sequence goes on from CBDFKJ010000009.1 coordinate 1,340,467, forward strand.
GAGCTGGAGGGCTACATGAGCCGAACCATCGAGACGGGAGCCTGATCATGGGATTGAAGACCGAAGGCGAGAAGCTGTGTTTCCAGGGCGGTTTGTTGTCGGCCACGGTGCATGTGGCGCTGCACACGGCCGACCCCGACGCCGCCAACGAGCTCGCCGGCGGCGACTACAACCGGGTCGCGGTCGACGCCGTGGGCTGGACCATCGACGCCGGCACGGGTGAAGCCTCCAATGCGGCGGTGATCGCCTTCCCGGCGCCGACCGCCGCGTGGGGCGATCCGACCCATGTCGGGCTGTGGGACGCCGCCGCGGGCGGCAATCTGCTCGCTTCGGTCGCGCTCGCCAACGACGTGCCGGCACCGGCGCCGGGGGCGGAGATATCGATCCCGGCGGCGGCGCTCGCGGTCGCGATCATCACCGACTAGGCGCCGGCGATGCCCGGCCTGTCGATCTTCGGTGCCGAGGTCGCGCTTGGCGACGACAGCCAGGTCTACTGGCGACGGTCAGCACCGGGCTACGAGTTCGCCGGCGATCTCGCGATCTCACGCCCGGGCGTGAACCCACCGATTGCCCCGGAGATCATCGACGGCGCCGGCCCGACCTATGTCAGTATCATTCGCTTGCGCGACGATGCCGGGCGCGTCCTGATCAACTTGTCCGGCCAACCCGAGCACGATACCACCAACCCCGACGAGTTCACGGCCGCGGCCGAGAGCAACATCCGGCTCTGCGTCCAATACAAGGAACGGCGGGTGGTGATCGCGATCGGAGATACGACCGATCCGTATCACTTTCTGCCGGCCAACGCCGCGGACGTGCTGGCCTTCGTCACCGATTGGAAGGCCGACGCCGACCGCACCATGGAGCCGGTGCACGCGGCCCTGGTCTGGGGCGGCGGTGACAGCCTGGTCGACTTCAGAGACTTCACAGTGCCGCGCCGGGTCAAGCTCGCACCGGGGGCGATCGACGGCGGGTTTGCGGCCTCGGCGAGGCTCCGCTACCGCATTGCGCCGGCCGCCGGCATCGACGCCGGCCCGATCGTCGCAAGCGCGCGCCTGCGCAACCACATCCCGATCGCCGCCCGCCTGGAAGCCGGTCCCGTCACCGGCGGCGTTCAGCTCCGCTACCGCATCCTGCCGGCGGCCCGCGTGGACGCCGGTCCGCTCACCGGGCGGGTAATCCTCCGCGACCCGCGAAGCTTCAAGCTGGCGATCCGCGCGACGGCACCGTCGCACGTCGTGCTGACCGCGCTGGAGATCCGCCATCCCGCGATCGCCGAGCCGGTGCGCGTGGTCAACGACACGCAGGATCACACCATCGGGGGCGAACGTTACGTGGGCCTGCGCTTCGGCGCCCGGCTCGCCGGCGACATCGAAGGCCAGGCGCCCCGCGCCGAGCTGGTGATCGACAATGTCGGCCGCGAGCTGACGCAGTGGATCGAGGCGGCGGACGGCGGGGTTGGCGCCACCGTGCACGTGATGCAGGTGCTCGACGGCACGCCGGAATGGGAGATGACCATGGACGTGGCCCACGTGCGTCTCGACCAGGAACGGGTCACCGCCCGGCTCGGCTTCGACCCGCTGCTCGGCCGCGCCGCCGTGACGCTGCGCCACGATCCGCAGATCAGTCCGGGGCTGTTCTGATGCACTGGGCCGAGGCCTATGTCGGCCGCGCTTACGTTGAGGACCGCTTCGACTGCGCCCACCTGGTGGTCGAGGTGATGCGCAAGCGGTTCGGCCGCGACATCGCGCTGCCCGCCCATGCTGCCGGCCTGCGCAACCGCGACGCCCAGATCGCGGCGCTCAGAGGTGAGTTCGCCGAGCCGACGCGGAGCCCCGTCGAGGGCGACGCGGTTCTGATGCGCGCCGCCGGCCGCCGGCGCGCGCTCGGCCACCATATCGGCGTCTGGTGCAACATCGCCGGCGCGCCGCACGTGCTGCATTGCCTCAAAGGCATCGGCGTCTGCCTGCACCCGATACGTGCACTCGGCCGCCACGGCCTCGAAACGACAGGGGTCTACCGGTGGATCTGACCGCCACCGGCAACGCCCTTGCACGGCCGGTGCATCGGTCCTGCACGGCGCTTGCACGACCCGTGCACGGCGAGATCACCGCCGATCTGTGGCCGCACCCGCTGACCGCCGAGCATCGCCAGACCCGGATCCGCGCGGTCGCGCCCGGCGCTACGCTGGCCGATCTCATCGCCGCCGAATGGCCCGTGGGCGACATTGCCGTGGCCGTCAACGGCCGCCCGGTGCCGCGCGAGGCCTGGCGCGATATCGTTCTCACCGGCGGCGACATCGTTACGCTCCGCGCCGCCATGCACGGTGGCGGCGATGATTCCGATCCCCTCCGCATCGCGCTCCAGCTCGCCATCGTGGTGGCCTCGATCGCGCTGCCGCCGCTGTTGCCGGCGTCCTGGGGGCTCGTGACCGCGACGACCGGCGCGCTCACTCTCAAGGGCGCCCTTGTCAGCGGCGCCATCAGCCTCGTCGGCGGCCTGATCGTCAATGCCCTCGCTCCGCCGCGCCTGCCCAGGGCGCCCGACGCCGGCACCGCCGCGGCGGCCGAGCCGGTCTACTCGCTCGCCGGCGGCGCCAACCGCGCGCGCGCCTACGGTCCGCTCATGCTCGTGCTCGGCACCCACCGCGTCTTTCCCGACCTCGGCGCCGCCGAATACACCGAGTTCTCCGGCGACGACCAGTACCTGCATCAGATCTTCCACTTCGGCCTCGGCGCGCTCGACATAAGCGAGCTCAAGAGCGGCGACACGCCGCTCGGCAACTTCGAGGAGGTGGAGACACAGTATGGCGATGCCGACGGCCGCCTGACGTTGGTCGCCGGCAATGTCGACAGCGAGGCCGGAGCCGCGCTCGACGATGCCGGCTGGGTCGAGCGCACCACCGCCGCGGATACCAAGCGGATCGGCATCGACCTCGCCGGGACGCTGTTCCGGGTCTCCGATCAGGGAGACGCCAAGCGCCACACCGTCACCGTCGAGATCGAGTACTGGCCGCAAGGCAACGAGAGCCTGAAGACAAGCCACACCGTGACGCTGGCGAACGGCGACACCACGCCCTACCGCAAGACGCTCGTCTACGGTCTTGCCGCAGCCGGCGCCTGGACCGTGCGTGTGCGCCGCACGAGCGCGCCCTCGTCCTCCGAGCGCGTCCACGACGCCATCACCTGGGCGGCGCTCCGGTCCTACCAGCCCGACACCGGCGACTATGCCGGCCAGACCCGGCTGGCGCTGAAGATCCGCGCCTTGGGCCAGCTCTCGGGCCGGCTCGATCGGCTGTCGGCGACGGTCAGGCAGAAGATCCCGGTCTGGGACGGAGCGCGATGGGGCGGGCCGCACCCCTCCAGCAATCCCGCCTGGCTGTTCCGCTGGTATGCCCGCGGCCTCCACATCGACGGCCGTCTCGTCGCCGGCGCCGGCCTGCCCGCGGCCCGCATCGACGACGAGACCATCGAGGCCTGGGGCGCCTGGTGCGACGCGCAAGGACTGCGCTGCGACTACGTCATCGACCGCCGGACCACCCATGCCGAGGTGCTGACGCTGATCGCCCAATGCGGCCGCGCCAGCCCGAGTTGGCAGAGCGGCAGGCTCGGCGTGGTGTGGGATGAGGCGGACAAGCCCGCGACCGCCCTGATCACACCCGGCAACATCGTCGCCGGGAGCTTCGAGATCGACTACGCCGGCGGCAAGACGGCCGGCGAGATCGCCTGCCGCTACATCGATCCCGATCTCGACTGGCAATACAACACCGTGCGCCGCACGGTCCCCGGAGCCGCGCCCGGCGGCCATACCGCGACCCTGACGCTGGCCGGCGTCACCTCGCGCAGTCAGGCGGCCGCCGAGTGCAACCTCCAGGCCGCGCGCCAACTCCATCACCGCCGCCGTCTCAAGTGGGAGATGGGCGCCGAGGGCATCGCCGTCGCCCGCGGCGACGTCGTCCACCTGACCCACGCCCTGATCGATGGCGGCACCGCCGGGCGGCTCCACGGCGGCACCGCCGACCGCCTCCGCCTCAACCGGCCCGTCACCCTCTCCGGCGCCGGCGATTGCCTGCTGCTCAGGCTCCCCGACGGTACGCTCCACAATACCGCCGTCAGCCACCCCGACGGCGCCGGCACCAAGGGCGAGACCGATACCGTGGTGCCGGACACGCCGCTGCCCGCGGCCCCCGACGGCGCCGCCGCGCTCGATACCCTGTGGCGCTACTATCCCGGCGACGCGCCGCCGGCCCGGGTGCGCATCGTCGCCATGGAGCCCGGCGCCGACCGGCGGGTGCGCTTCGAGGCCATCGACGAGGTCGACGCCTATTACGCCGCCGCCACCGCCGACCTCTCCGTGCCGCTGCCGGCGGCCGCCCGGCGCGCCGGCCGGGTGCTGCACATCGCGCTCTCCGAGATCCTGATCCGCGTCGGCAACGGCTTTACCGTCGAGATCGCCGCCAGCCTCACCGTCGCCGGCGACTGGCGCGGCGGCATCATCCGCGCCGCGCTCGACGGCGGCCCGGCGCGCACCGTGGCCAGGCTCACCGACGGCGCCACCGAGGCGGTCTGGCAAGTCCCGCCGTCCGGAACCCTCACCGTCACCGCCGTCCCCGGCACCGAAGCCGCGCCCGCGGGCACGCCGTTCACGGTCGATTACATGATCCGGGGCAAGCTGGTGCCGCCGGGCAACGTCGCCAACTTCCTGGTCGATGCCCTGGGCGACGGCACACGTCGCTTCCGCTGGACACCGCCGGCCGATCCCGACCTCGCCGGGGTGCGCATCCGCCACGCCGAAGCGGTCGTCGGCGCAGCATCGCCCGCCTGGGACGCCATGACGCCGCTGCATGACGGGTTGCTCACCTCGTCGCCCCACGCGACCGTCGATGCCGGCGCCGGGCGCTGGACCTTCGCCATCCGCGCCGAGGATACGTCCGGCAAGCTCTCGGCCGACGCCGCCGTCATCATCGCCGAGCTGCCCGATCCTCGCCTCGGCGACGCCTTCCTGTGGGATTGCCCGTCCGCCGCGGGCTGGACGGGCGCCACCGACAACGCCGTGCGCTCCGACGACGGCGAGGACGCGCTGGAGGGCGCCGGCGCCTACACCTGGGACGATCTCACCACATGGGACGCCTGGACGTCCTGGGCGCTCGGTGACGGCACCCAGGGCGCGCAGGCGATGACCTACACCACCGGGGCCATCGACCTCGGCGCCGAGGTGCCGTTCTCGGTCGCCTGGGAAGCCGAGACGGCCGGAGACGCGACGTTGCAGTACCGCACCGCCGCGGCGGCCGACATGCTCGATGCCGCGGCCTGGCAGGACCACGCGGCCGCCACGCTGCTCACCGCCCGTCACCTGCAACTGCGCTGGCGCCTCACCGGCGATGGCGCCACCATGCTGCGCCTCGATCACCTCTGTTACAGCCTGCTCGGCACCGCCGCCGAGCAGAAGTTCCTTGATGTCGATACCACGAGCTGGACCGGCTCCGCCGCCGGCGGGCGCGAGATCCCGACCACGCTTGCCCGCGTCACCGATATCGACCTCACCCTGCAGTCGGTCGGAGCCGGCTGGTCGTGGGTGCTCGACAACAAGAACGACCCCACCCGCATCAAGATCTTCGACGGCGACGGCAACCCGGCCGATGCCACCGTCGACGCCGTCCTGCACGGCATCGCCTGACGCTCAAACGAAGGAGAGAGGCTCCATGGCCTGGCCCACCGACGACCTCACCACCGACCACCTCGATGCCGGCGCCGACAGCCCGGCCGATGCCCGGCCCATGCTCAAGAAGGCGCTCGACTACCTCAAGGATATTATCGTGGCGCTGGGTGTCGCAGGCGGCATCTGCGAGCTCGATGCCAACGCCAAGGTTCCCGCCGCCCGCATCGGCCGCGGCGCAGCCGACGGCGTCGCGCCTCTCGATGCAGCGGCCAGGCTGCCCGCCACCCACTTGCCCGACGCCACCGCGGACGCCGCCGGGGCCGTGCGCCTCGCCACCGATGCCGAGGCCGAGAACGCCTCCGGGACCGGCGCCCTCCAGGCCCGCCAGCTCGCCCTGCGCACCGCGACCACCGGCCGCGCCGGCCCCGTCGAGCTTGCCACGAACGCGGAAGGGATCGCCGGCCGAGACCGGACGCGCGCCATGACGCCGGCCGTCAACAAGGCGGTCCTCGACCTCGCTCTCGCCGGTGTGACCGGCGGCTTGAGCTCGGACCAGGTCCAGATCGACAACCGGCAAGGCCCCAACCAGGGACACGGCAGCATTCTTGCTCGGATATCATCCGCGCTCGAAAGAAGCGTCAGCAATAGCGGGACCGTCACCATCACCTTGGTCGAGACCCGGCACTATGAAGAGGACGAATCCGAGGAAAATTGATGCGCCGTTCCGGGAAGCAAAATCCGCTGAATTTTCCAGCCAAAAACACACCGGAAATCAGGACGATTTTCCAGCCCATTCGCAAAGACTTTTGTCCCGATCCGCAAAGACTTTTGTCCGCTTACAGACTGCGGGCGCGGGCGCCGCAGGGGAGGGGAGTAGCTGGATGGTACCGGGGGGATGGCGTAGAGTTCATCGAGCTGAGCATGATTTGCGGAGTGTCCGATGAAAGCGTTTCCCCCGGCGTATCCGTTCTTGTTCGCATTTGCACCGATCCTGGGTCTCTTCGCCGACAACTACTTCGTAACATCACCAATCGACGTGTTGCGGCCCTTGATCGCCACTACTTGCAGTGTTTTGGCTGGCTACGCTTTCAACTACATATTGGTTCGCAATTTTCAGAAGGCCGCCGTTCTTACTCTCGTGGCCATCATTGTTATCTTCGCCTACGGTCCGGTGCGTAATATCCTGCCCCCGGACATCCTGCGCACCCGCTTTTACTTTCCAATTTGGTTTGCAGCAGGAGCCATTGCGTACCTGTACGCCATGGCTCGATTGCGCAAAGCAGGGGCCCGATTGAATAACCTGGACGCCTCCATTTACCTCGTGAATTTTGCCTCGTTGTGATTCTCTACGGCGGTTCGGTTTGAGGAGGTATTGATGAGGCAGGCTGGTCTGTTCGGCTTACCGGATCATCTTCGAAAGCTTTCGGCGACGGGTGATCCGTTGGAGGTGCTGGCAAAGGTCGTCGACTTCAAGATTTTCCGCGCGCCGCTTGAGGTTGCGCTGGGCTATTCGGACGGATCGAAAGGTGGCCGCCCGGCCTACGATGCGGTGGCGATGCTCAAGGTTCTGATCCTGGCCGCGCGGCACACGGTGAGTGACGAGCGGATGGAGTTTCTGATCCGCGATCGCTTGAGCTGGCTTCGCTTCCTAGGCTTCGATCTCGGAGCGCCGACGCCGGACCGCAACACCATATGGACCTTTCGCGAGCGTCTGGTCCGGGCCGGGGCGATGGATAAGCTGTTTGCCGCCTTCGATGGCGAATTGCGCCGGTGCGGCTATCTGGCGATGGGCGGGCAGATCGTCGATGCGACGTTGGTATCGGCGCCCAAGCAGCGCCACAGCGATGACGAGAAGCGGGCGATCAAGGCGGGCAAGAGCGCGTCCGAGGTCTGGCCCGATCAGCCAGCCAAGGCGGCGCAGAAGGACACGGATGCGCGGTGGACGGTGAAGACCGGGCGGCGCAAGAACCCCGCCGGGTCGCAACGGCGCATGCCCGACATCGCGATCCCGGTGTTCGGCTACAAGAATCATGTCGTCATCGATCGGGCCTACGGCTTCATCCGCGGCTCGGCTGTGACCGATGCCGCCCGCCATGACGGCAAGATGTTGCGTCAGCTCGTCACCGGCGACAATCTGGCCGCCGGCGTGTGGGCTGACAGCGCCTATCGCTCGAAGGCCAACGAGGCGTGGCTGGCCGGCAAGGGTCGGGTCTCCCACATCCACCGCAAGAAGCCGCCGGGCCGGGCCATGCCCAAGGCGACCGCCCAGGCCAATGCCCGCAAGTCAGCGGTCCGTGCGCATGTGGAGCACGTCTTCGCCCAGCAGAAGGATCGCATGGGCCTTTTCATCCGTACCATCGGGCTCAAGCGGGCGGAGGCCAAGATCGGCCTCGCCAACCTGGCTTACAATTTCCAGCGTCTGATCTTCCATGAGCGCAGGGCCGCCATGGTATGAGTCCGCCTGAATAGCGCCAAAACCCTCCGCCGAGAACGAAACGGCGGATGGTTGCGGACGTCAACACCGCCGATCTCAGCGAAAGTCGGACAGCACACCAAAATCTTCGTCAAATCCCCCGGTTGTTGGAGGTCTCCACGCTCTTGCCCGCCTTGATCGCCCGCTTCTCGTCATCGCTGTGGCGCTGCTTGGGCGCCGATACCAACGTCGCATCGACGATCTGCCCGCCCATCGCCAGATAGCCGCACCGGCGCAATTCGCCATCGAAGGCGGCAAACAGCTTATCCATCGCCCCGGCCCGGACCAGACGCTCGCGAAAGGTCCATATGGTGTTGCGGTCCGGCGTCGGCGCTCCGAGATCGAAGCCTAGGAAGCGAAGCCAGCTCAAGCGATCGCGGATCAGAAACTCCATCCGCTCGTCACTCACCGTGTGCCGCGCGGCCAGGATCAGAACCTTGAGCATCGCCACCGCATCGTAGGCCGGGCGGCCACCTTTCGATCCGTCCGAATAGCCCAGCGCCGCCTCAAGCGGCGCGCGGAAAATCTTGAAGTCGACGACCTTTGCCAGCACCTCCAACGGATCACCCGTCGCCGAAAGCTTTCGAAGATGATCCGGTAAGCCGAACAGACCAGCCTGCCTCATCAATGCCTCCTCAAACCGAACCGCCGTAGAGAATCACAACGAGGCAAAATTCACGAGGTAAATGGAGGCGTCCAGTTCATCGGAAATCGTTCCGGCTACAATGTTACCAGGGCCTTCCATTCGCCAGAGTTCTTTCTTACGCGCGCTTGGTTGAATGAGTTCGAGAGGGTTTTGGTGGATAACACCGTTTTACGGCCCATTCTCGCCCAATTCTACTTTTCGCCGAACGATCGCTTGCGCAAGCGCATACTTTCTAGTGGATAGATTCCGACGCTTCGATCCCCTTCCAGGCGGCCATTGTTGACGGATGTCCCCGGCGTTTCAATATGATAGCTTGTTTGGTGTTTGGATGTATTCGTCGCGTTCAATCAACTAGTGGATTGATTCCAACGTTTGGAACCCTCGGTTTCGGGCTGCGATGATGTCGTCGGGGTCGGCTTTCCATATGAATGGCTGTGGGTTGGCCGCATTGTATTCGCGGACGAAGCGGTTGATTGCGGCCTGGAGATCGACGATGGAATGGAAGACGCCGTGCTTGAGCCGCCGCCGGGTGAGTTTTGCGAAGAAGCCCTCGACGGCATTGAGCCACGAGCAGGAGGTCGGTGTGAAGTGGAAAGTCCAGCGCGGATGGCGGGCGAGCCAGGCGCGGACCTTGTCCTTGTTGTGCGCCGCGTAGTTGTCGACGATCGCGTGGATGGCCTTGTCCGCCGGCACCGTGCGCTCGATGCGGTTGAGGAAGCGGATGAACTCCTGATGGCGGTGGCGCTGCATGTTCTGGCCGATCACCGTTCCGTCCAGAACGTTGAGCGCCGCAAACAGCGTGGTCGTGCCGTGCCGTTTGTAGTCATGGTGCCGGCGCGTCCCTTCTTCATCGGCAGACCGGCGGTCGAGCGCCTGGATCTGTGACTTCTCATCGATCGACAACACCACCGCATGGGCCGGCGGGTCGACATACAGGCCGACGATATCGGTGAGTTTCTCGGCGAAGGCAGGGTCGGTCGACAGCTTGAAGTTGCGCCAGCGGTGCGGGCTGAGACCGTGAGCCTTCCAGATCGCCTGCACCGTCGAGGCGGCAATACCGGCCGCCCTGGCCATCGCGCGCAACGTCCAGTGGGTCAAGATGGCCGATCCCTGATATCGGATTCGCGGTGCGTCAGGATCGTCGCGGTCCGGATGATCCTGCCTTCAAATCTTCGGCGCGTCTTCGATCGCCATCATCTCGGTCGTAATGACAGTCAAACATGACCGCGCCACTCGAACCTCTGCTCAGGAGCAACTTGAGGGAGGCTGTACCTCCCGCGTGGCGACATCGATCTGCCCTATAGATCGCGGATTTCGCGATCTAGCTTGTAGGCATCGGAGGTGACGTAGGCCTCCATGCTACGCAGCCGTTGCTCAACCTCACGGAACTTGTGGCGCAGGTCATGGATGGTGCCGCCCGGCTGCACGCGCACATCGCGCCAGAACGCCGCTTCCTCCGCCGATTCGTAAAGGTCGTCCGGCATCGGCTCCAGGAGCAGCGCCGCCCCGAAGTAAGCGATCAGCGTCGGTACCGTGAACATCACCAGCAGCAACAGGATGACCACCCGCACCAGCAGCCGGCCGACGCCGAAGTAGGCCGCGATGCCCGCGCAGACCCCGCACACCTTCTGGTAACGGGTGTCGCGATAGAGGCGGTTAGGGCTGCGTCGCCGGCCGCTCATGTCTTCTTCCTCCAGTCCGGGGCTTCACTGTCGAGGATGCGTTCCAGCGCATTGATACGGCTGTCCATGCGCGAGGCGCTTTCCCACATATCGGCGAGCATCTTCTCGTCTTCTCCCGATAGCGTCTTGGTCTGGCGCCAGCGTGTGATGTAGTGCGCGATGATCCAGATCGGCGCAACGACCGCCATAAACAGGATCAGCGGCACGAACACGAACTCGAGCGGGTCCATGACCTAGCGGCTTTCGTTTGATGCCGACGCCCTGGCGAGCTTGGCCTTCAGGTCCGTAAGCTCTTCCTCGATCGCCGACTCCACTTCCAAGCTATCGATTTCGTCGGCCAATGTCTTGCCGCGTCCCAGGTCATAGGCCTCCACAGCGCCCTCGGCTTCGTCCAGCTTCTTCTCCACCGTGGCGAAGCGCGCCAGCGCGTCGTCGACGCGGCGGTCGTGGATCTGGCGCCGCACTTTTAGGCGTGAGCTTGCCGAGCGTTGGCGCGCCAGAATGGTCTTCTGCTTGGCGCGGGCCTCACGCAGCTTGGCCTCAAGCCGACCGATATCGCCATCGCTCTGCTCCAGAGCCTGCTCCAGATGCTCCAGCTCGACACTCAGCAGCAACTCGCGGTCGGCGAGCTTGCTTTTTTCGACCAGCGCACGCTTAGCCAGGTCCTCCCGGCCCTTGGCCAGCGCCAACTCGGCCTTACGCGCCCATTCCGCCTGCGCGGCCGCCAGGCGCTCGATCGATCGAACGACCTCCTTCTTTTCGGCGATCGCCTTGGCGGCGCTCGCGCGCACCTCGACCAGCGTGTCCTCCATCTCCTGGACGATCAGGCGAATGATCTTCTCCGGGTCCTCGGCGCGGTCGAGGATGGTGTTGAGGTTCGAGTTGATGATGTCGGTCAGTCGCGAAAAGATGCCCATCTTTCGTTGCTCCTTTGCTCACGGGATCGGTCGGCGACGATCTGACTCAGCCCACCACCAGGCCCATCACCAGCCCGGCCAGTAACATGATCCAGTGGTCGGTGCGGCGGCTGCGCACATAGTCCGCAATCCGTGCGCCCAACCGTTCGATCCCGCTGCGCTCGGCGCGGGGAAAGTCATCGTGCATGGCCTGCTCCATCTTTGTCTCCGTGTCGCCGCGGCACCAGCCCGTGCCGACACCGCCTTCACCCATCAATAAGCAGCAATCATGCCAATTCCCGAGAGTGATCGTAAGACGTTGAAAACAAATAATATATCTCCCTGATGCCACAGTAGCTCGCCACCGCGGTATTGCGGAAATGGATAATATATAGCATATTACGATATATAGTGGCGAATTATGACAGAGTATGGCGACAGCACCTGATTTGCCGCCCCTGATCGGCGAAAGCCCGGCCTTTCTGGAGCTGCTGGACCACGTCTCACGGCTGGCACCGCTCGACCGGCCGCTGCTGGTCGTCGGCGAGCGCGGCACCGGCAAGGAGCTCATCGCCGCGCGCCTGCACTACCTGTCGCAGCGCTGGGACCAGAGCTACGTCAAGCTCAACTGCGCGGCGCTGCCCAAGGATCTCTTGGAGAGCGAGCTGTTCGGGAACGAGGCCGGTGCGTTTACGGGTGCGGCCCGGCGTCGCGTGGGTCGCTTCGAGGCGGCTGACAACGGCACGCTGTTCCTCGACGAAATCGCCAATGCCGGCGCCGCGGTGCAGGAGAAGATACTGCACACCGTCGAGTACGGCTCGTTCGAGCGTGTCGGCAGCAACGAACCGATCGCGGTAGACGTGCGTGTGATCGGGGCCACCAATGTCGACCTGCGCCGGGAAGTGGCCGCCGGGCGGTTCCGTGCCGATCTGCTCGATCGGCTGGCCTTCGATGTCGTGACGGTGCCGCCTTTGCGGGCGCGGCCGCAAGATGTGCCGATCCTGGCGCAGCATTTCGGCGCCGGCATGGCCCGGGCGTTGGGCTGGCCGCGCTTTCGTGGATTCACGTCGGCGGCCCTAGCCGACTTGGCCGCGTATCGCTGGCCAGGCAATGTCCGCGAACTGCGCAACGTCGTCGAGCGGGCGCTGGCCCGCGCGCCGGCGCCCGATCGGCTTATTGGAGAGCTGACGTTCGATCCGTTTGAATCGCGTTTTGCGCCGAAAGGCCGAATTGCAGCCGATGCGACGACCGCGTTGCCCGCGGAACCGTCACGCGGCGGGGATGACGTGCCTGATATTGGCCGCGGGCAGACCGACTATCGGACGGCGGTAGCGGCATACGAGCGCCGCATTCTATCGCGCGCCCTGGACGTCAATCGCCACAACCAGCGTGCCACCGCCAGGCACCTTGGCCTGAGCTATCACCAACTGCGCAACGCACTGCGCAAGCACGCGCTCAACTAGCGCCAAGATTGGAGTCTGGTGGGGCGCTACGGCCGCCAGGTTTCGGTAACCGGCAGATCGACCTTGTATTTGCGCACCAGCGCGTCGTCGTCTTCGACGGTCAGCCAGACGCGAAAGTAGCCGTCCTTGAACTTGTGCTCGACGACCCGGCCTTCGGCCGTGCCACCGTCGCCGAAGTCCCATGAATAGCGCACGATCTCGCCGTCGGCGTCAAAAGAGTGCGAGGCGTCGAACACGACCATCACGTTCTTGTCGGGATAAATCGGCGACCATTCGAAAGTCGGCACCGGCGCTTCGATCTTCGTCAGCGACTGCACGCTTGCCCCGGCGTCGTGGACGCTGACCGTTACCGCGTCCCCGGCTTGAAGACCGGCGACGACATCGGCGTCGGTAAACCTGAACACGTCGCCGGCCTCTAGCGTCAGTTCCATTCTGGCGACATCGATGGCGGTAATGGTGCCGGTGATGTCATCCGCAAGGACGGGGCCGACGGCCGTCAATGCCGCACCGGCGATGAGGCCTGCGAATATTTTGCGCATCTCGATAATCTCCACCGCCTAACCTGCCGTTCAAAGCCGTGCGCCGGGTCTTGGCATCTGGCCCCCTTTGTAGCGCGTCAACAGAAATAGGTCGTTCAGCCCGCGAATGCCACATCGGCAACGTCCATAGATTGCCCGTTTCGGGCGCCTCACATACAAGTGACGGCGATTGTGTTTACGGCGACCACGGCATCGCCGAGACATCGACAATGCGGTCAATTGCGGATTTCAGGCGGTGTGCCGCCGCCCCGTTTGTGGTGGCGACGATCGCGTTTGCCGGCTTGGCGGCGCCGGCGTCGGCCAACCCCGAGTTCTGGCAATTCGAGTGGCCGAACACCGATTTCTCCAAGTACAGCGTCGCCTTTTCCGACATCATATCCGGCGGACCGCCGAAGGACGGCATCCCGTCCATCGACAATCCGGCATTCGCGCCTCATGCCGAGGTCACGGACATCGCCGACACCGAGCCGGTGATCAGCCTCTCGATTGCCGGCGAAGCCCGCGCCTATCCGCTGCAGATCCTGATGTGGCACGAGATCGTCAACGACACCATCGGCGACGTGTCGGTCACAGTCACCTACTGCCCGCTGTGCAATTCGGCCATCGCCTTCGACCGCCGCGTCGGCGATCGGGTGCTCGATTTCGGCACCACCGGCAAGCTGCGCAACTCCGATCTTGTCATGTATGACCGCCAGACCGAATCCTGGTGGCAGCAATTCATGGGCGAGGCGATCATCGGCGAGATGACCGGCCCGCTGCTGACGATGCTGCCCGTGCGTGTCGAGTCCTTCGCCCGCTACCAGGAGCGCCATCCCGACGGCCTGGTTCAGGTCCCAAGGGGTCGCGCCCTGCGTGACTATGGCTACAATCCCTACCGTGGCTATGACTCGTCGTGCTGGCCGTTCCTGTACCGCGGCGACGTGCCGGAGGGTTTGGCGCCGCTGGCCTATGTCCTGGCGGTCGGCGAGACGGCCTGGAGCCTGGACCTGCTGCGGGAGCGCGGAACCATCGAGCACGACGATCTCGTCATTACCTGGGAGCCGGGCCAGAACTCTGCGCTCGACGCGCCACAGATCGCCGACGGCCGCGATATCGGCAATGTCACCGTCCAGCGGCGGCAGGACGGCGAACTGGTGGACGTGGTCCACGATCTGACCTTTGCGTTCACGTTCCACGCGTTCCACCCGGAAGCGGATATCATCACGCGTTAGTCGCGCCTGCGAGGCGCGCTAGGTACCTGGCGCGCCGATCGACGGCACCGATTGAAACGAACATGCCGAAGCCGCGGAGCCTTGTCTCGCGGGGTTGCGCCTTGACCTGCGTGCGGGTGATAAGGACCCACCATGCCGCTGGATGAGGACTCGCGCGACACCGCCGGTGTAACCCGATTGTATTCGGCGTGTCCGCACGACTGCCCCAGCACCTGCGCACTCGAGGTCGAGCGGCTCGATGCGAGCACAATCGGGCGCATTCATGGCGCCCGAGATCATCCCTATACCGCCGGTGTTGTCTGCGCCAAGGTCGCGCGCTACGCCGAGCGTGTGCACCATCCCGACCGCCTGGCGCGGCCGCTCAAGCGCGTCGGCGACAAGGGATGCGGGCGCGACGGTTTCATTGAGATCGACTGGGAAGATGCGCTCGACGAGGTCACCGAGCAGCTGACGCGCGCGGCCCAGCGCTTTGGTGGCGAGACCGTGTGGCCGTATCACTATGCCGGCACCATGGGCCTGGTGCAGCGCGATGGGATCTGCCGCCTGCGCCACACTATGGGCTACTCGCGCCAGCTGGAGACGATTTGCAGCTCGCTGTCGGACGCCGGCTGGCTCGCCGGCGCCGGTGCCAAGTGGGGCACGGACGCGCGCGAGATCGCCGACCATTCGGACCTAATCGTGGTGTGGGGCTGCAACCCCGTGCACACGCAGGTCAACCTGATGACCCACGTGAGCCGCGCCCGGCGTTCACGCGGTGCCAAGCTGGTGGTCGTCGATCCCTACCGCACCGCCAGCGCGCGGCAGGCCGATGTCCATCTGATACCCCGTCCCGGCACCGATGGAGCGCTGGCGTGCGCGGTGATGCACGTGCTGTTCGCCGAAGGATTATCCGACCGCGACTACCTCGCCGAATATAGCGACGCGCCGGCGGAGCTGGAGCGCCATCTGGCCGAGCGTACGCCGGAATGGGCGGCGCAAATCACCGGGGTGCCCGCAGGCGAGATCGTCGCCTTCGCGCGCTTGTATGGCGCGACCCAGCGCAGCTATTTGCGCCTCGGCTACGGCTTCACGCGGTCACGCAACGGCGCGGCCAACATGCATGCGGTGAGTTGCCTGCCTGCGGTCACAGGTGCGTGGCGGCACAAGGGCGGCGGCGCACTTTATTCCAATGGCGGCCTGTATCGGGTCGATCAGACGCTGATCAAAGGCCTGGATCGTCTCGATGAGTCGGTCCGCATCCTCGACATGTCGCGCATCGGTCCGGTGCTGACCGGCGACACACATGACCTCGGCGATGGACCGCCGGTGACCGCATTGTTCATTCAGAACACCAACCCCATGGTGGTCGCGCCGGAACTCACCAAAGTGCACGCTGGCTTTGCGCGCGACGATTTGTTCGTGTGCGTGCACGAACAATTCCTCACCGACACCGCGCGCATGGCCGACATCGTACTGCCGGCGACGACGTTTCTGGAACATGACGACATGTACCAGGCCGGCGCGCATACGTTCCTGCAAGTGACCAAGACTGTGATCGAGCCGCGGGGCGAGGCGCGGTCCAACCACGACGTTCTTTGCGCGCTGGCGAAGTGCCTGGGCGCCGATCATCCCGCGTTCGAAATGACCGCCTGGCAGCTGATTGACCAGGCGCTTGCCGCTTCCGGCCATCCCGATGCCGAGACCATCTGGCGCAACGAGGGCCACGACTGCGCGAAATCGTTCGACGATGCGCATTTCCTGCGCGGCTTCGGTCACCCGGACGGCAAGTTCCATTTCGCCCCCGATTGGGCGCGTATTGGCCAGGACGACGCGACCATGCCACGCTTGCCGGACCACCATGCGGTCATTGACGAGGCGAACGCCGCGCACGCGTTTCGTCTGGTGGCGGCACCGGCGCGAAACTTCCTCAACTCGTCCTTCACCGAAACGCCGACCAGCCGTGCCAAGGAAGGCCGGCCCGAGGCGATGGTGCATCCCGATGACTGTGCGGCGTTGGGCGTCACCGCGGGCGATCTGCTTCGGCTCGGCAACTCGCGCGGACAGGTGCGGGTGCATGTCAGGCCTTTCGACGGGCTGCAGCGCGGTGTGGTGGTCGTGGAGAGCATCTGGCCGAACGCCAGCTTCGTCGACGGCGTCGGTATCAACGCGTTGATCAGCGCCGATACCGGTCCGCCGCGCGGCGGCGCGGTGTTCCACGATACCGCGGTGTGGCTCGAACGGGCGCAGCCGTGATCGGCGGCCAGCACATCATCGTCCTCGGCAATCAGAAGGGCGGTACCGGCAAATCGACCACGGCGATGCACCTGATCGCCAGCCTGTTGCACCGCGGCTATGGCGTCGGCGCCGTCGATCTGGATGCGGCTCAGGGCACGCTCAGCCGCTATGCGAAAAACCGCCGAGAGTTCAGTGCACGCAGCGGCGTGCGGTTGCCGCAGCCGGAGATGCGCGCTGTGCCGCCGAGCGATCTGGCCGATCGCGATGCCGCCCAGGCGGAGGAGGCGGCGCGACTGGCGGATGCGCTGCAGGAACTGTCCCACTGCGCGTTCATCGTCATCGACACGGCCGGCAACGCCGATCACCTGGCGCGCCTCGGCCATAGCTACGCCGACACCCTGATCACACCGCTCAATGACAGCTTCATCGACCTCGATCTGCTGGCGGAGATCGATCCCGAGACCTACCGCGTCATGCGTCCCAGCCAATACAGCGTCATGGTCTGGGAGCAGCGCAAGGCACGGGCGCTGCGTGACCGCAGTTCGATCGACTGGGTGGTGACGCGCAACCGATTGGCCTCGCTGGAGTCGCGCAACCGGCGGCACATGAAAAACGCGCTCGCCGAATTGTCCCGGCGCATCGGTTTCCGGTTGGCGCCCGGCTTCGGCGAGCGCGTCATCTTCCGCGAGTTGTTCCTCAACGGCCTGACCCTGCTCGACATGCGCGACAGTGGCCACAAGCTGACCATGTCGCACGTCGCGGCCCGCCAGGAGGTGCGGGCCTTGCTCGATGCCATCGGTCTCGCGCCGGCCGCCGCGGCAGCCGAGTAGGCGCGCCGGGGTCTTGTAGCCGCGTCGGACAGGCGCACATAATGGCCATGACGGCAAACCACGCCCCGGGCGCATGAGCAACGGCAAGGACAAGCTACCGACGCAGCCATCTTCGGCGTCGGAGGTCGCAAAATTCCTGGAAAAAGTGGCACGGGCACCCGTGCCGCGCGCGGCTGGCGAACGTGGCCGGCTGATCTTCGCCATCGATGCGACGGCCAGCCGCGAACCGACCTGGGACATGGCGTGCGATATCCAAGCCAAGATGTTCGAGGAGACGGCGAGTCTCGGCGGACTGGAGATCCAGCTTTGCTACTATCGCGGCCACGGCCAGTTCCGCGCCACGGGGTGGCTGACGGGCGCGGACGACCTGATTGGCCGCATGACGCGCGTCCATTGCCTCGCCGGGGTGACCCAGATCGGCAAGGTCTTGCGCCATTCGGTCAAGGAAGCGCGGGCGCAGAGGGTCCACGCCGTGGTGTTCGTCGGTGACGTGGTCGAAGAGGATATCGACCAGCTCGGCCATACCGCGGGCGAGCTCGGCTTGCTCGGCGTCCCGGTGTTCGTTTTCCACGAAGGCGGCGAGCCGACGTCGCGGCGCGCGTTCCAGCAGATCGCCAGGCTGTCCGGCGGCGCCTATTGCGCCTTCGATGTCGGCAGCGCTCATCAATTGCAGGAGCTTTTGACGGCGGTCGCCGTGTTCTCGGCCGGTGGCCGGCGCGCGCTGGAGCACTATGGCAAGAAGCGCGGCGGCAAGGTCTTGCAACTCACCCACCAATTGGCGGGCCGTAGCTAGTCGATGGCCTATTTCTTCCTCGGCATCGCGCTGCTGACGATCCTGCTGCTGTTCGGGCGTGGGTTCGTCGGGGCGGACCTGAAATCGCTGGCGCGGGCGTTGCGCTGGCTGGCCGCCATAGTCGGCGTCGCGTTAGTGGTTTTCATGGCATTGTCCGGGCGTTGGTCTTGGTTGCCGGCGCTGCTGGTGCCGGCCCTGCCGTGGCTGATGCGCATGCGCGCGTTGGCGGCGATGGCCAAGAACGCCCGCGGCCCATCGGCGGGCCAGGCCTCCAGCGTCGAGACGCCGTTTCTACGCATGGTTTTGAACCATGACTCCGGTGAGATGGATGGCGACGTGCTGCAGGGACAGTTCGCCGGACGCAAGCTGGGCGCGCTCGCGCGCGCGGAGGTGCTGGCGCTGTGGCAGGAGTGTTCCCACGACGAGCAATCGCGCCTGGTGTTGGAGACCTATCTGGATCGGATTCACGGCACCGGTTGGCGCGAAGAGGCCGGCGCGCCGGCCGGCTCCGCAGACTCGCACACCGGCATGTCGGCCCAAGAGGCACGCGAAATCCTGGGCCTCGAAGGCGACGTCTCGGCGGCCGACATCGATACCGCCTATCGGCGTCTGATGCTCAAGATGCACCCCGATCATGGCGGCTCCGACTGGATGGCGGCCAAGATCAACCGTGCCCGCGAGGTGCTTCTGGCGCAGACCTAGCGTCGCTTGCGTGCCGCGTGGGCGCTATGGCACAAGGGCCGGGGCGGTTCGGACTCTCAGGAATTTCTCGTGATGACGGCCAGGGTGCGTAAGGCGGTATTTCCCGTGGGCGGGCTGGGCACGCGCTTTTTGCCGGCGACCAAGGCCCTGCCGAAGGAGATGTTGCCGCTGATCGACAAACCGATCATCCAATACGCGGTCGAGGAAGCGGCCGCCGCCGGCATCGAGGATTTCATTTTCGTTACCGGCCGCGGCAAGCAGGCGATCGAGGATCACTTCGATCACGCGTTCGAGCTGGAGACGGCGCTGCAGGAGCGCGGCAAGACGGCGGAGCTCGATCAGGTGCGCGGCGCCATCTTCGCGTCCGGTCAGATCGCCTACACGCGCCAGCAGGAGCCGCTGGGTCTGGGCCATGCCGTTTGGTGCGCCCGCGAACTCGTCGGCAACGAACCATTTGCGGTGCTGCTGGCCGACGATGTGGTGCAGGCCGACACACCGTGTTTGGCCCAGATGATGGCCGCCTATGACACTGCCGGCGGCAATCTGGTCGCCACGATGAATGTCGCGCCCGAGCAGGTCTCGCGCTACGGCATCATCGACACCGATGACGCCGACGCGGCGCTCGTGCTGGTGCATGGGCTGGTCGAAAAGCCGGCGGTGGATAGCGCGCCATCGACGCTCGCCGTGATCGGCCGCTATGTGCTGCAGCCCGAGGTCTTCGCGATTCTGGGCGAGGGCGTGCGTGGCGCCGGCAACGAAATCCAGCTGACCGACGCCATGGCGCGCCTGATCGGTCAACAACCGTTCCATGCCCTTCGCTTCGAAGGCAAGCGCTTCGACTGTGGCGACAAGCTTGGTTTTATCGAGGCGACGCTCGCTTTCGCCCTGGCGCGTGAAGACCTGGGTGCCGGCGCACGGCGCGCTATTGATGCCTACGCCACGGGGGCTTCCGCCTAGATGCGCATCGCGATGATCGGTGCCGGCTATGTCGGGCTCGTGTCCAGCGCCTGCTTCTCGGAGTTCGGCTGGAACGTCGTCTGCGTCGACAGTAACGAGGCCCGCATCACTCAGTTGCGTTCCGGCGCGATGCCGATCTACGAGCCGGGATTGGCGGCGCTCGTCGACGGCAACGTGCGCGCCGGTCGGCTTTCCTTCTCTTCCGAGCTTGGCGCCGCCGTTGCCGAGGCCGAAGCCGTGTTCATCGCCGTGGGGACGCCGTCCCGGCGCGGCGACGGCCACGCCGATCTGTCGCACGTGTTCAGCGCCGCCGGCAAAATTGCCCAGGCCTTGGACGGCTATACGGCGGTGGTGACCAAGTCGACGGTTCCGGTCGGCACCGGACGTGAGGTCGGACGGGTCATTCGCCAGGCGCGGGCGGATGCGCAGTTCGATGTGGTGTCCAACCCGGAATTCTTACGCGAAGGGTCGGCGATCAACGACTTCATGCGCCCCGACCGCGTAGTCATCGGCGCCGAGAGCGAGCGCGCGCGCGACGTCATGCGCGCCTTGTACCGACCCCTGCATCTCAACGAGGCGCCGATAATTTTCACGACGCTGGAAACGTCGGAGCTGATCAAGTACGCCGCAAACAGTTTTCTCGCGGCCAAGGTTACCTTCGTCAACGAGTTCGCAGAGCTGTGCGAGCGCGTCGATGCCGACGTGCAGGACGTGGCGCGCGCGGTCGGGCTCGACGGGCGTATCGGTTCAAAGTTTCTTCATGCCGGTCCGGGGTTCGGCGGTTCCTGTTTTCCGAAGGACGTACGCGCGATCATCAACACCGGCCGCAAGTTCGGCGCACGCCTGTCGATCCTCGAAGCCGTCAACGTCAGCAACGAGATGCGCAAGTCGGCAATGGCGGACAAAATCATCGCGGCCTGTGGGGGCAGCGTGGCGGGGAAGACGATTGCAGTGCTTGGCGTCACCTTCAAACCCAATACCGATGACATGCGCGAGGCGCCGAGCTTGGCGATCATTCCGGCGCTCCAATCGGTGGGCGCAAGCGTGCGCGCGTTCGATCCCGCCGGCATGGGCGAGGCTCGGAGCCTGCTCGACGACGTCGGCTGGGGCGCGGATGCCTATGATATTATGGATGGCGCCGATGCGCTGGTCATCATTACCGAGTGGAACGAGTTTCGCGCGCTCGACCTGGAACGTGTGCACGACCTGTTGGCCTCACCGGTCATCATCGATTTGCGTAACATTTATCGGCCCGCCGAACTGGCCGCGGCAGGTTTTTTCTATCATAGCATCGGCCGCGCGAGCGCCGCGCCGCGGGACGCATCGTCGCAGGCAAGGATTGTTCAATCATGAGCCGCGCCCACCGCTTCAATCCCACGATCCTGCGCGAGTACGATGTGCGCGGGGTCGTCGGCGACACGCTGAGCGAGGCGGACGCGCAGGCGTTGGGCGCCGCATTCGGCACGCGCGTGGTCGACGCTGGCGGCAAGACGGTCGCCTTGGGCCGCGACGGCCGCTTGACGTCGCCGCCGCTGGAAGAGGCGATCGCCAATGCGCTCTGCGCAACGGGTCTTCGGGTCAAGCGTGTCGGCGTCGGCCCGACGCCGCTGGTGTCGTACGCGGCGAAGGTGCTGCCGACCGACGCCGCGCTGATGGTCACCGGCAGTCACAACCCGCCCGACTACAACGGGTTCAAGATGACGCTGTTGGGCAGAGCATTTTTCGGCGCCGACATTCAGAATTTGGCCCGCATCGCGGCCGACGGAGCCTACGCCGAGGGCGCGGGCGCCATCGCGGACGTCGACGTTCGCAGCGCGTATGCCGAGCGGCTGGCCGAGGAGTTCACATCCGAGGTGGCTTTGACTGTCGGCTGGGATCCGGCCAATGGCGCCGCCTGTGATGTGTTGAACGACCTGTGCACGCGTCTGCCGGGACAGCACCACGTGATCAACGATGTCATTGACGGCACCTTCCCGAACCATCATCCGGACCCGACGGATTTGAAGAACCTCGCGCAGTTGCAATCTCTCGTACAGGACAAGGCGTGCGACCTGGGTGTTGCCTTTGACGGCGACGGCGACCGCATCGGCGTCGTTGATGGCAAGGGGCGTGTGCTGTTCGCCGATCAGCTGATGCTGATCTTCGCGCGCGACATTCTGCGGGATCATCCGGGCGCGCCCATCATCGCCGATGTGAAGTCGAGCCAGGTTCTGTTCGACGAGATCACGCGTATGGGCGGACAGGCGGTGATGTGGAAGACTGGCCACTCGCTGATCAAGGACAAGCTGGCGGAGTTGTCGGCGCCGCTGGCGGGCGAGATGAGCGGCCATATCTTCTTTGCCGACCGCTACTACGGTTTCGACGACGCGATCTATGCCGCCGTTCGGTTGCTGCGCATCATTGCCGAGTCGGACACCGATCTGGCGGCGATGTACGACACCATCCCGGCGGTGCTGAACACGCCTGAGCTGCGCTTCCCCTGCGACGAGAGCCGCAAGTTCGAGGTCATCGAGGAAGTGAGGGAACGCCTGACGAAGGAAAACGCGGATGTCACCGCAATCGACGGTGTGCGCGTGAACACCGCCGGCGGCTGGTGGCTGCTACGCGCATCGAACACACAGGACGTGTTGGTGGCGCGATGCGAGGCGCGCGGCGCCGACGAGTTGGCAGTGCTGAATGACGCGTTGGTGGCGCAGCTGCGCGCCAGCGGTCTCGATCCACCGGACGGCTTGTAGCCAGTCCGGGAAAGCCCAACTATAGGCCTTCGGCAACTCATAGGATCGTAATGCTGGATACGCCGATGCGGGACCGCGGTGAGGGACTGGCGCTCGTTCGGCACGAGCTGCCGGTCGCCACGATGCGCTTCGACGCCACGGCCCAGTCGACCGGCCTGGTCATCGTCGACGAGGTCAACGGATTCGCAACCGTTGGCGCCGGTAACCTGGCGCCGGCGTCGCCGAACGCGCAGGTCAGTACGATGGTGGTCGAGACCGACCGACTGGCGCGCGCCTTCAGCGCCGCGAGTTGGCCCATACTCGCGTTCATGGACACCCATCAACCCGGCAAGCCCGAGCCGCCGTATCCGCCGCACTGCGAGCGCGGCACCGGCCAAGAGGAGCTGGTGCCCGAGCTCGCATGGCTGGCCGCGGATGGGCGGACGACCCTTGTGCGTAAGGACTGCATCAACGGCTTTGTCGGCGCCATCCAAAGCGACGGCGGCAACGCCATCGTCGATTGGGCCAAGTCCCATCGTCTCTCGGCTCTCCTGGTGGTCGGTATTTGTACCGATATCTGCGTCATGGACCTGGTATTGACGCTGCTGTCAGCACGTAACCACGGTCTAATGGGCGACTTGCGTGACATCGTCGTCTACGAGCCCGGCTGCGCCACTTACGACCTGCCACGGAATGTCGCGAGCGAACTGGGCTTGCCGAACACGGCGGCGCATCCGCAGGCACTGACGCATCATCTGGGCCTTTACTTCATGGCCTCACGCGGTGCGATGCTGGCTCACAAGGTCGCGCTCGACCGAGCCGCCTGACGCACACGTGAACTATTTCGTCTACGGCACGCTGTTGGATCGCGACGTGCGGTTCGCCGTACTCGGCGACCGCGCGGACGTGTTGGCGGAGACGCCTGCAACCCTTCTGGGCCACCGCTGTGTCGCGGTTCCCAGTGCGACCTATCCGACACTACGCCACGACGCCGGCGGACGCGTTGCCGGCCTGGTCGTTGCGGGCGTTGACGGCGAGATGGCGCGGCGGCTGGCCGACTACGAGGGCGATGAGTATGCGGTCGGATTTGTCGGCGTGCACACTGAGGCGGGTGTGCGTATGCGCGCGCGCTGCTTCTTGCCACGCCGTCGGCCGCGGTGCGCCGCGCCATGGGACTTTGCCCGGTGGCGGCGCTGCCACAAGCCCGCATTCATGCTGAATCTATAGGACTAGTCGCCCAGGGCCGCGAGCTTCAGGCTGCCGTCGGGGCGCACGATTGCGCAATCACGCGAGCGCTTTTGCAGAGTTGAACACGCTCGCAGCGCGTCGCTTTCGCTGAGTCCGACCAAGCGGGCGCGGTACAGCGTCTTGCCGCGCACGACCAGCGCATCGACGCGCACGTCCAGTTCCGCCAATAGTCGCGGTTCGGACTGCGCCGCGGACTGGGCGGCCGCGTTGGCCCGAGCCGCCGCGGCGAACGCTCCGACTTGAATGCCCCATTCCTCAGCGACGATGCTGCCCATGCCTTGCGTCACCAGTGCAGTCGGCGCGGCCCTGTTCGCCAAGGCGACATCGGCGTTCGCCGGCGAGCGCGACTCGACATTGTGCATGTTCAGGCTGGGTTTCCGGCGCGGCCGGGGACCGGTGGCGGCGTCCGTGGCGGGTTCGTTGTCTATCAAAACGGCGATGGGATCGGGTCGGCTGTGTGGCTTGGGCCGCGCGCGCTCCACCAGCGGCGCAGGTGCGGCGGCGAGCTGCGGTGCCAAGGGGTCGGGCTTCGTCTGCGGCCGCGCCATCAAGGCGCCGCGGCGGCGCAGCTCCGTGAACCCCTTCTCCAGCAGCGTGATCATGTGATTGTCGCGGGTCTTCGACTTGCGACCGCCGAACACCACGCCGACCAGACGATGCCGATTGCGCTTGGCCGAGACCGCGATGTTGAATCCAGACGCCCTGGTGTAGCCGGTCTTGATACCGTCGGTACCGCTGTAGCGCTTCAGCAGATTATTGTGTGTTCGGTAGGTTCGGCCGCCGTAGCTGAATCGCGAGACAGAGAACTTGGCATAGTGCTGGGGAAAATCCGTCATCAGCGCCAGCGCCAGCTTGGAGATGTCTCGAGCCGTGGAGAGTTGCCCCCGGTTCGGCAGGCCCGAGGCGTTACGGAACGTGGTATTCTTCATGCCCAACGCCCGCGCCTTGGCGGTCATCTTCTGGGCAAATTCGCTCTCGCTCTTGGCTAGGCCCTCGGCGACCACAACGGCGATGTCGTTGGCCGACTTCACGATCAGCGCCATCAACGCGTCCTGGACACTTATTGTCCTGCCGGCCTTCAATCCCAGCCGCGATGGGGCCTGGCCCGCGGCGCGGCGCGACACGTTCAACGGCTTGTTCAGGCTGAGCATACCATCCTCCAGCGCCTCGAACGCCAGATAGAGCGTCATCATCTTGGTCAGCGACGCGGGGTAGTTCCGCGTGTCCGCATTGCGCGAATACAAGACTTCCTGGGTGTCGGCGTCGACAATGATGGAGGCGTACTTGGCGACCGCGACCGTCGGTGCGGTGACGGCGGTCAGGACCATACAGACAAGGCCGGCCAAAGCACGCGAACGGCCGGCTGGGGGCCTCGTTCCCGAATTCCGCACTAACCTGCGCAGCCAACTATGCACAAGGACGCGAGGCAGCAACTTTCCCCACCCAGAAATGCTACTTTATGTGTGCCAAGAGTTTAGGAACGATTCCATGAAAATGTCCATAAGGAATTCCGCTTAACCAACCGTTAAATGCAGCTTTTTTGCCGTCGATGGGCTCATCACGCTGCTCTTTGCCGGCCTCCCTGAGCGGTCGCGACGACGGGCGGGTTTTGCACCCCTATTGAGCGCCGGCGCGGCCCGTTGGGGTTTCAACTTTGATGGCGCATCCGATATGATAAGAAGCGACACACAAGGCGGCCATGAGCGCAGATCGACGGCATAGGAGATGAGCAACTTCGGCAATCGCAACGGCGGATCGCACACCAATGTGGTGACGCGAACCAAGCCCAAGACCAAGAAGCCGCCTATGTACAAGGTGCTCATGCTCAATGACGACTACACGCCGATGGAGTTTGTCGTGCAGGTTCTGGAACGCGTGTTCCGCAAACAACACGAGGAAGCGGTGCGCATCATGTTACACGTACATAACCATGGCGTCGGGCTGTGCGGTGTGTTAACATACGAAGTCGCTGAGACCAGGGTCGGCCAGGTTCTGCAAATGGCGCAGAAGCATCAACATCCGCTGCAGTGCACACTTGAAAAGGATTAATAGTAGAGGCACGAAGCAATGATTTCGCGCAACTTGGAGCAGACACTAAACCGTGCTCTGGCTCTTGCCGGTGACAGGCGGCATGAATTTGCCACTCTGGAGCATTTGCTGCTGGCCCTGACCGAGGATCAGGATGCCGTAGCCGTGCTGCGCGCCTGCGATGTCGATATCGATCAACTGCGCGAGAGCCTGCTCGACTATGTCGACACCGGCTTGGACGGGCTGGTGCTGCCGCGGCCGGACGAGCCGCGGCCGACTGCGGGGTTCCAGCGCGTGCTGCAACGGGCCGCCATCCATGTTCAGTCCTCAGGCCGCGAGGAAGTCGCCGGCGCTAACGTGCTCGTCGCCATCTTCGCCGAGCGCGAGAGCCACGCCGTCTACTATCTGCAGCAACAGGACATGAGCCGCCTCGATGCGGTGAACTATATCTCGCACGGCATTGCCAAGGCTCCGGGCCTGGCCTCCGGCCGCCCGGTTTCGGGCGCCGAGGAGGAGGCCCAAGGCGAGAAGGTCGTCAAGAAAGGGCAGGAGGCGCTCGGCGCCTATTGCGTCAATCTCAACGAAAAGGCCGAGGAGGGTCGCATCGACCCGTTGATCGGCCGTGGGCTGGAGGTCGAGCGCACGATCCAGGTGCTATGCCGGCGCACGAAGAACAACCCGCTCTATGTCGGTGAGCCCGGTGTCGGCAAGACCGCCATCGTCGAGGGTTTAGCCCGCCGCATCGTCGAGGGCGACGTGCCGGAGGTCTTACAGGACGCGACCATCTTCACGCTCGACATGGGCGCGCTGCTGGCCGGCACCCGCTATCGGGGCGATTTCGAGGAACGCCTCAAAGCGGTGATCTCAGAGCTGGAGGAGATGCCCGATTGCGTCCTGTTCATCGATGAAATCCACACCGTCATCGGCGCCGGCGCCACCTCGGGCGGCGCCATGGATGCGTCCAATCTGCTCAAGCCGGCCTTGCAGAGCGGCTCGCTGCGCTGCATGGGCTCGACCACCTACAAGGAATACCGCAACTACTTCGAGAAGGACCGGGCGCTGGTGCGCAGGTTCCAGAAGATCGACATCAACGAGCCGACGATCGACGACGCAATTAAGATCCTGCGCGGGCTGAAGCCGTACTACGAAGAGCATCACCACGTGCGCTACACCGAGGAGGCCCTGCGCCTGGCGGTGGAATTGGCGGCCAAGTACATCTCCGAGCGCAAGTTGCCGGACAAGGCGATCGACGTGATCGACGAATCGGGCGCGGCGCAGATGTTGGTGCCGCCGTCGAAGCGTAAAAAGACCATCGGCGTGAAGGACATCGAGGCGGTGGTGGCGAAGATCGCGCGCATCCCGCCGAAGTCGGTCAGCCGCGACGACAAGAAGTCTCTGGCCAGCCTCGATCGCGACCTGAAGACCATGGTGTTCGGCCAAGACAAGGCCATCGGCGCCCTGTCGTCGGCGATCAAGCTGGCCCGCGCGGGCCTGCGCGAGCCCGACAAGCCCATCGGCTGCTACCTGTTCTCCGGTCCCACCGGCGTCGGCAAGACCGAGGTCGCGCGCCAGTTGGCGCTATCGCTGGGCATCGAGCTCAAGCGCTTCGACATGTCGGAATACATGGAGCGTCATTCCGTGTCGCGGCTGTTGGGCGCGCCGCCCGGCTACGTCGGCTTCGACCAGGGTGGGCTGCTGACCGACGCCATCGACCAGCATCCGCACTGCGTGCTGTTGCTCGACGAGATCGAGAAGGCACACCCGGACCTGTTCAACGTGCTGCTGCAGATCATGGATCACGGCAAGCTCACCGACCACAACGGTAAGTCGGTCGATTTCCGCAACGTCATCTTGATCATGACCACCAACGCCGGCGCGGCGGAGCTCGCCAAGCCGGCCATCGGCTTCGGCCGCACGATACGCGAGGGCGACGACAAGGAAGCGATCAACCGCACGTTCTCGCCGGAATTCCGCAACCGGTTGGACGCCATGATCGGGTTTGCCAGCCTGCCGCCGGAGGTCGTCGCCAAGGTGGTGGAAAAGTTCGTCTTCCAGCTCGAGGCGCAACTGTCGGACCGCAATGTCACCATCGAGCTTACCGACGACGCGCGCAAATGGCTGGCGGAGAAAGGCTACGACCGGGCCATGGGTGCCCGGCCGCTGGCCCGCGTCATTCAGGAGCACATCAAGAAGCCGTTGGCCGATGAACTCCTGTTCGGCAAGCTGGCCAAGGGCGGCACCGTGCGCGTGGCGGTCGAGGACGGCAAGCTGGCGTTCGAATACCTGCCGCTGCCGCCGCCCAAGAAACGCGCCGAGCCAAAAGTCCCCGTCCCGGCGGAGTAGGCCCGGCGGGCTCGACCCGCCAGTCGCTCATCAGCTCAGGTCGCGACGTTCCGCTCACTTGGCCACTCGGCTGGCGCCCGATCTAGACCCAAAGGCGACATTGGGCTCGATGGACTCACCCTCCGCGCGCGGTCGAGGCGGACGAAGAGCCCGTTCCCATCGCACTGAGCATGCCGCGATATTATCCCGATCCGGTCTGCGGCAGGACAGCCGTGGGCCCGAGCTGCTGGACAATCTCTTGCGCGTCGTAAACCGGTGCATTGCTCGGCGGCGGCCCGCCGGAATAGATCCTAATGGTCGCGGTCGCGCTGTAGCTGACTAACGGGCTGTGATAGACCGGGCCATAGTACCACAACCCATAACCGTGCCCGCGGCCGTATCCGAAGTGCGGGTAATATCCGGTCTCCAAGTATTCGACGTTGCGCTCGATGTCCTTCTCCAGCATGACGAACGTGTCGTAGCCGCCGACGAGCATGATCTCCGCGGAACGGTACAGCAGGTAGTTCTCGACTGTCTCCCGCGGCGTGTCGAAGTTGCCGGCGAATTGTACGCGCCAAGTCTGTGCACCGAGCTGCTGCTGGGAGTAACCCGTTCTGTCGACCTTCGGCTGGTAGGGCGTCGGCTTTCCGGCGCAGCCGAAAAGCACGAGAAGAAGAGCCAGGGCAGACAGGGCACGCGCCATCACGGGAGGATATTACCCGGTCTTGCTGCCGCGAGAATGTCTTTTCGCAACGGCTGGCGCGCAGGCTCGCCGCATTACCCTTCGTTAACGAAGACCTAGGCTAAGTGACTGACGTACGGGCGCCAGCGGGCCGATGCACAAACCTTCGCATACCAATACCTACCGCAAGCTGGTCGCCGGCACGACAATCAACGGAACGACGCTTCTGGCGACCGACTATCTGAATCACTTCAATGAGGTCACGATGATTCTCGGTATGGTGGCCCAAATGCCCGATATGATCGTCGAGGCACTGGAATGGCAGCCAAAGAGCTACCAGGACCACTTCGCCGACTCCGTCTTCCCCTATCGGAGCCTGGCCATATCCGCGTTTGAGCACGCCCCCACCGAGGTCCGGGCACTGTTTAACCCGCTGATCGAGAGTATGAACGAGATGGTTATCGCCAGTGTCGGCGACATCGCCGCCGCCGTTCGGGGCGGCGATTCCGATCAAATACAAGACCTCGCCCAGACGGCCTCACGCCAGTTGCACGACAGCATCAGCTACGCCAGCGCCATTACAAACGGCAATATTGCGACGGCAGACCCCGTGCCGGAGAACGTCGTCATGGACCAGGCCGAAATCGACTCCCTGTTCGATTAGGTCGTCGCCGCTCCGCCGATCGCTTGGCGTTCCAGAGGTAGTAGCGAAACCTGGACTCGATCGTAATCGGATCGCGCTCGCCGAGGCCGGATTGGCTGCCAGGTAGATCAAATCTGGCCGTCCGGACCGGCAAATCTATCGGCGCCGGCCGCGACGATCACTCGATCCCGTCCGGCCCGGTGCAGGTGCGGTATGGCGAGTGGGTGGCAAGGGCGGCGATCTCGGCGCGGGTGTGGGCGCATTCTTCTTCGCAAAAATCAGCGACGGCACGGCGGAAGCTGCGGTTGCGGATGTAATGGGCGCTGTAGGTCGGCGTCGGCACATAGCCGCGCTGGATCTTGTGCGGACCCTGGGTGCCGGCCTCGACGCGGGCCAGGCCGTGGGCGATGGCGTAGTCGATGGCTTGATAGTAGCAGGCCTCGAAATGTAGAAATGGGTAATCGCGATTGCAGCCCCAGTTGCGGCCGAACATCGCCTCGGAGCCGCACAGATTGAGGGCGCCGGCGATGGGCTTGCCCTCGGCTTCGGCGACGATCAACACGACCCGATCGCCCAGGGCATCGATCACCATGTCGAAGAACTCCCGGGTCAAATACGGATAGCCCCATTTGCGGTCATAGGTGTCGATGTAGAAGCGGTAAAACGCGTCCCAGTGCCGCTTACCGATTTCGGCGCCGGTCAGCGCCGATAGCGTGATACCGGCATCGCCCACCGCGCGGCGCTCCTTGCGGATGGATTTACGCTTACGGCTGGTCAACGCGCTCAGGAAGTCGTCGAAATCGCGATAGCCGCGATTGTGCCAGTGGAACTGCAGACCCATGCGCGGGACCCAGCCGGCGTCGGTGAACAGCCGCCACTCGTGTTCGTTAACGAAGGTCGCATGTGCCGAGGATACCTCGAGCTGGTCGGCGGCGGTCTGCAGGGCGCGGATCAGAACGCGGCGTACGTCGTCGGCGTTGTCGCCCGGACGCGCCAACAGCCGCGGGCCGGCCACCGGAGTGAACGGCACCGCCACTTGCAGCTTGGGGTAGTAGGCGCCGCCGGCGCGCTCGAAGGCGTGCGCCCAGCCATGGTCGAACACGTACTCGCCTTGCGATTGGTTCTTCACATACATGGGCGCGGCGCCGAGCAGGCGTCCGCACGCATCCTCCACCAGCAGGTGATAGGGCTGCCACCCGGTCTCGCCTTGAACCGAGCCGCTGGCCTCCAGCGTGTGCAGGAACGCGTGCGAGATGAAGGGATTGTCGGGCCCGGCGCACGCGTCCCAGTCCTCGGCGGCGACGCTTGCGATGGCGTCGACCGCGCGGACCGAGGCAGAGTCACTACCGTCGGGCATTCAGACGATCTCGAAGATGGCGTCGATTTCCACCGCCACGCCCAGTGGCAGCGAACTGGCGCCGACGGCGAAACGCGCGTGGCGGCCGGCATCGCCGAAGATCTCGACCATCATGTCCGAGGCGCCGTTGATGACCACGGGATGCTGCGTGAAGCCCGCGGCACAGTTGACGAATCCGCCGAGCTTGACGCAGCGCACGACCCGGTCGAGGTCACAGCCGCACGCCGCCTTGACCTGCGCCAGGACATTGAGCCCGCACAGGCGCGCGCAGGCCGCGCCTTCGTCGGCTGAGAAATCGCCGCCCACCTGGCCGACATACAGCGGTTTGCCGTTGGCCATGGGGATCTGGCCGGCGACGAACACGAGATTGCCGCTGATAACATACGGCACGTAGTTTGCGGCCGGCGCCGGCGCGTCGGGCAGGTCGATCCCGAGTTGCGCCAAGCGCGCATCGATCCGTCCACCCATGGTGGCCTCCTGAAGCATGAGCACTCACAATAGCCGAGTGACTGTCGCCAGCAAGCCGCTGTGTTACGCGATTCTCAACCCCTAGCGCGAGTCTGCATCGGCATCGAAATCGTTTGCCTGGATCAAATGCACTCCGACTTGGCCAAATCCATTCGGCTTTTCGAGCAAGGACTCGCGGCGTGCACGCACGCCGACGATCGGCCAGTGATCCGCGACTACATGGCCGCCCTGGCGCCGCTACTGGCGCGTGCAGTCCTGGGTGAGGACATTCTCTCCAGACTCGCCACCATCGAGCACCTGTTCGGCAACAGATGGAGACCTCTAACAACCGGCCGATTTGGCGCGGATAAGGGTGTCCTGTTGGCCGATCCGTGCGGCGGGTGGATTTGACGGCGTTATTCGTCCGCGGTTTCGTTCTCAGCGGGGTGTTTTTTGGTCATACGGGCGGACTCATGCCATGGCGGCCCTGCGCTCATGGAAGATCAGACGCTGGAAATTATAGGCGAGGTTGGCGAGGCCTATCTTGGTCTCGGCCCGCTTGAGCCCGATGGTCCGGACGAACAGGCTCATGCGATCCTTCTGCTGGGCGAAGACATGCTCGACGCGTGCACGGACCGCTGACTTGCGGGCATTGGCCCGGGCGGTCGCCTTGGGCATGGCCCGGCCCGGCGGCTTCTTGCGGTGGATGTGGGAGATCCGACCCTTGCCCGCCAGCCACGCCTCGTTCGCCTTCGAGCGATAGGCGCTGTCAGCCCACACGCCGGCGGCCAGATTGTCGCCGGTGACGAGATGACGCAACATCTTGCCGTCATGGCGGGCGGCATCGGTCACCGCCGAGCCGCGGATGAAGCCGTAGGCCCGATCGATGACGACATGATTCTTGTAGCCGAACACCGGGATCGCGATGTCGGGCACGCGCCGTTGCGCCCCGGCGGGGTTCTTGCGCCTTCCGGTCTTCACCGTCCACCGCGCGTCTGTGTCCTTCTGCGCCGCCTTGGCCGGCTGATCGGGCCAGATCTCGGACGCGCTCTTGCCCGCCTTGATCGCCCGCTTCTCGTCATCGCGGTGGCGCTGCTTGGGCGCCGATACCAGGGTCGCATCGACGATCTGCCCGCCCATCGCCAGATAGCCGCACCGGCGCAGCTCGCCATCGAAGGCGGCAAACAGCTCATCCATCGCCCCGGCCCGGACCAGACGCTCGCGAAAGGTCCAGATGGTGTTCCGGTCCGGCGTCGGCGCTCCGAGATCGAAGCCCAGGAAGCGAAGCCAACTCAAGCGGTCGCGGATCAGAAACTCCATCCGCTCGTCGCTCACCGTGTGCCGCGCGGCCAGGACCAGAACCTTGAACATCGCCACCGCATCGTAGGCCGGGCGGCCGCCTCTCGATCCGTCCGAATAGCCCAGCGCCGCCTCAAGCGGTGCGCGGAAAATCTCGAAATCGACAACCTTCGCCAGCACCTCCAACGGATCGCCAGTCGCCGAAAGCTTGCGCAAATGATCCGGTAAGCCGAACAGGCCAGTCTGCCTCATCAATACCCCCCTCGAATCGAACCGCCGCAGAGAATCACAACAAGGCAAAATTGGCGAGGTAAATAGAGGCGTCCAGATGGCTGGTCGATCCGGAGCCCTTTGAGGCCGCCTTCGACGCGTGGCGCGAGTTTGCCGCCGCGTACACAGCTTGGGCGTTCGGCGGCATGACAGTGAATGAGCGACTGGTCGCGCTGTCGCTTTCGGATGAATTCGATCAAGCGTGTCGGGATGGGGCGGTCGATCGGTTGCGCGCCATCTTGTCGCGGGCGCGGATCGACGACGCCAGCATCGAGCAAATCATTCGGACCAAGATGCGCAGCCCGTAGCGGCCGCCAGGGATCGGGGATCTGATGCGAGGGCCTCACCGACCAAACGGGCGGTCGCGTGTCGGGCGCCAAAAAAAGGCGATTTTATACTTGACAAACCATGTAGCGTCAACCGGAAATTGCTATCAACCCAATTAACGCGCCTATTAAGCCGGTAGATGCACCGATGAAGCCGCTCATGACCACTAACCAACTTTGAACACGTTCGCGTCTCCTCTTTTCGTAATCATCAATTACGGACCTCAATGCCGCTTGGGCAGGTAATGTCAACCTCCAGCGCCCTGTTACGTCAGATTCTTCCCAATCGCCACTTTCTTTATCAAATGGCGGTCTTGGGAGTAGATAGCTGGCCGCTTTATTTGTCAGATAGCGAGCCTGAAGTGCATGGATTTTATCATCATAATACAATCCATTGATGAAAGCCTCATGCTTTAGAGAGCCTCGTTCAATTTGGTCTGCTCCCGACTTCACGGCTTCTTCAATGTGCTTATTGTCTTCCTTTCTAGTACGCTCTTGAGCGCATTGTAGCTTTCGAAGTTCCCTGTTATGAGATATCTCGTTCCACAGCGCCATTAGATAATCACTTTTCCGTAGACTTCTCGTCCTTTTCTGTCTTGGCCGGCACGATCCGTTTCAGCGTGGCGTTGAAACGATCTTCGTCTTCATCGCACTCAAGCTTGCCGGCGGTTTCTTCGAAGCGTTCACGTTGGGACTTTGTTTTATTCATCGCACCAAGTCCTTAAATGTTACGACTTTTCGTTTATCACCCCGTTTGAGGTTCTGGTGGGCCCTTTTATAGTCCAATCCGATATTTTTAAGTTCAAGGGCTTTCTTAGGGAACCCAAACGGCACCCGCCAACATCGCTTAGAAGGCGATTTAGCTAGTGTGTTTTCGATAGCTTTCCACCAATACAATATACACGCGGCTTGGACATGGCGTTGTGAGTTCGCCCATTTGGAATGGAGATGGATCACAATAAGGTCGCTCTCCCAAACCGCCATTACCTGATGCGGGCGCTTATGGAAATCACTATCAGCCGTCAGAGTTGCATTGCCGTTATCTCGAGCAAATTCTGTGATCCACGATACATCGCTGGCACCAGGATTTCCTGCATCGAGTATATGGCAAATTTCGTAATTCGGACTCAATGCGATGTCACGGACTACTTCAACGATCTTGGGGGAAACGTGTTCATCTGCGCAGATTTTCATGCAGCCAGGCTCAACTCAAACTCGACGGCCTCTTCTGCATACGCCCTATTTATCTCAAACCAGTCAGCAACAGCCCGATAATCTCCATTCTCTGCCTTCCAAAGAGAAAGAATAGCTTTTGTGGGGACATAGCGCGGCGCGACTACGGGCTGCCCATAGGATATCAGCGGATTAACTATTACGTTAGGGTTACCAGGCATGGGGTGCCACTGGTTTGCAACGCCGGTAATAGGATGAAAAGTGACGCCCCTAGCCAAAACCTGTTCTAATACTTCATAAATCTCAATTTGGTCGGTCATCAGGTTGAGTAAAAAGCTGTCTCCTTCTTCCTTAGCGGTACGAAGAAACACCTCTTTACGATCAGTCATAAACTTTAAATTGGAAGACGCAAACGGATGGGTTTGCTGCAATTCAGATCGTGCGTTCTCCGCAGCCTTTCGAAGGGATTGAAGCGAAATGCCTTGTTGGCGGAAATGCTTAACAAATCTCATCTCCATGAGATCAAAAAATCCGACTTCATGAATGTTGGAGATAGGCTCGTATTGCCTCTTTATGATGGGCCCTGCGTTACTCTGCGAGTACCCCGTTAGCCACCCACGTAGGCGGGCCGCCCCTTCGACGCGGAGAAGACGCGCGGCCTCCCGGAGCGTGTAAAACCCTCCATCTATTTGATTTTGCTTGAGTTCTACAACGGCCATGCCACATTTTAGGCTTTTGGTGAGTCCCGGTAAAGAAGCCTTTTGCCCACGACCCCACTCAGCGCCAACGCGGTTCGCTTGCCGTCATCAACGCCATTGGCTATTCGGTTGTTATAACGGAATTCGAATTCCGTCGCGTAGCGGTGCAAGTGTTTCTTGGCGCAGTGCTGGTAGACGCCCTTCATGCCCCGCTTGAAGATGCTGAAATAGCCTTCGATGGTGTTGGTGTGGACCTCGCCCCGAACATATTCGCCAGCGCCGTGGCGAACGAAATCGTGATCTTCGAAATATCGGTCAAGGTGCGTGTACTGGCCAGCCTCATCAGTATAGACCGTCGCATCCTTGGCGATGTTCTCTCTCAGGATCGGAACCAGCGTCTTGGATTTGAGGTCGTTTACCACCATGGACTTGGCGCGGCCCGTGCTGCGATCCACCAGCGTCAGCACCTTGTGTTTGTGGGCGTAGCCGCGACCCTTCTTGGAATGCTTCGGTTTCACTGTGCGGTCGTTGCCGATGAACGTCTCGTCCACCTCGACCACACCACCACCGGCGCCGAAATCGACACTGCCATCATTCCGCATGGCCTCGCGGACGCGGTGAGACATGAACCAAGCGGACTTGACCGTGATGCCCAACGTGCGGTGTAACTGGTGGCTGCTGATGCCCTTCTTGCTGCTGGTCATCAGGTAGATCGCCTGGAGCCAAAGATGCAGGTCTATGTGGCTGTCCTCGAAGATCGTACCGATGCGGATAGTAAATTGCTTTCCGCAGTCCTTGCACTTCTTGAGGCCATGACGTTCCTTGCCCTCGGGATGTTTCTTGGAAGGCTTGGAGCGAACTCGCTTCAGTTCGTAGGCGTTGCCCACCACTCCGCAACCCGGACACACTGGACCGTGAGGCCACAGCATCGCTTCGATGTGTGCGAAAGCGGCTGCTTCATCGTGCATGTAATGGGCGGATAGGGCGGACATTGGTGTTTCCTTAACTGTATGATTTACATATAGGAAATCACCATTGGTTTGTCAAGTAGAACATCGCCAAAAAAAGGGTATTCCGGTGGCATGCCCTTTAGGATCAGGGAGGAGAGGATCCGGCACCAACTCCGATGCAGGCAGTACGACCGGCGCCCTGCGGGCACGCTTTGGGCACCAGCGTACTCCTCGACGCGAGCCGCCGCTGGTCTTCGAGTGGGGGCTGGCCAATGTGGCCGGTGACCAGTGACCAACGCGCCCGCGCTTGATTTCCCCCACTCCCCACCTGAGTCGCCTCGGCGGCCGACGCCGGGGTGGGGGCCCGAATTCACCCGCCTGGGCAAGGCGTGGAGTGCAGCAAATCACGACTTCATACCGCAACATGTTGCCCGTGTCACTCTGTTTTTTGCTACATTTTGACGTGACGCATAGATATAGCGCTCGGCGAAAGCACTCTGCCTAGAGCGTCCGACGATCTGGACGGCGCAAAGGCGCCGTGCCATACAGTCGCGGCGCCCCGAGTCGGGCAGCGCCAGCAAACTCGCGAGCGAAATGGCGACCTTCGGCACCCGACTGAAAACGTGGTTGAGCGGCAAGCTGGTCGGCGAGGATCAGCTCGGCAACCGGTATTACCGCGGCCGCGGACGTGCCGGATATCGGCGCGAGCGGCGGTGGGTCATCTACAACGGCCCGGACGAGGCGAGCCGTGTGCCGCCGATGTGGCACGGGTGGCTGCATTATGTCAGCGACGACGTGCCCGACGCCCATGCGCAGCGGCATATCTGGCAACAGCCGCACGAGCCCAACAAAACCGGCACCGCTGAGGCCTATCGGCCGCCGGGGAGTGTTCTGACGCCAGGTGACCGCGCGCCGGCGACCGCGGACTACAAACCCTGGTCGCCGCCGTGACCGCATCGCGTCGTCGCCTGTGGGAAATCGTGGTCGGTGCCCTGGTGAGTGCCCTGTTCTGCGTATTTGTCGTATCGGCCTACACCCGCGCACAGTTGGTCTCGGAAGACGGCTATCGCATCGCCGCCCGCTTCGACCAGGCCGACGGCATCTCGCCCGGCAGTCCGGTCTGGCTGTCCGGCGTCCCGGTCGGTGAGGTGGTCGACCAGTACCTCGACGAATTCAATCAGGCCGTCCTGGTCATGCGGCTGGATGCGGGCGTCGAGCTCGACAACGAGGCGTCGGCCGCCGTCGTCACAGATGGGCTGTTTGGCGACAAGCTGGTGCAGATCGAGGTCGGTGGCGGCGAAACGACCATCGGCCCCGGGGGCGAGATCGCCTACACCGAGTCGACCATTGTGATCGACGATTTGATGGAGCTGATCCTGCAACGTGCCCGCGCCAACGCGGAAAAGATCGCGCCGTAGTCTCTACGCAGTCCCTAGGTAGCAAACGCGCATGCGACGCAACATCATCGAATCAATCGTCGGCGCCGTCGTATTGGTGGTGGCGCTGTCGTTCCTGTACTTCGCTTGGCGGGCATCCGACCAGCAGGTGGCACAGGGTTACAGCGTGACGGCTCGGTTCCTCAATGTCGGTGGACTGGAGCCCGGCAGCGACGTGCGCGTCAATGGCGTGAAGGTCGGCAGCGTCGCCCGCCGGTCGCTGGAGCGCGTCACTTTCGACGCTGTCGTCGAGATGTCCATAGCCGGCCAGTACCAGCTGCCGGCGGACAGCACCGCGAGCATCGTCAGCAACGGAATCTTAGGCGGTAAGTATGTAAGGATACAGCCGGGCCGCGCCACAGAGATGATCGCTGCGGGCGGCGAAGTCACGAAGACCGTGGACCACAAGAGCCTCGAAGATACTGTCTCCGAAATCATTTTTCTGGCCACGGGCGGCCAATAAGTCGGTACTCAAGATGACGCTGAGTGGCAGAAGCCGGGCGGGACCATGCGGCGGCCGCGCTGCCCTGATTGCGGCTACGCTGACGCTGGCGGCTACGCAGATTGGCGCGCAATCGCTGCCTGCCGATCCTCCCGGCGCACCGGAACCGTCAAAGGCGGCGGCTGTGCTGCAGGGCCTCGACAAACTCACCGCGCGCATTTCGACGTTCGAGGCACCGCCGGATGTGCCGGTCGTGTTTGGCAGCCTCGAGATCCTGGTCCGGACCTGCCACAAGAGGCCGCCGGAGGAGCTTCCGGAGTCGGCCGCGTTTCTGGAGATTTCCGAGCACCGGTCCGATGCGCAGACGGTGCCGCTGTTCAGTGGCTGGATGTTCGCGTCCAGCCCGGCGTTATCGGCTTTGGAGCATCCGGTCTACGACATCTGGGTGGTCGATTGCACAAAGGCGGCGAATTCGGCATCCGAAAGGTCGGGATAAAAACTGGCATCGGCCTTGAGCGCGCGCGCAAGCGCTGAGCGGTAGCGCCGGCGCGACACTTCGATGGCCCCGAAGCGCCGCAAGTGATCGGTCACGAACTGCGTGTCCAACAGACGGAACCCGCCGGCGCGCAGCCGCGCCACCAAATGACACAGCGCCACTTTGCTGGCGTCGGTCTCACGGCTGAACATGCTCTCGCCGAAGAACGCCGCGCCCATGGCGACGCCGTACAGCCCGCCGACCAGCGCATCATCGTGCCAGCATTCTATGGAATGGGCGAAGTTCATGTCATGGAGCGCCGTGTACAGCCGCTCGATCTCCGTATTGATCCAGGTCTCGGGGCGCGACGGCGTGCGTTGTGCGCACGTCCGCACCACATCGGCAAAGGCGGTATCACACCGCACCGTGAATGGCTGTGCCTTTAGAGTTCGGCGCAACCGGCGCGGAATGTGGAACCGATCCAGCGGCAGCAAGCCGCGCATGTCCGGATCGATCCAGTACAGCGTGCGATCGCGCCGGCTTTCGGCCATGGGGAAGACGCCGCTGGCGTAGGCGGCCAGGAGCAATTGCGGCGTCAGACCACTCATCCGCCCGCCGCGTCGGCCTGGGCATCGACCAGCCGTTCCAGCCAGTGAATGTCGTAGTCACCGGCGATGAAGGACGGGTTGGTGATGAGCTCCTGGTGAAGCGGGATCGTGGTTTCGATACCACCGACGACCATTTCGTCGAGCGCGCGGCGCAGGCGCATCAGGCATTCGGCGCGATTGCTGCCGTGAACGATAAGCTTCGCGACCAGGCTGTCGTATTGCGGCGGCACGGTGTAGCCGGCGTAAAGCGCCGAATCGACCCGCACGCCCAAGCCGCCGGCCGGATGGTAGTCGGTGATACGGCCGGGCGACGGACGGAACGTGTTGGGATTTTCGGCATTGATGCGGCACTCGATGGCGTGGCCATTGAGGGTCAGTTCGCGCTGTCGGATATCGAGTTCGTCGCCGGCGGCGATGCGTATCATTTCGCGCACGATGTCCAGGCCGTACACCATCTCGGTTATGGGATGCTCGACCTGAAGGCGCGTATTCATCTCGATGAAATAGAACTCACCATCCTGGTACAGAAATTCCACGGTGCCGGCGCTGTAGTAGCCTAGCCGCTCGATCGCCTGGCGCACAATGCCGCCCATTCGATCGCGCGTCTCCGCATCGAGCGCCGGCGACGGGGTTTCTTCGATGAGCTTTTGATGATTGCGCTGAATCGAGCAGTCGCGTTCGCCGAGGTGCACGATATTGCCATGGGTATCGGCGAGAATCTGAAACTCTATGTGTCGTGGCGCGCCTAAGTAACGTTCCAGGTAGACGACGTTGCTGCCGAATGCGGCTTCCGATTCGGCGCGCGCCCGGCTGAGTGAGCGCGCCAGCTCCGACTCATCGTTGGCCACCCGCATGCCACGGCCACCGCCGCCCTTGGCCGCCTTGATCAGAATCGGAAAGCCGATACGCCGCGCCGTGGCCGTGGCCTCTGCCAGGTTGGCGACCGGTCCGTCCGAGCCCGGAACGGTTGCGACGCCGGCCTTTGCCACAGCCTCCTTGGCGGCGATCTTGTCGCCCATTAGCTGGATGTGATCTGCGTGCGGGCCGATAAACGTGAAGCCGTGCTCGGCGACGATCTGCGCGAAGGTCGCATTCTCCGACAGGAACCCGTAGCCCGGATGGATGGCGTCGACATTGGTCAGGGTCGCTGCCGATACGATGGCCGGAATGTTCAGATAGCTGTCGCGCGCCGGCGGCGGGCCGATGCACACCGACTCGTCGGCCAAACGCACATGCATTGCGTCGGCGTCGACGGTGGAATGGACCGCCACCGTTCGGATGCCCATTTCCCGGCACGCGCGG
This sequence comes from Alphaproteobacteria bacterium, assembly GCA_965248805.1. Lineage (GTDB taxonomy): Bacteria > Pseudomonadota > Alphaproteobacteria > UBA6615 > UBA6615 > CBDFKJ01. The sequence goes on from CBDFKJ010000009.1 coordinate 1,380,951, forward strand.
TGGATGCGAAGCGCGATTTCTCCGCGGTTGGCGATCAGAACCTTTTCGAACATCGCCGTGTCAGAGACGCAACTATTCGATGATGGCCAACAGCTCGCCATACTCGACGGGCTGTCCGTTCTCGACGACGATACGCGCGACGCTGCCGGCGTGCGGCACGTGCACTTCGTTGTACGTCTTCATGGCCTCAACCAGCATCAGCGTCTGTCCGGCGGTCACGGTTTCGCCGACGCGCACGAATGGTGGATCGCCGGGGGCCGGGCTCAGATAGACCGTGCCCACCATCGGTGACGAAATCGCGCCGGGGTGATTGGCCTCCAACGCAGCGGCGGACTCATCCGGTTTCGGCGCTGCGGGCGGCGGCGGTGCCACGGCCTCGGGCGCGGCCGCAGCGCGACCGCCTGGCAGGGCCACCCTGATCCGCTGGCCCTCGGCCTCGTACTCGATCTCGCCCAGACCGGTATCGCGCAGCAACGTCGCCAACTTGCGCACCAGACGGGTATCGACCTCGAACTTCGGCATCTCGCTCAGCCCTTCGCGCGCGCCTTTGCCATGTGCGCCAACGCCTCGATGGCGAAGACGTAGCCATCACTGCCGAGACCGCTGATCACCCCGGTGGCCGCCGGCGCGATAAACGAGCGGTGGCGAAACCGCTCGCGTGCAAAGATGTTCGACAAATGCACCTCGATCAAGGGCACATCCAGTACGCGCACGGCATCATGCAAAGCGACCGAGGTGTGTGTATAGGCACCCGCATTCAGTACGACGCCCGCTGCTGCGGCACGCGCCTCGTGCAGCCACTCGATTAGCTCGCCTTCGTGGTTTGACTGTTGGAACTTGAGCGCCAGTCCGCAGGCCTCGGCTACGGCCCGGCACCGCGCCTCGATGTCGGCCAGGGTTTCATGTCCGTAGTGCTGAGGCTCGCGTTGACCCAAGAGATTCAGATTCGGGCCATTCAGAATGAAAATCACAGGTTTATCGGACACTGGGGAACCAAATACGCCTTTATCGATAAACTTCCGTTATCATGATCGCGCGCGTCGGCGCAATGCGCGCGGGCTAACCTGCCAACAGCCTGAATTTCAGCTTTCCTTCGCGATTTTTTCGCGTATAACCGGCCCTCGCGCCGGCCCGGGCCGCTGGCCTCCTTGCCAGAGCCGTCGAAGGGAGCCGCGGTGTCATCACCGCCTGGCTGGAGGCGTTTGGATGCAGTTCGCGCTGCACTGAACCCCTGGTTGAAGGTGGGCCCGTCCATGACCCCCAAGATCTCGGAATTCCTACGAAACAATTCTCTCGAATCGCCATTCCTTGTGGTCGATTTGGACATGGTTGAGCGCAACTATCGCAGGCTGCACGGTTCCATGCCGTCGGCGGAGATCTTCTACGCGGTCAAGGCCAACCCGGCACCGGCGCTGTTATCTCGGCTGGTACAGCTCGGATCCAGCTTCGATGCGGCGTCGATCCGCGAGATCGAGACGTGTCTCACCCTAGGCGCGGGGCCGCGGCGGATCTCGTTCGGCAACACGGTTAAGAAATCGGTGCACATTGCGCGTGCCTACGAGGCGGGCATCGATCTGTATGCTTTCGACGCCGCCGAGGAGTTGAAGAAGCTCGCGAAGTCGGCGCCCGGCAGCCGGGTATTCTGCCGCATCGCGCTGGACAACGAGGGCGCGGAATGGCCATTGGGGCAGAAGTTCGGGTGCTCGCTCGATATGGCCCGCGATCTCATGCTGGAAGCCGGCGAACGCGGACTGGTGCCGCACGGCATTTCTTTTCACGTCGGCAGCCAGCAATGCGACGTGCGGCAGTGGGACATCGCCATCGGCAAGACCGCGATGCTGTTCTGGGAGTTGGCGGACCGCGGCGTGGACGTGCGGATGGTCAATTTGGGCGGTGGATTTCCGGTCCAGTATCGCCGCAGCGTGCCGAGCCTCGAAGCTATCGGCGGCGAGATTAAGGCGGCCTTGTCGCGCCATTTCGGCAACCGCATGCCGGATGTGATCATCGAGCCGGGCCGCTCGATCGCCGCCGATGCCGGTGTGCTGCGTGCCGAGGTCGTGCTCATCGCGCACAAGAATTATGGCGACGACAAGCGCTGGGTGTATCTCGACATCGGCAAGTTTGGTGGGCTGGCCGAGACGCAGGCCGAGTCGATCCAATATCGGTTCCGCACGCCGCACGACGGCGGAGCCAACGGGCCGGTGGCGATCGCCGGGCCGACGTGCGACGGCGCGGACGTCCTGTATGACGAGGCCGGCTACGAGCTGCCGCATGCGCTTCAGGTCGGCGATCACATCGACGTCCTGTCGACCGGCGCCTACACAACGACCTATGCCTCGGTCGGGTTCAACGGCTTCGCTCCGCTGAAAGCGTACTATATCTAGGCGCGATCGCTGGTCCCGAGACGGGCTGGGGGAGCTTGAATGATAGGTCGGAGAACGGCGTTCGCCGCTCTGGAAGCTGGGCCGTGACCGAAATCGGGCTTTCGCACGGCGTGGTTCGCATCTGTCCGTATCAGGCCGAATGGCCGCGCCTGTTCGAGGAAGAGGCGCGCCGGCTGCGTGCGCCGGCTGAATGCTGCGGTTATCGTGTGGAGCATATCGGTAGCACGGCGGTTCCCGGTCTGGTGGCGAAACCGATCATCGATATCATGATGGCGGTGCCCGATTTGCCCCCGTCGCCTGACCTTACGGCCGCCTTGGAACGCTCGGGCTACACGCATCGCGGCGATGGCGGCGTGTCCGGACGCGCATACTTCGTCAAGGCGGTGCCGGAGTGCCGCACCCATCATCTCAACTTGTGTGTCGAAGGAAGCCGCTTCTGGATGGCAACTATCGTATTTCGCGATCATCTGCGTGCCAGCGCGACGGACTTGCAACGCTATGCTCAACTGAAGACGAGATTGGCTGAGGCCTACGCGGGCGACCGCCCCGGCGATACACAGGCCAAGTCGAGCTTCATTGCCGAGATCCTCCGCGCACATTCCAGCGGGTATCGTGACGATGGGTCTCGGCCGTAGGTCGGGCTACGCCGTCGCCGTCAATCGTCCGCGGCGAGTCGATGGGCCCGTTCCTGCAGGGTGGTGAGCAGTCGGTCGAGGTGCTGCCGCTCACTGGTGGATAGGGCCGCCAGCAAGTCGCGTTCGCGCGCCAGCGCCAGCGGCACGATCTGCCTATAGATTTTTTCGCCCTTTCCACTCAGGCGCAGCAAGCCGCGCCGGCGATCTCCGGGGTCGCGGCGGCGGTGGATATGTCCAGACCGGTCCAGGCGCGCCACCGCGCGGCTGACCCGCACCTTGTCCATGGCCGTGCGCGCGGCGACGTCGCCGGATGTTAGCGGCGCAAACCGGCCGAGAACGGCCATCACGCGCCATTCGGATATGGTTAACGAAAAGCGTGCAGCATACTCGCGGGCGATCGCGCCGCTAATGGTGTTGCTCAGGACCGACAGCCGATAGGGCACGAACCGCTCGAGATCGAGACGCCCAGCCGGTGCGCTCTTGCGGGTCGCCATGTCTGATTGAATTGGTTTCATTTGAAACTTATATAGACGTTGTCAGGATCGGTTCCAATGCCGGCACACGCCGGGAAGGAGCGAAGACCATGTCAGCTGCGACGACGAAACGCCCGGCTCCGGAGGCGCTGTGGGATAACCCCATGGGCACCGACGGGTTCGAATTCGTGGAGTTCACCGCCCCCGACCCGAGCCGCCTGATGGCGCTGTTCGAGCGCATGGGGTTCAGCGCGGTCGCCCGCCACCGCTCCAAGAACGTGACTCTGTTCCGCCAGGGCGACATCAATTTCGTCGTCAATGCCGAGCCGAGTAGTCGGGCGGAATCGTTCGCCTCGGCGCACGGTCCGTCCTCAAACGCCTTTGCCGTGCGCGTGGACGACACCGCCGCGGCGCTCACCCGGGCGGAATCGTTGGGTGCCAAAATCAACCAAGCCCGGGCCGGGCCGATGGAGCTCAACCTGCCGGGCATCGTAGGGATCGGCGACAGCCTCCTCTATCTCATCGACCGCTATGGTGATCGTGGATCGATCTATGACGTTGATTTCGAGCCGATCGCTGGCGTCGATCCGTCACCGGTCGGTGTTGGGCTCACAACCATCGACCATCTGACACATAACGTCGCCATGGGGCACATGGACCGCTGGGCCGCGTTCTACGAGCGCTACTTCAATTTCCGCGAGCTGAAATACTTCGACATCGAGGGCCAACTCACGGGCCTGCGCAGCCGCGCGATGGTCAGTCCCTGCGGCAAGATCCGCATCCCGATCAATGAGTCCGCCGACGACAGGAGCCAAATCGTCGAGTTCCTCGAGGCCTACAGGGGCGAGGGCATTCAGCACATTGCGCTGTCGACCGATGACATCCACGCCAGTGTCGAGGCCATGCGGGAACAGGGCGTGACGTTCTTGCCAACGCCGGACGCCTACTACGACGGCGTCGATGCGCGCGTTCCCGGCCACGGCGAGGATATGGATAAGATGCGGCGCAATCGCGTCCTTATCGACGGCGCGCCGACCGAGGATCAGGGACTGCTGCTGCAGATCTTCACCGAGAACGTCATCGGCCCGATCTTCTTCGAGCTTATCCAGCGCAAGGGGAACGACGGCTTCGGCGAGGGCAATTTTAAGGCCCTATTCGAATCGATGGAACAGGATCAGATAAGGCGCGGCGTGTTGGAGGCCTGAAGCACAATGAAACAGCCGATCTCAATTGCCAAGGTTGAAGGCGAGGCATCGCGTCAAGCGCACGCCGATCTGCCGGAGGGCACCTATGAGCGCGAGCTTGGCCGCGAAGGCTTCTTCGGTCCGGCAAGCCACATGTACCATGCGCATCCGCCAACCGGATGGACCCATTGGCACGGTCCGACACGCCCGCGTGCGTTCGATCTCAATCGGGTCCAGGGTGAAAGCCCGAGCCCGTGGCAAGTCGCGGAAGTGATGTCGAACGCCCACGTGCGGCTGCGCTTCTGGCGTACCTCAGGCGCCATGCCGATGCTGGCCCGCAACGGCGACGGCGACGAGTTGTTGTTCGTCCACGACGGCACCGGCCATCTGTATTGCGACTACGGCCACATGCCAATCAGCGAGGGCGACTATGTGCTGCTGCCGCGCGGCACGTTGTGGCGCACGGAGTTCGACGGTGCGGCGAGCCTGCTCATGATCGAGGCGACCAATTCGAGCTTTGGCCTGCCGGACAAGGGACCCGCCGGGCGTCACGCTATCTTCGATCCGGCGGTGTTGGCCTCGCCGCAAATCGACGACGCCTTCCGTGCGCAGCAGGGCGAGCGCGAGTGGCAGTTGGAAATCAAGCGGCGCAACAAGATCTCGACCGTCATCTACCCGTTCAACCCATTGGACGCGGTCGGCTGGCACGGTGACTTGATGCCGGTGCGGCTCAATTGGCGCGACATCAGGCCGATAATGAGTCACCGCTACCACCTGCCGCCCTCGGCGCACACGACGTTTCTCGCCGACCGCTTTGTCGTCTGCACATTCGTGCCGCGGCCGTTCGAGACCGACCCCGACGCACTCAAGGTGCCGTTCTTCCACTCCAATGACGATTTCGACGAGGTGTTGTTTTACCACCGCGGCGATTTCTTCAGCCGCGACAACATCGACCGCGGTATGATCACATTCCACCCGAGCGGCTTCCCGCACGGACCGCATCCCAAGGCGCTGAAGAACGCGTTTCAGCCGGCCAAAGCGGAGACCGACGAGGTGGCCGTGATGATCGACGCCCGTGACGGGCTGGATGTGGCCCGCGCGCTGGACGGTGTCGAGGTTACCGACTACATCAACTCCTGGAAAACATCGGACGACGCGGCGCCTCAGGCCGCCGAGTAATGAAGCTTGCGAGCCTCAATCGGGGCCGCGACGGTGATCTGTCGGTCGTATCGCGCGATCTGAGCAAGATCGCCTCGGCGGCGAGTGTCGCCCCGACGCTGCAGGCGGCATTGGAGGATTGGGATCGCTGCGCGCCGGCATTGTCGCAGCTGTCGGCGATGCTGGAGGAGGGTTTCATCGCCGACGCGGGCGCGTTCGACCCGTCGGTTCTGGCCTCGCCACTGCCGCGTGCGTACCAGTTCCTCGACGGCAGCGCCTATCTCAACCATGTCGAGCTCGTGCGCAGGGCGCGAGGGGCGGATCTGACGCCGAGCCTGCTCGACGATCCGCTGATGTATCAGGCGGTGAGCGACGGTTTCCTGGCGCCGGGCGAGGATATTCGTGTGGGCAGCGAGGACTATGGCATCGACTTCGAAGCCGAGGTGGCCGTTATTGTCGACGATGTGCCCATGGGCGTAACCGCGCACGACGCCGGCGGCCACATCAAGCTGGTGATGCTCGTCAACGACGTGTCGCTGCGGCGGTTGATCCCGGCAGAGCTAGCCAAGGGCTTCGGCTTTCTGGTCGGCAAGCCGCGCTCGGCCTTCTCACCCGCGGCGGTGACGCCGGACGAGTTGGGTGCCGCCTGGGACGGTGGCAAGCTCAGCTTGCCGCTGTTGGTGCATCTGAACGGTCGCGAGGTTGGGCGGGCGAATGCCGGCGTCGACATGAACTTCGACTTCCCGCGCCTGATCGCCCATGCCGCGCAGACGCGGCCGTTGGCCGCCGGCACCATCATCGGATCGGGCACCGTATCCAATCGCGACCGCGCCGCTGGCTCGAGCTGCCTCGCCGAGATCCGCACCATCGAGAAGCTCGACCGCGGCGCCTCGACGACGCCGTTCATGGGCTTTGGCGACCGCGTGCGCATCGAGATGTGCGACGACACCGGCGCATCCATCTTCGGCGTCATCGATCAGCGCGTGGTCCGCTTCGCCGGTCCGTGACATCCCGGCGCCGGATCGATATCACGGGTCGTCGTCACTGCTGGACGGTGAGCCGACATGTCACAGACCCTTCCCTACGGCACCTGGCCCTCGCCGATAACCGCTGAGCTGATTGTCGGTGAGAGCATCGGCTTAGGCTGGGTCGCGCTCGACGGCGACGACCTCTACTGGCTCGAAAGCAGGCCGCGCGAAGGTGGGCGCACGGTTCTGGTGCGTCGGCGCGGCGACGGCGTCATCGGGGATGTCACGCCGCCGCCCTACAATGTGCGTTCGCGCGTCCACGAATATGGCGGCGGTGCGGCGCTGATCGACGGCGTCGTCTATTTCGTCAATTTCTCCGACCAGCGCATCTACGTCCATCGCAGCGACGAAGCGCCGCGGCTGCTGACGCCCGAGGGCGATTGGCGTTTTGCCGCTATGGAACTGGATGCACGGCGCCGGCGTCTGATCTGTGTGTGTGAGGATCACACCAACGCGGATCCGCTGCCGGAGAACCGCTTAGTGAGCGTGGCGCTGGACGACGGCGCGGTGGCCACGCTGGCGCGCGGCCGCGATTTCTATGCCGGGCCGCGACTGTCGTCCGACGGTCGGCGTTTGGCGTGGCTGAGTTGGGACCTTCCGAACATGCCGTGGGATGGCTCAACGCTGTGGGTCGCTGACGTCGCCGACGATGGGAGTCTTGGCGATGCACACATCGTCGCCGGTGGGATGGCGGAGTCGATCGCGCAGCCGGAGTGGTCGCCCGACGGTGTGCTGCACTTCGTCTCGGACCGTTCCGGTTGGTGGAACCTGTATCGGGCGGGCAGAGACGGGCCGGTACCGCTGTGTCCGCGCGAGGCTGAGTTCGCCGGGCCGCAGTGGGGCCTGGGCATGACCTACTATGGGTTCCTGGCCGACGGACGCATCCTCAGCACCTACAACGAGGCCGGCACCTGGCGGCTCGGTGAAGTCGCCGATGGGACACTGATCCCGTGGCCGGTTGCGTCGACCGATTTCTCCATGCTGAAGGTGAGCGGCGACAATGCTGCATTCGTCGGCGCCTCGGCGCGATCACCGGCGGCGGTGGTCGCGCTGGACGTTGCCAAGCGGACCGAGATGACGGTGCGCGCGTCGCTGCGGACCGATATCGATGCGGATTACCTATCTACGCCGCAAGGCCTCTCATTTCCCAGCGAAGGCGGCGCCACCGCGCATGGACTCTTCTACCCGCCCGTGAACAAAGATGCGCGGGCGCCCACCGGCGACAAGCCGCCGTTGATCGTGCGCTCGCACGGCGGCCCGACCGGCGCATCGTCGTCGGCGTTCAACCTGGGGATTCAGTTTTGGACCAGCCGCGGGTTTGCGCTGCTCGACGTCAACTACCGCGGCAGCAGCGGCTATGGCCGCGCCTACCGAGACGCGTTGGACGGCCAGTGGGGCGTGGCGGATGTCGATGACTGTGTCGCCGGTGCGCGGCATCTGGTCGCGCAGGATCTTGTCGACGGCGAGCGCCTGATCATCCGCGGCTCCAGCGCCGGCGGCTACACGACATTGGCCGCACTCGCCTTTCGCGATGTGTTCAAGGCCGGGGCGAGCCACTATGGCATTGGCGATCTGGAGCGTCTGGCCGCCGACACCCACAAGTTCGAAAGCGGCTATCTGGATCGGCTGATCGGTCCGTACCCTCAAGCTCGCTCGCTCTATCTTAAGCGTTCGCCTGCGCACCATCCGCACGGGTTGAACTGCCCGGTGATCTTCTTCCAGGGTCGGGAAGATAAGATCGTACCGCCCAACCAAGCGGAGCAGATGGTGCAATCACTCAAGGAGCGCGCCGTCACCGTCGCCTATGTCGCCTTCGACGGCGAGGGCCACGGGTTCCGCCAAGCGGCCAACATCAAACGGGCGCTGGAGGCCGAGTTGTATTTCTACGGCCGGGTGTTCGGTTTCACGCCCGCCGATGCGATCGACCCCGTGCCGATCGACAACCCGCCGCTCTAATCGCGCGCCGGAGGTATCCCGCGATGATCTTCTATGATTACTTCCGGTCGTCGGCCGCGTTCCGCTGCCGCATCGGGCTCAATCTGAAGGGCTTGACGCCGGAGCGGCGGTTCGTGCACCTGCGCCGCCGCGAGCATCGATCGCCCGACTATCTCGCAGTGAACCCACAGGGTTTAGTGCCGGCGTTGCAGCTGGTTGACGGCACCGTACTGATCCAGTCGCTGGCGATCATCGAGTATCTCGACGCGATGCCGCCCACACCGCCACTCTTGCCGGCAGAACCGGTGGAGCGGGCGCGCGTAAGCGCGATTTCGCTCGCCATCGCCTGTGAAATCCACCCGATACAGAGTTTGCGTGTGCTCAATTACCTGACCGACACGTTCGGCGTGGACGAGGAAACGCGCACGCGGAAATGGTGCCGCTATTGCATCGAGGAGGGGCTCCGCGGCGTCGAGGGTTCGCTCGCCGGCCACCGGCACACCGGTCGTTACTGCCACGGTGATAGGCCGACGCTGGCGGATTGCTGCCTGGTGCCACAGATCCTCAACGCCCGGCGCTTCGGCTGTGATCTGGAGCCCTATCCGGAAGTCATGCGCATCGTCGCTGAGTGCGCTTCGTTGCCGGCCTTCGCCGACGCGGCGCCGGCTGTGCAACCCGACGCCGAGGCGTAGAGCGCGCTATCCCGCGCGCGCCGAATTGACGAGACTCTGCATGGTCTCGTAGTTGAGGGCGCCTGAAAGCACACGATTGCCGATCACGAATGACGGCGTACTGGTGATGCCCAGCGACTGCGCCAATTCGAGATTGCCCTTGATGATCGCATCGATCTCCGGCGACGCCATCTCTTCCTTGATCTCGTCGAAGTCGATGCCGACGGACCCGGCGATCGCGCCGACCACTTCCTCGGTCAGGTTGCCGCGGGCGCGCATCAGGGCCAGATGGAAGTCGAAATGGTTCTCGTGGTTGCGCGCCGCCAGCGACGCACGCGCGGCATAGACCGACTCAGGACCGAGGATCGGGAATTCCTTGAACACGATCCGCACATCCGAATCTTCGTCGATCAACCGGCCCATGTTGCCGGCGATGCTCTTGCAATAGGTGCATCTGTAGTCGAAGAACTCGACGATCGTCACGGCCGCATTCGGGTTGCCGATGCTGGGGTCCTCGGGGTTGTCCCGCAGCTCCGGGAGTCTCTCGACGACCGCAAGGCGCTGCCGCTCCTGCTCGGCGACTTTCTGCCGCCGCTGTAATTCCTGCAGTGCCTCGTAGACCAGCTCGGGGTTTTCGAGCAAGTAGTCACGGATAACCTGCTGCACGGCTTCCGTCTGTGCCGGCGTCAGCGCGTCCTCGGCCACAACGGCGGTCGGCGATCCGCTGACCAACCAGGCTCCGAACATCGCGACCAATATCATTCGCAGGCGATATTTCACGGCAGACCCTCAACGGCTTGTTTCCAGTGAAGTATACGCATCCAAGATGTGGCAGCCATCGGCACGCGGCAAGCTCAGCGCGCGTTTTTCACACAAATGTGACCATACACCACGAGCGTTAACCGACGGTATCGAGGCCGACGGCTGATAGCGGTCAGTCCAGCTGCTTTTGAATATCCTGTGCTCTGAGCCAAGTCGGTGAGCCCAGGGGAAGCTGCTCCTCGGCCCGGGCGGCGTGCGCCTTGGCCGCCGGCACATCATCCTGCAGCAGCGCCAGTTCGGCCTGCGCAAGCGCCATGTCGCCCATGGCGCCAAGCCGTCCGTGGGCGATCACCAAGAGGCGCCAAGCACCGCCCGAGTACTGCTCGCGACGCAACGCGACGCGCAAATTATCGACCGCCTCGGCCAATTGGTCAGGCCGGTTGCTCTCGACCTGGACCTGCGCCAGCGAAATGCGCAGGAGCGGTTCATCTGGCGCCAGCTCGACCGCGCGTTTGTACGGTGGCATCGCCGCGGCGATCTGTCCGGTCTCGAACAGCAACTGACCCTTCAGTTCCAGGACAAACGGATCGTCCGGCAGCTCGGCGACCAACTGATCGACCAGCGGCAACGCGGCCGCGGCGTCGCCGCGGCGCAGGTGCGCAGTGGCGCGGGCGTAGCGTGCCGGCAGGCTGATATCGCTCTCCGGATATGTGCGCAGGGTCACCGCCAGCGGCTGCAAAAAGCCGATCAACTTCGCTCGCATGCGCTCGTGGCGCTCAACCAGCTCCGCCGGCGCCTCCACGCGCGAATACCGCGACAGCGCAACATGGCTTGTGGCCGACGCGATACGCTCGCTGGTCAGTGGATGGGTCGTCAAATACGGATCCTGGTTTTCGGGTCGCAGAATGTCCTGCTCCGTGAGGATGCGCAGGAACTCCAGCAACCCGCGCGACGACTGGCCGGAACGGTCGAGATAGGTAAAGGCGGCCGCGTCGGCGGCGGACTCCTGGGTGCGGCTGTATTGCAGCAGCGATCGCAGCGCCATTTGCTGGCCACCCGCCGCCACTGCGCCGCCGACTCGTGGGTCGCCAGCCATCACAGCCGCCGCGGCGCCCAACAATGCCGCAATGATGGCTTCGGTCCGCGTGCTGCGCAGCTCGTCTTGCAGGCGTGCCAGATGCCCGCCGGCGATGTGACCCGCCTCATGGGCGATCACGCCGATCACCTGCTCCGGCGTGTCGGCGCGCATCAGCAGGCCGGTGTGCAGGAACAACCGCTGACCGCCGGCGACGAAAGCGTTGAGCCGGTTGTCGTTGACCAGATGGATGCTCACCGCCGAGGTATCCAGTCCGGCGACCTCGAAGATTGGATTGGCGTAGGCGCGGATGGTATTCTCGATTTCCGCGTCGCGAATCAACGGGACGCGCTGTGCGATCGCCGCCGACGGAATAATGGCGACAACCAACACCACCCAGAGCAAGAGTATTTGGCGCATGAGCGGCATTTTCGCAGCGTCGTCTCACCGTTACCAGGGGCAAGCGCACATCGGTCATGTGGGCATCATCGGAGCCATGGCAAGCGCGGCGCTCGCCGCGCTGTCGGGCTGCGGCGGCACGTCGCCGGGTGAAATCGGCTACATAGAAGGGTTTATCGGTGGGGTGATCGCGGACGAGCCGCACGCAGCGGTGGTCGGTCGCGAGGTTCTGTCGGCGGGCGGGTCCTCCGCCGACGCTGCCGTGGCCGCATATTTTGCGATGGCCGTCACCTATCCGGGTGCGGCGAGCCTGGGTGGTGGCGGCGTTTGCTTGATCCATGATCCGGAAAGCGAGCGTACAGAGGCGCTGGAGTTTCTCGCCCGGAGCTCGGCGGTGCCGGTCAACGGCAGTCGCCGACCCAGCGCCGTGCCCGGCAACATCCGCGGCATGTTCGCGCTCCATGCGCGCTACAGCCGGCTCGAGTGGCGTGACCTGCTGACCCCGGCGGTGACGCTGGCGCGCGAGGGTCACGCCGCGTCGCGCGCGTTCGCGAGCGAACTGGGCGTGGTGGCCGAAGCGCTGTTCGCCGATCCGGCGGCGCGCGCGGTGTTCGCACATGCCGACGGCGGACCCATCCAAGAGGGTCAACCCATCCGCCAGATCGAGTTGGCGGCGTTCCTCGACATCCTGCGGCGCCGCGGACCTGGCGATTTCTATGACGGCGTGCTGGCGCGGCAATTTGCCGAGGCCGCGCGGGCCGCGGGTGGCACGTTGAGCGTCGACGACCTGCGCGCCTATGCGCCGCGATACATCGCGCCTATCCGCGTGCCGCTGGGCGACCACGTTGCCGTATTCACGCCGCCGCCACCGGTGGGCGGGGCGGTGGCGGCTCAGCTCATGCGTGTGCTGACGCAACACTTGCCGTATGGGCGCGCCGGCCCAGACGAGCGGCCGCACATCTTCGCGGAGGCATCGGCGCGTTTGCGCGGCCGGCTCAACGAATGGCTGGCGGAGACGAACGGCGACGCGGCGGCCGGAACGGAATTGCTGGCCGACGATCACTTGCGCCAATTGGTCGCCACCATCGATGGCGAAACCCACGTGCCGCTTGCGACAATCGACGAGCCGCCCGCCCGGCGAGTGGAGCAGCCGTCCGCAGCCAGCTTCGCCGTGGTCGACAGGTTCGGTCAGGCAGTGGCGTGCAACTTTACTCTGAACTACCCATTCGGCACCGGCCGCATCGCGCCGGGCACCGGCATACTGCTCGCGGCCGCGCCGGGCATCGGCGGTCGGGACGCCGCGGATCTGGGCGCGATGATGGTCATGAACGAGAACACGGGTGCGATCTTCTATGGCGCCGCCGCGTCTGGCGGCTCGGCCGCTTCGTCGGCCCTGGCCTTGGTGGCGCTATCGATCTTCGGGACCGGCGCGCCGTTGCCCGAGGCGATGGCCGAGCAACGAGTGCATCACGCCGGCTGGCCGGACGTGACGTTGTATGAGCCGGGATTGGGACCGGAATTGCACGACGTGCTGCAGGCCCGCGGGCACGAGACGCGGGCGACGCAGGTGCTTGGCCGCGTCAACGCGTTTCATTGTCTGGGCGGGCTGCCGCGCCAGACCGCCTGCAGCTTCACCACCGATCCGCGCGGCCACGGTCTGGCCCTGAGCGCGGACTAGCCATCTCGTCGGCTCGGAGGGCACCCCGAATGGCGGTCAAGACCGCAGATCGCGGCCGCATCGCGCCGTTCATTGCCATGGAGATGCTGCGCGCCGCCAATGAGCGGGCAGCGGCCGGCGCCGATATCGCGCACCTGGAAGTGGGCCAGCCGGGCACGCCGGCCCCGGCGGGCGTGCTGGCGGCGGCACATGCGGCATTGGGCGCCGATCAGCTTGGCTATACCGAGGCGACCGGAATCGCGCCGCTACGTGCGGCGATCGGGCGCCACTATTCCGATTTCTACGGACTGGAGGTGGCGCCCGAGCGGATCATCGTCACGGTCGGGTCCTCCGGCGCGTTCTTGCTCGGGTTTCTCGCGGCCTTCGAGCACGGCGACCGCATTGCCATGGGTGCGCCGGGCTATCCGGCCTATCGCAATACTCTCTCCGCCCTCGGCAACACGCCGGTGTCGCTTCGCACCACCGCGGCCGATCGCTTTCAACCCAGTGTCGGCCATCTTCAGCGTCTCGACGCGGCGGTCGATGGGCTCATCATCGCCAGCCCGTCCAATCCCGCCGGTACCATGCTCTGCGGCGACGACCTCACGCAGTTGGCGAGGTATTGCAGCGCCAACGGCATCCGCCTGATATCCGACGAGATCTATCACGGCATTACCTACGGCCAACGGCCGGTTTCGGCGCTCGCGGTCAGCGAGGACGCTATCGTCGTCAACAGCTTCTCCAAGTATTTCTCGATGACCGGCTGGCGACTGGGATGGATGGTGGTGCCGGCGGATCTGATGCAGACGGTGGAGCGTCTGGCGCAGAACCTGTTCATCTCGCCCCCGACCTTGTCGCAACAGGCCGCGCTTGCGGTGTTCGACTGCGAGGATGAATTGCGCGCAAATGTCGCGCGCTACGCGCGCAACCGCTCAATCCTGCTCGACGAGTTGCCGAAGGTCGGGTTCGACGATTTGGCGCCCGCCGACGGCGCCTTCTACATCTATGCGGACATGGCGCGCATCACCAATGACAGCCCCGACTTCTGCCGCCGCATGCTGGCCGAAGCCGGCGTCGCGGCGACGCCGGGCACCGACTTCGACCCGGACGAGGGTCGGCACTATGTGCGCTTCTCCTTCGCCGGTGCGACCGAGGAGATCGAAACCGCGGTGCGCCGTCTGCGCGACTGGCGGCGCTAACGCCCAAACCGGGTCGCGATCAGGCGCGTCGATCCGTCAGCAGCCGGTTCCACCAGCCGCGCCGGCGCGGCTCTGCGGCGGCCGGCGTCTCGTCCTGTCCGCCGCCGCCACCATTCTGTTCGGCGGGGGAGGGCTCGGATGCGTCCGGTTTGCCGTTGACGCTAGTCGGTTTGACCACAATTTCCGCCGCGGCATCCGGTGCGTTGCTAGGCGCCGTGGCGGCCTCATCGACGGCCGGCTTGGCGCGCGTGCGCCGTCGCCTGGCAGGCTTCTTGGGCGCTTCATCGCCAGAGGTTTCGGCTTCGGTGGCGGAAGCCTCCGCCACCGGCGACTCGACGCTGTCTTCCTGCTGTGTTTCCACGGCGGCCCGCTTCGGGGCGCGCCGCGTGCGCCGGCGTTTGGGGGTGGCGGGTTCCGCAACGACTGCGGGCTCGGGTGCCGCATCCGGCGCTTCGACCGGCGCGGGCGTATCGCCGTTCGCGGGCGCGGTGGCCGTCTCCGACGGTGCCTCCGCTTCGGAAGCGAGTGCGCCGGTCGCGACCTCAACGGTCGCCTCGGCCGTGCTCCGATGACCGCGCCGACGGCCGCCGCGGCGGCCACGGCGACGGCGTTGGACCGGTTCGCCCTCGGCTACCAGCGTGTCGCCGCCGGCGGCATCAGCCGCCTCTTGTTCGGTGGCGCGTTCATCTGTCGTTGCGAGCGCTGTCTCGGTGGTGGTCTCCACCACGTCGCCGTCTTGGCGGCGCGAGCGACGGCGCCGGCGGCGTTTGGCGCGGCCGTTTTCGGCGGGTTCGGCGGCTTCGGCTGCCCTAGGCGCCGGCGGCCGCACGGCCTCGCGCTTCGGTTCCTCGGCGCTGGCCGCTGCCAGTCGCTCCAGATGGAAGTCGGAGGGCAGGATCGTGCCCTCGCTGTCGAAGCTCGCCGAAATACCAAAGCGCTGTTCGATTGCGGTCAGAGCTGCGCGCTTGTGGTTGAGGATATACAGCGCCACTTCGGCCGGCACGCCGGCACGAATGCCGCCCTTCCAGCCGCCGACACCTTCCTCCTCGAGCGCACGCAACAGGCGCAGCGCCGTCGCCTCGGTGGAGCGGATCCGGCCGCTGCCGCTGCAGGTGGGACACGGATTGCTGACCACCTCGGCGATGCTCGGCCGCAGGCGCTGGCGCGACAGTTCCAGCAGGCCGAAGGGGCTGATGCGACCGACCTGAAGTCGTGCCCGGTCAGACCGCATGCTCTCCTTCAGTTTGCGTTCGACCGACGCGTTGTTGCGGGCATTCTCCATGTCGATGAAGTCGATGACGATCAGTCCCGCCAGATCGCGCAGCCGCAACTGACGTGCGGTTTCCTCCGCGGCCTCGCTGTTGGTGCGCAGGGCCGTCTCTTCGATGTGGCGGTCGCGTGTGGCCCGGCCCGAATTGACGTCGATCGAGACCAATGCCTCGGTCTGGTTGATGACGATGGAGCCGCCCGATTTCAGCTGCACCACTTGGCCATGAATCTCGTCGAGTTGGTTCTCGATGCCGAAGGTGTGGAACAGCGGCATGTCATCGCCGGCGTATTTCTTCACCCGCTTTGCATGGGATGGAAGCATCGTGCGCATGAAGTCCTTGGCCGCCTTGTAGACATCATCGCCTTCCACCAGCACCTCGTCGATGTCGCGGTGGTAAACGTCGCGAAGACTGCGGGTGATGATGTCGCCTTCTTCGTGGATCAGGCACGGCGCAGTGGATTCGAGCGTCTGGGCCCGGATCTGGTCCCAAGTTCGGCGCAGGAAATCGCAGTCGCGCTTGAGATCCGCCTTGGATCGTTCGACGCCCGCGGTGCGCACGATCAGCGCCATGCCATCAGGCAGATTGAGATCGCTCACGATGCGCTTAAGGCGCTTGCGCTGCTGTATGCTCGTAATCTTGCGGCTGATCCCGCCGCTGCTGCGTGCGGTGTTGGGCATCAACACGCAATACCGGCCGGCCAGCGACAGATATGATGTCAACGCCGCGCCCTTGGTCCCGCGCTCCTCCTTGACGACCTGCACCAACAGGATCTGCCGGCGCTTGATGACCTCCTGAATATTGTACTGGCGCGTAAGGTTCCACAGGGGGCGGCGAACGCTGTCGCCGACGCGCTCGATATCCTCGCTTTCGTCGCCGCCCAGTGTCTCGACGGGCTCGCCCTCGTTCGGCGCCTCGTCGTCGCCGGACTCGTCCTCCGCCGGTGCCGCAGCATCGGCGACCAGCGCTTGGCGATCCGAAATGGGTATCCGATAGTAGTCGGGATGAATGTCGCTGAAGGCCAGGAACCCATGGCGATTGCCGCCATAGTCGACGAACGCGGCCTGCAGTGCCGGCTCGACCCGTGTTACCTTCGCCAGATAGATGTTGCCGCGAAGCTGCTTCTTGGCGGCAAGCTCGAAATCAAACTCCTCTAGGCGGTTGTCGCTCGATACCACGACCCGCGTTTCTTCGCTGTGGGTAGCGTCGATTAGCATTCGTTTGGTCATGCGTTGCTTTCCCCAACGGCGGCCGTGCGCCGGCGTGCGTTGATTGCGCACGCGGTCGCGCCGCCTCGGTCAGTGCCGAGGGCGCCCTAGTCCGTCTTATGATGTCGCTTGCGGCGATGCGGTGGGCGACCATGCTACTCCTGGCCCCACTTGCGTGGACCAGCCTGAATTGTCCTTGTCCTCGAGCCGATGTCGGCGATACGGGGGCGCGCTCAACCAGTGCTTGTATCGTGGCGGCGCATCACACTGCCACGGTGTGACTGAAAACCCGCACGCCGGACTGGCGGCTGTACTCGTCGTTAACATAGCGATGGAATCATGCGTCTACAACGGGCTATGATGCTCCTTTCGAATCTAACGCTAAGAAAACCGGCTGTTGCCGAAAATCGTCCCTCCAACATATATAGCGTTAGTGCGTAGCCCCATAAACCATATGTGCCGATTGACAAGGGTCGTCGCGGCCTCGACCGCAATAATTGCCTGTGGGTCTGTTGCCGCTGCGCCACCCTCGGCGAGCGCGATTCGCCTGGGTCAGCACGCAGATAAGACGCGCGTGGTGATCGAGGTGTCGGCCCCGGTGCAGGCGTCGATGTTCGCATTGGCCGACCCGATGCGCCTGGTAATCGATCTGCCCGAGATCGATTGGCAATTGCCGCAGCCCGGCCGGCGCGAGAGCGTCGGTTTGGTCGAAGGCTACCGCTATGGCCTGCACCGGCCCGGCACCAGCCGCCTTGTTTTGGTACTGGCGCAACCGGTTGAAATCGAAGCAGAACTGCTGCTGCCGCCCGGTGCGGGCCATCAGTGGCGCTGGGTGGTCGATCTGGTGCCGAGCGGTGCCGAGGCCTTTGCCGCCTTGGCGTCGCCGCCGATACTGACTCGCGCCCTGCCGCAACGAAAGCCGCTCGATCTGATCGCGCGATCGGCACGTGCGCGACGGCCGATGGTGGTAATCGATCCGGGCCATGGCGGGATCGATCCCGGCACTGTCGGTGTCGCCGGGGCGGTTGAGAAGGAGCTGGTTTTGGCCTATGGCCGGGAGTTGCGCGACTTGCTGCTCGCCACCGGCCGTTACAACGCCCGGCTGACACGCGACAACGATGTCTATCTACCGTTGCGCGAACGGACACACATTGCGCGTACCCACGACGCGTCCCTTTTCATATCATTGCATGTAAATTCCGACTCCAGCCATCAGACCCACGGGTTTTCGGTCTACACGCTGTCGGAACGCGCGTCCGATAAGGAAGCCGCCGCGCTTGCGGAAAAAGAGAACAAGTCCGACATCATCGCCGGCGTTGACCTGGATCAATATTCCGTCGAGGTGGCGAATATCCTGATCGACTTGGCGCAGGCGAAAACCAACGAAATGTCGGTGGCCTTTGCCCGCGACGATCTGTTGGCGGAGATGCCCGGCGATGTGCCGTTGTTGGCCAGGCCTTGGCGTGCGGCCGGTTTCGCGGTGCTGAAGCTGCCGGACGTGCCGTCTGTCCTGGTCGAGCTCGGCTACGTGTCAAATCGCGCCGAGGAGCGGTCTCTAGCGCTGCCGGATTATCGGCAGAGGCTGTGTGCCGCCCTGGTTCGGGCCATTGATCGATACTTTACCGGAACACGGCAAGCTAGACGGCCATAGGCCCGCCACATTCATGCGCTCCGATCGCCGAGTCCGCGACCGGTCGGAGCGAGTCGGCGTGCTGGAAGCATGATCGAGGCATGAGATGTACGGAATCTGGCGCTCATTGATCCTGCTGTTGGCGGGGTTGTTCGTGTTTGCCACGGTCATTGTCGGCGCGACGGGCTACGTCCTGTGGACCTACGGCTCGCAGCTGCCCGACCATGCCCAGCTGGCCGAGTATGAGCCTCCGATCACGACCCGCGTGCACGCCGGTGACGGCCGTTTGCTGGCCGAGTACGCCGTCGAGCGGCGCGTTTTCGTGCCCATCGAGGAAGTGCCCGGGCGGGTCATTCACGCCTTCATCGCTGCCGAAGACAAGAATTTCTATCGCCATTTCGGCATCGATCCGGTGGGCATTCTGCGCGCGGTGATCACCAATGTCCGCAACCTGCAACGCGGCAGGCGCCTGGTCGGCGCGTCGACCATCACCCAGCAAGTCGCGCAGAACTTCCTGCTGTCGAAGGACGTCAGCCTGGAGCGCAAGATCCGCGAAGCCATCATATCGTTTCGGATCGAGCGCGCCTTCACCAAGGACCAGATTCTCGAGCTCTACCTGAACGAGATCTATCTCGGCTTCGGCTCCTACGGCGTGGCGGCGGCGGCGTTGAATTACTTCAATAAATCGCTCGACGAGCTCACGATCGCGGAGGCCGCGTTCCTGGCGGCGTTGCCGAAGGCGCCCAACAACTATCACCCCATCAGCAAGCCTGATGCCGCGCGCAACCGCCGTGACTACGTCGTCCGGCGCATGCTCGATGACGGTCACATCGATGCCGCCGAGGCCGAGGAGGCTCGGTCGGGACCGGTTGTGGTGCGCCCGCGCGAGGCTATCGAGGGCGTACGTGCCGACTATTTCGCCGAAGAGGTCCGACGCGAGTTGGTCGGTCAGTTTGGCGAGTTGGCCCTGTACGAGGGTGGGCTTTCGGTCAGGACGACGCTTGATCCACGCTTGCAGAAGGTCGCCGAGGAAGCCCTGCGCAGCGGTCTGAGTGTCTATGACCGCCGGCACGGCTGGCGCGGATCGCTGGCCAAGTTCGATGCCCCCGGCGACTGGGCGGCGCGCCTGTCCGATCTGCCGCGGCCGCCGGACGATTTGAACTGGCAACATGCGCTGGTGCTCGATCTCTCCGATGGGGCCGCGCGCGTCGGTCTTGCGAATGGCGATGAGGGCGAGATCCCGCTGATGGAGTTGAAGTGGGCGCGGGAGTGGCAAGAGGATCAAACGCGTGGGCCCGCCATCGGCCATCCCGACGATGTGCTCGACATCGGCGACGTGGTCTTCGTCGAGCCGGTTGCCGAAGATGACGAAGGCAACGCCTATCCCGAGAACACCTACGGCCTGCGCCAGGTACCGGACGTCGCCGGCGCGATCATCGCGCTCGATCCGCACACCGGGCGCGTGTTGGCGATGGTCGGTGGACTCTCCTACGCCGACAGCGAATTCAATCGCGCCACCCAGGCGTGGCGGCAACCGGGTTCCGCCTTCAAGCCGTTTGTCTATTTGGCGGCACTGGACGCCGGCCTGACGCCGTCGACCCTGATCCTCGACGCGCCGTTCGTGATTGACCAGGGCGGCGATCTGGGGCTGTGGAAGCCGTCGAACTACACCGATCGTTTCTACGGGCCAAGCACGATGCGCCTGGGCATCGAGAAGTCACGCAACCTGATGACGGTCCGGCTGGCGCAAACCATCGGCATGGACCGCATTCGCGACGTTGCGGAGCGCTATGGCGTGGTCGATATGCTGCCGGAGCAGCTGTCGATGGCACTCGGGGCCGCCGAGACCACACTGCTGCGCCTGACCACGGGATACGCGATGATCGTCAATGGCGGCCGCCGGGTGACGCCGACGTTCATCGATCGGGTGCAGGACCGCTACGGCCGCACGATTCAGCGCCACGACGGGCGCGCGTGTCCCGAGTGCCGCGCGGTGGCCTGGAACGGCGAACTGCCGCCGGAGTTTCCGGATGAGCGGGAAGTCGTGGTGGCGCCGACCACGGCGTATCAGATGGTTTCGATGCTGCGGGGTGTGGTGCAGCGGGGCACGGGCGTGCGGATCAATGCGCTGCAACGGCCGCTCGCCGGTAAGACCGGCACCACCAACGACAGCAACGACGCCTGGTTCATCGGCTTCTCGCCCGACCTGGCGGTCGGTGTATTCGTCGGATTCGACGCCCCGCGCTCCTTGGGCGATCGCGAGACCGGCTCATCGGTCGCGGTGCCGATCTTCAGGGACTTCATGGCGCAGGCACTGGCCGATGAGCCGAAGATACCGTTCCGTATTCCGAAGGGCATTCACCTGGTGCGCGTCAACGCGACAACCGGTTCGGTGGCCCAGCCGGGAGAGCGCAACGTGCTGTTGGAGGCCTTCAAGCCGGGCACCGCGCCACGGGCGGCGGGGCTGGTGCTGGGCGGCGGCGAGTTCAACCAAGAACCGGCTGCGTTCTCGCGCACCGGGCGCTATTAGAGCGGTGACGCTCTAGTCTGTAAAATCGACGATTGCAGGCGCGCAGGCTTGGCGCGAATATAGCGCCGCCATGCGCGCTGAAATCAGCCAAATCGTTGCGGAGATCCGCCAGTCTCTCGTTCTCCTTAGGGGGCATCTTTGACCTCGATGCCGCCGTCGCGCGACTGGAGGAATTGAACGCCCGCGCCGGCGATCCAGACCTGTGGAACGACCCGACCGAGGCGCAGCGCGTGATGCGCGCCCGAACCCGTCTGGAACGCGCGGTCGGTCGCGCGCGGCAGTTCGACCAGGCCCTCAGCGATGGCGTGGAGCTGACCGAGATGGGCGAGGCCGAAGGCGACGACGCGGTCGTCGCCGATGCGGAAGCCGGCCTGCGGAGGCTGCGTGCCGAAGTCGCCAAGGCCGAGTTGGAGAGCCTGCTGTCCGGCGAGGCCGACGCCAATGACTGCTATCTGGAGATCCATGCCGGCGCCGGCGGCACCGAGTCACAGGACTGGGCTGAAATGCTCGTCCGCATGTACACGCGTTGGGCCGAGCAGCACGACTACGCCGTTGCCTGGATCGAGGAAAGCCCGGGCGAGGAGGCCGGGCTCAAATCGGCGACCCTCAAGATTTCCGGTCTCAATGCCTTCGGCTGGCTGAAAACCGAGTCCGGCGTACACCGCTTGGTGCGCATATCGCCGTTCGACAGCCAGTCGCGCCGGCACACCAGCTTCGCGTCGGCCTGGGTCTATCCCGTGGTCGATCAGACCATCGAGGTCGAGATCGCGGACAAGGATCTGCGCGTGGACACCTATCGCGCCTCGGGCGCTGGCGGACAGCACGTCAACAAGACCGACAGCGCCGTGCGCCTCACGCACCTGCCGACCGGCATCGTCGTGCAGTGCCAGAACAACCGATCGCAGCATCGCAACCGGGCGACCGCCGTGGCAATGCTGACGGCGCGGCTGTACGACCTGGAGCTGCGCAAGCAAGAGGACGAGGCCCGCGCCGACGCCGAAGCCAAGACGGAGATCGGCTGGGGCCACCAGATCCGCTCTTACGTGCTGCAGCCGTATCAGATGGTGAAGGATCTGCGCACCGGGGTCGAAACCGGCAACGCGCAGGCGGTGCTCGACGGCGATCTCGACCGCTTCCTGGAGGCGGCGCTGGCAGCGAAACTCATCGGCGGCCCGGCGCACGCGGATCTGTCCTAGCCACCCGCTTCGCGATGGCCGGTGGACGGTCGGGCTCACGCAAGGGTGAGACCACATTAAGCCGCGGTTTACCCCGAACCGAAATGATCGCCGCGCAAGTCGACATGACGTCCATAGATCAGAGGGTTCTCAAATGGTTCGCGGACTGAGCATTGCTATCGCGATGGCGTTCATCGCAGCGGCGCCTATGGCGGTCGCTAAGGACGTCAACGTCGACCAGAAGGGCAATCAGTTCGTCCCGGGTGAATTGACCGTCAATGTCGGCGACGCGATCATGTTCACCAACGCCGACGGCGTCGCCCACAACGTGCATTCCGTGACGCCGGATCACAGGTTCACCACCGGAATCCAACAGCCGGGCGAGTCCGCACAAGTGACGTTCGACGCCACCGGCACCATCGACGTGCGGTGCGCCTTGCACCCGCGCATGCGGCTGACCCTGAAGGTCGAATAGCAGCGCAGAACAGATTGCACTGCGCCACATGAACTATCACCAGCCGAGCGAGACAGTCTGGTTCGGCACCGACAGAAACACGATCGGCCGCGCCATCGTCGGCGGCGATTGAGGTGCGCGGCGCTTAGAATTCGCAATCGAACTCGCGGGAGGCAGATATGTCCAGATTATCCATTGCATCGGTGTTGGGTGCGCTCCTGTGCGTCCTTGCCTCTTCGGGTGCCGTGGCGCAGCGCCAGCCGGCCAATCTGCCCGACGGCGTGGGCAAGGATCTGGTGGAGGGGGTGTGCACCGAGTGCCACCGGGCCAATCAGATCATGCGCAGCGCGGGCTACACCGAGGCGGAGTGGATCGAGCTGTTCAGCGCCATGGTCGACCTCGCCGACATGCCCAAGGAGCGGTCCGAGATCGCTCAGTACTTGACGGCAAATATGCCGCCGAATACCCGGCGGGCGCCGAAGCTGATTCCCGGCGAGGTTCAGATCGAGTTCACGGAGTGGAAGGTGCCGACGCTCGGTCAGCGCGCACGAGATCCGGTCGAAGCACCGGACGGCTCCATCTGGTGGGCCGGGCAGTGGGGTAATCTGATCGGTCGGATCGATCCCGCCACCGGTGAAATGAAGGAATACGCCTTGCCTGCCAACGCCATGCCGCATTCGGTCACCATCGATGACGCCGGCAACGCTTGGTACACGGGGAACCAAAACGGATCGGTCGGCAAGCTCGACCCGAACACGGGTGAAATCACCGTATTTGAGATGCCCGACCCCGAGGCGCGGGACCCGCACACCGCCGTTTTCGATCGAGACGGAATCCTGTGGTTCACGCTGCAGCGGAGCAACATGGTCGGCCGCCTGAACCCGGCGACCGGTGATATCAAGCTGGTGACCATGAACACGCCGAGGTCGCGGCCGTACGGGATCAAGATCGACGCCCAGGGTGTTCCGTGGGTTGCCTGTAGCGGCAGCAACTGCCTCGTCAGGGTGAACCCGGAGACGATGGATCTCACGGAAGTCAAACTGCCGATCCCGGAGACGACCGTTCGGCGTCTCGACATCGCCGACGACGGCGTGATCTGGTACGTCAATTCGTCCCGGGGCCGGCTCGGCCGGTTCGATCTGGAAACCGGTGAGATCAAGGAGTGGCCATCGCCCAGCGGGCCGGACTCACATCCCTATGCCCTAGCGGTGGTGGACGGCATCGTCTGGTACAATGAATCGGGCAAGCGGCCGGACGCGCTCGTCCGCTTCGATCCCGAGACGGAGACGTTTCAGAGCTGGCCGATCCCGTCGGGCAACGTGTATGCCGGTATCGTCCGGCACATGCGGCCGACGCGCGACGGTGATCTGCTGATCCACCAAGGCGCCACCAACCGCATCATTCAGGTGACGGTGACGGAGTAGTCGAGGCCGATCGCGGGCGGTGCGGGGGCGCCGCTTCTCAGCGTGCGAAGGGGCTCACGCCCTAGTTGGGCAGGGTCAGGCGCTCCCACGCGCACATATCGCCGGCGCCTTCGCGCCGCATGTAGGCGATGATGTCGGCGCGGTCGGCGGCGGCCTCGATGCCCATGAAGCCCATGGTCGTGCCCTTAAGGCGCTCTATCGGAAAGACCAGGAAATCATCCAGCGCCTGCGGCGTCCACACGATGCCCGATTGTTTCATGGCGTTGGAGTAGCGGTCGTAGCTCGGCTGCGTCGCGGCCGCGCGCCCGACGACGTCGCACAGGCTGGGTCCCAGGGCGCCGATATGGCGCTCCTGCGGATGGCATTCGATACAGCCGTAGCCGCGGTGAGTGAACAACACACCGCCGCGCTCGGCGTCGGCGGCCATCGCTGCGCCGGCGATCAACGATCCGAGCAGGGCGAAAGCCGCTGTAAACCGGCGTGCCAGGGACACCGAGCCGCCGCTGTCGGTTGGCATGGAGATGTTCGGCACTTGGTCGCCTTCGCCGACGCTCATTTTTCTGTCCCTCCCTCTGCCGTGGCGATACCCGCGGCCGGCCCGTCGATTATGGTCTCGTAGTGGTGGCGCGTCCGTTCGGCGATGGCAAGAGCCTTTGCCTTCAACGCCGCAAAATCGGCGGCTGCGCAGGCGCGCGCGAGGCCGGCCCTCAGGGGCGCCGGCCAGCTCTCATCATCGGTTTCGCCCACCACGGTCAGGCGCAGCCATGCCTGCAGGTTGAGCCAAAACGTGGCCGCCTCGCTCAACTCCGCGGCAAGCGCGGCGTCCAGCGCGCCGGCGCGCGCCAGCGCCGCGTAGGCGGCCGGAGTGTTGGGATGGACGATGCCGGGATCGGCGTGAGCGTGCCGCAGTTCCAGGTACTGCGCGATAAACTCGCAGTCGATCAGCCCGCCGCGGTAGTATTTGACGTTCCACGGGTTGTCGCTGTGATGGGCGGTGTCGATCTTGCGGCGCATGCCGGCGACGGCACAGAGCAACGCGGACGGATCGCGCGGTATCGCCAGAACGTCGCGCAGGGTGGCGGCAATGCGCTCGGCGAATTCCGGCGCGGCCGCGACGATGCGCGCGCGCGTCAACGCTAGATGCTCCGAGGTCCAGGCGTCCTCTGCGTAGTAGCGCGCGAAGGCGTCGAGCGCGGTGGCCAGCGGCGCGGAGGTGCCCGACGGACGCAGCCGCATGTCGACGTCGTAGAGCCGGCCCTCGCCGGTCAGTGCGCTCAGCGCGCTGACCACGCGTTGGCTGAACCGCTGGTGGTAGTGCGACAGCGATAGGGGTTTGTCGCCATCGGAATAGGCGATGCCACCGTCGGTGGGGACGTCGTACAAGAACACCAGGTCGAGATCGGAGCCGGCGGTGAGTTCACGCCCGCCATACTTGCCCAACGCGACGACCGCGAACCCGTCGCCCGGACATGCGCCGTGCACCTTTTGGAACTCTGCAAGTAATACCGGCAGCAGGGTCAATACCGCGGCGTCGGCGACATCGCTGTGGGCGCGCCCAGCGGCCATCGCGTCGATCTTGTGCCGCAGGCTCTGCACGCCGATGCGGAACTTGGCGTCGTTGACCCAACGGCGCGACAGGTCGTGGACATCCTGCACGTCGCGCGCCAGGTGCAGTCGCTCCGACAACTCGCCGGCGAGGCGTTCGCAGTCGGGCAGGGGCAGGTAAAAGTCGTGGCTGAGAACCGCATCGAGAAGCAGAGGATTGGCGCCGAGCACGTCGGCCAGCCGCGGTGCGGTGCCCATTATCTCGGCAACCAGGTCGAGCAGCCGCGGATTTGAATGGAACAGCGAGAACAGCTGCACGCCGGCCGGCAACTTGGCTAGAAAGCCATCGAACCGCATGAACGCCTGGTCCGGCTGCGTCGTGCGGGCGAGTGCCGCCAGCAGCTGCGGCGTCAACTCCGTCAGCAGCTCGCGCGCACGGGTCGACCGCATGGCGCGATAGCGGCCGCGATGCCAGGCCCGTACGACCGCCGACACCGCCTTGGCATCGGCGAAGCCGAGCCCCGTCAGCGTCTCCAGTGTTTCGGGGTCGTGTTCGCCGCCGGTGAACACCAGGTTGCCCATTCCGCCCAGGGGCGTCGCATGCTCGAACAACTCGCCATACTGCTCCGCAACCGCGCGCAGGTGGCTGAGCAGTTCGCCGCGAAACGTCTCGGCGTCGGCATAGCCGAGGAAGGTCGCCAGCGCGGCGATGCCCGCTGCGGTTTTTGGCAGTGAATGCGTCTGCTGGTCGTCGACCATCTGCAGCCGGTTCTCGACACGGCGCAGGAACCGATAGGCGGCGAGCTGCCGCTGCGCGGTCTGGGCGTGCATGCGGCCAATCGATACCAGCGCGTCGAACGCCGCGGCCGTGCCGCCGCACCGAACCTTGGGTTCGCGGCCGCCCCAGATCAGCTGTTGCGTCTGCACCAGAAACTCGATCTCGCGGATGCCGCCGCGACCGAGCTTTATATTATGCCCCTCGACGGCGACGGCGCCGCCGCCGCGATGGGTGTGGATCTGGCGCTTGATCGAGTGGATGTCTTCGATCGCGGCGAAGTCCAAATGCTTGCGCCAAATGAAAGGCGTGAGCTGACGCAGAAAGGCTGCGCCGACTTCGATGTCGCCGGCCACCGGTCGGGCCCGGATCATCGCCGCGCGCTCCCAGTTCTGACCGGTGGATTCGTAGTAGGTCTCGGCGGCGGCGACCGACATCGCCAGCGGCATGGCGCCCGGATCGGGCCGCAGGCGGAAGTCAGTGCGGTAGATGTAGCCCTCCGGCGTGCGGTCTTCCAGCAGGCGCACCAGATCACCGGTCAATTGAACGAACGCGCGCTGAGGGTCGGCGGTGAAATCGCGTGCCTTCTTGCCGTCAAACAAGGCAATCAGGTCGACGTCGCTGGAGAAGTTGAGCTCACGCGCGCCCAGCTTTCCGAGGGCGATCAGCGCATAGCCGGAGGCACTCGCGTCATCGCCATCGCGCAGCAGTACAGTCACGGCCGCCGCGAGGTGAGCGTCGGCGAGTTTGCTCAGCGCCGATAGCACCTTCCCGAGCGGCCATAGTTCGAAAATGTCGGCCAGCGCGACGGTTAACGCGCCGCATTGCTTAAGCCGGCGCAATGCCGCTCCCGCCGCTTCCGGGCCAGGGATCGAGACGGGCACCGCTACGATCTCGGTACGGATATCTCGCAACGCGGCATCGGGTCCGCGCTCAAAGATCTGCCAAGTAAAGCCGAGGTCCCGGCTAATACAATCTCCGAGAAACGGGCTGTTGCCATAGATGGCTGCGAGTACGCGCGCTCCGGTGGCGTCATCGGCGGTCGCGCGCGCCCAACGTGCGAGTTCGGCGGAATCTGTGCGTTCCGCCTGCCGCCGCCAACGCTCGACGCCACGCGTTGCGCGTTCACGATCGGCCGCGTCAGGTATGCTCGGATCGGCGCGGATCAGCGATAAAGTCATGGGCAGAACGGCTCAATTGGCGCACATTGTGGCAATGCACCCCTGGGGTCAAATTTCGCCGCCCGATCGTGTCGGCCGGGGCGGGATAATGCATCGCGCCACCATCCGCATACTCTTGGAAGTTGGCGCGGCCGCGCTGCTGGTGTGCATGCTCTTGATCGGAGCGTTGTTCTGGCGGCTCGATGCCGGTCCCATACGCTTGGCCTTTCTGACGCCCTATTTGGAGGCGGCCCTCAACCCCGTTGACAGCCCGACATCGGTTCGGGTGACCGACACGGTCCTGACATGGGACGCCAGCCGGCGGACCGTCGATGTCCGCGCGCTGGGCATCAACCTGGTCGATCGCGACGGAATCACGCGGGCGCACGTGCCGGCGGCGTCCATGAGCCTAAGCGTCAGGGCCCTGGTCCGCGGTATTGTCGCGCCGGCTAGGATCGATGTGATCGGTGCCAGTCTGAGCGTACGACGCCTCGATGACAGCCATTTCGACTGGGGGATAGAACTCGACGAGGCGGCGCCGGTTGCCGGCGGTGGCGCGGGAAGCCGACTGCTGGCCAATTTATTGGCCCCACCGGACCCCACCTCTGCGTCTGGCTACCTTACCGAACTCAGCATTCGCAGTGCACGACTAAGCGTCGAGGACGAACGCACCGGCAGCGAATGGCATACCCGCGACACCGACATCGTGTTTCGCCGCGACGGCTCCGGCGTGCGTGCGGCCACGGTGCTCGCCGTTGAGTCGAACGGGTTGCGCGGCCGGGTTAGCGTCTCGGGCACCTATGCGTCGGAAAGCCACCGCCTTCAATTGCACCTGGCATTCCCGTCGGTCGATCCGAAATTGCTCGTTCAGGTCGAGCCGATGCTGGCCGAAGTCGGCCGCTTTGATGCACGGCTGTCGGGCCGGCTCGACTTGTCGATCGATAGTCAGGGCACGACCTATGGCGGTAGTTTTAATTTGGTCGGCAGTGCCGGCGCGATTTCGGTGCCCGAATATTATGATGCGCCGATTGCCTTTCGGCAGGTGAGGCTGATCGGCCGCATCGAGCAAAACGGCGACCGGATCGTGGTCGACGAAGCGAGTGCCGACTTCGGCGGTCCGACGTTGCACGCGTCGGCAGTCGCAGACCGCGACGCGCAGGATGCGTGGCGCATATCCTTCGATGGCCGCGCGATGGATGTGCCGATAGAAGCGGTCCCCGGCTATTGGCCGCGGGGCGTGAAACCGAATACGCGCGGTTGGATGGAGCGCAATCTGCAAGATGTGATCGTCGACGAGGCGACGCTGCGCCTGGATGCCGTGGTTACCGCCAGCGACCTTAGTGTTGTCGAGGTCACCAATATCGGCGGCGGCATCGACTTTCGCGACGGCACGGTTCACTACCTGCGGCCCATGTCGCCGGTGTACGCGGTCAGCGGGCGGGCGGAGTTCGACCATTCGCATTTTGTCATTCGCTCGCTGTCCGGCGAGCTGGGGAACCTGCGCCTGGAGGCGGCGACGGTCGATATCGTCGATCTCGATCGCCCACGCCAATTCGCGAACATAACGCTCACAGTCGACGGTCCGGTACCTGACGCGCTTCGTCTCGTTGACGAACAGCCCTTGGGATACAGCACCGCACTTGGCATCGATCCGCAGGATGCAGACGGGCAACAGAGCACCAAATTGCGATTGCGCGTTCCGATGATCAGTACTCTGAAGTTGCGCGACGTGCAGGTAGAAGCGTCTTCGGAGCTCGTCGACTTTGTGTTGGCCGATGCGCTGGCCGGCAACCCGATTACCGAAGGCAAGGTGGCGTTGGAAGTCAATGGGGGAGGTTTGTCCGCGGAGGGCAGCCTTCTCTTGGGAGACACGCCGGTAGCCGGCACTTGGGAGCGGAATTTCGGGCCCGAGTCCGAGTTCGTCAATCAGTTCCGGGTGAGCGGCGTGGCCGACGATGACGCGCGTGCGCAGCTGGGACTGCCGTTCGCCCAACACGTTCGCGGATCCGTCGGCGTTGGCCTGACCTACACGATGTACGAAAGCGGCATCTCCACCGGCGCCATGCAACTGGACCTGACCGCCGCGACCATCGATATCCCGGCGCTTGATTGGCAGAAGCCGCCAGCCACAGCGGTGGATGGCTACGCCGAGATTATCGTCCAGGGTGGTCACCTGACGCGCGTGCCGATCTTCGATGTTCGAGGCGAGGACCTGGTTGCCACCGGCAGTATCCTGCTCGGCGATCCGCCCGGCGGGTCGCTGCAGCGCATTTCGCTGCAGCGACTGCAACTGGCCGACAATGATCTGTTCGGATCGATATCTTTCCGCGACGGTGGCGGTTTTGATGCGTTGATCGGTGGCGGCCAGGTGGACTTGCGACCCTTCATCGAGAGCCGGGACGACGACGAGGGCGAACCCGGCTCTGCTGCCGGCGCCGGGCTTCCGTTCAGCGTGCGCTCGTCGCCACAGTCGGCGATCGAACAGGTCATCATACGCGATGGCATCGTCCTGAGTAATGTCAGCGGTTTGCTCGGGCACGACGGCGTGGGCTGGCGCCAGATCGATGTCCGCGCCGAGGTCCGCGGTGGCGGCAACCTGGCGGCGGAGCTGACCGAAGTGGACGGTGTGCGCGGCGTTCGGGTCACGTCCGACAACGCCGGCGATGTGATCCGCGGCCTGGGCTGGTATCCCCACATCGAAGGCGGCGCGCTGGAAGTCAATGGCACGTTCGAGACCGGTGAAACCGACGAGATATTCGTCGGCGTCATCGACGTGCGCGACTTCATGCTCCATGAGGCACCACTGCTCGCGCAACTGCTGACGCTCAGTTCGTTCACCGGTATCCGCAACACGCTATCCGGCACCGGGATGGCCTTCTCGAGCCTGGAGGTTCCGATCGCGGTGTCGGCGTCGCAGGTCAACATAGATGACGCGCGGATCCGCGGCTCCGATCTCGGCATCACCGTGTCGGGCACTATCGATCGGCTTGAGGATACCTTGGCGATCTCCGGCGAACTGGCACCGGCCTATCTACTGAACAGCCTGGTCGGCCGGATACCGATTCTCGGCCGCATCATCCTCGGCGGTCAGGAGGGTCTGTTCGTTGCAACGTACCGGATCAACGGCGCCTTCGAAGCGCCGACCGTCACCGTCAATCCGCTCACCATCCTCACGCCCGGCATCGCTCGCGGCATCATCAACAATATCGGCAAGCCCACGCCGTTCGACGGAGAAATGCCCGACGGCGGTTCGCGCGAGGACGACTAACGCCCGGTCGCTCAGGTCGGGCGCACCAGGACGTGGCGCTTCTTGCCGGCCGACAGTTTGATCCCCCCTTCGGCGCCGACATCGTCCATGGTCACGGGCCGGTTCTCGTCGTCGAGGGATCGATCGTTCAGCCGCCCTCCGCCCCCACGGATCAAACGCCGCGCCTCGCTTTTGGTCTTGGCTAGGCCAACCCGGGCGAGCAACTCGAAGGCGGCGATACCGTGGGCGAGCTCGGCCCGGTCGATGGCCACGGACGGCAGCGTATCGACGATCTGGCCGGCCTCGAAGGTCTGGCGTGCGGTCTCCGCCGCCGCCTCGGCGTCCGCGTCGCCGTGGCACAGCCGCGTCGCCTCGGTGGCCAGGACCTTCTTCGCCTCGTTGATCTCGGCGTCGCGGAGCGCCTCCAACCGCGCGACTTCATCCAGCGGCACCTCGGTGAACAAGCGCAGAAAGCGGCCGACATCGGCGTCTTCGGTGTTGCGCCAGAACTGCCAGTAATCATAGGCGCTCAATCGGTCGGGATTGAGCCACACCGCGCCCTGGGCGGTCTTGCCCATCTTGGCGCCGTCGGCATTGCAGATCAGAGGCGACGTCAGGCCGAACAGCTGGGCGCCGTTGAGGCGGCGGGCCAGGTCGACCCCGCTGACGATGTTGCCCCATTGGTCGGAGCCGCCCATCTGCACGGTGCAGTCGAAACGCCGATTGAGTTCGACGAAGTCGTAGGCCTGGAGCACCATGTAATTGAACTCCAGGAAACTGAGTGGCTGTTCGCGCTCCAGGCGCAGCTTCACCGACTCAAAACCGAGCATGCGGTTGACCGAGAAGTGGCGGCCGACATCGCGCAGAAACGGTATGTAGCCAAGCTCGCTCAGCCACGCGTCGTTGTTGACCATGATGGCATCGTTGGCACCGTCGCCGAAGCGCAGGAAGTTGGCGAATATGCGGCGAATGCTCTCGATGTTCCCGCCGATTTGCTCATCGCTGAGCAGGGCTCGGGCTTCATCCTTGCCCGATGGATCGCCGACCTTGGTGGTGCCGCCGCCCATCAGCACGATCGGCCGGTGGCCGGTGGCCTGCAGCCAACGCAGCAGCATGATGGAGACCAGGTTGCCGACATGGAGGCTGTCGGCCGTGGCGTCGAACCCGACATAGGCGGTAACGACGCGATCGGCGGCGATCGCGTCTAGCGCCGCCAGGTCGGTGCACTGGTGCAGGAACCCACGCTCGGCTATCGTGCGGATGAACGGTGATGCGCGTATGTCGGATCCTCCCGCATCGCGCGCCCGCGCGGCGGCCGCTTGGACGGCGCGCGCGGGTGTAACACATCGCTAGCCGCGCCTCAACGCGACCTTCCGCACATATGAAACTGCCAACGGCGATCGGACTGATGAGCGGCACGTCGGTGGACGGGGTCGATGCGGCGCTGTTGGTCACCGACGGCGAGCACCACATCGAGACAGGTGCCGCGTTGACCGTTCCCTACGCCGCGGACATGCGCAAGCGGATCATGCGGGTGCATGGCGGCCAGCTGCCGGTGGCCGAGGTCGAGGCGGAGCTCATGCGCCGCCACGCCGATGCCGTGGGCTTATTGTTGAAGCGCTGCGGCAGGTCGCCGCGCACGATCGATGTCATCGGCTTTCACGGCCACACGATCGTGCATCAGCCGCAAGAGAGGCGGACCTGGCAGATCGGCGACGGCGCCTTGCTGGCGCGGTTGACCGGGATTGGCGTAGTCAACGACTTCCGCTCGGCCGACGTCGCGGCGGGCGGGCAGGGCGCGCCGCTGGCACCGGCCTACCACGCGGCGCTGGCTCGCGGGCTGGTCCGGCCGCTTAGCGTGCTCAATCTCGGCGGGGTCGCAAACCTGTCCTGGTTGGGCGGCGTCGGCGCCGACCCGATTGCATTCGACACCGGTCCCGCCAACGCGCTGCTCGACGATTGGGTGCGCACGCACACCGGCGCGGCATTCGATGAGGGCGGTGCGATCGCCGCGTCGGGGCGGGCGCATGATCGAATACTGTCCGAACTGCTGGACAATTCATTCTTCGCCTTGGCGCCACCGAAATCGCTGGACCGCGACGCATTCGATCCGGCGCCGCTCGCCAGTCTATCGCTGGAGGACGGCGCCGCGACGCTGACGGCATTCGCGGCGGTGGCGGTTCTACGGGCGTTCGATTTTCTGCCCGCACCGCCCAGGCGCGTGCTCGCGACTGGCGGCGGCCGGCACAATCCCACACTGATGGGGTTTCTGGCCGATGCGTTGCCGTGTCCGGTGGTGCCGGTCGAGGCTGTAGGTTGGGACGGAGATGCGCTTGAGGCGCAGGCCTTCGCCTACTTGGCGGTGCGCAGCCGCCGTGGACTGCCGCTCAGCTTTCCGTCGACCACCGGCGTCGCCGAGCCGCTCACCGGCGGCACCTATCACCCGCCGCCGGCGGCCTTGGCGAAGGTATCGACATAGGACTCGATGTTCTGGCGCAAATCGTGGAGGCGATCTTGAAACAAGTGGTTGGCGCCCTCGATCTGGCGATAGTCGATGACGATTCCCTTTTGCTTGGATAGCCGCTGTACGAATTGCGCCATGGCTTCCGCCTCTACGACCTCATCCGCGGTGCCACGGAGCACCAATCCCGACGTCGGGCACGGCGCCAGAAACGTGAAATCGAACTTGTCCGCGGGCGGCGCGATGGAAATGAAGCGGCTGATCTCCGGCCGGCGCATCAGCAATTGCATGCCGATCCATGCACCGAAGGAAACGCCGACGATCCAGCACGAGGGAGCATTCGGATTGTAGCTCTGCAGCCAATCCAGAGCCGATGCCGCGTCGGAGAGTTCGCCCTCGCCCCGGTCGAACTCACCCTGGGAACGACCGACGCCACGGAAATTGAGACGTAATGTCGAGTGGTTCCTGTTGCGAAACAGCTGGA
The DNA here is from genome assembly GCA_965248805.1 of Alphaproteobacteria bacterium. Taxonomy (GTDB): domain Bacteria; phylum Pseudomonadota; class Alphaproteobacteria; order UBA6615; family UBA6615; genus CBDFKJ01. The sequence goes on from CBDFKJ010000009.1 coordinate 1,414,872, forward strand.
ACGTCGAATAGACCACCTTGTTGTTCATCGTCCCGCCGTAGAGTGGGTGCGGGTGCAGTAACAGGGCGATCGGTGAGTTAGGCAGGCGCGAATGATGATATCGCGCCTCCAGGCGACCCTCAGGGCCGCTGATCATCACCTCAGGCATCGACGGATCGGTTCGTCACCAGGGTGCGCGAGTGGACTAGCAGTATGGGCACGCTTTTCATCTCCAGATTGGGCGTCTCGGGGCGCTCGCTTGACCCTGTATGGGGCGCGAACTATATCGCGTTCGCGGACACCGTGCTTGGCCGGATCCGCCGCGACCGCGTATACTGCTGCCTCAAATAGTGCAAACTGAGGCGTTTATATCATTAGGGCCACGTAATTGTTCAAGCAGTTCAAAGAAGACATCGACGCCTACATGGCGCGAGACCCGGCGGCGCATTCGCGCGTGATGATCGCGTTGAGCTATCCCGGTTTGCATGCGACGTGGGTCCATCGGTTGTCTCGGCGTCTGTGGCGCCGCAACTGGCGGCTGCTGGGCCGTATTGTTTCGCATTTCGGGCGCTGGTTGACCGGTATCGAGATCCACCCCGCTGCCGTGATCGGGCGTCGCCTTGTCATCGATCACGGCATGGGCGTGGTGATCGGTGAGACCGCGATTGTCGGTGACGACGTCACTCTTTACCACGATGTGACGCTCGGCGGCATCGCCCCGTCGGTGGACAGTGCCAGCCAGCGCAACGTCAAACGCCATCCGACCCTGCGCAACGGCGTGATCGTCGGTTCTGGCGCGCAGATCTTGGGCCCCATCACGGTTTGCGACCACGCCCGCGTTGGCGCCAACGCCGTGGTCGTCAAGGACGTGCCGGAAGGGGCAACGGCGGTCGGCGTGCCGGCCCGGATCGTGAAGCCGAAGACCAGTTGCCGGTCGGACGAGTTTGCCGCCTATGGCACGCCGACCGAGGATCTGCCGGATCCCTTTGCGCGCGCGATCGAGGGCCTGTTGGAACAGGTCACAGTGTTGCGTGCCCGCGTGGTGGCATTGGAGCAGGAGCTGGAGTCCACGACGGGTGTGCGCTCGGAACCGGAAGAGGCGCGTACATCGCCCACTCCGCCCGCCGGCGACCCGGCCTGAGCTCAGCGCGCCTCCCTGAGGGGCAGAACGGGGGGCGCGACGATGCAGTCAAATCCAGTCTATCTCGACTACAACGCCACCACGCCGGTCCGGCCGGCGGCGGTCCGCACCATGGCCGCGGCGTTAGGTCGTTGTGGCAACCCGTCCTCCGTGCACGCGGCAGGGCGCGGCGCGCGTTTGGCCATTGAGACGGCACGCGCGGCGGTGGCGTCACTGGTGAATGTGCCGCCGCGGTGCGTGATGTTCACCTCGGGCGGCACCGAGGCGAACAACACCGCGCTGGCCCGGCGCGAACCGAACGGGCGTGTGCTGGCGTCCGCCATCGAGCATGACTCGATCCTGGCGCTGGACGGCGTTGCGACGGTGCCGGTGTCGCAGGACGGCATCATCGATCTCGGGGCGCTGGACGACATGCTGGCCGCGGAGCCGGGGCTGGTCTCGGTGATGCTGGCGAACAATGAAACGGGCGTCATCCAACCCTTGCGCGACGTTGTTCGTTTGGCCCGCGAACACGGCGCGCGCGTGCATTGCGATGCGGTGCAAGCGGCCGGCAAGATCGCCGTCGATATGGCCGCACTCGGTGTCGACATGATGAGCCTGTCGGCGCACAAGCTTGGCGGACCGCAGGGCGTCGGCGCGCTGATCGTCGCCGACGACGATCTGCTGCGGCCCATGCTGCGGGGCGGCGGTCAGGAGCGTGGACGCCGCGCCGGCACCGAGAACGTCGCCGGCATCGTCGGCTTCGGTGCGGCGGCCGAGGCTGCGGACCCGTTGGTGGCAATGGAGCGCGTGCGCGGCTTGCGCGACGGGCTGGAGTCGCGTGTGTGCGCCATCGCGCCCGAAGCGGTGATCCATGGCGCGCGGCGCGCGCGCCTGCCCAATACGTCGTGCATCAGCCTGCCCGGCGCGCGCAGCGATATCCAAGTGATGGCCCTGGACCTGGACGGCATCGCCGTCAGCGCTGGCTCGGCCTGTTCCAGCGGCACCATCGCGCCCAGCCATGTGCTGCGGGCGATGGGCTTCGGCGAAGCGATGGCCGCATCGGCGATCCGCGTCAGTTTGGGCTGGGCGTCCACCGCCGACGATGTCGAGCGTTTCGTCGCATCCTGGAGCGCCATGCGCGCCCGCCTGTGTGCGGAGGCGGCATGAGCGAAGCGGCCATGAGCCAAACCGACGCGGTGGCGCCGGTCTATCTCGACTATCAGGCGACGACGCCCGTGGATCCGCGGGTGCTCGATGCCATGTTGCCCTACTTCTCCGACCGGTTCGGCAATCCGCATTCGCGCCAGCACGCGGTCGGCCGCGAGGCCGAGACCGCGGTCGAGTCCGCCCGCGCCCAGATCGCGGCGCTGATCGGCGCCGAGGCGCGCGAGATCGTGTTCACCTCCGGCGCCACTGAATCCAACAACCTGGCCATCAAGGGCGCGGCCTGGTTTCACCGCGATCGCCGCGACCATATCGTCACCGTCGCCACCGAGCATAAATGCGTGCTCGAATCCTGCGTCCGGTTGGCGCGCGAGGGCTTTCGCGTGACGGTCCTTCCGGTCGACGCCGACGGTCTGATCGACCTCGATGAACTAGCGCGCGCCATCGACGACCGCACCGTTGTCGTCTCGGTCATGGCCGCGAACAACGAGATCGGCGTGCTGCAGCCGGTGAACGAGATCGGCCGCCTGTGCCGCGAGCGCGGCGTCTACTACCACACCGACGCCGCCCAGGCCGTCGGCAAGGTGCCGATCGACGTCAACGCCATGGCGATCGATCTGCTGAGCATCTCCGGCCACAAGGTCTACGGCCCGAAGGGCGTCGGCGTGCTCTATGTGCGTCGGCGGCCGCGTGTGCGCCTGCTGCCGCTGATCGACGGCGGCGGCCAGGAGCGGGGCCTGCGCTCCGGCACTCTGCCGGCGCCGTTGTGCATCGGCCTGGGTGAGGCCTGTGCCATCGCCGCCGAAGAGATGCCGGCCGAAGCCCAACGGATGGGTGCCTTGCGCGATCGGCTACGCGCGCGTCTCTATGCGGCGCTGCCCGACATCTGCATCAACGGCGATATGGCGCGGCGCCTGCCAGGCAACCTGAACGTCTCGTTCCCAGGCGTCGATGCCGAGGCGCTGATACAGGCCGTGCCCGACGTCGCCGTCTCCACCGGCTCGGCCTGTACCTCGGCCTCGGTCGAGCCGTCCTATGTGCTGCGCGCCATGGGCGTCGCCGATGATCTGGCGCGCGGCTCGATACGGTTCGGCCTGGGGCGGTTTACCACGGAATCGGAGCTGGACTACGCCTGCGACCGCCTGATCGGCGCCGTCCGCCGCCTCACACGCGACGCCGCCGCGGCCGAATAGGGCGACCGACGGGAAACCGCTTGATTTCCCTTGAACCTGCGGCGTGTTTTGTTCATATTCCATACAGGACTAAATTGGTACTGAAAGCGGGCGCCCCAATGCTCAGGCTCTCTCGGATGATGGACTACGGCGTCGTGGTGCTGTCGCAATTGGCCTACGAGGCCCCAACCATGGCGACGGCGACCGATATCGCCGGCGCCACCGGCGTGCCGGCACCGACGGTCAGCAAGCTGCTGAAATTGCTGGTTCATGCCGGTTTGGTGACGTCCCATCGCGGGGCCCTTGGGGGCTACGCCCTGGCGCGCTCGCCGGTGTGCATTTCCATCGCCGAGGTGATCGCGGCCATCGATCGGCCGGTGGCGCTGACGTCCTGCGTCGACGGCGCGCCCGATACCTGCAAGGTCGAGGCGATCTGCCCCATTCGCGGCCGCTGGAACAAAGTCAACGCGGCGCTCAGGCGCACGTTGGAGGAGATCACCCTGGCCGAGCTGATTGCGCCCGGCTCGTTCGTGCATCACGTGTCACCCGGGCCCGCAAGCGCCGGTGGCGCGGTGGCCCACTAGTCGGAGCATACGATGGCCGCCAATGTCGAAACGGTCGAGCAGGTCCACGCAGTCGCGGCCGAGAAGTACAAGTACGGCTTCGTCACCGAGATCGAGTCCGAGACCGCGCCCAAGGGGCTGAACGAAGACATCATCCGGCTGATTTCGTCGAAGAAGGGCGAGCCGGAGTGGATGCTTGCGTGGCGCCTGCAGGCCTACCGCCACTGGCTGGGCATGGACGAACCGCAATGGTCGAAGGTGCGCTATGCGCCGATCGACTTTCAGGACATCTACTACTATGCCGCGCCGGTGCAGAAGGACCGCCCGAAGTCGCTCGACGAGGTCGATCCGAAACTGCTGGAGACATACGCGAAGCTCGGCATTCCGCTGATAGAGCAGGAGATGCTGGCCGGCGTCGCGGTGGACGCGGTGTTCGACAGCGTCTCGGTCGCCACTACCTACAAGGCCAAACTGGAATCGATGGGCATCATCTTCTGCCCGATGTCCGAGGCGGTGCAGAACCACCCGGACCTGGTGCGCAAGTATCTCGGCTCGGTGGTGCCATATGCCGACAACTTCTACGCCACGCTCAACTGCGCGGTGTTCACCGACGGCTCGTTCGTCTACGTCCCGAAGGGTGTGCGCTGCCCGATGGAGCTGTCGACCTATTTCCGCATCAACGCCGAGAAGACCGGCCAGTTCGAGCGCACGCTGATAATCGCCGACGAAGGCTCCTATGTGAGCTACCTCGAAGGCTGCACCGCGCCGCAGCGCGACGAGAACCAGTTGCACGCGGCGGTGGTCGAGTTGGTGGCGCTGGACGACGCCGAGATCAAGTACTCGACGGTGCAGAACTGGTATCCGGGCGACGAGGAAGGCCGCGGCGGCATCTACAACTTCGTCACCAAGCGCGGCGCCTGCCGCGGCCGCAACGCCAAGATCATGTGGACCCAGGTCGAGACCGGCTCGGCCATCACCTGGAAGTATCCGAGCTGTATCTTGCAGGGCGACAATTCGGTCGGCGAGTTCTACTCCGTCGCCATCACCAACAACGCCCAGCAGGCCGACACCGGTACCAAGATGATCCACATCGGCCGCAATACGCGCTCGCGCATTATCTCCAAGGGCATTTCCGCCGGGCGCGCCGACAACACCTATCGCGGCCTTGTGCGCATCGGCTCGGCGGCTGACGGCGCGCGCAACTTCACCCAATGTGACAGTTTGCTGATCGGTGACAAGTGCGGCGCGCACACCGTGCCGTACATCGAGACCAAGAACGCGAGCGCGCGGGTTGAGCACGAGGCCACAACCGGCAAGATCAGCGACGAGCAGCTCTTCTATTGCCGTCAGCGCGGGCTCGATCCGGAGGAAGCCGTGGCGCTGATCATCAACGGCTTCTGTCGCGAGGTGATGCAAACCCTGCCGATGGAATTTGCGGTCGAGGCGCAAAAGCTGATCGGCATCAGCCTGGAAGGCAGTGTCGGATGACGGACAGCTTGCTGGATGTGGCCGATCTGCACGTCTCGGTTGACGGCAAAGAAATCTTGAAAGGTGTCAGCCTGCGCATCGCCGGCGGCGAGGTGCACGCCATTATGGGACCGAACGGCTCGGGCAAGAGCACGTTGTCCTTCGCCTTGGCGGGTCGCGACGGATACGACGTTACCTCGGGCACCGTGCGCTACGACGGGCAGGATTTGCTGGCGCTGGAAGCGGAGGCGCGCGCCGGCGCCGGTGTGTTCCTGGCGTTTCAATATCCGGTGGAGATCCCCGGCGTCGGCAGCGTGACGTTCCTGAAGACGTCCTACAACGCCGTGCGCAAGTATCGCGGCGAGGGCGAGCTCGATGCCATGCAGTTCCTGAAGTTGGTGCGCACCAAGGCGACGGCACTCGACGTCGGCGACGGGATGCTGAAGCGGCACGTCAACGTCGGCTTCTCCGGCGGCGAGAAGAAGCGCTACGAGGTGTTGCAGATGGCGGTGCTGGAACCGCGCCTAGCGGTCCTCGACGAAACGGATTCCGGCCTCGACATCGACGCGCTGAAGGTCGTTGCCGACGGCGTCAACGCCCTGCGCTCGCCCGACCGTGGCATGCTGATCATCACCCACTACCAGCGCCTGCTGGACTATCTGGTGCCCGACTTCGTGCACGTGATGGCCGGTGGTCGCATCGTGCGCAGCGGCGATAAGTCGCTGGCTCTCGAGCTCGAGGAGAAGGGCTACGGCCAATTCCTCGATGCAGCGGCGGCGTAGGCGTTGCGATGACCGCGCTGCTTGAGCGTTTTGCCGTAGATCCGGCACTGCCGGCTATCCCATGGGCGGCCGACTTGCGGAACGGGGCCGCATCGCCTTTCTCGACCAGGGCCTGCCGACGCCAAAGTGGGAGGCGTGGAAGTACACCAACCTGACGCGCCGCCTGCAAGAAGACTATCGGCCGGTTCGCAGTGAACCGGCCGCGGCGCTGCCGACAGACGTGCCGGACCTCGATGCGGTTCGCATCGTCATGGCGAACGGCCTGAGTTGCGCGCACTTGTCGACAGGGGACGACCTCCCCGACGGAGTCGTCGTGCGCAGCCTGGCACAGGCGGTCGGCGAAGGAGGGCCGGCGATCCGGCAACAGTTAGGCGGGCTGGCGAACACGCACGGCGCGCCATTCACCGCGCTCAATCAGGCGGGTTTCGCCGACGGTCTATACCTGGAGGTTGCCGAGCGTGTCGCCCTCGATCGACCCATCCATCTGGTCGAATTGAACGATGATGGGCCGCATGCCAGCCATCTGCGCCATGTCATCGCACTGGCGGCCGGCGCCTCGGCGACATTGGTGCAGAGTCGCATCGGGCTCGGCGACGGCGGCGACTTCTCGAACACGGTGAGCGAAGTTCAGCTCGGTGCCGGCGCCACGCTACACCACGTCGTGCTGCAACGCGAAGGGGTGGGCTCCGTGGACATCGCCCGCACCGACGTCGACCTTGACGAGGGCGCTCGCTACGACCGCTTCACTGTGCAGCTCGGGTCCGGGTTGAGCCGCCACGATGTGCAGGTGCTGCTGTCGGCGCCGCATGCATCGTGCCGGCTGGCGGGTGCCTATCTGGCCCTCGATCGCGGCCACGTGGACAACACGAACTTCATCGACCATATCGCACCCGATACCTCGTCGAAGCAGGAATTCAAAGGCGTGATTGCCGGCCGCGGCCGAGCGGTGTTCCAGGGCAGAACGCGTGTCTGCCGGAATGCCCAGCGCGCCGACGGGCATCAGTTGAGCCAGGCGTTGTTGCTGTCGCCGGAGGCGGAGATCGACGCCAAGCCGGAGCTGGAGATCTATGCCGACGACGTCAAATGCAGCCACGGCGCCGCAGCCGGCGCGCTTGATGACGAAGCCCTGTTCTACATGCGCGCGCGAGGCATCGACCGGGCCAGCGCGCGGCGCCTGTTGGTCGAAGCCTTCCTGATGGAGCTGGTCGAGACAGCGCCGTACGCGCCGATGGGCGAGGCGATGGCGGTCGCCGTGCGCGCGCGCTTGAACGCGCTGGAGATCAAATGAGCGCGATTGCCGACACCATGGTCGCATCGGGCTACGACGTCGAGGCGGTGCGCCGCGACTTCCCCATACTCGCGCGCGCGGTCCATGGCCGGCCCCTGGTCTTCCTCGACAGCGCCGCCTCGGCGCAGAAGCCGACACAGGTGCTCGACGCGGTGCGCGGGGTGTACGAGCAGGAATACGCCAACGTCCACCGCGGTGCCTACTGGCTGAGCGAGCGTGCTACCGATAGCTTCGAGGGCGCGCGCGAGACCGTCCGCCAATTCATCAATGCCGCCGATCGGCGCGAGGTCGTGTTCACGCGCAACGCCACCGAATCGATCAACTTGGTGGCCGCGTCCTATGGCCGAACTTTCTTGCAGCCCGGTGATGAGATCGTCATCACCGAAATGGAGCACCACTCCAACATCGTGCCGTGGCAGTTCCTGCGTGACGAAAAGGGGATCGTGCTGAAAGTCGCGCCGGTCTCCGACGATGGCGTGTTCCTGCTCGACGAGTTCGAAAGGCTCTTGGGATCGCGCACCAAGCTGGTGGCGCTGACCCATGTCTCCAACGTGCTGGGCACCGTCGTGCCGGTGGAGGACGTCGTCAAGCTCGCGCACGACGCCGGCGCCAAGGTGCTGATCGACGGCTGTCAGGCGGTGATGCACATGCCGGTCGACGTGCAGGCGCTGGACTGCGATTTCTATGTCTTCTCCGGCCACAAGTTCTACGGCCCGTCGGGCATCGGCGTGTTGTACGGCAAGGCGGATCTGCTGAACGCCATGCCGCCCTACATGGGCGGCGGGGAGATGATCAAGACCGTCAGTTTCGAGCGCAGTACCTGGGCCGATCTGCCGCACAAGTTCGAGGCCGGTACGCCGGCGATCGCGCAGGCTATCGGGCTCGGCGCGGCGATCGACTATGTCAACGACATGGGTCTCGACAGCATCGGCGCCCATGAGGCCGATCTGTTGCGTTATGCCACCCAGCGGCTGTCGGCGGTCGAAGGGTTGAAGGTGATCGGCACCGCGCCGGGCAAGGCTAGCGTTATATCCTTCACGCTCGACTGCGCCCACCCGCACGACATCGCCACTATTGTCGACCGCGCTGGCGTGGCGATCCGCGCCGGTCATCATTGCGCCCTGCCGTTGATGGAGCGCATGGGTATTCCGGCGGCGGCGCGGGCATCGTTCGGTCTGTACAATACGCGCGCCGACGCCGACGCCTTGGCCAACGCGCTGGAGACGGTGCGGGAGATTTTCGCCTGATGCTGGACGATCTGCGCGAACTCTATCAGGAGGTGATCCTCGATCACGGCAAGCGCCCGCGCAATTTCCGCGCTGCTGACGACGCGAGCAACCATGCGCATGGCAATAATCCCCTGTGTGGCGACCGGCTGACCGTATTCGTGAAGGTCGACGACGACGGGTGCGTTGCGGACGCTTCTTTCGTCGGCAATGGCTGCGCCATCTCGATGGCGTCGGCCTCGATGATGACCGAGATGATCCGCGGCAAGCGCCTGGCGGAGGTGGAAACGCTCTATCGCCGATTCCACAATATGTGCACGGGCGAGGCCGAGGCGCCGGCGGCCGATGGATTGGACGACGAAATGGATCGGTTACAGGTGCTATCGGGCGTGCGCGGGTTTCCAGTGCGGGTCAAATGCGCGACGCTGGCCTGGCACACGATGAATGCGGCCCTACATGGCCAGGATGACGTAACGACGGAATAGGCGGGATGAGGAAGGCTCGGAACAATGCATGATATGCGCGTAATGTACGACCCGGTCTTCGGCGGCCATGGTGCCGGCGGTGATGATGCGGTCGCCAATGCCGGCACGCCCAAGCCGCCCGAGGTTCCGGCGGCCGACAAGGAAGCGGCGGTCGTGGCGCTGAAATCGGTGTTCGATCCGGAAATCCCCGTTAACATTTACGACCTGGGCTTGATTTATGATGTCTCGGTGGACGACGCCGGCGCCGCGACGGTGGTTATGACCCTGACCACACCGGCGTGCCCGGTCGCCGCCTCGATGCCGCAGGAAGTCGCCGATACCGTGGCGGCGGTGGAAGGCATCGGCAAGGTCGAAGTGCAGTTGATTTGGGAGCCGGCGTGGACTCCGGAACGCATGTCCGATGAAGCGCGCCTGGCGCTGGATATGTTTTAACGATTTGGAGCGAGGCTAGCACCATGGCTGGGCAGGTGATTACGCTGACCGACGCCGCTGTGGAGCGGGTGCGCACGCTGATCGCGGGCGCCGACCGGCCGGTCGCGGGCTTGCGTGTCGGCATCGATACGCGCGGCTGCTCCGGCAAGAGCTACGTCGTCGAGTATGCCGATGGGCCGCGCCAGTTCGAAGAGGTCATCGAAGCAAACGGCGTGACGATCTTCATCGATCCGGCGGCGGTGATGTTCCTGATCGGCTCGGAGATGGACTACACCGAGGGCCAGTTCAAATCCGGCTTCGAATTCCACAACCCGAACGAAAAGGGCCGTTGCGGCTGCGGCGAGTCCTTCCACGTCTGAGGGCATGGACGCACCCGAACTTGCCGGCGCCGCGCAGACCGAAGCGGTGAGCACGCCGGTGATGGTGTTCATCGAGCCCGACGGCACGCGCCGCGAGGTCGAGGCGCCGCTGGGGCTTTCGGTGATGGAGATTGCCCACCGCCACGGGATCGATATCGAAGGCGCGTGCGAGGGCTCGCTCGCCTGCTCGACGTGTCACGTCATTGTCGATCCCGGTTGGTACGACCGGCTGCAGGAGCCGTCCGAGGACGAGGAGGACATGCTCGATCTCGCCTTTGGCCTGACCCGCACCTCCAGGCTCGGCTGCCAGATCATTATCACGCTGGCGCTCGACGGCCTGACCGTGCGCCTCCCAGAGACCGTTAACAACATGCTGCTGGGCTGACGCGGTCGCTACCGCTGGGCATCGCCAGACGGGTCCACAGCGGCTTGGCGACGTTGCCTTAGCGCCGGGTGCGGTCTATATACCCGGCCTCGGTCCGGGGAGTAGCTCAGCCTGGTAGAGCACCACGTTCGGGACGTGGGGGCCGGAGGTTCAAATCCTCTCTCCCCGACCAGCTAAACCCCTCACATTATTCGTAAAATTCCGCCGGTAATTCCGCCGTATTTGTGCGTGTGCGGGCGGAAATATGATATCCACATCGCTCGGGGTAGTGCAATGCCGGTTTACCGCGGGCCGAAGAGCCAAAACTGGATCATCGAATTCACGTACAGTGGCCAACGCTTCAGGAAATCGTCCGGGACTTCGAACAAGCGCGAGCCGCTAGAACTCGAGCGACGCTGGCGCAGCCAAATCTACGACCAAGCGACGCTGGGCCAATCAGTGTCGATGACGTTGGATGAGGCGCTTGATCGCTATTGGTCGACTATCATCGTCCCCCGCGGCAGAAAACGCTCCGCACAGAATACGCTCTACCTCCTAGAGCGCATCCGCAGAGACTTTGGCTCTGAGACACCGCTTGAGGCCTTGGCGAGAGTCTCGGATTGGGCTGATCGCCTCCTCGGAGCTGGTCTCTCGCCATCGACCGTCAACCGCAATTTCGACGCCATGAAGGCGATCGACGCTGCAACGGCCTCCGTACATCCCCAAGAAATCGGGGCGACCGCAGACCACTCGCTTCTTGACGGAGGATGAGGAGACGAGGCTCATCGTCGCTAGCCCTCCCTACCTGAGGGACCTTCTCGTGTTCCTACTAGTGGATTGATTCCAACGTTTGGAACCCTCGGTTTCGGGCTGCGATGATGTCGTCGGGGTCGGCTTTCGTTATGAATGGCTGTGGGTTGGCCGCATTGTATTCGCGGACGAAGCGGTTGATTGCGGCCTGGAGATCGACGACGGAATGGAAGACGCCGTGCTTGAGCCGCCGCCGGGTGAGTTTTGCGAAGAAGCCCTCGACGGCATTGAGCCACGAGCAGGAGGTCGGTGTGAAGTGGAAAGTCCAGCGCGGATGGCGGGCGAGCCAGGCGCGGACCTTGTCCTTGTTGTGCGCCGCGTAGTTGTCGACGATCGCGTGGATGGCCTTGTCCGCCGGCACCGTGCGCTCGATGCGGTTGAGGAAGCGGATGAACTCCTGATGGCGGTGGCGCTGCATGTTCTGGCCGATCACCGTTCCGTCCAGAACGTTGAGCGCCGCAAACAGCGTGGTCGTGCCGTGCCGTTTGTAGTCATGGTGCCGGCGCGTCCCTTCTTCATCGGCAGACCGGCGGTCGAGCGCCTGGATCTGTGACTTCTCATCGATCGACAACACCACCGCATGGGCCGGCGGGTCGACATACAGGCCGACGATATCGGTGAGTTTCTCGGCGAAGGCAGGGTCGGTCGACAGCTTGAAGTTGCGCCAGCGGTGCGGGCTGAGACCGTGAGCCTTCCAGATCGCCTGCACCGTCGAGGCGGCAATACCGGCCGCCCTGGCGATCGCGCGCAACGTCCAGTGGGTCGCCTCAAACGGCGGCGGTTGCTGCGTCAGGCGCACGATCTCGGCGACACGATCGAGCGGGACCGGCGCCTTGCCGGGCGGACGGGACTTGTCGCGAAGCAGGCCGCCGACACCCTCGTGCATGAACCGCTCTTGCCAGCGCCACACGCAGGTCTTGGACTTGCCGGTCTCGGTCATGATCGCCGAGGTGCCCAGACCCTCGCCGCTGAGAAGGACAATATGTGCCCGCCAGACGTGTCTCTGCGGGCTCTTGGGATCCGCGACGACCGCGCGCATCGACCGGCATTTGCGCAGACGCAGGCATCGAAACGACCGTCAGCCACAACGCGGCCGCAGTGCCAACACAACCGCACCAATTGCCTGCCATGATGGGCACTCCTGCTGCGCCGGCATCGACTCCGCGAACACACTGACCGCGATGGGCGCCGGGGTCAATCGCCGCGCGATGGAGCGTGGCGGTTCGCGACGCTTCACGCTTGCACGCCTGCGGCGCGTGACGCACTTTGCGCGGGTCCGGCGACTGTCCTTGTGTTTCCGTGACGATCCCGCGCCTAATCGATGCCCGCCAGCCAGCGTTTTGGGTGCCATGCGCATACTGATCGGCTCCTATGCGTTCGCTCCGAGCATCGGTGGCGCGGAGACCGTGTCCCGTTTGCTCGCGGAGGCGTTTGTCCGCCAAGGTCACGACGTCAAACTGGTAACCACAACGCCGTCCTCCGAGCCTGATGCCTGGCCCTTCGAGGTCATTCGCACGCCAAAAGCGGCGGCGCTGCTGACGTGCCTGCGTTGGTGCGACATCCATTTGCAGAACGGACTCAGCCTGCGTCTCGGCTGGCCACGAGTTCTGGTCAACCGGCCGACGATTGTTGCCCAGTTCGGGTTTTATGGACACGCGCGCGGCGTTCGCGACTGGCGCACGCACGCCAAGGTTCGAGTGTTGCGGTTGTGCGAGGTGATTGCGGTCAGTCAGGCGGTCCGGGACGACCTCCCGGCTGACATCGGGCGCGCGGCAAGGGTGATTCACAACCCATATGACGATGTTCGGTTCAAACGGACCAACGGGGCGACCGCGCACTCGATATGGTGTTTGTCGGTCGATTGGTGACGGACAAGGGCGTCGATGTCCTGCTGAAAGCACTCGCCGCACTACGCCACCGTGATTTTTTTCCCAGCGTCGCGATCATCGGGCGGGGCCCGGAAGAGGAAACGCTGCGCGCCCTCAGTCAGCGTCTGACGTTAAGCGATCAGGTTCAGTTTCTCGGCGGGCTGCCGGACGATGCGCTGGTGGAGACGCTTAACGAGGCCAAATTGATGGTCGTACCGACCGTGCTCAACGAAGGCTTCGGCGTTGTGGCGCTCGAAGGGATGGCATGCGGTTGCGTGGTCGTTGGTTCTGACGACGGCGGGCTACCGGAGGCCATTGGACCCGGTGGCCGCATATTCCCGGCCGGCGACGCGCAGGCGCTGGCCGACACGCTGGCGGCATTGTTGAGCGAACCACAGGAATTGGACCGCCTTCGCGCTGCCGGATCGATGCATGTGGCAAAGCACACCGCGGCGGCCGTTGCGGCGCGCTACCTGGCGGTCTTCAGCAGGATCATTGATGCGTGACCGGGCGCTCCGCTTCCTCCATTTCCGCCAGCAACTGATCGCGCACGCTGTTCACGCGCGCACCGATTGGCGTTCGCAGCGGTGGATGAGTGAGCAGGCTTTCCAGGTCGCTGTCAGCGCGAAAGGTGAGCGGTATGTCCTCGGACGGATCGATGCCGGGCCGCGCATATCCATGATTGGCGATCACCGGCACGCCATGCTCGATCATCGCGGCGACGGCGCCGCTCTTGCCGAGGGCGCACTGCGGCGTTGCCGCCAGGCCGAAGTCGATGGTGTTCAATAGCTCGGATATCTTGGTTGCGGGCATCTCTCCCAGCTCGACGACAGCAAGCGTCGGGATCGCACGCCGCCAATGGGTCAGGCGCGTGCGGTCACCGGCTCGCCCAAAACTGAGCAGCGCTGCACGTTTGCCGACGCGCCGCGCGCTCTCGCATGGGCTGTGCAGGAGCGGCTCGGCGGGCCAATTCGAATGGATGGCGCCGAAAACGCCAAACATCCACCAATCGGAGCGGTGGGCCGGATCGAACGCGATCTCGGCGGCGCGTAGGATCGGCCAGAGCCAGTTGTCGGCACTTTTCGCTCCAACCGGCACATTTCCAAACAGCGGAAGCATATTGGCCCGGATCCCCGCGGCTCGGAGACGCGACCGGTAAAGCATGATCGACGTATGGACTAACGTTGGCTGTACCGCGCCGACGGTGCGCAACAGACCGAATTTTTGCATCGGGCGGATCAGGCGACCTCTGACCGATAGGTCCGGATAGTCGCCGACCCATAGTTCATGCACCATGATCTGGACTCGGTGCGGCCGCAACAAGCGGGCAAGCATCGCGCCTTCTCTTAGAAGGATGCCCTTCGGATTGTAGCTGTACGGCACCATCTGCCAGCTTACCCAATCCGGTTGAAACGCCTTCAATGCGGTGGTGGCTTCCTGCACTCGGCTCGGCCAATCCAGCGATTGAGGAATCCGCATCACATCACCCTTTTTCGGGCGATCCTCGTTGCGCCCGTGATCGTTGATCGCGACAAGCAGGCAGCGGCATCCGCGTTCGACCAGGGCCCGAGACAGCAGATTAGTGTAATCGGCAACACCGCCATACGGGCAAAGATCGCCCAGGATGAATGCTATGCGTGGTATTGTCATCTGACGGGCTTGCGCTCAGGAGCGGCGTGATTGCACGTTCGGAAAACGGGTACTTGTATCCAATCTACTGAGTCTGCCTGATCCACTCGGCGCGTATCAGAAACGTTTTGTCATGAACATAAGCGCATCCCTCGACCGCCAAATAATCGTATCACACCCGGCGAAGCAGGGCATTGCCTATCAAGTGGCTTACGCCTCTCAGCATCATCAGACCGCTGTGACTTTCTTGACCGGCATGTACTACAAGCCGGAGCGCTTCCCCTATCGGCACGTCAGTCTGCTGCCGCAGACTCTTCGCGCGCGAGTGGTCGGTTTGTTGGAGAAGCGGCGCATGCGCGAGTTGGATCCGCGCTTCGTCGCTTCGGTGTCGGGATGGCTTCCCGAGTTCGCGAACCGTGTCCTTCGTCGGCCGCATTGGGGAGAAGCCGTCCATGACCGGCTGGCGGCCCGCTGGATCCGGCGCCATGTTCGCGGTCGGACGCCGACAGTTGTGCACGGTTTCATCGGATCGTGCGCGCGCACATTCCAGGCGGCGCGAGACGTGGGTGCGGTGATCGAGATGACATCACCGCCGTGGAAAGGCGAGATTTTCGGTTGTGGATGGGGGCGCTGGTGCCTGGCAGCCGCGCGGCTGGGTTATCGCCCGGTGGGAGTCGATCCGAATCTGGACTTGGTCCGTGCCGCCGGGCGCGTGGCGGCGCAGTTTGGAGTGGAGGCTAGTTTTCTGGTCGGCGACGCCCGCCACCTGCCATTCCGAAGCGGCAGCGTCGATGTGGTCCATTCCTACGCCATGCTGCAGCATCTGGCGCGCGACGACGTCCGGCTGGTGCTGGCCGACGCAGGTCGCGTGCTGGCTCCCGGCGCTCGCGCCGATCTCCAATTTGCCAGCCGGATGGGACCGCGAAACGTCATCAATCAGCTGCGACGAGGGTTTCGCGAACCGAAGAATTCAAGCTCCTTTCAGATGCGGTATTGGTCGCAGCCCGACGTCCTCTCGGCGCTGGCGCAAGCGATCGGTCCGGCACAAATCGAGGTCGACGGTTACTTTTTCACCAGCGCCGGCGCCGGCGGCGACCCGCAACTGCCTCTGCGTTACCGTGCGTTGCTTGGGCTTTCCCGGCGCCTGCGGAGACTGAGCGCACACTTCCCACCGTTGCGCTGGTGCGCCGACTCCATATACGGCCGTGCTAGGGTCCGGACTCATAACCATTAGCTGACGGTAGCGGCGAGACAGACGGCGGCGAGGAAGTTTTGGGCGAGGCGGTCATAGCGGGTTGCGATTCTGCGGAAGTCTTTCAGCCGGCCGAACATGCGCTCGATGGCGTTGCGGTCGCGATAGAGCGCCGGGCTGAAGCACGGCTTCCAGCGGCGGTTGGCCTTCGGCGGGATGTTCGGAGCGACGCCTCTGCTCTCGATCTTGCGGCGAACGGCGTCGCTGTCATAGCCCTTGTCGCCAGTCAGGATCGAGGTGGCCGGCATCCGCTCCAGCAGCGGCCGCTGTGCAGTCCGCCACTTGGCCGCCGGTCAGCAGGAAGGCGAACGGGCGGCAGAGGCCATCGGTCAGCGCATGGATCTTCGTGGTGCGCCCGCCGCGGGAGCGGCCAATGGCCTGCGTGTGCTCCCCCCTTTGCCGCCCGAGGCGCAGCGATGAGCCTTCACCGCCGAGGAATCGATCAACACTTGCGCCGGCGGCCCACCCGCCGAAGCCAGAGCGTGGAATATCCCTGTCCACACGCCTTTGGCCGCCCACCGCACGAAGCGATTGTAGAGCGTCTTGCGCGGGCCATAGACGGACGGCGCATCGACCCAACGTCCGCCGGACTTCAACACATGGATGATACCGCTTATAACGCGGCGGTCGTCGACTCTCGGCTTGCCGCGCGTATCCGTCGACAGATGCGGCACGAGCCGCGCAAACTGTTCCTCGCTCAGCCAGAACGTATCGTCCATCGCAACACTCCCGCAGTTTGGGAGCGTGAATCACATCGCGCCGCGTCGGCTCAAGCGATTTATGGGTCCGGAGCCTAGCAAGCCAAACGCATCTGCAGACCCATATCAGCCAGCGCGACTGCGTTAGGTTCCTCGCTCGCAGCGGCCTGCGAGTTGGAGGGATGCGGTGTGTCATTTGGCGGTTTGAGGCGCATCGGCCGTTACGTGCGGAGTTCGTTTGCTCCAGCTGTCGGGCGAAGTAGTCGATTATGCGGGCGAGCCCGTCCTCAAGCTGTACGCTCGGCTCCCAGTTGAGCGTTCTGCGGGCGAGCGAGATGTCGGGACAGCATTGTACCGGATCGTCCTCCGGTAGCGGTTCGAATGTGAGTTCCGCGCGCGAGCCCGTCATCTCGACGATCTTCGTTGCTAGCGCGCGTATCGAGACCTCGCTGGGATTGCCAAGATTCACTGGCCTGCATAGATCGTCGGGCGCATCCATCAGCGTGATCAGCGCCGTGACCATATCGTCGACATAGCAGAATGAGCGCGTCTGGTGCCCGTCGCCGTAGAGGGTGATGGGCTCGCCGGCGAGCGCCTGCACCACGAAGTTGGAGACGACTCGGCCGTCATTCGGATGCATGCGCGGCCCATAGGTGTTGAAAATGCGCGCAACGCGGATGTTTAGACCGTGCTGTCTTTGGTAGTCGAAAAACAAGGTCTCGGCGCATCGCTTGCCTTCATCGTAGCAGGCGCGCGGGCCGATCGGGCCCGTACACCTCCGACGTCGACGCTTGCAGGATCTTGGCCTTCAGCCGTTTGCCAGTCCCAGCATGTTGATAGCGCCGTGAACGCTGGTCTTGGTCGTCTGCACCGGATCGAATTGATAGTGAATGGGCGCCGCTGGGCAGGCCAGATTGTAAATCTCGTCGACCTCGACAAAGAGGGGAAACGTGACATCGTGACGCAGCGCCTCGAAATGCGAACGATCGAGCAGGCCGGCGATGTTGTCCTTCGATCCTGTGAAGTAGTTGTCGACGCACAGAACGTCGTGCCCCATTGCGACAAGCTGCTCGCAAAGATGCGATCCGAGAAATCCGGCGCCGCCCGTTACCAGTACGCGTTTGCGCAGCATTCTTTGGCTCCATCCGCGTTATCGCGGCGATTGCCGCCGGGATATAGACCGAACGGGCGTGCCGATCCAGCCGCCTGCTCGGGCTGCACGGCCGGTGGCTCCAGTGGCCGGCGCGCGATCCGGGCGAGGCTGTTGTGGCCAACCACCACGTCTCGCCCATCACGGATAAATCAAACTGGTTAACGGGCCGGCGACATGTCGACAGGTGAGATGCTCGGGACGAGGGAGCCCGAGGCGCGCCGTCGGCGCAGCGGCGCGCAAGTGAATCGGGCCCGTGCCCTACAACGGCGCCGATGGTATGCCTTGGGACAAGGCGCGGTGGTGCCGAAGGTAACCGTCTAGACATCGATACGAGTCCATCCTAAGACATCAATCGACGGTGCCGCGGCGCACTCCGTCCGCGATTTCGGTTGCTGATGCGCGCCCCGGCATTTGAAACGACCGAGGCGAGTGCAATCGATCCCATCAAGATCGGCGAGGCTGGCCACCGAGTGGCCGCGCCCGTCCCGGCCCTTGAGCCGCTATCACCGGCGCTGTTGTCGGGGGTGCTGCGTGTCGTAGAGCAGGCGATCGTCGAGCTGTGCGGCCTCGGCGTCTATTTGGTCTACGTTCATCCGGGCCCCGCCAGTTCACAGAGCCAGTACATCGCCGCAGTGTGCGTTGGATTGATCTTGTCCGGGGTGATAGCCGACCGTCTCGGCGCCTATTCGGCGGAGCATCTGGTCGTCGAACGGATGCGCATCGGTGGTGCGATACTGGCCTGGGTGCTGGCGTTCGGCGCGGTGCTGGCGATCGCGTTTGCATTCAAGATATCGACCGTATACTCGCGCGTCTGGGCCGTCGGCTGGCTCGGCGTGTCCGCCTGGGCGATCGCGGTCTGCCGGATCGTCGCTGGCGTGTGGATACGATCGGCGGCGCGGTCCGGTCGATTCTCGCGCCGCGCTGTCATTGTCGGCGCCGGCCGTCAGGGCCACGCGTTGGCTGCGCACATGTTGGCCGAGAGCGATCCTCGCGTTCGTGTTGTCGGGTTTGTCGATGACCGCAAGACGCGTGTCGCGCGCGAGTACAGAGGCTGGACGTCCTTGGCACGACCGACGATTTGATGGGTCTGATCCGGCAGGGTCTGATCGACCTTGTGATCATCGCGCTCCCGTGGGTCGCGGAACGGCGGCTGCGCACGTTGAGCTGGCGCTCACACCAGTGCCCGTCCGACTGGCGCCGGACCTGGCCGGCCATGGCTTCGGAGGGGGCACGTTTGCGGAGTTCGCCGAATTGCCCATGCTCAGACTGTTCGACCGCCCCATTTCGGGGTGGTCGCGGTTTTCCAAGGCGGTGGAGGACATCGTGCTTGCGGCGGTCTTGCTGGTCATTCTGGCGCCGCTGACGGCAATGATCGCCGTGGCCATCAAGATCGACTCACCCGGTCCGGTACTGTTCCGGCAAACCCGTAAGGGTTTCAACAATAGCCTGATCCCGGTGTGGAAGTTTCGTACGATGTTTGCCGATGCGACGGATGCCGCCGGTGCCGTACAGGCGCGCCGTGGCGATCCCCGTGTTACACGGATTGGCCGCATCCTGCGGCGTACCAGCCTCGATGAGCTACCTCAGTTGCTCGACGTGCTCGGTGGCAGGATGTCGCTCGTGGGTCCACGGCCGCACGCGCTTTCGGCCAAGGCCGAAGGCCGGCTGTTCGAAGAGGTCGTACATCGTTATGCCGCCCGTCATCGGGTCAAACCCGGCATCACTGGCTGGGCGCAGGTCAACGGCTGGCGCGGAGAGACGGACACCATTGCCAAGATCCAAAGACGCGTCGAGCACGACTTGTTCTACATCGACAACTGGTCGATCTGGTTTGACGTTCGCATATTGATCCGCACCGTGTGGCACGTGCTGCGGGCCGACAATGCGATCTAGTGGAGGGATTGGAACGAAAGAGTCCGAATTGGGATTCCGTATTTTGCTGTGGTATGCGCCCGGCAAGGCGCCGGTCCCGCTCGATCGTGTCGCCGAGATCGTGCGCCTGACGCAGCAACCGCCGCCGTTTGAGGCGACCCACTGGACGTTGCGCGCGATGGCCAGGGCGGCCGGTATTGCCGCCTCGACGGTGCAGGCGATCTGGAAGGCTCACGGTCTCAGCCCGCACCGCTGGCGCAACTTCAAGCTGTCGACCGACCCTGCCTTCGCCGAGAAACTCACCGATATCGTCGGCCTGTATGTCGACCCGCCGGCCCATGCGGTGGTGTTGTCGATCGATGAGAAGTCACAGATCCAGGCGCTCGACCGCCGGTCTGCCGATGAAGAAGGGACGCGCCGGCACCATGACTACAAACGGCACGGCACGACCACGCTGTTTGCGGCGCTCAACGTTCTGGACGGAACGGTGATCGGCCAGAACATGCAGCGCCACCGCCATCAGGAGTTCATCCGCTTCCTCAACCGCATCGAGCGCACGGTGCCGGCGGACAAGGCCATCCACGCGATCGTCGACAACTACGCGGCGCACAACAAGGACAAGGTCCGCGCCTGGCTCGCCCGCCATCCGCGCTGGACTTTCCACTTCACACCGACCTCCTGCTCGTGGCTCAATGCCGTCGAGGGCTTCTTCGCAAAACTCACCCGGCGGCGGCTCAAGCACGGCGCCTTCCATTCCGTCGTCGATCTCCAGGCCGCAATCAACCGCTTCGTCCGCGAATACAATGCGGCCAACCCACAGCCATTCATATGGAAAGCCGACCCCGACGACATCACCGCAGCCCGAAACCGAGGGTTCCAAACGTTGGAATCAATCCACTAACGGCGTCAGTTGCGCGGATTACCCGCGCCGGGTGGTTGCCCGTTTCGCGCCCCGGTTCATGATCTCACGATGATTCGAACCGCTACGCCCGCCTTTCGAATACCGCGCTGAGCCGCCCGCGCGGCGGCCAGCATACGGTCAGTCGAAGGGGAGTAGCTTAGCGGTAGAGCGGCGGGTTTATACCCCGTAGTGCCAGATAAGCGGCAGGCCGTGGGCTCGAAGCCCACTCCCCTACCAGTCAGCCTAATCCAGGCGCGGCGATGTCGGTGCCTGGCAGCCCGGTGATGAAGTCGCGCTTTGATCAATCGGTTTCGGGGGCGACGATGATGATGATAACGAGCATGGCTGGTTTGCCTTCGATGTTCGCCACGATGGCGATCGCCAGGGCAGCATCGAACTGAATAACGAACAAAAGGGTGCTCTTTGCACTCGCAGCCTCCCTCGGCGTGCCTGATCCGAACAGCGCGCGCATCAGAATGCCGAGATTGAACCCGGCGACATGGATCAGGTAGCGTTTGTGGACGTTCTCGCGCGCCCGCAGCAACGCGCGGCGCATGCCGCCACGGTCGAGGACATGGGCGAAGCTGCGCTCGACCATCTCACCGCGCCTGCGCATGGCGTTCCGCGCGACGCCGGACTTCAATCGCGCCCGGTTGGCGTAGACAGCCTGACGTGCCGCCTGGTCGCCATGCCAGCGCAGATAGCCGTTGGCGGGCTCCGGCTCGGAGATCCGCGTTTTCCAGACGCCGCCGTCGAGGTCTTTCAGCCCCTCGCGTGAATGATAGCCCTTGTCGCCAACGAGACTGCAGGGCTCTGCCCGTGTTGGAGCCAGGCCGACCTCGGCGAGGTTGCGCGCGGCCGCCTCCAGCGTCCCAGGCAAAGTCGTCGTGTCGCCTTCATCGGCTGGATAGATCGGTGCCGCAACGATGACGCCGGTGTCGAGATCGACCGCGTGCTCGGGCTTGTAGGCCAGATGCGTGGTGCCGTCCTTCATCCGCGCGATCTTCGCATCAGGATCGGTCGGGCTCGTCCAATCCTTGTTCGAAAGCTTCTTGCCCTTCCGCCGGCGATCGAGCCGGACGAGGTCGTCGATCGTCGGCGTTTCGACGCCACTCTCCTTCGCCATTTGCGTCAGCATCTCGCGATAGGTCTCGCCGCTATCGCGCCGCACGATGGCTCGCAGGGCGGCGTTGGCTTCCATCGTCGAGCCGTCGACGCCGATCCGCTCGCCCTTCACCAGACCGCGCGCGGCGACGAGAGCCAGAACCCAGTCGAAAACCTTTTCATGGACCTCGTGCGGCAGCCGGCCGCGCGTCTTCGACAACCAGGAATGATCGGGAACCTTGTCCCGGTTCGCCAACCGCAGAAACGCGCGAAGCGACAGCGAATCCGAACAGCGCCAAGCGATGCCGCGCTCGCTGCCGATGCCCTCGAAATAGCCGATCATGTGCATCCGGAAATAACGCCCCGGCGGCAGCGAAGGAGCCCCCATCCGAGGTGCGTAGTATGGCTTGCACGTCGCCTCCACGAAGCCGTCAAAGCCAGACTCGGTCAGCAACTCATGCAGCCGGTCGAAAAACGCGTGTCCAGGCGAACGCGGCATCTCCGCCCATGTCACCACGAGGTCACCCTGAACCTCGCTCTGTCGTCTCAATGCCATCGCACGACGCCCGTCTAAATCTCTATGTTCAGACAGAATCAGACACGCCGGACTTCGTCAACGGGCTGCTGGGCCGCGCCAACGGTGACCGGTTCGGCCGCCGAAATCGGTTTCAGCGGCGCACCGTCCAAGAGCACGAGCGCGAAAATGAAGCACACCACCGGCAGCATCAAGAGCGCGACCGAGGCCATCAACAAGTGATTGCGCTGCCCCCGACCCTGGGATGTTTGTCGGGGCCGGTCCAATCCGGCGGGCAAGTTTGTTGCGTGCCTATCCGGTTAATTCGTACACCCACTACATGTAGGATGCTTCCACTCGCCGGAATATAGCTCGGCGTAGGTTGGAGCCTCGGCCTCTCCTGCGATTCCGAGCAATGAGCGGAAGGCGTTGAACGGGTAAAACCGCCTGTTGAAGCGGAACGTGAACTCATTGAGGTAGGCTTGTAGATGCTTTGCGCTCACGCCATGGTGGATGCCACTGAGCCAATTCTTCAGGTTGCTGAAGACGAGGTGGATGATCGGCATGAACTCTTCGGCCACCTCGGGGTCGCCGCATTCGGCAATGGCGTGGTGATCACAGCCGCGTGTCCGCAAGCTGCCATAGCCACTCCAATCGTCGGTGACGATCAGCGACCCCGGCATAACGGCGTTCTCGACGAAGCCACATAGCGAATCGGCGCTGCGGTCGGCAGCGACGGACAGCCGCACACGCCCGGCGTAGCGGCCATCCTTCCGCTTGTCCTGCGCGGTGCCGGGCTCCCTGTGGCTGACTTCGACGGCAGCAGCCACCAGCGTCTTGTGGTGAACGCCTCGGCCTTCACCACGCATCCGGCCTCCAACATAGGTTTCGTCCACCTCGACATGCTCTCCTGCCCTGGCACCGATCCGATCCTGATCGGGCCGCACCATACCCGCGCGGAGCTTATGCAGGATGCCGAAGGCGGTTTCGTACCGCGTCAGCCCAAGCTGCCGCTGAAACTGCACCGCCGACATGCCCGGCGTCTGGCTGGCGACCAGATAGGCGGCCCAAAACCACGTGCTCAAAGGCGTGTGGCTGCGCTCCATGACCGTGCCGACGGTCAATCCCGTCTGGCGGCGGCAAGCGCGACAGGTCAGGACGCCAGGCCGCGTGGCGATGCGGAAAGGTTCACCCACGACGCCGCAGCGCGGGCAGGCGAACCCGTCACCCCAGCGAGCCCTTTCCAGGTAGGCGGCGCACGCCGCATCGTCGGAGAAAAGTCGCTGAAACTCGGGGAGGGATTGCGGGAAGGGCAGGTCGGTGCGGTCGAGAACGTCCATGACCCACTATCCGTTGTACGCACACAACCTATCCCTAGTGGGTGTATGCGTCAAGCGGATAGGGACGGTTCATTCGAACCGCCCATTGGCACTGCAAGCCCGAGTGCCGGGCCGAAGCGGTGGAGACCTTCCGCGACCGGGCCGTGCCGATCCTGGGCCGGCAACCCGGTTTTCTGCGCGCGCAACTGACCGGTGAAGCAGCGACACCCAAGCGCATCGCTGTTACGTACTGGGAAAATGAAGAGGCGCACCGAGTATTCGCAGCCAGCGCGGCGCTTGTGGATATCACGGCGCTATTTGCCCACATGTATATGTGGATGACGTGCAACCGCAGGCTTTTGCCTACCCGATCTTGAGCGAATATCCAGTCACCGCAGCGCAGGATGCATAGGTCGCTCGCGTTAACTTGATCTCACGTGACAATGCTGTGTTTTGCCTTGTGTCCGGGCGACTTTCACTCTGAACGGCAATTGCACCTCCAATAATCGCGGGCGGCTACCCTAATGCCCGCGGTGCTTGGCTTCACCTCCGCATAAGCCAGCCTTGGAGGCAGCAGTATGGGTGGGGCAATGCCCCGTCCCGCCCGCTATGAGACCGCCGGGCCGGTCTACGGCCTTCCCCCGCAGGCTGACGGCCCTGCCGATAGCCGGTCCGGCCGATAGCCGGTCCGGCGGATTTTCAGAACGACCTGGCGGAATAATCAGAGCGCGTTCGGGACGAGGTTGTCTCGAAACTACGCGTCGCGGCCGAGCAACGCCATCAGCTCGCGCCATTCGCGTGGGCTTAGGTCGGTATCGGCTTGCTTCAATTCGTCGCCGGCGAGGAGACGCCGCACGGCATCGAGCGCCGCCCGTGACAAGTGGGCGCCGTGCAGAACGTAGTCCTCGAACGCCTCATAGGCCAGCGGCACCCATCGACGCACGGTGTCGAGCATAACATCGGCGTAGGCGCGGATCTCATACTGGGCGTGCGGGTCAGCCCGCAACGACAGGAAGTGGAGCAGGTTGAAAAGGTCGATCTTCCAATACCATTGCGTATAGACGTTGAGCGTCAGGTTCATTCGCGCCAGCTCCCGGGCCAGGCCTTTGCGGTTTGGGTCGACGACGCTTCCATCAATGCGCTCATTCAACATCTCTTCGTAATGTCTGAAGGTTGTCGCGGAATCCTCGCGTAAAATAGAAAGGACGCGCTTGGCATCGGCGGAACTGAGCGAGGCCTCGCGCCCCTGACGGTTGGCAATCGATTGTGCCGCCAGGTGCGCCGCGTCCGGAATGTAGAATTCATCCTCCATGATCGAGTAGCGCGCAGAGTACTCGTTCACGTTGGCGGTGCGGTGACGGATCCACTGGCGGGCGACGAAGATGGGCAGCTTGACGTGAAATTTGATCTCACACATTTCGAACGGCGTCGTGTGCCGGTGGCGCATCAGATAGCGGATCAGACCGCGGTCCTGGCTCACCTGACGCGTACCCTTGCCGTAGGAGACGCGCGCAGCCTGCACGATCGCCGCATCGTCGCCCATGTAGTCGACGACCCGGACAAAGCCATGGTCGAGGACCGGCAGTGGCTCATAGAGCACTTCTTCCAGCGCCTCGACGGTAGCGCGCCGCGTCCGACTGGACTCGGATCGGAGCTGATCAATTTCAGCCTGGGGGTCAGCTGCCGGTGACGCCGGGTCTGCTTTACGGGCGTCGTTTGCGGTCATCGTGCGCCGATCGCGCGTGCGGCCAGAGGGCTGGGGGCGTGACTTGCGCAGCTCTTTTGACCCAAATTCACAGCGGGGGATAACTTAACGAGAATCGCGGGCGCACATCTGCCGAATGTGGACATGAGGCCAACAGCCTGTGGATAACGTCAAAACCCAGCATCACCCGCGCCGCCCGAACCTGAATAACCGTGTGGATCCAGCCTTTAATCGGGCGCCCGATTCGCCTACATTATAAGGCGTCGGGTTTTCCCGACTATGGCGATAAACGGCTGGTGAAATAAGCGCAGCGGACCCGGGGGCAGTACCCGGCGCCTCCACCATTTGCGACACAGCGGAGCGGTCTACGAATGGGGGCGAAACAGGATCGACGCGCGTGTAAAGGCCAGTTTTTTGCTCGGCATGGTACCGCCGTTATCGGGCTAATCTATAGACGCCAACGACAATCATCGTATGGCACTCGCTGCCTAATCAATAGGCAAGCGCGGCCCGGGGGGCGCCGGGCAACAGAAGCCCCCCAACGCCTGATACCGGCCCCGTGCGCCTCCGCGCGCGGGGCTCACCGACCGGAGTAGGAGAGCGGGTATGGCCGAGGACGAGCTGCGCTACGACGTCATGGTCGAGACCGCCCTGCGCGGTGTCGTCCGCCAGGCGGTGAGCCTGGCGGCCGAGCGCGGCCTGCCCGGCGACCACCATTTCTACATCAGATTTCGCACCAAGGCGCCCGATGTGACCATCGCGCAGCGACTGCGCCAGCAGCACCCGGACGAAATGACCATAGTCCTACAGCACCAGTATTGGGACCTGGCGGTGCACGGCGACGCCTTCACCGTCTCGCTCAGTTTCGGCGGCAAGCGCGAGCGCCTGGTCATACCGTTCGCGGCCGTCACCGCCTTCGTCGATCCATCGGTGAATTTCGGGCTGCCGTTCAAGCCGACCGGCACGCAGGCGAACACGTCGCCCGCGGCCGCTGAGGAGCCCGAGAAACCGACCGGGGGCGAGATCGTTCGGCTCGACAAATTCCGCCGCAACTGACGCGCCCGGTCGCGAAGAACGGGCGGATGCCCGCATCCCCGCAAGATACCTTCGTCGAGCATGTGTTGGACAGTCTGGCGCCGCTCGGGCCGGTGGCTGCACGTCGAATGTTTGGCGGTCACGGCGTTTATGCCGGCGATTTGATGTTCGCGATCATCGCCAACGACATGCTTTACTTGAAGGTGGACGACGACATCCGCGCGGACTTCGAGGCCGCCGGCGCGGGCCCTTTCACCTATCAGAGCAAGGGCAAGACCGCCGCCATGTCCTACTACGACACGCCGGCCGACGCGCTTGACGATCCGGAGCGCTTGATCGAATGGGCGCGCTTGGCGCTCGGCGCAGCACAGCGTGCTCGCAGCGCCCGCCCGAAGCCCCGGAAACGGACATCCCACTGACCGTGGCGCACGCCAAACTCGTGGCAGTCGGCGCTCGCGACGTCCTGGGTTGCGCCCTGCCAAGCCGACCTATATAGCGCCTCACAGGCAGCGTCAGGGAGTGCTGACAGACTGATGTCCGCGTCCAAGGAGACACGAACCGAGTCGGATGCCATGGGCGCCGTGGAGGTGCCCTCCGCCGCCTTCTGGGGCGCCCAGACCCAGCGCAGCCTGATCAATTTCCCCATTGGTAACGAGCGGATGCCGACGCCGTTGGTGCGCGCATTCGGGATCCAGAAGTGCGCGGCTGCCCAGGCCAACCTGGAACTCGGCGCGCTGGCACCGGATCTGGCCGAGGCGATTATGCGCGCCGCGCAGGAAGTCGTCGATGGGCGCTGGGATTCACAGTTCCCGCTCGTGGTATGGCAGACCGGCTCCGGTACTCAGACAAACATGAACGCTAACGAAGTGATCGCCAACCGCGCCAACCAGACTCTTGGCGCGCCGCTGGGGTCCAAGGCGCCGGTCCACCCCAACGATCACGTCAATTGCGGCCAGTCGTCGAACGATTCCTTTCCAACCGCGATGCACATTGCGGCGGTGATGGAGGCGGAGACGCGCCTGCTACCTGGGCTGCGCCGCCTGCACGAGGCACTCGCCGCGCACGCCGAGGCCCATGTGGACCTGGTCAAGATCGGCCGCACGCATCTGCAGGACGCGACGCCGCTGACCCTGGGGCAGGAATTTGCCGGCTACGCCGCCCAGATGAAGAGCGCCATCGCCGGCGTCGAGGCCGCGCTGCCGGCACTGTACGAACTGGCGCAAGGCGGCACCGCAGTCGGCACCGGCCTCAATGCCGCGGCCGGCTTCGCGGCGCTGTTCGCGAAGAAGGTGGCGAAGCTGACCGGCAAACCGTTCGTTACCATGCCCAACAAGTTCGCCGGCATGGCCGCGCACGATGCATTGGTGGCCGCTTCAGGCGCCCTCAACGTGGTCGCCGTGGCGGTGATGAAGATTGCCAACGACATCCGGCTGCTGGGATCGGGCCCGCGCTGCGGCATCGGCGAGTTGCGCCTGCCCGCCAATGAGCCGGGCTCGTCGATCATGCCGGGCAAGGTCAACCCAACGCAGGCCGAGGCGCTGACGATGGTCGCGGCGCAGGTGATGGGAAATCACGTAACCGTGACGATCGCAGGCAGCAGCGGCCACCTCGAGCTTAACGTTTTCAAGCCGGTCATCATTCACAATGTGCTGCAATCGGCGGCGCTGCTGGGCGACGCTGCGCGCAGCTTCGCCGATAGCTGTGTCGCCGATATCGAGCCGGACCGGGAGCGGATCGATCAACTGATGCGCAATTCCTTGATGCTGGTCACGGCGCTCAACCCGCGGATCGGCTATGACGCAGCGGCGAGCGTGGCGAAGAAGGCCTACGCCGAAGGGTCGTCGTTGAAGGACGCTGCCGTGGCACTCGGCTTGGTTAGCGTGCAGCAGTTTGATGAGTGGGTGCGGCCCGAGGAGATGGTCGGGTCGAGCAAGTAGCAATTGTAAGATCGAAAGGGAATTCAGTGAATCCAAACAGCAAGAAGCGATCGGTAGTTGTGGCCGGACATCGCACGAGCGTCTCGCTCGAGCCGGTATTCTGGACGGAATTGCGTAGTATCGCCGAGCAACAACGCCTCTCGGTTAACGACTTGGTCACGCGTATCGATCGCAACCGCTCGGGAAGCTTGTCCAGCGCCATTCGCGTGTTTGTTCTGGAGCACCTGCGCAATCGAGAGCGACAGTCGAGCGCCGTTCAACCTGCAATGGCTTACGCGCCGCCAGCCGAGTAATACAGTCTGACCCTGCGGCGGAGCCGCGCGCTCATGGCCGCATCAGATTGTCCAGCACGTCGCGAAAGCGATCCGCTGGCGCCGGTGGTTCTGCTACCGGCGCGGGCTCCGGTGCTGGGGGCCGATTGGGTGCCGGCAGCAACGGCGCGATCTCCGGCAGCACCTGTTCGAGTGCAGGCACCTTCGGCGCGACTTGCTGCAATACCGAATCGACGGCCCGGGCGGCCAAGAATTGTTGAATGTCGTCGAGGTTGGTGACCGACGTTTCGGCCGCGTCGATGTCGCCGGTCTGATGGACGCGAATCCCGGGAAACTCCGGATGCTCGATCAGGCTTGCGTGTGTCCACATATCGAGTGTCCACCGCGGTAGGTCGAGCGAGCCCCACACTTCCGCGGTCGCGCAGTCGGCGTTGATGTTTTCGCGTTGCAGCTCGGCAACGCCACCGGAGATGGTGAACGCCGCGGTGAAGTCCTCAAACTCGGTTCGACCGCCGGTGCCGGCGCCGGCGACGAGGTTGATGAGTCCCTCCACCTTATCGAGTTCGCCCAGACGTTCGCTGACGGCGCACAGATCG
The DNA here is from genome assembly GCA_965248805.1 of Alphaproteobacteria bacterium. GTDB lineage: Bacteria > Pseudomonadota > Alphaproteobacteria > UBA6615 > UBA6615 > CBDFKJ01. The sequence continues at coordinate 1,443,941 of CBDFKJ010000009.1, forward strand.
GCACCGTCGACAATCGCTTCGACGAGTGTGATCTCGGCATCTCCATCGAGGCTGGAGGCCAGCCCGAACTCATTCCGCCCCGACGCGGCTGCGGTCAGCTCCGCGTTGATCCGTCCCGACGCAAGCCGCAAATCCTGTACCGGAAACAGCAGTCGCAGCATCGTGTCCAGCAGCGTGTCTTGGCCGGCGCGATCGGTCTGCGCCGCCTCGGCCAGCTGTGGCGCGTCCGCGTCCTCGACGCTCAGCTCCAGTCGCGCCGCCGGGAGGTCAGCCGCCTCGACACGTGCGTTCATGCTGACGGTGCCATCGAACGCGCGTCCGCTCAGTTCGCGCAGTTGCAACACGCCGTCATCGAGCCTCAGCTCGACCGTCGGCTCGTCGATGCGATAGGCCCCGTACGATATCGACGGCGCCGTCAAGGAGAGCTCGGCATCAGCCCAGGACAGAAGGCTCCAATCAAGCGGATCTCGCGACCACGGCCTTTGCGTGCGATTTGGCGGTGCGGGATCACCTGCCGCGGGCAACGGCAGGAACCAGTCGACGATGATCTCCGACACGGCGAGATCCGTCGCGAGTCTCGGTCGCGCCGCGCCGAGCGATAGTTCGATATCTCCTTCGATCCGGACCGGTCCCAGCTCTGACGTCAGGTCGCGAGCGGTCAGGCCGTCGGGCGTGTACTCGATCCGCGCCTCAAGCCGGAACGGACCCGGCGCTGCCAGCGCCGGCCGATACGCTGGTGCCGCCACCTGCAGCAATTGGCCGAAATCGGGATAGGACGCCACCAGATCGACGTCGACAAAGGGACCCGTATTGCCCTGCGTCCACTGCGTGCGCGCCGACAGGGCGCCGTCACCGATGACCATGGTCAGGTTGCTGGTCGTCGCCGTGGCAGCGCCTGTCAGCGTGGCGGTGAGGTCTAGGCCTCCGAGGTCGCCTTGCAGATCGGCGCCCAGTAGGTTGGCGAGCTCCACGGCGTCGGAGTGGCTTGCCGTCACTTCGACGTCGTATCCCATGTCCCGGTCGAGGGTGGTGAGAGTGCCGCGCATGCCGAACTCGCCGGCCATGGCCCGCAGCGTGCTGTCGACGCGCATGGCCGGGAACCCGCCGTCCAGCCGGGCTGCCAAGGATGCGTTGCGCAACGGCAGCTCCGTCGTCACGCCGGCTAGCGCCAGCAGCGCTGATGCATCGTCGGATTCGATCTCGACATCGAGGCCGAGTTCGGGCTCGCCCGTGAAATCGGAAATGGCGCCGGCCAGCGCGATCTCGCTGCCGGCCAGATTGGCGACGCTCGCGGCGCGCAGCTCCAGTGATCCGCCCTGCAGCGTTCCGTCGAACTGCAGCCCGCGCACGGATACATCGCCGTATGTCAGCGAGCCCGCTTCCAGCTGCAGGATTGCATCGAACCGATCGAGGATCGCCAGTAGCTGCAGGCGTTCGCGCAGTCCCATCTGCGTCGCGGCCGGATCGGCAGGGTCCGAGCCGGTCTTCGGCAAGTAGGCGCCGATGTCGAGCTTGTCGACGCTGATGCCGATGCCGAACCCGGGTCGTTCTCGCAGCGCCACGGCGACGCCGCCGCGGATGTGCGAGACATCGGCGAGGATATCGATTTCCGATACCGTGAGGCCCGTTGGCGTCGCCTTCACTTGCGCATGCGCCTCCAATTTGCGCAGGCGGCCCAGCGGCACGTCGGTCACGTCGACATCGAACCACTCCAACAGGCCGCGGAAGTTGTCGGAATTGGCTTCCATCTGGCCGTCGAATTCCGGTTTGCCGTCGACGGCGGTGACCACGCCGAACACAGTGACGTCCGAACCGCCCGGCAGGAGCGCGTTGACCTGACTCAGTGTCAGCTTGCCGTCGCTCAGGTCGCCTGCGAGCTGAGCCTGGCGCACGATCCCTGCATTTATCACCACTGCGTCGGCGCTCACATCGAACCTCGCGCTCATTCCCGCCGGCAACGCGAATTCACTGGATGGGCTATCGCTTGGCTCGGCATCCTCCCGCGCCTGGCCGACGGCAAGAATCGCGTCGACATTGACGCGGCCGATATTGAACGAAGCGTCGGCATGCGGCACCGAGTCCAGTCGCACACTGAGCCGGCCGTCGGCCCGCGTTTCGCCCAATTCCAGTGCGATCTCGCTCAGTGCCACGGCCTCGGCGGAGCCTGACAAGGTCCCCCGGAGGGAGAACCGCTGCGCCAGATAGGGCGAAGGCGCCGACGGCATGATCGCCGCCAGCGCTGCAAACAGGTTTTCACTCTCGGTTGCCACCGTACCGGTCACACGCGGTTCCGACCCAAGGCCGGTAACAATGCCCGAGACGTCGATCTTGCCCGTCCCGTCGCTCAGACTCACGGCGGCGTTCACGGGCACACCTCGATCCACCGCCCATTCGCCCATGCCGATCTCGAAATCAATCGGTGTGGCCCGCAGCGTCGCGCTGCCGCGGGTGCGCACCGGACCGCGCAGCGATGATGCGGTGATTGTGGCATCCAGATCTTCCAGCCGCTCGCGCGCGCCGGACGCGGCATCGGTGTAGATGACCGTGCCACGCTCGATGCGCACATTGTCGAACTGCACCGCGAAGCTCGATGCACCGCCGTCGGGGGCGGCGGCAAATGCCTCGATCCAGTTGATCCTGCCGTCGGCCAGGCGTTCGACCACGAACTCCGGCTCGATCAGGACCACCGAAGAGACCTGAACGCGCCGCTCGATCAGCGGGGCGAGCGCGACATGCACCTCGACGGTGCGCAGGCGCAGCAGGTCCTCGAATTCCGCGCCGTCGGGCCCGGTCAGGCGCAGCCCGGTCGCCAGCAGCCGTGGCGACGGCAGCATCGCCAGCGAAAGCTCGCCATCGATCGCGATGTCGCGTCCGGTCGCGGCCTTGAGCTGAGCCGCGACGTCGCCTCGGTAAGCGTTCCAGTTGACGAAGCTTGGGCCGACCAACACGGTGCCGACCACGAGAGCGATTACGATCGCGACCGCGATGAAGAACTTGCGCACGCGGATGGCTCCTCGGCCGCACTGGCGTATTGGGACGACGCGGCTTCAGGGCGCGCCATTGACGCCGTTCGCACGCTACCCATAACGGGCGTACCCGGCAAACGCAAACTGGCCGCGGGCCTGGGCAACAAGCTGGCGATTTGCACAGGCCGCGCCTGAAGTCTGCGATGTCGGAGGACGCGCCGAACATGGTAGAAGCTTGCGCGTTGCCGACCCACCCAACGCGCTCCGATGCTGTACGCGATCCCGCCTTCCGAGTCGTCTCCGCTGCGGCAAGCGATGGCCGCAGACTATCGGCGCGATGAAACCGAATGCGTCAATGCCCGGTTGCGCGAGCTGGCTGAAGGAGCGCCGACGCAGCCGGGCGTCGAGTCGCGCGCGACCGCCTTTGTGGCCGAGATGCGGCGGTGGCGGTCGGGCGCCGGCGGCATCGATGCCTTCGTTAATGAATACAGTCTGTCCAGCGATGAAGGCGTCGTCCTGATGTGCCTGGCCGAGGCGCTCCTGCGCATACCGGACGCCGACACCGTCGATAGACTCATTCGCGACAAGATCGGCAGCGCAAACTGGGATGCGCATCTCGGGCAGTCGGGCTCGCTGTTCGTCAACGCATCGACCTGGGCGCTGATGCTGACGGGTCATCTTGTCGCCGCCGATGAAGGACGGGAATGGTGGCAGGTATTGCGGCGACTGGCCGCGCGCACGGGCGAGCCGGTAATTCGTCAGGCGGTAACGCAGGCCATGCGCATCCTCGGCCGCCAGTTCGTCATGGGCCGCTCGATCGAGGACGCCCTGGAGCGCGCCGCCGAGGGCGAGGCGAGGGGTTATCGCCATTCCTTCGACATGCTGGGAGAGTCGGCGCGGACAATGGCCGATGCCGACCGTTATCTGGCGGCCTATCACGACGCCATCACGGCGATCGGCGCTACAGCGGCAGGGCGCGGCCCCATCGCGGGGCCAGGCATATCGGTTAAGCTCTCGGCCCTGCATCCGCGCTACGAATTCGCCCAACGCCGGCGCGTGAGGGGCGAGTTGGTCCCGCGCCTGGCCTCGCTGGCGCGCCGCGCTAGCGAGGCCGATATCGGACTGGTCATCGATGCCGAGGAGGCCGATCGGCTCGAACCGTCGCTCGACGTGATCGAGGCGATCGCCGGCGATCCGGACTTGCGCGATTGGCACGGGCTCGGCCTCGCCGTGCAGGCCTATCAAAAGCGCGCGGCGGCCGTGATCGATTGGCTGGCGGAGTTGGCTAGGACGCACCGCCGTCGATTGATCGTGCGCCTTGTGAAGGGCGCCTACTGGGATTCGGAAGTCAAGCAAACCCAGGTGGCCGGCTTGCCTGACTATCCCGTGTTCACGCGCAAGGCGTCGACCGACGTTTCGTATCTCGCTTGCGCCAAGCGCCTGCTGGCGGCGCCGGATGCGCTCTATCCCGCCTTCGCCACGCACAATCCGCTGACCCTCGCCTGGGTCATGGAGGCGGCGTCCGGCAATCGGGATCTGGAATTTCAACGGCTACACGGCATGGGCGAGGAACTGTACGACCAAGTGGTCGGCCCCGACGGCGACGGCGTGCCATGCCGCGTCTATGCACCGGTTGGCGGGCACGAGGATCTGTTGCCCTACCTGGTGCGGCGCCTGCTGGAGAACGGCGCCAACACGTCGTTCATCAATCGCATCGCCGACGACCGCCAGCCGATCGCGCAAATCGTCGCCGACCCGGTGGCGCAAGTCGCGGCCTTGGCGGAGAAGGCGCATTCGGCGATTCCGCTGCCGGCGCGACTGTTTGGCAACGCGCGCCGGAACTCCGTGGGCGTCGACCTGAGCGACGCCCGGACGTTGGCGGCGCTGCGACCCGCCATGGAGACGGCCGCGCACGCGGCCGTGCGCGCAGCGCCGATGGTGAGCGGTGTGGCGCAGGTCGGCGTCGAGCGGGCGGTGCGCGACCCCGCCGACCGCCGGCGTGTCGTTGGGCACGTCGAAGACGCCGATGCCACCGGGGTGCGCGAGGCGGCCAAGGTGGCCTCCGCCGCCCGCGCGGCGTGGGCCGCGACACCCGCCGAGCAGCGGGCGGAGCCGCTGGAGCGAGCCGCCGATCTGTTCGAGGCGCATCGCGCCGAACTGATGACGCTGGCGGTCCACGAGGCCGGTAAGACCATCGCCGATGCCGTCGCCGAAGTGCGCGAGGCGGTCGATTTACTGAACTACTATGCGGCCCGCGCCCGTAAGGATTTTGCCGCGCCGTTGCCACTGAGCGGCCCCACGGGTGAACGCAACGAAATCGCGCTGCATGGGCGCGGCGTGTTCGCCTGCATCAGCCCGTGGAATTTTCCATTGGCGATCTTCACCGGCCAGATTGCGGCGGCGCTCGCGGCCGGAAACACCGTGCTCGCCAAGCCGGCCGAGCAAACGCCGCTGATCGCCTTTCGCGCGGTCGTGCTGATGCACAAGGCCGGCGTGCCGCGCGACGGCCTGAACCTGCTGCCCGGGCCGGGCGGCGAGGTCGGTGCGGCACTGGTCGCCGATCCGCGGATCGCCGGCGTCGCCTTCACCGGCTCCACCGAGACAGCGCGCGTGATCGCCCACGCGCTCGCCGAACGTGACGGACCGATCGTGCTGCTGATCGCCGAGACCGGCGGCCAGAATGCGATGATCGTCGACTCGACCGCACTGCCGGAGCAAGCGACGCGCGACGTGCTGGCATCGGCGTTCAACAGCGCCGGACAGCGGTGCTCGGCTCTGCGCGTGCTGTATCTGCAGGAGGACATCGCCGATCGGGTGATCACGATGATCATCGGCGCGATCGCCGAGCTTGCGGTGGGCGATCCGAGTTTGCTCGAAACCGATATCGGTCCGGTGATCGATGCCGAGGCGCTGTCCATGCTTGAGGCCCATGCCGCGCGCATGGAGCGTGATGGCAAATTGCTGGCAGGGGCGAACCTCGGCTCCGACACCGGTCACGGCACGTTCTTCGTGCCGTGCGTCTTCGAGATCGACGCGATCTCGCGGCTGGAGCGCGAGGTCTTCGGCCCGATCCTGCATGTGGTGCGCTTCGCCGCCGACCAACTCGACGCGGTCGTCGATGCCATCAACGCCACCGGCTATGGGCTGACGCTGGGCATCCACAGCCGCATCGACGAGACGGTGCAACGCATCGCGGCGCGGGCGCGGGTCGGCAATATCTATGTCAACCGCAATCAGATCGGCGCCGTGGTGGGCGTTCAGCCCTTCGGCGGCGAGGGCCTGTCCGGCACTGGCCCCAAGGCCGGCGGCCCGCGCTATTTGCACCGCTTTGCCAACGAGCGATCGGTCTCGACGGATACGACGGCGGCGGGCGGCAACGCCGCGCTGCTGGCGATGGGGGAGTAGTTCAGGCGTCTGTCGCGTGCCAACGGGCTGGGTACGACATGCGCGCCGAGTTGTGCCATCCCGTCTCCGGTTCTCGGCAACGTTACACGCGCAAGACCTTGCCGGGGTTCATGATGTTGTGGGGTCGAGCGCCATCTTCAGCGTGCGCATCAGCGCCACCGCGTCGGCGCCGTGCTCAGCGGCGAGGAAGTCGATTTTGCCGGCGCCGATGCCATGCTCGCCGGTGCAGGTGCCACCCATGGCGAGCGCGCGCTCGACCAGCCGGTCACTGACGGCCTTGGCCCGCGCCAGTTCGTCCGCATCCTCGGGGTCGACGCAGAACACCATATGGAAGTTGCCGTCGCCGACATGGCCGACGATGGGCGTTCGAAATCCCGCGTTTCGCGAATCGTCGCGGGCGGCCAGCATGCACTCGGCCAGGCGCGAGATCGGCACGCACACATCGGTGGCGATGGGGCGCTTGCCGGGCGCCATGGCCATGGCGGCGTAATAGGCGTCATGGCGCGCCTGCCAAAGCTTCGATCGATCTTCGGTCTTCGCCGTCCACTGAAATGCGCTGCCGCCATGCTCGTCCGAAATGGCTTTCGCCTGCTCGGCCTGTTCGGCGGCGCCTGCCTCGCTGCCGTGGAATTCATAAAAGAGAGTGGGTTTGACCTCGTAGCCTTCGAGCTTCGAGAACGCAATGCAGGCTTCCATCTGCACTTCGTCCAGGATCTCTATCAGCCCGTTGACGAAGTCCGGCGTGTCTGATTCTGTCTGAACATAGAGATTTAGACGGGCGTCGTGCGATGGCATTGAGACGACAGAGCGAGGTTCAGGGTGACCTCGTGGTGACATGGGCGGAGATGCCGCGTCCGCCTGGACACGCGTTTTCCGACCGGCTGCATGAGTTGCTGACCGAGTCTGGCTTTGACGGCTTCGTGGAGGCGACGTGCAAGCCATACTACGCACCTCGGATGGGGGCTCCTTCGCCGCCGCCGGGGCGTTATTTCCGGATAGGGCAAGAAGCTTTCGAACAAGGATTGGACGAGCCCGACCGATCCTGATGCGAAGATCGCGCGGATGAAGGACGGCACCACGCATCTGGCCTACAAGCCCGAGCACGCGGTCGATCTCGACACCGGCGTCATCGTTGCGGCACCGATCTATCCAGCCGATGAAGGCGACACGACGACTTTGCCTGGGACGCTGGAGGCGGCCGCGCGCAACCTCGCCGAGGTCAGCTTGGCTCCAACACGGGCAGAGCCCTGCAGTCTCGTTGGCGACAAGGGCTATCATTCACGCGAGGGGCTGAAAGACCTGGAGACCTCTAACAACCGGCCGATTTGGCGCGGATAAGGGTGTCCTGTTGGCCGATCCGTGCGGCGGGTGGATTTGACGGCGTTATTCGTCCGCGGTTTCGTTCTCAGCGGGGTGTTTTTTGGTCATACGGGCGGACTCATGCCATGGCGGCCCTGCGCTCATGGAAGATCAGACGCTGGAAATTATAGGCGAGGTTGGCGAGGCCTATCTTGGTCTCGGCCCGCTTGAGCCCGATGGTCCGGACGAACAGGCTCATGCGATCCTTCTGCTGGGCGAAGACATGCTCGACGCGTGCACGGACCGCTGACTTGCGGGCATTGGCCCGGGCGGTCGCCTTGGGCATGGCCCGGCCCGGCGGCTTCTTGCGGTGGATGTGGGAGATCCGACCCTTGCCCGCCAGCCACGCCTCGTTCGCCTTCGAGCGATAGGCGCTGTCAGCCCACACGCCGGCGGCCAGATTGTCGCCGGTGACGAGATGACGCAACATCTTGCCGTCATGGCGGGCGGCATCGGTCACCGCCGAGCCGCGGATGAAGCCGTAGGCCCGATCGATGACGACATGATTCTTGTAGCCGAACACCGGGATCGCGATGTCGGGCACGCGCCGTTGCGCCCCGGCGGGGTTCTTGCGCCTTCCGGTCTTCACCGTCCACCGCGCGTCTGTGTCCTTCTGCGCCGCCTTGGCCGGCTGATCGGGCCAGATCTCGGACGCGCTCTTGCCCGCCTTGATCGCCCGCTTCTCGTCATCGCGGTGGCGCTGCTTGGGCGCCGATACCAGGGTCGCATCGACGATCTGCCCGCCCATCGCCAGATAGCCGCACCGGCGCAGCTCGCCATCGAAGGCGGCAAACAGCTCATCCATCGCCCCGGCCCGGACCAGACGCTCGCGAAAGGTCCAGATGGTGTTCCGGTCCGGCGTCGGCGCTCCGAGATCGAAGCCCAGGAAGCGAAGCCAACTCAAGCGGTCGCGGATCAGAAACTCCATCCGCTCGTCGCTCACCGTGTGCCGCGCGGCCAGGACCAGAACCTTGAACATCGCCACCGCATCGTAGGCCGGGCGGCCGCCTCTCGATCCGTCCGAATAGCCCAGCGCCGCCTCAAGCGGTGCGCGGAAAATCTCGAAATCGACAACCTTCGCCAGCACCTCCAACGGATCGCCAGTCGCCGAAAGCTTGCGCAAATGATCCGGTAAGCCGAACAGGCCAGTCTGCCTCATCAATACCCCCCTCGAATCGAACCGCCGCAGAGAATCACAACAAGGCAAAATTGGCGAGGTAAATAGAGGCGTCCACCTCGACGGCGGCGTCTGGAAAACGCGGATCTCCGAGCCGGAGCCCGCCAACGGCTGTCTGCGCTGGCATGGCGACCAGGCGGCACGTCAGGCTGTCTACGCCAACCGGGCGCGATTGAAGTCCGGCGTCGCGCGGAACGCCATGCGCAGGCGCGGTGAGATGGTCGAGCGCAGCTTCGCCCATGTCCTCGACCGTGGCGGCATGCGCCGCGCGTTGCTGCGGGCGCGCGAGAACGTCCACAAACGCTACCTGATCCATGTCGCCGGGTTCAATCTCGGCATTCTGATGCGCGCGCTGTTCGGATCAGGCACGCCGAGGGAGGCTGCGAGTGCAAAGAGCACCCTTTTGTTCGTTATTCAGTTCGATGCTGCCCTGGCGATCGCCATCGTGGCGAACATCGAAGGCAAACCAGCCATGCTCGTTATCATCATCATCGTCGCCCCCGAAACCGATTGATCAAAGCGCGACTTCATCACCGGGCTGATAGGCGCGCGACCGGCACGCCCATCTGGATGACGGCGATGACCGTGTTCACGGCATCGGCGAGGCTCGGGTACTGGCACACGGCCGATGTGATCGTCTCAGGAACGCCGTAGAGGCGGAGTTGCACGTCGGTGATGACACCCAGCGTGCCCTCGGAGCCGATGAACAGGCTGGTGAGGTCATAGCCGGCTGCGGATTTGCGCGCTCGTCCGCCGGTTGTGATCACGCGCCCGTCCGCGAGCACCACCGTTAGGCCCAGAACGTTGTCGCGCATGGTGCCATAACGCACGGCGTTGGTGCCGCTGGCGCGGGTCGCCGCCATGCCGCCGATCGACGCATCGGCGCCGGGGTCGATGGGAAAGAACAGGCCGGTGTCGCGAAGGTGCGCGTTGAGCTGCTTGCGCGTGACGCCGGCGTCGACCCGGCAGTCCAGATCTTCGGTGCTGACCGTGCGGATCGTGTTCATGTGTGTCAGATCGAGGCTGACGCCACCCAACGGCGCCGTGACGTGGCCTTCCACGGACGTGCCGGCGCCGAAGGGGATGATAGGCGTTCCGTAGCGCGCGCACGTCTCGACGACGGCGCTGACCTCGGCGGTGGAGCGGGCGAAGCACACCGCATCCGGCGGCACGGGCAGGAAGTAGTCCTCGCCGCGCCCATGCTGGTCGCGCACTGCCTGCGCCGTCGTCACGCGTTCGCCGAGCAGTGCGGTCAGTTCGCGGATCACTTGCGGCGTCGCTGCGCGCGCCGGAGCCGAAATCGTGCCCATCATCCTCGCTCGATTGCCTTGCGGCATAAGCCTGGCGCGAAACAGCCCTGCCCACAACGGCAACGTCAGCCAGCGGGGGGCGCGCTGACGCGGACGTCGATCGTCATGTCGAACCAGGAACTGGCCGCGATCGTCGCGCACGATATCGGTGCCACAGATATGGATGTAGGTGCCGTGCTTGACGTCCAATCCGGCCATCTGCGGCCGATAGCCGGGGCTCTCCAGCACCAACTCGCGCGGCATGATGCCGTCGTTCAGCGCGTGCTGTCTTCCGGCATCATTTGCCTTGCGTTCGAATCCAGCCCCTGCGGCGAAAGTACCACGTCGCCGGCGCGCAGCAACCGTGCCCGCGGCAACAAGATCAGGCGGAATCTTCGGGGCTACCGAAGCCGCCGCCGCCCGGCGTCTCCACCACGAGCAGGTCGCCGGGGCCGACCTCGGTCGTGTCGGTACCGGCCAGAGTATCGACGCCTCCGTCGGCGCGTTCGACCCAGTTGCGGCCGGTCGCCGCCGGCGCTCCGCCATCGAGCCCAAACGGCGGCACGATGCGCCGGTTCGACAACATCGCCACGGTCATCGGCTCCAGAAAACGGATGCAGCGCACGGTGCCGTCGCCACCTTTATGAAGGCCGCGACCGCCTGAGCCGCGGCGGATGGCGAAGCTTTCCAGCACCACCGGGAAGCGCCACTCCAACACCTCGGGATCGGTGAGGCGCGAATTGGTCATGTGGGTCTGCACGGCGTCGGTGCCGTCGAAGTCCGGGCCCGCGCCCGAGCCGCCGCAGATCGTTTCATAGTACTGATACGAGGCGTTACCGAAGGTCAGGTTGTTCATGGTGCCCTGCGACGCGGCCAGCGCGCCTAGCGCGCCGAACAAGGTATCGACAAGCGCCTGGCTGGTCTCGACATTGCCGGCGACGACGGCCGCCGGATAGCTTGGATTGAGCATCGACCCCTCGGGGATGACGATGTCGAGCGGCTTCAGACAGCCGTCATTGAGCGGGATGTCGCCGCCGACCAGAGTGCGAAAGACGTAGAGGACGGCGGCCTTGGTGACGGCGGTCGGTGCATTGAAGTTGTTGTCCTGCTGTGCCGACGTGCCTGTGAAGTCGATGGTCGCCCGGCGCGCCGCGCGGTCGATTGCGACGCGCACGCAAATGCGCGCGCCATTGTCGAGCACACATTCGAAGGCGCCGTCGCTCAACACGTCGAGCACGCGGCGGACCTGTGCCTCGGCGTTATCCTGAACGTGGCCCATGTAGGCGCGCACGACGTCGAGGCCGAACTGATCGATCATGCGGTGCAACTCGCGCACGCCGCGTTCGTTGGCCGCGATCTGCGCCTTCAAGTCCGCCACGTTCTGATCCGGGTTGCGCGCCGGATACGGGCCGTCCGCCAGCAGCGCGCGGATCTCTTGCTCCAGGAACCGTCCCCGATCGACCAGCTGGAAATTGTCGATCAGCACACCTTCTTCGTCGACAGAGCGGCTGTGGGGCGGCATCGAGCCCGGGGTGATGCCGCCGATGTCGGCATGGTGGCCGCGGCTGCCGACGTAGAACAGCACATCGACTCCCGCGGGATCGAACACGGGGGTGATGACGGTTACGTCGGGCAGATGGGTGCCGCCATTGTACGGCGCGTTGAGTACATAGACGTTGCCGCTACGCATGGAGTCCTTTCGCGCTGCGATGATGGCGGCGACGGAATCGCCCATCGAGCCGAGATGCACCGGGATGTGCGGCGCATTGGCGATGAGTTTGCCGTCGCCGTCGAACACGGCGCAGGAGAAGTCGAGCCGTTCCTTGATGTTGACCGAGTAGCTCGTGTTCTCCAGCGTCGCGCCCATCTGCTCGGCGATAGACATGAACAAATTGTTGAAGATCTCCAGCATCACCGGATCGACGTCGGTGCCGGTCGCCGCCGTGCGCGATAGCGCCACGACGCGGGTGAGGACCAGATGATTGCGACGGGTGATCTCGGCCCGCCACCCGGGCTCGACTATGTTGGTGCCGGTTGCCTCGACGATGATCGCCGGACCGTCGATTGTGTTGCCGGAGCCCAGGCGCTCGCGGTCGTAGATCGGCGCCTGCACCGGCCCGCCTTCCCTGGTCAAAGAGACCCACTCGAGCGGCTCGGCGCCGATCGCCGCGAGGGCGAACTCCGGGTTCGTAGCCTGCTCCATGCGCCCGATGGCCTCGACGGACACGGCCTCGACCACCAACGTGCGGTCGGGCACAACGAAGCCGAAGCGCTGGCGATGCGCGGCCTCGAACGCGCGCACCAGGCCCACGCAGTCGCCAAAATCGACGATGAGAGCGGTGTCGGTTCCGGCGTAGCGTATGTGCGCGCGCATCTGCACCGCGATGCGGTCGTCGGCCACATTTTGGCCACGCAATTCGTTGACGCCTTCGCTTTGCAACTCGCCCAACGTGTCGTGCAGCGCGGCGACCACGGCGTCGTCGAGTGGCGCCTCGACCGCGCGCTCGCGCATCGCCGTTACGTCGGCGAGCCCCATGCCGTAGGCGGAAAGCACGCCGGCCAGGGGGTGCACGAAGATCCGCGTCATGCTCAAGGCGTCGGCGACGCGGCAGGCGTGCTGACCGCCGGCGCCGCCGAACGTACACAGTGTGTAGCGGCTGACATCATAGCCGCGCTGGATCGAGATCGCCTTGATCGCGTTGGCCATGTTCTCGACGGCGATGGTGAGGAAGCCTTCGGCGACATCCGTTGGCGTCCGCGCGTCACCGGTGATCGCCGCGATGTCGCGCGCGAGCGCCGTGAATTTCTCGGCGACGATATCGGCGTCCAGCGGACGGTCGCCGCCGGCGCCGAACACGTGCGGAAAGTGGCGTGGCTGGATGCGCCCGAGCATGACGTTGCAGTCGGTGACCGTCAGCGGCCCGCCCCGTCGATAGCAGGCCGGTCCCGGATCGGCACCGGCCGAGTCCGGGCCGACACGGAAGCGGCTGCCATCGAAATGCAGGATCGATCCGCCGCCGGCGGCGACGGTATGGATCTGCATCATCGGTGCGCGCAGCCGCACGCCGGCCACCTGAGTATTGAAGGCGCGTTCGAAGTCGCCCTTGATATGCGACACATCGGTCGAGGTGCCGCCCATGTCGAAACCGATGATCTGCCCGAAGCCCGCCATCTGCGCCGTGCGCACGGCGCCGACCACGCCGCCGGCCGGACCCGACAGGATCGCGTTCTTGCCCTGGAACAGGAGGGCGTCGGTTAAACCGCCATTCGACTGCATGAACATCAGGCAAGTGCCGCCCAGTTCGGCGGCGATCTGATCGACATAGCGGCGCAGAATGGGTGACAGGTAGGCGTCGACAACGGTCGTATCGCCGCGGCTGACGAGTTTCATCAACGGGCTCGTCTCGTGGCCTGTCGAGACTTGCGTGAAGCCGATCTCGCGCGCCAACGCGGCGACGCTCCGCTCATGATCGGGATAGCGATAGCCGTGCATGAACACGATCGCCACTGCCCGGATACCGGCGTCGTAGGCGGCCTGCAGGCCTCGCCGCGCGCTGTCCGTGTCTAGCGGCCGCAGCAGCCGACCGCGCGCGTCGATGCGTTCATCGACCTCGACCACGCGCTCGTACAACAGTTCGGCCAAGACGATGTGGCGGGCGAACAGGTCCGGCCGGTTCTGATACGCGATGCGCAGCGCATCGGCGAACCCGGCGGTGATAACCAGAAGCGTGCGATCGCCCGTGCGCTCCAGCAGCGCGTTGGTGGCGACGGTGGTGCCCATCTTGACCGAGGCGATGTCCGCGGTCGGGATCGGTGCCCCGTGGGCGACACCCATCAACGCGCGGACGCCTTGTAGCGCGGCGTCGCCATAGCGTTCCGGGTTTTCGGACAGGAGCTTGTGGCTCGCCAATGAGCCGTCCGGACGCCGCGCCACGATGTCGGTGAACGTGCCACCGCGATCGATCCAGAATTGCCACTTTTCGTTGCCAGCGCCCATCGGTGCCCAGCTCAGGACTCTCTGTCTCACGCCGCACGATGGCCCGCTCGCGTCAATTCCTCAAACAGGCCGTGGGCTCGCTGGCCACGACTGACCATGGGCTCTATACCGATGAGCGCAGGCGCACACGATGTCAGTATTTTGCATGAAACTCGAGCACGCATGAGCATCTGGGGTAAGATCCTTGGCGGCGCCGCCGGCTTTGCGCTGGGCGGACCCTTGGGGGCGCTGCTGGGCGCCACGGCCGGCCATTTCGCCTATGACAGTGGGCGCGCCGCACACGCGCGCAGCTTCAGCGGAGCGACGCACCAAGCGACCCGCCACATCGCGTTCACGATTGCCGTGGTCGCGCTCAGCGCTAAGCTGGCGAAAGCTGACGGGCGGGTCACTCGGGCGGAGATCAACGCCTTCAAGCAAGTCTTTCGCGTGCCCCACGACCAGACCGACAAGGTCGCCAAATTCTTCGATCAGGCGCGGCGCTACGCCCACGGCTTCGAGCCGTACGCACGTCAGGTGGCGGTGATCTTTCGCGGCACGCCGGAGGTGCTGGAGGAGTTGCTCTCCTGCCTGTTCCACATCGCCAAGGCTGATGGCCGCGTCAGCGAGGCGGAGCTGACGTATCTGCGAACCGTGGCCGAGATCTTCGGCTTCTCGCACCCGCAATTCGAGCGCATTCGCGCCGAGTTCATGGGCCCGGATGCGGCCGATCCATATCAAATCTTGGGTGTCAGTCACGATGCCAGCGATGCCGACATCAAGGCGGTGCATCGCCGGCTGGTGCGCGAAAACCACCCCGACCGGCTGATTGCCAAGGGCATGCCGGCCGAGTTTGTCGACGTTGCGAACCAGAAACTGGCGGCGATCAACGCCGCCTACGATCAGGTTCGCGCGCAACGCGGCATCGCGTAGACAATGGGTACCCGTCCCGCCCAGGCCTGTCTGACTTTGCGCGGTGCCACCGTCACATTCGGCGGCGGGGCGTTGTTCACGAACGTCGATCTGTCCCTGGCGCCGGGCGATCGCGCCTGTCTCGTCGGCCGTAATGGCGGCGGCAAGTCGACGCTGTTGAATGTCCTGGCGGGACAACTCGAGCTAGACCGCGGCGAGCGCTGGGCGCGACCGGGTCTGCGCATCGGCTACTTGCCTCAGGAGGTGGCGGCGACCACCGGCGGCGATGTCGGATGGTTTGTCGCTGCCGGCGGCACCAATGCCGCAGCCCACGATGTGGCAGCGGCAATCGGCCAGTTAGGATTGACGGCGGACCGCCGGATGTCGGCACTGAGCGGCGGCGAGCGACGACGCGCGGCGCTCGCACGCGCGCTGGCCGGCGCGCCGGAGGTGCTGCTACTCGACGAGCCGACCAACCACCTGGATACGCCGACAATTCTGTGGCTGGAAAAATCATTGGCGGCGGCCAAGGCGGCGCTGCTGGTCATCAGTCATGACCGGGCGTTCTTGCGCAACCTGTCGCGCCGAACGTTCTGGCTCGATGGTGGCGAGGTGCGCTCGCGCGACGAGGGCTATGCAAGCTTCGATGACTGGGCGGCCTCGGTCGAGAACGACCGGGTGCGCGAACTGGAACGATTGGGCCAGAGGCTGAAGGCCGAAAATCGCTGGCTCGCGCGCGGCGTCACCGCGCGCCGCCGGCGCAATCAGGGCCGCCTGCACGCGCTCAACGCCATGCGCGCGGAGCGGCGGGCACTGCTGCAGGGCGGTGCGGCACTGCGCGTCAGCGCGGCGGCTGCACCCGGTAGCGGCCGCATCGTCATCGAGGCGGAGGCCGTCTCCAAGAGCTATGACGATCGCTGCATCTTGCGCGACTTCTCCACCCGCGTTCTGCGCCGCGACCGCATCGGCATCATCGGCGCCAACGGTGCCGGCAAGACCACTCTATTACGCTTGTTGACAAAGGAAATCGCGCCGGACGACGGCGAGGTGCGGCACGGCACCCACCTAGATCTCGCCTACTACGACCAGCAGCGCGCGCAGTTGGACCCCGATGCGACGCTGGCGCAGACACTGACGCCGATCGGCGGCGACCACGTGCTGGTGCACGGGCGCTCCCGCCATGTGGTGGGCTACTTGCGCGACTTCTTGTTCGACGAGCGCCAGGCGCACGCCAAGGTCAAGACGTTGTCCGGAGGTGAGCGCAATCGACTGCTACTCGCCAGGCTGTTGGCGCGACCGAGCAATCTGCTGGTTCTGGACGAGCCGACCAACGACCTCGACGGAGAGTCGCTCGACGTTTTGCTGGCCGCGCTGGACGGCTATGACGGCACGTTGCTCCTGGTCAGCCACGACCGTGACTTTCTCGACCGCCTGGTGACGGCAACGATCCGGCTCGACGGCGACGGAACGGCGCGCGAGTTCCCTGGCGGCTACAGCGATTGCGCGGCGCAACCGCAACCGGTCAAGGAGGCGCCGAGAGCTCGGATTGCATCGCGCTCGGCACAGGCGAAGTCCAAGCCGCCGTCGAAATTGACTTACAAGGACCAGCAGGAACTGGACGCCCTGCCTGGGCGTATCGCGACCCTGGGTACAGAGAAGGAAAAGCTGGAGGCGGCCCTGGCCCATCCGGCGGTCGGAGGCGATGCGGCAAAGCTCGACGCCACGACACAAAAGCTGGAACAAGTGACGTCGGCCCTGCAGGAAGCCGAGGATCGCTGGTTGCACCTGGCGATGCGCCAGGAAAGCCAGCACGCCTGACGACGGCCATCTTGCTGGCGGCGGCGATGATGCCTAACTTGTACCCTGCCAGGTGATCGGATGGTCGCGCTCCGGCAATGGGGAAACCCGCCGGGGTGAGGAAAGTCCGGGCTCCACGGAAGCACGGCGCCGGCTAACCGCCGGCGGGGGCGACCCCAGGGAAAGTGCCGCAGAAAGCAAACCGCCGTCGCTGACGGTAAGCCGTCGTCGACGGTAAGGGTGAAAGGGTGCGGTAAGAGCGCACCGCGGCCTTGGCGACAGGGCCGGCATGGCAAACCCCGCCGGGAGCAAGATCGAGTAGGGGCGGCTGAGAGGCTTCGGCCTCGGGCGGGTTTCCGCGCCGCCGCCCGGGTGGATCGCACGAGGCGTCGGGTAACCGGCGTCCCAGATGAATGGCCATCGCCCGCAACGCGGGTACAGAATCCGGCTTACAGATTGCCTGGCATCTAAATTTTGGCGTGTATCCCTTTTACGTACGGGCGCCGTGGTGGTATATCATGGCGTGCAGCCGCCCGTGAGATCGCGGTTGATGACAATTGGTGGCGCAATACAGGCGTTCTCGTATGCCAAACTGGGCACGGCGGATATGGCGAGCATTGATACTACACTCGGCGTCTCACAGTGGTCTCCGGCTGCCGGAAAACTTGCTGTGAGTAGCGCCGCTGCGGTGGCAGCATGGTTCGTGGCTTTGCCATTGTTCTGGAAGGTGATTGCCGCGACAATGGCGTTCTTGGGTATGTGGAAAATGTTGGAGTTGCTAAGTAAGTTGTGGCGTCGACTACGGCATGATGGTGAGATTAAGTATGGCGGCACTCAGAGCGTCGAATTTTATCCGAGTAGAGATTTGCTTGAACAGATACGCAGCTTTAGGGGATCAATTAGGCAAGGCGCAGAACATAGATGCCATATTTGTCACGGCCAGGAAGATTATTGCTCATGACTATCCAAACATTAGAAATATAAAAAGATTAATATTAGCAAAGCCTGACACTGAAGAACTTAAAGCGCTTTCCGACACATTTATTGATAAACCAAATATCAGAGAAATAATACGTAGTAGCACTAGGGTCCGGACTCATAACCATTAGCTGACGGTAGCGGCGAGACAGACGGCGGCGAGGAAGTTTTGGGCGAGGCGGTCATAGCGGGTTGCGATTCTGCGGAAGTCTTTCAGCCGGCCGAACATGCGCTCGATGGCGTTGCGGTCGCGATAGAGCGCCGGGCTGAAGCACGGCTTCCAGCGGCGGTTGGCCTTCGGCGGGATGTTCGGAGCGACGCCTCTGCTCTCGATCTTGCGGCGAACGGCGTCGCTGTCATAGCCCTTGTCGCCAGTCAGGATCGAGGTGGCCGGCATCCGCTCCAGCAGCGGCCGCTGTGCAGTCCGCCACTTGGCCGCCGGTCAGCAGGAAGGCGAACGGGCGGCAGAGGCCATCGGTCAGCGCATGGATCTTCGTGGTGCGCCCGCCGCGGGAGCGGCCAATGGCCTGCGTGTGCTCCCCCCTTTGCCGCCCGAGGCGCAGCGATGAGCCTTCACCGCCGAGGAATCGATCAACACTTGCGCCGGCGGCCCACCCGCCGAAGCCAGAGCGTGGAATATCCCTGTCCACACGCCTTTGGCCGCCCACCGCACGAAGCGATTGTAGAGCGTCTTGCGCGGGCCATAGACGGACGGCGCATCGACCCAACGTCCGCCGGACTTCAACACATGGATGATACCGCTTATAGCGCGGCGGTCGTCGACTCTCGGCTTGCCGCGCGTATCCGTCGACAGATGCGGCACGAGCCGCGCAAACTGTTCCTCGCTCAGCCAGAACGTATCGTCCATCGCAACACTCCCGCAGTTTGGGAGCGTGAATCACATCGCGCCGCGTCGGCTCAAGCGATTTATGGGTCCGGAGCCTAGTGGATTGATCGGAATGAAAGAGTCCGAATTGGGATTCCGTATTTTGCTGTGGTATGCGCCCGGCAAGGCGCCGGTCCCGCTCGATCGTGTCGCCGAGATCGTGCGCCTGACGCAGCAACCGCCGCCGTTTGAGGCGACCCACTGGACGTTGCGCGCGATGGCCAGGGCGGCCGGTATTGCCGCCTCGACGGTGCAGGCGATCTGGAAGGCTCACGGTCTCAGCCCGCACCGCTGGCGCAACTTCAAGCTGTCGACCGACCCTGCCTTCGCCGAGAAACTCACCGATATCGTCGGCCTGTATGTCGACCCGCCGGCCCATGCGGTGGTGTTGTCGATCGATGAGAAGTCACAGATCCAGGCGCTCGACCGCCGGTCTGCCGATGAAGAAGGGACGCGCCGGCACCATGACCCATGACTACAAACGGCACGGCACGACCACGCTGTTTGCGGCGCTCAACGTTCTGGACGGAACGGTGATCGGCCAGAACATGCAGCGCCACCGCCATCAGGAGTTCATCCGCTTCCTCAACCGCATCGAGCGCACGGTGCCGGCGGACAAGGCCATCCACGCGATCGTCGACAACTACGCGGCGCACAACAAGGACAAGGTCCGCGCCTGGCTCGCCCGCCATCCGCGCTGGACTTTCCACTTCACACCGACCTCCTGCTCGTGGCTCAATGCCGTCGAGGGCTTCTTCGCAAAACTCACCCGGCGGCGGCTCAAGCACGGCGTCTTCCATTCCGTCGTCGATCTCCAGGCCGCAATCAACCGCTTCGTCCGCGAATACAATGCGGCCAACCCACAGCCATTCATATCGAAAGCCGACCCCGACGACATCATCGCAGCCCGAAACCGAGGGTTCCAAACGTTGGAATCAATCCACTAGGGATGCAATCGAAAGGCATGGAATAAAGACCAGGTGGTATGATCACGCAATTCAATATTCCATAAAGATAGGTGATGCTGAAAAATCAACAGGTTGGGTTCATATTGAAATGGTTTCGCCATTTTCGACTGCAAATTTACGCCCGAGTATTACTGTTTCGAAAACTGAGCACGAGAACGCTGTCCTTGCCTTTCATAATATCTTTGAGAGGATGTGGGCGAAGAGTCACTCTCCGGTCCTGGTAGGCATGTCTCGCGGTAAGTACTTCAGCCTTGAAGAGGCCCGTCGCACTGGCCAGCTTGACCGCTTCGCCGAAGAGCATTCATCGGTCGGCGATAAGAGCCGCTTCGACCGCTTGCTAGATGCAATGGCACACGGAAAGCCGCCGTCGCCTAAAAGGAAGAAAGCAGCCGGGGAAGCATCTGCTCAGGCGCGCGGCGCATATTCCAGCGGTACTCGAACTCGCCGAGATACTTAGGCAGGTGCTTGGGTGAAACATGGACGTGCGTTCCACGAATGCTGCGCTTCAGCAGCGACCACAGACCTTCGATAGTGTTGGTGTGGTGAATGCCGGATACCCACTGGTCGGCGCTGTGGTTGACCGCACCATGCATGTAACCATGCCGGCCGAGACTGGCGTAGGACGGCAGTTTGTCCGTACTGACGGTCGAACGGTAGATCACGTTTTCGAAGATGTGACGGCGCAAGGTCTTGGCGCGAACGTTGGGGACGATACGGGTAATGACCTCACCACCACGCTCAAGCATACCAAGGACGGTCGTCTTGCCGGCGGCACCACGGCCACGTGTCCCAGGACGATAACCGCCGATCATCGTCTCATCGATCTCAACGTGGCCTCGCAGAGGGTCGTCACCGTCAACCTTCGCCATGTACTTCCGAATTTCGTGGCCCATCCGCCACGCCGTTTTATAGGTCACGCCCAATTGGCGCTGAAGCTCCTTGGCGGGGACGCCATGGTGCGAAGTGGTGAACAAGTACATCGCGTAAAACCACTTCGTTAGTGGTGTATGGGACCGCTCAAACGGCGTCCTGACCATCGGATGAATGTGGTGGCCGCATGTCGGGCAGGCGTAGGCCGGCAGTTTCTTTAGCTTGGCGAACTGGCCGTGATTACCGCATTTCGGGCAGAAAGCCGGGTTGCCAAAACGCAATAACATGAGGTGTTCGAGGCAAGTGTCGTCATCCGGGAACAGGACGAAAAATTCATGGACGGTCATCGGTTTGGACATCTTCGGCCCTCCTACCCATCAAATATGGGCACTAGGGCTTCGTACGTTAAGGGGATAGTCGCCCAAATTTTTTACTTGGCTGCCACAATAGAACATTCGCGGAACACAGTTCCGCCGCGATGTTCGCATACCCTTTGATGTGTTAAGTTTTTCAAGGGCTTAGTCACCAGCGGTGACGGAAAACAGGGGTGATCAGACCCACAGTACTTCGGCTTGCGAATTCATGCATCGTCCCCGCTGGTCCATTGACGAACCGATTTTTCCCATGCTACTCCAGGCATTCCCATCGGAGACCATGTGCACCCAGGCGTGCACGACGTTCCGATACGTGGGGAGGGGGCCTGGGGGCGTGTATGGAGCTGTTTCTGTCCACGTACACAAACCGCATCGACCGGAAGGGACGGGTATCTGTTCCGGCTCCGTTCCGGTTTGTGCTGGCGGAGCGCGGTTCGAACGGGTTCGTTGCCATACCCTCGTTCAAGTATCCGGCAGTGCAGTGCAGCGCGAGCGACTGGATGGACCGCCTCGCCGGCATGGTCGATGAGTATGAGGTCTTTTCCAACGAGCAGGACGACATGACGGCCGTGTTGTTCGCCTCCGCGCGGCAGCTGTCGTTTGACAGCGAAGGACGCATCATGCTCCCGGAAGAGCTGGTTGCCCATGCAAATCTTTCCGACGAAGCCTCGTTCGTCGGGCGCGGCAAGACCTTTGAGATTTGGCAACCGGCCGGCTTCGGCGACTATCGGGTCACCGCGCGCCAACGTGCGGCCGAAAACGGCCTGACCCTGCAGCCCAAGCCTGCGACGAACGGCGAATGACCGGTGCCGCCGAACATGTCCCGGTCATGCTCGAAGAGGTGATCGGCATGATCGCGCCGCGTGCCGGTGGCGTCTATGTCGATGGCACCTATGGCGATGGCGGCTATACGCGGGCGCTCTTGAGCGCGGCCGAGTGCTACGTATGCGCGATCGATCGCGACCCGGACGCGGTAGAGCGCGCCTGGGCGACGGCCAGGCAATGGAACGGTCGGCTGCGCGCGGTTGAGGGCAGCTTCGCCGCCATGCGCGAATTGCTGGCGCCGCTCGGTGTCGAGGCGGTAGACGGCGTTACCTTCGATCTCGGACTGTCCTCGCTACAGCTCGCCGATCCGGGGCGCGGCTTTTCGTTCAACCTTGACGGTCCGTTGGATATGCGGTTCGCGCAAACCGGCCGGACCGCGGCCGACGTCGTCAATCAAAGCGACGAGCGCGAGTTGGCCCGCATCCTGCGCGACCTGGGTGAGGAGCGGCACGCGCGCAGGATCGCGCGCGCCATCGTCGGCGCCCGGCGCGATGCGCCGATCGCGCGCACCTATGAATTGGCCAGCATCGTGCGCCGCGTCGCGCCGTCGACGGGGCGCCGTGCCATCGATCCGGCGACGCGAACGTTCCAGGCGCTCAGGATCTATGTAAATGACGAGTTCG
Organism: Alphaproteobacteria bacterium; assembly: GCA_965248805.1. Lineage (GTDB taxonomy): Bacteria > Pseudomonadota > Alphaproteobacteria > UBA6615 > UBA6615 > CBDFKJ01. The sequence goes on from CBDFKJ010000009.1 coordinate 1,466,343, forward strand.
GTGAGCTCGAGCGTGGCTTGGCCGCCGCCGAGGTCATGCTGAAACCTTCGGGGCGGCTGGTGGTAGTCAGTTTCCACTCTCTCGAAGATCGCCGTGTGAAGACTTTCTTGCGAGCGCGCGCTTTGGCGGGCGCCGGCGGAACGCGCCACCTCCCCGCGCGACCCGATCGCCGGCGCCCGCCATCTTTTCGACTATTGACGCGAAAGGTGGTTCGACCAAGCGCAGACGAAACTGCCCGCAATCCGCGTGCCCGTTCGGCCCGCATGCGCGTCGCCGAACGCACCGCAGCGCCGCCTTGGACGGATCGCGACTGCAGTCCGGCGAAGACATGAAAGGGCGCGCGTCGCTGACGCTGGTCATCGCCGCTCTGGGCACAGGTGCGCTGCTGTATCAGGTCGCCTATTCGGTTGAGGCCATGCAGTCCGAGCTCGATGGGCTCGGCCAACGCATCCGTACCGACCGCGAAGCGATCCGCGTGCTGCAGGCGGAGTGGAGCTATCTCAATCAGCCGCAGCGTTTGTCGGAACTGAGCGAGCGCCATCTTGGCATGAAACCGGCCGATGCATCGCGCATCGTCGATCCGCGGTCGCTGCCGCTACGGGCGGCACCGGCAGGTCCGATGATCGCCACGCCGCGGCCCAAGACAAAGTCGGATCGCCAGCTGGCCGACTTTCGGCCCAGCGTCAAACCGCGGCCGCGGCGCCTGGAGGGCCCGGCTCGCGGTATCGATCCGGGCGGCACGCTCGTCGCCTCGATCACGCGGTCCGCAAGGCGCACGTTCGAAGACGTCACAACCGAATTGATCCGCGAGCTGCGTCGATGAAGCGGCCGCAGCCCCGTGGACGCGGCAGCACCGGCTCGACCATCAAGGTGCCACCGCAGGTCACCGACCGGGCGCGCGGCCGGCTGGTCATGACGGCCGCCGTGATGTTCGCGGGCTTCGCAGCCGTTGCCATCCGCCTCTTCGACGTCGCGGTGCTGACGCCGGCATCGGAGCCGCCGGCGCAGCAGGCCGAACGCGCCCACGGCTCGGCGCCGGCCGTGCGTGCGGAGATCCGCGATCGCAACGGCATGCTGATCGCCTCGAGCCTGCGTACGGCGTCGCTCTATGCGCATCCCGACCGCGTGCTCGACCCGCGCGAAGCGGCGCGCAAGCTGGCCGCCGTCCTGGAGGATCGCGAGGAGCGCGAACTCTACGCTGCCCTGACCTCTAAGCGGTCCTTCGTGTGGCTCGAACGCAACCTGACGCCGCGTCAGCAAAACGCGGTGCATCGGTTGGGCTTGCCCGGATTGGACTTTCAGCGCAGCGAGCAACGCGTCTATCCGCACGGTTCGTTGATGGTGCACGCGCTCGGCTTCACCGGCGTGGACAATGACGGTCTGGCGGGACTGGAGAAGCGCTTCGACCGGGCGCTGGGTGTCGGCGGCGCACCGCTGGTGACGTCCCTCGACGTGCGCGTACAGGACATCGCGCGCAGCGAACTCGCAGCGCAAATTGCCAAGTTCAATGCAATCGGCGGCGGCGCTCTGGTGCTGGACGTCGAGACCGGCGAGCTGCTTTCGCTGGTCTCGCTGCCCGACTTCGATCCGCATGCCGCCGGCGCCGCTGGAGACGCGCAGCGTTTCAACCGCATGGTGCTGGGCGTTTACGAACTCGGCTCCGTGTTCAAGATCTTCAACCACGCATTGGCGCTCGACAGCGGTGTCGTGACCATGAGCAGCGGCTACGACGCGTCGCATTCGCTGCGCGTCGCGCGCTTCACCATTTCCGATTACCACGGAAAGGGGCGGTGGTTGTCGGTGCCCGAGATCTTCATGTTCTCCTCCAACATCGCGTCGGCGAAGATGGCCGCCGATATCGGCGGTCCGGCCCAGCGCGCATTTCTGGAATCGTTGGGTTTGCTGCAACCGGTCGCAATCGAGCTCCCCGAGGTCAGCAGGCCGATGGCGCCGTCACCGTGGCGCGACATCAACACCATGACGATCGGCTTCGGCCACGGCGTCGCCGTCAGCCCGCTGCACCTGGCGTCCGCCGTGTCGGCGGTGGTCAATGGCGGCGTGCTGCGCCAGCCGACGTTGATGAAACGTGAGCCCGGTGTTCCCGTGCCTGGCGCGCGGGTGCTATCGGCGGCGACCTCCGACCAGATGCGCCGCCTGTTGCGCCTTGTCGTCGCACACGGCACCGGCGCCAACGCCGACGCGCCCGGCTATGTGGTCGGCGGCAAGACCGGCACCGCCGAAAAGCAGGTCGGCGGGCGTTACGCGCGCAATGCGTTGATCTCCTCCTTCGTCGGCGTCTTTCCGATGACGCAGCCGCGTTACGTCGTGTTGGTGATGCTCGACGAACCGAAGGGCAATAAACAGAGTTTCGGCTATGCCACGGGTGGCTGGACCGCGGCGCCCGCGGTCGGGCGCATCATCGCGCGCATGGCGCCATTGCTGGGCATGGCGCCGATCGACGAGGACGCGCCGGAAGTCGCACGGGCGATGGCGCTGCGCATCCATTCTTTGGACCCCAAAGTTGCGGCTTTCTGACCTCATGGCGGGACTGGACCTCCATCGCCACGCCGGCGCCGACGATTTGACGGTCACGGGATTGACCGCCGACAGCCGTGCCGTCGAGCCCGGCTACTTGTTCGCCGCACTGCCCGGCACGCGCGCCGACGGTCGTGCATTCATCGACGACGCCATCGCCCGCGGCGCGGTCGCGGTACTGGCGCCGTCGGGGACCGAGATCGCGGCCCGGCACGGTGATGATGTCGCGCTACTGACCGACGAGAATCCGCGCCGCCAGCTGGCGTTGCTCGCTGGGCATTTCTATGCGCAGCAGCCGCGCGTGGTGGCCGCCGTCACGGGCACCAACGGCAAGACCTCGGTTGCCGAGTTCGCGCGTCAGATCTGGACCCGGTTGGGCCTTCACGCCGCCAGCCTCGGCACCTTGGGCATCCGCGACGGCGCGACGGCGTCCGGTGGTTCGTTGACGACGCCCGATCCGATCGAGTTGCATCGCGCGCTGCGCGACATGGCGCGATCCGGCGTCAGCCATCTGGCTCTGGAGGCGTCCAGTCATGGGCTCGAACAATGCCGTCTCGATGGCGTGCGGCTCCGGGCGGCGGCCTTCACCAATCTGGGCCGCGACCATTTGGACTACCACGGCGATACCGAGGCCTATCTGCGCGCCAAGGAGCGGCTGTTCGCCGAACTGCTGCCGAGCGACGGGGTCGCGGTGCTGAATGCCGACGATGCGCATTTTGACGCGCTGCGGCGTGTGTGCCGCGAGCGGCGCCAGGTGGTTTTGACCTATGGCAGCGCCGGCATTGATTTGCGCCTGGTCGAGGCATCGCCATTGAACGATGGCCAGCGCGTCGTGATCGAAATCGGCGGGGAGACTGTCGAAACGCGATTGCGGCTGATGGGCGCTTTTCAGCTTGGCAACGTGCTGGCGGCATTGGGATTGGTGTTGGCGTGCGGCGGCGACGCAGAGCGCGCGGTCGCGGCGCTGCCGCTGTTGCAGGGCGTGCGCGGGCGCATGGAGTGCGTCGCACGTCATCCGAGCGGCGCTCCGATATTTGTCGATTACGCGCACACCCCCGATGCGTTGGAGACCGTCCTCCAGGCCATGCGCCGCCACGTGAGCGGCCACCTGGCCGTCGTGTTAGGTGCCGGTGGCGACCGCGACCGCGGCAAGCGCGGTTTGATGGGCGAAGTCGCCGCCCGGCTCGCCGATAGCGTCATCGTCACCGACGACAATCCGCGCAGCGAAGATCCCGCGTCGATCCGCCGGGCGATCCTCGCCGCCGCGCCGCAGGCCATCGAAATCGGTGATCGCGCCGAGGCCATCGGTGCGGCCGTCGCGGCGCTAGGTCCCGATGATGCCCTGATCATCGCCGGCAAGGGCCATGAAAGCGGCCAGATCGTCGGCGAGCATGTGCTGCCGTTCGATGATGCGGCGGCTGCGCGCGCGGCGGTCGCCACGACGGCGCGCGGGCTATGACGGGCGAGATGCAGCCGGTGTTGTGGACCGCCGAAGCGGCGGCGCAGGCGACAGCCGGGCAATTTGTCGGCGGGACGTCGGCGCAGGAATGGACGGCGACCGGCGTGTCCATTGACAGCCGCACGACGCGCGCCGGCGATCTGTTCGTGGCGCTGCGCGGGCCAAATCAAGATGGCCATACCTTCGTCGGCGACGCGCTATCGCGCGGCGCGGTGTGCGCGTTGGTCCACCGCATGGCGACCTGTGTCGCCGATGATGCGCCTTTGATGATGGTCGACGACACCACGGCCGCGCTCAACGATCTCGGCAGAGTGGCACGAAAACGCACGACCGCGCGCATTTGCTGCGTCACCGGCAGCGTCGGCAAAACAGGCACCAAGGACGCGCTGGCTCTGGCTCTGAGCGCCTCGGGACGGACTGCGGCGAGCGCCGGTAATCTGAACAATCACTGGGGTGCGCCGTTGTCGTTGGCGCGCATGCCCGCCGGCAGCGACTACGGCGTATTCGAACTGGGCATGAACCACGCCGGCGAGATCCGCCCGTTGTCCCGGTTGGCGCGACCGCATGTCGCGATCATCACCAACGTGGCCCCGGCGCACCTTGCCTTCTTCGATGATCTGGCCGCGATCGCCGACGCCAAGGCTGAGATCTTCGAAGGCGTGGAGGCCGGTGGTGTGGCCATCCTTAATCGTGACAATGCGTTCTTCGACAGACTGGCCGACCGAGCACGGGAACAGGGCGTTGCCCGCATCATCAGTTTCGGCGCCGACGAGGCGGCGGATGCACGCTTGCTGGCATACCAGCCGGAGGGCACGGAAGCGTCGGTGCGTGCGCGCATTCTCGACCGGGAGATCGGCTACCGACTGAGCGCGATCGGCGAGCACTGGGCGATCAACAGCCTGGCCGTGCTGTCGGCGGCCGTGGCCATGGACGCCGATTTCGAGCCTGCGGTTGCGGCCCTGCAGCCAGCGCATCCCGGGCCGGGACGCGGTCAGCACCATATCGTCAAGTTGCCGGGCGGTGATTTCGAGGTGATCGACGACAGCTACAACGCGAGCCCGGTCTCGATGCGTGCGGCGTTGCGTGCGTTGGCCGACACGACGCCGGCGCTGAGTGGGCGCCGTATCGCGGTCCTTGGCGACATGCTGGAGTTGGGGCAGGGGGCCGATGCGCTCCACGAGGACCTCGCCGCCGATGTGCTGGCCGCCGGCGTCGATCTCACCTTCACCGCGGGTCCGTACATGGCGGCGTTGTTCCAGGCGCTGCCGGAGCAGCGGCGCGGCCGCCATGCCGATAGTTCGGACGCGCTGACGCAGGATGTCCTCTTCACGGCGCGTCCCGGCGACGTGGTCCTGGTCAAGGGCTCGCTCGGCAGCCGCATGGCGCCGATCGTGCAGGCACTGCGCGGCCTGGGCCGGACTTCTTCCGCAGGTGGCGCCGCGCCTCGCCGGCTCGCGGCAAACGGCGGCTGAGGGGGCGCAATGCTGTACTTCCTCGGTGCCGCCGGAGACGAGTTCATTGTCCTCAACCTGTTCCGCTACCTGACGTTCCGCTCGGGCGCTGCGGTGGTGACGGCGCTGGTCGTAGCGTTTCTCCTGGGCCCACAGGTGATCGAGTGGCTGAGGCGTCATCAGCCCAACGGCCAACCGATCCGTGACGACGGACCGCGCGGCCATTTCGACAAGGCCGGAACGCCGACCATGGGCGGGTTCTTGATCCTGCTCGCAGCAATCGTGGCTACGCTTTTGTGGGCCGATCTGCGCAACGGATATGTCTGGGCGACGCTGTTGGTGACGGTCGGTTTCGGCGCCATCGGGTTTGTAGACGACTATCTGAAGCTCGCGCGCCACCATGCGCGCGGTTTGCCCGGCCGGCTCAAGCTGATCTTTCAAATGGCCATCGCAACGCTCGCAACGGTGTGGATCATGTCGATCACGCCCACGCCCCTGGGAACCAGTTTTGCGTTTCCGTTCTTCAAGGACTTCCTGATCAATCTCGGTTGGATGTTCGCGCCAATCGCCGTGTTCGTGATGGTCGGCGCCTCGAACGCGGTCAACCTGACCGACGGCCTCGACGGCTTGGCGATCGTACCGGTGATGATCGCGGCGGGCTGCTTCGCATTCATCGCCTATCTGGTCGGCAACGCGGTGTTCGCCGACTATCTGCAGATCCACTATGTCGCCGGGACCGGCGAGTTGGCCGTGTTTTGCGGGGCCCTTATCGGCGCCGGCCTGGGCTTCCTCTGGTACAACGCGCCGCCGGCGATGGTGTTCATGGGCGACACGGGCTCGCTGTCCATGGGCGGCGCACTCGGCAGCATCTCGGTCATCACCAAGCACGAGCTCGTGCTCGCGATCGTTGGCGGATTGTTCGTGCTGGAAACCGTGTCGGTGATCGTGCAGGTCGCGTCGTTCCGCCTGACCGGCCGGCGCGTCTTTCGCATGGCGCCGCTGCACCACCATTTCGAGCAAAAGGGCTGGGCCGAGTCCACCATCGTTATTCGCTTCTGGATCATCGCAACGGTCCTGGCGTTGGTCGGTCTGTCAACCTTAAAGCTGAGGTAGGGCGGTGTTGGACGACGGCATCGACCTCTCGTTTCTCGCCGGCCGCACCGTGGGTGTGATGGGTCTCGGCCAATCGGGTCTGCCGGCGGCGCGGGCGCTGATGGCGGGTGGCGCCGCCGTTTGGGCCTGGGACGACGACGCGGACCGGCGAGCGCCGGCGCGTGAAGCCGGCGTCGTCTTGGTCGATCTCGGCACGATCGATCTGAAGGCGATCGACCTGCTGGTGCTCAGCCCCGGTATTCCGTACGAACATCCGACGCCGCATCCCGTCGCGGCCGGCGCCAAGGCCGCCGGCGCGCCGATTCTGTGCGATGTGGCGTTGCTGTTGCGGGCGCGACCCGATGCGCGGTTCGTGGGCATCACCGGCACCAACGGCAAGTCGACGACCACGGCCTTGATCGGCCACATCTTGATGGCGGTCGATCGTGAGGTCGCGATCGGCGGCAATCTTGGCATCGCGGCACTGGCTTTGCCGGTTGTGCCACATGGCGGGGCATATGTTTTGGAGCTCTCGTCCTATCAGTTGGAGCTGCTGCCGGAGCCGCGCTTTACCGTCGCGGTGTTGCTGAACATCAGCCCCGATCATTTGGATCGGCACGATGGGCTCGCCGGTTACGTCGCGGCCAAGACGCGCGTGTTCGACAACCAGGATGGCTCGGCGACGGCGGTGATCGGGGTCGACGACGCGCCGTCGCGCGAAGTGCTGGATCACTTGTTGTCGCGCAACGCCCAGTCGATCGTTCCGATCTCCGGCGAACGCGTGGTGCCCGGGGGCGTCTATGCGGATTCCGGTTGGTTGGTGGACGACACCGCGGGCGATGCACAACGCATGGTCGCGCTGGCTCAACTTCCTGCCTTGCCGGGATCTCACAACGCGCAGAACGCCGCCGGCGCCTACGCGGCGGCGCGGGCGCTGGGTGTGTCGTCGGAAATCATCGTCGAGCGTCTGGCCAGCTATGCCGGTCTGGCGCATCGGCAGGAGCCGGTGGCGCGGATCGGCAATGTCTTGTTCGTCAACGACAGCAAGGCCACCAACGCCGTCGCCGCGGCACGCGCCTTGTCGAGCTACGATGCGATCTACTGGATCGCCGGCGGCCAGGCGAAGGACGGTGGCCTCGACGCATTGACGCCGTACCTAGACCGGGTCCGTCATGCCTATTTGATCGGCGAAGCGGCGCCGCTGTTTGCGTCGCTGCTCGGCAGCCGGATACCGAAGAGCCTACCGGGCGATTTGAACTCGGCCGTGACCGCCGCGGCGGCGCAGGCGCGTCAGGATGACGTGGACGACGCTGTCGTCCTGCTGTCGCCGGCCTGTGCCTCGTTCGACCAGTTCGACAATTTTGCCGCGCGGGGGGACGCGTTTCGCGACGCTGTTTCCATGCTGCCCGGTGCGGAAGAGCAGGCCACGGCATGACCGCCATTCCGCGCACCGACACTTCGTTGATCAGCCGTTGGTGGTGGACGGTCGACCGTTGGTCGTTGCTGGCCATCGCGGGTTTGATCGGCTTCGGTTTTGTGCTGGCGATGGCAGCCGGCCCGCCGGTCGCCGAGCGCCTGGGCGCGGCCGACAACTTCCAGTTCGTCAAACGCCAAATGTTGGTCCTGCCGCTGGCCGTGAGCCTGCTGTTCGTCTCCTCGTTGCTCACGCCGCGTCAGGTCCGCGTGTTGGCCGTGCCGCTGTTCGCTTGCGCCCTGCTGCTGCTGGTCGTCACCGTGTTCGCCGGCGTGGAGATCAAGGGCGCGCGGCGTTGGTTGTCGGTCGCCGGTTTCTCGTTGCAGCCGTCGGAATTCGTCAAACCGGCATTTATTCTGATTGCGGCCTGGGTGTTTGCCGCCCGGCGCCAGGACCCGAACTTTCCCGGCTATGCGATCAACCTGGCCTTGTGCTTGTGCGTCGTCGGCTTGTTGACGATGCAGCCGGATCTCGGTCAGGCGTTCGTCGTGACCAGCGTTTGGATCGGCCAGTTCTTTCTGGCAGGGCTGTCGTTGTGGGTCGTTGCAGTGTTGGGTCTGTGCGGCATCGCTGGTCTGGTGGGCGCCTATTTCGCGTTTCCGCATGTTGCCAGCCGCATCGACCGCTACCTCGATCCCGCGATCGGCGACAACTACCAGGTTGAGGTGAGCCTGCGGGCGTTCCGCGAGGGCGGGCTTTTTGGCCGTGGTCCCGGCGAGGGCACGGTCAAGGCGCACCTGCCTGACGCGCACGCCGATTTTGTATTCGCGGTGGCCGGCGAGGAATTGGGTCTCATCGCCTGCGTCGTCATCGTCGCGCTTTTCACCGTGGTCGTGCTGCGCGGATTTACGCGGGTGCTCAAGCACGACGACCTGTTCGTGGTGCTGGCGGTTGCCGGCCTGCTCATGCAGTTTGGCCTGCAGGCGCTCATCAATATGGGCACCAGCCTCAACCTTATCCCGACCAAGGGCATGACACTGCCATACATCTCCTATGGCGGTTCGTCGTTGCTGGCGACCTCCATCGGCCTGGGCTGCGCCCTGGCCCTGACCCGGCGTGGCGCGATTGTGGGAGGCCGACTATGAGCCAGCATTCCGATGAGATGGTCGTCATCGCCGCCGGCGGCACCGGCGGGCATATGTTCCCGGCCGCCTCGCTAGCGGCGGCGTTGCTCGAACGTGGCTATCGCGTCGCCCTGTTGACCGACGAGCGCGGCGCCAAGTCGCGGGCGATCGCCGGTGACGTGGCGGTGCATGTCATCCGTGCCGGAAGACTGGGTCGCCGTGTGATCGGCAAGATTTCGGGCGTGTTCGATCTGGCACTGGGCACGGTGCAGGCGCGGCGCCTATTGCGCGAGCTCCAACCGCGCGTCGCCGTCGGCTTCGGCGGCTATGCCAGCGTGCCGACGCTGTTCGCCGCCGGGCGTGCGGGCGTGTCGACCATGCTGCATGAACAGAACGCCGTGCTGGGGCGGGCCAATCGATTGTTGGCCGGACGCGCGCGCGCCATCGCCCTGTCGCTGCCGGCGACGATGGGCGTAAGCCCGGCCGAAAGCGGTAAGACGCATCTGACGGGCAATCCGGTGCGCGCAGACATCGCGGCGATCGGCAATCGGCCGTATGCCGCGCCGCGCGAGGACGAGCGGTTCCGTGTCTTGGTCCTTGGCGGCAGTCTGGGCGCCGCGGTCTTTTCGCAAGTCGTTCCGGCGGCGGTCAAGCTGCTGCCTGCCGCGATCGGACAGCGCCTGGAGATCGTGCAGCAATGTCGTGCCGAGGATGTCGAGGCCACGCGTGCGACCTACGAGGACCTAGGCGTACCGGCGGTGTTGGCGCCGTTCATCGATGATGTGCCCGACCGCTTGGCGGCGGCGCATCTGGTGATTTGCCGCGCCGGGGCCTCAACCGTGGCGGAATTGACGGCGGCGGGACGGCCGGCGCTGTTGGTTCCCTATCCGCACGCTGCCGACGACCATCAGACCGCGAACGCCCAGCGCCTCGACGACGCGGGCGCCGCGTGGCTGATGCCGCAGGATCACTTCACGCCCGCGGCGCTGGGGACGCGCATCCAGGCGTTGTTGCACAACGGAGCGCTACCTCACGCGGCTGCATGCGCTTTGGCGGCGGCGACGCCCGATGCCGCCAAGCGGCTCGCCGATCTGGTGACGTCGGTGTCGGATGGGTTGCACATGGCCCCGGCGGCTCCACCGCGTTCGGCGATGTTGTGGGCGGCCGCGGAATGAGAGCGCTGCCGCTGGATATCGGTCCGATCCACTTCGTGGGTATTGGCGGCATCGGTATGAGCGGCATAGCCGAGACGCTGCACGCGCTCGGCTATTCGGTGCAGGGCTCCGACGTCGCCAGCAACCCCAATGTCCAACGCCTGCAGGCGCGCGGCATCCCGGTGCTTATCGGCCACGACGCCGAAAATCTCGGGGCGGCACAGGTCGTCGTCGTATCGTCGGCGGTTAAGGCCGACAACGTTGAAGTCGGCGCCGCCCGGACGCGGTTATTGCCGGTCGTGCGTCGCGCAGAGATGCTTGGTGAGCTGATGCGATTGAAGTGGTCGATCGCGGTCGGTGGCACCCACGGCAAGACCACGACCACCTCGCTGGTCGCCGCCGTTCTCGACGCCGCCGGGATCGATCCCACCGTCATCAATGGCGGCATCATCAACGCCTACGGCACCAACGCGCGCCTGGGCAGTGGCGACTGGATGGTGGTGGAAGCGGACGAGTCCGACGGCACGTTCGTCAAGCTGCCGGCCACCATTGCGGTGGTCACCAATATCGATGCCGAGCACCTGGACTTCTATGGCGACTTCGCCGCCGTGAAGTCGGCGTTCGCGACGTTCGTTTCGAACATCCCGTTCTACGGTTTCGCAACGCTGTGTATCGACGACGCCGAAGTTCAGGCGATGATCCCGCAGCTCAGCGATCGCCGCATCGTCACCTACGGTTTCAGCCCGCAAGCCGACGTGCGCGGCGTCAATGTCGAGCGCAATGCCGCCGGCGCCCATTTCGACGTTCGGCTGGCCGAACATGGCGGCTCGGCCAGCCGCGTCCTTGAAGATCTCGATCTACCGATGCTGGGCGCGCACAACGTTCAGAATGCGCTGGCCGCCATCGCCATCGGCATATCGATGGATTTGCCGGACGCGACTCTGCGCAAGGGTTTGGCGGAATTCACCGGCGTTAAACGCCGTTTCATGCACATTGGAGAGGCGGGCGGCATCGCGGTCATAGACGACTACGGCCACCATCCGGTGGAGATTGCCGCCGTGTTGGATGCCGCGCGCAACGTGTCGCCGGGCCGTGTGATCGCGGTCGTGCAGCCGCATCGCTACTCGCGCGTGTCGGCGCTGTTCGAGGATTTCTGCACCTGCTTCAACGATGCCGATACGGTGTTGATCGCCGACATATATGCCGCCGGCGAGACGCCGATCGAAGGCGTCGATCGCGACGCGTTGGTCGAAGGATTGCGCGCTCATGGTCATCGTGACGCGCGGCCCCTGGTCGATCCCGAGTTGCTGGCCACGACCGTGCTCGACGTCGCCGCATCGGGTGACATGGTCGTTTGCCTCGGCGCCGGCAACATCACCGCGTGGGCGCAGGCGCTGCCGGCGCAGATGGAACAGCGCTTGCGGGCGCCGACGGGTACGGAATCATGAACGCGGGTGCACCTCGCTTTCGCCGGCGCTTGATCGAGCGGCTGCCCGCGGTGCGTGGCCGCTATAGCGAGAATGCGCCGCTTGCCAGTATCACCTGGTTTCGCGTCGGCGGTCCTGCGGAGGTGATGTACAAACCCGCCGACCGCGACGATTTGGCGGCGTTCCTGCGCGACAAGCCGGCCGATGTCGACGTCACGGTGATTGGCGTCGGCTCGAACCTTTTGGTGCGCGACCACGGTGTCGCCGGCGTGGTCATACGCTTGGGCCGCGGTTTCGCCGGTATCGAGTTCGACGAGACGCGCGTTACGGCCGGCGCGATGGCGCTCGACTACAACGTCGCGTTGACCTGTTGCGATGCCGCGGTCTCCGGGTTGGAGTTCCTCGCCGGCGTGCCGGGCACCGTCGGCGGCGGCCTGCGCATGAATGCCGGCGCCTACGGCCGCGAGTTCAAAGACGTCACTACCACCGCCGTCGCAATGGACCCGCAAGGCGCCGAACACCGCCTGGGGCCAGAGGAATGGGCGCCGCGCTATCGCGGCTGCGGCGTCGCCGATGACTGGATCTTTGTTGAAGCGGTCATGCAGGGCGCGGCTGGCGACAAGGAAACGATCGCGCGTGCCATCGCCGACATTCAGTCGGCGCGCGCCGATACTCAGCCGGTGCGTGAGCGCACGGGCGGCAGCACGTTCGCCAACCCCGACGGCCACGAGGCCTGGTCGCTGATCGAGGCGGCCGGCTGCCGCGGCTTGCGCGTCGGCGGAGCGATGGTCTCGGAAAAGCACTGCAATTTTCTCATCAGCACCGGCGACGCGAGCGCTGCGGACCTGGAGGCGTTGGGCGAGGAGGTGCGCCGCCGCGTTCGCGACCACGCCGGCATCGACCTGCGCTGGGAGATCCGGCGCATCGGCATGAGCGCGGAGCCGGGCCGTGGCTAAGCACGTCGCAGTGTTAATGGGCGGCCGCTCGGTCGAGCGCGAGGTCTCGCTGGTCAGTGGCGCGGCCTGCGCCGGCGCGTTGCGCGAGGCCGGCTACCGCGTCAGCGAGCTTGATGTCAGCGACGACGTTGACGCGTTGATGGCGGCGCTCGATCCGCGACCCGATGTCGTGTTCAACGCGCTGCACGGCCGCTTCGGCGAAGATGGCTGCGTACAGGGCCTGCTCAACTTGATGGCACTGCCCTATACGCACTCCGGCGTGCTCGCCTCGGCCCTGGCGATGGATAAGCTGGCGGCCAAACGCGCGTTCTCCTCCGTCGGCATCCCCGTCCCCGAAGGTGTGGTCGCCACGCGCGAACAGATCCTTAACGGCGATGTGTTGGCACGGCCATGCGTCGTCAAGCCCGTCAACGAAGGATCGAGCGTGCACGTCCACATCCTGTTCGAAAACGACGATCCGCTCGGCGAGGATGACTGGTCCTACGAAGGCGATGCACTGGTCGAGCGCTACGTGCCGGGGCGCGAACTCACTGTTGCGGTCATGGGCGACCGTGCGCTTGCCGTGACCGAGATCCGCGCCCACAACAACTTCTATGACTACACCGCGAAGTATACCGACGGCCGCGCCACCCACTTGATCCCGGCGCCGATTGCGCCCCAGGCCTATGACGGTGCGCTCGACCTGGCATTGAAGGCGCACGATGCGCTGGGCTGCCGCGGCGTAAGCCGTGCCGACTTTCGCTACGACGACACCGACGGTGAGCCCGGTCAGCTCTATGTCCTGGAGGTCAATACCCAGCCGGGCATGACGCCGCTGTCGCTAGTCCCCGAACAGGCGGCGCATTGCGGCATCTCGTTCGAGGAACTGGTGTGCTGGATGGTGGAGCACGCGGCATGCGATTGAAGAAACAGAGGCGCAAGCAAGCACAGACGATGTGGCGTCGCTTGGCGCGTAGGCGCACTTCGATCGCCATCGCTGCGGCGTGTGGCTGTGCCGCGTTGCTCGCGGGCGCACTGGTGTGGCAGGCGGAGCGGGCGAGCCAAGCCGTTGCGCAGTTTGCCGACACCACCTTCGACTGGACGGGCCGCATCGGCTTCGCAGTTGACGAGATCTTTGTCGCGGGCCGCCGGCGGGTGCCGGCAAGTGAGTTGCGCGCGGCGATCGGTGTTACGCGGGGCGCGCCGGTCCTGGCGATCGATCTGGACGAAGTCCGCGCGCGCGTGGAAGCGCTGGGCTGGGTCAAGCGCGCCTCCATCGCCCGCCGCCTGCCCGACGTCTTGCGCGTCGCGGTTGTCGAGCGCGAGCCGCTGGCTCTGTGGCAGCACGATGACGTGTTTGCGGTGATCGGACGCGACGGCGAGGTGATCACTCGCCATCAGGTCGGGGCGTTTGCGTATCTGCCGCAAGTCGTTGGCGCCGATGCCGCCGCCCACGCCGGTGACCTGTTGCGCATGGTCGCTGCGGCGCCGCGCGTCGCCGAGCGTTTCGACGCCGCCGTCCGTGTTTCCGGGCGCCGCTGGGATCTGCGCCTCGACAACGACGTTGTGATCAATCTGCCGGCGAACGACGTGGCGCGCGCCTTGCTACGCGCCGATCGGGCGCAGGCGAACGGTGAGCTGTTTGACCGCGATATCACCGCGGTCGATCTGCGCGCGCCGGACCGCATGTTCGTGCGGGTCGGCAACGCGGGGGAGATTTTGGCGCGCGACCAACGTTGACGAGGTCGGGCACGTATCCGGGGGAAAATCGTCGATCAATGAAGAACGGTATCATGCCTAGCGCGGGACTGATTTCGGTCCTCGACGTGGGGACAAGAAAGACAAGCTGTTTCATCGCCCGCACGCAGGACGATGCGCCGCCGCGCGTTATCGGCGTCGGCCACCACGCCTCGCGCGGCGTGCGCGCCGGCACGATCGTCGACATGGAGGCGGCCGAGGCGTGCATCCGCAAGGCCGTGCACGACGCGGAGGAGATGGCCGGCGAGACGGTGACCGGCGTCATCGTCAATCTCTCCGGTGGCCATCCGCAGTCTTACAGCTTTGCGGTCGAGGTGCCGATCGCCGGCCGCCCGGTTTCGGAGATCGATCTCAAACGTGCGGTCGATCAAGCCCGCCACGTCGATCGCTCCGGTGACGCCGAGCTGATCCACTCGCTGCCGGTGTGCTACTCGATCGACGGCGACAACGGCATCCGCGACCCGCGCGGCATGTTCGGCGAGAAGTTGGGCGTCAGTATGCACATGATCACCGCGACCGGCGGCGCGGTGCGCAATCTGAAGACCTGCATCGAGCGCGCACATCTCGACATGGAACGCGTGGTCGTCAGCGCCTACGCCTCCGGCCTCGCCTGTCTGGTCGAGGACGAAATGAGCCTCGGCGCGACCGTTATTGATATGGGCGCGGGCACCACCAGCGTCGCGGTCTTCCATGAAGGCCAGGTCGTCGTCACCGACAGCGTGCCGGTCGGCGGCGCGTACGTGACCAACGACATCGCACGCGGCCTGTCTACGCCGCTGGTTCATGCCGAGCGCATGAAAACATTATTCGGATCGGCAATTGCTTCGGCCGACGATGAGCGAGAAGTCATCGACGTGCCGCAAGTCGGCGAGGATCAGGCGGACGCGCCCAACCACATCCCGAAATCGATTCTCAACGGCATCATCCAGCCGCGCCTGGAGGAGACGTTTGAACTCGTGCGCGCGCGCATCGAAGCCTCGGGCGCGCAATACGTCGGCCGCCGCGTGGTGCTGACCGGGGGCGCGAGTCAGCTGCAGAACGCGCGCGAGCTGGCGGCGCAAATCCTCGACCGGCATGTCCGATTGGGTCGGCCGATGCGCTTGCGCGGTTTGGCCGAGTCCGTTTCGGGCCCGGCCTTCGCAACCTGCGCCGGTTTGGTGAGTTACGGCGAAAACGGACACGGCACCTGGCACAGCCAGATCGCCGTTCCGGAGACGATACCGGCCGGCCTGCTGGGTCGGATGAGTGAGTGGCTTCGTGAGCATTTTTAGTGGTGCGACTTCTACCCTCCGCCCGTCGCCATGGTGGCCACGGTGCGGACAATCCGGTCGCCGAAGCGGCCGCAACCCGCAAGAGAGGAACAGGAGGCAAACATGACGCTTAACTTGACCTTGGCGCCTGTCGAAGCTGAGTTGAAGCCCCGGATCATCGTGATTGGCGTCGGTGGTGCCGGATGTAACGCGGTCTCGAACATGATCACGTCAAATCTCGAGGGTGTGGATTTCGTGGTTGCTAACACCGACGCTCAATCGCTCGCACTATCGCGGGCCGAACGCCGAATCCAGTTGGGTGCCAGTATCACCAACGGGCTGGGCTCGGGCGCGCGGCCCGATGTCGGCCGCGCGGCGGCAGAGGAAGCGATCGACCTGATCCAGGATCATCTGCTGGGCAGCCATATGGCCTTCATCACCGCCGGCATGGGCGGCGGGACCGGCACCGGCTCGGCGCCTGTCGTCGCACGGGCGGCGCGGGAGCAGGGCATTTTGACCGTCGGTGTCGTTACCAAGCCGTTCCACTTCGAGGGTCAGCACCGCATGGTGCTCGCCGATGAGGGCATCAAGGAGCTGCAGCAGTACGTCGACACCCTGATCGTCATTCCCAACCAGAACCTGTTCCGCGTCGCCAACGAGAAGACGACCTTCGCCGACGCCTTCAAGATGGCGGACAATGTGTTGTATTCCGGCGTGCGCGGCGTCACCGACTTGATGGTCATGCCGGGGCTGATCAATCTCGACTTCGCCGACATTCGCACTGTCATGGGTGAAATGGGCAAGGCCATGATGGGCACCGGCGAAGGATCGGGCGATCGGCGCGCCATCGAGGCGGCGGAGGCGGCGATCTCCAACCCGCTGCTGGAGGACGTGTCGATGAAGGGTGCGCGCGGGCTGTTGATCAACATCACCGGCGGCCTCGACATGACCTTGTTCGAGGTGGACGAGGCAGCCAACCGCGTGCGCGACGAGGTGGACGAAAGCGCCAACATCATCTTCGGCTCGACTTTCGATGAGACGATGGAGGGCATCATCCGCGTGTCGATCGTCTCGACCGGTATCGATGTCGATGCGCACGCAATGCCGCGGCCGACGATGATCCGTTTGGTCGACAGTGCCGCCAAGCCGAACGGCACCGACGGACTGCCCCACGATGGCAACACCTATGAGGACGGGTCGGCCGCAGACGCGACGCTTGCGGCGGGCGCCGCGGAGGCCGCTCAGGCGGTCAATGGCGGCATGCCGGATGCGGTGGCTCAGCGAGGGACACCACCGATCCGGGCGCAGGCGGCGCCGGGCGCCTACGGGCAAGCGGCCGCGGCGGCCGCCACGCGGCAGTCGCATCCGCTTGGGCCCGACGCCGCTCTGAACCGGTCCCCGCGACCCGCGGCACCCGCTCCGCAGCCGGGGGGCACATTCGTTGCCCCGCGGCCGATGGAGCCGGCGCCTCAGCGGCAAGCAGCCCCGTCGGCAGGATATGTGCTGCCAGCGGCGCACGGTGGCGTGAAAACGGCGGGCGAGCCGCGGCGCAGCCTCAACATATTCCATCGCGTGACCAACGCCGCCCGCGACCAAATGGCGGCAATGTCGACTGGACGCGAGTCGGCGCCAGCGGAGGCGCTTGAATTGCGCGGGGCACCGGCGCCACAATCGTCTGCAGCTGAGTTGCCGCAGGTCGACGCACAGCACAGCTTCAGTGCGCTCGATCCCAGCCAAACGCAGGCAAGCGTCGATGAGCAATTGGTGGAGATCCCCGCTTTCCTGCGCCGGCAGGCGAACTAGATAGCCCCTGCCGGTTGCTCATGTTGCTGGAGGCCGAAGCCATCCGCGGCCTCCAGCAGTTTGCAACATTTCGTAACAAAGAGTTACTTGTTGACGTTCCACCAATACGTTAGATGACAATGTCTTGGTCCGCGTGCGACAAGAGTTCCGCCAGCAAAACTGGAGCAAAATGGCAACTCATCGGGCGTGTGATCGGGGCCAGAATTGTGGAGGCTACTCCTGGCGGGGTGGGTCTGTCCTTGGGGCTGACTGAGGATCAGAGGCAGACGCTGCCGCCGCCGGCGTATCGAGGGGAAGACGTTTGGGGGCAAAACTTCGTAGCTCGGCTTCGGGCGGCGCACGACAGAGCACACTGAAGAATTCGATTGGTTGTCAAGGCACGGGCCTGCATTGCGGCGCTAAGATCGCGATGACATTGGCACCGGCCGATCCTGGCTCCGGCATCCGCTTCCGCCGGACCGACGCGGGTTCCGCCGGCTGCGAAATCGCCGCGCACATCGACAATGTCGTCGAGGGCAGCATGGCGACGGTGCTCGGTGACGGCGCTGGCATCAGCGTCGGCACGGTTGAACACCTTTTAGCGGCATTGGCCGGATGCGGTATCGATAATGCTGTTGTTGAGGTCGACGGGCCTGAGGTCCCGATCTTCGACGGCAGTGCCGAGCCGTTCGTCTTCCTCATCGAAAGCGCTGGCATCGCGATCCAGAGTGCGCCGCGGCGCGCGATCGAGATCGTCAAGCGAGTAGAGGTGGGTGACAACACTCGCATGGCGGCACTTGAGCCCAATGATTGCTTTTCCGTCGAGTTCCACATCGATTTCGACGATGACGTGATCGGCCGGCAGGCGACGTCGATGCGGTTGCTGAACGGCACTTTCAAGCATGACATCGCGCCGGCGCGTACCTTTGGCTTCGCCCATCACGCGGAATCCCTGCGCAAGCGTGGACTGGCGCTAGGGGCCAATCTGGACAACGCGATCGTCATCCGCGACGGCCTGGTCGTCAATGAGGGCGGCCTTCGCTATAGCGACGAATTCGTCCGCCACAAGATCCTCGATTGTGTCGGCGATCTGTACTTGGCCGGCGCGCCGCTGATCGGGCATTTCGAGGGCTTTTGCTCCGGCCACGCGCTCAACCACGAACTCCTGCGGGTACTGCTGGCCGATCCGAGCGCATGGCGGTACACCACCGCCAGTGCCGGCGAGGGCGCTCGGTTGCAGGGGGCTCAGGTCCAGCCGCGGCGTGCCACGGCCTAGGCAAACGGACGGCGCCGGCGTCCCGCGGAGTCGCCGCTCGCCGGACCTCTGGGCAAGGTCCTGCTGGGCTGTTAGTCTAGTGTGCTCGCATTGACGCGCTTGGGATGGCCATGAGCGGCAATCTGAGCTGCCGCCGATACGTCATGTCGCTGGTTCTGCTTGCCCTCGCCGGCCTTGGTCTGGCGGCCTGCGCCAGCGACGAACCGGCCTATGTCGAACGGCCGGTCGATGAACTCTACAACGGCGCGATCGACGCCCTTATAGCGGACGATTTGGAGACCGCGGTTCGGTTTTTCGACGAGGTCGAACGGCAGCACCCCTATTCGTTATGGGCGACGAAGGCGCAATTAATGGCCGCCTACGCGCAGTATCAGGCTGGTAACTACGACGACGCCATTCTCGCCACTGATCGGTTCATCCAGCTTCATCCCGGCAACGAGGATATCAGCTACGCCTACTATCTGCGGGCGTTGTGTCACTACGAGCAGATCTCGCAGGTCTCGCGCGACCAAAGCACGACCGGTCGGGCACGCGAAGCACTGGAGGAGGTTGCGCGACGCTTCCCCAACGGTGACTACGCGCGCGACGCGCGGTTGAAGCTGGACCTGGTGAACGACCACCTGGCGGGCAAGGAAATGGAGGTCGGTCGTTATTACCTGCACCGCGGCCACTATTTGGCGGCGATCAATCGCTTCCGCAACGTGGTCGAGAACTACGAGACGACGTCACATGTCGAGGAAGCGCTGCACCGCCTGGCCGAGACGTATACCGTGCTGGGCATCGATGCCGAGGCGCGGCAAAACGCCGCCGTCCTCGGCCACAACTACCCGGGCAGTGCCTGGTACCTCGATAGCTACCAGGTCGTGGCCGGCGGCGACGGTGGCGCCGCCGCGGAGAAGGAAGGCTTCTTCCGGCGCATCCTTCCTTTCTAGTCGCCCGCGATTGCCATTGGCAGTCCGCGAGTCGACACGATAAAACCCACATCGAACTGAAACTACGCCTCTCATGCGGGGCGGGTTGGGGCCTAGAAGGGATAGAGGCGCGCAATGCTGCGGCGTCTTTCGATCCGCGGCGTCATTCTGATCGAGCGGCTCGATATTGACCTCTGCGCGGGACTGAGTGTGCTCACCGGCGAGACCGGCGCCGGAAAATCGATCCTGCTCGATTGTCTCGGTCTGGCGTTGGGCGGTCGCGCCGATGCCACCTTGCTCGCCGCCGGCGCCCCGCAGGCAAGCGTCACCGCTTCGTTCGACGTTGCATCCAATCATCCCCTCTGCTCGCTGCTCGACGAGCATGGGCTGAACGAGCCCGTAGCCGGGGATGGTCACCGGTCTGTCGTGCTGCGCCGCGTGCAGGGCGCCGACGGCCGCAGCCGCGCCTTCATCAACGATCAATCGGTCAGCGTCGCGTTGCTGCACACGGTCGGCGAGATGCTGGTGGAGATCGAAGGTCAGTTCGCGAAGTTGGGGCTCTTGGATGCAAGTGCGCACCGCGGCATGCTGGACGCCTTCGGTCGACTGACCGATCGCGCGGCCGAGGTCGGCAGCTTGCATGCGCGTTGGCGCGCGGCCCAGGCGGCGCTTGATGCGGCGCAATCCGATGCCGCGGCCGCTGCGGCGGCGGAGGAGGAGATCCGGGGCACTGTTGCCGTGTTGGAAGTGTTGGCGCCGGAGGCGGGCGAGGAGGAAACGCTCGCCGACACCCGGCGCATGTTACAGCACGCCGAGCGCCTGATTGAGGCGGCTCAGGGCGCGGCCGACGACATCAACGGCATGGCGCCGGGCGTGCAAACGGCAGCGCGAAAGCTGGAGAAGGTCTCCGACAAGGCTGCCGGCCGACTGGACCCCGCCATCGCTGCGCTCGATCGCGCCGCGGCGGAGCTGTCGGAGGCGCTCGCGGTCGTGCAGGCGCTCGGCCACGGCATCGAACACGATCAATCGCAATTGGAGACCGTGGAGGCGCGATTGTTCGCGCTGCGGGCGGCCGCACGGCGGTACGGCGTGTCGGTCGATGACTTGCCCGGATTGCTGGCGCGGTCGTGCAGCCAGTTGGCCGCGCTTGACGATCACGCCGGCGCACTCGTGGCGTGTGCGCGTGAGGTCGAACTGGTGCGCGATGCCTATGCCGCCGCCGCCGACCGGCTGAGCCGCAAACGAAGCGAGGCGGCCCGCAAGCTCGATGCAGCGGTGGCGAAAGAGTTGCGGCCGTTGAAGCTCGGCCGCGCGTCTTTCGTGACCGAGGTCGCGCGCTTGGAGCCCCAGGACTTGGGGGCTTCGGGCCTCGACCGCGTGGGCTTTACGATCGCCGCCAATCCGGGCGTGGCGCCGGGGCCGCTAAACAAGGTCGCCTCCGGCGGTGAACTGGCGCGCATATTGCTCGCGTTGAACGTGGTGCTGTCGGACACCGGCGCGGCGAGGACGCTGATCTTCGACGAGGTCGACGCCGGCATCGGCGGCGCCACGGCGGCGTCGGTTGGTGATCGTCTGGCGCGGCTGGCGCGCGATCGTCAGATCCTGGTGATCACCCACAGCCCGCAGGTGGCGGCGCGCGGCGCTCACCACTGGCGCGTGGTCAAGCAGATCGCCGAAGCGGGGGCTCACACCGATGTTGCCGCACTCAACGCCCGCGGCAGGCGCGAGGAGATCGCGCGCATGCTGTCGGGCGCCAAGGTCACCGAGGAAGCGCGCGCCGCCGCCGACCGGCTCCTCGAAGGCCGGGCGGCGTGAGCCGCAGGGTCCACGCGACGGATGTGGATGCGCTGACGCCGAAAGCGGCGCGAAGCGAACACGCGCAGCTGTGTGTGGAGATCAAGCGCCACGACCACGCCTATTATGTCGAAGATGCGCCGGTCATTTCCGACGGCGAGTACGATGGTTTGTTTCAGCGCCTGACGGCGATCGAAGCGCGGTTTCCAGAACTGGTCACTGCCGACAGTCCATCCCAACGGGTCGGCGCGGCGCCGGCAACGGGCTTTGCCAAGGTCCGCCATGCAGTGCCGATGCTGTCGCTGGGCAACGCCTTCGACGATGACGACGTGCGCGATTTCGACGCGCGGATACGACGGTTTCTCGGGCTCGGCGAGGACGAGATCGTCGAGCTCGTGGCCGAGCCCAAGATCGATGGGTTGTCGGCCTCGCTGCGTTACGAACGCGGACGCTTCGTTCTCGGTGCCACCCGCGGCGACGGCAGTGAAGGCGAGGACATCACCGCCAACCTGCGCACGATTTCCGATTTGCCGAAAGCGCTCACCGGTGCCGCACCGGAGGCGATCGAAGTGCGCGGCGAAGTCTATTTGAGCCGTGCCGAGTTCCAATCGATGAACGCGCGCCAAGAAGCGGCGGGCGCGAAGGTGTTCGCCAACCCTCGCAGCGCGGCCGCCGGCAGCGTGCGTCAGCTAGATGCGAGTATCTCCGCGCAACGGCCGTTGCGTTTCTTCGCCTATGGCTGGGGTGAGGTCAGCGAGACCGTCGCCGCGAGCCATTGGGAGTACTTGCAGAAGCTCGACGGGTGGGGTTTCCGGACCAACCCGCTGGCGCGCCTGTGCCGCAGGGTCGACGAGGTGTTCGACCTGTGCGGCGAGTTGGTCGCGCAGCGGGCCAGCCTCGACTACGACATCGATGGTGTCGTCTACAAGGTCAACCGCGTCGACTGGCAGGAGCGATTGGGCTTCGTTAGCCGTGCGCCGCGTTGGGCCATCGCGCATAAATTCCCGGCCGAGCAGGCACAGACTTCCATCGACGACATCTTGATCCAGGTCGGGCGCACGGGTGCGCTGACACCCGTCGCCGTCCTGCGGCCGGTGACCGTCGGTGGCGTCATCGTCAGCCGCGCAACGCTGCACAATGAGGATGAGATCGCGCGCAAGGACATCCGCGTCGGGGATACGGTCGTGATTCAGCGCGCCGGCGACGTCATTCCGCAAGTCGTCGAAGTCGTCAACGCCAAGCGCGCGAAGAGGTCGAAACCGTTTGCGTTCCCCAGCAAGTGTCCGGTGTGTGAGTCCGATGCCGTGCGCGACGAGGACGAGGCGGTGCGGCGGTGTATCGGTGGCCTGATCTGCGCGGCGCAAACCGTGGAGCGGTTGAAGCACTTCGTCTCGCGCAACGCCTTCGACATCGAGGGTCTAGGCAGGAAGCACATCGAGACGTTCGCGGTCGACGGGCTAATAAAAAGCCCGGCAGACATTTTTCGATTGCGCGACCACGAGACTGAGATCGCGGCGCGCAAGGGTTGGAAGGAAAAATCCGTTGCCAATCTGCTCGCCGCCATCGAGCAGCGGCGGCGCATTGCCTTGGAGAGGTTCATTTACGCCCTTGGCATCCGCCAGGTCGGGGAGGCGACGGCGCGGTTGTTGGCGAAGACCTATGGTTCGCTCGCGTCCTGGCGGGCGGCGATGGGCGCGGCGCAGGACCATGAGGGCGAGGCGTTTGCCGAGTTGATCGACATCGACGGCATCGGCCCCTCGGTCGCCGCCGACATTCTGGCCTTCATGGCCGAAGCGCATAACCGCACGGTCCTGGACGATCTGGCCCAGGAGCTTGACGTTATTGACTTCGAGCGTCCGGCCGACACGTCTCCTGTGACAGGCAAAACCGTCGTGTTCACCGGCGCCATGGAACGCATGACCCGGCCCGAGGCCAAGGCGCGCGCCGAGGCGCTGGGCGCCAAGGTCGCGGGCTCGGTGTCGGCGAAGACCGATTTGGTCGTCGCCGGCCCCGGCGCCGGCTCGAAGCTCAACAAGGCGCGCGATCTCGGCGTCGAGATCATCGACGAGGACGGCTGGATCGCCCTTGTCAGCAGCGTGTAGTCGCGGTGTGCAAGAGCGTCAGTCCGCCGCCTTCGCCATCGGGTCCGGCCTCGTCATCGCCGCCGCCGGCGGCGATGACGAGGCGCCCGGTGTAGTGAATCCAGCCCTTGTTGTGCATGGCCACTTGATCGGCAGGAAGTCCGCTGTGGGTCAGGGTCAAATTGGTGCCGGCGTCCGTCGGCGCCAGATCGATCGCCACCTCGGATGAGCCCGGCGGCACAGCCGAGTTCTCACCCTCCCAACCCCAGCTGAACACGATGCGCGAGTTGGGCGTAACTTCCCGGTATTCGCCGCGAGCGATGTTGCCGCGCGTCACGTCGACCAGATAGATCCCGCCGGGCCGCGGGTCGATGTCGTGCGACACGCCCATCCAGCGCGCCATCTTGTCGGGGTCGGTGAAGAACGCGAACACGGTCGCTGGCGCCGCCTCGATGTAGACTTCGCGGTGGATGATGTCGCTCACTTGTTCTTGCATGGCCTCTGTCCTCTTCGAGTTTCCGGTGTTCAGCCTCTGCCGCCGGGCAGCAGGTCATAGAAACTGAATACGCTGCAGAATTTGTCGCCGGGACCGAATGGCGCGCTGGCGTGGCGCTCGATCGTGCCATCGGCATTCCTGTGAAAGGTGCTGACACCCGGCCACGGCTGACCTTCATCGGATTCGAACCCCATGTCCTTGAACAGCGAGGTGTCCTTGGCCGAAACCGTGCGGAACTTCCAACCCCGCGCGGTCGCATGGGCCCGCTGGGCGTCGATATCGTCGGGGCTGGCGAGCGCGAAGGAGGCGCGTTGTTCGAGCCTCGGATAGATGGCGTTGAAGCCGTCCGCCCACATCGTGCAGTAGCCGTACGACCGGCCCATGTTGTGGATCAGGATCAGATCGTCCTTGTCGCCGAACAGGCTTGACAGCGTGACCGCCGCACCGGTGCCGCCGGTCAGCGTATAATGGTCGACCGGCTCCCTCGGTCGCCGCGCGCGCAGGTCGGCAAGTCTCGTGTCCAGCTCTTGGATCTGTTTTTGGACGCCGACAATCTCGGCATCGATCGTGTCTGCGGTCTCATTGGTGCTCATTTCGCTATTCCTTTCCTCCGCGTCGGTGGTTCGTGCAGGCCTCAGCCTCCGCGGCGGCCTTGAGCCGTGCCAACCGGGTGTCCCAAAAGCCTTCCAGCCACGCCCGCACGGCCGCCATCGACTGCTGATTGGCGCGGTAGTAGCGGCGTGTTCCCGCCGGCCGCATGGTCACCAGCCCGGCATCGCGCAGCACCCTCAGGTGCTGCGAAATCGCCGGCCGGCTGATGTCGTAGTGCGAAGCGATTTCGTTGGCGGTGCACTCGGCCTCCCACACTATTTGCAGGATGCTGCGGCGTGTGGCGTCGGCGAGCGCGCGCAGCTGTTCGTCCATAAGCATACTGTAACCACTTGCTTACGTAAGTGTCAACTTACATTTATGTGAATGCTGTAGGGTGAGCGGTGATGTCCGATGACCGATCAATCGACGGCCCTGTCCAGGCCGTAGGGGACTGGCTGGCGCTGGCGGCAGCGCGCGAAGTGAGCCCCGCCTCGCTGCTGGCCGCGTTGTGCAGCCGGCTAGTGAGAATGGGAACACCGCTCGATGGCGCGACGCTGCATTTGCGCACGCTGCATCCGCTGTTGGCCGGCACGACCTATGAATGGTCGCGGGCCTCGGGGCAGGCGACCGAGCGTGTGCTGTTCCATGGCACGACCGGCTTCGCGCCGCTGCTCGAACCGGCCACGGCGCCAGGCGGAATACAAGACGCCGCACGGGTGATCGGCGGTCAACCTCAGGCACGCGAGGCTGATCTGCTTGTGACCGCAATCGTGCTTTCGGACGGCTCTCGCCAAGCGGCCACCTGGCAGGCCGAGAAAGCGTTCGATGAACGTCAGATCGGGATGCTTATCGAGTTGGCGTCGCGCTTGGCCGGACCGCTGGAGATCATCGTCGCGCGTCAGGCCGCCGCAACATTGCTTGCGACCTATCTGGGCCGCCGCAGCGGCGCGCGCGTACTGTCCGGCGAGATCCGGCGCGGCAGCGGCGAGACCATCAACGCCGTCATCTGGACGTCCGACTTGCGTGGCTTCACCACGCTTTCCGAGAGGTTGGCGCGCGACACCTTGATCGCCCTGTTGAACGCCCACTTCGAGCGGCTTGCGGCACCGATCAAGGCGTTTGGCGGCGAGGTCCTGAAGTTCATTGGCGACGGGCTGCTGGCGATCTTTCCGATCCCCGAACTCGGCCAGGAACGGGCGTGCACGGGTGCGCTGAATGTCGTGCGCGCAGCCCGAGCGGCGATGGCGACACTGGCAGCCGAGCACACGGCCGCAGGCTTGCCGGTGCTCGATTTCGGTGTGGCGCTGCATGTCGGTGACGTGATGTACGGCAATGTTGGCGCGCCCGATCGGCTCGATTTCACTGTCATCGGGCCGGCGGTCAATTTCGCCAGCCGCCTGGAAGCGGAATGCAAACGCCTGGGCACGCCTGTGCTGGCGTCGGCCGCGTTCGCCGCCGCCGCTCCGCAACCGCTGGCGTGTGTCGGCGACGTGCGGCTCGCCGGCATCGACGCGCCGGCCGCGATCTACACCCTGCCGGAACTGGTGGAAGGCTAAACGCGACCCAGCGGCTGGGTCGCCGTTTCCAACCACTCCCGCGTGGCGGTGTCGACCTGCGGGCCGATCTCGCGAGCGACGCGGATGTGGTAGGCGTCGAGCCAGGCGATTTCTTCGGCGGTCATCAGATCGCGATCGATCAGCGCGCGGTCGATCGGCGCCAGGGTCAGGGTCTCGAAGCCGAGTAGGGGACGCTCGGCCCCGTCCGGCGCCGGCGCCTCGACCACCGTGACCAGGTTCTCGATGCGGATACCGAAGGCGCCTTCCTTGTAGTAGCCGGGCTCGTTGGACACGATCATGCCGGGTTCGAGCGCGGCGCCGGCGGCGCGTTTGGCGATGCGCTGCGGGCCCTCATGCACGCCGAGATAGCTGCCGACACCGTGGCCGGTGCCGTGGTCGTAGTCGAGACCGGCCTGCCACAGATACTGCCGCGCCAAGGCGTCGAGTTGACCGCCGGTGGTACCGGCGGGGAAGCGCGCCGTGGCGATGGCGATATGGCCCTTCAGCACGCGCGTAAAGCGGTCGCGCATCTCCGCCGTCGGCGTGCCGATGGCGACGGTGCGGGTGACGTCGGTCGTGCCGTCCAGATACTGCGCGCCGGAATCGACCAGGTACAGCGACCCCGATTCAAGTGCCCGGTTGCTGTCCGGTGTCACACGGTAGTGCACGATGGCGCCGTTGGGTCCGGCGCCGGAGATCGTGTCGAAGCTCAGGTCTTCCAGCGCTCCGGTCTCCGCGCGCAGCGCGGCGAGCTTGTCGACGGCGTCGATCTCGGTCGGGTCGCTCTGCGCGGCCTCTTCCGTTAGCCAGGCGAGGAAACGCGTGAGTGCTGCGCCGTCGCGACGGTGGGCCGCGGTCGTGCCGGCAATCTCGGTCGCGTTCTTGCGCGCCTTGGCGAGGGTGCACGGATCGGCTCCGGCGACCAACTCGGCCCCGGCGTCCGTAACGCGGTTGCAGATCCACGCCGCCGTCACGTTCGGGTTCGCCATCACCCGAGCACCGGCCGCGCCGAGTGCGTCGATCGCGGACCCCAGCTCTTCGGGATTGCGTACGGCCACGCGGTTGCCGAGATGCGCTTCCGTGCCCGGCGCCAACTTGCGCTTGTCGACAAACAACTCGGCGCTCTCGTCGGCGCGAAGAATGGCATAGCCGAGAGGCAGCGGCGTGTGCGGCACATCGCCGCCGCGGATGTTGAACAGCCAGGCGAGGTTGTCGGGCTGGGTGATGATCAGCGCCTCGGCGCGCTCCTTGGCCATAGACTGTGCGATCTCGGTACGCTTGTCGGCCGCCTCGCGGCCGGTATAGCGGATATCGTGCGGTACAACCGGGCTGATCGGCGGCGGCGGCTGATCGGTCCAAACCGCGTCGATTGGATTGGACTCGCACGGCACCAACTCGGCCTGCGCCTGAGCACACGCCTTCCGCAGCCGATCGATCTGGCTGTTGGTGTGCAGCCAGGGGTCGTAGCCGATACGCCCTCCCGGTTTCAGATGCGTGCTCAGCCATTCCGAGACCGGCTCGTCGGCAACGTTATGGAATCTATAGGTCTCGGCGTCGGCCTGCTGGCGGACCTGCAGCGTATAGCGTCCATCAACGAAGATCGCCGCCTCGTCGGCCAGCACCACGGCGTGGCCGGCCGATCCGGTGAAGCCGGTCAGCCAGGCCAGACGCTCGGCTCGAGGCGGCAGGTATTCGCCTTGGTGCTCGTCGGCATGTGGCACGATGAAGCCGTCGAGGCCCTGATCGCGCAGCGCGCCTCGGACAGCCGCCAGCCGATCCGTGAAAGGGGGTCCGTTCGACCGCGTCTGCGCCGCCAGCTCGATGCGCAGAGCGCCAAGCGCGGCCTTCAAGCCCGGGTCGAGACGCGGCGCGACCAGGACCATCCACCGGTCTTGGTCGAGGCCGTCCGGCGCGGCCAGCACGCCGGCGATCAATGTGCGCAGGCCCGCCGCGTCGTATGGGCTTCCAGCCTCCCGCAGGGCGGCGCTCAGGCGGTCGTCATCCAAGGGTAACGGGCTCGATTGCATGCTGCAAAGCTAGGGACGCACCGGCGCGATGACAAGAATCGCGCGAGCGGATCACGCGATTGTCGAATTTGCCCGCGATTAAACGTCATTACCATGATGAGACGTTGTCCATTGTAAATCCAAAAGGAGGCCGAGATGGAGTACGCGCTACTGATCTATGAGAATGAGGCCGAGGCGGCGGCGCGACCGGATGCGGACAAGGCACAGATGTCCGCCGACTACGGTGTTTACACGAAGTCGCTCGTCGATGCCGGCGTCATGAAGTCGGGCAATGCGCTGCAACCGACGCCCACCGCGACAACGGTACGTGTGCGTGACGGCGAGACGCTGAACGCCGACGGCCCATTCGCCGAGACCAAGGAGCAGTTCGGCGGCTACTATGTCATCGACTGCAATAACATCGACGAGGCGCTGGCCTGGGCGGCCAAGGTCCCGAGCGCCAAGGGCGGGTCGGTCGATGTACGGCCGGTCATGGTGTTCGATCAGTGAACGGTGCGTGGCCGCGGGGAACAAAACGTTCCCCGCGGGCCGAGGACGGAGGAATGGAGTTCCTGCTGCTGGTTTATGAAGACGAGCGGCGCGCCGCGGCGTTCACCGGTGCAGAGCGCGAGCGGGAGTACGACGCCTATCGCGCGTATACACGGTCGCTCGTCGATGCCGGCGTGTTGCGGGCCGGCAATGCGCTGATGCCGACGACCGCAGCCAGCAACGTGCGTCGCCGTGAAGGCGAGGCACTAATGCTCGACGGCCCGTTCGCGGAGACCAAGGAGCAATTGGCCGGCTACTACCTGATCGACTGTTCGAGCGCCGAGGAGGCGCGGATTTGGGCCAGCAAGATGCCCGCGGCGGCGACCGGCACCGTCGAAGTGCGACCGATCCTCAATTATTGAGGAGCAAGGCAATCGGGCGGAGCATGGATGCCGCAGGCCAGGAGGATGCAGACGCTCCTGCAAGCGCTGCAATCGAGCGGGCGTTTCGCGATGACTACGGCCTGGTCCTTTCCGCCCTGACCGGGGAGTTCGGCGATCTGGCGCTGGCCGAAGATGCACTTCAGGATGCGCTGGCGATCGCTTTGGAGCGTTGGCCCGGCGACGGCGTGCCGGCCCGGCCCGCCGCGTGGGTCGTCACGGTGGCACGGCGCAAGGCGATCGACGCGCTGCGTCGACGCGCGACGCAGTCCGCCAAACAGGCGGAAATCCTTGTGCTTGCGGGGGATGATGCAAATGAGCCCGGCAGCGACCAGGTCATTCCCGATCGCCGGCTTGAGCTCATGTTTACATGCTGCCACCCGGCCTTGTCGCTACAGGCGCAGGTCGCGCTGACGCTCAAGGCCGTGGGCGGATTGCCGACGCCGCGTATCGCCCGCGCGTTCCTGACACCCGAGGCCACGCTGGCGCAGCGCCTGGTCCGTGCCAAGCGCAAGATCCGCGATGCCGGCGTGCCGTTTCGCGTGCCGCCCGAGGAGCTCCTGCCGCGCCGGCTCGAGGCGGTGAACCTGGTTCTCTATCTCATCTTCAATGAAGGCCACACCGCGTCTGCGACCGCGGAGCAGGAGCGCCGCGCGCTGTGCGACGACGCCATTGGCCTGGCGCGACTGCTGGTCGCCTTGATGGCCGAGGCGCCGGAGGCATGCGGCCTGCTCGCGTTGATGCTGTTGCAGCAGCCGGGGAGCGCGCGTCGATGCGCAGGGCGGGATCGTGCCCCTCGACCAGCAGGATCGAACCCTTTGGGATCACCAGCTGATCGAAGACGGACTGTCGATGCTTGGCCGTGCCGCGAAGCACCACCGGCCGGGGCCCTATCAGATCCAGGCCGCGATCGCAGCCACCCACGCCCGCAGCCGCGGCGCCGATGATACGGATTGGCCCCATATCGTCGACCTCTACGACGCCCTGGTGCGGTTGCAGCCGTCGCCCGTTGTGGCACTCAACCGCGCCGCAGCGCTGGCCATGGCCGTGGGGCCGGAAGCGGGGCTTGAGGCCATGGCGGCCGCGCCACTGGGCGTGGTGTTGCAGGACTATCAGCCCTATCACGCCGCCCGCGCCGATCTGTTGCGTCGGGCGGGCCGCCGCGACGAGGCCGCGGCGAGCTATCGGCGCGCAATGGAGTTGACCGATAGCCCCGCGGAGCGGGCATTTCTGCAACGGCGGCTCGCACAAATAGGTGAATAGGGCCCAGATCAGCGCATGTCTGAAGCATTTCGTTACTGATTCACGTTAAGTTAGCTTCCCAAGCTACTATCATTTAGTGCCTTATGGAGTTATAACGCGCCGGCCATTAGGCGTCGCTGGAATGGCTACCCATGTCGAAGCCGAAATCCGACCTCAGGTAGACACTTTGAGCCACACTCCTCGCCCTGTCGTCTTGTGCGTTCTTGACGGTTGGGGCTATCGAACCGAGGTTGACGGGAACGCTATTGCCGGCGCGCGCACGCCGGTCTGGGACCGGCTGACCGCAATCGGCCCGATGGCGTTGCTGGGCACTTCTGGCGACCAGGTCGGACTGCCCGTCGGCCAGATGGGCAATTCCGAAGTCGGCCATGTGAATCTCGGCGCCGGCCGGGTCATCCTCCAGGAATTGCCGCGCGTGGATCAAGCGATTGCCGACGGCTCCATCGTGCGCCGGCCGGGCATGCGTGAGTTCATCGAAAAGATGACCGATAGCGGCGGAACGGCGCATCTGATGGGCCTGGTGTCGACCGGCGGCGTTCATTCCCACTTGCGCCACATCTCGGCGCTGGCGCACGTGCTGTCCGACGCCGGCATACCCGTAGCCGTCCACGCCATCCTCGACGGCCGCGACACGCCACCGAAAAGCGCGCAGGCGTTCTTGACGCGATTGCTGGCGGAGATCGAAAATCTGCCCGGCGTCCGCGTCGCCACGGTGATCGGCCGCTACTACGCCATGGATCGCGACCGCCGTTGGGACCGGACCGAACGCGCCTATGAGGCGATGGTGCATGGCCTCGGCGAGCACATCGCCGATCCCCTGGCGGTTATTGAAAACGCATACCAACACGACGTGAGCGACGAGTTCGTGCTGCCGACCGTGATCGGCGATTTTGCCGGCATGGTCGATGGCGGTGGCGTGGTCATGGCCAATTTCCGCGCCGATCGCGTGCGCCAGATTCTATCGGCGCTGCTCGATCCTGGCTTCGATGAATTCATGCGCTCACGCGTGGTCAGCGTGTGCGCCGCCGTCGGCATGGCGGTCTACTCCGAGGAACTCGGTCGTCTGATGTCGGCCATCTTTCCGTCCTCGCACGTGCAAAACGGCTTGGGTGAGGTGATCTCCAACGCCGGCTTGCGCCAGTTGCGCGCAGCCGAAAGCGAGAAGTACGCCCACGTCACCTACTTCATCAACGGCGGCAACGAGGGTGTGTTCGACGGCGAGGAGCGAATTCTGGTCCCGTCGCCCAAGGTCGCGACCTACGACATGAAGCCTGAGATGAGCGCGCCCGAACTCACCGACAGGCTGGTGCAAGCCGTTGACGGTGGCCGCTTCGATCTGATCCTGGTCAACTATGCCAACGGCGATATGGTCGGCCATACCGGCAACTACGACGCCGCGGTCAAGGCGGTCGAGGCGATCGATGACAACCTTGGCCGGCTGGAGGCGGCGGTCCGTGCCGCCGGCGGCGTACTGATCATCACCGCCGACCATGGCAACTGCGAGATGATGGTCGATCCGCAGACCCAGCAGCCGCACACCGCGCACACCAATTTCCCGGTGCCATTTGTGTTGGCGGGCGCCCCGAGCTGGATCGCACGGCTGGAAAACGGCCGGCTGGCCGATGTCGCGCCGACGATCCTGGAGCTTCTGGGCATTGCGCAGCCGGCGGAGATGACCGGCCGGTCGCTGATTGTGCGCGCTGCCAACGCTGATGCGGCCTGATATGCGGCTGGTATGGCTCGTCTCATGCCTGGTGCTGGTTTTGACCGGTGGCGCTGAGGTGGCGTTCGGCCAGTCGCGCGAGGACGATGTCCGCGCCACATTGGGGCGCATCGAGCAGCAGCTGGAGCAACAGCGCGTCGGCGCCGCCGAGCTCGATGCCGAAGCGCAGGCCCAGGAAGCCGAGCACAACCGCGTCCGCGCCGAAATCGTCGTCGCGGCGCGGATCGCGCGTGGCTATGAGCATTCGATCCTCAAGCTGGAGCAGGAACTCGTCGATATCGACGCCCGTGTCGAGCGTACGCAAGGCGACCTGGAGGCCCGGTCACGGGCGCTGGAGGGTACGCTCGTGGCGCTGCAGCGCCTGGCCATGCGTCCGCAATGGGCGATGCTGGCACAGCCGGAGGATCCGAACCAGACCGTGCGCGGGGGTCTGGTGATGCGGGTGGCGCTGCCGCAAATCCGCGAGCGCGCCGAACGCTTGCGCCTGGACCTCGTGGAACTCGCCCGCCTACGAGCCGATGCGGCCGATCGGCGGGTTGATCTGGCCGAAGCCAACGACAGGCTCAGGGCCGAGCGCAAGCAGCTGGCGGTCCTGGCGGAGCAGAAGGCTTCGTTGGCGGCGCAGTCGCGCCAGGCAAGCGACGAGGCCACGGCGCGCATTCAACGCTTGGTCGACGAAGCCCGTGATCTCGCCGATCTCCTGCAAATGCTGGATGGCGAACGGCGCGCGCGCGTCGCTGACGAAGAGCGGAAACGCGCCGAGGCCGAGGCACTCCAGCGTCAGACACGGCAGCGCGAAGAACGCCTTGCCGCGGTGCGTCCGCGGCAGCGTCCCGACGTCGCGGCCCAACCAATGGTGCCCATCAGCGAGGCGAGGGGCACGCTGGTGCCGCCGGCCAGCGGTCAAATTCTTGTGCACTATGGCGAAAGCACCGCCTTTGGCGCCACCGCCAAGGGCATCACCTACTCGACGTGGCCTGGCGCCCAGGTCGTGGCGCCCTATGATGGGCGGGTCGCGTTTGCCGGTCCATTTCGCCATTTTGGGCTCATCTTGATCATTGAACACGGAGAGGGATATCATTCGTTACTGGCTGGGCTGGCCCAAATCGATGCGACCGTGGGACAATGGCTCATAACCGGCGAGCCGGTGGGCACGACAGGATGGAATGGTGATCAGCACGAGCCGAATGATGGCGCGAACCGACCGGCCGGCGTCGAGCGCGAACGATCGCCTACCTTGTATGTAGAGTTGCGGCGAGAAGGACAACCGATCAACCCGCTTCCGTGGTTAGCGGCAAGCAATGAGAAGGTGCGTGGATGATGCGACGACTGTGCAGAGGGTTAGGCGCGACAGGCCTCGCGCTGATGCTGACGCTGCCCGTGCAGGCAGCAGAGGAGGAAACATTCCGGCAGCTGGAGCTGTTCGGCGACATATTCGAGCGCGTCCGCGCCGACTTTGTCGATGACATCGAGGATGCCGAACTCATCGAGTCTGCCATCAATGGCATGCTCAATGCGCTCGATCCCCATTCGAGCTATCTCAACGAAAAGAATTTCCGCGATATGCAGGTGCAGACCCGCGGCGAGTTCGGCGGGCTGGGGATCGAGGTCACGATGGAAGAGGGCCTGGTCAAGGTCGTGTCGCCGATCGACGACACGCCCGCCCATCGCGCCGGGCTCAAGGCCGGCGACTTCATCAGCCATCTGGACGGCGAGACCGTGCTCGGGCTGACCCTTTCACAGGCCGTGGAGAGAATGCGCGGTCTGGTGAAGTCCGACATTACGCTGACGATCCGGCGCGAAGAAGTGGACCCGTTCGACG
Source organism: Alphaproteobacteria bacterium (assembly GCA_965248805.1). Classification (GTDB taxonomy): domain Bacteria; phylum Pseudomonadota; class Alphaproteobacteria; order UBA6615; family UBA6615; genus CBDFKJ01. The sequence goes on from CBDFKJ010000009.1 coordinate 1,500,172, forward strand.
TCGTGGTGACCCGGGACGTGATCAAGATCCGCTCGGTGCGCAGCCGCGTCGAAGGCAATGTCGGTTATGTGCGCATCACGACGTTCAACGAGCAGACCGAAACCGGGCTGATTGATTCGGTCCGCAAGATCAAGGAAGAAGTCGGTGACGAGCTGATCGGCTATGTCATCGATCTGCGCAACAATCCCGGCGGACTATTGGATCAGTCGGTTAAGGTCTCCGACGCTTTCCTGGAGCGTGGGGAGATCGTTTCGACGCGCGGCCGTCGTGAAGGCGAGGCATCGCGCTTCAGTGCCGGCACCGGCGATGTCGCCGAGGGACTACCGGTCGTGGTTCTGATCAACGAAGGCTCGGCCTCGGCATCGGAGATTGTCGCCGGTGCGCTGCAGGACCATCGCCGCGCCATCATCCTGGGCACGCAATCGTTCGGTAAGGGATCGGTGCAAACGATCATTCCGATACCCGGCCACGGGGCGATGCGCCTCACGACAGCGCGCTACTACACCCCGAGCGGCCGCTCGATTCAGGCGACGGGCATCGAGCCCGACATCTTTGTGAACCAGGCCGTGGTCGAGGAGATCGAGCAGCGGCAGCGCACCCGCGAGGCCGATCTGCGCAACGCGCTGGAGGCCGGCGCCGAGGCCGAAGACGAGGCCCGCCCGTCGTCGGATGCGACCCGCGACGATTTTCAGCTGACCCGCGCCTTGGACTTGCTGCATGGCCTGGCACTCTACGGCGATCGCGGCATCAACTAGCACACGGCCAGCACCGCGGCGCCGGCACAACGTCGGGATACGCGTGCAGCCGGAGACGACCGACGACTTAGAGCCAACCGGCACGGGCCGAATTCCCGGCTCGAATTCCCGGCTCGCTCCTTAGCGCCTGGATGGCCTTTGCGCTGTCGCTTGTCGGGTTGCTGGTGTGGCTGATGGTCGCCGACGCCGACCCGGATGCGCGACCGGTCGCCGTCGCGCTGGTGCCGACCGAGGTCGTCGATGCCGACCGGCCGGACGGCGCGCCCGGTGGCGATGCCCCCTTCGACCCCATCGCCGCTTTTGAATTCTCGGGGCCGGACGCCTGGCGCGCGCATGTGGCCCCATTCGACCTGTCCGATCCGCGGCCGCGGCTGGCGATCGTCGTCGGCGGACTCGGTTTGCTTGCCGAGGCGGCGATCAGCGATCTGCCCGGCGGCGTCACCCTCGCCTTCCTTCCCTATGGCCGCAACGTCGATTTGTGGGTGCGACGCGCGCGCGAGGCCGGCCACGAAGTCTTGCTGGACCTGCCGATGGAGCCGACGAACTATCCGATTGCCGATCCCGGGCCGAACGCGCTCCTAACCGCGCTCACGCCCGAGGAGAACCTCGAACGCCTGGATTGGACCCTGACCCGGGCAAGCGAGTTCGTCGGCGTCGCTTCGCATATGGGGTCACGATTCTTGGCGTCGTCCGAGGCCCTCGCGCCGGTGCTCGACGGCCTGAGAAACCGCGGAATGGTGTTCCTGAACCGTGGTGCCGACGAAGCGGACGTCGCCGTTGCGTTGGCACGGGACCATGGTGTCGTCAGCGTGACCGCCGACGTGGCCGTGGACGTGGGCGATCCCACGGTCGCACAGATCGATCAACGATTGGCGCAAGCGACCGATCTGGCACAACAGCGCGGCACGGCGATTGCATTGGCCCAGCCGTATCCCCTCGCCATGGAGCGCATCGCCTTGTGGGTTGCGGACCTGGAGGCAAAGGGTGTGGTGCTGGCGCCGGTCAGTGCCGTCATCGATCGCACCCAACCGCAATAGCGATGGGCGAATTGCCACCTGACGCGCGGCCGTACCGCCGTGGCGTCGGCGTCATGCTGATCAATCGCGACGGACTGGTATGGGTCGGACAGCGCCTGGGCCCCCCCGACGCCTGGCAAATGCCGCAGGGCGGTATCGATACAGGTGAATCGCCGCGCGAGGCGGCGTTACGTGAGCTCGCCGAAGAGACCGCTGCCCGCACGGTCGACGTCATTGCGCAGGCCGCACAATGGCTCTGCTACGATCTGCCACCAGATCTGGCGGACCGTGTTTGGAAGGCCCGCTATCGCGGCCAGCAGCAACTGTGGTTCGCCCTGCGCTTCCTCGGTGACGACCGCGAGCTTGATGTGCAAGGCGTTGCGCATCCGGAGTTCGCGGCCTGGCGCTGGGCGCCGGTCGATGATTTGCCCGCACTGATCGTTCCGTTCAAGCGAGCGCTCTATGAGGCGGTTGTGTCCGAGTTCCGTCATCTCGCGCGGCCCGCGCCCTGAAAGGCGTTCATGCGCTTTGCGCTTTCAGACGCCGGACGCGGAAATCGAGAAATTGGCAGGCGCAACGCGTGATGAGCCTTGACAGGCTGCCGTGCGGACTGAGCCCGACCGCCTTCAGGGTCATGGCGACACTACGCCGCACGTGATGTGGCCGATAGAAACGGTATCAGCCCGGTGATGAAGTCGCGCTTTGATCAATCGGTTTTGGGGGCGACGATGATGATGATAACGAGCATGGCTGGTTTGCCTTCGATGTTCGCCACGATGGCGATCGCCAGGGCAGCATCGAACTGAATAACGAACAAAAGGGTGCTCTTTGCACTCGCAGCCTCCCTCGGCGTGCCTGATCCGAACAGCGCGCGCATCAGAATGCCGAGATTGAACCCGGCGACATGGATCAGGTAGCGTTTGTGGACGTTCTCGCGCGCCCGCAGCAACGCGCGGCGCATGCCGCCACGGTCGAGGACATGGGCGAAGCTGCGCTCGACCATCTCACCGCGCCTGCGCATGGCGTTCCGCGCGACGCCGGACTTCAATCGCGCCCGGTTGGCGTAGACAGCCTGACGTGCCGCCTGGTCGCCATGCCAGCGCAGACAGCCGTTGGCGGGCTCCGGCTCGGAGATCCGCGTTTTCCAGACGCCGCCGTCGAGGTCTTTCAGCCCCTCGCGTGAATGATAGCCCTTGTCGCCAACGAGACTGCAGGGCTCTGCCCGTGTTGGAGCCAGACCGACCTCGGCGAGGTTGCGCGCGGCCGCCTCCAGCGTCCCAGGCAAAGTCGTCGTGTCGCCTTCATCGGCTGGATAGATCGGTGCCGCAACGATGACGCCGGTGTCGAGATCGACCGCGTGCTCGGGCTTGTAGGCCAGATGCGTGGTGCCGTCCTTCATCCGCGCGATCTTCGCATCAGGATCGGTCGGGCTCGTCCAATCCTTGTTCGAAAGCTTCTTGCCCTTCCGCCGGCGATCGAGCCGGACGAGGTCGTCGATCGTCGGCGTTTCGACGCCACTCTCCTTCGCCATTTGCGTCAGCATCTCGCGATAGGTCTCGCCGCTATCGCGCCGCACGATGGCTCGCAGGGCGGCGTTGGCTTCCATCGTCGAGCCGTCGACGCCGATCCGCTCGCCCTTCACCAGACCGCGCGCGGCGACGAGAGCCAGAACCCAGTCGAAAACCTTTTCATGGACCTCGTGCGGCAGCCGGCCGCGCGTCTTCGACAACCAGGAATGATCGGGAACCTTGTCCCGGTTCGCCAACCGCAGAAACGCGCGAAGCGACAGCGAATCCGAACAGCGCCAAGCGATGCCGCGCTCGCTGCCGATGCCCTCGAAATAGCCGATCATGTGCATCCGGAAATAACGCCCCGGCGGCAGCGAAGGAGCCCCCATCCGAGGTGCGTAGTATGGCTTGCACGTCGCCTCCACGAAGCCGTCAAAGCCAGACTCGGTCAGCAACTCATGCAGCCGGTCGGAAAACGCGTGTCCAGGCGAACGCGGCATCTCCGCCCATGTCACCACGAGGTCACCCTGAACCTCGCTCTGTCGTCTCAATGCCATCGCACGACGCCCGTCTAAATCTCTATGTTCAGACAGAATCAGACACGCCGGACTTCGTCAACGGGCTGGTAGGTGCGACGCGCGTAGGCGCGTGAGCAGGTCTTGCGCACATAGGCGCCGCGCGCGCCGTTGCCGGCGTAGTAGGCGAACGCCAGCTCGTCGTCATTCGTTTCGCGCACCCGACCCAATGCAACACGCACCCGTTGCCACAGGCTAAGCCGCTCCTTCGCCTGGTAGAGCTTCATGTGCGTGTAGAATAGCTTGTAGTGGCGGTGCTCATCTGCCGCGATGCGGCCGCAGATCTCCTTCAACACCGGCTCTTCGGTCGCTTCGGCCAATGCGCTGTAGTAGGTCGAGGTGCCCACCTCGACCATGCAGCGCGCGATCAACTCGCCGCAGCGACTGCCGCGCACCGAGCGCTCGGCACCGACCGGCAGTTGGATGGTTTCGGCGAAGCGCGCAAAGCAGGCGTCGAAATCGAAGTGCTCGTCCGCCAGTTTCGCCCATCGCGCCAGCGCCCGGCCGTGCTGCTGCTCTTCGGCGGCCCACGTGCGCGCCGCTGCTTGAAACGCGGGGTCGTCGTGGAACACACCGCACAGGTAGTCTGCATAGCTGCTGCCGTTGGACTCGACCAGCGACGCCGCCTTGACCACGCGCAGGGTGTCGGTATCGACCCTTGCAGGGTCGAACCGGTCCCACGCGACGTCGCTAAGTTGCCAATGCAGGCGTGCGGCGGTCGTCATTCTCAGCGTCCTCCGGTTTTATCGACGACCCGCGCAAACGCGGCGTGCGGGCAACTTGAGTGGCGGTGACCGAGGCTGAGGCCGGGGTGATTTGGCTGCGACCCGTGGGAGCGACACTAGCTGTACGCGGGCCGGTCGACTGCGGCCAGCATGGCGCGAGCGACGTCGAGCTCGCGCTCGGCTTCGGCGCGTTGTGCATCGTCCTGCGCATCGGTCACATCCTCGCCCAAGTCGCGGATCCTCTGTTCGGTCGCGGTGCGGTCGATCTCGTCCAGTGCAACCGCGATCTCGGCCAGGACCGTGCAGCGTCGGGGCGTAACTTCAATGAACCCGCCGCCGACGAAAACGCGCGCGCCGACCTTGTTGTTCTCGAATACGCAAATCGTCCCGGGCCGCATGGTGGACAGCAGCGGCGCATGGCCGGGCAGCACACCCAGATCGCCTTCGCTGCCGGGCAGCACGACCATCTGTGCCGGTTCGGACACCACCAGCCGCTCGGGTGAGACCAACTCGAATTCGAACGTGTTCTCGGCCATTGTTTATGCCTTCGCGCTAGTCTCCGCTTTCAGAGTTTCGCGCCATAGGCGCTCAGCCTGAAAGCGGGTACAACACTTTGAGTTTGTACCGATTCCGCGGCTCGTGAGTCGCGTATCACGCTCACGAACTCGCGAAAGTCGGTACTAGGCCGCCTCGGCGGCCATCTGACGCGCCTTGTCCACCGCTTCCTCGATGGTGCCGACCATGTAGAACGATGCCTCGGGCAAGTCGTCATACTCGCCGGCAACCACACCCTTGAAGCCTTTGATGGTGTCTTCCAGTTGCACGAACTTGCCCGGCTGCCCGGTGAACACTTCGGCGACGTGGAACGGCTGCGAAAGGAAGCGCTGGATCTTGCGCGCGCGCGCCACCGTGAGCTTGTCCTCTTCCGACAGCTCCTCCATGCCGAGGATGGCGATGATATCCTGCAGCGCCTTGTACCGCTGAAGAACCCGCTGCACCTCGCGCGCAACGGTGTAGTGCTCCTCGCCGATGATGCGCGGATCGAGAATGCGCGACGTGGAATCGAGCGGGTCGACCGCAGGGTACAGCCCCAGTTCGGCAATTTGGCGCGACAGCACCGTGGTCGCATCCAGATGGCTGAACGACGTCGCCGGCGCCGGGTCGGTCAGATCGTCGGCCGGCACATAGATGGCTTGCACCGAGGTGATCGAGCCCTTGTTGGTCGAGGTGATGCGTTCCTGCAGCGTACCCATGTCGGTGCCCAGGGTCGGCTGATAGCCCACCGCCGACGGTATACGGCCCAAGAGCGCCGATACTTCGGAGCCGGCCTGCGTGAACCGGAAGATGTTGTCGACGAAGAACAGTACGTCGCGTCCCACCTCGTCGCGGAAGTACTCGGCCAGTGTCAACCCGGCCAGACCGACGCGGGCGCGCGCGCCCGGCGGCTCGTTCATCTGGCCGAACACAAGCGCCGCCTTGGACTCGTCGCTATCGAGCTTGATCACGCCGGATTCGATCATCTCGTGATACAGGTCGTTGCCTTCGCGGGTGCGCTCGCCGACGCCCGCGAACACCGAGAAGCCGCCATGGCCCTTGGCGATGTTGTTGATCAGCTCTTGAATGATGACGGTCTTGCCGACGCCGGCACCGCCGAACAGGCCGATCTTACCGCCCTTGGGATACGGCTCCAGCAGGTCGACCACCTTGATGCCCGTGACCAGCACTTCGGTCTCCGTCGACTGGTCGACGAGCAGTGGCGCTTCCCTGTGGATGGGCCAATGCGCCGCCGCGTCCACGGGGCCGCGTTCGTCGATCGGCTCGCCGATGACATTGAGGATCCGGCCCAACGTACCCGGCCCCACCGGCACCATGATCGGATCGCCGGTGTCACTGACCGGCACGCCGCGTACGAGGCCCTCGGTGGTGTCCATCGCGACACAGCGAACGGTGCTTTCGCCCAGATGCTGCGCGACCTCGAGGACCAGCGGCTGGCCTTGATTTTCGCAGCGCACGGCGTTCAGGATGTTTGGCAAATCGCCGTCGAAATGCACGTCGACGACGGCGCCCAGAACCTGCGAGACCGTGCCCTTGCTGTTTTTTGCCATTGTGCTCTCCTGGATTGGTCCCGGTCGTTTCTCCGGGGGTACCTAAACGGCTTCGGCGCCGGAGATGATTTCGATGAGTTCCTTGGTGATGGCCGCCTGACGCGTTCGGTTATAGCTCAGCGTCAAGCGGTCGATGACATCGCCGGCGTTGCGCGAGGCGCTGTCCATGGCCGTCATCCGCGCACCGTGCTCGGAGGCCTGGTTCTCCAACAGCGCCCGGAACACCTGCACCGACAAATTGCGCGGCAACAGGTCGGCCAGGATTTCGTCCTCGGCGGGTTCGTACTCGTACACGCCTGTCGCACCGGCCGGCGCTTCCTTGTCGCCTTCGGTTTCAGGGACTGCGAACGGGATCAGCTGCTGTTCGGTGGTGATCTGCGTCAGCGCCGATTTGAACTTGTTGTAGAAGATCGCGCACACATCGAATTCACCATCGGCGTATAGCCTGTCCAGCTGCTGCGCGATTTCGCGCGCGCGGGCAAATTCCAGGCGCGGCCGATCGATACCGGAGAGCCGTTCGACAATCAGCGTGCCGAATTCGCGCTTGAGCAGGTCGGCCGCCTTGCGGCCGACGCAGAACAGCTTGACGGTCTTGCCGTCGGCCTGCAGCGCCCGGATGCGCCGGCGCGCGGCGCGCACGATGTTGGAATTGAACCCGCCGCACAGCCCGCGATCGGCGGTGGCGATCACCAGAAGGTACGTGTCCTGCTTGCCGGATCCGGCGAGCAGGGGCGGGGCCCCTGCCTGGTCGCCAACGCTGGTCGCCAACGCGCCGAGCATTCGATCCATGCGCTCCGCATAGGGGCGCGCCGCCTCGGCGGCTTCCTGCGCGCGCCGCAACTTGGCAGCCGCCACCATCTTCATCGCCGAGGTGATCTTCTGCGTCGACTTGACGCTGGCGATGCGCTGCCTGAATTCCTTAAGGGACGGCATGTTCGAGGATCAGGGCTCTTAGCGTTGGTCGTCGCTAAACGAATTTCTTGGTGAAGTCCTCGACAAAGGCGCGCAGCTTCTCCGCCGTTTCGTCGCTGAGCTCGAAATTGCCGCGGATGTCGTCGAGGATCTGCGGCGCGTGCGCCTTCACCTCGCGCAACAGAGCCTGCTCGTAGCGGGTCACATCGTTGGTGTCGATGCTGTCGACATAGCCTTGCACGCCGGCGAAGATGGAGACGATCTGCTCCTCCACCGGCATCGGCTGATACTGATCCTGCTTCAGGAGTTCGGTCAGCCGAGCGCCGCGTGCGAGCAGCCGTTGCGTCGCCTGATCCAGGTCCGAGGCGAACTGCGCGAAGGCCGCCATCTCGCGATACTGCGCCAGTTGCAGTTTGATGCCGCCGGCGACCTTCTTCATCGCCTTGGTCTGGGCCGCCGATCCGACGCGGCTGACCGACAGGCCGACGTTGATCGCCGGGCGAATGCCGGCGTAGAACAGCTCCGTCTCCAGGAAGATCTGGCCGTCGGTAATGGAAATGACGTTGGTGGGAATATACGCCGACACGTCGTTGGCCTGGGTCTCGATGACGGGCATCGCCGTCAACGAGCCGGACCCCTGATCCTCGTTCATCTTGGCCGCGCGCTCCAACAGGCGCGAATGCAGATAGAAGACGTCGCCGGGAAACGCCTCGCGGCCCGGCGGTCGGCGCAGCAACAGGCTCATCTGCCGATACGCGGTCGCCTGTTTGGTCAAGTCGTCATAAAAGATGACGGCGTGCATGCCGTTGTCGCGGAAGTACTCGCCCATGGTGCAGCCGGCGTAGGGCGCCAGGAACTGCAGCGGCGCCGGCTCCGAGGCCGTGGCCGAGACGATGATCGTGTAGTCGAGCGCGCCGAAGTCCGACAGGGTCTTGACGATCTGCGCTACCGACGAACGCTTCTGGCCGATCGCGACATAGATGCAGTACAGCTTCTTGGATTCGTCTTCGCCCTTGTTGGCCTGCAGTTGATTGACGATGGTGTCGAGCGCGATGGCCGTCTTGCCGGTCTGGCGGTCACCGATGATCAGCTCGCGTTGGCCGCGTCCGATCGGCACCAGCGCGTCGAGCGCCTTCAGCCCGGTTTGAACCGGCTCGTGCACCGAGCGGCGCGGGATGATGCCCGGCGCCTTGACGTCGACGCGCCGGCGCTCGGTGGAGTCGATTGGGCCCTTGCCGTCGATCGGGTTGCCGAGCGGATCGACCACGCGGCCGAGCAGGCCCTTACCTACGGGCACGTCGACGATGGCCCCGGTGCGTTTGACCGTATCGCCTTCGCGAATCTCGCGATCACTGCCGAAAATCACGACGCCGACGTTGTCGATCTCCAGGTTGAGCGCCATGCCCTTGATGCCGCCGGGAAACTCGACCAGCTCGCCCGCCTGCACGTTGTCCAAGCCGAATACGCGTGCCACGCCGTCGCCGACGGACAGCACCTGGCCGACTTCCGAGACATCGGCCTCGGCGTCGAAATTGGCGATCTGATCGCGCAAGACAGCCGATATTTCGGCCGCACGAATTTCCATTATTGGACTCCCCTCATCGCCAGCTGCAGACGTTGCAGCTTGCTGCGAAGCGACGTGTCGACCATGCGTGAGCCAACCCGTACGACCAGGCCGCCGAGCAGCGCCGGATCGACGCTCGCCTCCACGGCAACGCTTCCACCCATTGATTTGTGCAGTGCGGTGTTGAGCGCATCGACCTGGGCCGACGACAGCGGCTTGGCGGAGACGACCCGGGCCTGCACCTCGCCCCGACGCCGTGCCAACTCGGCCAAAAATGCATCGATCATCGATGCCAACGCGTACAGCCGTCCGTTGTGTGCGACCAGCCCGACGAAGCGGCGTGTAAGCTCGTCGGCGCCCGACTTCTCGAGCACATCCGCCATTGCGCGCTCCTTTGCCGCGCGTGCAATCAGCGGGCTGCGCACGAGCTTTGCCAGATCGTCGCTTTCGCCGATCATGGACTTCACCGCACGCAAGTCGTTCGCCACGCTGTCAAGACGTTTTGCCTCGTCGGCCAGGTCGTAAATTGCAACCGCGTAACGGCGGGCAAGCTCGCTTATGACGGCGCTTCCAGACGCCACACTATCCGCCTCCAGTGTGTTGAAGAACGTGTCGTAAGGGATTGATTTGTCGACTAAATCTCAACGTGCCCTCGGTACCGGCCTACCCGGCCTGAAAGGCGGGCGCTTGGTAACACATGGTCTGTGGGCTTGCAACCCATCGCCGCCGTGCGTCGGCCCATGCCCACGAGCCCAGGAAGCGATCGTTGATAGCTGGTTACGCTGCCGACGTTGGCCCGTCCTCGAAGGATGTGCGATGGGATCATCAGCGCGCCGTTGTTTGCATGCGGCCGGTCCTGCTACGGTCGAACGGGGAGAGCCGTATGAGCAGATTTCGTACACTTGGTGATCTGGATGTCGCCGGCAAGCGCGTGCTTCTGCGCGGCGACCTCAACGTGCCCGTGGAGGGTGGCCGCGTCGCCGATGCCACCAGGTTGGATCGACTGGCGCCGACCATTCGCGCGCTGACCGACAGGCGCGCGCGCGTCGTCGTAATGTCGCATTTCGGTCGCCCTAAGGGGCGTGTCGTTCCGGAAATGTCGTTGCGTTTCATCACCGATGCGCTGTCGCGCTCTCTGGGTGGCACACCTGTGGCCTTCGCCGAAGACTGCATCGGTGAGGCGGCGCGGCGGGCGGTCGACGCCCTGCCGGAGGGCGGCGTCGCGATCCTGGAGAATTTGCGCTTTCGTGCCGGCGAGGAGGCCAATGATCCGGCGTTCGCCGAGCAGCTGGCGGCCGTCGGCGACGTCTACGTCAACGACGCCTTTTCGGCGGCCCATCGTGCCCACGCCTCGACCGAGGGGTTGGCGCACCTCATGCCCGCCGCGGCAGGGCTGCTGATGCAGGCCGAGTTGGCGGCGTTGAGCGCGGCGTTGGAGCAGCCAAAGCGTCCGGTGGCCGCGATCGTCGGTGGCGCCAAGGTGTCAACGAAGCTGGACTTGCTCGGCAATCTCGTCGCCAAGGTTCAGCATCTGATCATCGGCGGCGGCATGGCCAACACTTTCCTCAATGCCATGGGAACAAACGTCGGTAAGTCGTTGTGCGAACACGATCTTGCGGGAACGGCATCGGATGTGTTGGCGACCGCGCGCGCGGCCGGCTGCCATATCATTCTGCCGATCGATGCGATCGTCGCCGCGGCGCTGGCCGAAGGGGTCGCGACCGAGACCGTCGACATCGACGCGGTGCCGGCCGACCAAATGATCCTGGACGTTGGTCCGCAGTCGGCGGTGAACGTCAACCGCGTGCTCGAAGACTGTCCGACCTTGGTGTGGAACGGACCGTTGGGCGCGTTCGAGGTGGCGCCGTTCGATCAGGCGACGAACACAGTAGCGGCCAAGGTCGCTGAGCTGACGGCGGCGGGCCGGCTGACGTCGGTCGCCGGTGGCGGCGATACGGTTGCGGCATTGCGCCGGGCCGGCGTGCTTGACCGCCTGAGCTACGTATCGACCGCCGGCGGCGCGTTCCTTGAATGGCTCGAAGGCAAGACACTGCCCGGCGTAGCAGCGCTGCAACGACACTGACGACGGAGGTGAGTTTATGGCCAATCCCGTGGTGCATTTCGAAATCGCCGGCAAGGACGGCGGCGAAACGGTTGCGTTCTACAAGGAGCTGTTCGGCTGGGAGATCGAGCACCTCGCCGGGGCCGACTACAACATGGTCCAGGCGCCGGACGGCAAGGGGATCGCCGGTGGCCTGTACGGCGCGCGTGAGGGCAGCCCGCCCTACGTTACCGTCTATGTCGAGGTCGCCGATGCTGCTGCGGCGTTGGCCAAGGCCGAATCCCTGGGCGGCAAGGCCATTACCCAACCGATGCAGGTTCCAAATGGCCCGATGATCGCCATGTTCGCCGATCCCAGCGGCGTGACGATCGGGCTGGTGCAGTCAGAGGGCGGCTGATCGGGCGTCCCGACGCCTCGGTCCGGCAATCGGAAGGATGACCGCGATGATGTCTAGCCGCGCCCTGTTGCTGACACCCGTCCTGCTGGTCGTGGCATCGGCGATGGCCGCCGAACCGCCCCAGCCCGGACAGCGTTTCGAGCTTCGCGCCGAGGATCTGCCGGCGCCGTTCGCCACGGAAAGCGCAACGAACCCGCCTCTGGTGCGGCCGTCGACAACCGCCACGCTGGCGGTGCCGCCGGGCTTCCGGGTCAACGTCTTCGCCGACGGGCTGGAGCACCCGCGCAACATGGTGGTTCTGCCCAACGGCATGGTGATGCTGGCGCAGCCGCGACTGGGCGAGGTTTCGCTGCTCAACGACGGCGACGGCGACGGCGTCGCCGACCTGGTCGGCCCGTATGTGACCGGATTGCTGCGGCCGCACGGGTTGGCGCTCTATGGCGGTTTTCTCTATGTCGCCGACATGGACTTCGTCCGCCGCTATGACCTGACGAACCCCAGTACCGAAGCTGAGATTCTGACGGCACCGGGCGCATTGGGCCCGCCGACCGGGCATTGGACGCGCAACCTTGCCATCGATGATGACGGCAACCTGTACGTCGCGATCGGCAGCGCCAGAAACATCGGAGAAGAGGCGCCGCCGCGCGCGACCGTGCAGGTGTTCGACGCTGATGGCGGCAATCAGCGCACGCTCGCCTCGGGCTTGCGCAATCCCGTGGGAATCACATTTCATCCCCAAACGCGCGATCTCTATGTCGGGGTCAACGAGCGTGACGGACTGGGCGACGGCCTGGCGCCGGACTACTTCACGCGCATTCGTGCCGGCGAGTTCTATGGCTGGCCGTATGCCTACGCCGGCGGCAATCCGCAGCCGGGCTTCGCCGACCGGCGCCCCGATCTGGTAACGCAGAGCCGCCTGCCGGACGTTTTGTTTCACTCCCATTCAGCGCCGTTGGGGCTGGTGTTCTATACCGCCCGTCAATTCCCGGAAGACTACCGCGGCGACGCCTTCGTCGCCCTGCACGGGTCGTGGAACGCGGCCGAGCCGCGCGGCTATATGGTGGCGCGCATCCCCTTCAGCGACGGCCGCCCTGAGGGCTGGTACGAGGCCTTCGCAACCAATTTCTGGGCTGGCGGGCAGGAGCGCGCGATCGTCATCGGCCGCCCGGCGGGTTTGGTCGTGGCCGCGGATGGGAGCCTGCTTATCGCCGATGACGCCAGTGGGCGGATCTGGCGCGTGTCCTACGCGCCATAGGCGAGCCGACTTCGTTCACATTTGCTTCAAATGCGGGGTTTACAGTCAAAGGCGCAGGTAGCCCGGTAAGGACAATACCCAGCGAAATCGGATCGACGACGAGTCTGCAGGATGCGCTGGCGCAGGTGCTGAGGGCAGCCGCGCCGCAACGGGCGAGGCCGCCGCAGCGTCAGCCGCACCAGGCCGCTGGGGCCGACACGCAAGTCCAAGAGTCACCCCGCGCCACCGCGCCACGCGGCACCCATCTCGACATTATCGCCTAGGGCTTGTTCGCGTTGGGCGGCGGGCTGACGGTTCGGACCTCGGCCTCGGCCAATTGATGGCGGGTGATGAACGGCACCTGCGCGAGCGCGAAGGCGAAGGTCAGCGGCATGATTCCGAACAGCTTGAAGCTGACCCAGAATTCGGTGGAGAAGTTGCGCCACACCGCCTCGTTGAGCACGGCCAGCAATACGAAGAAACCTGCCCAGCGCACCGTTAGCGACCGCCAGCCCTCGTCGGTGAGCTGAAAGGCGGCACAGAACAGGGGTTTCATCAGCGACCGGCCGGTCGCCAGACCGCCGAACAGCACCGCCGCGAACAGCGCGTTGACGATGGTCGGCTTGAGCTTGATGAACAACTCGTCGGCGAGGTAGAGCGTCAGCCCGCCGAACACCATGACAAAGGCGCCGCTGACCAGTGGCATGGTCGGGAGCCGTCGTTCCAGCGCGTAGTTTACGGCCAGCGCAACCACCGTTGCCGCCATGAACGTTCCGGTGGCCCAGAAGATGCCCTTCTGCGCATTGGCAACGAAAAACACGACCAGCGGTCCGGCCTCGATAACCAATCGGAGCAGCGGATTCATGCCATCAAAGGTAAGGCCCCGGACGCGAACTTTAAAGGGCGGCAAGAGCGGGTCGGCCGAGATACAGCGTGGCGATCCCGACGGCGATCACCGTCGCCGATACGATACGCCGTGCAACGAACCCCTCGCGCAGGAAGATGGCGCCGAACGCGGCTGCGAAGATCACGCTGGTCTCGCGAATGGCGGCGATCTCGGCCATCGGCGCGATTGACATCGCGTACAGCACGATACCGTAGCCGGCAATCGCGAGCACTCCGCCAACCGTTCCCCACGCCCAGGTGCGGATCGGCAGCACCATGCGTGTTGGACTCCATAAGACGGCGCCGACGCAGAAGGTGATCCCTTGCAGCAGAAACAGCCAGACGATGTAGCCCAATCGCGCATCGGTAACCGCCGAAGCTCTGACGCCGGCGCCATCGATGGTCGTATAGGCTGCAATGAGCACCGCGATGACAAGTGCCAACTGAACCGCCCGGGGCTGCTGCTGCCGGCCGAAGTGCGCCAGGCTGACGATACCGGCGGAGCAAAGGGCGATGCCGAGCAAGCCAAGCGGATGCGGCTGTTCACCCGCGATCGCAAACGCCAACGCCGCGACCCCCAACGGCGCCAGACCGCGTGAGATCGGATAGACGAGCCCCAGATCGCCGATGCGGTAGGCCGCCATGAGCATGGCGAAGTAGGCGTTGTGGAGAACCACCGAGACAAGCAGCCACGACCAGGCCGCGGGCGGTGGCGGCGCGACGAACGGTGCCGCGATCGCGCCACAGACGGTGCCGGCGGCGGAAATCACGGCAAACACGACGAGGCGGTCGCCGACGCCCTTGGCGATCGTGTTCCAGGCGGCATGAATGACCGCCGCCACGAGGTCTAGCAGCCCGTTGAAAAAGTCGCGGCCATCTGACTCTGTGACGAGGGCATGGTTCGAGTCGGGAGCTTCGTCATGGCGTTGGGACGACAAGGGGATCGACAGGTGGACTTGATGGTCAGTTGGGCAGAGATGCCTCGCTCGCCCGGCCACGTGTTTTACGACCAGCTGGCTGGTCGATGCCGGTTTCGATGCGTTCGCCGAGGACCTGTGTGAGCCCTATTACGCGCCAGGGATCGGACGTCCGGGAATCCCACCGGGGCGTTACTTCCGGATGCACCTGGTCGGCTACTTCGAAGGCCTCGACAGTGAGCGGGCGTTGGAGTGGCGGTGCGCCGACAGCTTGTCGCTGCGTGAGTTCTTGCGCCTGGAGGCGCGCGCACGTGTGCCTGACCACTCGTCGTTGAGCACGATCCGCAGCCGCACGCGGTGCATGAGGCAGTGTTCGCCTGGGTGCTGGACGTTCTTGGCGAGCACGGCCTGGTCAAGGGCGAGCGGATCGGGGTCGATGCTTCGACCATGGAGGCGAACGCGGCGCTGCGCTCGATCGTGCGCCGCGACAGCGGCGAAAGCTATCGCCAGATGCTGCAGCGCATGGCCGCCGACAGCGGGATCGAGACCGCGGCGAATGACTTGGCGCAGATGGATCGGCGGCGCAAGGGCAAGAAACTCTCCAATGCGGACTGGGTCTCGACGCGGAGGCCAAAATCGCCAGGATGAAGGACGGCACGACGCATCTGGCCTACAAGCCCGAACACGCGGTCGACCTCGACACCGGGGCGGTGATCGCGGCCGAGCTGTATCCGGCCGATCAGGGCGACACGACCACCCTGCCGACAACGTTGACGTCAGCCGAGGCCAAGCTGGCGGCTGTGGGCGCAGCGCCGACGGCCGACGAACCGGCGGAGCTGGTGACCAACAAAGGCTACTTCGGCCGCGAGGTGCTGAAGTCCCTTGCCGACGGCGCCTGGACGACCCGCATCGCCGAACCGAAGGGCAAGGGGCTCTCGCGCTGGCACGGCGACGACGCCGCTCGGCGGGCCGTTTACAACAACCGCAACCGATTGCTGTCGGGCGTGGCGAAGGCCGCGTTCAAACTCCGCGCCGAAGTGGTCGAGCGGGGCTTCGCCCAGGTCCTCGATCGCGGCGGCATGCGCCGCACTTGGCTGCGTGGGCGCGAGAACGTCGGCAAGCGCTATCTGATCCACGTCGCCGGACACAACCTGGGCGTCCTATTGCGCCAGTTGATCGGCGCCGGGACCCCGCGAGAGGCTGCGGCCAAGGGCTTGGCGGTCCTGCTGCTTGTCTTGCGACAGGAACAATCGCTGATCATTATCCTCGCCCTCAATAACCCCCCGGCGCCGGGTCTCGCCGCCGCCATTGTTATCACGCCCGATGCTTCATCAACTCAGTCTTCTTCAACGGGCTGCTAGTGGATTGATTCCAACGTTTGGAACCCTCGGTTTCGGGCTGCGATGATGTCGTCGGGGTCGGCTTTCGATATGAATGGCTGTGGGTTGGCCGCATTGTATTCGCGGACGAAGCGGTTGATTGCGGCCTGGAGATCGACGACGGAATGGAAGACGCCGTGCTTGAGCCGCCGCCGGGTGAGTTTTGCGAAGAAGCCCTCGACGGCATTGAGCCACGAGCAGGAGGTCGGTGTGAAGTGGAAAGTCCAGCGCGGATGGCGGGCGAGCCAGGCGCGGACCTTGTCCTTGTTGTGCGCCGCGTAGTTGTCGACGATCGCGTGGATGGCCTTGTCCGCCGGCACCGTGCGCTCGATGCGGTTGAGGAAGCGGATGAACTCCTGATGGCGGTGGCGCTGCATGTTCTGGCCGATCACCGTTCCGTCCAGAACGTTGAGCGCCGCAAACAGCGTGGTCGTGCCGTGCCGTTTGTAGTCATGGTGCCGGCGCGTCCCTTCTTCATCGGCAGACCGGCGGTCGAGCGCCTGGATCTGTGACTTCTCATCGATCGACAACACCACCGCATGGGCCGGCGGGTCGACATACAGGCCGACGATATCGGTGAGTTTCTCGGCGAAGGCAGGGTCGGTCGACAGCTTGAAGTTGCGCCAGCGGTGCGGGCTGAGACCGTGAGCCTTCCAGATCGCCTGCACCGTCGAGGCGGCAATACCGGCCGCCCTGGCCATCGCGCGCAACGTCCAGTGGGTCGCCTCAAACGGCGGCGGTTGCTGCGTCAGGCGCACGATCTCGGCGACACGATCGAGCGGGACCGGCGCCTTGCCGGGCGGACGGGACTTGTCGCGAAGCAGGCCGCCGACACCCTCGTGCATGAACCGCTCTTGCCAGCGCCACACGCAGGTCTTGGACTTGCCGGTCTCGGTCATGATCGCCGAGGTGCCCAGACCCTCGCCGCTGAGAAGGACAATATGTGCCCGCCAGACGTGTTTCTGCGGGCTCTTGGGATCCGCGACGACCGCGCGCAATCGCTGACGGTCGCCGGCGGATAGGGTGAAGGAGATTCCACTGCGCATGCGCCAGATTCGCATAACACAGCAAAATACGGAATCCCAATTCGGACTCTTTCATTCCGATCAATCCACTAGACGGCGCGGTGATGAAGTTGCGCTTTGATCAATCGGTTTCGGGGGCGACGATGATGATGATAACGAGCATGGCTGGTTTGCCTTCGATGTTCGCCACGATGGCGATCGCCAGGGCAGCATCGAACTGAATAACGAACAAAAGGGTGCTCTTTGCACTCGCAGCCTCCCTCGGCGTGCCTGATCCGAACAGCGCGCGCATCAGAATGCCGAGATTGAACCCGGCGACATGGATCAGGTAGCGTTTGTGGACGTTCTCGCGCGCCCGCAGCAACGCGCGGCGCATGCCGCCACGGTCGAGGACATGGGCGAAGCTGCGCTCGACCATCTCACCGCGCCTGCGCATGGCGTTCCGCGCGACGCCGGACTTCAATCGCGCCCGGTTGGCGTAGACAGCCTGACGTGCCGCCTGGTCGCCATGCCAGCGCAGATAGCCGTTGGCGGGCTCCGGCTCGGAGATCCGCGTTTTCCAGACGCCGCCGTCGAGGTCTTTCAGCCCCTCGCGTGAATGATAGCCCTTGTCGCCAACGAGACTGCAGGGCTCTGCCCGTGTTGGAGCCAGGCCGACCTCGGCGAGGTTGCGCGCGGCCGCCTCCAGCGTCCCAGGCAAAGTCGTCGTGTCGCCTTCATCGGCTGGATAGATCGGCGCCGCAACGATGACGCCGGTGTCGAGATCGACCGCGTGCTCGGGCTTGCAGGCCAGATGCGTGGTGCCGTCCTTCATCCGCGCGATCTTCGCATCAGGATCGGTCGGGCTCGTCCAATCCTTGTTCGAAAGCTTCTTGCCCTTCCGCCGGCGATCGAGCCGGACGAGGTCGTCGATCGTCGGCGTTTCGACGCCACTCTCCTTCGCCATTTGCGTCAGCATCTCGCGATAGGTCTCGCCGCTATCGCGCCGCACGATGGCTCGCAGGGCGGCGTTGGCTTCCATCGTCGAGCCGTCGACGCCGATCCGCTCGCCCTTCACCAGACCGCGCGCGGCGACGAGAGCCAGAACCCAGTCGAAAACCTTTTCATGGACCTCGTGCGGCAGCCGGCCGCGCGTCTTCGACAACCAGGAATGATCGGGAACCTTGTCCCGGTTCGCCAACCGCAGAAACGCGCGAAGCGACAGCGAATCCGAACAGCGCCAAGCGATGCCGCGCTCGCTGCCGATGCCCTCGAAATAGCCGATCATGTGCATCCGGAAATAACGCCCCGGCGGCAGCGAAGGAGCCCCCATCCGAGGTGCGTAGTATGGCTTGCACGTCGCCTCCACGAAGCCGTCAAAGCCAGACTCGGTCAGCAACTCATGCAGCCGGTCGAAAAACGCGTGTCCAGGCGAACGCGGCATCTCCGCCCATGTCACCACGAGGTCACCCTGAACCTCGCTCTGTCGTCTCAATGCCATCGCACGACGCCCGTCTAAATCTCTATGTTCAGACAGAATCAGACACGCCGGACTTCGTCAACGGGCTGCTAGGGTGAGTTCCAACGTTACCTGCCTGGTCGCGGTCTGGAACGCGTCCCGCCGATCGCAACAAGAGCCGCATTAAGTTGCTGCGGACGCACCACGAATTGCCCCAAATGCCGCCGTTTAGAGCCAGTTTTGCTTGTAATCTTAAGCATTTGCAAAGCGTTGGCGAGGCATCATATCGCTCGGAGCAGGGCTGGTAAGTCACCGCCCCGATCGCGGTGAGTAGATGTTTCAGACGCTGCCATTCAAACCCCTTGCCGCCGTCGCAGCCTACTTGTCGGCCGCTGCCATGTGGGGCGCCGGCGCGACAGCGTTGCCGCTCAGGCTGGAGATGGATTCCGCCGGCACGATCTGGCTGCAGGCCGGCGCCTGGGCGGTCTGGCTTTCGCTAAGCGGCATTCTCTGGGTCACGACGATCATGCGCTGGTCGGCGCTGAACATGGTATTTGCGCCCGCCGGCGTAGCCGGCGATGGCGCCGGGTCGATGGTGTACGCCCGCGACCCCCTGACGAACCTCGCCAATCGTGACGCGCTGCGCGCGCAACTGCATCAAACAATCGAACACGCGAGGCACAGTCATCGCTTAGCCGCGTTGATGGTGCTCGACCTCGATCGCTTCAAGAGCGTCAACGACTCACTGGGTCAGAGTGTAGGAGATTCGCTGCTGCGGCTGGCCGCCCGGCGCATCCGCGACAGCGATACCGTCGCCCGTCTCGGCGGCGATGAGTTCGCGATCGTCGCGCCCGATGTCGATGATTTCGAGACCGTGGAAGCACTGGCCGTGCGCTTGCGCGAGAACTTGGCGCGACCGTTCGGCGTCGAGGGCAACGAAATCGTCACCACCGCCAGCATCGGCATCACCGTATTCACCGGCGAGGATTGCGACGTCGATCAGCTGCTGCGTGACGCCGAGGTCGCCGTGTACCGGGCGAAGGAGGTGGGGCGCAACAGTCACAACTTCTACGTCACGGAAATGGCATCGACCGCGCATCGCCGCGCTCGGATCGAGATAGATCTGCGCTCAGCGTTGGAGCGCAACGAGCTGTCCGTCCACTACCAGCCGCAGGTCAACCTGGACACCGGACAAATCATCGGCGTCGAAGCGTTGATGCGTTGGCAGCATCCGGAACATGGCTGGATCAGCCCGGTGGAATTCATACCGGTGGCCGAGGAGTGCGGCCTCATTCTGCCGCTCAGTCACTTCGCCCTGCGCGAGGCCTGCACGCAGGCGCGCAAATGGCAGGACGACGGCCTGCCGCCCGTGCGCGTGGCGGTGAATTTCTCGGCCACGCAGTTTCGCAATCATGGCATGGCGACGGAAGTCGCATCGATCCTCAAGGAAACCGGTCTGGACGGGCGCTGGCTTGAGGTCGAGCTGACCGAAAGCGTCGTGCTGCGTGATCCCTAACGCGTCAACGAGGCGCTCAGCCATCTGCGCACATTGGGCGTCACCGTGGCGCTGGACGATTTCGGCACCGGCTACTCGTCGCTCAGCTATCTGAAACGGTTGCCGCTCGACAAGCTCAAGATCGACCGCTCGTTTGTCGGCAGCCTCGACATCGAAGCCAACGATGCCGCCATCGTCACCGCGGTAATCGCGCTGGGTCACAGCCTGAACCTCGACGTGGTGGCCGAAGGCGTGGAGACCGATCGTGTCTTGCGCTTGTTGAGGAACCTCGGCTGCAAGGAAGGGCAGGGCTACTACTACAGCCCGCCGCAACCGGTCGAAGACGTCACGCCGTTGCTGGTCGCCGGTCGCATAACACCGGCCCAAGCTGCCGAGTAAGCGGGCTCAACGAAACGGCGGCTCGCGAAAGCTGCGCAGCTTGCGCGAGTGCAGCTGATCGACCCCGTTCTCTCGTAGGATCCTTACCGCCTCCAACCCGATCTGCAGGTGCTGGCTGATGCGCTCGCGATAGAACGCGTTGGCCATGCCGCGCAGCTTGATCTCGCCGTGCATCGGCTTGTCGGACACGCACAGCAGGGTGCCGTAGGGCACGCGCAGCCGGAAGCCATTGGCGGCAATGGTGGCGCTCTCCATGTCAACCCCGATCGCGCGTGACTGGCTGAAGCGCTCATACAATTCGTCGTAGCGCAGCTCCCAGTTGCGATTGTCGGTGGTGGCGACCGTGCCGGTGCGCATGCGGTTCTTCAAATCCATGCCGCGCAGTCCGGTGACGCGCGCCACGGCTTCCTGCAGCGCCACCTGCACTTCGGCGATCGCTGGCACCGGCACCCACTGCGGCAGGTCCTGATCGAGCACGTGATCTTCGCGGATATAGGCGTGGGCCAGTACATAGTCGCCGAGCAGCTGGCTGCGGCGCAGCCCGCCGCAATGGCCGATCATCATCCAGCAGTGCGGGCGGGTCACGGCGATATGGTCGGTGATGGTCTTGGCATTCGACGGGCCGATGCCGATGTTGACCAGCGTGATGCCTTCATGGTCGCCGCGGATCAGGTGATAAGCCGGCATCTGCGGCAAGTGCTGCGGCGGCTCTGTCGCGGGGGTGCTGGCCCTGTTACGCGCGTGGTGGGTCACCACATCGCCGGGCTCGACGAAGGCATCGAACTCGCTGTCGCGCGCCATTTCGCCCTTGCCGTAAGCGACGAACTCGTCGACGTAGCGCTGATAGTTGGTGAACAGCACGAAGCGCTGGAAGTGTGCGCCGTTGGTGCCGGTGTAGTGGTGCAGGCGCATCAGCGCCAGATCGACGCGCTCGGCATTGAACAGCGACAGCGGCATCGCCTCGCCGGGCTGCGGCATGTGGGTTCCATTGGCGATGCGCTCGTCCATGCGCGCGAGATCCGGCAGCGCGAACACGGCCTGCAACGCCTTGACGTCGTCGCCTGAGATGTCCGCGGTGGCGTGCTCGATAATGAAGGGCAGGGGGATCGCGCGCGCGCTCACACCGACCAGCACCGGCGCCTTGTGATGGCCGATCAAGCCGGCGATCTGATCGTGATAGTAGTCGCCGAACAGATCGGGCCGGGTGATTGTGGTGCCATAGGCGACGGCGTCCGACACGGTGCTGTAGGAAGGGCGCGGGTCCTGTACCAGCGCGTCGGCCTCTACGGTGATGCCGAGATAGGGGTAATAGGCCTCCAGCGGCTTGGCGTCGGGGCCGCGCTCGCCGGCGGCGAAACGGTCGAAGCGGTCGCGGATCATGTTTGCCGCGGTGTCGTAGATGTGCGCAATCCGCGTCACCGCCTTGTCGGGGTCGGTGAAAGACTTCAGTGCGCGACCTGCGCCGTGACCGTCGGTTACCGTTGCCATGGCGTGTCTAATTCAGTCCGAGCAACGAACGGGCAAAGTCATCGGCGGCGAACGGACGCAGGTCGTCGGCGCCCTCGCCAACGCCGACGGCGTGGAGCGGCAGACCAAACCGTTCCGCAAGTGCCACGATCACGCCGCCGCGCGCGCTGCCGTCGAGCTTGGTGACGATCAAGCCACTGACATCGGTGAGCTGCCGGAAGGTCTCGACCTGCGCGTGCGCGTTCTGTCCGGTTGTGGCGTCAAGGACCAGGATACAGTCATGCGGCGTGCTGGCGTCGAGCTTGCGCAATACACGGATGACCTTTTGCAGCTCCGCCATCAGGTCCGCTTTGTTGTGCAGCCGGCCGGCGGTGTCGATGAGCAGTAGATCGGCGTCGTCGCGGTGCGCCTGGGCCAGAGCGTCATAGGCGAGCGCCGCGGGGTCCGATCCCGCGGACGTGGCGACAACCGGAACGTCGGCGCGCTCGCCCCAGCGTTGCAGTTGGTCGATGGCGGCGGCGCGAAACGTATCGCCCGCCGCCAGCACGACGTTCAGGCCTTGCCGGTGATAGTAATGCGCCAGCTTGCCGATCGTGGTCGTCTTGCCGGTGCCGTTGACACCGACCACGAGCACGACATGCGGTCGGTGCTCGGCCGCGATCGCCAGCGGCATCGCCAGCGGTGCCAGAATGGCCGCTATGTCGGTGGCCAGCGACCGGCGCACATCCTCGTCGGTTGCCGCGCCGTCGAATTTCTTCTTGGCCAAACGCGCGCATAACTGTTCTGCCGTGGCGGCGCCGAGGTCGGCGGCGATCAGCAACTCCTCTAGTTGCTCGATGGCCGCCTTGTCCAGATTGCCGCGAGCCAGAAGGTTGCGGATGCCGCGGGTCAGAGGGGTCGACGATTTGGCGAGGCCCGAGCGAAGCCGCGCAAACCAGCCGCCGCCTTCGCTCATGCCGCGCCGGTCTCCTCGGCGCCGGCGAAAAGCGTTCTCCCGTCGGTGCCGTGAACGCGTGCCCGCAGCACGGTTCCCGATGTCACCGCGCGATCCATCCGGACCGGTGCGAATTGCTCGCTGCGGCCGAACCCGTCCTTCTCCGCCAACACGTCAACGTGGGCCCCGACCTGCTGGCGCAAATAGCGCGCAAGCGCGGCCTCGCCCGCCGCCCGCAACCTCGCGGCGCGCGCGCGGCGGTCTGCCTTGTCAACTTGAGGCATACGCGCCGCCAGCGTGCCCGGGCGCGGACTGAACGGAAAGACGTGCAGGTAGGTTAGGTCGCATGCGTCGACCAGTTCGAGCGTGTTGGCGAACATCGCCTCGGTCTCGGTCGGAAAACCGGCGATCAGATCTGCGCCGAAGACGACGCCGGGTCTTAGGTATCGTACGCGGTCGGTGAAAGCCATGGCCTGCGCGCGATTGTGGCGGCGCTTCATGCGCTTCAGGATCAAATCGTCGCCGGCCTGCAGGCTGAGATGGAGATGCGGCAGCAGGCGTGGCTCCTCGGCAATCGCGGTGAACAGATCGGCATCGATCTCTGCGGGATCGAGCGAACTTAGGCGCAGCCGTTGCAGATCGGGCACAGCGCGCAGCAGATCGCGGACCAATCGACCCAGCGTCAGCGTGCCCTCGAGATCGCCGCCGTAGGATGTCAAGTCGACGCCGGTCAGCACGAGTTCGCGATAGCCGCGCGCGACGAGTGTCCGCGCCTGCGCAAGGACAGCGTCCGGCGGGACGCTGCGCGACGGACCGCGCCCGAACGGGATGACGCAGAACGTGCACCGGTGGTCGCAGCCGTTCTGTATCTGCACGAACGCGCGGACGCGCCCTTCGATGCCCTCGACCACCGGAGAAGCGGCTTCGCGCACGCGCATGATATCGCCGACTTGGACGGCGCCGGCATCGGCCGCCAGGTTGCGGGCGTGAAGCTTCTCGGCGTTGCCGAGCACGCGATCGACTTCCGGCATTGCGGCGAAGCGGTCGGGCGCGATCTGGGCGGCACAGCCGGTGACGACGATTTGGGCCCGCGGTCGCTCGCGCCGCGCCCGCCGGATCGCCTGCCGCGCCTGCCGCTCGGCTTCTGCGGTCACCGCGCAGGTATTGATGATCACCGCGTCGTCGATGCCCAGGGCGCGAGCGTTGGCGCGCATCACTTCCGACTCATACGCGTTCAGCCGGCAGCCGAAGGTGATGACTTCGCATGATGGCGCCGATGCGCTCATGGCGACGGTTCGGACAGCAGTTCCGGTGCTAGGGTGCCGGTGAAACTGACCGCAGTCGGGCCCGTCACAACCACGTGGCCGTCCTGGCGCCACTCGATGCCGAGCACACCGCCGTCGAGCCGGACCTCGGCGTGCCGATTGACAAGACCCCGGCGCGAGGCGGCCACGGTTGCGGCGCAGGCGGCGGTGCCGCAGGCCCGGGTTATGCCGGCTCCACGCTCCCACACGCGCAAGCGCAGCCGCTCCCCATCGGTAACGGTGGCGACACCGACATTGACCCTGCGCGGAAACAGGGCGTCGTGCTCGACGGTCGGGCCGAGCGCCGCCAGATCGATCGCGTCTGAGTCGGAGACCAGAAACGTGAGATGTGGGTTGCCAATGCTAACCGCCACACCGTCACGCAACGGACCGGCCGTGATCGGAACATGCAGTGTATCGGTTTCGCGCGCCAGCGGGATGTCCTGCCACTCGAGGCGCGCCGGTCCCATATCCACCGACACATCGTCGCCGGCCGCGGAAGCCCGCAAGTCGCCGCTCTCGGTCTCGATAACGATTTTGTCGCTTCCGGTCTCGTCCATCAGCGACCGCGCGACGCACCGCGCGGCGTTACCACAGGACTCGGCCTCCGTCCCATCGGCGTTGAAGATCTGCATGAACGCCCCGTTGCCGGACCGATGCGGCGGCAGCAGCGCGATCAACTGATCGCAACCGACCCCACAGCGACGGTCGGCGATCGCGCGCACCTGGGCGGGCGCCAGGCGCATCCCTGATCGGCGGCCGTCAATAACTACGAAGTCATTGCCCAGCCCGTGCATCTTCACGAACGGCTGCATGTCGGGGATATAGGTACGCCGATCGTGGCGTGTCTAACAAAATTCGGCGCGCAGGCACGCGGGAAATCAGTCCTCGTCGCCGCCTTGCGCCAGCGTGCGCACCAGCTGCACCAGCCGCCGCCGCAGCTTCGGATCATGGATCTGCTGGAAGCTTTGGTTCAGGTCGATGACTTGTCGCGAGCTGGCCGTGTCTGCCTCGTATGGCGGTGGCGCCGACTCCGCTACACCGGTGGCCGCCGTGGCGGCGTTCTCCGGCTTGCCTAAGCCGTCGAAATAGTAGCTCGGTTCGGTATCAAGGATGCAGCATATCTCCCACAGCTTGCTAGCGCTGATGCGATTGGCGCCACTTTCATATTTCTGCACCTGCTGAAAACTGATGCCGAGGCGGCGGGCCAGTTCCTTCTGGGGCATGCCGCGCATTTCGCGCCGTTGCCGAAGCTTCCTGCCCACATGAACGTCGACCCTATGCGCCACCCGCAAGTCTCCCACGCCCACAGCGCCAACCCGCGCGCCGCCCATTGCGGCGCCCGCATCGACGCATTGTCTCCAGCCTATCGATGCAGCACTTCCTAGCCGCAGCGCGGCTTATGAACATATCGGCCATCGAATGCCAGGATGAGTTCACACCGATTTCGGCGGCAGGGCGATATATATTACTCTGGCGTAAATGCGTATGCTAGGTCGTGGCGCCGCAAATGACGGTGGCTAGCGCCTGTCGTTGGACGGGGTGCGGCGCGTCGCTATTGCGTGGACCAAGGAGGCGAAGTTATCACGAAGGCGGGGATCCGCAATTAGGTTGAACGCATCCAGCAGTGCACGTGTCTCGGTATCTGCGGCCGCCCGGGCGGCCCGGCAAGGCGCCTCCGAGCACGCGAGATCGGCAAAGAAGTAGAAGATCGGCACTTCGAGGCCGGCTGCATAGTCGAGCAGCGATCGGGCGGGTATGGGTACTTGCCCCGACTCCGCTCGCCGCAGGGACAGAACTGACATGTTCATTGCCGCGGCGAACTGCGCTTCGTTCAGATTGAGTTGGTTGCGGCGGCGCCGGATGCTCGCGCCGATGCTCCGGTCATCGCTCGGCGGCTCATGCGGCCGCTGAGCGGCTGTCGGCAAGTCGAGGTGGTCTCGGTTACGTGCCCTCAGCGCGGTCAAAGCCCATCCCCCAGCGTGTTACACCCTCGTGACTGGTATTACAGCCCTAATGGACTATTTATGCTAGCCAATAAGCGGGAGTGCGGTAAAGAGATATATCTATCTTACTCTAGCCGGTCCCGCGCTCGCGGGACACCAGCCAAGCATCATGCGCGTTCGGCCGTGCCCGCGATGTGGACAACTGCGAATGGCTTGACGGTTTCGGCAGGATTACTTAGCGTCCACCCTGCTTCCGACCGGCGCGTGACCAATTCGCCCGCCTGGGTTCGCCCCGTCCACGAGGTTCGTGCACGGGGGCGATTTGCGTTGGAAAGCACGGTAGGCTCATGGGCGTGTGAAAGCCGCGATGTTTGAGACGCTAACCGACCGACTCCACGGCATTTTCGACCGCATCACGCGGCGCGGCGCGCTGGCTGAGTCGGATGTCGAGGCGGCGCTGCGTGAAGTCCGGGTCGCGTTGCTCGAGGCCGATGTCGCGCTGTCGGTCGTCAAAGACTTCATCGAGGCCGTGCGCGCGCGCGCCGTCGGGCACGAAGTCCTGCACAGCGTCACGCCGGGCCAGATGGTGGTCAAGGTCGTCCACGATCATCTGGTCGACATGCTCGGGCGCGAAACCGTCGAGTTGAAGCTGAACGCACCGGCGCCGGCGGTGTTCATGCTGGTGGGTTTGCAGGGCTCGGGTAAGACGACGACCACCGCCAAGATTGGCAAGCAACTGGTCGAAAAGAGCGGCCGCAAGGTGCTCATGGCATCGCTCGACATCCGCCGGCCGGCGGCGCAAGAGCAATTGCGCGTCCTTGGCGACCAGGTTCTGGTGCCGACACTCGACATCGTCGCTGGTGAGGCGCCCGTGGCGATCGCCAAGCGGGCGATGGCGACCGGCCGGCGCGAAGGATACGACATCGTCCTGCTCGATACTGCCGGTCGGCTGACAGTCGACGAGGGGATGATGGCCGAGGCTGCGGCGGTGCGCGACGCTGCCAAACCGGCCGAGACGCTGCTGGTCGCAGACGCCATGACCGGTCAGGACACGGTCAACATCGCGGCAGCCTTTCACGACCGCGTCACGCTCACCGGGATCGTGCTGACACGCGTGGACGGTGATGCCCGCGGCGGCGCCGCACTGTCTATACGCGCGGTCACGGGCTGCCCGATCAAGCTGCTGGGCACCGGCGAGAAGGTTGACGAACTCGAGCCGTTCCATCCCGAGCGCGTTGCCGGCCGCATTCTCGGCATGGGCGATGTGGTCAGCCTGGTGGAAAAGGCGGCCGAAACGATCGAACGCGACGAGGCGGAGAAGCTTGCCGCCAAGATGCAGAAAGGTTCATTCGATCTCGACGACTTGGCGCAGCAATTGCGGCAGCTCACCAAGATGGGCGGTTTCGGCGGCATCATGTCGATGCTACCGGGCGTCGGAAAGATCAAGAAGCAGATGCAGGGCGCCAACATCGACGAGCGCATGATCAAGCGGCAGGAGGCCATCATCATGTCGATGACGCGGCAGGAACGGCGCAAACCGCAGATCCTGAAGGCTTCGCGCAAACGGCGTATCGCGGCCGGTTCGGGAACGTCGGTGCAGGATGTCAACCGCCTGCTGAAGCAGCATCAACAGATGCAGACAATGATGAAGCGCATGGGCAAAATGGGTGGCCGTGGCATGGGCGGCCTGCCGCCGGGCGTGCTGCCGCCCGGAATGCGTCCCGGAAGGCCCGGATGAACGGGTACCCCACCAAACATCGACACTCAGGAGGCTACTAGCACATGGCTCTACGAATGCGGCTGGCGCGCGCCGGCGCGAAGAAGCGACCATTCTACCGCATCGTCATCGCGGACTCGCGCAGTCCCCGCGATGGGCGTTACATCGAAAAGATCGGCACCTATAACCCGATGCTGCGCCGCGACGACGCCAAGCGCGTGGTGCTGAACGCCGACAAGGCCAAGCACTGGCTCGGCGTTGGGGCCCTGCCATCGGACCGCGTCGCCAAGTTCCTGGCGCAAGCCGAACTCTTGGCGGCTCCGGTACAGCGCGAGCAGTCCAAGAGCCACCTGCCGAAAAAGAAGGCGCAAGAGCGTCAGAAGGCGCTCGCCGAGGCCGCCGCCAGCGCCTCGTCAGCGTCAGAGCCGACACCGGCCGCGGAGGCTGCGCCTGCTGCTGAGCCGGCAGAAGACGCCGCTTCGGGCGGCACCGAGGCGGCCTAGGCCAAGGCGTGGTCGCTCACCCCGACAGCTCGGCGCACGACACGCGCCGCGTTTGCATCGGCGCCATCGTCGGCGCCCATGGCGTGCGTGGTCTGGTGCGGGTCCGGCCTTTTACCGACGCGCCGGAATCCGTGACCGCCTATGGACCGGTGACGACGGAACCCGGGACCCGGACGCTGCGCCTGACGGTCGTCCAGCGCGGTCCGAAGGGGCAGGTGTTGGCCAGGGTGGCAGGCGTAGCTGATCGAACCGGCGCCGAGGCGCTGAAGGGCGAACGCCTCTACGTGGCGCGATCGGATCTGCCGGCGCCGGCCGACGACGACGAGTTCTACCACGTCGACCTCATCGGGCTGTCGGCGCGCGGGCGCGACGGACGGTCCTTGGGCACAGTCCGGGCGATCTACGATTTCGGCGCCGGCGACGTTATCGAAATTGCCGATGGCGAGGGTGCGCTGGTGGTGGTCCCGTTTACCCGCGAGATTGTGCCGGAAGTCGACATCGCCGGTGGGACCCTGACGGTTGATCCCCCGGAAGCCTCGCTCGACGCGGAGGCGTCGGCGCAATGACGGCTGCCAATGGACATTCGACGTCGTGGCAGGCGACGGTGCTGAGCCTGTTCCCAGACCTGTTCCCGGGACCACTTGGCGCCAGCTTGCCGGGGAAGGCGCTGGCGGCCGGCATATGGCGCCTGGATGCGGTCGATATGCGGGATTTCGCCACACATGAGGACCGCCGGGTCGACGACGCTCCGTTCGGCGGCGGCCCCGGCATGGTGGTGTGCGCCGACGTCATCGATGCCGCCCTGGCGCGGCTGCGCGGTGGCGCGGTTGACGCTTGCGGCCCGACCCTATATTTGAGCCCGCGCGGTCGACCGTTGGCGCAGCCCTTCATTCGCGACCTCGCCACCGGTCCGGGCGTGACATTGCTGTGCGGTCGCTACGAAGGGGTCGATCAGCGGGCGCTCGACGCTTGGCAGGTCACCGAAGTCAGTCTGGGTGACTTCGTGCTTAGCGGCGGCGAGGTGGCGGCGATGGCATTGCTGGAGGCTGCGGTGCGGTTGCTGCCCGGCGTTGTCGGCGAAGCCGCGTCGTTGGCCGACGAGAGCTTCGAGCACGGCTTGTTGGAATACCCGCACTACACGCGTCCGGCGCGCTGGACGGACCATCGCGGCGAAACATGGGACGTGCCGGAAGTGCTACTGTCAGGCCATCATGGTCGCATCGCCGAGTGGCGGCGCGACCTGGCCGAGACGACGACCCGCCGAAGGCGGCCGGATCTGTGGCGCCGCTACCGTGCGGCCAAGAACAAGGAAGGGCATGAGCGATGAACATCCTGCAGCAGTTCGAAGCCGAACAGGTCGCAAAGCTGCGCGACGGCCGCGAAATGCCCGATTTCAGCCCCGGCGACACCTTGCGCGTGCGGTTGAAGGTCATCGAAGGTACGCGCGAACGCGTGCAGGCATTCGAAGGCGTCTGCATAGCGCGGCGCAACGCCGGGCTGAATTCCTCGTTCACCGTGCGCAAGATCAGCTACGGCGAGGGCGTGGAACGCGTCTTTCCGCTACACAGCCCGCGTATTGAGGGCATCGAGCTGATTCGCCGCGGCGACGTGCGGCGGGCGAAGCTGTATTACTTGCGCAGCCTGCGTGGCAAGTCGGCTCGCATCAGCGAACGCACCACCGGGCGCGGCTTCGGCAAGGGCGAGGACAAGAACAAGAACAAGAACAAGAACAAGAACAAGAAGCGCGCCCCGGCCGGCGACGCCCC
This sequence comes from Alphaproteobacteria bacterium, assembly GCA_965248805.1. Lineage (GTDB taxonomy): Bacteria > Pseudomonadota > Alphaproteobacteria > UBA6615 > UBA6615 > CBDFKJ01. The sequence continues at coordinate 1,530,200 of CBDFKJ010000009.1, forward strand.
GGCGGATTGACCCGCGACAGCCTGATCATTCGGGCGATCCGACGCCGGCAATGGGCATGACGCAACCGCGCACGCTGTTCGACAAGATCTGGGACGACCATATCGTCGATCGGCAGGATGACGGCACCTGTCTGATCTACATCGACCGTCACCTGGTCCACGAGGTTACGAGCCCGCAAGCGTTCGAAGGTCTACGCCTGGCGAACCGATCCGTGCGCCGACCCGATCTCACGCTGGCGGTCGCCGACCACAACGTGCCGACCACCGACCGCAGCCGCGGCATCGACGATGCGGAATCGGCGCTGCAGGTGGACACGCTGACGCACAACTGCGCCGAATTCGGCATCGAATACTTTGCCATGACCGACGCCCGGCAAGGCATCGTCCACATTATCGGGCCCGAGCAAGGGTTCACGCTGCCGGGTTTGACCATCGTCTGTGGCGACAGCCACACGGCGACGCATGGCGCCTTCGGATCGCTGGCGTTCGGCATCGGCACGTCCGAGGTCGAGCATGTATTGGCGACGCAAACATTGTTGCAGCGGCCGGCCAAGAACATGCGCGTGGCGGTCGATGGCGCGCTCGGCGATGGCGTGACGTCGAAGGACGTGATCCTGGCGATCATCGGCAAGATCGGCGCCGGCGGCGGCGTCGGGCACGTCATCGAATACGACGGCGATGTCATCCGCGGGCTGTCGATGGAAGCGCGAATGACCGTGTGCAACATGTCGATCGAAGCGGGCGCGCGTGCCGGTCTGATCGCACCCGATGACGTCACCTTCGACTATTTGAAGGGGCGGCCGATGGCGCCGAAGACCGGCGCCTGGGAACAGGCAGTTGCCTATTGGCGGACGCTGCCGTCGGACATGGGAGCCCGCTACGACAGGGAAGTACGCCTCGATGCCGCCGATATCGCGCCGCACGTCACCTGGGGTACCAGCCCGCAGGACGTGGTGCCGATCACCGGTCGCGTCCCGGACCCCGCCGGCGAGCGGGACCTGGCGCGGCGTTCGGCGATGGAGCAGGCGCTTGCCTATGTGGACCTGAGGCCGGGCACGGCAATGCGCGACGTGCGCATCGAAAAGGTGTTCATCGGCTCCTGCACCAATGGGCGCATCGAGGATCTGCGTGCGGTCGCCGCGGTCGCCGAAGGCCGGCGCGTGGCCGACAACGTTCACGCCATGATCGTTCCGGGCTCGGGACTGGTGAAGCATCAGGCCGAGGAGGAGGGGCTCGATCGCATCTTCGAGGCCGCCGGCTTCGACTGGCGTGAGCCGGGCTGCTCGATGTGCCTGGCGATGAACGCTGACCGGCTGCAGCCTGGCGAGCGTTGCGCCTCGACGTCGAACCGCAATTTCGAGGGCCGCCAGGGGCGCGGCGGGCGTACGCATCTGGTCAGCCCGGCCATGGCGGCGGCGGCGGCGATTGCCGGCCACCTCGCCGACGTCCGAGAGTTGGCGGGCTAAGCGTCTAGCGCAGCGCTCGGGCACGATTGTAGGCAATTTCCTCTTCGCTCAGCTGGAACCCGACCAGGATCTGATAACCCTCGCCGCTTTCGCCGGCGCGTAAAGGTATGCGCTGGTCCAACTCCTCGATCATGCTCTGCGTGGACCGGTTGCCCTCGAATTCAAAGGCGCTGGTGAAGGTCTCCTTGGCCAGAATGGCACTGTTGTTGTCGCCGACCGCGACGAAATAGCGGACTTGGGCGCGGCGGTCCTGGTTGGCCGGGCCGCGGCTGGCGGTGATCAGCAGGCGCAGTTCGACCTCGACCTCGCCGTTGGCGCCTTCACCGGTATCTATAGTGCAGGAGCCGTCGAAGTCCGCAATCCGCGCGTCGACCACTACGTCGGTCAGATCACGACCCGGCCCGGGGCGAAACTTGGTGACCTGCGCGGTTTCCGCCACGACGGCCACATTCGGGCACGACGGCTGAGCGGTTTCGTTTCCTGCGCAAGACGCGAGCGCCATCAGGGCGACGATGCTCGACGTCGAAGCAGGGAAGTTATTCCTTGGCACTGGCTACAGGTTGTCGTGTGAGCCGTCGCACAGCGGCGTGTTGGTCGTGCGTTTGCATCCGCAGAGGTAGACCGTCGTCGTGCGCGGCGCTTCATAGGCGACCGGCGAGAGACTGGTCACTTCGTGAGATCCGTCGCAAAAGGGCTGGCTCTTGCTGCGTCCGCAGGCGCACCAGTAGTAGGTTTCGCCGGCGGTGACTTCGGCCGCGAATGGACCTTTTTGTGCGATCAGGGCCTCGGTCATGGGTGGCCTTGCCTTGCTTGCGGACGCGACGCTGCGTTAAGACGTGGACGCGGGCGACTCAACCGTCGCCGGCGCCGGCGCACTGTATTGAAGCGCCTCTTCCGGGACAAGCGCAGCATCGGCGGTGCGCGCTGGGCGATGCGAAGACATGGCCGTTTATACCGAAGTATCCGATGACGAGGTCCGGGCCTTTGTCGCTCAGTACGACATTGGCGACGTGGCGGCCTTCAAGGGCATTGCCGAAGGCGTTGAGAACTCCAACTATCTGCTCCAGACCACGCGCGGAACCTACATCCTCACACTGTACGAGAAACGCGTACGGGCCGACGACTTGCCGTTCTTTCTCGGGCTGATGGAGCATCTGGCGGCGCACGGCATCGCCTGTCCGACGCCGATCCACGGCCATGACGGTCCGGCACTGCGTACGTTGTGCGGTCGCCCGGCAGCGATCATCACGTTTCTGCAGGGCATGTGGCCGAAGCGCATTCGTGCCGAGCAATGCACGGCGGTCGGCGAGGCCGTGGCCGCGCTTCACTTGGCGGGCGAATCGTACAAGCTGACGCGGCCCAACGACTTGTCGGTGGCCGGCTGGCGCAAGTTGTTCGATGCAACGCGGGTGCGCGCCGACGAAGTGCAAGCCGGCCTTGCCGACGAGCTTGGCGCCGAGTTGGCAACGCTCGAGGCCAATTGGCCGGCCGACTTGCCGGCGGGCGTCATCCACGCCGATCTGTTCCCCGACAATGTTTTCTTCATGGGCGAGCGTCTGTCCGGCATCATCGATTTTTATTTCGCCTGCAACGACGCGTTCGCCTACGATCTGGCGATCCTGCTCAATGCCTGGTGTTTCGAGCCGGACGGCAGCTTCAGTGTGACCAAGGCGCGGCTCCTGCTGCGGGCCTATCGGTCGGTGCGCCCCTTTTCGGCCGGCGAGCTGGAGCGTCTGCCGCTGCTGGCGCGTGGTAGCGCACTCCGTTTTCTGTTAACGCGGCTATACGACCTGCTCAATCACCCGGAGGGCGCGATGGTCAGACCAAAGGATCCGCTTGAGTATTTGCGCAAGCTGCGGTTTCACCGCGATGTCACCGGCCCCGGCGCTTATGGACTCGACGACAGCGCCTGAAGCGTCGGCTGCGGTGGAGGTGTTCACCGACGGCGCCTGTAGCGGCAATCCCGGCCCCGGCGGCTGGGGCGTGCTGATGCGCTTTCGCGGGCGCGAACGCGAGCTTTCCGGTGGCGAGTCGCACACCACAAACAACCGCATGGAGTTGATGGCGGCGATCCAGGCGCTGGAGATCCTGACGCGGCCATCTCGCGTGGCGATCCATACCGACAGCACCTATGTACGCAACGGCATCACGCAATGGATCGAGAGGTGGAAGGCCAAGGGCTGGAAGACTGCCAACAAGAAGCCGGTGAAGAACATCGATCTATGGCAACGCCTGGAACAGGCGATTGCTCCGCATGATGTGAGCTGGCACTGGGTGCGCGGCCACTCCGGCCACCCCGACAACGAGCGCGCCGACGCGCTCGCACGCCGCGGCGGTGTGTCGGTCCGGTAGGCCAGCGCCGCTACATCGCCGCCAGCACCTTCTCCGCCGCCGAGACGTCGAGACCGGGATTGGGTTCGACCGCCAGATACGTCACCGTGCCGTCGTCAATGATCATGGCGTAGCGCTGCGAGCGTGTGCCACCCAGGGCCGAACCCTCCAGCTCCAATCCGACGGCGCGTGTGAAGTCGGCGTTGCCGTCGGCCAGCATCATCACCTTGTCGCCCACCTGTCGGTCCTTGCCCCAAGCGTCCATAACGAACGCGTCATTGACCGAGACGCAGGCGATCAAGTCGATACCCTTGTCGCCAAATGCGTCGGCGTGCCCGACATAGCCGGGCACATGCTTGGCCGAGCATGTCGGCGTGAAGGCGCCCGGCACGGCGAACAGCGCCACCTTCTTGCCGGCGAACAACTCATGTGTGGTGATTTGCTCGACGCCGTCGTCGGTCTTGCGCCTTAATATGGCTTTCGGGATCTTGTTGCCGACCTCGATCGTCATGGTTCCCCCAATTGGCTGCTGTGTTCGAATGTGGCGATGGCGGAGATGGGTAGATAGGCGCAGACGCGGCGGAAGTCAGCTTCTATTGCGCCGCCGTGCGCAGCCGGGCGTCGGCCTCGGCAAAACCTGCCATGACCGACGTGTTGGTCAGCAACTCAGGCAGAGCCACGCCGTCGGGGGAATCGGGGCCATAGATGGCGTCAAACGGGATGCCATAGCGGCCGAACTGCGCGAGATAAGCGGAGATGGCGTCGTCGGGCCGGGTCCAGTCGGCCTGCATGGCCACGACATCGGCGCGATTGAGCAACGCGGCGATTTCGCCGGTCTCCAGCACCAGCTTCTTGTTGACGGCGCAGGTGATGCACCATTCGGCGGTGACGTCGACGAACACAGTCTTGCCGGCGGCGACGTACTGAGCGATCGCGGCTTGGTCGAAGGGCTGCCAGGCGATGACGCGCTGGTCCGCCGGACGCGATCCCGGTTGATCGGTGACGAAAATCGTCGGCGTCGCCAGGGAGGCAATCGCTATCGCGGCCACTGCGATCGGGCTCAGGCGGGCCAGCGGTGCCCACGCGCTCCGGCTGAGCAGGAACACCACGACGGCGGCCATAAGCGAGCCGATCACGATCGCGGCGGGCACCGAGGCCAAGACCGCCAGAACCGACAGGAGCCAAACCGCAGTCGCGGCCAGGCCCAGGCTCAACACCCGCCTGAGACCGATCATCCAGCGTCCCGGGCGCGGCAGTCGCGCCGCCAAGGCGGGCACGGCGGCCACCAGCAGATACGGTGCCGCCAAGCCGATCCCCAACGCCACGAAGATGGCAAAGATCTCGGCGGCGCCCCGGCTAAGCGCGAAACCGACGGCGGTTCCCAGGAACGGTGCCGAACACGGTGTCGCCAAGAGCGTGGCCAAGGCGCCGGTGGCGAAGCTGCCGCCCAATGAGGCACCGCCCGAGTGCCGCAGCGCCAAGTCGGCGGCTGCGGTCGGCAGGCGGAACTCGAAGAGCCCCCACATGTCGCAGGCGAACAGTGTGAGGATGACCACCATTGCCGCCAGGAAAAGCGGCTGCTGGAACTGTATGCCCCAGCCCACCGTTGCCCCGGCGCCCTGCGCTAGTACGGCGGCGGCTGCCAGGACCAGGAACGACGCCACGATGCCGGCTGCGGTGGCGATGAAGGACACGCGGATCCGCGCATGCTCGCCGCCGCCATGGGCGACCACGCCCAAGAGCTTGATCGACAATACCGGAAGCACGCAGGGCATCAGGTTCAGGATCAGGCCGCCGAGCAGCGCCAGACCCAACATCACCAGGAACGACACGCCCGCGGCGTCCGGAGCGCCGGGCGGCACCATGCCGGGCGCGCCGAAGGGCGGCGCGACCGCGATCTCCATCGCCTGTTGGCCATCGATCAGGGTCAGGTGGAGCAACTCGCCATCGAGTTCCAAGGGCCTGCCGATGCCGGTGGCGTCGGTCGCGGCGACGCGGATGATCGTGCGTGACCGCGTGTCGTCGATCGTCACCTCCGGCGGCTCGAATATTACCGTTTCCGGTCCCTCAACGATCAGGTCGGGCGCATCGAACGCCGCTACATTAGTGAACGTGGCCTCCAGGTAGGGGGCCTGCAGCGTGCCGCCCAGCACCGCGTGCTCGAGGGCTAGACCGGCGGCCCGGCCGTCTCCGGGCACCTTGGCGCGGAAGCTGTCAATCGTATTGGCATGTTGCGAAGGAGCCGCATCGGCGGCCGGAATAACCAACTCAAGGTCTGCCTCACCGGGGATGCACAGCTGTTCGCAAATCAGATAGTCAACTTTCGCCTTCAGCCGGACCGGCTCACCGGATCGTTGCGGGGTGATGTCGATGGGGAACACCACATGGCCACCATAGCCGAAAGTGTGCAGGCCGAACAGGCTGAACCGCTTCGGTGCCGGCCACAAAAACTCGGCCGCGCCGATATTGTATGAGCCGGCCCAGTCCACGCGCGGTGGCAGGCCGGCGGCTCCCGGCGTACGCCAGTAGGTCTTCCAGCCGGGCTGCAAAGTGAACTCGAGACCGACGCGCAGCGTATCCAAGCCGGTGGTGCCGGAGGTTGCCGACACCAGGCGCACCGCGGCCTGCTCCGTCGACGCCCACGGCGACTCTGCCGCCTGCGGCGACCCCCCCGCGACGCCCAAAACCGCAATCGCGGCAAGTACGATTGATGCGCGCGGCTTAATCAATCTCCAACCAATCATGAGCGACACTTACGTGAACGAGTTAACGCTCAGTATAGCTTGTGCCCGGCAAACGCTACTGTCACAATGACGTGTCGGTGCGTAGCCAGAACGTGATTGACGGTACGGATTGAACGATTCCTGCCTTAGGCCGGACAACGGTTCAACCAGCCAACGTGCGCGATATCATGGCATCGGTCAACGAAAGCAGCGGATATCTGGACGGGCAGCTCCTGGTTGCCATGCCGTGGATGACCGATCCCCGATTCTCGCGCACGGTCATACTCCTGTGCGCCCATAACGCGGATGGCGCCATGGGTCTGGTGATCAATAGGCGACTCGAATCGTTAACCTTCTCCGAACTGCTGTCGCAATTGGAAATAGAGAATGCGCAGTCGAGGCTCTCGGGGCATGTGCATTTTGGCGGTCCGGTTGAATCGGGCCGCGGTTTCGTCCTGCATTCGGCCGACTATGTGCACGACGGGACTTTGGTGGTCGGCGAAAACATCGCGCTCACCGCGACACTCGACATCCTGAAGGCGATCGCTGACGGCGAGGGTCCGCAGCGCAACATCCTGGCGCTCGGCTATGCCGGCTGGGGACCGGGCCAATTGGAAGCGGAGATCCAAGAGAACGCGTGGCTGAACGTGCCCCCCGACTCGACGCTCGTGTTCGACCGGAACCTGGATCAGAAATGGGAGCGCGCCTTGGCCAAGCTCGGCGTCGATCATACCGCCTTATCGGGCCTGCACGGACATGCCTGACCGCGCCGCCCGCTCGATTTCAGAGATCGTCGACGATCAGGGCGAACAGCAAGTGGTCGTGCCAGTCGCCATTGATTCTCAGGTACCGGCGCGCCGTTCCCTCCAGCGTGAATCCGCACCGTAGCAGCAAACGCCGGCTGGCTTCATTGTGCTGCAGGCACGCGGCCTCGATACGGTGCAGCTGCAAGTCACCGAACGCATGGTCGATGATCAGCGCGGCCGCCTCGCTCATGAAGCGCTGCCGTGCGTATTCGGCGCCGATCCAGTAGCCCAGTGTCGCAGTTTGGGAGACGCCGCGGCGGACGTTCGACAGGCCAATTCCCCCCAATAGGCGCTCGTCGGATTGGCGGAAAAGGAAGAAGCTGTAGCCGGCGTCATCACGCCAATCCAAGCCATAGCGTCGCAGCCGTCGGTTGTAGGTCTCGCGGCTCAGCGCATCGTCGACCCACAGCGGTTCCCAGGGCTCCAGGAAGCCGCGGCTGCTGGCCCGCACTTCGGCATAGCTCTGCCAGTCGCGTTCCTGCGGTGGGCGCAGGTAGAGGCGCGGTCCCTCCAGGCGCACGCCTTCGCTCGGCCCGGCGGCGCGAAACAACCGCATCACAGCGGTCCGCCGGCGCGCTTGGTGTCAGCTGACACTCGCGACGATGTCATCGAAGCTGGTCACAGAGGATAGCGGTCCCAATGCTGCGAATGTTGGGGGCTCCGCGGTCAACAGGCGACCGGCGGCTTGCGTCACCGCGGCGGCGTCCACGGCATCGATTTTCGCCGTCAGCTCGGCGACGGATATGACCCTGCCGAAGATCAATAGATGCTGGGCCAGCTGTTCGCAGCGCATGCTGGTCGATTCCAACGACATCAGCAAGTTGGCCTTTAGTTGCGTGCGCGAGCGCGCCGTTTCGTCCTCGGTCATCGTGTCGGCGAGGCGCGCCAATTCGCCGCAGACGACGGGCACCAATTCCGCCGCCTCGCTCTCTCCGGTCCCTGCATAGACGCCGAAAATGCCATCATCGGTGAAGGATGACGTGAAGGAATGGATTGCGTAGGCAAGGCCGCGCTTTTCGCGCACTTCCTGAAACAGGCGCGATGACATGCCGCCGCCCAGCAGGTTCGACAATACCGATTGGTCGTAGAAGTCGGCGTCGTGGAACGAGGCGCCGCGAAAGCCCAGCAGCATGTGCACCTGCTCCAGGTCGCGGTCCTCGCGGTAGTCGCCGCCGGCATAGCGCGCGGCGTCGACCTTGCCGTTCGCCCCTGGTTGCAGTGTGGCGAAGGCCTCGCCTGCGAGGGCGACGAGCGTGTCGTGATCGACATTGCCGGCGGCGGCCAACACCATGTCGCCGCCGCGATAGTGCGCGCCCAGGTAGTCGAACAGGGCATCGCGCGACAGCGTCGCGACGATGTCGGGAAGACCGAGCACCGGTCGGCCCAACGGCTGATCCGGAAACGCCTGAGACTGAAAGACGTCGAAGATCAGATCGTCCGGCGTGTCCTGCGCCTGACCTATTTCCTGCAGCACCACGGCGCGCTCGCGCGCGAGTTCGTCATTGTCGAACATCGAGTGTTGCAAGATGTCCGACAGGATGTCGACCGCCAGCGCCACGTCGCCCTTCATGATCTTGGCGAAGTAGGCCGTGTTCTCGCGCCCGGTGTAGGCGTTCAGGTGCCCGCCGACCGACTCGATCTCCTCCGCGATCTGGCGAGCGTCGCGGCGCGCGGTGCCCTTAAACGCCATGTGCTCCAGCAGATGCGCGATGCCGTTGACCCCCGCGGATTCGTTGCGCGTCCCGACGCCGATCCACACGCCGATCGACACGGTTTCCACGTGGGGCATGAAGTCGGTCGCTACGCGCAGCCCGTTGTCGAGAGTCGTGACCCGTACCTCGCTCATGCCGCCGCCCGCGAGCTGCGGCCGCGAATGAATTGCTGCAGCACGGCGAGATCGTTGGGCAACTGCGTGCAGTGCTCTTCCCGCTCGAACAAGTCCGCCAGGCGCGGCGGCAACGAGGGCTTGCGGCCGGTCGCGCGTTCGACCGCGTCCGGAAACTTCGCCGCGTGCGCGGTCGAAACGACCACGGTCGGGGCCGTGTGATCGTGCTCGCGCAGTCGCGCCGCAGCGACACCCACGGCGCTGTGTGGATCGATCAACTCACCGGTGCTGCGGTAGACGTCGGCGATGGTGGCGAGCGTCGCGTCGTCGTCGATGCTTTGGCCGTCGAACAGGCCACGGGCGCGGCGCCAGCGCTCCGTGCCGACATCCAACGCGCCGGTTGCACGGAGCAGCGCCATATCCGCAGCGATTGCCGCCCCGTCCCGTTCGTGCAGGTCAAACAGCAGACGTTCCACGTTCGATGGGACCTGGATGTCCATACTGGGCGACAGGGTCGACTGAACGGCACCGATCGTGAGCACGCCGGTATCGATAAAACGTGCCAGGATGTCATTGCGATTGCAGGCGACGGTCAGATGGTCGATGGGCAAACCCATCTGCTTGGCCGCATGGGCGGCATAGACGTTGCCAAAGTTGCCACTGGGAACGGCGAAGGCGACCCGTCGCTCCGGTGCACCAAGCGCCAGGGCCGAGGCGACATAGTAGACGATCTGTGCCATGACGCGGGCCCAATTCATCGAATTGACGACGCCCAGTTGCATCTCATCGCGGAACGCCGCGTCGGCAAACATCGCCTTTACCAGATCCTGGCAGTCGTCGAACGTGCCGTCGACCGCCACGTTGGCGACGTTGGGCACATTGACGGTAGTCATCTGACGGCGCGGGATCTCGGAAACACGGCCCTTGGGGTGCAGGATCACGATGTCGACGGCAGCGCTGTGGCGGCAACCCTCGATCGCGGCCGATCCGGTGTCGCCGGAGGTGGCGCCGACGATCGTCGCGCGCGCTGCGCGGCGCGCCAGAATGTGATTGAACAGCCGGCCGACCAGTTGCAGGGCATAGTCCTTGAACGCCAGAGTCGGCCCGTGGAACAACTCCAGCAGCCAGAGATCGTGATCGAGCTGGTGCAGCGGCGCGACCGCGGCGTGGTCGAACGTCGCGTAGGCTTTTTTGACAAGCGTGCTCAACTCGTCCGGCCTCAGCGTGTCGCCGACAAACGGCGCGATAACGCGCACGGCGAGGTCGGCGTAGGCGAGCCCGCGCCAGCGGCGTAGATCCTTCGCCGAAATCGTCGGCCATTCCCGTGGTACATAAAGGCCGCCGTCCGGCGCCAAGCCCTTCAGCAGCACCTCTTCGAAGTCGGCGAGGCGGTCGTGGCCCCGTGTACTGATGTATTGCACTGTGGATTTCCCGGCCAAACGGCGACTAACGTATCCCGGCCTCATAGCGCGGGCAAGCCGCCGCCATGATGCCGAACGGTCTGAATTTAGTGGCAAATCACGGCTGTGTCAGTGCAGGTAACGGGCGCGCAGAAATCGCATGTATCCGCCGGGATCGAGCGACTTCCCCGTGGCCTCGCGCAGCAGATCGTCGGCGCTCAGTAGCGATGCCTTGGCGTGTACATGCTCGCGCAGCCAGCCGGTGAAGGGCGCGAAGTCGCCGCGCTCGAAGGCGCCCTGCAGGTCGCCGACCGCATCCTCGATGGCGGCGAACAGTTGCGCGGCCATCATCGCGCCCAGCGTATAGGTCGGGAAGTAGCCGAAGGCGCCGCTCGGCCAGTGGATATCCTGCAGGCAACCGCGGCGATCGTCGGGCGGGACGATACCCAGCAATTCGCGCATGCCGTCGTTCCAGGCCACCGGCAGCTCCGACAGCTCCAGATCGCCGGCCAGCAACGCCCGCTCCAGCCGGTAGCGCAGGATGATGTGGGCGGGATAGCTGACCTCGTCGGCATCGACGCGGATGAAGCCGGGCGCGACGCGCGTGCTCAGCCGGTAGAGGTTATCAGTCGCGAACGCGTCCTGCGCGCCGAAGGTCTCGGTGAACAGGGGTGCGGCGAAGGCAAAGAACGCCGGCGAGCGGCAGGCCAGCATCTCGACGATCAGCGACTGGCTCTCGTGCACCGCCATGCCGCGCGCCACGCCCACCGGCTGGAACCGGTGTTCGGCGGGCAGGTCGAGTTCGTAAATGGCGTGGCCGGTCTCGTGCAGCACGGCCATGACGGCAGTCAGAAACTCGTGCTCGTCGTAGCGGGTGGTGATGCGCACGTCGTCGCTGGCGCCGCCGCAGAACGGATGGCGGCTGACGTCGAGCCGGCCGCGGTTGAAGTCGAAGCCGACGGTCTCCATCAAGCGCAGGCACAGCGCCCGTTGCCGGTCGACAGGGAACGGACCCTGCGGCGGGCGCGGGGTTGGCTGGCTGCTCTGATGATCGAGAACCTGCGGGAGGAAGTCGACCAGGAACGGTGCCAAGGCATCGAACACGGTGTCGATGCGCGCCGCCGTCTGTCCCGGCTCGTATTGGTCGAGCAGTGCATCGTATGGCGCAAGCCCCAGCGCCTGCGCCTTGGCGGCGGCGATCTCGCGCGTCACCCGCAGCACTTCGGCCAACGACGGCTGAAGCGCGGCGAAGTCGCTTTCGGCCCGCGCGCCCCGCCACGCGATCTCGCACGCCAGCGAGGCCTTGGCCTCGGCCTCGACCAGTTGCGGCGACAGGGCAGTGGCGTGGGCGTAATTGCGCCGCATCTCACGCAGATTGGCTTGCGACCAGGGCTCATCCAGCGGCGCCTGCTCGGCTTCGGCCAGCCAGTCGCCCACCTGCGGGTCCGCGAGCATATCGTGACTCAGCACCCGCAGCGTCGCCACCTGCTCGCCGCGGCCGTCGGCTGCGGCCTGCGGCATGGTGGTGGCGGTGTCCCAATGCAGGATGCCCAACGTGTCGCCGATCACGCCGAGGCGGTGAAAGCGCTCCTTGAGCTTGGCATAGGCGGTCATCGGCGCCGTATCGCAGGTGTTCGCCCTCGCGGTCAAGCCGGCCGTGACAATCGCGCCCCTCGATCCCATATTCGATTGCGAACGCCTTGCATCCCCCGCAACCCCAAGGACGGACCCCGCCATGACCGATATCGCCGCCACGGACGACCTGTTCTTCACCCGCACCGGTATGGACCGCCCGCGCGTCGAGGGGCTGGTCGCCGACGCCCTGCACGGCGCCGATGACGGCGAACTGTTCCTGGAATACACCCAGTCCGAATCGGTCACGTTCGACGACGGCCGCATCAAGAGCGCCGGCTTCGACACCAATCACGGCTTCGGCCTGCGCGCGGTCTCGGGCGCGGCGACCGGCTACGCCCACGCATCGGAGCTGTCGGAAGCGGCCATCAAGCGCGCCGGCGAGACGGTGAAGGCGGTGCGCACCGGCACGGGCGGCACGCTGCAGGCCGCGCCCATCGCCACCAACCGGCTGCTCTACGGCGACCTCAACCCGATGTCGGAGATGGCGTTCGCGGCCAAGGTCAAGCTGCTGGAGGAAATCGACGCCTACGCCCGCGCCAAGGACCCCCTTGTGCGCCAGGTCACGGCGTCGCTGGGCGGCTCTTGGCAGGCGGTGCAGATCGTGCGCGGCGACGGCGCCCGCTCGGCCGACATCCGCCCGCTGGTGTCCTTGCGCGTCAACGTCGTGGTCGAGCAGGACGGGCGCATGGAGACCGGCAGCTACGGCGCCGGCGGCCGCGCCGCTTACGACCACTGGGTGGCGCCGGAGAACTGGAAGACGCAGGTCGACGAGGCGCTGCGCATGGCCGTGACCAACCTCGAGTCTGTGCCGGCGCCGGCCGGCGAGATGGCCGTCGTGCTCGGCCCGGGCTGGCCGGGCGTGCTGCTGCACGAGGCTATCGGCCACGGGCTGGAGGGCGACTTCAACCGCAAGAAGACGTCTGCATTTGCCGGCCTGATGGGACAGCGCGTCGCCTCGCCCGGGGTTACCGTGGTCGATGACGGCACCATCACCGACCGGCGCGGCTCGCTGACCATCGACGACGAGGGCACGCCCTCGGAATACACCGTGCTGATCGAGGACGGCATCCTGACGGGCTACATGCAGGACCGCATGAACGCGCGGCTGATGGGCATGCGCCCGACCGGCAACGGCCGGCGCCAGTCCTACGCCCATTCGCCGATGCCGCGCATGACCAACACCTACATGCTGGCGGGCCAGGAGGCGCCGGAGGACGTCATCCGCGCCGCCGGCAACGGCATCTACGCCGTCAACTTCGGCGGCGGCCAGGTCGACATCACCTCGGGCAAGTTCGTCTTCTCCTGCACCGAGGCGTATCTGATCGAGGACGGAAAGATCGGCGCGCCGGTGAAGGGCGCGACGCTGATCGGCAACGGCCCCGATGCGCTGACGCGCGTCAGCCGCATCGGCAACGACACCAAGCTCGACGAGGGCATCGGCACCTGCGGCAAGGAAGGCCAGGGCGTCCCGGTCGGCGTCGGCCAGCCGACCATGCTCATCGACGCGCTGACGGTGGGCGGAACCGCGGTTTAGGACTGATCACACCGTATTTATGATGATCAGCTAACCCCTTTCGGCGGGAATTGGGCCTCTGCAAACTTTTGAAGAGCCTTTGGCGCAAATGCTGCAAGCAAGAACGCCATGGTGATGGCGCCGTCGCTCGCCGCGGGAGGCATTATTGTAAGTAGGCCGAAGGCAATACTCCCGAACAATGCAACCACGCTCATAGCCCCCCACTTCTAATACGCGTACTCCTCGAAGGCGCGGTCGATGTTGCCTTCCCAGCGGCCGTCGAAGGCGGCGAGCTTGTACTCGGCCGGGGTCAGGCCGGTGTCGACGATCTGCTCCAGGGTCGCCAGGAAGTGGCTCTCGTCGGCGCCCCACATGTCGGTGCGCGCCCGCCGCTTCAGCCCCTCGCGCGACAGGCTGAGCGTGGTGCGCGCCAGATCGAGCACTGAGTGGTTGCGGATCGTGGCGTCGAGGCCGTCGCGCGGCACCGCCTCGCGCAAGGCCGCCATCTCGGCGACCGACCAGTCCTTGACCAGATCCGACGCCGCATCGAGCGCGGTGTCGTCGTAGATCAGCCCGACCCAGAACGCGGGCAGGGCGCATAGCCGGCGCCACGGCCCGCCGTCGGCACCGCGCATCTCCAGGAACTTCTTCAGCCGCACCTCTGGGAAGACGGTGGTCAGGTGGTCCGACCAATCCGCCAGGGTCGGCAGCACGCCGGGCAACGCCGGCAGCCGGCCGTCGAGGAAGTCGCGGAACGACTGACCCGAGGCGTCGATGTAAGTGCCGTCGCGGTAGACGAAGTACATCGGCACGTCGAGCATCCAGTCGACGTAGCGCTCGAAGCCGAAGCCGTCCTCGAACACGAATGGCAGCATGCCGCAGCGGTCGGGGTCGGTGTCGGTCCACATGTGGCTGCGGTAGCTAAGATAGCCCGACGGTCGGCCCTCGGCGAACGGCGAGTTGGCGAACATCGCCGTCGCCACCGGCTGCAGCGCCAGGCCGACGCGGAACTTGCGTACCATGTCGGCTTCGGTGGCGAAGTCGAGGTTCACCTGTACGGTCGTGGTGCGCAGCATCATGTCGAGCCCGTGTGCGCCCTTGGTCGGCATGTAGGCGCGCATGATGGCGTAGCGCTCCTTCGGCATCCATTGCACGTCCTCGCGCGCCCATTTCGGGTTGAAGCCCATGCCCATCATGGCGATGCCCAGCTTCTTGCCGACGGCGCGGACCTGGCGCAGGTGCGCCTGCACTTCGGCGCAGGTCTGATGGATGGTCTCCACCGCCGCGCCCGACAGCTCCACCTGGCCGCCCGGTTCCAGCGTGATCGAGTCGCCTTTACCGCCGGTGAGCGCGACCACGTTCTCGCCTTCATAGACCGGCTGCCAGCCATAGTGGGCCAGCGCCATCAGCACGTCGCGGATGCCCGGCGTGTCGGCGTAGGCCAGGGGCCGCAAGTCGGACGGGCGGAAGGCGAACTTCTCGTGCTCGGTGCCGATGCGCCACGCCTCGCGCGGCTTGCAGCCGGCCTCCATGTAGGCGATCAGATCGGCCTTGCCGTCCACCGGCGTCGGACCGTCCTTGCCAGGCGGAGATGATCCCGACATCGGGTGACCACCGTTCTGCGTGACTTACGCGCGCCAATCGCCGGCCAGCGACTGCAGCACCGCCAGTGCAGCGATGGCCGCCGTCTCCGCCCGCAGGATGCGCGGGCCCAGGCCGACGCACCTAACAAATGGCAGTTGGCGCAGGCCGTCAACCTCACGCGGCGAGAAACCGCCTTCCGGCCCGATCAGCACCGCCCAGTGTGCGTCCGTGTCCGCCGCCAGAACGGTGGCCAACGGCGGCGCATCCGCTGCACACACCAACAGCCGCCGGCCGTCCGGCCAGTCCCGCGTCAATTCATCCACTTTCACCGGCGCCGACACGTCCGGCACCGTGAGCCTCCCGCACTGTTCGGCCGCCTCGATGGCGCGGGAGCGCAGCCGGGCGACATTGACGCGCGCGGCTTGGGTCCGTTCGGTGACGACCGGGATCAAGCGCGCCGCGCCGAGTTCGGTCGCCTTCTCGGCGATCAGGTCGATGCGCGCACGCTTGATCGGTGCGAAGGCCAGCCATACGTCGCCGTCGTCGGCTTGCGCGCGGGTCCGGGTCTGGGGCGTGCAAGCGCATTCGTCGCGGCCGACCCGATCGATGCGGGCCCGCCATTCGCCGTCGCGCCCGTTGAAAAGCGCTACCGCGTCGCCCGGCTGGGCGCGCATAACATTGCGAAGATAGTGCGTCTGTTGCCGGCCGAGTCCAACGGTGGCGCCGGTCGACAGCACCGCCTCGACATGGAGTCGCGGCGCGCGAACGAGTTGCGGTTCGGACATACGCGGCACAGAGTCCGGCAATGGCGACACGGATCGAGGATAGCACGGCCGCCGCCCGGCGCGGCGAGGTCAGCGACATCCGCCATGACAACTGGCTATTGCGCGCGCTGCCGCTGTGGTCGCGCCCGTATGCGCGGCTGATGCGCCTGGACCGGCCGATCGGAACCTGGCTGTTGTTGTTGCCGTGCTGGTGGGGGTTGGCGCTGGCTGGCGCGACCGTGTGGCAAGGCCTGGGGTACGGCGCGCTGTTCGCCGTCGGCGCGGTCGTGATGCGTGGGGCCGGCTGCGTGGTCAACGACATCTTCGACCGCGATCTCGATGCTCGCGTCGCGCGCACGGCCGAGCGGCCGATCCCGGCGGGCGAGGTCAGCGTCCGCCAGGCGTTGGTATTCCTCGCGGCGCTCCTCGGGCTGGGCTTGCTGATATTGCTGCAGTTCAACTGGGCGACAGTGGCCCTTGGGGGGTCGAGCCTGCTGCTAGTCGTCATCTATCCGCTCATGAAGCGGATCACCTATTGGCCGCAGATCTTCCTGGGGTTGGCGTTCAATTGGGGCGCACTGATGGGCTGGAGCGCCGTGCATGGCCGGCTGGATTGGCCGGCGCTGGTGCTGTACGGCGCCGGCATCGCCTGGACGCTGGTCTACGACACGATCTACGCCCACCAGGATAAGGAGGACGACGCCCTGGTCGGGGTGAAATCCACGGCGCTGTTGTTCGCCGAGCGGACGCGCGCCTGGATCGCTGGCTTTGCGGTTCTGACGGTCCTGGGCCTGGGCCTCGCGATCTGGCTCGACGGCCTGGCCTGGCCGGCCTATGCCGCGCTGCTCGCGCCAATGGCCCACTTGGCTTGGCAGGTGGCGCGGGTGCAGTTCGGCTCGCCGACCGATTGCCTGCGAATGTTTCGCGCTAACCGCGATTTTGGTCTGCTGGTTCTTGCGGCGTTGGTGGCTGGCGCCTGACGCGCTTGTGATTTTGCTCGCCACGGTCGCGGCCATAGCTTGACCTTATGCTGAGAGCAATCAGGCTGCGGATTTGGATCGCGGGCGTTGCGGCCGTTGTCGCGACGACCCCGGCGCCCGCCGACGATCTGGAGACGTTGGCGGAAGTGGGTCCGTGGCCGGCGGTGACCGGTCTGATCGGCTACAATGGTCGCCTTTGGTTCGCCAACGCCGTCCGCTACCCCGACCATAACTCGGCGGATGTTTACTCGCTCGATCCGGCCAGGCGCGCGGTGCGCTACGAGCGTCACCTGTTCAGCCAGGACGTCGGCCATCCTGCGATCGCGAACGGCTTGCTGTATTGGCCGTTCGAGGATGCGCGCATCAGTCTCGGCTGGGGCCAATACGCGGTCACCAACGGTGTCGACTGGCGCTTGGGTGTGGTGCCCACGGCGCAGATCTTCCACGTCCATGCCCTGGCGGAGCACGACGGCACGCTGATCGCCGCGGCATCGGCCTGGCGCGCAGGATTGCATGAGTCGCCCGATTTCGGCCAGCGCTGGCGACAGGTCTACGACCGGCCGACGCCCGAACGGAGAGTCAGCCGCATTGTCGAGCTGGTGCCGCACAATGGCGCGCTGTACGGATCCGGCGTCGACCGCCTGGCCGAAGGGCCTCGTTTTTCGCTGCTCCGGTTCGATGGCGCCGATCCTTTTGAGCCGGCCGGCTGGCCGCGCAATGCGCAGGTGAGCGGACTGGCCGCCCATGGCGACTGGCTCTACGGCATCGTTGCGCAACCCGGCGGCGGTGTGATCTGGCGCACCGACGGCCGGCGAAGCGAGCCGGTCCTCCGAGCCACGGCGGGTTTGTCCTTGCGCGACATCGTGGCCGGGCCGCAAGGGCTGTGGGCCGTTGGTGCTGTGCGCGACGGCGGCGCGCTGTGGTTCAGCGCCGACGGTCGGGCATGGTCATACGTCCAGGACCTGTACGGTGGTACGCCGGCCGACGTTGCGGTGCTTGGCGACCGGGTGTTCGTAGGCGGTCGCGGCAATACCGGGCGCGGGATCCTGTGGGGATCGCCGGCCGCTGATGTCGACACGCCAGCATCCGCGGTCGCGCCGATGCTGGCGCTCGCACCGGCCGGCATCGATTGGCCGGCCATGGCGCAGCGTCTGGACGCCCTGCTGGTCGATCCGGCAAGCTACGCAAGCCGCGATACGGAGCTGCGCCAGGTCTTGTTCGCGGTCGGGCAAAACCGGCCGCCGCAGGGATTTCTGGAGGAGCGCTTGGCGACGGCGGTTCCCGATGTGCCGCTACGTCGGTTCGGCGGTGCCGGCCGCGTCACCACGCCCAAGCTTGCCCGCTTCATGCTGATGTGGGCCATGGCCTACTCCCGCACCGGAACCGTTGCCGCCGATGAGTTCACCGCCGACTGGGTCGCCGACGATCGCCGATCGCAGAAGTTCGTGGAACCGGTCATCGGCGCGATGTGGGCCGTGAGTTGGACCGGCCAGCGCGATCGCGACATCATCGAGGCGCTGCTCGACCGGCTGGAGCGGCCCGACGATCCGCTATGGCTGAAGGGCGACGCCGTCGGTGCGCTTTCCGCAATCACCGGCCAGCGCTTCGGCTATGACTTCGCCGCCTGGCGAGGTTGGTGGGACACGGCCGGCGCCGGGTGGAATTGAGAGAGACGCGGCGGCCAACGCTCCCAGGGCGAGCCGATTAATGTTCGCCTGGATATAAGATGAAACATTTGTTCAGCGCGCGCTGTCTCTGAAGAATTAGATCAATCATCTATCGTGAGGCCATTTGGGCTTGAGAAGCGTGGCGCCGAAACATAATCTCGTGTGAACGCTCGCAAGGCAGATCACGATCCACGTCGCCAACACCATCAGAAAACGGAAAAGCACGATGCAAAAACGGCTCCTTCTATCGCTAACAGTCCTGGTCGCCGCATTCACCGGCGGCGCCAATGCGCAGCCGCTGGTCGACACAGTTTGGCTCGCCACCAATCTCGATCAGCCGAACCTGGTCGTTCTCGATATTCGCAACCGCATAGATGGCGGCTCGGCGGAAGTGTTCGCCGAGGGCCATGTGCCGGGCGCCGTCTACAGCAACTATCTGGAGGACGGATGGCGCACCACGGTCGACGGCGTCCCGGGCATGATGTCTCCGGTCGCAGATCTGGAAACGCTCATCGGCGGCCTCGGTATCGGCAATGTCAATCACGTCACCATCGTGCATGGCGGCGTCAGCTCGTCCGACTTTGGCAGTGCCGCGCGGGTGTATTGGACCTTCAAGGTGCTCGACCACGATGCCGTGTCGATATTGGATGGCGGCTACCAGGCGTGGAGCGCGGACGCCTCGAACCCGATCGAGACCGGGCCGAGCGCGCCGGTCGCGGCAACATTCGTCGCCGAGTTCCAGCCGCAGTATCTGGCAACCACCGAGGAAGTCGTCCTGGCAATGGCCGATCGTGAGGTTGCGCTCGTCGACGCGCGGCCGGCATCGCAGTTCCGCGGCGAGTCCAAGGTCGATGCGGCGCGCGCGAAGGGAACTATCCCCGGAGCGCGCAATTTGCAGCAGAGCACATTGGTTGCCGAGGCCGGAACAGTGGAGGCGCCCGACACGATCGCCGGATTGCTGCGCAAGGTCGGATTGAAGTCCGACGACAAGAAGATCGCCTTTTGCAACACCGGTCATTGGGCGTCGGTTGCATGGTTCGCGCTGAGCGAGGTCCTGGGCAACGAGGACGTGAAGATGTATGACGGCTCGATGGTGGCTTGGACGGCCGATGCCGAGCGTCCGCTTAAAGTACGCGGCGCAGACGTCCACTAGCCGGACGCGGACCGATGGAGGCAGCCCCTCGGCGGTCCGCCGAGGGGCTGATCATTAGGACATGAGTGCAGTCGGACATCTCGGCGGTGAGCGCGGCGTGTTGACCGCGGATGCGCCGGTGGTCATCGCCGCCGGCTCGGCGCTGGTTGTCGGCGCAGTGCTGCTCGACTGGGGTTTCGATCTGCGCCAGGCCACCCTGCTCTTGATCGGCGGCGGCTTGGGTGTGGCGCTCTATCACGCGTCGTTCGGTTTCACCGGTGCATGGCGCGCCTTTATCGTTGAGCGCCGCGGCGCCGGCATTCGCGCGCAAATGCTGTTGCTGGCCTTGAGCACGGCCGTGATCCTGCCCGCCGTTTTGCAAGGCAGCTTTGTCGGCACGCCGGTCGCGGGCGCATTTGCCGGTGTCGGCCTGTCGGTCGCGATCGGCGCGGCCTTGTTCGGCTTCGGCATGCAGCTCGGCGGTGGCTGTGGGTCGGGGACGCTGTTCACCGTCGGCGGCGGCAACACCCGAATGGTTGTGACGCTGGCGTTCTTCGTCGTCGGTACTCTGATCGGAACGCTCCATCTGCCGTGGTGGCTGGAACAGCCGACCTACGGCACGATCTCGCTACCGGCGCGAGTCGGCGCGGCCGAGGCCATAATCATCCAGCTCGCCGTCTGTGGCGCCATCGCGGCGTTGACCTTGGTGCTGGAGCGACGGCGCCATGGGGCGTTGGTTCCGTCAGTGGACGAAGGCGCGTCCAACGGTTTCCTGCAAACGTTGCTGCGCGGGCCATGGCCGGTGTGGTGGGGCGCGCTGGTGCTGGCGGCCTTGACCGTCGCGACGTTGGCGGTGGCGGGGCACACCTGGTCGGTGACCTTCGCATTCGGCCTTTGGGGCGCCAAGGCGTTGTCCGTGGTCGGCGTCGACGTGGCGAGCTGGAACTTCTGGACCTGGCCTTATCCGGCACGGGCACTGCAGTCGAGCGTGTTCGCCAACACCGTGTCCGTGATGAATTTCGGCATCATACTCGGGGGCCTGCTGGCCGCCGGTCTGGCGGGGCGGTTTGCGCCAAGCTTGCGCATTGCGCCGAGGCCGTTTGCGGCGGCCGTGATCGGCGGCTTGCTGATGGGCTATGGCGCGCGGCTGGCGTTCGGCTGCAATATCGGCGCTCTGCTGTCAGGCACCGCCTCGGGCAGTGTGCATGGCTGGTTGTGGTTTGCCGCCGCCTTCGCCGGCTCTATCGTCGGCGTGCGGCTGCGGCCGTGGTTCGGCCTGGACGCAAGACCCAGCGAGGCTTGAGACTACATCCGCTCGATGCGGAAGCGCGCGCAGACATCGTCGACCGTGGCCCACGCCTTGGCACGCCACGCGGCCACCGCGTCGTCATAGCTGTCGAATGGCCCCAAGCGCTCCTCGGTCGCGCCGCCGGCGATGTCACTGAGTCGCGTGTCGGTATAGACGCCACCGACGACCCAGAATCTCACCGACCCGGTCTTTTCGATCCGATCGCGAATATGCGCGTCGTCGACCGCGGCCCAACTTAGCCCGGCCCATTTGACGCGGGCCTCGTCGTGGCTCGCGAACGGACCGTGGCGCTGCTCGTCACCGACGGCCTGCCGGAAAGTCGTGTCGGTGTACTCGGCACCGACGACCCAGTACTGCTCTGTCTCGGCTGGCATGTCCATCGCGGACCAGACAACACCATCTGCGGTTTACGCCGGTAAATGGCCGCGCGTTCTTGCCCCGCAAGGCCGGGGCGCCATATAGGCATAGAGCATCCGATTCAGCGCCTCCCCCGAACCAGGAGCCCGACATGGCCGATGCCGCGCAAGCCGATCTCGACCTGCTGCACGACCTCATCGACCGCGCCAAAGCCGCCGGCGCCGAGGCGGCCGACGCCATCGTGGTACAGGGCACGTCGCTGAGCCACGAGCAGCGGCTGGGCGAGATCGAGAAGCTGGAGCGGGAAGAGAGCGCCGATATCGGCCTCCGCGTGTTGGTCGGCAAGCGCCAGGCGGTGGTGTCGTCGACCGACCGCGAGCGCTCGGCGCTCGACGAACTGGTGACGCGCGCGCTGGCGATGGCGCGCACGGTACCGGAGGATCGCTACTGCGGCCTCGCCGACGCCGACGACGTGTGTCGAGATCCGACTGTGCTCGACATGGCCGATACGGCGGAGCCGGGGGCTTCCCTGCTGAAGGCCAAGGCCCGCGATTGCGAGGATTCGGCGCGCGCCGTCGACGGCGTCACCAATTCGGAAGGGGCCTCGGCGAGCTGGTCGCTGTCGCGCGTATCCATGGCGGCCTCCAACGGCTTTGCCGGCAGCTATGCCCGCTCGCGCCACTCGGTTTCGGCCTCGGTGATCGCCGGCGAAGGCACCGCGATGGAGCGCGACTACGACTATTCGATGGCGGTCTATGGGGCCGATCTCGACGACCCCGCACAGGTCGGCCGCCGTGCCGGCGAGCGCACCGTCCGCCGCCTGGGTCCGCGCAAGATGCCGACCGCGCAGGTGCCGGTGGTCTATGAATCGCGGGTCGCCGGCGGCCTGTTACGGCACCTGGTGGGCGCGATCAACGGTTCCGCGATCGCCCGCGGCACCAGCTTCTTGAAGGAAAAACTGAACGCCCAGATCTTCGGCGAGGGCATCAACGTCATCGACGATCCGCTGCGCCCGCGCGGATTTCGCTCCCGCCCCTTCGACGGCGAGGGCATCGCCGGCGTGACGCACAAGCTGATCGACGACGGTGTGCTCACGACCTGGCTCCTCGATCTCGCCTCGGCCCGCCAGCTGGGGCTGAAGAGCACCGGACACGCCGGGCGCGGCACCGGTGGGCCGCCGTCACCCGGACCCACTAACCTGTACCTGGAGGCCGGAACGGCGACGCCGGAGGCGCTGATGGCCGACATCAAGTCCGGCTTCTACGTCACCGAGCTCATGGGCATGGGCATCAGCCTGGTCACCGGTGACTACAGCCGCGGTGCGGCGGGATATTGGATCGAGGACGGCAAGATTGCCTATCCGGTGTCGGAATTGACCGTGGCCGGCAATCTGAAGGATATGTTCCGCCAGTTGACGCCGGCCAACGACCTGACGTTCCGCTTCGGCACCGACAGCCCGACCGTGCGCATCGACGGCATGACGGTCGCGGGCACGCGCTAGGCTGTCGCGGCGCGTACCTTCTGCCGAAGAGAGTCGATCGGCACCAGCTCGCCCTCGACGTCGATGTGCCAGAACATCCAGCCATTGCAGGCTGGCGCGCCTTGCACCTCGGCGCCGATCTTGTGGATCGAGCCGCGGCCGTCGGCAGCGCCGCCCGTCGTCGTGGCGATCGTGCCGTCCGCATGCACCCGCGCCGAGAAGCGCCGCTTCGGCCCATACAGTGTCTCGCCGGGCCGCAGCATGCCGCGCTCGACCAGCGAGCCGAACGGCACCCGAGGCTGATCGCGCGGGGACGGCACCGCGCTCAAATAGGCGGCGTCGAGAGTGCGCACCTTGGCCAGCCGCGCGCGCGCGGCTTTGAGGTAGGTCTTGTCGCGCTCGATGCCGATGAAGTGCCGCCCCAGCCGTTTGGCCACGGCGCCGGTTGTGCCTGAGCCGAAAAACGGGTCCAGCACCACCTCACCGGGCCGGGTGGCGGCCAGGATCGCGCGATACAGAAGCGCCTCCGGCTTCTGTGCGGGATGCTTCTTCTGCCCGTCGGCGTCGCGCAGACGCTCGGTGCCGTTGCAGATCGGCAGCAGCCAGTCGCTGCGCATCTGCAGATCGTCGTTGAGTGCCTTCATCGCCGCGTAGTTGAATGTGTAGCGCGACTCTTTGGCCCGCGCGCACCAGATCAGCGTCTCATGGGCGTTGGTGAAGCGTCGGCCGCGGAAATTGGGCATCGGGTTGGTCTTGCGCCAGACCACGTCGTTGAGGATCCAGTAGCCCAAATCCTGTACCGCGGTGCCGACGCGAAAGATGTTGTGATAGGTGCCGATGACCCACAGGGTGCCGTCGGCCTTCAGCACGCGCCGCGCCGCCGCCAGCCAGTCGCGCGTAAACGCATCATAGGCGCTGTGATCGGCGAACTTATCCCAGTCGTCGTCGATGCCGTCGACGCGCGAATTGTTCGGCCGTGTCAGTTGGCCCGCGAGCTGCAGGTTATAGGGCGGGTCGGCAAACACCATGTCGACCGAACCCGCCGGCAGCGCCGCCATGTGCTCAAGGCAGTCGCCGGTCAGAATACGGTCGTTGATGGCCCGCTTCGCGGGTCCCGTAGACGCTCGGCCAGAGGTCATGGGCGCGAAGCTGCGTGATCGCTGACTCGGCGTCAAGCATTAATGTTCTCGAATCAACATGTTATGATTATTTATGAAAGAGATACATGATATTGCGCACTGGAGCGAAGCTGGTGCGGTGCTGCGGCGTCGGTCCCAGCCGGTGCAACGCGTCGCGATGCTCGGCGGTGCCATAGCCGGCGTTGCGCTCCCAGCCATAGCCGGGATGCCGTCGGGCCAGCCGCGACATTTGGCGATCGCGCGTTACCTTGGCGACGATCGAGGCGGCGGCGACGCTGGCCGAGCGGCCGTCGCCCTTGACCAGCGGCTCCGCGGTGCAGGCGAGCCCGGGCGGCGTGTGCCGTCCATCGATCAGGGCATGGTCGGGCGCCCGACCCAGCGCTGCAACCGCCCGGCGCATGGCGACGAGGCTCGCCGCCAGGATATTGAGCCGGTCGATCTCGGCGACATCGGCCGTTCCGATGCCGATCCAGGCGACGTGTCGCTCGGCGAGATCCGCAAGCTGCGCCAGGAGCGCCTCGCGACGCTTCGCGCTCAGCCGCTTCGAGTCATCGACTTGGTTGGCGAATTTGCGGCAGGCAGCCGATCGGTCGAGGATGATGGCGGCGGCGAGCACCGGGCCCGCCCAAGGCCCGCGCCCCGCCTCGTCGACACCGGCGACGTTGCCGCCGTAGCGTCGCTCCAGAGCCAGATCAGGCATCGTCGCCTTCGGCCGATGGGGGTGGCCGGTCGGCTGCCGGGGACCGGTAGACCGTCTTGCGCGCGGTGCGTCCGGCCCTGGTCACCCAGCGGACCTGCGGGCCATAGACGTAGCGCATCACCCGCGTGATGGACGCGCGCCGAAAGGTCGCGATCTCGTGCAGGCGCCGGGCCGCGGCCAGCCATACCGGGCTGACGGCCAGCGACAGCGCGGTGACCGTGACAATCAATCGGAAATCGAATTCGTCGATGATTTGGTTGCGACCGGCGACGCCGGCCAGCAGGAACGAGAACTCGCCGACCTGGGCCAGCACCGCCGCCGACAGAAACGACTGCGGCCAGGTCAAACACAGGAGCCGCAGTATGCCGACATTCACCACGGTCTTCAGAATTGTCACAACCGCGAGCAAGGTCAGGACGATGGCCAGATTGTCCCAGACGAAATAGATGTCGATCAACAGGCCGATCGAGAGGAAGAAGACCATCATCAGTACGCTCTGGATCGGCATGATACTGGTCAGCATGATCGGTCTGAGGTTGCTGTTGCCGATGGTCAGCCCGGCAAGGAAGGCGCCGTAGGCGGTCGACAGGCCGAGTGCACCGGCCACCGCGGCGGCGCCGAAACACGCCGCGAGCCCCACCAGCGGCACCAAGTCGGACTGACCCGGTTGGGTCGGCACGGGCAGGTTCAGCCGCTTGCGCCGCGACAGGAACATCGTTAAGGCCACGAGCAAGACGATCGAGATGCCGAGCCGCGCCAGTTCGGTCCATTCCAGCCACGCACCTTGTGCGGCGATGTCGAGCAACAGGATCATCGGCACGACCGCGAGGTCCTGGGCGATCAACACGCTGATGGCGATGCGGCCGGAGTGGGTGCGCAGTTCGCCGATGTCTTCGAGCATCTTGATGGCGACCGCCGTGCTGGACAGCGATACGACGAAAGCCAGCAGCAGGGTCGGCGCAAGTGGCCACCCAACCACCAGCCGCAGCAGGCCCATGACCGCGAGCATCACCAGCACCTGCAGCAGCATGGCGGAGACGGACAGCGTCCACAGGGTGCGGAAGGCGCGCAGCGACAGTTCCATGCCGATCACAAACAGCAGCATCAAGACGCCCATCTCGGCGAGAATCGAGATGGACAGCTGATTGGTGACCAGACCCGTGACCGACGGACCCAATACGACGCCGGCCAGGATATAGCCGACCACGGCGGGCTGCCGCAGGCGCGTCAGCAGCACGCCGCATAACAGCGCGACGAGTGCGACGATGGCGAGATCGGTGAGTTCCTGGTGACCGGGCATGGCGATCGCAAGCTAACACAGCGGCCGGAGTCGGCACCGGCCATGATAGCGGCCTCGGGTAAGCCCAATCCTAAAGCAGAGACAGTTGTTCGCCGTGGCGGGGCGGTCGGCGGAATTGAGACGTGTCCAGTGGCGGCAATTTCCGATCGAGGCCGAGGCGCCGTGCGGCGACACGGAATCGACGGGCGAGCAGATCGGCGTACTCGCCCGTGCCGCGCATGCCGGTCCGGAAACGCGCGTCATAGAGCTGACCACCCCGGGCCGATCGGATCAGCTTCTCGACGCGCTCGGCACGATCGGGGTAGTGCGCCTCCAGCCATTCGTGGAACAGGTGTTTGATCTCGAGCGGCAGCCGCACCAGGATATACGATGCGCTTCGCGCGTCGGCGGCGGCCGCGGCCTCCAGGATCGTTTCCAACTCGTGGTCGTTGATGGCCGGGATCATGGGTGCGGCCATCACCATGGTCGGCACGCCGGCCTGGGCGATGTGCGCCATCGCGGCGAGGCGCCGCGGCGGCGTCGCCGCCCGCGGCTCCACGCGCCGGGCGAGCGCGGCATCCAGTGTGGTTACCGATAGCGCCACGCTGGCGAGGCCCCTCGCGGCCATCGGCGCCAGGATGTCGAGGTCGCGCAACACGAGCGCGCTCTTGGTCACGATACTCACCGGATGGTCGCATGCGCTGAGCACCTCGAGCAGCGAGCGCGTGATTGTAAGGGGACAAAAGTCTTTGTGAATCCGGAAGAGGCCGGAAGATGCCGGAAGAGGCCGGATGAAACCAAGGTTATCAACGGTTTGCGGCGCGGCGACGCTCGCGCGGAAGGAAGCCAAAAGTCTTTGTGAATCGGCCGTTCACGAGGCGAAAATGGCCTTGAAAACGCGATTTTACGGCCGGTTCAAGGGGCCTGAATCGCCGGGAAAATCGGGTTGTTTCGAGGGATCTGGAATCGGCTGCAATTTTAGCAAGTCTGACGTTGCCTAATAGACCCCCCATGACGACGGGGTTGCCGTCGCGGGGTGCGGCTGCCGATTGCCACTGCCAGGATCACCTGCGCCCCTCGCTCTTCACTTGAAACACCGAGCGCGACGCCGTAGATTGGCAGCAGTGCCTGAGGCATTTTCGTCGTCCGACGACCTCGGTTGTGCGAGGGGTTGACGTCCCTCCAGGCACCCCCCTCATCGAGATATCTTCGGGAAGCGCTGCCGGACAGAGTGGATATGACGCTTCTGCGCCCGGTGCAGTGTGACGAGGAAGGTTTCGCTTCCGTCGCCGGTCGCCTTGACGATGGCGCTCCACGGGCGGCTGTCCTCTAGGAGGAAGGCGATGGCGTGACGCTCTCCCAGCTTGAATACCTCGCCGCCGTCGAATATGCGCTGGATGCGGGCGTAGTCGCCGGGCGCGAGCTCGGGATGGCGGATGGTCTGCTTGGCGGCGGTCTCGCCGGAGAGGCGGACGGTGTGGGACCGGCCGCCGATGGCTTTTCTGATCGCCTCGGGCACGACCGCGACCGGCCAATCACCGTCGGAGGCACCGGAGAGATGGCGCGCGAACAGCGGTGTCCGCCAGGGCCGGCCGATGGCGGCCCTGGCCAACGCTTCAGGTGCGGTGTCGATCTTGGCGATGAGGCGGTCGGCGGCGTTCCTGCCGGGGTTGATCAGCCCGACGTTGTGGGCGAGGCTAGGATCGACGCCGACGGGCACCCGGGCGGGCTCTTCGGTGCGCCTATTGACCCAGGGGCGGGTTTGTTGCGAGCCGGGCGGCGGGCCGGACGAGACCTTGTAGCCGTAGCGCTCGAGATCGTCGTCGGAGAGTTGCTGGACGATGCAGCGGCAGCGCCAGCCGTTGGGCGGATAGTGAGTGTGCCAGAAGGGATGGTCGACGGGCAGCACGGTGCCGTGCCAGGCGGCATGCTGGGGCCTGGTGCGGGCATCCCGGACAGCCACATAGCGCAGGTACGGCATCTGCTCCTTGAGGCGCTCGATGCCCTGCCAGCGGCCGTGGGCGTAGGCCATGCGGACGTTGGTGTCGAAAATGATGCGCAGGCGCCGCGGCGAGCCGAGTTGGACCATGCGGGTCTCGCCGGTGACCGGGTCGAGCATGGGCTGGCGGCCCCACCAGCCTTTCTTGCGCAGCGTGGGCTCGAGGTTGTCGCGGAACCAGTCGAAGGTCCGGCCGTCGGCAATCGCCGCGTCCATGGCCCCCTGGATATCCTGGAGGATGTCGAGCTTCATGGCCTTGGCGACGGTGAAGCTCCTGACATGGGTGGCGGCGTCGGTATCGCGCCAGTCGAAGCCGACATGGAAGCCTTTGGCGCGGAAATGCTTGACGGCTTCCTCGGGCGGGATATCGAGGATCTCGGGCTCGGGCACGGCGGATCAGTCGTCGCCGGCGTCGTCATCCACCAGCCCGGCCTCACCGGAGAGCTCGGCTGAGAAGGCCGTGCGGTGGAGCTTGGTCGCCACCGGCGTCTCATCCATGCGGCCGTACAGGCCACCGAGGCCGTCGCGCACGTCCTGGAAGCCATCGGCATTGCGGATGGCATCGAGGACGGGCTCGATCATGGGCTCCATGAGGGGTTGCCAGCCGTCGAGCTCGGCGGCGAGCGCCCGGTCGATGGAATCGTCCCGGCCGGCTTCGGCAAAGGCGAACCGCTGCTCGGCGCTTGGCGCCGGCGCGTCCTCCCATTCGCCGCCGTAGGTGTCCTCGATGTAGCGCCGGGCCGGGCGCATCCCGCTCATGCGGGCGACGATCTCGTCGCGGGCGGCGCGGGCGCCCAGGTCCTCGGGCGGGGCGATCTCGCGCACGACGCGGGGACAGGCTGCGCCGGGATGGTTCCAATCGGTGAGCCAGCGGGCGACGGTGCGCTCGACGCCGGAGCAGATCATGCGCGACAGCGTGGCGACGCGTTCGTCACGCACCAGCTTCTGCACCTCGGCGGTGCCCTTCCACGGCCCCATCTCGGTGGTCGCGGTCTGCAACAGGACGGCCTCGACGATGAGGGCGTCCATGTATTTGCAGAACTGGGCATGATCGCCGCCGCTGCGCCGGGTGGCCTCGAGGAACGTAATCTCCTGACCCTCTGGGATGGCGATGCCGGCACCCTGGGCCAACCGCTGGAGGGTCTCGAGGAGACGGTCGACCTCTTCGGTTGTCGCGTTGCGGCCGTGTTTGCCCATGGGCGTCGGGGTGCCGAACTTCTCGAGTGCCACGGCCCAGTGGCGGATGCCGTTGCGCTTCAGCCAGACCGGCCAGAAGCAGAGCCGGGCGGCGCCGGGCCCGTGGGCCTGGCCGCCGTGCTCGGCGGGCATGCGGGCGAGCCAGAACTTGGCCTCGGGCACCGGCGCGCCGCGAGGGTGGGTCCGGCTGATCAGGCGCAGGTCCCCGTCCGTGCCGAAGCGGAAGCGCTCGGGCGCACGGGTGCGGATGGCGGCGATCTCGACCCGGCCGCCGGCCGGTTGCCAGATGATCTCGGCCACCGAATAGCCGTACCAGACGGCGTGGGCCATCTCGCGGAAGGCGGTATCGAAGTCGGCCGCCGCGAGCTGCTCGGCGAGGTCCTCGGCCGCCGCGGCATCGCGGCGCCCCGGCCCTCCCGGCTCGACGCGCCAGGGGATGGCCGAGACCGCATCGAGCAGTTGGGCAAGGCTGGTGGCGGCCTTCTCGTCGCGCAGGGTCTCGCGCCAGGCCGCCGGCCCGCCGCGTAGAATGCTCTGTGGCGATCCCGTAGCGCCGATGAACGGCGAGAGCGCGGCATCGATGCCGCCGCCGGTGGCGGCGACCTCGCCGCGGGGCGGCCGCGCCGGGGTCTTTGATCTGCGGTTGCGCGCCATCAGTGCCAGCCGCTCCAGTCGGTGCCGCCGTTGACGATGTTGAGGCGCCGGTCGATGGCGTAGGCATCATTGTCGCCGCCGTAGGCGGCCAGCCCTGAGTAACGGCCATTGGTGGTGCGCGCGGTAAAGGGCCCGGTCGTATCGGCCGCCGCGGCGCAGGCCAAGGCAATGGCCCAGAAGCGGTCGGCATGACCGTCGGTGGCGCTGCGTTCGGCGACAAGACGGGGGGCGCCGGTGGCGCCGGCCTCGGCGCGCACGCTGTGCAGGTCGCGCCTGAGCTCGTCATCGGCGGGAATGCGCAGGCGGCGGTCTTCCAGGACCTCGCGCAGCGCCGTGGCGACATCGAGCTTGCGGGGTGCGGACATCTGCACCCCCTCGACGTGCAGCCGGCCGTGCGTGTCCTGAAGGCGTTCGACCATCATCTCGCCCATGCCGGTCTGGTCGACCGCGATGCGCAGTGGCCGGTAGCGCCGATCGAGTGCGGCGACGATCGCCTCCTGCTCGGAAAAGGTGATGTTGTGGCGAACCACCAGCTCGCGCAGCCAGAGCACGTCGCCCACCGTCTCGACCGCGGCGGCGACCCAGAGATCGTGGCGGCGCGCGATGTCGATTCCGATATGGGCCGGACCGCCCGCATAGCCGTCGGGCGCTCCGGCACCGGCGTCTTCGGCGGCGCGGATCAGCTCCCAGGCGAGCCAGGCACCGGCACCGGCCGACGGAACGCAATCCAACTCCTCCGCCGCGCGGATGCCGTATCGGTGGCGGATCTCCGCCTCCCACACCGCCTCGGCCTCTGGTGACCAGTCCTGCCCCGTAACCGCACAGATGCGTTCGTACAGCCCCTCGGCGAGCGCCTGTCCCAAGGTGACCGTATGCAGGCTGCCGGAGGTCACGCCGTCGCGGATATCGCGCACCAGCGCGGCAAACGGCGAGGCCTCGCCGTCATGGGTCGAGAGGACATGCACGCGGCCGCCCCACAAGCCGAAGGCGAGCGCGGCCTTGAGCACCTCGCCGAGGTTGTCGACGAAGGCGGCCTCGTCGATGACGGCGATATCGCCCGGCCGGCCCTTGGAGCGGAATGCGCGCGGCGCCGAGGTCATCGCCAGCACCTCCTTGCCCGAGGCCAGCGCCAGACGGAACGCCTGCACGTCGCGCTCGCCGTCGCGGATCAGGGTCTCGCCGACGGCCTCGACGCCGACATTGAGGGTCCGCGCCCACTCGGCGCAGTCGTCGATGAAGCCGCGGGTCATGTCCTTGTTGTAGGACTGGTAATAGACGTTGCCCCGGTCCTCACCGGCGTGCATCACGGCATCGTAGGCCTCGGCCCATGAGAGCCCGATGCGCCGCGGCTTCTCGATCACCTTGACGCCGGCGCGATCGGCAACCCAGCGCGCCTGGTAGGGCAACGGGGTGCGGTTCACGGCGCCGCCCCTTCGATGGCGGCGCGGATCGCGGCCGCGGTATCGGCCGTGAGGCCGGCCTTGGTTGCAGCCTTGTCGGCGGCGTGGGCCGCTTCTCTCAGAACCTGACGGCGCTCGCGGCGGATCGAGATCGAGGCCCGCGCGACCTCGGCAAGGGCACGGGCGGCAGCAGTGATCTGCTTCATGTCGCCCCGTTCGGCGGCGAGCAGGAGATCGAAGATAAGGGTCTGCACTTGGCGCAAGGCGCCCTCGGCCAGGGCGCCGGCATCGTCAGGCGTGGCCGCCAGCAGGGTTTCCGCCTGCTCGGTGGCCAGACGGGTCTGCTCGATCCGCCTCTCCAGCGCCGCGCCATGCTGGTGCAACGCCGACTTGCCGATCGGGTGACCCTGTTCGGCGATCCAGTCGGCAAACTCGGTGTAGCCGGAGAAACCGCGTTCGACGATCAGTGCGTCGAGCTGGGCGCGCAATCCGCGCGGCAGCGCCAGCACCTTGGAACGCCGCGGCATCAGTCGCCCGGCCGCGACCGGGGTGGCCGGCGGATGCCGGGCTCGCAGGGAACCTGGTAGTCGGCCACGTCGTAGCCGTGGCGTGTGAGCACGACCCGCCAGGGATCGACCGCGTGGCGCTCGATCGTGACCAGCTTGCGGGATTCCAGGTAGGCGATCTGGTCGCGCAGCCAGTGCCGGGTGATGCCGAGATAGCCGGCGACCAGCACCTCGCGGATCATCCTCTCGGTGGCGCCGAGATGGCCGCCGATCCGGAGCGTACGAAGGATGTCCCAGCGCGCTGCCGGCAGCATACGCTCGTCGATCAGCGGGTTGATATCGTGCTCGCTCATTTACCGTCTCCGTTCCAGACCCGCTCCGCGGCGCTGAAGCGCTCATCGAGCCGCGCCAGCATGACCGAGTGATCCTCCAGCATGCCGATCACGCGGCTGGTCATCTGCACCCAGTCGTCGCGCCGCACATAGTGCTCGGCGACGTGCAGCCGGAGGCCCGCCAGGTCGCGCTCGATCGCCACGATCCGCGCCGGGCCGTCATCGCCGGCGGCGCTGGCCTGGGCCGCCGGGCCGCCGGTGCGAATCACCCCCAGCCGTTGCAGCGCCAGCACCAGGGCGCCCAGCAGGATCACCACCGCCGCGACCCCGCCGAACGCTTGCCAGGCCGCGGGCTCGATCACCGTCCCGTGTCCCGCTTGGCGAGCTGTCGTGCGCCGAACCACCACAAGACGCAGGTGGTGGCGAGGTAGAGCACGGTGTCGATGATGCGGGGGCGGATATCGATGGTCTCCATGTCGGAGCCGCCGAGCGTGAAGTAAATCGTGCCGACGAGGCCGACGAACATGAAGGTGAGGCCGGGCCGGGTCAGGCCGCGCACGACATCGACGAAGACCAGCCACTTGCTGTCGCCCCGCGACCAGCGCCGCGAGGCTTCTTTGTAGGAGGCCTCCAATGCCGACCAGGCGGCTTGGTCGCGAGCCGATTCGGCCTCGACGGCGGCGACACGCTCGGCCGAGGCCGCCTCGGCCCGGGCCATCTCCATGTCGAGCCGGCGCAACTCCATCTCCTGGGCGTGGCGCTGCTTGGCCTGGAAGTAGCTGGAAAAGAAGCTGACCGCGGTGCCGAGCAGGCCCGAGACGCCACCGGTCAGGATCGAAAGCAGCACATCAAGCATGGCCAATCTCCAACTCGAAGGGCCGGCCGGCGGCCCAGGCCATGAGGTGCCGCAGTGCCGTGCGGCTGCCGAGCACGGCCTGCTGCGCCCGGCCCTTGACCGTGAGGCGGCCGGACCGGAGCCCCGGCAGCAGGCAGCCCAGCGTGTGGGTGTGAAGCCCCGCCTCGACATCGCCGCCGACGTTGCCGGCATGGATCAGGATGTGTGAGCGGTCCGCTACACATGTGACGAGCAGACAGCGCCCGAAACGGGGCGAGAGGTGTGGCAATGTCTCGTAGACGCCTTCCGGGATGCACGAGCGGTTGCGCCGGTTATCCCGCCATGGCGGCTCCATGGTGTGCAGATGCAGATCGCCCGCCGCCAGGACACCCATGGTGCCGTGCACGCTCGACTGGTTGCGGATCAGGCTGGCCCGTCGCATGGGTGGATAAGAACAGAGCCGGACACGCCCGTGCAGCGGACCATGGTCCGCACCCCATCGGGCCGGATGCCGGCGGTGAGACCTAGCGCGCTGCGGCCACGAAGATCAGTATCAAGAAAAGACCGATGAGGAGAATGGCGGGAAAGAAGATCGCGAGAAGCGGAAAAACAACGTCTTGCCAGAATTCCTGGCGTTTCCTGATCAGCTCGAACTGATGGGCTTTCGTCAAACTTGGCCCGCCGGAATTGCCTGCCGCGAAAGGACGGCTCGCGCCATCGCCCCGCCGACTAGCCGCAAACACGGCGACCACAGCGGCAACGATCGCCACGACGATCCAAATCCAAGCCTCGGCGGGGAACGAGCCGCCGCATTCAGCCATCATAATGATGGCCCATGAGGCACGTGAACGGATATGGCCCGCCGGTAGCGGCGCGCGGTGCGCCGGGAGAGACCGAGACGCGCGGCGATCTCGGCAGTGGTGCGGCCCTGGTCTGCGAGGTACGCCACCAGCGCCCGGCGGGCGCGAGGGATGTAGACCGGACCGCCGCCGCAACGCCGGGCGACGGCGCGGGCGGCCTCAAGGCCCAGCAGGGCGACCAGCGGATGGCCGCGCTCATGCGCGAGGTACTCGGGGCGCGGGATATGAAAGGCGTCCTCGCCGCCGTGCGCCAGGGCGACCTCGAGCGCCGCCGCGTAGCCGGCGACCTCGGCGATCTCGGCCAGCACGCCGGGCAGAGGCGCGGCCACTCACGCGACCCCGAGCGGCAGCGGCTTCTGCTCCGACTCTATATAGAGAGGCAATGCCGGCTCGGTTGCGGCCGAGCCGATACGCTCACAGGCCATGTCGTGATAGCCGCGGTCGATCTCTATGCCGATGAAGCGCCGGCCCAGGGCCAGACACGCCAACCCAGTGGTGCCCGAGCCCATGAACGGATCACACACCAGGTCGCCGGGATCGGTATAGAGCGCCACCAGCTCCATCATCAGGGACACCGGCTTGGCGGTCGGGTGCCCGCCCTTCACGGTCAGGTGGTTGAACACGCCGCGGCGGCCGCCGCCGTTCCAGCGCCGGTGGCCGGTGCCGCACCAGGCGGTGGCGATGCACTCGAAGCCGCGGGCGGCGCCCTGGCCGTTGAAGCGCGGCGCCGCATCCGGCTTGATCCAGCAGAGCGTGGTGTCCCAGCGCGCGCCGGCCGCCTGCAGCGCGTCGCGCCAGGCGCGCACCCCCTCGGCCAGGGTGAACACCACGGCCCAGCCGCTCGACGCCGCGGCGATCCGCATGGCGGCATCGCCGCGGATCGCATCGATGCCGGCGAAGTCCGGCCCTCTGGGCACGATCTTGCCGTCGATGCGCTCAATGCGCCCCACCGCACGGTGCAGCGCGTCCTCATACGGCGGATCGGTGATGACGTGATCGATGCCGCGAAGGCTCGGCAGGATCTCCAGGCAGTCGCCCTGGTGGAGCGAGGCATCGCCGATGAGGCACGGCTCGGCGCAGCCGTCAGCCATGGACGGTCGGTCCAAGCGTGCGTGCGGCCTGCGGAGAGATGCGCACGGCGATGTAAGCCCGCCGGTCCGCCGCAATTCGGCCGCCCGCCCTCTGGAACAGCGCCACCTTGCCCTCGCGCCACAAGCCGAGCGCGGCCGTCCGGATCGCGTCGTGCCGGGGGTCTGGCAAGCCGGACAGAGCCGTGCGTGCGTACACCACGCCGTCGCCGGGCCGGGCGTCATCGGCCCAGCCGAGCAGCGCCTCTACCGTCGTCACACGCGCCCATGCGCCGGCCGCCGTCATCGCGGCTGCCCGGTGTTCGCCACGCAACCATGCGGCATCTCGTTGTGCTCGCGCCCGTCGAGCAAGCGCCCGGCGTGGCGCTTGCCTACGCGGTGCAGGCCCCACACCGGACCGTCTTTGACCTGCCGAAACGCGCCCCATTGCTTGAAGAAGAACGGCACGCCCACTGACTGGCACTGGTCGCGGAGTGATCGCGCCCACTCGGGGTGCATGGGCCGCGCGCCGGACCCGCTCTCGCCGCCTGCGATCACCCAATGGATCGGCGATGGCACGCCGTCCGGCACATCTACCGGGCCGTCCATGTCGAATATTGTCACCTGCGCCAGCAACGGCTCCGCGCTCACGAACCGAACGGCCGCCGGCGTTTCCAGCAACAGCGGGATGCGCTCGTTCGCCCGCGCCTGATCCTCGACGCTGACGCCCAGCCATACGTTGGGCAGAGGCTTTGTCACCGCACCGGGATCAACGCCAAACAATCGCTCCGCTTCATGTCGGATGCCTACACGAATGCACGTGGCGCCGACGCTGAGGTAATCCTTCGCCCGCTCCGGACGCTTGGTCAGCACCTGAAACGTATGTTGCGGACACAAGGCCATTACCGCGAACACGCCGTCGATCCACTCGTCGGGCACGGCCTCGTGAAACAGGTCGCCGTGTGCGCAGACGAAAACTCGCCTCGGCTCCCGCCAGTGAAGCGGTTGATCGAGCCATTCCTCGTTCAGCCGGACCTCGCCCGTCCAAACCGGCCCGGCCTTGCTTGGTATTGTGAGCCCCTTTCGGCTCGGGTGACCGCGTAGGCGGCCGCCCGCGAGCTTCATCGCATAGCAGTTGGTGCAGCCGGACGAGACCACCGAGCATCCGGTAACCGGGTTCCACGTCGCGTCGGTCCACTCGATCTTGGTGTGATCAGCCATCGCCTCGACCCTGGCCCGCCTTGGCCCGCCGGATGCGCCAGCCCAGGTGGGCGATCAGGGCCTTGGCTTCATCGGCCTCGAGGTGGGTGTGGGAGATCGTCCGGCCGATACCGGCATGGCGGGCGGCGTAAGATGCAAGCGCGCCGGGATCGTCGATGTGCACGACACCGAGACCGGCCAGGATGCGCCACTGCGCCTCGATCACGCGCGCCCGAGGATTGTCGATGTCCTCGCCCTGGGCGGCCGCATACGGAGACCAGTCGACGCCGGCCTCGCGCGCGAGCCAGGCCTTGAGGCCCTCGATCGCCTTGGCCGTATGGCGTTCGTCGCGCGCCCACCTGGCGGCATCGAGCCCGGTCTGACGTTTGATGAAGGCGATCAGAGCGTCCTCGGTGGGCGTGTCCACCACGCCCAGGTGCCAGCCCGAGAGCCACAACGCCCACAGCTTGCCCCGGTGCGCGGTGTCGGGCAGCCCGTCGCCGCGGGGGTTCCGGTTTACCCCATTCCCCCGGCGAAGCTCACCGGCCATGCGCTCGAGTTCGGCCACGGTCATATCGCCGCAGGAGGCATGGCCGGTGACGCGCACCTGCAACGCCCGGCGCGCATCCTGGTCTATGGCAAGCTCCCTGGCGCGGGCATGGACGAACCGGATCAGGCGCTTGCGGGTTGGATCGGAGGCCGTCGAGGCGGTCATCGCGGCATCTCGTCCACCGGACGGGCCACTTCATCGCCCGGGTCGTCCGCATCGACGGGCACTCCTGCCTTGTCGAGACGGCCGCCGATGTCCTCGAGCCAGGCCCGTTGCCTGGGCGAGAGGTATGTGTCGGCGCCGTAGCTCTCGAGCCGCCGCGCCAGATCGTCGATGAAGCGAAGCTCGTTGTCGGCGAGTTGCTCGGCGTTATCCCGGGCACGGCGCATCTGACCGTCCAGCCAGCCGAGGTCGTCGGTGATGCGGCGGTCGTCCTTCTCCGGCGCGCTCATGCCGCCTCCCTTTCCTCCGTGCCGTCCTCGAGCAGGGCGTCCACCAGCTTGTCGAGATCGTCCGCCGCCGCGGCGATCACGATCTCGTCGTCCACATCGATGATGCTGGCGCCGATGGTCGCGAGCTCGCGGCCGTCCAACCGTTTGAGGGCGCCACGATCGAGGCTTTCCTTGACGCGCACGAGTTCGGCCTCACGCGCGGGCCAGCGCGCCCTGATACGGGCGATCACCTTGGCCTCGTCGGCGTATTCGATCCGGCCGGGCATCTTGCGGTAGCCCACCTTGATGCCTTCGATCGCACGGGTGCGCGGGCGCTCGAACAGGTGCGGCGCCACCGCGAGAGCTTGGCGCAAGGCGTCCCTGGCGGCCGAGGCCGCGGCCACCCGCGCCTTGAGGCCGCGCAGGCGACGGCGCACGGCGGCGCGTTGTTCGTCGCGGATCGCTTCCGCGGTCTCTTCCAGCGCCTCGCGGGCATCGGCATAATCGCGGCACAAGTTGCCGATGCGCTCCAGCGTGCTCATGCCGAACGTCCCTCCATCATGGGCGAGACCCGCCCGTTCTCCCGCCGGCACGATTTGCACACCCGGTTGGCCGGCCCGGCGCTGTCAAACGCCTTGTTGCACTTGAGGCAGGTGCGGCGGGCGGGACCGTTCCTCACGCCACCGCCGGCGTTCCCGGGCACCGCCCGCAGCCGCTCGACGGCGCCGGCAAGATCGGCGTCGGAATCCGCAAGCTCCGTCGCGAGTGCATCGATGTCCGCCCCAAGCTGTTGCAGGCGCCTGCCCTCGGGCAACGAGGGCCGGCCGACGGTCTGGTACTGGCAGGACGTCTACACGCGGCGCATCCTGGCCTGGGCGTCCGGCGAGACGGAATCGGCGGCGCTGATCCGCACCTCGCTGCACGAGGTCATCACCACCTGCGGCCTACTTCATGATGGCGAGCGGATAGAGCCCGGCCACGGTACGGCTGACGTGCGGCACCAGGTCCATGGCGGCGATGGCTCCGTCGCGGGCGCGCACGATCTCGCGCCTCGGGATCTCGCGGTCGAGGCGGCGCAGGAACGCCTTGTAGGGCGGTACGGCCCAGCCATGGTGCTTGGCAATGCGCCCGGCCCGGCCCCAACTCGCCGTCGCTTCGGGTCGCTCGGGGCGGAGATAATCGGTCAGGAAGTGCGCCCACAGCGCCTCCGCCCCCGGGCCCGACCAATCGCGCCGGGGCCGGCCCTCGCGCGGCGCGTCCAGCAGCGCCGCAGCACGCGCCTCGGAAGCAATTCCCCGCAACCGGCGGCGCCAGCCGGTGAGGGCGGAAGCCGAAACACCGGCCTCCGCGGCGGCGATCGCGTCGGCCTCGGCGCGGGAGAGCCCTGCGGCCACGCAGGCATCCGAACGCTCCACCGCCGCGAGACGCTCAAGCGCACGCGCGCGTTGGCTGTCCGTCGCTCGGTCCCAGAGGGACACCGCCAGGCGGGTTTCAACGGCGTTGCAAGGGTCTTGCACAACCGGTTCACCGGCGGTGCAAGCGTCGTGGGCGGCCGCGTCATTGACGGTTTCCGGCCCTTGTGCCGAACGCGCCGCGAACCCCCAAGCGGTCACTGGGCATCCTCCCGCCAATCAGTGCAGCCGGCGATGACATCGAGCGCCGCTTCGAGGCGGTTTTCCAATATGTGGGCGGCCCTCTTGTCGCCTTCGCGGAAGGCTTTCCGGATCGACCGGGCCAACGGCGGGCGGGCATTGCCGTGCAACGCCTCGATCGCCGGCGATGCCGCCAGCGCCTCGACGCGGCCGACGCCGCCATCAAGGGCGGAGACCATGTCCGTGATATCGGTCCTGACGCGGCGGCGCAGCCGTTCGGCCTCGGCCTTCGCCGTCCGCGCGTCCGCCTTCGCGGCCGCCAGTTGGCGCCGCAAGCATTCGTTCTCCACCCGGAGGCGGCCTTCCACGGACGCTTCCCGCGCCGCCTCGCGCAGGGTCTCGCGGGACCAGCCCCCGGCCTCGGCCCGGTCGAGCAGTTCATCGGCGGTTTCCGGGGGCAACGCCGCCACCGCGCCGTGGTGAGACCAGGGCAAAGTATCCCGCCGGCGGGATACTTTCTCGAACCGCCGTGCGACCCCGGCGTAATGGTAAAGGGTCTTGCGCGCCACGCCGATCTCGACGGCGGCGGCGGTCAGGTCTCCCCATTGGCGTTCGCCGTGGCGCGCCCAATCTCCGATATGCCAGCTCGAACTGTCACGCCCGCGTGACAATTGCCTGCCGAGCTCGAGCCAGTCGTCACGGCCGATGCCGTCGGGGATGGACAGTGAAAGTGTCCCGCCGGCGGGACATTTGCCGTCCGTCCCCACCACGCGAAGGTCCACCCGCTCGGTCATCGCAACCACCGCCACATCAACATCAGGCCGGCGCCGATCGCGCCGCCGGCGAGCGCCGAGGCCGTCAGGTCTGATCCGAGGAAATAGGCGAGCCCAAGCCCTACCAGCGCACCCGGGAAAACGAGTACGACAATCGTAAGCGCCAGCAAGGCCGACCAGATCTGCCATTTCGGCGCCGCCCTGGCCCATCTGTCCCATTTGCCGATGAACTCGCTCATCACGCGGCGTCCCTAATCGCCGTCGCCGGAACCGGCGATGTCATCCGGTAGACCCAGATGCGCTTGCCGGTCGCCGGTTTCACGACCTGACGGCAGACGATTACTGCGCCGTTGGTGCGCAGCTCGGCGATGCAGGAGTTGACCGCGCACACGCCGGCCGCGCGCACGATGTCGAGCGTCGAATGCTCGCGGCCGTCCTTAACAGCCCGTTGACGAAGTCCGGCGTGTCTGATTCTGTCTGAACATAGAGATTTAGACGGGCGTCGTGCGATGGCATTGAGACGACAGAGCGAGGTTCAGGGTGACCTCGTGGTGACATGGGCGGAGATGCCGCGTTCGCCTGGACACGCGTTTTCCGACCGGCTGCATGAGTTGCTGACCGAGTCTGGCTTTGACGGCTTCGTGGAGGCGACGTGCAAGCCATACTACGCACCTCGGATGGGGGCTCCTTCGCTGCCGCCGGGGCGTTATTTCCGGATGCACATGATCGGCTATTTCGAGGGCATCGGCAGCGAGCGCGGCATCGCTTGGCGCTGTTCGGATTCGCTGTCGCTTCGCGCGTTTCTGCGGTTGGCGAACCGGGACAAGGTTCCCGATCATTCCTGGTTGTCGAAGATGCGCGGCCGGCTGCCGCACGAGGTCCATGAAAAGGTTTTCGACTGGGTTCTGGCTCTCGTCGCCGCGCGCGGTCTGGTGAAGGGCGAGCGGATCGGCGTCGACGGCTCGACGATGGAAGCCAACGCCGCCCTGCGAGCCATCGTGCGGCGCGATAGCGGCGAGACCTATCGCGAGATGCTGACGCAAATGGCGAAGGAGAGTGGCGTCGAAACGCCGACGATCGACGACCTCGTCCGGCTCGATCGCCGGCGGAAGGGCAAGAAGCTTTCGAACAAGGATTGGACGAGCCCGACCGATCCTGATGCGAAGATCGCGCGGATGAAGGACGGCACCACGCATCTGGCCTACAAGCCCGAGCACGCGGTCGATCTCGACACCGGCGTCATCGTTGCGGCACCGATCTATCCAGCCGATGAAGGCGACACGACGACTTTGCCTGGGACGCTGGAGGCGGCCGCGCGCAACCTCGCCGAGGTCGGTCTGGCTCCAACACGGGCAGAGCCCTGCAGTCTCGTTGGCGACAAGGGCTATCATTCACGCGAGGGGCTGAAAGACCTCGACGGCGGCGTCTGGAAAACGCGGATCTCCGAGCCGGAGCCCGCCAACGGCTGTCTGCGCTGGCATGGCGACCAGGCGGCACGTCAGGCTGTCTACGCCAACCGGGCGCGATTGAAGTCCGGCGTCGCGCGGAACGCCATGCGCAGGCGCGGTGAGATGGTCGAGCGCAGCTTCGCCCATGTCCTCGACCGTGGCGGCATGCGCCGCGCGTTGCTGCGGGCGCGCGAGAACGTCCACAAACGCTACCTGATCCATGTCGCCGGGTTCAATCTCGGCATTCTGATGCGCGCGCTGTTCGGATCAGGCACGCCGAGGGAGGCTGCGAGTGCAAAGAGCACCCTTTTGTTCGTTATTCAGTTCGATGCTGCCCTGGCGATCGCCATCGTGGCGAACATCGAAGGCAAACCAGCCATGCTCGTTATCATCATCATCGTTGCCCCCAAAACCGATTGATCAAAGCGCGACTTCATCACCGGGCTGTTACCATCCCCAGACCCAGGGCAAGATCGAGCGCTGGCACCAGACCCTCAAGAACCGCATCCTGCTGGAGAACTATTATCTGCCCGGTGATCTCGAAGCCCAGCTCGGCGCCTTCGTCGAGCACTACAACCACCGGCGCTACCACGAGAGCTTGAATAACCTCACGCCCGCCGATGTCTACTTCGGGCGCGGCCAAACCATCCTGCTGGAAAGGGAAAGGATCAAACGAAAGACCATCGACCACCGGCGCTTGCAACATCGCGACGCCGCTGCCTAAAATTATCAACCAGGTGAGCCAGAGCCTCCGTTATTCTAGTGGATTGATTCCAACGTTTGGAACCCTCGGTTTCGGGCTGCGATGATGTCGTCGGGGTCGGCTTTCGATATGAATGGCTGTGGGTTGGCCGCATTGTATTCGCGGACGAAGCGGTTGATTGCGGCCTGGAGATCGACGACGGAATGGAAGACGCCGTGCTTGAGCCGCCGCCGGGTGAGTTTTGCGAAGAAGCCCTCGACGGCATTGAGCCACGAGCAGGAGGTCGGTGTGAAGTGGAAAGTCCAGCGCGGATGGCGGGCGAGCCAGGCGCGGACCTTGTCCTTGTTGTGCGCCGCGTAGTTGTCGACGATCGCGTGGATGGCCTTGTCCGCCGGCACCGTGCGCTCGATGCGGTTGAGGAAGCGGATGAACTCCTGATGGCGGTGGCGCTGCATGTTCTGGCCGATCACCGTTCCGTCCAGAACGTTGAGCGCCGCAAACAGCGTGGTCGTGCCGTGCCGTTTGTAGTCATGGGTCATGGTGCCGGCGCGTCCCTTCTTCATCGGCAGACCGGCGGTCGAGCGCCTGGATCTGTGACTTCTCATCGATCGACAACACCACCGCATGGGCCGGCGGGTCGACATACAGGCCGACGATATCGGTGAGTTTCTCGGCGAAGGCAGGGTCGGTCGACAGCTTGAAGTTGCGCCAGCGGTGCGGGCTGAGACCGTGAGCCTTCCAGATCGCCTGCACCGTCGAGGCGGCAATACCGGCCGCCCTGGCGATCGCGCGCAACGTCCAGTGGGTCGCCTCAAACG
Organism: Alphaproteobacteria bacterium; assembly: GCA_965248805.1. Taxonomy (GTDB): domain Bacteria; phylum Pseudomonadota; class Alphaproteobacteria; order UBA6615; family UBA6615; genus CBDFKJ01. Next base: position 1,572,655 of record CBDFKJ010000009.1, read on the forward strand.
GCGGCGGTTGCTGCGTCAGGCGCACGATCTCGGCGACACGATCGAGCGGGACCGGCGCCTTGCCGGGCGCATACCACAGCAAAATACGGAATCCCAATTCGGACTCTTTCGTTCCGATCCCTCCACTAGGCCCCATCCTGTCTCAAATCATCTGACGACGGACATGCGAGTGACGATGCGTTCTTTCAATTCGGCCGCCGCCTTTTCCGTGAACGTAAAGGCGACAATGTTCCGTGGTGCTAGCGAATCCCCCCGCCCGGGCGTGAGCAGGTGAACGACTCTCCGTGCTACGACCTCGGTCTTCCCCGAGCCCGCACAGGCTATGAGCTGGAGGTTCAGGCCAGAGTGCAAGATGGCGATGGACTGGGAGGGCGTGAGCTGCATCATGGCTCCTCTGGTCCGACTTTCAATCGTCTATTTTACTTGCTGTTCTTTTCTTCGCCGTTGTGGACGCTGGCTTAACAGCCCGTTGAAGAAGACTGAGTTGATGAAGCATCGGGCGTGATAACAATGGCGGCGGCGAGACCCGGCGCCGGGGGGTTATTGAGGGCGAGGATAATGATCAGCGATTGTTCCTGTCGCAAGACAAGCAGCAGGACCGCCAAGCCCTTGGCCGCAGCCTCTCGCGGGGTCCCGGCGCCGATCAACTGGCGCAATAGGACGCCCAGGTTGTGTCCGGCGACGTGGATCAGATAGCGCTTGCCGACGTTCTCGCGCCCGCGCAGCCAAGTGCGGCGCATGCCGCCGCGATCGAGGACCTGGGCGAAGCCCCGCTCGACCACTTCGGCGCGGAGTTTGAACGCGGCCTTCGCCACGCCCGACAGCAATCGGTTGCGGTTGTTGTAAACGGCCCGCCGAGCGGCGTCGTCGCCGTGCCAGCGCGAGAGCCCCTTGCCCTTCGGTTCGGCGATGCGGGTCGTCCAGGCGCCGTCGGCAAGGGACTTCAGCACCTCGCGGCCGAAGTAGCCTTTGTTGGTCACCAGCTCCGCCGGTTCGTCGGCCGTCGGCGCTGCGCCCACAGCCGCCAGCTTGGCCTCGGCTGACGTCAACGTTGTCGGCAGGGTGGTCGTGTCGCCCTGATCGGCCGGATACAGCTCGGCCGCGATCACCGCCCCGGTGTCGAGGTCGACCGCGTGTTCGGGCTTGTAGGCCAGATGCGTCGTGCCGTCCTTCATCCTGGCGATTTTGGCCTCCGCGTCGAGACCCAGTCCGCATTGGAGAGTTTCTTGCCCTTGCGCCGCCGATCCATCTGCGCCAAGTCATTCGCCGCGGTCTCGATCCCGCTGTCGGCGGCCATGCGCTGCAGCATCTGGCGATAGCTTTCGCCGCTGTCGCGGCGCACGATCGAGCGCAGCGCCGCGTTCGCCTCCATGGTCGAAGCATCGACCCCGATCCGCTCGCCCTCGACCAGGCCGTGCTCGCCAAGAACGTCCAGCACCCAGGCGAACACTGCCTCATGCACCGCGTGCGGCTGCGGATCGTGCTCAACGACGAGTGGTCAGGCACACGTGCGCGCGCCTCCAGGCGCAAGAACTCACGCAGCGACAAGCTGTCGGCGCACCGCCACTCCAACGCCCGCTCACTGTCGAGGCCTTCGAAGTAGCCGACCAGGTGCATCCGGAAGTAACGCCCCGGTGGGATTCCCGGACGTCCGATCCCTGGCGCGTAATAGGGCTCACACAGGTCCTCGGCGAACGCATCGAAACCGGCATCGACCAGCCAGCTGGTCGTAAAACACGTGGCCGGGCGAGCGAGGCATCTCTGCCCAACTGACCATCAAGTCCACCTGTCGATCCCCTTGTCGTCCCAACGCCATGACGAAGCTCCCGACTCGAACCATGCCCTCGTCACAGAGTCAGATGGCCGCGACTTTTTCAACGGGCTGTTATAGAGCGCGTTCAGCCGCTCGAACTCCTCCACCGCGATGACCACGACCACGGGGCGTCCATGCTTGGCCACCGTCACCGGCTCGGTGCGGGCAAGGTCGATCAGCCCCCGAAGCTATACTTCGCCTCCTTCGCCGTCAGGGTCTTCATCACACTCCTCACGATGCCACCGATAGTTCTGGCCATTTTGGCCAAAAAATCCTGCAATTGCAAGAACCTCAGCGACCAGAGCTTTACCGAGTGAGTTCGCGCTGCGCTGGTCGAAGATTGCGAATGTTCTGCCTATGTGGTGTTGAGCCGGCGAGAAGGGTGAGACCGAGCGACCCAGATCACGCGCGGCGCATGGTCCACAGCACCTTGCCGGCTATGTGAACGTCCTCGGCGAGGCAGGTGTAGTCGGTATAGTCCGGGTTCGCCGACTTGATCAGCGGCGCCACGTGCCACTTCATGTCCTCGACGCCCCGACTTACCGATTGGCGACGACGCTTCGTTGCTACCCGAGCGCTCTCCACCTGTGAAATCCTTCGCGATCCAAACAGTCCATAAAACGCCTTCGTTGAGGCCTGCTAATCCTATGAAATAAGGCACTGAATCCGTCTACAGGCGGCAAAAAGGCGTCATCTCGAAGTCGGTCGCGACGCGTCTCTCCTACCCGGCATAGAGCTCGGCCTCCGCCTCCCGCCGCCGCACCAGTCCCTTGAGCCTGCGTCCGCCGGCCCAGACCCAGCGCCGAAACTCGGCCGGCGCGTCCGCGTGCTCCTCGCGGTTGACCTTTCGCCGGAGCGTCGAGCGCTGGAGCGCGCCGAGGTTGACGGTGGAGGAACAGAAACGCAGCGAACCCCGCGCGTCTTCCACAATTAGGAGAACAACCAAATCAGGAGACCCACTATCAGAACGACGAGTACAACGCTTCCCAGGGAGAAGGTGCTGCCCTTACTCTTGCTATCATCGGTATTGCGGTAATCGCTCCGCCGCGTTCGGGAGGGCGGTTTCGGCTTGCCACCCGGAATTCGGATGCGGTTGTCCATCATGTAGAACAGCGTGGCGACCTCGAACGCCATTCTCGCGTCTTCGGTGGCGTCGTGCTTGGTACTCGTTCGCCCATTGACGCCCATAATTTCGGCCGCACTATCGAGGTTGCTCCCCTTGCGCAGTCCATGATTGAAGTCCTGAAACCGCCGCATTGTGCAGAAGCTCTTGTTACGAGAGAGCGTCTTCACGCCGGCCCGCTTGAACTCGGCATTTCGGCGCGGTCGCGCTCGACCAACGCAGCGAGCTGGGCCTGGTCCCAATCGACGCGCTTGGGAAGATCCGCGATGACGATTACGCCGTCCTCGACCAGCCGGACGGTGCCGGTGTCCTTGCCGGATGCCTGCCGTGCCCCGTGCGCCTGTTCGCCGAAGCAGCGGCGGCCGATGGCGCCGTCGAGCCATTCCTTGACCGTCTTGGCGGCCGTGAGCGCCGCCTCAGCGTCTTCCCGCAACAGCGCCAGTTGCGGCAGACGCATCAAATGCATGGAGGCGACACGTGACCAAGGGCGAGCAACTGGTCGGAGCGGCCTTCAATCCTTCCAATAATCCGGTCGTCGACGAGCTCAAGGGCCTTGCCGCGGAACTCATCGACCTGATCGAGGCCATCGCGCCCTGGAGCGACGGCGTGGCGAGCGAGGTCGCGCGGCTCAAGGCGCTGGCGCAGACCGATGTCGAGGCCGCGGCCATGTGGGCGGTCAAGGCGGCAACCAAGGGCTGAGCCATGAGTTACGCCGCACGCGCCGATCTGGAGGCCCGCTTCGGGGCCGACGAGGTCGCGCGTCTTGCCGATACCGGCGAGGGCGTCGGCGCGTCGCGCCTCGATGCGGCCTCGAGAGCACGAAGAGGCGAGAGGAAGAGGCGGCCGAGAGGCGCCGGGAAGCGCTCGCCGAGCTCGAGGCGGCCGGGCTCGCATTGGCCGGGCCTTATGCCAGCGCCCGCGCCGAGATCGAGAAGTGGCTCGAAGAGACCCTGGCCGCGCTCGAGGCCGCCGCGGAGGGCCATGAAGACTACGCGGCCCGCGTCGCCGAGGCGCGCGAGATTGCGGCCGAGCGGCTGAGACGGGTGGACGAGGAAGAGGCCGCCGAGCGGCTTCGCATCTCCAAGCGCTGGCAGGACGGCGTCATCCGGGGACTCACGGAGGTGGCCGGCGAAGGCGGTGACGCCGCCGCCGCCATGGAGGACGGCGTCAAGCGGGCGTTCGCCGGCATGGAGGACGCGCTGGTCGAGTTCGTCCGCACCGGCAAGATAACCTTCTCCAGCCTGGTCGATTCGATCCTCGCCGACATCGCCCGCATGACCATCCGCCAGTCGATCACAGGACCGCTGGCAAGTGCGCTGTCAGGCTGGCTCCACGGCCTGAACGGCGGCAACCTTGCCGCCGGCGCGCGCCCGGGGGCGATCGCCGCCGGCACCGCGACCGGGGTCTACCACGCGGGCGGCGTCGCGGGCGCCCCGGGCGGCGTCAAGCGTGCCGTGCCGCCGGAGGTTTTCGCGGGCGCGCGTCGCTATCACCGCGGCGGCCTCGCCGGGATGCTGCGGCCGGACGAGGTGCCGATCATCGCCCAGCGCGGCGAGCGCATCCTGTCGCGCGCCGAGACCCGCGCGCTCGTCCGGCCGCCCGACATCAAGATCGAGATCCTCAACCAGAACACGCCGAAGCGGGGAGCCGTTGTCGATCAGCCCCGTTTTGACGGCGAGCGCTGGGTGCTCTCCCTGGTCGCCGACGATATCGAGACCGGTGGCGGGATCGCCAAGGCAATCGACGCCCGCCAGATGGCGTTCTGATGGCGGCCTGGCCCGAGTATGCGGCGGTCGCGGCCGACGGCTACGGCGCCGGCCAGGACGGCGATGTCGCCCGCACGCCGTTCGCGGACGGCCTGGTGCGCCAGGAGAAGCGATTCACCGCGGCGCTCAGCGTGCGCCTCATCACCGCCTATCTGGCCGACGACGATGCATATGTGCGCTTTCGCACCTGGGCCACCGAGGACGCCCACCGCTGGTTCGCCTGGGCCGACCCCGAGGACGGTCTGGTGCGCGAGGTGCGGGTGCGCGGCGGTGCCGGCGGCATTCAGTATCGTGCCCGCGTCCGCGGCGGAAGGCGGAGCTGGGAGCTGACTTGCGAGCTGGAGGGCTACATGAGCCGAACCATAGAGACGGGAGTCTGATCATGGGACTGAAGACCGAAGGCGAGAAACTGTGTTTCCAGGGCGGGCTGTTGTCGGCCACGGTGCATGTGGCCTTGCACACCGCCGACCCGACGGCCGCCAACGAACTCAGCGGCAACAACTACGCCCGCGTGGCCGTGCTCGCCGCGGATTGGACCATCGATGCGGGAAACGGGAGAGCCTCGAACACGAACGATATCCGGTTCCCCACGCGCACGGCTACCTGGGGCAAGCCGACGCATGTCGGCCTGTGGGACGCCGCCACGGGCGGCGACTTGCTGCTGTCCCTCGCCCTCGATGAGGCCGTGCCGGCGCCTTCACCTTCGATCGACGTGACCTTCGACGCCGGCAAGCTCATCTTCAATTTGAAGACCAACTAACCGCGGATGCCGGTCCGCCGCCTGCGTCTCGCCGCCACCTTCAAAGGCGGCCGGCTCAGAGGCCGCGCTCGGCTGCGGCTGCGATTGCCTCTCGCCGCTACCTTCACCGGCGCTGCGCTGACCGGCAGTGCCCCGCTGCGGCTTCGGCGCCGTCTACGGCTGGCCGCTACCTTCAAAGGCGGCCCGGCAAGCCGAGAGTCGACGACCGCCGCGTTATAAGCGGTATCATCCATGTGTTGAAGTCCGGCGGACGTTGGGTCGATGCGCCGTCCGTCTATGGCCCGCGCAAGACGCTCTACAATCGCTTCGTGCGGTGGGCGGCCAAAGGCGTGTGGACAGGGATATTCCACGCTCTGGCTTCGGCGGGTGGGCCGCCGGCGCAAGTGTTGATCGATTCCTCGGCGGTGAAGGCTCATCGCTGCGCCTCGGGCGGCAAAGGGGGGAGCACACGCAGGCCATTGGCCGCTCCCGCGGCGGGCGCACCACGAAGATCCATGCGCTGACCGATGGCCTCTGCCGCCCGTTCGCCTTCCTGCTGACCGGCGGCCAAGTGGCGGACTGCACAGCGGCCGCTGCTGGAGCGGATGCCGGCCACCTCGATCCTGACTGGCGACAAGGGCTATGACAGCGACGCCGTTCGCCGCAAGATCGAGAGCAGAGGCGTCGCTCCGAACATCCCGCCGAAGGCCAACCGCCGCTGGAAGCCGTGCTTCAGCCCGGCGCTCTATCGCGACCGCAACGCCATCGAGCGCATGTTCGGCCGGCTGAAAGACTTCCGCAGAATCGCAACCCGCTATGACCGCCTCGCCCAAAACTTCCTCGCCGCCGTCTGTCTCGCCGCTACCGTCAGCTAATGGTTATGAGTCCGGACCCTAGTGCCCGGATCTTGATGGGGATGCGTGGGCACGAAGGAGCTTGTTGGCGATGCCGAGGTCGAAGGCCTCGGCATCGAAGGCGCCGATCCAGTCGCGGTAGTGCTCGTGGTCCTGGTGATTAGGATCGCGAAGTGCTTCGAGCATTTCCAGATACTGGAAGGGCCCGCCACAGTCCTCGGGAGGGCAGGCGCATTCGCCGGCGAGAATTGCCGGAACCGCCTCGTTCTTGCCAAGCGGCCGCAGGGTTTCGACGATGATCTCGTGGCGCCAATCGTCTCCGAAATCGTAGACATAGAGAAACCGGTCTCCGGCCACGACGAGATCACCGAGCCGGTATTCTGCGGCGTCGAGCAGTTCGCTGCCGCTATCCCACTCGTCGTCCTCGGGAATGCCGTAGCGGTGACCGTTGACCATGAACATATGGAGGTGGGAGTCCTCCCATCCCATGGCTGCCTGGATCACTGTGTGCAGGCCAGCGAGTGAGATCGCAGCCGGGACGACCACCCGACGCCAAATCTCAGGCGTGATGTTAGCAAGAGTGATCTTGATTTCGGCGACCTCGGGCATCGGATTATGAACCAAACAATATTGCTGGCGGTCAGAATGCCATGAAAGTACTTGCTGCTACCATCGAAACACTTTTCTCGGACCCCAACCTGTCCTCGGCTTCTATCTACCGTATTCAGGGAACGGGTGATCCGCTTGCCATCCGGGTCATCGCTCGTCGCCCTGACCAGGCATTCGACTTCGGCGATACTCGCATCCGCACGGAGACCTCCCTGTTCGATGTCCGTGTTTCCGAGGTTTCGAGCCCGCGTCTCGGGGACACCCTGGAAATCGATAACGAGACTTTCGTCGTTCAGGGTCAGCCGTTGCGAGACAGCGAGCGCCTGATCTGGACCCTGGACACGAGGCCGGCATGAAACTCGCTGCCACGATCGCCGGGTCCGTCCTGGCGGACATGGAAGCCGAGGCGAGGACCATATCCAAGGCCGTGACGGCTGGCGTCAAGGATGCGGGCCGGGGCCTCAAGGGGGATTTGCGCAAGCAAGTAGTTGCCGCTGGTTTGGGGCCGAGACTTGCCCGGACATGGCGGGAAACGACCTATCCGCGAGGCAAGTCATCCATGCGCGCCGCCACCCTGGTCTGGTCCAAGGCGCCGCTGATCGTCCGCACCTTCGACGAGGGCGCGGTGATCCGAAGCAAGTCCGGCCTCTGGCTGGCCATCCCGACGCCGGCGGCGCCCAAGCGTGGCGTCGGAGGGAAGCGGATTAATTGGACGCCTCCATTTACCTCGTGAATTTTGCCTCGTTGTGATTCTCTACGGCGGTTCGGTTTGAGGAGGTATTGATGAGGCAGGCTGGTCTGTTCGGCTTACCGGATCATCTTCGAAAGCTTTCGGCGACGGGTGATCCGTTGGAGGTGCTGGCAAAGGTCGTCGACTTCAAGATTTTCCGCGCGCCGCTTGAGGCGGCGCTGGGCTATTCGGACGGATCGAAAGGTGGCCGCCCGGCCTACGATGCGGTGGCGATGCTCAAGGTTCTGATCCTGGCCGCGCGGCACACGGTGAGTGACGAGCGGATGGAGTTTCTGATCCGCGATCGCTTGAGCTGGCTTCGCTTCCTAGGCTTCGATCTCGGAGCGCCGACGCCGGACCGCAACACCATATGGACCTTTCGCGAGCGTCTGGTCCGGGCCGGGGCGATGGATAAGCTGTTTGCCGCCTTCGATGGCGAATTGCGCCGGTGCGGCTATCTGGCGATGGGCGGGCAGATCGTCGATGCGACGTTGGTATCGGCGCCCAAGCAGCGCCACAGCGATGACGAGAAGCGGGCGATCAAGGCGGGCAAGAGCGCGTCCGAGGTCTGGCCCGATCAGCCAGCCAAGGCGGCGCAGAAGGACACGGATGCGCGGTGGACGGTGAAGACCGGGCGGCGCAAGAACCCCGCCGGGTCGCAACGGCGCATGCCCGACATCGCGATCCCGGTGTTCGGCTACAAGAATCATGTCGTCATCGATCGGGCCTACGGCTTCATCCGCAGCTCGGCTGTGACCGATGCCGCCCGCCATGACGGCAAGATGTTGCGTCAGCTCGTCACCGGCGACAATCTGGCCGCCGGCGTGTGGGCTGACAGCGCCTATCGCTCGAAGGCCAACGAGGCGTGGCTGGCCGGCAAGGGTCGGGTCTCCCACATCCACCGCAAGAAGCCGCCGGGCCGGGCCATGCCCAAGGCGACCGCCCAGGCCAATGCCCGCAAGTCAGCGGTCCGTGCGCATGTGGAGCACGTCTTCGCCCAGCAGAAGGATCGCATGGGCCTTTTCATCCGTACCATCGGGCTCAAGCGGGCGGAGGCCAAGATCGGCCTCGCCAACCTGGCTTACAATTTCCAGCGTCTGATCTTCCATGAGCGCAGGGCCGCCATGGTATGAGTCCGCCTGAATAGCGCCAAAACCCTCCGCCGAGAACGAAACGGCGGATGGTTGCGGACGTCAACACCGCCGATCTCAGCGAAAGTCGGACAGCACACCAAAATCTTCGTCAAATCCCCCGGTTGTTGGAGGTCTCCAATTCATCCAACTTCCCGGAGCACCGCTTCGGGCCGCTGCGGTTCGTCTACCGGCGGAACGGCCCATCGCTTCTGGTCGTCGACAGCGTCCGGATCAACAAGTCCGGACGGGTCGGCCGCCGCGCCAAGGGCGGCGCCTATACAAAAACAGGCCGCATGAAGCAGGGCATAGCCACCGTGATCATGTTCTTCATGGTGCCGCAGTTGAGGCTCAAGAAGCGGCTGGATGTGAAGCGAGAGGCCAAGCGCTGGGAGGGGCGTCTCCCAGGGCTGATCGATAAGCATACGAGAACGGATTAGACGTTGGCGAACAGCAAATCAGAACAGGTTCTTGAGGCGATCAAGGCGCTGCTCATGACCGTGCCCGGCGCCAAGATCGAGCGCAATTCGGCGGTGCCCGAGAAAATCCCCGCCGGCGGCCTGATCGTGCTGCGCGACGGCGATCCGGGCGAGCCCGACACTGCGCTCGGCGGTTTCGGCGGCGTCTATTACAGCCACGACGTGGAGATCGAGCTCTACCTCGAGGAGGGCGACGCCATGGCCCGTGATGCCGCCTTCGATACCTTGGTGCAGGCGGTCGGCACCGTGTTGGAAACCGATCCGACCCTCGGAGGCCTCGCCTTCGGCATGACCTACGGACGCCCGGAGATCGATACCGAGGCCGTGGCCGGCGCGCCCGCCATCAAGACCGGTACGATCACCGTGACCGTCGAGTACGAAACCGCTAGCCCCCTTGGCTAACTACTGGGCGCTGGTTTCCTAACAACATCGGGAGAAATTGAGATGGCCCGATCCTACGGCGCCAACGCCACGCTGTTGCTCAAGCGGGAGACCGCCTACGGCACGCAGGCGAGCGGCGACTACGTGCGCATGCCTTTCAACCGCTGCTCTTTGGGGAGCGAACAGGGACTGATCGACGATCCGGTGCTGGGCCAGGGGCGCGATCCTCTGGCCCCATTGCAAGATGTGATCAATGACGAAGGCGATATCATCGTCCCCGTCGACCCCCGTTACCTCGGCTTCTGGCTGACGGGACTGTTCGGCGACCCGGTCTCCACGGACAACCTGGACGGCACATTCGACCACGTCTTTGCCTCGGGCGCGGATGTTCTGCCAAGCTATTCCATCGAGATCGGCATGGCCCAAGTGCCCGCCTTCTTCATGCATGGGGGTGTGGTGCTCAACTCCATCGCCTTGGAGTTCCAGCGCTCCGGCGCGGCGGCGGCGACCATCAACGCCGTGGCCCAGGGAGAAAGTCGCTCGGCGACCACGCAAGGGGCACGCCCAGCACCTTGGCATTTACACGTATCAGCCAGTTCCAGGGCTCCATCACCAAGACCGGACAGCCGGTCGGCAACCTGACCTCCGGTTCGCTCACCTATTCCAACAACCTGGAGAAGATCGAGACCATCCGCTCCGACGGCTTGATCGAAGGCGCCGATCCGACAGTTGCGGCGCTGACGGGGCGCATCGATGTGCGTTTCGCCGACACCGGCCTGATCGACGCCGCTGCCGGCGGCACGCCGGTGGACCTGGAGTTTGGATACACCGTCGGCGCGTCCAAGGTCCTGTTTGCTGCCCACGAGGTCTACCTGCCCAAGCCGAAGCTGGCCGTTGACGGTCCTGGCGGCGTGCAGGCGAGCTTCGACTTTCAGGGCGCCAAGAACGATGCCGCCGAGCGGATGCTCACGGTGACCCTCATCAACGATTTGGACGGAACGGAGTACGCATGATCTCCCTCAAGCAACCGAGCAAACCCTACGACATTGAATTGCCCTACGGCATCAGGGTGACGGTCAAACCGCTGACCACGGCAAGCATGGCGGCGGCGCAGTCGGCGTCGCGGCGACGGGTCGAGGCCGTTGAAGCCCAGGCCCGCGACCGCAAGGAATCCGGCCTGCCCCTGGACGGATTTCCTGACCTGGACATTGAGCCGGAACGGGATGGGTTCCTGCAATGCCAGGTCGTCTACGAACTGGCGGCGCCGCATGTCACCGCCTGGACCGGCATCGAGGACGATCCCCCGGTCACCCGCGACAACATCATTGCGGTGATGGACCTTTACCCCGTGGGCGAGCAGTTCCTGCAGAAGCTGACGCTCCAGCAGATGCTGCTCAACGCCGCAAAAAACGCATCAGGGCTCTCTGCCTCTGGCATTTCAAGCCAGGCGGAGGGCCCGGATACTGCCAAGGATGCCGGGAAGACGGCGCGGCCTGCGCGCAAGGCGGGATAGGAGCAAGCGGTGAACGCTGCCCCTACGTTGAGCATGCCCTGCAAACACCGGAAGAACACCAAGCCTGGGACGTGCTCATGGCTTGCCTCGGACAGCTGCGCCTGGCGCCGTCAGGCCATGTGCTGGGCGTCGACATGACCGCCGCCTTGAGAATCGCCGAGGCGCGAGGTCTGGACCTCGCCGTGGTCGCGGAACTGCTGCAGGCGGCGGAGAATGGGCTGGTCGAGGCGATGAACGAAAAGGACACGGACTAACCAATGGCCAAATCCAGGCACACCTACGCGATCCGCCTCACGGTAGGCGGCGGCGGCGAGGTCAAGGCCGAACTCATGGATGTCGGCCGGACCGGCGACAGGTCCCTAAAGAAGATCGAGACCGCCGGTGGCAAGGCATCGCTCGGGCTCTCCAGGCTGTCTGATCGCGCCCAATCCCTGGGCCGGCGCATGAAACTCCTTTACGGCGTGATCGCCGCCGCCGGGGCCGTCCGCGGTTTGCACGAGATGGTGAAACTCTATGCCGACTTCGAGGCCGGGTTAATCGGCGTCGGTAAGACCGCAAACCTGTCAAAGACCGAACTGGCGTCCTTGGGCCAGGACATCGACGCCCTTTCCAAACGCATCCCGGTGGCTACCGACGAGCTGCTGGCCATCGCCCAGAGCGCCGGCCAGCTTGGGGTGAAGGGCGCCGGCAACATCCTCAAATTCACAGAGACCGTCGCCAAGCTCGGTACGGCGACGGACCTCAGCGGCAATGAGGCGGCCATTGCGCTCGCGCGCATTCTCAATATCACCGGCGAGGCCATGGGCAAGGTCGATGTGCTGGGATCCGTGATCGTCGCACTCGGCAACAACTTCGCGGCGACGGAAAGCCAGATCGCCGAGATGCCCACCGAGATCGCCCGCGGCGCCGCCGTCTTCGGGGTGGGTTCCGCCCAGGCCTCGGCATTGGCCGCGGCGATGGCCGCCGTCGGCGTCAAGTCGGAGGTGGCGGGCACATCGGTCGGACGGGTCATGCGCATGATGGACGCTGCCATCCGCGGCGGAGGGGAACATCTAGAGATACTCACGAAGATCACCGGCAGGACCGGCGAAGAGATCAAGAGGCTGTTCCAAAAGGATTCCACGGCGGCTTTTGTTTTGTTCATCGAAGGGCTGAAGCGCGTAGGCGACGCCGGCGGTTCGACGGTGGACGCCATGGCGGCATTGGGCCTGGCCGACCAGCGTCTGCTAAAAACCATCCCGGTGCTGGCGAACCGCGCCGACCTCCTCGCCCAGGCTCTCGATCTTGCCAACCGCGAGACCGCGAACGCCACCGCATTGAACGAGGAAGCAGCGAAAGCCTTCGAAAGCCTGAACAATCAAACGGAGTTGATGTGGAACAATGTAAAGTCCCTCGCCCGCGCCATCGGTGAAGACCTGGCGCCCGGCGTTGCCGCCGCGGTCAAGGAACTGGCTGGGCTCGCCAGCCAGGCCGGCGGCGCCTACGAACAACTCAAGCTCCTGGCCCAGGGGGATTACAACTTCGATTCCTTGAGCCTCGGAAGCACCCGGGCAATCGTCGAGGAACGCCGCGCCGAACTCCAGGAGATCGCCCGTGAACTGAGGGAACTCGGCGACATCGGCTTCCTGGACGATCCCATCGGCTGGGGCCGCAAGGTGGCGCTGGAACGCCAACTAGAGGAAAAAACGGCCGTCTATCGGCAATGGGCGGCAAAGCTCGCCTGGATGCAGAGGGATAAGGGAGGCAAGCCTGGCCCGGCGGTCGAATCCGGCGGCCCCTCTGGCTCCGTCGAAGTGGACATCAAGGCTGCCCAGGACCGCGCCAGGCAGGTCGCGCAAATTGAGAAGGACTTGCAGCGGCAACTGTTCACCCTGACCCACCAGGGGGCGGACCGCATCCGGGCCGAGTATGAACGGCTGGCCAAGGACGTAATGGCGTTGTTGGCCCCGGACGGAAGCAACCAAGTCCAAGTGGACGCCCTGACGGACCAGGCGGCGGCCGTCCGTGACGCCCAGCTGGCGCGATTGGCCGCCAAGGAACAGGAGGCCGATCGGATCACCGAGACCAACCGGAAGATCATTGAAGGGCTTCGAGCCGAGCATGACGCCCTGGCCATGACCGACAAGCAGAGGTTCGTCTCTCAGGCTTTGCGTAGGCTCTCGGCGGAAGCGACCAATGAGCAGGGCCGCCAGGTGCGGGAACTGGCCGGCGCCCTGTTCGATGAGCAACAAGCCATCGAGGCCCGCAACAAGGCCGAGCAGGAAGCCACCAAGCTCAAGGAGAAAGGCCGCGTCCTTACAGAAAACCTCCGTACCGCGGAGGAAGCCTACAAGGTCGAGCTCGCGGAGTTGAGCGAGCTTCTTCGTGCCGGCGCCATCGACCACGAGACCTATGCTCGGGCGACCGAGGAAGCATACGAGCGGATGCTGCGGGCGAGCCGGCAGTGGTCAGACGGAGTCCAGCGGGCGCTCCGGGACTATGGCCGGGAGGCCGGCGACGCGGCGCGGCAGTTCGAGGATGTCACGTCCAGCGCCCTGAAAGCCTCCGAGGACGCCTGGGTCATTGGGCCCGAACCGGCAAACTGTCGGTTGCGGACTTCTTCTCAACGCTTGAGGAAGCCGCGCTCCGGGCGGCCTATCGGCTTCTGATCTTCAAGCCCATGGAGAGCTTTCTCGAGGGGCTGATCGGGAGTTTCAGTTTCGACTTCTTCGGATCTTCGGGCGGAAGCACCTCCGCGCCTCCGGTCTTGAATGCACCGGCCTATGGGACTGGGGGTTACGCGGTGGCGCATACGGGTGGCGTCATTGGGGGCACCTCGTTGCCCATGCGCCAAGTGGCCCCCGCTATTTTTGATCATGCCTCCCGTTTCCACGGCGGCGGAATCGTGGCCGGTGAGGTGCCGGTCATCGCCAAGCAGGGCGAGGTGGAGACCTCCAACAACCGGGGGATTTGACGAAGATTTTGGTGTGCTGTCCGACTTTCGCTGAGATCGGCGGTGTTGACGTCCGCAACCATCCGCCGTTTCGTTCTCGGCGGAGGGTTTTGGCGCTATTCAGGCGGACTCATACCATGGCGGCCCTGCGCTCATGGAAGATCAGACGCTGGAAATTGTAAGCCAGGTTGGCGAGGCCGATCTTGGCCTCCGCCCGCTTGAGCCCGATGGTACGGATGAAAAGGCCCATGCGATCCTTCTGCTGGGCGAAGACGTGCTCCACGTGCGCACGGACCGCTGACTTGCGGGCATTGGCCTGGGCGGTCGCCTTGGGCATGGCCCGGCCCGGCGGCTTCTTGCGGTGGATGTGGGAGACCCGACCCTTGCCGGCCAGCCACGCCTCGTTGGCCTTCGAGCGATAGGCGCTGTCAGCCCACACGCCGGCGGCCAGATTGTCGCCGGTGACGAGCTGACGCAACATCTTGCCGTCATGGCGGGCGGCATCGGTCACAGCCGAGCTGCGGATGAAGCCGTAGGCCCGATCGATGACGACATGATTCTTGTAGCCGAACACCGGGATCGCGATGTCGGGCATGCGCCGTTGCGACCCGGCGGGGTTCTTGCGCCGCCCGGTCTTCACCGTCCACCGCGCATCCGTGTCCTTCTGCGCCGCCTTGGCTGGCTGATCGGGCCAGACCTCGGACGCGCTCTTGCCCGCCTTGATCGCCCGCTTCTCGTCATCGCTGTGGCGCTGCTTGGGCGCCGATACCAACGTCGCATCGACGATCTGCCCGCCCATCGCCAGATAGCCGCACCGGCGCAATTCGCCATCGAAGGCGGCAAACAGCTTATCCATCGCCCCGGCCCGGACCAGACGCTCGCGAAAGGTCCATATGGTGTTGCGGTCCGGCGTCGGCGCTCCGAGATCGAAGCCTAGGAAGCGAAGCCAGCTCAAGCGATCGCGGATCAGAAACTCCATCCGCTCGTCACTCACCGTGTGCCGCGCGGCCAGGATCAGAACCTTGAGCATCGCCACCGCATCGTAGGCCGGGCGGCCACCTTTCGACCCGTCCGAATAGCCCAGCGCCGCCTCAAGCGGCGCGCGGAAAATCTTGAAGTCGACGACCTTTGCCAGCACCTCCAACGGATCACCCGTCGCCGAAAGCTTTCGAAGATGATCCGGTAAGCCGAACAGACCAGCCTGCCTCATCAATACCTCCTCAAACCGAACCGCCGTAGAGAATCACAACGAGGCAAAATTCACGAGGTAAATGGAGGCGTCCAGGTGATCGGCTGGCCCGAACAGATGCGCCGTGCTTTCGGGTCCGAGGTCGTGGTGCAGGTGATCGATCAACGGACCAGCGGCGCCCGGCCGGAAGTTTCTAGCGAACGCGGCCCCGATGGCCGGCGGATCGTCCGCGTCCTTATCCGCGACGAGGTCAACCGCGGCATTGCCCAAGGAGCGTTCGACCAGACCTTGAGCGGCGCGTTCGGGATCAACCGGCGGGGTGTGCCGAGATGACCAACGCTGTTTGGCCGGCGTCTCTGCCGCAGGAGCCGTTGGCGCAAGGGTTCAGCGAGCAAGCGCCTTCCACGGTGATCCGCTCGCAGATGGAGGCGGGCCCGCCCAAGGTGCGCCGGCGGTTCACGGCGGGCGTCCGGAACATCGAGTGCCAGTTTCGGCTGACGACAGCGCAAGTTGCCACCCTGGACTCGTTCTTCGATTCGACCGTCGCCGGCGGCGCGTTGTCCTTCGACTGGAAGCACCCGCGCGGCGGCACGGCCGTGGCCTTCCGGTTCGTCGAGCCGCCCAGCTACACGCCCGTCGCACGGGGCACACTGTGGCAAGCGTCCATGCGTTTGGAGATCTTGCCATGAGCCGAACGTTGTCCCTGGCCGCCCGCCAGGCGGTGAACGCGCAGGAGACCGACGAGATATTCCTGCTGCTGCTGACCCTCGACCACGAGGACCTCGCCGAGCCGATCCGGGTGGTGAACAACACCGAGGACGTGACGAGCCGCGGCGATACTTACATCGCCTATCCTTTCGAGATTGCGCTTCCAGACGAAGACCCGGAAAGCGTCGCCCGTGTCACGCTCCGCATCGACAATGTGGACCGGGAGATCGTCAAAAGTTTGCGGGGCATTTCCTCGCCGCTGCTGGTCGGGCTCGAAGTGGTGATGGCCGCTTCGCCCGATACCGTGGAAGCGGGGCCGTTCAACATGACCCTGGTGTCCGCCGAGTACGATGCGCTTACCGTCACCGGCGAGCTCGCCTTCGAGGACGTGCTCAACGAGCCGTTTCCGGGACACTCCTACGTGCCGAGTGAGTATCCGGGCCTCTTCTGATGATTCCGGACTGGGTGAACTCCTATATCGGCCTGCCGTTCAGGGAGCACGGGTGATTGCCGGTCTCGTCATCAAGCTGAAGCTGTTCGGGGGAGGTCACTGATGCTTACGTTGCTTGGCAGCCTGCTGGGATTTGTCACCAGCGCGTTTCCCGATCTGCTCGGCCTGTTCCGGGAGCGGGAGGACCGCAAGCACGAGCTCGCGATCCTCGACCGCCAGATGGAGCAGATGAAGCTCGGTCCGTCCCTATCCGCTTGACGCATACACGCGCACTAGGGATAGGTTGTGTGCGTACAACGGATAGTGGGTCATGGACGTTCTCGACCGCACCGACCTGCCCTTCCCGCAATCCCTCCCCGAGTTTCAGCGACTTTTCTCCGACGATGCGGCGTGCGCCGCCTACCTGGAAAGGGCTCGCTGGGGTGACGGGTTCGCCTGCCCGCGCTGCGGCGTCGTGGGTGAACCTTTCCGCATCGCCACGCGGCCTGGCGTCCTGACCTGTCGCGCTTGCCGCCGCCAGACGGGATTGACCGTCGGCACGGTCATGGAGCGCAGCCACACGCCTTTGAGCACGTGGTTTTGGGCCGCCTATCTGGTCGCCAGCCAGACGCCGGGCATGTCGGCGGTGCAGTTTCAGCGGCAGCTTGGGCTGACGCGGTACGAAACCGCCTTCGGCATCCTGCATAAGCTCCGCGCGGGTATGGTGCGGCCCGATCAGGATCGGATCGGTGCCAGGGCAGGAGAGCATGTCGAGGTGGACGAAACCTATGTTGGAGGCCGGATGCGTGGTGAAGGCCGAGGCGTTCACCACAAGACGCTGGTGGCTGCTGCCGTCGAAGTCAGCCACAGGGAGCCCGGCACCGCGCAGGACAAGCGGAAGGATGGCCGCTACGCCGGGCGCGTGCGGCTGTCCGTCGCTGCCGACCGCAGCGCCGATTCGCTATGTGGCTTCGTCGAGAACGCCGTTATGCCGGGGTCGCTGATCGTCACCGACGATTGGAGTGGCTATGGCAGCTTGCGGACACGCGGCTATGATCACCACGCCATTGCCGAATGCGGCGACCCCGAGGTGGCCGAAGAGTTCATGCCGATCATCCACCTCGTCTTCAGCAACCTGAAGAATTGGCTCAGTGGCATCCACCATGGCGTGAGCGCAAAGCATCTACAAGCCTACCTCAATGAGTTCACGTTCCGCTTCAACAGGCGGTTTTACCCGTTCAACGCCTTCCGCTCATTGCTCGGAATCGCAGGAGAGGCCGAGGCTCCAACCTACGCCGAGCTATATTCCGGCGAGTGGAAGCATCCTACATGTAGTGGGTGTACGAATTAACCGGATAGGCACGGCTCGGTCATCGGCAGCGGCTGGAGGAGATCGAGGTCCAGGCGGACATCGCGGAGAGCAAGGCGCTCTATAAACACGACCGCCCTGTCGGAGTGGCGTGGGTCGATGCTCTGCGCGCTTCGGTTCGTCCGATCATCACCTACGCCTTCTTCCTGCTGTTCGCGAGCGTGAAGGGATCGGCGCTTTACGTGCTGATCGTCGTCGAGGGGATTCTCCTCGCCGAGGCCTTGCCGCGTATCTGGGACCCGGAAACCCAGGCGCTGTTCGCCGCCGCCATGAGCTTCTGGTTCGGCCAGCGGGCGCTCAGCAAGCTGCGCCAAGGGCGATGACACCATGCGCCGCGTTACCCAGGATGGGCTGGATCTGATCAAGGGATTCGAGGGGTTCAGCCCGAATGTCTACACCTGCCCGGCCGGCTGGCCGACGATCGGTTATGGCCATGTCGTGCAGGATCACGAGCGCGAACGCTACGAGGACGGCATTGGTGAGGAGGCCGGAGAGGCGCTTCTCCGAAACGATGTCGAGAAATCGGAACGTGCCGTTCTTAGGTTAATCCGGGTGGCCCTCGACGACGGCCAGTTCGATGGGCTCGTTTCGTTCACATTCAATCTTGGATCGGGCGCGCTACAGCGCTCGACTCTGCGGCGGAAGGTCAACCGCGAGGAGCACGAAACCGTGCCGGCGGAGTTTCGGCGGTGGGTTTGGGCCGGTGGTCGGAAGTTGAAGGGGCTCATGCGGCGACGCGAGGTCGAGGCCCAGATTTATACCAGCTAAAGAGCCCGGATGCCGTCGAGCACCACGCGCGTCGCGACGCAGTCGTCCTCGTTATAATCGAGAATCCGCTGTTTGACCGCGGTATCTCCAGTCTGTATCCAGCGGTCGAACCATTCGATCGAGGCCGCACCCGAGGGGTGCGTGTCCCGCCAGTTGAAGCCCAAGAACTTGGCGAGTGTCTTGATCGAGTGGTCACGGGTCGGCCACTCGGTCGCCTTCTTCACGACGTCGTAGTAGAGATCGACCGACTGGCTTGGATGGAATAGATCCTCGATGTCGTCGGCGGCGCAGATCGATGGGTAGCTCGATTGCAGCTTTCGCCAAATCGTGCGCTCGTACTTTGAGTAGTAGTAGACGACGCAGGGCTGATGATCGCCAATGTACCGCCACGCCTCGGCGAGGGCCCGCTCTTCCTCGTCGCCGCTGACCTGGTCCGCGAAGAAGGCGACGTATCGCTCGGTCGAATTATCGCCGCCGAGGCGCTCGACGAAACCGTGCAGGTAACAGATGTCGCGCATCGGATCGACCTCGATATCGAAGAATAGCTCTGTCTCAGAGTGGGGCAGGCTGATCGGCGCTGTCAGGTAGGGGCCGGCACCTTTCGTCTTGTTGAGCTTGGCGCGGTCGTGGAACTTCCGGAGCATGTCGGGGCCGACGCCCCTGAATATCGTCTTCTTCCCCGAGATAAATCCATCGACGTTTGCTGTCGCCAAGTCGGACACGGTCGGGATTCGGTCGACCATCGTATCGCGCCTGGTCCGGCCGAGCTCAGGTAGGAGCGTCAAGTCGTCTGAATTTTCGAGATCCGACAGGCAAGCTGTGTACCAATGGCAGAGCTTGCAGGCTCCGCAGTAGGCCGGATAGGTCTTTTCGGTCCGCGCGACGATGCGTTGCGCTCGGGCCAGCGCGTCCTGATAGATCTCCCATATGGTCCACGGGTTCCGCTTGCCCTGGGGCTCCTCAAGGTCGTAAGTGACCTCTTCCCCGTGGATGTCCCACACGAACGGGCGCTTTGAGCCGGCCAATCCACGGCGCTCCAGGATGTCCGTGTATAGGGCGAGCTGCACCCCGTAGTGTTCCTTCAGCTTGGCGTCGTCGCCGTCGCCATATTCCCCTGATCCGGACTTGATGTCCCCCGCCACGTAGCCATCCCCCTCCCGTCGTAGCAGGTCGGGATCTCCCAGAAGATCATCCGCGGTGATGCGGGCGCTGTAAATCAGCGGCTCGCCGCGCTGCATGGCCTCGAAGGTTTGTCGCTCCTTCTCGTCGCCGGCATACCGCGATAGATCGAGAAGGGGCAGTTCCAGGCCGTCTATCACCTGGTGCTCGAACGCCGTGCCCTTTTCCCAGAGAAGCTGGACGAAGGCGTTGATTTCATCGCGCTTCGCGCAATCGCCGAATAGATCCATCGCCGGTCGGTGTGTGCATTGGACCAGGTCGTAGAGCATGGCGGCTGTGACCGGTGCTGGCATTTCATCCATCCGCTGAAGATACGGATTACTCCATCAGCGCTTTGAACACGCCGTCAGGACCATCTTTGTAGAACTCTATATTGACCTTCGTCCAAAGCTCGTCAGGCAAATCATTGAGCTGTCGGCGCGCAGACACCGGCATCAAAAGCGTCTGCGCTTGTTTGTCGATCGCCAGTTCCGCAATCCGCACAGCGTTTGGGATCATCTCGATCGAACCGCCGAGGTTCAGTGCGCCGGCTACGATCGTGCCTCCGCGCGTGTTTCGGCCCAAAAGGGCACCGCAGAAAGCAATAATGACTGGAACCCCCAGACCCTCGCCGGTCTTATCGGCGTCCATGGGGCGCATCTGGACTGAGAACTCGTCTTCGCGCGGGTTTCGGTCACCGACCAGTTCCTTTGCGCGTGTATAGAGATTCTGTTCGCCGACCCTTACGCTCTCCCGGAAAGGAGGCGGCGTCAGCTGGTTCAAGACTTTCACACCGCTGCCGGGTCCGCAAGTGACTTCGATCCGGTAGAGACCAGGGCCGGTTTCCGCAGAACCGAGGCTGACACCCCAGACTTGCCCGGGGGGAAGAGGATCGCTGTCGATTGCCTCATCGCTGTGAAGCTCCGGTGTCGCCACGAACTGCTCGACGCCCTCTGGACCGAGGGTGTAGCTGAAATGGGTGTTCCGGAACTCGCTCTTGAATACCCGCTTCTGCTGTTCCTTGACGCGCCGTCGCGCTTCGAGCGCCAACCGCACAGTCCATTCAAGGTCTTCGTCGGAGATTGGCATTTCTGGGTCGGGAAACAGCAACTTGATCAAACCGCTGACGGTTTTGTTCACCGCTTCGATATCGCGTCCGCTCAGTGCTCCGCCCAGGTGAACTCTGCCCTGCATCACAGAGACCCGATTTCCGTTGCGCAGCCGGCTCCAACATTCGCTGAGGAAGTCGCTGACCAAGCCGAAGTGGTCGGTCAGGTGTTCGTCGGGGTTGAGTTTCGGATAGTCCCACCCGGGCGCATAGGCATGTAGCCGGTCCATGAATGCGGTGTCGTCCCGCATCTCGGGAGGCAGAGGGCTCAGGAGATGCCCTATCCGCTGTTGCTGGTCCACGTCGACGTCGAGGTTGCCGACCATTACAAGGCTGCCCTCGGCGCGGATGTTCTCCTTGCCGCGGCTGAACTGGCCAGAGGCCATGTAGCCCTTCATGATATTCACGCCATCTTTCTGATCGAAGGAGATGCCCGAGACCTCGTCAAAGCAGACAATGTCGTACTGGCAAATCAGGCTCCTTGAGGGCCGACACGACCTTGTCCCGTTTGTTTGGATCATCATCAACAAGATCAGCAATCCTCAGAACACGACCGTCCGATGACTTGACCAACTGGAAGCCCGTCGCTGGATCAGTGCCCTCCCATTCTCCGAGCTCCTCGATGATGTACTCGACCTCCCCGATTTTGTCTTTCGTGCTTTCGCGGGAGACGACGCTCGGAATATGAACGATTGTCTTTTCGGCAGGATCAAGGACATCCAGAATGTCGTCTGAATAGGACCCCGTATAGAAG
Organism: Alphaproteobacteria bacterium; assembly: GCA_965248805.1. Lineage (GTDB taxonomy): Bacteria > Pseudomonadota > Alphaproteobacteria > UBA6615 > UBA6615 > CBDFKJ01. Next base: position 1,594,208 of record CBDFKJ010000009.1, read on the forward strand.
AAATAACCGATGTCGAGCTGCTTAACAGCCCGTTGAAAAAGTCGCGGCCATCTGACGATGGTCAGTTGGGCAGAGATGCCTCGCTCGCCCGGCCACGTGTTTTACGACCAGCTGGCTGGTCGATGCCGGTTTCGATGCGTTCGCCGAGGACCTGTGTGAGCCCTATTACGCGCCAGGGATCGGACGTCCGGGAATCCCACCGGGGCGTTACTTCCGGATGCACCTGGTCGGCTACTTCGAAGGCCTCGACAGTGAGCGGGCGTTGGAGTGGCGGTGCGCCGACAGCTTGTCGCTGCGTGAGTTCTTGCGCCTGGAGGCGCGCACACGTGTGCCTGACCACTCGTCGTTGAGCACGATCCGCAGCCGCACGCGGTGCATGAGGCAGTGTTCGCCTGGGTGCTGGACGTTCTTGGCGAGCACGGCCTGGTCGAGGGCGAGCGGATTGGGGTCGATGCTTCGACCATGGAGGCGAACGCGGCGCTGCGCTCGATCGTGCGCCGCGACAGCGGCGAAAGCTATCGCCAGATGCTGCAGCGCATGGCCGCCGACAGCGGGATCGAGACCGCGGCGAATGACTTGGCGCAGCGGGACGCCTCCATTTACCTCGTGAATTTTGCCTCGTTGTGATTCTCTACGGCGGTTCGGTTTGAGGAGGTATTGATGAGGCAGGCTGGTCTGTTCGGCTTACCGGATCATCTTCGAAAGCTTTCGGCGACGGGTGATCCGTTGGAGGTGCTGGCAAAGGTCGTCGACTTCAAGATTTTCCGCGCGCCGCTTGAGGCGGCGCTGGGCTATTCGGACGGATCGAAAGGTGGCCGCCCGGCCTACGATGCGGTGGCGATGCTCAAGGTTCTGATCCTGGCCGCGCGGCACACGGTGAGTGACGAGCGGATGGAGTTTCTGATCCGCGATCGCTTGAGCTGGCTTCGCTTCCTAGGCTTCGATCTCGGAGCGCCGACGCCGGACCGCAACACCATATGGACCTTTCGCGAGCGTCTGGTCCGGGCCGGGGCGATGGATAAGCTGTTTGCCGCCTTCGATGGCGAATTGCGCCGGTGCGGCTATCTGGCGATGGGCGGGCAGATCGTCGATGCGACGTTGGTATCGGCGCCCAAGCAGCGCCACAGCGATGACGAGAAGCGGGCGATCAAGGCGGGCAAGAGCGCGTCCGAGGTCTGGCCCGATCAGCCAGCCAAGGCGGCGCAGAAGGACACGGATGCGCGGTGGACGGTGAAGACCGGGCGGCGCAAGAACCCCGCCGGGTCGCAACGGCGCATGCCCGACATCGCGATCCCGGTGTTCGGCTACAAGAATCATGTCGTCATCGATCGGGCCTACGGCTTCATCCGCAGCTCGGCTGTGACCGATGCCGCCCGCCATGACGGCAAGATGTTGCGTCAGCTCGTCACCGGCGACAATCTGGCCGCCGGCGTGTGGGCTGACAGCGCCTATCGCTCGAAGGCCAACGAGGCGTGGCTGGCCGGCAAGGGTCGGGTCTCCCACATCCACCGCAAGAAGCCGCCGGGCCGGGCCATGCCCAAGGCGACCGCCCAGGCCAATGCCCGCAAGTCAGCGGTCCGTGCGCATGTGGAGCACGTCTTCGCCCAGCAGAAGGATCGCATGGGCCTTTTCATCCGTACCATCGGGCTCAAGCGGGCGGAGGCCAAGATCGGCCTCGCCAACCTGGCTTACAATTTCCAGCGTCTGATCTTCCATGAGCGCAGGGCCGCCATGGTATGAGTCCGCCTGAATAGCGCCAAAACCCTCCGCCGAGAACGAAACGGCGGATGGTTGCGGACGTCAACACCGCCGATCTCAGCGAAAGTCGGACAGCACACCAAAATCTTCGTCAAATCCCCCGGTTGTTGGAGGTCTCCACCTTTTCCTTTTCATTTCCGCCGCGGAATTGATGGGATAGAAGTACAATGGGTTCTCCGTTGTTTGATCGACGTAGTCGGCGACCCTCTGTAGCCAGGAGCTGTGCGGCGATAAACGCATCTCGGCTGGGTTCAGGAAGTCGGAAGTCGACATCAAAGAACCGGCGCAAATATCCCTCGGCGTCGAAGTCGCTGCCGTACAGGGCCCTGACCGAGTGTGCGAGTTGGTCGCGATTGACGGCCAGCACAAAGACGATGCGTTCCACCGAAAACAGGTGCTTGGCGACTTCGAGCAGCTCGACGGCATAGGAGGGGCGGCACCGGTCGAGCTCGTCGATCATCAAGATTAGGGGTCGGCCTTTGCGCTCTTCTGACAGCGTATTCGCTGCGTCCTGTAGAACGTCCGTGAATTTGCCGACCGCTTCCCCCGCCTTCTGGTGCTGGGACAGTTTTTCCTCGGCGTATGCACTGAAGACCTTACCCAGCTCGACGCCGACAATTGGAAGAGCGGCGGCTGCAAGCCGGATAGCGCCTGGAGCGACACTTCGAAGTACGTCTTTCGCGGCCTCACTGATGGCGTCAATCTTTCCGCCCAACGGCTCGCCGGCGCATTTGCGGAGACCCTCTGTTGGCTTGGTGGAGAGTGTGACGAAGGGGTCCTCGGAGAAGTCGGTCTCCCAGGCATTGAACTGGACCACCGGGAAACCTTGGTCGCGCAGGTGCTGCGCCCAGATCCGGAGGAACGTGGTCTTGCCGGCACCCCACGCGGCATCGACCGCCAGGACGCATGGACCCTCGAGGTTACCGACGAGGTGCGTGAGGGTGTCTACGGCCTCCCGCCGGCCGAGTAGATCGTTCTTGAACGGATCGTCTTTGGGGACGTCGATGTCGCGGGGCTGAATGCGTATTCCCATGGCCCGTTCCATGCCAGCGCACCAACCCTGGTCCCAAGACAGGCCCAAGTCTTCCCTGATCATAGTTTAGTTAAGGGAATCATTCCATGGCCAAGGCCCGCCACACTTACGCGGTCCGGCTTGCCGTCGAGGGCGGCAACCGGGTCAAGGCCGACCTGGTCTCGGTGGGAACCAGCGGCGAGCGCTCGATCAAGAAGATCGACCGCGCCTCCGACAAGGCCTCGCGCGGGCTGTCCACTTTGGGCGACCGGGCCTCGGGCCTGCGCAGCCGCATGCGGCTCCTGGGCGGTGTGGTCGCCGGCATCGCCGGCGGCGGCGGGATCGCGCTGCTCATCAACCGGTCGATCGCCGCGGCCGATTCCATCGGCAAGCTCTCCGGCGCCATCGGCGTCGGCACCGACACCCTGCAGGAGCTGCGCTACGCGGCCGGGCTCGCCGGCGTCTCGACCGGGCAGTTGGACGGCGCCATGGTGGCGTTCTCGAAACGCGTCGGCGAGGCCCGGAGCGGCACCGGCACGCTGATCACGCTGCTCAAGAAGATGGACCCGGCGCTGCTCGCCAATGTCCAGGCCGCGCGCACGGTCGACGAGGCCTTCGATATCATCATTCGCCGCGCCTCCTCGCTGGGCAACACGCTCGATCGCAACGCGCTTCTCGCCGCCGCCTTCGGGCGTACCGTCGGCCCGCTGATGGCCAACCTCATTCGCGACGGCGTCGAATCGCTCGACCGGTTGCGCCAGCGCGCCCACGATCTCGCCATCGTGCTCGACGAGGAGCTGATCCGGAACGCGGAGCGGGCCAAGGACGAGATGGACACCCTCGGCCAAGTGCTCTCGGCGAATGTCACACGCGGTACTGGGCCTCGCGCCGGCGCTCGCCGACCTCTCGACCTGGCTTGCCAACGTCGCGGTCGATGCGGGCGATGCCTACGAGAGGCTCAAGCTGATCGCCGAGGGCGACTTCAACTTCGAGGATTTGAGCCTCGGGGCGACGCGCCGCGAGGTGGAAGAACGCAAACAGGAGCTGATCGAGATCGCCCGGGAGCTCAAGGCGCTGCCCGAAGAGAACGACGACCGGTCGTTCTGGGAGTGGCTGTGGGGAACCGAGCGCGAGAACCTGACCGAGGAGCTGCAGGAGACGGTCGCGATCTACCGCCAATGGGCGGCCCAACTCGCCTGGATGCAGGCGGCGGCCGAGAAGCGCCGCGCCGAGCGCGCGGCCGCCGCCGGCGGCGACGGCCAGACTGCCGGGACCACGGTGGACGAAAAGGCCGCCCAGGAGCGGGCGCGGCGTCTCCTGCAGATCGAGACGGGCCTGAACACTCAGCTGTTCCAGCTGCGCTACCAGGGCGCCGAGCGCATCCGCGAGGAGTACCGCAAGCTGGATAACGAGCTCAAGGAGCTAGGTGAGGCCGGCGCCGATCCAGAAATGGTCGAACGCCTGCTGTTCGGCGCCGCCGCGGTCAGGGACGACAAGCTCGCCGCGCTCGCCCGGCGCGAGGCCGAGACCGCCGACCGGCGGGCCCAGGCCAACCGGCGTCTCCTCGAGGGGCTCAGGGCCGAACAGGACGCGCTCGCCATGACCGACCGCCAGCGCTTCGTCGGTCAGGCGTTGCGCCGTCCCTCGGCCGAGGCGACGGATGCCCAGCGGGGCCAGGTGCGCGCGCTTGCCGGTGCGCTCTATGACGAGCAGCGCGCGATCGAAGCCCGCAACGAGGCCGAACGCGAGGCCAACCGGCTGCGTGCCGAGGGCGAAGCATTGACCGAACGATTGCGCACGGCGCAGGAAGCTTACGCCGACGAGATCGAACGGCTCCGGGAGTTGCTCGATGCCGGCGCCATCGACCAGGAGACCTTCGGCCGGGCGTCCGAGGAGGCCTACGACCGCATGCTGCGCTCGAGCCGCGAATGGTCCGACGGGGTGCGGCGCGCCATCCGCGATTATCTCGACGACGCCACGGACGCGGCAAAACAGTTCGAGCAGGCGACGACGCGCGCCTTGCAGGCGAGCGAGGACGCTTTCGTCGAGTGGGCGATGACCGGCAAGTTCTCCGCCAAGGACCTGTTCGACACCATCGCCGAGGAAGCGCTCCGCGCCGCCTACCGCATGGCGGTGGTGGGCCCGCTCAACAACATCCTCGGAAGCATTTTCGGCGCCATCGGCGGCAGTGTCTTCGGTGGGACGGGTACTGTTGCTACGACGTCCTCCGGCACGCCGATGATCGGCGACTTCCCGATATCCTCGGGTTCAACCATGTTGGCCCATACCGGCGGCGTGATCGGCCGCGACGCCTTCCCAACCCGCAGGGTCGACCCGAGGGTGTTCGACGAAGCGTTCCGCTATCACCGCGGCGGCATCGTCGGTAGTGAGATGCCGATCGTGGCGCGTAGCGGCGAGGGCGTATTCACGCCCGGGCAGATGCGCGGCCTTGCACCGATCTCGGCCGCAAGGCCTACGGTCAATGTCGTGGTCAATGTGCGCAACACCGCACCGGGCACCCGGGCTTCCGCCGATATGCGGCGCGAGCCGGGCGGCGATCTCACCCTCGACATCATGATCGAGAAGATCGAAGGCGGTATGGCGCGCAACATCGGCCGCGGCCAAGGCATGGCGCCGACCCTGGAGCGCCGCTACGGCCTCAACCCGGCGGCCGGCAGCCTCCGGTGATCGTCCGCTGGCCGGATCAGCTGCCGCTGCCGACCCTCGACGGCTACGCCATCCAGCCCGGCGAGGCGATCCTGCGCACCGAGATGGAGGCCGGCCCGGCGCGTCAGCGCCGGCGCTTCACCAACGTGCCGAGCCGTATCGCCGTGCGCTGGGTGATGCGCGTCGAACAGTTCGCGCTGTTCGAGGCGTGGTACCGCTGGGCGGCGGTCGAGGGCGGCGCCTGGTTCGAGATCGACCTCCTGGGCGGCCTCGGCCTGGTGCCGCAGGAAGCCCGCTTCACCCGCCAGTTCGAGGCCCGGCTCTATCGCCGCCGGCTCTGGGAGGTGACCAGCGAACTGGAAGTTCGCGCCCGGCCGACACTCAGCGAAGCCGGCATGGCGATCCTGCTCACCGAGGAGGTGGCAGGTCTTATCGCAAGCGTCGACGGCTTGCACGACCTCGTTCACCGGACCCTGCCCGGGACCCACACAGGGAGAGACGACCATGACCATTGAAGCCGATCTGCGCGCGGCGGCGGCCCGCGCCGATGCCGACAGCCGTTTGCTCCATGAAATCGTGCACGGCGATGCGGCCACCACCGTCGACACCGAAGGCGGCCCCGTGAAGAGCGTCGCCAAGGCGATCGGGGATGTCGAGACCGGCGTTGCCGGCGCCGCGGCCGCGGTCGCGCAAGGCGTCGCGGCAACCGAAGCCACCCGTGATCAGGCTATCGCGGCCCGCGATGCGGCGCTGGCCGCCGGCGTCGTCCTGGCGAGCGATGCCGAGACCGAAAGCGGAACCGGCGACGGCGTCGTCCAAGCCCGTCAGCTCGGTCTTCGCACCGCAAGCCAAGACCGTTCCGGCCTCGTCGTGCTCGTCACCGATGCGGACGGGATCGCAGGTCAAGACCGGACCCGCGCGATGACGCCGGCCGCGGACAAGGCGGCTCTCGATGCAGCTCTTGCCGGCGGCGTCAGCTGGGCGCCGGTGCTCGCGGTCAATAACCACGGCGCACGACGCGTGCTGCGCATCGTGGACTGGACCGGTGGCGTCGGCGTGGCGCCGGCCGGCGGCTATCTCGGCCCGTCCGGCATCGTCGCCACCGCTGCGGCCGCTACCGATATCCGCGGCCCCCGGGGGTCTGTGGGACCGCAAGGGCCACAGGGGCCACAGGGCCCGCAGTGGTCGCCGGACAGCGACGACGACGACGACGACGAATGATAACGTCGAGCGACGACGAGAATGCCCGATCCGGCTCTCGAGCAGGCGCTCCGCGAGGCCTATGCCTCCGCACCCTCCGACACGGTCATCCTGCACACCCTCGAGTTGCGCCATCCTGCCTTCGTCGACGATGACGGCAATCCTACCGCCATTCGGGTGGTCAGGAACTTCGCTGACGCGGAACACTGGTTGCGGCTGGGCGGTGCGGAGGTGGAAGCGGTGCTGGACGCCATGCCGGCGGAGAGCCGCGGTCCGGTCGGCCTGGTGGCTCGCCTGGAGGCGGACGCGCCGAAGGACGCCGGGCGGATGGTGCCCTTCATCGCGCTCGGCTTCGAACTCGAACTGCCGCCGGTCGACACCGCGCCGGTGCCCGAGATCACGGTGACGCTGGACAATGTCAGTCGCGAGATCGTCCGTCATCTCGACGCCGCGGCGACCTCGCGCGAGACCATCGAGGTCACCTACCGGCCCTATCTCTCGACCGACCTGGAGGGTCCGCAGATGGACCCGCCGATCACGCTCACTCTGACCGAGATCGAGGTCGACGTGTTCCGCGCCACCGGCAGGGCGCGCATGCTCGATATCGGCAACAAGGCGTTCCCGTCCGATCTCTATACCGCCAGGCGGTTCCCGGGCCTGACCCGCTAGATGCACTGGGCCGAAGACCTGATCGGCCGCCCGTGGGAAGCGGGCGGACGCGGACCGCACGCGTTCGACTGCTGGGGCCTGGTGCGTTGGTGCTGGCGCGAGCGCTTCGCCATCGAGGTGCCCGAGATCCCGGTCGATGCCGCGGATCTGCGCGCCGTGCTCGCAGGCTTCCGCGATCACCCCGAGCGCCGGCGCTGGCAACTCGTGGATAGACCCTGCGAAGGCGACGCGGTGCTGATGCGCCAGTCCCGCCATCCGGTCCATGTGGGCCTGTGGCTCACGGTCGACGGCGGCGGCGTGCTCCATGCCGCCCGCGATATCGGCGTGGTGTTCCAGCTTCCCGTCGATCTCACCGCCCATGGCTGGCGCATCGAGGGTACATACCGCTTCACCGGAGAGCACTGATGCCCGGCACCGTGGTCATGCTGCACAACCCGTTCCGCCCGGAGCGGGGCAGGGACGTGATAGCCGTCACCGAGCCACTCACTATCCGCGCCTGGCTCGACGCGCGCGGCATCCAAGAGGCGGAGACGGGCGAACCTGGGACAGGGAAGCGACAAGATTGGTTCAACTGTCCGACGATCTGTCTCCGCAATGGCGAACCGGTGCTACGCGGCCGCTGGGACGACGCCATTATCGGCGCGGGCGATGTGGTGGTGTTCGTGCCGCTGCCCCAGGGCGGCGGTGGCGGGGGCGGCAAGAACCCGCTGCGCACCGTCCTCATGCTCGCCGTCATGGTCGCCGCCCCCTATCTCGGCGGCGTCATCGCCGGCGCCGTCGGCGTCACCTCCACGATCGGCGTCTCGCTCATCACCGCCGGCGTGGCACTCGTCGGCACCACCCTGGTCAATGTCCTGCTGCCACCGCCCAAGCCCGCCGCGCCCAGCTTCGGCAGAGGCGTGCCGTCTCCCAGTCCGACCTATTCGCTGGCCGCCCAGGGTAACCAGGCGCGCCTCACCCAGCCGATCCCGGTGATCTACGGCCGCCACCGGGTCTATCCCGACCTCGCGGCTACACCGTGGGTGGAATACAGGAACAACGACCAGTACCTGCATCAGCTGCACTGTATCGGCCAAGGCGAATACGACCTCGAGCAGGTCCGCATCGAGGACACACCGATCGCTTCCTTCGAAGAGGTGGAGACCCAGTTCGTTCCGCCCGGCGGCAGCGTCACCCTGTTCCAGGCCGACGTGGTGACGGCTCCCGAGGTCGCCGGCCAGGAGCTGATCGGGGCCAATCAGCGGGATGCGGGCGAGGATGGCTGGATCGGCCCCTTCACCGCCAACCCGGCCGGGACGAGGGCCACGAGAATCGGCATCGATGTGGTGATGCCGCGCGGGCTCTATTACGCCAACGATGACGGCAATCTCGGCAACCGCACCATTACGTGGGATGTCGAAGCCCGTGCCGTCGACGATGACGGTGTCGTCGCCGGCAACTGGATCGCGGTCGCTTCGGAGAGCGTGACCGCGAACAAGAACACGCCGCAACGCAGAAGCTATCGCTACACGGTTGCGGCCGGACGCTACGAGGTCAGGCTCAGGCGCGCCAACGACAAGATCGGCGATGCGCGCGCCGGCCATGAGATCCGCTGGGGCGGCCTCAAGACTTTCCTCGAAGATGCGCCTGCGTTCGGCGACGTGACGCTCCTGGCGGTCAGGATGCGGGCCACCGACAATCTCTCGCAGCGCTCGGCGCGGCTCGTCAACGTCATCGTCACTCGCAGGCTGCCGGTCTGGGGTCCGGAGACCGGCTGGTCGGAGCCGCAACCCACGCGCTCCATCGCCTGGGCCTTCGCCGACGCCGCCCGGGCGAAGTACGGGGCGGGTCTGGACGATGCCCGCATCGATCTCACCGCGCTGCATGCTCTCGATGCGGTATGGCAGGCTCGGGGTGACCGCTTCGATGCCGTGTTCGACCAGGGCCTCACGGTCTGGGAGGCACTTACCCGGATCGCCCGCTGCGGCCGGGCGCTGCCGTTCCTGCAGGGCGGCATCCTGCGGATCGCCCGCGATGCACCGCGCACCTTGCCCGTCGCGCTGTTCGGCCCCCGCAACATCGTCCGTGACAGCTTCCGCGTCCAGTACGTCATGCCCGGCGAGGACACCGCCGACGCGGTGACCGTGACCTACTTCTCGGAGCGCACCTGGACCCCGGACGAGATCGTCGCATCATTGCCGGACAGCGCCGCCGAAGCCGCCGACATGCCCGCCACGGTGGAGCTGTTCGGCTGCACCGGCGCATCGCAGGCTGAGCGCGAGGGTCTCTATATGGCCGGAGCCAATCGCTACCGCCGGCGCATCGTCACCTTCCGCACCGAGCTTGAGGGGCTGATCCCGACCTACGGCGATCTCATCGCGATCACCCACGACCTGCCGCGCTGGGGTCAGGGCGGCGAGGTGACGGCCGTCGACGGCCGCACGCTCATCCTGAGCGAGCCACTTGAATGGGAGCCGGGGGACGAGACGGCCGAGCCTCCAGTCCACTACCTCGCGCTTCGCCGCCGCGACGGGAGCTTGAGCGGCCCCTGGCCGGTGAGCCCGGGCGGCGATGCGCGCACCGTGGTGCTGGGCGAAGACCTCGACATCACGCCTTACACCGGAGCGGTAGAAGAACGCACCCACTTCGCCTTCGGCCCCGGCGAGGCCTGGGGCCTGCGCGCGCGTGATGGCCGTTCGCCCCCGCGGCGAGCAGGTCGAGATCACCGCCGTCGGCGAGGACGCCCGCGTGCACGAGGCCGATCAAGCCGCCTGAGCTCCCGGCCAGCTGGAAGCAAAACCCGCCGTGACGGTCCGTTCTCCGGGACGGGCAGTTCGTCGCGGCGTTGCCGTATCGGAGACATGCCCGTGACCGAAACCCATCTGATCGAGATCGAGCGGGTGCGCTCGGAGGCGGCACGGCATCTCGCGGAGCATGAGATAGCCTGCGAGCGCCGCTACGGCGACCTCCAGGCCCAGCTCACCAAGATCGAAGCGCTCCACATCCGCAACACGCGCCTCCTTTACATCATGCTCGGCGGCATGCTCGCCGTCGCCGCTCGCGCATTCTGGCCGGCGCTGTTCGGCGGCTGACGCCACGAGCCGCCGCCTCCTGCGGCGAGCCACCACACCGACCCACACCGATCTGACCGCTGCCGCTCGGCTGCCACCGTGCGCGCGTCGGCTGCGGAAATCGTCCTCATGCTCAATCCATACGGAGTTTCATCATGCTGACCCTGCTTGGCAGTCTGCTGGGATTCGCCACCAGCGCCATTCCCGACATCATGTCCCTGTTCCGCGAGCGCGCGGACCGCAAGCACGAGCTCGCGGTGCTCGACCGCCAGATGGAGCAGATGCGGCTCGGGCACAACCAGCGCCTCGAGGAGATCGAGGTCCAGGCCGACATCGCCGAGTCGAAGGCCCTCTACCAGCACGATGCAGCGCTGGGCGGCAGCAGACGATGGGTGGACGGCCTTCGCGCCTCGGTCCGCCCGCTGATCACCTATGCCTTCTTCGTCCTGTTCGCGTCGGTCAAGGGCTCCGGCCTCTATCTGCTGATCGTGGTCGAGGGTCTGTTCATCGCCGAGGCCCTGCCGCGCATCTGGGACCCCGAGACCCAGGCGCTGTTCGCCGCGGTGATGAGCTTCTGGTTCGGCAACCGGACGCTCTCCAAGCTCCGGGAGCGGCGCTGAGGCCATGCGCCATCTCACCGACGACGGCCTCGCGCTGATCAAGCACTTCGAGGGGTTAGTGCCCGAGACCTATGTCTGCACTGCCGGCTGGCCCACCATCGGCTACGGCCATGTGGTGCGCGACGGCGAACGCGAGCGGTTCGAGGACGGCATCGACGAGGCGACCGCCGAGGAGATGCTACGCCGCGATGTCGCGAGCGCAGAGCGGGCCGTGCTGCGCCTCATCCGGATGCCGCTTGAGGACGGCCAGTTCAACGCGCTCGGCTCGTTCACCTTCAATCTCGGCGCCGGCGCGCTGCAGCGTTCGACGCTTCGGCGCAAGGTCAACCGCGAGGAGCACGACGCGGTGCCGGCCGAGTTTCGGCGCTGGGTGTGGGCCGGCGGACGCAAGCTCAAGGGGCTGATCCGACGGCGGGAGGCGGAGGCGGCGCTCTATGCTGGTTGAAGGGCAGGGGTCCCACGCCCCCGCCTTGACGAGGACGGCCACTCATCGGCCGCCCTCGCGATCGGCCCTATGACGGCCGATCTGGTGGGCTCCGAACGGGTTCGCCGCCATCCCCACCGCCGCGCTCGATCCGCCCCACCGTGCGGCGTCTCCCGCGGTCCCCGCGCTTATCGGGTCCGGGTCCCCATCCGAATCGACCGCCGCCGTCACGCCGGGCGGTCCCACCTCTTGCCGATGACGGCGGCCTCCACTTCCATCGATATTGCTTCCGTGACGCTGCCATGGCGTCGCCGCTCCGGCCCGCTCATGGAAGGCCGCGAGCGCCAGTCTGACGAAGGGGATCGGGCGCTTCCACCGCCTAAATGACGCCTTTTCCGCAAAATGACGCCTTTTTGCCGCCTTTAGACGGATTCGATAAGCGATTTCAAGGGGTTGAGAGGGCGCGACATCAGCGTTCCGAGCCGTTCGACCTCCGGTCGCCGAAACTCAGGCGCAAGTTCAACCGCGAAGAGCACGACGCGGTGCCGGACGAGTTCCGGCGCTGGGTCTGGGCCTGCGGTCGCAGGCTCAAGGGGCTAATCCGGCGGCGGGAGGCGGAGGCGGTGCTTAACGCCCGGAGGTCGTCATGTGGCGACAGAAGAAAGTGAAGCAAGCACTTTGAGGACCCGGACCTGCCGGGCGCGCTTTGTACCCCACCTAATCATTTCATTGTTCATGATTTCATGATTTTATAAGATCATGATAAAAGTCCACGAGAAAACATCGGGACAAGCAAGAATGCCAAGAAACAGGCTTTCCGTACAGGGACCGTCAAAGAGAAAAAAGGATCGTTTCCCTGCTGCCAATCCAACAAGAGAGGTGCCTATCCAAGTCATGGTGCCGGAGTCTATCCGGCGACAGGTAGCGATGATGGCTGCAAACCGTGGAGAAAACATCAGAACTGTTGTGTTGCGCGGCCTACAAGCGATCGGGATTGACGTTCCCGAATCTGAGCTGGCTGATCGACGTGGTCGGCGCCGCAATCACGAAAGGAGTGGTGATGACGCGACGTGACCAACTCGTGACGCGACACAATATGGATAGTTTTTTCTCTAAGAGCGGTTCCGGAAAGTTTTTGAGTCGTCGGAATCGGTTGTGTTTTATTGTCTGTCACCTGTCCAACTGCTTTGGGGTGCCCGATGTGGAAGCCTGAACACCGCGCGGCCGCCGACCGTGGCCGGCTTCGCTATCCGAGTGATCTGACCGACGCCGAATGGGCGCTGATCGAGCCGCTGATCCCACCGGCGAAGCACGGTGGGCGTAAGCGGACGGTCGATGTCCGCGAAGTCCTGAACGGCATCTTCTACGTGCTGTCGACCGGCTGCCAGTGGACCGCGCTGCCCAAGGACCTGGAGACCTCTAACAACCGGCCGATTTGGCGCGGATAAGGGTGTCCTGTTGGCCGATCCGTGCGGCGGGTGGATTTGACGGCGTTATTCGTCCGCGGTTTCGTTCTCAGCGGGGTGTTTTTTGGTCATACGGGCGGACTCATGCCATGGCGGCCCTGCGCTCATGGAAGATCAGACGCTGGAAATTATAGGCGAGGTTGGCGAGGCCTATCTTGGTCTCGGCCCGCTTGAGCCCGATGGTCCGGACGAACAGGCTCATGCGATCCTTCTGCTGGGCGAAGACATGCTCGACGCGTGCACGGACCGCTGACTTGCGGGCATTGGCCCGGGCGGTCGCCTTGGGCATGGCCCGGCCCGGCGGCTTCTTGCGGTGGATGTGGGAGATCCGACCCTTGCCCGCCAGCCACGCCTCGTTGGCCTTCGAGCGATAGGCGCTGTCAGCCCACACGCCGGCGGCCAGATTGTCGCCGGTGACGAGCTGACGCAACATCTTGCCGTCATGGCGGGCGGCATCGGTCACCGCCGAGCCGCGGATGAGGCCGTAGGCCCGATCGATGACGACATGATTCTTGTAGCCGAACACCGGGATCGCGATGTCGGGCACGCGCCGTTGCGACCCGGCGGGGTTCTTGCGCCGCCCGGTCTTCACCGTCCACCGCGCATCCGTGTCCTTCTGCGCCGCCTTGGCCGGCTGATCGGGCCAGACCTCGGACGCGCTCTTGCCCGCCTTGATCGCCCGCTTCTCGTCATCGCGGTGGCGCTGCTTGGGCGCCGATACCAGGGTCGCATCGACGATCTGCCCGCCCATCGCCAGATAGCCGCACCGGCGCAGCTCGCCATCGAAGGCGGCAAACAGCTCATCCATCGCCCCGGCCCGGACCAGACGCTCGCGAAAGGTCCAGATGGTGTTCCGGTCCGGCGTCGGCGCTCCGAGATCGAAGCCCAGGAAGCGAAGCCAACTCAAGCGGTCGCGGATCAGAAACTCCATCCGCTCGTCGCTCACCGTGTGCCGCGCGGCCAGGACCAGAACCTTGAACATCGCCACCGCATCGTAGGCCGGGCGGCCGCCTTTCGATCCGTCCGAATAGCCCAGCGCCGCCTCAAGCGGTGCGCGGAAAATCTCGAAATCGACAACCTTCGCCAGCACCTCCAACGGATCGCCAGTCGCCGAAAGCTTGCGCAAATGATCCGGTAAGCCGAACAGGCCAGTCTGCCTCATCAATACCCCCCTCGAATCGAACCGCCGCAGAGAATCACAACAAGGCAAAATTGGCGAGGTAAATAGAGGCGTCCACCTGCCGCCGAAGAGCACGGTGTACGACTACTTCGACCTGTGGGAATGGGGCGGCACCCTGGCTCGCATCCATCATGAGCTCTACGTGGCGGTGCGCGAGCGCGCGGGCCGCGAAGCCAGTCCGAGCGCGGCCATCATCGACAGCCAGAGCGCCAAAGCGGCGCAAAAAGGGGGGCGTCGATCGATCCGCAGGGCTTCGACGCGGGCAAGAAGCTCACCGGCCGCAAGCGGCACATCCTGGTCGATACGCTCGGCCTGATGCTGGGCCTCGTCGTGCATCCCGGCAACGTGCAGGACCGCGATGGCGCGGCCACACTGCTGCGCCGGACACGCCGGCTGTTTCCGTTCATCGAGGTGATCTACGCCGACGGCGGCTACCAGGGACCAAAGATGGCTGCCGTGGTGGCGAAGACCGGCGCCTGGCGGCTGGAGATCGTCAAGCGCAACAGCGTGCCGCGCTTCGAGGTGCTGCCGAAGCGCTGGATCGTCGAGCGCACCTTCGCCTGGATCGTCCGTTGCCGCCGGCTGGCGCGCGACTTCGAACGCCACGTCCGTTCTGTCGTCGCTTTCATCCACCTCGCCATGATCCGCATCATGCTGCGACGCTTGACCCGGCCAAGCCCTTGCTCGTGAATCTCTACTTCCCGGAACGGCTCTTACATTCGAAGAAACAAAAGCGGAATAACTGGCACATTCGGTGATCCTCTCGCTTTCTGTACGGAGTTGGCATCGAATATTGACGGGATCGGCCTGCCCAATAACGTCCGGGACGTGTTCTCGATGGCGGACCCGGATGATCGCGACTATGCGATCTCAAGCGCCTATGCCCTATTGATGGGCACTGAACGATGGAAGGCCCTGTCTGCGTATTTTACACCTCCAGGATTGGCTGGCGAAGTGTTGGATGCTGCTTCCGGCTTCATTGACGGGGTGAGAGACCCTGCTGTGCTCGACCCGGCATGCGGAGGTGGCGCCTTCCTGACGTCCGTAGCCCGCCATCTGATCGACCTAAAATGTCGACAAGGCACATGGGAACAAGAAGCCTGCCGTAGTGTGTTAAGGCAGATAAGAGGCATCGAAATTGACGCCGGTCTTGCCACTATTTCCCAAACACTTCTTAGGAGAATGCTAGCGTGGGAATATGGCTTCGCGCGCAGGGGACCGCTTGGGGTCGTCAAGCAAGGGAACGCGCTTTCCGTATCGCTGCAACGGAAGTTCGGCCTGGTCATCGGCAATCCTCCGTATGGAAAGGTCCGTGACCGGTTGGAGGAAAAGATACTTAGGGCATCCGGGCGCGCCAATCTGGGTGGACATACCAACCTCTACTCGCTTTTTCTCCTTCGCGGCCTGAACTGGGTCAAACCCGGCGGGGGTCTCGTCTTTGTGCTGCCGACCAGCTTCGTTGCAGGTCCATACTTTGCTGGCTTACTTCACGAAGTGTTCGACCGCGCCCTTGTCGAGAGAATCGATCTGCACGAGCAGCGGGAGAACCTGTTCCTCGGTACGGTACAGGATATTTGCCTGTTAGTGCTGCAGCGGCGTGACGAAGGCGACGATGGAGCTGATGAGGCAAAGCATCCGTATGAACTCGGATATATCGATGCCGACGGGGTGCGTTCCCGACGGGGAACAGGACTGGCAAGAAGCGGGGGAGAACCCTGGACGCTGCCGGTCGCGCATGAAGTCCGGGTTTTCGCCCCCCGCACCTACTCGTCCCGCAGTGGTGGGGGAAAGGCGTTCACACTATCAGACTACGGATATCGGGTCCGGGTCGGCAAAGTGGTGCCCACGCGCGAACGCGAGCGGCTGCATACAAATCGAAGAAAAGGTGACATGCCCCTTCTGTGGGCATCATCCATTCGTCCAGACGGCAGCTTTAATTTTGAGGCTGCGCGGCGGCTGAGGAACGCGCTGTGGTACTGTCCGCCAAACGAAGGCAGCGTCGCATATGCATCCACCGGCCCCACTGTGATCGTTCAGCGTACAAGCAACCGAAATCAATCCCGGCGCTTGAACGCCGCGCGCAGCGACCTGGAGCGCTGCCTCATCGTCGCCCCGGGAAGCCTCGTCGAGCAGTGGCAGGACGACCTGGGAGAAAAATTCGGCCTGGAGTTCGACATCCTCACGCGCGACATGATCGAGTCCTCACGCTCGGGTAACCCCTTCAACGACCGTAACTGGTTGATCGCGCGGCTCGATGTGCTCGCTCGTAACGACGATCTGCAGGAAAAGCTGGGACAGGCCGTCGAATGGGACCTCATCGTCTGCGACGAGGCCCATCGTATGTCAGCGACATACTTTGGCGGTGAGGTCAAATACACCAAGCGCTATCGGATCGGTCAGCAACTCGGCCAGAACTGCCGCCACTTCCTGCTCATGACGGCGACGCCGCACAACGGCAAGGAAGAGGACTTTCAGCTCTTCATGGCACTGCTTGACGGCGATCGCTTCGAGGGCCGGTTTCGCGACGGCGTCCACTACGCCGATACCGCCGACATGATGCGGCGCCTGACGAAGGAAGAGTTGCTTCGCTTCGATGCGCGCCCCCTGTTTCCCGAACGCCGCGCCTATACCGCCAAGTACGAACTGTCGCCCGAGGAAGCCGCGCTCTACGCCGCCGTCACCGACTATGTCCGAACCGAAATGAACCGCGTGGCGCGGTTCGCGGAGACCGACGGCAGGAAACGGAACAATGTCGGATTCGCCCTACAGATCCTGCAGCGCCGGCTCGCATCCTCGCCCGCCGCGATCTATCAGTCGCTGAAGCGCCGGCGGGAACGGCTGGAGCGAGAACTTGCCGAGGCAAAGCTTGCCGCGAAGGGCCGAGGGGCGCGTTTTGGCGCTGTAGCGGTCACCGACGAGACCCTGCAGGACCTCGATGAGTACGCACAGGAGGAGATTGAAGATCTTGAGGATTTAATCGCAACCGGCGCCACGACGGCCGAGACCGCCGAGCAGCTCGGCCTGGAGGTCAATACGCTCAAGGGTCTCGAGGCGAAGGCGCTTGGCGTGCTGCATTCGGGCCAGGACGCGAAGTGGGCGCAACTTAACAGGATCCTCGATGACGAGTTGATGATCGACGCCGATGGCAATCGCCGAAAGCTGATCGTCTTCACCGAACCAAAGGACACGCTGCACTATCTGCGGGACAAGATCAGGGCGCGCCTGGGAAATCCCGATGCCGTCGCGGTCATCCACGGCGGCGTCACACGCGAGGAGCGCCGCAAGGTCGTCGAGCGCTTCATGCAGGACCGAGACCTGCTGGTGCTCGTCGCCAACGATGCCGCCGGCGAAGGCGTGAACCTGCAACGCGGTCATTTGATGGTCAACTACGACCTGCCTTGGAACCCGAACAAGATCGAGCAACGCTTCGGCCGCATTCATCGCATCGGCCAGACCGAGGTCTGCCACTTGTGGAACCTGGTTGCGGCCGACACGCGCGAGGGTGAAGTCTACGCACGGCTTCTGGAAAAGCTGGAGGCGGCGCGTGAGGCGCTCGGCGGACGCGTCTACGACGTGCTCGGCGAGCTATTTGAAGGCACGGCCCTGAAGGACCTCTTGTTCGAGGCCATTCAGTACGGCGAGCAGGAAGAGGTCAAGGCCAGACTGTTTCAACAAGTCGACGGTGCCGCGGATCAACAGCACCTGTTGCGGCTTCTCCAGCGCCGCGCGCTCACCAACGACAGCATGCCAGAGGCCAAGGTGGAGGAACTCCGCCTTGAGATGGAGCGCGCCGAGGGACAACGGCTCCAGCCCTGTCATGTGCAGAGCTTCTTCGTCGAAGCCTTCCAGCATCTCGGTGGAAGGCTAAAACGGCGCGAGGAAGGCCGGTGGGAGATCATGCACGTTCCGGCCGTGATACGCGAACGAGACCGTCAGATTGGCACTGGAGCAGCGATCCAAAGAAAGTACGAGCGCATCTGCTTCGAGAAACACCGGATCAACCGCCAGCCCGTTGCCGCCTTCATTTATCCCGGACATCCGCTTCTTGAAGCGGTCATCAGCATCGTGCGCGAGAAGTACGATTACCTGATGAGGCAGGGAGCGGTTCTCGTCGATGACACCGACACCGGCGAAGACCTTTCGGCGGTCTTCCTGCTGGAGCACGACGTTCGGGATGGCCGGCAAACAAGTACGGGGAAACCGCATATCATCTCCGAGAAGCTCCAGTTTGCGGCGCTCGACAGGGGCGGTCACGCAGGCAACGCTGGGATTGCGCCGCATCTCAATCTGCGCCAGGCACAACCCGAGGAGATCGCCCTCCTCGAAGACCGCGCCACCGAGACGTGGTTACGGAGCGATCTCGAACAAACGGCTACGGAATTCGCAACCGTCGAGCTGGCGCAGGCTCATGTGGCCGAGGTGAAGGCCCGCCGTCTGCCGGAGATCGCCAAGATCGAACAAGAGGTCCGTGCGCGCCTGAAGAAGGAAATCAACTACTGGGATTCCCGGGCCTTCGAGCTGAAGGAACAGGAGCGCGCCGGCAAGAAAACCAGGCTGAACTGGCAGAACGCGGCACGCCGTGCAGAAGACCTCGCGGAACGCCTGAAGCGACGCATGGCATTGCTTGAACGGGAGAGATTCATCTCGTCCCAACCACCCCGCATCCGCGGCGGCATGATCGTCATCCCCCGCGGTCTGATCGAAACAAGAGCACGAGGACAGGAAGGCGCTTCCACGGCTCCCACAGCCTTCAGCCAGGACCCGGCCGCACGACGGCAAATCGAGCTCGCCGCCATGGAGGCAGTCATGGCATCGGAGCGTGGGCTCGGCAATGCTCCCGTCGACGTATCGGCTCAGAAGATCGGCTACGACATCGCCTCATACGACCCGAACACGCGCGGCCTGCGCTTTATCGAGGTCAAGGGACGTGTAGACGGCGCCGATACCGTGATGATCCCCCGCCAGGAAATCATCGCCTCTTTGCACGAGCCTGACAAATTCATCCTGGCCGTCGTCAAGATTAACGATGGGTCGGCAGGTGAGCCGCGATACGTCCGCGGAGCTCTCGACAAGCATGAACCCCCCTTCGAGCAAACCGCCATCCAGTTCAACTTGAAGCGCCTGCTTGAGCGGGCGGAGCCCCCGGCATGACCCAACGTTACAAAAAGAAACTCATTGAAGTCGCGATACCGCTGGAGGCAATCAACGCCGCTTCGTCGCGGGAGAAATCGATTCGGCACGGTCACCCGTCAACCCTGCACCTTTGGTGGGCTCGGCGTCCCTTGGCCACCTGTCGGGCAGTGCTCTTCGCTCAATTGGTCGACGATCCATCCAGCCACCCGGAGGAGTTTCCGACGGAAGAGGCTCAGGAAGAAGAACATAAACGGCTGTTCAAGATCATCGAGGATCTCGTCATCTGGGAAAACTCAACCAACGAAGAGGTGCTGAATCGCGCCCGGGCAGAAATCCGGAAGAGTTGCGGCGATGAACTGCCCCCCGTTTATGACCCGTTCTCAGGCGGCGGGTCGATCCCATTGGAAGCCCAGCGGCTGGGGCTTCCCGCCTATGGGTCCGACTTGAACCCGGTTGCCGTAATGATCGGCAAGGCGATGATCGAGATCCCGCCCAGATTCAAGGACAGGGAGCCCGTACACCCAAGAGGCGAGGAACGCACCCATTACCGCAACGCTGAGGGTCTTGCCGAGGATGTGAAGTACTACGGCGAATGGATGCGCGAGCGAGCGTTCGAGCGTATTGGCCATCTATATCCGCAGGTGGACCTGCCAAAGGAGCATGGCGGCGGCAAGGCGACTGTGATCGCCTGGATCTGGGCGAGAACCGTACCGAGCCCGAACCCGGCTTTCGGTGATGTGCAGGTGCCCCTGGTGAGAAGTTTCGATCTTTCAACAAAGACAAGTAAAGAAACCTGGGTCGAGCCTGTTGTTGAAGGAAGACGTTATCGCTTCGAAATTCGGTCGACAATGAACGGCGATACCCGACACGATCTGGACGGAACGGTTGGACGGCGTGGCGGTGTGTGCCTGGTATCGCAAGCAGCGATGCCCTTCAAATACATTCGCCAGCAGGCCAAAGATGGCAAATTAGGTCATCGCATGATGGCTATAGTCGTTAAAGGCCCGCACGGACGCCTCTACCTTCCCCCAGTTCCAGATCAAACCAAAACCGCGTTTTCTGCTGAACCCCACAAGAAGCCTTCCGTGCAAATTTCGCACTGGCCGGGTCGGACGAATGTTGTCGAATACGGAATGACCACCTTCGGCGATCTGTTCACCGATCGGCAGCTTGTAGCGTTGAACACCTTCAGCGACCTGGTGCATGAGGCGCGGGCCGAGGTCGAGCGCGATGCACTGGCCGCGGGTCTTTCAGACGAACCTATGCCGCTCCGAGGCGGCGGCGCGGGTGCCAAAGCCTACGCTGAGGCACTGAGCGTGTATTTGGCGTTTGGCATCTCAAAACTGACCAACCTTGGTTCCACCATTACAAGCTGGATGAGTGACCGGTGTGCACTGAGAGAAACATTCGCACGACAAGCGATCCCCATGGTCTGGGACTTTGCCGAGGTGAATTTTTTCTCTAACTCCGGTGGTAGTTGGTCGACGCCCATCGACAAAATTAGCATGACTGTTGCCAATTTTTCGGCTAATTCTCTCGGTTCGATAAGACAAGTCAGTGCAGGCGAGGTACGTTATTCTGCGAATACAGTAGTTTCCACCGACCCGCCATACTACGACAACATCGGATATGCCGATCTATCGGATTTCTTTTTCTGCTGGATGAAACCTTTGATCCAGCCGGTTTATCCGGACCTGTTCGGCGTGCTCGCAACGCCCAAATCGGAAGAACTCGTCGCCACACCCTATCGCCATGGCGGCAAGGAAGCTGCAGAGTCGTTTTTCCTCGACGGAATGTTGAAGGCCATCGCCAGCATGGCGCGACAGTCTTCGCCCGATTACCCCGCGACGATCTATTACGCCTTCAAGCAGAGCGAGATCTCGCAGGAAGGAATCAGTTCAACCGGCTGGGCGACCTTTCTGCAGGCCGTGATCGAGGGCGGCTATGCAGTCGTCGGCACATGGCCCGTTCGAACGGAAAGTCCTGGACGTATAATTGCAACTGGTACTAACGCCCTTGCCAACTCCGTCGTACTTGTCTGCCGAAAGAGAGAGATCAGCGCCGAGGTCATCAGCCGCGCCGAGTTCATCCGCGCACTAAAGCGCGAACTGCCGCCGGCCATTGAGGAGCTGCAAAAGGCCAACATCGCACCGGCCGACATGCCTCAGTCAGCGATCGGCCCGGGTATGGGCGTCTTCAGCCGCTGCAAAGCTGTGCTGGAGGCCGACGATAGCCCGATGACCGTGAAAACTGCGCTGCAGCTCATCAACCAGGAGCTCGACGAATATTTGGGCGGTATCCAGGGCGAGTTTGACGCCGATACCCGGTTCGCCATTACCTGGTTCGAGCAGAACGGCATGGCCGTGGGCGACTACGGCACCGCGAACAGCATAGCTACCGCACGCGGCATCTCGGTCGACAGCGTCAAACACGCCGGGATAGTGGACTCTGCCGGCGGCAAGGTCCGCATCCTCAAACGCGACGAGATCGACCCCGAATGGGATCCGACAGAGGACAGTCATCTAACAGTGTGGGAGTGCTGTCAGCACCTGATCCACAAGCTGGAACATGACGGCGAGCAGGCCGCGGCGCTCCTTCTCAGGAAGATCGGTCCCGGCAGGGCGGATGCCGCCAAGGATCTCGCCTATTGCCTCTATGACATCTGCTCTAACAAGCGGCAGGACGCCAACGAGGCTTCGCCCTACAACGGCCTGATCGCGGTGTGGACCGAACTGACACGCCAGGCAGCAGCAATCCATGATGTACGCGGCAACGGGCAAGGCGCCCTGGATCTCTGAAGGGGGATATGACGCATGGCCAAGAGCACGCGCCAGTGTGTATTCGAGGGCATGGAAGTCCTGCCTGAGGCACTGGTCCCCTTTGTCGAGAAGCGCCTGGAGAGCTCGCTCACCGGACACTGGCAGATCCAGGCCGCGGAGAAGGTTTCCGGCCTCCGGCCTAACCCGAACGGAGAGATCAATTGGGACCAGGCGGCGCTATTCAATGCCATGGATCGGTTCTGGGCAGATGCCTTCAAAACCGTACTGGGACGCGCCGAGCGATCGATCGTCAACGAGTTGGTCGCGGTCCGCAACAAGCTCTCGCACAATGAGACATTTACATACGACGATGCCGAGCGTGCACTCGACTCCATGCGGCGCCTGATGGAGGCAATCGGCGCCGGCGTTCCCGCCGAGCAACTCGGCAAGATGCGCGACACAATTTTGCGTACGAAATTCACTGAGCTTCAACGTAACGAGGAACGCCGCAAGACGCAGCGATCTGAAATTTCCGTCGAGACGGTAGGAGGTCTGCTGCCCTGGCGCGAGGTCGTGGAACCGCATCAGGACGTTGCGACCGGAGAGTTTCAGCAGGCCGAATTCGCAGCCGACCTCGGCAAGGTCCACGCCGGCAGTGCACCTTCGGAATATCGCGACCCGCGCGAGTTCTTCAGCCGCACCTACCTGACTGACGGCCTCCGTGCACTTCTGGTCGGCGCCGCCAAGAGGCTCTCGGGAACCGGCGGCGATCCTGTGGTCGAGCTCCAGACCAACTTCGGCGGCGGCAAGACCCACTCCATGTTGGCGCTCTACCACATGGCGGGCGGAACGCCGGCGCAGGACCTGCCGGGCCTCGACCAGCTCTTGTCGGACAATGACGCCACGGTACCGCAACAGATCAGCCGCGCGGTTCTGGTCGGCACATCGCGCGGCCCACAGGACGTAATCAGCCTTGAGGGAGGCCGCGAAATTCGCACGACCTGGGGTGAGCTGGCGTGGCAACTAGGTGGAGCCGACGCTTTTGACATGATCGCCGAGAACGATGCGAAAGGGATCGCACCCGGGTCCAACCTCTTGGAGGCAATCTTCAAGCAATGCTCACCCTGCCTCATCCTGATCGACGAATGGGTGGCCTACCTGCGCCAGATCTATAAGGCCGACGGGCTGCCATCCGGATCATTTGACGCCAACCTGACCTTTGTTCAGTCGTTGACGGAGGCGATCAAGACCAGCCCTGGAACGTTGCTTGTGGCAGCATTGCCAGCTTCGCAAATCGAGGTTGGCGGGGAAGGCGGCCAGGAAGCGCTGACCCGGCTCAAACAGACGCTTTCCCGAATCGAATCGTCCTGGCGGCCAGCGTCGCAGGAAGAAAGCTACGAGATCGTCCGGCGGCGACTATTCAAGGAAATTCCCGGCGACAAGTTTCATCACCGGGACAACACGCTGAAACAGTTCGCCAAGCTCTATCGCGATAATGCGAATGAATTTCCGCGAGGCTGCGCCGAGGAAGACTACCGGCGCAAGTTGGAGAAGGCCTATCCCGTCCACCCGGAACTCTTCGACCAGCTCTACACGAGCTGGGGCTCTCTAGAGAGATTTCAACGGACCCGAGGCGTCCTAAGGCTGATGGCCCAGGCCATTCATGAGCTCTGGATGAACAACGATCCGTCGGTGATGATCATGCCATCCAGCATCGCGATCGGTTCGGCCCGTGTCGAACCGGAATTGCTTCACTATCTCGACGTCAGTTGGCAATCGATCATTGCCGGCGATGTCGATGGCCCAAGCTCCATCCCCTACAAGATCGATCAGTCGGCCCCCAACCTGAATCGCTATTCCGCCACCCGTCGCGTTGCGCGTACCGTCTTCATGGGTACTGCCCCGACGCACCAACAGGAAAACGCGGGATTGGACGATAAGCAGATCAACCTGGGCGTCGTCCAACCGGGGGAAAGGCCTGCGATCTTCGGCGACGCCCTGAGACGGCTCGGTAATCAGGCCAGGTTCATGCACACTGATCTTGGCCGCTATTGGTATTCCATGTCCGCGAGCCTCAACCGCATCGCCGCGGACCGGGCTGGCCAACTGGAAGAAGCGCTGGTCCAAATCGAAATCGATAAGGCGCTTGCGACCTACATCAACGGACTCAGCGATCGCGGGCATTTCGACATCGTTCAGGTGGCGCCAAGCAGCTCCACGGATGTACCCGACGAAGCAGGCGGCGTTCGCGCGGTAGTGCTCGGAATTGCGCATCCTCATAACGGGCGCGACGGATCCGAAGCGATGACGGCGGCCAAGGACATCTTGATGCAGCGGGGCACCACCCCTCGCGTCTATCGCAATATGTTGGTCTTTATGACCGCCGAAACGAAGCAACTCGAACATCTCAAGGATGCCATGCGGTCCGCCCTTGCTTGGGCCGAGATCGTTAGAGACACAAAGCGTCTCAACCTGACTCAGAGCGACAGTGACTTGGCGAAACAGAAACTCGCCGAGGCAAACGAGACCGTGAAGACACGCCTCACGGAGGCATGGTGCTATCTCATTTATCCGGTGCAAGACAGCGCGGAAGCCGATGTCACCTGGATGTCGGGCAAAGTGCCGGCTCAGGACGGCCTTCTTGGCCGCGCCAGCCGAAAGCTCGTTGGTGAGGAAGGGCTGCTACTCGAGCTCGGCCCAGCAAGGCTGGACCGGGAACTTCAGAAGTACATCTGGAACGACAAGCACCATCTCTCACTGAGAGACCTCTGGGAGTATCTGAATCGTTACACTTACCTGCCCCGGCTGAAGGACCGGACCGCGCTGGTCAGGGCCGTGGCCTCGGCCATCACGGGCATGATCCCGGGTCCATTTGCCTATGCCGAAAGCTGGGACGAGACCGGCCAAACCTATCGTGGTTTGACAATCGACAACGCCGCCAACGTCCAGGTTGTCATCGATAACGAGAGCGTCATCGTGAGACCGGAAGTCGCTGAGGCCCTCCGTCCGGTTCCACAGCCCGTACCTCCTGCCCCTTCGCCGCCGCCAGGTGACCCGCAACCACCCGCGACAGAGAAAGACCCGACCCGTTTCATCGGCACGGTCATGATTTCACCGGACCGACCGGCGCGCGAGATCCATCAAATCGTTGAAGCCGTCGTGGAGCAGCTCACGACCATTTCAGGCAGCGAGGTGTCGTTGAAACTGGAAATCGACGCTGAGGTCCCATCCGGGCTGGATCGAGCCAAGGTTCGGACACTGATCGAAAATGCCAACACGCTCGGCTTCATCGAGAAGACGATCAAATGAGTGCAATGGGTAGTCGGCAGACGAGAGTGCCACGCGGACAGGGCGGTCGATAAGGATATGGGTGCCGAGGCAGTGGCGCGGATTTGTGCGGCTATTTCAGTTGCGTCTCTAGATGAAGCCGCAGCAATAGCCTGAACCGCTCCGGGTTTGGCGGAGGCTCCAACTCTTGAGAAAGTGGAGCCATTATGAGCAAGACAAGGAACAGGTTTTCTTCTGAGGTTCGCGCCCGTGCGGTGCGGATGGTTGTGGATCACGAGGGCGAACACGCCTCGCGTTGGGCGGCTGTTTCCTCGATAGCTGGGAAGATCGGCTGCACGGCGCAGACACTCAATGAGTGGGTGAAGAGGTTCGAGCGCGATAGCGGCGTGCGCGCCGGCGTCCCCAGCGAGGTCGCCGAGCGGCTGAAAGCCCTGGAGCGGGAGAACCGCGACCTCCGGCAGGTCAACGAGATCCTGCGCAAGGCGAGCGCCTATTTTGCCCAGGCGGAGCTCGACCGCCGGTTCAAGCCATGATCGCGTTCATCGGCGATCACCGCGAGGCGCACGGGGTCGAGCCGATCTGCAAGGTGCTGCCGATCGCCCCGTCGACCTACTACGACCATGTGGCCAGGCGGCGCGATCCGGCCAGGCTGTCGGCACGGGCGAAACGGGATATGGCTCTCAAGGTCGAGGTCCGACGCGTCTTCAAAGAGAACTTCCGTGTCTACGGCGTTCGCAAGGTGTGGCGACAATTGCAGCGGGAAGGCTTCGATGTCGCTCGCTGCACTGTTGAGCGGCTGATGCGGGAGATGGGCTTGCAAGGGGTGATCCGCGGCAAGCCGATCCGCACGACAGTCAGCGACCAGGCCGCGCCTTGCCCGCTCGACAAGGTCAATCGCCAGTTCCACGCTCCGGCACCGAACAGGCTGTGGGTCTCGGACTTTACCTACGTGGCCACTTGGGCTGGCTTCGTCTATGTCGCCTTTGTCATCGACGCCTATGCCCGCCGCATCGTCGGCTGGCGGGTGAGCCGGACAGCCCATGCCGGCTTTGTTCTCGATGCCCTGGAACAAGCGCTTCATGCGCGGCGACCCGTCCATCGCGGTGGGCTGATCCATCACAGCGATAGAGGGAGCCAATATGTCTCGATCAAATATACCGAGCACCTGGCGGAAGCGGGCATCGAACCCTCGGTGGGCAGCGTCGGCGACTCTTATGACAATGCTCTGGCCGAGACCATCAATGGTCTTTACAAAGCCGAGGTCATTCACCGGCGCGGGCCGTGGCGCTCATTCGAGGCCGTCGAGCTCGCTACTCTGGAATGGGTGGATTGGTTCAACAACCGGCGGCTCCTGGAGCCCATCGGAAACATCCCGCCGGCCGAAGCCGAGGAACGCCACTACGCCACGCTGAAGCAGTCAGACATGGCGGCGTGACTCAAACAAAATGGCCTCCGCCAAACCCGGAGCGGTTCAGATAACTGGGACGGCATGTTGGATTGGTTCATGAAATACGTACGTGACAAGCCTCGTCTACGCGACGACGCATTCTTCAAACGGTGGTACGGTGCGGCTCGGCGAGCAACTAAAATGCCGGGACCTACCTCGGATTGAACCAATCTCCCTGGACCATTTTTTGACATCCGTCCTGTCATACCTCTCGAACCTCATACGCCTGAGTGGTGGCTCTTGAGGCAAAAGACAATCGTCGAGCTTTCCCCAAAGCTTTTCTGTGATGAGCTGGATGCCGGCGCGCAGATAGAAGGCGCGCTTTACCTTCTTGCCGTACACGCACTCAAACGATGTGTGGCTGTGTCCCACAGAAACTGACCTGGCGTCAATCTGTTAACGGCGGAGGAATAATGCTCCACGCGGAGCGGCCGGGCGGTCCGGTGGCGGCGGCGCAAAAACGCGCCAGCGATGTCCCCTTGTCGGTTGTGGCGAGGGGCAGGAAATGTATGGCGTGGAGCTCTATGCGGCGGTTCGTCTGGCGGTTGTTGTCAACGCCGGCGAGATTATGTACCGACGCGGCAGCGTTGGAAGTTTGGACGGCCACAGATCATGCACGGTGAACGCTAATCGATTTCCACACGACTTCTTTGAGGTATTGGGTCATGAGTGCCATCTTTGCCGGCGGGCCGTTCGGCCTCCGTTCGGCCGTGCTCGTCCCATTTCATGAACAGTTCGCCAAGATCGTGGCCCCAGGCTGGTATGCGCTGCGTGCGCCTCGACGAGCTGTTCGTCGAGGCGGCGCGGTTCCCGCCCGACATGCGGCGCGATGTCAAGCGGGTGGTGCGCGCCTACCGGCGTTTCCGGGCGGTAAACCGGGACGGGTGAGTTCGCGAACATGCCGCTGCCGCGCCGAACCCTGTTCACGCTTCCCGAGATTGCCCGGCGCTGGTGCGTCGGTGTGCACGATCTCGGCTGTTACGCCATCGAGGAGGTGCTTGGTCTCTCCACGGTGGTGAACGGGGTCGATGCCGAGGTCGGGCACTATGTCGAAGGAAAAGACGGAGACATGGTCCGCGTTTGTGACGGTCGCCGCCGGCTCTCCGGCGTCCATCGGGTCTTCGGTTTTGACGTCTGGCCGGCGTTCACGGGCGAGAGCACGGCCATTCGGCGCCTGCGTGCGGACGAGGCCGGCGCGGCGTTCATCGAGATCGAGGAGCCGGCCGGCGGCCTGGAGATCGGC
Organism: Alphaproteobacteria bacterium; assembly: GCA_965248805.1. GTDB lineage: Bacteria > Pseudomonadota > Alphaproteobacteria > UBA6615 > UBA6615 > CBDFKJ01. Next base: position 1,622,124 of record CBDFKJ010000009.1, read on the forward strand.
CTCGCCGACCTGGTGATCACGCGCGAGGAACGCGAGCGGTTCGAGGCGGCGCATGGGCTGAACGGTGTGGTTGCGGCAGGACCCGTCGTCTCGCGGGGCGCGGGTCCCGGCCGCTTGCCGCGCCATGACTGGGACGGCTTCTGGATCGCCGTCTGCACCTACATCCACTACCATGGCTGGCCCGAGACCCAGGCGGCGCTAGTGCGCAATCTGATGGACGAGTTCGACGCCTACTCGAACGACGCGCCGGACGAGAGCACCGTCAGAAAGAAGGTCTCCCGCCTGTGGAAGAGCGGTCTCGGGGCGTGACAACGTTGCGCAAGTAAATGGACCGTTTAGGACCGGCCCTTCCTCGACGCGCCCACGATGCGATCGACCTGCGTGCGGGAGATCCGAAACTGCCGGGCGATGGCCGACGGCTTGACGCCGGCCTCGAACGCGGCTCGGATGATGTTGGCTTGGTTGGGAGTTATCTTGGACACGTGGCTATGCGCCCTTGGCTTGCGTGGTAGCGCCGGCTCGATCCGCGACGCCTTCGCGGTCTGGGCGGCCTTCGTATCGTCATCCCCGATCAAGCGCCCACGCCGCCGTGCTTCCGCCTTGACCGCGTGCAGCAGAGTGTCGAGCTGGGCATCGTCGAGATATCGGAGAGAGGCGGGCAAATCGGAGGGCAGGGCAAGCCGCCTTGATGTATCGCCACCGGAGCGCGCCGCCCGCACTGTCCGTCCAGGTATGGGAGCGGCGGGTTCCGGGTCATGAGGATGGGGCGTCGGTGGCCCTTTGCGGACACGCGACATGGATCAAGAGTGCCGTATGCCGACAGGCTCGGCAAGATTGGTCCGAACGTCACTTGTCCAGGCCCCGGCGGGCGCTGCCGCCATCATCACACCTGGCGATACCGCACCGCTCGCTCAGCTCGATGCATGCTCGCGGTCGCGATGCTCGGCGGCGACCGGGAAATCGACCACCACCGCGCTGACCCGCTCGGTCGCCTCGCGCAGCGGATGATCGAACAGATGGCTGTAGCGCGCCGTGGTCTGGGGCTGGGTGTGGCCGAGCAGGGCGCCGATGATCGGCAAGGAGAGCCCGGAACTCACCAGGATCGAGGCGTAGGTGTGGCGCAGGTCGTGCATCCGGACGTCCGGAATACTGGCCTTCCTGCGCACCCCCTCCCAGAAGGTGGAGATCTTCGTCAAGGCATGATCCGGTGGATCGCCGGGGAAGACGAACCTGCAGAAACGTGGCTGGCCCTCCCGAATATCCCGCAACAGGGCAACGACCGCCGCCGACAGCGGCACTCGGTGCTCGCGGCGCTGCTTGGTGTGCGACGACGGCTTGGTCCACACCCCGCCCTCCAGGTCGAACTGCTCCCAGGTCGCCTTCATCACCTCGCCCTTGCGCGCACCGGTTAGCAGCAGCATGCGGATCACGTTGGCGCAGCGCCGGTTCGGGTGATCCGCCAGCACCGCCGTCAACCGCCTGATCTCGTCTTCGGTGAGATAACGGTGGCGCGGTGGCTCGGGGTTGAACACCAGTCCGGTGACCGGGTTGTCGGCGCGGTATCCCCAGCGGATGGCGAGGTTGAACATCTTCCTCAGCACCTGAGCCACCCGGTTGGCCTGGATCGGCGTCTTCTCGGAGATGTATCGGTGCAGCCTGTCGATGTCGGCGTGTTTGACCTCGTCGATCCGCAGCTTGCCCAGTAGCGGCAGCACGAAACGCCGCATCAGACTCTGCTGGTCGCGATAGGCATGATCGACCTTGCGGCTGGCATGCTCCTTCAGATAGCGGGCAACCAGAGCGGCCATTGTCGGTGCTCAGCGCCTTTCATCGCGTAGCCCCAACGGGTCGCCGCCGAGATCGGCGGCCCGCTTGACCCGCTTGGCCTCTTCCCGAGCCGCGCTCACAGACCAGTCGGGATAGCCGCCGATCGTCAGCTTGCGTTCCCGTCCGTCGACCCGGTAGCGCACCACGAAAGATCGGGCCCGGGCCCGGGTCAGGCACAACCCGAATCCGATGATCTGGTCATCCCAGATGTAGCGGCACAATCGCCGTTGCGGCGGCTCGGCCTCGCGCACGGCCCGGTCGGTCAGTCTCTCTCGCATCGCTCTTCGTCCTCATCCGCGTTCTTCGGTGGATGGCCGCGAACGGCTCGGCAAGGCCAGGAGTGACGCTCAATAACGCCTGTATATCAAGAGGTTAACGGGAATATAGCGGTGCAGAGGAAGGGTGTCAATCAGGCGGTCTCTGATGATTGATCACGTGGCGCAAAAGTGCGCGGGCGGCCGGACACGACGCAGCTGCCGCAACAGATCATGGAACTAGCGATAATACATCCAACTGGGGCGTTGGCTTTGATGTGGATGAGAATCGTCTTGCAGTTTTGAATGCGAATGATTATCATTCTCATTGGAGTGCTAACACATAGGAGACCCGATGATGCACAAGTTCCTTTTCTCGCTAGCCGCCCTTGCGACGGTGCTTAGCGTCACCTCCGCGCACGCCGCGAGCGAAGTCAATCTGTATTCGTACCGCCAGCCGTTCCTCATCGAGCCGATGCTTGAGGAGTTCACTCGGCAGACCGGCATCGAGGTGAACGTCGTGTTCGCTAACGAGGGCATGGTGGAGAAGATCAAGGCCGCAGGAGCGAACAATCCGGCCGATGCGGTGCTTACCGTTGACGTCGGTCGGCTGGATGCACTGCGCCAGGCCGAACTGCTCGATCCCGTCGATTCGTCGATACTCAACGAGACGATTCCCACTCACCTGCGACATCCCGAAGGACTGTGGTTCGGGCTTACTACACGAGCCCGCATTGCCCTCGTGTCCAAGGACCGCGTGCAGCCGGGTGAGCTCGAGACTCTCGCCGACCTTGCGGATCCGAAGTTTCGCGGCCGGATCTGCTCCCGGTCCGGCAAGCATGTTTACAACGTCGCTCTCATCGCATCGGTGATCGCCAACGAGGGCGAGGCGGCAGCAGAGCAGTGGCTCAGCGGCGTACGCAACAATCTTGCTCGCAAGCCTCAGGGCAACGACCGCGCCCAGTCTAAGGCCATCTATGAAGGAGTGTGCGACGTCGCGATCTCGAACCACTACTACATGGGAAAGATGGCGACGAACGAAGAGAATCCCGAGCAGAAGAAGTGGGCGGCTGCGGTGCGCGTGCAGTTCCTCGATCAGCAGGGGCGCGGAAACCACGTGAATATTTCCGGTGCCGCGGTGATCAAGGGCGCGAAGAATATGGCCAATGCGGTTGCCCTCATGGAGTTTCTCACCAGCGACATAGCACAGAACATGTACGCCACTGTCAATTTCGAGTATCCGATCAAGGCTGGCATCAAGACTCACCCGCTCGTCGAGTCTTGGGGTGTGTTCAAGGCGGATGACTTGTCCTTGGAGGAAATTGCCCGCAATCGGAAGGCCGCAACCATGCTCGTGGACAAGACCGGGTTCAACGCAGGACCGGGTGTCTGATTGACGGTAGTTCGTCGGACGGCAAGGAGGATCCCGACAGGGATCCTCCTTGTTCGCACGCCCGGGCACGATCCCACCGACGTCCGATGAATGCGACCGTTGAGGCCAGCGGGGCGCTGATAACTAAGCCCGCTCGGCAGCGCCTCGCGCCCGATGTCTGGACGGTGCTCGCCGTCGCGATAGGCGCGGTCGTCGCCGTCCCCATCGGTTTCGTCCTCTTCACCGCGCTCGGGCCCTCGGACGGTATATGGGATCACCTCGTCTCAACGGTGCTCGCGGAGTACGTCGGCAACACGCTGTGGCTGACGCTCGGCGTCGGTGTCGGCACGGTTGTCATCGGCACATCGACCGCGTGGCTTGTCACGATGTACCGGTTTCCGGGGCGCCGGGGCCTGTCGTGGGCGCTGCTGCTTCCCCTCGCGGTGCCGAGCTACGTTCTCGCATTCGTCATCACCGATCAGCTCGAGTACGCGGGCACCGTGCAGAGCGCGTTGCGAGGTCTGTTCGGCTGGACGTCGCCGCGCGATTACTGGTTCCCGGAGATCCGTTCGCTCGGCGGCGCGACGATCGTGCTGTCACTCGTGCTCTACCCTTATGTATACCTCCTCGCGCGGGCAGCCTTTATCGAGCAGAGCTTCGGGCTGTTCGAGATGAGCCGCACCCTCGGGCGGGGCCCGGTCGCAAGCTTCTTCACCGTCGCAATACCGCTCGCGCGCCCGGCGATTGCGGTCGGCGTAGCCCTCGCATTGATGGAGACGCTTAACGAATTCGGCACGATCGACTTCTTCGCGGTGCCGACGCTGACGGCGGGCATCTTCGACGTATGGCTCAACATGGACAGCACCGCGGCCGCGGCGCAGCTCGCTTCCATACTGGTGTTATTTGCGCTCGTGCTCGTCGCAATTGAGCGCACCAGCCGGCGCTCGCGCCGCTATCACAGCACGACGACGCGCGTGCATGCGCTGCCCGAGTATCCGCTCTCTAGGGCGCGCGGTGTTGCCGCGTTCATCGGGTGCGCGGCACCCGTCGCCCTTGGATTCGTGCTTCCGGCTCTCGTCCTCGGCGGCTACGCGATCGAGTTCTACGCCGAAACCTTCCGAGCAGACTACCTAGTTTACGTCCGCAACAGCCTAATGCTCGCGACCTGGGCGGCGGTGGTTGCCGCGGCCGCCGGCATCGGCCTCGCCTACGGCGTCCGCCTCTCGTCGCGCCGGCCGATGCGTTGGCTCGCGGAGTTCGCGACGATCGGCTACGCGGTGCCAGGTGCGGTGCTCGCGGTCGGGATTATGGTGCCCCTAGGGTACTTCGACAACACTATCGATGCGATGAGCCGGACACTTTTCGATCTACCACTCGGGCTGTTGATCAGCGGTACTGCGACCGCGCTCGTCATCGGCTACGTTGTCCGGTTTCTCGCACTCGCGTATCGAACCGTAGACTCCGGTCTGTCCCGCATCACTCCGAACGTCGAGGGGGTCGCAAGAACATTGGGCGCGAGTCCGGTGCGCTCGCTCATCCGCGTCCACGTGCCGATCATGCGTCCGAGCGTCATCACCGCTGCCTTGCTCGTATTCGTCGACACGATGAAGGAGCTGCCACTGACCCTGATCCTACGTCCATTCAACTTCGACACCCTCGCAACCTTCGTGTATCAGTACGCTTCCGCCGAGATGTTGGAAGAATCGGCGCTCGGCGCCATGACCATCGTGGTGACAGGTATCATACCGGTCATATTGATGAGCCGAGCGATAACCCACTCCCGTCCCGGCCACCACCGCCCTCATAGGAACAATCGCCGAGGGTCGGCGCGCGCCGCTAGCGTTTAGCGGCTGGACTCCGATCACCGATGCGCAGACTAAGTGTTACCAATGTATTCCATCGCTTCGACGAGACCCTCGCTGTCGACGACGTCAGCATCCATGTAGAGGCTGGCGAGCTCGTGTGCCTGCTCGGCCCATCGGGATCGGGTAAGACCACCTTGCTGTCTCTCGTGGCCGGCCTCAAGACCTTGCAGAACGGCCGCATCACGATCGGGGACACAACAGTAGCCGACAGCGGACACACGCTGCAGGTTCCTCCCGAGAAACGCGGCGTGGGATTAATGGTCCAGGACTATGCCTTGTTTCCCCACCTCACCGTTACCCAGAACATCGGGTTCGGGCTTCGAAAGGGATCTCGCGACAGCACATGGATCGAGCGCGCGCTCGACAAGGTCCAGCTCGCGCATCTGGGCGAACGCTATCCGCATACACTCTCAGGCGGGCAACAGCAGCGAATCGCATTGCTGAGAGCACTCGCGCCAGACCCCAACCTCCTGCTGCTCGACGAGCCGTTCTCCGGATTGGACGAGCATCTGAAGCAACGCATTCGCCATGAAACGCAGGCAATGCTTGTGGAGAACGGCGCCACGACGTTGATGGTGACGCACAATCCGGAAGAGGCGATGCTCCTTGCCGACCGGATCATCGTTCTCAACCACGGGCGGGTGACGCAAGACGCGTCCCCCGTCGAAGTCTATGCCGCACCGGCGGATCCGTTCACCGCGCGTCTGTTCGGGCCTACAAACGAGCTCAAGGGGGTGGTGCGCGACGGGGCGGTCGATACCGTGCTCGGCCGGATACCAACCACCGGGTTAGAGGACGGCCGCGCGGTCCTATGCGTTGTGCGCGCCGGCGGTGTCGAGATCACCACCGCTCTGCCGGAGGATGGTAGCGGACACGTGCGAGTGCGGGTCGAGTCCGCACGGGCCGTCGGCCCGATGAGCTACCTGAGGCTGATGCCACTCGCGGGTGAAGCGCAGAGGCAACTACCGGTGATGATCGAGGCGCGCCTTCCCGGCATCCACCCGCCGGAGGTGGGACGCGAGTTCTGGGCGTGCGCGCACGAAGATCAGACCTTCGTCTTTGCCCTCGATTGAAGTTGACCCTCAACCACCAAGCGGCACTGGAGCCGCTGGCATGAGTTTTGCCGTTCGGGGCGCGGCGGCTTCTGATCGCCGACCAAGGCTGCGGCCGACAAGGCCTACCAGAACGCGATAAAAAACTCCGACAAGCAAAATGCCCGCATCGAGCACGACATGGCTCTGGAACGCGCCGCCATCGAACTACTGTCGGACCGTACCGAACTGTTAAAGCAGTTCAGCGACAATTCCTCATGCAAGAAGCGGCATTCGGACACGATCTTCGCGGCGACCTAAGTCGACAGGGCAGCGCCGGGGTAGCGGAAGAACGGTTTAACTCAGCCTCTTTGGCGGAGCGCAAATCTGAAGACAAATCACTTCACAAAACGATCCGAGCGATCCAGAAATAAAACAGCAAATAAGACAATAAGGGCCTGGGTCAGCGCCGCCGCCACGCCGCACAGGAGGTAGAACACCACGAAGCGCACGTGACCCATGGCGTCCTCGATGTAGTTCCCGAAGCCGAACCTGCGTAATGCACGGTTCGATCAACCAGCACAGCACACGGTCGTCCACGAAGTCCAGGGGCGCCGTCTCCGCACTATCTCCGTGCGCGAATGGCATTTGGTTGGCATCCCACGGCGAGATTGTGTTCGAAGTGGCGGCGAATGTCTTAAGACATTCAAAGACATGCCGAATATGCACGCGAAATCAATAGTTTAGAAAACCAACTCGAAACGACTCATAACCTGAAGGTCGTTGGTTCGAATCCAACCCCCGCAACCAAAAAGGCCCGTAACTTCAAATTGTTACGGGCCTCCTAATTTCCTGTGTCACGACACCGCCGCCGCGACTCCGCACTATCTCCGTAAATGGCGTGGCGACGAGTGGCGAGGGGTGGCGATCAAGGTCGTCCGGGCGCACATCGGCTCCGACAGCGACGGGGCGGCCGTGAATCAGGCCCGCGGCCGTCTCCTGGAGACCCTGCGGGAGGTGCGCCATGCAGGTTAGGGAGGAACGCTCGGGCTGGCGCGATCGGGCACTCTCCCTGCGCCATCGCCGCTGGGGCTGGAACTGTCCGGCGATCGACATCGACTTCCTGGAGTTCCATGCCGGTGAGCCGGTGGCCCTGATCGAGTGCAAGCTGGAACATGCCCAGCCCTGGGACCTCGACGGCAAGCCGGCGCGCGCCTTCATGCGCCTCGCCGAGCGGGCGGGCCTTCCCGCCTTCTACGTGGTTCGCGCGGCCGACTTCTCGTGGTGGCAGGTGTGGGCGCTTAACGACCTCGCCCGGAGCCATCTGGGCGGGAATGAACGCCGGCTCACGGAACCCGAGTTCATCTCGCTGCTCTATGCGCTGCGGGGCCTGAATCTGCCGCCGGAAACGGCTGCCCGGGGCTATTGCCGGGAGGATCAGTTCTGATGTTGGGAGACCGACCGATGACCGACGACTTCACGCCCTCGGACGCCCAGGCCAAGTCGATCGCCGATATCGCGGACTGGTTCAACCATCGCACCCGCGACCGGCAGGTGTTCCGCGTCTGGGGCTACGCTGGATCGGGAAAAACGACCATCACCCGCCACGCCATCGCCGAGCTCGGCCTCGAGGAAGGCTCGGGCGGCGTGCTCTATGGAGCATTTACGGGAAAGGCGGCGCTGGTGATGACCCGCAAGGGCACGCCCGCCTCGACCATCCACAGCCTGATCTACCGCGTCTCGGAAGCGACCGAGGCCGAGATCGAGAAGGTCAAGAAGGACATCGCCGGGATCAAGGCCAGGATCGCCGGCCTCGATTCGACGAAGCGGCTCCTCGAGGAATCCCGGTTGCGCTCGCTCGAGCTGCGGCTCGACGACGCCCACAAGCCCCGCTTCGTCCTCAACGACCAGTCCGCCGTCCGCGACGCCAAACTCATCGTCCTCGACGAGGTTTCCATGGTCGGCGACGAGATGGCACGCGATCTCCTGGCCTTCGGCAAGCCGATCCTGGTGTTGGGCGATCCCGGCCAACTGCCGCCGATCAAGGGCCAAGGCGCCTTCACCGAGGCCGCGCCCGACGTGATGCTGACTGAGATCCACCGCCAGGCCGGCGACAGCGCCGTCATTCGCTTGGCCACCATGGCCCGCGAGGGCCGGCCGATCCCCTACGGCCGGCACGACGCCTTCGTCTGGAAGATGCGGCGGAGCGATGTGGAGCCGGAGCAGATGCTGCGCGGCGGCCAGGTGATCTGCGGCAGGAACTCGACCCGCCTGCAGCTCAACGACGCCATGAAACGCGCCGCCGGCTACGAGAGCATCTATCCCACGGGCGAGGTTCGCAGCGGGACGTCCGAGAAGATCATCTGTCTCAGGAACCGCAACGACCTCGGCATCGTCAACGGCATGTTCCTCACCCTTGGCGAGGTGCACGACGAGAACGAGACCTCCTTCTCCGCCACCATTCGCACCGAGGACGGGGACCTCGTCGGCGGCAGCGCCGACAAGCCCGAACGGCACTTCATCTACAAGGGGCATTTCGACGACCACATCGAGGCCGATCCCGACCGCGGCCGCCGCGACCACTGGACCCGGCGCGGACTGATCGAGGCGGTCTGGGGCTGGGCCATCACGGCGCACAAGAGTCAGGGAAGCCAATGGGGAAACGTCCTCGTCTATGACGACGGTCTCGGGCGGACCGCCGAGGACCGCGCCCGCTGGCTCTATACCGCCATCACCCGCGCCGAGCGGGGGCTCGTGATCCTTGATTGATCTGAACGACGTCCGCCCGCTCGGCCTCGAGCCCGCACGCTACGATCTCGACGAGATCGTCGGTCGGCTGCGCGAGTCCGCCGAGCACTGGGTGCCGCGGCACTTCCCGAACGGACGCCGCAACGGCGACGAATGGCGGCTCGCCAACATCGGCGGTGATGCGCCGCGCAAGAACGGCTCCTGCGTCATCGCGATCAAGGGTCCGCACGCCGGCGACTGGATCGACTTCGACACCGGCGAGGGCGGCGGACCCTTGAGCACCCTCGAGCACGCGACCGGTCTCACGGGCCGGGCGCTGTTCGATTATGCCGCCGAGCTCGTCGGCACCGCGCCGGTACGCACCGCGGCACCCGCCCCGCCGAAGGACGGCGCCGGGTCCGCATCCGAGGCCGCGCCGGAGACGCGCAGCAAGGAGAACGCCCGCCGCGAGATCGAGATCGTCCTCAAGGGATGCCGGGCGCTCGCCGACACGCCAGGTGAGACCTACCTCGCGGCCCGCGGCCTCGCCGTGCCCGACACGCCCGAACTCAGGTTCCATCCCGATCTCACCCATTGGGAGACCCGCACCGGCTATCCCGGCCTCGTCGCCTTCGTGCGCAATGCCGGCGGCCGGGTCATCGGGATCCATCGCACCTATCTCGCTCCGGACGGTGCGGCAAAGGCCGATTTGCCGAGCCCCCGCATGATGCTCGGCCCCGTCGCCGGCGGCGCCCGGCGAGAACGGCGCGCTGGGCCTCGCCGAGGGCATCGAGACCGCGCTCAGCGTTATAGAAGCCTGTCCCGGACTGCCGGTCTGGGCGGCGCTCGCGGCCGGCAATCTGGCGCAGACAGCGCTCCCACCCGAGGTCGTGCGCGTCGTCATCCTCGCCGACAATGACGGTGAAGGCGCCGGCATCCGGGCCGCGGAACGCGCCGCCGCGCGGCATAACGCGGAGGGACGGCGGGTCTGGATCGCCATGCCCGACCGAGCGGGCGATGACTTCAACGACCTGCTTCGCCGCGCCGGTCCCGACGCCGTCCGCAAGGCCGTCGAAGCGGCCGTCCAATGGACGCCGGCGACGACGCCCGAGGACGCCCAGCCGGCCATGGTGGAAGCGACCGCCAGCGAGGTCGGCGGCCACAGGCCGATCGGGTTCTCGGCACCGAACGCGCCGACCACCCGGATGCGCGCCGACGACGGCGATCTGGCCCGGCTCACGGCGCGCGGCTGGGACCTGCTCAAGGCCGCCAACACCCCGCCCTGGCTCTATCGCTGCGGCGGCCGGCCGTCCTGGGTCGAGCGCGACGACGAGGGTCGGCCGATCGCCCACGCCATGACCGAGGACCGCATGCGCCGTGCGCTGGCCCAGCTCGCCGACTGGCGGCGCCGCACCTCGCGCAGCGGCGATCTGGTCCCGGCACACCCGCCGGCGGTCCTTCTCAAGAACCTGCTGGCGACGCCGGACCCGGCGCTTCCCGTGCTCGCCGCCATCGTCACCGCGCCGGTGTTCGGCCACGACGGCTCGCTGGTCACCGAACCGGGCTATCACGCCGCGACGCGGCTTCTCTATGAGCCGCCGCCGCGGTTCCGGCTGCCTTCGGTTCCGGAGCGCCCGACACGGGCCGAGATCGACGCGGCGCGCACTCTTCTCCTCGACGGCCTGCTCGGCGATTTCCCGTTCACCAACGAGGCAGAGCGCGCCCATGCACTGGCGCTCATCCTGCTGCCCTTCATGCGCGCCCTGATCGACGGACCGACGCCGCTGCACCTGGCGACCTCCAACAACCGGGGGATTTGACGAAGATTTTGGTGTGCTGTCCGACTTTCGCTGAGATCGGCGGTGTTGACGTCCGCAACCATCCGCCGTTTCGTTCTCGGCGGAGGGTTTTGGCGCTATTCAGGCGGACTCATACCATGGCGGCCCTGCGCTCATGGAAGATCAGACGCTGGAAATTGTAAGCCAGGTTGGCGAGGCCGATCTTGGCCTCCGCCCGCTTGAGCCCGATGGTACGGATGAAAAGGCCCATGCGATCCTTCTGCTGGGCGAAGACGTGCTCCACATGCGCACGGACCGCTGACTTGCGGGCATTGGCCTGGGCGGTCGCCTTGGGCATGGCCCGGCCCGGCGGCTTCTTGCGGTGGATGTGGGAGACCCGACCCTTGCCGGCCAGCCACGCCTCGTTGGCCTTCGAGCGATAGGCGCTGTCAGCCCACACGCCGGCGGCCAGATTGTCGCCGGTGACGAGCTGACGCAACATCTTGCCGTCATGGCGGGCGGCATCGGTCACAGCCGAGCTGCGGATGAAGCCGTAGGCCCGATCGATGACGACATGATTCTTGTAGCCGAACACCGGGATCGCGATGTCGGGCATGCGCCGTTGCGACCCGGCGGGGTTCTTGCGCCGCCCGGTCTTCACCGTCCACCGCGCATCCGTGTCCTTCTGCGCCGCCTTGGCTGGCTGATCGGGCCAGACCTCGGACGCGCTCTTGCCCGCCTTGATCGCCCGCTTCTCGTCATCGCTGTGGCGCTGCTTGGGCGCCGATACCAACGTCGCATCGACGATCTGCCCGCCCATCGCCAGATAGCCGCACCGGCGCAATTCGCCATCGAAGGCGGCAAACAGCTTATCCATCGCCCCGGCCCGGACCAGACGCTCGCGAAAGGTCCATATGGTGTTGCGGTCCGGCGTCGGCGCTCCGAGATCGAAGCCTAGGAAGCGAAGCCAGCTCAAGCGATCGCGGATCAGAAACTCCATCCGCTCGTCACTCACCGTGTGCCGCGCGGCCAGGATCAGAACCTTGAGCATCGCCACCGCATCGTAGGCCGGGCGGCCACCTTTCGATCCGTCCGAATAGCCCAGCGCCGCCTCAAGCGGCGCGCGGAAAATCTCGAAGTCGACGACCTTTGCCAGCACCTCCAACGGATCACCCGTCGCCGAAAGCTTTCGAAGATGATCCGGTAAGCCGAACAGACCAGCCTGCCTCATCAATACCTCCTCAAACCGAACCGCCGTAGAGAATCACAACGAGGCAAAATTCACGAGGTAAATGGAGGCGTCCACCTGATCGAAAAACCGGCGCCGGGCACCGGCGCGACGCTCATGATCGACGCCATCGCCGTCGTCACCACCGGGGTGAGCGCGAGCGTCATGGTCGAGGGCCGCGACGACGAGGAATGGCGCAAGCGTCTCACCGCCAAGCTGCGCCAGATCCCCTCGATCGTCCTGATCGACAATCTGCGCCGGCGTCTCGACGCCGCGCCTCTCGCCGCCGCTCTCACCGCGCCCTGCTGGGAGGACCGCATCCTCGGAAAGTCCGAGACGACGCGCTTCCCGATCCACTGCGTCTGGATCGCCACCGGCAACAACCCGCAGTTCTCCAACGAGCTGGCCCGGCGCCTGGTGCGCATCCGGCTCGATGCCCATGTCGATCAACCGTGGCGGCGCGAGGACTTTCGCCACGCCGACCTGCTGACCTGGACACGGACGAACCGGGCGGCCTTGGTTGCCGCCTGCCTCACCCTCGGGCGCGCCCGGGTCGCGGCCGGTCGCCCACGCCACGACGGCATTCTCGGCAGCTTCGAGGCCTGGGCCGCGATCATGGGCGGCATCCTCGAGGCCGCCGGTGTGCCCGGCTTCCTCGCCAACCTCGACGAGATGTACGAGGCGGCCGACGCCGAGGGCGCGGTCTGGCGCGCCTTCGTGGCCGCGTGGTGGGAGCGCCACGGCACCGCCGAGGTCGGTACCGCCGAACTGCACGAGCTCGCCATCGCCTGCGAGCCGCCGCTGCCGCTCGGCGACGGCGGCGAGCGCTCGCAGCGCACCCGTCTCGGCCGGGCCCTGGGCCAGATGCGCGACCGCGTGTTCGCGATCGGCGAGGTCACGGTGCGCGTCACCGCGGTCGGCATTCGCCATCAGGCCCAGCGCTGGCGGCTGGTCATCGAAAATGGAGGGCCGGATCGACGTTCCCCACGTTCACCGGGCTCGCATCGTGAAAATCAAACCCCGGATACACGTTCACCACGTTCACATCCAGCAAATCAAACCCTGGATGCACGTTCACCACGTTCACCTTATTCCAATAATTCAACGGCTTGCACGAAGGCGAACAAGGTCGGATGCGGCGGTACGGGTAGCCTCCTCGAAAATCCGACTTCGGAAGCACGTTCACCACGTTCACCTGGGCGAGTGAACGTATGTGAACGTTCACTCCCACGTTCACTCGAAATAGCCGTTCTGTATCAATCCGCTAGTGAACATAGTGAACTTAGTGAACCTTTTTCGGCCCCCTACGCACGTAGGGACGTGCGCGCACGCGCGCATGCATCCGCGCGAGGGAGAGGCCCGGAAAAGGTTCACAACGTTCAGCACGTTCACTTCGGCAAACAAAATCAACGCCTTAAGGGAGTGAACGTGCGTGTGAACGTGTTGGCGCACGTTCACTCCCTCCCAACGCGCCCGTTCTGGCCGGTCCGCGGCGCCGCCGCGCCGACCGGTCCACCGCGTGTTGCGCCACCCAACGCGCAAGAGCGGGTGGCGGCGGCGTTCCTGGCAGTTCCCCGCCGCCACCCTGACCACGACAACCCCGATCAAGGGAGTTCACCATGGCTCACGTAATTCTGCCCAAGAACGCGCTGCCTGAAAACCGCGCCCGGCTGCCGGCGACGCGCCGCGGCGGCAATGCCGGTGTTGCTTGTCCAGTGGCCGAACCCCCGGTGCCGGCCGCCAACGATGCCGGCGTGTCCAGTTCCGGCACCGTGCTCGCCCTCGATCTCGGCACCGCGACCGGATGGGCGCTCCGTGACGAACACGGCGCCATCACCAGCGGCATGGCGTCATTCCGGCCTGACCGGTTCAGCGGCGGCGGTATGCGCTTTCTGCGCTTCAAGCGCTGGCTGACCGAGGTCAAGAACGCGGCCGGCGGCATCGATGCGGTCTATCTCGAGGAGGTCCGCCGCCACGCCGGCACCAGTGCCTCGCAGATCTACGGCGGCTGGCTCGCGATCCTGACCGCCTGGTGCGAGCACCACGGCATTCCCTACCAGGGCGTGCCCGTCGGCACCATCAAGCGCCATGTCACCGGCCGTGGCAATGCCGACAAGGCGGCCGTCATCGCGGCGGTGCGCGATCGCGGCTTCGCACCCGCCGATGACAACGAGGCCGACGCCATCGCGCTCTTGCTGTGGGCGATCGAGAGCCGGGCGGGTGCGCGATGAACGGCGCCATGCTGCTCAAGCACGCCGCCGCTGTCGTCGAGAAACGCCGGTCCGACTACGGTGAGCCCGAGGACCTGTTCGAGCATATCGCCGCCCGCTGGTCGCAGGTGTTGGGGATCCGGGTCACGCCGGTCCAGGTCGCGCTCTGCCTGATGGACCTCAAGATGGCCCGGCTTACTCACAACCCGAAGCATCTCGACAGCCTGGTCGACGTCCTTGGCTACGGCGCCTGCCTGCGGGAGATCACCCGGTGAGGTGGTTGCCGAAAGGCTATGGCGGCGTGCGCGGAGCGGTCGACGAGACCAAGCGCGAAGGCTGGAGGGAGCAGGGCATCCTGGTGGTCGCCGCCGAGGACGGCCGCCTCACTTGGCCCGAGCGCGAGCTGGTCCGCCGGCTGGGCGAGCGGCTCTACGGTAGACGGTCGGCGTCAAGCGACACTGCAAACGGGCGCTCCGTGTCCATGCGGAACCATCGGACCGCGGCCCATGGCTAAGCGTAGAAAATGCGCCACCAAGGGCAAGGCACGGTCCGCACGCCCGCGTCCCGAGGTCGCCAACCTGGCTGGCGGGCGCAAGGTCGAGATGGTGCACGAGGCCGATCCCGAGGGCCGGCCCGTCACCCACGGCCGCACCGTCGATACGCTGGCGCGCATGCTGAAGGCCGGAACCATCACGCCCGCCATGCACGATGCGGCCCGTGACTTTCAGGCCTACTTCACCATCGCCGCCTACGACGCCAGGGCCACCGCATCGATCGTTCACGTGAGACGGCTCCGCGGCGAAAAGATGACCTGGAGCGACGATCTCACGGTCCGTCAGATCGCGGCGCGCAACCGGGTCCACGACGCGCTCACCGTGCTCGGCGGCATGGCGAGCCCGGGCGGCAGCTGCGTCTGGCATGTGGTCGGGCTGCAGCTGAGTCTCAGGGAGTGGGCGATGCAGCGGGGCTGGAACAACCGGCCCGTCCGGCCCAGCGAGGCCAGCGGGATCCTGATCTCCGCGCTCGGCATGCTGGCCGTCCATTACGGCTACGAGCGGCCACGGCGGGCGAGCTGACGGCGGAACCAGGATTCTGCAACTTGGGGTGTTGACAGTGATGCATCACAAGATGTAGTCGTTTGTCACCATCGAATTGGTGCGTTCTACTCCAGCCCGCTCCGGCATTGCCGCGGCGGGGTTTTTCGTGCCTGCAGGAGACCGAACATGAGCCGTGCAACGTCGTTGAAAGGCCTCTTAGCAGCCCGTTGACGAAGTCCGGCGTGTCTGATTCTGTCTGAACATAGAGATTTAGACGGGCGTCGTGCGATGGCATTGAGACGACAGAGCGAGGTTCAGGGTGACCTCGTGGTGACATGGGCGGAGATGCCGCGTTCGCCTGGACACGCGTTTTCCGACCGGCTGCATGAGTTGCTGACCGAGTCTGGCTTTGACGGCTTCGTGGAGGCGACGTGCAAGCCATACTACGCACCTCGGATGGGGGCTCCTTCGCTGCCGCCGGGGCGTTATTTCCGGATGCACATGATCGGCTATTTCGAGGGCATCGGCAGCGAGCGCGGCATCGCTTGGCGCTGTTCGGATTCGCTGTCGCTTCGCGCGTTTCTGCGGTTGGCGAACCGGGACAAGGTTCCCGATCATTCCTGATTGTCGAAGACGCGCGGCCGGCTGCCGCACGAGGTCCATGAAAAGGTTTTCGACTGGGTTCTGGCTCTCGTCGCCGCGCGCGGTCTGGTGAAGGGCGAGCGGATCGGCGTCGACGGCTCGACGATGGAAGCCAACGCCGCCCTGCGAGCCATCGTGCGGCGCGATAGCGGCGAGACCTATCGCGAGATGCTGACGCAAATGGCGAAGGAGAGTGGCGTCGAAACGCCGACGATCGACGACCTCGTCCGGCTCGATCGCCGGCGGAAGGGCAAGAAGCTTTCGAACAAGGATTGGACGAGCCCGACCGATCCTGATGCGAAGATCGCGCGGATGAAGGACGGCACCACGCATCTGGCCTGCAAGCCCGAGCACGCGGTCGATCTCGACACCGGCGTCATCGTTGCGGCGCCGATCTATCCAGCCGATGAAGGCGACACGACGACTTTGCCTGGGACGCTGGAGGCGGCCGCGCGCAACCTCGCCGAGGTCGGCCTGGCTCCAACACGGGCAGAGCCCTGCAGTCTCGTTGGCGACAAGGGCTATCATTCACGCGAGGGGCTGAAAGACCTCGACGGCGGCGTCTGGAAAACGCGGATCTCCGAGCCGGAGCCCGCCAACGGCTATCTGCGCTGGCATGGCGACCAGGCGGCACGTCAGGCTGTCTACGCCAACCGGGCGCGATTGAAGTCCGGCGTCGCGCGGAACGCCATGCGCAGGCGCGGTGAGATGGTCGAGCGCAGCTTCGCCCATGTCCTCGACCGTGGCGGCATGCGCCGCGCGTTGCTGCGGGCGCGCGAGAACGTCCACAAACGCTACCTGATCCATGTCGCCGGGTTCAATCTCGGCATTCTGATGCGCGCGCTGTTCGGATCAGGCACGCCGAGGGAGGCTGCGAGTGCAAAGAGCACCCTTTTGTTCGTTATTCAGTTCGATGCTGCCCTGGCGATCGCCATCGTGGCGAACATCGAAGGCAAACCAGCCATGCTCGTTATCATCATCATCGTCGCCCCCAAAACCGATTGATCAAAGCGCGACTTCATCACCGGGCTGTTAGGCAACCTGCGATTCCTGGTCGTGTGGAAGACTTGCGCGGTGCTGATCGTGTTCGGGCTCGGGATCGCTGTCGGCGCAACCTGGAGCCTCGCAGCCACTCGCGGCAGCGAACTGCGTGATGGCGCAGAACGTCTCGACAGCGGTGATGGCGCGGCGGCACGAGCCACCGGACTCGCTCGACTACTTCCCGACGCCGCCTTGGGCGACGCGAGCGCTCTGCGAGCATCTCGATTGTTGGGGCAAAATTGGGCTGGAGTCCGCATGGGACCCAGCGCTGGCGGAGTACTTCGCCCGCGTCGAAAGCGTCTGACGTCCACGACTATGGGAGCGGTTAAACGACTTTCGCAAAACGGTATAGAACGCTTCTACTCATGCGTATTTCGACGCGAACAAAATCGGTTTTGAAATTCTTGACGATGAAGGCGGAACTGTAGCCAGGGGATATTTTGTTGGCGACGACAGCCGCCGGGGTTGGCTCATGTGTTTGGCGCGAAATTTCAACAAAGTAGCTCCGAAGCCAAAACGCATCGAATACGACGACGGCCGGAAGTGGGTGTATCGCGAAGATTGGGAGTGCGTAATAGAGGAACAGGAATAACCTCCAGTCAGTCCTTACCGCGCCGTACAAACACCATACCACCCATGATGACGCCAACTATTGCGAGCTAAACCAGTATCCTCACAATATAAACTTCTATTCCATAGATTACCTGCAGCGACGATGACGGCACAATAAGTGGTGCATAGCCCTTCGGGCTTAATTGCTTTGCTCCCTCGGAGACTGACCGTATCCACCCGACCGGCACCGGGCGGGCCGGAAAGAGCGCCGCGCCGGTCTTGTCGAGTTCATCGTCGAGGAGCGCGCCGCCGCAAGCTTGCGGCGGCGCTTCAGGCATTGCCGCCCAATAATTAGGAACTAAGGATCAAGGGAAAGAGCGTTCAGGGCTCGCTCTGTTTCCACTCGCGCGCCAAGCGTTGAGCCTCTTCCACGTGTTCGCGCGACATTTTTATTTCTAGCAGGTTCCGAGCCTCTCTGGCACCCTCAATGCCTCCCGCACCGGCGAGGTTAAGCCACATGTGTGCAAGCACGTAGTCCTGCGGAACGCCACGGCCCACTACGTACATCCCGCCAAGGAGGAGCTGCGCAGGCGCGTGGCCCTGCTCGGCCGCGCGGCGGTACCAGGACGTCGCTTCCTTGTAGTCCTGCGGAACGCCACGGCCCTCTGCGTACATCCCGCCAAGGCTGTACTACGCAGGCACGTCTCCCTGCTCAGCCGCGCGCCGGTACCACGACACCGCCTCCGCATCAAGGAGGAGATGCGCAGCCGCGTGCGCAACCGCTGTGTCCCTGCTCGGCGGCCATGCGACAAGCCCCGATTCGCATCTCCGCCGTCAAATCACTATTCAGGCAATCAGTTAGCGCGTCTTCAGCCGTCGCCGGTTGCGCATAGGCAAATATTGCCCCCAGCAACGGACCGCACACAACGAGTCTCAAGACCGATTTCAAGGTCATAGAAGTAACCTTCGGGTTAGACGCCTCGCGGCGTCCCGAGATCGCCACGCGCAAGCCTTCATAGTTGTTATCCTCTCTCTCTCTGCGGGTGCACAATAAAAACGTATAGCGCGGAGGTCTCCGCGGCTGCCGGAGATGCGCAAGGTAACATGATCGGCGGGTCCTTCCTGGCGCTGAACGCAAGTGGGCGGGCTTTGCGCGAAATCGCGCCAGCGACAGGCCGAAAAACTGGGTTACCACTAGGTTACCACCGGTTACCAGCTGCGCCCGGCGGATAAAATAACGACATTACAAAGATTTAGACCAAGATCAGGGTGGTAACCTGGGTGGTAACCGAGGTTACCACCGGCTGCCGCTCGCTGTCCCGGTCGAGCGGAATAACCACGCATTGTCAATGACTTACGGACCATCCGGGGGTGGTAACCTGGGTGGTAACCCAAGTGGTAACCACGGTTTGCCGGTTACCACCCTGCCGGAGCCGGAAAACGATGTTATTGCAAAGACTTAGGCTAAATTCAGGGTGGTAACCTGGGTGGTAACCACCTGGTAACCAGAGCCCTTGGTTGCCACCCAGGTTACCACCCTTGGTTACCACCATCGAGGGACGCCGGACCGGCGCGATCGGCACCGGCCGGCGCGGTGCGCCGTCCACCAACGAGACATCGACATCGGCCGTCCCGCCCTGCCGGGCGCGGGTGGCCTTTTCGCGATGGGAAACCCATGACCCAGCACCCGCCAATCATGCATGTGATCTCGCTCGGCGCCGGCGTCCAGTCGACGACCATGGCGCTGATGGCGGCTCACGGCGAGATCGAGCCGATGCCGGACGCCGCCATCTTCGCCGACACCGGCGCCGAGCCGAAGGCGGTCTACGAGCATCTGGACTAGCAGCCCGGTGATGAAGTCGCGCTTTGATCAATCGGTTTCGGGGGCGACGATGATGATGATAACGAGCATGGCTGGTTTGCCTTCGATGTTCGCCACGATGGCGATCGCCAGGGCAGCATCGAACTGAATAACGAACAAAAGGGTGCTCTTTGCACTCGCAGCCTCCCTCGGCGTGCCTGATCCGAACAGCGCGCGCATCAGAATGCCGAGATTGAACCCGGCGACATGGATCAGGTAGCGTTTGTGGACGTTCTCGCGCGCCCGCAGCAACGCGCGGCGCATGCCGCCACGGTCGAGGACATGGGCGAAGCTGCGCTCGACCATCTCACCGCGCCTGCGCATGGCGTTCCGCGCGACGCCGGACTTCAATCGCGCCCGGTTGGCGTAGACAGCCTGACGTGCCGCCTGGTCGCCATGCCAGCGCAGATAGCCGTTGGCGGGCTCCGGCTCGGAGATCCGCGTTTTCCAGACGCCGCCGTCGAGGTCTTTCAGCCCCTCGCGTGAATGATAGCCCTTGTCGCCAACGAGACTGCAGGGCTCTGCCCGTGTTGGAGCCAGGCCGACCTCGGCGAGGTTGCGCGCGGCCGCCTCCAGCGTCCCAGGCAAAGTCGTCGTGTCGCCTTCATCGGCTGGATAGATCGGCGCCGCAACGATGACGCCGGTATCGAGATCGACCGCGTGCTCGGGCTTGTAGGCCAGATGCGTGGTGCCGTCCTTCATCCGCGCGATCTTCGCATCAGGATCGGTCGGGCTCGTCCAATCCTTGTTCGAAAGCTTCTTGCCCTTCCGCCGGCGATCGAGCCGGACGAGGTCGTCGATCGTCGGCGTTTCGACGCCACTCTCCTTCGCCATTTGCGTCAGCATCTCGCGATAGGTCTCGCCGCTATCGCGCCGCACGATGGCTCGCAGGGCGGCGTTGGCTTCCATCGTCGAGCCGTCGACGCCGATCCGCTCGCCCTTCACCAGACCGCGCGCGGCGACGAGAGCCAGAACCCAGTCGAAAACCTTTTCATGGACCTCGTGCGGCAGCCGGCCGCGCGTCTTCGACAACCAGGAATGATCGGGAACCTTGTCCCGGTTCGCCAACCGCAGAAACGCGCGAAGCGACAGCGAATCCGAACAGCGCCAAGCGATGCCGCGCTCGCTGCCGATGCCCTCGAAATAGCCGATCATGTGCATCCGGAAATAACGCCCCGGCGGCAGCGAAGGAGCCCCCATCCGAGGTGCGTAGTATGGCTTGCACGTCGCCTCCACGAAGCCGTCAAAGCCAGACTCGGTCAGCAACTCATGCAGCCGGTCGGAAAACGCGTGTCCAGGCGAACGCGGCATCTCCGCCCATGTCACCACGAGGTCACCCTGAACCTCGCTCTGTCGTCTCAATGCCATCGCACGACGCCCGTCTAAATCTCTATGTTCAGACAGAATCAGACACGCCGGACTTCGTCAACGGGCTGCTATGGAGTGACGGTCGGTATCGCATCGCTTTATCCCGGGCTCGATTCCGTTCGTTTGCTTCACAACGACATGCCGCCGTCGATGACGTGGATCGTGCCGGTCGTGTAGCCAGACTCATCCCCGCCCAAGTAGATGCACAGCGCCGCAACCTCCTCGGCGGTACCGAGGCGGCCAATGGGCTGGCGATCGATGAACGCCTGCCGCGCGGCGACCGGATCATCGAAGCCGGCGATACGCTCTTGCAGCGACGGCGTGTCGACGGTGCCGGGACAGATGGCGTTGCAGCGTATGCCGCGGCTGACGAAGTCGCTGGCGACCGACTTGGTAAGACCGATCACCGCCGCCTTCGAGGCGCCGTAGGCACAGCGATTGGCGACGCCCATAACGCTGGAGGCCACCGACGATATGTTCACGATTGAGCCGCTGCCGGCATCCAGCATCGCCGGCAGGAAATCCTGGATGAGGCGAAACATCGACGTGACGTTAACGGCGAATGCCTGGTCCCAGTCTTCCGGCGTGCACTCCAGGATCGAGCCATGAGCCACCGTACCGGCACAGTTGACGAGCACGTCGAGCGCGCCCAGCTCCTTGGCCGCGCCGTCGATCTCCAAATTGTCGCAAACATCGAGGCGGCGCGTCGTCACGCCGGCGACATCGGCAAGCTCCCCCAACTTCTCTGTGTTGATGTCGGTGGCCCAGACCGCCACGCCCTGGTCCGCCAGCGCCAGCGTGGTCGCGCGACCGATACCCTGCGCCGCCGCGGTCACCATCGCCGTCTTGCCTGCGAGCCTGTCGCCCATAGCCGTCTCCGAAAGGTCAAGATGGCGCCATGATAACGGCGGGCCGGTGAATGGCCAGCCACGGCCGGCTTGTATTCGGCCACAGCCAGGGCGACGCTATCCACAAGTTACGCCGCCGTAAGAGGGCCCCCATGCCGGATAGCGCCGCGATCCCGAACGATCTGCAGTCGTATTGGATGCCGTTCACGGCCAATCGCCATTTCAAGGCCAACCCGCGGCTGTTCGCGCAGGCCAGGGGCATGCACTACACAACCGTCGACGGCCGGCAGGTGCTCGACGGCACGGCCGGGCTGTGGTGCGTCAATGCCGGTCACTGCCGTCCGGAGATCGTCGCGGCGATCCAGGCGCAAGCGGCGCGCATGGACTACGCCACCGCGTTCCAGATGGGTCATCCAGGCGCATTTGAACTGGCGGCGCGGTTGGCGGCTCTAATGCCGGGCGATCTGGATCGCGTGTTCTTCTGCAATTCGGGCTCCGAGGCTGTGGAGACGGCGCTGAAGATCGCCATCGCCTATCACCACGTGCGCGGCGAGGGCACCCGAACCCGGCTGATCGGGCGCGAGCGCGGCTATCATGGGGTCAATTTCGGCGGCATGTCGGTGGGCGGCATCGTCGGCAATCGCAAAGTGTTCGGGCCGCTGCTCAACGGCGTCGACCACTTGCCGCATACGCACGATCCGGCACGCAATGCCTTCTCGCGCGGCCAGCCCGAACGCGGCGTTGAATTCGCCGACGCCCTGGAGCGTATCGTCGCGCTGCACGACGCCTCCACCATCGCCGCGGTTATCGTGGAGCCGGTGGCGGGCTCGACCGGCGTGCTGGTGCCGCCGAAGGGCTATCTCGAACGCCTGCGTGCCATTTGCGACCGGCACGGCATCCTATTGATCTTCGACGAAGTGATCACTGGCTTCGGCCGTTTAGGTGCGTCTTTCGCGGTGGAGAGGTTCGGCGTCGTGCCCGATCTGGTGACTGTGGCCAAGGGCGTCACCAATGCAGCCGTGCCGATGGGGGCCGTGTTGGCGAAGACTGAAATCTACGACGCTTTCATGCGCGGCCCGGACTATGCCGTCGAACTGGCCCACGGCTACACTTTTTCCGGCCATCCGCTGGCCACGGCGGCGGCGCTCGCGGCCTTGAATGTTTATCGGAGCGACGGTCTGTTCCAACGCGCGAGCGACCTCGCACCGCACTGGGAGGACGCGATCCACAGTCTCAAGGACGCGCGCCATGTCATTGACTTGCGCAACTTTGGCCTGATGGCTGGCATCGAACTGGATCCCCGCCAGGGGGCGCCGGCTGCGCCTGCCTTCGAGGCCTTCTTGAAGTGCTACGACAAGGGCGTGCTCATCCGTACCACCGCAGACATCATCGCCCTGTCGCCGCCGTTGATCATCGAGCGGGCGCAAATCGATCAAATCGTCGAGACCATTCGCGCCGCGTTATCCGAAGTCGACTAAGCGGAGAGCCCTACGCGCAGTCACGCACGAAGCCGGCCAGCGCGTGCGACGGCTCCAGGGTCCAGAAACTGCCGGCGCGGCCGGATGTGGACGGCAGGACGAACACGACGGTGTCGCCTAGCGCCACCGCCTGGCGGCCATAGTCGAGCCTTGCTGAGGTGAGCACCAACTTCGCCGCGCGCTTGCCGACGAAGCCGAAAGCGCGGGGCGAGAATTTGGCGATGGCAGTGCGCACGCGGTCGGGCGCGGCGGTGGTGAGTTCGTCGTCGTTGCCGAACTCGGTCTTGGTGACGTCGGTGAGGCCGATGCCATAGCCGAGAAGTTGGGGATATTCCTGCGGCGCCAGTCGCCGTGGCGTCAACCCCACGTCATACAATGTCGGCCAAAACTTGTTCCCGGGAAAGGCGTAGTAGGCACGCGCACGGGCCGAAGCGACGCTGGGCGCCGAGCCGCACAGAATCAACTTCAAGCCCGGCGCCAGCAGGTCTGGAACGATGTCGCTCATACGCCTCCCGCTAACGTGTAAGCACGCGATTCAGAGCCGTGCGCCAACCCGCCAGCCGGTGCTCGCGGTCGGCCGCCGGGGTGCCGGGGTCGAAGCGGGCGTCCTCACGCCAGCGTTGGGCGATCTCATCTAGGGAGCCGAACACACCGGCCTGCAGACCGGCGAGCCAGGCGGCGCCCAGCGCCGTGGTCTCGTTGACCGCCGGCCGCGCCACCGGCAGGCCGAGTGTGTCGGCAAGGAACTGCATCAGCCAGCCGTTTTCGACCATGCCACCATCGACCCTCAATTCGTGCGGCGCGTTGCCGAAATCGGCCGCCATCGCCTCGATCAGATCGTGGGTCTGGTAAGCGACCGACTCCAGGGCCGCACGAACGATCTGCGACACGCCGCTCGCCCGGGTGAGACCGACGATGGCGCCGCGCGCGTCGGCGTCCCAATGCGGCGCGCCCAAGCCGGTGAACGCGGGCACCAGGTACACACCGGCGGTGTCGACGAGCGCATCGGCGTGGTTTTCCGATTGTGCCGCGTGATCGATCACGCCGAGCCCGTCGCGCAGCCACTGGATGGCGGCGCCGGCGACGAAGATGCTGCCCTCAAGCGCGAACGTCGGCCGCCCGTCGAGGCGGTAGGCCAGTGTGATCAGCAGGCGGTGTCGCGAGCGCAAGGGTATGTCACCGGTATTGAGCACGGCGAAGGCGCCGGTGCCGTAAGTGCATTTGACCATTCCGGGCTGAAAGCATGCCTGGCCCACAGTGGCGGCGTGCTGGTCGCCGGCCATGGCGCGGACGGGCAGGGCGGCGCCAAGTAAGTCGGGATCGGTGACGCCATAGTCGGCGGCGCAGTCGCGCACCTCGGGAAGAACCGAACGCGGCACGCCGAACAGGTCCAGCAGGTCGTCGTCCCAGTCCTGGCGATGGATGTCGAACAGCATCGTACGGCTTGCGTTGGTGGCGTCGGTGGCGTGCACGCGGCCACCGGTCAGGCGCCACAGAAGGAAACTGTCGATGGTGCCAAAGGCGAGTTCCCCACGATCGGCGCGCGCGCGCGCGTCCGTCACGCTGTCGAGCAACCAGGCGAGCTTGGTCGCCGAGAAATACGGATCGATGACCAGGCCGGTCTTGGCCTGCAGGGTTGCTTTGTTGCCGTCGGCCACCAGTTCGGCACAGCGATCGGCGGTGCGTCGATCCTGCCAGACGACGGCGTTGTACACGGGCCGACCGGTTGCGCGCTCCCACAGGAGGGTCGTCTCGCGTTGGTTGGTGATGCCGAGGCCGGCGATGCTGCCCGGGTCACACCCGTCGAGCGCTTGCCGGCAGACCGCGACCGTCGCGCGCCAAATGTCCTCCGGATCGTGCTCGACCCAGCCGTCGCGCGGGTAGATTTGCCGCAGTTCCTGCTGCGCCTGCGCTATCACCGTGCCGCCGTCGTCGAACAGCATGGCGCGGGTGCTGGTCGTGCCCTGATCGATCGCCAATAGCAGAGGTGCGCTCACCGCGCGGTTACCGGAGCACCTGTCATTCGGTGCCGAAGCCGCGTCCGGGCCGCCTGTAGGCTTCACGCGGCGGGCTGAAGACGTCGACCACCGTGGCGCCCTTGGCGCCGGTGCGCACACCGTGCGGCACGTTGGCGGGGGTCATCGAAAAATCACCCGGCTTGGCGGCGAACTCGGCTCCATCCTGCACGCGGACGCACTCGCCCTCGATCAGGAAACCCCACTGCTCCTCGGAGTGGCTATGCACATCCGAAACCGTGTTCGGTTCGATACGGACGACCGATATCATGACGTTGTCGCCGGGGAAGATGGGCGTGCGCACGCCCTTGGCCAGGTTCCGCTCTATGCCGCCGGCTCGTTGCGCCACGTTGAACGCCCAGTCCGGTCGGCTGGCCTCATCACTCATCATCAGTGCCCCGCGCGCCATGAAATCGGCGTCACAGTTTACGGGTATCGGTGCGGTACTGGTGCCGGCGGCAGGGATCGAACCCGCGACCTACCGCTTACAAGGCGGTTGCTCTACCAGCTGAGCTACGCCGGCCAGCGCTGGCGAAATCTAGTCATGCTGCCACCCTCCGACAAGCGCGTAGAGCGCGACCGCTGCCGCGTTGGAAACGTTCAGACTTTCGGCGTCGTCGGCCATCGGAATGCGCACCAAGTGATCGCAAGACTCGCGCGTGAGCCGCCTGAGCCCCTGGCCTTCGGCGCCCAGCACCAGCGCGCGGCGGCCGGTCGTCGGCGCCTCACCGAGCGCTATGTCGCCGGCCGGGTCGAGACCCAGACACCAGAACTGAGAGCGCTTCAACTGCTCGAGCGCCATGGCCAGATTGCCGACCCGGACCAGCGGCAGGCGCTCGAGGGCGCCGGCGGCGGCCTTGGCCAACACACCGGTCACCGTCGGCGCGCGCCGGTGTGCCATGATCAGGGCGGCCGCTCCGAAGGCGGCCGCGGAGCGCATGATGGCGCCGACGTTGTGCGGGTCGGTGACCTGATCGAGAACCACGACGATCGTATCTTCGGCGGTGCGGGTGCACAGGGTGGCCAGGTCGAGTTCCGGGAGCGGATCGACCAGCACGGCGACGCCTTGGTGGACCGCTCCTTCGGGCAATAGGGCGGCCAACGCTTCGCGGCTGACGATCTCGGCCTGCCAGTTGCCGCTTCGCGCGAGTTCGGCGCTGACCGCGACGAGTCGATGGCACCGCCGGGTCGGGTTCGCCAGCGCCGCGCCGACGGTATGAATACCATACAACCATTGCGACGGTCGCGACTGATGCGAGGCGGCGCTGCGTCGGGCACTTGCGGTCGAGTGCGCGCGGCCGCCGCCGCGGGCGCGCTGTCGGGCCTTGCGAACAGTCATAGGGGCTCCTATAGTAAACGTTACATGCTGGGCGCAAGCCAGCGCAGGCGTACTCGCTCCGCCGCCTCGACGGGACGGTGCGATGCGCTGTTTTGACGTTGACAAGGGTCTGAGAATTCTCATGGTTCGGCGGTCGCTGATGGCGGTTTGGCGCGCCGTGCATGGCGCCCGAGGAGGGGTGCCCGAGTGGCTAAAGGGGACGGACTGTAAATCCGTTGGCATTGCCTACGTTGGTTCGAATCCAACCCCCTCCACCACCACTCACTGGCACTCGCCGCGAACGCGACCCGGTGGTGTGACTGCAGTCTTTGGTCGTTCGGCGGGACCATGGATGGAGGGGGCGACGTGCTTTGCGGGTGTAGCTCAACGGTAGAGCTCCAGCCTTCCAAGCTGGTGGTGTGGGTTCGATTCCCATCACCCGCTCCAGCTTCGCGCATTCGCTGGCCGGGCGCCATGGGCGCCGCCGGCGGATGCGACTGAGACAACACTCGGCACACGCAAAGCAGAAGTCGGAACACGATGGCGAAGGCGAAGTTTGAGCGAACGAAGCCGCACTGCAACGTGGGGACGATCGGCCATGTCGATCATGGCAAGACGACGCTGACGGCTGCGATCACGAAGATCCTTGCGGAGACGGGCGGTGCGAACTTTGTGCCGTTCGACCAGATCGACAAGGCGCCGGAGGAGAAGGCGCGCGGGATCACGATCGCGACGGCGCATGTCGAGTACGAGACGGCGAACCGGCACTACGCCCATGTCGATTGTCCTGGCCACGCCGACTATGTGAAGAACATGATCACCGGGGCGGCGCAGATGGACGGTGCGATCCTGGTTGTGTCGGCGGCCGATGGTCCGATGCCGCAGACGCGCGAGCACATCCTGCTGGCGCGTCAGGTGGGTGTGCCGGCGATCGTGGTGTACATGAACAAGGTCGACCAGGTGGACGACCCGGAGCTTTTGGAGCTTGTGGAGCTGGAGCTGCGCGAGCTGTTGAGCTCCTACGAGTTTCCGGGCGACGACATCCCGATCGTGATGGGCTCGGCGCTGGCGGCGCTGGACGGCCGCGACGAGGAGACGGGATCGAAGTCGGTGCTGGCGCTGATGGAGGCGGTGGACGCCTACATCCCGCAGCCGGACCGTCCGAAGGACAAGGCGTTTTTGATGCCGATCGAGGACGTGTTCTCGATCTCGGGCCGGGGCACGGTTGTGACGGGGCGTGTGGAGCGCGGTGTGATCAAGGTCGGCGAGGAAGTGGAGATTGTGGGCATCCGCGAGACGACGAAGACGGTGTGCACGGGCGTAGAGATGTTCCGCAAGCTGCTGGACCAGGGCGAGGCGGGCGACAACATCGGCGTGCTGCTGCGCGGCACCAAGCGCGAGGACGTGGAGCGCGGTCAGGTGCTGGCGAAGCCTGGGTCGATCACGCCGCACACCAAGTTCGAGGCCGAGGCGTACATTCTGACGAAGGAGGAGGGTGGCCGTCACACGCCGTTCTTCACCAACTACCGGCCGCAGTTCTACTTCCGCACGACGGACGTGACGGGGACGGTGGAGCTGAAGGAAGGGACCGAGATGGTGATGCCGGGCGACAACGTGTCGATGGTTGTGCAGCTGATCGCGCCGATCGCGATGGACGAGGGCCTGCGCTTCGCCATCCGCGAGGGCGGACGCACGGTCGGCGCCGGCGTCGTCGCCAAGATCATCGAGTAGCACTACGCAACGGCAGCGCGGATAGCTAAAGGTTGCGCGTATAAAACCCGCGCAACTCTTTGGCTTGTAACATAGGAGTGTAGCTCAATTGGTAGAGCACCGGTCTCCAAAACCGGGGGTTGGGGGTTCGAGCCCCTCCACTCCTGCCATGTTCGGCGACCGGTCGTGGTGGCGTTTTGCGTTGGCCTCTTGTGGCTCGGCGCTGCGTCGGGTGGGTGACGTGTGATGGCCAAAACCTCACCCGGTGAGTTCGTCCGCCAGGTGCGCCAGGAAGCCGGCAAGGTGACCTGGCCCAGCCGCAGGGAGACCGCAACGTCGACGGCGATGGTCATGGTGATGGTGGTCCTGGCCGCGGTGTTCTTCTTCGTCATCGATCAGGCGCTGGCAACGATCGTACAGTTTGTGCTCGGATTCGGAGCCTGAACAGTCTGATCATGCAGTGGTATGTCGTTCACGCCTATTCGGGTTTTGAGAACAAGGTCGCGCAATCCATAAAGGAGCAGGCCCTGGCGCAGGGCATGCAGGAGTTGTTCGAAGAAGTGTTGGTGCCGACCGAAGAGGTGGTTGAGATGCGCCGCGGCCGCAAAGTCAGCGCCGAGCGCAAGTTCTTCCCCGGTTATGTGCTGGTGCGCATGGAGCTGACCGACGACAGCTATCATCTGGTCAGCGGCACGCCCAAGGTGACCGGATTCCTCGGTGCGGGCAAGAAGCCCTTGCCCATTTCCGACACCGAGGCGCAGCGCATCCTGCACCAGGTGAAGGAAGGCGTGGAGCGGCCCAAGCCGTCGGTGGTGTTCGAGATCGGCGAGCAGGTGCGGGTCCTGGACGGCCCGTTTCAGTCTTTCAACGGCTATGTCGATGATGTCGACGAGGACCGCGCGCGGCTCAAGGTGTCGGTATCGATTTTCGGTCGGGCGACGCCGGTGGAGCTCGACTACGCGCAAGTGGAAAAGATGTAGGACGCGCGACGCGCGCGATTGGCAGATGGCGAAGAAAGTCACAGGTTTTATCAAGCTGCAGATCCCGGCCGGGCAGGCTAATCCGTCGCCGCCGGTGGGTCCGGCGTTGGGCCAGGCGGGACTCAACATCATGGAGTTCTGTAAGAATTTTAACGCATCGACGCAGAATCTAGAGCAGGGGATGCCGATCCCGGTCGTCATCACCGCCTATCACGACCGCACATTTGCATACGTGACCAAGACGCCGCCGGCGAGCTTCTTCCTGAAGAAGGCGGCCGGCTTGGACAAGGGATCACAGACGCCGGGCCGCGCCCCGGCGGGACAGGTAACGTTGGCGCAATGCCGTGAGATCGCAGAGCAGAAAATGGTCGATCTGAACGCGGTCGATCTGGACGCTGCGGCGACAATGATCGCCGGCTCTGCCCGCTCCATGGGCATACAAGTGGTGGACTAGAACAATGGCCAAGGCTAGCAAACGCCTGCGCGCGGCACGTGCCGAAACCGACGCCGTCGAACAGCTCAGCGTCGAGGACGCGATCTCGCGCGTGAAGAAGGCCTCGACCGCGAAGTTCGACGAGACGGTCGAAATAGCCATGAACCTGGGTGTCGATCCGCGCCATGCCGACCAGAACGTGCGCGGCGTCGTCGAGATGCCGAACGGCACGGGCAAGTCCGTGCGCGTTGCGGTCTTCGCCCGGGGCGACAAAGCGGACGAAGCGAAGGCGGCGGGCGCCGATCTGGTGGGGGCGGAGGATTTGGCCGAACAGATCCAGGGCGGCCGTATCGAATTCGACCGTGCCATCGCGGCACCAGACCTGATGCCGGTGGTTGGGCGATTGGGCAAAATCTTGGGCCCGCGCGGCTTGATGCCCAATCCCAAGCTCGGCACCGTCACCGCCGACGTGGCTCAGGCGGTCAAGGCTGCCAAGGCGGGTCAGGTCCAGTTCCGGGCCGAAAAGCAGGGCATCGTGCACGCCGGCGTCGGCAAGGCGAGCTTCGAGGAGAAAGCGCTGGTCGAGAATACGAAAGCGTTTCTCGATGCGGTCATCCGCGCCAAACCGACCGGGGCGAAGGGCGCCTACGTCAAGCGCGTAGCCTTGAGTTCTACCATGGGTCCGGGCGTGAGCCTCGACGTCGCCGCCCTGACCGCGGCGCGCGCGGCCGAGAAATAGTCCGGCCTCGCGGTTTAGGTGGAGTTGTAAGATGTTACGGGCAAAAAAGCAGGACTTGGTGGCGGCGCTGCATGAGACGTTCAACGACGCCACATTGGTTGTGGTAACCCAGCAAAGCGGGCTGACCGTCGCCGAGGCCGACCAGTTGCGCGGGCAGATGCGCGAGGCCGGCGCCCGCTACCGCGTGACCAAGAACCGGCTGGCACGCCGGGCGCTGACGGGGACGCCGAACGAGCCCATTGCCGAGCTGTTTCAGGGCCCAACGGCGATCGCGTGGTCGCAGGATCCGCTCGCCGCTGCCAAGGTTTCGGTCGATTTTGCCAAGAAAAACAACAAGTTGGTCATTATCGGCGGTGCGCTGCAGGGGCGCTCGCTCGATGAGGCCGAAGTCCGCGCGTTGGCGGCGCTGCCGTCGCTGGACGGGCTTCGCGCTAGGATTCTCGGACTTATCAATGCGCCGGCGACCAAGTTGGTCTCCGTTTTGCAGGCCCCGCCTGCGCAACTTGCCCGCGTGCTGCGCGCCCGCGCGGACAAGGAAGGGGCCGCATAATTTTGGCATGGCTCTTGCCCTAAGGCGCCGCGCAACCCAATTGCGTCAGGAGTACGTAGATGGCTGAATTGGAACAACTGGTCGAAAACCTGAGCTCGCTCACCGTGCTGGAAGCCGCGGAACTGAGCAAAATGCTCGAGGAAAAGTGGGGTGTCAGCGCCGCGGCACCCGTGGCCATCGCGGCCGGCGGGATGGTCGCAGCGGAGGCCGCCGAGGCCGAGGAGCAGACTGAGTTCGACGTCATACTGACCGGATACGGCGAGAAAAAAATCAATGTTATCAAAGAGGTCCGAGCCATAACTTCACTTGGACTTAAAGAGGCCAAGGATTTGGTGGAAGGTGTGCCGAAGCCTGTTAAAGAGGCCGTCACCAAGGATGAGGCCGCAGGGATCAAAAAACAGCTTGAAGAGGCCGGTGCGACCGTTGAGGTCAAGTAGAACTGGTCATTGCTGAACCGCATCGCGGAGCACCCCGCACGTCGCTACGTGCGGGGTGGGCTGGTTCGCGCGCGTTCGTATGAGCGCGCGCGCGTTGCGGCCGCGCCGGCGCCACCGAGCGCGCTGGGCGTTGCCGCTTGGTCCGTGCCCGGCCGACGCAGTTCCGAGACTGGAAGGCCGTCAGTTCATGTCAACACGATGAGGGCATAGTCGCCATGGCGCAATCCTTCACGGGTCGCAAGCGAGTTCGCCGCCACTTTGGACGCATCGCCGAAGTGGCGCAGATGCCGAATCTAATCGAGGTTCAAAAGGCGTCGTATGATCAGTTCCTGCAGGT
Source organism: Alphaproteobacteria bacterium (assembly GCA_965248805.1). Taxonomy (GTDB): domain Bacteria; phylum Pseudomonadota; class Alphaproteobacteria; order UBA6615; family UBA6615; genus CBDFKJ01. Next base: position 1,653,762 of record CBDFKJ010000009.1, read on the forward strand.
TGAGCCGGCGCCCGACCAACGCACGGACACGGGGCTGCAGGGCGCGTTCAGGTCCGTATTCCCGATCCGCGATTTCGGCAATCGCGCGCAGCTCGAATTCGTGCGCTACGAGTTCGAGGAGCCGAAGTACGACGTGGAGGAATGCCAACAGCGCGGGCTGACATATGCCGCGCCGCTGCGCGTTACGTTGCGGCTGGTGGTGTGGGACGTTGACGAGGATACCGGCGCACGCTCGATCCGCGACATCAAGGAACAAGATGTCTATATGGGCGATATGCCGCTGATGACGGCCAATGGCACGTTTGTGGTCAACGGCACCGAGCGCGTCATCGTCTCGCAGATGCATCGTTCGCCCGGTGTGTTTTTTGATCACGACAAGGGCAAGACCCATTCCTCCGGCAAGTTCCTGTTCGCGGCAAGGGTGATTCCCTATCGCGGTTCGTGGCTCGACTTCGAATTCGACGCCAAGGACCTGTTGCATGTGCGTATCGACCGCCGGCGCAAAATGCCGGCGACGACGCTGCTGATGGCGCTGGACGGCGAAGCGACGGAGAAGCTGCGGGCTGAGCGCGCCGCGGCGGGCCGGGAGCTCGAGCATACCGAGGTGCTCGGCATGTCGGCCGAGGAAATTCTCGACAACTTCTATGACAAGGTCGCTTACAAACGCACTTCGGCCGGCTGGAAGGTGCCGTTCGAGTGGGAGCGTATGCGCGGCGCCAAGCTGTTCGCCGACTTGATTGACGCCAAGACGGGCAAGGTCGCCGCCGAGGCCGGCGCCAAGATGACACCGCGCTTGGGAAAGAGTTTGAAGGACAGCGGCGTCAAGGAAATTCTGGTTTCCGACGAAGAGCTGGTGGGCCGCTTCGGCGCGGTCGACATCATCGATGAAAAGACCGGCGAACTGCTGATGGAGGCCGGCGACGAAATCACGGCGGAGTTGCTGATCGGTTTGGTGGAGGCGGGCGTCAATGCGCTGCCGACGCTGGCGATCGACCACATCAACGTTGGCTCGTTCCTGCGCAACACCTTGGCCGCCGATAAGAACCACAGCCGAGAAGAGGCGCTGATCGACGTCTATCGGGTGATGCGCCCGGGCGAGCCGCCGACGCTGGATACGGCGGAGAAGCTGTTCGGCAGCCTGTTCTTCGATTCCGAGCGCTACGACCTCTCTGCCGTCGGCCGCGTGAAGATGAACGCCCGGCTGGACCTGGACTGCCCCGACACCGTGCGCGTGCTGCGCAAGGCGGACATCCTCGAGATCATGAAGGCGCTGGTCGAGCTCAAGAACGGGCGCGGCGAGATCGACGACATTGACCACTTGGGCAACCGCCGCGTGCGCTCGGTCGGCGAGCTGATGGAAAACCAGTACCGCATCGGCCTGTTGCGCATGGAGCGCGCCATCCGCGAGCGCATGAGCACGGTCGAGATCGACACCGTCATGCCGCATGATCTGATCAACGCCAAGCCGGCGGCGGCCGCCGTGCGTGAGTTCTTTGGCTCCTCGCAACTGAGCCAGTTCATGGATCAGACCAACCCGCTATCGGAAATCACCCACAAGCGGCGGCTGTCGGCGCTGGGTCCGGGCGGTCTGACGCGCGAACGCGCGGGCTTCGAGGTGCGCGACGTCCACCCCACCCATTACGGCCGGATCTGCCCCATCGAAACGCCGGAAGGCCCGAATATCGGTCTGATCAACTCGTTGGCGACCTACGCCCGCGTCAACAAGTACGGCTTCATCGAGAGTCCCTACCGCAAGGTTGACAAGGGCCGGGTCACCGACGAGGTCGTGTACCTGTCGGCGATGGAGGAGGGCCGCTACACGATCGCCCAGGCGAACGCGCCTCTGGATGCGCGCGGCCGCTTCAAGGACGAGCTGGTCAGCAGCCGACACGGCAACGACTACGTGATGGCGTTCACCCCGGACATCGACTTTATGGACGTCTCGCCGAAACAGCTGGTGTCGGTGGCGGCCGCATTGATCCCGTTCCTGGAAAACGACGACGCCAACCGCGCGCTGATGGGCTCCAACATGCAGCGCCAAGCGGTGCCGCTGGTGCGCACTGCGGCCCCCTTGGTCGGCACCGGTATGGAAGAGACCGTCGCGCGCGATTCCGGCGTCGCCATTGCGGCCCGGCGCTCCGGCATCGTCGATCAGATCGACGGCACGCGCATTGTCGTTCGCGCGACCGAGGATATCGGTTCCGGCGATACCGGTGTCGATATCTACAACCTCACCAAGTTCCAACGCTCCAATCAGAACACCTGTATCAATCAGCAGCCGCTGGTGCGCGTCGGCGACCGGGTCGAAAAGAGCGACATTATCGCCGACGGCCCGTCCACCCATCTCGGCGAGTTGGCGTTGGGGCGCAACGTGCTGTGCGCGTTCATGCCGTGGCAGGGCTACAACTTCGAGGACTCGATCCTGATCTCCGAGCGCATCGTCCGCGACGACGTGTTCACCTCGATCCATATCGAGGAATTCGAGCTGATGGCGCGCGACACCAAGCTCGGCCAGGAAGAGATCACGCGTGACATTCCCAACGTCGGCGAGGAAGCGCTGAAGAACCTCGACGAGGCGGGCATCGTTTACATCGGCGCTGAGGTGAAGCCAGGCGACATCCTGATCGGCAAGGTCACGCCGAAGGGCGAATCGCCGATGACATCGGAAGAAAAACTCCTGCGCGCGATCTTCGGCGAAAAGGCGTCGGACGTTCGCGACACTTCGCTGCGCGTGCCGCCGGGCGTGTCGGGCACGGTGGTCGAAGTCCGCGTGTTCTCGCGCCGCGGCGTCGAGAAGGACGAGCGCGCTTTGCAGATCGAGCGCGCGGAGATCGAACGCCTCGCCAAGGACCGCGACGACGAGCGAGCGATCCTGGAGCGCAGCTTCTACAACCGCCTGAAGGAGCTGGCGGCCAACCAGGTTGCGGTCGCAGGTCCGAAGGGAGTCGAGAACGGCGCCAAGATCACCGAGAAGCTGCTCAGCAACTACACACCGGGTCAGTGGCGACAGTTCGCGGTTAAGAACGAAAAGCGCATGGCGGATATCGAGGCGCTGCAACGGCAGTTCGATGCCTCCGTCACGGCGTTGCAGGCGCGCTTCGACAACAAGGTCGACAAGCTACAGCGCGGTGACGAGCTGCCGCCGGGCGTGATGAAGATGGTCAAGACCTTCGTCGCCGTGAAGCGCAAGCTGCAGCCGGGGGACAAGATGGCCGGCCGGCACGGCAACAAGGGTGTGATCTCCAAGATCGTGCCGATGGAAGACATGCCCTATCTCGACGACGGTACGCCGGTCGACATCGTGTTGAACCCCTTGGGCGTGCCCTCGCGCATGAATGTCGGCCAGATCCTGGAGACGCATCTGGGCTGGGCGGCGGCCGGCCTGGGCCGCAAAATCGGCGCCATCATTGACAAGATGAGCGCGGGCGGCTCGGCCGAGCACCTGCGCCGTGGTCTAAAGGAGGTCTATGGCAAGGAAAGCTACGACCGCGATATCGCCGGGCTCAACGACGAGGAGATCATGGAACTGGGGCAGAATGCGCGTGCCGGCATTCCGATGGCCTCACCCGTGTTCGATGGCGCCCATGAAGAGGAGATCGTCGAACAGTTGAAAGCCGCGGGCTTGAACGAGTCCGGCCAGGTGATGCTGATCGACGGGCGGACCGGCGAGTACTTCTCGCGCTCAGTCACCGTCGGCTACATCTACATGCTGAAGCTGCACCACTTGGTCGACGACAAGATCCACGCGCGCTCCATCGGGCCGTACAGCCTCGTCACCCAGCAGCCGCTGGGCGGCAAGGCGCAGTTCGGCGGCCAGCGATTCGGCGAAATGGAAGTGTGGGCGCTGGAGGCCTACGGCGCGGCCTACACCCTCCAGGAAATGCTGACGGTGAAGTCCGACGACGTCTCCGGGCGCACCAAGGTTTATGAAGCCGTAGTCCGCGGCGACGACAATTTCGAGGCCGGCATACCGGAGTCGTTCAATGTGCTGGTCAAAGAATTGCGCTCGCTCGGCCTGAATGTCGAGCTGAAGCAAGCAAACCTCTAGCGACACGATGCCGTGGCGCGGCGCGCTCTGCGGGCTGCGCCGTCGCTCTTTTTGACGAGGAGCAAGATCGCATGAATGAGCTGATCAACATCTTCGGCCAGCCGCAAGGCCCCCAGAGCTTCGACGAGATCCGCATCTCGATCGCCAGCCCGGAGCGCATTCGCTCATGGTCGTTTGGCGAGATCAAGAAGCCGGAGACCATCAACTACAGGACCTTCAAGCCGGAGCGCGACGGCCTGTTCTGCGCCCGCATCTTTGGTCCGATCAAGGACTACGAGTGCTTGTGCGGCAAGTACAAGCGCATGAAGTATCGCGGCATCATCTGCGAGAAGTGCGGCGTCGAGGTGACGCTGTCGAAGGTTCGGCGCGAGCGCATGGGCCATATCGAGTTGGCGGCTCCCGTGGCGCACATTTGGTTCCTGAAGTCGCTGCCCAGCCGTATCGGCCTTCTGCTCGACATGACGCTACGCGACCTCGAGCGCACGCTGTATTTCGAGAACTTCGTCGTCGTCGAGCCCGGCCTGACGCCACTGAAAGTGCACCAACTGCTTAGCGAGGAGCAGTTTGCGCGGGCCCAGGAGGAGTATGGCGCGGAGGCGTTCACCGCCATGATCGGCGCCGAGGCGCTACAGCAGATCCTCAGCGGCATGGATATGGAGGAAGAGCGCCAGAACATGCGCGAGGAGCTGCGTGAGACCGGCTCCGAGACGCGGCGCAAGAAGCTGGTCAAGCGCCTGAAGTTGGTCGAGGCGTTCATGGATTCCGGCGCCCGGCCGGAATGGATGATCCTCGACGTCATCCCGGTCATCCCCCCGGAGCTGCGCCCGCTGGTGCCGCTCGACGGTGGCCGCTTCGCCACTTCGGACCTCAATGATCTGTACCGGCGCGTCATCAACCGCAACAACCGGCTGAAGCGGCTGATCGAGCTGCGGGCGCCGGACATCATCGTGCGCAACGAAAAGCGAATGCTGCAGGAAGCGGTCGATGCGCTGTTCGACAACGGTCGGCGCGGCCGGGTGATCACCGGCGCCAACAAGCGGCCGCTGAAGTCTCTGTCCGATATGCTGAAGGGCAAGCAGGGCCGGTTCCGCCAGAACCTGCTGGGCAAGCGGGTCGACTATTCCGGACGCTCGGTAATCGTCGTCGGGCCGGAGCTGATGCTGCATCAGTGCGGCCTGCCGAAGAAGATGGCCTTGGAGCTGTTCAAGCCGTTCATCTATCACAAGCTCGAACTCTACGGACACGCCACGACCATCAAGGCCGCCAAGCGTATGGTCGAGAAGGAGCGGCCCGAGGTCTGGGACATTCTGGAAGAAGTGATCCGAGAGCATCCGGTGTTGCTGAATCGGGCGCCGACGCTGCACCGCCTGGGCGTGCAGGCGTTCGAGCCCGTGCTGATTGAAGGCAAGGCGATCCAGCTCCATCCGCTGGTCTGCACGGCATTCAACGCCGACTTCGACGGCGACCAGATGGCGGTTCACGTACCGCTGTCGTTAGAGGCGCAGCTAGAGGCGCGCGTCCTGATGATGTCGACCAACAACATCCTATCGCCGGCCAATGGCAAACCGATCATCGTGCCGTCTCAGGACATCGTGCTGGGGTTGTACTACCTGACGCATGAATCGGCGGACCGGCGAGGCGAGGGCATGGTCTTCGTCAATGTCGGCGAGATCGAGCAGGCACTGGACGCCGGCGTCCTGTCGCTGCATGCCCCCATTAAGGCGCGCTACCACACCACCGACGAGAAAGGCAAGCCGACGCGCCTGCTGGTCGAGACGACGGCGGGCCGCATGTTGCTGTCACAAATCCTGCCGCGTCATCCGAAGGTCCCGTTCGATATGATCAACCGTGTGCTGACTAAGAAAGAGGTGAGCGCACTGATCGACGCCGTCTATCGCCACTGCGGCCAGAAGGAGACGGTGATCTTCTGCGATCATCTGATGTCGATGGGCTTCGGTTGGGCGTGCCGCGCCGGCATCTCGTTCGGCAAGGACGATCTGATTATTCCGCGCGCCAAGGAGAAGCTGGTCGGCGAAACCAAGGACCGGGTGCGCGAATTCGAGCAGCAATATCAGGACGGCCTCATCACCCAGGGCGAGAAGTACAACAAGGTTGTCGACGCCTGGAGCCACTGCACCGAAAAGGTGGCCGAGGAGATGATGCAGGACATGGAGTTGCCTAACCCGGACGGGCAGGTCAACTCGGTGTTCATGATGGCGCACTCCGGCGCGCGCGGCTCGGCGGCGCAGATCCGCCAGCTCGCAGGTATGCGTGGCCTGATGGCCAAGCCGTCGGGCGAAATCATCGAGACGCCGATCATCGCCAACTTCAAGGAAGGCCTGTCGGTGCTGGAATATTTCAATTCCACCCACGGCGCCCGCAAGGGTTTGGCCGATACGGCGCTGAAGACCGCCAATTCGGGCTATCTGACGCGGCGTTTGGTCGACGTAGCCCAGGACTGCATCATCATTACGGAGGATTGCGGCACGAAGGAGGGCCTAACCATGCGTGCCGTGGTCGAAGGCGGTAGCGTGGTTGTCGCTCTATCGGACCGAGTCCTTGGGCGAACGGCGGCGGAGGACATCAAGGATCCGATCGCGGGCAAAGTGGTCGTCAAGGCCGGCACCTTGATCGAGGAGCCCGATGTGGATGCCATCGAGCGGGCCGGGTTGGAATCGGTGCGCATTCGCTCGGTGCTGACCTGCCAAGCCCAGATCGGCGTCTGCGGAAAATGCTATGGCCGCGATCTGGCGCGTGGCACGCCGGTCAATATCGGCGAGGCGGTGGGGGTCATCGCCGCCCAGTCGATCGGCGAGCCGGGCACGCAGCTGACCATGCGCACCTTCCATATCGGCGGCGCGGCGATGGGCGCGACCGAGCAGTCGGCGATCGACGCCGCGTATGATGCGGAAGTGCGTCTGGAGAACACCAACGTCGTCGTCAACAGCGAGGGCGTACCCATTGTCATGGGTCGCAACACCGAGCTGGTGCTGATCGACGATCACGGGCGCGAGCGGGCTCGGCATCGATTGCCCTACGGCGCGCGGCTGCGTGCCAAGGCCGAAGACAAGGTGCAGAGTGGCACCACGCTCGTCGATTGGGACCCGTACACCATCCCGATCATTACTGAGCAGGAAGGAACGGCGCACTACGTCGATCTGATCGAGGGCATATCGATGCGTGAGCAGGTCGATGAGGCGACCGGCATCGCCTACAAGGTGGTGATCGACTGGAAGCAACAGCCGAAGGGAGCCGATCTGCGGCCGCGTATCACGCTGCGGGACGCGAAGGACGAAGTGGTCAAGCTGGCCAACGGCCTGGACGCCCGCTACTTCATGTCGGTCGACGCCATTCTCAATGTCGATCAGGGCCAGCATGTGCGCGCTGGCGACGTGCTGGCGCGTATCCCGCGAGAAAGCTCGAAGACCCGCGACATCACCGGCGGCCTGCCGCGGGTGGCGGAGTTGTTCGAAGCGCGGCGGCCGAAGGACCATGCCATCATTGCCGACATCACCGGGCGGGTCGAGTTCGGCAAGGACTACAAGACCAAGCGCCGCATCATCATCCAGCCGGCGGACGAGGCGGTCGAGCAGGGTGCCGAGCCGGTCGAATTCCTGATCCCGAAAGGCAAACACATTGCGGTGCGCGAGGGCGACTGGATCGAGCGCGGCGAATTGCTGATGGACGGCAACCCGGTGCCGCACGACATCTTGCGTATTATGGGCATCGAGGCGCTCGCCAGCTATTTGGTCAAGGAGATTCAAGACGTCTATCGGCTGCAGGGCGTGCTGATCAACGACAAGCACATCGAAGTCATCGTCCGCCAGATGCTGCAGAAGGTCGAGGTAACCGATCCGGGCGAGACCACGTACCTGGTAGGCGAACAGATCGACAAGATCGAATACTTGGGCGTTAACGAGCGTGCGCGGGACGAAGGGCTGAAGCCGGCAGAGTCGATCCCGGTGCTGCAGGGCATCACCAAGGCGAGCCTGCAAACCGGCTCCTTCATTTCCGCGGCCTCATTCCAGGAGACAACCCGCGTGCTGACTGAAGCCGCGGTCAACGGCAAGGTCGACGGGCTGAACGGTCTGAAGGAAAACGTCATCGTCGGCCGCCTGATCCCGGCCGGTACCGGCAACGTCATGAACCGGCTGCGGCGGGTCGCTGCCGACCGCGACCGCGAGGCCCTGGAAGCGCAGAAGGAAGCGGAAGAGCGGAGGGAGGCCGAGGCCGCCGCCCTACAAGCTGCCGCCCTACAAGCCGCCGCCGAAGAGCAGGAGCCGGCGCTCGAACTCAGCACACCCGGCGAATAGCCGTTGCTCATATCTGGACGGAGCCGCCGTGGCGCTGCCACGGCGGCTTTTCTATGCGCTGCCCTGCGGCTAGCATGACGCCGGTTGAACGGCGCCGGTCGAGCCGTAGGGAGATACGCAACATGGGAATTCGGTCTCTGCTCCACCTGTCACCATGGACGTGGATCGTGCGCGGGTGGGTTCTGGCGATGCTGGTCGCCAGTCCGGCACATGCTGCCGAGCCGGCGACCGCAAAGTCCTACATGGTGGCCGCCGCCAATCCCCTGGCCGTCGAAGCGGGCTATCAGATACTGCGCGAAGGCGGCTCGGCCATCGACGCCATGATTGCGACCCAGCTGGTGCTCAATTTGGTCGAACCGCAGAGTTCGGGCATCGGCGGCGGGGCATTCCTGATCCATTACAATGCCGGCGGCCGCGAACTCATCGCCTATGACGGCCGCGAAACCGCACCGTTGGCGGCGGGGCACGACCTGTTCCTCGATGCCCAGGGCGAGCCGATGAAATTTTTCGACGCCGTCGTCGGCGGCCGGTTGGTTGGCGTGCCCGGCACGCTGAGGCTCCTGTACCGCACCCACGTCAACCACGGGCGCTTGCCTTGGGCGCTTTACTGTGTCGCCACGGCTGGCGGGCATGTTGAGCGGCAGGACCGCCGAGCGCTTGCAAACCTATGCCGCGGCGCGGGCCTACCTCTTCCCCGACGGGGCACCCTTGCAAGCCGGCCAAACCAAGCGAAATCCGGAGTTTGCAGACACGCTGCGCCTCATCTCGGAGCAGGGTCCGGATGTGTTCTACCGTGGTGAGATCGCGCGCGATATCGTAAGCGCCGTTCGCGGCGCCGAGGGCAATCCGGGGCGGCTCAGCCTGACGGACTCGCCGGTTACCTGGTGATCGCGCGCGAGCCGGTCTGCCACGGCTACCGGCGGCACACCGTGTGCGGCATGGGGCCGCCGAGCTCAGGTGCGCTGACGGTCGGCCAGATCCTGGGCCTGCTGGAGCACTTCGACCTGCCATCGATGGGACCCGGCTCCGCCGATGCCTGGCATCTGTTCGCCGAGGCGTCCAAGCTCGCCTATGCCGATCGGGCGCTTTACATGGCCGATGCCGACTATGTGCGCATGCCGCTGCGCGGTTTGCTCGACCCGGCTTACCTGACGGCGCGGGCCCAGCAAATCAGCATCGATGCGGCGGTGGAAACGCCGGCGCCGGCCGGTAATCCGCCGTGGCGAGAGGCGGCGCTCTACGCGGCCGATCAATCCCAGGAGCGGCCGGGCACCAGTCATATCTCCATAATCGATGGCGACGGCGATGCCGTTTCCATGACCACCACCGTCGAAGGCGCGTTCGGCTCACAGCTCATGGTTCGCGGGTTCATGCTCAACAACGAGCTGACGGACTTCTCCTTCCGCGCCGAACGCGACGGCCGGCCGATCGCCAATCGCGTCGAGCCGGGCAAACGGCCGCGCAGCTCGATGGCGCCGACAGTGGTTTTGGACGATCGGGGCGACGTCAGACTGGTTGTCGGCTCTCCCGGCGGCAGCCGCATCACTGCCTACGTGGCGCAAACGCTGATCGCCGTCCTGGATTGGGGCATGGATGTGCAGGCGGCGATCGAGCTGCCGCATGTCGTCAATCGCAACGGTGGCACCGATTTGGAGGAAGGTAAGTCAGCGGCCGGCTTTCAGGCGGCGCTCGAGGCGCGCGGCCACGCCGTCAACGTGCGCAATCTCAACAGTGGCTTGCATGGCATCGCGGTGATTGCGAACGGGCTCGAAGGCGGGGCCGATCCTCGGCGCGAAGGCGTCGCGCGCGGCGACTATCAGCCCGGTGATGAAGTCGCGCTTTGATCAATCGGTTTCGGGGGCGACGATGATGATGATAACGAGCATGGCTGGTTTGCCTTCGATGTTCGCCACGATGGCGATCGCCAGGGCAGCATCGAACTGAATAACGAACAAAAGGGTGCTCTTTGCACTCGCAGCCTCCCTCGGCGTGCCTGATCCGAACAGCGCGCGCATCAGAATGCCGAGATTGAACCCGGCGACATGGATCAGGTAGCGTTTGTGGACGTTCTCGCGCGCCCGCAGCAACGCGCGGCGCATGCCGCCACGGTCGAGGACATGGGCGAAGCTGCGCTCGACCATCTCACCGCGCCTGCGCATGGCGTTCCGCGCGACGCCGGACTTCAATCGCGCCCGGTTGGCGTAGACAGCCTGACGTGCCGCCTGGTCGCCATGCCAGCGCAGATAGCCGTTGGCGGGCTCCGGCTCGGAGATCCGCGTTTTCCAGACGCCGCCGTCGAGGTCTTTCAGCCCCTCGCGTGAATGATAGCCCTTGTCGCCAACGAGACTGCAGGGCTCTGCCCGTGTTGGAGCCAGGCCGACCTCGGCGAGGTTGCGCGCGGCCGCCTCCAGCGTCCCAGGCAAAGTCGTCGTGTCGCCTTCATCGGCTGGATAGATCGGTGCCGCAACGATGACGCCGGTGTCGAGATCGACCGCGTGCTCGGGCTTGTAGGCCAGATGCGTGGTGCCGTCCTTCATCCGCGCGATCTTCGCATCAGGATCGGTCGGGCTCGTCCAATCCTTGTTCGAAAGCTTCTTGCCCTTCCGCCGGCGATCGAGCCGGACGAGGTCGTCGATCGTCGGCGTTTCGACGCCACTCTCCTTCGCCATTTGCGTCAGCATCTCGCGATAGGTCTCGCCGCTATCGCGCCGCACGATGGCTCGCAGGGCGGCGTTGGCTTCCATCGTCGAGCCGTCGACGCCGATCCGCTCGCCCTTCACCAGACCGCGCGCGGCGACGAGAGCCAGAACCCAGTCGAAAACCTTTTCATGGACCTCGTGCGGCAGCCGGCCGCGCGTCTTCGACAACCAGGAATGATCGGGAACCTTGTCCCGGTTCGCCAACCGCAGAAACGCGCGAAGCGACAGCGAATCCGAACAGCGCCAAGCGATGCCGCGCTCGCTGCCGATGCCCTCGAAATAGCCGATCATGTGCATCCGGAAATAACGCCCCGGCGGCAGCGAAGGAGCCCCCATCCGAGGTGCGTAGTATGGCTTGCACGTCGCCTCCACGAAGCCGTCAAAGCCAGACTCGGTCAGCAACTCATGCAGCCGGTCGGAAAACGCGTGTCCAGGCGAACGCGGCATCTCCGCCCATGTCACCACGAGGTCACCCTGAACCTCGCTCTGTCGTCTCAATGCCATCGCACGACGCCCGTCTAAATCTCTATGTTCAGACAGAATCAGACACGCCGGACTTCGTCAACGGGCTGTTATCGAGGGTCGCGCGGCGGCAGCCGCCATCGATGCGGCACGGCGTTGCAATGGGGCGGGCCAAGTGCCCGAAATTCCTCGCTTTCGCAGTTGACGCCCGCAACCGCCGTCAGTACTATCCGCGCGCCGTGGTCGGGGCTGGCAGTAGGTCGTGACGGCCTAGACGCTGAACTGCCCGGCTAAGAGAATAAGGTCACTCGACGCCTTCCGGGCCGACTTGTGCAGGGCTCCGTTTCGGAGCCCAGGTCGGCTCGTCGACGGCGATTATCCGTTATGGCCGGGAATTTACGCGAGGGGGTTTGGATGCCGACCGTAAACCAGCTGATCCGCAAGCCGCGCCGGGCGCCGGTCAAGCGCAACAAGGTGCCGGCACTGATGGCGTGCCCGCAGCGCCGCGGCGTGTGCACACGGGTCTATACGACGACGCCGAAGAAGCCGAATTCGGCGCTGCGCAAGGTCGCCCGTGTGCGGCTGACGAACGGTTTCGAGGTGACGAGCTACATTCCCGGTGAGGGCCACAATCTGCAGGAGCATTCGGTGGTCATGATCCGCGGCGGGCGCGTCAAAGATTTGCCCGGCGTCCGCTATCACATCATTCGCGGCACGCTCGATACCCAGGGTGTCTCCACCCGCCGCCAACGCCGCTCGAAGTACGGCGCCAAGCGGCCGCGCTAGGGACGACCGCCGATGTCACGACGCCACCGCGCTGAAAAACGCGAGATCCTTCCGGATCCGAAATTCGGTGATGAAATCGTCGCCAAGTTCACGAATAGCCTAATGCTAGACGGCAAGAAATCGGTGGCGGAGTTGATCCTGTACGGTGCCTTCGACGATATCGGCCAGCGCACCCGGCAGGATCCGTTGAAGGTGTTTCACGAGGCACTCGACAATATCCGGCCGCATGTCGAGGTGCGCTCGCGCCGGGTCGGCGGTGCCACCTATCAAGTGCCGGTCGAGGTTCGCGCCAATCGTTCGCAGGCCCTGGCCATACGCTGGCTGATCGGCTGCGCTCGCGCGCGTTCGGAGAACACCATGGTTGACCGCTTGGCGCGCGAGCTGATGGACGCGCAGCAGGGCCGTGGCGCCGCGGTGAAGAAGCGCGAAGACGTTCACCGCATGGCCGAGGCCAACAAGGCCTTTTCCCACTACCGCTGGTAGTCCCTTAACATCGTTGGCCGCCATGTCTTCTCGTCAAACACCGCTCGATCGCTACCGCAATATCGGCATCATGGCGCACATCGATGCCGGCAAGACGACGACGACCGAGCGCATCCTCTACTACACCGGCCGGTCGCATAAGATCGGCGAAGTCCATGACGGCATGGCGCAGATGGACTGGATGGCGCAGGAGCAGGAGCGCGGCATCACCATCACCTCGGCGGCGACCACAAGCTTCTGGCGCAATCACCGCATCAACATCATCGACACGCCGGGCCATGTCGACTTCACCATCGAGGTCGAGCGCAGCCTGCGCGTCCTCGACGGTGCCGTTGCGGTGTTCGATTCCGTCGCCGGCGTTGAGCCGCAGTCGGAAACAGTGTGGCGCCAGGCGGATAATTATCAGGTGCCACGCATATGCTTCGTCAACAAGATGGACCGCGTCGGTGCGGACTTCTTCCGTTGCGTCGACATGATCAAGGACCGCCTCGGCGCGGTTCCCATTGTCATGCAATTGCCGCTGGGCAAGGAAGCCGGCTATCGCGGCGTCATCGGCCTGCTGCCGATGAAGGCGCTGATCTGGAGGGATGAGTCCCTCGGCGCCGATTTCGCGACGACCGACATTCCCGCCGAGTTGCGGGACGAGGCACAGGCGTGGCGCGACAAGCTGGTCGAGGCCGCAGCAGAGCACGATGACACGGCGATGGAGCGCTACCTCGAAGGAGAGCCGCTGGACGAGGCGACGCTGATCGCATGTATCCGCGCCGGTACTCTGCGCGGCGCCGTCGTTCCCGTGCTCAATGGCTCGGCGTTCAAGAACAAGGGCGTGCAGCCGCTGCTGGACGCCGTCATCGACTTCCTGCCGTCGCCGCCGGAAGTGCCGGCCGTCAAAGGCTTGAAGGCCGGGAGCGAGGAGCCGATCACGATCCGCTGTGCCGACGATGAACCCTTCGCCGCCCTGGCGTTCAAGATCATGACCGATCCGTTTGTCGGCTCGCTGAGTTTCGTGCGCGTGTATTCCGGCTCGCTGCAGACCGGCGCTTCGCTGATGAATACGGTCAAGGGCAAACGCGAGCGCATCGGTCGCATGTTGGAAATGCACGCCAATGAGCGCAAGGATCTGAAAGAGGTGCATGTAGGCGACATTGTCGCGCTGGCGGGGCTGAAGCACACCACGACCGGCGACACGCTATGCGATCCGGCGCGGCCGGTCTTGTTGGAGCGCATCGAGGCGCCCGAGCCCGTCATCGAGATCGCGGTCGAGCCGAAGACCAAGGCGGACCAGGAGAAGATGGGCGCGGCACTGAGCCGTCTGGCCGCCGAGGATCCGTCGTTCCGCGTCACCAGTGATCCGGACAGCGGCCAGACGATTATCAAGGGCATGGGCGAGTTGCATCTCGACATTATCGTCGACCGCATGCGCCGCGAATTCAAAGTCTCCGCCAATGTAGGTGCGCCGCAGGTGGCCTACCGCGAGACCATAAGCAAGCGGGCAGAGATCGACTACACCCATCGCAAGCAAACCGGTGGCGCCGGTCAATTCGCGCGTGTCGAACTCGAACTCGAACCGCTGCCGCCCGGCAGCGGTTTTCAGTTCGAGAGCGCGATCGTCGGCGGCTGCGTTCCGCGCGAGTATGTGGCCGGCGTCGAAAAGGGTCTGAAAGTGGCCCGTGAATGCGGCATTCTCGCCGGCTATCCGGTCATAGATCTGAAAGTCAGGCTGGTCGACGGGGCACACCACGACGTGGACTCCAGCGTGCTGGCGTTCGAGATTGCCACGCGAGCGGCGTTTCGCGAGGGCCTGGAGCGCGCCGGCACAAACCTGCTCGAGCCGATCATGCGGGTCGAGGTGGTGACGCCGGAAGAGTATATGGGCGACATCATCGGCGACCTGAACAGCCGCCGTGGCAATATCACGACAATGAATACTCGCGGCAACGCGCGGGTCATCAATGCGAACGTTCCACTCGCCAATATGTTTGGCTACGTCAACACGTTGCGCTCGATGAGCCAGGGGAGAGCGACGTTCTCGATGCATTTTGATCACTATGGCGAGGTGCCGCGGGCCGTGGCGCAGGAACTCGTCGCCAAACTGGCGTGAAAGCCGGCACGATCGCGACCTTGAGACCGCGGGGAGCCGGGGGTCGACGGAGAGAACACGATGGCGAAGGCGAAGTTTGAGCGAACGAAGCCGCACTGCAACGTGGGGACGATCGGCCATGTCGATCATGGCAAGACGACGCTGACGGCTGCGATCACGAAGATCCTTGCGGAGACGGGCGGTGCGAACTTTGTGCCGTTCGACCAGATCGACAAGGCGCCGGAGGAGAAGGCGCGCGGGATCACGATCGCGACGGCGCATGTCGAGTACGAGACGGCGAACCGGCACTACGCCCATGTCGATTGTCCTGGCCACGCCGACTATGTGAAGAACATGATCACCGGGGCGGCGCAGATGGACGGTGCGATCCTGGTTGTGTCGGCGGCCGATGGTCCGATGCCGCAGACGCGCGAGCACATCCTGCTGGCGCGTCAGGTGGGTGTGCCGGCGATCGTGGTGTACATGAACAAGGTCGACCAGGTGGACGACCCGGAGCTTTTGGAGCTTGTGGAGCTGGAGCTGCGCGAGCTGTTGAGCTCCTACGAGTTTCCGGGCGACGACATCCCGATCGTGATGGGCTCGGCGCTGGCGGCGCTGGACGGCCGCGACGAGGAGACGGGATCGAAGTCGGTGCTGGCGCTGATGGAGGCGGTGGACGCCTACATCCCGCAGCCGGACCGTCCGAAGGACAAGGCGTTTTTGATGCCGATCGAGGACGTGTTCTCGATCTCGGGCCGGGGCACGGTTGTGACGGGGCGTGTGGAGCGCGGTGTGATCAAGGTCGGCGAGGAAGTGGAGATTGTGGGCATCCGCGAGACGACGAAGACGGTGTGCACGGGCGTAGAGATGTTCCGCAAGCTGCTGGACCAGGGCGAGGCGGGCGACAACATCGGCGTGCTGCTGCGCGGCACCAAGCGCGAGGACGTGGAGCGCGGTCAGGTGCTGGCGAAGCCTGGGTCGATCACGCCGCACACCAAGTTCGAGGCCGAGGCGTACATTCTGACGAAGGAGGAGGGTGGCCGTCACACGCCGTTCTTCACCAACTACCGGCCGCAGTTCTACTTCCGCACGACGGACGTGACGGGGACGGTGGAGCTGAAGGAAGGGACCGAGATGGTGATGCCGGGCGACAACGTGTCGATGGTTGTGCAGCTGATCGCGCCGATCGCGATGGACGAGGGCCTGCGCTTCGCCATCCGCGAGGGCGGACGCACGGTCGGCGCCGGCGTCGTCGCCAAGATCATCGAGTAGCACTACGCAACGGCAGCGCAAAAACGGGTAAGCGAGAGTATGGACAGTCAGAATATCCGCATACGGCTGAAGGCCTTCGATCACCGCGTGCTGGACCAGTCGGCGCGGGAGATCGTCGGTACGGCCAAGCGCACGGGCGCCCAGGTGCGCGGTCCGATCCCGCTGCCGACGCGTATCGAGCGGTTTACCGTCTTGCGCTCACCCCATATCGACAAGAAGTCGCGCGAGCAGTTCGAGATGCGCACGCACAAGCGCGTGCTCGACATCGTCGATCCGACGCCGCAGACGGTGGACGCCCTGATGAAGCTCGACCTGGCGGCGGGCGTCGATGTGGAAATCAAGCTGTAGGACGCAGACGTGCGGACGGGGCTCATCGCACAGAAGGTCGGCATGACCCGCGTCTATGACGATGCGGGCGAGCAGGTACCGGTGACGGTGCTGAGAGTCGAGGACTGCCAGGTGGTCGCGACGCGCACCGCCGAGCGCGACGGTTACGACGGGGTCCAACTCGGTGCGGGCACGGCCCGCCCGTCACGGCTCAACAAGGCGCAGCGCGGCAATTTCGCCAAGGCCAAGGTGGAGCCCAAGCTCAAGCTGGCCGAATTCCGCATTAGCCCGGACGCGCAGCTTGAAGTTGGCGCGCGGCTGAGTGTCGAGCACTTCGTTCCCGGCCAGTATGTCGATGTGGTCGGCACGTCCATCGGCAAGGGCTTCGCCGGCGCGATGAAGCGGCACAATTTCTCTGGCTTGCGGGCCACCCACGGCGTGTCGGTCTCGCACCGCAGCCACGGCTCGACCGGCCAGCACCAGGACCCTGGCAAGGTGTTCAAGGGCAAGAAGATGGCCGGCCATCTGGGTGACCAGCGGGTCACCGTTCAAAATCTCAAGATCATGGCGACCGAAACCGAGCGCGGCCTGATCCTGGTCACCGGCGCGGTGCCGGGCGCCGACGGCGGATGGGTGACCGTGCGCGACGCCGCCAAGCGGCCGCGTGCCGAAGACGCGCCCTTTCCCGCCGCGCTCATCGAGGATGCGCCCGTTGCACAGCCGGTGGAAACGCCGGTCGACACGCCGACCGCCGATGCACCTGCCGCGGATGAAAACACATGAAGGTGCCGGTTATCAGCCTCGGCAAGGCCAAGCCGAGCGAGATCGAACTCGACGAGACGGTGTTCGGCCTGGAACCGCGCGCCGATATCCTGGCGCGCGTGGTCAATTGGCAGCGCGCCAGGCGTCAGCAGGGTACGCACAAGACCAAGGGCAAGTCCGAGATCTCGGGCACCGGCAAGAAGCCGTTCCGCCAAAAGGGCTCCGGGCGCGCGCGTCAGGGCAGCCTGCGTTCGGCCCAATTCCGCGGCGGACAGACGACATTCGGCCCCGTGGTGCGCAGCCACGCTTTCGACATTCAGAAGAAGGTTCGCAGGTTGGCGCTGAAGCATGCGCTGTCGGCCAAGCAGCGCGCCGGCCAGATCGTCGTCCTGGATGCCGCCAAGGTGAAAGACCCAAAGACCAAGGCGCTCGCCGCGAAGCTCAAGGCGTTCGGTTGGCGCTCGGCGCTGATCGTCGACGGCGAGGAGCCGGACCTCAATTTCCATCTGGCCGTGCGCAACATCCCGAACATCGACGTGTTGGCGCAACACGGCGCGAATGTGTACGACATTCTGCGCCACGAGACCCTGGTGCTGACGCGCGAAGCGGCCACGCATTTGCAGGAGCGCCTGCGATGAGCCGTATCCATCGCCAGCCCAAGCCGCCCGAGATCAGCCGCGAGCGCATGTACGATGTGATCCTTGCGCCGCACATCACCGAAAAGGCGACGACGGTCTCCGAGCATAACCAGGTCGTGTTTAAGGTGCTGCTGGACGCCGCCAAGCCGGAGATCCGCGCCGCCGTCGAGCAACTGTTCGGCGTCAAGGTCAAGGCGGTGAACACCATTCGCCAGAACGGCAAAGTCAAGCGCTGGCGTGGCCACCGCGGCCAACGCTCCGACACCAAGAAGGCCATCGTCACCTTGGCCGAAGGCCACTCGATCGACGTTACCACGGGGCTCTAGACCATGGCGCTGAAACAATTCAATCCGACGACGCCCGGGCAGCGCGCCCTGGTGCTGGTCGATCGGCGTGACCTGTGGAAGGGCGATCCGGTGAAGGCGCTGACGGCCGGCCTGACCAAGAAGGGTGGCCGCAACAATCACGGGCGCATCACGGCCCACCATCGAGGTGGCGGCCACAAGCGGCGCTACCGCATGGTCGACTTCAAGCGCCGGAAGTCCGATGTCGCCGCAACCGTGGAGCGTTTGGAGTATGACCCCAATCGCTCGGCGTTCATCGCGCTGATCAAGTATGATGATGGCGAGCTCAGCTACATCCTGGCACCGCAACGCCTGGGCGTCGGCGATCGCGTGGTCGCCGGAGAGCGGACCGACATCAAGCCCGGCAACGCCATGCCGCTGCGCTCCATTCCGGTCGGCACCATCATTCATAATGTTGAGCTGCGGGCCGGGCGCGGCGGCCAGATGGCACGCGCGGCCGGCACCTACGTCCAGCTTGTGGGTCGCGATCGCGGCTACGTCTTGTTACGCATGGCCTCGGGCGAGGTCCGTATGGTCCGTGGCGAGTGCATGGCCACGATCGGCGCCGTGTCCAACCCCGATCAGGCCAACATCAAGCTGGGGAAGGCGGGACGCAAGCGCTGGCTCGGGCGCCGGCCGGTCGTGCGCGGCGTGGCGATGAACCCTATCGACCATCCGCATGGCGGCGGCGAGGGTCGAACCTCCGGCGGCCGCCATCCGGTGACGCCATGGGGTAAGCCGACGAAGGGCAAGCGCACGCGACGCAGCAAGCCGTTGGACAAGCTTATCCTCCGTCGTCGCAAGCCATAGGGAACGGAGATGTCACGCTCGGTTTGGAAAGGCCCGTTTGTCGACAGCTACCTTCTGAAGAAGGCGGAGAAGGTGCGCCAGTCGGGCCGCAAGGAAATCATCAAGATCTGGTCACGCCGCTCGACCATATTGCCGCACTTCGTGGGTCTTACGTTCGGCGTGTACAACGGCCACAAGTTCCTGCCGGTGCTGGTGACCGAGAACATGGTGGGGCACAAGTTCGGCGAATTCGCGCCGACCCGCACCTATCACGGTCACTCGGCCGACAAGAAGGCGCGCAGGGCCTGACTATGGGCAAGTCCTCCCATCCGCGGCGCCTCGCCGAGAACGAGGCCGGTGCGCGCCTGCACACGGTGCGCACGAGCCCGCGCAAGCTCAATCTGGTGGCGCAATCGATACGCGGCAAGCCTGTCGGCGATGCGTTGACCATCCTGATGGCGTCGCGGCGGCGCATCGCGCGCCAGGTCATCAAGACGCTGCAGGGAGCGGTGGCCAATGCGGAGAACAACCACCAGCTGGATGTCGACCGTCTGGTCGTCGCCGAGGCGTCGGTCGGCCGCGCCGCGGTGATGAAGCGTTGGCGGGCACGGGCGCGCGGCCGCGTGGCGCGGATCGAAAAGCCATTTTCACACCTGAACATCGTCGTGCGCGAGGCGGAGGAGACCTGAGATGGGTCAGAAAGTTAACCCGATTGGGCTGCGTCTCGGCGTCAACCGTACCTGGGATTCACGGTGGTATGCCGGCGGCCGCGCCTATGGAAACCTGCTGCACGAGGATCTGACGCTGCGCAAGTTCCTGCAAAAGCGACTGGCGGGCGCCGGCGTCTCGCGCATCGTTATCGAACGGCCGACGCGCAAGGCGCGCATTACGTTGCACACCGCCCGGCCGGGCGTGGTGATCGGCAAGAAGGGCGCCGACATCGAAAAATTGCGCGTCGACCTGGCGAAAATGACGGGCTCTGAAGTGAGCCTCAACATCGTCGAGATCCGCAAGCCCGAGATCGATGCGACCCTCGTCGCCGAGACGATCGCGCAGCAACTCGAGCGGAGGATCGCGTTCCGCCGCGCGATGAAGCGCGCGGTTCAGAATGCCATGCGCCTGGGCGCGCAAGGCGTGCGTGTGATGTGCGGCGGCCGTCTGGGCGGCGCCGAAATTGCGCGCACAGAGCAGTATCTGGAGGGCAAGGTTCCGTTGCATACGTTGCGCGCCAATATCGACTTCGGCGTCGCCACCGCCAAGACCACCTATGGCACCTGCGGCGTCAAGGTGTGGGTCTACAAGGGCGAGGTCCTGGGCCATGATGCGACGACCGGCGACACGGCCCAGCCCGAACACGCAGTCGCGCGTTAGGAGCGGGAGGAAGTCGCCATGCTATCGCCGAAGCGCACCAAGTATCGCAAGCAGCACAAGGGTCGCCTCAAGGGCGTCGCCAGCAGCGGTGCCGCGCTCAACTTTGGTGCCTTTGGGCTCAAGGCGCAGGAGCCGGGCCGCATCACCGCGCGCCAGATCGAGGCCGCCCGGCGCGCCATCACCAGGCACATGAAGCGCGCCGGCAAGGTGTGGATCCGTGTGTTTCCCGACGTCCCGGTCAGCACCAAGCCCGCGGAAGTGCGTATGGGCAAGGGCAAGGGCGCGCCGGAGTACTGGATGTGCCGCGTCAAGCCTGGTCGGATCATGTTTGAGGCCGACGGCGTGCCGGCGCAGTTGGCCGAAGAGGCGTTCCTGCTGGCCTCGGCCAAGCTGCCCATCAAGACGCGGTTCGTGCGTCGCTTGGGCGAGTGAGGTCAGCGATGAAGATCGACGATGTGCGCGCCATGTCCGGAGACGAGATGCGCGACCAAGTGCGCAACCTGAAAAAGGAAGCTTTCAACATGCGCTTTCAGAAAGCCTCTGGGCAGTTGGAGAATACGTCGCGCGTGCGCCGCGTGCGCCGGGACATTGCGCAACTGCAGACCGTGCTTGGCGAGCGTCGCCGCGTCGCGGGCGAGTGAGGTCGGCATGCCGCGACGTGTTCTCATCGGCAGGGTTGTCAGCGACAAGAGCGACAAGACGGTGGTCGTTACGGTCGACCGCCGCGTGATGCATCCACTGTACAAGAAATTCATGACGCGAACTAAGAAGTTCGCGGCACATGATGCTGATAATAAATGCAAAATCGGGGACCAGGTGCGCATCCGCGAATGCCGGCCCTTATCCAAGCGGAAGTCCTGGGAAGTGGTCGAGCTGATCGCTCAAGCGGCAACGTCGTAAGGGAGCGAACAGATGATCCAGATGCAATCGAATCTCACGGTCGCCGACAACAGTGGCGCGCGCCGCGTGCAATGCATCAAGGTCCTGGGCGGCTCAAAGCGAAGATCGGCGGGCGTCGGCGACGTGATCGTGGTCTCGGTAAAGGATGCGATCCCGCGCGGTCGGGTCAAGAAAGGCGAAATCCACAAGGCGGTCATCGTGCGCACGGCGAAAGACATTCGGCGGCCTGATGGTACCGTCATTCGTTTTGATCGCAACGCGGCGGTGCTGATCAATGCCCAGGGCGAGCCGATCGGCACTCGCATCTTCGGTCCGGTGACGCGCGAACTGCGTGCGCGCCGCTACATGAAGATCATCTCGCTGGCGCCGGAGGTTCTGTAGCGTGGCGCAGAAGTTCAAGATCAAGCGCGGCGACAAGGTGATCGTGCGCTCGGGCAAGGACCGCGGCAAGACGGGCGAGGTTCTGCGCGTGTTGCGGTCGCGCGAACGCCTCGTGGTGCAAGGCGTCAACATGGTGTCCAAGCACCGGCGGCCGACACAGGCATCGCCCGGCGGCATCGAGCAGATCGAGGCATCGATCCACCTGTCGAATGTCGGCGTCGTCGATCCAGGCACAAGCAAGGCAACCCGTATCGGTTTCCGCACGCTGGAGGATGGGCGAAAGGTTCGCTTTGCCAAGGCCTCCGGCGAAGTCGTCGATCAGTAGGAGCCGAGAGATGGCCGCACGGTTGCAAGAGAAATACAACGACGTCGTCAAGGCGGAGCTGCAAAAGGAACTCGGCCTGAAGAGCACCATGGAAGTGCCGCGCCTGGACAAAATCGTGATCAACCTGGGCGTTGGCGAGGCCATCGCCGACAGCAAGAAGCTGGATTCGGCGGCTAAGGAACTGGCGCTGATTGCCGGCCAACGACCGGTCATCACGCAAGCCCGCAGGTCGGTATCCAATTTCAAGCTGCGCGAGGGCATGAAGATCGGCTGCAAGGTCACGCTCCGGCGCCAGCGCATGTATGAATTCCTCGACCGCCTGGTGACGATCGCCCTACCGCGCACTCGCGACTTTCGCGGCCTCAACGGCAAGAGTTTCGATGGCCGCGGCAATTACGCATTGGGCCTGAAGGAGCAGATCGTGTTTCCCGAGATCGAGTACGACGCGGTCGACGCGATCCGCGGCATGGACATCGTGATCTGCACTACGGCTCGCACAGACGATCAAGGCAGGGCGCTTTTGCGAGCATTCGACATGCCGTTCATGACCTGATCGGCACGGAGGAGAAGGACATGGCGAAGACGAGCTCGATCGAGAAGAACAATCGGCGCCGAAGATTGGTCAAAAAGTACGCCGCACGTCGCGCGGCGCTATCGGCGGCCGCGCGCGACCAGTCACTGGCGCCGGAAGAGCGGTTCGCGGCCCGTCTGAAGCTCGCCAAACTGCCGCGCAACAGCGCGCCTACGCGCGTTCGCAATCGGTGCGAGCTCACGGGGCGGCCGCACGGGTATTTGCGCAAGGTGCGCATGTCCCGCATCGCGCTTCGCGACCTGGGCAGTCAGGGGCAGATCCCCGGTTTGGTCAAGGCGAGCTGGTAAAGGAGGACACACTACGTGTCGATGAGCGACCCATTAGGCGACCTGCTTACGCGCATTCGCAACGGTCAGCGCGCGCGCAAGTCCATTGTGACGGCAAAAGCCTCGCAATTTCGCACCGCAGTGTTGGACGTCCTGGAGCAGGAAGGCTATATCCGCGGCTACAGCCGGGCCGACCTGCGCTCGGGCGTGAGCGAACTGACGATCGAGCTGAAGTACTACGCCGGCGAGCCCGTCATTCGCGAGATCCGACGGGTGTCGAAGCCGGGCCGGCGCGTCTATTCCAAGATGAAGGATCTGCGCACCGTTTATGGCGGATTGGGCGTGGCTATATTGTCGACGCCGAAGGGCGTGCTTTCCGACGGCGATGCCCGGGCGGCTAATGTCGGCGGCGAAATCCTTTGTGAAGTCTTTTAGGAGCGACGGGACGTGTCGCGTGTGGGCAAAAATCCGGTGACCGTGCCTTCCGGCACCGACGTCAAGATCGACGGACAGACCGTTACCGCGAAGGGCAAGTTGGGCGAGCGCAGTGTGACGATTCCGGCTGCGATATCGATCAGCCGCGAAAACGGCGAAATCCTGGTCAAGCCGACGGATGAAACCGACCGCACGCGCATGCTGTGGGGCACCTCGCGCAGCCTGCTCCACAATCTCGTGCTTGGTGTCGCCGAGGGGTTCTCGAAGAACCTGCAGATTGTCGGTGTCGGATATCGCGCCGCCGTCGAAGGCAGGGCCGTCAAGTTGCAGTTGGGCTACAGCCGCGAAGTCAACTACCCGATCCCGGACGGTATCGAAATCGTCTGTCCGACGCCGACTTCGATGACGATCAGCGGCGCCGATAAACAGAGAGTAGGACAGGTCGCGGCCGAGATTCGCGCCTTCCGCAAGCCGGAGCCATACAAGGGCAAGGGCATTCGCTACGCCGATGAGATCGTGATGCGCAAGGAAGGTAAGAAGAAGTGAGCAACAAGTCTCTTACTCTGTTCACGCGTCGTCGTGGGCGCGTACGCGCCAGTCTGCGCAAGCTTGGCGGCGGCAGGCCGCGGCTGAGTGTGTTCCGCTCGACCAAGCATGTTTATGCGCAAGTGATCGATGACACGGCTGGTCGCACACTCGCATCGGCGTCGTCGGCGGAGAAGGAATTGCGCGATCAGCTCAAATCCGGCGCCAATCGTGAGGCTGCGGCGGTGATCGGCAAGCTCATCGCCGAGCGCGCCACTTCCGCCGGCGTCAAAGAGGTCGTCTTTGACCGGGGCGGCTATCTGTTTCACGGCCGCATCAAGGCACTCGCCGACGCCGCGCGCGAGCATGGCCTCAAGTTCTAGGAGAGATTGAGCATGGCGCAAGGGCCGAGAGGTGGTCGCCGCGGTGATCGTATGCCGCGCGAAGAGTCCGAATTCGTCGAGAAGCTCGTCAGCATCAACCGCGTCGCCAAAGTCGTGAAGGGCGGCCGGCGATTCGGCTTTGCCGCGGTCGTCGTCGTTGGCGATGGTCGCGGCCGGGTCGGCCACGGCGCCGGCAAGGCGCGCGAGGTTCCGGAAGCGATCCGTAAGGCTACCGAGCATGCCAAGCGCGGCATGATCCGCGTGCCCTTGCGCGAAGGCCGCACCTTGCACCACGACATCAACGGCCGCTACGGCGCCGGCAAGGTCACGCTGCGTGCGGCTCCGGCCGGTACCGGCATCATTTCCGGCGGTCCGATGCGGGCGATTTTCGAGTGTTTGGGCGTCCACGACGTGGTGGCGAAGTCCATCGGCTCCGCAAACCCACACAACATGATCAAGGCGACGTTCGAGGGCTTGCAGCGAGTCTGCGCGCCGCGCGCGGTGGCGGCACGACGCGGGCGCAAGGTCGGTGACATCCTCGGACGGCGCGGTGAAGATGCCGCTGCAGAGAGCGGAGAATAAGAGTGGCCAAGCGCAAGGTTCCGACCCTCCGCGTGACCCAGACCGGCAGCCCCATCGGGCGCCGGCGCGATCAGCGTCAGACCCTGATCGGTCTCGGCCTCAACAAGTGTGACCGCAGCCGCGAACTGCCCGACACGCCCGATGTGCGCGGCATGATCGAAAAGGTGAAGCACTTGGTGCGGGTCGAAGACCCAAAGTAACGCGTTCGGTTCGGAGCATAAGGTTATGAAACTTACCGATATTCGCGAGCCGGCTAGTGCTCGAAAGGGGCCGAAGCGCGTGGCGCGCGGCATCGGCTCGGGCACCGGCAAGACGGCCGCTCGTGGCCACAAGGGTCAGAAATCCCGCTCTGGCGTCGCCATCAAAGGCTTCGAGGGCGGTCAGATGCCACTGTATCGCCGCCTGCCGAAAAGGGGATTCGTCAACCCGGGCCGCAAACACTATATGGAATTGACCCTGTCGAACCTGCAGGCCGCGGTCGATCGTGGACGGCTCGATCCCGCCGAGACCATCGACGAGGCAATGCTGGTTGGCTCGCGGGTGGTGCGGCGACTGCGTGACGGCATTCGCCTGCTTGGCACCGGCAAGATGTCGGCCAAAGTGAACATTGCCGTCACGGGTGCGACGAAGCGGGCGATCGCGGCGGTGGAGAAGGCGGGCGGCACGGTCACGTTGGCGGCGAGCAAAGCGCAACCGGCCGCGAAGCAAGGTGCCAACGATTAGTGAACGCGCGCTCGGCGGTCGGGCGCCCTAGGGAGTAGACCATGGCCTCAGCCGCCGAACAATTGGCCGCCAGCCTCAACCTTGGGGCGTTCTCCAAGGCGACCGAACTGAAGCGGCGCATCTGGTTTACCCTCAGCTGCCTCATCGTCTATCGCTTCGGCACCTACATCCCGATGCCGGGCATCGATCCGGCCGTGATCGGCGATATTTTTCAGCAGCAGGCCGGCGGCATGCTCGGCGTGTTCGACGCCTTTGCCGGCGGCGCGCTGTCGCGCATGAGTATCTTCGCGCTCGGCATCATGCCGTATATATCCGCCGCGATTATCATGCAGCTGATGTCGGCGGTCTCGCCCAAGATAGAGGCCTTGAAAAAGGAAGGCGAGCAGGGCCGCAAGAAGATCAACCAGTATACGCGCTACGGCACGGTGGTGCTCGCGGCGCTTCAGGGTTATGGCGTCGCGGTGGGGCTCGAGGGGATCTCCAGCTCCCAGGGGCCGGCGGTCGACTCACCCGGACCGTTCTTTCAGGCTTCGACGGTCATCACCGTCATTGGCGGCACGATATTCCTGATGTGGCTGGGCGAGCAGATTACCGCGCGCGGCGTCGGCAACGGCATTTCGCTCATCATCTTCTCCGGCATTGTCGCCAACCTTCCGGTCGCGCTGGTGACGACCCTGGAGGCTGGGCGCACGGGCTCTCTGTCGGCGCTGCTGATCGTCGTGCTGTTGGTGATGGCCGTGGCCGTCATCGGCTTCATTGTCTTCATCGAGCGCGCACAGCGCCGGATCATCGTTCAGTATCCCAAACGTCAGGTTGGCATGAGGATGTTCGGCGGCGAGGCGAGTCACTTGCCGCTGAAGCTCAACACCGCCGGCGTGATCCCGCCGATCTTCGCGTCGTCGCTGCTGTTGATGCCGGTGACGGTCGCCGGCTTCTCCGCGGGCGCCGGTTCGGGGTGGCTCAACACCGTCAGCGCCTATCTGGGCCGCGGCCAACCCCTCTACCTCTTGCTGTTCGTGGCGATGATCGTATTTTTCGCGTTCTTCTACACCGCGATCGTATTCAACCCGGCCGACACCGCCGACAACCTGAAGAAGTACGGCGGCTTCGTGCCGGGCATCCGGCCCGGCAAGAATACCGCGGAGTACCTGGATTACGTGCTGACGAGGCTGACCGTTGTCGGCGCCGGCTATCTGGCGGCCGTCTGTATTCTTCCCGAGATCCTGATCTCGCAGTACAGCGTCCCGTTCTATTTCGGCGGCACCAGCTTGCTCATCGTAGTGTCGGTGACCATGGATACGGTCGCCCAGATCCAAAGCCATCTTGTCGCGCACCAATATGAAGGGCTCATTCGTAAGGCCAAGCTGCGAGGCCGGCGGGGTTGAACATCATCTTCCTGGGTCCGCCCGGCGCGGGAAAGGGAACCCAGGCCCAGCGACTGGAGCGGCGACACGGCTGGGTTCAACTCTCGACCGGCGACGTGCTGCGCGCGGCGGTCGCGGCAGGCTCCGAGGTCGGCCGCAAGGCGCAGGCGATCATGGATGCCGGCGAATTGGTGCCCGACGACGTCATGGCCGGAGTCATTTCCGATCGGCTCGATGAGGTCCGCGGCGGCTTCGTCCTGGACGGGTACCCGCGCACGTTGGCGCAGGCGGAGTTTCTCGATCGCGTACTCGCGGAGCGAAAGACGACCATTGATGCGGTCATCGAGTTCACTTTTGACGAGGAGGCGCTAGTGAAGCGGCTGAGTGGCCGATTCGTCTGCGCCAACTGCGGCGCGATGTATCATGATACTTTCATGCAGCCGCAGGCGGCGGGCGTTTGCGACCGCTGCGGTGGCGGCGCATTTGAACGTCGGGCCGATGATGCGCCGGAGGCGGTGCGCACCCGGCTGGAGGCCTATCGGCGGCAAACCGCGCCGCTGCTGCCGTACTACCGCGCCAAGGGCGCGCTAAAGCCGGTCGACGGCATGGCCGAGGTCGACGAAGTGGCGCGGCAAATTGAAGCCGTTGTCGGCCCTGTCTAGTTGTTGACTGGGTTGGAAGTCACCATATAATGCGCCGGATTCCGAGGCATTCTTGTATTTGGATCGCAGCGCAGGAGGATAAGGCGTGGCGCGCATAGCTGGTGTCAACATACCCACGCAAAAGCCGGCGCATATCGCGCTGACTTATATACTGGGCATCGGCCGCACCAAGGCCCGCGAAATCGCCGCCAAGTGCGGCATTGAGGATTCGCGCCGGGTGCAGGACCTGTCGGAAGACGAGATCATCCGCATCCGCGAGGCAATCGATCGCGACTACAAGGTCGAGGGCGACCTGCGGCGTGAAGTCGCCATGAATATCAAGCGGTTGATGGATCTGGGCTGTTATCGCGGCCTGCGTCATCGCAAAGGGCTGCCGGTGCGTGGCCAAAGGACGCATACCAATGCCCGCACGCGCAAGGGCAAAGCGCGGCCGATCGCGGGCAGGAAAAAAGCATAGGCGAGTAGGGGCAGAGTATGGCGAAACCGGCAGGCGGCCGCGTAAAGCGGCGCGAGCGCAAAAACATCACCTCGGGCGTCGCGCACGTGAGTTCGACGTTTAACAACACCAAAATCACCATCACCGACGCTCAGGGCAATGCCATAGCCTGGTCCAGCGCCGGTAGTCAGGGTTTCAAGGGCTCGCGCAAGTCGACCCCATATGCGGCGCAGATCGCGGCCGAGGACGCCGGACGCAAGGCCCAGGAGCACGGCATGAAAACGCTGCAGGTGCAGGTGAAGGGGCCCGGCTCGGGCCGAGAATCGGCGCTGCGTGCCCTGCAGGCCGTCGGGTTCGAGATCACCGCGATCAAGGACGTTACGCCGATTCCCCACAATGGATGTCGGCCGCCGAAACGGCGGCGCGTGTAGCGGCACGGCGCCAAGTGGCGCCGATCCAGCCCGCGGGGCGGCCGGCGGGCCCCGATCCAATCATCGAGGACGCAAAGCCGCGGCCTCGCCCTGTCACGGCTCAGATGTGAGGCGGAAGCATGTTGCAGAGAAACTGGACCGAGTTGATTAAGCCGACCAAGCTTGAGACGACGGCTGGCACCGACCAACGGCGCGAGGCAACCATCGTCGCCGAGCCGTTGGAGCGTGGATTCGGCCTGACCCTTGGCAATGCCATGCGCCGCGTGCTGATGTCCTCGCTCCAGGGGGCGGCCGTGACGGCCATCAAGATCGACGGCGTGTTGCACGAATTCTCCTCGATCTCGGGTGTGCGTGAAGACGTGACCGACATCGTGCTCAATGTGAAGGAGATCGCGCTGCGGATGCACAGCGAGGGTCCGCGCCGGATGACGCTCTCGGCCACTGGGCCTGGAGAAGTGCGCGCCGGCCAGATCGACACCGGCCATGACATCGAGATCATGAACCCCGATCTGGTTCTGATGACCCTTGACCAGGGCACGCGCGTCGTCATGGAGCTGACCGTCGAATCGGGCAAGGGCTATGTGCCGGGATCGCAAAACCGCGCTCAGGACGATCCGATCGGCTTGATCCCCGTCGATGCCCTGTTCAGCCCCGTGCGCAAGATCGCCTATCAGGTCGGCAATGCGCGCGTCGGCGAACGCACCGATCTCGACAAGTTGACGATGCATATCGAGACCACTGGCGCCATCACGCCGGAGGACTCGATCGCGCTGGGTGCGCGTATCCTGCAGGACCAGCTGCAGATGTTCATCAATTTCGAAGAACCGACGACGGCCAAGCCGCTGGAACAGCGCGAAGATGACCTCGAGCTCAACCGTCACCTGCTGCGCAAGGTCGACGAGCTCGAACTGTCGGTGCGCTCGGCCAATTGCCTGAAGAACGACAACATCATCTATATCGGCGACCTGGTGCAGAAGACTGAGGCCGAGATGCTGCGCACACCCAATTTCGGGCGCAAGTCGCTCAACGAAATCAAGGAAGTCCTGGCACCGATGGGCCTCCATCTGGGCATGGAGATTTCTAGCTGGCCGCCGGAGAATATCGAAGACCTGGCCAAGAGAATGGACGAACCGTTCTGACGGCGAGCGCAAGGGAGGCAGGGCATGCATCACAGGATGAACAGGCGCCGGCTCAACCGGACGGCCAGCCATCGGCGCGCGATGTTCAACAACATGGCGGCGTCGTTGATCAAGCATGAGCAGATCTCGACCACCCTGCCCAAGGCCAAGGAGCTGCGGCGCGTGGTCGACCGCCTGGTCACGCTGGGCAAGCGCGGCTATCTGCATGCCCGCCGCCAGGCCTTGTCGACGTTGAAGGACACGTCCCTGGCCGAAAAGCTGTGTTCGGTGTTGGCCGAGCGCTACGCCGAGCGCCACGGCGGCTATACCCGCGTGCTGAAGGCGGGGTACCGCTATGGCGATAACGCGCCCATGGCGGTGATCGAACTGGTCGACCGCGATCCCGCCGCCAAGGGCCAGGATTCGGGCCCTCGACGGGACGCCGAGGACGCCGAAGAAGCGGCGGCCTAGAGCGCTGCCGTCCTAGTGGATTGATTCCAACGTTTGGAACCCTCGGTTTCGGGCTGCGATGATGTCGTCGGGGTCGGCTTTCGATATGAATGGCTGTGGGTTGGCCGCATTGTATTCGCGGACGAAGCGGTTGATTGCGGCCTGGAGATCGACGACGGAATGGAAGACGCCGTGCTTGAGCCGCCGCCGGGTGAGTTTTGCGAAGAAGCCCTCGACGGCATTGAGCCACGAGCAGGAGGTCGGTGTGAAGTGGAAAGTCCAGCGCGGATGGCGGGCGAGCCAGGCGCGGACCTTGTCCTTGTTGTGCGCCGCGTAGTTGTCGACGATCGCGTGGATGGCCTTGTCCGCCGGCACCGTGCGCTCGATGCGGTTGAGGAAGCGGATGAACTCCTGATGGCGGTGGCGCTGCATGTTCTGGCCGATCACCGTTCCGTCCAGAACGTTGAGCGCCGCAAACAGCGTGGTCGTGCCGTGCCGTTTGTAGTCATGGTGCCGGCGCGTCCCTTCTTCATCGGCAGACCGGCGGTCGAGCGCCTGGATCTGTGACTTCTCATCGATCGACAACACCACCGCATGGGCCGGCGGGTCGACATACAGGCCGACGATATCGGTGAGTTTCTCGGCGAAGGCAGGGTCGGTCGACAGCTTGAAGTTGCGCCAGCGGTGCGGGCTGAGACCGTGAGCCTTCCAGATCGCCTGCACCGTCGAGGCGGCAATACCGGCCGCCCTGGCGATCGCGCGCAACGTCCAGTGGGTCGCCTCAAACGGCGGCGGTTGCTGCGTCAGGCGCACGATCTCGGCGACACGATCGAGCGGGACCGGCGCCTTGCCGGGCGGACGGGACTTGTCGCGAAGCAGGCCGCCGACACCCTCGTGCATGAACCGCTCTTGCCAGCGCCACACGCAGGTCTTGGACTTGCCGGTCTCGGTCATGATCGCCGAGGTGCCCAGACCCTCGCCGCTGAGAAGGACAATATGTGCCCGCCAGACGTGTTTCTGCGGGCTCTTGGGATCCGCGACGACCGCGCGCAATCGCTGACGGTCGCCGGCGGATAGGGTGAAGGAGATTCCACTGCGCATGCGCCAGATTCGCATAACACAGCAAAATACGGAATCCCAATTCGGACTCTTTCATTCCGATCAATCCACTAGATACCGCGCGCCGCGACCGCGGCGCGCCCATCCCTGCATTGCCATGACCTTTCGCGCCGCCCGTGGTCGCAGCGGACCGCGGGGCGAGAAGTGCCATTTTGCCCGAGCGCTCGTCCAGCGACAAGTCCGCGCGCCGACCTTTGCGCCAGGTTGGGCGAATCAACAAAGTAAATATTAATAGTAAATTGGACGAATTGTAGTTAAAGTTTGAATCAAACTGACATTTACTGGCGGTTAACTTTACTACAATATTGACTTATTTCGTAAAGTAGTTGTTAATAGCTGAACTCCACGTCTGCTTGAATACGAGGCCATGATAAATGACCCTCCCCCAGCGATTGCCGGCCGACAGCCATTGGTGATTTCGGAGGCGCGAGAGGGGTCCCAGTACAACCGAAGCGGAGAATAAGAAAATGAAAACCATCAGGAACCTGATCAGTGACTTCGCTCACGACGAGAGCGGCGCCTCGGGCGCCGAGTACGCCCTGATCCTGTCAATCGTTGGCGCCGGCATCGCGGCTGCTGCCCTGTTCTTGGGCGGCGCCGTCGCCAATTCGATCAACGATGCCGGCACGTGCATCTCCTCCAATGGTGGGACCTGCAACTAGCCGAGCCGACCCACCGAGTGGGTTGAGTTCCCCATACGCCCAGGTGGACCGCCACGCGCGTGTCGCCTGGGCGTTATCTCTTCTGCATTGCGGTGGCTAGAGCACTTTCAGCCAATATCGAGTCAATTCTGTTCGCGACCGGCGAGGCGACCGGACAGACGCGTGGCGCGGAGCGATGCCACCGCATCGGGCAAGCCGTGCAACGAAGCCGGCGTCCGCCGGTCGGAAACCCGAAGGGACGGGCGATTTTGCGCCAATTCCGGCGTCAGGCCGCTCGGCCATATCGACGGATACGCCCTTCGCGTCCGGTCTTGATCTTGACCCAAAATCGCTCCGTCAGAGTGGCTCGATATTGGCTGAAAGTGCTCTAGTCACCGGTCGCGGCGCCTCGGTGACGACCAGATGTCTTTGCGCGAGGTGCCGGTGGCATTCCTGGCGTCCGAGCCCGCCGAGTGCAGTGTCGTAAATATTAACCATAGTACAGGCTGAGGCTAAGTAAATAATATAGTTAACTATCACTAGATGCTGTCTTAACTATACATTAATATTGACAATTATTATTTCTAATGTATTAATACTCCTCGTGATTTATACAAAAGCTCGTGTCGCCAATTCATGGATCCGCTGTCACAAAGGTCCTCGATAAAAAAATGAGACCAGCCCCTCAGAAGTCACCACTAGTGGATTGATCGGAATGAAAGAGTCCGAATTGGGATTCCGTATTTTGCTGTGTTATGCGAATCTGGCGCATGCGCAGTGGAGTCTCCTTCACCCTATCCGCCGGCGACCGTCAGCGATTGCGCGCGGTCGTCGCGGATCCCAAGAGCCCGCAGAAACACGTCTGGCGGGCACATATTGTCCTTCTCAGCGGCGAGGGTCTGGGCACCTCGGCGATCATGACCGAGACCGGCAAGTCCAAGACCTGCGTGTGGCGCTGGCAAGAGCGGTTCATGCACGAGGGTGTCGGCGGCCTGCTTCGCGACAAGTCCCGTCCGCCCGGCAAGGCGCCGGTCCCGCTCGATCGTGTCGCCGAGATCGTGCGCCTGACGCAGCAACCGCCGCCGTTTGAGGCGACCCACTGGACGTTGCGCGCGATCGCCAGGGCGGCCGGTATTGCCGCCTCGACGGTGCAGGCGATCTGGAAGGCTCACGGTCTCAGCCCGCACCGCTGGCGCAACTTCAAGCTGTCGACCGACCCTGCCTTCGCCGAGAAACTCACCGATATCGTCGGCCTGTATGTCGACCCGCCGGCCCATGCGGTGGTGTTGTCGATCGATGAGAAGTCACAGATCCAGGCGCTCGACCGCCGGTCTGCCGATGAAGAAGGGACGCGCCGGCACCATGACTACAAACGGCACGGCACGACCACGCTGTTTGCGGCGCTCAACGTTCTGGACGGAACGGTGATCGGCCAGAACATGCAGCGCCACCGCCATCAGGAGTTCATCCGCTTCCTCAACCGCATCGAGCGCACGGTGCCGGCGGACAAGGCCATCCACGCGATCGTCGACAACTACGCGGCGCACAACAAGGACAAGGTCCGCGCCTGGCTCGCCCGCCATCCGCGCTGGACTTTCCACTTCACACCGACCTCCTGCTCGTGGCTCAATGCCGTCGAGGGCTTCTTCGCAAAACTCACCCGGCGGCGGCTCAAGCACGGCGTCTTCCATTCCGTCGTCGATCTCCAGGCCGCAATCAACCGCTTCGTCCGCGAATACAATGCGGCCAACCCACAGCCATTCATATCGAAAGCCGACCCCGACGACATCATCGCAGCCCGAAACCGAGGGTTCCAAACGTTGGAATCAATCCACTAGCTGTGTCGACCGATCGGGCGCGGGAAACCGCTCACTGCCACGAATCTAGATCCGGTCGCCGCCTTGCAGCGGCGAAAAGCGCACGGTCAGGATGCGCTGGCCGTCCATGGCACCGTCAGCGTGCTTATCGATGACGCTTAGATGCTGTGGGCCGCGATCGGGGCCCAGCGGCATTACGATGCGGCCGCCGACCTTCAACTGCTTCATCAGCGGCGGTGGCACGTGATCGAGCGCTTCCTTGATCAGGATCGCGTCATACGGGCCGTTCTCGGCCCAGCCGTAGTAGCCATCGTCTGCCTTGACGTGAACGCTGTCTTGGCCGGTTGCGCGCATCTTGTCTGCGGCCAGGCGGGCGAGGGGCTCGACGACCTCGACACTATAGACCTCGGCGCCCAGCTCCGCCATTAGCGCCGCCTGGTAGCCCGCTCCGGTGCCGGTCTCGAACACGCGGTCGCCGGCCTCGATGTCCAATAGCTCGGTCATCAGCGCGATGATGAACGGCTGTGAGATATTTTGCCCGTATCCCAAGGGCAGAGGGTTGTCGCCGTAGGCATAGTCGGCCAGAACTGGCGGCAGGAATTCGTGGCGTGGAACGCGCGCCATCGCCTCGAGGATGAGTGGGTCAATGGCGGCGATGCCGGTCTCTTGCTTGATGTCGTCGATGCGCGCGACTATCACTTCGACCATTTGATTGCGGGCGGTAGCGAATTCGTCCTGCCCGACGGCGGCCGGCGGTGCGGCGACTGATATCATCAGCCAAGCCATCACTGAGAACGGCAATGTGTTAACGCGCACCGTTGTTTCCCCGTTTTCCCCGCACCTGATTGCTCGCGCCGACCTTCGCGTCGTCTCTGCGCATGGTCGCCGATTCCACCGCAGGTCTGGGCGCGCGCGCCGTCCAGATTACTTGGCTTCCCGGCGAACGCAGCCGCAATTTTAGTAAAATACTCGACAAGTTTAACGTCTATGTAACCAACTATTTTACGAGAATGTCAATTGCTGTGGCCGAAGATGGGGACACCGAAGTTCAAGCCCCGTTTGACAGAGGCGCAGCGTGTTTACTCTTTCCGGTTTACTCAGCACAAGCATGCGATCGTTGGCGCTCGCCGCGTCTCTGTTTCTGGCTGCGACGCCATTGGCCGCTGAGAACCTGGCCATTCTGGCCAAGTCAGTCACCCCACCGACATCGGTCACCTCATCGACGGCGGCTGTATTTGGCTTTGCCGGGCGCCCGGTCGGCACCGCGGCGCGGCTGCCACAGTGGGGTAGCATGTTCGAGCGCATGCTGTCGGATCATCTCGCCTTCGCCAAGTGCGTGGAAGTCGCGAGCCGGTGTGATACCGACCAAGCGCGCTCCTGGCGCCAGATGTTCATGGCGGCCAGCGGCCACCCGAAAGCCGAGCAGCTGCGCATCGTCAACGCCTTCTTCAATCGGTTGCCCTATCGCACGGACGCCGAGATCTACGGCCGCCCGGAGTACTGGGCCAGCCCCAGTGAGTTCCTGGCGCGTTCGGGCGACTGCGAGGATTATTCCATCGCCAAGTATCTGGCGTTGCGCCAGCTTGGTTTCGGCAGCGACCAGCTGCGGGTCGTCGCGGTGATGGACACGATCCGCGGGATCGGTCACGCCGTCCTTACCGTCCACATCAACGGCCGGTCCCTGGTCCTCGACAACCTGTCCGACGGCATCTTCGCCGAGAGCGACTATGCCCACTACATCCCGCGGCATTCGGTCAGCGAAGACGGCTTCTCGTTGCATGCCACCAAGCGCGATATCGCGCGCGCTCAGGCGAAGACGCTCGACCGCTTGGCCAAGCTGTAGTCCCTGCCATCCTCTGCCGGCACTCGCTGGCGTCCCTCGGCGCATTCCGCCGGCCCCTCCCCAACTCCCGCCCGCGTAGTCCGCTCGGTGCCTTCCGCGCCAATCCCCGGGCGTTCCGGTCACTCCCCGCGCACCTTCCCTTGATTCCAGCCGTACATCGGTCACAGTTCGGCAGGTCCTCCTAAAGGGCGGCCGATCAAAACGTTGAGTGGCATGGCCTATCATTCCCATGACAGATCGCGCGCGCGCCGCGTTGTAGCCGATCGCCCAGAATGGGCGGGCCGTATCGCCGCAGCGCGCTTTTTCGTTGCCGTGCTGGCACTGAACGTTCTCCTAACATTGGAAAACCTCTGGCCGACGCCGTGGGTGCGACCAGCGTGGTCGATCTCCTTCGAGTTCGCTGGCTTGGTCCTGGTCATGGCGCTGTGGGTCGGCTTGACCGGCAGACTGCGCACAGGCGCACGCGTCGTTCTAGGCGCGGTCCTTTTTCTTTTCGTCCTGCTTCACTACACGGACGTGACCGCCCTCGGCTTGCTTGGCCGCCCGATCGACGTTTACTGGGAGGCGTGGCACGCGCCGCGACTGATTGCGCTTGCGTGGTGGGCATTTCCGGGCTGGCTTGTGGTGGCCGCCCTGTGCGGCGCCGGTGCGAGCCTGGTCGCGCTAGCGGTTTGCGTGGGCTGGCTTTGCGGCATGCTGGCAGGCGCACTGGAGCGCCCTCGGATTCGGCATGCGGCGCTGATCGGTTCGACGTGCGTGGTCGCGATATTAATCGGCGGCACGCTATTGGACCAGCCCCCGGCGCAAGCACGGTTCAGGACCGGCGTCGCCAGGCAACTGAGCGGAATCGGCGCACTAATCAACACCTCCGATCCAACGCCAACGCTGGCTGCGCCGGGCGGTGGTGCCGATGTCATCGTGCTGTTCGTCGAGTCCTACGGCATGGCGGCGTTGGACGAGCCGCGGCTGGCGGCGCCATTGAGCGCGGACCTGCTGGCGTTTACGGCGGCGATCGCCGCTGCGGGATGGCACGTGACAACCGCCCGGGTCGAGGCGCCGACGATCGGCGGTGGCTCCTGGCTGTCGCATGCGACGTTCTTGTCGCGCCATTGGATCGGTGGCCCGGCCGGCTATCGGCGGTATCTGCAGTCCCCGCTCGGTGGGCTAACCGCGTTGTTCCGCGACGCCGGCTACCGCACCGTGGGCGTATTCCCGGGCATCAAGCAGGCTTGGCCGGAGGGGGCCGCCTACGGGTTCGAGCAGATCTACGATGCCGACGCGCTCGGCTACACAGGGCCGGCCTATGGGTGGTGGACAATCCCCGATCAATTTGTGCTCGAGGTGCTGCACGCGCGCGAGCTCGATGCAGAAAATCGCGCACCTGTGTTCGCCGTATACGCGTCGCTGGCGAGTCATTTCCCTTTCACGCCGGTGCCGCCGTATCGGTCCGATTGGGCCGCGGCCGCCGTCCCCGCCAGCGCCCAGCCGTTGCCGACGAACGCCACAACCGGCGATCGGCGAACGCTCGATGCCGACTACGTGCGCGCCATGCGCTACAACTTGGATTGGCTACACGGCTTCCTGGACGCCCACGCCGGTGAGAACTCGGTGGTCATCGTGCTGGGCGATCACCAACCGCCCGCGATCGTCGCCGGGCCAGGCGTGCCGTGGCACGTACCGGTTCATGTCTTCTCGCGCGAGCCCGACACGTTCGCGGCCCTCGAGGCTGGCGGCTTCGATCGGGGGCTCGTCCCGAGGGAGTCGCCGGTTGGCCGCATGGACGCTTTGGGGGCAATGATATGGCCGGCGCTAATGGCGGCGGCGCACTAGGCCGAGGGCGGTTAGCGGTTCTGCCGCAGTGCGTCGATTTCGCGCGAGACCAACTCTCTGCGGTCACTTTCGGCTGGCAGTACCGCGAGCAACCGTTCGAACGACGCGATGGCGTCGTCAGCGTGGCCGTCCTGCGCGGCGGCGAGGCCGAGGAACCACAGCGCATCCGGGTGATCCGGCGCCAGCACCAGTATGTCCCGCATGATCTCGATGACGCGTGGCGGCAGCGGTGCGCCGTTATCCACCGGGGCGAGTGCGGCGAGGGCGTAGCCCTCCAAGACGTCCAAGCGGTCGGGCGCCTGTTCGGCCGCGCGTGCAAAGGCGTTGATGGCCTTATCCTGCTCGCCGAGCACGGTGTAGGAGCGTGCCAACTGCAGCCATCCGTCCACGTCTTCGGGGGCGCCTTCCAGGCGTTGAGCCAGCCCGTCGACCATCGAGCGAATCATCGCTTGCTGCTCTTCCCGGCTCATCGCTTGCGCCGCCGCGATGTCGTCTCCATCCGGACCGGCGGGCACCAGCGCCTCGGGGTCGCGACCCAGTTCCTCGGCGACCTCACGGATGCGCGCCACCACCGCCGCCTTCCAAGGCGCATCCGCCGGCGCATCTTCCGCCAGCGCCTGCCACATCGCCAGCGCCGGCTCCAACTTCCCCGCCTGATAATCCCCCAGCGCCAAGTAGTATCGCGAGCGCGGCTCGCTCGGAGCCTCGGCGACGACCGCGGCAAAGATCTTGGCGGCTTCTTCGGTCACCGAGCCGTTTGACGCGCGCACCAACGCTTCGCCGTAGCGCGATCGGACGTCCGGATCGCCGCCGCTGACCTCCACCGCCCAGTTAAAGGCTTCCACGGCGTCGTCGTCGCGGCCGAGCGCGAAGAGCACGTTGCCGAGTTGCAGCCACGCATCGAGGTCCGACGGATTGTCCTGAATGCGTAGGCCGAGTTCCGCGACCACGGCACGCAGGTCGTTTTCCTGCTCGCCGGCGATGCGTGTTTCCTCGGAGCGCGAGGCCAGCGGCTGATCCGGCAGGGCGGGTGAGCCAAGATAGGCATAGAGCCCGAGCGCCATGGCCGGTGCGGCGATGCCCAATGCCATCGCCGTCGCCACGGCAGTGCGACGGCTTGTCGATCCCGAGTCCGTCTCGCCTCGGCCGGCGTCGGCAGCCAGGATCTTGCGCTCGATCTCGGTGCGTGCGGCGGCTGCGTCGTGCGCACCGATCATGCCCCGCGCCGCGTCACGCTCCAATTCGCTAAGCTGATCGCGATAGATCTTGATGTCATACTCGGCGCGCATCGCCGCTTGGGCTGGCCGCCGTAACAAGGGCGTCAGCAGCAATGCGAGTGCAACTGCCGTGCAGACGGCAAGGGCGAGCCAGATCACGACGGCTCGCGGGCGTCCGCAGCCGCGCCACTGGGCGCAGCGTCGCCATCGTCGAGGTCGTCCAATTCTTCGACCAAGGCGTCGAGCCGCGCGCGCTCGGCAACGGTCAGCGGCGGCACGTCGCCGCCCTCCGCCCGGCGCGCTCGGTACCACCAGACGGCGACCAAGCCTGCGAGCGCCAGTACCAGCCACGGTCCAAGCCACAAGCCGTAGGTCTTCGGTTTGAACGGCGGTTGCAGGAGCACGAAATCGCCGTAGCGCGCGACGACGTAGTCGATTGTCGCGGCGTCGGTGTCGCCAGCGACCAGGCGCTCGCGCACCAGCAGGCGCAAGTCGCGCGCCAGTGGCGCACTCGAATCGTCGATCGACTGGTTCTGACACACCACGCAGCGCAACTGTTTCGAAATGGCGCGCGCCCGCGCTTCTAACGCCGGATCGTCCAAAACTTCATCCGGGTTGACGGCGTACGCCGTCAGCCCGGCTAACATCACGAGCAGGAACGCGGCCGCCGCGCGTCTCATGGAGTCAACTCACGGATCACCGGCAAGACCTGCCGTTCATAAATGTCCGGCGACATCGGCCCAATGATCTTGTGGCGGATGTGGCCTTGGGCATCGAGGATAAAGGTCTCCGGCACACCCGTGACGCCCCACTCGAGGCTGGCGCGCGCGTCGAAGTCGGCGCCGATGCGGTCGTACGGATCGCCGTGCCGGTCGAGCCAGCGATTGGCGTCGGTGGGTTCATCGCGATGGTTAATGCCATAGACTGCAATGCCGTCTTCGGTCATGCGCGTGATGATCGGGTGCTCGGCCAGGCAGGGCACGCACCAGGAGGCAAACACATTGACCACGCTGGGCACGCCCTGCAGATCGGCTGTGCTGAGGCCGAGGCTGTTGGGCCGGCCCTCGATCGGTGGCAGAGCGAATTGCGGCGCTGGCTGGTCGGTCAATGCCGACGGCAGCTTGCTCGGGTCGAGGTCGAGCGCGAAAGAGATTGCGAACATCGCCGCTATGGCGACGAACACAACCACCGGAACGGCGAAGGCAAGACGACGCATGACGCTAGGCTGCGGGAGCCGCCGCCGGATCGGTTTGGCGTCGGCGGGAAAGCGCCGGGGCGCCGATGCGATGCCGGCGATCGCTCAGAGACAGCAGCCCGCCTGCCACCATGATCAGGACGCCTAGCCACATCCAAGGCACGATCGGATTGAAGTAAAGCCGCGTGGTCCAACCGCCGGCGCCATCGGTGTCACCGAGCACGACGTAGACATCGGAAAACAGCGTCGTGCGGATCGCGGCCTCAGTGGTCGGCATCTGCGCCACCGGGTAAAAGCGCTTCTCCGGTTGCATGATGGCGACCACCCGATTGCCGCGCGACAGAGTGAACTCGCCGCGCTCGATCTGATAGTTCGGGCCGACGTCGTCGGTGGCACCGACGAACGTCATCTCGTAGGGGCCGAGCGCAATGCTTTCGCCGGGGTGCATGACCTGAATGCGCTCGATCTGCCAGGCCGTGCCGGAGATACCGGCGATCACGATCGCCAGTCCGGCGTGCGCCACCGCCACGCCGTACGCCGAACGTGGCAGACCGACGAGCCGCCGCCACACATGCCCGCGCCGTCGTGCCGTCAAACCTGCGCGTTCCAGCCACGACAGCAACGATCCCACGAACAGCCATGCCGCAAGTCCCAAGCCGATCGGTGCGAGCCATGCACCGGCGGGGGCGATAGAGTAGGCGCCGGCAGTTACGATCACCGCCGCGATCAGGGCCGGGATGAGCCGCTTCAGCGCCGCGCGCCCGTCGCCGCGTTTCCACGCCAGCATCGGACCGGCCGCCATCACCGCGATCAGCGGCACCATGATCGGCACAAAGGTCGCGTTGAAGAAGGGCGGGCCGACCGACACCTTATCCGTGCCGCCGCTGACGGCATCGGCAAACAAGGGATAGAGCGTGCCGATGAATACCGCGGCGCAGGCGACGGCCAACAGCAGATTGTTGACGATCAGACTGCCCTCGCGACTAACAGGAGCGAAAAGGCCAACGCCCTTCAGCGCCGGCGCCCGCAAGGCGAACAGGGTCAGCGAGCCGCCGATGGCGACGACCAGGATCGCCAGAATGAAGATGCCGCGCGTCGGGTCGGTGGCGAAGGCGTGCACAGAAGTCAGCACGCCCGAACGCACGAGGAAGGTTCCTATCAGGCTCAGCGAGAACGCGAGGATCGCGAGCAGGACGGTCCACGCCTTCAGGGTATCGCGCTTTTCGACGACGATAGCGGAGTGCAACAGCGCGGTGCCCATCAGCCATGGCATGAAGCTGGCGTTCTCCACCGGGTCCCAGTACCACCAGCCGCCCCAGCCGAGCTCGTAGTACGCCCACCAACTGCCGAGCGCGATCCCGGCGGTCAGGAACGTCCACGCCGCCAGTGTCCACGGCCGCACCCAGCGCGCCCACGCGGCGTCGACGCGACCTTCAAGCAGCGCGGCGACGGCGAAGGAAAACGCCATCGAAAATCCGACATAGCCGAGATAGAGCATGGGCGGGTGAAACGCGAGGCCCGGGTCCTGCAACAACGGGTTCAAGTCGCGACCGTCGATCGGCGCCGGATCGAGGCGCTCGAACGGGTTGGACGTAAACAGGATGAAGGCGAGGAAGGCGATCGAGATCATCGCCTGCACCGACAACGCTCGGGCGCGCAGGCCCGGCGGCAGATTGCCGCCGAATGTGGCGACCGCGGCGCCGAACACGGAAAGGATCAACACCCACATGAGCATCGATCCCTCGTGATTGCCCCACACGCCCGAGACCTTGTAGAGCATCGGCTTGGCCGAGTGGCTGTTCTGATAAACGTTGGCCAGCGAAAAGTCGGAAGTGACGTAGGCGTAGGTCAGGCAGGCGAAGGCGACCGCAAGGAAGAGCGCTTGTCCTTGCGCCGCCGGCCGCGACAGCGCCATCAACGCCGCGTCGTTGCGGTGCGCGCCCCAGAGCGGCACGATTGCCTGCGCCAACGCCATGCTGAGCGCCAGGATGACGGCAAAGTGTCCGAGTTCGGCGATCATGGCTCGGCTCCCTTCCACTGGCCAGCGGCCTTCAGGGAGTCGGCGACCTCCTTAGGCATGTAGTTCTCGTCATGCTTGGCCAGCACGTCGCTGGCGAGGAATGTGCCGTCGTCGCCGAAGGTGCCTTCTGTGACCACGCCCTGACCCTCGCCGAACAGATCCGGCAGGATGCCGGTGAAGCGCACCGGCACGGTGTTCACCAGATCGGTGACGCGGAACGTCACGTCGACGCCGTAGTGCTGGACGCTGCCGTCCTCGACGAGCCCCCCCAGGCGTACCCGTCGTCCCGGCACGATCTCGCGGGCCTGCAGATCGCTGGGACTGTAGAAGAAGACGAGGTTGTCCTCGAACGCCGAAAGTATTAGCGCCGCAGCCGCGCCCAGAGCCGCGACGCCGCCCAAAATCATGTACAGGCGCTTGCGCTTCGGCTTCATGGCCTAGCTAACGCTCTTCCGTCGACCGCGCTGCCGGTGCGGTTCCAGGGCTGACAAATCTTCCTCGGCGGCGCGTAGCTGGCGCACACTGATGATCAGCAGTCCGGCCAACACGGTCAGGACCAATCCCAGCGCCGGCCAAACAAACGTGGCGTAGCCGCCCATTGCGAAAAACTCCGACACACCGCTCACCTACAATCAGTAAATGCCTTGCGCCGCCGATGCTAGGTGGCTGAGCCTGGTTGCCCGGCCTCGCTGGCCCGAACCTGCACAAGACGTAGCCCACGCACCCGCCGCGCCGCCAACTCGGCGCGAATGCGTATCAGCCAGACGGTAACGAAATAGGCCTGGAAGGCGAGGATCATCAGGAGCAGCGGCGTGATCATCGATGGATCGATGGCCGGCGCATCCAATCGGCTGAGGCTCGCGGGCTGGTGCAAAGTGTTCCACCAATCGACC
The DNA here is from genome assembly GCA_965248805.1 of Alphaproteobacteria bacterium. Taxonomy (GTDB): domain Bacteria; phylum Pseudomonadota; class Alphaproteobacteria; order UBA6615; family UBA6615; genus CBDFKJ01. Next base: position 1,696,284 of record CBDFKJ010000009.1, read on the forward strand.
GAGAACTTAATGATCGGCAAGTTGATCACGCCGACCAGGGCGAGGATCGCCGCCGCACGCGCACCCCGGGTCGGGTCGTCGAAGGCATTGTGCACTGCGATGTATCCCAGATAGAGGAATAACAATACCAAAACGGACGTCAGGCGTGCGTCCCATACCCACCACGTGCCCCACATCGGTTTGCCCCACAGCGATCCGGTCGCCAGGGTCAGGGCTGTGAAACACGCGCCGATCGGCGCCGCGGCCTTGGCGGAGATATCCGCCAGCGGGTGGCGCCAGATCAAGCCGACGGCGCTGGCGATCGCAACGACCGCGTAGCAGAACGTCGACATCCAGGCCGATGGCACATGCACGTACATGATGCGCACGGTCTCGCCTTGCTGGTAGTCGGCCGGGGAGGCGAATAGTGCAAAATACAGCCCGGTGGCGAACAGGATCACCGTCAGCGCCGCCGACCAAGGCAGTATCACGCTGGCGAAGCGCAGAAACCGGGCCGGGTTGGCGAAACGATGCAAGTCAGCCATTAAGCTCTCTCAGTTCATTCGCCACGGCTCGTGCTAGCGCGCGTGCCAAGCCGGCACAAGCCACAAGAGCGCGACTTACTCCAGCGCCAAGCGTAACGCGGCCGCGATCGCCACGGGCGTCAGCACAGTCGCCGCGATCAGCAGTCCGGCCAGGATCAACAGATGGGGGCGCACTGGCAAGCCGACAATGGCAGCGTCGACCGCGGCCACGCCAAATATCAAGACCGGCACGTACAGCGGCAGCACCAGAAGCGACAGCAGCACGCCGCCGCGGCGGGCGCCCAGAACGAGCGAGGCGCCGACGGCGCCGATCAGGCTCAAGACCGGCGTGCCCAGCAGCATGGACACGATCATTGCCGGATAGGCCTCGGCCGGCAGCTGCATGAGAACGCCGAGAACGGGCGTGGCGACGATCAGCGGCAGGCCTGTGGTCAGCCAATGTGCCGTCACCTTCATCACGATCACCACCGTGAGCGAGCCGGGGGAGAGCAGCAGCAGATCGAGGCTGCCATCCTCGTAGTCCGCCTGGAATAGGCGATCCAGGCTCAGCAGCGCGGCGAGAAGCGCCATGACCCAGATGACGCCGGAGGCGATCCGCGCCAGGACGCCTGGCTCGGGGCCGACCCCGAACGGAAACAGCACCACGGCCAGTACGAAGAAGGCCACGACGGTTCGGGACTCGCTGCGATTGCGCAGAGCCAAACGCAGGTCGCGCCGCAGGACCACGACTGCGGCGCTCACATCAGGACTCCCGACTGCCCATTGGCCGGTGCAAAGGCGTCGAGGCGAAGGAGTGTTGAAGGCTCGATCTTGAGGTTGCTGTGAGTCGCCGCGACGACCATGCCGCCGCCGGCGAGATGGCGAGCGATCGCGCCTTCGAGCGCGCTCACCGCCATGTCGTCGAGGCCGACCGCGGGCTCGTCCAGCAACCACAGATCCGCCGCTGCCGCGAGCAGCCGCGCCAGGTTGGTCCGCCGACGCTGGCCGGAGGACAGGAACCGGCCCGGGACGGCGCTGATTTGGCCGATACCGAATTGGGCGAGTGCATCGTCGACCAAATGCGCCTCATCGCTGCCGCGCAGCCGTGACCAGAAGGCGACGTTCTCGCGCACGCTCAGCACCGGCTTCACAGCATCGGCGTGGCCGACATAATTGATCCGCGCGCGATGGGCGTCCGGATCGTCGGCGACACGGTCGCCGTTCCAGGCGAATTCGCCCGCCGTCGCCGGCAGGAGCCCGGCCATCAATCGCAACAGCGACGACTTGCCGCTGCCGTTGGGGCCGACGAGGATGAGCGCATGGCCGGGTTCGACGGCGAACGTGAGGTCGCTGAACACCATGCGCTCGCCGCGCACGCATGCGAGATCCGAACCGCTAAACCCCCGAGTCGCGCCGCTCATTGCCGGCGCGACCCTAATTGAAACCGACTTCGGTGCCTATGCGGTTTGTGGCGTTCCGCTGGCGCGGCTTCGACCGAGGAACGAGTGGACCGCCATGCCAGCGACCATCGCGATGACGAACAGCGCCACGCGCCGATCGCCCACGCTTAACGCCGCCAATGCAGGACCCGGGCAAAAACCGACCAGGCCCCAGCCAACGCCGAAGATAGCAGCGCCGCCGACCAGCTTGGGGTCGATCCGGCTCGTCGATGGCGCCAGGAACGTCGCCGCCAGGCGCGGTGCCGGTTCCCGCAGTATCAGGCGAAATCCCGGAATGGTGACCGCAAGGGCGCCGATTATGACCACGGCCAGACTCGGATCCCAGGCGCCCGTGATATCGAGGAAGCCCAGTACTTTGGCGGGGTCGACCATGCGCGACACCGCCAGACCCAGGCCGAACAGGAGGCCACTCGCTAATGCGGCGAATTCGCGCTGCATCGCCTCACCCTCCGATGACGTGGCGGACGAAGAAGACCGTCACGCCTGCGGTGACCATGAAGATAACCGTGGCGATGATCGAACGAGGCGACAGGCGCCCGATGCCGCAGACACCGTGGCCGCTGGTGCAGCCGGACCCCAGGCGGGTGCCGAACCCCACGAGCAGGCCGCCCGCGATCAACAGTGGTGTTGAGGCGTCGAGGTGGAAGGCCGCGCTCTCGGCGCCGGCCGCCAGGCCGTAGGCGGCGGCACCCAGGATCAGTCCCAGCACGAACAGCAAACGCCACGCGATGTCGCCGCGTTCGGGCCGAATCAGCGCGCCGGCGATGCCCCTGATGCCGGCGATGCGACCGTTGAGCCACAACAGCAGCGTCGATGCGAGCCCGATCAGGACGCCGCCGATTAGGGCGCTGACAGGGGTGAAGTTCTCCATGGTTGTCGCTCCATCTGGGAGGGCGGATCCGCGGATGTATATAAGCAACTTCTAATGCGAAGTTCCAAGCTGCATTGGCCGGGACCGCGTGCTGGAAAATGAGGGTGCCCAAGGAAATGCGGTCGTCGGTGGGGGGCCCGACGACCGCGATGGCTGGACCAACCCGAGAGAGGCAAGCTCGACGACTACCCGTATTCCCGGGCATCGAGGGGAGGTCCCAGTACGAAGCGGATTAGACCGCTCGCGTGTGGCTTCACTAAGCCAGGATTGCGGCGAAAATGTGAAAGATCAGCCCGCGAAACCGGCCGTAATATAGCGTTTTGGCTCCAAAGCTGCTTCGTTCACAGTGCCTTATCTAAGATACCTTATTGTGAGTAACACCGCGCTGGTTTCTGGACTTGTGGGTAACTAGGCCCGTCGCGGCGGATCGTTGCGGATCGCAAGCGCGTGCCGATTCACCCGGGGCTGGGGATTTCTCTAGGCATGCGGCCGTCAGTGCTGATAATCCAGTGGACGGGGAGCCTCCCAGGACCACTCAACCACGCGGCCACCGGACCGACCTTGGACACGGCGAGCAGGGAACGTAATGGCAGCAACGGGAAGAGATAGCCTGCACCTGCGCCGGACACTCGATGTCGACGGCCGCACCTATCACTATTTCAGCGTGCCGGACGCCGGCAAGAAATTGTCTGATGTCAGTAGATTACCGAATTCACTTAAAGTGCTCTTGGAGAATGTTCTGCGCCACGAGGATGACCGCACGGTCACTGTCGACGATGCGCGGGCGATCGCCGATTGGCCGCGAGACCGGCGTTCCACTGCAGAGATCGCGTTCCGCCCGGCGCGTGTGCTGATGCAGGATTTTACCGGTGTTCCGGCGGTGGTCGATTTGGCGGCCATGCGCGACGCGGTGGTTGCCATGGGCGGTGATGCGCAGCGGATCAATCCCCAAGTACCGGTCGATCTGGTGATCGATCACTCCGTGATGGTTGACCACTTCGGCGCTCCCAGTGCCGTTTCGGCGAACGTCAAACGCGAGTTCGAGCGCAATCACGAGCGCTATGCGTTCCTGCGGTGGGGTCAGAGCGCGTTCCGCAACTTCCGCGTGGTGCCACCGGGCACCGGCATATGCCATCAGGTCAATCTCGAATATCTGGCGCGCACGGTTTTCACCGACGATGACAACGGCAGCACGCTCGCCTATCCAGACACAGTTGTCGGCACCGACAGTCACACGACCATGGTCAACGGCCTGTCGGTGCTCGGTTGGGGTGTCGGCGGCATCGAGGCCGAGGCGGCGATGCTGGGCCAGCCGATCTCGATGGTGGTGCCCGAAGTGATCGGCTTTGAACTCGCCGGGCAACTAAGCGAGGGCGCGACGGCCACCGACCTGGTCCTGACCGTCACCCAAATGCTGCGGGCCGCGGGCGTCGTCGGCAAGTTCGTCGAGTTCTTCGGTGACGGACTCGATCACCTGACACTGGCCGACCGCGCCACGATCGCCAACATGGCGCCTGAATACGGCGCCACCTGCGGCTTCTTCCCGATCGACCGGGAGACTTGCGACTATCTGCGCTTTACCGGCCGCGATGGGCATCAAGTAAATTTGGTCGAGGCCTATGCGCGGGCGCAGGGGCTATGGCGCGAGCTGGGATCGGCGCCGCCCGTGTTCACCGACACGTTGACGCTGGACCTGTCGACAGTCGAGCCGAGCCTCGCCGGTCCCAAGCGGCCGCAGGATCGGGTAGCGCTGGCGGCCGTGGCCACCTCCTTCGCCGAGGCCGAGGCCGAGATGGGCGGCGGCGGGCGCTCGGCGGCGATGGATGGCGCGCGGCTGGAAGACGGCGCCGTCGTCATCGCCGCGATCACGAGTTGCACCAACACGTCCAATCCGGCCGTGATGGTTGCGGCGGGTCTGCTCGCCCGCAACGCCGTCGCCAAGGGCTTGCAGGTGAAGCCCTGGGTCAAGACCTCGCTTGCGCCGGGCAGCCAGGTGGTCAGCGACTATCTGCGCCACGCGGGCTTGCAGGACGATCTCGATGCCCTTGGTTTCGATGTGGTCGGCTATGGCTGCACGACCTGCATCGGTAATTCGGGTCCGTTGCCGCCGGCCGTCGCCCAGGCGGTCGATGCGGGCGATCTCATCGTCAGCTCGGTCCTCAGCGGCAATCGCAATTTTGAGGGTCGGGTACACGCGCAAGTTCGCGCCAACTATCTGGCGTCGCCACCGCTGGTCGTGGCCTATGCGCTGGCCGGATCGGTGAAGGTCGATCTGACGCGCGATCCGTTGGCCGAGGGCAGCGACGGCAAGCCGGTCCATCTCGCAGAGATCTGGCCCTCGCAGAGCGAGATCGCCGCGACGCTGCGCGCCCATCTGAGCCCCGAAATGTTCCGCACGCGGTACGCAGACGTATTCGATGGTACCGATGAGTGGCGTGCGGTCGACGCCGCGGGCGGCGAGATCTTCGATTGGCAGGACGCATCGACCTACGTCCGCCACCCCACCTTCTTCGATTCCATGAGCGCACAGCCGGGTGCAGCGGAAGAGGTGCTGGGGGCGAGGGCGCTGGCGATGCTGGGCGATTCGATCACCACCGACCACATCTCGCCCGCTGGCGCGATCCAGGCCGAGAGCCCGGCCGGCGCCTATCTGATCACCCACGGCGTTACACGCGCCGATTTCAACTCCTATGGCGCGCGCCGTGGCAATCACGAAGTGATGGTGCGCGGCACGTTCGCCAACATCCGCATTCGCAACGAACTGGCGCCCGGAATCGAGGGCGGATTCACCCGCCATCAGCCGTCGGGCGCGACGATGAGCATCTACGACGCGGCGATGCGCTATCGCGACGAAGGCGTGCCGCTGATCGTTGTCGCCGGCCGGGAATACGGCACAGGCTCTTCACGTGACTGGGCAGCGAAAGGTACCAAGCTATTGGGAATCAAAGCTGTTGTCGCCGAAAGCTTCGAGCGCATTCACCGCTCCAATCTGGTCGGGATGGGCGTGCTGCCGCTGCAGTTCAAGGACGGCACCACCCGCATGACGCTAGGGCTCACAGGCGAGGAGATGTTCGATATCGTGGGCTTTGCCGCCGGCATCACGCCGCGCATGGACGTGACCATGCGCGTGCATGGCGGCGGTGGCGCCGCGCGTGAGGTGCCGCTGACCTGCCGCATCGACACCCAAGACGAGGTCGACTACTTCCGCCATGGCGGCATCCTGCAGTACGTGCTGCGCGGTCTGGCCAAGGCGGCGTAGGGAGGCGGCACGGCAATGATCCGGGTCGGGATCGGCGGTTGGACCTATAAGCCGTGGCGCGGGACCTTCTACCCGGCGGGCCTCAAGCAGGCGGACGAGCTCAACTGCGCGAGCCGCCATCTGACGACCATCAAGATCAACGGCACGTTCTATCGCACACAGTCGGCGGCAAGCTTCAACAAATGGCGCGACGAGACGCCTAACGATTTCGTCTTCTCGGTCAAGGGGCACCGCGCCATCGTGAACAGCCGCAAGCTCGCCGAGGCGGGCGAGCGCGTCGAGTGGTTCTTCAACAGCGGCGTTCTTGAGCTCGGGGAAAAGCTCGGTCCCATCCTCTGGCAGTTCGCGCCGTTCAAGAGGTTCGATGTGGACGATCTGGGCGGCTTCTTGGGCCTGTTACCCCGCGAGGCGGGTGGGCGGCCACTGATGCACGTCCTGGAGGTTCGCCACGAAAGCTTCTTCGTTCCGGAATTCGTTGCGCTTCTGCGCGCGCACAATGCCGCGGTGGCTTTCGTCGACTCGGACAAACATCCGGCGATTGCCGATGTGACGGCGGACTTCGTCTATGCACGACTGCAAAAAACCGCGGAAGAGAACGACACCGGCTATGCCGCCGCCGACCTAGACCGATGGGCGGGCCGCGCTCGCCGGTGGGAAGCGGGAGGCACGCCCGAAGACCTCCCGCAGATTGCCGCGCAGGCGGCGCCAAAGACGACACGCCCCGTCTTCGCCTACATGATCAGCGGCGCCAAGGTCCGCGCGCCGGCCGCGGCCATGGCGCTGATTGAGCGGGTAAACAGCTGAGCTTTAAGTGGCGCTGTTGTCGCCGGCGATGTCGCTGCGGTAGAAGCCCTGCGGCCAGTCGATTGCGGCAACAGCGGCGTAGGCTCGCTTTCGCGCCTCGGCGATATCCTTGCCGAGCGCGGTGACATTCAACACGCGGCCGCCGTTGGCGACCAGCTTGCCGTCGACTTGCTTGGTGCCGGCGTGGAACACGGTCACGCCGTCGCGGCCGTCGAGCGCGTCGAGGCCGCCAATCTCGCTGCCGGTTCGGTAGCTGCCGGGGTAGCCCTGGTTCGCCATCACCACGGTGACGGCGGTCACCGGATACCAGCGCAAATGGAAATTCTTCAGCACCCCGTCGCGGGCGGCCATCAGGGCCGGCATGATGTCCGACATCAGCCGCATCATCAGCACCTGACATTCAGGGTCGCCGAAGCGGACGTTGAACTCCAACAGCTTCGGCCCATCCCGGGTCAGGATCAGCCCGGCGAACAGCACGCCCTTGAACGGCCGCCCTTCGTCGGCCATCGCCGTGATCGCGGGTCGAACGATGCGCTCCAGGATCTCGGTCTCGAGGGCTTCCGTCAGCAACGCCACGGGTGAATAGGCGCCCATTCCGCCCGTATTCGGCCCGTCGCTGCCGTCGAACGCCCGCTTGTGATCTTGTGCCGCCGCAAGCGGCAGAGCGGTCGCGCCATCGCAGAGGGCGAAATAGCTGAGTTCCGGACCTTCCAGAAACTCCTCGATCACCAACCCGGAGCCGTAGCGCTGCAGCGCATCGACGGCGGTTAGTGCGTCGTCGACTGTCGTGGCGACCACCGCACCCTTGCCGGCGGCGAGGCCGTCGGTCTTCACAACGACTGGAGCGCCAACATCGCGAATATACGCCCTGGCCGACTCGGTGTCTTCGAAGCGCCGGTAAGCGGCGGTCGGGATGCCGTGGCGGGCGCACAGATCCTTCATGAAGCCCTTCGAGCCTTCGAGCGCCGCTGCTCTTGCGCTCGGGCCAAAGGCCTTGATACCGGCTTCCTCCAGCTGATCGACCAGACCGGCGACGAGCGGCGTCTCGGGTCCGACGACGACGAAATCGATCGCGTTGTCGCGCGCAAAACTCACCAGGCCGGCGGCATCTTGCACGGCGATCGGCACCAACTCGGCCTCGCGCGCGATGCCGGCGTTGCCAGGCGCGCAATAAAGCTTCTCGCACAGGGGCGATGCCGCGATCGCCCAACACAGGGCGTGTTCGCGCCCGCCCGATCCCACGACCAGAATTCGCATCTTGCCTACGCCGCTTGTTCGTCCCGCGCGCGCTAGTATCATAGCCGCGGGCGCCATGAGCGAAAAATCGATCGGCGACAACAGGCCACCCGTCCTCACCGTCGGCGAATTGAGCGCGGCGGTGCGGCGCACACTCGAGGGTGCGTTCGACTATGTGCGCGTGCGCGGCGAAATCTCGCAGCCGAAGGTTGCCGGTTCCGGTCATTGCTATCTACGCCTGAAGGACGCCGACGCCGTGCTCGACGGCGTCATCTGGCGCACGGCTCTGGCGCGGCTTGGTCTCCACCCGGAGGAGGGGATGGAGGTCATCTGCACGGGTCGCATTACCTCCTATGCTGGCCGCTCGTCCTATCAGATCGTCATCGAGCGCATGGAGCTGGCCGGCGAAGGCGCGCTTCTGAAGATGGTCGAGGAGCGCCGCAAGCGGCTGGCTGCGGAGGGGCTGTTCGACGCGGCGCGCCGGCGGCCGTTGCCCTATCTGCCCGACGTGATCGGTGTCGTCACCTCGCCGACCGGTGCGGTGATCCGCGACATCCTCCACCGGCTGCGCGAGCGCTTCCCGCGTCACGTTCTGATATGGCCGGTCGTGGTCCAGGGCGATGCCGCCGCCGCCCAGATCGCGGCCGCAATCGAGGGTTTCAATCGAATCGCGCCCGGCGGCGCGGTGCCGCGGCCGGATGTGCTGATCGTCGCGCGCGGCGGTGGCAGCCTCGAGGACCTGATGGCGTTCAACGAGGAAGTCGTGGTGCGCGCGGCGGCGGTCAGCGACATCCCCGTGATTTCCGGTGTCGGCCACGAGACCGATACGACCCTGATCGACTTCGCCGCCGACCGGCGGGCGCCGACGCCAACTGCCGCGGCGGAGATAGCGGTGCCGGTGCGATCGGACATCGCGGCGAAAATTCTGGCCCAGAGCCAGCGCATGCTGACCGCCGCCAACCGCGACGTGCGGGAGCGGCGGCACCGCGTTGACGGTCTCGGCCGGGGTCTTCCCGACCCGCGCGCGGTCATGGGCGCGGCGAGCCAGCGCTACGATCAGTGGAGCGAGCGCCTGACACCCGGCTGGCGCGGCTATCTCCGCGACCATCGCCAGCATGTGGACCGGTTGGCGCTTCGACTGCCGACGCCGAACGAGCACATCCGCCGTGTCGGCGATCGATTGCGATCATCGTCGCGCGCGCTCGGGCAAGCCATGATCGGGCTTTGCCGTCAGGAGCGAGAGCGCAACCAGCGCGGTGAGACGGCCTTGCGGACTCTGGATGGACGGATCGTCGCGGCGGTGCGGCTGAGACTACGAGATGCCCGACAGCGGATCGCCGCCGAGGCAACCTTGCTCGAAAGCTTTTCCTACGGCCGGGTGTTGGAACGCGGTTTTGTTTTGGTAAGAGATGACGGCGACAATCCGGTGACATCGGTACATGCGACCCACACGGGAGACCATGTGATGCTGCAGTTCAGTGACGGGGCGGCGCCGGCCGTAATCGGTGGACACGACACGCTGTTGCGGCCGCGGCGAAAGGTGAAGCGTCAGGTTGGCCATCGTACCCAGGGGAAATTGCTATGAAGCGCTTTGGGATTCTGGCCGTCGCCGTCGGCCTCATCGGCGGATCGGCGATGGCGTGCCCGGTTACGATCGATTTCGACGACGCGCAACAAGGTGCGTTGATGGTCGGCCACGCCGAGCCGAATACCACGATCACGTTCGATGATCGCGAAGTGCGAGTGGATGCGGACACCGGCGTGTTTGCCTTTGGCATCAATCGAGACGCGCCGGAAACCGCGCGGCTGGATGTCGTGTGCGCCGACAGCACGCGCGAGACGCACGAGTTCCGTGTCGACGCGCGCGAGTACGATATCGAGCGCATCGATGGCTTGCCGACGAAGCAGGTAACGCCGCCGCCCGAGTTGCTGGAACGCATCCGCCGGGAGGGCGCGTTGATCCGCCACGCACGCACGCGAGACAATGCCGGCCCGTTGTTTGTTCAGGGCTTCGCCTGGCCGGTCATCGGCCGCGTCAGCGGCAACTACGGCAATCAGCGCATCCTGAACGGGGAGCCGCGCTCACCGCATCTGGGGATCGATATCGCGGTGCCGGTCGGTACGCCCGTCACGGCGGCGGCGGCGGGCGAGGTGAGCCTGGCCGAAGGCGATCTGTTCTATACCGGCGGTACGATAACGCTCGATCACGGCCACGCCATATCCACGATCTACTCGCATCTGGACGAGCTTCATGTGGCGGTCGGGGACACGGTCACGCAGGGTCAGGTCATCGGCACCGTGGGCGCGACAGGTCGCGCCACCGGTCCGCATCTGGATTGGCGGATCAACTGGTTTCAGACGCGGGTCGATCCGTTGTTGGCCGCGGGGCCGATGCCGGCGCCCTAGGCGAGTCATCATCCGCCGGCCAGCGTCGGTGCAGCCACATCCACTGGCCGGGCCGCTCGCGGATCCACGCCCCCAAGGTATCATTGACCCGGCGCATGATCGCCTGGATGTCGGCGTCGCGGTCACCGCTGACTTGGGGTTCGAACGGCTCGCCGACAGTGATGCGGAAATGAGCCCCCTTCAGGCGATCGACGCGAACGGGCGCGACGACGCACTTGAACCGCAAGGCCAGCGCCGCCAGGGCTGGCGCAGTCATCGCCGGATGGCCGAGGAACGGCACCTCGATGCCGTCGTTCATCTTTTGGTCGATGACAAATCCCAAATGACCGCCGGCCTTCAGGATCTTCGTAGCCGCGCGAGCGCCTGACGCGCCCTTTGCAACCAGACGGTCCGTGATGTGACGGCGGCTGTGGCGTAATAAGCGGTCGGCAATGGGATTGTTCTGCTGGCGATAGACGATGCCGATCGGTTTGTCGGTTGGCGGGAACGAAAGCGGCGCCAATTCCCAGTTGCTGAAATGCGCGGTAAACAGAATGAGCGAGCGTCCGGCGTCGGCGTGGGCGGCAAGCTTCTCGAATCCTATCGTCTCAAGTCGCGGTCCGCGCCGTAGCTGTTCCAGATGCGGAAACTCGGCCACCACGCGGCCGATATTGTCCCACATCTCGCGCGTGACCGCGGCAATCTCGGCCTCGGGGAGGTGCGGTAAGACGCGTCGCAGGTTGTCCGTCGCGCGCCGCGTCCGGGGCAATCGCGGTCCCAGCGTTCGTCCCATCCAGCCGAGCAACCCCGACGCCGCATCAAGCGGCAAGGTACGCAGCACGCCATAGCCGGCCAGCACGCCGACGCCGACAATGAACTGCTGAAATCTAGCCAACCCGGCGCCGCACATAGGGTTCGATGAGGCGTCGCGCCGCCTCCTCATCCTGCCACGCGACGGAGACAGGCAAGGCGCGCACGCCTGGTCGCAGATCCGCGGGCAGGCGCACCAAGTCCTTCTCGGTCGTCATCAAAACCGCCTGCGCGTGTTCGGCCTGCGCGCGCAAGTGTCCGATTTCGTCTCGCGTATAGGCATGATGATCGGCGAACGGCACCGCGTTCACGACCTCCGCGTCCAACTCCCGCAGTGTCTGGAAAAATTTCTGCGGTCTGCCGATGCCGGCAAACGCAAGCACGCGCTGACCGGCTATTGCATCGCCGTTGGGTACTGGTCGTAGGTGTGCGCGCACCACCGCGCAGGTCGCTGCGTCAGCGATCCCTTCACGGTCCGGCAACATGAGGATGATGGCGTCGGCGCGCGCCATGCCGCGATGGATCGGCTCACGCAACGGCCCGGCCGGGATAACGCGGCCGTTGCCGAAACCAACCTCGCCATCGACGACCAACAAGCGCAGGTCCTGCCGCAAACCGGTGTTCTGAAAGCCGTCGTCCATGATGACCACACCCGCGCCACCGGCCGCCGCGGCGTTCGCGCCCGCCGCGCGATCGCGCGCGACCCAAGTGGGCGCTTTCGCGGCCAGCAGCAGTGGCTCGTCGCCGACATCGCTCGCGTCGTGACCTGTCGGGTCGACGCGCACGGGTCCGCTCAAACGACCGCCGTACCCGCGCGTCAGAAAGGCCGGTCGTGCGCCGGCCTCGGTCGCCAGCGCGGCCAAGGCAAGCGCGCCCGGGGTCTTGCCGGCGCCGCCGGCGACGAGATTGCCAACGCAGATCACCGGCACCGGCGCAGTCGCCGGCTGCGCCACCGCGCGTCGCAGCGCGTCGCCGGCGGCGTAGAGCGAGGCGGCGGGCGACAAGAGCCGCGACCAAGGCCCGTCGTGCTGATACCAGAACTCAGGCGCGCGCACGAAGGCTGGCCTCGGCCGCAGCGGCGGTGACGTCGGCGGGCAATAGCGGCCGCAGCCGCGTCACGACGTGGTCCAGGATTTCGCGCTTGCCGCCGGCCACCCGTCGGGCCGCGCGGCACATTGCGCCGCGCTTTTCAGGGTCGTCCAACAACGCCGCGACGGTCGTCGCCAATGTCGGCGCATCGTTCACCTCGGTGGCCGCGGCGGCTGAGCGAAATTCGGCGGCGATCTCGGCAAAGTTCTGCATGTGTGGGCCATGTGTTATGGCGCAATCGAGGCGCGCCGGCTCCAACACATTCTGTCCACCATGCGCGACCAGCGACCCGCCGACGAAACACACCGGGGCAAAGCGATAGAACAGCCCCAACTCGCCCATGGTATCGGCGATGTAGATGTCGGTATCGGCGTCGGGAAGCTCACGCACGGAGCGCCGCGCGACGCGCAAGCCATGACCTTCGGCGGCGCGACAAAACGCATCGCCGCGTCGCACATGTCGCGGCACGATGATCGTGAGAAGTCGAGGATGGGCGCGCGCAACTTCGCGGTGAGCCGCGAACGCGGCCTCCTCCTCGCCGGGGTGGATGCTTGCTGCCAGCCAGCATGGGCGACCGGCCGACGCGTCCGCAATCGCGTTCAGCATCCCACGATCACACGGCAGCGGGTCGTCCGCATATTTGAGCGTGCCGGTGACCGCAACATTCCCTGCGCCCAGATCGGAAAGACGTGACGCGATCTCTTGGTCTTGGGCCAGCACGATGTCAAAAGCGCTCAATAGACGCGACGAAACCTCCCGCGCACGACGCCATCGGCGGTGTGATCGCGCCGACAGTCGCGCGTTCACGAGCGCCATGGCGGTACCCCGGGCGCGCGTCTGCAGCAGCAGATTGGGCCACAGTTCGGATTCGAGCCACACCGCCAGATCGGGCCGCCAGTGGTCGAGGAAACGCCGTGTCCACGCTGGACGGTCGACCGGCACGAATTGATGCAGTGTACGCGGTGGCAGCCGGTTCGCGAGCATCTCCGCGGAGGTGACGGTGCCGGTCGTGACGAGCACGTGCAGCGCCGGAAACTCTTGAGCCAGTCGACGGATCAAGGGCAAAGCCGACAGGGCTTCGCCCACGCTTGCCGCGTGCAGCCACGCCAGCGGTCCGTCCGGCCGTGCTATTCCCGGCTCGCCGCGCCGTTCTGAAAGGCGTGCCATGTCTTCTTTGCCCAGCGCCGCGCGGCGGGCCATGCGCCAGTCGATAATAGGTGCGCCAGCGATCGTCGCGGCCCGGTACAGGCCGAGAAGGATACCTGCGCGGTTCATGGCGAACCGTCCATCAGCCCGCCTGGGTCGCTGTTTCAGGCAGCTCCAGCTCGTGAAACTGCAACCGGCACAGGCGCTCGTACAGACCACCGCGCCGCTGCAGTTCACGATGGGTCCCCGATTCCACGACGCGGCCATCGTCGAGCACGTAGATCAAGTCGGCCGCGGCCACCGTCGATAGCCGATGGGCGATCACAAGCGTCGTGCGGCCTCGGCGCAGCCGATCGAGCGCAAGCTGCACCTGGCGCTCAGACTCGGTGTCGAGCGCGCTCGTCGCCTCATCGAGCAGCAGGATCGGAGCATCCTTCAACATGGCGCGGGCGATGGCGATGCGTTGCTGTTGCCCGCCGGACAGCTTGACGCCGCGATCGCCGACAATCGTGTCATAGCCGTCGGTCAGCTCGCGAATAAATTCGTCTGCCGCCGCAGCCTTGGCGGCCTCGACAATTTCACCATAGTCGGCATCGGGACGGCCGAAGCCGATATTGGTCCGCACCGTGTCGTTAAAAAGAGTGACGTCTTGGCTGACGAGCGAGATTTGGTCGCGCAAACTGGCAACCGACACCTGCTTGATGTCCTGACCGTCGATACTCACCCGTCCGTGCGACAGATCATAGAAGCGCGGAATCAGGTTGAGCACGGTCGATTTGCCGGCACCGCTGGGGCCGACCAGCGCCACGGTGTTGCCCGCCGGCGCGACGAGGTCGATACCACGTAACGCAGCCTTGCCGCCGTCGTAGGTAAAGGCCACACCTTCGATCCGGATCTCGCCGGCGCTGACGGTCAGAGGCTTTGCACCGGGCGCGTCGAGGATCTGGGGTGGCTGGTCGAGCACGGCGAATATACGGTCGGCCGAGGCCAGTCCTTCCTGCAGACTGGCATTCAAGTTACCCAGCCGGCGCATCGGCTGATAGACCATGAACAATGCCGTCAGAAAGCCGGTCAAGGTGCCCAGCGATCCTTCTCCGGAAGTTATTGTTAGCGTGCCGTAGGTCAGAACCGCCGCCACTGCCGTTCCGCCCAAAACCTCCAGGATCGGGTACAGGCGAGCCCGGCCGCGCACCGCCTTGGTCACAAGGCGCAAGACATTTTCGACGACGCCATTGGCACGCGCACCTTGGTGCGCTTCCATGCGAAATGACTTGATTAGGCGCGCGCCGGCGAACGCCTCAGTCAGAAGGCTCGTGAATTGGCCCATCTCCTCCTGCGTACTCGCCGAAACGTTACGCAGCCTTCGGCCGACGCGCAGAATCGGCCATACGCTCAAGGGGAAAACGAAAAACACGATCAGCGTCAGCAACCAGTCCAGGTAGATCATCGCGCCGACCAGGGCGATGAGTGTCAACGTGTCCAACACCATCCCGGTCAGCGCCTTGGACAACGCGTCACGCAACAGGTTGACGTCGTTGACGAAGCGCGAGACGAGGCGGCCGGTCGAGGTGCTGTGGAACAGCGCCAGGTCGGCCCGCATCAAGTGAGCGAACATCGCACGCTGCAAATCCGCGATGACGCGCAGCGCCAAGCCCATCGTGACGATCGTGTGGCCATAGGCGGCCGATCCCTTGATCAGTGCAATGGCGACGATCGCCGGCGGCACCAGCCACACCAGTTCACGGTCGCGCTCGTCGAGCATGTCGACGGCGGCCTCGACAATCATCGGATACAAGCCCGTCGCCACCGCCGACACCGTCATCAGCAGTGAGCCGAGCGCGATGCGGCCGGCATATTTGCGAATCCAGTCGCGCCACAGCCGGCCGATCAGAACGTGAGTGGCGGTGCGCGGCGGTGGATGCCCCAGGGCCGGGTGTTTCATGTCGCTCTGTTCCTCACCGAGACCCGCCGGTTATAGTTTGCCTCGGGGTGAGCGTCGACCGGCATCGCCATCTCCCAAGCCGGCTTGGTCCTCGCCGGCCGTCTTTGTGTGCAAGCGACCCGGCCTGCGCCACCGACGCGGGCGCCTTGATCAGGGTCGGTATTTGGGTCGAGTGAGCGGGAACCGGTGATGGCAAAGGACTGGCGACCGCCGAGAAATCTGGAGGAGATCCTCAAGGACTATCTGATACCACCGAAGCTGTATATCCGCCTTTTGGCGGCAAAGGCGCGCCGCAAAGGCGAAAGAGAGCTGGCCCTGCTCCCCTTCCTCGCCGACCAAGCCGAGCGTTGATGTCGGTGCGAACAAGGGCCCCTACACATATCACCTGGCGAGGCACTCTCGGGAGGTCGTTTGCTTCGAGCCCAATCCGAAGATGTTCGCGCTTTTGCAGCGATTGGCGCCGGCCAACGCCACCGTCTTTCAAGTGGCGCTGTTGAGCGCGGATGGTCAGGCGGAGCTGCGCGTCCCGTGAAGTGCGAAGGGCTACTCCAACCAGGGCGCCTCATGTGGAGGGCTACGAGCGCGAGGTGCTAAAGGGCGCCCGCGCCACGATCGAGAAATGCCGTCCGACACTGCTGATCGAGATCGAGGAAATCCACACCAAGTCGCCGATCGAGGACTCAATCGCCTACGTCGAGTCCTTCGGCTACCGATGTGTGGTTCTGTCGAAGGGCGGGTTGCGCTCAGGGGACCAGTTCGATCCCGAGGCTAATCACCGTGCTCCGGTGGCAATCCCGGACTACATTTTCAACTTTATTTTCCAGCCGCGTTGAGGGCGAGGCCCAGTGGATTGATCGGAACGAAAGAGTCCGAATTGGGATTCCGTATTTTGCTGTGGTATGCGCCCGGCAAGGCGCCGGTCCCGCTCGATCGTGTCGCCGAGATCGTGCGCCTGACGCAGCAACCGCCGCCGTTTGAGGCGACCCACTGGACGTTGCGCGCGATGGCCAGGGCGGCCGGTATTGCCGCCTCGACGGTGCAGGCGATCTGGAAGGCTCACGGTCTCAGCCCGCACCGCTGGCGCAACTTCAAGCTGTCGACCGACCCTGCCTTCGCCGAGAAACTCACCGATATCGTCGGCCTGTATGTCGACCCGCCGGCCCATGCGGTGGTGTTGTCGATCGATGAGAAGTCACAGATCCAGGCGCTCGACCGCCGGTCTGCCGATGAAGAAGGGACGCGCCGGCACCATGACCCATGACTACAAACGGCACGGCACGACCACGCTGTTTGCGGCGCTCAACGTTCTGGACGGAACGGTGATCGGCCAGAACATGCAGCGCCACCGCCATCAGGAGTTCATCCGCTTCCTCAACCGCATCGAGCGCACGGTGCCGGCGGACAAGGCCATCCACGCGATCGTCGACAACTACGCGGCGCACAACAAGGACAAGGTCCGCGCCTGGCTCGCCCGCCATCCGCGCTGGACTTTCCACTTCACACCGACCTCCTGCTCGTGGCTTAATGCCGTCGAGGGCTTCTTCGCAAAACTCACCCGGCGGCGGCTCAAGCACGGCGTCTTCCATTCCGTCGTCGATCTCCAGGCCGCAATCAACCGCTTCGTCCGCAAATACAATGCGGCCAACCCACAGCCATTCATATGGAAAGCCGACCCCGACGACATCATCGCAGCCCGAAACCGAGGGTTCCAAACTTTGGAATCAATCCACTAGGTTCGCGAGCGCGTGAAGGGCGACTTTTTTCATGAGCGAGGGCAGGGCGTGGTCGCCCATCGCCTCGGGGTGTACCCAGAAGCCTTCGGCCGCCGCGTCCTGCGGCACGGCCGCCGCGACGACCGACAGCTCGAGTTCGAAATGCGTGAAAACGTGGCGGACCACGCCGGGCAAGGGCTGCCATTGTGCGGCGAGCGGCGGCGCCGGCGTGGTGTCCCGCGCCCACCAGGGGGTCGACGGCACGACCACCATGCCGCCGAGGAGTCCGCGCGGCGGCCGCGGTCGCAGCAACACCGCACCATCGGGCTTCACCACCCAGTAAGCGACGCCCTGCCGTTTTGGCCGCGGCGCCTTTGGCGGTTTGAGCGGCAGCTGTTCGGCGCGACCGTCGCGATGGGCAACGCAATGAAGCCGCCACGGGCAGGCCGCGCAGTTCGGCCGCTTGGGTCGGCACACGGTGGCGCCCAGATCCATCATCGCTTGTGCGAAATCGCCCGGCCGCTTGGACGGCGTCAGACCCTCCGCCAATGCGGCGATCCGGGTCTTGCCTTGCGGCAGTGGCTCGCCCACACCGAACAGCCGCGCCACCACGCGTTCGATATTGCCGTCGACCGGTGTTGCCGCACGGTCGAAGGCAATTGCGGCGATGGCGGCCGCCGTGTACGGGCCAATGCCGGGCAGCATCACCAGAGCCTCCTTGGTGTCCGGAAATGCGCCGGCGTGGGTCTGGCAAATCGTCTGCGCGCAGCGGTGCAAGTTACGTGCGCGGGCGTAGTAGCCGAGACCCGCCCAGGCGGCCATCACCTCGTCCACCGGCGCCGCTGCGAGGGCGTCGATCGTCGGCCAGCGGCGCAGGAAATCGTGGAAGTAGGGCTCCACGGTCGTCACCGTGGTTTGCTGCAGCATGATCTCGCTGAGCCACACGTGGTAGGGGTCCGCGCGCTCGCCACGCCGCGCCCGCCACGGCAGGTGGCGGGCATGGCGATCGTACCAGTGCAGCAGCCTGCTCCTCAGGTCTCCGATCATTGCCGATGTGGACATGGCGCGGCTTTCGTTATCTCGACTCTACGACAATTCGACGCATTCTAGGGCATCGGCTTGCGTCGGGTTCGGCGCGGGTGGTACCGTTTGGTGCTGAGGAGCCCGGACTGTCCGGCACATGCTGGCTCGGCGCGCGTCGATCCATCCAGTAATTATGGGCGTTGAGCTCCGGCGAACGAATATTGGGAGACAGGGAATGACGAAGCCTAATCGGTGGATGGCGCCCGCAAGTATTGCGTTGCTAGCGGGTAGCACACTGGGGTACTGCGTGACGGCGGTGGCCGCACCGGTCACGCACACCCGACTGCTCAACGCGGACCGCGATCCCAGCAACTGGATCTCGGTGTTTCAAAACTACTCATCGCACAATTTCTCACGCCTGAACCAGATCAACCGCGACAATGTCGCCGATCTGCGGCCGGCGTTCACCGTGCCCCTTTCCGCAGCGCTGAAGGCCGATAAGAACCCGAACATCCAGGGCGGTGCGCTGGTGGATGGTGGGATGATGTACCTGACCGACGGCTGGGGCATCACACGCAAGTTCGATGTCAGCTCCGGCGACAAGGGTGTCGTCGTGTGGCGCACCGACCCGGCGGTCGACACCGACGAATCGCCACGCTCACGCGGCCTCGCCTTCTGGGGCAACAATGTCTACAACGACCTCGTCGACGGGCGCGTGATCGCCATTGATCGCGACACCGGCGAGATCGTCTGGGACCAGCAGATCGCGCGGGTTAACATCACCGACGATTTCTATGGCAAGGAACAGTTCACGTCCGCGCCGCTGGCGGCCGAGGGCAAGATCCTGGTCGGCCAAAGCTTCGGCGACGCCGGCACCCGCGGCTGGTTGGCGGCGCTCGATCCGGAAACTGGCGAAGAGCTATGGCGCAGATATGCGGTGCCTGGGCCGGGCGAGCCGGGTCACGAGACTTGGTTGGATGATCACGACGCCTGGAAGACCGGCGGTGGCGGTATGTGGACCACCGGTTCATATGATCCCGACCAGCGTGTCGCGATCTGGGGAACGGGGCAGCCGGTTCCCATGTTCGATCCGGAATACCGTCCTGGCGACAATTTGTTCACCAACACCGCACTCGCAATCAATATCGATAACGGCGATATCGAGTGGTACTTCCAGTACACGCCGAACGAGTCCTGGGACTATGACGAGAACGGCGTGCACATGCTGGTCGACGTCGAGATCAACGGCGAGATGCGCAAGACCGTCAACCACTACGGCCGCAACGGCTATTTCTATCAGCTCGACCGCACCAACGGCACGTTCATCGGTGCGGCGCAGTATAGCGATCAGCTAACTTGGACCGCGGGCATCGACGCGAAAACCGGCAAGCCGATCGAGTATAACCCCGAAGTGGCGCTGCAGCAGTATCTACCGGAAACCCGCATTCACCGCGGCGAACCGGAAGCCACCGTGTGCCCGAACTATCATGGCGGCGTCCGCTGGCAGCCTCCTTCGTATAACCCGGAAACCAATATCATTTACGCCGGTATGAGCGAGGGCTGTTTCACGCAGAGGGTCGAGGCGGCGGTGGCGCTGCCGGGCGGCGGACTGGATGCCGAGGGTCCCGGCGGACGTAACGCCCGCATCGGCGACGCCAAGTTCGAGCGCTACGGTGCCGTGGTCGCCATGGACGTGACGACCGGGGCGATGGTGGCCAAGCATAATACGCCGCACGACAATCTGTCGGGTGCGCTGGCGACGGCCGGCGGTCTGGTGTTCAGCGGCCAGCTCGACGGTACCGTAACGGCATTCGACGACGCGACCCTGACGCCGTTGTGGACGTTCAACACCGGTATCTCGTTCAAATCGCCACCCATCACCTATGCGGTTGGCGGCAAGCAGTACGTCGCGATCATCGCCGGCGGCGACCCCGCGCCCTACTACGCGCGCGGGTTCGAAGGCGACCGGGTCCTGCAGTATATGGAAACCGGCGCGATGCTGTACGTGTTCTCGCTGTAGAGATCGCTTTCTCTCACCGAGATCGACGCAAAGACTTGGGGCGGCCCCACGGGGCCGCCCCTTTTATTTGCGCTCGGCTTGGGTGCGTGAACCGCTAGCCGCCGGCGCGCGGAAAGTCGTTGCAACGGCTGACTTCGGCTTCGAAAAATTCGACGCATTCCTCGAACGTGATTTCGCCTCGTCCGACGAGTGTCGCGAGGACGTAGTCGGCCACGGCCTCGATCTCGCGACGGATCAAGTTCGGCGTTCCGGGCGGCGGCTTGGCGTCGCCGATTGCGGCGGCATCCATACCGTAGCACCGGTCATCGGAGTAGGCGCGACTGTCGAAGTAGGGCATGGACGTATCGGGCAGGCCGCATTGAACCGCCGTCATCAGGGCCTCTTTGTCCAATATCGTTTCGCGCAGACTGGCGCCGCGCGCGGCGCGCGGGTCTTCCTGGACGCCATTCCCGGCCCAACCGTGACACTCGGGGCAATTGATTTTCTTCTGGTAGACCTGCTTGCCGAGCTTGAGGTTTTGCCCTGATGCCGGCGCGGCGATCGTCGCGGCTACCAGCACCACGGCGGCCGCCGAGGCCAACACACGCGCGGCCCCCGTTACGCGTAGGCGCGCGGCGATCGCCGTCGGCCATTCCTGCGTCATGCTTTCACTCCGGATTTGGGATATCGTGAGTTGCGTGTATCATCACAGAAGAACGCAGCAACTTAAAGCCCGCGCATAATGTCGCGATTTCGTGCACTCATGACCGTCGGTGTCGCCGCTACTCTGGTTGCGGCTGCCGGCGTCGTCTGCGCCCAGACCCCGCCGCCCAAGTCGCTATCGGTGTTGGACTTGGCGCTGGGGATGCATGCCGTGGAGATGCCGCAGCACGAGTTCGCGGATATAGCCTGCGGAACCCGGGGCGGCCCGCCGTCGCGGCGGCTGGACGGCTTTCTCGACTATGCCGTCTGCGCGGCCGAGGCGGACACCGGATTGCACGAGGTGCATTTCCGCCACGACGATGAGGTGGAATTTGCCGCCAAGGCGCGCCGGCTCGATTTCCCATCGCTCAGGTACGGAAGCACCACCGTCTATGGAATACCGGTCATTGTCTCGGTCTTGTTCGACGGCAACGGTTTTCTGGTTGGCAAGCGCATTGTCACCGATCCACGCGGCCTCGACACCGCGACCCGCGAGATCAGCATTTCGCTGTGGAATTTCTTCCGTGGGCGCTTCAAGGGCGACGAGTGGCAGTGCGCCGACTTGGAAGTCCTGGAGGGTGAGCAGCCCTACGGCGGCCAATTCCTGAAGCGCCGCTGCGAGAAGCTGGCAGACGGCGGCTCCCAACAGGTCGTCTTGGAAGGCCACTACTACCGTAAGCGCGGACAGTTCGCGGTCGACCCGCACACCAAGCGCGGCACCGAGGGGTATTTCGAAAGCACCGTCCGCCTGAAAGTCGTTCTGGCCGCCGGTATTGGTGATCCGACGCTACGACTGGCTGCACTCGGCGCAATTGAGCCTCTGGTCGATCCGCGGGTGGCGCGCGCAATCGATTGCCCAGGCTGTGATCTCGCCGGCGAAGATCTGAAACGGATAGATCTACGTGGCGCCAATTTGGCCGGCGCGAATCTCGCCGGCGCCAATCTGCACGACGCCCGATTGGACAATGCCGACCTGACCGGCGCCGACCTCAGTGGCGCCAACCTCAACAAGGCGCAATTGAAGCGCGCCAATTTGGCGGGGGCCAACCTGTCGAGCGCGATGCTGTTCCGCGCCAAGCTTGATGGCGCCAATCTTACCGACGCCAGTCTGCTGCGTGCACTGGCCGGCAGCGCCGAATTCATCGGCGCCAAACTGCGGGGGGCCGACGTCCGGCTGGTTGATCTGCGCGACACGCGGCTGGCGCGCGCGGATTTCAGCGAGGCGGATCTGTCGGGATCCCACCTTCACAATGCGCGCATGCAGGCAGCCATCATGAAAAACGCAGCGATGGTCGGCACCATTGCGGTGGATGCGCAGTTGACGCGTGCGGATCTGTCGGGCGCCGACTTGCGCAGGGCCGATCTGTTCGGCGCCGACATGCGCGGCGCCAATCTCAGCGGTGCGGACCTGGTTGGGGCCCGCCTGTCGCGTACCACCATGCGCGATGCCAATTTGGAAGGCGCTCGCCTCGAATAGATGCGCCCTGGGCCGCCGGATAGTACTATGTTCAGACCAAAACGACATTCCATAAATGGTTATATTGACGATGATTTTCCTCTTGATGGTGGGGTCGAGCGACATAATTAGATCAATGTTCTAATTTAGATCGCATGCGAGTTGTCGTTTTGGGGCTTTCGGCGTACATTAGCAGCAGCTAGCGCCGGAGGTTCCGCCATGACGGGCGCCGTCTTTGCATCGAATGAGAACACTGAGGTGCATGGCTCCCGGTCGGGGCCCGCGACGGCTGGAGCCGTGGGCGAACAGGCGCGCGGGCACGCGGTGGCGGAGAAAGTACCGTCTGCCGCGTCGCACCCGCCCGCAGTCAGCTCCTTAGCTGAGTTGCGCCGGACCCACGGTCATCTGGACGGGTTGGCCCTGTTGCGCGAGGTGCTCAACGCGGAGCCGTTGCGCGGCCGCACGGCGTTGGTGTCGTCGTTCGGCACCGAGAGCGCAGTGCTGTTGGATATGGTCGCATCGGTCGATCCAAGCACACCGGTCATTTTTCTCGACACTGGCAAGCTGTTCGCCGCGACGCAGGCCTATCGGGATGAGTTGACCGGTCTCCTCGGGCTACGGGACGTGCGCATCATTCGGCCGGAGCCCGCCGAGATGGCTCGGATTGATCCGAATGCCGATCTGTGGCGCTCCGCGCCCGATCATTGCTGTCACCTGCGCAAGACTGTGCCGCTCGATCAGGCGCTGAAGGGATTCTCCGGCTGGATCACCGGCCGCAAGCGTTTCCACGGCAGCACACGGTCGTCTTTGAGTGTGATCGAGGGCGAACCGTCGATGGGACGGATCAAGCTCAACCCATTGGCGCTGTGGTCGTCGGAGGACGTGGAGCGTTATCGGCGCCTGCGTCACCTGCCGCCGCATCCGCTGGGATCGCAGGGCTATTTCTCCATCGGTTGCACCCATTGCACGCGCGCCGTCACGGTGAGCGACGACCCCCGCGCCGGCCGCTGGTGGGGTGTCGACAAGAGCGAGTGCGGCATCCATCGGCCCGGGACGTAAGCGACATGGCTCCGCATTTGACATTCCCCGAGTTCGCGCCCGGATCCGTCTGGTTGGTGGGCGCCGGCCCCGGCGATGCGAGCTTGCTGACGCTGCAGGCCGCGCATGCGCTCGAGGTCGCAGATGTGATCCTCTATGACGCCCTGGTCAGCTGGGATGTTCTGGCGCTCGCGGGCGCAGGCGTGCGATTGCAAACCGTCGGCAAGCGCGCCGGGCGGCCGGGGGCCGGGCAGCTGCGTATCAACCAGCAGTTGATCAAGCATGCGCGCCTTGGTCTGCGCGTTGTGCGTCTGAAGTGCGGTGATCCGTTCGTTTTCGGGCGCGGCGGCGAGGAACTCGCAGCGTTGTGCCGGTGGGGCACTCCGGTCCGGGTGGTGCCAGGCGTGACCGCAGCCGCCGGCTGCGCCGCGGCCGCCGGCATTCCCCTGACGCACCGGGATCACGCGTCGGCGCTGACGCTGATCGCCGGGCGGCTGCAAGACGGCGCGCCGGAACCGGATTGGCGGAGCCTGGCGGCGGGCCGCCAGACGCTCGTGATCTACATGGGTGTCGCGACGGCGGGTGTGATCGCGGCCCGGCTGATCGCCAACGGCATGGATCCGGCGACACCGGCCGCGGTCGTTGAGAACGGGACGCTCCCAAGACAGCGCGTGGCGACCGGTACCGTGGCGACGCTGGAGCGCGTGATCGCGCGGTTTTCCATCGGTGCGCCGGCGGTGATCGTGATCGGCGATGTCGCTCAGTATGCGCGCACCGATGCGCTGCCGGCGCGGCTGCAAGCCATCGCCGGCTAGGAGGGGAGCGACCATGAAGCCACAAGTGGTAACGGCGAACAGGCTATCGGACGGTGTTGTCGTCTATCTGGCCGACGATGGCGGCTGGACCAACCGCATCGAAGACAGCTGGGTCAGCGACACCGAAGCGGACAACGACGCCATGATGCAGTTGGCTGCCACCGCAGTGGCCAACCGCCAGGTCATTGACCCGTATTTGATCGAGGTGAAGGTTACCGACGCCGCGGTCGTTCCCGTCAGCTACCGCGAGGTCATTCGCGCCACCGGGCCGTCGGTGCGGCCGGATCTGTGTCGGACGGTCACCGGCATCGAACGGAGCAGCCCATGAACACGCTCATGTATCGCTACGACGAGTTTGATCAAGCCCTGGTCGACCAACGTGTGAGGCAGTTCCGCGGCCAAGTGGAACGCCGCATGAGCGGAGAGCTCACCGAGGAAGAGTTCCGGCCGCTGCGGCTCCTGAACGGGCTCTATCTGCAGCTTCACGCCTATATGCTGCGGGTGATCATTCCCTACGGCACCCTGTCGTCGAAGCAGCTGCGCATGCTCGCGCACGTGGCGCGGCGCTACGATCGTGGCTACGGCCACTTCACGACCCGCCAGAACATCCAATACAACTGGCTGCAGCTGGTCGATGTGCCGGACCTGCTGGCCGATCTCGCCACGGTTCAGATCCACGGCATTCAGGGCAGCGGCAACGGTGTGCGCAACGTCACGGCCGACCAATACGCCGGCGTCGATGTGCACGAGATCGAAGATTCACGCATCTACGCTGAAATTGTCCGGCAATGGTCGACGCTCCATCCGGAGCTGTCGTTTCTGCCGCGCAAGTTCAAGATCGCGGTCACCGCCGCGCCGCGCGACCGGGCTGCGGTGCGGGTGCACGACATTGGTTTGATCATGCGCCGGAACGACGCGGGCGAGACCGGGTTCGAGGTACTGGTCGGCGGTGGTTTGGGCCGCACGCCGATGATCGGCAAGACCGTGCGCGCGTTCCTGCCCAAGCATCAACTGCTGTCGTATCTCGACGCTATCATGCGCGTCTACAATCAGTTCGGCCGCCGCGACAACATGTACAAGGCGCGGGTCAAGATTCTGGTGCATGAGATCAGTGTCGAGGAATTCACGCGCCGCGTCGAGGAAGAATTCAGCTACATCAAGGATGGGGCCCTCGACGACGGTTTGGCCGAGGAGATCGAGCGCATCCGGACCTACTTTGCGCCGCCGCCCTACGAGCGGCTGGACAGCACTTCCGCTGTGTTCGCGGCCAAACAGCTCGATGATCCGGCGTTCGCCGACTGGGTGCACACCAACGTCGCGGCGCACAAGCAGCCGGGCTATTCCATCGCCAACATTTCGCTCAAGCCCGAAGGCGGCGTACCCGGCGATGCCTCGGCCGACCAGATGGAGGCGATCGCCGACTTGGCCGAGCGCTACAGCTTCGGCGAGATCCGTATCACGCATGAGCAGAACCTCGTTCTCGCCCACGTCAAGGAGGCGGCCCTTTACGATCTCTGGCGCGAGCTTGGCGAGCACGGACTGGCCGCGCCCAATCTCGGCCTGATCTCCGACATCATCGCCTGTCCGGGGCTCGACTACTGCGCGCTCGCGAACGCCCGCTCCATTCCGGTGGCGCAGCGCATCAGCCGCCGCTTTGCTGCCCTCGACCGGCAGCACGATATTGGCGAACTGCGGCTAAAGATCTCCGGCTGCATCAACGCCTGCGGCCATCATCATGTCGGTCACATCGGCATCCTGGGCGTCGACCGCAAAGGCGAAGAATACTATCAGATTACACTAGGCGGCAGCGCCGACGAGAGCGCGGCGGTGGGCAAAATCATCGGTCCGGCGTTTTCATCGGACACGGTCGTCGATGCCGTCGAGACGCTGGTCAATACGTATGTCGAGATTCGCGAGCCCGGCGAGCGTTTCCTCGATACCTATGGTCGGGTCGGCCCGGTGCCATTTAAGGAGTCGCTCTATGCCACTGCTTAAGGATGGCAAAGTCGTCGACGATCCATGGATCACGGTGGCCGATGACGCCGATATGCCCGGCGACGGGCCGGTCATCCTGTCGTTGGACCGTTGGCTGGAAAACCGCGATGACCTTCTAAAGCGCAACGCCCCGGTCGGCATCGTCCTGCGCAGCGATCAGCCGCCAACGCTGGTGGCCGATTGGCTCGACCGCTTCGGCGTAGTCGCGCTCGACTTTCCGAAATTCACCGATGGCCGCGCCTATTCCTATGCGCGGATGCTGCGCCAGCGCTTCGCCTATACAGGCGAGGTACGCGCGGTCGGTGACGTCCTGCGCGATCAGCTTCTGTTCATGCACCGCTGCGGGTTCGATGCGTTCGAAATGCGCAGCGAGACGGCCGAGGAGGACTGGCGCGAGGCGCTGGGCGAAATCGACGTGTTCTATCAACCGGGTGCGGACGCCAGGCGATCGGTAATGCAGGCGCGTCGTGACGCCGCCGAGGCATCGGGTGTGGCCACCGAGTGACGCCGCCGGCCGACGCCCAAAGCATTTTGTCCCCTTTCTGAGCGGCGCCGCAGCTTGCATCGGCATCGTGCCGACATCATAACAAGGTGCGGATGAGCGTATCGAAGCCAACCGAGCGAGATGACCGCATGAGTTCGCGCCGCGGTCACGGATTGCGGGCGATCGCGACCATGCTCAGTGGCGTTACCGAGCCGGTCCGCCGCCAGCGAGGCCGCTTGCCGGCCGCTCTGTTCGCGCGTTGGCGCGAGATCGTCGGTCCCGATATGGCCGCACAGACCTGTCCCGAAAAGTATGTGCGCGTGTGCGACTCCGGCACGCTGGTCATCCGCGTCGACGGCCCGATCGCGTTGGAAATCCAGCATCTGCAGCCGCAGCTGATTGAGCGGCTCAACACTTTTCTGGGCTATCAGGCCGTGCATCGGATTTCCATTCGCCAGGGTCCGATAACCGGCATCGCCACGCACGCGCGGCCGCCGGCGCGGCCGCCATGCGATCCCGCCGATGCCGTCCAACTGGCCATGGGCAATGCCGATACGCCTCTCGACGTCGCCCTCGCAGGTCTGGGGCAGGCGCTGCGGCGGCACGCGCGGCTCGTGCCAACCGAAAGCCGCGAGGGCGCCACATTCAATCGGTAAAATAGTCTCACAATATCGATCAAGAGGTTGCGGTTGCTGCGCCGCGGTGCTTGCCTCGCCCGCCAACTAAGGCATATAGTCTCAACATCTGGTGTAAGGAGGTGCCCCGTGCATCAATATACCCGAATAGTAGCCCTGCTCGTCGCGATTGTCGCGGTGACGCCGGCGGTGGCGGATCTCGACGTCGAGGCGGCGCTGAAGGACCGGGTGCTGGGCGATCCCAATGCGCCGGTCACGATCATCGAGTACGCATCGCTGACCTGTCCGCATTGTGCCGGATTTCACAACGACACGCTCGAGGCGTTGAAGGAGCGCTACATCGACACCGGCAAGGCGAAGCTGGTCTATCGCGATTTTCCGCTGGATGGGCTGGCGCTGCGCGCGTCGATGATGGCGCGGTGCGCCGAGGACGATCGCTACTTCGGCTTCATCGAGGTTCTGTTCCGCTCCCAAAGCAATTGGGCGCAGGCGGATCTGGCCAGGGGCATGCAGTCGCTGCAGCAGATCGGCAGGCTGGGGGGCATGAGCGAAGCGGACTTCGACGCCTGCATGGCCAACGAAGAGTTGATCGACGGCATATTGGCCATGCGCCAGGTGGCCGCTGACAGCTTCGATGTTGGCTCGACGCCGACGTTCATCATCAACGGCAAAAAGCATGCCGGCGCCCTACCGGCGGACGAATTCGCCGCGATCATCGATCAGCTCGTCGCCGACTGAACATAGCGTCGCGGGGGCGGCCGGGTGCACTTCAACAAGCTTCGCTTGTATGGCTTCAAAAGCTTCGTCGAGCCGACGGAGTTGATGATCGAGCCGGGGCTGACGGGAATCGTCGGCCCCAACGGCTGCGGCAAGTCCAATCTCGTCGAAGCCATCCGCTGGGTCATGGGCGAGAGCTCGGCCAAGCAACTGCGCGGGTCGGAGATGAACGCCGTCATCTTCGGCGGCACCGCCGACCGCCCGGCGCGCAGCATCGCCGAGGTGGTCCTGCATCTGGACAACTCCGACCGCCGGGCGCCGGCGGAGTTCAATGAGTTCGACGCGCTGGAAGTTTCGCGCTGCATCGAGCGCGAGCAGGGTTCGGCCTACAGCGTCAATGGCCGCGAGGTGCGGGCGCGCGACGTGCACTTGATGTTCGCCGATTTCGCCACCGGCGCGCGCTCCAGCGCGCTGGTCAGCCAAGGGCGCGTCGGCGCCCTGATCTCGGCCAAGCCCAGCAGCCGGCGCCTGTTGTTGGAGGAAGCTGCCGGCATCACCGGTTTGCATTCGCGCCGGCATGAGGCGGAACTGCGCCTGCACGGCGCGGAGACCAATCTCGAACGCCTAGACGATGTGCTGCTGACGCTCGAGACCCGATTGAAGGAATTGAAGAAGCAGGCTCGGCAGGCCAAGCGCTTCCGCAATATCGGCGAACAGATCCGCCGCGCCGAGGCGATTGTCCTGCGCATGCGCTGGATCGAGGCCACGTGCGACGGCGATGCCGCGCAGGCGTTCCTGCACACGGCGGAAGCGGCGGTCGCGGCGCTCACCGGCAGGGTCGCCGCGGCGACGACCGAACGCGAACGTGCGGCGACACTGCTGCCGCCGCTGCGCGAGGCCGAAGCGGTGGCTGCTGCGGAATTGCAGCGGCTTGTCCTCGCCCAGGGCTTGCTCGACGCCGAGGAACAGCGGATCGAGCGTTCGCGCCTCCAGTTCGAGCAGCGGCTGCTGCAGGTCGGCGACGATGTACGCCGCGAGCAGGCGCTGGCGGCCGAGGCTCAGACAACAGCCGCCTCCCTTCGCGAAGAAAACGACATGTTATGCGCATCCGCGGAAACGGATGCGGTCCTGGTCGAGGAGTCGCGTTCGACACTGGGCCAGGCTGAAGCTGCGGTCGCGGAGCAGGAGGACACCTACCGCGCGACCAGCGATCGGCTCGCGGCCGACGATGCACGACACGCCGCGCTGACGCGCGAGATCGAAGACCTCGAGATCCGCGCCCGGCGCCTGGCCACGCAGTTGAACGAGGCCCAGGACGAGCGCGCCGCGCTCGACACGGAAGGTGGCGCGCGGGCCGAGATGGCGGCGGCAGACGCCGCGCTCGGCGCGGCCGACGCGGACGCAGAGGGAGCGCGGGCCCGGCGCAACAGCGCGGAGGCGGAACTGACACAGGCGCAGCAGCGTCAAGCCGATGCCGCAGAGGCGTTCCAGCAGGCGGCCGAGCGCCGCAACCGGCTGCGGGCAGAGGCCTCGGCGCTGATCGACCTGCTGGCTGCCGATGCACCACCGGTCGGAACGCCGGTGTTGGATGCGGTGCAGGTGCGGCCTGGATACGAGGCCGCGCTCGGCGCCGCGTTCGGCGACGATCTGCAGGCGCCGGACGACGCCGACGCGCCGACCCATTGGCGCGCCTTGCCCGACCTTGAGCGTTCGCCGGCGCTGCCGCGGGGCGTCACCGCATTGGCGGATCGCGTGCGCGCGCCTGCCGTCTTGCGCCGGCGCCTGAGTCAAATCGGCGTAGTCGATGACGCCGCCATTGGGGCGCGCCTGGCATCGAGCCTGCTGCCGGGCCAGCGCTTGGTCAGCGTCGAGGGCCATCTCTGGCGCTGGGATGGACTCACGTCCGTCTCAAGCGCGCACTCCGCCGCTGGCCAGCGATTGAAGCATCGCGCCCGGCTGACGGCGTTGCAGGACGAACTCACCTCGGCTGAAGCCGGCGCCAAGCAGGCTCGCGCCAGCTTGGACGATATCGACCATGCGTTGAGCGAGGCGCAGACGCGCGCCCGCGAAGTTCGAGAAGCGCTGTATGCCGCTGAGGCCGCCGCAAGGTCCGCACGCGAAACGCGCGCGGCTCTGCTCGAACAGGCGGCGGCGCACACCGCCCGGCGGCAGTCCTTGCAGGACGCGATTACGAGACTGCGCGAGGACAGCGCCGAGACGTCCACGCGCCGTGAGACTGTAGACCAGGAATTGGCCGGGCTCGCGGATCGCGCCGCGGCGCGCGCGGATCTGGAGGCGGCGCGCGACCGGCTGCACGCTGTGCGACAGGCCGCGGCCACGGCACGCACCGATCACGACGCGGCCTTGCGCGCGGTCGAAACACGCCGGCAGCGGTTGACGGCGATCGAGCGCGAAGTTCGGTCGTGGAGCGAGAGGCACGATAGCGCCGCCGCACGCATCACCGAACTTGAGGCGCGCGCCGCCGAATCGAAGGCGGAGTTGGAAGCGCTGGCGTCCGAACCGCAACGGATCGCCGCCAGGCGTGCGTCGTTGCGCGACGCGATCGATACCGCTGAGGGTAAGCGTAATGGCTGCGCCGACCGCCTCGCCGAAGCCGAAACCGCGTTGGCGGGATGTGAAAAAGTGCTGAAGGCGATCGAGCATGAGAATGCGGCTGCGCGCGAGGATCGAATCCGTGCCGAGGCGCGCCTGGCACAATGCGAACAGACCCAGCAGCAGTTGCTGGAACGCATAGCCGAGCGGTTAGAGTGCGAACCTGGGTCCCTGTCTGTCGTCGCCGGCATCGAGGAGAGCGATGCGTTGCCGGAGCCGGACGTGGCCGAGAAGCGCTTGGAACGGCTGCTGCGCGAGCGCGACAATATCGGCCCGGTCAATCTGCGTGCCGAGCAGGAAGCCAGCGAGCTCGACGCAGAGATTACCGCTCTAATGACCGAGCGCGAGGACCTGCTGGCGGCGATCCGCCGTCTGCGTCAGGGCATCGGCAGCCTCAACCGCGAGGGCCGCGAGCGATTGTTGGCCTCGTTCAACGAAGCCGATAAGCACTTTCGCGAACTGTTCACGCGTCTGTTCGGCGGCGGTACCGCCAAGCTGGCGCTAATCGAATCGGATGACCCGCTGGAGGCCGGGCTGGAGGTCTACGCCAGCCCGCCCGGAAAGCGATTGCAGGCGCTGTCGCTGCTGTCGGGCGGCGAGCAGGCGCTCACCGCCATCGCGCTTCTGTTTGCCGTGTTCCTGACGAACCCGGCACCGATCTGCATTCTCGATGAGGTCGACGCCCCGCTCGACGACGCCAACGTCGACCGGTTCTGTGCCATGCTGGAAGATATCTCGCGCTCCACCGAAACGCGGTTCCTGCTGGTCACCCACCACCGCATGACGATGTCGCGCATGGACCGGCTCTATGGCGTGACCATGCCCGAACGCGGTGTCAGTCAGCTTGTGTCCGTCGATCTTCAGGGCGCCGAGGCGCTTCGCCAGACGGCCTGAGGGTTCGGCGGTGCCGGTGTGACTTCGGACGCCCCATCATGATAGTCGACGACCCGGACCTGATGCCGCCCGGCGAGGTGGAGACGCCGTGCTTCGTGATCGATTGCGACCGCGTGCGCGAGAACTTCGAGCGCACCGTCTCAGCCTGTGGCGGCGTCGACTGTTTGGTTCCCCACGTCAAGACCCATCGGGCTCCTTGGCTGGTGGCCGACCTGATCGACGCCGGGCTCACATGCTTCAAGGCGGCGACGCCTGCCGAAGTCGAGATGATCCTGCAAGCGGGTGCGCAGGAGGTCGTCTGGGCGTACCCCACGACCAATGCCGCCGCCATGCGCCGGGTGATCGCGGCGGCCGGGAACCATCCCGGCACCCGGTTGTCGGCGCTGGTGGACTCGGCCGGGGGGGGCTCGCCTTGTGGCTGGCGCACCTGCGCGATTCGGCGGCCGTGCTGCGCCTCGACTTGGATCCGGGCATGGGCCGCACCGGGTTGCCGTTCGGCGACGAGGCCGCCAAAATGGCGCGCGAAATCGCGTCGGCCGGACTGTTCGCCGGCTGGCATTGCTATGACGGGCACATTGCCGGGTCCGATCGCGTGGCGCGCGCGGCAGACGTGGCGGCCAACGCTCGAGCGCTATCCGATTTCCTGGCGACCGCGCAGCCGTCGGACGCACTGTCTGACGTGATCGTCGGCGGCAGCTATACTTTCGATTTGTGGCCAGAGATGCCGGGCATGCGCCGCTCGCCGGGGAGCTGGGTCTATTCCAGTATGATCCATCAGCGCGATCTGCCGGAGCACGGCTGGCGGCAGGCGGGGTTCGTCATGACCAGTGTCGTCGGCGCCCGCGAGGGCCGCGTGACCCTCAACGCCGGATCCAAAGCCGTGGGCGCGGACTTGCCGCTTGCGGATCGGTTTTTCTGGCCGGGCACCATCATCGCCATGAGCGAGGAACACACGGTCGTCTCCGACACCGGCCAGCGACCCGGTGAAACCGTCCTGCTGACACCCGCCGGCCACGCGTGCACCACCGCGTATCTCTACGGCAGCGCATGGGTGCGTAGCCTCGACGGCGTCTGGTCCGAGCGGCCTCAGCTGGGCGCACGCCGCTAGCCCGAAACGTCCGGAACGGCCGGGCCTCAGCCGTCACGCTGCCAAGCGACCCGGACGAAGTAGCCTTCCTCATCGCAGTCGACGTTCAGCGCGCCCTCGTAGCAGCCCGTTGACGAAGTCCGGCGTGTCTGATTCTGTCTGAACATAGAGATTTAGACGGGCGTCGTGCGATGGCATTGAGACGACAGAGCGAGGTTCAGGGTGACCTCGTGGTGACATGGGCGGAGATGCCGCGTTCGCCTGGACACGCGTTTTCCGACCGGCTGCATGAGTTGCTGACCGAGTCTGGCTTTGACGGCTTCGTGGAGGCGACGTGCAAGCCATACTACGCACCTCGGATGGGGGCTCCTTCGCTGCCGCCGGGGCGTTATTTCCGGATGCACATGATCGGCTATTTCGAGGGCATCGGCAGCGAGCGCGGCATCGCTTGGCGCTGTTCGGATTCGCTGTCGCTTCGCGCGTTTCTGCGGTTGGCGAACCGGGACAAGGTTCCCGATCATTCCTGGTTGTCGAAGACGCGCGGCCGGCTGCCGCACGAGGTCCATGAAAAGGTTTTCGACTGGGTTCTGGCTCTCGTCGCCGCGCGCGGTCTGGTGAAGGGCGAGCGGATCGGCGTCGACGGCTCGACGATGGAAGCCAACGCCGCCCTGCGAGCCATCGTGCGGCGCGATAGCGGCGAGACCTATCGCGAGATGCTGACGCAAATGGCGAAGGAGAGTGGCGTCGAAACGCCGACGATCGACGACCTCGTCCGGCTCGATCGCCGGCGGAAGGGCAAGAAGCTTTCGAACAAGGATTGGACGAGCCCGACCGATCCTGATGCGAAGATCGCGCGGATGAAGGACGGCACCACGCATCTGGCCTACAAGCCCGAGCACGCGGTCGATCTCGACACCGGCGTCATCGTTGCGGCACCGATCTATCCAGCCGATGAAGGCGACACGACGACTTTGCCTGGGACGCTGGAGGCGGCCGCGCGCAACCTCGCCGAGGTCGGCCTGGCTCCAACACGGGCAGAGCCCTGCGGTCTCGTTGGCGACAAGGGCTATCATTCACGCGAGGGGCTGAAAGACCTGGACGCCTCCATTTACCTCGTGAATTTTGCCTCGTTGTGATTCTCTACGGCGGTTCGGTTTGAGGAGGTATTGATGAGGCAGGCTGGTCTGTTCGGCTTACCGGATCATCTTCGAAAGCTTTCGGCGACGGGTGATCCGTTGGAGGTGCTGGCAAAGGTCGTCGACTTCAAGATTTTCCGCGCGCCGCTTGAGGCGGCGCTGGGCTATTCGGACGGATCGAAAGGTGGCCGCCCGGCCTACGATGCGGTGGCGATGCTCAAGGTTCTGATCCTGGCCGCGCGGCACACGGTGAGTGACGAGCGGATGGAGTTTCTGATCCGCGATCGCTTGAGCTGGCTTCGCTTCCTAGGCTTCGATCTCGGAGCGCCGACGCCGGACCGCAACACCATATGGACCTTTCGCGAGCGTCTGGTCCGGGCCGGGGCGATGGATAAGCTGTTTGCCGCCTTCGATGGCGAATTGCGCCGGTGCGGCTATCTGGCGATGGGCGGGCAGATCGTCGATGCGACGTTGGTATCGGCGCCCAAGCAGCGCCACAGCGATGACGAGAAGCGGGCGATCAAGGCGGGCAAGAGCGCGTCCGAGGTCTGGCCCGATCAGCCAGCCAAGGCGGCGCAGAAGGACACGGATGCGCGGTGGACGGTGAAGACCGGGCGGCGCAAGAACCCCGCCGGGTCGCAACGGCGCATGCCCGACATCGCGATCCCGGTGTTCGGCTACAAGAATCATGTCGTCATCGATCGGGCCTACGGCTTCATCCGCAGCTCGGCTGTGACCGATGCCGCCCGCCATGACGGCAAGATGTTGCGTCAGCTCGTCACCGGCGACAATCTGGCCGCCGGCGTGTGGGCTGACAGCGCCTATCGCTCGAAGGCCAACGAGGCGTGGCTGGCCGGCAAGGGTCGGGTCTCCCACATCCACCGCAAGAAGCCGCCGGGCCGGGCCATGCCCAAGGCGACCGCCCAGGCCAATGCCCGCAAGTCAGCGGTCCGTGCGCATGTGGAGCACGTCTTCGCCCAGCAGAAGGATCGCATGGGCCTTTTCATCCGTACCATCGGGCTCAAGCGGGCGGAGGCCAAGATCGGCCTCGCCAACCTGGCTTACAATTTCCAGCGTCTGATCTTCCATGAGCGCAGGGCCGCCATGGTATGAGTCCGCCTGAATAGCGCCAAAACCCTCCGCCGAGAACGAAACGGCGGATGGTTGCGGACGTCAACACCGCCGATCTCAGCGCAAGTTGGACAGCACACCAAAATCTTCGTCAAATCCCCCGGTTGTTGGAGGTCTCCACCTCGACGGCGGCGTCTGGAAAACGCGGATCTCCGAGCCGGAGCCCGCCAACGGCTATCTGCGCTGGCATGGCGACCAGGCGGCACGTCAGGCTGTCTACGCCAACCGGGCGCGATTGAAGTCCGGCGTCGCGCGGAACGCCATGCGCAGGCGCGGTGAGATGGTCGAGCGCAGCTTCGCCCATGTCCTCGACCGTGGCGGCATGCGCCGCGCGTTGCTGCGGGCGCGCGAGAACGTCCACAAACGCTACCTGATCCATGTCGCCGGGTTCAATCTCGGCATTCTGATGCGCGCGCTGTTCGGATCAGGCACGCCGAGGGAGGCTGCGAGTGCAAAGAGCACCCTTTTGTTCGTTATTCAGTTCGATGCTGCCCTGGCGATCGCCATCGTGGCGAACATCGAAGGCAAACCAGCCATGCTCGTTATCATCATCATCGTCGCCCCCGAAACCGATTGATCAAAGCGCAACTTCATCACCGGGCTGGTAGGCGTCTGACAGCGACTTACCAATCCGGCGTGGCAGGTGCAGGTCGGTGGTCTTGATTGCGATCTGTTCGGGTTGCTCGCTGATCGACATGATCCGATGCAACGGGTGCTCGCCCTTCGCCAGGTGCTCTTGCTTGCGGACGATATCGAGAATTTCCCCAAGGTGCGCGTCGACGAAATCGCCGCTGATGGTCACGGTGCCCGCCGGATAGTCGTCGTTGGCACGGTGACAGGCTTGGCACGTCTCCTCGCGCGCGCCTTCCGGTGGCTCGTTCCACGTCCACCGTCCGCCCTGAAACACCGCGCCGCACTGTGGGCAGTGGGCGTTCTCCGCCGGCTTGAGCCGGGACTTGTAAGGATCGTGCACACGCTCGCGGATCAATCGGTCGCGGCGGGTGGGACGGTGCGTTACGTCCTTTTGCTTCATGGGGTCTCCGTCAGGCGGTTGATGGCTCCAAAATACCGATCCTGTTCGATCCAGGCGCCGCCGGCCTTGACCTCGATCACACATGCGACGGCGCGACGCCGTCGGGGCTCCGGGCTGAATCCGGTGGGCCTTGTATGCGTTGGGGTACCGCCGGCACTCTTCGCGCTCGTCGCAAGACTGAACGCGTACCGGCTCGCGCTAGGATTGCGCAGATACGAGCGTATTCAATTTGAAGTTATAGAAACGAGCCAAATATGTCGAGCACAAACCCGAGCGGGTCCTTCGTCACTGTCGATAGCATCGCGTACCCGGTGGCACCGATGCCGAGGCCGAGGGAGACCGCGCCGGCCCAATGCCTTCGGCCGAGCATGATACCGATGACGATGCATGCGGTGCCGAGCAGGCCCAACAGAACTTGCGTCGGGGCCATGGCAATCTCAGTGAGTCGATTTCACAGTTTCAGCCTAGCATGATCATGAATTCAAATCGAACAAACTTTTGTAGATGATTTCATCTTGTATTATTCCGCTCAATCAATGTATTTGTCAATACGGTCCAATTATAGTTAAGTTTTTTCGAATCATGGTTAAAACTATTAGGTAATTTAACTATGTCGTAGCAACCGTTGAGGCGTGTGAATTTACGGTGTTTGCCACCCTGGCATCCCGGCCTGTGGGACGGACTTCCTGCCACGACCCGCCGACGCCGGCCGCTTGAATCAAGAGCCAGCCAACGTCGTCGTTCCTTTACAGCATGTTAAGGCGCGGTCGCTAGTGGATTGATCGGAATGAAAGAGTCCGAATTGGGATTCCGTATTTTGCTGTGGTATGCGAATCTGGCGCATGCGCAGTGGAGTCTCCTTCACCCTATCCGCCGGCGACCGTCAGCGATTGCGCGCGGTCGTCGCGGATCCCAAGAGCCCGCAGAGACACGTCTGGCGGGCACATATTGTCCTTCTCAGCGGCGAGGGTCTGGGCACCTCGGCGATCATGACCGAGACCGGCAAGTCCAAGACCTGCGTGTGGCGCTGGCAAGAGCGGTTCATGCACGAGGGTGTCGGCGGCCTGCTTCGCGACAAGTCCCGTCCGCCCGGCAAGGCGCCGGTCCCGCTCGATCGTGTCGCCGAGATCGTGCGCCTGACGCAGCAACCGCCGCCGTTTGAGGCGACCCACTGGACGTTGCGCGCGATCGCCAG
The DNA here is from genome assembly GCA_965248805.1 of Alphaproteobacteria bacterium. GTDB lineage: Bacteria > Pseudomonadota > Alphaproteobacteria > UBA6615 > UBA6615 > CBDFKJ01. Next base: position 1,733,454 of record CBDFKJ010000009.1, read on the forward strand.
GGCGGCCGGTATTGCCGCCTCGACGGTGCAGGCGATCTGGAAGGCTCACGGTCTCAGCCCGCACCGCTGGCGCAACTTCAAGCTGTCGACCGACCCTGCCTTCGCCGAGAAACTCACCGATATCGTCGGCCTGTATGTCGACCCGCCGGCCCATGCGGTGGTGTTGTCGATCGATGAGAAGTCACAGATCCAGGCGCTCGACCGCCGGTCTGCCGATGAAGAAGGGACGCGCCGGCACCATGACTACAAACGGCACGGCACGACCACGCTGTTTGCGGCGCTCAACGTTCTGGACGGAACGGTGATCGGCCAGAACATGCAGCGCCACCGCCATCAGGAGTTCATCCGCTTCCTCAACCGCATCGAGCGCACGGTGCCGGCGGACAAGGCCATCCACGCGATCGTCGACAACTACGCGGCGCACAACAAGGACAAGGTCCGCGCCTGGCTCGCCCGCCATCCGCGCTGGACTTTCCACTTCACACCGACCTCCTGCTCGTGGCTCAATGCCGTCGAGGGCTTCTTCGCAAAACTCACCCGGCGGCGGCTCAAGCACGGCGTCTTCCATTCCGTCGTCGATCTCCAGGCCGCAATCAACCGCTTCGTCCGCGAATACAATGCGGCCAACCCACAGCCATTCATATCGAAAGCCGACCCCGACGACATCATCGCAGCCCGAAACCGAGGGTTCCAAACGTTGGAATCAATCCACTAGCGTGCGTGTCGGCGTTGGCAGGTGCGTGCACATCTTCTTAACCCTACCGGCAGTGTAAGCGTCAGCTTATGGACATAGAGATCAAAGAACCGACGGTCGTCGAGAAACCTAAAGCGCCGATAACGGTCGGGGAGACCGGTATTCCCGCGAACAATCTGCTGCGCCTGGGCCTGAAGGCGATGTACGTGCGCGGCATGGATCGGATTTCGCAGCTCTCTGACGAACTGAAGCTCAGCCAGGGCGTCTGCAATGAGATCGTCCAGGATCTGCGCGATCGCAAGTTGCTCGAGACCATGGGTCTGACTGGCGATTCGGCGAACTCGGAGATGCGCTTTTCCGTGGCCGCGGCCGGCCGTGAATGGGCGGCCGATGCGCTGGAGCAATCGCAGTACGTTGGGCCGGCGCCGGTGTCGCTCGACGCCTATCACGCGCAGACCGAGCGCCAGAAACTGATTAACGAGCACATCGATCGCGACAATTTGCACACGGGCCTGGACGGGCTGGTAATCCCCGAGGTCCTGCCGCGCCGGCTCGGTCCGGCGATCAATTCCGGCCGCTCGCTGCTGCTTTATGGCCCACCCGGTAACGGTAAGACCACGGTCGCCGAAGTCATCGGCCGATTGTTCCGCGACACGATCTGTATCCCCTATTGCATGGAGATCGACGGCAAGATCATCAAGATTTTCGATCCCGCCGTTCACATCGAGGCGCCCAGCCCCAGTGGCTCGAAGCTCAGCCTGCTGGCCGACGAGCGCGATCAGCGCTGGGTCCATTGCAAGCGGCCGATCGTGATGGCCGGTGGTGAGCTGACGCTGTCAATGCTTGACCTCAGTTACAATCAAGTCGCCAAGTTCTATGAAGCGCCGCTGCATCTGAAGGCCAATGGCGGCACCTTCATCATCGACGATCTGGGGCGCCAGTTGGTGCGCCCGGACGCGTTGCTCAATCGGTGGATCGTGCCGATGGAGAAGAAGATCGACTACTCGGCGCTCGACACCGGCCGCACCTTTATCATTCCGTTCGACGAGTTCCTGATCTTCTCGACCAATTTGACGCCGGATGATCTGATGGACCCCGCCTTCCTCCGGCGCATCCCGTACAAGGTCGAGATCAAGTATCCTTCGGTCGACGAGTTCAAGACGACGTTCCGCGCCATCTGCGAAAAGCGCGGTTTGGAGTACCACGAACCGCTGCTGCTATTCGTCATTGGCGAACTCAAGAACAAGTACGATCAGCCGCTGTCGTTCTTCCAACCGAAATTCATCGTCGATCAGATCGTCGCGGCTTGTAAGTTCCAGGGCCGAGCGGTCGAGTTGGATGTCGAGTTGATCTCGGACGCGCTGCAGAATCTGACCACCAAGCGCGCGGACGGCGGCAAGAGCAAGTCGCCGTCGTCGGGCCGACTGACGGCCGCGCAGGGCATCACGAGCGACGCTACTGTCGCCTAGTGGATTGATTCCAACGTTTGGAACCCTCGGTTTCGGGCTGCGATGATGTCGTCGGGGTCGGCTTTCGATATGAATGGCTGTGGGTTGGCCGCATTGTATTCGCGGACGAAGCGGTTGATTGCGGCCTGGAGATCGACGACGGAATGGAAGACGCCGTGCTTGAGCCGCCGCCGGGTGAGTTTTGCGAAGAAGCCCTCGACGGCATTGAGCCACGAGCAGGAGGTCGGTGTGAAGTGGAAAGTCCAGCGCGGATGGCGGGCGAGCCAGGCGCGGACCTTGTCCTTGTTGTGCGCCGCGTAGTTGTCGACGATCGCGTGGATGGCCTTGTCCGCCGGCACCGTGCGCTCGATGCGGTTGAGGAAGCGGATGAACTCCTGATGGCGGTGGCGCTGCATGTTCTGGCCGATCACCGTTCCGTCCAGAACGTTGAGCGCCGCAAACAGCGTGGTCGTGCCGTGCCGTTTGTAGTCATGGGTCATGGTGCCGGCGCGTCCCTTCTTCATCGGCAGACCGGCGGTCGAGCGCCTGGATCTGTGACTTCTCATCGATCGACAACACCACCGCATGGGCCGGCGGGTCGACATACAGGCCGACGATATCGGTGAGTTTCTCGGCGAAGGCAGGGTCGGTCGACAGCTTGAAGTTGCGCCAGCGGTGCGGGCTGAGACCGTGAGCCTTCCAGATCGCCTGCACCGTCGAGGCGGCAATACCGGCCGCCCTGGCGATCGCGCGCAACGTCCAGTGGGTCGCCTCAAACGGCGGCGGTTGCTGCGTCAGGCGCACGATCTCGGCGACACGATCGAGCGGGACCGGCGCCTTGCCGGGCGGACGGGACTTGTCGCGAAGCAGGCCGCCGACACCCTCGTGCATGAACCGCTCTTGCCAGCGCCACACGCAGGTCTTGGACTTGCCGGTCTCGGTCATGATCGCCGAGGTGCCCAGACCCTCGCCGCTGAGAAGGACAATATGTGCCCGCCAGACGTGTTTCTGCGGGCTCTTGGGATCCGCGACGACCGCGCGCAATCGCTGACGGTCGCCGGCGGATAGGGTGAAGGAGATTCCACTGCGCACGCGCCAGATTCGCATACCACAGCAAAATACGGAATCCCAATTCGGACTCTTTCATTCCGATCAATCCACTAGCCCGATCGAGTCCTAAGGCTCGCCGCCGAGCGCCCCCGCCGACGCCTCAATCAAAAACCCGGTCAGTGTGTCGCCGCCGGCGGCCGCACGGTGATGCAGGTGCACGGACTTAGATGGGCGACCGTGTGCGCGACGCTGCCGAACAGCAGCCCTTGAATGTCGGATAGACCGCGCGTGCCCAACACGATCGCGTCGCAGTCGTGGTGGCGGGCGTAGTCGACAATGCGCGCCGCAGGATCGCCAATTTCGGCGACTCGGTTCACATCGGTCGCGCCGTGCTGCCGGGCGCGCTCCTCGGCAGCATCCAGCAACTGGAGACCTCCAACAACCGGGGGATTTGACGAAGATTTTGGTGTGCTGTCCGACTTTCGCTGAGATCGGCGGTGTTGACGTCCGCAACCATCCGCCGTTTCGTTCTCGGCGGAGGGTTTTGGCGCTATTCAGGCGGACTCATACCATGGCGGCCCTGCGCTCATGGAAGATCAGACGCTGGAAATTGTAAGCCAGGTTGGCGAGGCCGATCTTGGCCTCCGCCCGCTTGAGCCCGATGATACGGATGAAAAGGCCCATGCGATCCTTCTGCTGGGCGAAGACGTGCTCCACATGCGCACGGACCGCTGACTTGCGGGCATTGGCCTGGGCGGTCGCCTTGGGCATGGCCCGGCCCGGCGGCTTCTTGCGGTGGATGTGGGAGACCCGACCCTTGCCGGCCAGCCACGCCTCGTTGGCCTTCGAGCGATAGGCGCTGTCAGCCCACACGCCGGCGGCCAGATTGTCGCCGGTGACGAGCTGACGCAACATCTTGCCGTCATGGCGGGCGGCATCGGTCACAGCCGAGCTGCGGATGAAGCCGTAGGCCCGATCGATGACGACATGATTCTTGTAGCCGAACACCGGGATCGCGATGTCGGGCATGCGCCGTTGCGACCCGGCGGGGTTCTTGCGCCGCCCGGTCTTCACCGTCCACCGCGCATCCGTGTCCTTCTGCGCCGCCTTGGCTGGCTGATCGGGCCAGACCTCGGACGCGCTCTTGCCCGCCTTGATCGCCCGCTTCTCGTCATCGCTGTGGCGCTGCTTGGGCGCCGATACCAACGTCGCATCGACGATCTGCCCGCCCATCGCCAGATAGCCGCACCGGCGCAATTCGCCATCGAAGGCGGCAAACAGCTTATCCATCGCCCCGGCCCGGACCGGACGCTCGCGAAAGGTCCATATGGTGTTGCGGTCCGGCGTCGGCGCTCCGAGATCGAAGCCTAGGAAGCGAAGCCAGCTCAAGCGATCGCGGATCAGAAACTCCATCCGCTCGTCACTCACCGTGTGCCGCGCGGCCAGGATCAGAACCTTGAGCATCGCCACCGCATCGTAGGCCGGGCGGCCACCTTTCGATCCGTCCGAATAGCCCAGCGCCGCCTCAAGCGGCGCGCGGAAAATCTTGAAGTCGACGACCTTTGCCAGCACCTCCAACGGATCACCCGTCGCCGAAAGCTTTCGAAGATGATCCGGTAAGCCGAACAGACCAGCCTGCCTCATCAATACCTCCTCAAACCGAACCGCCGTAGAGAATCACAACGAGGCAAAATTCACGAGGTAAATGGAGGCGTCCAGGTGTTGATCCGGCGCCGACCGAGCTGCGATTTCGTGGCCGTTCGATTCGCTTGAAGTGGCACAAGCTGCGGCAACGCGGCGACGACGCGCCATTCTCGCGCGCCAATCTCCGACGCGGGCTCGCCGCCGGCCCTTGCATCGAAATCGGCCTGCGTCGTCTGGCCAGCGGCGAGTTCGTCTGCCTGCACGACGACCGGCTCGAGAGCGAGACGACCGGCAGCGGGCCGGTCAATGCCGCCGACCGCGGCGCGGTCAGCCGGCTGCAGATGCGAGACGGGCCGCACGAGACGCCGCTATTCCTGGACCAAGCCTGCGCAATCATGCGCAGTGAGCCGGTGCACGCCTCAGCGCTGCTTCATCTCGACCTCAAGATCGGTGCTTCGGAGATCGACGATCGCGCGTGCCAGGACTTCACGGCGATCGCGGACGGTCTTGGCCGACAAATGATTTTGGGCGGCGACGATCGCCAGGCGCTATCGCAGTTGGGCCGCCAGGTGGCCGGTCTCATCTTCGGCTACGATCCCACAGACGCGGTCGTTGCGGGGGAAGGCGACGTACTTGACCTGGTCGCGCGCCATGCGCCAGACGCCCATTCGGTCTATCTCCACCGCGGTCTGGTGCGCGCAGTGCGACGGCGCGGCGATAGGCTCGTCGGAGCGTTGCAGGATCGCGGCTACTGGGCAGATTGCTGGACCATCGACCACGGCGACCCGGGAGGGGCGGAGGATCTGCTGGCCGCGCTGGAGGCGGGGTGAGACCAGATCACGACCAACACGCCGCGCGAATGGGCCGACACGAATCTGGAGCGGCTGGCCGCGGATGTCGAGCATTCGCTGGCCTGAGGCCCGATCGCCGCACGGGTTGGGTGGCTTGGGCCCCGCCTTTCAATAGGTTGAATCTTGCCACTGCGCAGGAAGGTCCCTACACACTTCCTGCACTTATTGACGCATTGAAGCGGGCGTGGCGGAACTGGTAGACGCGCTGGATTCAAAATCCAGTGGCCGCAAGGCTGTGGGGGTTCGATTCCCTTCGCCCGCACCACTCTTTTGGCCCGTGGCCCTGCTGGTCCAGCCCACCGTAAATCCCAATGTCTTGGGCGGCGAGCGGGCGTTGGTGGTCGCAGTGGTTGGTTTACGTGATCCATCTCTGCACAACGGCAACGGACGCGGGCCTTCCTTTGTCGCGAAACCGAGTGACGTCGAGAGATCATGGAGCCGTCGGACTGGAGCCGGCCGCGTCACCGCGAATCTTTTTGAACGAAGTCTCGATCAGCTCCTTAGCACCGCTTGCATACAGGACTGACATGAACTCAAGCATGTTGGCCGCGGGTCCGAGAAACTGCCATTTGCAGTCGTTGGCAAAGGTGCACTTGTCGAAATCCACTGGCATGAACCCGCTGAAAAGGAGCGTGCAGCCATTGAACTGGCAAGAGCTAAAGGATGCTCCGTCGAGATTGATCCTTCGGTTTTTGAACGTGCGATTTTCGGCGATCATGACCTGTCCTCCGATTGCGTGGCGAAGTGGCTGGAAAAGCTAGTCTGGCGTGCCTGACGGCCCGGTGCCCGGGACCGCCAAGGTGTCCTCGCCGGCGTGGCCAAGCCTGACCAACTGGTGGATGGCCCGCAAACCGATCCTCCAATTACGATCCGGTTCACCTGCGTCAAATATTTCGGCGACGTCCACGACGATGCACTAACTTCCGACCCGGACCACTCAATGGGGGGCGATCAGCCCTTTGTGGCAGGCTGGCGTTTGCCCACCCAGTCAAAATGTACTTTTCATCGGTCATGCTAATTTGACCACGATGCGTATAGGAAAAATGAGCAGGGAAAATCAAAATCTTCCCTTTTTTGGCCTCACAGATGTATTCCTGATGCAGAAATTCTGTGCCGCCGTCTGGTACATCATTCAGGTACAAAATAAAAACGAGATGCCTATCTATATAATCTCCCATAGCATCACAATGCCAAGAGTGATACCCGCCTCCCGGTCTGTAATATTGAATATGAGGAAGTGCTTTGAATTCAACCGGCTGTCTCCAGGATGCGTTTGTATCGGTGTAATATTTGGGAATCAGGTCGCTAAATTGCCTCATAACGGAACTGTATCCACATACATTCGGGGACGGTATGAGTGGATTGTCTTGAGGGAGAGTTGCTACAGTAAGGTCCTCACTGTCTTTTACTTTTTTATCGACTTTATATCTGCCAGTAAGGCCGGGGCTGGTAAATCCCAACTTTTTAGCTGCCTCAAATAAGTCGATTAATTTGCCGCAGATGCTAATGTCACTCAAGTAATACTCCCTAACGAAATTCATTTTCATTCAAATCCGCCATCGAGTCCCAACCCACCTCGCGCATTCGGCGATTGGGCTTGTTGTTGCGCAACGGCAATCCGATTTTCCTGTAGATCCTGTACACGCGTATCGCATTGACCCGTCGTCCCGCGGATCGGTGTCGATGGCGAGCATGTTGCCCAGCCGGGACTATGGTTGCAACAAGTTCGCCTTGACGCCAGCGGTATGGAGGTCCGCACTGGCTTTGAAGCCGCCGCCTGCCCGGCGGGTCGGTCTTTGATCCGCTTGGAGGTGATGGAGTCGGCGATCGGCGGCTTTGGAGCAACCGTTGAATTCCTCTGAGGCTCAGAAGGTCAGGGTGACGGTCGATGCCGCCCAGAGCGTTTCCGGCCTGCTGCTGGTGCCGGCGCAGGCGCGGTGCTGTTATGTACTGGCGCACGGGGCCGGGGCGGGCATGACCCTCCCATACCTGGAAGCCGTGGCGGCAGAACTTGGCGAGCGCGGCATCGCGACGTTGCGCTATCAGTTCCCGTACATGGAGCGAGGCGGGAAGCGGACCGACCGTCCTGCTGTCGCGTGCGCGACGGTCCGCGCTGCGGTCATCGAGGCCAGCCAGCTCGTTCCGAGTCTCCCACTTGTGGCCGGGGGCCGGTCGTTCGGCGGCCGCATGACCTCGCTGGCGCAAGCCACGGCGCCTCTGCCGGGTGTTCGTGGGCTCGCCTTCCTTGGATTTCCGCTCCATCCGGCGGGTCGCCAGTCCGACGAGCGCGGCAAGCACCTGTTCGATGTCCAGATCCCAATGCTGTTTCTGCAGGGCACGCGGGATAGGCTCGCCGACCTTGAACTTCTCCAGCCGCTAGCCGACCGCCTTGGCAAGCGGGCCAATCTCGAGTTGGTGCAGGAAGCCGACCACTCCTTCCATGTACCGGTGCGCACGGGACGCCGGGACGCGGAGGTCAGAGGCGAGCTGCTGGATACCCTCGCGGCGTGGATCGCGACCGTTCTCCTACGCCCGGTCTAACGCTCGGTAGTGGCTTGTCTTTGCTTCAACGCTTCGAAACACTTCGTTTCCCCGAGGGCGGTAGGATCGGGTGATGGTGCACGCGCGCAATGCGGCGGAACGGCATAGTGAAAAAAAACCGGACACTCACAAAGTACCGCAGCAAGCGAGACTTCGCGCGGACGCCGGAACCTAGCGGAACCGCTGATGCGGCTGAGGGTTCGATGTTTGTCGTCCACAAACACGCCGCCCGGCGGCTCCACTATGATCTTAGATTGCAGTTCGGCGATGTGCTCAAGAGCTGGACCGTCACGAAGGGCCCCAGTCTCGATCCGACGATCCGGCGGCTCGCGGTGCACGTCGAGGAGCATCCCTTGGAGTACACGGATTTCGAGGCCGTGATTCCGCAGGGTCAGTACGGGGCCGGCGCCATGATCGTCTGGGATCGAGGGGTCTGGGCGCCTATGGGCGACCCTGTCGAGGACTTCAAGCGCGGCACGCTGAAATTTCGCCTGGCCGGCGAGCGGCTCAAGGGCGGCTGGACGCTGGTGCGGATAAAATCCGAAGCCGCGAACAACTGGCTTCTGATCAAGGAGTATGACGACTACGCCCGCCCGGAGAACGAAGGCGATATCCTCGATGACGCACAAGATAGCGTTATCTCGGGCCGAACGGTCGAGGAGATGGCGGACTCGGCGCGCGCGCCGAAGCGGCGGACCCGACTGCGGCCAGGCGCGCTGCCCGGCGCGGTCCGTGGCGACAACGGCGGATACCAGGCGCCACAATTGGCGACGCTTTCCACATCAGTGCCCGCCGGTGGCGACTGGTTGCATGAGATCAAGCTCGACGGCTACCGAACGATTGCACGCGTTCAGCGAGGCCAGGCGACACTGTTCACCCGGAATGGCCATGACTGGACCGAGCGGTACGGCGACCTTGCGATGGTGTTTGAGGACTTGCACTGCAAGCGCGCCGTGATTGACGGCGAAATCGTGGTCCAGGACGCGGCGGGCAAGTCCAGCTTTTCCGCGCTGCAAGAGGCGCTGGCGTCCGGCTCGAACGAGAGGTTTGTTTTCTACGCATTCGATCTGCTGCATGCCAACGACTACGATCTGACCAGCGTGCCTCTGGCCGCGCGCAAGGAAGCACTCGGCAAGCTGGTTGAGCCGCACGTGGGACCCACTTCGCCACTGCAGTTGAGCGGCCATGTGGTCGGAAGTGGCGCCGACTTCTACGCCCAGGCGCAACGCATGCGACTGGAGGGTGTCGTGTCGAAGAGGCTGGATGCGGCCTATAGATCCGGTCGGAGCAAGGCTTGGGTCAAGACCAAATGCACCAACACCGACGAATTCGTCATCGTCGGATACACGATGACCAAAGCGGCGGGCGGGCTTGCCGCACTCTTGCTCGCCGAGGCCGACGCCGAGCGCCTTAAATACGTTGGGAAAGTCGGTACGGGCTTCTCCGAAGCGGAGGCCTCGCGGTTGGCGAAGCGCCTGCGCGCAATCGAACGGAAAACGCCCGCGGTTCGCGTGGGCCCAGGCGCTGCGATCGCCTCCAGCACGACTTGGGTCAAACCGGTTCTGATGGCGGAAGTGGAGTTCGCGACGCGCACTAAGGAGGGTGCGCTGCGTCATGCCGTGTATCGCGGGCTCAGGCCCGACAAGCTGCACTCGGAACCGATCCGTCCCGCGTCGTCCGGCCGGCGAAAGTATGTCACGGACGCCGATCTCGCTTCCGTATGGGTCACCAATCCCGATCGTGTCATGTTCGGGCGCGGCGGACCGACCAAGCTCGATCTGGCTCTGTACTATGCGCAAGTGGGTGACTGGATGTTGCCTGAACTGTTGCGTCGGCCCATTTCCCTGGTGCGTTGCCCTTCGGGCAAGGTGGAGGATTGCTTCTTTCAGCGCCATGCCGGTCCGGGTATGCCAGACGAGATCGGGCGCATACGGATCCGCGAAGAAGGCTCACAGGAGAGGGGCGACTACTTGTACATCGCAGATGCGCGAGGCCTGTTGGCGCTGGCTCAATTCGGTGTCGTCGAGTTCCATGTGTGGGGCTGTCGCGTCGACAAGCCGGAGCGGCCGGACCGGATGGTTTTCGATCTTGATCCGGATGAAAGCCTGCCGTGGAGCTCGGTTGTGCAAGCCGCATTCGAGGTCCGCGAGGCCTTGACGGATCTGGGCCTTGTGCCGTTCGTCGAGACGACCGGGAGCAAGGGCCTTCATATCGTCGTGCCGTTGCGGCGTAAGTACGCCTGGCGCGACGTTCACGAATTCAGCGGGGCGGTCGCGCGCATGCTGGTGCGGCGCGCGCCAAGCCGGTTTACCGACATGGCCGGGAAGCGGCACCGACATGGCAGGGTGTTCATCGACTATCACCGAAACGCGCGGACCTCGACGACCGCCGCTGCGTATTCCCTGCGTGCGCGGCCCGGCGCCCCGGCGTCGCTGCCGATGCAATGGTCCGACCTGAGCGCCATCGACGACCCGCTCGACTTGAACTATGCTACAGTACCGGAACTTGCTTCGACCGGCGCGGATCCGTGGGCGGATATCGACGGGGTGGCGTGTTCGATAACTAGTGCCATGCGGCGGGCCGTCAGAGACCAGAGTGGGGCAGACTGAAGAGGAATAAACTATGGCAGCGCGAGCCAGTTGGAAGGGGCATCTCAAGCTCTCCCTCGTGTCGTGTCCGGTGAAACTCTACACCGCGACCAGCAGCAGTGGGCGCATTGCATTCAAATTGCTCCACAAGGAGACCCATAACCGGATCAAGATGCAACCGCATGACCCGGAGTTGGGGCCGGTGGAGCGCGGCGACTTGGTCAAGGGTTGCGAGTATGAGAAGGACCGATATGTCGTCCTGACGGACGAGGACCTGGCCAAGATCCAGGTCGAGTCCAACAAGGCCATCGTCATCGAGCAATTTGTCGACGAAAGCGAAGTCGACGGGCTCTACCTCGACACGCCGTACTATCTGGCGCCGGATGGGCCGGTTGCGGAGGAGACCTTCCGCGTCATCCGCGATGCCATGAGGCAGAAGAAAAAAGTCGCACTGTCGAGACTTGTGCTGTCCAGCCGCGAGCGGCTCATTGCGATTTCCGTGCGGGACAAGGGATTGCTGATCACGACGCTCAGGACAGCGGAGGAAGTGCGTGACCATGGGCCGTACTTCGAGGACATCACCGATGACCAGTCCGAGACGGAAATGCTCGACCTCGCCGCGCAATTGATCGATCAGAAATCGGCGACCTTCGATGCGAGCACTTTCAAGGACAACTATCAGCAAGCGCTGATGGAGCTTATCAAGGGCAAGCTCAAGGGCGAGGATCCGGTTTTCGCCAAGGCCCCCGAGCGTGGCAAGGTGATCAACCTCATGGACGCACTGAAGCGGAGTCTCGAGGATAGCAAGAAGCCGGCGGCGGCCAGCAAGACTCGCGGCACCGCGAAGCGGACCGCGAGCAAGAAGAAGGCGAGCCGGAGCGCCTAGACCCGTCGCGAATGGAGCCCTGCATGACCAACTCGCAAGGGCGCGAGTTCGTATTTCACGGCCGATTCTGGCAATTGTCTCGGCAGGCCGCCGGTGACGCGGTCGTTCATCTTGGCGGCCGAGTATGCCGGGGACTCACGCGCCGCACGTCCTTTCTGGTGATCGGTTGGGGGGCGGTCGAGCAGATCAGGACCGGCCAGCTTGAGGCCAAACTCGTTCGGGCCGATCGTCTGCGCGCAAGATCCGTGAGCGAGCGCGAATTCCTGCTGATCACAGGGCTCGCCGAGCGTCGGCCGATCGCGAACGGTATGAGCACGGCCGAATTGCAGGCCACTTCGGGACTGACCACGGGAGTTGTTCGATTGCTGAGCCTGTTCGATGTGATCGAGCCTCAAGACGGCCGGCACGATTTGCGCGACCTGATCGTGTGTCGCGAGGTGGCGCGGCTCGTGGCCGAAGGCACCGATTTGGCCGATGTCATTGCGGCTCGCGTCCAGCTGCGGAAGCGCGACCCTCAGGGCTTGAGCCGGGCGCGCCTCAACCTTGCCCGGCGCCCCGACGGGAGCATTGCGTTGCGTGCGGGCGACATACTCGCCGACCTCGACGGCCAATTCAGGTTGCCCTTGCCGGATGCCCTGAACTCAACCCTGGATGACATATTCGAGACCGCGGAGGCGGCAGAGGCCGCTGGCGAGTTGGAGTTGGCCGAGGTCAGTTATCGACGATGCGTCGATCTGGACGGGCGGGATCCGATATCACTCTTCAATCTCGCCAACGTCCTTCGCGAACGCGGCAAGGTTTCCGAGGCTGAGCTCTATTTGCGTCGGGCGGTTTCCTTCGATCCACAATTTGCCGAGGCTTGGTACAATCTTTCTTCCCTGATGGAAGAGAAAGGCCAAAGGGCTCTGGCCAAGGAGTATCTTGGAGCGGCGCTGTCGGCGGAGCTGGGCTATGGTGATGCGCTGTACAACTTGGCACATTTGCATTTCGTGGATGGGCGCTACGCCGAGGCACGCCAATTGTGGAAGCGTTACTGGGAGATCGATCCGGATAGTGAGTGGGGACAGAACGCCCATCGCGGCGTAATGGCCTGTGCTCAGCTCGAGAAGGAGACGACCCGGCCTGTACGCCGCGCGTAGCAGCCCGGTGATGAAGTCGCGCTTTGATCAATCGGTTTTGGGGGCGACGATGATGATGATAACGAGCATGGCTGGTTTGCCTTCGATGTTCGCCACGATGGCGATCGCCAGGGCAGCATCGAACTGAATAACGAACAAAAGGGTGCTCTTTGCACTCGCAGCCTCCCTCGGCGTGCCTGATCCGAACAGCGCGCGCATCAGAATGCCGAGATTGAACCCGGCGACATGGATCAGGTAGCGTTTGTGGACGTTCTCGCGCGCCCGCAGCAACGCGCGGCGCATGCCGCCACGGTCGAGGACATGGGCGAAGCTGCGCTCGACCATCTCACCGCGCCTGCGCATGGCGTTCCGCGCGACGCCGGACTTCAATCGCGCCCGGTTGGCGTAGACAGCCTGACGTGCCGCCTGGTCGCCATGCCAGCGCAGATAGCCGTTGGCGGGCTCCGGCTCGGAGATCCGCGTTTTCCAGACGCCGCCGTCGAGGTCTTTCAGCCCCTCGCGTGAATGATAGCCCTTGTCGCCAACGAGACTGCAGGGCTCTGCCCGTGTTGGAGCCAGGCCGACCTCGGCGAGGTTGCGCGCGGCCGCCTCCAGCGTCCCAGGCAGAGTCGTCGTGTCGCCTTCATCGGCTGGATAGATCGGTGCCGCAACGATGACGCCGGTGGACGCCTCCATTTACCTCGTGAATTTTGCCTCGTTGTGATTCTCTACGGCGGTTCGGTTTGAGGAGGTATTGATGAGGCAGGCTGGTCTGTTCGGCTTACCGGATCATCTTCGAAAGCTTTCGGCGACGGGTGATCCGTTGGAGGTGCTGGCAAAGGTCGTCGACTTCAAGATTTTCCGCGCGCCGCTTGAGGCGGCGCTGGGCTATTCGGACGGATCGAAAGGTGGCCGCCCGGCCTACGATGCGGTGGCGATGCTCAAGGTTCTGATCCTGGCCGCGCGGCACACGGTGAGTGACGAGCGGATGGAGTTTCTGATCCGCGATCGCTTGAGCTGGCTTCGCTTCCTAGGCTTCGATCTCGGAGCGCCGACGCCGGACCGCAACACCATATGGACCTTTCGCGAGCGTCTGGTCCGGGCCGGGGCGATGGATAAGCTGTTTGCCGCCTTCGATGGCGAATTGCGCCGGTGCGGCTATCTGGCGATGGGCGGGCAGATCGTCGATGCGACGTTGGTATCGGCGCCCAAGCAGCGCCACAGCGATGACGAGAAGCGGGCGATCAAGGCGGGCAAGAGCGCGTCCGAGGTCTGGCCCGATCAGCCAGCCAAGGCGGCGCAGAAGGACACGGATGCGCGGTGGACGGTGAAGACCGGGCGGCGCAAGAACCCCGCCGGGTCGCAACGGCGCATGCCCGACATCGCGATCCCGGTGTTCGGCTACAAGAATCATGTCGTCATCGATCGGGCCTACGGCTTCATCCGCGGCTCGGCTGTGACCGATGCCGCCCGCCATGACGGCAAGATGTTGCGTCAGCTCGTCACCGGCGACAATCTGGCCGCCGGCGTGTGGGCTGACAGCGCCTATCGCTCGAAGGCCAACGAGGCGTGGCTGGCCGGCAAGGGTCGGGTCTCCCACATCCACCGCAAGAAGCCGCCGGGCCGGGCCATGCCCAAGGCGACCGCCCAGGCCAATGCCCGCAAGTCAGCGGTCCGTGCGCATGTGGAGCACGTCTTCGCCCAGCAGAAGGATCGCATGGGCCTTTTCATCCGTACCATCGGGCTCAAGCGGGCGGAGGCCAAGATCGGCCTCGCCAACCTGGCTTACAATTTCCAGCGTCTGATCTTCCATGAGCGCAGGGCCGCCATGGTATGAGTCCGCCTGAATAGCGCCAAAACCCTCCGCCGAGAACGAAACGGCGGATGGTTGCGGACGTCAACACCGCCGATCTCAGCGAAAGTCGGACAGCACACCAAAATCTTCGTCAAATCCCCCGGTTGTTGGAGGTCTCCAGATGCGTGGTGCCGTCCTTCATCCGCGCGATCTTCGCATCAGGATCGGTCGGGCTCGTCCAATCCTTGTTCGAAAGCTTCTTGCCCTTCCGCCGGCGATCGAGCCGGACGAGGTCGTCGATCGTCGGCGTTTCGACGCCACTCTCCTTCGCCATTTGCGTCAGCATCTCGCGATAGGTCTCGCCGCTATCGCGCCGCACGATGGCTCGCAGGGCGGCGTTGGCTTCCATCGTCGAGCCGTCGACGCCGATCCGCTCGCCCTTCACCAGACCGCGCGCGGCGACGAGAGCCAGAACCCAGTCGAAAACCTTTTCATGGACCTCGTGCGGCAGCCGGCCGCGCGTCTTCGACAACCAGGAATGATCGGGAACCTTGTCCCGGTTCGCCAACCGCAGAAACGCGCGAAGCGACAGCGAATCCGAACAGCGCCAAGCGATGCCGCGCTCGCTGCCGATGCCCTCGAAATAGCCGATCATGTGCATCCGGAAATAACGCCCCGGCGGCAGCGAAGGAGCCCCCATCCGAGGTGCGTAGTATGGCTTGCACGTCGCCTCCACGAAGCCGTCAAAGCCAGACTCGGTCAGCAACTCATGCAGCCGGTCGGAAAACGCGTGTTGAACCGCTCCGGGTTTGGCGGAGGCTCCAACTCTTGAGAAAGTGGAGCCATTATGAGCAAGACAAGGAACAGGTTTTCTTCTGAGGTTCGCGCCCGTGCGGTGCGGATGGTTGTGGATCACGAGGGCGAACACGCCTCGCGTTGGGCGGCTGTTTCCTCGATAGCTGGGAAGATCGGCTGCACGGCGCAGACACTCAATGAGTGGGTGAAGAGGTTCGAGCGCGATAGCGGCGTGCGCGCCGGCGTCCCCAGCGAGGTCGCCGAGCGGCTGAAAGCCCTGGAGCGGGAGAACCGCGACCTCCGGCAGGTCAACGAGATCCTGCGCAAGGCGAGCGCCTATTTTGCCCAGGCGGAGCTCGACCGCCGGTTCAAGCCATGATCGCGTTCATCGGCGATCACCGCGAGGCGCACGGGGTCGAGCCGATCTGCAAGGTGCTGCCGATCGCCCCGTCGACCTACTACGACCATGTGGCCAGGCGGCGCGATCCGGCCAGGCTGTCGGCACGGGCGAAACGGGATATGGCTCTCAAGGTCGAGGTCCGACGCGTCTTCAAAGAGAACTTCCGTGTCTACGGCGTTCGCAAGGTGTGGCGACAATTGCAGCGGGAAGGCTTCGATGTCGCTCGCTGCACTGTTGAGCGGCTGATGCGGGAGATGGGCTTGCAAGGGGTGATCCGCGGCAAGCCGATCCGCACGACAGTCAGCGACCAGGCCGCGCCTTGCCCGCTCGACAAGGTCAATCGCCAGTTCCACGCTCCGGCACCGAACAGGCTGTGGGTCTCGGACTTTACCTACGTGGCCACTTGGGCTGGCTTCGTCTATGTCGCCTTTGTCATCGACGCCTATGCCCGCCGCATCGTCGGCTGGCGGGTGAGCCGGACAGCCCATGCCGGCTTTGTTCTCGATGCCCTGGAACAAGCGCTTCATGCGCGGCGACCCGTCCATCGCGGTGGGCTGATCCATCACAGCGATAGAGGGAGCCAATATGTCTCGATCAAATATACCGAGCACCTGGCGGAAGCGGGCATCGAACCCTCGGTGGGCAGCGTCGGCGACTCTTATGACAATGCTCTGGCCGAGACCATCAATGGTCTTTACAAAGCCGAGGTCATTCACCGGCGCGGGCCGTGGCGCTCATTCGAGGCCGTCGAGCTCGCTACTCTGGAATGGGTGGATTGGTTCAACAACCGGCGGCTCCTGGAGCCCATCGGAAACATCCCGCCGGCCGAAGCCGAGGAACGCCACTACGCCACGCTGAAGCAGTCAGACATGGCGGCGTGACTCAAACAAAATGGCCTCCGCCAAACCCGGAGCGGTTCATGTCCAGGCGAACGCGGCATCTCCGCCCATGTCACCACGAGGTCACCCTGAACCTCGCTCTGTCGTCTCAATGCCATCGCACGACGCCCGTCTAAATCTCTATGTTCAGACAGAATCAGACACGCCGGACTTCGTCAACGGGCTGCTAGCCGGGATTCCCCATATGGAACCTTCCCAGCCCGTTGAGCGTGACTCGAAACCGCTCGACGTGCAATCCGCCTTCGAATGACGGCCATCTTCGCGCTGATCCGGATGATTGAGGACGAATTGGCGGCGTTGGTGGCGCGGAATGGCTTTTTGCCGGCGATCCGGGCGCACCGATCCTGTCGGCGGCGACGCGAAGGAACGGGGTGCCGTCGCTCATGCCGGAGCTGGCTTGGGTCTGAGCCGGTCGATACGGCACAGGATGTCTGTGCACAGCTCACGCGGGACCGCGACCTCGGCCATCTGGAACACGACGTAGCGGCCGTGGCGGACGATCTTCGCACCTATCTTGATGAGCTTCTCCCGCAGCGTCGTCAGCGACCATTGCTCGACCGCCTCGGGTAATGCCAGAGTTCGCATGAAGTTGCCGAGGTTGTAGGCCAGCGCGTGAAGCTGGAGGCGAACGGCATTGTGGTCGAACCTGCGGCACGACAGGCGTGTCCATCGGATCGCGTTCTTGCCCTCCTTGATCCATTGCTCAGCCGTGCCGCGCTGATTGTAGAACGCGACCACCCGCTCGGCGGGTCGGCCCAGGTTGGTGACAATGAACCCGACCCGCGGGTACAACTCACCCGGATGCCACTCGACCTTGGCGACGACGCGGCGGGGCTTGTCCCAGGTTCCGGCCTGATAACTAAAGCTGGCATGATACCGGCGCACGTCCTTGGGCGGCCGGCCGGCGGGGCGCTTGAGTAGATGCGCGATGCTGTCCTGGAGCACCTTGTTGGCCGGAAGCCGGATCGCATACCTGAAGCCCTCAGCTTCGAGAAACTCGTATATCCCCGGCAATGCAAACGCCGCATCGCCCCGGAAATAACGACGCAGCTTCCTATCCCGGTACCGGGCGACAACCGGCTCCAGCACGTCGCGCCATTCGTGGGCGCTGTGCACGCTGCCCGGGCGCAGCGCGCAGCGCTCCAGGTCGCCGAATTGGTTGAAGACGAATAAGGGATGATAGCAGGTGCAGCCGAAATGGCCGTTATAGGCCGTGCCTTCCTGCTCGCCGTGGGTCGGGCTGACGGAGCTATCCATGTCGAGCACGATGGCGGTCGGCGGATTGCGGTCGTGAATCCGGCCGATCCAGACGCCCGACAGATCCGCCAGGGCAGCGAGGTTCTCCTCGGTCGCCAGCAGTTTGGTCTCGAACCTCCCCATCTGACTGATCGAGGCACCGCCGCGCTCGACGGCCTTGCCGCCGACGATCCAGCGCATCGCAGGATCGCGCCCGAGCCGGTCGGCGTCATTCACGTCCTCGTACCCGGCGAGGCGACCATAGACGGACTGGCGAAGCAGACCGACGACGCCGTGCCAGCCGTTCCTTCCGGTCCGGCTGTCGCCGAGAACTTCCCCCGCCATTGCAGTCAGTCCGAGGGCATCGTCGAGATCGCGGTAGGCGAGCAGACCGGCGTCGGAGGTGACCCGCGAACCATGGAACTCCAGCTTCAAGCGGCGGTCGAAAACAGGCCGCAGAGGCCGCCGAACCGTTTCACCCTCCGGGTTCCGCATCCGAGCCTCCCTCCACGTGATATAAGCCTCTGAATCAGATACAAACCGCATCAAATGCTTCGCTCACTTGGGAAATGCGGATTAACAGCCCGTTGAAAAAGTCGCGGCCATCTGACTCTGTGACGAGGGCATGGTTCGAGTCGGGAGCTTCGTCATGGCGTTGGGACGACAAGGGGATCGACAGGTGGACTTGATGGTCAGTTGGGCAGAGATGCCTCGCTCGCCCGGCCACGTGTTTTACGACCAGCTGGCTGGTCGATGCCGGTTTCGATGCGTTCGCCGAGGACCTAGCTCGGCGTAGGTTGGAGCCTCGGCCTCTCCTGCGATTCCGAGCAATGAGCGGAAGGCGTTGAACGG
This sequence comes from Alphaproteobacteria bacterium, assembly GCA_965248805.1. Lineage (GTDB taxonomy): Bacteria > Pseudomonadota > Alphaproteobacteria > UBA6615 > UBA6615 > CBDFKJ01. Next base: position 1,752,251 of record CBDFKJ010000009.1, read on the forward strand.
GTAAAACCGCCTGTTGAAGCGGAACGTGAACTCATTGAGGTAGGCTTGTAGATGCTTTGCGCTCACGCCATGGTGGATGCCACTGAGCCAATTCTTCAGGTTGCTGAAGACGAGGTGGATGATCGGCATGAACTCTTCGGCCACCTCGGGGTCGCCGCATTCGGCAATGGCGTGGTGATCATAGCCGCGTGTCCGCAAGCTGCCATAGCCACTCCAATCGTCGGTGACGATCAGCGACCCCGGCATAACGGCGTTCTCGACGAAGCCACATAGCGAATCGGCGCTGCGGTCGGCAGCGACGGACAGCCGCACGCGCCCGGCGTAGCGGCCATCCTTCCGCTTGTCCTGCGCGGTGCCGGGCTCCCTGTGGCTGACTTCGACGGCAGCAGCCACCAGCGTCTTGTGGTGAACGCCTCGGCCTTCACCACGCATCCGGCCTCCAACATAGGTTTCGTCCACCTCGACATGCTCTCCTGCCCTGGCACCGATCCGATCCTGATCGGGCCGCACCATACCCGCGCGGAGCTTATGCAGGATGCCGAAGGCGGTTTCGTACCGCGTCAGCCCAAGCTGCCGCTGAAACTGCACCGCCGACATGCCCGGCGTCTGGCTGGCGACCAGATAGGCGGCCCAAAACCACGTGCTCAAAGGCGTGTGGCTGCGCTCCATGACCGTGCCGACGGTCAATCCCGTCTGGCGGCGGCAAGCGCGACAGGTCAGGACGCCAGGCCGCGTGGCGATGCGGAAAGGTTCACCCACGACGCCGCAGCGCGGGCAGGCGAACCCGTCACCCCAGCGAGCCCTTTCCAGGTAGGCGGCGCACGCCGCATCGTCGGAGAAAAGTCGCTGAAACTCGGGGAGGGATTGCGGGAAGGGCAGGTCGGTGCGGTCGAGAACGTCCATGACCCACTATCCGTTGTACGCACACAACCTATCCCTAGTGGGTGTATGCGTCAAGCGGATAGGCACGGTTGGTACCTCTTTCCCGCCGGCGCGCTGATCGCGGCAACCGGCATTTTCGTTTGTGTGCGCGCCCTCGGCCGTCAACTCCGGCGCCTCGATGACGCGAGGGTCGCGGCGGAAGCGGGTAGTCGTGCCAAGTCGCAGTTCCTCGCCGCTACAAGTCATGAACTGCGCACGCCGTTAAACTCGATCGTCGGCTTCTCGGAAATCTTGGCCAACGAACGTCTTGGACCGATCGGCAGCGCGAAGTACCTCGAGTATGTAAGGTACATTAATGAGTCGGGATCGCACTTGTTGTCACTGGTCAACGGCATCCTTGACCTTGCGCGGATTGAGGCAGGGCACGATCCGCTCGAAGACGAGACGCTCGATATCCGCCACATTGTCGATTTCGTTGTAATGATGGTGCGCGGGCGCGCCGAGGAAGGTGGTGTCGAGCTGGAACTGGACGTTGCGGACACCCTGCCCTTGCTGCGTGCCGATCAGCGGCGGCTGACGCAAATCTTTCTGAACCTGATGACGAATGCGATCAAGTTCACCAAGCCGGGCGGCAAGGTGACGTTAAGGGCACGGTGCGATGCGAAAACCGGCCACTTGTTTGAGGTTATCGACACCGGCATTGGGATTGCCGAGGCCGACATTCCCAGGGCGCTTTCGCAGTTTGGTCGAATCGATAGCGATCCCGAGCACAAGTATGAGGGTACGGGCATCGGTTTGACGCTGACCATGTCTCTCGTCGAATCGCACGGGGGCTCACTCGATCTGCGCAGTGAGTTGGGTCTCGGCACCGCCGTCACCGTACGGTTTCCCGCGACGCGGATCGAGATGCGCGCGGAACACGCGACGACCCCGATGGGCAAGGTCGCCTGAGCGCAGCGTTATTCCAACGGCGTCAGATCGCCCAGCATTGTCGGTATCAACTCTGCGACGGTCGGGTGTATGTGCACGGCGCGCTGGATCACGGTGTAGGGGGCGTCGGCGTACATCAGGTCAAGCACGGAGTGGACAACCTCGTCGCCGCCGATCCCGAGAATGGCCGCCCCGAGGACCTTCTTTGTCTCGGCGTCGACCAGGATCTTCATGAACCCATGGGTCTCGCCACGTTCGCGCGCGCGCCCGACGCGTGACATCATCATCTTGCCGATCAGCGCTTTGCGTCCCGACTCGCGGGCTTCTCGCTCGGTCATGCCCACGCGACCCAACGGCGGGTCGATAAACAGCCCGTACGTCGTGATGCGGTCGCTCACGCGGCGGGCATCGTCGTCGAACATGTTGGCGGCGAGAATCTCGAAATCGTTGTAGGAGGTGTGGGTGAATGCGCCTAGGCCGTTGACATCGCCTATGGCCCAAATCCCCGGCACGTTGGATCGCAACTGGTCGTCGACCAATACAAACCCCCGTGGATCGGTCTCGACGCCGGCCGTGTCCAGGCCCAGGTCATTGGTATTGGGACGGCGGCCGACCGCCAACAGCACGTGACTGCCGACAACTTCTTCGGCGGCTGGCTCACACTCGACCGTGACCGCGATCCTGTCTCCGCGCTTTTGCAAAGCCACACATTGCGCCGTGAGGCGAATTTCGACGCCCTCGTTCTCCAGTATCCGCTTGACTTCGGCGGAGACGTCTTCATCGTCGCGCGCGATCAGCCGGTCGCCCATTTCCACGACGGTGACTTTGCTGCCGAAGCGGCGGTACATCTGGGCAAACTCCAACCCGATGTAACTTCCGCCGATGATGATCAGGTAGTCCGGAATGAAGTCCACGTCCATCATGCCGGAGTTCGTGAGGTAGTCGACATCGCGTGACCCGGGGATGTCGGGTATGTGCGCGCGGGCGCCCACATTGAGGATGATCCTGTCAGCCTCCAGCCGTTCGCCGTTCACCTGGACCGCGGAAGCGCTCTCCAGCCGGCCGTGTCCCTCATAGACGGTCAGGTTTTCCATGGTTTTGAGCCAGTTCGTCACGCCGTCGTTGGACTGCCGCACGACGGCGTCCTTGCGCGCCTTGACTTTCTTCATGTCGACGGCGATCGCACCATCGATGGCCACACCGAATTCGGCGCCTCGTCGCGCCATGTGCGCCGCCCTCGCGCTCGCCACCAGCGTCTTGGTCGGGATGCAGCCGACGTTTACACAGGTGCCGCCGAAGAGCTTCCGTTCGATGATGGCCGTCTTCATCCCTTCCCGGGTCATTCGCGCGGCAAGCGACGGTCCGGATTGGCCGGTTCCGATAATGATCGCGTCGAACTTCCTCGCCATTGCGTGCTCTCCGTTTGCAGCCGTCCCGCGCTCAAAGTCGAATCAGCCTAGTGACACTCGTGGATAGATTGGAGGTGAATCTGCCCGTGCGGATCGTGACTGAGATCTGCACCACGAGCATCTGGCCCGGGATTGACGATTCCCCGCCGAAGCCTACCGTCAGCAAGCGTTTACCAGCGGCTCACTCTGCAATTGTTGGTGAGGCAACCTATCCTCGTCGCCGCGCCGGGCAGATTGATCACGTATGACGCTCGATTGTCGGTGACAGACGATGAACCAGTGCGCGAAGCACGAGTTGACCACAGCGGCAGAGGGAGGAATTCATGAGCAATCATCGGTTCGCGTTGAAGCGTGTGGTGTTCGGGGCGATGCTCGGCGCCGTCTGCACGATTGGTGCACCATCGGCGGGAGCTAGTGAAAACGAGCTTCCGAAGCCCGCGTTCAACGCAGACGGTGAGCTTCTTCGCCCCGACTTCCGTTTCCGAGAGTGGGTTTATGTGGGCACCCCGTTTACGCCTAACGAGCTGAATCCCCCGGAAGCGCCATTCCCAGAGTTTCACAATGTCTACATCCACCCAAACGATTTCGATCATTGGAAGAATACGGGGACGTTCCCCGACGGAACCGTCATCGCAAAAGAGCTCGTTCTGGTCGGTTCGAAGCAGGCCGTGAGCGGCAACGGCTACTTCATGGGCGAATTCACTGGGCTCGAGATCGCGATTAAAGACTCCACGCGTTTCCCGGAAGACCCCGGCTACTGGGCGTATTTCAGCTTCGGACACACCTATCCCCTTGCCGACGCTGCTGAGAAATTCCCGGCAGAAGCGTGCAACTTCTGTCACTTACAAAGTGCGGCGGACGATTTCGTGTTCACTCAGTACTATCCAGTATTGCGGGCGGCGAAGGCATCGAGGAGCGGCCACGTCATGACCCGCGAGTCCGAGGACTTTGAGAACCTAGCCAACACGATGATCAACGCAACAACCGCCGCGTTCCTGCCAACTGCGGACACACCTGCCGTTGAAAGCGCGATCCCTGCAGACGTGGCGGAGCTATTCGGATACCTGCAGGGCGGCGCGTACAGAGAATTCGCAGCCAAGGAATCAGCCAGGCATCCCTCCGCCGGGCCGCACACGGAAGTCGGCCTGCCGGTCCGGGTATTCATGGACGCCAAGATGGAGGCGTCGCTTCAGGCGGGCAATTCTTCGCACCCAACCGGGTCGGGGTTTGTCAAGGAGATGTACGATGCCGACGACCGACTCCAGGGCTGGGCGGTCATGGTGAAAACGGCCGCCGATAGCAGCGGGGGCAAGGGTTGGTTTTGGTATGAAGTCACGAGCACGACCGACGGCTCGAGCCCCGTCGCCGCTGGCAACGGAGTTCCTCTCTGTTTCGGATGCCATGCTTTCGGAACGGATTTCGTGCTCACGGAATTCCCACTCAGGTGAGGCTGCAAACGCATCTCTTCGAACTCTGCCTCGCGGGCGCGACTGCGCGACTTGCCCGGGATTTCAGCCGCTTGCTAGTCGACCAAGCGCAGGACCATGCCTCCCTCGGCGCCAATTTGCGGCTCGCCGCAGCCGGTCACGTTGGGATCCTGTCCCACAGTGATGTTTTCATTTGCCATCAGAGTCGCTCCGAACGCCTGCACGTCCTGACCGATACTGGCGTTGTCGCCGGCGATGGCATACGGGCCGTCAGCACCGCGTCCTGACCGAGGCTGATGTTGTTCTCGGCAATTATGCCGATGCTCCCGCCTGCGCAGTCTCCGTTCGAGTTGGTGATCGCGCCGTCCTGGCCCCAACTGATGCTGCCGCGCGCGGCGATGATGACATCGCTCGTCGAGTAGTCCTGGTCAATGCTGATACTGTCATTGACGATATACGCAGAATTGGACAAGAGAGCGTCGGGCAGCGAGGACACTGTGTAGACATTGTACCAATGGGGTTCGCCGTCCAGTCCGATCCCCGCTGCGACATCATCAATCATTGCCGCCACATCAAGCGGTTCGGATAGCTCATCCTCCTCGTAATGCAGTGCATTAGGGGGGACTTGCGAGTCCTGGCCAAATTCGATTGGGTCGTCGCTCTCGGGCGACATAGTGCCGACGGACGAACCTGGATCCAGGACGGCGTCCTGGCCGAAATCGACGCCGAGCCGGCCGCAAACACAGACGCCGTCTGCCAGGTGCGTGTCTTGCCCGAACGTCAGTTGATTGCCTGCCATGATCGCAACGCTTGAACCTTCACAAAAGCCGGCCGCGCTCGGCTTGCCGATTGCGATGGCTGCGGTTGTGATCTGAAAGTTCCGGACACCCAAGATGCCGGCGAGAAACGGCTCGAATGCATTCCCGCCGGCGGTGGAGCGACGGGTGACAACACGAACGGCGTTGCGCGGATTGCCATCAGTCGTGAACACACGTACGGCACCGTCCCAATTGCCGGTCTCGATGTCGGCGGCCGCGAGCACGTCGCCGTAGGCGCCAGTGGGCATGTTCTTAGTCGCGAAGTCGAGCGCCGCGGCCTGCGCGGGCGCGACATTCGGCAGTTCCGCGGCAGCCGCCAGGGCGGCGGCGTCGGCGGTCACCTGCAACCGCGCACGGTTGCTGTATAGGTAGCCGACGTCGAGCACGAGCGCTCCAAACGCCATCATCACGGAAATGTTTACGGCGAAGACCACCGCCATCGCGCCATCGCGGCGGTGCAATACGTCTCGGATGAATTGGCCACTGCCTGTCGGCATGGAATCTGCGGCGGCGCCTCCCTGTCATCCGGGTATGAGTCTGTGTCTAGCCCTCCGCGCGGAACGTTGCGACGGCCATCAGATTGCCGCTCAGGAACACGCCGGACACGCCCGTTAGGGCGGCATCGGCCAGCGGCACCGTGATCTGTACGCGAGCATCCTCGTCATTCGGCGCCGGCTGCGTGCCGGGCCCGTCCACGCTCACGGTGAACGACAGCGGCCAACTGGCGACAACGGTCAGGTCGGCCACCGCCATCTGGCGCGCAGCCTCGCGCGCGGCGTTCAGCATGCTAGGCTCCGGACCCATAAATCGCTTGAGCCGACGCGGCGCGATGTGATTCACGCTCCCAAACTGCGGGAGTGTTGCGATGGACGATACGTTCTGGCTGAGCGAGGAACAGTTTGCGCGGCTCGTGCCGCATCTGCCGACGGATACGCGCGGCAAGCCGAGAGTCGACGACCGCCGCGTTATAAGCGGTATCATCCATGTGTTGAAGTCCGGCGGACGTTGGGTCGATGCGCCGTCCGTCTATGGCCCGCGCAAGACGCTCTACAATCGCTTCGTGCGGTGGGCGGCCAAAGGCGTGTGGACAGGGATATTCCACGCTCTGGCTTCGGCGGGTGGGCCGCCGGCGCAAGTGTTGATCGATTCCTCGGCGGTGAAGGCTCATCGCTGCGCCTCGGGCGGCAAAGGGGGGAGCACACGCAGGCCATTGGCCGCTCCCGCGGCGGGCGCACCACGAAGATCCATGCGCTGACCGATGGCCTCTGCCGCCCGTTCGCCTTCCTGCTGACCGGCGGCCAAGTGGCGGACTGCACAGCGGCCGCTGCTGGAGCGGATGCCGGCCACCTCGATCCTGACTGGCGACAAGGGCTATGACAGCGACGCCGTTCGCCGCAAGATCGAGAGCAGAGGCGTCGCTCCGAACATCCCGCCGAAGGCCAACCGCCGCTGGAAGCCGTGCTTCAGCCCGGCGCTCTATCGCGACCGCAACGCCATCGAGCGCATGTTCGGCCGGCTGAAAGACTTCCGCAGAATCGCAACCCGCTATGACCGCCTCGCCCAAAACTTCCTCGCCGCCGTCTGTCTCGCCGCTACCGTCAGCTACTGGTTATGGGTCCGGACCCTAGTGTGAAGGTATAGGACGGAGCCGAAGTCGATTATGCCGAAGAACAGCGCAATCTGTATGGGCAGAAGGAGTGCGAACTCCAACGCCGCGCCGCCGCGCTGACAGAAAACAAAGCCCCGGCATGGCGGCCGGCAACGGCGCCACAATTTCTTCATACGGCCACGCACGATTTACCTACTAATACTTGCGCTGCATATTTTGCCAAAGAAATTCGGAATTTACTAAAGCATTTATAAGTAATAAATTTGTTAGAAATCGAATAAATGCGTATTTTTACAAAATATGCGCAAACCTAGTGGATTGATTCCAACGTTTGGAACCCTCGGTTTCGGGCTGCGATGATGTCGTCGGGGTCGGCTTTCCATATGAATGGCTGTGGGTTGGCCGCATTGTATTCGCGGACGAAGCGGTTGATTGCGGCCTGGAGATCGACGACGGAATGGAAGACGCCGTGCTTGAGCCGCCGCCGGGTGAGTTTTGCGAAGAAGCCCTCGACGGCATTGAGCCACGAGCAGGAGGTCGGTGTGAAGTGGAAAGTCCAGCGCGGATGGCGGGCGAGCCAGGCGCGGACCTTGTCCTTGTTGTGCGCCGCGTAGTTGTCGACGATCGCGTGGATGGCCTTGTCCGCCGGCACCGTGCGCTCGATGCGGTTGAGGAAGCGGATGAACTCCTGATGGCGGTGGCGCTGCATGTTCTGGCCGATCACCGTTCCGTCCAGAACGTTGAGCGCCGCAAACAGCGTGGTCGTGCCGTGCCGTTTGTAGTCATGGGTCATGGTGCCGGCGCGTCCCTTCTTCATCGGCAGACCGGCGGTCGAGCGCCTGGATCTGTGACTTCTCATCGATCGACAACACCACCGCATGGGCCGGCGGGTCGACATACAGGCCGACGATATCGGTGAGTTTCTCGGCGAAGGCAGGGTCGGTCGACAGCTTGAAGTTGCGCCAGCGGTGCGGGCTGAGACCGTGAGCCTTCCAGATCGCCTGCACCGTCGAGGCGGCAATACCGGCCGCCCTGGCCATCGCGCGCAACGTCCAGTGGGTCGCCTCAAACGGCGGCGGTTGCTGCGTCAGGCGCACGATCTCGGCGACACGATCGAGCGGGACCGGCGCCTTGCCGGGCGGACGGGACTTGTCGCGAAGCAGGCCGCCGACACCCTCGTGCATGAACCGCTCTTGCCAGCGCCACACGCAGGTCTTGGACTTGCCGGTCTCGGTCATGATCGCCGAGGTGCCCAGACCCTCGCCGCTGAGAAGGACAATATGTGCCCGCCAGACGTGTTTCTGCGGGCTCTTGGGATCCGCGACGACCGCGCGCAATCGCTGACGGTCGCCGGCGGATAGGGTGAAGGAGATTCCACTGCGCATGCGCCAGATTCGCATAACACAGCAAAATACGGAATCCCAATTCGGACTCTTTCATTCCGATCAATCCACTAGAGGTAACAGGATGCCAGTGCGCAAGGCTGCAATAAGTCGGTAGCCCCGTCTCGGCCGGCGACATGGACTACGAATTGCTCACCGACTTCGAATGTCCGATGGACGACACGATCAATGTAACGGCGGCAATGACCCCGGCGGATGCCATGAAAACCCACGGCCCGATCCACGTGTAGAGCAGCCCGCCGCTGATCAGGCCGACGATGCTGGCCGCCGCCCCGGAGCTGCTGGCGAAACCCTGCACCGCGCCTTGATAGCGATCGCCGGCCCGTTTGGAGAGCAAGGCCATGAACGTCGGCCACATCAGCCCGTTGCCGACGGCGATCAAGGCCGCGCTGCCGTAGATCATCACTACATGGCCGCTCAGCAGAAACGCAAAGCCACCGCTCAAGATGAGACAACCACCGGTCAGGAGGACTGAGTCCGGGACCACCTTCGACAGGCGCGCAAGGACGGGTCCTTGGATGAGAACCATCAACAGGCTGAGCACCGCGAAGAATATGCCGGTGTCGGTAACGGCCCAATCGAGGCCGGTCGCCGCATGGGCTGGAAACGCGATGTAGAAGAAACTGAACCCCAGCATGACGAGGAAGTTCACGGCGAGCAGGGTCGGCAACTTCGGCAGCCTGAGAATGTCTGCGGTCGAAATTTCGTCGCGGCCATAGATCTGAAAGCACTCCTTGGTCTCCTGACCGAACACCTTGCATGCGTTGGGGTCTTCGGGGTTCGCGGTCAGGGCATGAGGGTTTGTCTCCTTGAGCCCGAACCCGATCAGCAGGCTCGCAACGAGGGATATCAATAGTGCCGCGGTGACCGGCAAAACCTCGCCGTACACGGTCGCACCGAGCAGCCCGGCGAGGGCAGGGCCGGCGACAAACCCCAGATTTGTCGATACCGCCATGCGGCCAAAGTTCTCGGTGCGATGCGCATCATCGGTGATGTCGGCGAGATACGCGTTTGCGACCGATACGTTGCCGCCGGTGAGCCCGTCGGCAGCGCGCGCCAGGAACAACACCAACAGCGGCAGCGTGACCGCGAACTGTCCCAACACCGCCGAGTCAATTTCGAGTAGCGCATCGGTGGGAAGCAGGAACGCCGTGAGGAAGATCACCCACGACAGCAGCGTGCCGAGCTGGCTCAGGAGCAGAACCTTGCGACGGCCGATGTTATCCGACCACCTGCCGAGAATAGGAGCGCCGATGAGTTGAAAGAACGAATAGGTCGACGCCAGCACGCCGTAGACGATCGCGTTGCCGCCCCACTTCGCGACCAAAAACACCATGAAGGGCACGACGATGCTAAAGCCGAGTGTGCCGACCAGATTGACCGACAGGATCGGGACGATGGATGCTTGGGTCGTGGCGCGCGATTGTGCGGGGCCGGTATTCATTCGCCGTCGCTCTAAATTTTCCGCCGAGCACCGTGGCAGAAATGCGTCTCGTTACAACCCTATCCCACAGCTTCGCCGCGAGGTTGCTATGCCGGGACTGACGCGCTTGCGATCCGTCGGGGTGACGTGGTCGCCGTCGTGCGGCCTTCGTGCGTGCGCTCAGACCAGCCCGCAGCACGGGTCGGGCAATTGGCCGGCCACTCGCGGCCGGCCGCCAAGGCCGTCCCGAGCGGCGTGAGCATGCCTTGCCGTTCCGGTACCGGGGCTTCGAGGTAGACCGCACCCAGCGGCCGCGTGCCAACCGGCAGCATCGCCACAACCTCGAACTCCGGCACGGCCACCACCGCCACGGCGTCGCGGCCGGGCAGGGGCACGAACAGGCGGTCGCCCTGCGGCGTGAACGTGGCGGCAATGGGGTTCGCGTTTTCGGGCAGCGCGACGCGGCCCTGTATTGCGAGCGCGTCCAGGTCGATGACCGTCACATCGGACGAGCCGCGGCAGATGACCAGGCCGAAGCGACCGTCCGGAGTGATCTCGCTCGTCAGCGGGTTCGTGCCCAGGCCATCGTCCTGTGCAAAGCGTACCGCCTCGCGCGGACTGTTCGGATCACGCACGTCAATGATTGATTCGCTTCCCGCGCCGCGGGCGTTTTCGACCAGAAGGTAGTCGCCACGGGGCGAAACCGTCGCCATGAAGGGCTCGAGCGGTTCTTCGCCCCGGCGCTCGATCGCGAGGGTCGCGACTTTCGCCAGCGGGTCCACGCTAAAGACGCTGACGGTCTCGCCCAAACGGTCGGGCGTGAAGGCGTAGCTGCCGTCGGCCAGCAGGTGTCGGCCGTCCGGCGTCAACTCCGTGTAGTTCTGCCGGGACTCAATGGCCACCGCCGCCACCTCGGCGCCGGTGGCGAGGCTTATGCCGGCGATCTTCTGCGGCACGCCGCCCCAAATGATGTCGCGTGCCGATGCCCATCGGGTCGCCAGGAACGCGAACGAGGCGGACGCAGAAAGCGTGCGCAAGACCTCGAGGGTGTCGGGGTTGATCAGCGTCATGCTCGGTGGGACATCCTCGCTGCCGCCGTTGGACACGACGATCAAGCGATCCGCACCGGCCTGGGCGAAAGTCGCGCTGATCCGGCTCAGCGCCGCCGCGCCAACCCCGGCCCCCATCCACTGCATGAAGTCTCTACGCCTGCACTATAGCATGAAGGTGCCGCCAGTCGACCCGACGCCATGCCGACAGCCGTCTGCCTGCCCGCAGCGACACGGAGAATGCGCACTATTTAGCCGCGTTCTTCTATCGCAACCTCCTGGACTGAGGGCACCACGCGGGGCGTGAGCGGCCGTTGGCCGCGGTCAGTTGCCGTCGCCGCGCGACCCTCTGTCGCCGCGCGACTCGCTGTCGCCGTGCGACCCGCTGTCGCCGTGCGACCCGAACGGCCGGTTGCCGGGCTGCAGGACGGCGGCCATGGTTGTGTCGCGATTGCGCGGCACCGGCGGCGGCATGGTCTGGCGCACCGGCCGTCCCCAGCCGGGCGGCGCCACGATCTCGCCATTGCGCGCCACCAACTTGCCGCGCACGAACGTCATCACCGGCAGTCCCCGCACCTCGGTACCCTCATAGGGCGTGATCTGAGAGCGCGAGTGTAGACCGCCGGCGCGGATCACATCGCTGCGGCGCATATCGACGATCACGATATCGGCGTCGGCGCCGGCCTGTAACGTGCCTTTGTGCGGATAAAGGCCCCAAGCCTTCGCGGGGTTGGCGGCGGTGATGCGCGCAAAATGGCTCAGCGATAACCGGCCCTTGGCCACCTGTGTCAGCATCAGGGGCATCGCGGTCTCGACACCCGGGAACCCGCAGGCGCAATCCCAGATGGTGTCGCCCCGCTTTTCACCGGGCAGGTGCGGTGCATGGTCGCTGGCGAGCATGTCTAGGGTGCCGTCCATCAGCGCCTGCCACAACGGCGCCTGATGCGCGCGCTCGCGGACGGGCGGGTTGATGCGCATCAGACCGCCGACCGCCTCCATGTCCTCCGCTGCGAGAAACAGGAAGTGAGGACATGTCTCCGCAGTCACGTCGACACCGCGCGCTTTGGCGGCGCGTAGGCTCGGCAGATTGTGGCGCGAGTTTTCGTGCGCGATGTGCAGGCGGCAGCCGGTCCATTCGGCGAAGGCGATGGCGCGGCCCAGCGCCTCGATAGCGCACACTTCCGGGCGCGCTGCCAAATGGGCCAGCGGATCGCCGCGCCCGGCGGCGCGCAGCTTGCGTTCGCGCCATTCCATGATCGGCGCGTTCTCGGCGTGCACCGTGCAGCGCTTGCCGAGGCCGGCGATGATCTCGAAGCCCTCCAATATCGCCCCGTCGGGCGGGCACGGCAGATTGCCGGTGGTATTGCCGAGGAACAGCTTGAAGCCGATCACGCCGCCGGCGGCTAATGGCTCGAGCAGGTGCAGGTTGCCTTCGTCGAGCAGGCCGTAGATGCCGTAGTCGACGAGTGCCTTCTCCGCCGCAGCCTGTTGTTTGATCAGCAAGGCCTCGGGCGTGGCGGTTGGCGGGTCGGTGTTCGGCATTTCGAATACGGTCGTGACGCCGCCGCAGGCCGCGGCGGCAGTGCCCGTGCCCCAGTCCTCCTTGTGGATCGGCCCGGGCTCGCGGAAATGGACATGCACGTCGATAGCGCCCGGCAGCACGTGCAGACCATCGGCGTCGACGGTCTCGGCCGCCGGCGGCATGATCGATGCGTCGCCGATGGCGACAATGCGTTCGCCGTCGATCGCCACCGAGGCGTCGAACTCACCGTCCGGCGTTACCAACGTGCCGCCGTTGATCACCAGATCGATTGCAGGCCCCGTCATCGATCCCTCCGCCCCATCGCGCGTTGCCCAAGCTAGTGATCAAGTCGCCCCCGCACAAACGGCGTTGGCGCGGATTGTCGCCACCGGCGCCGGCGCCTATCGTGGGCGCGCGACGGCGACCGATTGGATCATCCGATGCCGGCGCATGCCGACGAGATCGAGGCGATTGAAATCGCTGCGCTGGAGGATTTGGTGGCGGCGGCAGACGGGACGGTGCGCGCCGAGTTGAGCATCTCGCCGCGGCGGATTGGCGATGCGTACGTGGTCAGTGCGGCCGTGCTGCCCACTACGGCGATCGTGATTAATCGCGCGATCGGCCTCGGGCTGGCCGCGCCGGCGTCACACACGACCATAGAGCAGATCGCGGCCCACTACAGCGGCGCCGGCGTCGAGCGCTACTTCGTGCACGTCCATCCCGACGCGCAGCCGGCGGCCATCGGGGACTGGCTGGAAGACTGTGGCCTCGCCCGCGCACGTGGGTGGGCCAAGTTTACGCGCGGCCGCGACGCTCTCGCGCCGGCGTCTTCGACGCTGGACATCCGCCCCGCCGACGCGTCGGACACACGCGCGTTCGGACGACGCATTCGACCTCGGCGACGCCGCCGTTAGTTGGTTGGCGGCTTTGGTCGGCCGTGCCGGTTGGCACATCTATGTAAGCTGTGACGGTGACACGGTCGCGGGCACAGGAGCGCTGTTCGTCAAGAACGGCGTCGGTTGGCTGGATTGGGGCGCCACGGCGCCCGCCTATCGCCGGCGCGGCAGCCAGAGCGCGATCTTGCGGCGGCGGGTCGAGGCGGCGCTCGATCTAGGGTGTCACGTTTTGGTGACGGAGACCGGCGAGGCGGCGGCGCCCACACAGCGGGCGCAGTGTTCGCCAGGATCCGCAATCCGACAGGGTTTGGGAGGAATGCGGGCACGGCTATCAGGGAGTCGCAGGTTTGGGTGTGCCGGACGCAAGCGAATTCGTCGTGGGTGTGTGAGGGCGCGAGTTCATGCGTGATGCCGACTGCGTCGGCTCGGCAACGGGACAGGTAACGACATGGTTGTGGCTCAGGATTTGGAACGTCCGGTCAATGTAGGCTCACCTGTCGCGGCGAACACGACCGTGCCGCCGCCGCAGCAGGAGGAAGACTTCGACTTCGCCAAGCTCGTCGGCATTCTGTGGCGGCAGAAGTACCTCATTTCGGGAACGATTGTCGTGTTGGCCCTGTTGGTTGTGTTCGCGCTGTCGCAATTGGTGCCGCGGTATACGGCAGAAGCCAAGGTGCTCATCGATGCACCAAGAGGGCAACTGGTGGACATAGAAGCCGTGTTGTCCGGTTTGCCCGCGGACGCCGGTTCGATCGAAACCGAGATGCAGGTCATCCAGTCACGCGGCCTGGCGGAAAAGACCGTGACGGAGTTGCGTCTCGACCAGGATCCCGAGTTCAACGCGGCGCTCCGGGAATCGCGGGGCCTGAGGAACGTCTTTTCGCGCATTGTTTCCGATGGCCTGTTCCGCACGGCAGCGGTGAACAAGATCGACGACGGTGTCGGCGCCGTGCCGGTGAGCAAGTCCGGCTGGGCGGATGTGCTGACGGCGTTCGACAGCCGTCTACAAGTGGCTCAAGTCGGCATCTCGCGGGTCATCAGCATCAACTACACGTCGGAGAACCCGCAGACGGCGGCTGCCGTCGCCAATACGCTCGCTGACTACTATGTGGTGGCACAGCTGGAGGCAAAGTTCGACGCGACCCAGCGCGCCAACGCCTGGCTTGGCGAGCGGCTGGCCGAGTTGCGTACGCAGGTGGAGCAGTCAGAAACCGCCGTCGAGAATTTCAAGGAGGCCTCGGGCCTCGTGCAGGGCCGCGACTCCACTCTTACCAACCAGCAGATCTCGGAGATCAGCACCCAGTTGGTGCTGGCGCGCACGTTGCGCGTGGAGGCCGAAGCGCGGTTGCGACAGGTGGAGGATGTGTTCCGCTCCGGCCGCAGCGTCGATACCATTATTGAAGTCGTTCAATCGCCGCTGATCCGCAGCCTGCGTGAACAGGAAGTGGAGCTGGAGCGGGAGCTGGCGAGTCTTGGACTGCGGTTCGGCGAGCGCCATCCGCAGATGATCAATGCCCGGGCCGAAATGGCCGATCTGCGCAGCAGCATCAACGCGGAGATCGACAAGATCGTTCGCAGCCTCAGCAACGAAGTGGACGTGGCCGGCGCGCGCGAGGCGGCCATGAACGAATCCCTCACGTCCCTGAAGCGGGACCTCGTGGTGCTGAACAAGTCTGAGGTCGAGTTGCGGGCGCTGGCGCGCGAAGCCGAAGCCAATCGCCGTCTGTTCGACACGTTCCTGAACCGCTCGAAGGAAGTCAGCGCGCAGTCCGATTTTCAGCAGGCCGATGCCAGCATCATCTCGCGCGCCGATCCGCCGGGGTCGGCTTCATTCCCCAACAAGCCGGTGTTCTTGCTTCTCGGCTTTGCGGCCGCGTTGGGACTGGGCGTCATATTCGGCTTTGTCGCCGAGACCATGGACCGCGGTTTCACCGGTTCCGAGCAAATGGAGCGGCAGCTCGGCGTGCCGACGCTGGGTATCGTGCCAAAGCTGTCGGGTATGCGCCGGTTCGGGATGCGTCCGGAGGCCTATGTGCTGCGCAAACCGACCTCCGGCTTCGGGGAGTCGCTGCAAAGCCTGTATATGAGCCTGCTGTTCTCTGACGTCGACCGGCCGCCGAAGACGGTATTGGTGACGTCATCGCTGCCGAAGGAAGGCAAATCGTCGTTGGTGGCGTCGCTGGCGCGGCTATTGGCTCACAACGGCCAGAGCGTGCTGGTTATCGATTGCGATCTGCGCCTGCCGAATATTCACAAAGTGTTCGGTCTCGATCCGAAGCCGGGCGTCACCGACTTCGTTCAGGCCAGCACGGCCGTTGAGTATGTCATCAACCAGGATCGGCGTTCGGGCGTGCACGTCATTCCGGCGGGGTCGACGACGACGAACCCGAGCAACATCCTGGCCTCTCGTGCGATGCAGCAAATGCTGCAGCAGGTATCGCAGAAATACGACACCGTACTGATCGATTCGCCACCGGTGCTGGCTGTGTCGGATAGCCGCATCCTGTCCAATTTCGCGGACAAGACCATCTATCTGGTGCGTTGGAAGGAAACCCGACGCGAGATCGTCCGCTCCGGGCTCAAGCTCCTTTCCGGGGCGGGCGGAGAGGTCGCCGGCACGGTTCTGACCATGACCGATGCCAAGAAGCACGCGCAGTACAGCTTTGGCGATACTGGCAACACGCTCGGCCGTCTCACGAAATACTACGTCGATTGAAGTCGGCGGCAGCGGTCGGTGTGTTCGGGTGCTCGCCTGCCCGTGCGTTTTCGATCAATCGGCGTGCGGCCGATTGCGGGCAGCGCGAACGTGCGCGCGCCATTGCGCACAATCGTGCCCGTGGTAATACTCATGCGGCTGCTTGTGCTTGAGGCTGGCGCGTGCCTCTTCTTTGCGCGATCACCCACGCCTGTTGGAATCTGGCTGCGAAGGTACTCGTGACGTCGATGAATCGGAATAGTTCCCCGAACATCAGCGCCCTGGCGGCGGTTGCGCTTTTGTTCGTCGCCTGTCAGCCCGTGTCGACGATCCCCGTCGGCCCAGTGACCCCGAACGCGCAAACCTTCCGAGCATCCGACTACGCCGTACAACCCGGTGACGTAGTGGGCATCAGGGTGTTCGAAAACCCGGAATTGTCCTCGACCTACCGCGTGCCGCCGGAGGGCGTGATCGATCTGCCTTTGATCGGTGAAGTCACGATGGCTGGTCAGACCCCACAGGCCATCGAGACCGACGTGACCGAGCGGCTTGGCGACGGTTTCATCGTCGAGCCGCGGGTCAGTATCGAAGTGGTCGAGTATCGTCCGGTGTTCATTCTGGGCGGTGTTCGCGTTCCCGGCATCGTCTCGTACACGCCGGGAGTGACGGTCCTGGGGGCGGTTGCCGCGTCGGGCGGACATTCACAATTCGCGGTGCTCAGTCTGCCGCCGAACATCATCCGCGCGAGCGACGCATCGAAGACGAAGGTGCAGGCCAGCATGGCTGATCCGGTCAATCCCGGCGACATCATCGAGATCCCCGAACTATTCCGCTGATCGCCGGACCCGGCTTGCGTTCTACGGCAAGAGCCGCCTGATCAGTGCGCGGCTAGGGTCTGGCCATTCAGCCGGTCCGGCAGCGGCACATCGAGCAGCGACAACACGGTTGGCGCAATGTCGAGCACGCAGGCCTCGCCGCTGTTGGCGCCGGCGCTGAATTGCGGGCCCATGGCCCATAGGCGCGAATGCGAATTGTGGTCGCCGGTGCGGTCGCCCAGCATCTTGCCTATCGGCATCCTGATCTCGCCGATACGGTTCGATCGGCAGGCTTCGATCAGGCCGAGGTCATCCCGGAATTCAACCAGCAAGTCCGGCAGATCCGGATGATGCTCGGCGCCATACAAGTCGTCGGCGCGCAGGATCGTCTTGACGATCTTCTCGCCGCTCCGCGGATGCTCCAGCTCCATGAACGCGGCACTGAGTTCGTCCAGTATGGCCTGCGCCGGCGCCCCCGGCTCGACCCGGCCGTTGGGATCGCGCCCCTTGAGGTTCAAGCGGATGGCACCGATCGCATTGTTCTGTACCGACGCTGCGCGGGTGTGGGTCGATTCCCAGTGATCAAGCAGGCATCCGGATCGATCCTAAATACCGCGCAAGGCGCTGCTGTGGCCGAGACGACGCCGATAGGGATAAAGGCTCTGCGGTGCGTTGCGCTTGATGGTGGCTTGCACCCGTCGGATAACGCTGTCCTGAGCGCCGTCACCGGCTGTTCCCATGCCCAGGCGTACGACGATCTCTTCCATCAGCTGCATGCCGCCCGTCAGCGCTCGCATGCCTTGCGGGGCGAATACCAGCACCGTGCAGTCCTCGCCGGCGGCCTCGATCAGCTTGCCGATCGCCTCGTCCGCGGCGCCGTAAACTGTTCGCATCGCGTCCTTGGAGCGCTGCGGCGCGGCAGGATCGTGCCGGTAGTGCGATGGGTCTTGGAAGTGCCAGAAGTGGTGGCCGGCGCAGTGCATTTCGGTGATGCCGCAGGCGAACAAGTCCCAGTCGCCCTGCGCCATGACTTCTTGGTACATCGCCGTGCGCCGCCGAACGCCCTCCAGCAAGTCGTCGAGCAATTCGTTAGGCTCAATTCGCAAACCGTAGGCATGGTTTAGCCATCGCCGCTTGGAGACAGGCTCTCGGGGACGGCCGGTCGCCGAGTTCGATGAGATGGAACCACCTGAGATAGCTGTCGAGGTACTTGGTAGCGATGCCGTGGAAGCCTCGCAGGAAGCCCTTGATCTGGCTGTGGCGGCTGTTGACCGTCTGGATGTGCAGGGCGCCGCGGACCCGCTCGCCGGCGGCGCCGTTGATGCTCTCGTGAGGGATGTCGAGCGCCGCCGCGACGGGCGGATAGCAGCGGTTGGCGTCGGAGACGAGCAAGGCATCGCGGGCGACGACCGGCTCCAGCGCCTCCTTCACGCTGTCTGCGTTGAGAGCGGGCAGGGTATGGCTGAGGGTCGCGCCGGCTCGGTCGGCGGCGACCAGGACCGGCACCTGCTCGCGCGAGAGGCCGCGTTTGCGGGCCTTGCCGCCGCGCCGGCGCGGCTTGCGGTCCAGCTTCCGCTCTCCCTTCCGGCTCTCAAGAACGAAGGTCTCGTCGGCCTCGACGATCCCGGCAAGCCGGTCCGGCGCTTGCCGAACCGCCTCCAGAAAGCGGTGGCGCCAGCGAAACGCCGTGCTCGGCGCAATCCCGCAGCGCTCGGCAGCCTCTCGTATCGTCTCGCCTTCGGCAAGCGACGCGCCGAAGGCCAGCCAGCGCTCCTTGTGGTGCAGGCCCGACAGCGCCGTGCCGGTGAGCGCGCCGAATGTCTTCCCACAGGCCTTGCAGCGATAAGCGACGCAGACCGCGTGCCTTGCCCCGCGACACCGCCCCGCCGCCGCCGCAATGAGGACAGCACCGCTCGTCGTCCACGCCCAGTTCGATCGCCGCCAGCGAGGCTGCGCCCTCCGACAGCTCCGACAACACCGCCGCGACCTCCTTGCGCTGCGCCGCCGTCAACTCATCAACATGCGAAAACCAGTCGCGAAACCGCTCGCGATCCATCTGCCTGATCTCCCACGCCAATCGGGGAACAGTCTACCACTACGCATACGCTTCGCGAATTGAGCCATTCGTTATAGCCGTCGGCGGTCTTGGGATAGCGGTCGCAGCGGCCGAATGCCTTGCTAGTTACGGGGTGCTTGCCGTGGTGGCCGCACAGCTGGTCCACGAGGCTGGCCGGTTTTGACGCCAGGCCGAATTCCGGGTCATGCATGCCCCATTCCATGACCTGCACGCCGTTGAGCTGCGGGTTCAGTACGCTGTATGGCACGTCCAGGACAGCGACCTTGCGGCCCGAATCGCTGGCGACGCTCCAGTAGAAGTTGTTCGGATCGACTTCGTCGGCGCGGATTGGCCGGCGCTGGACCTAGTGGAGGGATCGGAATGAAAGAGTCCGAATTGGGATTCCGTATTTTGCTGTGTTATGCGAATCTGGCGCATGCGCAGTGGAATCTCCTTCACCCTATCCGCCGGCGACCGTCAGCGATTGCGCGCGGTCGTCGCGGATCCCAAGAGCCCGCAGAAACACGTCTGGCGGGCACATATTGTCCTTCTCAGCGGCGAGGGTCTGGGCACCTCGGCGATCATGACCGAGACCGGCAAGTCCAAGACCTGCGTGTGGCGCTGGCAAGAGCGGTTCATGCACGAGGGTGTCGGCGGCCTGCTTCGCGACAAGTCCCGTCCGCCCGGCAAGGCGCCGGTCCCGCTCGATCGTGTCGCCGAGATCGTGCGCCTGACGCAGCAACCGCCGCCGTTTGAGGCGACCCACTGGACGTTGCGCGCGATGGCCAGGGCGGCCGGTATTGCCGCCTCGACGGTGCAGGCGATCTGGAAGGCTCACGGTCTCAGCCCGCACCGCTGGCGCAACTTCAAGCTGTCGACCGACCCTGCCTTCGCCGAGAAACTCACCGATATCGTCGGCCTGTATGTCGACCCGCCGGCCCATGCGGTGGTGTTGTCGATCGATGAGAAGTCACAGATCCAGGCGCTCGACCGCCGGTCTGCCGATGAAGAAGGGACGCGCCGGCACCATGACCCATGACTACAAACGGCACGGCACGACCACGCTGTTTGCGGCGCTCAACGTTCTGGACGGAACGGTGATCGGCCAGAACATGCAGCGCCACCGCCATCAGGAGTTCATCCGCTTCCTCAACCGCATCGAGCGCACGGTGCCGGCGGACAAGGCCATCCACGCGATCGTCGACAACTACGCGGCGCACAACAAGGACAAGGTCCGCGCCTGGCTCGCCCGCCATCCGCGCTGGACTTTCCACTTCACACCGACCTCCTGCTCGTGGCTCAATGCCGTCGAGGGCTTCTTCGCAAAACTCACCCGGCGGCGGCTCAAGCACGGCGTCTTCCATTCCGTCGTCGATCTCCAGGCCGCAATCAACCGCTTCGTCCGCGAATACAATGCGGCCAACCCACAGCCATTCATATGGAAAGCCGACCCCGACGACATCATCGCAGCCCGAAACCGAGGGTTCCAAACGTTGGAATCAATCCACTAGCCGGTGCGCAGTTGGCGCGGGTAGTTGTAGTGGCCGAGTTTGGCGACCGATAGCCCGCTGTTTATCTGGGGCCACAGTGCGCCGGGTAGCGTGTCCATCGGGTTGTCCCGCGCCAGGCTCCAGCCGGCTCCGTTCTCTTGTAGCCGGCCAAAGGTCGGCAAGGCACCCTCGTTTCCCCAATAGCGTAGCAGCGACGATTCCGAACCGTCCAGACCAATCACCAAAAGTCGCGCTGTCATTTCGGCATGTTCCTCCCTGGCAACATTATTTGTGCCGAGCACATGTGTGAGTGCCCGGCTCATTGACCGCCTCTGTGCTGGTCTGCGATCCCCCGGTCGCTTATGCAGCGCTCCTGGTGGCCACCTTAGCAGCCCGTTGAAGAAGACTGAGTTGATGAAGCATCGGGCGTGATAACAATGGCGGCGGCGAGACCCGGCGCCGGGGGGTTATTGAGGGCGAGGATAATGATCAGCGATTGTTCCTGTCGCAAGACAAGCAGCAGGACCGCCAAGCCCTTGGCCGCAGCCTCTCGCGGGGTCCCGGCGCCGATCAACTGGCGCAATAGGACGCCCAGGTTGTGTCCGGCGACGTGGATCAGATAGCGCTTGCCGACGTTCTCGCGCCCACGCAGCCAAGTGCGGCGCATGCCGCCGCGATCGAGGACCTGGGCGAAGCCCCGCTCGACCACTTCGGCGCGGAGTTTGAACGCGGCCTTCGCCACGCCCGACAGCAATCGGTTGCGGTTGTTGTAAACGGCCCGCCGAGCGGCGTCGTCGCCGTGCCAGCGCGAGAGCCCCTTGCCCTTCGGTTCGGCGATGCGGGTCGTCCAGGCGCCGTCGGCAAGGGACTTCAGCACCTCGCGGCCGAAGTAGCCTTTGTCGGTCACCAGCTCCGCCGGTTCGTCGGCCGTCGGCGCTGCGCCCACAGCCGCCAGCTTGGCCTCGGCTGACGTCAACGTTGTCGGCAGGGTGGTCGTGTCGCCCTGATCGGCCGGATACAGCTCGGCCGCGATCACCGCCCCGGTGTCGAGGTCGACCGCGTGTTCGGGCTTGTAGGCCAGATGCGTCGTGCCGTCCTTCATCCTGGCGATTTTGGCCTCCGCGTCGAGACCCAGTCCGCATTGGAGAGTTTCTTGCCCTTGCGCCGCCGATCCATCTGCGCCAAGTCATTCGCCGCGGTCTCGATCCCGCTGTCGGCGGCCATGCGCTGCAGCATCTGGCGATAGCTTTCGCCGCTGTCGCGGCGCACGATCGAGCGCAGCGCCGCGTTCGCCTCCATGGTCGAAGCATCGACCCCAATCCGCTCGCCCTTGACCAGGCCGTGCTCGCCAAGAACGTCCAGCACCCAGGCGAACACTGCCTCATGCACCGCGTGCGGCTGCGGATCGTGCTCAACGACGAGTGGTCAGGCACACGTGCGCGCGCCTCCAGGCGCAAGAACTCACGCAGCGACAAGCTGTCGGCGCACCGCCACTCCAACGCCCGCTCACTGTCGAGGCCTTCGAAGTAGCCGACCAGGTGCATCCGGAAGTAACGCCCCGGTGGGATTCCCGGACGTCCGATCCCTGGCGCGTAATAGGGCTCACACAGGTCCTCGGCGAACGCATCGAAACCGGCATCGACCAGCCAGCTGGTCGTAAAACACGTGGCCGGGCGAGCGAGGCATCTCTGCCCAACTGACCATCAAGTCCACCTGTCGATCCCCTTGTCGTCCCAACGCCATGACGAAGCTCCCGACTCGAACCATGCCCTCGTCACAGAGTCAGATGGCCGCGACTTTTTCAACGGGCTGCTAGCCCTGAATTCTGGCCGTTTTTGCCCTTGCACTGCAAGTCGCGGACAAACAAAAAGTCCACAGGCCGAAGGCGGGCGAGGATATCGGGCGGCCCGATCGGCGCCTATTCCGAAGTCGAGCAAATTACTGCAAGGAGGTCGGTGCATCGCATGGCGTCACTCCGCCGATGGCTCGGAAATGCTTCGCGCGTGCAGATCCTGACGCTCGCCTCCGATGCGGCGATCACCTACTTCTTCCGCCTCGCCGCGGCGCTGCTGGCTTACGCCACACAACTGGACGCCTCTATTTACCTCGCCAATTTTGCCTTGTTGTGATTCTCTGCGGCGGTTCGATTCGAGGGGGGTATTGATGAGGCAGACTGGCCTGTTCGGCTTACCGGATCATTTGCGCAAGCTTTCGGCGACTGGCGATCCGTTGGAGGTGCTGGCGAAGGTTGTCGATTTCGAGATTTTCCGCGCACCGCTTGAGGCGGCGCTGGGCTATTCGGACGGATCGAGAGGCGGCCGCCCGGCCTACGATGCGGTGGCGATGTTCAAGGTTCTGGTCCTGGCCGCGCGGCACACGGTGAGCGACGAGCGGATGGAGTTTCTGATCCGCGACCGCTTGAGTTGGCTTCGCTTCCTGGGCTTCGATCTCGGAGCGCCGACGCCGGACCGGAACACCATCTGGACCTTTCGCGAGCGTCTGGTCCGGGCCGGGGCGATGGATGAGCTGTTTGCCGCCTTCGATGGCGAGCTGCGCCGGTGCGGCTATCTGGCGATGGGCGGGCAGATCGTCGATGCGACCCTGGTATCGGCGCCCAAGCAGCGCCACCGCGATGACGAGAAGCGGGCGATCAAGGCGGGCAAGAGCGCGTCCGAGATCTGGCCCGATCAGCCGGCCAAGGCGGCGCAGAAGGACACAGACGCGCGGTGGACGGTGAAGACCGGAAGGCGCAAGAACCCCGCCGGGGCGCAACGGCGCGTGCCCGACATCGCGATCCCGGTGTTCGGCTACAAGAATCATGTCGTCATCGATCGGGCCTACGGCTTCATCCGCGGCTCGGCGGTGACCGATGCCGCCCGCCATGACGGCAAGATGTTGCGTCATCTCGTCACCGGCGACAATCTGGCCGCCGGCGTGTGGGCTGACAGCGCCTATCGCTCGAAGGCGAACGAGGCGTGGCTGGCGGGCAAGGGTCGGATCTCCCACATCCACCGCAAGAAGCCGCCGGGCCGGGCCATGCCCAAGGCGACCGCCCGGGCCAATGCCCGCAAGTCAGCGGTCCGTGCACGCGTCGAGCATGTCTTCGCCCAGCAGAAGGATCGCATGAGCCTGTTCGTCCGGACCATCGGGCTCAAGCGGGCCGAGACCAAGATAGGCCTCGCCAACCTCGCCTATAATTTCCAGCGTCTGATCTTCCATGAGCGCAGGGCCGCCATGGCATGAGTCCGCCCGTATGACCAAAAAACACCCCGCTGAGAACGAAACCGCGGACGAATAACGCCGTCAAATCCACCCGCCGCACGGATCGGCCAACAGGACACCCTTATCCGCGCCAAATCGGCCGGTTGTTGGAGGTCTCCAACTGTTGCTCGCTCGCTGGATGGGCGCGGCGCCATTAGGCGTGTTCGTATACGCCACGTCGCTGCTGTGGATATTGGGCCTGGTCGCGGCGCTGGGCCTGCCGCTGGCGGCGCAGCGTTTTCTGCCGCAGTACTGGGCGGCCGGTGACGCTGCACACGTCAGGGGATATGTCGGCACTGCTTTTCGCATCGTGCTCGGTTTCGGAATTGCCGTCGGCGCGGTGACCGCGGCGGTCGCCTTCTTCGCCACCGGTTTGGACGCGCGATCCGACAACTTCCTCACACTTGCGCTGGCCTCCGTGGCGGTGCCGTTGGCGGCGCTTTGGGGCCTGCAATTGGCGCTGGCGCGAGCGCATCTGTGGTACTTTCAGGCCTCGATCAGCGGTACTTTTCTGCGACCATTTCTGTTCTTGCTCCTGGTTGCGGCGGCTTGGATCGCGGACGTCCATCCGACGGCGAGTTTCGTGATGGCGCTACTGGTGGTCGCGCTGCTCGCGACCGTGCTGTGCCAGTTTGCTCTGCTCCGACGACGCTTGGCGCCGCGGTGGGGCACCGCATCGCCCGCCCATGAGATCCCGTTGTGGCTGCGCACGTCGGTTCCGCTGCTGGTGGTGGTTGCCTTCATCGGCCATTTCGCCGATGTCAGCGTCGTCTTTGTCGGCCTGTTCTTGGCACCGCCCGATGTGGCGATTTTCAACGCCGCGCTGCGCACCGTCGGTATCATCACCTTCGGACTTGTCGCCGTCGGCGCCATTGTCGGGCCGCGGGCCTCGCGCCTACACGCGAAGGAGATGGTGCCGGTCTACAGCGCCTGGCCGATCGCGCCTCGAAGTTGATGTTTTGGCCGGCGCTGGCGGCGTTTGTCGCGCTCGTTCTGTTCGGCGAGACGATCCTTGCCTTGTTTGGCCCGGCATTCGTGGCCGGCTACCGGGCGATGGTCGTGCTGGCGGGATCGCAGCTGTTGATAGGCGCCGTGGGTCCGGTTTCCACTTTGCTCAACGTGACCGGGCATCAGGATCGAACGATGGCGATCTGCGCCGCGGGCCTGGTTGCAGCGGCGGCTCTGAACGTCGCCATGGTACCGCAGTATGGGATCGTGGGTGCGGCGGTGTCCTACTTGTCGGTGACCGCCCTCACAGCCCGGTGATGAAGTCGCGCTTTGATCAATCGGTTTCGGGGGCGACGATGATGATGATAACGAGCATGGCTGGTTTGCCTTCGATGTTCGCCACGATGGCGATCGCCAGGGCAGCATCGAACTGAATAACGAACAAAAGGGTGCTCTTTGCACTCGCAGCCTCCCTCGGCGTGCCTGATCCGAACAGCGCGCGCATCAGAATGCCGAGATTGAACCCGGCGACATGGATCAGGTATCGTTTGTGGACGTTCTCGCGCGCCCGCAGCAACGCGCGGCGCATGCCGCCACGGTCGAGGACATGGGCGAAGCTGCGCTCGACCATCTCACCGCGCCTGCGCATGGCGTTCCGCGCGACGCCGGACTTCAATCGCGCCCGGTTGGCGTAGACAGCCTGACGTGCCGCCTGGTCGCCATGCCAGCGCAGATAGCCGTTGGCGGGCTCCGGCTCGGAGATCCGCGTTTTCCAGACGCCGCCGTCGAGGTCTTTCAGCCCCTCGCGTGAATGATAGCCCTTGTCGCCAACGAGACTGCAGGGCTCTGCCCGTGTTGGAGCCAGGCCGACCTCGGCGAGGTTGCGCGCGGCCGCCTCCAGCGTCCCAGGCAAAGTCGTCGTGTCGCCTTCATCGGCTGGATAGATCGGTGCCGCAACGATGACGCCGGTGTCGAGATCGACCGCGTGCTCGGGCTTGTAGGCCAGATGCGTGGTGCCGTCCTTCATCCGCGCGATCTTCGCATCAGGATCGGTCGGGCTCGTCCAATCCTTGTTCGAAAGCTTCTTGCCCTTCCGCCGGCGATCGAGCCGGACGAGGTCGTCGATCGTCGGCGTTTCGACGCCACTCTCCTTCGCCATTTGCGTCAGCATCTCGCGATAGGTCTCGCCGCTATCGCGCCGCACGATGGCTCGCAGGGCGGCGTTGGCTTCCATCGTCGAGCCGTCGACGCCGATCCGCTCGCCCTTCACCAGACCGCGCGCGGCGACGAGAGCCAGAACCCAGTCGAAAACCTTTTCATGGACCTCGTGCGGCAGCCGGCCGCGCGTCTTCGACAACCAGGAATGATCGGGAACCTTGTCCCGGTTCGCCAACCGCAGAAACGCGCGAAGCGACAGCGAATCCGAACAGCGCCAAGCGATGCCGCGCTCGCTGCCGATGCCCTCGAAATAGCCGATCATGTGCATCCGGAAATAACGCCCCGGCGGCAGCGAAGGAGCCCCCATCCGAGGTGCGTAGTATGGCTTGCACGTCGCCTCCACGAAGCCGTCAAAGCCAGACTCGGTCAGCAACTCATGCAGCCGGTCGGAAAACGCGTGTCCAGGCGAACGCGGCATCTCCGCCCATGTCACCACGAGGTCACCCTGAACCTCGCTCTGTCGTCTCAATGCCATCGCACGACGCCCGTCTAAATCTCTATGTTCAGACAGAATCAGACACGCCGGACTTCGTCAACGGGCTGCTATGGACGCTTGCCATGCGCTACTTCGTCGTACGCGAGTTGGACGTTCGCCCGTCGTTCTGGCGATAGGCCCTCAGACCTGAATGATCTGCTGCGTGTCCCCGACCAGGACCAGCGCCGTGAGCTGCCCGCCGTAACAGGCGCCGGTATCGATGCCGATGCGGTTGGACATGACGACCGGCTCGGATGAAGGCGTATGGCCGTGCACGACGATCATGCCGTGATCCTCTTCGGCGCCCAGGAACGGCTCGCGGATCCAAATCAGATCCTGTGGGTCCTGCGCCTGCAGCGGTACGCCGGGGCGGATGCCGGCATGGACGAACAGATAATCGCCCTCGGCATAATGAAACCGCAGCGAGCGCAGAAACTCCATGTGGCCTTCGGGCATCGTCGCCTGCAATGACTTGCGCAGGGCGCGGTCGCGCAGCGTGCCGCCGCGCTTGCCGTCGACCTCGATGCCGTAGCTGCGGCAGGTCGCCTCGCCGCCGTTCATCAGCCAGGGCGCCGCCGAGCCGCTGCCTTCAATGAACGCGAGCATGAAGGATTCGTGATTTCCCGACAGGAATACGGTTTCGAAGGCGGGCAGGGGATCACTCAGGAGTATGTCGATGACCTGACGTGAATCCGGACCGCGATCCACGTAATCGCCGATATAGACTACGACCCTTCGATCGGCGTCTATTTTGGTTGCCGCACGCAGGATGCCGCGATGCAGCGCAATTAAACTGTCGGCGCAGCCATGGATGTCACCGATGGCGAATACGACGGTGTCCGGAGGTACGCTAGGGCACCGGTCGCCGCCTACCACCGATTCAGTGGCCGCTAATGTGTCGTATATGGTACGGCGCTGTTCCATTGCCCGCATCACCATACAAGCCGGCAGGCTTGCTTGCTATTGCATTATCAGCGCGACCGGTGCGCGGTGCGGGCGATCTACAGCTCGCGCCAGCCCTTGCGCCACCCGTCGGCAACATAGCGTTTGTGCGCGCCGGTGTCGGGTTCGTAATTCATGGAACCGCCGATCGCCTCGGCCGGCAAATCGACGCTGTCGATGCCCGGAAAGTTACCCTGCAAATAGACGTTCGGACCCAAGGCCGCGGGCGCCAGGCGGTCGTGGCCGCTAATCGCCTTGGCGCCGGCATTGAATACACGATTGTTAGTGACAAAGGTCGGACCGGCGCGGGCGCTGTTGCTGATCAAGATGCCGTACTGCAGCGCCCGATCGGCACCTTCCCGCGTGTCCTAAATGAGATTACCTTCGATGACGATGTTGCGCAGATAGCGGCCCTGGCCGGCGACGATGCCGAAGGGCGCGCCGTCGATATTGTTGCCTTGAACGATGATATCCGCCTCGACCTTGATGCCGTGCTCGCCGGCGTTGATGACCACGTTGCCCACGCAAGTCGCCATGCGACCGTCGCGGTTAAAGTTGGTGATCGTGACGCCGGAGCCGCCCGCATCCTCGATATAGTTGCCCATTACCACGGCGCCGGATGCGCCGAATTCGATCCACACGACCGTGTCGCCGTGGCGCGCGCAATGGTTGCCGCCCACCTGGCAGCCATTGCCGGCGTTGGAGCGGACAGCCGAGAACGCACAGTCGGTGATGTGGTTGCGTTGAACGATGACGTTGTGCGCACGGAATATGCTGATGGCGTTGCCGTAGGGGCCGCTGCCGCCGTCGACGGCGTGGATGTCGGTGATGACATTGTTGGCGATGACGGTCTGTGACGGGCCGGGTTCCGGTCGCTGCACGCGAATGCCATTAGTTGCCGATATCGCGGATCGTGCTGCCGACAATCTGCACCGGCTCGGCAGTCTCCGCCTTTATGGCGAAGTCGGCCACCCGCTCCAGCAGGCAGTTGGATATGCGACAGGCCGACTCATCTATGAGCAACCCGTGATTGGCGCAGTCGCGCAACGTGCAATTGTCAAAGGTCACGCGCTGCGCCCCGCCCGAGACAGTCACCAGAGCATCGTGTTCGAACGGCGTCTGGCCGTCGCCGTTGAATGTGAGGCCGGAAAACTCAACGTCTTGTGCTCGATCGACAGCGCCCAGGAACCGCGCGCCGGGTGCCAATGACAGAACGCTCGCACCGGGCACGCCGCGATAACGCGCACGTCCGGCGAAGTTCAGGTTGCGCGCCCGATACACACCGGGCGGAAAGAACAGCTCACCGCCGTCGGCCGAGACAGAGTCGATGGCGCCGATAATCGCGCCGCTATCGTCGTTGGCACCGTCTCCGGCGGCGCCGAAGTCACGCACGTTGAGCGCGTTCGACGATGCCGGCTGCGCGGACGCAGACGTCGCCAACGCGGCGGCGGTCATCGCCGTGGCGGCGCCGGTGCCCACCAGCACCGCCCGTCGTGCGATGTCCGGCCGGCCGCGAGCATCGTTGTGGTTCGCCATGGCCTCCTGCCCTTCGTTCGCCGTTAGGTGCGGCGGTTATTGCGCGGTCAAGGCGCCGTTCAAACGCGGCACCTGGATCGATTACGCCACGCCCGTGGGCACACGCCAAGTGTTCAATCGCCGCACGCGATCACATTTGGCAGGGCGGCGTCGCGTGCGGCGGTCACCGCGCTTCCTTGCTCAACGTTTTCAGCCACACCAGCAGCCCATAGGGAAACATCGAGATCGCCAGGCTGTAGACGATGCCCAGATACGAATGCAGGTCCAAGAACGAGAAGTAGCGGAGTTGCACGCGAATGCACGAGCACAGCAGTTGCCGCCGCTTGCCGATGGACTGGCCGAACGGGTCTTCCCCCTTGATCAGCAGGACGCGCGGGAGGTTAGCGGTGTCATAGCGATCGGCGAGGCGGTAGACGATCTCGTAGTCTTCCGCTACCGGGTAATCCTCGGTGTAAAAGCCGACCGTTCGCAACGCAGAGACCCGGAACATACAAGTCGGATGCACGAACGCCATGCCGTAGCGAAGCCGGCGGCGAACCTGGCGCGGACGGATCGGTGCCTTGAATGTGAATAGGGTCTTGCCTGTCTGATCGACGTGCTGCGCCCAGGCGCCGACCAGCGCGATGTCGCGATGTGACTCCAGGAACGCCATCTGCCGGGTCAGCCGGTCGTCGATGTCGACGTCGCCGGCATCGAGCACCGCGGCGTAGCCGTACCCCTCGGTGAAGATCCGGCGCAGTGCGACGTTGCGGGCCTCGCTCGGGCCGACATTGTGGCGCATTCGCTGCAGCTCTACGCGATGGATATAGTCACCAGGGTCGACGTTCAGCGGCGGTTGGCTGCCGTCATCGACGACGAAGACGTCGAATGGTACCGCCTGTGCGTCGAGGGACCGCAACGAGTCGGTAAGACCCTCCTGCGCATTGTATGCGGCGATCAAGACGGCCAATCGGGGCATGGCAGCGCCGCGGGTTAGCTCGGGCCCGCTCAGGTCGGCCACGGTGCTGGCGGAGCCCGTTCCGCCGGGCGCGGTGGGTAGGCCAGCATCACGCCCCACAATATCGCGAACAGTAGCCACATATGACGCCAATGCAGGCTGTCGATCACGACGGAATTGCCCAGGCATCCAAGCGCGGCGGCAAGCGCGACGATAAAGGTGGACTGGACTGGCGTCTCCCTCATGAAAAACATCAAGCTGCGCCACATCGTCACGATCACAAACCCGAAGAAGGCGGCGGCGCCGATCCAGCCGTTCTCCACGATAACGCGCAGGTAAAGGTTGTGCGTCGCCTTATTGAAGGTGCGCTCGGATTGGCCCAGGCCGATGCCGAAGGGATTGGTCGCCGCTTCGCTGAGCGCCGCCCATTGGGTGCCGAACCGCACCGAGTCGTATCGCTGGATGAAGCGTGCCCGCTTGCTGAACAGCTCCGAAACTTCCGGTTGAGTGATGGCATAGGCGATAACGCCGATCCCGAACGCACCGATCACGACGGCCATCACGACCGTTCGCACGCGATACTTCGCCGAGCGCGACGCCAGGAAGCGCAGCAGATAGAACAGTCCGAACGAAAGGATCATGTTGGCCCAGGCGGCGCGCGAGAAGCTTAAAAAGGCACCGAATACGAGCACCATGCAGAATCCCAACGCCGCTGCCTTGGTGATGGGCGAAGTCCGACCTTCAATCATCGTCAGCAGATAGAGGATGGGCGGGATGAGGAAGGGCCCGTAGACATTCGGATCCTTGAACAGCGCCTTTACCCGGCCGGCCACGAGCAAGTCGGCGAAATTCGGCACAAGGTGGAAGTAGCCCGCGACGCCAAAGGTGACCGCGATCGCCGCAGCGATCAGATAGCCCCGCCACAAATAGGCGATCGCCTTTGGCGGGTTCTCGTAAATGAGGCCGACGAACAAGTACCAGTTCATGAACAGGTAAACGGTCACAGCCAAGAAGAACAGCGCTCGCGGCCCATTGGCGGCCGTCATTCCGGGGACGAAATTGGCGATGGCCAACACGCCGAGAAGAAACGACGGAACCGCGAGCCCGGTGGGCAAGCGCAAACCGCCACCGACGAAAAGGACCACCATCAACCCGATTGCGAAGAGGTCGTATGGCGCCGGTTCGATCACCACGTAGGAGCTGCTTGCCACCAAGAGCGCCAACGCGACGAAGCGCGTGTCGCTGAGCTTGAAGGTGTCGCGCGCCGGCGCGGCGATGGCCGTCATGGCACCGACCTCGAGGATTGCGTGTTGCCTGGCACTCCGATGCCAGGCGCCGACGGTCCGCGTTTGGTCTCGATCTGTTGCTGCAGTGAGTGCGCGTAGACGCCCGCGGTCTCGGCGATCATGCGTTCGACCGTTCGTCCCTCGGCGATCGCGCGCGATGCCTTACCCATGCGCGCGCGCAGCTCCCCATCGGCGACCAATTCGGAGAGACGGTTGGCATAGACGGCCTCGTCCCAGTTCGCCACGACGTAGCCATTGACCCCATCGTGGATAGCGATGCTGGTGCCACCGACCGCGGTGGCGACGATGGGCAGGCCGGCCGCTGCCGCCTCCAGCAGCACGTACGGCATCGCTTCATAGACGCTGGGCATGGCGAAGATATCGAACGCCGCCATCGCCGCCGCTCCGGTGGCAGCCGGCAGCCAGCGAACACGGTCGGCAACGCCCAGCTCGCGCGCCCGGACTTCTGCCGGTGCTTGCAGTGGCCCTTCGCCGACCATCGCCAGTTGTACATCGTCGTTGTGCTTCGACACCTGTGCGAACGCCTCGACGATACGGCTGGGCGCCTTCTGCGGCGCGAAGCGGCCGACGAAGCCGATACACACGGCGTCGCTCGCCAGGCCCCAGCGCGCGCACGCCTCGGCGCGGTCCAGGGGTGGCAGCGGGCGCACGCCGTTGACGACGACATGCATTTTCCGTTCGTCCATGCCCATGCGCAGCGCATGCGTGTACTCCTCGCCCGAGACCGCGATCACGGCGTCCGCGCGGCGGGCGATCAAACGCTCGAGCCGTTCGTAAAAACGCCGTGCGCCGCCAGCCAGCGCGGGGTCGAAACTGCGCAGGCAATGCGGTGTCCACACTCGTGCGGTGCTTCGCCGCGTGCTGGCGAACATGGCCAACGCACCGCCCTTGGAGCTGTGCCCGTGGATCAAGTCGAACGGCCCGTTTTTGGCGGCGTATCGACGGATCTGATACCAAGCGGCCAGGTCGGACGGATGCGGTGCCCGCCGCATATCGACGTGCGCCCGCGTGACGCCGTCGAGGGACGCCAGCTCGGCTTCGATCCAGGGCTCGGCGCGGCGGTTGGCGTAAAGCAGATGCACGTCGTGGCCGGCGGCATCGAGCCCTCGCGCCAGATCCAACACGTGGCGGGCCGTTCCGCCTGCGGTCGGCTCCTGAACCAGGAGGATCCGCCATTTGCCGTCGCGGTGCATCGCAGTCGTCAACGTCGTTTTCTCCCGGCCGCCTCGGCACACCGCGGACGTGTCGCCACTATGCCCCATTGCGCCCGCTGAAACGTCGCCCAGATTGTGGATAAGGCGCGATGGTAATGACGGTGCATCGCCGTTTTGCGCCAAATACCAGCAAACAGACGCCACGGCTTGCCCGAGCCGCCGACGATTATCGTAGCAGCCCGGTGATGAAGTCGCGCTTTGATCAATCGGTTTCGGGGGCGACGATGATGATGATAACGAGCATGGCTGGTTTGCCTTCGATGTTCGCCACGATGGCGATCGCCAGGGCAGCATCGAACTGAATAACGAACAAAAGGGTGCTCTTTGCACTCGCAGCCTCCCTCGGCGTGCCTGATCCGAACAGCGCGCGCATCAGAATGCCGAGATTGAACCCGGCGACATGGATCAGGTATCGTTTGTGGACGTTCTCGCGCGCCCGCAGCAACGCGCGGCGCATGCCGCCACGGTCGAGGACATGGGCGAAGCTGCGCTCGACCATCTCACCGCGCCTGCGCATGGCGTTCCGCGCGACGCCGGACTTCAATCGCGCCCGGTTGGCGTAGACAGCCTGACGTGCCGCCTGGTCGCCATGCCAGCGCAGATAGCCGTTGGCGGGCTCCGGCTCGGAGATCCGCGTTTTCCAGACGCCGCCGTCGAGGTCTTTCAGCCCCTCGCGTGAATGATAGCCCTTGTCGCCAACGAGACTGCAGGGCTCTGCCCGTGTTGGAGCCAGACCGACCTCGGCGAGGTTGCGCGCGGCCGCCTCCAGCGTCCCAGGCAAAGTCGTCGTGTCGCCTTCATCGGCTGGATAGATCGGCGCCGCAACGATGACGCCGGTGTCGAGATCGACCGCGTGCTCGGGCTTGCAGGCCAGATGCGTGGTGCCGTCCTTCATCCGCGCGATCTTCGCATCAGGATCGGTCGGGCTCGTCCAATCCTTGTTCGAAAGCTTCTTGCCCTTCCGCCGGCGATCGAGCCGGACGAGGTCGTCGATCGTCGGCGTTTCGACGCCACTCTCCTTCGCCATTTGCGTCAGCATCTCGCGATAGGTCTCGCCGCTATCGCGCCGCACGATGGCTCGCAGGGCGGCGTTGGCTTCCATCGTCGAGCCGTCGACGCCGATCCGCTCGCCCTTCACCAGACCGCGCGCGGCGACGAGAGCCAGAACCCAGTCGAAAACCTTTTCATGGACCTCGTGCGGCAGCCGGCCGCGCGTCTTCGACAACCAGGAATGATCGGGAACCTTGTCCCGGTTCGCCAACCGCAGAAACGCGCGAAGCGACAGCGAATCCGAACAGCGCCAAGCGATGCCGCGCTCGCTGCCGATGCCCTCGAAATAGCCGATCATGTGCATCCGGAAATAACGCCCCGGCGGCAGCGAAGGAGCCCCCATCCGAGGTGCGTAGTATGGCTTGCACGTCGCCTCCACGAAGCCGTCAAAGCCAGACTCGGTCAGCAACTCATGCAGCCGGTCGGAAAACGCGTGTCCAGGCGAACGCGGCATCTCCGCCCATGTCACCACGAGGTCACCCTGAACCTCGCTCTGTCGTCTCAATGCCATCGCACGACGCCCGTCTAAATCTCTATGTTCAGACAGAATCAGACACGCCGGACTTCGTCAACGGGCTGGTAGGATGCTTCCACTCGCCGGAATATAGCTCGGCGTAGGTTGGAGCCTCGGCCTCTCCTGCGATTCCGAGCAATGAGCGGAAGGCGTTGAACGGGTAAAACCGCCTGTTGAAGCGGAACGTGAACTCATTGAGGTAGGCTTGTAGATGCTTTGCGCTCACGCCATGGTGGATGCCACTGAGCCAATTCTTCAGGTTGCTGAAGACGAGGTGGATGATCGGCATGAACTCTTCGGCCACCTCGGGGTCGCCGCATTCGGCAGTGGCGTGGTGATCATAGCCGCGTGTCCGCAAGCTGCCATAGCCACTCCAATCGTCGGTGACGATCAGCGACCCCGGCATAACGGCGTTCTCGACGAAGCCACATAGCGAATCGGCGCTGCGGTCGGCAGCGACGGACAGCCGCACACGCCCGGCGTAGCGGCCATCCTTCCGCTTGTCCTGCGCGGTGCCGGGCTCCCTGTGGCTGACTTCGACGGCAGCAGCCACCAGCGTCTTGTGGTGAACGCCTCGGCCTTCACCACGCATCCGGCCTCCAACATAGGTTTCGTCCACCTCGACATGCTCTCCTGCCCTGGCACCGATCCGATCCTGATCGGGCCGCACCATACCCGCGCGGAGCTTATGCAGGATGCCGAAGGCGGTTTCGTACCGCGTCAGCCCAAGCTGCCGCTGAAACTGCACCGCCGACATGCCCGGCGTCTGGCTGGCGACCAGATAGGCGGCCCAAAACCACGTGCTCAAAGGCGTGTGGCTGCGCTCCATGACCGTGCCGACGGTCAATCCCGTCTGGCGGCGGCAAGCGCGACAGGTCAGGACGCCAGGCCGCGTGGCGATGCGGAAAGGTTCACCCACGACGCCGCAGCGCGGGCAGGCGAACCCGTCACCCCAGCGAGCCCTTTCCAGGTAGGCGGCGCACGCCGCATCGTCGGAGAAAAGTCGCTGAAACTCGGGGAGGGATTGCGGGAAGGGCAGGTCGGTGCGGTCGAGAACGTCCATGACCCACTATCCGTTGTACGCACACAACCTATCCCTAGTGGGTGTATGCGTCAAGCGGATAGGGACGGTTAATTCAACTAATTTATTGCGAATTTTGCGCTAGTTTGAAGCGTCGAGCAAAACTTGGGTAGTGAATCAGCGCTCGAATTATCCACAGGGCGCCATTTTTATATGTGGTGCGGAAGTCATCGTCGACGGCAATGCTTCCGGTACCGATTTGCTAGTCTCGGCGCGTCACCGGAGGAGGCGCCAGCCGGATGTGGAGTTCACGCAGTCGTTCGGCGTCGATGGGGCTGGGCGCCTGCATCATCAGGTCTTCGGCGCGTTGGTTCATCGGAAAAGCAATCACTTCGCGAATATTTGGTTCGTCTGCGAGCAGCATCACGATGCGGTCGATCCCCGGCGCCGAACCGCCATGTGGCGGCGCGCCGAACCTCAACGCGTTCAGCATGCCCGAGAACCGTGACTCCAACTCGTCCCGGCCGTAGCCCGCGATCTCGAACGCCTTGTACATGATGTCCGGGCGATGGTTGCGGATGGCGCCCGAGCTGAGCTCAACGCCGTTGCACACGATGTCGTACTGCAACGCCTTGATCGCCAATGGATCCAGCGTCTCCAGGGCTTCCAGGCCGCCCTGGGGCATCGAGAACGGATTGTGGGAGAACTCGATTTTGCCGGTTTGCTCGTCGCGCTCATACATCGGGTAGTCGGTTATCCAGCAAAACAGGAACTGGTCGGCATCGATCAGGCTCAATTCATGCGCCAGCTGGGTGCGGGCCAGGCCGGCGAACCGCGCCGCCGCCGGCGGCGCATCGCAGGCGAAGAATACGGCGTCGCCATCGCCCGCAGCGGTCAGTCCGCGAAGAGCGTCAATCCGATCTTCGGACAGGAACTTGGCGAGCGGCCCCTTCGCGGCGCCATCGAACACGACATAGCCAAGACCACCGGCGCCCTGTTCACGGGCCCAATCGTTCAGGCGGTCAAACCAGCTGCGCGGCCGCGCCGCCGCACCCGGCGCCGGGATGGCGCGCACGACACTGCCCTTGGCAACGGCGTTTGCGAACATCCTGAAGTCGCTGCCGAGGAAGACCTCGGTCGCGTCCGATATCTCTATGGGAATTCTCAAGTCCGGCTTGTCGGAGCCATAACGAAGCATCGCGTCATCATAGGCGATACGGCGAAAGGGCAACGGGCTCACCGGACGGGGCGTGTCGCGATCCCATGCGGCGAATTCTTCGAACACGCCCGCCAGCACCGGCTCGATGGCAGCTAAAACATCCTCTTGCGTTACGAAGCTCATCTCGAAGTCGAGCTGGTAGAACTCGCCGGGCGAGCGGTCCGCACGGCTGTCCTCATCGCGAAAACAAGGCGCGATCTGAAAGTAGCGGTCGAAGCCGGCGATCATCAGCAACTGCTTGAAC
Organism: Alphaproteobacteria bacterium; assembly: GCA_965248805.1. GTDB lineage: Bacteria > Pseudomonadota > Alphaproteobacteria > UBA6615 > UBA6615 > CBDFKJ01. The sequence goes on from CBDFKJ010000009.1 coordinate 1,788,561, forward strand.
TGCTGCGGCGCTTGCGGCAGGGCGTAGAATTTTCCGGCGTGCAGGCGCGAGGGTACCAGGAAATCGCGCGCGCCTTCTGGGCTCGACGCGGTCAGGATCGGGGTCTGAAACTCCATGAAGCCGGCCTCGGTCATGCGCCGGCGGATCGACGAGATCACGCTGTTTCGCAGCTCGATATTGCGGTGCATCTTGTGCCGGCGCAGATCGAGATAGCGGTGGCGCAGCCGAATGTCCTCGCCATAGTCCTCGTCGCTGTTGACCTGAAGCGGCAGCAGTTCGGCCGCAGCATCGACGACGAATTCGTCCATGTGCACTTCCACGCTGCCGGTCGGCAGGCTCGGGTTCACCGTATCCTCGGTGCGTGCCACCACGGGTCCGGTCACCGTCACGACCGATTCAACCCGCGCGGACTCGGCTGCCTGGAACAATGGGCTGGAGACATCGACAACGCATTGCGTGATGCCGAAGTGGTCGCGCAAATCGATGAACAGCAGGTGGCCGTGATCGCGCCGTCGGTGCACCCATCCGGACAAGCGCACGCGCTCGCCGGTATGCGTCGGCCGCAACTCGGCGCAATTATGCGTTCGGTATGGATGCATGAGGCTAATCGGGGTCCAGGCTGACACGGAGGGTCAGCGGCGTTTGCACATGGGGCGCTCTACTTGTCAAGAATTCCGACCCATGCGCTCTGGGCCTTGCCTTTGTCGAGGCCACCAAACCCTGTATAGCTGAGCGGATGACGCTGATCTCCGATACCGCAGGGCTACAGGCCTTCTGCGCCGATCTGCGCGAAACCGAATTCGTCGCCGTCGACACGGAATTCATCCGCGAACGGACATATTGGCCCAAGTTGTGCCTGGTGCAGATTGCCGGCCCGACGGACGCGGTGGCGATCGATCCACTGGCCGACGGCATCGATTTGCAGCCGCTTTTCGAGCTTCTCAACGACGCACCGGTGCTGAAGGTCTTTCACAGCGCACGTCAGGACATCGAGATATTCCATCACATGAGCGACCGCGTGCCGACGCCACTGTTTGACACTCAGTTGGCCGCGATGGTCTGCGGCTTCGGCGATCAAGTGGGACTGGAAACCTTGATCTCGAAGATGAGCGGCCACCAACTCGACAAGTCGTCGCGCTTCACCGACTGGGCGCGGCGCCCTTTGAGCCAGCGGCAGCTAGACTATGCGATTGCGGACGTCGCCCTATTGCGTGAACCGTTCGAGCGGCTGCGCGACCAGCTAAAACAGAACGGCCGTGAGCGCTGGCTTCAGGAAGATGTCGCTGGGCTGACGAACCCCGCGACCTATCGTCCCGAGCCGCTGCAAGCCTGGCAGCGTTTGAAGCCGCGTTCGACCGACGCCCGGTTCCTGGCGATTCTGCAGGCGGTGGCGGCGTGGCGCGAACGCGAAGCGATCGCCCGCGACGTGCCACGCAATCGCGTGCTGCGCGACGACGCCTTGCTGGAGCTGGCGGCACATCCACCCGAGACGGCCGCGGATTTGTCGCGCCGGCGCGCCATCTCCAACGGCTTCTCCAATAGCGCCGCCGCAGAGGAGTTGCTTGCCGCCGTCGCGCACGGATTTGGGCTGCCGCGTGATCAGGCCCCTTCCCGGACGCGGCCGGCGTCGCAACGCAATTCCGCGGGTTCCCTATCCGACTTGCTCAAGGTCCTGCTGAAGTTCAAATGCACCCAACACCACGTGGCGCAGCGGCTGGTCGCCAGCGCCGGCGACGTCGAGCGGATTGCCGCCGAGGACGACGCGCCCGTACCGGCGCTCAAAGGCTGGCGCCGCGAGGTGTTCGGCGAGGATGCACTGCGCCTCAAGCGCGGCGAGATCGCGCTTGCCATCGCCGACAAGAAGGTGGAGGTGCGCTCGATCGGGCAAGATGCGCCCGATCAACCGCTGCAGGAGCCGCAGCCGGGGCGTCTGGTGTCGCCGGCTGCCATGGACGACTGAGCGACCATAGTCTCTGCGGCTAGACCAACGTGACCGAGGCGTCCTTGCCCCATTGTGCGGCCAGCGCCGCAAGCCGGCGCCGAACGACTTCGCCGTCCAGCACGGACGCTGCGCCCGATAGTTCGAGCTCGATCGCCTTCTCACGCTCGCACAGCCGCGTTCCCGTCAACAGATCGAACCGACCGCCGCAATGCGTCATCGCCAGGCGCAAGGCTAGCCCCAATCGATTTGCCCACTGGCGGGTATCATCGTCGATCAGCGCACGCACCGCTTCAAGCCGTTCGGCCACCGCGCCGCCATAGCGGTGATACATCACCAGCGCGAGAGCCGAGCGCGCCCGGTGATCGATCCCCACAAGTTGCAGTCGCAGTACGCGATGGAAGGCCTCGGTCGCGCGATCGTCGCGATGCTCGTGCCAGGCGATGTCCACCAGATCGCACGCCGCCCGCCGCAACCGTCGCCGGCCGGGACCGTCATGGTCGAACAGCGGCGCGAGCCAGCTATCGAGCCGCGCGCGGTCGGTATCGAACCTGCTTTCGCGGCGGGCGAAATCGGCGCTGCCAGCGAGCAGCGGATCGATAGCGCGGGCCTCAGGGCGGAGTCGGTCATAGTGAAAACCCTCGCGCAGTCCGAAGGCGGAGAACACGACACGCTCGACCCCGGTGTGCCGCAGCAGCCGTTCCAGCACCCGCGCGGCGGCCGGCAGGCTTGCCGCCCGCCGCGCCGACACCATGCCGGCGAGGGCAGTGTTCTGGGCGTGCAGCGTCTCCAACGCCTGGCAGAACTCGGCTAAAATGGACGCGCTCAATTCATAGTGCTGGATCGTGTGGAGCGGGTGGTTGGATTGGGTGATGTGGGCGCGGGCGATAGCCCGCCAGGCGCCGCCCACCGTATAGAATGTGCAACCGCCCATCCCCGACAGCCAGTCCAGCTGTTCCAACCGCTCGTCGGCGTAGTCGGACCACGACGAGGGCTCGATCGCCGCGAAACGCAGAACCCCGAGAGGCAAGGTCGCCGTCTTGCCCAGTACCTGACCGCTGATCTGCGCCACTTCCAAGCTGCCTCCGCCCAAGTCGCCCATCAGCCCCATAGCGTCCGGAATGCCGGCGATCACACCATAAGCCGACAGCCGGGCCTCGTCTTCGGCGGTGAGTTGGCGCACGTTGAGCGACAGCCCTTGTGTGATTTTGTCGAGAAATTCAGGTCCGTCGGCTGCGTCACGCGTCGCGGCCGTGGCCAGCGTGATCAGGTCATCGACGCCCATCTTGCGCGCGATCGTCGCAAACCGAGGCAGGCAGGCCAACGCCCGCGCCGCACCGTCTTCGTTCAGCCTGCCGGTGAGCGCGATTCCGCGCCCCAATTCGCATTGGACGCGCTCGTTGAACACCTCTTGCGGCGCCCGTCCGTCGTGGTCGAACACGACCAGGCGAACCGAGTTCGATCCCAGGTCTATTACGCCGGCGCGGCGCTCACCGGCCATCTACCTGCGGTCTCGCTCGGCCAAACTATCCAAAACCCGGCGCAACAGAGGGATAGTGACGGCACGATGCTGTGCCAAGGCGGCGTGGTCGATCGCATGGACCAGATGTCTCACCGCGGCGAAGGAGCGCTCAATGCGCGGCAGCAGATAGGCAATTTCGCCTTGGCCGATGCGAATCCGCCGGTCTGCACCATGTTTCACGAGCAGCGCCGCCAACAACTCATCGTCCGGCGCATCGATGGCGATGGCCGGCAGCGCGTTCAGCCGCGAGCGCAGGTCGGCGAGCCCGATCGACCATTGCGCAGGCGGTCGCCGGTCGGCGATCAGCAGGTTCCCCTGACGGTCGACGATGTCGTTGAAGACGTGAAGCAACGGAGCCGCGAGCGACGGATCGCCCGCTGACGCGCCGATACCGTCGAACGCGACGGCGCGCCACGGTTCCTGCCGGCAGCGCTGATCAAGCTTCGGCAGGTCTTCAGCGGTGATCAAGACCGCACTCGCCCGTCGTCGCCATATCTCCAGCAAGTGCGACTTGCCGCAGCCGGGCGGTCCCCATAACGCCAATCCGGCGGAATCCCAGCTCGGCCACCTCTCCACCCAGGCGTGGGCAGTGCGATTGCACGGCGTTACCAGATAGTCCTCGGGGGTGTAAGCCGGCTGCCAACTCAGATCGAGTGGCAACTGCTCGCCGTTACGCGTGTCGGCCATAGCCGTCATGTGCCGTTGGTGACACCTTCGCCGCCCGATCCAAGATACAAGCGGCTTTGCCGATAGCGCGCAAGCGCGTGACGCACGAGGACGCCGATCACGGCCGCAGCCGGTACCGCGAGCAGCACACCGGCGAAACTGAACAGGACGCCGCCGGCCAGCACAGAGAAGATGACCCAGACCGGATGCAGACCAATACGATCACCGACCAATTTTGGCGTCAGGAAATTGCCTTCCAGCACCTGCCCCACAATGAACACGGCTGCCACCAACCCGACCGCCAGCCACTCGCCGGTAAATTGGAACAACGCCACCGATACCGCGACGATGAAGCCGGAAATCGCGCCCACGAACGGCACCAGTGACACGGCGCCCGCGCCGAGACCGATGACCAGTCCGAATTCCAGCCCCAGCAGACTGAGCCCGACGGCGTAGAAGGTGCCGAGGATCGTCGCGACCATGAGTTGCCCGCGAACGAACCCCGCGAGCCGCTGATCGATTTCACCCAGGATCCGACGTATCCCGTCGGCGTGATCCCGCGGCAGCCAGCCGTCAATGCGCGCGGTGAGGTCGTCCCAATCCCGCAGCAGGTAGAAGGCGACGATTGGAGTGATGAACAGCAGCGACAGCAGATTGAGGAACGCCGCCCCGCCGCTCCACAGATCGCCCATGACGCCGAGTATCCAGTCCACCGCACGGCCGACATATTCCCCGGCAACGGCCCGTATCCGCTCAAGGTCGCCGGGGTCGATGCGCGACTTGATCAGCGCCCCTGCGCGTTCGAGCAACGATCGTAGAGCCTCGGCATATTCGGGCACTCGACCGATGAAGCCGACGATCTGCGCCTGGGCGATCGGGAGAACGATCACCATGGCCGCGACTAGGATGAGCAAGAAACCAAATATGATCAGACTGGTAGCGACGGTGCGTGAAACCTTCCGGTGCAGCCTGTCGGCCAACGGATCGAGCAGGTAGGCGATACCGACGCCGGCCACGAACGGCAGCATGATGCCGCGCAGTAGGTACAACAGAGCCACCGAGGCGATCGCGACCGCCAGCCAGATTTGGACCTGCTGCCGAGCGCTCATTCTACGTCGCTGCCCGGCACTTCATCGGGTGTGGCGTTCACTGCGCGAAGACCGACCGCGATGTAGGAGGCTCCCGACCAGATCGTCGCCGCCGCGGTCGCCCAGACGAGCCCTGTCACCAGCGGCGCCGGATCGAATTCGAGGCCGAGCCCAGCCAGCACCGTTGCCGCCAGGGCGATTTGCGTAGCGGTCGTGACTTTCCCGCTCCATTTCGGCACCACGCCCATCTGCCCGACTATGAGCCTTACCATCAGGTAGCCGCCGACGATGAGAAGGTCGCGAAACACGACAAGGATCACCAGCCATTGCGGCAGATAACCCTGCACACCAATGGTCACGAATACGCTGACCAGCAGCACCTTGTCGGCGATGGCGTCAAGGTACGCGCCCAGTTCGCTTTGCATATCGAAGCGCTTGGCCAGGAAGCCGTCGACGGCATCGGAAAGGCCGGCGGCCAAAAATAGCCAGAAGGCGTAGCCGTAGTTCCCGCTTGCGATTAGCCAAATACCGACCGGCGCGGACAGCAATCGCGCCAGCGTTATGAGATTTGGCAGGCTGCCATGCACCCGATGACGCTCTAGCGCAAGCCGTCGTCGATACTCCGGATGATGCGCGTACTGCTACCGGCGGGGCCGAACGCGAACGGATCGGCGCCGAACGGACGCTCCAGCACCAGGTTCGACTGCGCCAACGACTGTTGAAGCTGCTCCTCCGCGCCAATGTAGAACAGCTCCAGGTGAACCGAATCGCTGCGCAACTGGGAAATGCGCCACTCGGTCACCACCGCAATGCTATCGAGTACCGACCGCACCGATACCCATTCAGCCACCGAGGCGACGGCGACCGTAACGTCCATGCGGTTTTTCTGATCGAAGCGCAGCAAATTCGCCCTGATCCAGTCATCCTCGATCGCGGCCGCCGTAGCTTCGGCGGCCCGCTCAAGGACGGTGTCAATCGGCTCGTTCCGCGTGCCGGTGATGCGAATTGTCAACGGATCGCGCGACGTCGCGCCAACGCGCACCGCGATGACATTCACAATTGGAGCCGCCTGTTGATCGCCCAGGCCGGCATCGGCGGTGACCACGATGCTGTCACCCGCGCCGTAGCGACGAGCGAGGTCGCCGAGCCGGAAGGGGTCGAGCTCAGCCGCCTGGGCGGCGCTGAGGGACGCTATGTCGGCCAGATCTCCGAATGGCACGGTCATGGCCACCAACCCCGCGCGCAGCGGCATTGACGCCCACGCATCGCGCCACGGATTGGTGTCCTCCCACAGCCGCAGCTCGTCGGTGCGTCGGAGCAGCGGGATCACGAGCACCGCCTTCGAGGCGGTTTCCGCATAGGGAATTTGTGCCCGCTGCAACATCAGACGCACTTCGCCGGGATTGAATCTGTACGTGAAATCAGCGAGATAGCGCACCGAAGATATACGCTCATTATCGATCTCAAAATCCTGAACCAGATGTTCGCCGGCACTGGCAGCCAGATCGATCAGGCGCGGGTGGTCCGAGCGCAGCGTCATGCGTCGCAGCACCAGCTCCAGCGCCTTGGATCGGGCTTCGCGGATGGCGCGCTCACGTGCCCGCTCCGCGCTCTCCGCCGTCACGTCGACGGCAACCCGGCGGGCCGTGAACACCTCGGCCACCCCAGGCTCTTGCGCGGCCGCGGGCGACTGCGACAGCGCCACCATAGCGCCGATGAGTGCGACCGCCCACGCCGGTCCAGCGTGGGCGCGGTATCGAGCGTTCGTTTCGCGCATTACAAGCTGCCCCGGATTCGGTATCAATACCGTAGGCTGTCTGCAGGAGTTCGGCCAGCGTCGTCAAGCGACTTACGGATCGAGAGACCCATTTCCAAAGCTTACAAGGATGCGGGCGTCGATATTGCGGCTGGCAACGCACTGGTCGACGCCATCAAGCCGCTGGCGCGCGCCACAAGCCGGCCAGGCGCCGATGGTGATCTCGGCGGCTTCGGCGGGCTGTTCGATCTCAAGGCGCTCGACTATCGCGATCCGCTCCTCGTGTCGGCGACCGACGGCGTCGGCACCAAGCTCAAGCTGGCGATCGACTGCGGCCGTCACGACACGATCGGCATCGATCTCGTGGCTATGTGCGTCAATGATCTGGCGGTCCATGGTGCGGAGCCGCTGTTTTTCCTGGACTATTTTGCCACCGCGCAACTCGACGCCGCGGTGGCGCGGTCGGTGATCGCGGGCATTGCGGACGGATGCAAATCCGCGGAATGCGCCCTGATCGGCGGCGAAACTGCCGAGATGCCGGGACTGTACCGCGCCGGCGACTATGACCTCGCGGGCTTCGCCGTCGGCATCGTCGAGCGCGAGAACCTGCTGCCCGACCGGGCGGCGATTTCGCCCGGCGACATGGTGCTCGGGCTGGCGTCCGACGGTGTCCACGCCAACGGCTTCGCGCTGGTCCGGCGGGTGCTGGAGAAGACGGGCGCCGACCTCGGCGAGCCCGCGCCCTTCGCGAGTTCCATTCCGCTGGCCGACGCCCTGCTGTGCCCGACCCGCATTTATGTCAGCGCCTGCGCGCGGGCTCGGCACGCGGTCAAGGCGTTCGCGCATATCACCGGCGGCGGCATCGTCGAGAACCTCGAACGCGTGCTCCCGGCCGGAACCCGCGCCCGCATCGACGGTGCGCGCTGGCCAAGTCAGCCAGTATTCCGCTGGCTGCAGCGCAGCGGCGGCATTGACCCGGCGGAGATGTTCCGGACATTCAACTGCGGCATCGGCATGGCCATCATCGCCGCACCGAACGCCGCGGCGGAGCTGCGCGAGCAGTTGAACGCTGCCGGCGAGACAGTGCACGTGATCGGCGAGATCGTCGCCGGCGCGGAACCGCCGACAGTAGTGGTTCAGGATATGGACGCGCCGTGGCGCGCATGAGGCTCGGCGTCCTGATTTCCGGGCGCGGCTCCAACCTGCAGGCGCTCACCGAGGCGGCGCCCGATCCGTCCTACCCCGCCGAGGTCGCATTGGTCATCTCCAATAAGGCGGATGCGCCGGGACTGCGCCTAGCTGACTCAGCGGGCATCGCCTGCGAGACCGTCTCGCATGGTGATTTTGCCGATCGCGGCGGCTTCGACCAAGCACTCGACCGTTCGCTGCGTGCGGCGGACATCGAACTCGTGTGTCTAGCCGGGTTCATGCGCGTGCTCACGCCCGGCTTCTGCCAAGCCTGGCACGACCGCCTGATCAATATCCATCCGTCGCTGCTGCCGGCGTTTCCTGGCTTGAACGCCCAGGCGCAGGCGATTGCCGCCGGTGTGCGCATTTCCGGCTGCACCGTGCACTTCGTGCGCGCGGCCGTAGACAGCGGCCCGATCATCACCCAGGCGGTTGTGCCGGTCCTACCGGGCGACGATGCGTCGGCACTGTCGGCGCGCATACTCCGGATGGAGCACCGTCTGTACCCACTGGCCGTGCGTCTGATTGCCGAGGGGCACGTGCGGGTCGCGGGCGACCGGGTCGAGGTTGAAGGCGGCGACGGGGCGCTGGGCGTCGCCTGACGGGTTCAGGCGCCGTGACCGCCGGGCGCCTCGGTCGGCAGCTTGCGCTTCTCCCAGGCATCGATACCGCCGCGGATGTGGCAGGCCGACGTCAGCCCGGGCTCTTGCGCCGCCTGCACGGCCATCGCCGAGCGCTCACCGTAGGCGCAATAAAGCACCAGCCGTCTTCCGGTCGACGCTGCCAGCGCGTGCAACAGGCCACCCTCGTGGACGTGTTCGTCGAGGTCGGTGTAGGGAGCATGCACCGAACCCGCGATCACGCCGCGGCGATCGCGCTCGGCGTTGTCGCGCAGGTCGACCAACACGACGTCCGGGCTGGCGAGAAGCGCCTGGGCCTCGTCGCAGGTCAATGACCAGCCACGCGCCTCGGTCTCGTCCTGGCTGAGCCCGACCTTTAGATTTGCCGGCACGGCCACATCCATCATCATCGGATTGGGCAGGTCGAGGCTGTCCATCATGGCGACATACTCTTCGACGGATGCAATCTGAAGCCGCGGATTGAAGGCCGTTTCCTCGGCGATCGAAGACACCGTGTCGCCTTTGTAGTCATGCGCTGGGTAGACGAGCGTCTCATCGGGCAACCTGGAGACCTCCAACAACCGGGGGATTTGACGAAGATTTTGGTGTGCTGTCCGACTTTCGCTGAGATCGGCGGTGTTGACGTCCGCAACCATCCGCCGTTTCGTTCTCGGCGGAGGGTTTTGGCGCTATTCAGGCGGACTCATACCATGGCGGCCCTGCGCTCATGGAAGATCAGACGCTGGAAATTGTAAGCCAGGTTGGCGAGGCCGATCTTGGCCTCCGCCCGCTTGAGCCCGATGGTACGGATGAAAAGGCCCATGCGATCCTTCTGCTGGGCGAAGACGTGCTCCACATGCGCACGGACCGCTGACTTGCGGGCATTGGCCTGGGCGGTCGCCTTGGGCATGGCCCGGCCCGGCGGCTTCTTGCGGTGGATGTGGGAGACCCGACCCTTGCCGGCCAGCCACGCCTCGTTGGCCTTCGAGCGATAGGCGCTGTCAGCCCACACGCCGGCGGCCAGATTGTCGCCGGTGACGAGCTGACGCAACATCTTGCCGTCATGGCGGGCGGCATCGGTCACAGCCGAGCCGCGGATGAAGCCGTAGGCCCGATCGATGACGACATGATTCTTGTAGCCGAACACCGGGATCGCGATGTCGGGCATGCGCCGTTGCGACCCGGCGGGGTTCTTGCGCCGCCCGGTCTTCACCGTCCACCGCGCATCCGTGTCCTTCTGCGCCGCCTTGGCTGGCTGATCGGGCCAGACCTCGGACGCGCTCTTGCCCGCCTTGATCGCCCGCTTCTCGTCATCGCTGTGGCGCTGCTTGGGCGCCGATACCAACGTCGCATCGACGATCTGCCCGCCCATCGCCAGATAGCCGCACCGGCGCAATTCGCCATCGAAGGCGGCAAACAGCTTATCCATCGCCCCGGCCCGGACCAGACGCTCGCGAAAGGTCCATATGGTGTTGCGGTCCGGCGTCGGCGCTCCGAGATCGAAGCCTAGGAAGCGAAGCCAGCTCAAGCGATCGCGGATCAGAAACTCCATCCGCTCGTCACTCACCGTGTGCCGCGCGGCCAGGATCAGAACCTTGAGCATCGCCACCGCATCGTAGGCCGGGCGGCCACCTTTCGATCCGTCCGAATAGCCCAGCGCCGCCTCAAGCGGCGCGCGGAAAATCTTGAAGTCGACGACCTTTGCCAGCACCTCCAACGGATCACCCGTCGCCGAAAGCTTTCGAAGATGATCCGGTAAGCCGAACAGACCAGCCTGCCTCATCAATACCTCCTCAAACCGAACCGCCGTAGAGAATCACAACGAGGCAAAATTCACGAGGTAAATGGAGGCGTCCACTTCAACAGTTTGTTGAAGATCGAGTCGTACTGATCGACCGCATTGCCGTTTTGGAAGTCGGTGCGACCGGTGCAGCGGATCAGCAGTGTATCGCCGGTGAACACCCGGTCGCTCATCAGGAAACTGTACGAGTCGTTGGTGCGCCCGGGTGTATGGATCGCCCGCAGGCTCAGCCCCTCGACCTCGATCGGATCGCCATCGCGCACACGCATCGATACGACGTCGACGGCGCTCTGCTCGCCCATGACCGTTACGCAGCGTGTCCTGTCCCGCAGTGCGCCCAGGCCGGTGATGTGGTCGGCATGACATGGGTGTCCATAGCCTTCACCAGCTTGACGTCCAACTCGCCCAGCAGCTGCACGTAGCGATCGACCTTATCGAGGACCGGGTCGATGATCAGTGCCTCGCCGCCACGCCGAGACGCCATCAAGTACGTGTAGGTGCAGGACACGGGTTCAAATAGCTGGCGAAAAATCATGGCCTGCACCCACTCGGCTACCGTCGTCCACCACTACACTGGCTTACGGAAAATCACCGTCGACGGTAGTCTGCTCTTAGGCGCATGAATTTCGCAAGGACTTGACACCCATGCGAGGGAACGGCAAGCACACGGTCGCCATCGCCTGGGAGATCGCGGTGCCCAACAAGCTCGCCCACTTCGCCATCGAGGCCGAGAACGTCGATCGTGCGAGGCGGTTTTACGAGCGTGTGTTCGGCTGGCGCTTCGAACCATGGGGGCCGCCTGAGTTCTATTTGATACATGGTGCCGGCGTCCACGGCGCGTTGCAGATACGAACTCAGCCGTTGCCCGAGGGACGAAAGGGGTTTGAGTGCTCCTTCGCCGTCGACAACCTCGACGTCACGATGGGCGCGATAAAGGACGCCGGCGGCGGGCTGATCGGAACGAAGCACGCCATCCCAACCGTCGGCGAACTCGTTCAATTCGCCGACACCGAGGGAAACGAAGCGATCATCATCCAATACGAGCCAGAGCGCGCCAAAGACCTTGGAATGGTCCCGTGACGGTCGGCAAAGACGAGAAGACAGGTGCTCCTTAGGAAGCCGAGGGACGGCATGACGGTGCCCTTCCGCCACGAACGATCCGCGCACTCGTTCTACAGGCTCTCCATTAACCATGGCAATGTCCATTGCGTGCCTATCCGCTTGACGCATACACCCACTAGGGATAGGTTGTGTGCGTACAACGGATAGTGGGTCATGGACGTTCTCGACCGCACCGACCTGCCCTTCCCGCAATCCCTCCCCGAGTTTCAGCGACTTTTCTCCGACGATGCGGCGTGCGCCGCCTACCTGGAAAGGGCTCGCTGGGGTGACGGGTTCGCCTGCCCGCGCTGCGGCGTCGTGGGTGAACCTTTCCGCATCGCCACGCGGCCTGGCGTCCTGACCTGTCGCGCTTGCCGCCGCCAGACGGGATTGACCGTCGGCACGGTCATGGAGCGCAGCCACACGCCTTTGAGCACGTGGTTTTGGGCCGCCTATCTGGTCGCCAGCCAGACGCCGGGCATGTCGGCGGTGCAGTTTCAGCGGCAGCTTGGGCTGACGCGGTACGAAACCGCCTTCGGCATCCTGCATAAGCTCCGCGCGGGTATGGTGCGGCCCGATCAGGATCGGATCGGTGCCAGGGCAGGAGAGCATGTCGAGGTGGACGAAACCTATGTTGGAGGCCGGATGCGTGGTGAAGGCCGAGGCGTTCACCACAAGACGCTGGTGGCTGCTGCCGTCGAAGTCAGCCACAGGGAGCCCGGCACCGCGCAGGACAAGCGGAAGGATGGCCGCTACGCCGGGCGCGTGCGGCTGTCCGTCGCTGCCGACCGCAGCGCCGATTCGCTATGTGGCTTCGTCGAGAACGCCGTTATGCCGGGGTCGCTGATCGTCACCGACGATTGGAGTGGCTATGGCAGCTTGCGGACACGCGGCTATGATCACCACGCCATTGCCGAATGCGGCGACCCCGAGGTGGCCGAAGAGTTCATGCCGATCATCCACCTCGTCTTCAGCAACCTGAAGAATTGGCTCAGTGGCATCCACCATGGCGTGAGCGCAAAGCATCTACAAGCCTACCTCAATGAGTTCACGTTCCGCTTCAACAGGCGGTTTTACCCGTTCAACGCCTTCCGCTCATTGCTCGGAATCGCAGGAGAGGCCGAGGCTCCAACCTACGCCGAGCTATATTCTGGCGAGTGGAAGCATCCTACATGTAGTGGGTGTACGAATTAACCGGATAGGCGCGGAATTAACCACGAATCGGGCGGCAATGAGGCTGGTCCTGGGGAGGATTTCGAGTGTCGCGTAGTGCCTGGGCCGATCGTGTCCCGTGGAGTGGCGTAGCTGACGGCAGATGGCCGCGCGCTCCGGCATGGGCCGGGATGATCAGCGTGCGACAGCTGGCAGGCTGATGAGAGGATCATCATTCATCTGGGCGATGGTTTCCAGGGTCATGTATCTGGCCCGTTGCACGACCCACTCATCGTTCTGTTCGAGCAGGAGCGCGCCGACCAGCCGGACGATGGCATCATCGTTGGGGAAAATGCCGACGACGTCGGTCCTGCGCTTGATCTCGCCGTTGAGGCGCTCGATCGGATTGGTGCTGTGCAGCTTGGCGCGATGCTCCTTGGGGAAGGTCATGTATGCCAACACATCGGGCTCGGCGTCGTCCATGATGGCGGCAAGCTTCGGGACCTTCGTTCGGATCTGATCGGCGACGGCACGCCATTGAAGGCTCGCCGCCTCGGCCGTCTCCTGTGCGAACGCGGTGGCGATGAAGGCCGAGACGACGCGCCGCCCGTTCTTCCCGGCATGGGCGAGCACGTTGCGCATGAAGTGGACGCGGCAACGCTGCCATGTGGCGCACAGCACCTTGGTGACGGCGGCCTTCAAGCCTTCATGCGCATCGGAGACGACGAGCTTGACGCCGCGCAGTCGCGTCAGCTTGCGCAGGAACTCCGTCCAGATCGGCTCGGCCTCGGAGGTGCCGATCTCCATGCCCAGCACCTCGCGCCGGCCGTCGCTGTTGACGCCGACGGCGATGATGACGGCGACCGACACGATGCGTCCGCCGCGACGGACCTTCAGATAGGTCGCGTCGATCCACAGGTACGGCCAGTCACCTTCGATCGGCCGCTCCAGAAAAGCCTTCACCTTGCCGTCGATCTCCTCGCACAGCCGGCTGACCTGGCTCTTCGAGATGCCGCTCATGCCCATCGCCTTGACCAGGTCGTCGACCGACCGCGTCGAGATGCCCTGGACATAGGCTTCCTGGATAACAGCGGTCAGCGCCTTCTCGGCCATGCGGCGCGGCTCAAGAAAGCTCGGGAAGAAGGAGCCCTTCCTCAGCTTGGGAATGCGCAGCTCGGCGGTCGCCGCCCGCGTCTCCCAGTCGCGGTCACGGTAGCCGTTGCGCTGAGCCTGCCGCAGCGGGTTCCTCTCGCCATAGGCGGCGCCAGTAGACGCGCCCACCTCCAGTTCCATCAACCGCTCGGCGGCAAAGCCGATCATCTCACGCAACAGATCGGCGTCCGCTGACTTTTCCACAAGCGTGCGCAGGTTCATCATGTCATCGGTCATCGGTGGTCCTTCCGGTCAAAGGTTGGTGTCGCAACCAGACCCTACCGGAAAGCGCCGATGACCAATGCGCGCCGAGCTACACCACTTCCGGGGACATCACCCCTGGGCAGTAGCCCTGCCGATAGTATGTGTGGTTGGCGGATGCGCCCTGCCACCCGCTTTCAGCATTGCATCCTATGCTCTCAACGGCATCAGCTATGTCGCGTCCGGCAAAGGCTTGACCGATCATGCCATCTCCATCGCGCTGAATAAGGATTGCGTGATGTGGCGCGTAGTCCGCGGGATGGACATTTGCGTCGATCCGGTTGGTGAGGAGGACCATCACGTCATGGTCGCCGTACTCCCGACCGACGAAAGCTGGGGTGCCGGCGTGAGCCTCGCCGTGACAGACGATCCGATGGTGCTGCCGCCGGACTTAGCCGCGCTGACGGTCGGTCTGGGTGGCAGCGTCGTGGCCTCCGAACAGCCGCCATTGGCCCTTTTGGCCGCACCGCAGGTGGCTGAGCGTGCAGAGCCGACGCCTTGGGCGGAATCGATTGTCGACGCCTTGGCCGCGCTGCCGGCGCAAGCGCTGGGTTGGGCGCCGCCGGCGGAGGGCGTCGCAGCCGCTGCCGATGCGCCGCGCGTGCTGATCGAACCCTCACCCAGTCAGTCGCGGCCACCGCAATTGGCGGCGCGCGAAAACCGCGAAAACAATGATTGGCTGTGGTCCGTCAATCGTCCGATACCGTTGTGGTCCGGGCCTGGCGACGTTCAGGTGCAAGACGCGCCCGAGCGTGCGAACGATCAGGTAATGACCCTCATGGCGGCGCTGCCAATGCCGCCCGATGCTTTTGTCCCCGCCACACGGCCGGCCGCGAAACCGGAGAGTGCGGGCCTGGCGCGGCCAGCTTCGAGATCGGCTCCCGTGACCACGGCAGACGTCAAGGCGCCGAGCGCCGGTGAGCCTACGACGGAGAGACCGAGGTTGGCGGCGGTGCGCGTGCAAGCCGAGGTCGAGCCGAGGCCAGCCGCTGCTGAGCCGTTGATTGTTTATTCGCCGAACCGGCAACCGCGTTCGCAGACGCCGTCGGTGGTCTACGGTCGGTTGCAACTTGCGGCGCTGACCCCGTGCGCGGCCTTTGGTCCGATCGCCGAGTGCGCGATCGACGACCCGAGCACGCCGTGGGAGCGCTCGCCCGCTTCTGCGAGACGCGCACGCCCGCCGCACAACTGCGAGCCGCCGCCGTCGCTAGCTGCGCGAACGCGGTATCCGCAAGACTTTCACCAGTTGGGCGTGCGTGCGCGTAACGGCGCCCGACCCCTGGCTCAATCCCTCATGCCACTCGGTCCGGCAAGTCTTCGCCGGCGAAGAAGGCGTCCAGATTGTCGAGGCATTTGAAGCCCATGGCATCGCGGGTCTCTACCGTGGCGCTGCCGATATGCGGCATCAGCATGGCGTTCTTCAATTCGAGATAGCCGGGATTGATATCCGGCTCGCCCTCATAGCAGCCCGGTGATGAAGTCGCGCTTTGATCAATCGGTTTCGGGGGCGACGATGATGATGATAACGAGCATGGCTGGTTTGCCTTCGATGTTCGCCACGATGGCGATCGCCAGGGCAGCATCGAACTGAATAACGAACAAAAGGGTGCTCTTTGCACTCGCAGCCTCCCTCGGCGTGCCTGATCCGAACAGCGCGCGCATCAGAATGCCGAGATTGAACCCGGCGACATGGATCAGGTAGCGTTTGTGGACGTTCTCGCGCGCCCGCAGCAACGCGCGGCGCATGCCGCCACGGTCGAGGACATGGGCGAAGCTGCGCTCGACCATCTCACCGCGCCTGCGCATGGCGTTCCGCGCGACGCCGGACTTCAATCGCGCCCGGTTGGCGTAGACAGCCTGACGTGCCGCCTGGTCGCCATGCCAGCGCAGATAGCCGTTGGCGGGCTCCGGCTCGGAGATCCGCGTTTTCCAGACGCCGCCGTCGAGGTCTTTCAGCCCCTCGCGTGAATGATAGCCCTTGTCGCCAACGAGACTGCAGGGCTCTGCCCGTGTTGGAGCCAGGCCGACCTCGGCGAGGTTGCGCGCGGCCGCCTCCAGCGTCCCAGGCAAAGTCGTCGTGTCGCCTTCATCGGCTGGATAGATCGGTGCCGCAACGATGACGCCGGTGTCGAGATCGACCGCGTGCTCGGGCTTGTAGGCCAGATGCGTGGTGCCGTCCTTCATCCGCGCGATCTTCGCATCAGGATCGGTCGGGCTCGTCCAATCCTTGTTCGAAAGCTTCTTGCCCTTCCGCCGGCGATCGAGCCGGACGAGGTCGTCGATCGTCGGCGTTTCGACGCCACTCTCCTTCGCCATTTGCGTCAGCATCTCGCGATAGGTCTCGCCGCTATCGCGCCGCACGATGGCTCGCAGGGCGGCGTTGGCTTCCATCGTCGAGCCGTCGACGCCGATCCGCTCGCCCTTCACCAGACCGCGCGCGGCGACGAGAGCCAGAACCCAGTCGAAAACCTTTTCATGGACCTCGTGCGGCAGCCGGCCGCGCGTCTTCGACAACCAGGAATGATCGGGAACCTTGTCCCGGTTCGCCAACCGCAGAAACGCGCGAAGCGACAGCGAATCCGAACAGCGCCAAGCGATGCCGCGCTCGCTGCCGATGCCCTCGAAATAGCCGATCATGTGCATCCGGAAATAACGCCCCGGCGGCAGCGAAGGAGCCCCCATCCGAGGTGCGTAGTATGGCTTGCACGTCGCCTCCACGAAGCCGTCAAAGCCAGACTCGGTCAGCAACTCATGCAGCCGGTCGGAAAACGCGTGTCCAGGCGAACGCGGCATCTCCGCCCATGTCACCACGAGGTCACCCTGAACCTCGCTCTGTCGTCTCAATGCCATCGCACGACGCCCGTCTAAATCTCTATGTTCAGACAGAATCAGACACGCCGGACTTCGTCAACGGGCTGGTAGACGTCCAGGCCCGCCGCCGCCAATTTTCCGCTTCGCAGCGCCGCGATCATCGCGTTGTCGTCGACCACGGGGCCGCGTGCGGTATTGACCACAATCGCGCCGTCCGGCATCGCGGCGATGCGCGCGGCATTGAGCCAGTGATGCGTCTCCGGCGTTGCCGGGCAGTGAATCGACAGGAACTCGCACTGCGTCAACATGTCCTCACCGCGCTCATGGTAGATCGCGCCAACCGCTTCGGTGTCCGGCACGGGCCGACGGTTGTGATAGTGGATCTCCATATCGAACCCACGGGCGCGCCGGGCCACCGCGTGGCCGATGCGGCCCATGCCGAGGATCCCAAGCTTCTTGCCGGTGACCTGCGTGCCGAGCATCCACGTTGTTGCCCAGCTGCGCCACTGGCCCGAGCGCAGGATCGCTTCGGCCTCGGTCGCGCGCCGCGCTGCGCCGAGTAACAGCATCATGGCGACATCGGCGGTGGCATCGGTGAGCACGTCGGGCGTGTTGGTGACGGCGATACCGCGTGCCTTGGCGGCGTCGAGGTCGATGTGTTCGTAGCCGACGGAAAAGGTGGCGATGACGCGCACGCTATCCGGCAACGTGGCGATCACCTCGGCGCTCAGCCGGTCCGTTGGGCAGACAAGCAGCGCCTGGCATCCCTCGGATCTTTTTGCAAGGGTGGTTGCGGCGTAGACTTGGTCGTCGTTGTTGGTGCGGGCGGCATAGTCACGTGCCAGGCGCGCCATCACGGCGGGCGGCAACAGGCGGGTGACCAGCACGTCGGGCTTCTGCGTCATTCGACTACCCGTGATAATGGTTGTGGTGAGCGGCGTCACGCGGCTATGTGCATGTTGCCCGCGGGGGTCGACCAACGCCAGGACGCGCATCGACAGGACGCAGGATCCATGATGGTGGTACTCAAGCTTTGCCGGAACACCCTGCTGGCGTGCGTGGCCGCAGTGCCGATTCTTGCTCTGAGCGCGATCGCCGGCGTGGCGGGCGAATTGGCGCCCCACCGCGCGTTGTACGAGCTATCGCTCACCTCGGCGCAGCCGCAGAGCGACTTTATCGATATCGAGGGCGGCATGAGCGTCGACTGGACGCTGACGTGCGACGGCTGGGCGGTCGAACAGCTCTACGTCTCCAATGCGTCGTTGCGTACCGGTATGACGTTTGCCTCTGAAATCCGCTATTCGAGCTTTGAGTCCGCCGATGGCCGCACATTTCGCTTCACGTCCGTAACGCGCCGCAACGGCGAAGTGGCTGAACGAGCTACCGGCGGCGTCTTGCGCGAAGATGACCGGGCCCGGGCAACGGCGAACTACATGCAGCCACCCGATCTAGAGTTGGAATTGCCGGCCGGCACGATGTTTCCGATGCAGCACCTGGAAGCGATCCTCGCGGTCGCCGAGGCTGGAGAACAGCAGTTGGTGGCTCCGTACTACGACGGTCCGCGGCCGGAGGATACGCCGTTCGAGGCCAGCGCCCTGATCCTGGGTGAGCGCCGTTCGCCGCAGGAAGGGGCCGGCGCCGATCGAGGGCCGCCGATGGACCGGCCGTGGTGGCAGGTTCGCATCGCCTTCTTTCCGCGCGCCGGGTCGACGCCGGATCCCGACTTCGAGCTCAGCGTGGATTTGCAGGACAACGGCATCGCACGCGCGCTGGTGTTCGACTATGGCGAGATCATCGTGAGCGGGGACCTGGTGGCCGTCGAGGCGTATGAGCGTCCGGACTGCCCGTAGGCGGGTCCGCCTCCGCGGCGGTGTCGATAGCACGGCCCCGCGTAATTGCATCACGCCCCAACTTCGCGCGCACGGCGTCGATTGCCGCGGCGACATTGCGCCGCCGGGTGACCGTGTCATCGACCAGGTCGGGCAGATCGGCTTCGGCTTCCGACGTCGGCTGGTGTGTGCCGACGCCAATTAGCCTGAAGGCGGTGCCGTCGGCCTCGCGCGCCAGCAACGGCGCCATGGCGTGGAAGAGCGTGTCGGCAAGCTGCGTCGGCGCCGGCAATTGACGGCTACGCGTGCGCACGCGAAAGCGGGCGGTCTTGAGCTTGAGTGTCAATTGCCGGGCAGCGAGCCCTTGGTTTTTCAGCCGCTCTGCCAAGCGCTCGCACAGCAGCCAGAGCCGTCGGCGTAGGTCTTGGGGATCGACGATATCGCGGGCGAAAGTGGTTTCGCACGAGACGCTTTTGGCGCCCAGAAGGGTGCGCACGTGCCGGTGATTTATGCCGCGCGACAGCCGATACAGCCGGCCACCGATCGGCCCGTAGCGTTCGGTCAACGCGGCCTCCGGTAGCGTCTGCAGCTGCGCGATCCGCTCGATACCGCCCGTGGCCAATTGGCGCCCGAGTGTCGAGCCGACGCCCCAGATCCGCCGAACGGGCAGGGGTCCCAGCACATCCAGCGTTTCGCCACGGCCTATGATCGAGAACCCGCGGGGCTTGTCGAGGTCGGACGCTACTTTGGCCACATACTTGTTGTGGCTGAGGCCAACGGAGACGGTGACGCCGACATGGTCCTCGATGCGACGGACAAGCGCGATCAGGGTCTGCGCCGGGCTGCCGTCGTGGACGCGCTCGGTGCCCTGGAGATCGAGGAAGGCCTCATCGATCGACAGCGGTTCGACGGCCGGCGTGAGCGCGCGCATCAAGTCGCGAACCTGGCGTCCGGCCTCGGCATACTTTGTCATGTCCGGCCGGACCACCACGGCTTCCGGACACAATCGCCGTGCTTGGTACATGGCCATGGCCGAATGGACACCGCTGCGCCGGGCCAGATAGCACGCCGCCAGAACGACGCCGCGCTTGGCGCCTCCGACGATAATGGGCCGGTCGCGCAGCGCCGGATCGTCGCGTTTTTCGACCGTGGCATAGAAGGCGTCGCAATCGACATGGGCGATGGCGAGCGTATGAAGTTCGCCATGACGCAAGACACGCGGTGAGCCGCAGTCGGCGCAGCAGACCGCGCCCGCGCCGACGTCGGAGCTACAGTCGCGGCACAGCGCCGGGACCGTTGCGCTCACGGTAGGCGCCCTTCGTCGGTGGCTGCCTTGGGCCACAACCAGGCCGCGCCGCGCACGCCGCTGGAGTCGCCATGCCGCGCCCGGCGCAGCGGCGTGCTCACTTCATCGGAAAACACGAACGGTCGCCACAGACGCGGGACATTATCGTAAAGGCGCTCGATCTGCGACACGCCGCCGCCGAGTACGATCACATCCGGGTCTAGCACGTTGATGATGACGGCCAGTCCGCGGGCCAGTCGGCTTTCGTGCCGGTCGAGTGCCGCGATGGCCGCCTGATCGTTGGCCGCCGCGCGTTCGGCAACCTGCGCGGCGTCCAAGGCGCGCTGCGTCGCCGCGAGAAAATCGGCGGCCAACCCGGTCCCCGAGACAAAGGTTTCTATGCAGCCGCGCAGGCCACAGTAACAGGTTGGACCCGGATATTCCTCCGGCTGCATCCACGGAAGAGGACAATGCCCCCATTCTCCGGCGACCGCGTTGGGCCCGACGACCACGCGGCCGTCGATCGCGATGCCGCCGCCGCAGCCGGTTCCGATGACGACGGCGAACACGCAGTGAGCGCCGGCGCCGGCGCCGTCGGTTGCCTCGGAAACCGCCAGGCAATTGGCGTCATTGGCGAGCCTCACCGGACGCGCCAACGCTTCGCGGAGGTCGGCATCCAGGGGCTTGCCGTTCAGCCACGTCGAATTGGCGTTCTTCACGAGGCCGCTGGTCGGCGATATGACGCCGGGAATGCCAATGCCGACCGTGCCGGTCCGACCCAGCGTGGATTCGAGGCCGTCAACCAGTTCGCGAATGGCTCCTACCGTGCCGCTGTAATCAGCCACGGGCGTGTGCCGGCGGCGGCGCGCGAGCTCGCGGCCGCCGCCGCCGAGCGCAATGGCCTCGATCTTGGTCCCGCCGAGGTCGACGCCGATGCGCATTTTGCTCTAGATTCCAGCGCTTTTACGCCGCCATCCGCCGACTTCTGAGTACAGGAGGCGGGACCGGCAGGTGTATTTGGGGCTGTTCATCAAGGCGCTGACCAGCTTACATAAATTTAGGCTCAATTCGCGAAGCGTATGCGTAGTGGTAGACTGTTCCCCGATTGGCGTGGGAGATCAGGCAGATGGATCGCGAGCGGTTTCGCGACTGGTTTTCGCATGTTGATGAGTTGACGGCGGCGCAGCGCAAGGAGGTCGCGGCGGTGTTGTCGGAGCTGTCGGAGGGCACAGCCTCGCTGGCGGCGATCGAACTGGGCGTGGACGACGAGCGGTGCTGTCCTCATTGCGGCGGCGGCGGGGCGGTGTCGCGGGGCAAGGCACGCGGTCTGCGTCGCTATCGCTGCAAGGCCTGTGGGAAGACATTCGGCGCGCTCACCGGCACGGCGCTGTCGGGCCTGCACCACAAGGAGCGCTGGCTGGCCTTCGGCGCGTCGCTTGCCGAAGGCGAGACGATACGAGAGGCTGCCGAGCGCTGCGGGATTGCGCCGAGCACGGCGTTTCGCTGGCGCCACCGCTTTCTGGAGGCGGTTCGACAAGCGCCGGACCGGCTTGCCGGGATCGTCGAGGCCGACGAGACCTTCGTTCTTGAGAGCCGGAAGGGAGAGCGGAAGCTGGACCGCAAGCCGCGCCGGCGCGGCGGCAAGGCCCGCAAACGCGGCCTCTCGCGCGAGCAGGTGCCGGTCCTGGTCGCCGCCGACCGAGCCGGCGCGACCCTCAGCCATACCCTGCCCGCTCTCAACGCAGACAGCGTGAAGGAGGCGCTGGAGCCGGTCGTCGCCCGCGATGCCTTGCTCGTCTCCGACGCCAACCGCTGCTATCCGCCCGTCGCGGCGGCGCTCGACATCCCTCACGAGAGCATCAACGGCGCCGCCGGCGAGCGGGTCCGCGGCGCCCTGCACATCCAGACGGTCAACAGCCGCCACAGCCAGATCAAGGGCTTCCTGCGAGGCTTCCACGGCATCGCTACCAAGTACCTCGACAGCTATCTCAGGTGGTTCCATCTCATCGAACTCGGCGACCGGCCGTCCCCGAGAGCCTGTCTCCAAGCGGCGATGGCTAAACCATGCCTACGGTTTGCGAATTGAGCCTAAATTTAACTCGGCATGACTATCGTAGAGTCATGGCAGTGAGCCATAGTGCGGGGCTGTGCGTGCTTGAGATGCGCCGAATTGTTCCGCGTCCATGGGCGCCTCGATCGTGGCGGGCGCCATGAGAGCAGGGGGCTGAGATGTCGAAGACGGTGCTGATCGTCGAAGACAACGATCTGAACATGAAGCTCTTCCACAACCTCCTGGAGGCCCAGGGGTACGATACTCTGCAAACCAAAGACGGCATGGAAGCGCTGAAACTGGCGCGCGAGCATCATCCCGATTTGATCCTGATGGATATCCAGTTGCCTGAAGTATCGGGTCTGGAAGTCACGAAGTGGATCAAGGATGATGATGTTCTGCGCTCCATCCCGGTCATCGCCGTGACCGCGTTCGCCATGAAGGGGCGATGAGGAAAAGATCCGCAACGGCGGTTGCGAGGCCTACATTGCCAAGCCAATTTCGGTCGCCAGCTTCCTGCAAACCGTCGAAAAGTTTCTGAACTAGTGGATTGATTCCAACGTTTGGAACCCTCGGTTTCGGGCTGCGATGATGTCGTCGGGGTCGGCTTTCGATATGAATGGCTGTGGGTTGGCCGCATTGTATTCGCGGACGAAGCGGTTGATTGCGGCCTGGAGATCGACGACGGAATGGAAGACGCCGTGCTTGAGCCGCCGCCGGGTGAGTTTTGCGAAGAAGCCCTCGACGGCATTGAGCCACGAGCAGGAGGTCGGTGTGAAGTGGAAAGTCCAGCGCGGATGGCGGGCGAGCCAGGCGCGGACCTTGTCCTTGTTGTGCGCCGCGTAGTTGTCGACGATCGCGTGGATGGCCTTGTCCGCCGGCACCGTGCGCTCGATGCGGTTGAGGAAGCGGATGAACTCCTGATGGCGGTGGCGCTGCATGTTCTGGCCGATCACCGTTCCGTCCAGAACGTTGAGCGCCGCAAACAGCGTGGTCGTGCCGTGCCGTTTGTAGTCATGGTGCCGGCGCGTCCCTTCTTCATCGGCAGACCGGCGGTCGAGCGCCTGGATCTGTGACTTCTCATCGATCGACAACACCACCGCATGGGCCGGCGGGTCGACATACAGGCCGACGATATCGGTGAGTTTCTCGGCGAAGGCAGGGTCGGTCGACAGCTTGAAGTTGCGCCAGCGGTGCGGGCTGAGACCGTGAGCCTTCCAGATCGCCTGCACCGTCGAGGCGGCAATACCGGCCGCCCTGGCCATCGCGCGCAACGTCCAGTGGGTCGCCTCAAACGGCGGCGGTTGCTGCGTCAGGCGCACGATCTCGGCGACACGATCGAGCGGGACCGGCGCCTTGCCGGGCGGACGGGACTTGTCGCGAAGCAGGCCGCCGACACCCTCGTGCATGAACCGCTCTTGCCAGCGCCACACGCAGGTCTTGGACTTGCCGGTCTCGGTCATGATCGCCGAGGTGCCCAGACCCTCGCCGCTGAGAAGGACAATATGTGCCCGCCAGACGTGTTTCTGCGGGCTCTTGGGATCCGCGACGACCGCGCGCAATCGCTGACGGTCGCCGGCGGATAGGGTGAAGGAGATTCCACTGCGCATGCGCCAGATTCGCATAACACAGCAAAATACGGAATCCCAATTCGGACTCTTTCATTCCGATTAATCCACTAGAGGGGCTCGGACCGTGCCCGCGCGCATTCTGGTCGTCGTCGACGTCGATGCTAACGTAAGGCTTCTCGAAGCCAAGCTGATGGTCGAGTATTTCGACGTGGTCTCGGCGCGCAACGGCCAAGAGGCGCTGGAGCGGATCGAAGACTCCCGACCGGACATCGTGCTGCTAGACGTGATGATGCCCGGCATGGACGGCTTCGAGGTCTGCCGACGCATCCGTTCGGACGGCAAGACCATGCATCTGCCAGTGGTCATGATTACGGCTCTGTCGGAGCCCGCCGATCGTGTGCGCGGGCTGGAGGCCGGCGCCGATGACTTCCTGACCAAACCGGTTGACGACGTGTCTCTGTTTGCCCGCGTCAAGTCGCTGGTGCGGTTGAAGATGATGATGGACGAGCTGCGCCTGCGGCGGGAGACCAGCGAGCAGTTTGGCGTGAACGACGGCGGGCCGACGATGGTCGAAGAAGACGCCAGCTCGGCGCGTATCCTGGTGGTCGACGACAGCCGCCTTTCCATCCAACGAATGGAGACAATGCTCGGCGAAGACGGGCATGAGTTGGTCGTGCGGTCGAATACCGACGAGGCCTTGAACGAGGCCCAGGTGGGCGACTACAGCCTCATCATCGTCAGTACTCTGTTGCGGGAGGGCGATCCGTTGCGCCTGTGCTCGCAACTGCGCAGCCATGAGGAAAGCCGCAACGTTCCGGTGCTCATTCTGGTGGATGCCGACGACAAGTCGCGGCTGATCAAGGGCCTGGATCTCGGCGTCAACGACTACCTGACGCATCCGATCGATCGCAACGAGTTGTTGGCCCGCTCACGCACCCAGATCAGACGCAAACGCTACCAGGAGCGGTTGCGCGACAGCTATCGCCGCAGCATCTCGCTGGCGCTGACCGACCCGCTGACCGGCGTCTACAATCGGCGCTATCTCAACACACATCTGGAATCACTTCTGACCGGCGCGGAAAGCCGCGATAAGGTCACCTCGATCCTGCTCCTCGATATCGACCACTTTAAGCAAGTCAACGACCAGTACGGGCATCAGGCCGGCGACGCCGTGTTGAAGGAGGTCGCTCTGCGCATCGAAGACCGGCTGCGCAGCTTCGATACGATCGCCCGCTATGGCGGCGAGGAATTCGTCGTGGTCATGCCGGAGACCGACAGCAATTTGGCCGCCGGGGTGGCCGAGCGCCTGCGCGTCATGATCGCCGATACGCCCATGGCGTTCGAGGACCGGAAAATCGCGGTGACGATCAGCTTGGGCTTGGCGAGCGCACGCGCCGGTGAAACGGCGGACAGTGTCATCGGCCGGGCCGACCAGGCCCTCTACGGGGCCAAAAACAGCGGACGCAATCGGGTGGTTGTCGCTGAAGAGAACCCAACGGAACCGGTTTCGCGCGTCGCGGCAGGCTAGCGCCGCTCATACCAGATCGACCCGGCGTCCCGGCCCGGAACCTATTTGATCTTCGCTTCCTTGAAGAGAACGTGCCGGCGCGCGACCGGGTCGTACTTCTTCAGCTCCAGCTTCTCCGGCTTCTTCCTGGGATTCTTCTTCGCGACATAGAAAAAGCCCGTGTCCGCGGAGCTTACGAGCTTGATCAGAATGGAGGCGGGCTTCGCCATGGCGTGTGTCCTTGGGGCTTTGCAGACGTTGAGGCCGGCACTCTAGGCGAAGGCGCGCGGCGGCTCAATGCCGTGTCAACGATTGGCGATGGCAATTGCGGCGGCGCTGAGGGCGCTTTCATACAGAGCCGGATTGGCGATCAGCGCCTGGGCGAGTTCGATATCGAGGTCCGGTGCCCGATTGTCGGATGAGCATGCCTGCCGAAGCATCGAGACTTCGGCGTCGTTCGGTCGCGTCACCGTTCGCCAGCGTGCCAGTGCGCCCAACGATCCCGCGCCGTCGTTGAGTTGGTCCAGGAGGCCCGGCACGTGCCCAACCTCCGCGCCGCCGCCGTGGGTGCACACCGATGGCATGACGCCGAGCCCGTGAAGGATGTAACCGGAGGGCGCATGCAAGCGTGACCACGTCAGCGTCAGCTCGCCATTATTGGGCAGGCGCATCACCGTCTGAACCGTTCCCTTGCCGTAGGAATTAGTGCCGATGAGCACCGCCCGCCCCTGGTCTTGCAGCGCGGCGGCGACAACTTCCGATCCGGACGCCGAGCTGCCATTGACCAGCACGACTAGCGGCGCGCCCTCGGCGAGATCGGTGTCGGATGCCAGGAAGCGTTGCAGGCTGTGCGGGTGCCGCCCGCGCGTCTCCACGATTTCGCCCTTATCGAGGAATGCATCGGCGACCTCTACGGCTTGATCGAGGAGCCCACCGGGATTGCCACGCAAGTCCATGATGACGCCATCGAGCGCGCGACCGTACTCTCTCGAATTGACGACCGCCCGTGCCACGGCGTGGCTCGTGTTCTGGTTGAAGCTCTTGACCTGCACGACGAGGGTGCCGTCGCGGAGCTCGGCTTCCACCGTCGGCAGGACAATGTGCTGACGGCGGACATCGGTGACGAAGTTCTGGCTCCCCGCCGGCCGATTTATGGACAGGCGGATGGGTGCGCCGACCGGACCCCGAATGGTGCGGATCAGCTGACGCTGGTCCCAGCCGACCACAGGGATGCCGTCGATATGCGTAATCCGATCATCGGGCTCGAGGCCGGCTAGCTGTGCCGGGCCACTGGCAACGACAGAGACCACGAGCGCGGCCGCATCCTGCATCTGCACTGTGATGCCGACGCCACCGAAACCGTCGCGAACCGCGCGCGCATCCGATGCCTCGTCTGCGCCGGAGTAGCGCGAAAATGGGTCGAGTTCGGACAGGGCGGACTCTAATAGGGCTTCGAACAGGGCTTCGCTGCTGGAATCACGCAAGCGCGCCGACCGGCCGCGGCTCGCTTCGATTGCGGCAACGGTCACCGCAGCCCACTCATCGGGATCGGAACCCGCCGGCGGCGACAGGTGACCCGCGAGTTCGGTGCCAACGAAGACGTCGATCGCATCACCACGATCCACCGCCACGAACTCGGGGTCGATGGTGCGTAGGCCATCCAGGCCGTCTAGCGTGAATTCGCGTAGCGAGACAGTTTCGATATAGCGATTACGCACATAGCCGTAAGCGGCGCCGATGACTTGTACGGCGTAGCGAGGCGTATACTCCGGCGGATTGCGCGTTTCCGCGCCGGCGCAGCCGACCACCAATGCGACGATTGCTAGGCTGGCAGTTGCCGCCTGAGCACATTTCTGTCGCCACTGCATCGTTCGGGATGTCTGCGTTTCGGGTGTCTGTTGGCTAGTGCCGGTCCGGGATTGCAACTCCGACGATCCGCCGACCGCCCTCTCCTGTCACCGAATCACATTTCCATACTATGTGCAAAGGCTGTGAATTACTATGTGCAAAGGCTGTGAATTTGCTAAGGAAAATCGTAGGAATCGCAAAGCATTGCGCTTCGGTGTGCATCAATTTCGTGTCAACGAAGTGGATAGCGGCAACTCGCGCGAAAAGCGGCGCCGGGCCTGCGGCCGCGGGCGGGCGCTGCGGCGACCGCGTCACACGCACCGTTCGCCGACGATTGTACCACGTTAGGCTTCGCGCGCGCCCTGCGCCGGTGTCTTGTGCGCGGTCTTCGCGGCCGGTTTCCGCTTTTTCTTGGCCGGGGCGCCGCGCTTGGTGGCGGAGGCGGCCTTTGTCTTCTTGGCCGGCGCGCGCCGCTTGGTGCCGGACGCGGCTTTGGCCGCGATCAGCGGAAGCGCGTCCGCCAGCGTCAATGTGTCCGGATCGTGTGAACTCGGCACCGTTACATTGGTGCGGCCATGCTTGATGTAGGGGCCATACCTTCCGCTGCACAGCGTCACGACTTTGTCGTCATCGGGGTGCGCGCCCAACTCACGCAACACATTGGCACCGCGGCCGCCGCGTACCGGCTTCTCGGCAAGAACGGTCACGGCGCGATTGATGCCGATACTGATTACATCGCGCGGATCGTCCAGCGAAACGTACCTGCTACCATGCTTTAAGTACGGCCCATAACGCCCTATACCCGCGTATATGACCGCGCGGTCTTCCGGGTGTTCTCCGATCGCGCGTGGCAGCGCCAACATGGCCAGCGCGGCGGCTAGGTCCACCTCCGACGGATCCCAGCCCTTGGGCAGCGCCACGCGCCTCGGCTTTTCTCCGTCACTGCCTTCACCGAGCTGCAAATAGAGTCCGTAGGGGCCCTTGCGCAGCGTCACCGCCTGTCCCGTATCGGGGTCGAGCCCGATTTCCACCGGTCCGGCCGAGGCTTCGGACGGCTCGCCATCGCCCTGCAAGGCTCGGGTGAAGGCGCAGTCCGGATACCGCGAGCAGCCGATGAACGGTCCGTGGCGACCAATCTTGAGCGCCAGTTGTCCTTCTCCGCACACCGGGCAAAGCCGCGGATCGCCGACACCCTCGCGCGGTGGAAAGAAGTGCTGACTGAGCGCCTCTTCCAGCGCCGATCGTACGGCTTGGCGCGTGAGATCGGTGGTTTGGGCGACCGCCTCGGAGAATGCGCTCCAAAATGCATGCAGAACCGACTTCCAGTCGATGCGTCCGCCGGAAATGTCGTCGAGCTGATCTTCGAGCTTGGCCGTGAAGTCGTAGGCGACGTAGCGCTCGAAGAAGCTGGACAGAAACGCCGTGACCAGCCGGCCGCGGTCGTCGGGCAAGAAGCGTCGCTTCTCCAGCGCGACATAGCCCCGATCCTGCAGGACCTGGAGTATGGAGGCGTAGGTTGACGGCCGGCCGATACCGAGTTCCTCGAGCTTCTTGACCAGGCTGGCCTCGCCATAGCGCGGCGGCGGCTGGGTGAAGTGTTGGTTGGTGTCGACCTTGTCGCGGGCGACAGTCTCGCCCTCATTGAGCTCGGGCAGGCGCCGATCCAGCGCCTCTTCATCCGCCGCGGAGTCGGCTTCCGCAGGCGTCGCGGGCTCGTCTCGATCCTCAATGTACAGCTTCAGAAATCCATCGAATGCAACCGTAGAGCCTGTTGCGCGCAAACGGATTTTATCATCTTGAGAGGCAAGATCAGCGGCGACCTGGTCGATCTCCGCGCTGGCCATTTGCGCGGCCGTCGTACGCCGCCAAATCAGGTCGTAGAGCCGACGGCCGTCCTCATCGAGGAAGCGCTCGACGTCGCGCGGCCGGCGCATAGGGTCGGTGGGGCGGATGGCTTCGTGGGCTTCCTGAGCGTTTTTCGCGCGTGTCCTGTAGATGCGGGGTTTGGCGGGCACGTAGCGCGCGCCAAAGTCGTCATCGATCAGCTGCCGCACCGCGCCGGTCGCGTCTTGGCTCAGCGTGACGCTGTCGGTGCGCATGTAGGTAATCAGCCCAACGGTCTCGCCGCCTAGCTCGACGCCCTCGTACAGCTTCTGCGCTGTCCGCATGGTTTTGGTGGCGCCGAAGCGCAGCTTACGCGACGCCTCCTGTTGCAGCGTCGAGGTGGTGAACGGCGGCGCCGGGTTGCGCTTGGTGCGCTTGCGCTCGATCTGCGCAACCGAGAACGGCTCGGCCTCTATGGCTTTGCGGGCCGAGGTCGCCGCAGCTTCGCTGCCGAGGGCGAACTTGTCCAGCTTTTCGCCGTTCAGATGGGTCAGCCGTGCGATGAATGGCTCGTTGCGCGGTGTGCGTGCCAGGACGTTGACGCCCCAATACTCGCGCGGTCGAAACGCCTCGATTTCCGCTTCGCGCTCGCAGATGAGGCGCAGCGCCACCGATTGAACGCGCCCGGCCGAGCGGGCGCTTGGCAGCTTGCGCCACAACACCGGCGACAAGGTGAACCCAACCAGATAGTCGAGGGCGCGGCGCGCCAGATAAGCCTCGACCAGATCGTCGTCCAGATCGCGCGGATGTGCGAAGGCCTCGCGGACCGCCGTGGCCGTGACCTCGTTGAACGCGACGCGCTTCACATTGACGTCGTCCAGCAGTTTGCGCTGCCGCAGGATCGCCTCGATGTGCCAGGAAATGGCCTCGCCCTCTCTGTCCGGGTCGGTCGCGAGATAGAGGTTATCGGCGCCCTTCAGCGCCGCGCCGATTTCGCTCAGGCGCTTTTCCGCCTTCGGATCGATCTGCCACGCCATGGCAAAATCGCAATCCGGCTTGACCGAGCCTTCCTTGGGCGGCAGGTCGCGAACATGGCCATAGGACGCCACGACCTTGTAGTCGGCGCCGAGGTATTTGTTGATGGTCCGCGCCTTCGCCGGCGATTCCACGACAACGATGTTCATCACAAGCCCCTGCGTCCTGCGTTACTCCAGGCAGTTGTCACCCATCATGGGCGCATCAAATTGATGCGACGCGATTGCCGGGCTGGCGCTCGATCCGCCCGGCGAGCTCCAACTCCAGCAGCGCCATCCAAACGATGGCAGGGGACAATTGGTACGCCCGAATGATTTCGTCAACATCAACAGGCGTTGGCGACAGCCCCCCAAGGACCGCCTCCCGTGCCGCGGCAACCTCGCTTTCGTCGAGACCGTCGGCGCGAAATGGCTGGTAATCGGTGGTATCCGGATCCTGCTCCAGGGGCTTTCGCAGCATCGGCGCCAGGGCTTCGACCACGTCTCGCGCCGACTCGGTCAAAACGGCGCCCTGCCGCACCAGGTGATTGGCGCCGCGGCAGCGCGGATCCAGCGGAGACCCCGGAACGGCGAACACTTCCCGGCCCTGCTCGAGCGCCAGGCGGGAGGTGATCAGCGATCCCGACCGGTGCGCCGCCTCGACCACCACGACGCCCAGCGCCAAGCCGGAGATGATGCGATTGCGGCGGGGAAAGTCGCGGGCCTGAGCGATCGCACCGACCGCGCGCTCCGACACGATCGCGCCCTGCGCACAGATATCGCCATAGCAGCCCGTTGACGAAGTCCGGCGTGTCTGATTCTGTCTGAACATAGAGATTTAGACGGGCGTCGTGCGATGGCATTGAGACGACAGAGCGAGGTTCAGGGTGACCTCGTGGTGACATGGGCGGAGATGCCGCGTTCGCCTGGACACGCGTTTTCCGACCGGCTGCATGAGTTGCTGACCGAGTCTGGCTTTGACGGCTTCGTGGAGGCGACGTGCGAGCCATACTACGCACCTCGGATGGGGGCTCCTTCGCTGCCGCCGGGGCGTTATTTCCGGATGCACATGATCGGCTATTTCGAGGGCATCGGCAGCGAGCGCGGCATCGCTTGGCGCTGTTCGGATTCGCTGTCGCTTCGCGCGTTTCTGCGGTTGGCGAACCGGGACAAGGTTCCCGATCATTCCTGGTTGTCGAAGACGCGCGGCCGGCTGCCGCACGAGGTCCATGAAAAGGTTTTCGACTGGGTTCTGGCTCTCGTCGCCGCGCGCGGTCTGGTGAAGGGCGAGCGGATCGGCGTCGACGGCTCGACGATGGAAGCCAACGCCGCCCTGCGAGCCATCGTGCGGCGCGATAGCGGCGAGACCTATCGCGAGATGCTGACGCAAATGGCGAAGGAGAGTGGCGTCGAAACGCCGACGATCGACGACCTCGTCCGGCTCGATCGCCGGCGGAAGGGCAAGAAGCTTTCGAACAAGGATTGGACGAGCCCGACCGATCCTGATGCGAAGATCGCGCGGATGAAGGACGGCACCACGCATCTGGCCTGCAAGCCCGAGCACGCGGTCGATCTCGACACCGGCGTCATCGTTGCGGCGCCGATCTATCCAGCCGATGAAGGCGACACGACGACTTTGCCTGGGACGCTGGAGGCGGCCGCGCGCAACCTCGCCGAGGTCGGCCTGGCTCCAACACGGGCAGAGCCCTGCAGTCTCGTTGGCGACAAGGGCTATCATTCACGCGAGGGGCTGAAAGACCTCGACGGCGGCGTCTGGAAAACGCGGATCTCCGAGCCGGAGCCCGCCAACGGCTGTCTGCGCTGGCATGGCGACCAGGCGGCACGTCAGGCTGTCTACGCCAACCGGGCGCGATTGAAGTCCGGCGTCGCGCGGAACGCCATGCGCAGGCGCGGTGAGATGGTCGAGCGCAGCTTCGCCCATGTCCTCGACCGTGGCGGCATGCGCCGCGCGTTGCTGCGGGCGCGCGAGAACGTCCACAAACGCTACCTGATCCATGTCGCCGGGTTCAATCTCGGCATTCTGATGCGCGCGCTGTTCGGATCAGGCACGCCGAGGGAGGCTGCGAGTGCAAAGAGCACCCTTTTGTTCGTTATTCAGTTCGATGCTGCCCTGGCGATCGCCATCGTGGCGAACATCGAAGGCAAACCAGCCATGCTCGTTATCATCATCATCGTCGCCCCCAAAACCGATTGATCAAAGCGCGACTTCATCACCGGGCTGGTAACCAAGATCCGTTTTCACGCCCGCCAATTGGCCCGCACCCGGGCTTTCCGTTCCACCGACGTCGAAGATCTTGAACAGGAGCTGATGCGCGATCTACTGCGCAGGCTGCCCGCCTTCGATCCCAGCCGCGCCGGCCGCAATACTTTCATCGCGCGCATCGTCGAGAACCACGCGGCCTCATTGATCAAGGCCGCTCTCGCCAAGAAGCGAGGCGCGGCCATCGAACATGAGAGCCTGCAGGCGCCGATCCACGATGACGCCGGTGGCCCGATAGAACTGGGCGCGACCATCTCCTCCGATGACGCACTGTGGGATGCCCCCGAACGCAGTTGGGACGAGGCAATCACCCTGCGCCATGACCTCGTCCATGCCATCGGTGGTCTGCCCGCGCATCTCGTCCTTCTGTGTGACCGTCTGGCGATCGACACGGTGACCGAGGTCGCCAACGCCACCGGCACATCCCGGCCCTCCATCTACGACGCGGTCGCGAAGGTCCGCGCCGCCTTGGCCAGGGTCGGCATCGGATCGCGCCACTGAGCCTTCCGACGATTCCGCGAGCGGCTCGGTATGTATCGATTAGAGGCCGAACAGCCGGGCCCTCGCGTGAATACAAGACCCCTCGGGAAATAGCGCGACGGCTTCGCTCCTTGGGCCGCGCCAGGCCCGGTGGCTGCCCGATAGCAAACGACGCGGAGAGCGTTTCATGAAGCCATACCTCGGCAAACCGACCTTCCGTCTCTCCCCGAACAACGAGGTGACCAAATGACCGCGAAGACAAAAGTGGAGCGCTTGCGCGAAACCGGCAGCGGTTTCGACGATCTCCCCGACAACATCCGTATCCCTCCGCTCGGCAATTGCCGGGCAGAGGTAACAAAGCCCATTGAGACGGCCTCCATCGACGACATCGCCTTTGCCCAGTTGGCGTTGCAGGCCAAGTCGTTGTCCATCTATGCCCAGACCGCCGCCTTGCGCCGCGTCCATGACAGGGCGCGCAAGAGTGGTGCCCTCGGCGCCGACAATGCTCTCGACGCGATTGCGATGACGGGGTGCAAGTAATGGCATTCCCGATCCTCTGTGCCGACGAGCGCCTGGCCGAACCCGAATCCCGCCCTTCGCCCGCCTTCGGCGCCGCCGGCCGGGGGCGCGGCGCATGAACCACCTCGCGCTGAGCGCGTGTCCGGCGGCGCCGATCCCCGGTCCACGGACGCCCTCCCTCATCATCGGCGTGGCCGGTTTCGAGGGATGGTTGAGGGCCGCCCATCCGGGGAGCCGGATCACCCTCCACCGCGGTCATCTCAGCGTCGACCGGCAGCAACGGCCCCACGTACCGCACGACCCGGCGCGCGACGAGCTCAACCGTCTCGCGGACCGCGCCATGCGCGCCTCCGCCGACGGTCTCGTCCACCTCTTCCAGAAGCGTCATGGCGACGCCGATTACAGCTACATCGCGATCCGCGCCCGGCGGACGCCGCCGCGCATGAGAGGAGGCAGATCATGAGCCTGCGCATCATCACTGCCGACGAGCGTCTCGCCGAGGAGGCCGGAAGATGCCGGAAGAGGCCGGATGAAACCAAGGTTATCAACGGTTTGCGGCGCGGCGACGCTCGCGCGGAAGGAAGCCAAAAGTCTTTGTGAATCGGCCGTTCACGAGGCGAAAATGGCCTTGAAAACGCGATTTTACGGCCGGTTCAAGGGGCCTGAATCGCCGGGAAAGTCGGGTTGTTTCGAGGGATCTGGAATCGGCCGCAATTTTAGCAAGTCTGACGTTGCCTAATAGACCCCCATGAACGACGGGGTTGCTGTCGCGGGGTGCGGCTGCCGATTGCCACTGCCAGGATCACCTCCCTCCTCACTTGAAAACGCCGAGCATCACGGCGTAAATTGGCAACGGCGCCTGAGGCATTTCGTATTACCCGTACGGCTTCGGCCACGCGAGGGGGTTACGGCCCTCCAGGCGCTTTACTTCAGTCATGGACTAGCCTGAAACGTCGCCGAGCGTTGCGGTGGTTGTGGTCGTGCGCCCGGCGCAGGGTGACAAGGAACGTCTCGCCGCCGTCTTCGGTGGCTTTGACCACGGCGCGCCAGAGGCGGCCATCCTGCTCGAGGAAGCCGGCGGCTTGGTTCCCATAGGTCGCGAACACTTCCCCCTCGTCGAATATCCGCTGGATGCGGGCGTAGTCGCCGGGCGCGAGCTCGGGATGGCGGATGGTCTGCTTGGCGGCGGTCTCGCCGGAGAGGCGGACGGTGTGGGACCGGCCGCCGATGGCTTTTCTGATCGCCTCGGGCACGACCGCGACCGGCCAATCACCGTCGGAGGCACCGGAGAGATGGCGCGCGAACAGCGGTGTCCGCCAGGGCCGGCCGATGGCGGCCCTGGCCAACGCTTCAGGTGCGGTGTCGATCTTGGCGATGAGGCGGTCGGCGGCGTTCCTGCCGGGGTTGATCAGCCCGACGTTGTGGGCGAGGCCAGGATCGACGCCGACGGGCACCCGGGCGGGCTCTTCGGTGCGCCTATTGACCCAGGGGCGGGTTTGTTGCGAGCCGGGCGGCGGGCCGGACGAGACCTTGTAGCCGTAGCGCTCGAGATCGTCGTCGGAGAGTTGCTGGACGATGCAGCGGCAGCGCCAGCCGTTGGGCGGATAGTGAGTGTGCCAGAAGGGATGGTCGACGGGCAGCACGGTGCCGTGCCAGGCGGCATGCTGGGGCCTGGTGCGGGCATCCCGGACAGCCACATAGCGCAGGTACGGCATCTGCTCCTTGAGGCGCTCGATGCCCTGCCAGCGGCCGTGGGCGTAGGCCATGCGGACGTTGGTGTCGAAAATGATGCGCAGGCGCCGCGGCGAGCCGAGTTGGACCATGCGGGTCTCGCCGGTGACCGGGTCGAGCATGGGCTGGCGGCCCCACCAGCCTTTCTTGCGCAGCGTGGGCTCGAGGTTGTCGCGGAACCAGTCGAAGGTCCGGCCGTCGGCAATCGCCGCGTCCATGGCCCCCTGGATATCCTGGAGGATGTCGAGCTTCATGGCCTTGGCGACGGTGAAGCTCCTGACATGGGTGGCGGCGTCGGTATCGCGCCAGTCGAAGCCGACATGGAAGCCTTTGGCGCGGAAATGCTTGACGGCTTCCTCGGGCGGGATATCGAGGATCTCGGGCTCGGGCACGGCGGATCAGTCGTCGCCGGCGTCGTCATCCACCAGCCCGGCCTCACCGGAGAGCTCGGCTGAGAAGGCCGCGCGGTGGAGCTTGGTCGCCACCGGCGTCTCATCCATGCGGCCGTACAGGCCACCGAGGCCGTCGCGCACGTCCTGGAAGCCATCGGCATTGCGGATGGCATCGAGGACGGGCTCGATCATGGGCTCCATGAGGGGTTGCCAGCCGTCGAGCTCGGCGGCGAGCGCCCGGTCGATGGAATCGTCCCGGCCGGCTTCGGCAAAGGCGAACCGCTGCTCGGCGCTTGGCGCCGGCGCGTCCTCCCATTCGCCGCCGTAGGTGTCCTCGATGTAGCGCCGGGCCGGGCGCATCCCGCTCATGCGGGCGACGATCTCGTCGCGGGCGGCGCGGGCGCCCAGGTCCTCGGGCGGGGCGATCTCGCGCACGACGCGGGGACAGGCTGCGCCGGGATGGTTCCAATCGGTGAGCCAGCGGGCGACGGTGCGCTCGACGCCGGAGCAGATCATGCGCGACAGCGTGGCGACGCGTTCGTCACGCACCAGCTTCTGCACCTCGGCGGTGCCCTTCCACGGCCCCATCTCGGTGGTCGCGGTCTGCAACAGGACGGCCTCGACGATGAGGGCGTCCATGTATTTGCAGAACTGGGCATGATCGCCGCCGCTGCGCCGGGTGGCCTCGAGGAACGTAATCTCCTGACCCTCTGGGATGGCGATGCCGGCACCCTGGGCCAACCGCTGGAGGGTCTCGAGGAGACGGTCGACCTCTTCGGTTGTCGCGTTGCGGCCGTGTTTGCCCATGGGCGTCGGGGTGCCGAACTTCTCGAGTGCCACGGCCCAGTGGCGGATGCCGTTGCGCTTCAGCCAGACCGGCCAGAAGCAGAGCCGGGCGGCGCCGGGCCCGTGGGCCTGGCCGCCGTGCTCGGCGGGCATGCGGGCGAGCCAGAACTTGGCCTCGGGCACCGGCGCGCCGCGAGGGTGGGTCCGGCTGATCAGGCGCAGGTCCCCGTCCGTGCCGAAGCGGAAGCGCTCGGGCGCACGGGTGCGGATGGCGGCGATCTCGACCCGGCCGCCGGCCGGTTGCCAGATGATCTCGGCCACCGAATAGCCGTACCAGACGGCGTGGGCCATCTCGCGGAAGGCGGTATCGAAGTCGGCCGCCGCGAGCTGCTCGGCGAGGTCCTCGGCCGCCGCGGCATCGCGGCGCCCCGGCCCTCCCGGCTCGACGCGCCAGGGGATGGCCGAGACCGCATCGAGCAGTTGGGCAAGGCTGGTGGCGGCCTTCTCGTCGCGCAGGGTCTCGCGCCAGGCCGCCGGCCCGCCGCGTAGAATGCTCTGTGGCGATCCCGTAGCGCCGATGAACGGCGAGAGCGCGGCATCGATGCCGCCGCCGGTGGCGGCGACCTCGCCGCGGGGCGGCCGCGCCGGGGTCTTTGATCTGCGGTTGCGCGCCATCAGTGCCAGCCGCTCCAGTCGGTGCCGCCGTTGACGATGTTGAGGCGCCGGTCGATGGCGTAGGCATCATTGTCGCCGCCGTAGGCGGCCAGCCCTGAGTAACGGCCATTGGTGGTGCGCGCGGTAAAGGGCCCGGTCGTATCGGCCGCCGCGGCGCAGGCCAAGGCAATGGCCCAGAAGCGGTCGGCATGACCGTCGGTGGCGCTGCGTTCGGCGACAAGACGGGGGGCGCCGGTGGCGCCGGCCTCGGCGCGCACGCTGTGCAGGTCGCGCCTGAGCTCGTCATCGGCGGGAATGCGCAGGCGGCGGTCTTCCAGGACCTCGCGCAGCGCCGTGGCGACATCGAGCTTGCGGGGTGCGGACATCTGCACCCCCTCGACGTGCAGCCGGCCGTGCGTGTCCTGAAGGCGTTCGACCATCATCTCGCCCATGCCGGTCTGGTCGACCGCGATGCGCAGTGGCCGGTAGCGCCGATCGAGTGCGGCGACGATCGCCTCCTGCTCGGAAAAGGTGATGTTGTGGCGAACCACCAGCTCGCGCAGCCAGAGCACGTCGCCCACCGTCTCGACCGCGGCGGCGACCCAGAGATCGTGGCGGCGCGCGATGTCGATTCCGATATGGGCCGGACCGCCCGCATAGCCGTCGGGCGCTCCGGCACCGGCGTCTTCGGCGGCGCGGATCAGCTCCCAGGCGAGCCAGGCACCGGCACCGGCCGACGGAACGCAATCCAACTCCTCCGCCGCGCGGATGCCGTATCGGTGGCGGATCTCCGCCTCCCACACCGCCTCGGCCTCTGGTGACCAGTCCTGCCCCGTAACCGCACAGATGCGTTCGTACAGCCCCTCGGCGAGCGCCTGTCCCAAGGTGACCGTATGCAGGCTGCCGGAGGTCACGCCGTCGCGGATATCGCGCACCAGCGCGGCAAACGGCGAGGCCTCGCCGTCATGGGTCGAGAGGACATGCACGCGGCCGCCCCACAAGCCGAAGGCGAGCGCGGCCTTGAGCACCTCGCCGAGGTTGTCGACGAAGGCGGCCTCGTCGATGACGGCGATATCGCCCGGCCGGCCCTTGGAGCGGAATGCGCGCGGCGCCGAGGTCATCGCCAGCACCTCCTTGCCCGAGGCCAGCGCCAGACGGAACGCCTGCACGTCGCGCTCGCCGTCGCGGATCAGGGTCTCGCCGACGGCCTCGACGCCGACATTGAGGGTCCGCGCCCACTCGGCGCAGTCGTCGATGAAGCCGCGGGTCATGTCCTTGTTGTAGGACTGGTAATAGACGTTGCCCCGGTCCTCACCGGCGTGCATCACGGCATCGTAGGCCTCGGCCCATGAGAGCCCGATGCGCCGCGGCTTCTCGATCACCTTGACGCCGGCGCGATCGGCAACCCAGCGCGCCTGGTAGGGCAACGGGGTGCGGTTCACGGCGCCGCCCCTTCGATGGCGGCGCGGATCGCGGCCGCGGTATCGGCCGTGAGGCCGGCCTTGGTTGCAGCCTTGTCGGCGGCGTGGGCCGCTTCTCTCAGAACCTGACGGCGCTCGCGGCGGATCGAGATCGAGGCCCGCGCGACCTCGGCAAGGGCACGGGCGGCAGCAGTGATCTGCTTCATGTCGCCCCGTTCGGCGGCGAGCAGGAGATCGAAGATAAGGGCCTGCACTTGGCGCAAGGCGCCCTCGGCCAGGGCGCCGGCATCGTCAGGCGTGGCCGCCAGCAGGGTTTCCGCCTGCTCGGTGGCCAGACGGGTCTGCTCGATCCGCCTCTCCAGCGCCGCGCCATGCTGGTGCAACGCCGACTTGCCGATCGGGTGACCCTGTTCGGCGATCCAGTCGGCAAACTCGGTGTAGCCGGAGAAACCGCGTTCGACGATCAGTGCGTCGAGCTGGGCGCGCAATCCGCGCGGCAGCGCCAGCACCTTGGAACGCCGCGGCATCAGTCGCCCGGCCGCGACCGGGGTGGCCGGCGGATGCCGGGCTCGCAGGGAACCTGGTAGTCGGCCACGTCGTAGCCGTGGCGTGTGAGCACGACCCGCCAGGGATCGACCGCGTGGCGCTCGATCGTGACCAGCTTGCGGGATTCCAGGTAGGCGATCTGGTCGCGCAGCCAGTGCCGGGTGATGCCGAGATAGCCGGCGACCAGCACCTCGCGGATCATCCTCTCGGTGGCGCCGAGATGGCCGCCGATCCGGAGCGTACGAAGGATGTCCCAGCGCGCTGCCGGCAGCATACGCTCGTCGATCAGCGGGTTGATATCGTGCTCGCTCATTTACCGTCTCCGTTCCAGACCCGCTCCGCGGCGCTGAAGCGCTCATCGAGCCGCGCCAGCATGACCGAGTGATCCTCCAGCATGCCGATCACGCGGCTGGTCATCTGCACCCAGTCGTCGCGCCGCACATAGTGCTCGGCGACGTGCAGCCGGAGGCCCGCCAGGTCGCGCTCGATCGCCACGATCCGCGCCGGGCCGTCATCGCCGGCGGCGCTGGCCTGGGCCGCCGGGCCGCCGGTGCGAATCACCCCCAGCCGTTGCAGCGCCAGCACCAGGGCGCCCAGCAGGATCACCACCGCCGCGACCCCGCCGAACGCTTGCCAGGCCGCGGGCTCGATCACCGTCCCGTGTCCCGCTTGGCGAGCTGTCGTGCGCCGAACCACCACAAGACGCAGGTGGTGGCGAGGTAGAGCACGGTGTCGATGATGCGGGGGCGGATATCGATGGTCTCCATGTCGGAGCCGCCGAGCGTGAAGTAAATCGTGCCGACGAGGCCGACGAACATGAAGGTGAGGCCGGGCCGGGTCAGGCCGCGCACGACATCGACGAAGACCAGCCACTTGCTGTCGCCCCGCGACCAGCGCCGCGAGGCTTCTTTGTAGGAGGCCTCCAATGCCGACCAGGCGGCTTGGTCGCGAGCCGATTCGGCCTCGACGGCGGCGACACGCTCGGCCGAGGCCGCCTCGGCCCGGGCCATCTCCATGTCGAGCCGGCGCAACTCCATCTCCTGGGCGTGGCGCTGCTTGGCCTGGAAGTAGCTGGAAAAGAAGCTGACCGCGGTGCCGAGCAGGCCCGAGACGCCACCGGTCAGGATCGAAAGCAGCACATCAAGCATGGCCAATCTCCAACTCGAAGGGCCGGCCGGCGGCCCAGGCCATGAGGTGCCGCAGTGCCGTGCGGCTGCCGAGCACGGCCTGCTGCGCCCGGCCCTTGACCGTGAGGCGGCCGGACCGGAGCCCCGGCAGCAGGCAGCCCAGCGTGTGGGTGTGAAGCCCCGCCTCGACATCGCCGCCGACGTTGCCGGCATGGATCAGGATGTGTGAGCGGTCCGCTACACATGTGACGAGCAGACAGCGCCCGAAACGGGGCGAGAGGTGTGGCAATGTCTCGTAGACGCCTTCCGGGATGCACGAGCGGTTGCGCCGGTTATCCCGCCATGGCGGCTCCATGGTGTGCAGATGCAGATCGCCCGCCGCCAGGACACCCATGGTGCCGTGCACGCTCGACTGGTTGCGGATCAGGCTGGCCCGTCGCATGGGTGGATAAGAACAGAGCCGGACACGCCCGTGCAGCGGACCATGGTCCGCACCCCATCGGGCCGGATGCCGGCGGTGAGACCTAGCGCGCTGCGGCCACGAAGATCAGTATCAAGAAAAGACCGATGAGGAGAATGGCGGGAAAGAAGATCGCGAGAAGCGGAAAAACAACGTCTTGCCAGAATTCCTGGCGTTTCCTGATCAGCTCGAACTGATGGGCTTTCGTCAAACTTGGCCCGCCGGAATTGCCTGCCGCGAAAGGACGGCTCGCGCCATCGCCCCGCCGACTAGCCGCAAACACGGCGACCACAGCGGCAACGATCGCCACGACGATCCAAATCCAAGCCTCGGCGGGGAACGAGCCGCCGCATTCAGCCATCATAATGATGGCCCATGAGGCACGTGAACGGATATGGCCCGCCGGTAGCGGCGCGCGGTGCGCCGGGAGAGACCGAGACGCGCGGCGATCTCGGCAGTGGTGCGGCCCTGGTCTGCGAGGTACGCCACCAGCGCCCGGCGGGCGCGAGGGATGTAGACCGGACCGCCGCCGCAACGCCGGGCGACGGCGCGGGCGGCCTCAAGGCCCAGCAGGGCGACCAGCGGATGGCCGCGCTCATGCGCGAGGTACTCGGGGCGCGGGATATGAAAGGCGTCCTCGCCGCCGTGCGCCAGGGCGACCTCGAGCGCCGCCGCGTAGCCGGCGACCTCGGCGATCTCGGCCAGCACGCCGGG
Source organism: Alphaproteobacteria bacterium (assembly GCA_965248805.1). Lineage (GTDB taxonomy): Bacteria > Pseudomonadota > Alphaproteobacteria > UBA6615 > UBA6615 > CBDFKJ01. Next base: position 1,829,656 of record CBDFKJ010000009.1, read on the forward strand.
CAGAGGCGCGGCCACTCACGCGACCCCGAGCGGCAGCGGCTTCTGCTCCGACTCTATATAGAGAGGCAATGCCGGCTCGGTTGCGGCCGAGCCGATACGCTCACAGGCCATGTCGTGATAGCCGCGGTCTATCTCTATGCCGATGAAGCGCCGGCCCAGGGCCAGACACGCCAACCCAGTGGTGCCCGAGCCCATGAACGGATCACACACCAGGTCGCCGGGATCGGTATAGAGCGCCACCAGCTCCATCATCAGGGACACCGGCTTGGCGGTCGGGTGCCCGCCCTTCACGGTCAGGTGGTTGAACACGCCGCGGCGGCCGCCGCCGTTCCAGCGCCGGTGGCCGGTGCCGCACCAGGCGGTGGCGATGCACTCGAAGCCGCGGGCGGCGCCCTGGCCGTTGAAGCGCGGCGCCGCATCCGGCTTGATCCAGCAGAGCGTGGTGTCCCAGCGCGCGCCGGCCGCCTGCAGCGCGTCGCGCCAGGCGCGCACCCCCTCGGCCAGGGTGAACACCACGGCCCAGCCGCTCGACGCCGCGGCGATCCGCATGGCGGCATCGCCGCGGATCGCATCGATGCCGGCGAAGTCCGGCCCTCTGGGCACGATCTTGCCGTCGATGCGCTCAATGCGCCCCACCGCACGGTGCAGCGCGTCCTCATACGGCGGATCGGTGATGACGTGATCGATGCCGCGAAGGCTCGGCAGGATCTCCAGGCAGTCGCCCTGGTGGAGCGAGGCATCGCCGATGAGGCACGGCTCGGCGCAGCCGTCAGCCATGGACGGTCGGTCCAAGCGTGCGTGCGGCCTGCGGAGAGATGCGCACGGCGATGTAAGCCCGCCGGTCCGCCGCAATTCGGCCGCCCGCCCTCTGGAACAGCGCCACCTTGCCCTCGCGCCACAAGCCGAGCGCGGCCGTCCGGATCGCGTCGTGCCGGGGGTCTGGCAAGCCGGACAGAGCCGTGCGTGCGTACACCACGCCGTCGCCGGGCCGGGCGTCATCGGCCCAGCCGAGCAGCGCCTCTACCGTCGTCACACGCGCCCATGCGCCGGCCGCCGTCATCGCGGCTGCCCGGTGTTCGCCACGCAACCATGCGGCATCTCGTTGTGCTCGCGCCCGTCGAGCAAGCGCCCGGCGTGGCGCTTGCCTACGCGGTGCAGGCCCCACACCGGACCGTCTTTGACCTGCCGAAACGCGCCCCATTGCTTGAAGAAGAACGGCACGCCCACTGACTGGCACTGGGATCAACGCCAAACAATCGCTCCGCTTCATGTCGGATGCCTACACGAATGCACGTGGCGCCGACGCTGAGGTAATCCTTCGCCCGCTCCGGACGCTTGGTCAGCACCTGAAACGTATGTTGCGGACACAAGGCCATTACCGCGAACACGCCGTCGATCCACTCGTCGGGCACGGCCTCGTGAAACAGGTCGCCGTGGTGCGCAGACGAAAACTCGCCTCGGCTCCCGCCAGTGAAGCGGTTGATCGAGCCATTCCTCGTTCAGCCGGACCTCGCCCGTCCAAACCGGCCCGGCCTTGCTTGGTATTGTGAGCCCCTTTCGGCTCGGGTGACCGCGTAGGCGGCCGCCCGCGAGCTTCATCGCATAGCAGTTGGTGCAGCCGGACGAGACGACAGAGCAACCTGTGACCGGGTTCCACGTCGCGTCGGTCCACTCGATCTTGGTGTGATCAGCCATCGCCTCGACCCTGGCCCGCCTTGGCCCCCGCCGGACGCGCCCGCCCAGATGCTCGATCAGGGCCTTGGCTTCATCGGCCTCGAGGTGGGTGTGGGAGATCGTCCGGCCGATACCGGCATGGCGGGCGGCGTAAGATGCAAGCGCGCCGGGATCGTCGATGTGCACGACACCGAGACCGGCCAGGATGCGCCACTGCGCCTCGATCACGCGCGCCCGAGGATTGTCGATGTCCTCGCCCTGGGCGGCCGCATACGGAGACCAGTCGACGCCGGCCTCGCGCGCGAGCCAGGCCTTGAGGCCCTCGATCGCCTTGGCCGTATGGCGTTCGTCACGCGCCCACCTGGCGGCATCGAGCCCGGTCTGACGTTTGATGAAGGCGGCCAGCGCGGCCTCGGTCGGCGTGTCCACTACACCCAGGTGCCAGCCCGAGAGCCACGGTGCCCACAGCTTGCCCCGGTGCGCGGTGTCGGGCAGTCCGTCGCCGCGCGGGTTCCGGTTTACCCCGTTCCCCCGGCGAAGCGCACCGGCCATGCGCTCCAGCTCGGCCACGCTCATATCGCGGCAGGAGGCATGGCCGGTGACGCGCACTTGCAACGCCCGGCGCGCATCCTGGTCGATGGCAAGCTCCCGGGCGCGGGCATGGACGAACCGGATCAGGCGCTTGCGGGTTGGTGAGACCATAACGCTAGACAAGGCCGGCCTCCCGCAGTTCAGAGAACATCCCGGGAGGCATGTCGCCGGCGCCGATATCCTCGCGCGGCGCCAGGTCCGCCGGCGCATCGGCATCGTTCAGGTAGCGCCAGCCGCGCACAAAGCCGACACGCCTGCGCTCGACACGGATCAGGCGCGGCGTCATGACGCCGCCGGCGAGTTCCGGCAGGCGCGCCGGACACCGCGCCGTCCATGTCGCGAACGTGGCGTCGTCCGGCAGCGACGCGATCCACTGTTCGGCGGCGGACACGGACCCGCCGGTACGCCATTCGGCAAACGGGCGCAGCAGGTGGAGGCGTGAGGCGGCCGTCATCGCAGCACCTCGTCCACCGGACGGGCCACTTCATCGCCCGGGTCGTCCGCATCGACGGGCACTCCTGCCTTGTCGAGACGGCCGCCGATGTCCTCGAGCCAGGCCCGTTGCCTGGGCGAGAGGTATGTGTCGGCGCCGTAGCTCTCGAGCCGCCGCGCCAGATCGTCGATGAAGCGAAGCTCGTTGTCGGCGAGTTGCTCGGCGTTATCCCGGGCACGGCGCATCTGACCGTCCAGCCAGCCGAGGTCGTCGGTGATGCGGCGGTCGTCCTTCTCCGGCGCGCTCATGCCGCCTCCCTTTCCTCCGTGCCGTCCTCGAGCAGGGCGTCCACCAGCTTGTCGAGATCGTCCGCCGCCGCGGCGATCACGATCTCGTCGTCCACATCGATGATGCTGGCGCCGATGGTCGCGAGCTCGCGGCCGTCCAACCGTTTGAGGGCGCCACGATCGAGGCTTTCCTTGACGCGCACGAGTTCGGCCTCACGCGCGGGCCAGCGCGCCCTGATACGGGCGATCACCTTGGCCTCGTCGGCGTATTCGATCCGGCCGGGCATCTTGCGGTAGCCCACCTTGATGCCTTCGATCGCACGGGTGCGCGGGCGCTCGAACAGGTGCGGCGCCACCGCGAGAGCTTGGCGCAAGGCGTCCCTGGCGGCCGAGGCCGCGGCCACCCGCGCCTTGAGGCCGCGCAGGCGACGGCGCACGGCGGCGCGTTGTTCGTCGCGGATCGCTTCCGCGGTCTCTTCCAGCGCCTCGCGGGCATCGGCATAATCGCGGCACAAGTTGCCGATGCGCTCCAGCGTGCTCATGCCGAACGTCCCTCCATCATGGGCGAGACCCGCCCGTTCTCCCGCCGGCACGATTTGCACACCCGGTTGGCCGGCCCGGCGCTGTCAAACGCCTTGTTGCACTTGAGGCAGGTGCGGCGGGCGGGACCGTTCCTCACGCCACCGCCGGCGTTCCCGGGCACCGCCCGCAGCCGCTCGACGGCGCCGGCAAGATCGGCGTCGGAATCCGCAAGCTCCGTCGCGAGTGCATCGATGTCCGCCCCAAGCTGTTGCAGGCGCCGTATCCGGGCATCGACCGTGGCGCGCAGGGCTTGCGCCGCCGCATCCAGGGCCTCGCGGGCCGCGGGCCGCTGCACCCGGTGCTCGTCCGTCTGGTCGCGCAGCGCTCCGACGGCCGCCGCGAATGCCGCGTCGCCCGCCATCAGTTCCTCGACGCGGCGCACGGCGTGCATCACGGTGGTGTGGTCGCGGCCGCCGAAGGCGCGGCCGATCACGGGTAGCGAACAAGGCGTCATCTGCTTGGCGAGATACATCGCCACCTGGCGCGGGCGCACCGTCTTCCAGGCCTTGCTGTCCGAGAACATCTCCGACAGGCCGATGCCGTAACGGTCCGCGACGCGGGCCTGGATCGCGGCAATGGTGAGAGCGCTCATGCCGCGTTGCCCGAAGGACTCCAGCCCGCGGGGCCGTTCCGCCGCGCACGCACGGGATCGAGCCGCAGCACGTTGTCCCGGCCCTCGACGACGCGCGCCGCGGCGGGCACCGTGTGGCGCTCCAGCTCGGCGGCCTGCAAGCTCGCCGAGGCAAGCTCGGCGCACCACACCGAGACCATGGCGGCCGAAAGCTGAACGCCGGTGTGCTCGTACTCGCTCAGTTGAGAGGCCAGGGCGGAGAGATCGTCGCTCAGCATCAGGCCGCCTCCGCCGCGGCCGCGAGGTCGCCGGCCTCGATGCGCCCGTGGCCCGCGGCGCGCGCCAGCACCCAGGCGCGCGCGAACAATCGCCGCAGCGCGTGCAGCCCGCCGGCGCCGCGCGCGGCCGCGATAAGATGCTTCCTTTCCGCCTTGGCCGGCGCGCGGCCGAGCACGCCGCGGGCCAGCTCGAGCACGTCCGCCTCGGCGGCGAGGCCCAGCGGGAGGCGAATGCCGACGCGCCCGACGATCTGATCGCAGCGCCGCGAGCTGGCGAGCGCCGCCCATAGCTCGTCGCCGCCGATCATCGCCAGGCCGCAACCGGCGAGGTCGCGGATGCAGCGCAGCTCGTCCAGCAGGCGCGGGCCCAGATGGTGCGCCTCGTCGACCACAAGCAGTGCGCCCCGGTTCTCCAGCCGCGACACGATGGCGGTCTCGGCGGCGAGCGCCGACGGATGCTCGGCCCCGGCGCCGACCGCGTGCGCAACGCGCCCGAGCAGGCCGGCCAGGGTCACCACGGCGTCGGTGACACTCAGCCGGTAGGCCGCGGTACGACCGGTGCAATAACGCGCCGCCGCCCAACTCTTGCCGCAGCCCGAGCGGCCGTGGACCAGCACCACGTCTCCCGTCGCCTGGGCATGCCCGAGCGCCGCCTCGATTTCCTCGGTGACACCGAGGCCGACATGGCGGTCGAGGCCGGCCGCGGCCATGTCGCGCCGCGCCGCTTCGGCGCGTGTTTGCAACCAGGTCGCCACCCGTGCCGTCACCGCCGGCACATCGCCCTTCTCGTAGACGCCGCGCAGCCACTTGCTGAGCGTGGCGTTTGACGCGCCGCGCCCCATCTCGTGCGCGGCCTGGGCGATCGACAGGCCTGCCGCGTCCAGCTCGGCGCGGCAGGCCGCGACAGTCGCTTCGTAGTCGTCGGCCGATGCCGCGGCCCGGCCGGCGCCGGGAAACGCCGCGATGGTCGAATCGTTCATCGATCGTCCTCCTCCATTTGCTGGACCGTCTTCAATGCCGCCATGAACGCGCTGCGCCGGCGCGGCGTTAAGAGCGGAGACGCGTTCCGGCGCGGGCCGTCCGATGGCGGACGAAAGCCCATGCGGCGAAGCGCGCCGATCAGGCGCTTGATCTCACCCGCGCTCATGCCACCGAGTGAGTGTTTTCCCGTGACACGGCGTTGCAGCGCACGCCTCGCCTCTTCGTCCAGGCCGAGCGCGTTGCAGCCGGCGTAAACCAGCCGGATCATCCCCTGGGACGGCGCTTCCGGCAGATGCGGGCCGGTCACCAGCCGCACCGCTACCGGCTCGGCCACGGGCGGCGGTTGCGGCGGTCCGGCGGCGGCGAGGCCGTCGAGCAGCGCATCCATGTCACGCCGCGCCGCCACCGCCTTCCTGTTGGCGCGGTCCATTTGACGGCGGGCCCGCTCGTGCCTGCCAACGTCGGCGTGATCCGCAAATCCGACCGGCAACAGGCAGGCGGCCTCGTACAGCCAGCGGCCCTCCCGGTCGTAGACCAGACAAGGCCCGTGCAGATTGTCCGGATCGAATCGCGCCACCAGCACCTCGCCGGCGTGCTCGACCAGCACGGGGTCGTGATAGCGGTTGGGCGGCCGGTGAGGCACTCGCCCCGCATTCAAGTGGAAGGCGCCGTCTCGGCCGACCTTCACCGGCTCGGCCGAGAGCATCAGGACGCGCGCTTGTGCATCGCTGATCTTGCGTACGACGGTGCCGGCCATCGCCCCGGCCCAGGCATCGTCGAAAGATTGGCCGGCCGCGATCTCCGTGCGCCGGCCCCGGTGGGCGTTGTGCGCGATCACGCATTCCGTCACCACGCCGATGAAGATCTGCCAGGGCGCGGCCTTGCTGCGGTGGGTCTCCGGCCGGTCGCTGGTCGAGCGCCCGGTGGCGGAGCCGGCAAGGCGGGGATGGGTGTCGATCTTCGCACACAAGTCGCGGAACGCGCGCTCGACCGGCTTGGCGCGGCCCCCGGCCAACCCCGCGGCCGCCGTCGTCCAGGTCCACCGAGGTGGTGGCGTAACCGATCCCGAGCAGCTTGAGGACGCCCGGCAGCTCGGCGTCCAAGGGGCTCTTGGCGGCGCGGTTGCGCTTGCGCGCCTTCTGCCCGCCGGTGATAGCCTTGGCGCTGGCCGCCCGGGTGTTGTCGAGCACCACCTTGCCCGGTAGGCCGCAGGTGGTGATGACCTTGTGCAGCGAGGTGCGGATCAGCGCCGCCGATTCCGTCTCGCCGGACGCCCAGGCCAGGATGCGCCGCGTGTAGACGTCCTGCCAGTACCAGACCGTCGGCCGGCCCTCGTTGCCCGATGGCAGCATCACCCAACAATCGTGGATCTTGCCGTCGCCGTTCATGATCGCCAGCGGATAGAGCCCGGCCACGGTACGGCTGACGTGCGGCACCAGGTCCATGGCGGCGATGGCTCCGTCGCGGGCGCGCACGATCTCGCGCCTCGGGATCTCGCGGTCGAGGCGGCGCAGGGACGCCTTGTAGGGCGGTACGGCCCAGCCATGGTGCTTGGCAATGCGCCCGGCCCGGCCCCAACTCGCCGTCGCTTCGGGTCGCTCGGGGCGGAGATAATCGGTCAGGAAGTGCGCCCACAGCGCCTCCGCCCCCGGGCCCGACCAATCGCGCCGGGGCCGGCCCTCGCGCGGCGCGTCCAGCAGCGCCGCCGCACGCGCCTCGGAAGCAATTCCCCGCAACCGGCGGCGCCAGCCGGTAAGGGCGGAAGCCGAAACACCGGTCTCCACGGCGGCGATCGCGTCGGCCTCGGTGCGCGAGAGCCCCGCGGCCTTTCCCGCATCCGAACGCTCCACCGCCGCGAGGCGCCCGAGCGCACGCGCGCGTTGGCTGTCCGTGGCGCGATCCCATGTGGTGGGAATCGAGTTTTCCGGGGCCGTGCACGGCCCCTGCAACGCCGCTTCATCGTCGTTGCAAGGGACGAAATCGGACGCCGCAGGAACCGAGTTCGGCGTGCGGCATCGCGCGAGCACCGTCATCACGCCGCCCTGTCGATGGCCGCGACCGCCGCCTCGATCCGGTCGACGGCGGCATTGACGCTCTCGACGAGCGCTCCGGTCTCCGCGCGAAGGGCCCGGGCGAGACCCCGCCGGGCGTTGCCGTGCAGGCGGTCGAGTACCGGCGCACCGGCGAGTTCTTCGGCAACGGACGCGATGCGCCGCGCCGCGTCGCGGGCCACGCGGCGCTCGGCCTTAGTCCGCGAGACGGCCTGGGCCGTCACGTCACGGGGTTCGTCCTCCGTGGCGGCGAGCCGGCGTTTGAGCTCGACGATCTCGCGGCGCTGGCGCGCGACGGTTCCCTCGAGGCTCACCTCGCGCACTGCGTCGCGCATTTGCGCCCGCGTCCAAACCTCGGCGGCGGCCGCCTCGAGCAGGCGCTCGCGCGCCGCCTCGGGCAGGCGCGCGACTTCCAGGTGATGCGAAAATGTCAGTGAGTTCCGCCGGCGGAACTCTGGGTAAACCTTTGCCAGCAAACGAAAGTCGCTGATTTTTCCCGGTGATATTCCAGTGCTCGGCGCCGTCGCGCAGCACCGCGTGGACGCGCCGGAGGCGGGGCGACCGAGTAAAGTGGGCCGCGTGCATCACGTGGCGGAGGCGATGGATATCGCGATGGCGCCCGCGGGTGTCGTGTGCGTCCTCCTGGAGCGGCACAAACAGATGCTCGTCGTGGCCATGGCGAACGAGGCCGCAGGCAACCCGGTCACCTATCTGCCCTCCGGGCTCTCGCCGGAGCAGAAATGCATCGCATTAGCTCTGCTGTTCCTGCGCGGAATGACGCTCCCGTGGCCACCAGGCGGTCCATACGCCGACGAACCACACTGAGGCGGCGCGGCGGAACCCGTTTTGCAACCGCTGTCGCGTTCCGCCGTTGGGCATCCCAAAGCGTCGCCCAATCCCCCATCACGCCGCCCTCCAGCGGCGTGGCTTCGGCGGACCGGCCTTCGCTTTATCAGTCGATGAGGGTACAGGCCGCGGGATGTTCGACGGCCATTCGAGAACCAACGGCCCGTCTTTGGAGAGGAACCGAGAAGGCGCGGAAGAGAGAGAACCTTCAGAAGTTGGTCGAATTGATGGATGAGAGCAACCAAGCCGAGATGACTTGGCTTCGGCAGCTCCTGACACTGGCGGCCGGCGCCCTGGCGTTGCTGGCGGGACTTGGGCCGGAGGTCCCACCCGAGGGCCCGGCCCGGTATTTTCTGGCAGCGACGTGGACGTGTTTGGGATTAGGGATAACAAGCGGAGCCGCCGCAACGTACCTGCCGGCGAGTCGCGCAAGAGATCTCGCAGATCGCTTTCGCGAAGAGCTACAGCATAGCCTCCAGGATCAAACGCCAATGACGCCAGTCGTCGCGCCACCGAACAAGCTGCTCTCACGGTGCAAACCGTTGATGATCGTTTCATTGCTGACCGCCGTGGCCTGCCTGACGGCTTACGCGGTCATTGCCACGCTCGGCTCTTGAACGCCCACCCATCACGCCGCCCTCCTGCGCCGTGGCTTCGGCGGGTCAGCCTTCTCCCCATCGGTCGATGACGGCGCCGGCCGCGGAATGTTCGAAGGCCTCATCGCATACGCCCTTCCCTGCCGTCGCGCGGCACCACCGCGCCGCTTACCTTGCGGACCCACCAGGGCGAGGTGAGCGAGCCCCCGCGCTTCGGCTCATCGATACCGAGCCGCCTGGCGCGCAGGCGCTTCACCTTCGCGATGGTCGAAAGATCGCCATATCGCCGCCGGTCGCGCCGGCGGCCGAAGGTCTTGAGCCGGTGACAATCCGCATGGGTGGGATAGGCGTTCGGACCGTCATCGTCGTCCCCGCCCAAAGCCAGCGGCGCTGCGTGGTCGACATCCCACCGCCGGTCGTCCTCGATCAACTCGTGGCACCAGCCGCACACGCCGTCGTGAGCCTCGAAGATCCGCCTACGGCGGGCCGGCGTCATGGCGCGGCGCTTGGTGCGAACCATCGCCATCAGGCGGCCTCCTCGCGCTCGCTCGACCGCTTCAGAAGGGCCTGAGCAGCGCGGACGAAGACATCGCGTACGGGCTGATCGCCACGCTCCCAGCGCATGATCGTCGTCTGGTGGACGCCCAAGGCGCCTGCCATTTGCTGCTGCGTCAGGCCTAGCCGAGCACGCACTCGCCCAATGATTCGAGATCGTTCAGTCTTATCCTTGCGTATTGCATAGATCGCGTTTCCACAAAGTCAATGCGAAACGCATAGAAAAAGCTGCTATGCATCACGCATGACAATCAACGAGCGCCTCAGATCATCTCGCCGACAAGCCGGGTTCGCGAGTGCGGCAGCTGCGGCGAAGGCGTTCGGATGGCCAAGCGGAACCTATTCTTGCCACGAAAACGGTCACAGAGGCATCAAGGTGGATGTAGCCGAGCGGTACGCACGTGCGTTTAGAGTTGATCCGACGTGGTTGCTAAGAGGCGACGCCGGGATCACCAGGGATCTCACGGAGGCCGCTCGTCAGGTCAATGCGTTACGCGAGAAGCCACACCCTTTCGTGACGGCTCTTGAGGAAGTCGTGAGGGAGATCGAGGCGGGGAAGATTCCGCGCGTCAACCCTATGGTGAAGGCGATCGAGGCCGTCGCTCGGGAAGTCGCGGAAATCAGGCCACGGTCGTATCTGCGTGCGGAAGTTGAGGCTGTTTTGGATCAGTCTCCTTCAATGGCGAGAGCCGTACCTGCGAACGACCTCGAGGAGGCGGGTGCACTGGCGGTAGTGGCTACGGGCGAAGGCGATGACGTTCCGGGCGCGCGCCGGATCGACATCGTGGAGTACGAGGCGGCGGCCGGCGGCGGGGCGGAGGCGACGGAGGAGCAGGTGGTGGGCACGCTGACCTTCCGCCGCAACTGGCTCGACCGCCACGGCCTCGATGCGACGCAGTGCACGGTGATCGCGGTTCGGGGGGAGTCGATGGAGCCGACCTTGTGGGAGGGCGCCAGCATTCTGGTCAACCGCGGCCAGACGGAATGGCGGCGGGGGCGGATCTTCGTCTTCCGCACCTCCGACGGGCTGGTGGTCAAGCGGGCCGGCGAGGACGAGGCCGGCGAGCGGGTCCTGGTGAGCGACAACCCGGCGCACCGCATGACCCCGTGCCCCGACGATGCGGAGATCATCGGCCAAGTGGCATGGACGGCGCGGACGCTAATTGGTGATGATATGCGGCTGTCTCGGAGAACGCGTCTCATTTCAAGCAATGGAGAGCACCAATGAAGGATGGCCTGTACAATATTGAATTCGCAACGCATCTAGGGTCGGGTGCTGGTGTCGTCGTGCTTCGGGACGGGAAGATCCGAGGTGGCGACAGCAGCATGTACTATGTAGGCGATTACAGTTTGGACGGTGATGCCGTCCGCGCCAGCGTTTCCGTGTCGCGGCGGCATAACTCACGGCGCGATATCGGTGCTGGGGAGAGATCACGCAACCTTGACCCTGGAGGGGGCCTCCACGCCCGATTCCGCGCAGTTGAAGGCAGCAGTTGATAACGACCCGCTCAGTTTGTCTTTTCAGGTTCGCCTGACGCGGCTTTCGGATTGAGGGGCGCTCGGCCGGTTTGGTTTTCCAGCAATTCGCACAGCCGATCGATGGCGTCGATGAGCCGGTCCACCTTCCCTTTGGCCTGTTCTCGCGATTCGCACATGGAGACCTCGTGGGTTGACTGAAGCCGCATCGTTATCGATCCGGCGCCGTCCGTGCAGCGGACCATGGTCCGGGTGGTGCGAATGAGCCGCGAGACGCGCCACATCGTGCAGGGGTACGTGACGGGCAAAAGGGGCCGGCTCTTGCCCGCGGACCCGCTGCCGGTGCGGAGCGCGGCAGCGGCGAGAGCCCGCGCCGAGAAGCTCTACGCCACGGGCCGCTATGCGGGGGTGGACGCCTACACGGTGACGAGCGACGAGGAGGCGGGCGAGTACGGCGAGCCTGAGTTCCATGTGCGGCTCGGGCGGGCGCCGGAGTTGGAGGCGTGAGAAGGCGCTTTGACTCCCTTTAACAGAGGAGAACCGATGGACATTGAAACTGAGATTGAACGGCTACGTGGCGAGCTTTGCGGCGACCCAAAACATTTTGGTGCCCGACGTCAAGGACCGGATGCTCCGCGATCTGATGCGTGAAATCGAGCGCCTCGAAACCGTACCGGGCATGGCCCTCCGAAAAGAAGGTGCACAAAGATTCTACAAGAGCCTCTCAGAGCTTATTGCTTCGATTTGACATAGACGACCTCCATGAGGTTTGAGCAGCTCCACGTGATCGAGAGAACGCGGGGGCTTGTCCCACGCCGGTTCGGGTTCGATCGGCGGGCGTTTCAGGCCGACAGGCGCCACGCCCGCTTGGCGTTCCAGCAACTCGCACAGCCGATCGATAGCGTCGATAGCTAGTCCACCTTTCCTTTGGTCTGTCCTCGCGATTCGCACATGAGAGGACGATCGGTCGGCCTGGTCGGCTTGTCGAATGTCGGCCATTTCCTGAGCTCCCGGAACAGGGCTTGACCGAAGGATTCTTCGGTTTCCCCGGCGGTCTCCGGCTGGGGTTCGGCGTTCATCTCGTCCTCCTGCGTTAGAGCTTTCCCACGATAATCCACCCGCCCCGTGGCGGCGGCGGACCCATTCCAGCAGATTGGGGGATGTTCGTGCAGCGGACCATGGTCCGGGGGTGATCAATGAGCCGCGAGACAGATCGGGGGATGTTCGTGCAGCGGACCATGGTCCGCTGCACAGGCGTTTCCGAATGCGCTTAGATCGCGTGATGCAATTCGAACGCCCGCCGGAGTGCTCCGTCCGTCGAACGAGCTTCACCGCTCGCCTTCGGCCGGAGCAGTGCGGCTAGAGGAGACAGCAGCATGCGAGCCATTCGACGGTACTTTTTCGCATTTGTAGCGCTCATGCTCGGCACGGCCGCGGTGCCGACGCCGGTCCTTGCATACTCAGTTGGCCTCGCCGGTGACAGCTATCAACACGACCTGGTCGCCGGTGAGCGGCACTCTTGCGCGGTTGCGGTGAATGGCGCGCTAGCGATCCCTGACGTCGGTCAGCAGGCGGTCGAAGTCACCGCCCTCTGTCATCTCCACGGTTGCCGAAACGCGCCCTTCGCGAGCCTCGCAGCTCACTTCGCCGACGCCGGAGAGACGGCGCTGACGGCAGTCGATCACCAGAGATACGAAGCTGCACGCCGTCGATCCGCGCCACGGGCTGCGGCGCGCATTGATCACCCACAGCAGAGTTTCCTCGCTCCCGGGCGCATTCGACCGGAGCGAGGATGCCTGTGGTGAGGACCAGGACGGTGGCGGTATGAGCGCGCTCGACGGCTGGATCGACATCTTCCGGGCCGGGATGCACCGCGACTCTGTGGGCCGCCGGCGCACCTGGTCTGAGGACGATCTCGACGGCGTGGTCGCGGCGCACGAGCGCGGCGATCCGGCGCCGGTGGTAGTCGGCCATCCCGGGATGGACGCGCCGGCCTGGGGCTGGATCGACGGACTGCGGCGCACGGGTGACCGGCTCCAAGCAAGGCTCCGCGACCTCGACCCGGCGTTTCGCGAAGCGGTCGAGGCGGGCCGCTATGCGGGCCGCTCGGTAGCGCTGCAAGACAGCGGCGATGGCTTCCGGCTGCAACATCTGGGCTTTCTCGGGGGCGCGGCGCCGGCGGTCAACGGTCTGGTGCCAACACAATTTTCCGGCGCGCCGGCACTCACCTACAGCTTCGCGGCTTCCGAACTGGAGAGCTGGGGCTGGGCCTCGGTGGCCCGCGTATTCCGGCGCCTGCGCGACTGGCTGATCGAGAAGGAAGGCGTCGAACGCGCCGACGCGCTGATCGCCGAGTGGGAGATCGAACAGGTCAACGACGCCAAGGAGCGCAGCGACGCGCCGGCGCCCGCCTTCGCGGAAGCCGGCGGCACACCCGAAAATCCCGGCGATGAAGCCGGCGCGCAACCGGCGCCGGCGGCAGACAACACCAAGACGGAGGACGAGATGTCCGGAGACGAGAGGAAGAAGGCGGCCGATGCGGCCGCCGAGCGCGCCAAGATCGAGGCCGACCGCAAGGCGCTTGACCAACGCGAGGCGGCGCTCGAAGCCGAACGCGCGGCCTTCGCGGCCGAGGAGCAGCGACGTGCGGCCGAGACCGAGCTGGACGCGCACATCGCGGCGGGCCGGGTGCTGCCGGCCGAGAAGGACGGACTTGCCCGCTTCATGGCCGGGCTGGCGAGCGATGACGGGGCCGCCTTTACCTACGCCGAGGGCGGCGCGGAGACCAAGGAGACGCCGCGGGTGTACTTCTCGAGCTTCCTCGCCCGCCTGCCCAAACGCATCGACTACGGCGAGACCGCCGGCGGCGGCTCCCCGGCAGATGCCAACGACCCCGCCGCCGTGGCGCGCGCAGCCTTGACCCTGATGGCTGCCGACAAGACCGGCGGGCTCACCATCGACCGCGCCGTGCGCCAGGTGGCCGGACACCCCCAGGAGGGCTGACATGGACTATCTGCTGACCAAGAACTTCATCGCGGAAGCCGCGGTCACTAAACGCCGTATCGTCAAGTTCGGCGGCAGCGATACCGCGGTCGAACCCGCCACCGGCCCGGGCGACGCGCTGATCGGCATCGCCGCCGAGCTTGGCGCCGCGGCGGATGGGCGCATCGACGTGCATCTGGCCGGCATCGCCGAGGTCGAGGCCGGCGGCGTCATCGCCCGCGGCGATCTGATCACCGCCGGTGCCGACGGCAAGGCGGTGGCGGCAACGCGTCACACCCACACTGAAAACGCCGCGGCCGCCTACACCCAGGACGCGGACACCGGGGCCGGAAGCGTGGTGAGCACCATCGGCGTGGCACTGCAAGGCGCGGGCGCCGCCGGCGATCTGATCCGCGTCCTCATTCAGCCCGGCCTCGCATAGGAGACGGACATGCCCGATTTGCCATCCACCTATCCGGTCGACTTCGAGCGCACGGCGATCGCGGTCGGCTATTCCAACGCCGAGTATGTCGCCGACCGGGTGCTGCCGCGGGTCCGCGTGGCCCGCAAGGAGTACCGCTACACCAGCTATCCGCTGGAGGAATCCTTCTCGGTGCCCGACACCTTCGTCGGCCGGCGCTCGTCGCCCACCATGATCCACCTGAGCGCGGACGAGAAGGCGGGCGTCTGCCGCGACTTCGCGCTCGAGGACGCTATCCCCAGGGACGACGTGGACAACGCGCCGCAGACGGTGCGTGACCCGCGCGACCGCTCCTCGATGACGCTCGCCGATCTCCTCATGATCGACCGCGAGAAGCGGGCCGCCGATCTGGTGTTCAAGGCCGAGACCTATCCGATCGGCAACAAGGCGGCGCTCGCCGGCGCCAGCCGGTGGAGCGATGCCGATTCCGACCCGGTGACCGCCATCATCAATGCCGTCGAGGGCATGGTGGCGAAGCCCAACCGCCTGCTGCTGGGCTCGCAAGTGTGGGCGAAGCTCAGGACCCACAAGAAGGTCGTGGGCGCGCTCGGGCGGCGCCGGACCGATGCCGGCATCGCGCTGCGCGAGGAGGTCGCCGATCTGTTCGAGCTGGCGGAGATCGTCGTCGGCCAGGCCTGGATCAACACCGCGGCGCGCGGCCAGGCCGCGAGCCTGTCGCGGGTCTGGGGCAAGCATGCGCTCCTGTACCGCGCCGATCCGATGGCCGGGGCCGAGGGCCCGCCGACACTCGGCATCACTGCCGAATACGTGCCGGCGGGCATGGGCGGCGGCGACACCGCGCTGCCCGGCCGCACCGTCTATACCGGCTTCGATCCCAAGATCGGCGGGCACGGAAGCTACGTGGTGCGCGTGGTCGAGAGCTGCGATGAGAAGATCGTCGCCAGCCGGGCCGGTTATCTGTTCGCCGACGCGGTGGTGTGATCATGAACGGCATCACCATCCGGGCGCTTTGGGACATCCACCATGACGGCCGGCGCATCGCGCCGGGCACGACGGCAACGCTCGCCGAAGACACCGCCCGTGCACTGGTCGACGGCGGCGCGGCCGAGTTGGCCGATGCCTCGGTAGACACCGATGACGCCGCAACGGGCGACGATCGCCGCTCGGTGATCCTGGCGGCGATCGCCGGTCTGGAGCCGGGCAATCCCGATCACTGGACCAGGTCGGGCAAACCGGAGATCCGGGCACTCGCGGCGGCGTCCGGTCTCACCGACATCACCGCCAGCGAGCGGGATGCCGCCTGGCAGACGCATCAAACGCATGGAGGCGACACGTGACCAAGGGCGAGCAACGGGTCGGAGCGGCCTTCAATCCTTCCAATAATCCGGTCGTCGACGAGCTCAAGGGCCTTGCCGCGGAACTCATCGACCTGATCGAGGCCATCGCGCCCTGGAGCGACGGCGTGGCGAGCGAGGTCGCGCGGCTCAAGGCGCTGGCGCAGACCGATGTCGAGGCCGCGGCCATGTGGGCGGTCAAGGCGGCAACCAAGGGCTGAGCCATGAGTTACGCCGCTCGCGCCGATCTGGAGGCCCGCTTCGGGGCCGACGAGGTCGCGCGCCTGGCCGATACCGGCGAGGGCGGCGGCGCGGCGCGCCTCGACGCGGCCCTGGCCGACGCCGCGGCGGCGATCGATGCGGCGCTCGGCGGATCTTTCGACCTGCCGCTGCCGGGCGGTCCCTATCCGCTGCTGGTAGGCCTCGCCTGCGATCTGGCGCGACGACAAGGCGCCGGAGGCAGTGACGAGCCGCGCCGATCAGGCGCGCACCGCGCTGGCGGACATTGTCGCCGGAAAGGCCACGCTGATCGATGCCGCCGGCAATACGATCCCGCGGACGGGCACGGGCGCCCGGGCCGGCGGGCCGGCCCCCGTCATGACGCCCGAGAATCTACAAGGCCTCTGAGATGGCCGGCGTCAGGATCGAGGTCAAGAGCGACGACGCGGCGCTGCAAGCCTCGTTCAAACGCCTGACGGCGACACTGGACGATCTCCGGCCGGTGATCCGGCCCGACCGGTTCTCCGGTGGCGGCATGCGCTTGCTGCGCTTCAAGGGCTGGCTGACCGAGGTCAAGAACACGGCCGCCGGCATCGATGCGGTCTACCTCGAGGAGGTCCGGCGGCACGCCGGCACCAGCGCCGCCCAGATCTACGGTGGTTTCCTGGCGCATGTGACCGCCTGGTGCGAGCACCATTCCATCCCTTATCAGGGCGTGCCGGTCGGCACCATCAAGCGCCACGTCACCGGCAAGGGCAACGCGTCGAAGGATGCGGTGATCGAGGCCGTCAGGGCGCGCGGCTTCGCGCCCGCCGACGACAACGAGGCCGACGCCATCGCGCTGCTGCTGTGGGCGATCGAGAGCCGGGCGGGCGCGCGATGAACGGCGCCATGCTGCTCCAACACGCCGCCGGCGTGGTCGACAGGCGTAGGTCCGACTACGGCGCGCCCGAGGACCTGTTCGAGCATGTCGCCGCCCGTTGGTCGCAGGTGCTCGGGATCCGGGTCACGGCCACTCAGGTGGCGGTCTGCCTGATGGACCTCAAGATGGCCCGGCTCGCCTACGATCCGAAGCATCTCGACAGCCTGGTCGATGTCCTTGGCTACGGCGCCTGCTTGCGGGAGACCACCCGGTGAGGAGGTTGCCGAAAGGCTATGGCGGCGAGCGCCTGCCGGCCGACGAGATCAAACGCGAGGGTTGGCGCGAGCAGGGCATTCTGGTGATCGCCGCCGAGGACGGCCGCCTCACCTGGCCCGAGCGCGAGCTGGTCAAGAGGCTCGGCGAAAAACTCTACGGGCCGCGGCCCGCCGAACCGAGGGCGGCGCGTGGCTAAACGCAGGAAGCGCGCTCCCAAGGGCGAGGCCCGGGTCCAACGCGCGAAGCCGGAGGCCATGCGCCTGCCCGGCGGCCGCAAGCTCGAGACGGTGCGCGTGGCGGACCCCGAGGGCCGGCCGGTCACCCTTGTCCGCACGGTCGACACGCTGGCGCGGATGCGCAAGGCCGGCACCATCACGCGCGCCATGCATCAGGCCGCGCGTGACTTCCAGGCCCATTTCACCATCGCCGCCTATAACGCCACCGCCACCGCGTCGATCGTTCGTGTGAGGCGGCTGCGCGGCGAGAAGATGACCTGGAACGACGATCTAACCGTGCGCCAGATCGCGGCGCGCGACCGGATCCGCGACGCGCTCGCCGCGGTGGGCGGAATTGCGAGCCCGGGCGGCAGCTGCGTCTGGCACGTGGTCGGGCTGCAGATGAGTCTCAGGGCGTGGGCGATGCAGCAGGGTTGGAACAACCGGCCCGTCCGGCCCAGTGAAGCGAGCGGGATCCTGATTTCGGCGCTCGGCATGCTCGCCGTCCACTACGGCTATGAGCGGCTGCGGCGGGCGAGTTGACGGCGGAACCATGATTCTGCAATTTGGGGCGTTGACAGTGATGCATCACAAGATGTAGGTGTGTGTAACCATCTGATTGTTGCGTTCCACTCCAGCCGCTCCGGCGTTGCCGTGGCGGGCTTTTCGTTGCCAGCCCGAGGCCGCCAGCGTGACCTGGCTCTACGTTCCGTCGCAAGCATTGACACCGCCGGCCCGGTCCCATGTGGCATTGTGGATTCCTCATAAGCGGTCCGTTCCCGTTCGCCAAGCTTCAATCCTCCCGGGAATGTGCCTATGATGACGGGCCGTGCGGGAGCATGCGTGTGGGAGCAGCCGGGGTGCGCCTTGCCTCGCTGCGAAAGAGCGCATAGAGCGACCGCAGTGCACACCTGAGCGGCTGTGCGCTGGAGCACCTGTCGCCAAGAGAGATGTCGTCGCCAACTCAAGGAGGAAGAGCAGTGATGATGAATAAACTTTTGATGCCGGCCGCCGGGGCTGCCGGTCTATTGATGATGCTGGGCGCCGCCCAGGCACAAGAGGCGGAGCCACGCGGGGTGATCGCGGGGGGGCCGCCGCAGGATATCTCCCTTACCGTCACGACGGGGCCGAACGGGGAGCCGATTCTCTCGGAGAACGAGTACCAACTCAATACGGGCGGATACTATCGCTTCAATTTCATCTGCCCGGACGCGGCCGACGATGCAACGGGCTTCCACTTCGAGGCCCCCGACCTCGTCGCGAATTCCCATATTCGCGTGTACAGCGTCGGCGATATCGAGCTCTACCTTCAGGGCCAGACGTTCCGCGCGATCGAATGCGATGAACCCGGCCACGCGCGATTCAGCTTCCATCCGATGCGCGGTGGCACGTACCAGCTCTACGTGCGGGACCACTCCGATCCGCCGAAGGAGGCGTTCGGACAGTTCGTCGTCACGCGGGGCGACTAGACTGTGATGCTCCGGCCGGCCGGAGCCCAGGCCGTTCGAACCACAACGAGTCGTTGCTTACTGATACGAGCATGACCGTCCTTCCACGAGCAAATCGCCAAGGCGAATATTGCCACCTATGGTCCTACAAGAGCGAGGCCGTAGTTTGCCCAACCTGCTCCATTTGATGCCTCAAAGGAGGACTACAAACAATCCCAGTGTGGAACCAAGCACCATCCTAACCCATTGATATCATTGGGTCCTTCCTGGCGCCAAACGCAAGTGGGCGGGCGAAGCGCGAAATCGCGCCAGCGACAGGGGCAAAAACTGGGTTACCACTAGGTTACCACCGGTTGCGACCTGTGCCCGGCGGAGAAAACCACTCAGTTACAAAGACTTAACGATATATCAGGGTGGTAACCTGGGTGGTAACCGAGGTTACCACCGGCCGCCGGCCAGTGCTCCAGCTGGACGGAATAACGGCGCATTGTCAATGACTTACGGCCAGAGCAGGGGTGGCAACCAGGGTGGTAACCCAAGTGGTAACCACGGGTTGCCGGTTATCACCCAGTCGAAAGCAGAACACGTCGTTATTGCAAAGGCTTAGCGTCAGATCGTGGTGGTAACCTGGGTGGTAACCACCTGGTAACCAGAGCCCTTGGTTACCACCCTTGGTTACCACCTCCGGTTACCACCATCGAGGACGCCGGACCGGCGCGATCGGCACCGGCCGGCGCGCTGCGCCGCTCACCAATGAGACATCGACATCGGCCGTCCCGCTGTCACCGGCGCGGGCGGCCCATTCGTGATTGGAGTTCGATGACCGAACACCCAACAGACGTCGCAATCGAGCACTGGCCTCTCTATCGGCTGCTGCCCTATGCCGCCAATGCGCGCACCCATTCCAACCACCAGGTGGCGCAGATCGCGGGCTCGATCGCCGCCTTCGGCTTCAACGTGCCTTGCCTGGTGGATGAGCGCGGTATGCTGATCGCGGGCCACGGCCGGCTGCTGGCCGCGCGGCAACTGGAACTGGAGACCGCGCCGGTGATCCGCCTCGAGCATCTGACCGAGGCCCAGGCACGAGCCTTTCGCATTGCCGACAACCGGATCGCGGAGAACGCAGGTTGGGACGAGGACCTGCTGCGCGTCGAGCTGGAGCAGCTGCGCGAGGCCGAGTTCGACCTCGACCTCACCGGGTTCACGCTCGAGGAGATTGCGGCTCGCCTGACGGCATTCGACGACGGCCCCGCCGGCAACATCGACGACGACGAGGCGCCGGAGACGCCGGAGATCCCGGTCACCAAGCCCGGCGATCTCTGGCTCTTGGGACACCACCGACTGCTCTGTGGCGATGCCACCGTCGCGGCCGACATCGAGCAAGTGCTCGACGGTGGGCTCGCGGACCTGTGCTTTACCGATCCGCCCTACAACGTCGATTACGGCAACAGCGCCAAGGACAGGATGCGCGGCAAGAAACGCCGGATCCGCAACGATAATCTGGGTAAGAACTTCGAGGGGTTCCTCAACGATGCCTGTCTCAACATCCTGACCGTCACCAAGGGGGCAGCCTATGTCTGCATGTCGTCCTCGGAACTGCCGACGCTCCAGCGCGCGTTCCGCGAGGCCGGCGGGCATTGGTCGACCTTCGTGATCTGGGCCAAGAACACCTTCACGCTGGGCCGTGCCGACTACCAGCGCCAGTACGAGCCGATCCTCTACGGCTGGAAGGAGGGCGCCGACCACTACTGGTGCGGCGCCCGGGATCAGGGCGACGTCTGGTTCGTCGACAAGCCGGCGCGCAACGATCTGCACCCGACCATGAAGCCGGTGGCGCTGGTAGAGCGGGCAATCCGCAACTCGTCGAAGAGCCGGGACGTGGTGCTCGATCCCTTCGCCGGCTCGGGCTCGACCCTTATTGCGGCCGAGAAGACCGGTCGCGTCGCGCGGCTGGTGGAACTGGATCCGGGCTACTGCGACGTCATCGTCCGGCGCTGGCAGGACTGGACGAGCAAGGCAGCGACCCTCGAGGCCGACGGGCGGACGTTCGACGCGGTCGGCGACGGCGCTGGGCGGGCCGCGGCATGAGGCGGCAGTCGCGACGCATGTCGCTGGTCGAGGCGGTGACCAACGTGGTGGTTGGCTACAGCGTCGCTGTCGTGACGCAGATGCTGGTGTTCCCGCTCTTCGGGCTCACTGTGGTGTTCGTAGACCACGTTCTGATCGGCGCTGCGTTCCACGGTGATCTCGATCGCACGCGCGTTCGCGCTCAGGCGCCTGTTCGAGGCGATCCCGTGTGCGCGGCGGCATCCGAACGTGACACCGCCGCCCCGCGAGGGACGACGGTGTCGGTCTGCGGCCGGGTTTACCGGAGTTTGCCGCCACCGTCGAGAAACTCCCCGGTGGCGTTCTCCGGGACGCGGCCCAGCAACTCGAGGATCTGCACCCAAGGGATGGTCACGAGCGACTCGTCGAAGGCGCCGGGCCGGTTCGGAGTCCAGCCGTCTTCGGTCGAGCCGAAGAAACCGTCCTCGTTGACGCCGATCGGGGTGCCGATGCGGGCCTTCTCGTCCGTCTGGAACCGGGCGACGGCCCTGGCGAGGTCGCGAGCAGTGAGCTCGCGTTTCGCCAGTTGCTCCTGCCCGGCCGGGCTGTTGACGTGCAACCCTACGACAGCGCGAAATCACAACGAACTGCGCGCCTGAACGACGATGGCGATGATGGTCTGCTCGCCGAGCGCCTTGCACGCCTCCAGCCTTTGCAGCCCGTCGAACGTCGTCCATGTTTCCGGGCCAAGTATGCTCTTACGTCGCGCCATAACCAATGCCCATGACGGCGCCCGCACGTGCTTCACGGCCGGCACCTCGTGAGCTACACTGGCCCCTGCCGCCAAGTCCCACGAACCGGAGGCAACCATGGAGCGCAAGAATCGCAGATCGGACCAGGGACGTCGACCAACGCTCCTTCGTTTTTCAGGCACGACACGGCGAGGTTTCATCCACATGGGTTTCACCGGCCTCGCCGGTGTCGGACTCATGGCGTTGGGTGGCGGGCGCGCCATTGCGACGGCGCGGACGCTGCAGACCGGCTACGTGAAGTACAAGGGCGCGCCGCGCGAGGTGATGGAGGAGATCGGTCCGTACCGCGGCTTCTTCGCGCACCCGCAAACCGAGCGGCGGCTGGCCGCCGTCATCGTGCTGCACGACAAGTTCGGGTTAAGTGCGCATTACGAGGACATCACGCGCCGGGTCGCGGCCGAGGGGTTCTACGCTTTCGCGCCCGATATGTTCTCACCGGCCGGCGGCACCCCCGACCACTGGAGCAAGGCGCGCACTCTGTTCAGGCGATTGATCGCCAACCACATAGCGCGCGATCTCGTGACCACAACGGATCACGTCCGCAACGATCCACACGTCGCCGGGCCGGTCGCATGCATGGGCTTCGGCTGGGGTGGCACGATGGCGGCCGGTCTGGCGATCGACGAGCCTAACCTCGCGGCGGCGATCATCTATGAGGGCATCCCGCAGGGGCTGGCACATGTGGACGCGATCCGTGCACGTCTTCTCCTGCACTATCCAAAGGACGACGCGCGGCTGACAGTCGTCCAACGATCCTATCGCCAGACCCTGGAAGGTGCGAGCATCGACCACGTCGCCCATATCTATGAAAATGTCGGCCGCGGGTTTCATGACGATACTGACGCCGAAAACTTCGACGCCGAGGCGGCCGAGCTTGCCTGGACACGCTCAATCTCGTTCCTGCGCGAATCGTTGAAGGTCTGACGCCGCTTCTTGGCCGCCGACAGCGCCGCCGCGGTCAGGACGTTATCACGAGTTCGTTAGCATTACTGCCGTTCACTTGTATGCAGCGAATTGGCCTTGGCGCCGCACAACCTTCGGTGGAGCATGCGCGGGCTATGGATTGTCTTGGCCGTGACGGCGGTCGCCTTCCCCGTTTCCGCGCAAACCGTGTGTGGTGAACTGTGCGCAGATCGTCGGCGAGTTGGCGCGCCTGTACGGCGAGTCGCCGGCCGGTGTCGGACTCGATCGGCACGGCAATGCCGTCGAGGTTCTGGCGGCCGCCGGCCGCGTGAGAACGTTGACCGGCTCGGTGCGCGCCCTCAACACCGCGATCCGCGCCAACCCGATCGGCCTGATCGCGGCAGGCGCGGCCGCCGCCGCCGCCGCGTTGGTCGATTACGCCACCTCCGCCCGCGACGCGGCGGACGCGCATCAGGAGTTCAATGCCAGGTCCGGACCCTCAGTCGATGGTCGCCTGGCCCGCCTGCTCAATCCGGGCGTAGGAAGGGCGGTGCTGACGCACGACCGCCGGGTCGCGGGCAATGCGCCCGAGCTGCTCCTGGAGGCGGTCCGTGCCGGCGAAACGATCTCCGCAGATGTCGCGCAGCGCTTGCGCAAGATCAACGAACGCCTCGCGGAGGACCTCGTGGCGTTCGACTCCCGGCTGATCGAAGCGGCGGCAGGCGACACCGCCACGGCGATCGCTGTCCTGACCGAGGTGCTGAAAGGCGCCCAGACGGCGCTGAAAGACGCCAATGAACAGCTCAAACGGACGCAGCCCATCGGCAAAGGCGCCGCGCAAAACCGGGTCGACGCGCGCACGGCCGAGGTCAATGCCCTCGAGGCTGAAATCGCTGCGCTCAAGGCGGCTCTTAAAACCCAGATCGACGATCCCGCCGCGGCCGGGCGCGAGCCGGTACCTGCTGCACCGGCCACCACCGAGGCGGGCCGGAAGGCTATCGCGCAACTGGAGCGCCAGCTTGCGCTGACCGCCGAGCTGAGCCGGGAAGAGACCGCGCGCTTCGAGATCGAGCAGGGCCGTTATGCCGAGTTCGCCGAGGGCGAGAAGGCGCGCATTCTCGCCCTCGCCCGCGAGCTCGACCTGATGGCGGCACGGGCTGCCGAGCTCGAGAACACGAAGAGGCGAGAAGAAGAGGCGGCCGAGAGGCGCCGGGAAGCGCTCGCCGAGCTCGAGGCGGCCGGGCTCGCGTTGGCCGGGCCTTATGCCAGCGCCCGCGCCGAGATCGAGAAGTGGCTCGAAGAGACCCTGGCCGCGCTCGAGGCCGCCGCGGAGGGCCATGAAGACTACGCGGCCCGCGTCGCCGAGGCGCGCGAGATTGCGGCCGAGCGGCTGAGACGGGTGGACGAGGAAGAGGCCGCCGAGCGGCTTCGCATCTCCAAGCGCTGGCAGGACGGCGTCATCCGGGGACTCAGGGAAGTGATCGGCGACTTCCCGATATCCTCGGGTTCAACCATGTTGGCCCATACCGGCGGCGTGATCGGCCGCGACGCCTTCCCAACCCGCAGGGTCGACCCGAGGGTGTTCGACGAAGCGTTCCGCTATCACCGCGGCGGCATCGTCGGTAGTGAGATGCCGATCGTGGCGCGTAGCGGCGAGGGCGTATTCACGCCCGGGCAGATGCGCGGCCTTGCACCGATCTCGGCCGCAAGGCCTACGGTCAATGTCGTGGTCAATGTGCGCAACACCGCACCGGGCACCCGGGCTTCCGCCGATATGCGGCGCGAGCCGGGCGGCGATCTCACCCTCGACATCATGATCGAGAAGATCGAAGGCGGTATGGCGCGCAACATCGGCCGCGGCCAAGGCATGGCGCCGACCCTGGAGCGCCGCTACGGCCTCAACCCGGCGGCCGGCAGCCTCCGGTGATCGTCCGCTGGCCGGATCAGCTGCCGCTGCCGACCCTCGACGGCTACGCCATCCAGCCCGGCGAGGCGATCCTGCGCACCGAGATGGAGGCCGGCCCGGCGCGTCAGCGCCGGCGCTTCACCAACGTGCCGAGCCGTATCGCCGTGCGCTGGGTGATGCGCGTCGAACAGTTCGCGCTGTTCGAGGCGTGGTACCGCTGGGCGGCGGTCGAGGGCGGCGCCTGGTTCGAGATCGACCTCCTGGGCGGCCTCGGCCTGGTGCCGCAGGAAGCCCGCTTCACCCGCCAGTTCGAGGCCCGGCTCTATCGCCGCCGGCTCTGGGAGGTGACCAGCGAACTGGAAGTTCGCGCCCGGCCGACACTCAGCGAAGCCGGCATGGCGATCCTGCTCACCGAGGAGGTGGCAGGTCTTATCGCAAGCGTCGACGGCTTGCACGACCTCGTTCACCGGACCCTGCCCGGGACCCACACAGGGAGAGACGACCATGACCATTGAAGCCGATCTGCGCGCGGCGGCGGCCCGCGCCGATGCCGACAGCCGTTTGCTCCATGAAATCGTGCACGGCGATGCGGCCACCACCGTCGACACCGAAGGCGGCCCCGTGAAGAGCGTCGCCAAGGCGATCGGGGATGTCGAGACCGGCGTTGCCGGCGCCGCGGCCGCGGTCGCGCGAGGCGTCGCGGCAACCGAAGCCGCCCGTGATCAGGCTATCGCGGCCCGCGATGCGGCGCTGGCCGCCGGCGTCGTCCTGGCGAGCGATGCCGAGACCGAAAGCGGAACCGGCGACGGCGTCGTCCAAGCCCGTCAGCTCGGTCTTCGCACCGCAAGCCAAGACCGTTCCGGCCTCGTCGTGCTCGTCACCGATGCGGACGGGATCGCAGGTCAAGACCGGACCCGCGCGATGACGCCGGCCGCGGACAAGGCGGCTCTCGATGCAGCTCTTGCCGGCGGCGTCAGCTGGGCGCCGGTGCTCGCGGTCAATAACCACGGCGCACGACGCGTGCTGCGCATCGTGGCGGCGACCTCGCGCGAGACCATCGAGGTCACCTACCGGCCCTATCTCTCGACCGACCTGGAGGGTCCGCAGATGGACCCGCCGATCACGCTCACTCTGACCGAGATCGAGGTCGACGTGTTCCGCGCCACCGGCAGGGCGCGCATGCTCGATATCGGCAACAAGGCGTTCCCGTCCGATCTCTATACCGCCAGGCGGTTCCCGGGCCTGACCCGCTAGATGCACTGGGCCGAAGATCTGATCGGCCGCCCGTGGGAAGCGGGCGGACGCGGACCGCACGCGTTCGACTGCTGGGGCCTGGTGCGCTGGTGCTGGCGCGAGCGCTTCGCCATCGAGGTGCCCGAGATCCCGGTCGATGCCGCGAACCTGCGCGCCGTGCTCGCAGGCTTCCGCAATCACCCCGAGCGCCGGCGCTGGCAACTCGTGGATAGACCCTGTGAAGGCGATGCGGTGCTGATGCGCCAGTCCCGCCATCCGGTGCACGTCGGCCTGTGGCTCACGGTCGACGGCGGCGGCGTGCTGAACGCCGCCCGCGGCATCGGTGTCGTGTTCCAGCCTCCCGCCGATCTCACGACCCACGGCTGGCGCATCGAGGGCACGTATTGCTTCTCCGGAGACGCCTGATGCCAGGCACCGTGGTCATGCACCGCTGGCGCAACTTCAAGCTGTCGACCGACCCTGCCTTCGCCGAGAAACTCACCGATATCGTCGGCCTGTATGTCGACCCGCCGGCCCATGCGGTGGTGTTGTCGATCGATGAGAAGTCACAGATCCAGGCGCTCGACCGCCGGTCTGCCGATGAAGAAGGGACGCGCCGGCACCATGACTACAAACGGCACGGCACGACCACGCTGTTTGCGGCGCTCAACGTTCTGGACGGAACGGTGATCGGCCAGAACATGCAGCGCCACCGCCATCAGGAGTTCATCCGCTTCCTCAACCGCATCGAGCGCACGGTGCCGGCGGACAAGGCCATCCACGCGATCGTCGACAACTACGCGGCGCACAACAAGGACAAGGTCCGCGCCTGGCTCGCCCGCCATCCGCGCTGGACTTTCCACTTCACACCGACCTCCTGCTCGTGGCTCAATGCCGTCGAGGGCTTCTTCGCAAAACTCACCCGGCGGCGGCTCAAGCACGGCGTCTTCCATTCCGTCGTCGATCTCCAGGCCGCAATCAACCGCTTCGTCCGCGAATACAATGCGGCCAACCCACAGCCATTCATATCGAAAGCCGACCCCGACGACATCATCGCAGCCCGAAACCGAGGGTTCCAAACGTTGGAATCAATCCACTAGATGTCGTGGCAAGTTGCCAAAGGCTAATGAGTCCGTTCATCGAACCTACGCTCATGCTTCTTCGACACCAAGGTTCGGAGGTTGTCGCGATGGCGCCCAGAACCCAAGTTCAGCCCCTTCGCACTGATCGGGTGCCCCAAAGCTAGGCGCTGAAAAAGCGAAAGCTGATCGCTCTCAGTTCCAAGCTTCCATGGGTCGTGATGTGGTGTACGGGAACTATAGGCAAGGCTCAATTCGCAAACCGTAGGCATGGTTTAGCCATCGCCGCTTGGAGACAGGCTCTCGGGGACGGCCGGTCGCCGAGTTCGATGAGATGGAACCACCTGAGATAGCTGTCGAGGTACTTGGTAGCGATGCCGTGGAAGCCTCGCAGGAAGCCCTTGATCTGGCTGTGGCGGCTGTTGACCGTCTGGATGTGCAGGGCGCCGCGGACCCGCTCGCCGGCGGCGCCGTTGATGCTCTCGTGAGGGATGTCGAGCGCCGCCGCGACGGGCGGATAGCAGCGGTTGGCGTCGGAGACGAGCAAGGCATCGCGGGCGACGACCGGCTCCAGCGCCTCCTTCACGCTGTCTGCGTTGAGAGCGGGCAGGGTATGGCTGAGGGTCGCGCCGGCTCGGTCGGCGGCGACCAGGACCGGCACCTGCTCGCGCGAGAGGCCGCGTTTGCGGGCCTTGCCGCCGCGCCGGCGCGGCTTGCGGTCCAGCTTCCGCTCTCCCTTCCGGCTCTCAAGAACGAAGGTCTCGTCGGCCTCGACGATCCCGGCAAGCCGGTCCGGCGCTTGCCGAACCGCCTCCAGAAAGCGGTGGCGCCAGCGAAACGCCGTGCTCGGCGCAATCCCGCAGCGCTCGGCAGCCTCTCGTATCGTCTCGCCTTCGGCAAGCGACGCGCCGAAGGCCAGCCAGCGCTCCTTGTGGTGCAGGCCCGACAGCGCCGTGCCGGTGAGCGCGCCGAATGTCTTCCCACAGGCCTTGCAGCGATAAGCGACGCAGACCGCGTGCCTTGCCCCGCGACACCGCCCCGCCGCCGCCGCAATGAGGACAGCACCGCTCGTCGTCCACGCCCAGTTCGATCGCCGCCAGCGAGGCTGCGCCCTCCGACAGCTCCGACAACACCGCCGCGACCTCCTTGCGCTGCGCCGCCGTCAACTCATCAACATGCGAAAACCAGTCGCGAAACCGCTCGCGATCCATCTGCCTGATCTCCCACGCCAATCGGGGAACAGTCTACCACTACGCATACGCTTCGCGAATTGAGCCTTAATCAAACCCGCTCGTATAGTCGGCCACAAACAGGAGGCGATCCTCACTGCACCGGCTGCCACTGTGCAGCAATCGTCTCGTATCCGCGATGAGCGCGTCGCCGGGCTCGCCAGTAAATTTCCAGATTTCCTCTGAGGCCCCAAACGATGCCATCACAGAGTCAGGCGCATAATGTTCAACGTACCAGGGATCGGAATCGGAGAGTTTGTTCGAAAGGAAGCTCAAGGGTCCGTTAGCAATACCGACCGGCATTATCAAAGTGAACAACTTTACTAAGCGGCGGTCATCTCGGTCCTTGTGCCATATGTTAACGGTGGAGGAATAATGCACCACGCGAGGCGGCCGGGCGGTCCGGTCGCGGCGGCGCAAAATTGCGCCATCGATCGTCCAGACGCTGTTCTCGATGAGCACCAGGGACGCAGAGAGACACGGCGTCTCGGAAGAGAACCGCCATCTCTTTGTCCGTCTGGATGACGCCAAGGCCAACGTCGCGCTCATCACCGACCGGGCCCGCTGGTTCCGGCGCGAGGGCGTCACCATCGCCAACGGCGACGAGGTCGGGGTCCTGGTGCCGGAGGCGCTCGAACCCGTCGACGACACCGAGAATGGCGGACAGGATGATCTCCACCGCACCATCATCGCCTGCCTTCTTGCCCGGGTGAGCGAACCGGAGATCAGCCTCAATGGGGCGGGCAAGCTGCTGGCCTGGGGTGGCGACGACCGTTTCGCCAAATACCGTCAACCCGACGCAAGAGGCAATCAACGGGTCAACCAGACCCTTCGGCGCGCCATCCTCGCGGCCTGCCGAAGCAACATCTGCATCGTCAAGAACGGCTCGTCGCAGGGCTTCACCTGCGACGAGCGCCGCAAGCCGATCACGCTCAAGCTCAAGCGCTTCGCGGTGCCGGCATTGAGCGCCGACATCGCAGCTCAACCGCCTGAATTCGCCGACGAGGACACCCTATGACCGCCAACCATGATCCCGTGTTTCACGCCTGTGTTTCGGTGAAACACAAGGGATTCCAAGCGTGTGCCAATGTTTCATGAGAATTTGAAACACACCGTGACACACGCCCGGATTCCTTGGGTGTGCCAGTGTTTCACATGTGCCACCCCTAAAGGGGTGGGTGGGGCGCGGCACACAAGCCCGCGCCCCCCACCCTTGGGGTCCCCCGGCACCGGCACATCGGAACTTCCCTGCGACGAGGCTCGGCCATGACCCGGGCGCGATCTCGCTCGCCCGTCGCCGCGGTCGATCCCGCGCGCGATCCGATGGCGCCTTCGGACTACGTGATCTGCGCCATCCTCGACCGCGCCGCCCACGAGATGGAGCGCAAATGGGGCGTCGGCCGGCTGCGCCTGCTGGTGAGCGATCTCCTGAGAGCGAAGCTCGGCGCCCAGAAGGACAAGCTCGACGCCGCCATCGAGACCAATCGGGAACGCTGTGTCCGGGCCCAGGCCGAGGGCATGAAGCGGGCCTGGGCCGCGCTCGATCACGCGGCCACCGAGGACGGCCACACTCCGCTCTCGCCCGAGGTCTGGGAATGCGTGCTGCCCGGCTCGGGCGAGGTGGTCTCGATCACCCGCACCGAGGCCGAGGCGCATCACGTCTGCCGCGAGTGCCGCGTGTTCACCCTGGACGAGATCGCGATCCTGATCGAGGCCCTGGGCGAGACCGTGATCGAGGTCAAACGCGTCTTTCCCGGCGCATCGGTCCAGCGCATCGCCAAGCCCGCCATCGACTGGGAGAAGGGAGACGAGCTCCCGTTCTAGAGCGGGTGGCGGCGGCGTTCCTGGCAGTTCCCCGCCGCCACCCTGACCACGACAACCCCGATCAAGGAGACCATCATGGCTCACGTAACTCTGCCCAAGAATTCGCCGCTTGAGAACCGCGCCGTGCTTCCGGCGGCACGGCACGGCGGCAATGCCGGTGTCGCCTGCCCGGTTTCCGAACCGCCGGTGCCGGCCGCCAACGATGCCGGCGTGTCCAATCTTGGCTCCGTCCTCGCGCTCGATCTCGGCACGGCGACCGGCTGGGCGCTCCGCGACGAATACGGCGCCATCACCAGCGGCACGGTGTCGTTCCGGCCCGACCGGTTCT
This sequence comes from Alphaproteobacteria bacterium, assembly GCA_965248805.1. Taxonomy (GTDB): domain Bacteria; phylum Pseudomonadota; class Alphaproteobacteria; order UBA6615; family UBA6615; genus CBDFKJ01. The sequence continues at coordinate 1,859,715 of CBDFKJ010000009.1, forward strand.
CCGGAGGCGGGATGCGCTTTCTGCGCTTCAAGGCCTGGCTCACCGAGGTCAAGAACGCGGCCGGCAACATCGACGCGGTCTATCTCGAGGACGTCCGCCGTCATGCCGGCACCAGTGCCGGCCAGATCTGCGGCGGTTTCCTGGCGCAGGTCAGCGCCTGGTGCGAGCACCACGGCATCCCCTATCAGGGCGTGCCGGTGGGCACCATCAAGCGTCACGTCACCGGCAAGGGCAACGCGCCGAAGGCGGCGGTGATCGCGGCGGTCCGCGCGCGCGGCTTCGCGCCCGCCGACGACAACGAGGCCGACGCCATCGCGCTCTTGCTGTGGGCCATCGAGAGCCGGGCGGGTGCGCTATGAACGGCGCCATGCTGCTCCGCCACGCCGCCGCCGTCGTCGAGAAACGGCGCGACGAGTACGGCGAGCCCGAGGACCTGTTCGAGCATATCGCGGTCCGCTGGTCACAGGTGCTGGGCCGAAAGATCACACCGGCCCAGGTCGCGCTCTGCCTGATGGACCTCGAGATGGCCCGGCTCGCCTAGCCTCGTCGATGTCCTCGGCTACGGCGCTTGCTTGAGGGAGATCACTCGGTGAGTTGGTTGCCCAAGGGTTACGGCGGCGAGCGCCGGCCGGCCGACGAGATCAAACGCGAGGGCTGGCGCGAGCAGGGCATCCTGGTGATCGCCACCGAGGACGGCCGCCTCACCTGGCCCGAGCGCGAGCTGGTCCGCCGGCTGGGTCAGCGGCTCTACGGCAGACGGTCGGAGCCGCGAGGAGACTCATGCGGGCGCGCCCAGGACCATCGGACCGCGGCCCATGGCTAAGCGCAGGAGACGCGCTACCAAGGGCAAGACGCGAACCGCACGCCCGCGTCGTGAAGTCGTGCGCGTGCCTGGTGGGCGCAAGGTTGAGATGGTGCGCGAGGCCGATCCCGAGGGCCGGCTCGTCACCCACGGCCGCGCCGTCGATACGCTGGCGCGCATGCTGAAGGCCGGAACCATCATGCCCACCATGCACGATGCCGCCCGCGACTTCCAGGCCCACTTCACCATCGCCCCCTACGACGCCGTGCCCACCGCCTCGGTCGTGCATGTGAGGCGGCTGCGCGGCGAGAAGATGACCTGGAACGACGATCTCACGGTCCGCCAGATCGCGGCGCGCGACCGCGTGCATGATGTGCTCGCCGCGCTCGGCGGCATGGCGAGCCCGGGCGGCAGCTGCGTCTGGCACGTGGTCGGGCTGCAGATGAGTCTCAGGGAGTGGGCGATGCAGCGGGGCTGGAACAACCGGCCCGTCCGGCCCAGCGAGGCCAGCGGGATCCTGATCTCCGCGCTCGGCATGCTGGCCGTCCATTACGGCTACGAGCGGCCACGGCGGGCGAGCTGACGGCGGAACCAGGATTCTGCAACTTGGGGTGTTGACAGTGATGCATCACAAGATGTAGTCGTTTGTCACCATCGAATTGTTGCGTTCTACTCTAGCCCGCTCCGGCATTGCCGCGGCGGGTTTTGTGTGTCCGGGCTCACGTGCTGAGGTTATATCGCAGGCTGCGTTGCTCTCGGGGTCGATGCGCGCGCCTACGCTGGCGGCAGGTGTGAGGCGCATGGGAGTTTTGATGGCAGATATTGGGTAGGGATGTGGAGGCCACGATGGCACCAACAACCACCTCGTAGCGGCCAGGAAGTTCCCCATCAAATCAGGAGCGATAGGTTTAGTTGCCCTCACTGCGGCGCTTTCGCGCATTAGTACTGGTTCGCGCTCTGAGCGTTCGACGTCGAAGCAAGAAATCCTATGCGAGCGCGGTGATGCCGAGTCCCTTCATTGAGCCACATAGCCCCACGATATGACCGCCGACGATCTGCTCCGTCAGTATTTTGCACGGCTGGTGACAGCCGGTCTTGATGATGCTCGAATACGCGATGCGTTCGCAGTGGTCGCGCGTGAAGATTTCGTCGGCACCGGCCCCTGGCTCATCCCAGCGCGCGGCGAATACATCCAGACGCCGTCGGACGATCTCAGCTTCCTCTACCAGGACATCCTGATCGCCATCGATCGCGATCGGTGCATCCATAACGGCGGCCCCAGCCTGCATGCGGGCTGGATGAGTGCGGTGCGGCCAGCGGCGGGCGAAATCATCACCCATATCGGCTGCGGTGTCGGCTATTACACGGCGATCCTTGCCGAACTGGTGGGGGAGGGCGGCGCTGTCATCGGCTATGAATTGGAACCAGATCTTGTCGGGAAGGCGACCGACAATTTGCACAATTGGCGGGCTGCCCGGGTGGAACAGAGATCCGGTTGTGACGGTCCGCTCCCGGCAAGTGATGTGATCTACGTGAATGCGGGCGTGACCCATCTCCCGCGTTCATGGCTTGATGCGCTTGCAGCGGACGGCCGGCTCATCTGCCCGCTGACCGCCGAAACGGGGCGCGGCGTCACATTGTTGATCACGCTGCGATCATCCGGTTTTGAGGCACGCTTTATCTCGCCGGTTGCGTTCATTCCCTGTGTCGGCGCCAATGATCCGGAGGAGGGGAAACGTCTCGGTACGGCTTTCGTCGCCGGGGGCTTTTTGAATGTACGATCGTTTCGGCTAGGCGACGATCCGCCGGATGATACCTGCTGGTTCGATGGAGATGGCTGGTGGCTCTCGACGGCAGTGCTGCCGTGATTGCGGTGTGAAAGAGGTTCCCAATTGGGGACTAGAATTGATCCCCGTTCGAGACCATAGACCGACGTAACTTTTTGATATCATTGGGTCCTTCCTGGCGCCAAACGCAAGTGGGCGGGCGAAGCGCGAAATCGCGCCAGCGACAGGGGCAAAAACTGGGTTACCACTAGGTTACCACCGGTTGCGACCTGTGCCCGGCGGAGAAAACCACTCAGTTACAAAGACTTAACGATATATCAGGGTGGTAACCTGGGTGGTAACCGAGGTTACCACCGGCCGCCGGCCAGTGCTCCAGCTGGACGGAATAACGGCGCATTGTCAATGACTTACGGCCAGAGCAGGGGTGGCAACCCAAGTGGTAACCACGGGTTGCCGGTTATCACCCAGTCGAAAGCAGAACACGTCGTTATTGCAAAGGCTTAGCGTCAGATCGTGGTGGTAACCTGGGTGGTAACCACCTGGTAACCAGAGCCCTTGGTTACCACCCTTGGTTACCACCTCCGGTTACCACCATCGAGGACGCCGGACCGGCGCGATCGGCACCGGCCGGCGCGCTGCGCCGCTCACCAATGAGACATCGACATCGGCCGTCCCGCTGTCACCGGCGCGGGCGGCCCATTCGTGATTGGAGTTCGATGACCGAACACCCAACAGACGTCGCAATCGAGCACTGGCCTCTCTATCGGCTGCTGCCCTATGCCGCCAATGCGCGCACCCATTCCAACCACCAGGTGGCGCAGATCGCGGGCTCGATCGCCGCCTTCGGCTTCAACGTGCCTTGCCTGGTGGATGAGCGCGGTATGCTGATCGCGGGCCACGGCCGGCTGCTGGCCGCGCGGCAACTGGAACTGGAGACCGCGCCGGTGATCCGCCTCGAGCATCTGACCGAGGCCCAGGCACGAGCCTTTCGCATTGCCGACAACCGGATCGCGGAGAACGCAGGTTGGGACGAGGACCTGCTGCGCGTCGAGCTGGAGCAGCTGCGCGAGGCCGAGTTCGACCTCGACCTCACCGGGTTCACGCTCGAGGAGATTGCGGCTCGCCTGACGGCATTCGACGACGGCCCCGCCGGCAACATCGACGACGACGAGGCGCCGGAGACGCCGGAGATCCCGGTCACCAAGCCCGGCGATCTCTGGCTCTTGGGACACCACCGACTGCTCTGTGGCGATGCCACCGTCGCGGCCGACATCGAGCAAGTGCTCGACGGTGGGCTCGCGGACCTGTGCTTTACCGATCCGCCCTACAACGTCGATTACGGCAACAGCGCCAAGGACAGGATGCGCGGCAAGAAACGCCGGATCCGCAACGATAATCTGGGTAAGAACTTCGAGGGGTTCCTCAACGATGCCTGTCTCAACATCCTGACCGTCACCAAGGGGGCAGCCTATGTCTGCATGTCGTCCTCGGAACTGCCGACGCTCCAGCGCGCGTTCCGCGAGGCCGGCGGGCATTGGTCGACCTTCGTGATCTGGGCCAAGAACACCTTCACGCTGGGCCGTGCCGACTACCAGCGCCAGTACGAGCCGATCCTCTACGGCTGGAAGGAGGGCGCCGACCACTACTGGTGCGGCGCCCGGGATCAGGGCGACGTCTGGTTCGTCGACAAGCCGGCGCGCAACGATCTGCACCCGACCATGAAGCCGGTGGCGCTGGTAGAGCGGGCAATCCGCAACTCGTCGAAGAGCCGGGACGTGGTGCTCGATCCCTTCGCCGGCTCGGGCTCGACCCTTATTGCGGCCGAGAAGACCGGTCGCGTCGCGCGGCTGGTGGAACTGGATCCGGGCTACTGCGACGTCATCGTCCGGCGCTGGCAGGACTGGACGAGCAAGGCAGCGACCCTCGAGGCCGACGGGCGGACGTTCGACGCGGTCGGCGACGGTGCTGGGCGGGCCGCGGCATGAGGCGGCAGTCGCGACGCATGTCGCTGGTCGAGGCGGTGACCAACGTGGTGGTTGGCTACAGCGTCGCTGTCGTGACGCAGATGCTGGTGTTCCCGCTCTTCGGGCTCACTGTGGTGTTCGTAGACCACGTTCTGATCGGCGCTGCGTTCCACGGTGATCTCGATCGCACGCGCGTTCGCGCTCAGGCGCCTGTTCGAGGCGATCCCGTGTGCGCGGCGGCATCCGAACGTGACACCGCCGCCCCGCGAGGGACGACGGTGTCGGTCTGCGGCCGGGTTTACCGGAGTTTGCCGCCACCGTCGAGAAACTCCCCGGTGGCGTTCTCCGGGACGCGGCCCAGCAACTCGAGGATCTGCACCCAAGGGATGGTCACGAGCGGCTCGTCGAAGGCGCCGGGCCGGTTCGGAGTCCAGCCGTCTTCGGTCGAGCCGAAGAAACCGTCCTCGTTGACGCCGATCGGGGTGCCGATGCGGGCCTTCTCGTCCGTCTGGAACCGGGCGACGGCCCTGGCGAGGTCGCGAGCAGTGAGCTCGCGTTTCGCCAGTTGCTCCTGCCCGGCCGGGCTGTTGACATGGTGGACCGCATAGCCTGCGGTCCGCCCGCGCGCTTTCCGGTCTTGCGGGACATGGCCGTCTCCTCAGTTCGCAGTGATGCGATACACGCGCTCGCGCCCCTCGACCTTGTCCGAGGTGACGGTGAGGCCGAGCTTCTTCTTGAGGGCGCCGGCGAAGGCGCCGCGTACGGTGTGGCGCTGCCAGCCGGTGGCCTCCATGATCTGGTCGACCGTGGCGCCATCGGGTCGCCGCAGCATCTTGATCAGGAGGGCCTGCTTGGTGCCGGTGCGTCGCTTGACCGGCCCCTTCGCCGTGTAGCGACCCGTGGCGGCGTTCTTTGCCTTGGGCGGGGTAGGTGCCGCCGGCTCCCCCTCCTGGCCATCGTCGGGTGCCTCGGCGCCGGTGTCGGCCAAGTGCGGGCAGTTGGCCGGCTCGACGTTGATGGCGACCGCTCCGTCGCGGGTGATGGCAAAGTTGGTCTCGCCGATGGCGGCGCCGTTCCGGCGCGGTGCCTCGGCGATCAGGCCCTTGCGCAACAGCGCGCCGGTGACCTTGGTGACGGCGCTGCCCTTGAGCATCTTGGGCAGCGGGTGGATCGAGCCGTCATCGCGCTGGGCGGCGGCCGAGAGAATGACCATCTGGGTGTCGGTGAGTTTCATGGTTCCCTCCTTCGGGTGAGCGCGCCGCGACCGTCGCGGCGCTGCTACTGCCCGAAGCCCCGCCGGGCGAACCCGGACGGGGTCGGAGGGGCGCGGGGTTCGGTCAGTCGGTGGGCATGTGGACGGCGACCTTGCGGCCGTCCTCGTTGAAGACGTGTCCGTCACGGCCCGCCGCCTCGGCGTGTTCGCCTTCCTTGAAGACGTGCTCGCAAAGGGTGCGCAGGCTGGCGAGGCGCATGTAGAGCGTGCCGACGTCGGCCCTGTTCGAGGTCGACGTTGAAGTGAACGCCGCACTCGTCCCTCAGCCGCTCGAGCAATCCGTCGAACTCGTACTGGCCGGCGATGACGCTCGAACCGATCCGGCGCGAGCGCCCGAGCAGCCCGACGACGAGCCCACACAAGCTGACGAGACGCCGCGGGCCTCCGATCCGGACAAGCCGGGCGACGTGGCCGCCTCGGCGCGGCCGGCCGCCGCGCCCGAACCCGCCCCGCAAGGCGCCGCCACCTTCACCCAGGCGCGCACCGCGCACGAGATCGCCAAGGCGCAGCGCGCCCGCATCCAGGTGCAGCGCCTGCGCGAGGAGGTGGTCGACCGGGCCCAGGCGACGGCGGAGGTGTTCCGGCTGGCACGGCGCGAGCGCGACGCCTGGGTCACCTGGCCGGCCCGCCTCGCGGCCCTGATGGCGGCCGAACTCGGCCTCGATGCCCACGTCATGCAGAAGGTCTTGGAGGCCCATGTCCGAGATCATCTCAATGAGCTCGCCGAGATCCGGCCCGATCTCCGTTGAGGCGTTCGCAGGTATGGACGACATCGCCCGAGCCTGGCGCGACGGGCTCGCGCCGGACCCGCTGCTCTCGGTCTCGGAGTGGTCGGAGAAGCACCGCATGCTGGCGGCCCGGGCCTCGGCCGAGCCCGGCCGCTACCGTATCGCGCGCACGCCCTACATGCGGGACATTTTGGATGCGCTCTCGCCGGCCGATCCCTGCCGCCGCGTGGTGTTCATGAAGGCGGCTCAGGTCGGAGCCACCGAGGGAGCGAACTGCTTCATAGGATTCATCATCCACCAGGCGCCGGGGCCGGCCCTCGCGGTCCAGCCGACGGTGGAGCTCGCCAAGCGCAACTCGCGCCAGCGGATCGATCCACTGATCGAGGAGAGCGCGGCGCTCCGGAGCCTGGTCCGGCCGGCGCGGTCCAGGGATTCCGGCAACACCATGCTGTCGAAGGAGTTCGCCGGCGGCATTTTGATCATGACCGGGGCCAACTCGGCGGTCGGCCTGCGTTCGATTCCGGCGCGCTACATCCTCTTGGACGAGGTCGATGCCTATCCGGCTTCCTCCGACGAGGAGGGAGATCCGGTGACGCTCGCCGAGGCCCGCTCGCTCACCTTCGCGCATCGGCGCAAGGTGCTGCTGATCTCGACGCCGACCGTGAAGGGGTTCTCGCGCATCGAGCGTGAGTACGAGGCGTCGGACATGCGTCGGTATTTCGTGCCGTGTCCCCATTGCGGGCACGCACAGGTGCTCTTCTTCGAACGGCTCAAGTGGGACAAGGGCAAGCCCGAGACGGCGGCTTACCACTGCGCATCCTGCGAGACGCCGATCGCCGAGCACCACAAGACGGCGATGCTGGCGGCGGGTCAGTGGCGTGCGACCGGCGAGGCGCAGGATCCGACCACCATCGGGTTCCACCGGTCGGCGCTCTACTCACCGGTCGGCTGGCTTTCGTGGGAGGCCATCGCGCGTGCCTGGGAGGCGGCGCAAGGGTCCGATGAGTCGATCCGCGCCTTTCGCAACACCGTCCTCGGCGAGACCTGGGTCGAGACCGGCGAGGCGCCCGAGTGGCAGCGGCTCTACGACCGCCGCGAGCGCTGGGCGCCGGGTACCGTGCCCGCGGGCGGGGTGCTGCTCACCGGCGGCGCCGACGTGCAGCACGACCGCATCGAGGTCGACGTCTGGGCCTGGGGCCGTGGCCTTGAGAGCTGGCTGATCGACCACATCGTTATCGAGGGCGGGCCCGAGCGAGCCGAGCCCTGGGCCGAGCTCGACCGGCTGCTGAACCGGGTCTGGGATCATGAGAACGGCGGCGTGATGGTCTTGAAGAAGCTCGCCATCGATACCCGTTATGCGGAGATCCCGGTCTATGGCTGGGCGCGCCGCGCCGGCATCGCCCAGGTGGCACCGGTGATGGGCATTAAGACCTTCAGCCAGTCGAGCACGGTCTCTGGTCCGACCTATGTGGATGCGAGCGACCAGGGAAAAAGGCTGCGCCGGGGCGCGCGGCATTGGAGCGTCGCGATCTCGACCTTCAAGGCCGAGACCTACCGGTTTCTGAGACTGGAACGGCCCACGGACGAGGAGCGCGCCGGGGGCAAGGCGTATCCGCCGGGCAGCGTCCATCTTCCGCACTGGGTCGAGGACGAGTGGCTCAAGCAGTTCGTCGCCGAGCAGCTGGTCACAGTGCGCACGAGGCGCGGCTTCGCCCGGCTCGAATGGCAGAAGATGCGCGAACGCAACGAGGCGCTCGATTGCCGGGTCTATGCCCGCGCCGCCGCCTGGATCGCCGGCGTCGACCGCTTCCCTGAACGCCGCTGGCGGCGCATGGAGGCTGCGGTGGCCAATGAGGCCGAGCCCGAACACGCCGCTCCAAGTGATGCGGCGATGACGAGTCCCGCAGCCCGCCCGGCGGGACGCCGGCGCGTGACCCGCAGCAAGTGGATGGGTTGAGACATGACCTACACCGAAGACCAGGTGCGGGCGCTGCGCGAGGCGCTGACCTCGGGCGTGCTGACCGTTTTCTATGACGGCAAGAGCGTGACCTACCGCTCGGTGGGCGAGATCAAGACAGCGCTGGCCGAGATCGAGAACGCCCGCGCCCGCGAGGCCGGCAGGCAGGTGCGCCAGATCCGCATTACCTCCAATAAGGGATTCTAGACATGACCTGGCTCACACGCACCGCCGCGTCCTGGCGCGCGCTCCGCACCGGCGCCGGTCCATCCCGCCGGCCGGTCCACGAGGCCGCGGGCTCGGGCCGCCGCGCCGCCGCCTGGCGGCCGGGCAATCCCGGCGCGCTGGCGACGACCTTCGCCACCGGTCACGACCTCCGGGTCAAGTCGCGCGACCTGGTGCGCCGCAACGCCTGGGCCGGCAGCGCCGTGGATGCCTTCGTCACCAACTGCATCGGCGCCGGCATCAAGCCGCAGTCGATCGCAACGGATGCGGCATTCCGTGAAGCGGTGCATGCGCTGTGGTGGGACTGGTGCGGGGAGGCCGACGCCGACGGCGTCACCGATTTCTACGGCCTCCAGGCGCTCGCCTGCCGGGCCATGCTGGAGGGCGGCGAGTGCTTCGTGCGGCTCAGGGTGCGCAGGCCAGAGGACGGGCTCGCGGTGCCGCTGCAGCTCCAGCTCCTGGAGGCCGAGCATGTGCCGCTCACCTTCAACACGACATTGCCGGGCGGCAACCTGGTGCGCGCCGGCATCGAGTTCGACCGGCTGGGACGAAGGATCGCCTACCACCTGACCCGGGCCCATCCCGGCGATCCGGTGATGCGGCCGCGCGACCACGATCTGGCGCGGGTGCCGGCTGACCGCATCGCCCATCTCTTCCGGCCGCTCCGTCCCGGCCAGATCCGGGGCGAGCCCTGGCTCGCCTGGGCGCTGGCCAAGCTCGACGAGCTCGACCAGTTCGACGACGCGGCCCTGGTCAAGGCCAAGGTCGCGGCGCTGTTCACCGGGTTCGTGGTCTCGCCCGATCCCGAGGACGCCGTCATGGGCGGGGACGAGCCGGACGAGGACGGCGTCGTCGAGGCCAGCCTCGAGCCCGGCACCATGCAGCGGCTGAGCCCCGGCCAGGATGTGCGCTTTGCTTGCCGACGACGCCTGGACGACCCGCATCGCCGAACCGAAGGGCAAGGGGTCCTCGCGCTGGCACGGCAACGACGACGCCCGGCGGGCCGTTTACAACAACCGCAACCGATTGCTGTCGGGTGTGGCGAGCCGAGATACGCTGCTGGCGCGTGGGCTTTCCGTGCGCGATATCGAGGACGCCTGCAAGGACGAGAGCGGGCGGCTGTTGCTCTCCAGGACGGTGGTCTCGGAGATCGGCGAGCGGCTATGGGCGGACTACCGTAAGCGTTGCGTGCACCCCATCTTGCTGCACACAACGCTAACTCCTAGTCTGAACCGCGCCTATCCGCTTGACGCATACACCCACTAGGGATAGGTTGTGTGCGTACAACGGATAGTGGGTCATGGACGTTCTCGACCGCACCGACCTGCCCTTCCCGCAATCCCTCCCCGAGTTTCAGCGACTTTTCTCCGACGATGCGGCGTGCGCCGCCTACCTGGAAAGGGCTCGCTGGGGTGACGGGTTCGCCTGCCCGCGCTGCGGCGTCGTGGGTGAACCTTTCCGCATCGCCACGCGGCCTGGCGTCCTGACCTGTCGCGCTTGCCGCCGCCAGACGGGATTGACCGTCGGCACGGTCATGGAGCGCAGCCACACGCCTTTGAGCACGTGGTTTTGGGCCGCCTATCTGGTCGCCAGCCAGACGCCGGGCATGTCGGCGGTGCAGTTTCAGCGGCAGCTTGGGCTGACGCGGTACGAAACCGCCTTCGGCATCCTGCATAAGCTCCGCGCGGGTATGGTGCGGCCCGATCAGGATCGGATCGGTGCCAGGGCAGGAGAGCATGTCGAGGTGGACGAAACCTATGTTGGAGGCCGGATGCGTGGTGAAGGCCGAGGCGTTCACCACAAGACGCTGGTGGCTGCTGCCGTCGAAGTCAGCCACAGGGAGCCCGGCACCGCGCAGGACAAGCGGAAGGATGGCCGCTACGCCGGGCGTGTGCGGCTGTCCGTCGCTGCCGACCGCAGCGCCGATTCGCTATGTGGCTTCGTCGAGAACGCCGTTATGCCGGGGTCGCTGATCGTCACCGACGATTGGAGTGGCTATGGCAGCTTGCGGACACGCGGCTATGATCACCACGCCACTGCCGAATGCGGCGACCCCGAGGTGGCCGAAGAGTTCATGCCGATCATCCACCTCGTCTTCAGCAACCTGAAGAATTGGCTCAGTGGCATCCACCATGGCGTGCGCGCAAAGCATCTACAAGCCTACCTCAATGAGTTCACGTTCCGCTTCAACAGGCGGTTTTACCCGTTCAACGCCTTCCGCTCATTGCTCGGAATCGCAGGAGAGGCCGAGGCTCCAACCTACGCCGAGCTATATTCCGGCGAGTGGAAGCATCCTACATGTAGTGGGTGTACGAATTAACCGGATAGGCACGGAATGAACCTCACGCCCGGGCACGTAACCGGAGGAGCGTACGCGAGCTCCTCGATGCGGTCGACACAACGGTCAGCGACAAAACGGCCAAAATTGGTACCAGGAGTCACAGCGGAACCGCGATTCGCAGCTTGCGAGCTGCGCCTTGTAACGCCGCGCGGTCGCGGTTACCTGTTCGGCAGTACGCTTAACACCAGGCTTGTTCTTCCAGGTTCCACGTCGATAGCCGCCTTGCCCTTCGTGGTAGGCGAGGTACAGCCGGTGCGTGTCGCTGCGCGAGATTCCTAACTGGCGCCAAGTTTTGTGATTGTACCAGCCAATGAAATCGAGCGCGTCTTCCATGTCACCGCGGCTCCGGAAGAGCCGACCCCGCTCCGCCTGATACTCTCCCCAGACGGGGTCTTGCGCCTGCGCATAGCCCTGGGCGGACGACGTGCGCCCGAGTGGAATGAACAAAAACCATCTGCGCGGTGGCTTCGCATCGCTCTTGTAGCTTGATTCATGGCGGACGAAGGACATTTGTACATGGATCGGCGTTCCCCAACGCTCGGCCGACTTACGGGCGTAATCGTACCAATCGGGAAACTGCTCGAAGACCCGGCAGATATTTCCCTGCTGAGTTGGCGCCGTGGCTGCACATCCTGCCGCAAGCAGCGCCAGGGCGCCGGTGAGGATTGTCGCAAAGAACTGCCGCCCCGTGGCAGATGGGATCAATGTAATCCAGATCGGCACGTTCGGGTTAATCACATGCCGCACCCCAGTGCCTCCAACACCCGCGAGGGAAGGGTGACTTGGCGCTTAGATCTGATCTTCGCGAGCATGGCGCACCTCAAGTGGCCGCCTTACCATCAACATAATTCGGTAAGGAGATAATGCCCAGTATGAACTAGCGGCGGATCATCGCAAAATCGTCGTCCGAGTTCGATCCGGATTTCGTTCGCTATGCGATAGTGATTGCAAACCGTCTCCGCCACGGTGATTGCCCAACTGGAGAAGGTTCGAATCGGGTTTCGTTCCCTCCGCCAAGTCCCACGCCCCAACATTCTCCCGCGGCCTTGGGCGGCGCCGAGACGCCCAACGTCCGCGCGGGTTTCGGCCTACGACTGTTGACCGCCGGACCTGCGTTTCGGTCCGAATCCGCTCTCTCTCCGCCCATATTCTCCGCGACTGTTGACTGCGCCGATTCGGTACGGGATTTCAGACCGTAGAAGTTTCAATGGGTTAGCGGAATTCTGATTTTCCGAAGTTCGAATGTCGTTCGCCCTGGGGGCGGGCGAGACCGGGTTCCAACTCTGGCATTAATTTCATTGGGTTTTCGATGCTCCGGTACGCTGCTGAACCGGCCCCAGGAAGTGTCGGCTGGCCCCGCCCTATCATGCCAATGGCGGTCAACGCCCGAACGGAAACTCGCATGCTTGTTCGCCGCGTGGAGTCGCGAACTGCGCTGAGGTCCCGTGGCTGCGCTCCCCATGACATCCTCCTTGCCCAGCACAACACCGCGGAAAAAAGACTAAAGAAGGACAGATTGAGGCGTTCGAGACACGCGATCCCGTTACTTGTCCTTCCTATTTTGGCAGACCCCCATTCCGCCAACCTCTGCTTCAGACCAGTGGCGGATTGGCTTGGATATTGGGTAGTAGCGCGACGTGCCCATCGACTTACTGAGCTTTTCAACTTCATCGAAGCTACTGAGTTCCCTGTAATACACAAAGCCTCCAGGTTCTGATTTACACTGCTCGCAGAACATTAGCTTTTCATGAGGCGTTTTGCCCTTCTCGTCGAAGTGGCAATAGATGTGAGGAAAGCCATAATATTCGTCGCCATCCCAATTTACGTGCTCGATGTTTTCGTACCGAACGTAGCCAGTCAGGACAGCATGAACTGTCTCTTTCTGATCCTTTGCCGGATAATGCCATGCACCGGTTTCGTCCTGCACTAATCCGATAATGTCGAAGTTGAATCCGAGCATGATTCCTCGATGGTAGATATCCAGCAGGTGAACCGCTCCGGGTTTGGCGGAGGCCATTTTGTTTGAGTCACGCCGCCATGTCTGACTGCTTCAGCATGGCGTAGTGGCGTTCCTCGGCTTCGGCCGGCGGGATGTTTCCGATGGGCTCCAGGAGCCGCCGGTTGTTGAACCAATCCACCCATTCCAGAGTAGCGAGCTCGACGGCCTCGAATGAGCGCCACGGCCCGCGCCGGTGAATGACCTCGGCTTTGTAAAGACCATTGATGGTCTCGGCCAGAGCATTGTCATAAGAGTCGCCGACGCTGCCCACCGAGGGTTCGATGCCCGCTTCCGCCAGGTGCTCGGTATATTTGATCGAGACATATTGGCTCCCTCTATCGCTGTGATGGATCAGCCCACCGCGATGGACGGGTCGCCGCGCATGAAGCGCTTGTTCCAGGGCATCGAGAACAAAGCCGGCATGGGCTGTCCGGCTCACCCGCCAGCCGACGATGCGGCGGGCATAGGCGTCGATGACAAAGGCGACATAGACGAAGCCAGCCCAAGTGGCCACGTAGGTAAAGTCCGAGACCCACAGCCTGTTCGGTGCCGGAGCGTGGAACTGGCGATTGACCTTGTCGAGCGGGCAAGGCGCGGCCTGGTCGCTGACTGTCGTGCGGATCGGCTTGCCGCGGATCACCCCTTGCAAGCCCATCTCCCGCATCAGCCGCTCAACAGTGCAGCGAGCGACATCGAAGCCTTCCCGCTGCAATTGTCGCCACACCTTGCGAACGCCGTAGACACGGAAGTTCTCTTTGAAGACGCGTCGGACCTCGACCTTGAGAGCCATATCCCGTTTCGCCCGTGCCGACAGCCTGGCCGGATCGCGCCGCCTGGCCACATGGTCGTAGTAGGTCGACGGGGCGATCGGCAGCACCTTGCAGATCGGCTCGACCCCGTGCGCCTCGCGGTGATCGCCGATGAACGCGATCATGGCTTGAACCGGCGGTCGAGCTCCGCCTGGGCAAAATAGGCGCTCGCCTTGCGCAGGATCTCGTTGACCTGCCGGAGGTCGCGGTTCTCCCGCTCCAGGGCTTTCAGCCGCTCGGCGACCTCGCTGGGGACGCCGGCGCGCACGCCGCTATCGCGCTCGAACCTCTTCACCCACTCATTGAGTGTCTGCGCCGTGCAGCCGGTCTTCCCAGCTATCGAGGAAACAGCCGCCCAACGCGAGGCGTGTTCGCCCTCGTGATCCACAACCATCCGCACCGCACGGGCGCGAACCTCAGAAGAAAACCTGTTCCTTGTCTTGCTCATAATGGCTCCACTTTCTCAAGAGTTGGAGCCTCCGCCAAACCCGGAGCGGTTCAAGGCTTGCCTTGGACCAAGTCGGGATTTTCTTCTCCTTAACAGCCCGTTGACGAAGTCCGGCGTGTCTGATTCTGTCTGAACATAGAGATATTTAGACGGGCGTCGTGCGATGGCATTGAGACGACAGAGCGAGGTTCAGGGTGACCTCGTGGTGACATGGGCGGAGATGCCGCGTTCGCCTGGACACGCGTTTTCCGACCGGCTGCATGAGTTGCTGACCGAGTCTGGCTTTGACGGCTTCGTGGAGGCGACGTGCAAGCCATACTACGCACCTCGGATGGGGGCTCCTTCGCTGCCGCCGGGGCGTTATTTCCGGATGCACATGATCGGCTATTTCGAGGGCATCGGCAGCGAGCGCGGCATCGCTTGGCGCTGTTCGGATTCGCTGTCGCTTCGCGCGTTTCTGCGGTTGGCGAACCGGGACAAGGTTCCCGATCATTCCTGGTTGTCGAAGACGCGCGGCCGGCTGCCGCACGAGGTCCATGAAAAGGTTTTCGACTGGGTTCTGGCTCTCGTCGCCGCGCGCGGTCTGGTGAAGGGCGAGCGGATCGGCGTCGACGGCTCGACGATGGAAGCCAACGCCGCCCTGCGAGCCATCGTGCGGCGCGATAGCGGCGAGACCTATCGCGAGATGCTGACGCAAATGGCGAAGGAGAGTGGCGTCGAAACGCCGACGATCGACGACCTCGTCCGGCTCGATCGCCGGCGGAAGGGCAAGAAGCTTTCGAACAAGGATTGGACGAGCCCGACCGATCCTGATGCGAAGATCGCGCGGATGAAGGACGGCACCACGCATCTGGCCTACAAGCCCGAGCACGCGGTCGATCTCGACACCGGCGTCATCGTTGCGGCACCGATCTATCCAGCCGATGAAGGCGACACGACGACTTTGCCTGGGACGCTGGAGGCGGCCGCGCGCAACCTCGCCGAGGTCGGCCTGGCTCCAACACGGGCAGAGCCCTGCAGTCTCGTTGGCGACAAGGGCTATCATTCACGCGAGGGGCTGAAAGACCTCGACGGCGGCGTCTGGAAAACGCGGATCTCCGAGCCGGAGCCCGCCAACGGCTATCTGCGCTGGCATGGCGACCAGGCGGCACGTCAGGCTGTCTACGCCAACCGGGCGCGATTGAAGTCCGGCGTCGCGCGGAACGCCATGCGCAGGCGCGGTGAGATGGTCGAGCGCAGCTTCGCCCATGTCCTCGACCGTGGCGGCATGCGCCGCGCGTTGCTGCGGGCGCGCGAGAACGTCCACAAACGCTACCTGATCCATGTCGCCGGGTTCAATCTCGGCATTCTGATGCGCGCGCTGTTCGGATCAGGCACGCCGAGGGAGGCTGCGAGTGCAAAGAGCACCCTTTTGTTCGTTATTCAGTTCGATGCTGCCCTGGCGATCGCCATCGTGGCGAACATCGAAGGCAAACCAGCCATGCTCGTTATCATCATCATCGTCGCCCCCGAAACCGATTGATCAAAGCGCGACTTCATCACCGGGCTGATAGCAGGGCTCCGTCTGTTAGGAATGGATTATGCCTGTCCTCGACCTCGCCCAGATGCCAGACGCCCTGCCTCCCGGCCAGCGCCTGCTCGGCCTCGATGTCGGCAGCCGCACCATCGGCGTCGCCGTCAGCGACCCCGGCCGGACGATCGCCTCGCCGGCAACCGTGGTGCGACGCACCAAGTTCACCGCCGACGCCGACGTGTTGGTTGATCTCGTGCGCTCTCATCAGGCCGGAGGCGTTATCATCGGCCTGCCCGTCAACATGGACGGCAGCGAGGGCCCGCGCTGCCAGTCGACGCGGCAGTTCGCGGCGAACCTGTTGGGGCGGATCGAGCTAGCCGTGGCGTTCTGGGACGAACGCTTGTCGACGATGGCGGTCGAGCGGTTCCTCATCGACGAGGCCGATATGTCGCGTCGACGGCGCAAGCAGGTCGTCGACAAAATGGCCGCCGCCTACATCCTGCAGGGTGCGTTGGACTACCTGAGCCGGCAGCTGAAGTAGCTGCCGGGATGCAGGGCGATGTCCGCCCTGCATCCCGGACACTGCACGCTAGTTGAGGTGGATGCGGTACTTGGCGAAGCCATTTTCCGCCACCCCCGCCGGCTCGATCGGCGTGTCCGGCGTCAGCATCTTCTCGGCGTCCGGCGCGCTCAGGAATGTCACATTCGCGTCTCCGGCCGCCGGAAGGAAGGACCAGTTGCCGTCCGCCGACGGATCGATCGTCTTGCGGTCGAAGATGAAGCTGCCCAGCACCGTCCGGTTCTCATCGGGCGCCTCGATGACGATGTTGGTGCCGTCCAGGCCCGGGAAATTACCGCCGCCGCCGGCGCGGTAGTTGTTCGTAGCGACGATGAACTTCTGCGCCGGGTCGATCGGCTGGCCTTTGTAGGTCAGGTCGACGATCCGGTGGCTGCCGTCGTTGATCAATTCGCCCCGGGGACCGTACCGCGGCTCCTGGGTCACGTCGACGCGGTATTCGACGCCATCGATGACGTCGAAATTGTACGACGGAAACGCTTCGTTGAGCAGCGGCTGCTCACCGCCCGCGTTGGGATCGATCTTGTTGAACGCGCCGGCCGACATCTCCAGCCACTCGCGCACACCGTCGCCATCGATCATCACCGCGCGCAGGGTGTTCGGATCGATGTACAGGTCGGCGACGTGCTTGAGCGCGATCTCACCCGTCGGTATAGTAGTTGGCGCCGCCGCGGCCGCCCGGCCTTGAACGGTGCGCCCGCCGACAACACTGGAACGCCGTCATACTCGGTGCCTTCGATAAGCCGCTCGACGTACCATTTCTGGGCGTTGGTCACGATCTGGATCGACGGGTCGTCCTGTACCAACGCAAAATAACTGTGGATCGGGGCGGCCGCCTCGCCGGCGCCCTCGCGCATGAACGCGATCGTCGCCTCGTGATCCTCGCGCACGGCCTCCACGATCCTGGGATCGGCGTCGACCAATTCGACGATGTCACGGCCGTCGCGCTCATGGATGCCGCGCACCACGCCGGTCCCGTCGACCATGCTCCAGGCTCCGTTGTCGTCGACATTCAGCACCAGATCGACGAGGCCCAAATGGCTTCCCCAGAAGCCCGGCATTACCGCCGGCACGCCGTTGATCGTGCCCTTTTCGATGTCGATGCCCGGCAGATCGGCATAAACGTCGCTGGGAAACACCAAATGCGCGTGGCCGAACAGAATGGCGTCGATACCAGGCACGTTCGAGAGGTGATATGTCGCGTTCTCGCCCATGCGGCCGTCGTCACCGGTGCTGAGACCCGAATACGGCACGGCCACGATGATGTCGGCGCCCTCGGCCTTCATCTGCGGCACATACTTTTCCGCCGCTGCGACGATGTCGGTCGCGATGACCTCGCCCGTAAGTCCCACTGTATGATCTGCGGCGGCACGAATCCGATGACGCCGACGCGGATCGGATGCTCCGAGCCGTCCTGTGCCGTTACGGTACGGTCGAGGATCAAATAGGGCGTGAAGTAATTGACGTCATTGGCGGGATCGTCGTCGCCGTCGTCGTGATAGACGTTGGCGCTGACGTACGGGAAATTGGCGCCCGACAAGGACCTCCCGAGGAATTCGAGGCCATAGTTGAACTCATGGTTGCCGGTATTGCCCGCATCGTAGTCAAGCAGGTTCATTGCCTTCAACACGGGATGGATGTCGCCCTCGGCCAACCCGTGCTCCTTGGCGGTGAAGTCGCCCAACGGGTTGCCCTGTATCAGGTCGCCATTGTCGAACAACAGGCTGTTGGTCGCCTCGGCGCGGGCCTGCTCGATCAGCCGCGCGGTGCGTGCGAGGCCCAAAGTCGCCGACGTGCTGTCGCGATAGTAATCGTAGTCGACGATGTGCACGTGGATGTCCGTGGTCTCCAGGATGCGCAATTCGACCCGGTCGTCGGCTTGCGCATAGCCGACCGTCAGAGGCGCGAACGCCGCGAGCATCGCGGCGGCCGCACTGTATCGCCATTGGATCATCGTTCGATCTCCCTGGTGCATTGTCTGCGGGCGCTGCAACCGCGGGCGACGTTGTGAGCCGGCGTCGCGGCAGCCCGATATGTGAATCGATACGCCATCCTAACCGCGTTTTGTGACAGTACTGCGGGTCGCCGCGACACGCCACCGGATCGTCCACAGAGCGCACGCTTGCCGGTGCGCGTCTGGAGGAATACGGTGCGGCCTTTAATGGCTACTGCACTGCATTTTCCCCACCGCCAACTTCTCGGAATCCAGGGCCTGTCTCCGGAAGAGATATCGATCCTTCTCGACCTTTCCGACTCCTACGCTGCCACCAATCGCGCACGCGAAGGCAAGCTTACGCCCCTGCGGGGGCGCACGTGCATCAACCTGTTTTTCGAGACCTCGACGCGGACGCGCACCAGCTTCGAGCTCGCCGGCAAACGGCTGGGCGCCGACGTGATCAATATTTCCGTCGCCTCCAGCGCCATCAAGAAGGGCGAGACCCTGATCGATACGGCAATGACACTGAATGCCATGCAGGCCGATGTGCTCACCGTGCGGCACCCTGATGCGGGCGCGGTCAGCCTGTTGGCGGAGAAGGTCGATTGCGCGGTGATCAATGCCGGCGACGGCAGCCATGAGCATCCCACTCAGGCCCTGCTGGACGCGGTCACGATCCGCCGACGCAAGGGCCGGTTGCAGGGACTCGTGGTCGCCCTCTGCGGCGATGTCGCGCACAGCCGCGTCGCCCGCTCCAATATCTATCTTCTGCAGGCGATGGGAGCCCGTGTCAGGGTCGTGGCGCCGCCGACCCTGCTGCCGACCGCGGTCGAGCGGCTGGGCGTCGAGCCGTTCCACGACATGCGCGCTGGGCTCGCCGATTGCGACATCGTCATGATGCTGCGGCTGCAGCGCGAGCGCATGCGCGGCACCGACGTGCCTTCGGTACGCGAGTACTTCCGCTTTTACGGCCTGGACCATGACAAGCTGAGCCACGCCAAGCCGGATGCTCTGATCATGCATCCGGGACCAATGAACCGCGGCGTCGAGATCGATAGCGTCGTCGCCGACGACATCGACCGCAGCGTCATCCGCGAACAGGTCGAAATGGGCGTCGCCGTGCGCATGGCGTGTCTGGATATTCTGACGCGCCCGGTCGAGGAACGACGCAACCAATGACCCGCGTGGCGTACGTTAACGCCCGCCTGGTCGACCCCGGCAGCAACCTGGACGCGCCTGGCGCGTTGTTCACCGAGGGCGAGCATATCGCCGCGCTCGGCCCGGAACTTGCCAATGCGGCACCGCCGGAAGGGGCGACCATCATCGACTGTGGCGGCAACGTGTTGGCGCCGGGCCTAGTCGACATGCGGGTCCAGCTGCGCGAACCCGGTGAGGAGCACAAAGAGGACATCGCATCCGCATCGCGCGCCGCGGCGGCCGGTGGCGTCACCGCGATCGTCACGCTGCCGGACACTCAGCCGGTGATCGACGATGTGGCCGTGGTCGAGTTCATCGCCCGTCGCGCCCGCGAAGTGAAACTGGTGAAGGTATTCTGCCACGCAGCGGCGACCCGGGGGCTCGGCGGCCAGGAAATGACCGAGATTGGCCTGTTGAAGGAGGCCGGCGCCCTGATGTTCACCGACGGCGTCAGGGCCATAGCCGACGCCGCCGTCATGGCTCGCCTGCTCACCTACAGCACGGCGTTCGGTGCTGTGGTGATGCAGCACCCGCATGAGCCCAGCCTTTCCGCCCACGGCCACATGAACGACGGCGAGCTGGCGACGCGTTTGGGGCTGGTGGGCATCCCGGCCGAAGCCGAACTCGTCATGCTCGATCGCGACCTGCGTCTGGTCGAGATGACCGGTGGCGCCTATCACGCCGCGAACATTTCGACCGCGGCGAGCGTCGCCCGCATCGCCGACGCCAAGCGCAACGACCTGTCTGTCACCTGCAGCACGGCTCCGCAGTACTTCGCGCTCAACGAGTTCGCCGTCGCCGATTACCGCACCTTCGCGAAGATGACGCCGCCCCTTCGCTCCGAACAGGACAGGCAGGCCATCGTCGCAGCGCTTGCGGACGGCACGATCGATGCCGTTGCCTCCGATCACGCGCCGCAAGATCAGGACTCCAAGCGGCTGCCTTTCGCGCAGGCCGAGTTCGGCATCGTCGGGTTGGAGACGCTGCTCGTCTTGATGCTGGAATTGGTGCACACGGGGCGGCTGTCGCTGCTTCAGGCCCTGAACAAGGCGACGTGCGCGCCCGCCGATCTATTGGGCCTTCCAATCGGCCGGCTGAAGCCCGGGGCGTCAGCCGATCTGGTGCTGTTCGACCCCGACCGGCCGCATCGAATTCAGGTCGACGCCTTCAACTCCAAGTCGAAGAACTCGCCCTTCGACGGACGCCTAGTCCAGGGCCGCGTAGTGCGCACGGTGGTCGACGGCCGCACGGTATTCGAAGCCGCGCCGGACTGAGCCGCCGTGCCAGACCCGATCAGCTGGGCGTTCTCATGGCCGTATTTCGCCGCGGCGTTGGCCATCGCCTACCTGATCGGATCGATCCCCTCCGGACTGATCGTGGCTCGCCTCGCCAAGGCGGGCGACCTGCGGCAGGTGGGATCGGGCAATATCGGCGCCACCAACGTATGGCGCACAGGCAGCAAGAAGCTCGCGGCATTGACGCTGGTTCTGGATATCGGCAAGGGCGCGGCGGCTGTCTTGGTTGCACAGCTTTTCGGACCCGACATCGCCGTCACGGCCGGGCTTGGCGTGGTTCTCGGGCACGTTTTTTCGCTGTGGCTTCGCTTTCGCGGCGGCAAGGGCGTGGCCACAACGCTCGGCGTTTTTCTCGCCCTTTCCTGGCCACTCGGCCTGGCGACCGCGGCGGCCTGGCTGTTGGTGGCGGCGCTGTCGCGCTATTCGTCGCTGGCAGCGATGCTGGCCCTCCTCCATGCCCCCGTCTACGCCTGGGTGTTGGGCGAGCGGCAAGTGGCCGAGTTGGCAGCGCTACTGGCGCTGCTGGTCTGCCTGCGCCATGTCGACAATGTTCGCCGGCTTCTCGCCGGCACTGAGTCTCGCATCGTACTTGGCGCCGCCGGCCGGAACGCCCAGCGGGAAGCAAAGTGACAGGCACCGCGCTGTCGCCGGCGCAACGTGTCGATTGGCTACGGCTGATCCGAACCGACAACGTCGGCCCCATTACGTTTCGGCAGCTGATAACCCGCTTCGGCGATGCGGCAACGGCGCTAGCGGCCTTGCCCGATCTCAGCCGGCGCGGCGGTCGCGCCCGGCCGGTGCGGCCGTACACCAGATCCGATGCCGAACGTGAAATCGAGGCGCTGGAGTCCATCGAGGGTCGCCTGATCGGCTGGGGCGAGCCCGCCTATCCGCCGTTGCTGGCGGCGGTGGAGGACGCACCGCCGGTCATCATGGTGCGCGGCTTTCCGCATCTACTGGACAAGCGCTGTCTGGCGATCGTCGGCGCCCGCAACGCGTCGCTGAATGGGCGCAAGATGGCACAAGCTCTGGCGCGTGATCTGGGCGAGGCCGGCTTCGTCATCGCCTCGGGGCTGGCCCGAGGGATCGACGCCGGCGCCCGCGCCGGCGCGCTAGCCAGCGGCACCATCGCGGTATTGGCCGGCGGGGTCGATGTCGTCTACCCAGAGGAAAACCGGGCACTCTATCAGCCCGGTGATGAAGTCGCGCTTTGATCAATCGGTTTCGGGGGCGACGATGATGATGATAACGAGCATGGCTGGTTTGCCTTCGATGTTCGCCACGATGGCGATCGCCAGGGCAGCATCGAACTGAATAACGAACAAAAGGGTGCTCTTTGCACTCGCAGCCTCCCTCGGCGTGCCTGATCCGAACAGCGCGCGCATCAGAATGCCGAGATTGAACCCGGCGACATGGATCAGGTAGCGTTTGTGGACGTTCTCGCGCGCCCGCAGCAACGCGCGGCGCATGCCGCCACGGTCGAGGACATGGGCGAAGCTGCGCTCGACCATCTCACCGCGCCTGCGCATGGCGTTCCGCGCGACGCCGGACTTCAATCGCGCCCGGTTGGCGTAGACAGCCTGACGTGCCGCCTGGTCGCCATGCCAGCGCAGATAGCCGTTGGCGGGCTCCGGCTCGGAGATCCGCGTTTTCCAGACGCCGCCGTCGAGGTCTTTCAGCCCCTCGCGTGAATGATAGCCCTTGTCGCCAACGAGACTGCAGGGCTCTGCCCGTGTTGGAGCCAGGCCGACCTCGGCGAGGTTGCGCGCGGCCGCCTCCAGCGTCCCAGGCAAAGTCGTCGTGTCGCCTTCATCGGCTGGATAGATCGGTGCCGCAACGATGACGCCGGTGTCGAGATCGACCGCGTGCTCGGGCTTGCAGGCCAGATGCGTGGTGCCGTCCTTCATCCGCGCGATCTTCGCATCAGGATCGGTCGGGCTCGTCCAATCCTTGTTCGAAAGCTTCTTGCCCTTCCGCCGGCGATCGAGCCGGACGAGGTCGTCGATCGTCGGCGTTTCGACGCCACTCTCCTTCGCCATTTGCGTCAGCATCTCGCGATAGGTCTCGCCGCTATCGCGCCGCACGATGGCTCGCAGGGCGGCGTTGGCTTCCATCGTCGAGCCGTCGACGCCGATCCGCTCGCCCTTCACCAGACCGCGCGCGGCGACGAGAGCCAGAACCCAGTCGAAAACCTTTTCATGGACCTCGTGCGGCAGCCGGCCGCGCGTCTTCGACAACCAGGAATGATCGGGAACCTTGTCCCGGTTCGCCAACCGCAGAAACGCGCGAAGCGACAGCGAATCCGAACAGCGCCAAGCGATGCCGCGCTCGCTGCCGATGCCCTCGAAATAGCCGATCATGTGCATCCGGAAATAACGCCCCGGCGGCAGCGAAGGAGCCCCCATCCGAGGTGCGTAGTATGGCTTGCACGTCGCCTCCACGAAGCCGTCAAAGCCAGACTCGGTCAGCAACTCATGCAGCCGGTCGAAAAACGCGTGTCCAGGCGAACGCGGCATCTCCGCCCATGTCACCACGAGGTCACCCTGAACCTCGCTCTGTCGTCTCAATGCCATCGCACGACGCCCGTCTAAATATCTCTATGTTCAGACAGAATCAGACACGCCGGACTTCGTCAACGGGCTGCTAAAAGCAAGCACGAACTGTCGAAGAGATGGGAGCCTCACACCCGATCGGAGCATCCCAGGGTCGCTGTTGTTAGTCGTCGTCGATACACCGGGCCAACACCTCGCCGGCGCGCTCGCACTGCGTACGTGACACATCGCGGTGGGTTACCAGGCGGATCGTACGCGGGCCAAACGCCATGATCTGAACGCCCAGCGATCGCGCCCGGTCGATCACGCGCGGCGCGTCGGGTGCGCTGCCGGCAAGCGCGAAAACCAAGATGTTGGTTTGCACGTTGGCGGCGTCGAGGATCACGCGCCGGCTCTGGCGCAACCGGTCGGCGATCAGGGCCGCGTTGGCGTGGTCGTGGGTCAGGCGCGCCATGTGGTGATCAAGCGCGTAGATGCCCGCGGCGGCCAAGATGCCGACCTGGCGCATGGCGCCACCCAGCATGCGGCGATAGCGCGCGGCGCGATCGATGATGTCCCGCTGGCCGGCGAGGAGCGCCCCGCCCGGCGCGCCCAGCCCCTTCGACAGCGACACCGATACCAGATCGAACGGCGCGGCGAGCTCCGCCGGATCGCGATAGGTGGCGACCGCGGCGTTCCACAGGCGTGCACCGTCGAGATAGGTGGCGACGCCGTGCTGTTGGGCCGCGGTCCGAATGCGCTCTGCCTCCCCGTGTGGAAACACGATGCCGCCGGCGCGGTTGTGGGTGTTCTCGACCTGCACCAATGTTGTTGGCGGATACAGGAAGAATTCCCGTGGCTTGCGCGCGGTCTCGAACGCTTCTGCGGTGAACAGACCGCCGTCGCCGATCTCGGTCAGCTGCACGCCGGCGTTGGCCGCGGCCGCGCCCGCCTCGTGCCAGACGATATGGCTCTCACGGCTGACGATGACGTCGTCGCCCGGCCGGGTGAGCACCCTCAGCGCGACCTGATTGGCCATCGTGCCGGAGGGCAGGAACATAGCGGCTTCCTTGCCCAGCAGGGCCGAGATGCGCTCCTGCAAGGCGTTGACAGTCGGGTCCTCGCCGTACTGATCGTCGCCGACTTCGGCGGCGGCCATCGCCGCGCGCATCTCCTGCGATGGCCGGGTCACGGTGTCCGAGCGCAAGTCGATCGGCGTGCTGCTGTCGTTCATTATCGCGCCTCCCCTGCGGCTGCGTCCGGTGTGGATCAGTTTTCCAGGATCTGACTCAAGAACAGGCGGGTGCGATCCGATTTTGGGTGATCAAAAAACTGAGCCGGTGGCGCCACCTCGATGATTTCGCCGTCATCCATGAACACGATACGATCGGCAATCTGGCGGGCGAAACCCATCTCGTGGGTGACGCATAGCATCGTCATGCCGTCTTCCGCCAATTCGATCATCACGTCGAGCACCTCTTTGATCATCTCCGGATCGAGAGCGGAAGTCGGTTCATCGAACAGCATGATCTTCGGGTTCATGCACAGGGCTCGGGCGATGGCCACACGCTGTTGCTGGCCGCCGGACAGCTGACTCGGATACTTGTGGGCCTGCTCGGGAATGTGCACCCGCTCCAAGTAGGTCATCGCGTGCTTTTCGGCGTCGCCGCGCCGCATCCTGCGCACCCAGATCGGCCCTACGACCAGATTCTCCATCACCGTAAGGTGCGGGAACAGGTTGAACTGCTGAAACACCATCCCGACTTCGCGCCGCACCTGATCGATGCGTTTCAGATCCTGGGTCAACTCGATGCCGTCGACGATGATCTGGCCGCTCTGGTGGGCCTCCAGCGCATTGATGCAACGGATCAGGGTCGACTTGCCCGAGCCCGACGGACCGCAGATGACGATGCGCTGGCCCTCGGCGACGTCGAGCGTGATATCCTGCAACACGTGGAAGCGGCCGAACCACTTGTTGACGCCGATCAACTGAATGATCAGTGCGGCGGCATGAGCGGCTTCGGCCATCGTGTCCCCGATTAGCGCTGCTGGCGGCCGGTGTGAAGCTGGATCTCGAGGTGTTGGCTGTAGCGCGATATTGAATAGCAGAACGCCAGATAGATGAGCGCGATGAACACGTAGCCTTCGACGAAGAACGCGCGCCAGTTCGGATCGGCGATCGCCTGGCGCGTTGCCAGCAGCAAATCGGTAAGGCTGACGATGGCGACCAGCGACGTGTCCTTGAACGTCGAGATGAAGCTGTTGACGATCGGCGGGATCACCAGGCGGATCGCCTGCGGCAGGATGATGATGCGCATCGCCTGCCAATAGGTGAGCCCAATTGCGGATGCCGCCTCGACCTGTCCGGCGGGGATCGCCTGCAAGCCACCGCGCACGGCCTCCGCCAGATAGGCTGCCAGGAACATGATGATCGCGACCTGGGCGCGCAGCAGCGCATCGATGTGCACCCCGGTCGGCAGGAACAGCGGAAACATGAACGAGGCCATGAACAGCAGGCTGATCAACGGCACGCCGCGGATCATCTCGATATAGGCGACGCTCATCGCGCGGATGACGGGCATGTCCGAGCGCCGACCCAGCGCCAGGAATATCGAAATTGGAAAAGCGGCGACGCAGCCGACAACCGCGAGGATCAGGGTCAGCGGCAGGCCGCCCCATAGTTCGTTCTCGACATACTTGAGCCCGAACACGCCGCCCCACATCAGCGCTGCGAACACGCCGATCGCCACGATCCACACCGCCCCCAGCCAGGCGCGCCAGAAATCGCGGTTGCAGCTTGCAACGACCAGTGCGAGCAGGATCACGATGCCGAGCAACGGCCGCCACTGCTCATCGAAGGGGTAACGGCCGAACAGGATCAGTCGATACTTCTCGTGGATAATGCTCCAACAGGCCCCTTGCGCCTGGTGACACATCTCCGGCGTCGCCGCGCCCCAGACGCTGCTGAGCACCGCCCAGTCGAAGACCGGCGGGAAAACGGCGATGATCAGCGCGATCGCCAAGACCGTCAGCGACGTGTTGAAGATGCCGCCGAACAGATTGGTCCGGACCCAATCCAGGGCCGTGGCACGGTCCGGTCGCGGCGCCGAAACGGAGTGCGTCGTAACGCTCATGCTCATCTAGTGCTCGGGGATCGCGACCAGCGTGTTGTACCAATTCATGGCCGCCGAGATGGCAAGGCTGAGCGTCAGATAAACCGCCATCATGATGGCGACCACCTCCACGGCCTGACCGGTCTGGTTCAGCGTTGTGGAGCCGACAGAGAACAGGTCCGGATAGCCGATCGCGACCGCCAGAGAACTATTCTTGGTCAGATTGAGATACTGATTGGTCAGAGGCGGCACGATTACGCGCAACGCCTGCGGCAGGATGACAAGCCGCAGGACCAGGCCCTGACGCAAACCGACGGCGCGCGCGGCTTCGGTCTGGCCCCAATCGACCGCCAAGATGCCGCCGCGCAGCACCTCGGCAATGAAGGTTGCGGTATAGGTGCCCAGGCCGACCGCCAGCGCCAGGAATTCCGGCGTGATCTCGATGCCGCCGGAGAAGCGAAAGCGCTGGAATTCCGGGATATCCATCGCCGTCGGCGCGCCACCGGCGACGAAGACGATCGCCGGCAGGCCGACGATGATCGCGATGCCGGGCCACAGGACGGGCCACTGCCGGCCGGTCAATTCCCGGGTGCGGCTTGCCCACCGTTGATAGGCGAATGTGGCGACGATGCCGATCGCGACGGCGGCGATCATGTACAGATGAACGGTGTCATAGATCGGCACCGGCAGGCGTAGCCCCGATTTGCTGAGATAGGCCCCGCCGAGAAACTCCGGCGCCTCGCGCGCGATCGGCGCGATGCCGGTGATCACGCCGTACCAGAAGAAGAGTTGCAGCAGCAGCGGGATGTTGCGAAGGGTCTCGACATAGACCGTCGCCATGCGCACAACCAGCCAGTTGTGTGAAAGGCGCCCGAGGCCGACGATCGTGCCGATCAGGGTGGCGGTCACGATCGCGGTGACGGCGACCGTCAGCGTGTTGGCCAACCCGACGACGAAGGCGCGCAAGTAACTGTCGCCCGGCGCGTAGGCGAGAATACTCTCGCCGATATGGAAGCCGGCCTCCTGGTCGAGGAAACCGAACCCGCTGCGGATCTGGCGTTCTTCGAGATTGTGCAGCGTGTTGCCGACCAGGTAGGCCGCGACCGAGAAAACGGCGGCGAGCGCCAACGCCTGATACAGGATCGCTCGGGCCTGTGGATTGTTCCAGATCGAGGCGAGCGTACGCGCTTGCCCCTTACCGGTCACGATTGGCGTCCCGCCTTTGGTCCAAAGCAAGGCTGTGCGGGCGCCCCTGGCGGCCCAATCGTTCTCACCGCATCGGCGGTGCGTACATGAGCCCTCCGTCGGTCCACAGCGCATTGACGCCGCGCGACAGCTTCAACGGCGTGGTCGGCCCCAGATTGCGCGCGAAGATTTCTCCGTAGTTGCCGACCTGCTTGATGGCGCGGTAGGCCCATTCCGCGTCGAGCCCGAGTTTCTCGCCCATATCGCCCGAAACGCCCAGCAGTCGTTGCACGGTCGGATCGTTGCTCGACTTCATGCTGTCGACATTTTGTGAGGTAATACCTTTCTCCTCGGCCTCGAGCGCGGCGTTGAGCACCCACTTGGCAATGGTGAACCATTCGTCGTCGCCCCGGCGTACGACCGGACCCAGCGGCTCCTTGGAAATGATCTCGGGCAGGATGACGTAGTCGTCAGGGTTCGGCGCATCGACAGCGCGGATCGACGCCAGGCCCGATGCGTCGGTGGTGTAGACCTGGCAGCGTCCGTTGAAGAACGCGGTGCGCGACTCTGCCAGCGATTCGAACACTACCGGCTTGAATTCCATGCCACCGGCGCGGAAATAGTCCGCCAGGTTCAACTCGGTCGTCGTGCCGGTCTGCACGCACACCTCGGCGCCGCCCAGATCGGCAGCGCTGCTGACGCCAAGATCGACCGGCACCATGAACCCCTGGCCGTCGTAGTACCAGACGCCGGCAAACTCGAGACCCAGGGAGCCGTCGCGTGTGAGCGTCCAGGTGGTGTTACGCGACAAAACGTCGATCTCACCCGACTGCAGCGCGGTGAACCGTTGCTGCGCCGACAGGGGCGTGAACCTCACCTTGGA
This sequence comes from Alphaproteobacteria bacterium, assembly GCA_965248805.1. Classification (GTDB taxonomy): domain Bacteria; phylum Pseudomonadota; class Alphaproteobacteria; order UBA6615; family UBA6615; genus CBDFKJ01. The sequence continues at coordinate 1,888,278 of CBDFKJ010000009.1, forward strand.
GCCGTCGCCGAGCACGGCGGCGGCTAGCGCGCGGCAATAGTCGACATCATGGCCGACCCAGTTGCCCTGATTGTCGGCGATGCCAAAACCGGCGAGGCCGGTGTTCACCCCGCACTGCACGAAATCTTTTTGCCTGACCGCGTCCAGCGTCGCGCCCGCGTAAGCGGCGCCGGCCCAAACGGTCACGATCATCGACATCGCGGCCAATGTCGTGAATTTGCGCATCACGTACCTCCCTTTGTTGGTGTTGTTACAGTCCAACTGTGGCGCGATCGCCGACGGTTGTCGACCCCCGCCCCTGGCTGGTGACCCGGTACCCGGTCGAGACGGGCAGGATATCGGGGCTAGCCGCTATCGCCGCGGACCAGGACCCGCGCCAGCGCGCGCGAAAACGGGTCCAGCACCGCGCCCTGGAACGTCCGTTTCGCGGCGGGCGGCCAGGATCGGTAGGACACGCCCTCAAGCGCGATCAGCCAACGGAACATGGCTTGGCGGACCAAACACAAGCGCAGCGCGGCCGCATCCACCTTCATCGCCCGACGCCAACCGGCGAGCAAATGCCGCTGCAATCGCGCGCCGGGCCGCAGGCGCAATCCGACATACGGCGTCGACCAGCACAGGCAGTGCAAACCGATAATCAGCCTGGCCACATCTTCCTCCGGCGCCATTGGCAGCAACAATCCTGGATCGATGCCCGTCAACCCGCCGGCGTCGCCGATGACGAAATGATGCAGGTGAAGACCGTATATCCCTGTGACGCTGCGGTCAAGCCCGGCCTCGGCGCGTGCATCTGCGGCGGCGCCGATCGCGGCGTCGACGATGCGTGGGTTGACCCCTGCGTCACGCAGCCGCGCTGCATAGTCGCGCACATCCTTGAGCAAGCGATCGTGGTGTGGGCTGTCCGCGCTCAGGCTGTGCGCATGGTGGCGACCCACGGTTCGCCCCAGCCGATCGAGCATGTCCAACGGCGGACTGCCGCCGCGGCCGATCCGCCGGTCCAGGTCCCAGCGCCGTAGGTAATCGAGCAGCAAGGGGCCGTCGATGCGGTCCAGTACCAGCGCGTTGACGTCCTCGACCAACGCCACCGGCCGCACGAAGCCCACATCGGCCTCCTCCACCGCCATCTGGCGGTGGAGATAGGACAGCGCTTCGAATTCCTGCACGGCCATGTCCCGTTCCTGCGGCGTGAACGTGGCGGTTACATCGGAGCGCAAGGTGCCGCGGGCACGCGGAACCTTGATGAAAACCGAGCGCGTGCCGTCGGCGGCCGGCAGATCCAACTCGATGCCGATGGAGCGCAAGCGCCGCGCCACGCGACCCACATGCACGACGGGTGCGCCAGTGCCAGAGAGGTGCCGCGCGACGGCGCGGCATATTTGGCGTGCTTCGCCCGCGCTGCCGTCGGCCACGGTCACGCCACTGCCCCTGGCAACTTGGTTACCTTCCGGACGTGCCGGGCTCGGCGGACCAAACGAATTCGTCGCCGAGCAGCTCGCGCAAACGGCGGTTCGAGGCGTCGAATTCCTTACGCAAGCGCTGCTCGATGGCCGGGTCGACGGCGCCGTAGCGTCCGACATAGATCGGCGGCAATGCGCCGACGTCGGCACGGTCGACGCCCAGAAACGAAAGCGTCCGCTCGAATTGGCTTTCCGTCTGTTGGCGAAGGGTCTCGCTCTTCAGGATGAGAAATCGGTCGCGGTCGAAATAGGTGAGCCAGCGCTCCAATTGGTCGGCGTACAGGCCGCGTGCGATGTAGGAATGCCGCATCTGTTGCCGCTCGATCGGACCCAACGGAGCGCCCGCGGCCAGGGCGTCCGGCAGCGCACGGCTCTCCGCGGAGAAGATCGCCTCATCAATCGGGCGACGCTCGGTGCCGGCGCGTACTTCGTGGAAGTAGTGCGAGATCGCCCGCGAGACCGGATCGCGAAGGATGGCGATCAGCTTCGTCTCGGGCAGCGTTCGGGCGAGGCGCTCGGCGGCCAACGGATGCGCCAGATAAAATGACGTCGCCTCGCCCGTGAAGGCGCCCGCGGGCGCCTCGTCGACGGGGAAAATGGGCGAGGTACCAGTCGCGCGGTCGCGCCCAACGGCGATCGAAGTACTGAATGCCCTTGTCGATTGGCGGCACGATCAACGGGTGCTTGATCAAATAGCTGAACAAGGCGGTGGTGCCGGATTTTGTCGCGCCGACGATGACGAACGCCGGGCGCAGACGGTCGGCGCCACTCAGCGAGCGCAACCGTGCGCGCTCGGCCACGACCTGCCGGCGCGTGGCATGCGCCAGTCGCGTCACCGGCGCCGGAGCCTTGGCGCGCATCCATCTTACTGTACTGGATCCAAGGCTCATGCCGCCCTCCCTATGCAGGCGCCCTTGCTTTTCTTATCCCAGGCCGCCGGTAAGGCGTGGCCCTCGTCAACCGCCGAAATGGTGCTCTTGCATCCATTCCCACGGCATCTGAAACTGGCCGCGCCACACGCCGACGCCGGCCTCGTGGGCGGTGTCTTCCGCTGCCACATAGTCTTCGGACTGCTCGCGGAACGCCACCGCCATGCCGAGGCGCACCATTTCCCAACCCACGTCGGTATCGCCGATCATGCACACGACATAGACCTTTCCGCGCCGGCGACGACTGTCGTCAAGACGCTGAGTGCAGGTGAGTTCCTGTTCGTGCACCATGGTCTCCAGGGTGCGAATGGCCACCGCGAAGCAGTCCCAGAACTCGCCGTCGATGAAGCAGGGCTGGGTCTTCTCCGGCGCGTCCACGCCCCACAGCCGGACCGGCGGATGGGTCTCGGCGATGACCAACAGATCGCCCTCCAGCACCCGGGCGGGTCCGCTGATCTCGATAAGTGGGGCCTGGGCGGATGCGGCGGTTGCCAATGCCAGCCATGACAGGCAGACGATTATCCAATGTTTCATTTGCGCGAAATCCTATGCTCGGCAGTGGCAGGGAGCAACTCACGGCTCCCGTGGCGTTCCTAGTGGATTGATTCCAACGTTTGGAACCCTCGGTTTCGGGCTGCGATGATGTCGTCGGGGTCGGCTTTCGATATGAATGGCTGTGGGTTGGCCGCATTGTATTCGCGGACGAAGCGGTTGATTGCGGCCTGGAGATCGACGACGGAATGGAAGACGCCGTGCTTGAGCCGCCGCCGGGTGAGTTTTGCGAAGAAGCCCTCGACGGCATTGAGCCACGAGCAGGAGGTCGGTGTGAAGTGGAAAGTCCAGCGCGGATGGCGGGCGAGCCAGGCGCGGACCTTGTCCTTGTTGTGCGCCGCGTAGTTGTCGACGATCGCGTGGATGGCCTTGTCCGCCGGCACCGTGCGCTCGATGCGGTTGAGGAAGCGGATGAACTCCTGATGGCGGTGGCGCTGCATGTTCTGGCCGATCACCGTTCCGTCCAGAACGTTGAGCGCCGCAAACAGCGTGGTCGTGCCGTGCCGTTTGTAGTCATGGGTCATGGTGCCGGCGCGTCCCTTCTTCATCGGCAGACCGGCGGTCGAGCGCCTGGATCTGTGACTTCTCATCGATCGACAACACCACCGCATGGGCCGGCGGGTCGACATACAGGCCGACGATATCGGTGAGTTTCTCGGCGAAGGCAGGGTCGGTCGACAGCTTGAAGTTGCGCCAGCGGTGCGGGCTGAGACCGTGAGCCTTCCAGATCGCCTGCACCGTCGAGGCGGCAATACCGGCCGCCCTGGCCATCGCGCGCAACGTCCAGTGGGTCGCCTCAAACGGCGGCGGTTGCTGCGTCAGGCGCACGATCTCGGCGACACGATCGAGCGGGACCGGCGCCTTGCCGGGCGCATACCACAGCAAAATACGGAACCCCAATTCGGACTCTTTCGTTCCGATCCCTCCACTAGGGTTGATCGCGCAGCGCGAAATGCGTTCAATGGTCCGCAATTCCATCGGATAGCGCGCAGGCCCGGATGGCGGCTCATATCCACTGTAATTTGCCGGTCGGGAGCGTCCGACGATTTTGTGTCGTCGTAGCTATGGCGGGTGCGGTGTTGCTTGGCGGCAGCGTGCTCGCGACGCCACACGGCGCTGACGCCAAGGCGCGGTTTCTCGCCGGTGAGACCCTGGAATGCAGCGGCTGCGACCTGACTCGGGCCGACTTGCGCCGGCGCGATCTTGGCGGCGCGGACCTCAGCGGCGCCAAATTGGCGGAGGCCGATCTATTCAACGCCGATCTGACCAGCGCCAATCTGCAGAACGCCGATCTGAATACAGCAAACTTGAGCGGCGCGAAGCTGCGCGGAGCGGATTTGCGCAACGCGGATCTTTCTCGGGCCAACTTGTTCGAGGCGGATCTGAACCAGGCCGATCTGCGCGAAGCCTATATGCGCGAGGCGATTTTGGTGAAGGCGCGGTTGCAACGCGCCAATCTCGAGGGGGCCATGTTCGTCGATACCGACTTGCGCCAGGCCAAACTGGCGGGCAGCAAATTTCGCGGTGCCTATTTCGGCGGTTCGCGTCTGGACGACATCAATTTGCATGCACAGGATCTGCGTGGCGCCAATTTCGAGATCAGCGACATGCCGCGCGCCAACCTGTCGGACGCCAATCTCGACGGCGCGATCTTCACCGAGGTCGATCTCTACGGCGCCGACCTGCGCGGCGCATCCATCGTCAATACCGACTTCAGCCGGGCCCGTCTGGAGCATGCCAAGTCCGTCGATGTCGATTTCGCCGACGCCATTGTCTCAGGTGCCATCATGCCGGACGGCTGGCGTCACGAATGAGGTCGGGCGCTCAATCGAAGGGCACGGAACGGTCCCAGATCTCCCAACGCGTGGAGCTTTCGTAGTCGCCCTCGATGTACTGGCCACGTTCGTCGTAGCCGGTTTGTCCGGGTTCGCGAAATTGATGCGCGCGCACGACGATACGCCGGCCTTGTGCGTCAACCGTCTGGCAGAGTTCCTTGATGTAGCGTGAGCCGATCGGAGTTTCGCCATCGGCCAGCGGCAAGTCGACGCAGTCCCACTCGGCGCCGCGATAGCGCGGCTTGATGCGCATGCGCATGGCGTGCGCGCACACGCGTTGGTCGAGCGGCGCCCGCGAATCCGTTACCACCCGCATACCCTTGGCGACGCCCTCGGCGTCGAACAGGACCGACAGGATTACCGCGTATCCGGCGCCGCGCGTGCCGGCGTACTTTTCCAGCCACAAGGTCACGGCTGGACCGGAACGGGCGGCATCCCGGGCGACGAAGGCGCCGCCGGGCCATCTCTGCTCGAAACCCAGCTTAACTACGACGATATCGTCGAGATCGTGCGCTGCGGCCGCCCGTCGACCGGCATGCCGCGCCATTCGCGCAAGGCCTGGAGCGCCGACGCTCCGTGTTACGGCATGCTGGAGGCCGAAGTCGGTCCCGGCATGCCGCCGGATCCAGAAAACAATTGGCTGCGCGACGCGCAGATCGAGGCGGTCGCCGCGTGGGTCGTGACTGCATTCAAGGGCAAGGAAATGACGTTGGAGACCTGTGAGCGGTTCTTCCGCGAGGGCGCCCGACAGTGCAACGATTGGCGGTAACGCGCCTACCGAGGTGACGGGCGCAAACAGCCGCCACAATTCATCGACTCACCCGTCAATGAAAAACGGGGCCGGATTCCCGGCCCCGTTTGCATTGGTGCCTGCTGCTGGCTTTAGAACGAGAACAGAAGCAGCAGGTTGCATGCCGACATGTGCGCCGTCTCCGGATACTGGGAACGCGTGGAGCCGTCGGGGCGCCCCCCAGCCAACACGGCGATGAACTGCTTGCCGCCGGTGGAGTACGTCATCGGCGGTGCCTGGATGCCGGTGCCGACGTGCTGAACCCAAAGCAGCTCGAGCGTGTTGGCATCATACGCCGACAACTCGCCGGTCTGGTCGCCGGCGAAGATCAGGCCGCCGGCCGTCGACAGGATGCCGCCCGGACGCTGCTTGGTGATCGTCTTGGCGACGGTTTCGCCGGTTGCCGGGTCGATCGCGGTGATCGAACCACGCTGGTCCATCAACGGCTTCGGCGTATCGGCGGTCACGCTTTCACGGCCGCGCCAACCGGCGGGATCGCGGTTCTTCAACGTACCCAGCTTGTTGCCCTTGTCAGCCCAGTGGCCGACACCGCCGACTGTCGTGGTGTAAGCGGAACAGGCTTCCAACGCGCCAGTGTAGTTAAGGCCGGTGTCGCGGTTGTATGCAGCGGGCTGCCAATTCTTGCCGCCGCCAAGATGGGGGCAGAACACCGACAAGCGACCGTCGCGACGCCCCGGTGTGCCCGGTGCGTAAGGCTGCGCCAGACCCCTGAGATTGGGATCGTAGCTATTGGGCAGGCCGGTTTTCTGATCGATGCCATCGGTCCAGTTGACGACCTCGGCATACTGCCTAGCATACAGGAACTGACCGTTGGTGCGGTCGATGCCGTACGCGAAGCCGTTGCGCGCGACTTTCATGAAGGTCTCACGCATTTCGCCATTGATGTCGATGTCGATCAGCTGCGCCTCGCCGACCTCGTCGTAGTCGTACGGGTCGTTTGGCGTGTACTGGAAGTGGAATTGAATCTCGCCGGTGTCGACATCCAGCGCAACGGTACTCTCCGTATAGAGGTTGTCGCCTGGCCGATACTCGGAGTCGAACTGCGGCGACGGGTTGCCGACGCCCCAGTAGGTCAGATTCAAATCGGCGTCGTAGGTGCCGGTTTGCCAGATCGAGCCACCGCCGGTCATCCAACCGTCGTAGTCGTCTTCCCAGGTTTCGAAGCCAGGCTCGCCTGGACCGGGGATCAGCCAGGTGCGCCAGACATGCTCGCCGGTGTTGGCATTGACCGCATCCATGTGACCGCGGATGCCGTACTCGGCCCCGGTGACACCGTTGATGACCAAGTCGCCGATCACCAGCGGCGCGCCGGTGTGCGATTCCATAATATCGTTGTCGGCCGTGACGGCTTCCCAGACCATCTCGCCAGTGTCCTTGTCGATGGCGACCATGCGGCCGTCCATCGTGCTCTCGATGACGTTGTTGCCGGCCATGGCGACGCCGCGGTTACGCGCCTGACAGCAGCCGGAATCGGCGGCGTACTCGTCGTCCATCTCCGGATCCCACATCCACAGGATCGTCGCCCGGTTACCCGAGCGCACATCGATCTTGTAGATGTTGTTCCAGCCGTCGGTGACGTACATGAAGCCGTCCTCGACCAGCGGTGTGCCCTCGATCCGGCCATAGGACTGCCGGCCGGCGCCGTGGATGCCGCTGAGCATCGTCACCGCGGCGATCCGCAGATCACCGACATTTTCGCGGTTGATCTGGGTCAGCGGCGAGTGCCGATGGCCGTCATAGGTGCGGTGATGGAGGATCCAATTGCCGACCTCGCGATCGGCATTCTTCATACGATCGAATGTAACATCCGCCGCGGACGATGGCCCGACGAGAGCGACCGATAACATGGCTCCCACTAGGGCACCCGCGGCCGGCGCGAGGTATTTTCCTACCACGCGGCAGTCGGTTGCGTTTCTCATAGCTTTCCCTCACTGGTGCGATGGTCAGCGAGTGTTCCCTCACTGCGACCGGTTTGGGCGATGCCGAGCCCACAACGGCGAAGGAACGGGCTCGCCGAGCATCACGCCATGCTAGGGTCCGGACTCATAACCATTAGCTGACGGTAGCGGCGAGACAGACGGCGGCGAGGAAGTTTTGGGCGAGGCGGTCATAGCGGGTTGCGATTCTGCGGAAGTCTTTCAGCCGGCCGAACATGCGCTCGATGGCGTTGCGGTCGCGATAGAGCGCCGGGCTGAAGCACGGCTTCCAGCGGCGGTTGGCCTTCGGCGGGATGTTCGGAGCGACGCCTCTGCTCTCGATCTTGCGGCGAACGGCGTCGCTGTCATAGCCCTTGTCGCCAGTCAGGATCGAGGTGGCCGGCATCCGCTCCAGCAGCGGCCGCTGTGCAGTCCGCCACTTGGCCGCCGGTCAGCAGGAAGGCGAACGGGCGGCAGAGGCCATCGGTCAGCGCATGGATCTTCGTGGTGCGCCCGCCGCGGGAGCGGCCAATGGCCTGCGTGTGCTCCCCCCTTTGCCGCCCGAGGCGCAGCGATGAGCCTTCACCGCCGAGGAATCGATCAACACTTGCGCCGGCGGCCCACCCGCCGAAGCCAGAGCGTGGAATATCCCTGTCCACACGCCTTTGGCCGCCCACCGCACGAAGCGATTGTAGAGCGTCTTGCGCGGGCCATAGACGGACGGCGCATCGACCCAACGTCCGCCGGACTTCAACACATGGATGATACCGCTTATAACGCGGCGGTCGTCGACTCTCGGCTTGCCGCGCGTATCCGTCGACAGATGCGGCACGAGCCGTCGCAAACTGTTCCTCGCTCAGCCAGAACGTATCGTCCATCGCAACACTCCCGCAGTTTGGGAGCGTGAATCACATCGCGCCGCGTCGGCTCAAGCGATTTTATGGGTCCGGAGCCTAGTGGATTGATCGGAATGAAAGAGTCCGAATTGGGATTCCGTATTTTGCTGTGGTATGCGAATCTGGCGCATGCGCAGTGGAATCTCCTTCACCCTATCCGCCGGCGACCGTCAGCGATTGCGCGCGGTCGTCGCGGATCCCAAGAGCCCGCAGAAACACGTCTGGCGGGCACATATTGTCCTTCTCAGCGGCGAGGGTCTGGGCACCTCGGCGATCATGACCGAGACCGGCAAGTCCAAGACCTGCGTGTGGCGCTGGCAAGAGCGGTTCATGCACGAGGGTGTCGGCGGCCTGCTTCGCGACAAGTCCCGTCCGCCCGGCAAGGCGCCGGTCCCGCTCGATCGTGTCGCCGAGATCGTGCGCCTGACGCAGCAACCGCCGCCGTTTGAGGCGACCCACTGGACGTTGCGCGCGATCGCCAGGGCGGCCGGTATTGCCGCCTCGACGGTGCAGGCGATCTGGAAGGCTCACGGTCTCAGCCCGCACCGCTGGCGCAACTTCAAGCTGTCGACCGACCCTGCCTTCGCCGAGAAACTCACCGATATCGTCGGCCTGTATGTCGACCCGCCGGCCCATGCGGTGGTGTTGTCGATCGATGAGAAGTCACAGATCCAGGCGCTCGACCGCCGGTCTGCCGATGAAGAAGGGACGCGCCGGCACCATGACTACAAACGGCACGGCACGACCACGCTGTTTGCGGCGCTCAACGTTCTGGACGGAACGGTGATCGGCCAGAACATGCAGCGCCACCGCCATCAGGAGTTCATCCGCTTCCTCAACCGCATCGAGCGCACGGTGCCGGCGGACAAGGCCATCCACGCGATCGTCGACAACTACGCGGCGCACAACAAGGACAAGGTCCGCGCCTGGCTCGCCCGCCATCCGCGCTGGACTTTCCACTTCACACCGACCTCCTGCTCGTGGCTCAATGCCGTCGAGGGCTTCTTCGCAAAACTCACCCGGCGGCGGCTCAAGCACGGCGTCTTCCATTCCGTCGTCGATCTCCAGGCCGCAATCAACCGCTTCGTCCGCGAATACAATGCGGCCAACCCACAGCCATTCATATCGAAAGCCGACCCCGACGACATCATCGCAGCCCGAAACCGAGGGTTCCAAACGTTGGAATCAATCCACTAGATCCCGCTCGGTGATCCGTCAACGTGATGTCTGGCAGTCGGGCCACTGTGGCGGTCGCCAATCGCGCTTGGGCGGCGGCAACAGCGCGCGTCCGACATCGGTTAGGGCTCAGCCGATCGCAAGCGCCCCAAGCGACGCGCGGCCGACACAAGGCGCCCGTTCAATGTTGCGTTCGGCCACCGCGTAGCCCTGCGCCGCCGCCAATCCGTACCAGCGTACTGCCTCGTTGCAGCTCTGGCGGACGCCCAGCCCGCGCATGTACATTACGCCAAGACTGTTCTGTGCACCCGCGTAGCCCTGATCGGCGGCCCTGCGGTACCAGGCGACGGCTTCCTCGAATCGGTCCAGCGCCCGATAAGCCCGTGCCAGCTGGAATTGGAACCGAGCCTCGTCGGGATGGACGGCGATCGCGTCTTCACAAGCGTTGACGGCCGCTTTGCCTTTGATCTCCCGCTGGCTCACTCCGGGTTTGCGGCGCTGCGGGTCGAGCGGGTTGGCGGCGAGTTCGTCGCATGGATGAACGGGGGCGGACGGAGTGGCCCCCTGTGCGGCGCTCACGAATGTCAGCAAACCGAGACTTGCGACGGCCAAGAACCTTAGGATTGTCATGCGCGTGGCCCGACGATTCGCATCGATTGAGGGTCGTAACTCTAACGAAGATTTCGAGCGATTGAAATCGGTTGTGGACGCCAGGCCTCGGGCGCCGATTCTGCGGCGCCCGGCCGCTCCACCACCGAGTCGTGGAAAGAAGCGAATCGGCACGCTGTAGCGTGGAGGTTCGCTCCGCTCAACGCGTGAGGTTCGAACTCAGAGTTTTTCGCAGGTTTTTGACGCGGGTTCGCATGAATAACGGGCGCGGCGGCAATAGATGTATCCCTTTTGGGAGACGACAGGTCAGGCGCCCCCCGGCACTCTTTCATCACGCGCGTTGGCCAGTTGCCGTGCCCCCCGACCACTCGGCAAAGGCGGCATTGGTCCGGCGCGTTTTCGCCCGGCCTCGCCACGTCGGTGCATGTGATCGCGTCCCGGTTCCGCGACGCGTTCGGCAGAGCCGCAGGCGAGCCACCGGTGAGGGCAAAGGAGTGAACAGGAAGTGACGCAAAGTGCGTAGCGCCAGGTTAGGTGTTCAGCTTTGACCAAGCCTCAGATCTCGACTCACAATTGTCGCCCAAGCGGTCCGCCTGATCGATGCGGCCGTTGTTTGCCTGACCGCAATTCTATGCTTCGCGCTGTACTTGGGATCAAAGCCGGATCCCGATGACCTTGCCCCCGTTATGCCCCCACAGCTGAGTAGAATCTGTTCCGGTTGTGGTCCTGTTGGGACTGGGTTGCAAACTGCATCGGCGTGAGCCCGTCGAGGCTCGTATGGGGCCGATCGGTGTTGTAGTCGTGGCGCCAGGTTCGACGATCTTCTTCGCCTGGCCGTAGCTGTCGAACAGGTGCTCGTTCAGGCATTCGTCGCGCAGCCTCCCGTTGAATGATTCCACCAGGCCGTTCTGCATCGATTTGCCGGGTGCGATGTAGTGCCACTCGACACTGCGTTCCTCCTGCCAGCGCAGGATCGCGTTCGATGTCAGCTCGGTGCCGTTGTCGCTGACCACCATGCAGGGATAGCAGCCCGTTGACGAAGTCCGGCGTGTCTGATTCTGTCTGAACATAGAGATGGAGACCTCCAACAACCGGGGGATTTGACGAAGATTTTGGTGTGCTGTCCGACTTTCGCTGAGATCGGCGGTGTTGACGTCCGCAACCATCCGCCGTTTCGTTCTCGGCGGAGGGTTTTGGCGCTATTCAGGCGGACTCATACCATGGCGGCCCTGCGCTCATGGAAGATCAGACGCTGGAAATTGTAAGCCAGGTTGGCGAGGCCGATCTTGGCCTCCGCCCGCTTGAGCCCGATGGTACGGATGAAAAGGCCCATGCGATCCTTCTGCTGGGCGAAGACGCGCTCCACATGCGCACGGGCCGCTGACTTGCGGGCATTGGCCTGGGCGGTCGCCTTGGGCATGGCCCGGCCCGGCGGCTTCTTGCGGTGGATGTGGGAGACCCGACCCTTGCCGGCCAGCCACGCCTCGTTGGCCTTCGAGCGATAGGCGCTGTCAGCCCACACGCCGGCGGCCAGATTGTCGCCGGTGACGAGCTGACGCAACATCTTGCCGTCATGGCGGGCGGCATCGGTCACCGCCGAGCCGCGGATGAAGCCGTAGGCCCGATCGATGACGGCATGATTCTTGTAGCCGAACACCGGGATCGCGATGTCGGGCATGCGCCGTTGCGACCCGGCGGGGTTCTTGCGCCGCCCGGTCTTCACCGTCCACCGCGCATCCGTGTCCTTCTGCGCCGCCTTGGCTGGCTGATCGGGCCAGACCTCGGACGCGCTCTTGCCCGCCTTGATCGCCCGCTTCTCGTCATCGCTGTGGCGCTGCTTGGGCGCCGATACCAACGTCGCATCGACGATCTGCCCGCCCATCGCCAGATAGCCGCACCGGCGCAATTCGCCATCGAAGGCGGCAAACAGCTTATCCATCGCCCCGGCCCGGACCAGACGCTCGCGAAAGGTCCATATGGTGTTGCGGTCCGGCGTCGGCGCTCCGAGATCGAAGCCTAGGAAGCGAAGCCAGCTCAAGCGATCGCGGATCAGAAACTCCATCCGCTCGTCACTCACCGTGTGCCGCGCGGCCAGGATCAGAACCTTGAGCATCGCCACCGCATCGTAGGCCGGGCGGCCACCTTTCGATCCGTCCGAATAGCCCAGCGCCGCCTCAAGCGGCGCGCGGAAAATCTTGAAGTCGACGACCTTTGCCAGCACCTCCAACGGATCACCCGTCGCCGAAAGCTTTCGAAGATGATCCGGTAAGCCGAACAGACCAGCCTGCCTCATCAATACCTCCTCAAACCGAACCGCCGTAGAGAATCACAACGAGGCAAAATTCACGAGGTAAATGGAGGCGTCCAGATTTAGACGGGCGTCGTGCGATGGCATTGAGACGACAGAGCGAGGTTCAGGGTGACCTCGTGGTGACATGGGCGGAGATGCCGCGTTCGCCTGGACACGCGTTTTCCGACCGGCTGCATGAGTTGCTGACCGAGTCTGGCTTTGACGGCTTCGTGGAGGCGACGTGCAAGCCATACTACGCACCTCGGATGGGGGCTCCTTCGCTGCCGCCGGGGCGTTATTTCCGGATGCACATGATCGGCTATTTCGAGGGCATCGGCAGCGAGCGCGGCATCGCTTGGCGCTGTTCGGATTCGCTGTCGCTTCGCGCGTTTCTGCGGTTGGCGAACCGGGACAAGGTTCCCGATCATTCCTGGTTGTCGAAGACGCGCGGCCGGCTGCCGCACGAGGTCCATGAAAAGGTTTTCGACTGGGTTCTGGCTCTCGTCGCCGCGCGCGGTCTGGTGAAGGGCGAGCGGATCGGCGTCGACGGCTCGACGATGGAAGCCAACGCCGCCCTGCGAGCCATCGTGCGGCGCGATAGCGGCGAGACCTATCGCGAGATGCTGACGCAAATGGCGAAGGAGAGTGGCGTCGAAACGCCGACGATCGACGACCTCGTCCGGCTCGATCGCCGGCGGAAGGGCAAGAAGCTTTCGAACAAGGATTGGACGAGCCCGACCGATCCTGATGCGAAGATCGCGCGGATGAAGGACGGCACCACGCATCTGGCCTACAAGCCCGAGCACGCGGTCGATCTCGACACCGGCGTCATCGTTGCGGCACCGATCTATCCAGCCGATGAAGGCGACACGACGACTTTGCCTGGGACGCTGGAGGCGGCCGCGCGCAACCTCGCCGAGGTCGGCCTGGCTCCAACACGGGCAGAGCCCTGCAGTCTCGTTGGCGACAAGGGCTATCATTCACGCGAGGGGCTGAAAGACCTCGACGGCGGCGTCTGGAAAACGCGGATCTCCGAGCCGGAGCCCGCCAACGGCTATCTGCGCTGGCATGGCGACCAGGCGGCACGTCAGGCTGTCTACGCCAACCGGGCGCGATTGAAGTCCGGCGTCGCGCGGAACGCCATGCGCAGGCGCGGTGAGATGGTCGAGCGCAGCTTCGCCCATGTCCTCGACCGTGGCGGCATGCGCCGCGCGTTGCTGCGGGCGCGCGAGAACGTCCACAAACGCTACCTGATCCATGTCGCCGGGTTCAATCTCGGCATTCTGATGCGCGCGCTGTTCGGATCAGGCACGCCGAGGGAGGCTGCGAGTGCAAAGAGCACCCTTTTGTTCGTTATTCAGTTCGATGCTGCCCTGGCGATCGCCATCGTGGCGAACATCGAAGGCAAACCAGCCATGCTCGTTATCATCATCATCGTCGCCCCCGAAACCGATTGATCAAAGCGCAACTTCATCACCGGGCTGTTAAGCCGGGATGAGATTCCCCATCGTCTTTCTGTTTCGGGATAATCGTCGACTCTTTGAACATCTCGGATGGTGACATCCACTGGCAGCCCGTTTTGGCGCCTCTCCGACAGCCTGGACTTGAATTCACCCTGCCATTTGACCCGGCGGTTGACGCGGTCGGCTTGCGTCAGACTACGCTTGTTCCTCGTGATGTACCTCCAGATCCACCCCAAGCCATCCTTTGTCACCCGATAGATAAGGCCAATTCCGATTTCCATGGTCCTGATTTCCCAGGCTCGATCGCAGACCAACGTCGCCGCTGTAAGCACTACGCAGTCGGCTGCGGGCGGTAGCGTCTGACCTGGATCCGATCTTCACCCTTGCGCGCTTGGACCAGGTCGAAGGTCGTCTGCCGACGCAGCCAGAACTCTGCATTCGACCAGCCCGCCTTCTCGAGACGGATGGCCATCTCCGGGGAAATGGCCGCATGGCCATTGAGTACGCGCGAAAGCGTATGGCGGGCGACGCCCAAGACCTTCGCAGCATCGGTGACGTTCAATCCCAGTGGGTCCAGACAATTCTCCCTGATACTGCACCCGGGGTGTGGCGGATTCTTCATGGCCATGGCTTCCAACCTCTTTTCAGTGATAGTCGACCAAGTCGACGTCGTACGCATCGCCTTCTTCTAATCGGAAGATGATCCGCCAGTTGCCGGAAATCGAGATGCTCCAGAACCCTTTCAGATCGCCCTTCAATGGATGAAGCCGGTATCCGGGCAAGTCGAGGTCCGAGGGCTTGCCGGCACTGTCAAGGTCCGCCAAGGCGAGTGCAATCCGCTCCGTTTGGTCAGCGCGCACGCGACTCGGATCTCCCCGCGCATACAACCGCCTGAGGCCCCGGTGCCGAAGCGTTCGAATCATCAGACAATGTACCGCGTTCCGGTACAACTAACAAAGAAGAGCGGTCCGTTCCAGCGGGTGCCGGTGATGGCGCGGGCGATCGCCGAGAGCGACTTGTAGGGCCGGCCCTGGTACTCGAAGCCATCGACGAGAACGGTGACGCAGTGCTCGACGCCCTGGTATTCGCGGATCAGCCGCGTACCGGCGACGGGACGGTAATCGACGCGGCGCTTGCGGACCGTCGCATCGCCGCCGTCGAGGGATTCACCCAGCGCCTCGAGGCGGGCGACGGTGGCGGGCGCGAGCCCGCCATGCTCAAGCTCCTGTATGCGGTAGGCGATGCGGCTTTCGAGATATCCGCGGTTCCGCCTGGGCGGCTCGGTCTCGAAGACCTCGCGCCATTGCGCCTGGAGATCCGGCGTGGGCGTGGTCTTGGGGGCCGCGATCCGGGCGATGAGTTCGGTCATGACGGGTTCTCCGTTCGAGGTGCGTCATGAACGCTCTTCGGCATCGGGAAGTCCAGCGAACCTCCTCTCAACTCATTGGAATAATGTAGTTTTCCGGCTGGGCGCCGGTTTCGGAGCCGCAGCAGACCCGCGGCCAGGATGGCGGCCAGCTCATCGAGGCGCTCGGCAGCGCTCATCCGGTCGGGATCGAGGGCGTTCTGGGTCATAGCGTGCCGTCTCTGTGCGGCCGGCAAGGCCGGCCCCTACCTGGTGAAAGCGACTCTCGGCGGTGGATTGGGACACGCGGCCTCGAATTATTCCTCCCACGCCGCCCGCAGCCGGGCGAGGGCACGCCGGTAGCGCTGGCGCACTGCCGAGGCGGTCATGCCGAAACGGGCCGCCACCTCGTCCGAGGTCTCGCCAACGACCGCGATGGCGAGGACGATGTCCGCGTCATCGCCGATCCAGGCGCGGAGACGGTCGCGGAGGAGTCCCGTCGCCAGCGCCGCATCCACGCCATCGGGCAGACCGAGGACCGACAGGGGCGCGGCATCCTCCACCGGCTCGTCCACCGGCTCGTCCACCGGGACCGGACCGGGCCGGGCGCGGATGTCGCGCTCGACATTGCGGGTGAGCGTCGCCGCGATACGGCGGACGCGCGAGCGATCGAGGCGGGCGATCCCGACCGTGAAGCGCCCGGCGATCTCCGAGACCAGGTCTTCCGGCGCTTGACGATAGAACCGCGACAGCCGCCGGTGGACGGCATCGAGGCCGGGCCAGAGCGCGAGCCAGAGCATGGTTTGGGCGGCCTCGCCGGAGAAGCCGCCCGCCTGGGATTCCGCAACCACCGCGGCGAGGACGCGGTTCTTCTCTTCCGGCTCCGCGTCACGGCCGTGCAGCAACGCGAGCAGCGCGCCCGGATCGGCGAAGGGCGCGAGCGCGGGATTGGATCGTGCCAGGGTCTGGAAACGTCGTTGGAAGGTTGAGGTCTTCGGTGCTGTGCACCAGCCGCTCGTGGAGCGACAACCAGAGAGAGCGCATGGACGCCGGCCTCTCGGCCGGGCGTCTGGCGCCTCATGAAGGCCGGGGTCAGGGCGTCGCGCGCCTCTCGGTGAATGAACGAAGGATCAGGTAGGACCCGAAACGGAGCCGATCAGCGGTGTCGCGTCGGCTCCTCGGGCGGCTGGTCAGGCGGCCCGGTGGCAGTGTTCAGGGTCAGGCAGCGCCGGCACAGGCCGAGGGCCGGGAAGGCGACGACATACTCGTTGCCGCGGCCGAACCGCAGATGCAGCCGTCCGCCGCGGATGACCCCCAGGAGCTTGCGGCATCGATTGCACCGCCATTGTTCGTTAGTTTGCATAAATTGTGGAACTCCCGGGCCAAAGAGAGGGGAGCGAGGCTCCCCAGTCTCTTGCCGTTCCCTCGCGCCGCTACAAACCCTGTCCCCGGACCAGGCCGTATTTTCGGAGCCGCACCGCGATGAAAGCAGGCGAGAGGCCGAAGTCCTCGGCGAGCTCGAAGACCGCCGTCTCGAGCTTGCAGGCGTGGCGGCCGGTGAAGTCGGCCTTGATCCGTGCCCGGCCGGACCGGGAGGTCTCCTCGACCAGCGGCACCTCGAAGCGCTGACACAATCGGCGAAGCGTCCGGCGAATTGCCGTCGGCGGCGCCAGAAATGCGCCCATGAACTCGTTGGCGCGGAGCTCCGCGCAGTCCATCGGCCCGTCCGCGGTGCGGCTGTTGCCGAGATGCTCGGGGCCGGGCGTCACCAGGCGGAAGGCCCGGCTGCCGCGGCTGTCGTCGCCGAGATCGAGCCGCCCCTGCCGGTTGGCGAGGACCCAGGCCGGGGCATCGAAGACCGCATGGCCGAGCTCGTGCAACACCGTGCTGCGTCCGAGATAGCTGCGCTCGCCGATCTCCTGGCGATTGATGTAAATCAGCGCATGGCCTGGCACCACGAGGTCGTACTCGCAGGAGCCGAGCGCCGGCGTCCCGGTCTCGTCCTCGACCTTCCCCTCCAGATCCCAATCGACGGCGACGTCGATGCCGTTCACGGTGAGCCGCGAGATGCGCTCGGCGATCTCCTGGTAGTCGGTCCTGGCGTGGTGGTCACGATAGCCGAGCTGGCCGCGCAGAGCAGACGCCACCCGCGCGACGTCGGCCCGGCTCACATAGTGCGGTTTCGCCGTCGCCCGCGCATGGCGGTAGGAAATCCGGGGTGTGGTCATGGCCTCACTCTTCCCTGCCGAGCCGGCGATAGAGCCGCACCACGCTCATCGTGTGTGGGCGCAGGTCCGGCGGCAGGCGCCGCGCCGCCGCGAAGGCCTCGTCGGCATCGAGGTCCAACGCCTTACAGACCTTCTGAATGAGCGCGTCCTTGGGCGCGTTCTCGCGCTCGCGCTCGATGCGCGAGAGATAGGCGACCGAGATGCCGACCCGTTCGGCGACCTCGACGAGGGTGAGCCCGCGGTCCTCGCGCTTCTTCCTGAGATAGCCGCCGAAACCCATCGGTCTCGTTCCGTTTCCTGTTCACGAATTTACGCGATTGGCTGAATACGAGGACCATCCTAGCCATCTCCCAACGGCCCCGTCAACGGCTATGTTCTCGATAGGTTCTCTTGCGCAGGTGACCGCGTCGAGTCCCGACCGCGCTTCCACGTGGAACTCCAAAACGTCGGAAACCGGCGCACGCCGCGGCTTCTCGGCCCGATCCGGGCGGGGTCACGAATTTTTTTTCGTCCCGCGATGTCACAAACCGCCGCCGAGAGTCGCTTTTAACAAATAGAGGCGCCGGACCGGCCGGCGCCGGGAGAGCGGAGACCGACATCCATGACCCTTCCGATCCCTCTGCTGCCGAGCGAGCTCTACCGCATTCCGGGGCTGTTCCGGCGCTGGGAGTTGGCCGAGGTCCTGGAGCCCGGCAATGACTATCACCTGGAGGATGCGGGCTCCACGAGTGACGGCATCCCGCTGATCGCCGTCTATCGCAGCGAAGTGCTGGACGAGGAGACGGCGGCCGAGGAGACCGCGGCATGAACGCCGTCCTGCCGCGAGCGGCCACGCCACGGCCCGTTCTCGACGCGGCCGCCTTCGCCGCCTGGACCGGCGCCGCCCATCCCAGGAGCCGCGTCACCTACCACCGGGGTCATTTGTGCGTCGACCGCCCGCCGCGGCCCGACGCGGCGGATGCCGAGGCGCGGGCGGCGCTCAATCGTCTCGCCAACCGCGCCATGCAGGCCGCAGGCCGGGGCCTCGTCCACCTGGTGCAGCAGCGCCACGGCGAAGGCGACTACAGCTACGTCGCCATCAAGGCCCGGCCGGTCCCGCGGACGCGGGCGCCTGTTCGCTGTGCGGCGTTCATGACGAGGACCGCGTGATGGCCGCCAACCCCTTCGCACGCCACGGCATCGACAATCTGTCGCCGAGCTCGCTCAACCTATGGGCCGCCGCGCCCGCGCTCTGGGTCATGGAACGCATGCTCGGCCGCCGCTCACCCATCGGTGCTCCCGCCGCCCGCGGCCGCGCCGTCGAGCACGGCGTCCATGGGGGTCTGATTCAACCGTCTCTGCCGCTCAACGAGTGCGTAACGGCGGCCGAGCGGGCCTTCAACCGCGAGATGGCTCTCAACCCCGATGAGCGCCGCGAGGCCGAGGCGAGGAACATCGCGGGCTATGTCGCCCACGGCCTCGATGAGCTCCGGCAATACGGCTTGCCCTCGGCCTATCAGGAGAAGGTCAGCGTCATGCTCGAGGCCGTGCCGGTACCGGTCATCGGCTATATCGACTGGCGTTTCGACCAGCACGGCCTGATCGTCGATCTCAAGACCGCCGAGCGGCTGCCCGCGGTAGTCGGCAATAGTCACGGCCGCCAAGCCGCACTCTACGCCCGGTCGCACGGCAACTACGGCTCTCGCCTGGCGTATGTGAAGCCGAGCCAGGGCAAGAAGGACGGCCGCGCCGTCGTGGTCTACGAGCTGTCGGCCGACGAGGTCCACCGGCATCTCGCGGGGCGCACCCAGATCGCGGTCCGCCTCGGCCGGTTCCTGGCGATCTCGGCCGACGCGCACGAGCTCGCCGGCCTCCTGGTCCCCGATTACGACCGCTTCTACTGGAACAACGCCATCACCCGCGCCCACGGCGCGGCGGTCTATGGATTCTGATCAACCCCGAGAGCAAAGGAGAACGGCCATGCCTCTCAACATCGGTGCCAGCGGCACCATCAAGCCTTACGCAAAGTACAACGCCAAGGTGGACAAGTGGTTAGTCAAGGGCGATGACGGCGACCGGGAGATCGCCCGGCCCACCTTCGCCGCCGATCTCGCCAATATCGCCTCCGGCTGGCTGCGGTTTCGCGAGGGCGAAGCGCCCGAGCGGGTGATCGACGCCTCGCTGGAGCGTGCCGCCCCGTCGCCGGGCGAAGGCTTCAAGCGCGGCTTCGTGCTCGCGGCCTACAGCCGGCAGTTCTTCACCGGTGCGGTCGAGCTCTCCAGCGCCTCGATCCACATGGGCAACGCCATCCGCGAGGTCTACGCGCAGTTTGAGGACGAGCGCGCCGCTCATCCGGGCCAGGTGCCCATCATCGCCTGCACCGGGTCCGAACCGATGAAGGACAAGTACGGCACCAACTATCGGCCGAAGCTCGCGCTGGTGAAGTGGGCGGACCGGCCCGCCGAGCTGCCCGACGAGAGCCCGGTGGATGCCACGGACATCTGGCATGGCGAGCACGCGCGGTGCAGCTGGATGCCGCTCTCCGAGAGCGGCATCCAGTACGAGATCCGGGCGGGCGAGAGCTGGGCCGGCGGCCGCTTCGTCGGCCGCGCCGCGGGCGACCACCTGGTAGCGCTCTGGCCCGTGCACACGCCGGCCGACGAGACGTTCTGGTGCAAGGCCGTTTCGGCCGCGGGCCTCTACAGCGTGAGCGCAGCCTACGCCACCACCCGGCTTGCGCCCATCTCGGACCGCAATGTGATCGCTACGAGCGACCGCAAGGCGCTGGGCTGGCCAGGCTAGAAACTGTGCCGCCGGAGTCAACCGGCATGGTGAGGTCCGCGACGGCCGATTGGCATCGGCTCCGCGGCTATGGAATCCTCGCGCCGGACATGACGGATCGCTCTACACAATCGGTTGTGACGGGTCAGACATCGATCGTCCCCATACTTTCGGCCAACCTGGAGACCTCCAACAACCGGGGGATTTGACGAAGATTTTGGTGTGCTGTCCGACTTTCGCTGAGATCGGCGGTGTTGACGTCCGCAACCATCCGCCGTTTCGTTCTCGGCGGAGGGTTTTGGCGCTATTCAGGCGGACTCATACCATGGCGGCCCTGCGCTCATGGAAGATCAGACGCTGGAAATTGTAAGCCAGGTTGGCGAGGCCGATCTTGGCCTCCGCCCGCTTGAGCCCGATGGTACGGATGAAAAGGCCCATGCGATCCTTCTGCTGGGCGAAGACGTGCTCCACATGCGCACGGACCGCTGACTTGCGGGCATTGGCCTGGGCGGTCGCCTTGGGCATGGCCCGGCCCGGCGGCTTCTTGCGGTGGATGTGGGAGACCCGACCCTTGCCGGCCAGCCACGCCTCGTTGGCCTTCGAGCGATAGGCGCTGTCAGCCCACACGCCGGCGGCCAGATTGTCGCCGGTGACGAGCTGACGCAACATCTTGCCGTCATGGCGGGCGGCATCGGTCACAGCCGAGCTGCGGATGAAGCCGTAGGCCCGATCGATGACGACATGATTCTTGTAGCCGAACACCGGGATCGCGATGTCGGGCATGCGCCGTTGCGACCCGGCGGGGTTCTTGCGCCGCCCGGTCTTCACCGTCCACCGCGCATCCGTGTCCTTCTGCGCCGCCTTGGCTGGCTGATCGGGCCAGACCTCGGACGCGCTCTTGCCCGCCTTGATCGCCCGCTTCTCGTCATCGCTGTGGCGCTGCTTGGGCGCCGATACCAACGTCGCATCGACGATCTGCCCGCCCATCGCCAGATAGCCGCACCGGCGCAATTCGCCATCGAAGGCGGCAAACAGCTTATCCATCGCCCCGGCCCGGACCAGACGCTCGCGAAAGGTCCATATGGTGTTGCGGTCCGGCGTCGGCGCTCCGAGATCGAAGCCTAGGAAGCGAAGCCAGCTCAAGCGATCGCGGATCAGAAACTCCATCCGCTCGTCACTCACCGTGTGCCGCGCGGCCAGGATCAGAACCTTGAGCATCGCCACCGCATCGTAGACCGGGCGGCCACCTTTCGATCCGTCCGAATAGCCCAGCGCCGCCTCAAGCGGCGCGCGGAAAATCTTGAAGTCGACGACCTTTGCCAGCACCTCCAACGGATCACCCGTCGCCGAAAGCTTTCGAAGATGATCCGGTAAGCCGAACAGACCAGCCTGCCTCATCAATACCTCCTCAAACCGAACCGCCGTAGAGAATCACAACGAGGCAAAATTCACGAGGTAAATGGAGGCGTCCACCTGGTCGGCACGCTCGGTTTCAGCATCGTCATCCCGTTCATGGTATTCCTGGTCGCCGGCTAACATCTTGAGCGATTTTATCAGTCGCTCAATCAGCAAATAGTGGGCATCCACTTTGGCCTCGCGGCTCTCTTACTTATCGTTGGTGTCTCTATTCTCCTCCCATTGAAGAGGCATCACGCCACCCGCGCGACCGCTCTCCAACCGGAGGATGATAAAGAAGGGAATTATATACGAAACTAACATTTCCACTTGACCTGTCAGGGCCGGGCAATTACAGTAGGCTAACATTTGCTGAAGGGGATTGGTCATGGCCAACAATGCGCCGGGCAAGCATTTTCGGAAGGGAATCTCCCTCGTCGAAATTTTCGATATGTTCCGCGATGAAGACGCGGCTCGGGAATGGTTTGAGGCTGTTTATTGGCCGGCTGGCCCATACTGCCCTCACTGCGGCTCATTCAACGTGCAGAGCAACGTACAGCACCCTCAAATGTCACATCGTTGCCGGGATTGCTCGAAGAAGCCGTTTTTCTCGCTGAAGACCGGCACTGCCATGCAGGGGTCGAAACTAGGGCTTCGTGTGTGGGCTATTGCCCTGTACTTGGTAACAACAAACCTCAAGGGCATTTCGAGTATGAAACTCCACCGCGACCTTGATATTACGCAGAAAAGCGCTTGGCACTTGGCGCACCGCATTCGCAAGACATGGAGCAAAGGCACCGCGGCTTTCGCCGGTCCCGTAGCAGCCCGTTGACGAAGTCCGGCGTGTCTGATTCTGTCTGAACATTGAACCGCTCCGGGTTTGGCGGAGGCTCCAACTCTTGAGAAAGTGGAGCCATTATGAGCAAGACAAGGAACAGGTTTTCTTCTGAGGTTCGCGCCCGTGCGGTGCGGATGGTTGTGGATCGCGAGGGCGAACACGCCTCGCGTTGGGCGGCTGTTTCCTCGATAGCTGGGAAGATCGGCTGCACGGCGCAGACACTCAATGAGTGGGTGAAGAGGTTCGAGCGCGATAGCGGCGTGCGCGCCGGCGTCCCCAGCGAGGTCGCCGAGCGGCTGAAAGCCCTGGAGCGGGAGAACCGCGACCTCCGGCAGGTCAACGAGATCCTGCGCAAGGCGAGCGCCTATTTTGCCCAGGCGGAGCTCGACCGCCGGTTCAAGCCATGATCGCGTTCATCGGCGATCACCGCGAGGCGCACGGGGTCGAGCCGATCTGCAAGGTGCTGCCGATCGCCCCGTCGACCTACTACGACCATGTGGCCAGGCGGCGCGATCCGGCCAGGCTGTCGGCACGGGCGAAACGGGATATGGCTCTCAAGGTCGAGGTCCGACGCGTCTTCAAAGAGAACTTCCGTGTCTACGGCGTTCGCAAGGTGTGGCGACAATTGCAGCGGGAAGGCTTCGATGTCGCTCGCTGCACTGTTGAGCGGCTGATGCGGGAGATGGGCTTGCAAGGGGTGATCCGCGGCAAGCCGATCCGCACGACAGTCAGCGACCAGGCCGCGCCTTGCCCGCTCGACAAGGTCAATCGCCAGTTCCACGCTCCGGCACCGAACAGGCTGTGGGTCTCGGACTTTACCTACGTGGCCACTTGGGCTGGCTTCGTCTATGTCGCCTTTGTCATCGACGCCTATGCCCGCCGCATCGTCGGCTGGCGGGTGAGCCGGACAGCCCATGCCGGCTTTGTTCTCGATGCCCTGGAACAAGCGCTTCATGCGCGGCGACCCGTCCATCGCGGTGGGCTGATCCATCACAGCGATAGAGGGAGCCAATATGTCTCGATCAAATATACCGAGCACCTGGCGGAAGCGGGCATCGAACCCTCGGTGGGCAGCGTCGGCGACTCTTATGACAATGCTCTGGCCGAGACCATCAATGGTCTTTACAAAGCCGAGGTCATTCACCGGCGCGGGCCGTGGCGCTCATTCGAGGCCGTCGAGCTCGCTACTCTGGAATGGGTGGATTGGTTCAACAACCGGCGGCTCCTGGAGCCCATCGGAAACATCCCGCCGGCCGAAGCCGAGGAACGCCACTACGCCATGCTGAAGCAGTCAGACATGGCGGCGTGACTCAAACAAAATGGCCTCCGCCAAACCCGGAGCGGTTCACATAGAGATTTAGACGGGCGTCGTGCGATGGCATTGAGACGACAGAGCGAGGTTCAGGGTGACCTCGTGGTGACATGGGCGGAGATGCCGCGTTCGCCTGGACACGCGTTTTCCGACCGGCTGCATGAGTTGCTGACCGAGTCTGGCTTTGACGGCTTCGTGGAGGCGACGTGCAAGCCATACTACGCACCTCGGATGGGGGCTCCTTCGCTGCCGCCGGGGCGTTATTTCCGGATGCACATGATCGGCTATTTCGAGGGCATCGGCAGCGAGCGCGGCATCGCTTGGCGCTGTTCGGATTCGCTGTCGCTTCGCGCGTTTCTGCGGTTGGCGAACCGGGACAAGGTTCCCGATCATTCCTGATTGTCGAAGACGCGCGGCCGGCTGCCGCACGAGGTCCATGAAAAGGTTTTCGACTGGGTTCTGGCTCTCGTCGCCGCGCGCGGTCTGGTGAAGGGCGAGCGGATCGGCGTCGACGGCTCGACGATGGAAGCCAACGCCGCCCTGCGAGCCATCGTGCGGCGCGATAGCGGCGAGACCTATCGCGAGATGCTGACGCAAATGGCGAAGGAGAGTGGCGTCGAAACGCCGACGATCGACGACCTCGTCCGGCTCGATCGCCGGCGGAAGGGCAAGAAGCTTTCGAACAAGGATTGGACGAGCCCGACCGATCCTGATGCGAAGATCGCGCGGATGAAGGACGGCACCACGCATCTGGCCTACAAGCCCGAGCACGCGGTCGATCTCGACACCGGCGTCATCGTTGCGGCACCGATCTATCCAGCCGATGAAGGCGACACGACGACTTTGCCTGGGACGCTGGAGGCGGCCGCGCGCAACCTCGCCGAGGTCGGCCTGGCTCCAACACGGGCAGAGCCCTGCAGTCTCGTTGGCGACAAGGGCTATCATTCACGCGAGGGGCTGAAAGACCTCGACGGCGGCGTCTGGAAAACGCGGATCTCCGAGCCGGAGCCCGCCAACGGCTATCTGCGCTGGCATGGCGACCAGGCGGCACGTCAGGCTGTCTACGCCAACCGGGCGCGATTGAAGTCCGGCGTCGCGCGGAACGCCATGCGCAGGCGCGGTGATGATGGTCGAGCGCAGCTTCGCCCATGTCCTCGACCGTGGCGGCATGCGCCGCGCGTTGCTGCGGGCGCGCGAGAACGTCCACAAACGCTACCTGATCCATGTCGCCGGGTTCAATCTCGGCATTCTGATGCGCGCGCTGTTCGGATCAGGCACGCCGAGGGAGGCTGCGAGTGCAAAGAGCACCCTTTTGTTCGTTATTCAGTTCGATGCTGCCCTGGCGATCGCCATCGTGGCGAACATCGAAGGCAAACCAGCCATGCTCGTCATCATCATCATCGTCGCCCCCGAAACCGATTGATCAAAGCGCAACTTCATCACCGGGCTGCTAGAGGTCGCGCGCCGGCGGCGAATGAAGTGTCCGGCGCAGGGCAATCTCGCGCCGGACGATATACACGCCGGCGCCAGCGATGACGGCGGCGCCGACATAGGTCCAGACTTCGGGCGTCTCATCGAACAGGACGTAGCCGATCAAGGCGACGATCGGCAAACGCGCGTAGTCGAACGGCATCACCAGCGAAGCGTCGGCAATCGAGAGTGCGCGCGTGAACAACAGGTGCGCGGCCGTGGCGAACCCGCCCAGCGCGATCGCGGCGAACAGCCCAGCGGCGGTCGGCCACTGCCACACATACAGCGCCGTCGGCAAGGACAGCGGTACGAGGAACAATGTCATGTAGGTGACCACGGCATTGATGCTTTCGGTACGCAGAAGAATTTTGATCATGATTACGGAGACGGCGATCATCAATGCGGCGAACAGTACCAGGATGGCAGGCAGGGTGATCGCCTCGAAGCCGGGGCGAAGGATGATCAATGCGCCGCAAAACCCGACCAGCGTGGCGGTCCAGCGCCGTGCGCGGACGACTTCGTCCAAGGCCAACGCTGCCAGCATGGTTGTGAACAACGGTGTGGTGAAGCTGAGCGCCACCGCTTCGTCCAGCGGCAAATTGGCGATGCCGTAGAACCACGCAAGCATGGCAGCTATGCCCGTGATGCCGCGCACGATGTATAGGCCGATGCGGCGTGTGCGCAGTCCGCCGATGCCGGTGCGGACGATCCAAGGCAGCATGAAGGCAAGGCCGAACAGATTGCGCAGAAACGCGACCTGGAACGGATGCAGGTTCTGCGTCAGATAGCGGATCAGCGTAATCATGATGGAAAAGCACACCGCCGCCGCCAGCACGAGGGCGCAGGCGCGCACGGGCGCCGGCACGGCTTCGATGCCGGCGGAAATGGCCGCGCGATCAAGCATGGCCGGACCCTACGCCGCATCGCGCAGCCGAGAAACCGCAGAAGTGGATCGACCACGGTTGTGGCATACCAGTGGATTGATCCCAACGTTTGGAGCCCTCGGTTTCGGGCTGCGATGATGTCGTCGGGGTCGGCTTTCGATATGAATGGCTGTGGGTTGGCCGCATTGTATTCGCGGACGAAGCGGTTGATTGCGGCCTGGAGATCGACGACGGAATGGAAGACGCCGTGCTTGAGCCGCCGCCGGGTGAGTTTTGCGAAGAAGCCCTCGACGGCATTGAGCCACGAGCAGGAGGTCGGTGTGAAGTGGAAAGTCCAGCGCGGATGGCGGGCGAGCCAGGCGCGGACCTTGTCCTTGTTGTGCGCCGCGTAGTTGTCGACGATCGCGTGGATGGCCTTGTCCGCCGGCACACCGTGCGCTCGATGCGGTTGAGGAAGCGGATGAACTCCTGATGGCGGTGGCGCTGCATGTTCTGGCCGATCACCGTTCCGTCCAGAACGTTGAGCGCCGCAAACAGCGTGGTCGTGCCGTGCCGTTTGTAGTCATGGTGCCGGCGCGTCCCTTCTTCATCGGCAGACCGGCGGTCGAGCGCCTGGATCTGTGACTTCTCATCGATCGACAACACCACCGCATGGGCCGGCGGGTCGACATACAGGCCGACGATATCGGTGAGTTTCTCGGCGAAGGCAGGGTCGGTCGACAGCTTGAAGTTGCGCCAGCGGTGCGGGCTGAGACCGTGAGCCTTCCAGATCGCCTGCACCGTCGAGGCGGCAATACCGGCCGCCCTGGCGATCGCGCGCAACGTCCAGTGGGTCGCCTCAAACGGCGGCGGTTGCTGCGTCAGGCGCACGATCTCGGCGACACGATCGAGCGGGACCGGCGCCTTGCCGGGCGGACGGGACTTGTCGCGAAGCAGGCCGCCGACACCCTCGTGCATGAACCGCTCTTGCCAGCGCCACACGCAGGTCTTGGACTTGCCGGTCTCGGTCATGATCGCCGAGGTGCCCAGACCCTCGCCGCTGAGAAGGACAATATGTGCCCGCCAGACGTGTTTCTGCGGGCTCTTGGGATCCGCGACGACCGCGCGCAATCGCTGACGGTCGCCGGCGGATAGGGTGAAGGAGATTCCACTGCGCATGCGCCAGATTCGCATAACACAGCAAAATACGGAATCCCAATTCGGACTCTTTCGTTCCGATCAATCCACTAGGCTCCGGACCCATAAATCGCTTGAGCCGACGCGGCGCGATGTGATTCACGCTCCCAAACTGCGGGAGTGTTGCGATGGACGATACGTTCTGGCTGAGCGAGGAACAGTTTGCGCGGCTCGTGCCGCATCTGCCGACGGATACGCGCGGCAAGCCGAGAGTCGACGACCGCCGCGTTATAAGCGGTATCATCCATGTGTTGAAGTCCGGCGGACGTTGGGTCGATGCGCCGTCCGTCTATGGCCCGCGCAAGACGCTCTACAATCGCTTCGTGCGGTGGGCGGCCAAAGGCGTGTGGACAGGGATATTCCACGCTCTGGCTTCGGCGGGTGGGCCGCCGGCGCAAGTGTTGATCGATTCCTCGGCGGTGAAGGCTCATCGCTGCGCCTCGGGCGGCAAAGGGGGGAGCACACGCAGGCCATTGGCCGCTCCCGCGGCGGGCGCACCACGAAGATCCATGCGCTGACCGATGGCCTCTGCCGCCCGTTCGCCTTCCTGCTGACCGGCGGCCAAGTGGCGGACTGCACAGCGGCCGCTGCTGGAGCGGATGCCGGCCACCTCGATCCTGACTGGCGACAAGGGCTATGACAGCGACGCCGTTCGCCGCAAGATCGAGAGCAGAGGCGTCGCTCCGAACATCCCGCCGAAGGCCAACCGCCGCTGGAAGCCGTGCTTCAGCCCGGCGCTCTATCGCGACCGCAACGCCATCGAGCGCATGTTCGGCCGGCTGAAAGACTTCCGCAGAATCGCAACCCGCTATGACCGCCTCGCCCAAAACTTCCTCGCCGCCGTCTGTCTCGCCGCTACCGTCAGCTAATGGTTATGAGTCCGGACCCTGGCGCCGACGCGAACCGTCGGGGCGCGAGGAGAAGGATGTCGACACCGTTGTGGACGCCGTCGCTGGCGCGGGTCGCAGGCAGCAACCTTGCATCCTTCATGGCGCGGGTGGAGGCCGACTGGGGCGTGGCCGTGCCTGATTACCCACGCTTGCACGCCTGGTCGGTCGACCGCCGAGACCAATTCTGGCGCAGCCTGT
Organism: Alphaproteobacteria bacterium; assembly: GCA_965248805.1. Classification (GTDB taxonomy): domain Bacteria; phylum Pseudomonadota; class Alphaproteobacteria; order UBA6615; family UBA6615; genus CBDFKJ01. The sequence goes on from CBDFKJ010000009.1 coordinate 1,916,708, forward strand.
GGGATTATTGCGGTGTCGTCGGCGAGCGCGGCGAGGGGTCACTTGTCGACGGCGACAAGATGCCGGGGGCCCGGTTCTTTCCTGACGCCAAGCTCAACTTCGCCGAAAATCTTCTGGTTCGGCACGACGAAACCGATGCCATCGTCTTCTGCGGCGAGGATCGCGGCCGCCGACGGCTGTCCTGGCGGGGCCTCAACGATCTGGTGTCGCGCCTGGCGCAGGCGATGGCTGCTACGGGCATAGGTCCCGGCGACCGGGTCGCCGGTTACCTGCCGAACGTGCCCGAGACGGTGGCGGCAATGCTGGCGACTTCCAGTCTCGGCGCGGTCTGGTCATCCTGCTCGCCCGATTTCGGCGTCGCCGGCGTGCGTGACCGGTTCGGCCAGATCGCGCCCAAGCTGCTCCTTGCCGCCGACGGCTACTTCTACAATGGGAAGCGTCATTCCAGCTTGGAGAAGCTGCCCGACTTGCTGGACGGACTTCCGAGCGTCGCGGCGACCGTGGTCGTGCCGTACGGCGGCGGCGACGTCGTTCTTTCGGGATTGAGCGGCGCGCAGTCGCTGGGCGATTTCCTGGCGCCGCACGCGCCCGGCGCGACTACCTTTCGCCGCGCGGAGTTCGATGCGCCTCTGGCCATCCTGTTCTCAAGTGGCACAACTGGCGGGCCTAAATGCATCGTTCACGGCCAGGGCGGCACGCTGCTCAAACACCTGTGTGAGCACCGGCTGCACTGCGACGTCAAGGCCGGGGACCGCGTGTTCTACTTCACGACCTGTGGCTGGATGATGTGGAACTGGCAGGTCTCGGCGCTGGCCTCAGGAGCGACGTTGCTGCTCTTTGACGGCTCGCCCTTCCATCCCGACGGCAACGTGCTGTGGGACTACGCGGCCGATGAGCAGGCGACGCTGTTCGGCGCCTCGGCCAAATACATCGACGCGTTAGGCAAGGCGGGCTTGCGGCCGGGCGATACGCACGACCTGACATCGGTGCGCACGATCACCTCCACCGGTTCGCCGCTGGTGGCCGAAGCCTTCGGCTACGTCTACGACGCCGTGAAGACGGACGTGCACCTCGCCTCGATCTCCGGCGGCACCGACATCGTCGGCTGCTTCATGTTGGGCGATCCGACCGGACCGGTCTACGCCGGCGAAATCCAGGCGCCGGCGTTGGGCGTCGCGGTGGACGTGTTCGATGAGGGCGGGCACTCGATCGCCGGCGCCAAGGGCGAACTGGTCTGTACCAAAGCGTTCCCGTCGATGCCGGTGGGCTTCTGGAACGACCCCGACGGGTCGCGCTACCGCGCCGCCTACTTCGAGCACTTCCCGGGCGTCTAGCGGCACGGCGATTGAATCGAGAAAACCGACAATGACGGCTACGTCATCTATGGCCATTCGGACGCGACGCTCAATCCCGGCGGCGTGCGCATCGGCACGGCCGAGATCTATCGCCAGGTCGAGCAGTTCGACGACGTGCTTGAGGGGCTGGTCGTCGGCCAGGAATGGGACGGCGACGTGCGCGTCGTGCTGTTCGTGCGGCTACGCGATGGTCTCGACCTCGACGACGCGCTCGTCGATCGCGTGAAAAAGCGCATCCGCGCCAACTGTACGCCGCGCCACGTGCCGGAGAAGATCATTCAGGTGGCCGACATCCCGCGCACCAAGTCCGGCAAGATCACCGAACTGGCCGTGCGCGATATCATCCACGGCCGCCCGGTCAAGAACATCGAGGCGCTGGCCGATCCCGACGCGCTGGGGCTGTATCGAGACCTGCCGGAGCTGCACGTGTAGCTGAAACGCGAAACGATCCACCGACCGGCGCGCGGCACACGCCGCTTGATCACAAACGCGTGAGAGCGGGGTAGACCGCGGAAATTTAGCCGCTATGCTTTGTCATCGCGGGCTAGCAAACGGGGGAATGCAGCCGAAGTCGATACGGCGTAGTGAATTCAGCGTTGTGCCCGCGACCATCCCAATCCTCTGAAATTCAACACAAATCACCAGGAGATCGTCATGACCACAACGGCAGTGGATGCCGAAGGCAAATTGAGCACAGGCATCAAGTTCAAGACCGCTCCTCCACGCGACTCGGACGACCAATTGCGCGAACGCTATCGGGTGGTTCGCGCGTTGAGCGCACAGATTGCCGCCCCACTCCATCCCGAAGACCAGGTCATCCAGTCGATGCCCGGCGTCAGCCCCACCAAATGGCACCTCGCCCACACCACCTGGTTCTTCGAGACCTTCATCCTCAAGCCGCACGCATCTGACTATCGTGAATTCAGCGCCGGCTTCGATTTCCTCTTCAACTCCTACTACAACACTGTCGGGCACATGCACGCGCGGCCGGAACGCGGATTGGTCTCGCGCCCGACCGTGGACGAGGTCAACGCCTATCGCCAACACGTCGATGCGGCGATGGTCGATTTCCTGGCGTCGGCCGATGCCGGCGTGCTCGAAGAGGTCGCGCCGGTGATCGAAATCGGCCTGCACCACGAACAGCAGCACCAGGAGCTGATGCTCACCGACATCAAGCATGTATTGTCGCGCAACCCGTTGTTCCCGGCGGCCTACACGCACACTGGGGACGGCGCCGGTGCCGCGGATGCCGTGTCTTGGCATAGCTTTGACGGCGGCGTTGTCGAGATCGGATATGCTGACCGCGGGTTCTGCTTCGACAATGAAACGCCGCGCCACGCCGTGCAGCTGCACCCCTTCGCGCTGGCCGACCGCGCGGTAACCAATGACGAATTCGCCGCCTTCGTCGACGATGGCGGCTACACGCGGCCCGAATTGTGGCTGTCCGACGGTTGGGCGAAGATCCGCGAGCACGACTGGCGGGAACCGCTCTACTGGCAGAAGGTCGATGGAGCCTGGCATGCCTTCACCTTCGCCGGACTGCGGCGGCTCGAGTGCGACGCGCCGATTTGCCACATCAGCTACTACGAGGCCGACGCCTTCGCCCGCTGGGCCGGCGCCCGGCTGCCGACCGAAGCGGAATGGGAGACTGCGGCCCAGTCGATGCCCGTCTTCGGCCATTTCCTGGCCGCGCCCTCCGGCGCTGGCGCACTCACCGCGCCTCGGCCCCTGGCCGCAGGCGCTGCGAGCGCAAATCGGTTGCGGCAGTTCTATGGCGATGTCTGGGAGTGGACGCAAAGTGCCTATGGCGCCTATCCCGGCTTCAAGCCGTTGTCCGGCAGTCTGGGCGAATACAACGGCAAGTTCATGTGCAACCAGCTGGTCTTGCGCGGCGGGTCATGCCTGACTCCGGAAGGCCACGTCCGAGCCAGCTATCGCAATTTCTTCCCGGCCGACGCCCGTTGGCAGATGAGCGGAATCCGCCTCGCCCAAGACGCCGCCTGAGCCGGGAGCAGCATCATGGCTCGAACCGCCACCACGGCGCAGCGACCGGCCGAGACGACGGCGCTCGCGCTCTTCATTGATCGCGAACCGCGCGAGGAGGACTTTCGCGCGGCGGTCACGTCCGGATTGTCGCACGAACCGAAATCCGTCCCAGCGAAGTTCTTTTACGACCAGGCAGGCTCGGAACTGTTCCAACAGATCTGTGATACGCCGGAATACTACGTCACGGATACCGAGATCGCACTGCTGGAGGCCAAGGGTCCTGAAATCGCCGCCCGCGTTGGCGAACGTGCGCTCATAATTGAATATGGCGCCGGATCGGTGCGTAAGATCCGAACGCTACTTGATGCGCTTTACAACCCGGCCGCCTATGTCGCTATCGATATCTCGCGGCGGCGCCTCCTGGATGCGACCGAGAGCCTTGCGGCAGCCTATGCCGGCTTGCCAGTCGGCGCAGTCTGTGCCGACTTCATGGATGGCCTGCCATCGCTGGATGGCGTTCAGGCGGCGATCGCCCGCCGTTTGGGCTTCTTCCCTGGATCGACAGTCGGCAATCTGACACCGGAGGCCGCGCAGCAATTTCTGCAAAGCGTGCGTGGCCATGTGGGCGAGGATGGGGCGCTGCTCATCGGCGTCGATCTGAAGAAGGACCACGCCGTGCTCAATCGGGCCTATAATGACGCGGCCGGCGTGACCGCTCGGTTCAACAAGAACCTGCTCCACCGCATGCGGCGGGAGTTGGACGCCGACGTCGAGCCTGATGCGTTCCGCCACGAAGCGTTCTACAACGCGCCGGAAAGCCGTGTCGAAATGCACCTCATCGCAACCCGCGCCACCGCGATTTCGGTCGATGGCCAGAGCTTTCCTTTCGGCGAAGGCGAAGGCATCTATACCGAAAACTCGTTCAAATACGGCGTTGAGGAGTTTCGCGCCTTAGCTGCCGACGCCGGGTTCGAACAGGGGACCACCTGGACCGACGCGGACGGTTTGTTCAGCCTGCATCTGCTCGAGACCCGGTAGCCGGCGGACCATCGGCGCGCTGATCGCGCCAATGTGAGTTGATCACGGGCCCAGGTAGGGCCGCAGATGGTCGTCAACGCAAGCACGGCGGCGCTCTGCCGCCACTGGAGGGTGGAAATGCACAGAATTCTCGCAGTTGCAGCCGTTTCGCTGACGCTCGGCGCCGGCGGGCGCGCTGGCGCAAGACAACGTTCTCGCGCAGGGTAACTTCGCCGGCTATGGCCGGCACACCGGCACCGACATGGCGACCATCGCCGAGGCCCAAGGCGGCGCCAAATCGCTGAACTTTGCCGATTTTGAAGTGTCGCCCGGTCCCGATCTCAAGGTCTGGCTGGTGTCGCCGGCCGATGAGGTGACCACCGATTCGGTCAAGGCTGGCGAGTACGTGGCGCTGGGCGTCCTGCAGAGCCCCACCGGCGAGCAGACCTATGAGATCCCGGCGGATGTGGACCTGTCCCAATACGGCGCGGTCGCCATCTGGTGCGAGCAGTTTAGCGTGCTGATTTCGGCGGCCAAGCTAGCGCGGTAATCATCGTCGCGCCGACGATTGACCGCCGATCTTGCTCTGAGAGTACAGGTTAGGCGGTCGCCGGCGCGCCCGGCACTATCCGGCTTGCAGTGACCATTAATTGGCGTTGCGCCGTGGCGCTCGACGCCACGCGTAGCTATGAAGAGTGGTGTGCGAGGGTGGCCTCGCTGCCGGCGCTCCCAGCGGCCCCGGCGGAGCGCCGTCGCGCGCTTGTATGGTCTCGTCGGGAGTCACGCATGGGCCGTCTCGTGCTCGTCGCCAACCGTGTGCCCCCCGCACGGCATCTATCGGCGACCGCGTTTACCGCTGCGCTGACATCGGCGCTGCGAGATCGTGACTTTATCTGGTTCGGCTGGAGCGGGCGCCTGTCGGACGACGGCACCGGCGTACGCACGGCGCGCAGGAACGGTCTTGCGGTCGCCACCATCGATTTCACGCGGCGTGACCGCGACGAGTATTACAGTGGCTATGCCCATCAGACTCTGTGGCCATTGTTTCACTATCGCATCGATCTGACATCCTACGACCGCTCCTTTTACACGGCCTACCATCGCGTCAATGCGTTGTTTGCAGCGCGCCTGCAATCGGTGCTGCGGGACGACGATACGGTCCTGGTTCAGGATTATCACCTGATCCCGTTGGGCGAGGAGCTGCGGCGCCTGGGGCAGGCCACTCCCCTTGGCTTCTATCTGCACGTGCCGTTTCCGGCGCCGCAGGTATTGGCGACGCTGTACAATCACCGCCGCCTCATTCGATCGCTGTTGGCCTATGACGTGGTCGGCTTCCAAACGGCGGACGACCTGCAGGCGTTTCGCGACTATGTCGAGCGGGAACTCAAGGGCAGCGTCCGCGCGCACGATACGATTACGTTTCGCGACCATGAGACGCACGCCGCCGTGTTCCCCTTCGGCATTGATGTCCAGGACGTGCAGGACCGCGTGAAATCGGCCACCGCACGCGAGCAAGTTGAAAGCGTCGCCGGTAGTCTCGGCAGCCAGAGTTTGATCATCAGCGCCGATCGGCTCGACTTCGCCAAGGGTTTGGCCGAGCGACTGCACGCATTCGACGCGCTGCTTGAGTCAACGCCCGCTCTGCGTGGCCGCGTGACGCTAATGCAGGCGGTGATTGCCTCGCGTCGGCAAGGGGCTGGCGACGAGCAGGAGCAGCTCCTCCGGCAATTGGAGACGACCGCCGGTCACGTCGAAGGCCGCTACGCCGATGTCGATTGGGAACCGCTGCGCTACTCGTACCAGGAGTTGTCGCGCGAAAGCATGATCGGCTTCCTGCGCGCCGGCCGGGTCGGACTAATGACGCCGCTGCGCGACGGCATGCATATCATGGCCAAGGAATACGTCGCTGCCCAGGATCCCGATGACCCGGGTGTACTGGTTCTTTCGCGGTTCGCAGGTGCCGCACGTTCTCTCGTAGGGGCGCTGGTCGTCAATCCCTACGACACGTTGGAGACCGCGCACGCGTTGAGGACGGCCCTGGCGATGGGGCTGGACGAGCGCAAGGCGCGGTGGTCGACCATGATGGCCGCCGTTCGGCGCGATACGGCGCGATCCTGGCTCGACGGGCTGCAGGCCGCGCTGTCGACGGTGGCGTGAGGGCCGGCCCCGCCGCAACGCCGGCAAGCCATGGCTGGGGCCTTGTCGGCTGGTGCGTAGCGCGCCATCATCGCGCTCAAGGTTGGAGCCCGGCGCGGCGATGTGCCAAGTCGCCGGGCAGGAGAGGGGACAAATGCCTTACATCGGAGCGAGACTCATTACCGCCGCGGGCGTGGCATCAATCGCGCTGGCATGGTCGGCGCAGGCGCTGGCACAGAACGTCGTGGTCGCCGCAACGGCAATCGTGGAGCATCCGGCGCTGGATGCCTGCCGCGACGGCGTCAGGGACGAACTCGCGGCATCCGGATATGTCGAAGGCCAGAACCTGACCTTCGTCTACGAAACGGCGCAGGGCAGTCCGGCGACGGCAGCGCAGATTGCGCGCAAGTTCGTTGGCGATGCGCCAAACGTGATCGTGCCGATTTCGACCCCGTCGGCGCAGGCCGTGGTGGCCGCGACCAGCGACATCCCGGTGGTCTTCACCGCAGTGACCGATCCGCTTGGCGCCAAGCTGATTGGCAATGCCGACAGACCCGGCGGCAACGTGACCGGCATGAGCGATCTCTCGCCTATCGGCAAGCACCTGGAACTGATCAGGGAAATCACGCCCGCGGCGGTGCGCATCGGCGTCCCCTACAATCCCGGCGAGGCCAATTCCGTTACGCTGCTGGAGCTCTTGAAGAGCCATGCCGGCGAGGAGGGAATGGAGATTGTCGAGGCTCCGTCGCCGCGATCGGCCGATGTGTTGCAGGCGACCCAGAGCCTGGTGGGCAAAGTGGATGCGATTTATGTGCCGACGGACAACACGGTTGTGTCGGCCTTCGAGGCCGTGGTCGGGGTCGGCGTTGACAACGGCATACCGGTCTATGCCGGTGACACGGATTCGGTACCGCGCGGCGCCATCGCGGCACTCGGCTTCAATTACTACGACATCGGCCGCCAGACCGGACGTATCGTGGTGCGCGTGCTGAAGGGCGAGAGCCCCGGCGACATCGCGGTCGAGGGCGTGGAGATCACCGAACTGTTCGTCAATCCCGGTATGGCCGAACGCATGGGCGTGACCATCCCGGCGGCCGTGATCGCTCGCGCCAAGGAGGTGGTGCAGTAGCCGCCACCCCGCCGTGCCCGCGCTTGGCTGAACGGGCGCGGGAAGACTGAGCGTTGAGCCTCGTCGCCTTCCTAGGCGCGATCGAGATCGGGCTGGTGTTCGGCCTGGTCGCGATTGGCGTGTTCCTCTCCTTCCGCGTGTTGAACTTCCCCGACCTCACCATTGACGGCAGCTTCCCGCTCGGAGCGGCGGTGACGGCGTCCATCATCGTCGCCGGCGGCGATCCGTTCCTGGCGACGTCGGCGGCACTGATCGCGGGGAGCTTGGCAGGGCTGGTCACCGCGTTCCTGAACCTGCGCTTTCGCATCCTGCACCTGCTCGCCAGCATTCTGACCATGATCGCGCTGTATTCGATCAATCTGCGCATCATGGGACGACCCAACATCGCACTGATCGGCGATCCAACCGTATTGTCGCCGTTCGCCGGGTTGGGGCTTTCAAACATGATCCTGAAGCCGGCATTTGCAGGCGTGATCGCGGTCGGGGCCGCAGTCCTGCTGGCTCGGTTCCTGACCACCGACTACGGCCTCGCCATGCGTGCCACTGGCGCCAACCCGCGTATGGCGCGTGCCCAAGGCATCGTCACGAACCAGACGACCTATGTCGGAATGGCTTTGTCGAACGCGATGGTCGCGCTGGCAGGCGCGCTGTTTGCGCAGATGAACGGGTTCGCCGACATCACCATAGGCACCGGCACGATCGTCGTCGGACTGGCGGCGGTCATCGTCGGCGAGGCGCTGTTGCCGGGGCGCGGCATGTTGGTGGCGGTCGTGGCGTGTCTGATTGGGTCGGTGATCTACCGGCTAGCGATTGCGTTGGCCCTGAACGCCGACTTCCTCGGCCTGCGCGCCTCCGACCTCAATCTGGTCACGGCGCTGTTGGTGACCATTGCCCTGGTGCTTCCGGGTGCCCGCAATCCCCTGAGGTCGATGATGACGCGGCGGCAATGATCGAGGCGCACGGCATTCACGTGACCTTCGCCAAGGGCACGCCGATGGAGACGCACGCGCTGCGCGACATTTCGCTCGACATTCCGCAGGGTCAGTTCGTCACCGTGATCGGCTCCAACGGCGCCGGCAAATCGACACTGCTGAACTGCATGACGGGGGAGGCGCCGCCGGACGCCGGGCGTATCGCGATCGATGGCGTCGACGTGACCCGGTGGCCGGCGCCGCGGCGCTCCGCCCTGGTCGCGCGGGTGTTTCAGGACCCGATGGCTGGCACCTGCGAGGACTTGACCATCGAGGAGAACCTCGCTCTGGCGGCGGAGCGCGGCTCCATAAGGGGCGTGTCTGCCGCGCTATCGGCTGCCCGCCGAACCCGATTTCGCGAGCGCGTCGCCGTGCTCGGCCTCAATCTGGAGAGCCGGCTTGGCGAGCGCATTGGACGGCTGTCCGGCGGCCAGCGCCAGGCCGTGTCGCTCGTCATGGCGACGCTCCAACCCGCCAAGATCCTGCTTCTGGACGAACATGTGGCGGCGCTGGATCCGCGCATGTCGGCGTTCGTGCTGGACCTGACACGCTCGTTGGTCGAGGCCGAGCGCATCACCACGCTGATGGTCACCCATTCCATGCGCCAGGCGCTCGATTTCGGCACCCGGACACTGATGCTTCACGAGGGCCAGATCGTGCTGGACATCGCCGGCGGCGAGCGCGCCGCGTTGGATGTGCCGCAATTGATTGCCAAGTTCGCCCATGTACGGGGCGACGCGATCGACAGCGACAGCCTGCTGCTCGATTAGCATGCGCGCGATCCGAGCCGCGCTGGACATCGGCGCGCGTATTGGCCATCGTTTCATCATGCGTCACAGCAATAATCGATAATGAGGATCGGCACTCGGACCGTTTCGGCTTTTGCCGCGTTGGCTCTGGCGGCGTCCGCGCAGGCGGGTCCGTTCCGCGAAGGCATCGAACTCTATGACGCCTACAACTTCGAGGGCGCCATCATCTATTGGCGGTCCTTGGCGGCCGACGGCAACGTCAACGCGCTCAGCGCCTTGAACGACGGCTACTATGCCGCCGGCGCGACGGAGGCGGAACTGGCCGAGGCCGCGGCGTGGACACGCGTGGCCGCGGCGGAAGAGGGCAACTGGAAGGGCCGGATCGAATTGGGTGTTCTGCATTTGCGTGGTCAGGGCGTGCCGCGTGACGCGGTGCAGGCGGCCGGTTTGTTCGATCAAGCCGCAGAGCTTGGCGGGATCGAGGCAACGATGGTGCTCGCCACGATGTATCGCAATGGCGTGTCGGTAAACGCCGACGGCGCGGAGGCGGAGAAGTGGCTGGTCGCGTCCGCCCGCCATGGTCACGGGGCGGCGCTGCTCCAACTCGGTCAGATGTACCTCGACGGCACCGGCGTGGCGCAGGATCACGTCCAGGCCTTCAAGTGGTTCGCCGTGGCCGCGGCTCGGCTGCGCGACCCTGATATGCAGGCACAGGCCGGCATGCTGCGGGATACCGTCGCGCTCGATATGACGCCGGGCGAGATCGCGCGCGCCGAGCGCATGGCGCAAAGCTGGCAAACCTTGGATTAATTGGCCGCCGGCCCATCGCGCCCCTTGGCCACGGCTGTTCCGCTTGTGCTGCGGCAAAAACCTGCCCTGCCACGGCATAGCGCAAACATATACACGGCCACGATCAGGCTAGTCTGACCGCTTGCCCGGCTCGGCGACCACAACTCGGCGGCCGTCGTCCGAACTCCTCAGCGCAGCCGGTGACGCCCAATACGGTGGATGCCTGCGTACGTTTCGAGGTGGCCCGCGACCCATGGATTCACCGGTTGTGAACGTATGGTTGTCAGATTTGGCCATGCGGCTCAATCGGCCGCGCGCCCGGTGTGAGATGCGGGCTAGCGCGATCGTGCCCGGACTGTGCCTGCCATCGGGACGAGAGAGTGTGTGATCGAGATGTGGAAATCGCGGCTACAGCGGGCAGCCCTCGCGGCGTGCACAATCCTGCTCATGTCGACGGCGGCCGCTGTCGACGCGGAGACAACGCGACCGACGCAGATCGCCCAAGCGAGGAATACATTGGCGATCGGGCGTGTATCCGGCGATCCGGTCGCGAGCCTGGAGAAGGGGCAACCGATGGCGGACTACCTGGCCGCCCTACTATCGCACCTGGGCATTTCCAGCGGCGAGGTCATCGTTGCCAGCGACAACCAGCAAATGGTTGGCTTGCTGCAGTCCGGGCGGATCGATGTCCTTTCGGAGTCTGTTCTTTCAGGCCTGCACTTCGCCGCCGTCGCCGGGGCCGAGCCGCTTCTGCGCGAGTGGAAGAAGGGGGAGCCTCCTACAACACGGTGATCATTGCCAAGGACGGCAGCGGCGTAACCGATTTGGACTCTCTGCGCGGCAAGGTGATCGCCTTCGAGGACGCGGGCTCGACCACCGGTTTTCTCGCACCCGCGGCCATCCTTCGCCGGCATGGGCTTGAGCTTGTGGCGCTGTCGAGCCCTCGCGATGTGCCGCCGCCGGATAAGGTCGGGTGCGTGTTCACGAACGGCGAGATCAATATCGCGGCCTGGGTTGCCCGGGGCCTGGCCCATGCCGGTGCATTCAGCAATCTGGACTGGGAAGACGTTGCGCGGTCGCGCGAGGTGTTCAAAGAGAGCATACACGTCATCTATGAAGGCGCGCCGATCCTGCGCTCGGTGCTGCTCGTGCGCGGTGATATGGACCCCGCCATCAAATCGGCGATCCACAACATCATGACGACAATGCACGATGATCCGGAAGCCGCTCCGGTTCTAAAGTCGTACTACAAGGTCAAGCAATGCGATGCGTTGGTCGGTGACGCGGCGCGCGATCTCGGCGCGGCACGCGACATGTACACCGCGCTGAGCGGTCAGATTCGCTAGCGTCCCATGCGTCTCTGGGCGCGCTATTCGCTGACGATCCTGGGCCTGGTCGGATGTATCGTCCTGGTCTTGTCAATTTCGTCGCACCTGCAACGGCGCACGACGGAACAAGCGGCCCTGGCGTCCGGCACCCGCGTCATGAACGGCGCGCTGATCAAGCAGCTCGAGCAGTCCACCCAGGGTACGGCCGAGATCATCGCAGCCACGCTCGCGGGTCCGCTGTACAACTTCGAGCTCGATCGCACCCACTATGTGCTGCGATCAACCTTGGCATCGCCGGGCATCGCCGGGATCTCCGTCTTCGACCTGTCAGGCATGGTCGTAGACGACGGCACGGATACATTGAGCTCGTATGGCACGGCCGTGGAGGGTGTTGAGAGTGTCTTGGCCGGGCAAGGCGCAGAACTTTGGGCCGCGGATGACGTCGTGCACGTCGCTGTACCAATCAAAGCCGGCGACAATCTGCTGGGTGGCTTGCTGCTTATCGTATCGACCGAGTCCGTGCAGCGGGACATCGACGGCTTCACCAGCATCCTTGCCGACATAAGCGAGACTGCCAACGCGCGCTTCCTGCTCGTAGCGGCGGGAGTATCGACCCTGCTCGCGGCCGTGAGCATCGTGTGGAGCCTGCTGATCGCCAGGAATCTTGCCCGACCGATCACTACGCTGTCGGCCTTCACGCGACGCATTGGTCAAGGCGACTTTTCTTCCTCCGTTACCATCAACCGACGCGACGAACTCGGCGATCTGGCGCGATCCCTAAAGAAAATGGCGCAAGATTTGCGCTCGGCGCAAGATCGGCAGCAGGCCCACACCGACGAGGTATCTCAAGCCAATCGTAGGCTTGCCGACACTGTGGATCAACTCGCGGGCGCGAAACCGGCCGCGGAGTCGGCGAGTGCAGCCAAATCGCAGTTCCTTGCGAACATGAGCCACGAGATCCGGACGCCGCTGAACGGGGTGCTCGGGATGATGGAGCTGCTGCTCGACACCGACCTGTCGGGCAAGCAGCGGCGGTTCGCCCAGACCGTGCGCTCGTCGGGACATACATTGTTGGGCCTGATCAACAGCATCCTCGATCTGTCGAAGATCGAGGCCGGCAAGCTGGAGTTGGACGTCGCCGAGTTCGACTCCCATCGCCTGATCGAGGAAACCATCGACAGCGTTGCCGGTCGGGCGCATGCTAAGGGATTGGAGCTGTCGTTCCTCGTCGACGAGGGCGTGCCGCGCTCGGTCGTCGGCGATTCCGGCCGGTTGCGCCAGATCCTGACCAACCTGCTGGGGAACGCGGTCAAGTTCACGGAACAGGGCGAGGTTGCGCTCCGCGTCACGGTTGTCCCGTCGGAATCGGACGCCCTCGTGCTCCACTTCGAGATTTTGGATACCGGCATTGGTATCGCTGCGGAGGTCATGGAGCGGATATTCGAGAGCTTCGCGCAGGCCGGCGGCTCGACGACGCGGCAGTATGGCGGCACCGGGCGATCGCGCGCCAACTGGTCGAGCTCCATGGCGGACAGATCGGCGCCGACAGCACGCCCGGCGAGGGATCGCGGTTCTGGTTCACCGCGCGCGCCCGGCGCGCGGACACCGCGGCGCCGGATCGCAGGTCGGCGGCGCAAGACTTCGCCGGCCGGCGCGTGAGGCGGCGGCGGGCCGGGCCTTCGACGTGGCCATCGTCGACATGAAGATGCCGGGCAAGGACGGGCTGGCGCTGGTCGGCGACATCCGCGCCGACGCCGCGATCGCGGCGACGCCGGTGTTGCTGTTGTCCTCGCTGGTCTCGACGCTGCCGGCCGATGCCGCCGGCGATCCGATGCTGCACCAGCTGTCGAAACCGGTGCGGCGCAGCGATCTGGCGCGGGCGCTTGCGGACATTCTGCAGACCAACGGCGGCGTCGCCGAGACGCCGAACGGCAAGGTCGAGCCCGGCGCCGAAGCCCTGGCGTGCGAGGGCGAGGTGCTGCTGGTCGAGGACAACCCGATCAATCTGGAAGTGGCGGCCGAGATACTGCGCGGGTTCGGGTGCCGTGTCGACACGGCGGTGAACGGGCAGGAAGCGCTCGACGCGAGCGCCGATCGCCGCTACGACCTGGTGCTGATGGACTGCCAGATGCCGGTCATGGACGGGTGCGAAGCGACCCGCGCCATCCGCGCGTGCGCGGCCGAGGGCGCCGACGGGGCCGTCCCACGCACGACCATCGTGGCGCTGACGGCCAACGCCTTGGACACCGACCGGGCGGCGTGCCTGGCGGCCGGCATGGACGACTTCCTGACCAAGCCGTTCTCGCGCGAGATGATGGCCGACACCGTGGGCCGCTACCTGCGGCGCCGGGACCCGGAGTCGGCCGGGGGGGCAACCGATGCCCGCGCGGTGCTCGATCCGGCGATCGTCGAGCCGCTGCGCACGGGCCGGCAGGAACTGTGGCGGCGGCTGACGGTGCTGTTCGCCGAGGAGAGCGCGCGCGCCTGCACGAAGATCGTCGCCGGCCTGGCGGCCGAAGATGCGGCGGCGGTCAAGGCGGCGGCCCACAGCATGAAGTCGGCGGCGGCCAACGTCGGCGCGATGACGCTATCGGACATCTATCGCCGGCTGGAGAAGGCGGCCGCGGGCGCCGATCTCGCGGCCTGCGCGGGGCTGTGCGAACAGGCCGCAAGCGAGTCCGAGGCCGCCTGCGACGCCATGGATGCGACCGTCGGTCCCGCCAGCGAAGTCGCATGAGCGCCCAAACACCACGCCACGCCTGCGCGCCGCACGGCGGTCAAGCGCCGCTCATCCTCGTCGCGGACGATGAAAGCACGCAGCGTCTGCTGACCCGTGACCACCTCGAACGTGAAGGCTACCGCGTCATCGAGGCGCCGGACGGCAACGTAGCGCTGGGCGCCTCCACCCGCCGACGGCCGTCCTGCTCGACATAAATATGCCGGTACGTGATGGCTTCTCCGTGCTGGCCGAGGCGCGTGCCGACGAACGGTTCAAAGAACTGCCTATCATCGTCGTTACCGGTCTGGAAGACGCGCAAGCGATCGAGCGCGCATTCTCCCTACAGGCGACGACTTCATTACCAAGCCCGTCGTATGGTCGCTGCTGGCTCACCGGCTTCGGTTTGTATTGCGGGCGCACGGCATGCAGCGCGATCTCCGCGCCGCGATGTTCGCCGCGGACGCGGGTAACAGGGCGAAGTCCGAGTTTCTCGCCAACATGAGCCATGAGCTGCGCACGCCGCTTAACGCCATCATCGGTTTTTCCGATATCATGAAGGGCGGCAAATCAATTCCGTTCAGCCTGGAACGGTATCAGGAGGACGCCTCCATTTACCTCGTGAATTTTGCCTCGTTGTGATTCTCTACGGCGGTTCGGTTTGAGGAGGTATTGATGAGGCAGGCTGGTCTGTTCGGCTTACCGGATCATCTTCGAAAGCTTTCGGCGACGGGTGATCCGTTGGAGGTGCTGGCAAAGGTCGTCGACTTCAAGATTTTCCGCGCGCCGCTTGAGGCGGCGCTGGGCTATTCGGACGGATCGAAAGGTGGCCGCCCGGCCTACGATGCGGTGGCGATGCTCAAGGTTCTGATCCTGGCCGCGCGGCACACGGTGAGTGACGAGCGGATGGAGTTTCTGATCCGCGATCGCTTGAGCTGGCTTCGCTTCCTAGGCTTCGATCTCGGAGCGCCGACGCCGGACCGCAACACCATATGGACCTTTCGCGAGCGTCTGGTCCGGGCCGGGGCGATGGATAAGCTGTTTGCCGCCTTCGATGGCGAATTGCGCCGGTGCGGCTATCTGGCGATGGGCGGGCAGATCGTCGATGCGACGTTGGTATCGGCGCCCAAGCAGCGCCACAGCGATGACGAGAAGCGGGCGATCAAGGCGGGCAAGAGCGCGTCCGAGGTCTGGCCCGATCAGCCAGCCAAGGCGGCGCAGAAGGACACGGATGCGCGGTGGACGGTGAAGACCGGGCGGCGCAAGAACCCCGCCGGGTCGCAACGGCGCATGCCCGACATCGCGATCCCGGTGTTCGGCTACAAGAATCATGTCGTCATCGATCGGGCCTACGGCTTCATCCGCAGCTCGGCTGTGACCGATGCCGCCCGCCATGACGGCAAGATGTTGCGTCAGCTCGTCACCGGCGACAATCTGGCCGCCGGCGTGTGGGCTGACAGCGCCTATCGCTCGAAGGCCAACGAGGCGTGGCTGGCCGGCAAGGGTCGGGTCTCCCACATCCACCGCAAGAAGCCGCCGGGCCGGGCCATGCCCAAGGCGACCGCCCAGGCCAATGCCCGCAAGTCAGCGGTCCGTGCGCATGTGGAGCACGTCTTCGCCCAGCAGAAGGATCGCATGGGCCTTTTCATCCGTACCATCGGGCTCAAGCGGGCGGAGGCCAAGATCGGCCTCGCCAACCTGGCTTACAATTTCCAGCGTCTGATCTTCCATGAGCGCAGGGCCGCCATGGTATGAGTCCGCCTGAATAGCGCCAAAACCCTCCGCCGAGAACGAAACGGCGGATGGTTGCGGACGTCAACACCGCCGATCTCAGCGAAAGTCGGACAGCACACCAAAATCTTCGTCAAATCCCCCGGTTGTTGGAGGTCTCCAGGAGTACGCGAGCGACATTCACATGAGCGGCAGTCACCTTCTTGCCATCGTCAACGATATTCTCGATCTGGTGAGGTTCGAGTCCGGAGCGATGACGCTGGCAGAGGACAGCTTCGAGATTCAAGACGTCGCAGCGCAGGCCGTCCGTTTACTGGAATCGCGGGCGGCCGATACCGGCGTCGTCATCACCAATCGCGTTGGCGATGACGCGCCGACCGTGATCGGCGACGAGCGTAGGATCAAGCAGATCCTGCTCAATCTTCTATCCAACGCCGTGAAGTTCACGCCGCCGGGCGGCGCGGTGGACATGTGGCTCGAGTCCACGGACGACGGCGGCATCGCGGTCGCGATCAGCGACACCGGCCCGGGCATACGTGCCGAAGATTTGCCCCGGTTGATGGAGCCGTTCCGGCGGCTGGACGGCAGCCTGGCCAGAAAGCACGAAGGCACAGGCCTCGGCATTCCGATCGCCCATTCATTGGCCACGTTGCACGGCGGCCAGCTCCACTACGACACCGATGTTGACGTCGGCACGATTGTACGTTTGCTGCTTCCGGCAGTGCGCATTTGCCGAGCTCGCCAGAGCCAAGAGGCAGACACCGGCAACACCGTCGCCGGATGATCGGGCGCTGAGCATGTCAGCCCCTTCGCAGCCGTAGAGGTTCTACCGCCGGTCGCTTGGTAAACGCGTCGGCGCACAGTCCGGAACCGCCATCCGCATTTGTCACACGCCGAGACCGCGTAACGGCGCCAAGCCAAGTCCACGCGCCCGTGCGCGGCGCGTATAGCCCTGATCAATGGTCACCCCCAACGCAAGCGTGCTCGATGGTGCGCAGAGGCTGTGCGTCTCGGCGCCCTGAGAGGACAGGCACGCCGGGCGCCGCTCGAGACTTCAGCCGTTTCATCAAAGGAAGGGAATTGAGCGAATGTTCATCAATCCTGTGACCAGGCGAAGGGTACTGGCGGTGGCGGCCGCGTCGGGATTCATCATTCCGGTGTGGACGTCGGCGAGTCATGGCGACGAGCTGCCCTTTAAGGCGACCACGCTCATTATCGAGCTGACAGACAACGACATCGAGCTACAGTTCTTCATCGACGGCGATGAATGGAGCCGGCTGCGGATGTTCGATCCGAAGGGGCGAGGGATCCTCGACCTCAGGACGCGGCACAGGCTCGGTGCGCAGGGTGGCACCGAGCTGCACCATGCTTCCCAGCCGAGCCATTTTCCGGAGGACGACTTTGGCGAGATCGATCCTATCGGAGTGATAGAGACCGTCGAGGCGTTCCTGGAGCAGTTTCCCGCGGGCGGCTACGACTTCGAGGCCCTATCGCCGGAGGGCGTGCTAGACGGCGAGGCGACATTGACGCATGTGCTGCCGGCGCTGCCCGAGATCGTCGCACCGGTCTCGCTTACCAGCCCGTTGACGAAGTCCGGCGTGTCTGATTCTGTCTGAACATAGAGATTTAGACGGGCGTCGTGCGATGGCATTGAGACGACAGAGCGAGGTTCAGGGTGACCTCGTGGTGACATGGGCGGAGATGCCGCGTTCGCCTGGACACGCGTTTTCCGACCGGCTGCATGAGTTGCTGACCGAGTCTGGCTTTGACGGCTTCGTGGAGGCGACGTGCAAGCCATACTACGCACCTCGGATGGGGGCTCCTTCGCTGCCGCCGGGGCGTTATTTCCGGATGCACATGATCGGCTATTTCGAGGGCATCGGCAGCGAGCGCGGCATCGCTTGGCGCTGTTCGGATTCGCTGTCGCTTCGCGCGTTTCTGCGGTTGGCGAACCGGGACAAGGTTCCTGGTTGTCGAAGACGCGCGGCCGGCTGCCGCACGAGGTCCATGAAAAGGTTTTCGACTGGGTTCTGGCTCTCGTCGCCGCGCGCGGTCTGGTGAAGGGCGAGCGGATCGGCGTCGACGGCTCGACGATGGAAGCCAACGCCGCCCTGCGAGCCATCGTGCGGCGCGATAGCGGCGAGACCTATCGCGAGATGCTGACGCAAATGGCGAAGGAGAGTGGCGTCGAAACGCCGACGATCGACGACCTCGTCCGGCTCGATCGCCGGCGGAAGGGCAAGAAGCTTTCGAACAAGGATTGGACGAGCCCGACCGATCCTGATGCGAAGATCGCGCGGATGAAGGACGGCACCACGCATCTGGCCTGCAAGCCCGAGCACGCGGTCGATCTCGACACCGGCGTCATCGTTGCGGCGCCGATCTATCCAGCCGATGAAGGCGACACGACGACTTTGCCTGGGACGCTGGAGGCGGCCGCGCGCAACCTCGCCGAGGTCGGTCTGGCTCCAACACGGGCAGAGCCCTGCAGTCTCGTTGGCGACAAGGGCTATCATTCACGCGAGGGGCTGAAAGACCTCGACGGCGGCGTCTGGAAAACGCGGATCTCCGAGCCGGAGCCCGCCAACGGCTATCTGCGCTGGCATGGCGACCAGGCGGCACGTCAGGCTGTCTACGCCAACCGGGCGCGATTGAAGTCCGGCGTCGCGCGGAACGCCATGCGCAGGCGCGGTGAGATGGTCGAGCGCAGCTTCGCCCATGTCCTCGACCGTGGCGGCATGCGCCGCGCGTTGCTGCGGGCGCGCGAGAACGTCCACAAACGCTACCTGATCCATGTCGCCGGGTTCAATCTCGGCATTCTGATGCGCGCGCTGTTCGGATCAGGCACGCCGAGGGAGGCTGCGAGTGCAAAGAGCACCCTTTTGTTCGTTATTCAGTTCGATGCTGCCCTGGCGATCGCCATCGTGGCGAACATCGAAGGCAAACCAGCCATGCTCGTTATCATCATCATCGTCGCCCCCGAAACCGATTGATCAAAGCGCGACTTCATCACCGGGCTGTTACCGATGATCCTCCGCTGGTCGACCCCGATAACCTGGTCATCGAGTGGGAACCGGTCACGACGCGGTTCATCGGCGTCGGCCCGGTCGAGATCATCGAATACCAAGTGATCGTGGATCAGGTCGATCCGCTGCGTGCCGAGCCCTGGATCGATGGCGGAACGCGCCGGGCCCTGATCAATCTTCCCCCATCGGCCACGCAAGTTACGGTGCCGCCGGAGTTTCTGCTGCCCGATGCGCTCTACGACTTCGAAGTGTTAGCGATCGAAGCCAGCGGAAACTCGACGATATCAGTGGGAGAGTTCATGACCGAGTAAGCCTTCGATCGAACCGGCGCGCTTTGCCGCGAAGCCAGCACTCAGCGCTGGCGGCTTCTGCGCAGGCTGCCGGCGCAACCGTGTCAATGCGCCGCAACGGTCATCACCCGATCCGGCGACAACAGGAAGGGCGGCAAATAGGCGGGTATGTTCGAAAACGGCAGCACTTCAAGGCGCAGTCGAATACCCAGAACGTCAGTCATGAACGACCGCCGGCGCATGATGCGCTGCCAGGCCTCGGGGTAGGCGTCCGCGAATGCCGCGCGCAGCGAAGCGTCGGCGAGTGCAATCCCATCCTCGATGCTGGTTGTGAAATATTCCGTGCCCGTCGCCGGGATGATGTCGACTTGCAACGCCATGCCGGAGCGCAGCGCGTTCTTGGAGCCGGCAAAGATCGGCGAATTCACCCATTCGTCGAGATGGATCTGGTGCCCGGGGTTGAGAAAGATGCCGAAGAACGGATCGCTCAAAAACTCGGCGACGGCATCGTGTAGCGCGCCGCCCGTCACGCCCAGGCCGATCGTCTCGTACCAGCCAACGACCGCGCGGAAATAGGGGGCCACCAGGCGGTCGACATAGTCGCGGATACCGGGTGGCAGTTCGCTCTCGTCGGCGACGATGAATCCCGCCCGACAGTTGAGCGCGCCCCAGACGCCATAGGCGGTGGTGAACGGATCGCCGTGCGCGATCCGGCGCGCGCTTGGGCTCGGCAGTCCCATGGCGGCGCGCTCGCCCGTGGACAGCATCAGGTGACAGGACCAGGGCATGCCGTTCACTCCCATCAGGCGCACGGCGTCATATTCGCTCATCCCCGGCCGCACACCGAACAGCACATTGCGTACGCCGTCGACGTGTGGCAGGCGGCGTACTCGAAGGCCGCGAGCTGATCGACGTCGTTGATCAGCCGCAGACCATCGCTCGCCTCCATCAACAGGTTCGTCGCGTTGTTCACGCGCGCCGCGTCGCCAGTGAGCGCGCGCAGCGCGTCCACGAGATAGGCCGGTGCCTCGATCCAGTTTCCGTTCGCACCGGTCTCACGGGAGGTAAACGGCTTCCAAGCCAGGACACCGACGTGTGCATCCGCGCGGACGCCCGCATCGCTCAATATGGAGTCCAGCGACTGACTGCGCTCGCGAGACTGGCCGGGCAGACTGAACGACTGAAACAGCACCTTGTGCAGGTCGAGCGGGCTGATATCGGCGTAGCCCATGCATTCATTGCCGACGACAAGGGTCCGTCGCCCACGTGCCGGCACCACCAGCAGCGCTTCCTCGAAGCGTGGATCGAAGCCGGTCAAATAGGCCATATTGGCGCTGTGTTCGTGGTCGGCGTAGACCACCAGCGCGTCGTAGCCGCCGGCGTGCATGCGCTCGCGCAGCGAAGCCATGCGCGCCTCGTAGGTCGCGCCCGGGATCTTCGGCTCGACGGTGGGCTCGCCGAAGTCGGGCAGCGTGACCCTTGCCAGGCGTATATCGGTCATGATCCGTTTGCCGCGGACATGCGGGCGCTCACTAACCCGGCGGCCGCGTTTCGAACGCGAGAACGAGATCGTTCCACAGTTCGTATCGCTCACGCGGAAGGTCGTACGGGGAGCATGCGCGAACCGCGTCGCGGGCGCTGTTGGCAGTGGCCATGAGAAACGGCGTGACCGTTCTCCCTCTTAGGTCGAGGATCGTTACCGTTCGCACGCTGCCGTCGGCGTCGAGCGTAACGCGCAGGCGGATGACCGGAATCTCCCGGAAGTTCATGCGCGGCGGCTCCCAGCAACGACCGACTTGTCGGTGCAGCTCGGCGACGATGCCATTCATTTCGGTGAAGCCGGCAACTTCTTCCGCGCGCCCACTGGCGGGACGGTTCGGAGCACAACCGGCAAGCAGCACTGACGCCGCGACCAAACCGAAAACATAGACGCGCATGAACGGCACCCCTCTGGCCTGCCACCTCGGTGGCCCGACGCTATCCTTCACAGCGTCCACGGTTCTCGACCCACAGTCTCGTGTCAAGATGATCGCGCGCGACCCGCGCTCGCCCTGCGGTGTCGGAGCCGCGGGGTCAGGCTCGCCACGGCATGGGGTCTTGTGCTACCCGTGACCGCGGCGAGAAGGACCATCCGGGAATCGAGTCATGACGCCACCCCCGATCGCTTATGCGGCGACGCGCGGTGTCGCGCGCGTCCGCTTACGTCCGTTCCCGTACGTCGGTGGTTGTGGCGCGCGGTCGTTTGGATGACGGCGCTGCGGCACGAAGGCGCGCGCATGCGTCCCGGCCTGGATGAACTGAAGGCACGATTCCGCCGATTCGAACCGATCGCGATCCTCGTCTGCGCGGGCGCCGCGGTCTTTATGCACTTTCATCTGACGCAGGCGCCACGATTCGCCGTCGGTGACGAGCTTCAGTATCTGCGGCACGCCTATGCCGTCTACCAATTTGGCGTGTTCGGCGCCCTCGACGACGTCGACACGCAGCCCGAACCGGGCATGTTCTTCGCGCCTGTCTATCCCGGGTTCCTTGCCGGCATGATGTGGCTTGATGCGTCGTTTGCATCAGCGGTCGAGTGCGTCCTGCGGCATAACACGCGTCCGGCAACACATGGCTGCGCGCCCGATTATGGATCAGTAATCGCCATTCAATTGATCCTCGCCGCGATCACACTCGTCCTCATATGGCAGTCGGCCAAAATCCTTTGCCGATCTTCGTTGTGCGCCTGGAGTGCCGCGCTATTGGCCCTGATGGCGGGCGAATACTCGTACTATGCCAATCATCTGCTGACCGAGAGTTTCGTGTTTCCGCTGTTCGCCGCCGCATGCCTTGCCCAGGTCATTGCGTGGCGTGGCCGATCGTGGCGCGCGTTCTTCATGGCGGGGGCGCTCATTGCGCTGTCGGCTCTTGTACGGCCCTCATACGCTTACATCTGGAGACCTCCAACAACCGGGGGATTTGACGAAGATTTTGGTGTGCTGTCCGACTTTCGCTGAGATCGGCGGTGTTGACGTCCGCAACCATCCGCCGTTTCGTTCTCGGCGGAGGGTTTTGGCGCTATTCAGGCGGACTCATACCATGGCGGCCCTGCGCTCATGGAAGATCAGACGCTGGAAATTGTAAGCCAGGTTGGCGAGGCCGATCTTGGCCTCCGCCCGCTTGAGCCCGATGGTACGGATGAAAAGGCCCATGCGATCCTTCTGCTGGGCGAAGACGTGCTCCACATGCGCACGGACCGCTGACTTGCGGGCATTGGCCTGGGCGGTCGCCTTGGGCATGGCCCGGCCCGGCGGCTTCTTGCGGTGGATGTGGGAGACCCGACCCTTGCCGGCCAGCCACGCCTCGTTGGCCTTCGAGCGATAGGCGCTGTCAGCCCACACGCCGGCGGCCAGATTGTCGCCGGTGACGAGCTGACGCAACATCTTGCCGTCATGGCGGGCGGCATCGGTCACAGCCGAGCTGCGGATGAAGCCGTAGGCCCGATCGATGACGACATGATTCTTGTAGCCGAACACCGGGATCGCGATGTCGGGCATGCGCCGTTGCGACCCGGCGGGGTTCTTGCGCCGCCCGGTCTTCACCGTCCACCGCGCATCCGTGTCCTTCTGCGCCGCCTTGGCTGGCTGATCGGGCCAGACCTCGGACGCGCTCTTGCCCGCCTTGATCGCCCGCTTCTCGTCATCGCTGTGGCGCTGCTTGGGCGCCGATACCAACGTCGCATCGACGATCTGCCCGCCCATCGCCAGATAGCCGCACCGGCGCAATTCGCCATCGAAGGCGGCAAACAGCTTATCCATCGCCCCGGCCCGGACCAGACGCTCGCGAAAGGTCCATATGGTGTTGCGGTCCGGCGTCGGCGCTCCGAGATCGAAGCCTAGGAAGCGAAGCCAGCTCAAGCGATCGCGGATCAGAAACTCCATCCGCTCGTCACTCACCGTGTGCCGCGCGGCCAGGATCAGAACCTTGAGCATCGCCACCGCATCGTAGGCCGGGCGGCCACCTTTCGATCCGTCCGAATAGCCCAGCGCCGCCTCAAGCGGCGCGCGGAAAATCTTGAAGTCGACGACCTTTGCCAGCACCTCCAACGGATCACCCGTCGCCGAAAGCTTTCGAAGATGATCCGGTAAGCCGAACAGACCAGCCTGCCTCATCAATACCTCCTCAAACCGAACCGCCGTAGAGAATCACAACGAGGCAAAATTCACGAGGTAAATGGAGGCGTCCATCTTGTACGCCGGAACCCTGGTGATCTTCGTTGGCGCGCTGACGCAGGTGGGCTCGTCCCGCCGCCAACTCATGTATGGCGGTGCCGCTTTTGTGTGCGGCTATCTCGTTCTTGCCAGCGGCTGGATGGCGCGCAATTTCATTCAGTTCGGGCAGCCGGCGCTCACCGGGAACTATGCCGCGTATGTCTTGACCGATCGGCTCATCTACAATCGCATGACGAATACCGAGCTGGGCATCGCGTTCATCTATTGGCTGCCGGATTTCGGTGGCCGGCTTGCGGAAGCATGGTTCCCCAAGGAGAGCTACATACGGCTGGACGATGGCGATCCCGGCGGCTTCCATATGCAGCGGCCGATATTGTGGAGCGAGACATTCGCCGCCGCCGGCAGCGAAGAGGAGCATCTGGGCTACCTGCTGCGCGAGGAAATCATCGGGCAATTGGGCAACCACATCGCGGTGACGTTCGCGCTCGCCTGGCGCGGCATGTTTGTCTCGAAGTACTGGTCCCTGGTGGCACTCCTTTGCTTTTTCCCGATGCTCTTCATGGCTGTGCGAAGGCGGCAGTTCGACTATGTCGTGTTCGCGCTACCGCCGTGGTTCATGTTGGGACTGCATGCGCTCATCTCGGCCAACATACCGCGATACAATCTTGTGCTGATCCCATGCCTGGCGATCGCGTCCGCGCAAGTCGTCACGCTAGGCGCTCGCCGTGTCGGCAAGCGATTCGTCATGGGGCGGTAGGTCGATGTCGGCCTAGGCCAGTACGTTCTTGTAGAAATTGCCCGCCTTCATGATCGCGGCGAGATGGGCGCCGTCGTTTTGCAGCAGGCCGAGATCGTCCAGCGGATTACCGTCGACAATCAGTATATCGGCCAGCGCCTCCGGCGCGATGATGCCGAGTTCGCCGTCACGCCGCAGGATCGTGGCGTTCACGGAGGTCGCCGAGCAAATCGCCGCATGCGCGCCTTGTACCTCCGCCTGAAGCGAGAGCGAGCGCGCCTGCTGGTCATGCAGTGCGCCCAGCAGGTCGGTGCCGTAGCCGATCCTGACGCCGGCGTCGCGCGCGACCGTCAGCGCGGTCATGCCCTGATCCAATAGGCCTTCCAGCTTGCGCTGGCTGACCTCGGGGAGGCCGAGTTCGGCGCCTTGCCGGTTCATGGCCTCAAAGATCACCAGGGTCGGCACCAGAAAAGCGCCGTTGTCTCGCATCGCGCTTGCGGCCGCACCGTTCAGCAGATTTCCGTGCTCGATGGTGCGCACGCCGCACGCCATGGCGTGAAGGATGGCCTCCGGTGTGTAGGCATGGGCCGCCACATAGGTGTTCCATGCCGTCGCTTCGTCGACGATGGCGCTCAGCTCTTCCGGCGAGTACTGGCGATTGTCCAATGGATCGTTGGGCGACAGCACGCCGCCGGACACCATGACCTTGATCTGGTCCGCGCCCTTGCGCAGCTCGTCGCGCGCGGCCTTGCGCACTTCGCTGACGCCGTCGGCGATACGCGTGATCGAGCGCAGCGCGTTGGAGCATGCGCACGGTTCGATGCCTTGCGTGCGTCGGCGAAAGTCGCCGTGGCCGCCGGTCTGGCTCAAAGCCTGACCGGCGATGAACAGGCGCGGTCCAGTGAACAGGCCGCGCTCGACCGCTTCGGCCAATCCCCAGTCGGCGCCGGCGCAATCGCGCACAGTCGTGAAGCCACGGTCGAGCATGCCACGCATGATGCCCGCGGCTCGCGCCGTCATCAGCGTCAGCGGCCAGGATTCCATTCGTCCGATGGCAATCTCGTCGATGGTCACATGGACATGGGCATCGATGAGTCCCGGCATCAGGGTCCGCCCGCCGACGTCGATGCGCTCGGCCCCAGCGCTCTTGATGGGCTGATCGGATACCTCTCGAATGCGCTCGCCTTCCACCAGCACGTGATAGCCCTCGCGCCGGTGCGGTGCCTCGGCGTCCAAGACTGCGCAATTCTCAAACAGGATCTGAATTGTGCGCCTCGCCTCCGCGGAGGGACCCTTCAGATGGTCCGATCGACCCTATCGTACACCGCCTGTCGCGGCGCCATCCACAGGCTTTGTCCCGGTCACTCGCGGGTCTCGGAAATCCGGGCTGAGCCCAGCCTTTACCGCACTGTGCGAGGCGTGCATTCATGGGTGGGATGTCGAGCGCCAGCCAAACCAGTGTCACAAGGCCGATGGGCACGCCGCCGCTACTGGAGTTGCGCGGCGTCAGCAAGTCGTTCCCCGGCTGCCGGGCCAATGACGGCATAGACTTGGCCATTGGCCCGGGCGAGATTCACGCCCTGCTGGGCGAGAACGGTGCCGGCAAAAGCACGCTGGTGAAGATCGTCTACGGCGCGCTGCGCGCCGATGCCGGAGAAATCCGCTGGCGTGGCGAGGCCGTGACCATCGACGGACCGGCCGCCGCCCGGCAATTTGGCATCGCCATGGTGTTTCAGCATTTCGCTCTGTTCGATGCGATGACCGTGCTGGAAAACATCCGAGTGGCGATACCCAAACTCCGCAGCGGCGTGTCGTTGCGCCAGCGCGTCGGCGAGTTGTCGGAGGCCTATGGTCTGCCGCTGGACTGCGATCGCCAGGTGCATGAGTTGTCGGTAGGCGAGCGCCAGCGCACCGAGATCGTCCGCTGCCTGCTGGCCGAGCCGAAGCTGCTGATCCTCGACGAGCCGACGTCGGTGCTGACGCCGGTGGAGACGACGCGGCTGTTCGAGACGCTGCGCGCGCTGGTGCGCGAGGATCGCGCGGTCCTGTTCATCAGTCACAAGTTGGAAGAGGTGAGGACCATCTGTGATCGGGCGACGATCCTGCGCGGCGGCCGCGTGGTGGCGGAGTGCGATCCGCGCGCCGAGTCCGCGCGCAGCATGGCTGAATTGATGATCGGCGCGAAGATCCAGCCGCCGCAGCGGACGGCCGCCCGGGCCAGCGCGGCGCCGCGCCTGTCGGTAACCGCATTGTCGCTGCCGGCCGAGCATCAGTTTGGCGTCGACCTGCACGATATCGACCTCGATGTCGCCGGTGGCGAGGTCATGGGCGTCGCCGGCGTGGCCGGCAATGGCCAGCCCGAGTTCATGTCGGCGTTGATCGGCGAGCGCAGGATCGCCGGACATGGCGAGGCCATTCGCATCGATGGCCACCCTGTCGCGGACCGGGGACCCGCCGCCCGTCGTGCGTTGGGCGCCGCGTTCGTGCCGGAAGAGCGCTTCGGCCAGGCGGCGGTGGCGCAAATGAGCCTGGCCAAGAACGCGCTGCTCACGACCTCGCGCCGCAAGTCCATGACGCGGCGGGGCCTGATCGCGATGCCGGCCGTGATGCAATTCGCCCGCGACATCATCTCGGCGTTCGAGATGCGCACCCAGGGTGCCGATGCCGATGCGGCCAGCCTGTCCGGCGGCAACATGCAGCGCTTTGTCGTCGGGCGTGAGATCCTGCAGGAGCCCAATGTCCTCGTCGTGTCGCAGCCGACCTGGGGCGTCGACGCGGGCGCCGCCGCGGCGATCCACTCGGCGCTGCTGGCGATCGCCGGGCGCGGTGCGGCGGTACTGATCATCTCGCAGGACCTGGACGAAATTTTCGCCATCCGCCATCGCATCGCGGTGATGTCGCGAGGACGGTTATCCGCGCCGCGCGCGATCACCGAGGTGAGCGCGCTGAGGAGATCGGCCTGGCGATGGGCGGAATGGCCGACACTGTGGATGCGCCGGCGGCCGCTCGAACGGTGGCGCATGCGTCTTAAGGCTTGAGCCGCGCGGCCAGCATTCGAGGCTCATGGTCTTCGGCTCGCCAGTCGTGGCGATTTTGCTTACACTGGCGAGTGGCGTCGTGATCTTTAGCGCATTGGGCAAGGACCCGAGCGTCGCTCTTTACACCTACTTCGTCTCGCCGCTCACCAACCGCTATGGCCTCACCAAACTCGTCGTCAAGGCGGCGCCGCTGGTGCTGATCGCCATTGGCCTGGCGCTCGGGTTTCGCGCCAATGTGTGGAACATCGGCGCCGAGGGCCAGTTGACCGTGGGCGCGATCGTCGGCGGCGGTCTGGCGCTGGCGTTCCACGACAGCGATAGCGTGTTGCTCTTCCGGCGATGCTGGTCGCGGGCCCTTCCGGCGATGCTGGTCGCGGGCGCTGTGGGCGGCGCGCTGTGGGCGGCGATCCCGGCGTGGCTGCGCACGCGCTTCAACGCCAACGAGATCCTCACCAGCCTGATGCTGACCTATGTCGCGACGCTGTTGCTCAGCTATCTGGTGCACGGTCCCTGGCGCGATCCCGACGGCTACAACTTTCCCGAATCGCGGTTGTTCTCCGATGCCGCCTCGCTGCCGATCCTGATCGCGGCCAGCCGCGCGCATCTAGGCACTCTGTTCGCATTGTTGGCGGTGGCCGGCGGCCTGGTGCTGGTGTCGCGCACGGTGATCGGGTTCCAGTTGCACGTCGTCGGCGCCGCGCCCGCGGCCGCCCGCTACGTCGGCTTCAACCGCAACCGCCTGATCTGGTTCTGCATGTTGACGAGCGGCGGGTTGGCGGGCCTGGCCGGCCTGTGCGAAGTGGCCGGTCCGGTCGGGCAGCTCTTGCCAAACATCTCCCCCGGCTACGGCTTCACCGCGATTATCGTCGCATTTCTCGGCCGCCTGCATCCGGTGGGAATTCTGACCGCCGGGCTGATCATGGCCCTATCGTACCTGGGCGGCGAGGCGGCGCAAATCGCCATCGGCATGCCCGCCGCCGTCACCGGCTTGTTCCAAGGCGTGCTGCTGTTCTTCCTGCTGGCGTGCGACCTGCTGAGCACCTACCGCCTGCGCCTGGTATCCGGCGAAGCGTTCCGGAGCACGCCGGCATGAACGATGTCGCCTGGCTAGTGCCGGTTCTGCTGACGGTGATCACGGCCGCGACACCGTTGCTGCTGGCTGCCACCGGCGAGCTGGTCGCGGAGAAAGCAGGTGTGCTCAATCTTGGCATCGAGGGAATGATGCTGGTCGGCGCTGTCGCGGCGTTCGCCGTGGCCACTGGCACCGACAGCTCGGTGTTGGCGATCCTTGCCGCGGCCGCGGCCGCAGCCGGCGCCGGCATGGCGCTGATTTTCGCCGTCCTCACGCTCAGCCTGCAGGCCAATCAGGTTGCGACCGGGCTCGCCCTGACGATCTTCGGCATCGGCTAGCGCGCGCCTGCGCCTTAGCGCACCGGCCTGCATCGGCAAGCCTTTTCGGCCAGCGCAATAGCGCGGCCGCGAATTCATCCGCAAACGAACCGCACATGGGAGGGCAATCATGACGGTCAAACGATTCGTAACAGGCCTGCTCGGCCTCGCCGCCGCGCTGGTGATCGGCACGAGCGCGAACGCGCAGGACCTCAAGGTCGGTTTCATCTACGTCGGCCCGATCGGCGATCACGGCTGGACGTACCGCCATGACGTCGGCCGGCTGGTGATCGAGAATTCCCTCGGCGATCGGGTCTCGACGACCTTCGTGGAGAGCGTCAACGAGGGACTGGACGCCGAACGCGTCATCCAGCAGCTAGCCGCAAGCGGCCACAAGCTGGTCTTCACGACGTCATTCGGTTTCATGAACCCGACCGTCAAGGTCGCCAAGAACTTTCCCGACGTGCATTTCGAGCACGCCACCGGCTACAAGCGCGACGCCAATCTCAGCACTTGGACGCCTCCATTTACCTCGTGAATTTTGCCTCGTTGTGATTCTCTACGGCGGTTCGGTTTGAGGAGGTATTGATGAGGCAGGCTGGTCTGTTCGGCTTACCGGATCATCTTCGAAAGCTTTCGGCGACGGGTGATCCGTTGGAGGTGCTGGCAAAGGTCGTCGACTTCAAGATTTTCCGCGCGCCGCTTGAGGCGGCGCTGGGCTATTCGGACGGATCGAAAGGTGGCCGCCCGGCCTACGATGCGGTGGCGATGCTCAAGGTTCTGATCCTGGCCGCGCGGCACACGGTGAGTGACGAGCGGATGGAGTTTCTGATCCGCGATCGCTTGAGCTGGCTTCGCTTCCTAGGCTTCGATCTCGGAGCGCCGACGCCGGACCGCAACACCATATGGACCTTTCGCGAGCGTCTGGTCCGGGCCGGGGCGATGGATAAGCTGTTTGCCGCCTTCGATGGCGAATTGCGCCGGTGCGGCTATCTGGCGATGGGCGGGCAGATCGTCGATGCGACGTTGGTATCGGCGCCCAAGCAGCGCCACAGCGATGACGAGAAGCGGGCGATCAAGGCGGGCAAGAGCGCGTCCGAGGTCTGGCCCGATCAGCCAGCCAAGGCGGCGCAGAAGGACACGGATGCGCGGTGGACGGTGAAGACCGGGCGGCGCAAGAACCCCGCCGGGTCGCAACGGCGCATGCCCGACATCGCGATCCCGGTGTTCGGCTACAAGAATCATGTCGTCATCGATCGGGCCTACGGCTTCATCCGCAGCTCGGCTGTGACCGATGCCGCCCGCCATGACGGCAAGATGTTGCGTCAGCTCGTCACCGGCGACAATCTGGCCGCCGGCGTGTGGGCTGACAGCGCCTATCGCTCGAAGGCCAACGAGGCGTGGCTGGCCGGCAAGGGTCGGGTCTCCCACATCCACCGCAAGAAGCCGCCGGGCCGGGCCATGCCCAAGGCGACCGCCCAGGCCAATGCCCGCAAGTCAGCGGTCCGTGCGCATGTGGAGCACGTCTTCGCCCAGCAGAAGGATCGCATGGGCCTTTTCATCCGTACCATCGGGCTCAAGCGGGCGGAGGCCAAGATCGGCCTCGCCAACCTGGCTTACAATTTCCAGCGTCTGATCTTCCATGAGCGCAGGGCCGCCATGGTATGAGTCCGCCTGAATAGCGCCAAAACCCTCCGCCGAGAACGAAACGGCGGATGGTTGCGGACGTCAACACCGCCGATCTCAGCGAAAGTCGGACAGCACACCAAAATCTTCGTCAAATCCCCCGGTTGTTGGAGGTCTCCACTTATATGGCGCGGTTCTACGAGGGGCGCTACGCCTGCGGCATCATCGCTGGCAAGATGAGCAAGACCAATACGGTCGGCTATGTGGCGTCGTTCCCGATCCCGGAAGTGGTGCGCGGCATCAATTCCTTCATGCTCGGCGCCCGCTCGGTCAATCCCGACATCAAGGTCAAGATCATCTGGGCCAACACCTGGAGACCTCCAACAACCGGGGGATTTGACGAAGATTTTGGTGTGCTGTCCGACTTTCGCTGAGATCGGCGGTGTTGACGTCCGCAACCATCCGCCGTTTCGTTCTCGGCGGAGGGTTTTGGCGCTATTCAGGCGGACTCATACCATGGCGGCCCTGCGCTCATGGAAGATCAGACGCTGGAAATTGTAAGCCAGGTTGGCGAGGCCGATCTTGGCCTCCGCCCGCTTGAGCCCGATGGTACGGATGAAAAGGCCCATGCGATCCTTCTGCTGGGCGAAGACGTGCTCCACATGCGCACGGACCGCTGACTTGCGGGCATTGGCCTGGGCGGTCGCCTTGGGCATGGCCCGGCCCGGCGGCTTCTTGCGGTGGATGTGGGAGACCCGACCCTTGCCGGCCAGCCACGCCTCGTTGGCCTTCGAGCGATAGGCGCTGTCAGCCCACACGCCGGCGGCCAGATTGTCGCCGGTGACGAGCTGACGCAACATCTTGCCGTCATGGCGGGCGGCATCGGTCACAGCCGAGCTGCGGATGAAGCCGTAGGCCCGATCGATGACGACATGATTCTTGTAGCCGAACACCGGGATCGCGATGTCGGGCATGCGCCGTTGCGACCCGGCGGGGTTCTTGCGCCGCCCGGTCTTCACCGTCCACCGCGCATCCGTGTCCTTCTGCGCCGCCTTGGCTGGCTGATCGGGCCAGACCTCGGACGCGCTCTTGCCCGCCTTGATCGCCCGCTTCTCGTCATCGCTGTGGCGCTGCTTGGGCGCCGATACCAACGTCGCATCGACGATCTGCCCGCCCATCGCCAGATAGCCGCACCGGCGCAATTCGCCATCGAAGGCGGCAAACAGCTTATCCATCGCCCCGGCCCGGACCAGACGCTCGCGAAAGGTCCATATGGTGTTGCGGTCCGGCGTCGGCGCTCCGAGATCGAAGCCTAGGAAGCGAAGCCAGCTCAAGCGATCGCGGATCAGAAACTCCATCCGCTCGTCACTCACCGTGTGCCGCGCGGCCAGGATCAGAACCTTGAGCATCGCCACCGCATCGTAGGCCGGGCGGCCACCTTTCGATCCGTCCGAATAGCCCAGCGCAGCCTCAAGCGGCGCGCGGAAAATCTCGAAGTCGACGACCTTTGCCAGCACCTCCAACGGATCACCCGTCGCCGAAAGCTTTCGAAGATGATCCGGTAAGCCGAACAGACCAGCCTGCCTCATCAATACCTCCTCAAACCGAACCGCCGTAGAGAATCACAACGAGGCAAAATTCACGAGGTAAATGGAGGCGTCCACCCTGGTGCGACCCGGGCAAGGAGGGTGATGCGGCGAAGGCTCTGATCGATCAGGGCGCCGACATTATCGCCCAACACACCGATTCACCGGCGCCGCTACAGGTGGCCGAGCAGCGCGGTGTCCTCGGCTTCGGCCAAGCCTCCAACATGAGTGCCTTCGCGCCCAGGGCGCAGCTCACCTCGATCGTCGACAATTGGAGCGACTACTATGTCGCGCGCGTCAAGGCGGTGCTGGACAGCACCTGCCAGTCGTCCGACATCTGGGCCGGGATCAAGGACGGTATGGTCGAGCTGGCACCGTTCGCGAACATGCCCGACGACATCGCGCAGCTGGCAGCGGAAACGGCGGCAAAGATCCAAAGCGGCGAACTGCACCCGTTCCAGGGACCGATCAAGAACCAGCGGGGCGAGCAGGTGGTCGCCGCCGGCGAGGTGCTGAGCGACGAGGCGTTGCTCAGCATGAACTGGTACATCGAAGGCGTCGACGACCAATTGCCGAACTAGCAGGCACCGATAATGATAGCCACCCCCACGCCGGGTCATTCTCGGCGCGGGGGCGCGGCTAGTCGTGCCGCCGGTCGCGCACATGTGCCGATCGCTTTCTCTATTTCGCCACGGCCTGATTAAGTCGCTTGACAGGCAGTAAGCCAGGACTTACGGTAAGTCATGGCTTACGCTGAAGTTCTCTCAGCATTGGCGGACCCAACCCGCCGGCACATCTTCGAGGCGTTGCGCGAGCAGCCCAAGACCGTGGTTGAGTTAGCGGAAGGCCAGCCGGTAAGCAGGCCTGCCGTGTCGCAACACCTTAAGGTGCTTGAGTTCGCGAGTTTGGTCACCGTCGAGCCACAGGGCAATCGTCGCCTGTACTCAATCAAGCGCGATGGATTGGATGATCTGCGGCAGTATCTGGAGAGTTTTTGGTCAGATGCCTTGTCTGAACCGCTCCGGGTTTGGCGGAGGCCATTTTGTTTGAGTCACGCCGCCATGTCTGACTGCTTCAGCATGGCGTAGTGGCGTTCCTCGGCTTCGGCCGGCGGGATGTTTCCGATGGGCTCCAGGAGCCGCCGGTTGTTGAACCAATCCACCCATTCCAGAGTAGCGAGCTCGACGGCCTCGAATGAGCGCCACGGCCCGCGCCGGTGAATGACCTCGGCTTTGTAAAGACCATTGATGGTCTCGGCCAGAGCATTGTCATAAGAGTCGCCGACGCTGCCCACCGAGGGTTCGATGCCCGCTTCCGCCAGGTGCTCGGTATATTTGATCGAGACATATTGGCTCCCTCTATCGCTGTGATGGATCAGCCCACCGCGATGGACGGGTCGCCGCGCATGAAGCGCTTGTTCCAGGGCATCGAGAACAAAGCCGGCATGGGCTGTCCGGCTCACCCGCCAGCCGACGATGCGGCGGGCATAGGCGTCGATGACAAAGGCGACATAGACGAAGCCAGCCCAAGTGGCCACGTAGGTAAAGTCCGAGACCCACAGCCTGTTCGGTGCCGGAGCGTGGAACTGGCGATTGACCTTGTCGAGCGGGCAAGGCGCGGCCTGGTCGCTGACTGTCGTGCGGATCGGCTTGCCGCGGATCACCCCTTGCAAGCCCATCTCCCGCATCAGCCGCTCAACAGTGCAGCGAGCGACATCGAAGCCTTCCCGCTGCAATTGTCGCCACACCTTGCGAACGCCGTAGACACGGAAGTTCTCTTTGAAGACGCGTCGGACCTCGACCTTGAGAGCCATATCCCGTTTCGCCCGTGCCGACAGCCTGGCCGGATCGCGCCGCCTGGCC
This sequence comes from Alphaproteobacteria bacterium, assembly GCA_965248805.1. Taxonomy (GTDB): domain Bacteria; phylum Pseudomonadota; class Alphaproteobacteria; order UBA6615; family UBA6615; genus CBDFKJ01. The sequence continues at coordinate 1,950,379 of CBDFKJ010000009.1, forward strand.
ACATGGTCGTAGTAGGTCGACGGGGCGATCGGCAGCACCTTGCAGATCGGCTCGACCCCGTGCGCCTCGCGGTGATCGCCGATGAACGCGATCATGGCTTGAACCGGCGGTCGAGCTCCGCCTGGGCAAAATAGGCGCTCGCCTTGCGCAGGATCTCGTTGACCTGCCGGAGGTCGCGGTTCTCCCGCTCCAGGGCTTTCAGCCGCTCGGCGACCTCGCTGGGGACGCCGGCGCGCACGCCGCTATCGCGCTCGAACCTCTTCACCCACTCATTGAGTGTCTGCGCCGTGCAGCCGATCTTCCCAGCTATCGAGGAAACAGCCGCCCAACGCGAGGCGTGTTCGCCCTCGTGATCCACAACCATCCGCACCGCACGGGCGCGAACCTCAGAAGAAAACCTGTTCCTTGTCTTGCTCATAATGGCTCCACTTTCTCAAGAGTTGGAGCCTCCGCCAAACCCGGAGCGGTTCAGTCAGCCTATGGCGCTGAAATTGCGCGCCGCATGAAAGACAAATAGGAGAACAAAGTGCTCGATCCGATCATCAAAACAATCGAAGTTCCCTGCAGCAAGAAAAAAGCATTCGGGGTGTTTGTGAACGACATGGGCAGTTGGTGGCCGTTGGACAAGCGCTCGATGTCCAAAGTGCATAGCGGCGAGCCTGCAAAGTCGTTGCTCATTGAACCGAAGCTGGGCGGCCAGATCGTTGAGATCGGCCACGATGACACCGAACACCATTGGGGCACGATAAAGTCATACGATCCGCATGACGCGATCAGCATGGACTTTCACATGGGACTACCGCCAGAAAACGCAAGCCTGGTTGAGGTGCGGTTTACCGCGCTTGAAAACGAACGAACGCGGGTCGAACTCACGCACAGCAATTGGGAAGCCTTTGGTGAGATGGCCGAGATGATGCGTGGTGGTTACGGCTCAGGCTGGGTCATCATTTTTGAGGAGGCATACAAGTCGGCTTGCGGCGGCTGATCCGTGCTGCTCCGCGGGTGTTGAGGGTGAAGTGTCAAGCGACAAGGGGCAGCTCGGGGTCAAACTCGGTCGTGCGCCGAAGTCGTTACGGGAGCGGACACCGGTGGCCGCAACGGCAGGGTCGATGACGCAGTCGTAGGTGCCGACGACTTGCTGGTCCATGTCGATGACCGCCCGGGCCATGAGCTGGGAGTCCTCCGACGCTAGGAAGGCGCCGGCGCGTGCCGCGTCGTCGACTTCGATCAGGCGCCCGAACGGCTGCTCCACGCGGGCATCATCGAGCCAGTTCGCGGGGCGTCGGTGAAAGCCGGTCTGGATGGCGTGCTCTTCGGGCGTGTTTGTCCAGCCGGTGTTGAGGCCGTTGACGCGGATGCGTGGAGCCAGGGAAATTGCACGCGGTGCTGAGAGGCAGCCGATTGCGTCGGTAAGACTTATTGACGCTCAAGGGGCGCCAGAGCTAGAAAGGCACCAGGGTGTGTGCGTTTCGTCGGTTCGGGTGGTCGCACGATGTCACAATCCATGCAGGCTCGGTCCATCGATCAGGCGACCATCGCCGATTTCGGCGAGCAATGGACGCGCTACGTGGACAATGACGGCTACTACGGATCGAGCGCGCTGTTCGCCGACATCGTTGGACCGTTGCTGCCCCTGGTGCGCATTCGCGGCGCCCGCGTCGCCGATATTGGCAGTGGCACCGGGCGCATCGTTGCCATGCTGCTCGGACTCGGGGCGAAAGAAGTGATTGCCGTGGAGCCGTCGGCCGCGATCAAGGCGTTGCGATCCAATCTCGGCGCGCGTGCGGATAACGTTCACTACATTCACGCCGACGGCACAGCTTTGCCGCCTGGGGCCGATCTCGACTTGGTGACGTCGATCGGCGTGCTGCACCACATAGTTGATCCGGCGCCAGTGCTGGCGGCGGCCTACGCGGCGCTGAAGCCGGGCGGTTCGGTGCTGGTTTGGCTTTATGGGCGCGAAGGCAATGCCGCCTATCTGCGCCTGATCGAACCGCTGCGCCGCTTGACCAGGCACCTTCCGGCCGGATTCTTGACGATGTTGTGTTGGCTGATGAACCTCGGGCTGAGCGTGTACATGGCGCTCTGCCGATTTCTGCCTCTACCGATGTACCGCTACGCTCGCGCGGTGTTGGCCAAGTTGCCCTCAGACAAACGGCGCCTCGTGATCTACGATCAACTCAACCCGGCCTATGCGAAATACTGCACGCGTAGCGACGTCGAGGCGTTGTTGCGGGATGCCGGATTCACCGACGTCAGCCTATACCATCGCCATGACTATAGTTGGACCGCCGTCGGCAAGCGGCCTCTCGGCGGTCGCCATTCGACCTAAAGCTCTGCCTCAGTAGCCTCTGGATTCGCGATGTGGCCTTCGCCGGGCGGCTCCATGCCCTTGCCTCCATCTGAAGCCCAACTTGCCCGCGCGCTGACTGCGACCGGATACACGGCATCGGTTGGCTCAAACTCGGTCGTGCGCCGATGTCCTTACGATGGACCGGTGTGCCCCTGGTCGCGGACACCGCGAACCGCAACGGCAGGGTCTGAGACTCAGTCGTAGGTGCCGACGACTTGTTGGTCCATGTCAATGACCGAACCGGTCATGAGCCCGGATTCCTCCGAGGCCAGGAAGGCGACGGCGCGCGCCACCTCGTCGACTTCGATCAGGCGCCCGAACGGCTGCTGCGCGCTGGCTTCATCGAGCCAGTTCGCGGGGCGTCGGTGAAAGCTGGTTTGAATGGCGTGCTCGCCGGGCGTGTTGGTCCAGCCGATGTTGAGGCCGTTGACGCGGATGCGATCGGCCAACAGACCGTGGGCGAGGTTGCGCGTAAGGGTCGCCAGGGCGCCCTTCGACGCCGAATAGGGCACGAGATAGGGCTGCCCGCCGTGGGGCTGGACATGGTGATGATGTTGACGATCCAGCCGCGCCCCGAGCCAGCCGCGGCGTTCCTGCGCATCCACGGCACTGCCCGTTGGATCAGGAAGAAAGGCGCCTTCACGTTGACGGCGAACAGGCGGTCCCAACCGTCCTCGGTCGTATCGTCGATGCTGCCGCGCGCCGTCAGGCCGGCGCAGTTCACCAATATGTCGATGCGGCCGAACCGTTCCGCCACTCGATCGACGAAGGCGTGACAGTCAGCGACGCGGGACAGGTCCGCCGGCACGAACAATGCCTCGCACGTGCCGGCGATGGACTCGGCAACGCGGTGACCCTTGGCCTCGTTGCGCCCGCAGATTGCGATACCGGCCGCGCCGCGCTGTGCCAGCAAGCGCGCCGACGCTTCACCAATGCCCTGGGTGCCGCCGGTGACCAGCGCAACTTTGCCGGCGAAGGCTTCGGCTATCGTCTGTGCCACGCGCGCATTCCCGTCCGCTAGGTGCAGGCGCTCAGCCGAGCTCTAGTGGATTGATTCCAACGTTTGGAACCCTCGGTTTCGGGCTGCGATGATGTCGTCGGGGTCGGCTTTCGATATGAATGGCTGTGGGTTGGCCGCATTGTATTCGCGGACGAAGCGGTTGATTGCGGCCTGGAGATCGACGACGGAATGGAAGACGCCGTGCTTGAGCCGCCGCCGGGTGAGTTTTGCGAAGAAGCCCTCGACGGCATTGAGCCACGAGCAGGAGGTCGGTGTGAAGTGGAAAGTCCAGCGCGGATGGCGGGCGAGCCAGGCGCGGACCTTGTCCTTGTTGTGCGCCGCGTAGTTGTCGACGATCGCGTGGATGGCCTTGTCCGCCGGCACCGTGCGCTCGATGCGGTTGAGGAAGCGGATGAACTCCTGATGGCGGTGGCGCTGCATGTTCCGGCCGATCACCGTTCCGTCCAGAACGTTGAGCGCCGCAAACAGCGTGGTCGTGCCGTGCCGTTTGTAGTCATGGTGCCGGCGCGTCCCTTCTTCATCGGCAGACCGGCGGTCGAGCGCCTGGATCTGTGACTTCTCATCGATCGACAACACCACCGCATGGGCCGGCGGGTCGACATACAGGCCGACGATATCGGTGAGTTTCTCGGCGAAGGCAGGGTCGGTCGACAGCTTGAAGTTGCGCCAGCGGTGCGGGCTGAGACCGTGAGCCTTCCAGATCGCCTGCACCGTCGAGGCGGCAATACCGGCCGCCCTGGCCATCGCGCGCAACGTCCAGTGGGTCGCCTCAAACGGCGGCGGTTGCTGCGTCAGGCGCACGATCTCGGCGACACGATCGAGCGGGACCGGCGCCTTGCCGGGCGGACGGGACTTGTCGCGAAGCAGGCCGCCGACACCCTCGTGCATGAACCGCTCTTGCCAGCGCCACACGCAGGTCTTGGACTTGCCGGTCTCGGTCATGATCGCCGAGGTGCCCAGACCCTCGCCGCTGAGAAGGACAATATGTGCCCGCCAGACGTGTTTCTGCGGGCTCTTGGGATCCGCGACGACCGCGCGCAATCGCTGACGGTCGCCGGCGGATAGGGTGAAGGAGATTCCACTGCGCATGCGCCAGATTCGCATAACACAGCAAAATACGGAATCCCAATTCGGACTCTTTCATTCCGATCAATCCACTAGGAGTGGTATCTATGCGTAGATTGTTTGCGCCGCTTGCTGTTGTTGCTCTGTTGCTGTCTTCGGCGGCGGAATCCGCCGAGGGTAGTACAGTCGGCCAACTGCTGGATATCAATTCGGCGAAGGGCCTTATCAAGATCGACAATGCTGAATACACGCTGGGAAACTACAGCCTGAATGGCCTGCAGATCGGCGATCGTGTGCGTGTGGTATTTACGCAGGAGGACGAACACGACCTGCCAGCCATCCGGACGATCACCATGTTAGAGCGGTAGTCTTCGCTGGCCGCGAGCAGGCCGCCTGGGCTCGGCGATCAATCCCGGCCGAATAGACGGCATCACGTCCTGATCTTTGAGACCAACTCGGCGGATTGAGAGCCCGACAGGATCGGGGTGACGGTGGCCGCAGCGCCCCGGGGAGAAAACCAGCTAGTCGACGATGCGATCGAGGATCGGAACCGACGGGTGGAGGATCTCCAGCCGGGTCGAACTTTCGAATTCGCCGGGCACCCAGAAGTTGTTGGGGTCGACGCCGGTCTGTCCGGGCCGCCGATACAGCCGCGACCATAGAACAACCCGACGTGCATCGTCATAGACGGTCTCGCAGCGCCGTTTGATCGAGAGATCTCCGATCGGCGTTTCGCCTTCGTCGAGTGGTATGTCGACACAATCCCAGCCATTTCGGCGATAGCGCGGCATCACGCGAAGGCGCAACATATGCGCGAGACGGCGCTGGTCCACGTCAACCCGTGGATCGGTCACTGCGCGCAGGCCCTGAACGACGCCATCGTCATCGAACAACAGAGACAGGATCACCGAGTGGCCGCCCACCTTCGTGCCGCTGTACTTCTCGACCCAAGCGAGATTGGCGTCCGGATCGGCACGCGCGATCGTTAGCGCCTCGTCGTCCATCTCCACATAGACTTCGTGAAGGCCGGTCGCCTCGGGCTCGCATAGATGGAAATCGGTCCAGCCATCTATCGGGCGTCTCGGCGGCCCGCCGTTGGAACCGCATGCATGGTGGTAATATCCGGTTTCCGGCAGGGTCTCGACGGTCAGTCCCGTCCGTAACTCCTTGATGTCGCCCTGCTCGGGGAGGTCCGCGGCGTTTGCCGATGCCGCTAGAACTGTCATCGCCAGACTGGCAAACAAGACAACGCCGATTCTCATCATGCTCTCCGTTATCCCGCAGTGGAAGCCGAAGCCCGGTCCGCATCGCACCGCCCGCTTTCGCGACAGCATCAGACTACAGGACAGGAGTCCGCTCGGCTAGCGATGGGCGTTCGCGCGCCTATCGTTGTCGACTTATCGGCCCATCCTTGCGCGCCCGTATTTCACGCATGACCAAACGATATTTCGGCGTTCATGTAGGGAGAAGCTGCCGGACAGTCCAGCGCTTTCGCGCACGCGGATTCGTTCGGCATTTACTGCACGCAGAATTGACACTTTCGACGGCGCGCGTTACGGCGATTACCGCGACAATGCCGGTCGCGGCGGATAAAATTTATCCGGTCAAATCAACAAGGAAACCTCGGAGAGACGACATGCGGCGCAAGTCAAGTTCGGGATACGTTACGGTTAAGCATGTGGCCACGGCGTGGGCCATCGGCGCGTTGGCGGCGGTTTCGCTGGTGACGTCTGTGCCGACGGCGCATGCACAAGACAACTTTGACGAGGAATCGATCTTGCGCGGAATGGCGCTCTATCGCGACAAGTCCCTGTGTGCGTATTGCCATGGTTGGAACGGGGAGGGCGCCAATGTGGTCAGCCAGCCGCCCGCACCGGCCCTGACGACAACGCCGCTCGATCGGGAATCGCTGAAGGAGACAATTCGCTGCGGCCGCCCCGATACCCTGATGCCGCGCCACGGCCGATCATCATGGCGGGCCAACGACCCCTGCTTCGGTATGACGACTGCCGACCAGGAGGTGGTCCCCAACGCGCCATACAAATCGGGTGGCTGGCTACGCGACGCGGAGCTCGAAGACCTGTTGAACTTCATTCAAGCCGAGTTGCAGGGCAACACGGTCGGTCTGGAGTATTGCAACCGTTACTATGGTGAAAACTCGAAGCAGTGCGCCGCCTTTGCGGACTAACGTGGCGACGACGGGCCGGCCTTGCTGGCCCCTTTTTTGGCCCTCGGGAGTGCGCGCGGCCTAGCAGGACCATCACCAAGCGGCTTTTTCCTCTGACCCGTCTGCTTAGCCGGCTTTTCACTCGCTCGACGCCGTATTGCGGCCTCGTCTTCCGAATAATGAAGGCCAGGGCCAGATCGATGGCATCGTCGGCTATGCGTTAGCCGTCTTCGGTCGTCGTTGCGACAAAAGGAAGGGGGCCGGGTGAACCCGGCCCCCTTTAGTATGAAGGCTCGCTGTTGCTTAGCTTACAGCGTGAACGCGACCAGCATGTGCACGGGCGCGAAGTGGTTGAGGGCCGGTTGGTCCCGCTTCTGGGTACCGCCCGGAGCCGCGCCAACCAACAGCGCGAGGTACTGCTTGCCGTCGACTTCGTAGCTGATGAACGGCGCCTTGATCGACGCGCCGATGCTGAACGACCACAACTCATCCATGGTCGAGCTGTCGTAGGCATAGACATTGCCTTCGTAGCTGCCGGCGAGAACAATACCGCCAGCAGTCGACAGAACGCCGCTGCGATTGAAGTGTAGCGTGTCGACACGTGCCACGGTCTCGCCCGAGACGACATTGATCGCCTTGATCGAGCCACGCTGGGCAGTTGTCAGGCCTGCTGGCAACGGGCTGGCAGCCTTCTCTTCATCGTTCGGGCTGCGGCCGCCGACGAAGCGGTCACGATACTTCCAGGAACCGCCCTTCCAGGTCGGATCCGGCTCGATGACCGTCACGCGCTGGTGACAGCCTTCGCCGCCCTGCGTGTACATCAGCTGCAGGTCCGGATTGTATGCCGCCGGCTCCCAGTTGTTGCCGCCGGTGATCAACGGGCACTGCGTTGCGACGTTGAAAGTGCGACGTGCGGTTGCGACCGCGTCGTACGCCTGCACCGGGGTGTTGGGATCGTAGTTCAGCGGCTTGCCGGTCTTCGCATCGATACCCGGCGTCCAGTTGATCAGGTCGACATAGGGCTCGACGACCAGCAGCTCGCCATTCAGGCGATCGAAGGCATAGTAGAAGCCATTCCGGCCCGGATGGACGATCGCCTTGCGGGTCGTGCCGCCGAAGTTCGCATCGAGCAGGAAATGCGGGCCGATCTCGTCATAGTCATACGGATCGTTCGGCGTGTACTGGAAGAACCACTCGATCGTGCCCGTCTCCGGCTTCATCGCCAGGACGGAGTCGGTGTACAGGTTGTCGCCCGGGCGATATTCCGCGTCCCAGTCCGGACCCGGATTTCCGGTGCCCCAGTACATCACGTCGGTGTCGGCGTCATAGTTGCCGGTGACCCAAATCGAGCCGCCGCCGGTCTCGTATGACGCATTGCCGCCCCAAGTCGGGCCGCCGATGGGATCCTCGGGACCCGCGACGGTGAACGTCCGCCACGCCTGCGTGCCGTCATTGAGGTTGGTGGCGTCGAGGAAGCCACGGATGCCGTACTCGGCGCCCGCAGGACCGACGATCGCGATATCACCAATCACCAACGGCGCAACCGTAAGGGTCTCTGCCTTTGCCGGGTCGGCGATGGTCCGCTCCCACTCGATCTCTCCCGTTTCCTTGTTGGTCGCGAGCAGGCGGCCATCGAGGGTGATCGAGATGATCTTGTCTTTCCAGAACGCGACGCCGCGGTTGTTGACCTGGCAGCAAGCCACGTCAGCAGCCCAGGCGCGGTCGGTCGCCGGGTCCATGACCCAGATCGGCTCCGCCGAATTGCCGCCGGACACGTCGACCTTGTAGACATGACCCCAGCCGTTCGGGAAATACATCATCCCGTCCTCGACAAGAATCGTGCCCTCGAGCGAGCCGTTGTTGAATCGGCCGGCACCCTCGATGCCCTGCAGTCCCAGAATATACGCGACCTTGAGCTGGTCGACGTTTCCGGCGTTGATCTCGTCCAGCGGGCTATGGCGATCGCCCGCATAGTTGCGGTGGTGAAGCAGCCAGTTGGCCGGCTCGGCGTCGACATTGACTGCCCGTTCCGGCGTCATGTCCGCAGCCATCGCTGGCATGGCAAGCGCCGTCGCGAGCATTAAGCTTGCAAATGTACCAGTGGCCACGACTGGCCATCTGGTGCCGTTACTACCTTCCATTGAGACGTTCCTCCTTCGTAGGGGGGCAGTGCCGACCACGTCAGGATCGCGCGGTCAAGCAAAGTCAAGCCTCGCTACTTCGCCGCATCGTGCGATGTGTAGGCTTGGCCGAAACATCGCAATTTGCGGCGTGCGGGTCAAGCAACGTTGTACGCGCGCGCAGGCGTCGAATGTCGTCAATATTGCGCTCGATGTCTGGCCGAGCGCGTTCAAGCAGGGCCATCGAGCGCGCCGGCCATAGGCATGCCACCGTACCGCTGTGGTACGGTGGATAAGGACCGCGTTCGCTTGCCGGAAGACCGCCGCAGCGGTTATTCTCGCACTGGCCACCCGGTCCGTCGACGGAAGGAAATTGATGTTGGTCAAGTATTGGAGAATGCGCGTCCTGTTTGTCGCGGCGTTGCTGCTGGTGTGCACCAGCGCTGGCGCCGACGTCACCGGCATCGCCAAGGTGGTCGACAGTGATCGGCTGATCGTGGACGGCCATCGGTACTTCCTCTGGGGCATCGATGCGCCCGAACTGAACCAGCCCTGCGTGATCGACGGACAAGTCTGGGAGTGTGGCCCGGCCGCCGCACGCAAACTTGAGGAATTGGTGTCGCTAGGTCCCATAACCTGCTCAGAACGCAGGGATACTGACCGCCGGCGGCGGGTGTATACCTATGCCGTGTGCGAATTCAACGGCATGGACATCAATGAGGCCCTGGTCCGCGCCGGCATGGCCATGGCGTTCCGCGAGCAGGCCGACGACTATGCCGCGGCCGAGGAAGCGGCGATGAACGAAGGCGTGGGCATGTGGCGCGGCCAATTCGAGACTCCCTGGGAGTACCGCGACAACCTGCGCAACTAGCAACCGGCGCCGCGACGCGCGGCCGGCGGGCGAGCACAAATGTTCGGTGTCCCCTCTATCTCCAAGCTGTTGGTGCTGGTCGCGGTCATCTTGATCGTCTGGTACGGCTTCAAACTCGTCGGCCGTCTCGATGCGGCCCGCAAGACCGGCGCCAAGCAGCGCAGTCGGCGACGGCCGGACGCGCTCGGCGTCGACACTCAGCAGTGCCGTGTCTGCGGCACCTACGTCGCGCCCGGACCCGGCAGCGGCTGCGACCGGCCGGACTGTCCCTACGTGTAGGCAGCGGCAACGCGAGTAGGCGTCGGGCCGGTCATTTCCTTGACCGCCTGACGGGCGCTCCATATGTTGCCGCTTTCGGCGATACGCACGCGTTATGGCAGCCACGATTTCCGAGCCGCCAGGCAGCTTTCAGGATCTGATACTGCGGCTGCAGGTGTATTGGTCGGAGCACGGATGCGCGATCCTGCAGCCCTACGATATGGAAGTCGGCGCCGGGACCTTCCATCCGGCGACCACGCTGCGCGCGCTGGGACCGGCGCCTTGGGCGGCGGCGTTCGTGCAGCCGACGCGGCGGCCCACCGATGGCCGCTACGGGGAGAACCCCAACCGCCTGCAGCACTATTACCAGTTTCAGGTGATCATCAAACCGTCGCCGTCGGACAGTCAGAATCTATACCTCAGGAGTCTCTATGCCCTGGGGATCGATCCGTCCCGCCACGACATCCGGTTTGTCGAGGATGATTGGGAGAGCCCCACCCTCGGCGCCTGGGGCCTCGGCTGGGAAGTGTGGTGCGACGGCATGGAGGTGTCGCAATACACATACTTTCAGCAGGTTGGCGGGATCGATTGCGATCCGGTCTCACTCGAGCTCACCTACGGACTGGAGCGCCTGGCGATGTACGTGCAGGGCGTCGAGAGCGTCTACGAACTCGATTTCGACGGCCGCGGCCTGACCTACGGCGACGTGTTCCACCAGGCCGAGCGCGAACACAGCGCCTACAACTTCGAACACGCTGACACCGACGCCCTGCTGCGACATTTCGCAGATGCCGAGGCGGCGTCGCAGCGTCTTGTCGAGGCGAGTCTGCCGCTGCCGAGCTACGATCAGTGCATCAAGGCCAGCCACGTCTTCAACTTGCTCGACGCTCGCGGCGTCATCTCGGTGACCGAGCGGCAGTCCTACATCGCCCGCATCCGCGCACTGGCCAAGGCGTCGTGCGAGTCCTGGCTCGCCAGTCAACCCGCGGCACCCTAGGCGCATGGCCGAACTCCTGGTCGAGTTCCTGTCGGAGGAAATCCCGGCGCGCATGCAGGCGCGTGCGGCAGAGGCGCTGCGGCGCCTCGGCGAAGACATGCTCAAGGATGAAGAGCTGACGTTCCAGTCGCTCGCGACCTGCGTCACGCCGCGGCGGTTGACGTTAATGGTTGATGGGCTGCCGGTGATGCAACCGGACCGGCGTGAGGCGCGGAAGGGTCCGGCGGTCGCCGCGCCGGACAAGGCCAAGCTCGGCTTCCTCGGTTCACTGGGATGGCCGCAAACCGACCGCGAGCGCCTGCTCGATGAGATCTGCACGAGGCCGGTCGGGCGCGCGCATGCCATCGAGACAACTTCCGCAGCAGGTATTGTTTGGGTTTGGAAGGACTCGTCCTCCAAGGGCGAACATTTCTCCGCTGAGACGGAGATCAAAGGGCGGAGTACGATTGGCGTTCTCAGCACTCTGCCGGGCGACTTGGTCGCGCGTTTGGCTTGGCCCAAATCGATGCGTTGGGGCGAGACGACCCAGCGCTGGGTGCGCCCGCTGCAGTCGGTATTGGCGATATTCGATGGACAGGTGCTAACCGGCGGTATCGATCTGGGCGGCGACGTGCTCGCGTTCACCGACCAGACCTGGGGCCACAGGTTCCTGTCACCGGACGCCTTTTCTTTTGCCATCGCGGAGGATTACAAGGCGAAGCTGAGGGAGCGCTTCGTCATTGTCGATGCGCTGGAACGCGAGCGGGTCATCTCAGACCAAGCGTCCGCGCTAGCGTCCAAGCACGGCTTGCGTGTGCGCGACGATCCCCGACTGCTGGCCGAGGTCGCGGGGCTGGTCGAGTGGCCGGTCGCGTTGATCGGTGCCATCGGTGCCGACTTTCTCGACTTACCGGCCGAGGTGCTGACCTCCTCGATGCGCACGCATCAGCGCTACTTCGCGTTGGAGACGCCGGACGGTGCACTGGCGCCGCACTTTGTCGTCGTTGCCAACACGCAAGCCGATGACGGCGGCGCGGCGATCATCGCCGGCAATGAGCGGGTTTTGCGCGCGCGCCTCGCCGACGCCAAGTTCTTCTGGAACACCGATCTAAAGCAGAGCCTGGCCAGTCGGGCACCGGCGCTGAAGGACATCGTGTTTCACGCCAGGCTCGGCACGTTGGACGAAAAGGTCGACCGCCTGCAGGCGCTGGCGGCCGAGATCGCGAACCACATCCCCGGCGCCGACAAGGATCGGGTGCGGTCGGCGGCGCGCCTGGCGAAGGCCGATCTAACGACCGAGATGGTGGGAGAGTTCCCCGAACTGCAAGGCACCATGGGTCGATACTATGCGCGACATGATGGCGAGCATGAGGACGTCGCGGACGCCATCGCAGATCACTACGCGCCGGCCGGTCCCAACGACCGCTGTCCGACCAAGCCGGTCAGCGTTGCGGTCGCGCTTGCGGATCGGGTCGACACGCTGGTCGGCATGTTCGCAATCGGCGAGCAGCCGACGGGCTCGAAGGATCCGTATGCGCTGCGCCGCGCGGCGCTCGGCACTATTCGCCTGATTGTCGAGACTCGCTTGCGGTTGCCCTTGTGGGCAATCCTCGTTAGCGCCGACCAGATCTACGCCGGCGGCGACAAAGAGAAAACGCATCCCGGGGTGCCGCTTGAGCTGCTCGAATTCATCGCCGACCGCCTGAAGGTCGCGCTGAGCGAGCGCGGCGTGCGACACGATTTGATCGATGCGGTATTCGCGCTGACGAGCGAGGACGATCTTGTACGCCTGCTGGCGCGTGTCGATGCGTTGGGTGACTTTCTTGCCAGCGACGACGGTGCCAACCTGCTGATCGCCTATCGCCGGGCCGGCAACATCGTGCGCATCGAGGAGAAGAAGGACAAAACGACCTACGCCGGCGACGCTTACGATCCGGCGCGCGCCGAAGACGATGAGGCGGCGTTTTGGGAGGTCTTGTCGCGCGTCGAGATCGACGTTGCCCCCTTGCTCGCGGCGGAAAAGTTCGCCCATGCGATGGCGCTGCTGGCGCTTTTGCGGCTTCCGGTCGACGCCTTTTTCGAGACGGTGACGGTGAATGTCGATGACCCCGAACTCCGCGCCAACCGCCTGCGATTGTTGGCGCGTATCACAAATATTATGAACGGCTTAGCGGACTTTTCAAAAGTTCAAGGCTAAGGTTCTCACCATGATCAAGTGGGTCTATGCGTTCGGCGCCGGCACCGAGGGCGGCGCCGAGCTACGGGAACTGCTGGGCGGCAAGGGCGCCAACCTGGCCGAGATGAGCCGGCTCGGCCTACCGGTGCCGCCGGGCTTTACGCTGACGACCGAGGCCTGTCTCTATGCCACGGCCCACGACGGCGCCTACCCGCCGGGTTTACAGGAGCAGGTGTCGGCCGCACTGGCCGCCGTCGAGGCGCAGTCCGGCAGCGGGTTCGGCGATGCAGCCAACCCTTTGCTGCTCTCCGTGCGTTCGGGCGCGCGGGTATCGATGCCAGGCATGATGGACACGGTGCTCAACCTCGGGCTCAACGACCAGACCGTCGAAGGGCTGGCGGCACGCTCCGGCGACGCCCGTTTCGCCCAAGACTGCTACCGGCGCTTTATCCACATGTACGCCGACGTGGTGATGGGCGTCGATCACGATGACTTCGAGGAGTGCCTGGACCGCTATAAGGAGGACCAGGGCGTCGACCTCGACACCGAGCTCAGCGCCGAGGACTGGCGTGAAATTGTGCATCGGTACAAGGACTTGGTACAGCGCTCGGTGGGCCACGGCTTTCCGCTCGATCCGCAGGCACAGCTTTGGGGGGCGATCGGTGCGGTGTTTCGCTCGTGGATGAACGAGCGCGCGGTCACCTACCGGCGATTGCATCATATCCCCGGCGATTGGGGGACAGCGGTCAACATCCAGGCCATGGTGTTCGGCAATCTCGGCGACGACTGCGCCACCGGCGTCGCCTTCACCCGCAACCCGGCGACAGGCGACAACACGTTCTACGGCGAATTCCTGCTCAACGCCCAGGGTGAGGATGTCGTCGGCGGCATCCGCACGCCGCAGCATCTGACCATCGCGGCGAAGACCGCGAACAAGGCCGATCTGCCGGCGATGGAAGAGGTGATGCCCGAGCTGTTCGCCGAGCTGTGCGAGGTGCGCCGGCGCCTGGAGACGCACTTCACGGACATGCAGGACGTCGAGTTCACCGTGCAGCAAAGTCGGCTGTACATGCTGCAAACGCGCGCCGGCAAGCGCACCACTGCGGCGGCCGTGAAGATCGCGACCGACATGGCCGATGAGGGACTGATCTCGCGCATTCAGGCGATCGAACGCATCGATCCGGCCACCCTCGATCAACTGCTGCATCCGCGCCTCGATCCGCAAGCGCCAAGGACCGTGCTGGCGCGCGGGCTGCCGGCGTCGCCCGGCGCCGCGTCGGGCCGCATCGTGTTCAGCGCCGATGAAGCTCGGGACCGGGCTCTGGCGGGCGAGCGGGTGATCCTGGTGCGGATAGAGACCAGCCCCGAAGACATCCATGGCATGCACGCCGCCCAGGGCATCCTGACCACGCGCGGCGGCATGACCAGTCATGCAGCAGTCGTCGCCCGAGGCATGGGCCGTCCCTGCGTAGCCGGCGCGTCTGCGCTGCGTATCGACTATCGCGCCGGCACGCTGTCTTGGCCGAACGACACGCTGCGCGCCGGCGACATGATCACCATCGATGGCGGGTCGGGTGAAGTCATGGCAGGCCAGGTGGCGACCATCCAACCGGAACTCTCGCAGTCGTTCCGGACATTGATGCAGTGGGCCGACGCCGAACGCCGCCTCAAGGTGCGCTCCAATGCCGACACGCCCGAAGATTGCCGGGCGGCGCTGCGGTTCGGCGCCGAAGGCATCGGTCTGTGCCGCACCGAGCACATGTTCTTCGATCCGGAGCGCATTCTCGCCATTCGCAAGATGATCATGGCCACAGATGCCGCCGAGCGTGCCACCGCGCTGGGCGAGCTGTTGCCATTTCAGCGCGCGGACTTCGCCGCCATATTCGCCATCATGCGGGGGCGGCCCGTCACCATACGTCTGCTCGATCCGCCGCTGCACGAGTTCCTGCCGAACACCGAGGCCGAGATCGACCAGTTCGCCCGCGAAGCCGGAGTCGATCCGGTGTTGGCCCGCCAACGGACACTGACCCTGCGCGAAACCAACCCGATGCTGGGGCACCGGGGCTGTCGGCTGGGGCTGAGCTTCCCGGAAGTCTACGACATGCAAGCGCGCGCGATATTCGAGGCCGCCGCCGCTGTGAAGCGGGACTCCGGCGACGACGTCCTGCTGGAGATCATGATTCCCCTAGCCGCGACCCGGCGCGAGATCGACCTGCTGAAGCCGCGGATCGATGCGTTGGCCCATGATGTCGGGTCCGAAGCCTGCATCGGGTTGGACTATTTGGTCGGCACCATGATCGAGTTGCCGCGCGCGGCCTTGCGTGCCGGCGAACTGGCGCAATCGGCCGCGTTTTTCAGTTTCGGCACCAACGATCTGACCCAGACCACTTGGGGGATCAGCCGCGATGACGCCGGATCGTTTCTGCCGGACTATCGGGCGTTGGGCATTTTCGATGCCGATCCGTTCGTCTCCATCGATGTCGATGGGGTCGGCCAGCTCGTGCGGCTGGCGGTCGAGCGTGGACGCGCGGTGAAGCCGGATCTCAAGATTGGGATTTGTGGCGAACACGGGGGCGATCCCGCCTCGATCGCGTTCTTCGACGCTGTCGGGCTCGACTATGTGTCGTGCTCTCCCTATCGCGTCCCGATCGCCCGTCTGGCCGCTGCACAGTCCGCCATCCGGCAGTCTCGGGGCGACGGCTAACTCGGCCTGACGGCGGCGTCGCCGGCGGTCAGTGGTTTGCCCGTGTCGAGAGCGTCCAGACGCAACAGCGCCAGGCCGTGACCGTTCGATGCCGAACGCATGGTGCCGACATCGCGTCCATCGGTGGTGATCGGCGTTCCGGGCGCTGGCGCGGGCCCGTCGATGGTCACCGCGGTGAGGCGCTTCTTCAGCAGCCCACGGTGGTGCATGCGCGCGGTGATCTCTTGGCCGATATAACAGCCTTTGTCCCAGGCCACGCCGTTCAGCGCATCGATGCCGGCCTCCAGTAGCGTCGTGCGCTCGACGTCCATATCGCGGGCACCCTCGGGAACCCCCAGCGCCAGCCGATGCGCATCGAAGGCTTCGTACGCGGCCTCGGCGAAGCCGTGCGCGGCAAGAACTTCGGCCGCCGTTGGACGCGCCAGGATTGCGCGGGCGCCGAGGGAGGCACGCCGCGGATCGATGAACACACACCCGTCGGCCAAGGGGCGGCATGCGCCGGCGGAATTGGGCAACTCGAGCGTCGCCGCGACGCCGTCGCTCCAAATCCCCACCACGGCGAGCCGTTCGGCGCAGGACTCCAGCGACACCTGAGAGCGCAATCGATAGCGCGTTAGACGCGTTCGCAAATCATCGGCGCGTTCGGCCTCGCAATCCAGCATCACTGCGCCGTCCAAGTCGGCCATTATGAAGTCGTGCAAGTACTTGCCCTGCGGCGTCAGCAGCGCGCCGTAGGCCGCCTGCGACGGCGTGACGATGCTCACGTCCTGGGACACTAGCGCCTGCAAGAACGGCCACGCCTCTGGACCACGCACGGCGATCACCGCGCGGGTATCGAGAAGTGAGTAGTTTCGTTCGAGCAATCGTGTCTCCTGGCAGCAACCGCGGTCGGTAGTGAGGTGGTTTCGCAACGGCCCGGCGGCAAGTCCGCGTCTGGCGCCTCCTCACGCGCCATCGTATATAAAGCGCCATGCGAATCAGGTATCGTGAGCCCACACGGCGCGTTCGGCCCGGCCCGCCGTGAGTTCCCAATTGATGCGAATTCTTTTCATCACCTATACGCGTATCGGCGATGCGGTGCTATCGAGCGGCCTGCTCGATCACCTGTTGCGGACCCATCCGCACGCGCAGGTCACGGTCGCCTGCGGACCGCTGGCCGCTCCGCTTTTCGTCGCGGCGCCGCGGGTCGAGCGGATCATCGCCTTGGAGAAGCGGCGCTGGAATGGCCATTGGATCCGCCTATGGTTCGACACGGTGCCGACCCGTTGGGACCTGATAGTCGATCTGAGGCGGTCTGCCGTCGCCTGGCTGCTGGCCAGCGGGAAGCGAGCGGTGTTGCCACGGGCGCGGCCGGACGAGCATCGCGTGGTGCAGATCGCGCGCGCGCTGGATTTGGGTGATGCTCCGCCGGCGCCCCGCTTGTGGTCGTCCGCCGACGACAAGGAGGCAGCCAATCGGCTGCTGCCGGGTGGCGCGCCCGTTCTCGGCATCGGGCCGACGGCGAATTGGGCCGGCAAGACCTGGCGGGCCGAACGCTTTGCCGAACTCGTTGCACGTCTGATCGGGCCGCGCGGCATCCTGCCGGGCGCGCGCGTGGCGGTGTTCGGGTCCGCGTCGGAGCGCGCGATGGCGCATCCGGTGCTGGCATCGGTGCCGGAGGCGGGGCGGATCGATCTGGTCGGCAACCATAGTTTGCCGACCGTCTGCGAATGCCTGCGGCACTGCGTTTTCTACGTCGGCAACGATTCCGGTCTGATGCACATGGCGGCAGCGGCCGGCGTGCCGACGCTTGGACTGTTCGGCCCATCCCACACCACGCACTACGCGCCATGGGGTGCTCACACCGCCCACGTCCGCACGACGCTGTCTTACAATGCGCTCGTCCGTGGGCCCGGCTACGATCATCGAACCACCGATACGCTTATGGATAGCCTGAGCGTCGACATGGCCGCGGCTGCGGCGCGGCGATTGTGGCGTCGCGCCCAGGGGCAGGCCGCGTGACGAAACCGACGCTGTCGGCGCTCGTGGTCGCGCGCGACGAGGAAGCCCAGCTCGATGATTGCCTGTCGCCGTTGGCATTCGCCGATGAGCTTGTCGTCGTCCTGGACCGTTGTGTCGACGGCTCGAAGGCGATCGCCGAGCGCCACGACGCGCAGGTTCTCGAAGGCGCGTGGCCGAGCGAGGGTCAGAGGCGCAATGCCGGCATCGCCGCCTGCACCGGCGACTGGATCGTGGAAGTCGACGCCGACGAGCGGGTGAGTCGGGAGCTGGCGGGCGAGATCCGTGAACGCATTCGGACCGCGCCGTTCGGCTATTTCCTGATTCCGTATGACAACTACATCGGCGAGCGCCTTGTGCGCTATGGCTGGGGGGCACACTGGGGCGTGAGCGCGACGGCGCGGTTGTTTGCGAAGGGCGCCAAGGTGTGGGGTGAGGGCCGCCTGCATCCGCCGGTCGAGCTGAACGGTGTCAGCGGCCGCTTGCAGGCGCGCATGATCCACTACGTGGACCGCGACATTTCCGATATGCTGCAGCGGCTGGACTGCTACACGACCCAGCATGCCCTCGACCTGCGCGAATCCCCGACTCAGGCATCGACCGGCCGCAACGTCAGGCGACTCTTCACGCGCTTCTGGAAGTGCTATGTGACGCGCCGTGGCTATCGCGAAGGCGGCTATGGATTCCTGATTGCCCTGATGGCCGGGCTGTATCCGATATTGAGCCACTTTAAGGCACGTTTGGAATCCGATTGAACCGATGCGATTGATGCAGACGATCGCCGGGTCGCCGCATGGCGGGGCCGAAAGCTTCTTCGTGCGGTTGGCGATCGCCCTGACCCGCACCGACATCGAGCAACGCATCGTCATGCGGCGCGATCCGGCGCGCACCCAAGCCTTGCGCGCCGCGGGCCTGGGCCCCGTCGAGCTGTCATTCGGCGGTCCGGCCGATTGGCGCACACGGGCAGAGATCAGACGCATCGCCGAGGCGTATCGCCCGGAGATTGTCTTGACCTGGATGAACCGCGCGGCGAAGCATACGCCGGCCGGCGACTACGTGCTGGTCGGCCGCATGGGCGGCTATTACAGCCTCAAATACTACGGACACTGCGATCACTTGATCGGCAACACGCCCGATATCGTCGATTACCTCGTACGTGAGGGCTGGCCCGCACAAAAAGCGCATTACGTGCCGAACTTCGTCACCGTGCCGCAGACGGAACCGCTGGCGCGCGCGGCGCTGCAGACACCGGACGATGCACCATTGCTGCTGGCGGCCGGGCGATTGCACGCCAACAAGGCGTTCGACGATCTGTTGCGTGCCCTGCCGCAGCTGCCGGGTGCATGGCTGTGGCTGGCCGGCGACGGTCCGGAGCGATCGCCGCTGGCGCGGCTGGCGGCCGAGTTGGGCGTGGCCGATCGGGTGCGGTTTCTCGGCTGGCGCGATGACCTGCCGGCGCTCCTGGCGGCGTGCGACGTCTTTGTGTGCCCGTCGCGCCACGAGCCGTTGGGCAACGCGATCATCGAGGCGTGGGCGGCGGGCAAGCCGGTTATCGCGGCGGCGTCCGAAGGACCGCGGTTTCTGATCGATGACGGTATCTCGGGATGGCTCGTTCCGGTCGGTGACGTGGGTGCGCTGGCGGGTGCGATCGGTGAGGCATTGACCGACCCCGATCGCAGGCGAAGCCGTGCCGCGGCAGGGCACGCCCGCTATCGCGCCGAGTTCAGCGAAACGGTCGTGGTCGCCCGCTATCTCGAGTTTCTCCGCCGCGTGGTCGAGCCATGTGCGGCATAGCCGGCGTCATGAGCTTGGACCGGCGCCCGCCGGACCCGGCGGTGCTCGATGCCATGGCGAATGCGCTCGGCCATCGCGGACCAGATGGCCGTGCCGACTACCGCGCCCAGGACGTTGGCCTGGTGCAGCGGCGCCTGGCGGTCATCGATCTGGCGACCGGTGACCAGCCGCTGTACGAACCCGGCGGCGCGGCACTCATCGCCAATGCCGAAATCTACAACTACATCGAGCTGCGTCAGTCCCTGGCCGGCACGGCGTTCAAGACTCAGTCCGACTGCGAACCGCCGGTTCATCTCTATCGCCGCGACGGCGCCGCGCTGTTCGACCAGTTGCGCGGCATGTATGCGATCGCCATCCATGACCCGGGCCAAGAGACCCTGCTGCTGGCGCGCGACCCGTTCGGCATCAAGCCGCTATACTATGCCGAAACGCAGTCAGGCTTTGCCTTCGCCTCCGAAATCAAGGCGCTTGTCGCTGCGGGCCTTATCGTGCCGACCGTCCACTCGCCGGCGCGTGCCGCGCTGCTGCAATTGCAGTACGCAACCGGGCGCGAGACCATCTTTGCCGGCGTGCACCGGGTGCTGCCCGGCGAATCGCTTGTCGTGCGCAATGGCCGCGTCGTCGAACGCTCGCAACGCACGGCACTGCCGGACGCGGGGCCGGCAGCCTGGTCCGAGGCCGAGGCGATCGAGCATATCGATGCGGCGTTGACCGACAGCGTGCGCGTACATCAGCGCTCGGACGTTCCCTATGGCATGTTCCTGTCGGGCGGCATCGACAGCAGCACCCTGTTGGCGTTGATGTCGGAGCTCAACGACCGGCCGGTGTGCGCGTTTACGGCGGGCTTCGACGGCACGGCTGCGCCAGATGAGCGGGAGCGGGCACGCGCGGTGGCCAAAACGCTGCACGCCGAGTCTGTCGATGTCGTGATCGGCGAGGCCGACTTTTGGGCCGATCTGCCACGTGTCGCCGCGGCGATGGACGATCCCGCCGCCGACTACGCGATTCTGCCGACCTACAAGCTGGCGCAAGCCGCGCACGGACGCGGGCTCAAGGTCATTCTGTGTGGCGAGGGCGGCGATGAATTGTTCGGGGGATATGGACGCTACCGCAGTGCGATTCGCCCGTGGTGGCGGGGCGGACGGTCCATGCGCACACGCGGGATCGTCGACGGGCTGAGCATTCTACGCGGAAATCTCGACGGCTGGCGCGACGGCATAACCGCGGCCGAGGCGACCGCCAGCGCCACGGGTCGCAGCCGGCTGCAACTTGCCCAGGCCATCGACTGCGCGGACTGGCTGCCGAACGATCTGCTGATCAAGGTCGACCGCTGCCTCATGGTTCACGGCGTCGAAGGCCGGACGCCATTTCTTGATCCGGCGGTGGCGGCCGCGGCGTTTCGCCTCCCCGATCGTCTCAAGGTGCGTGACGGTTTCGGCAAATGGCTGCTGCGCAAATGGCTGGACCGACGACTGCCCGGTGCGCACGCGTTCGACAAGAAGCGGGGCTTCACGGTCCCTGTCGGCGCCTGGATCGCAACGCACGGCGCGCGTCTGGGCCCTTTGGTCGCGACACAGCCGGGGGTCGCCGAACTGTGCGATCCGAAGGCCGTAGTCGGATTGTTTCTGCGCCGCGGACGGAGGGTCAGCCGAGCCGCCTGGACGCTGCTGTTTTACGCGCTGTGGCACAATGCACATATCCGCGGCCGCCCGGCCGATGGCGACGTGTTCGACGTGCTGGACGCGGCGCGTTGAGCGCGCGTGGCGCGTGGGTCAGGGATTAGTCGCTTCCTGGCCGGGCAGGACCCTGGTTCCGTCGACTTCGAGGCGCGCCAGAATGTTGCGCATCTGTGCTTCCAGGGCGATGGCGGTCGTCGGCCGGCGACGCGCGCACAGCCCGCCCCGGAGCAGACGGTCACCCAGACTGTCCTCAAACGGCTGTTCGCCGAACACCAGCACGAATACGACGCAGGCGTGGGAAGGCGACAAGGCGCGGGCATAAAGCAGCGGCCCGTCGTGCAATACGCCCACCGTCTCCAGCCGAACGCCGCGCTCGAGCAGTCCCGAATTTTCGCCGTGGAGCGTCATCAGGAAGTCGGGCCGGCCGCCCTCGGGCCCGAAACCGCCTTCGTTGAGCACTTCGAAATGGAGGTGGCCATTGTCGATTGTCCAGCGTTCTTGATAGCGGCTCGGCACCGATGCGGCCTCGCGCAAGCGTACAGCCGATGCATCGCCGACGATGCGCAGCCGCGCGATCCTCGGCACCGATTGCGCCCCAGTTTTGCCGGCCGATGGTTATGTGTATTTTCAATTGATTACATGTGATATCCTGATGTATTGTGTTAAGAATTCCGCGCGGCGTCCGCGGTCGCATCGGATACCGGCACTGCGGGTTTGTGATCGGTCGACGGCGCCGAGGCCGCACGGCTCCGGGATCGCTAAACCATTATTAAAACTTGACAATGTTACAATTCACGCAGAGAGACCTATGCGCTGGGTTGCACTTGCCGTCAGCGGCGCTTTCGATCGCCGCCTGTAGTGACGTGAGAACCGGCGGCGGCGTGCGCGAGCGAGTGACGGGCTGGCTGCAGCCGACGGTCCAGGAACAGCGGGAGGAGCCGCCGCTCTACTGCTACCGGACAATCGGCGAGGAAGGCTGTTACGCTACGGCTCAACCTGGTGCTGAGGAGCGTCTCATTGGATTTGTCGGGCCGCCGCAACGGCCGGGCGAGTGAGAGACGCCGGTCGATGTGGCCGGCGCTGGCCCTTTTTTCATCTCTAATGGCCGCGGCCACGTCCGTCGGCGCCACCCCGCCGGTGCCGGCAAGCTACGGCGATGCCATGCGCTGGTATGTCCGTGCCGCGGAGGCCGGCGATGCGTGCGCACAGTTCCTGTTGGCCCTGAGGTACCACGATGGCGTCGGGGTCGCGCGTGACCTGGAGAACGCGCGGGTTTGGTTCGGGCGCGCAGCCGAGCAGCATCATCCGGAGGCTCAGTTCAAGTTCGGCGTTATGCTGGAAATGGGTGTGGGCGGCGCGGCCGATCTCAAGTCGGCGGCCAAGTGGTATGCGGCCGCTGCGGGTGAGGGATACGCCCCGGCACAGCACAATCTGGGTGTGGCCTACCTAAATGCCACCGGCGTTGAGCATGATCCGGTGACCGCCCTGGCGTGGCTGTCAATCGCCGCGCGCGCCGGTATGGCGGATTCGGCCGCTCTGATGGACGAGATGCGCCGAGAGCTTCCGGAAGCCGACATCATCGAGGCCGCCCGGCTGGCCGACGCGCTCGCTCCTGCGACCCCTTAGCAGCCCGTTGAAAAAGTCGCGGCCATCTGACTCTGTGACGAGGGCATGGTTCGAGTCGGGAGCTTCGTCATGGCGTTGGGACGACAAGGGGATCGACAGGTGGACTTGATGGTCAGTTGGGCAGAGATGCCTCGCTCGCCCGGCCACGTGTTTTACGACCAGCTGCAGGAGGTGCTGGTCGATGCCGGTTTCGATGCGTTCGCCGAGGACCTGTGTGAGCCCTATTACGCGCCAGGGATCGGACGTCCGGGAATCCCACCGGGGCGTTACTTCCGGATGCACCTGGTCGGCTACTTCGAAGGCCTCGACAGTGAGCGGGCGTTGGAGTGGCGGTGCGCCGACAGCTTGTCGCTGCGTGAGTTCTTGCGCCTGGAGGCGCGCGCACGTGTGCCTGACCACTCGTCGTTGAGCACGATCCGCAGCCGCACGCGGTGCATGAGGCAGTGTTCGCCTGGGTGCTGGACGTTCTTGGCGAGCACGGCCTGGTCAAGGGCGAGCGGATTGGGGTCGATGCTTCGACCATGGAGGCGAACGCGGCGCTGCGCTCGATCGTGCGCCGCGACAGCGGCGAAAGCTATCGCCAGATGCTGCAGCGCATGGCCGCCGACAGCGGGATCGAGACCGCGGCGAATGACTTGGCGCAGATGGATCGGCGGCGCAAGGGCAAGAAACTCTCCAATGCGGACTGGGTCTCGACGCGGAGGCCAAAATCGCCAGGATGAAGGACGGCACGACGCATCTGGCCTACAAGCCCGAACACGCGGTCGACCTCGACACCGGGGCGGTGATCGCGGCCGAGCTGTATCCGGCCGATCAGGGCGACACGACCACCCTGCCGACAACGTTGACGTCAGCCGAGGCCAAGCTGGCGGCTGTGGGCGCAGCGCCGACGGCCGACGAACCGGCGGAGCTGGTGACCGACAAAGGCTACTTCGGCCGCGAGGTGCTGAAGTCCCTTGCCGACGGCGCCTGGACGACCCGCATCGCCGAACCGAAGGGCAAGGGGCTCTCGCGCTGGCACGGCGACGACGCCGCTCGGCGGGCCGTTTACAACAACCGCAACCGATTGCTGTCGGGCGTGGCGAAGGCCGCGTTCAAACTCCGCGCCGAAGTGGTCGAGCGGGGCTTCGCCCAGGTCCTCGATCGCGGCGGCATGCGCCGCACTTGGCTGCGCGGGCGCGAGAACATCAGCAAGCGCTATCTGATCCACGTCGCCGGACACAACCTGGGCGTCCTATTGCGCCAGTTGATCGGCGCCGGGACCCCGCGAGAGGCTGCGGCCAAGGGCTTGGCGGTCCTGCTGCTTGTCTTGCGACAGGAACAATCGCTGATCATTATCCTCGCCCTCAATAACCCCCCGGCGCCGGGTCTCGCCGCCGCCATTGTTATCACGCCCGATGCTTCATCAACTCAGTCTTCTTCAACGGGCTGCTAGTGGATTGATTCCAACGTTTGGAACCCTCGGTTTCGGGCTGCGATGATGTCGTCGGGGTCGGCTTTCGATATGAATGGCTGTGGGTTGGCCGCATTGTATTCGCGGACGAAGCGGTTGATTGCGGCCTGGAGATCGACGACGGAATGGAAGACGCCGTGCTTGAGCCGCCGCCGGGTGAGTTTTGCGAAGAAGCCCTCGACGGCATTGAGCCACGAGCAGGAGGTCGGTGTGAAGTGGAAAGTCCAGCGCGGATGGCGGGCGAGCCAGGCGCGGACCTTGTCCTTGTTGTGCGCCGCGTAGTTGTCGACGATCGCGTGGATGGCCTTGTCCGCCGGCACCGTGCGCTCGATGCGGTTGAGGAAGCGGATGAACTCCTGATGGCGGTGGCGCTGCATGTTCTGGCCGATCACCGTTCCGTCCAGAACGTTGAGCGCCGCAAACAGCGTGGTCGTGCCGTGCCGTTTGTAGTCATGGTGCCGGCGCGTCCCTTCTTCATCGGCAGACCGGCGGTCGAGCGCCTGGATCTGTGACTTCTCATCGATCGACAACACCACCGCATGGGCCGGCGGGTCGACATACAGGCCGACGATATCGGTGAGTTTCTCGGCGAAGGCAGGGTCGGTCGACAGCTTGAAGTTGGCGACCTCCAACAACCGGGGGATTTGACGAAGATTTTGGTGTGCTGTCCGACTTTCGCTGAGATCGGCGGTGTTGACGTCCGCAACCATCCGCCGTTTCGTTCTCGGCGGAGGGTTTTGGCGCTATTCAGGCGGACTCATACCATGGCGGCCCTGCGCTCATGGAAGATCAGACGCTGGAAATTGTAAGCCAGGTTGGCGAGGCCGATCTTGGCCTCCGCCCGCTTGAGCCCGATTGTACGGATGAAAAGGCCCATGCGATCCTTCTGCTGGGCGAAGACGTGCTCCACATGCGCACGGACCGCTGACTTGCGGGCATTGGCCTGGGCGGTCGCCTTGGGCATGGCCCGGCCCGGCGGCTTCTTGCGGTGGATGTGGGAGACCCGACCCTTGCCGGCCAGCCACGCCTCGTTGGCCTTCGAGCGATAGGCGCTGTCAGCCCACACGCCGGCGGCCAGATTGTCGCCGGTGACGAGCTGACGCAACATCTTGCCGTCATGGCGGGCGGCATCGGTCACAGCCGAGCTGCGGATGAAGCCGTAGGCCCGATCGATGACGACATGATTCTTGTAGCCGAACACCGGGATCGCGATGTCGGGCATGCGCCGTTGCGACCCGGCGGGGTTCTTGCGCCGCCCGGTCTTCACCGTCCACCGCGCATCCGTGTCCTTCTGCGCCGCCTTGGCTGGCTGATCGGGCCAGACCTCGGACGCGCTCTTGCCCGCCTTGATCGCCCGCTTCTCGTCATCGCTGTGGCGCTGCTTGGGCGCCGATACCAACGTCGCATCGACGATCTGCCCGCCCATCGCCAGATAGCCGCACCGGCGCAATTCGCCATCGAAGGCGGCAAACAGCTTATCCATCGCCCCGGCCCGGACCAGACGCTCGCGAAAGGTCCATATGGTGTTGCGGTCCGGCGTCGGCGCTCCGAGATCGAAGCCTAGGAAGCGAAGCCAGCTCAAGCGATCGCGGATCAGAAACTCCATCCGCTCGTCACTCACCGTGTGCCGCGCGGCCAGGATCAGAACCTTGAGCATCGCCACCGCATCGTAGGCCGGGCGGCCACCTTTCGATCCGTCCGAATAGCCCAGCGCCGCCTCAAGCGGCGCGCGGAAAATCTTGAAGTCGACGACCTTTGCCAGCACCTCCAACGGATCACCCGTCGCCGAAAGCTTTCGAAGAGGTTATAGCGGAAACGATAGTCGCCGTCCGACGTCAGCCCGGTGATCGGTTCACCATAGCGCGGTGAGTCGCCACCGGCGACCAAGAGCATCGCGCGCGCGCGCAAAGCCGTGCCCTGATCGCCTGTCAGCTCGATCCCCAGGAAGTTGTCGAGCGACACCCGGTCCGCGGCCGGCGCTTCGTTGCGATGGCCGATTAGCACCGCACCGCCGAACACGTCGCCGAAGTATGTGCTCTCGGTTTGCGCGAAGTCGAACTCGCCCTCGGCGGTGAGCGCCTCATTCAGGGTCATTTCAATGCGGTAGGCGACATCGGCGTAATAGGCGCTCGTATCGGCGCTGGAGATGGTGCCGCCGATCTCACCGCCAGCCGACTTGCCGCCGGTATGGTCGCTGGCCCTATAGCCGAAATTGGCGCCGGTCGTGGCGTCGACGGTCCGGGTAGCGGTCCAATCCGGCGCGTCGTCGAAGACTTGAGTGCGCTGCACGTTGCCAATAAATGTTCGGTCCAGAAACTCCTCCTCAAGAGTGTTCTCCGCCTGCGACAGGCCGGCCTGCGACAGGGCGGCGACCATGGCCAACGCGACTTTCGAACCGCGACCTGCCGGCATAGATGACTCTCCGCAAACGGCTTGGCAAGAATACTCGCCACCTGCCTAGTGGAGGGATCGGAACGAAAGAGTCCGAATTGGGATTCCGTATTTTGCTGTGGTATGCGACCGGCAAGGCGCCGGTCCCGCTCGATCGTGTCGCCGAGATCGTGCGCCTGACGCAGCAACCGCCGCCGTTTGAGGCGACCCACTGGACGTTGCGCGCGATCGCCAGGGCGGCCGGTATTGCCGCCTCGACGGTGCAGGCGATCTGGAAGGCTCACGGTCTCAGCCCGCACCGCTGGCGCAACTTCAAGCTGTCGACCGACCCTGCCTTCGCCGAGAAACTCACCGATATCGTCGGCCTGTATGTCGACCCGCCGGCCCATGCGGTGGTGTTGTCGATCGATGAGAAGTCACAGATCCAGGCGCTCGACCGCCGGTCTGCCGATGAAGAAGGGACGCGCCGGCACCATGACTACAAACGGCACGGCACGACCACGCTGTTTGCGGCGCTCAACGTTCTGGACGGAACGGTGATCGGCCAGAACATGCAGCGCCACCGCCATCAGGAGTTCATCCGCTTCCTCAACCGCATCGAGCGCACGGTGCCGGCGGACAAGGCCATCCACGCGATCGTCGACAACTACGCGGCGCACAACAAGGACAAGGTCCGCGCCTGGCTCGCCCGCCATCCGCGCTGGACTTTCCACTTCACACCGACCTCCTGCTCGTGGCTCAATGCCGTCGAGGGCTTCTTCGCAAAACTCACCCGGCGGCGGCTCAAGCACGGCGTCTTCCATTCCGTCGTCGATCTCCAGGCCGCAATCAACCGCTTCGTCCGCGAATACAATGCGGCCAACCCACAGCCATTCATATCGAAAGCCGACCCCGACGACATCATCGCAGCCCGAAACCGAGGGTTCCAAACGTTGGAATCAGTCCACTAGTAGATCCTGCGCTTCGAGGCCTTGATGCGCGTCAAGGCAAGGCCGTTCGTCGAATGCCATTACACCGCGGCCACGCACGGCCCCGGGTACCATTCGGCACACGCGGGTCCGGTGCCGGAAGATCACGGATAGTTGAGGCAAGAGTAGGCCAATACGGCGCGCCGCTCTACTGTATTATGCTGTAAACGCGGCCGCTTATGCCTTCGTGCGCAACGCTGGCGTTTACAATCACGCCCTCAAAGTTATCATGTCGTCTAGAAGACATTCGTGGTGTGTCCAAGCGCCGACATTCCGCGATGGAGGTGCTCGTCGTGGGTATGTATCTGTTTTTGTATATTTCGGTGGTGGCGATAATTAGTCTCATGGAGACTGCCCTGATAGTCTACGATTCCACGGTCGGCATGAATTTAGTAAATGAAGACAACTTATTCGAAAATGCAACTGCAAGTATTTACTTGGGTACATTTTATTCTGTTCAATGCTCTTGTTTGGAAAACGCACCTGGGCGAAATATCGGCGCAATTGGCTGTTTATACTGTCGGCCACTGGCCTAGTGGATTGATTCCAACGTTTGGAACCCTCGGTTTCGGGCTGCGATGATGTCGTCGGGGTCGGCTTTCGATATGAATGGCTGTGGGTTGGCCGCATTGTATTCGCGGACGAAGCGGTTGATTGCGGCCTGGAGATCGACGACGGAATGGAAGACGCCGTGCTTGAGCCGCCGCCGGGTGAGTTTTGCGAAGAAGCCCTCGACGGCATTGAGCCACGAGCAGGAGGTCGGTGTGAAGTGGAAAGTCCAGCGCGGATGGCGGGCGAGCCAGGCGCGGACCTTGTCCTTGTTGTGCGCCGCGTAGTTGTCGACGATCGCGTGGATGGCCTTGTCCGCCGGCACCGTGCGCTCGATGCGGTTGAGGAAGCGGATGAACTCCTGATGGCGGTGGCGCTGCATGTTCTGGCCGATCACCGTTCCGTCCAGAACGTTGAGCGCCGCAAACAGCGTGGTCGTGCCGTGCCGTTTGTAGTCATGGTGCCGGCGCGTCCCTTCTTCATCGGCAGACCGGCGGTCGAGCGCCTGGATCTGTGACTTCTCATCGATCGACAACACCACCGCATGGGCCGGCGGGTCGACATACAGGCCGACGATATCGGTGAGTTTCTCGGCGAAGGCAGGGTCGGTCGACAGCTTGAAGTTGCGCCAGCGGTGCGGGCTGAGACCGTGAGCCTTCCAGATCGCCTGCACCGTCGAGGCGGCAATACCGGCCGCCCTGGCGATCGCGCGCAACGTCCAGTGGGTCGCCTCAAACGGCGGCGGTTGCTGCGTCAGGCGCACGATCTCGGCGACACGATCGAGCGGGACCGGCGCCTTGCCGGGCGGACGGGACTTGTCGCGAAGCAGGCCGCCGACACCCTCGTGCCTGAACCGCTCTTGCCAGCGCCACACGCAGGTCTTGGACTTGCCGGTCTCGGTCATGATCGCCGAGGTGCCCAGACCCTCGCCGCTGAGAAGGACAATATGTGCCCGCCAGACGTGTTTCTGCGGGCTCTTGGGATCCGCGACGACCGCGCGCAATCGCTGACGGTCGCCGGCGGATAGGGTGAAGGAGATTCCACTGCGCATGCGCCAGATTCGCATACCACAGCAAAATACGGAATCCCAATTCGGACTCTTTCATTCCAATCAATCCACTAGCCGCCTTTCTGGAGGAGATAAGCTTCGGCCAAAGGCTGCTTAATTTTGACAAGTTGTGGATCGGCACCAAGGAATGGACAGCCGGGAGATAGTATTTCTGTTGTCGATTCTTCTTGGGTCTCTGATTATATACTACATCTATAAATTAGCGATGAGCAGGTTTGGAACCAGATTGCGAGAATTATTTGCAACGGAAACGCAAGTTTTACTGTGCACCTTCTTTTTTATTTTCGTCGGTTTGGGTATAGGGGCTGTCATCATCGACGCGGGATTCGTGCGCTTTACTTTGTGCGTGCGGTGGAGGAAACGCTGGAATTGAATGCGGCCCTGGCGCTGCTGTTCGCCAACGTTGTGCTCCTTCGGGCGGCGCGTCCGATGGCCGAGCGTGCCGCTGCGGGAGGCGCGAAACGGGTGCCAATCGGCCGTTTGCGGTATAGGGACGTCGGACCGTCGAGCAATTGATTGGGTTTCTCGACGTTGGCTGGTGTGCAGTTGTGTGCTTTCGGGTCGATGGCCGGGTCACGCCGTGAGCGGCGCTCGCCGTCGTCCCGTCGGAGTCGACGTCGATTGATTGATCCAGACGAACGCCTGCGGATCGAGTTTCAATAAATTCGTTAGATCCAGTCGCGACGGTACACGCAGTAGATGCGCCGGGCATGTGGAGCAGTCGCTGCTGCCGAAACCCGGGACGGGCACTGTTATCGCGGTGGTCCGGAGGAAGCGGGCGACGACGGCGCATTCATTACCGCCGGGTAGCGCCAAGGCGGCTTGCAGGTCACCGGACTGTGTCAAGCGATCGATGTGCCAATGCAGTGCCTTGCCGCTGCGGGCGTGGCGTAGCACGCGGGCGCGGATACCACCCGGTCCTCGGGCGCTGCCGGCATACAAATACCGGCCGGGCTCAATCGAACGCGGACCGCCGCCGGGCACGGGCGAGGGAATACGCGTAGACAGAGCGACGACGAGCGCATAGGCGCCGCCGATTGGCGGTAGATCATCGAGGCTGTCAGCTCGGATCGCCATCGCGGGGCAAAGCAAAGACGGCCCGGTGGGCCGCCGTCTGATAGCTTTGCCCGGGTGTCGGGCGGCTGAGTAAGCCGCGCCGCACGGCCCGTGCGCCTGGCGGTTGACCCGTCAGGCCGTCTGAATGTGGACGGCTGAGGTCTTGCCGCGCTCGGTGGCAAGCTCGAAACTCACCTTCTGTCCTTCTTGAAGCGTATCCAATCCCGCCCGTTCAACGGCGCTGATGTGGACAAACACGTCCCTTGAACCATCATCGGGAACGATGAAGCCGTAACCCTTGGTCGGGTTGAACCACTTTACGGTGCCTTTGCTCACTTTGGTCTCCTAGAGTCGTCACGAGGCACGACGAAAGTCGCGCGCGCAGTGCAATCCATGCCTTCGGGGATCGAACGCCTAACGCGAATCGGCGAATTCAGCCGATGCAGAGACTGTCCCTACTACCTGCGCCATTGGCGCCCGAAATTCAAGCCCTCTCGACCGCCGACACTGCTGGCGGACCGGGCCGACGGCTAGTAGCAGGTCGTGCGGGTACCGGTCTGTTTCCGGCCATCCGGGAGGTAGCGCCAAACCTGATCCTGGACGCAGCGCTGGCCGGAATAGCCATACGCAGGCGGCGGACTATAGGCCGGTTGCGGCACGTGATAGACCGGACGAGGCGCAGGCGCGGGACGGCTGAGCAGCGCGCCGAGCACTATCGCCCCGCCGATGATGCCGGCCGCTGCCAGAACATCGTCGCTGTCGTAGCGATAGTGACCCCCGTGGCCTTTGTAGCCGCCATGGCGCCTGTAGCCGTAGTGGCCGCTGTAGCCTTTATAGCTGCTGTACCCGTAGTGGCTCCCGTAACCATAGGAGCCGCGGTACCCGCCGTGCCCGCGGGGGCCGGCCCATGCCGAAACGCTGGGCAAGATCATAGCCGTCGCTACCAACCCCGCTAGGATCGCCTTCTTCATGGCCGAAACTCCGTCGCCGCGCTGCGCTGGGCGCGCGAATTGTACGCCGTTTGGCGGCCGCCGTGAAGGCCGAGAAATGCCTGCAATTGCGCCCTCGATGGTTACCGGGCACCGCCGAGGCCGCATAGGCACCCAACGGGATGATGCGAAATACCTGGCCACCCGGGGCATAGAAATAGAAATGGTCCTTGTCCCAGAAGTCGGTGATCTCCTTGACGCCGAAATCCTTGAGTTTGCCGATCAATGCGTCCGGGTCGTCCGTCTTCAGTTCCAGCCAGCAAGCGAGCCTGGCGTCGTCGTCGCTCAGAGTTGGACTGCCCTCATCGACGTAGGCAACGCCGATGATGTCGCCGGAGCCTAAGTGGAACACATCGATGTTCACCGGAATGTTTGCCGTGACGCCGCGATCGTGGGATTGCAGTTCGCAGTCCAGTAAATCACCGTAGAATGAGCGCACGCGCGACCGCTCGCTGGCCCTGATGGTGAGGAGATGGTGATTGCCTATCGCGATCGTCATGGCGCGCCCCCTTCAGTGATCGCCGAGGCTAGCCCCGGCTGGCCTCAATCGGCCTTCGGAACGAAGCCTGCGGGCAGTTCGGCGTCAAGCCAAATCACGTCGGTCAGAGTGGTATCGGCAAGGTTGGCAAATATCAGCCGTGCGTAGGACAGGTCGGCCGCGGTCAGATCGGCCGCACGCAGGTTGGCGCTCAGCAGATCGACAGCCTGCATGTTCGCGCCGGAGAGGTTCGCTTGCACAAGATCGGCCTTGACGAGGTCGACCTCTATCAGGGTCGCGCCGGACAGATTGGCGCGCGTGAGCACGGCGTCGTGCATCCATGAATAAGTGAGATCGGCACCGGACAAGTTGGTGTTAAGAAGGCGCGCGCCACGCAGATGGACGCCTCTATTTACCTCGCCAATTTTGCCTTGTTGTGATTCTCTGCGGCGGTTCGATTCGAGGGGGGTATTGATGAGGCAGACTGGCCTGTTCGGCTTACCGGATCATTTGCGCAAGCTTTCGGCGACTGGCGATCCGTTGGAGGTGCTGGCGAAGGTTGTCGATTTCGAGATTTTCCGCGCACCGCTTGAGGCGGCGCTGGGCTATTCGGACGGATCGAGAGGCGGCCGCCCGGCCTACGATGCGGTGGCGATGTTCAAGGTTCTGGTCCTGGCCGCGCGGCACACGGTGAGCGACGAGCGGATGGAGTTTCTGATCCGCGACCGCTTGAGTTGGCTTCGCTTCCTGGGCTTCGATCTCGGAGCGCCGACGCCGGACCGGAACACCATCTGGACCTTTCGCGAGCGTCTGGTCCGGGCCGGGGCGATGGATGAGCTGTTTGCCGCCTTCGATGGCGAGCTGCGCCGGTGCGGCTATCTGGCGATGGGCGGGCAGATCGTCGATGCGACCCTGGTATCGGCGCCCAAGCAGCGCCACCGCGATGACGAGAAGCGGGCGATCAAGGCGGGCAAGAGCGCGTCCGAGATCTGGCCCGATCAGCCGGCCAAGGCGGCGCAGAAGGACACAGACGCGCGGTGGACGGTGAAGACCGGAAGGCGCAAGAACCCCGCCGGGGCGCAACGGCGCGTGCCCGACATCGCGATCCCGGTGTTCGGCTACAAGAATCATGTCGTCATCGATCGGGCCTACGGCTTCATCCGCGGCTCGGCGGTGACCGATGCCGCCCGCCATGACGGCAAGATGTTGCGTCATCTCGTCACCGGCGACAATCTGGCCGCCGGCGTGTGGGCTGACAGCGCCTATCGCTCGAAGGCGAACGAGGCGTGGCTGGCGGGCAAGGGTCGGATCTCCCACATCCACCGCAAGAAGCCGCCGGGCCGGGCCATGCCCAAGGCGACCGCCCGGGCCAATGCCCGCAAGTCAGCGGTCCGTGCACGCGTCGAGCATGTCTTCGCCCAGCAGAAGGATCGCATGAGCCTGTTCGTCCGGACCATCGGGCTCAAGCGGGCCGAGACCAAGATAGGCCTCGCCAACCTCGCCTATAATTTCCAGCGTCTGATCTTCCATGAGCGCAGGGCCGCCATGGCATGAGTCCGCCCGTATGACCAAAAAACACCCCGCTGAGAACGAAACCGCGGACGAATAACGCCGTCAAATCCACCCGCCGCACGGATCGGCCAACAGGACACCCTTATCCGCGCCAAATCGGCCGGTTGTTAGAGGTCTCCAGATCCATCGCCAGCATCTTGGCGCCGGTGAGGTCGGCGCCGTTGAGTTGGACGGTGCCAGCGAGCGCCTGGGTCAAATCGGCTCCGCTCAGATCGGCCCCGTTGAATCGCGATTCAAACATCCACGCGTGTTTCAGGTTCGATCCGCGCAAGTTGGCGCGGCGCACATCGGCGCGGTTGATGTTGGCCTTTTCGAGATTGGCACCGGAGATATCGGCGCCGTTCAGGATCGCACCGTGTAGTTTCGCACCCGCCAGGTTGGCGCCTGCCAGGTTGGCGCCGGTGAGATCGGTGCGTTTCAGGTCGGCGCCCTGCAGGTCGCAGCCGGGGCAATTTCGCGCTCGCTCAACGAGCAGCTCCTTTTCCGACGGGCCGGGATCGGCCATCGCCTCGATACGCGCGAGGTCGGATGTAAAGTCGCTCAGCAGCATCTCGTACCGCGTTGTGGCCTCGAATTGACCGGTGGTGGGCAGGTGCGTCAGCGGGTTGATCCCGTGCTGACCGGGTTTGCGATAGTTGTGGGCTTCAATTGTGATCGTGGCGGACGGATCAGACACGGGCTTTTCGCAGACGCGCTTTTCATAGCGGCTGAGAAAATCCACCTCGCCCTCCAAACGCGGCAGGTCGCGGCAGGTCCAGCCGTCGCCGTATCTGCCGATCATGAAGCCGGCAAGGTCGGCGCCCCTCTCACGGAACTCGATGGACGCGCGCGGATCGGTATGCATGCGGATCCCGACCAGGAACCCGTCCGCATCGAACAGGCCCGAAGCGATGACCGGAATCTCGTAGGCAGACGTGTATTGATACAGGGCCGTCTGCACGTCGAGGCTGTGGGCCCTGGCCCAAATACTCCAACTCGTCATCGTACTGAAAACACACGTGACTGCGTGTCTTTCGCGACCACCGGCGACCGCAGGGCAGACAACCGCCGCAGTGTTCCGAGGCGAGCATGTTTCAATGACTCGGGCGAAGTGCACCTCCACAACCGCGAATGGTGAGGATGGAGCGGTATTATGTCAACGGCAATCGAGTGTTGCGCGAACTCTTACCGGCTCCAAGTACACTGCCCGCGTCTCGGGTGAATATGCGTTCGCAACGTCAGCGCATGTCCGCGTGGATTTGCGGCACCGGGTCATAGGCATCGATACCGTCGACCGCCGCGCGCAGCGCCCGCTGCTGCTCACCGCTCAGCGGTACCAGAGGCGGCAGTATGTGGCGCCATCTGGAATCGCCGCTCCCTGTCAGGTACTTAAGCGCAGCGATTGCGGGGAAGCCTTCGAGCGCGCGCCGCGCCGCCGTCAGATGTCGCTGCAGATCGTCCGCGGGCTCGTTGCCTTGCCAGGCGCGGTACACGGCATGCGCCATCAACGCAGTGACGTTTGCGGTCGCCGAGATGCAGCCCGGACCCCCGGCACGCAAATTATCGAGAAGGAGCCGCTCGGTGCCGGCAAAGCTGGCAAGGTGCGGAAACTCACGCAGCAGCATCGCGGTGTGATCCCAATCGCCGGAGCTATCCTTCACACCGACAACGGTGCCTGGATAGGCATCGAGAAGACGGGCGATGACCGCAACCGGAATCGGTACCGCCGACATTTGCGGGAAGTGGTAGAGATAGATCCGCAAGCGGGCCGAGCCGACGCGCTCGATCACCTCGGCGAAGGCGCGAAATACGCCGTCGTCGCTCGGGTTCTTGTAGTAGAACGGCGGCAACATCAGAACGTTGTCGCACCCGGCCGCAAGCGCCGCCCGGGTCAGCGTCAGCGTATCAGTCAGCGCGCAACACCCGGTGCCGATTACCAGCCGATCGCCCGGCAGACCGGCGCAGGCCGCCTCGATCACACCTAGACGCTGCTCGATCGACAGGGTGTTGGCCTCGCCGGTGGTGCCGAGCACGGCGAGCCCATCGCACCCATGGGCCAGCAGCGTCTTGCCGTGCGCGACGAGGCAGTCAAGGTCCGGTTCCAACGCCGCCGTCAGCGGCGTCAGCGCCGCTGCGAGCACGCCCCTCAGGCTAGTATCATTGTTATCGACCGTCATGCTGCGCCGCTGTCTACCTCATCCGCGTCGCTTTGCCGAGCGCGATGCTCGACGACCTCACTTTTGCGTCACCGGATTGCCGACCGTGTGGCGTTCCAGGCCGTGAGGGCGGCTGGACGCGCTACGCCCCGGGCGTTGAGGGGCGGCCGGGAATAGGCTAAAGTTGCGCCCTTATTTCACCCACAAGCCGATGTCGACTGCCCACGAGGGTCCCTAGCGCGTGACTAACCCGCCCCCCGCGCCGCCCGCTTTCGACATCACGCCGGTGACGATCGAGGAGGAGATGAGACGCTCCTATCTCGATTACGCCATGAGCGTGATCGTCTCGCGCGCTCTGCCCGATGTACGCGACGGTTTGAAGCCCGTGCACCGGCGCATCCTCTACTCCATGCAGGAAGGCGGTTACACGGCCGATCGCCCGTATCGCAAGTCTGCGCGCATCATCGGCGAGGTGATGGGCAAGTATCACCCGCACGGCGAATCCGCGATCTACGACGCGATGGTGCGCATGGCGCAGGAATTCTCCATGCGGCTCGTGCTGATCGACGGGCAGGGCAATTTCGGTTCCATGGACGGCGATCCGGCGGCGGCGACACGCTACACCGAGGCCCGCCTGGGGCGTCCGGCGCATGAACTGCTCGCCGACATCGAGAAGGAAACTGTCGAATTCCAGCCCAACTACGATGGCTCGGAGAGCGAACCGACGGTCCTGCCGACCAAGATCCCAAACCTGCTCGTCAACGGCGCCGGCGGCATCGCCGTCGGTATGGCAACCAACATCCCGACCCATAATCTGGGCGAGGTGATCGACGCCTGCTGCGCGGTCATCGACGATTCCGATATCTCCATCGATGCCTTGATCGAGACCCATATACCGGGGCCGGACTTCCCGACCGGCGGCATCATCATGGGCTCGGCCGGTATCCGCGCCGCCTATCACATGGGCCGCGGCTCCCTGTCGGTGCGCGGACGGTCCGCGATCGAGGACATCCGCGACAGTCGCAAGGCGATCGTCGTTAGCGAAATACCCTACCAGGTCAACAAGGCGCGAATGATCGAGCGAATCGCAGAGGTCGTGAACGCCAAGGTCATCGAGGGCGTGTCGGATTTGCGCGATGAGTCCGATCGGCACGGTGTCCGGGTCGTTGTCGAGCTCAAGCGCGACGCCGTGCCGGAAGTCGTGCTCAACCAGTTGTACCGGCACACGCCGCTGCAAACGACGTTCGGCGTCAACATGCTGGCGCTCGATGCCGGCCGGCCCGAGCTGCTCAATATCAAACGGATCCTGGAAGCCTTCATCGCCTTTCGCGAGGAGGTCATTACCCGGCGCACCAATCACGATCTGCGCAAAGCACGGGAACGGGCGCACACGCTCGTCGGCCTGGCGGTGGCCGTTGCCAACATCGATGCCGTCATCAAGTTGATCCGCAACGCCAGGGACCCGGCCGAGGCGCGCGCCGGGTTGATGGCAACGCCGTGGCCGGCGGGTAGCGTTGCGCCGCTGATCGCGTTGATCGATGAGCCGGGGGCCGGCGTCGGCGCGGACGCCAACTACCGACTATCCGAGGCGCAGGCGCGCGCGATCCTGGATCTACGACTGCACCGCCTGACCGGGCTCGAGCGCGAGAAAATCGCGGCCGAGCTGGAGCAGATCGTCGCCCAGATTCGCGACTATCTCGACATCCTGTCCAGCCACGAACGCCTCTACGGCATCCTGCGCACCGAACTGCTGGACATAAAGAAACGGTTCGCCGATCCGCGGCGCACGACGCTTGAGCCGGTCGAGTTCGAGCAGGACATCGAGGACCTGATCCCGCGCGAGGACATGGTCGTCACCGTTACGCTCGGCGGCTACATAAAGCGTGTCCCGTTGTCCACCTATCGGGCGCAGCGCCGCGGCGGCAAGGGCCGCGCCGGGATGGCCACGCGCGAGGAGGACTTTGTCAGTCGCGTGTATGTCGTGAATACGCACACGCCGGTTCTGTTCTTCTCCTCGCGCGGCATGGTCTACAAGCTGAAGGTCTACCGGTTGCCGCTAGGCAAGCCGCAGGCGCGCGGCAAGGCCATGGTCAACCTGTTGCCGCTGACCGAGGACGAGACGATCACCACGCTGATGCCGCTGCCGGAGGATGAGGGCACTTGGTCGGAGTTGAACCTGATGTTCGCCACCGCCAGCGGAAACGTCCGCCGCAACCGGCTGTCCGATTTCATCAATGTGCAGAGCAATGGCAAGATCGCCATGAAGCTCGATGCCGGCGACACGCTGATCGGCGTGCGGACATGTACCGACGACGACGATGCCTTGTTGGCGACCCGTGACGGAAGGTGCATTCGGTTTGCGGCCACCGACGTGCGCCTGTTCACCGGCCGCGCCTCGACCGGCGTGCGTGGCATTCGACTGATCGACGATGTCGTGATCTCCATGTCGGTGTTGGGACATGTTCTCTTCGACGCGGAGGAGCGTGACGCCTATCTGCGGCGCAGGCGGGCCGAGCGCGCCGAGGATGTCTCGGAACCTGCGGGCGATGCCATCGATGACGAGCGTTACGCCGCCATGCGTGCGGACGAGCAGTTCGTCCTGACCGTAGCGGCCCACGGATTCGGCAAACGGACTTCGGCTTATGAGTACCGGGTCACCGGCCGTGGCGGTCAGGGCATCACCAATATCGATCTGGGCAAGGAGCCCGACAACACGGTCGTCGCATCGCTGGTGATCTCCGAAGCCGACCAGATCATGCTGGTCACAAATGCCGGTCAATTAATTCGCACCCGCGTCGATGAGATCCGCATCGCCGGCCGCAGCACGCGCGGCGTGACCCTGTTCCGGGTCGGTGCCGACGAGCGCGTCGTGTCGGTGACGCGTCTGAGCGATGAGGCGGACCAGAACGGCGACGCTCCAATGGATGGTCCATCGCAATCATGACCGACCCGCCGCGCATCGGCGTGTATCCCGGAACCTTCGATCCGATCACCAATGGCCATCTGGACATCATCGTCCGCGCCATGAAGGTCGTTGACCGGCTGGTTGTGGCGGTGGCGGAAAACGCCGGCAAGAGGCCGCTGTTCGATGCCGCGGAACGGGTGGCCTTGGTCGTTGGCGAGGTCGAGACGCTCGAGCCGGAAGAGCTGCGCGAGCGGATTGAAGTCAAACCGTTCGCCAACTTGCTGATGGATTTCGCCGCCAACTCGGGCGCTCAGTGCATCGTACGCGGGTTGCGCGCCGTATCCGATTTCGAGTTCGAGTTTCAAATGGCTGCGATGAACGCACGGCTGAACCCGAATATCGAAACCGTCTTTCTGATGGCGGCGGAGCGCCAGCAGTTCATTTCCTCGCGCTTCGTCAAAGAGATCGCGCAACTCGGCGGCGACGTATCCAGTTTCGTGTCGCCGCGTGCGGCCGCCGCGATTACCGAACGCTACCGCACCGCTGCCGGCGGTGCGCATACCGGCTAAAGAAGGGATCCCCGATGCATCAAATTCGCCGACTCACACTTCGCGCCGTGGCGGTGGTCATTGGCGTCGTATTACCCACTATCGTCACTGCACAGGATGTTGACATGGAGAACACGCTCTATCTGGAACTTAAAACGGGCCGCGTCGTGATCACGCTGCGTCCGGATCTGGCGGCCAACCACGTCGCTCGCATCAAGGAACTCACGCGCGAAGGCTTCTACGACGGCGTCGTTTTCCATCGCGTTATCGACGGCTTCATGGCGCAAACCGGCGATCCGACCGGCACCGGTACGGGCGGATCGAAGCTTCCCGACCTGGCGGCCGAGTTCAGCAATGAACCGCATGTGCGTGGCACCGTATCGATGGCCCGCGCCAACAGTCCGGACAGCGCCAATAGCCAGTTTTTTATTGTATTCGCCGAGGCGCCTTGGCTGAACGGCCAGTACACGGCATGGGGTCAGGTCACCGAAGGCATGGAACATGTCGATCAGATCAAGAAAGGTGACAGCAGCCGCAACGGAACCGTCACCGATCCGGATCAGATCGTGAGCATGATCGTCGCTGCAGATGCACCCTAGCGGCAACGGCTATCGGACAGCCCCTGTGCTCACCCGCGTGGCGATGACGCTATGCTGGCACGAGTGGGCACAAGTGGCCTGGCCGCCGCGTATTGAGGCGAGATAATGTTGCTTCATATCAAAGGCTTGCGCGGTAATCACTTCGGCGCGCGAGCGACCCTGGCTAGCCGGAACCGGATCGCAGATCTCGATATCCGAGCTTCACGTGGTGTATCTCACGCCGTGACAAACGCCAATTTGATGTAGTTGGCGCAGCGGGTCGCCAGGCACGGTGGCCGGCGCGGTTCACATGCCGAACATCACCCCTCACAAAGCGCGTGTAACACCGATGGCGCGTGGTACCATGTCGGCTATCTAGTGGATTGATTCCAACGTTTGGAACCCTCGGTTTCGGGCTGCGATGATGTCGTCGGGGTCGGCTTTCGATATGAATGGCTGTGGGTTGGCCGCATTGTATTCGCGGACGAAGCGGTTGATTGCGGCCTGGAGATCGACGACGGAATGGAAGACGCCGTGCTTGAGCCGCCGCCGGGTGAGTTTTGCGAAGAAGCCCTCGACGGCATTGAGCCACGAGCAGGAGGTCGGTGTGAAGTGGAAAGTCCAGCGCGGATGGCGGGCGAGCCAGGCGCGGACCTTGTCCTTGTTGTGCGCCGCGTAGTTGTCGACGATCGCGTGGATGGCCTTGTCCGCCGGCACCGTGCGCTCGATGCGGTTGAGGAAGCGGATGAACTCCTGATGGCGGTGGCGCTGCATGTTCTGGCCGATCACCGTTCCGTCCAGAACGTTGAGCGCCGCAAACAGCGTGGTCGTGCCGTGCCGTTTGTAGTCATGGGTCATGGTGCCGGCGCGTCCCTTCTTCATCGGCAGACCGGCGGTCGAGCGCCTGGATCTGTGACTTCTCATCGATCGACAACACCACCGCATGGGCCGGCGGGTCGACATACAGGCCGACGATATCGGTGAGTTTCTCGGCGAAGGCAGGGTCGGTCGACAGCTTGAAGTTGCGCCAGCGGTGCGGGCTGAGACCGTGAGCCTTCCAGATCGCCTGCACCGTCGAGGCGGCAATACCGGCCGCCCTGGCGATCGCGCGCAACGTCCAGTGGGTCGCCTCAAACGGCGGCGGTTGCTGCGTCAGGCGCACGATCTCGGCGACACGATCGAGCGGGACCGGCGC
Source organism: Alphaproteobacteria bacterium (assembly GCA_965248805.1). GTDB lineage: Bacteria > Pseudomonadota > Alphaproteobacteria > UBA6615 > UBA6615 > CBDFKJ01. Next base: position 1,991,073 of record CBDFKJ010000009.1, read on the forward strand.
CTTGCCGGGCGCATACCACAGCAAAATACGGAATCCCAATTCGGACTCTTTCGTTCCGATCTCTCCACTAGCTCGATCGCTTCTTCGCCGCAATCGGCCTCGAGCACTTCATATCCCTTGGAGCGCACCGCCCGGGCGCCGAAGCTGCGCACCGCGTCCTCGTCTTCAACAAGAAGGATCGTACCGGTGCCCGTGGTGTCGGCGGCGATTTCCGGTTCACGAGGCGCCGGTTCAACCTGATCGGGGGCGGCCGTTGCGTCTGCGGTTGGGCTGGTCGCCTCCTCGTAACGGGGGAAGAAGATCGTAAACGATGCCCCCTCCCCGGGCACGGAGTCGACGAAGATGGACGCCTCTATTTACCTCGCCAATTTTGCCTTGTTGTGATTCTCTGCGGCGGTTCGATTCGAGGGGGGTATTGATGAGGCAGACTGGCCTGTTCGGCTTACCGGATCATTTGCGCAAGCTTTCGGCGACTGGCGATCCGTTGGAGGTGCTGGCGAAGGTTGTCGATTTCGAGATTTTCCGCGCACCGCTTGAGGCGGCGCTGGGCTATTCGGACGGATCGAAAGGCGGCCGCCCGGCCTACGATGCGGTGGCGATGTTCAAGGTTCTGGTCCTGGCCGCGCGGCACACGGTGAGCGACGAGCGGATGGAGTTTCTGATCCGCGACCGCTTGAGTTGGCTTCGCTTCCTGGGCTTCGATCTCGGAGCGCCGACGCCGGACCGGAACACCATCTGGACCTTTCGCGAGCGTCTGGTCCGGGCCGGGGCGATGGATGAGCTGTTTGCCGCCTTCGATGGCGAGCTGCGCCGGTGCGGCTATCTGGCGATGGGCGGGCAGATCGTCGATGCGACCCTGGTATCGGCGCCCAAGCAGCGCCACCGCGATGACGAGAAGCGGGCGATCAAGGCGGGCAAGAGCGCGTCCGAGATCTGGCCCGATCAGCCGGCCAAGGCGGCGCAGAAGGACACAGACGCGCGGTGGACGGTGAAGACCGGAAGGCGCAAGAACCCCGCCGGGGCGCAACGGCGCGTGCCCGACATCGCGATCCCGGTGTTCGGCTACAAGAATCATGTCGTCATCGATCGGGCCTACGGCTTCATCCGCGGCTCGGCGGTGACCGATGCCGCCCGCCATGACGGCAAGATGTTGCGTCATCTCGTCACCGGCGACAATCTGGCCGCCGGCGTGTGGGCTGACAGCGCCTATCGCTCGAAGGCGAACGAGGCGTGGCTGGCGGGCAAGGGTCGGATCTCCCACATCCACCGCAAGAAGCCGCCGGGCCGGGCCATGCCCAAGGCGACCGCCCGGGCCAATGCCCGCAAGTCAGCGGTCCGTGCACGCGTCGAGCATGTCTTCGCCCAGCAGAAGGATCGCATGAGCCTGTTCGTCCGGACCATCGGGCTCAAGCGGGCCGAGACCAAGATAGGCCTCGCCAACCTCGCCTATAATTTCCAGCGTCTGATCTTCCATGAGCGCAGGGCCGCCATGGCATGAGTCCGCCCGTATGACCAAAAAACACCCCGCTGAGAACGAAACCGCGGACGAATAACGCCGTCAAATCCACCCGCCGCACGGATCGGCCAACAGGACACCCTTATCCGCGCCAAATCGGCCGGTTGTTAGAGGTCTCCAGATGGACGCCTCCATTTACCTCGTGAATTTTGCCTCGTTGTGATTCTCTACGGCGGTTCGGTTTGAGGAGGTATTGATGAGGCAGGCTGGTCTGTTCGGCTTACCGGATCATCTTCGAAAGCTTTCGGCGACGGGTGATCCGTTGGAGGTGCTGGCAAAGGTCGTCGACTTCGAGATTTTCCGCGCGCCGCTTGAGGCGGCGCTGGGCTATTCGGACGGATCGAAAGGTGGCCGCCCGGCCTACGATGCGGTGGCGATGCTCAAGGTTCTGATCCTGGCCGCGCGGCACACGGTGAGTGACGAGCGGATGGAGTTTCTGATCCGCGATCGCTTGAGCTGGCTTCGCTTCCTAGGCTTCGATCTCGGAGCGCCGACGCCGGACCGCAACACCATATGGACCTTTCGCGAGCGTCTGGTCCGGGCCGGGGCGATGGATAAGCTGTTTGCCGCCTTCGATGGCGAATTGCGCCGGTGCGGCTATCTGGCGATGGGCGGGCAGATCGTCGATGCGACGTTGGTATCGGCGCCCAAGCAGCGCCACAGCGATGACGAGAAGCGGGCGATCAAGGCGGGCAAGAGCGCGTCCGAGGTCTGGCCCGATCAGCCAGCCAAGGCGGCGCAGAAGGACACGGATGCGCGGTGGACGGTGAAGACCGGGCGGCGCAAGAACCCCGCCGGGTTGCAACGGCGCATGCCCGACATCGCGATCCCGGTGTTCGGCTACAAGAATCATGTCGTCATCGATCGGGCCTACGGCTTCATCCGCAGCTCGGCTGTGACCGATGCCGCCCGCCATGACGGCAAGATGTTGCGTCAGCTCGTCACCGGCGACAATCTGGCCGCCGGCGTGTGGGCTGACAGCGCCTATCGCTCGAAGGCCAACGAGGCGTGGCTGGCCGGCAAGGGTCGGGTCTCCCACATCCACCGCAAGAAGCCGCCGGGCCGGGCCATGCCCAAGGCGACCGCCCAGGCCAATGCCCGCAAGTCAGCGGTCCGTGCGCATGTGGAGCACGTCTTCGCCCAGCAGAAGGATCGCATGGGCCTTTTCATCCGTACCATCGGGCTCAAGCGGGCGGAGGCCAAGATCGGCCTCGCCAACCTGGCTTACAATTTCCAGCGTCTGATCTTCCATGAGCGCAGGGCCGCCATGGTATGAGTCCGCCTGAATAGCGCCAAAACCCTCCGCCGAGAACGAAACGGCGGATGGTTGCGGACGTCAACACCGCCGATCTCAGCGAAAGTCAGACAGCACACCAAAATCTTCGTCAAATCCCCCGGTTGTTGGAGGTCTCCACGTGTTTCTGCGGGCTCTTGGGATCCGCGACGACCGCGCGCAATCGCTGACGGTCGCCGGCGGATAGGGTGAAGGAGATTCCACTGCGCATGCGCCAGATTCGCATACCACAGCAAAATACGGAATCCCAATTCGGACTCTTTCGTTCCAATCAATCCACTAGATAGCGGGGACCGAGAATAAAAGTCGGCCGTTTGTGTTAGGAGGAGGAGAAGTTGACCTATCCGCATGCCATCGTTATCGTCGCCGCCGTCGTTGCGGCCGCCGTGTACTTCGACAAGAACGCCGACGCACAGGCGACCGGAGCGTGGGTCTCGATCACTGCGTCCCAGGGCCAACAGGGCGGCAGCGTTGCCTGGGCCGTTCACAGCACAGGTTCCGTGAAGCGTTGCGCGCCGGAGCCCGATGGCCTGTTCTGTCGTGAGGCGCCTTTCAAGGGAGACCGGTGACGCCCCTGAGGCGCCCGACCGTCGCGCTTGATGGCGGAAACGCCTCGGTGGGCAGTCCCGTTGCGGTTGAGGATGCGCGATCGCAAGCGGGACGGCGGGGGACCACCGGCGACTAGCGCGCGGCGATTTCCGGCAATCGTTTCACTGCTCCGGAAAATGCGCTAGACAGCGCTGGAGCCCGTAGCTCAGTCGGTAGAGCAGCGGACTTTTAATCCGCGTGTCGTGGGTTCGATTCCCACCGGGCTCGCCAATTAAATCAATGACTTAGATGACAGATGCGTCAGTGTTTGATAACTAGTTAGGCAGTTCGATCCGCATTGTTAGGCAGTTTTGTTCTCGTTCCGAGCTTTACGATGGCCGCTTTGGCCAGCCGTTTCTGCTCGGCACCGCGCGTGTAAAGTGTGACCATGCTGGCCGTCCGGTGACCGAGAATCGCCATGATCTCGCGATCGGTGCAGCCGGCCTCGGCCAGCCTCTTGCCTGCTGTGGGACGCAGGCCGTGGAACTGCAAACCGGTGAGACAGAGACGGGCCAGCTCGCGGCGAAAGATCGTTCGGAAGCCGCCGGACGTGTAGGGACGGCCGTCCTGGCGGGTGACGATGTACATGTGCTCGCGCGGGAAGCGGTCGAGCACGGCGGCCAGGTCGGGGTGGATCGGGATCACCAGTCGCTCGCCAGTCTTGGCCTGCTCGACCGATATCAGCCCGTCCTGAATGTGCCGCCATTGCATCGCCAGCACGTCGCCCTGACGCTGTCCGGTGTAGAGGGCCAGTTCGAGCGCCCACATCATGCGCGGGTTGGCCTCGTGGCGGAAGCGTTCAATCGCCACGTCCGGCCACGGCTCGTATCGGCCGGTTGTTTTGAGCTTCTTGACGCCGCGCACCGGATTGTCCGGGCGCCAGCCGCGGTCGACCGCCCAGCCCATCAGGATCGACGCGATTTGCAGCGCGGAGTTCGCCGCGCGCGGCGTGTCGGCCATGTTGTCGCGGAGCTCGTAGAGCCAGGCGCGGTCGGCGTCTTCGACTGCCAGATCGCCGAAACCACGCCCCAGAAGGTCGAGATAGATCATGTAGCCGCGCCGTGTCGCCGGCGTGCGCCGCTGAAACTCAGGGCTGGCCTTGTAGCGCGCGATCAGGTCGCCCAGCGAGCCGGGGATCGTGTCGTCCCGCCAGCCCTCCATCGTGGCGTTGATCTCCAGAACCCGCTTGGCGCGCGCGTTCGGCTCGTCCGGCAGGCGCTCGCGTGTGAGGCGGTGATACCAGTAGATGCGCCCCTTGACGCGATAACGGTTAACGTGGCGCAACCTGATACCCTGCATCGATCAGCCTCCGGCGAACCTCGCTGGCCAGTGACTGTGGGGCATTTCCAGTGAGCCGATCAACCGCCCTGTCGAGAGCGCGGCGGTCATAGAGCTTGCGTCCACCTATCCTGATCGGTTCTGGAAACGGATCGCCAATGCGGCTTTCCAACATGCCGACGCTCACGCCGACATAGCAGCCCGTTGACGAAGTCCGGCGTGTCTGATTCTGTCTGAACATAGAGATTTAGACGGGCGTCGTGCGATGGCATTGAGACGACAGAGCGAGGTTCAGGGTGACCTCGTGGTGACATGGGCGGAGATGCCGCGTTCGCCTGGACACGCGTTTTCCGACCGGCTGCATGAGTTGCTGACCGAGTCTGGCTTTGACGGCTTCGTGGAGGCGACGTGCAAGCCATACTACGCACCTCGGATGGGGGCTCCTTCGCTGCCGCCGGGGCGTTATTTCCGGATGCACATGATCGGCTATTTCGAGGGCATCGGCAGCGAGCGCGGCATCGCTTGGCGCTGTTCGGATTCGCTGTCGCTTCGCGCGTTTCTGCGGTTGGCGAACCGGGACAAGGTTCCCGATCATTCCTGGTTGTCGAAGACGCGCGGCCGGCTGCCGCACGAGGTCCATGAAAAGGTTTTCGACTGGGTTCTGGCTCTCGTCGCCGCGCGCGGTCTGGTGAAGGGCGAGCGGATCGGCGTCGACGGCTCGACGATGGAAGCCAACGCCGCCCTGCGAGCCATCGTGCGGCGCGATAGCGGCGAGACCTATCGCGAGATGCTGACGCAAATGGCGAAGGAGAGTGGCGTCGAAACGCCGACGATCGACGACCTCGTCCGGCTCGATCGCCGGCGGAAGGGCAAGAAGCTTTCGAACAAGGATTGGACGAGCCCGACCGATCCTGATGCGAAGATCGCGCGGATGAAGGACGGCACCACGCATCTGGCCTACAAGCCCGAGCACGCGGTCGATCTCGACACCGGCGTCATCGTTGCGGCACCGATCTATCCAGCCGATGAAGGCGACACGACGACTTTGCCTGGGACGCTGGAGGCGGCCGCGCGCAACCTCGCCGAGGTCGGCCTGGCTCCAACACGGGCAGAGCCCTGCAGTCTCGTTGGCGACAAGGGCTATCATTCACGCGAGGGGCTGAAAGACCTCGACGGCGGCGTCTGGAAAACGCGGATCTCCGAGCCGGAGCCCGCCAACGGCTATCTGCGCTGGCATGGCGACCAGGCGGCACGTCAGGCTGTCTACGCCAACCGGGCGCGATTGAAGTCCGGCGTCGCGCGGAACGCCATGCGCAGGCGCGGTGAGATGGTCGAGCGCAGCTTCGCCCATGTCCTCGACCGTGGCGGCATGCGCCGCGCGTTGCTGCGGGCGCGCGAGAACGTCCACAAACGCTACCTGATCCATGTCGCCGGGTTCAATCTCGGCATTCTGATGCGCGCGCTGTTCGGATCAGGCACGCCGAGGGAGGCTGCGAGTGCAAAGAGCACCCTTTTGTTCGTTATTCAGTTCGATGCTGCCCTGGCGATCGCCATCGTGGCGAACATCGAAGGCAAACCAGCCATGCTCGTTATCATCATCATCGTCGCCCCCGAAACCGATTGATCAAAGCGCGACTTCATCACCGGGCTGATAGGCCGCCGCCTGCTCGCGCGATAGCAGCCGGGGCCAGTCCGGGAGATCGCTGAGGTCGGAGCGGCGCGCGGTCATCGCCGAAATTCCGTCGCTGCGACGCGCGAGGCCGTCATGGCTACCCACCCACTCCCGAGGGCCGTATCGCGTCTCTGTGCGTCGTGCACGACGCGGAAACGGCATTCCATTCGCGGATCACTCTGTCGCCATCGCCCATGAGCGCATCAATGAACTTCCGCTTCGCGGAGTTGAACTGGTTGCGGCACCCGGCCGAGCAGAACCGCTTGGCATAGGCGCCGCGCCTTGCCGGCGCGAACTCCACCGTGCACCAGGGGCATTCCGTCATTGCGGGTACTCGTGCTGGCCGAGCATCGCCACTATGCTGCCTTGGGGATGTACCACCACGATTCCAAAGCATCGGCATGGTGCAGCTTGGCCTCGCCCTCGCGGCGAAGGCGATTGACGTTGAACATGGCATCCGCTTCGGTCAGGTGATCGAGTAGAACATATTCCGGTTCCGTATCCGATGAGTGGGCTACGGGATATCGCGATTGCAGGGCCGGGAACAGGTCGTCCTGCTCGGTTTCGATGCCGTCACTCTCGAACTTGTCCTCCGGCACATCTGCCAGCTTTTGCCACTGGCTGGATTGATCCTTGGACACGCCAAGATCGTTCAAAGTCGTGGCGCGCGACTTTGATTTGCTGCGGCGGTCACCGCCCCGGCCTTCTCGGGTACCGCGTTGTTCCATCTCCTTGAGCAGTTGCCCCACGCGGCGCTCGGCGCGTATGCGAATCGCGATGCACTTGCGCTCCGATTCCATGTCGTTGGCCTGTCGGCAGTAGTGCTCCAGGGCCATCGCCTTGTCGCGGATATCCTTGATTTCATCCATGGCATAGCACTCGGCGATCGCACGGCACATTCCGTCGTAGCGGACAAGCTCACTCAACGTCCCGCCCTTCCTTGACCTCGGCCACTGGCACGTCGAGCACGGACACGCCAGACTCACCAATGAGCGCGTTAAGCTGCTCGCGCAGGGTGGCGAGATTGCGCCGCACGATTTCCACGCGGCCTCTCGGCACGAGGCACTCATCACCGAGCTCTGTCATGCCGGTGACACCGCCCGCTTCCATAACGACGAGGTAGCGGCGGCGTTCCTGGAATGGCGTCGGCGCGGGAAGCGCGGGCTGAGCCGCATGTTGCTCAAGCACGTCGAGCACCCATTGGCGGAAGGCCTTGGCCCTCGTGGTGCGCGCGAACATGGCGATCAGGTGAGCGCCGCGCGGGGAGAAGATGCGCACCCGCGAGCGCCCGTGGCGGATCACCGCTGTCATGGCGGGCGTGAATTCGTCACGGTGGCGCTTGTGGATGTCAGAAATCGCGCGTCTGTCACGTGCGCCCAACGCGTCCGCAATTTGCGGACTCGTCAGCCACGGCGCGCCGTCGCGGTCGATGATGGAAAGGTCGGTGTCCTGAAAGCGGACGGTCTTGGGGAGAGTGTTCATGCTTGTCGCTCCTGTGGCAGCAATTGCCGGAGCGACACGAGTTCTTAAGCCAATGGCGCTCCGGGGGTTAAGAACCCTCCACAGGGCGGGCCGACGCCTTTTAGGCCGAAGCCCTGGACATGAGCGCCGCCCCCGGAACATGGGCATGAAAAAGCCGCCTGTCTCACGGGGGCGGTAAACCGCCTGCGGGGAGTTCTTAAGCTCCACCACCATGCTGCGCTCGCCGGTAACCATTGTCAATCGGCCGCCATGTGTTCGTCATGGTCCGCAACAGCAGAGCGCGCCGGCGGCGCAAGCTCGTAGCGGTGGACCGGCTGTGGCTGGGACCGCTCAGCGAGCGCCCGCGCGATGTCTTCGGTGGTCGGCGTGAGGCAATAGACCGACGCGGGTGAATAGAACTGCGTGGCGACAATGCTGTCGGCGGTGTGAACATCGAGGCGGAGGAACGAAGCGCCGGCGATCTCCTGCTCGGTGACGTATCCGGCCAGGCGCCGATGGCCCATCAGCTCCAGGATGGCCCAGTCTTCAAACTTCGTTTTTGCGGTCATCCTGCACCCGCTTCCAGTTCCTTGCGTCGCGCGGCCTCGGCTTGCCTGAGCGTCGCCTGCTGATCATCCGACAGTGCTTCGTAGTGCCCGCGGTTCTCCATCTGGAAGTCGCTGATGGCGATGCCGGTGGGCGCGCTCGCGTAGGCACCCATCGCTCGTGTGACGAACGCTTCGGACGGCAAATCCGATGTCGCATTTTTCGCATCGCGCGCGGGCGGTACCGCGGCGCCCTGCGACGCCGCCGCAGTGGCGCGTGATACGTGGTTTCGCCCGCGCAGGGATTGTGAGGCGGCCCAGTAGGCGCGCATCAGGGTGTCGAGGTCGACGGTCGCGCTCATGCGCCATCTCCCGTCGCCCTGGCGATGGCGGCGCGGTTGGCGTCGATCAGGGCGTTGTACTCGGCCAGTCCTTTGCCTTCCGCTGGGTCAGTAATTTCTCCGGCACTGTTCGTGATGCTGTCGTAGATGACGTCGCGCTCGGCGATCAGCGTCCGGTTGCTCGCCTTCAGCGCCTCCAGCATCTCGGGCGCGGCCGCGATCAGGCAGGCGTTGGCTTCGACGGTGGTTTTCTCCGAGACATAGCCACACAGTGCGACGAGATGCGTGTCACCACCGGCACTGATGAATTGCGGCTGCCCCCAGTCGCTTCGGGTTGCGCACCAAGGCCCCGGGGTGTGCGCTGCCATCATGCCGCCTCTTTCGGTAGCGGTCATGACGACGCCTCCGCGTTGCTATGACCACGGTCATCGGGGTGCTGATCGCCGTATCGCTTGCGAATGGCGGCCTCTAACTCGTCGGACAGCTCCGCCGCCCGGAGAAACCGCCCTGGCGCTTTGTCACCCCAAACCTCGGGCGTGTAGACCGCGCCCTGGTCTTTGAGCACGAGCCCGCTGAGCAGGTCTCGGCGACTGTCCCATCCCCGCTGCTTCATTTCGTTCGCCACATTGCGCAGGAGCGTTCCGGCTTCCTTCAGCGAGGCACCGTTCGGCAGCGTGACGATTACCGGGTCCGGTGTCTTGCCGGAGATGTAATGCGAGACGAAGCCCACGATGTAGCCGCCGGACGCGGCCAGCACTGCCACCGTTGCACTGACGCGATCCGGCAACCACACGGCGAGCGCCAGCAGCGCCAGCATAGGCGCGGCCGCGACGACCATTCGACCCATCACGCGGCCTCTTTCTCGTGCGGGAACGCCGCCGCGCCCATCGCCAGCACGTATTCCGCCTCACGCTGGCGCTCGAACCACTCTCTGCGCAGCATCACCTCGTCGTCGACGACCACCGCGTCCCACGCGGCGCTGACGCCCAGCAGGCGCTCGCCCGGCTTGAGCCACGACCACGCGTGGACCTGGGCTAGCGCTTCGCCCGCCGATGCGGCCCAGAAGGGCGTGACCTCAAGATCGCCGTCGAGGTTGATCCAGTCGACGTAGAAGCGCTTCGGGAGATGGTCGATGTTGTGGTCGGAGGTGGCGAGCATGGGTTCCTCCCTCGTGGGCGACAGTGGCCGCACGCGGAGGTTTATTGCATGTTATGCAATAACAGTCAACGCAGGACATTGCGTATTATGCAATTCCTTTACACCGAGGGCAGACAACCCCCGCGGGTGCTCGCTTCAACCAGCCGGCTCTTTTGTGGGCGCCTGTTGGTCAGCGGCCCGCTCATCAGGAACCAACGGTAAGTTGTTGGCGCGTTTTGTTTCGATCTCGTCAACGGTCTTCTCAATGGCCAGAAAACGCGTTGCCGTCGAGGGATGGGTTGAGCCTGAAAGATGGATCGCTTGCGGATGCGATAGACCCATGCGGCGCCAGAACGACGCCGCGTTGGCGATATCGAAACCTGCCCGAGCGGTGTGGTAGACGCCCACATAATCTGCCTCCGCCTCGAAGTCCTGCGAAAACGCGCCGGCACCGATTTGCGATCCAAGATTGGTTACATCGACGCCCGTAAGGCCGGTGAGCACGGCCCCGAATATTGCACCGATTAACGCATTACCTTGTCTTGATGCGATGTGACCGCGGGTATTGTGGGCCAATTCATGCCCAAGAACCAGCGCCACCTCTTCGTCAGTTTCGGCAAACCGAAGCATACCGGTTGTGATGTAAACACCTTGAACCGCTCCGGGTTTGGCGGAGGCTCCAACTCTTGAGAAAGTGGAGCCATTATGAGCAAGACAAGGAACAGGTTTTCTTCTGAGGTTCGCGCCCGTGCGGTGCGGATGGTTGTGGATCACGAGGGCGAACACGCCTCGCGTTGGGCGGCTGTTTCCTCGATAGCTGGGAAGATCGGCTGCACGGCGCAGACACTCAATGAGTGGGTGAAGAGGTTCGAGCGCGATAGCGGCGTGCGCGCCGGCGTCCCCAGCGAGGTCGCCGAGCGGCTGAAAGCCCTGGAGCGGGAGAACCGCGACCTCCGGCAGGTCAACGAGATCCTGCGCAAGGCGAGCGCCTATTTTGCCCAGGCGGAGCTCGACCGCCGGTTCAAGCCATGATCGCGTTCATCGGCGATCACCGCGAGGCGCACGGGGTCGAGCCGATCTGCAAGGTGCTGCCGATCGCCCCGTCGACCTACTACGACCATGTGGCCAGGCGGCGCGATCCGGCCAGGCTGTCGGCACGGGCGAAACGGGATATGGCTCTCAAGGTCGAGGTCCGACGCGTCTTCAAAGAGAACTTCCGTGTCTACGGCGTTCGCAAGGTGTGGCGACAATTGCAGCGGGAAGGCTTCGATGTCGCTCGCTGCACTGTTGAGCGGCTGATGCGGGAGATGGGCTTGCAAGGGGTGATCCGCGGCAAGCCGATCCGCACGACAGTCAGCGACCAGGCCGCGCCTTGCCCGCTCGACAAGGTCAATCGCCAGTTCCACGCTCCGGCACCGAACAGGCTGTGGGTCTCGGACTTTACCTACGTGGCCACTTGGGCTGGCTTCGTCTATGTCGCCTTTGTCATCGACGCCTATGCCCGCCGCATCGTCGGCTGGCGGGTGAGCCGGACAGCCCATGCCGGCTTTGTTCTCGATGCCCTGGAACAAGCGCTTCATGCGCGGCGACCCGTCCATCGCGGTGGGCTGATCCATCACAGCGATAGAGGGAGCCAATATGTCTCGATCAAATATACCGAGCACCTGGCGGAAGCGGGCATCGAACCCTCGGTGGGCAGCGTCGGCGACTCTTATGACAATGCTCTGGCCGAGACCATCAATGGTCTTTACAAAGCCGAGGTCATTCACCGGCGCGGGCCGTGGCGCTCATTCGAGGCCGTCGAGCTCGCTACTCTGGAATGGGTGGATTGGTTCAACAACCGGCGGCTCCTGGAGCCCATCGGAAACATCCCGCCGGCCGAAGCCGAGGAACGCCACTACGCCATGCTGAAGCAGTCAGACATGGCGGCGTGACTCAAACAAAATGGCCTCCGCCAAACCCGGAGCGGTTCACCTTTGCCGTCTGCCCACGCGTTTACATCGTCGTTGTGCACGAAGTTCACCGCATAATCGCAGCCGACGACAGGTCTAATTGTAAGCGTCCGTGGTTCGCCGTGATGGTCTACCACAAACTTGACCTCGCTGAGATTGTCACCCGCGAGTCTATCCAACAGATCACCGAACTTCTTGTCGGCGCTCCTACCCCAGCCGATGTCTTGACCAGCGATGCTCAGGAGCTTGTCGTTTACGGCCAATCCCGCTTTTTCGGCGGGTGATCCTTTGCCAATGCCGAGGACTGTGACTCGATCGCCAACCCCGAGCGCCACTCTTGCAGCCTCGCGCCATTCGTCCTCATAGTTTTCAAGAGTAGCGGTCCGTATGCCGACCATGTGCCGAACCTCGTCGTCGCATAGGTCGGAATTGCGCACTAAGATCGGAAACGAGATGTTGTCCAACCGTTGCACATGACTAAGTTCCGCCTCCAGCGCGGCGATGCGTTGTTTCTGCGCTTCAGCTTCGGTCAATGAAGCATCTATCTTGGGGAAATTGGTCGTAGGGGCGCACCCCACCAGACCGACCAGCGCCAGTGCTGCAGCCACTTGTCGCCTCATAGGTTTTCCTCCGTCTTCCTTCCTATTTGCCGAAATCCATCACCAGTTGCCGGACGACGCCGCAGATCGTCGCTGGTTCAGTTATCTCCATGATCGGGTAGCGCGGGTTCAGCGGCTTCAGATATTCGCGGGCGCCGTCAATGATGAGCTGCTTGAACGTGGCTTCGTTGCTGCTTTCTAGCCGGATAACCACATACGACCCATTCTTGGCTTGCTGCATGGGCTCGACGCAGATGATCGATCCCGACGGGAAGCTGTCGCCGTCCGGCGCCTGCATGGAGTCGCCATCAAGCCGCAGGGCGAAGGCCCGGTTTGAATACCGCCGAGTGACGAGAATAAGCTTCTCGTAGGTTCCGGGCTCCAGCGGGTCCGCGATTTCCGTCCATTCGCCCGCGCGGACCCACGAGATAAGCGGCAGATACCCGGTGATCTCGGGTCCGGGCGAAGTGTTCGCCACGCCCATGTCCGCAGCCCCGCCCCCGTTCGGCGGATACAAAAGATTGGCCGGTTGAGTGTCGAACGCACCCGCCAAAGCCTCCAGCGTGTCTTGATTGTAGGGGATTAATCCTCGCTCCAAGCGACTGAGATTTGGCGTGGACATGCCAATGCTGCTGGCGACCTTTTCTTGGCTCAGGCCCCGCTGTTTACGCCATTCTCTGCAATAGGTTCGGCGTCTCACGCCGGAATTATCTTGCATATGACGCAACTCACACCATGCCACTAGGTGCAAGGTTGTGATTGACTTTTATTGCGCGGGGTGCAAATCGTGTTTGTATGAAACTGAGCGCATACCTATCCGAGCACGACATCAGCTACTCGGCGTTCGCGGCGCGCATCGGCCGAGCAGTGTCAACTGTGAGCCGGTTGGCACGAGACGAGACACAACCCGATTGGGAGACAATGCGCCGCATCGTGGCCGCCACGGACGGCGCGGTCGGGCCGCAGGACTTCCTGGACGCGGCGTGATGGTAGAGGCTGGCGCATACACGGTTCCGGCTAGTGCGGTTCGTCGTCTGGAGGATCGAGTCGTGTCTCGGCCTCTTGCGCCAAGAGCCGTAGAGAGTCGGAAAATTGTCGTGCTTGAGCGGCGGTCATTTGAAACGTCAGAGATTGCGTGTCTCCCGGTCGCCGTGACCCGCTGCGGCGTTGGCCCGCAGGACTTCCTCGACGAGGCGGAGGGGGAGGCGGCGTGATGGAGGATGCGATGACGACAACAGGCACGATCACATCCCTCTACAGGTGGGCGAAGGATGAGCCGGCGTTCCGCATGTTGAGCTGGGAGTTGGCGAGGGGCACCGCCGACACGGCTGCCGGTCAGCTCGCCGCGGCGGCCCGGCTGTCCACGTTCATCACCGCGGACGCCGAAGACTCGCGGCTGCCCCGCGCTGAAGCCCTTGAGGCAACAAAGATCGCCGCCGGCAAGGGCGTGGAGGCGTGGTGCGCGGCGGCGGAGCGCTATCTGCGCTTCATCGCTGAAGGGAGGGCGGAGGATGCCGCGTAAGGGGTTCCGCGTCGTGCATCTGATCGAGAACACGGCGGTAAATCCCCACGGCGTCCGCCGGTGCCGATTGAGCCTGTGTGGAGAGCCGGGGCGGTTTAAGGAACGCGGCCGCGAGCGTCGCAGCGACGAGCTTGTCGCCATCCGAGACCATCGAGATATCGAGCGCCATGGAAATTGCCTTTCCGTCGTGGGTTCCGTCGCCACGACGGTAGCGCGGGGCGTGCGCCGAGTCATCGGATCGGGCGTCCCGCGCGCCCCAACCATGAGGGCGGCGTGATGGTGACGCTGGGAACGCCTGTCCTGCGGACGTGGCGCCTTATCACCGGGCCTGCTGCCGTTGCCGCCGCGGGAAGCGAGTTCGACGAACTCCAGGAACGGGCGTTTCGTCTTCGCGCGGTCATGCTCAGGCATCGGGCGGATTCGGCAGTTGGGCCATACCGCGAGCATCTTCTGGCAGAGTCCACTCTTGCATCGCTTCGCGCATCAGAAATTGCAAATCGTCGTCGCTCATCGCGCGCACGTCCTTGGGCAACCAGCGGTATCGCTCGACTATGTAGAAATGGATGGCGTCGATGCCGTCGTGCTGTGCGTAACCTTCGCGTTCGGCTAGCTCGTCGCCGAAGCATATCAAGGCGAACTTGAGGCTGGCCGCGGCATGAACAACATCGCTGGTTGCGGCATAGGATTCTTTGGATCTAGCCATTGGAGGCACCTTCGGTGATTGATCGGTTGCGTGGCGGCACTGATCGTATCACCGGGGGGTGCCTCCGCCCCACCGTGGGCGAGCGTCGCGTGACTATGACGCGGCACCGAACAAGTTTCCGTCAGCCTGCCTCCGATCGCGGCGCCGGGGCCTCGCTGCGCACAAAGCTGACCCTCGTGGCTAGGAACCACCGCCCACGGTTGACGGACGCCCCCAGGCGTTTGGCGGTAAGGGCAGCCAGGCCCCTCACTCTTACGGACGACGATTTCCACAGTCGCACCGTAGCCGCACCGGCCGCGCCGGTCGTGGCCAATCGCCGGTGCCGGAATGGACACGATAACCGCGCGGGAGGCGGGAGATGACCAAGCGCCGTGACGTCGGCTCGGTCGACGAAGAGGTCCTGGCCTGCATCAACGCTCATGCGCCCAACGACATTCATGAGGCGACCGGCAAGACGGCCGGCCTGTTCCGCAAGGTCAGCGATCCCGACAGCAGCTACCAGTTGCACTTCATCGACGCCGTGCGACTGGCGGCGCTGGACATGCGCCACGGCCGCGAGCCGCGGCTGCTGATCTGCATGGAGCGGTTGGCGCGCGCGCACGCCGAGGATCTGGGCGGCGCGGTGCCGTCCAGCGCCGATCTCGGCCGGCTGGTGCATCACGCCGGCGCCGAGCTGGGCCAAGTGCACAGCGCCATCCTGGAAATGGACGCCGACGGCTGCCGCCACGCCGAGGAACTGCACACCGTCAAGCGGCAGACCGCCGACGTGCAGCGCATGTGCGAACGCATCCAACAAGCGTGCGACCGCGACCTGGCGGTGCACCGGCGGCTGCACTCGGTGGCGGCGGAATGAAGATCCGTCAGGGTGGACGCCGCGCGGGCGACGGGCGCGGCCCCCGCGCAAACGCTCAGGTGCAAAGGTCAAGCCGGTGCCATCATCGGGTGCCACAATCGGGGATGGCGCAGCATACCAAGCGGCCATGCAGAGCCTCGCATCGGCTTATCGGTCTAATCAGGGCCAATGGCCGCAATCCCCATTGCGTTCCTCCCGGCAGAGACGGCGCCCGCACCCCCACGTGGGCGCCGTCTCGCGCTTCGGTGAATGCATGACCCGGCAGCAGTCCCGGCTCCATGCCTTCATCGCGTCGTACACGGCCGAACACGACGGCTGCTCGCCCAGCTACGCGGACATGATGGAGGCCATCGGCGTCACCTCCAGGAGCGCCGTCCATGGGCTGATCGTCCGCCTGGAGCGGCACGGCCACATCACGCGCAGACCGGGCCACGCTCGCTCCGTCCGCATCGTCGATCGAACGTGCCCGGCGTGCGCCGCCGCCGTTGCATCCGGCACGGCGTAGAAATCAATTTCAGGAAAGGACACTCGCATGGCCAAAAAACTGAAAGACAACGGCGCCGGCGAGCCTGGTGTCGGGCACAACGTTGGCGAACTGAAGCGCGACCTGATGCTGGCGGCGCAAGAGATCGCCCGGATCGACGAGCAGATCGCCGAACTTAGGGCCGAGAAGAACCAGATCAAGCAGGCCAAGGTGAAGGCCCACGGCGTCAAGCTGGCCGACTTCAACACCGTGAAGCGCTGGTGGAGTCTCGAAAACAAGGATCGCAACGAGACCATCGACAACATCCGGCTGTGCTGCGAGGCGCTGGGGATCGGCGGGCAGGGGGATCTGTTCCCAGCTTCCTCCGAACCGCCGGAAACAGCCTGATGTCGAACCGCGTTCAGCTCGCTGACATTCGCGCCATGCCGGTCGGCGAGATCGCTGCCCTGACGGCCCAACAACTTGCGCTGTTGCAAGCGGACGCCGATGCAGCGCTCACGGCCGCCAGGACGCTCAAGAACTGGCTCGACGGCGCTATCGGCCTGCGTTTCGCGGAGAAGGCGCACACGGCACGGCGCGACGCCGGTAAGGACACCGGCACGGTCCGGCTGGTCGAGGACGGCGTGGTCGTTATCGCCGACCTGCCGAAGCGCGTCGATTGGGATCAGGACCAGCTCGCGGCGTTGGTCGAGCGCATCCGCGTCGAGGGCGACGATCCGGCTGAGTACGTCGATGTCGCCTTCAAGGTCCCCGAACGCAAGTACGCCGCCTGGCCGAGCGCGATCCGGGCCGCCTTCGAGGACGCCCGCACGGTGCGCACCGGCAAGCCCGTCTTCAAGCTGACGCTCGCGAAGGAGGGCGCGTCATGAGCGGCCTTCCGATCATCTCGGCCGACGAGCGGCTCGCGGAGCGCCGCGGCGTGAAAGGCTGCATTTTTGGGGTCAGTGGAATTGGGAAAACGTCGCTTCTCTGGACGCTGGAGCCCGGTGCCACGCTCTTTTTCGACCTCGAGGCCGGCGATCTCGCCATCGAGGGCTGGAAGGGCGACACCATCCGCCCGCGCACCTAGTCCGACTGCCGCGACTTTGCGGTCTTCATCGGCGGGCCGAACCCGGCGCTCCGCGACGACCAGGTCTACAGCGGGGCGCATTACGAGGCGGTGGCCGAGCGTTTCGGCGACCCCGCCGCGCTCGATCGTTACGAGACCGTGTTCATCGATTCGATCACGGTCGCGGGGCGTCTCTGCTTCCAGTGGTGCAAGGGCCAGCCCCAGGCGTTCTCGGACCGCAACGGCAAGCCCGACATGCGCGGCGCCTACGGTCTGCACGGCCAGGAGATGATCGCCTGGCTCACGCACCTGCAGCACACCAGAAACAAGAACGTCTGGTTCGTCGGCATCCTCGACGAGAAGCTCGACGACTTCAATCGCCGGGTCTTCTCGCCGCAGATCGAGGGCTCGAAGACCGGCAACGAGCTGCCCGGAATCGTTGATGAAGTCATAGTCATGGCCGAGATCGGCCAGGCCGACGCCGATCCCTACCGGGGCTTCGTCTGCCGCACCCTCAACCCGTTCGGCTATCCCGCCAAGGACCGCAGCGGGCGTCTCGATGCGATCGAGGAACCCCATCTCGGCCGCCTCATGACCAAGATCGGTGGCCCTGTCAGACCGGCGAGCGAGAGGCTGGAGTTTGGCCGCACCGCCTCATCGCCCGCCGATACCCTCGTCACGCAGGGAGACGATCAAGGAGCAGCCCAACCATGACTGGAGCCTGGAACGACTTCAACGATGCGGAAGAGCAACGGTCCTACGACATCATTCCCAAGGGCACCATCGCGCCCGTCCGCATGACCATCAAGCCCGGCGGCTACGACGATCCCTCGCAAGGTTGGACCGGTGGCTACGCCACCCGCAACGCAACGACGGGCTCGGTCTATGTCAACGCCGAGTTCGCGCTCCTCGAGGGCCCGCATGCGCGCCGACGCGTATGGAGCCTGATCGGCCTCTCGAGCCCCAAGGGTCCCGAGTGGGGAAACATGGGCCGCTCGTTCGTGCGCGGCATTCTCAACTCGGCGCGCGGGCTGTCCGACAAAGACACTTCGCCGCAGGCGCAGACCGCACGGCGCATTAGCGGGTTTGCCGATCTGGACGGCATCGAGTTCCTGGCCAAAATCGACGTCGGCAAGGATCAGAACGGCGATCCCAAGAACGAGATCCGCTTTGCGGTGACGCACAACCACAGGGATTGGGAGGCATACCAGCAAGCCGGCGGCCAGTGGTGTCCGGGCGCGCCGGCCGCGTCAGCCACCCAGGCATCAGCAACACAACCAGCGGCGCCCCGGCCGGCCAACCCGAACCGTCCCGCCTGGGCGCAGTAGGCAGCCCGGTGCTGCTTCGCCCCCGCCAGAAGACGTTTGTCGAGCGCAGTCTTCGCGCGCTCGAGGAGCACGGCAATACGATTGGGGTGGCTCCAACCGGATCAGGCAAGACTTTGATGCTCTCGGGCGTGGTCGGCCGGCTGCTGGCGGACAACGACGCCAAGGCCTGCGTGCTCGCTCACCGCGACGAGCTGACCGCGCAGAACGTCCTCAAGTTCGCCAAGGTCAATCCGGCCCTCTCGACCTCGATCATCGATTCCCGCACCAAGTCGTGGAGTGGCCGCACCACCTTCGCCATGGTCCCGACGCTCGCCCGCGCGGCCAACCTCGAGGCCATGCCGGCGCTCGACCTGGTGGTCATCGACGAGGCACATCACGCCGCCGCCGACAGCTACCGGCGGATTATCGATCGGGCCCGCAAGCGCAACCCCGACGTCCGCGCTTTCGGGGTCACTGCGACGCCCAACCGCGGTGACCGGAAGGGTCTGCGGCCGGTGTTCTCCAACGTCGCCGACCAAATCATGATGGGCGAGCTGATCGGCTCGGGTCATCTGGTGCGGCCGCACACCTTCGTCGTCGATGTCGGCGCCCGGGAGGCGCTCAGGAAGGTCCGCCGGACCGCCGCCGATTTCGACATGGCCGAAGTCGCCGCCATCATGAACACGGCGCCGATCACCGAGGCGGTGATCAAGCACTGGCGTGAAAAGGCCTCTGACCGCCAGACCGCTATTTTCTGTTCGACCGTCGATCACGCCCGCAACGTGCGCGACGCCTTCGTCGCGGCGGGCATCGATGCCGGGATGATCTGGGGCGACATGCCCGAGAGCGAGCGCGGCGCGGCGCTTGCCGCCTATCGCCGCGGCGAAACCCGGGTGATGGTCAACGTCGCGGTGCTGACCGAGGGCTGGGACCATCCGCCGACGAGCTGCGTCGTCCTGCTGCGGCCGTCTTCCTACAAGTCGACCATGATCCAGATGGTCGGCCGCGGCCTGCGCACCATCGATCCCGCCGAGTTCCCCGGCGTTATCAAGACCGACTGCATCGTGCTCGACTTCGGCATCTCCAGCCTGATGCACGGCACCCTCGAACAGGACATCGATCTCGATGGGCACGAGGCCGATGGCGAGGCGCCGATGAAGGACTGCCCGGAGTGCGGCGCCATCGTGCCGCTGGCGGTCCTGGAATGTCCGATCTGCGGCTACCAGTGGCCGTGGGAAGGCGAGGCCGCCGACGGCGGCACGGACCGCCTCCCGCTCGATGACTTCATGATGTCGGAGATCGATCTCCTGAAGCGGTCGAGCTTCCGCTGGGCAGATCTGTTCGGCGACGACGCGGCGCTCATCGCCAACGGTTTTCATGCCTGGGGCGGGATTTTCTTTCTCGAAGGACGCTGGCATGCATTGGGCGGCGCGAAGCAACAGCAACCGCGCCTGTTGAGCATCGGCGAGCGGACGGTCTGTCTGGCCGCGGCCGACGATTGGTTGAACGACAACGAGACCGACGAGAGCGCGCACAAGAGCCGGAGCTGGCTGAACCAGCCGGCGACCGAAAAGCAGATGCGCTACCTCCCGCCGCAATGCCGCCACGACTACGGCATGAACCGTTATCAGGCATCGGCGCTGCTCACCTTCACATTCAACAAGCGAGCGATCCGTCGGTTGGTCATGAATCAGGCGGGCGAGCAGAGAGAGGCCGCGTGATGGTTGTCCCACGGCCGCACTCACTCACTCCCATTGGAGTCGTGCTAGGCGACCCCGACAACCAGACGCTTGCCGAACACCGCCAGCGCGTCCTCGATACGTCCGATCTTCGAGGCGTGCTCCGGGTTCAAGAGGCGCCGAACGTCGCTTTCGTGGACCCCCATATGCTTGGCCAAGGCCACTTTGGTCATGCCCGAGGTGCGCAGTTCAGTATAAAGCGCCGCCTTGGCAGCGATCACCGCCGGTGCCGCGACCATCGTGCGCCCGCGCGCCGGCGACGGCGCGGGGATTTCGCCCCCTTCGATCATGGTGGTGGCGAGAAGTTCGCGCAGGAGGTCCGACGCTTCCGTCAGCGCCTCGTCACGATCAGCCCCGTCGGTTGCACCCCATCCGAAATCGGGGAGGGTTACGACAACGCGCCCGTCCTCGTCAGTTTCCAATTCTGCGGGGTAGGCAAACGCCGCCCGCGATGCTGGATATCGTGCCATAGCGACCTGCCTCACAGTTTTGAAACATTATATCTCATCGCGTTTCAGCCCGAGGTCACGGAGCATCTTGCGAAGCAACCCCTTGCCAATTTCCTTCTTGCGGTCTTTGACCGTCGTCTTCCGGTCGCCGTAGTACAGCGTGCCGTGGCTGCCGGGACCTTCGGTGGCGGCGAAATAGACCTCGACGCCCCTCAGACGCCCAAGCTTCCGAATGGCACGTATGAATTGGGCTCCCGTCATGATCCAAGTATCGGGCATTTATGCTCGATTGTCAAGAGGAAAATCGGGCAGTTTTGCTCGAAGAGCGGACCAGGCCTCAACACATTCGATGTAAAGGAGTCATTTAGTGCGTCCTCTGATTCGTAGCCTATTTCAACCGCTGCGCCAGCGTTGGCGCTGGTGGATGACGACGAGGGCAGCAGGAAAATGAGCGACAACGCGAAACAGTCTGAGTGCCCGCTGGAGCGACGTGTTCGACCGCCTGTCCGAGGCTGAGTGATGATTGATGAACATGCACCATCATCGGCGCCGGCTTTACTCCCGCGAGCCGTTCTGCGTCGTCTGCCGGCGGCCGCCGCGCGGCTTCGGTTGGTTCGATACGTCAGGATTCCGGCCCCCGCGTCAGCCGGTGAAATTCTGCTCGATGGTCTGCCAGGAGCACTGGACCCGCCGCGCGCGGCGGAGCACCGCCGTGATTGATCTCAGCGAACAGGAGCGTGCGGCCATCCGCGCCGCCATGAAGCCGGTCGCCGAGATCATGGAAGAGATCGGCTGGCCGACGCGACTCGCGGAACTCACCGAGGCCCACGTTCTGGCCCTGATCGAGGTCGCGGTCGGCGGCTTCCAGGACGCCATGCACGCCACCGCCGCGGCCGACGACACGGAAGTCCCGTTCTGATGCTGGACTTCAATCATTCGGCCAAATTCGCCGAGCAGGTGACCACTCTGATCGACGAGGCTCTGGTGGCCGGGAACGCGGCGCTGCCACCTCGCGACTATCTCGGCGGCTCACGCCTCGGCGTCCCGTGCGAGCGCGCGCTCCAGTACGAGTTTGCCCGGGCGCCGAAGGACGACGGCGCCGATTTCGACGGTAAGACGCTGCGCATCTTCGCGGCCGGCCATGTCTTCGAGGATCTGGCCATTAGCTGGCTGCGCGCCGCCGGGTTCGATCTCTACACCACCCGCGGCAACCGGCCGGACGGCGGCCAGTTCGGCTTCTTGGTCGCCGGCGGGCGCATCCGCGGACATGTGGACGGCATCATCGCCGCCGGTCCCGAAGGCCTGCTGCCGGGCTGTCCAGCGCTCTGGGAGTGCAAGTCCCTCAACGCGAAGTCGTGGAAGGACACGGTAAAGCGCGGGCTTGCCGTCTCCAAGCCGGTCTACGCCGCTCAGATCGCGGTCTATCAGGCCTACATGGAAGCGAGCGTGCTGGGCATCTCGGCCAACCCGGCGCTGTTCACCGCGATCAACAAGGACACCGCCGAGCTTCATCACGAGCTGGTGCCGTTCGACGGCGCGCTCGCGCAGGCGGCGAGCGACAAGGCGGTGCGCATCATCAACGCGACCGAGGCCGGCGAACTGCTGCCGCGCATCGCGCAGTCCGCCGACTTCCACGAATGCCGGTTCTGCGCCTGGGCGGACCGCTGCTGGAGGGCCGAGCCGTGAGCGCGCTGGAGGGTGAGCGGTGACTGAAGCCTATCCCCTGCACTGGCCCGAAGGGTGGCCGCGCACGCTCGAGCGTAAGCGGCTGTGGTCTCTGCCCGGAGGTCGCGGTGCGACACCGGAATGGGACGCCGGGCTTGATCGTCTGACCGGCGAGCTGCGTCGCCTGGGCGCCGTTAACATCGTCGTCTCCACCAATCAGCCATTGCGCCGCGACGGACTGCCTTACCTAGCCACGCGAAGGATCGAAGATCCCGGCGCGGCCGTTTTTTTCATGTTTGATCGCCGACAGATGGCGATGGCGCAGGATCGCTACGAACTGCTCGCCGACAACATCAGATCCCTGGCTCTGGCGATCGAGGGCATGCGGCAGATGCAGCGCCACGGCGGCGGTCACATGATGGAGAGGGCGTTTGCGGGCTTTGCGGCGCTGCCGCCGCCAAGCGCCACCAACGGCCGACCCTGGACCGAAGTGCTCGGCCTGTCGGCCACAGCATCACGGGACGAAATCGAGAAAGCCTATCGGCGCCGCGCGAAAACCGCGCACCCCGACCACGGCGGCTCGACCGAAGCCATGGCCACCCTCAACGTCGCCTACGATGAGGCACGCGCGAGGCAATGAACAACAGGGTGCCGGCATGACACACACCTGCCATTGGCCGGGCTGCAGCCGCGCAGTGCCGCCGCGCGTGTGGGGCTGCCGCGAGCACTGGTTCCGGCTTCCCCGGTGCCTGCGGAACCGCATCTGGTCGGCCTATAGGCCGACCAGGAGACCGACAAGAAACCGAGCGCGGAATACGTGCAAGCCGCCCGCGCTGTCCAGCAGTGGATTGGAGCACACCGATGACCGACGACGTGAAGAACAACGACGACGTAGTCGACCTGAACCGCTGGCGCGATTTCAACGACGCCGAGCCCCAGCGTCTTGACGGCGCCTGGCCCGCTCATGAGGTTGAGAGTGCCGACGAGATCAAGTCGCGCATGCTCGTCAACATCCGCGGCGTGCTTTCATATCTGCTGCCGGGCGGCGTCTTCCAGCGCGGCAAGTTCCTGGTCGGTGACATCCACGGCAACCGGGGCGACAGCCTCAATGTCGAGATCGAGGGCCGCAAGGCCGGCATGTGGCACGACTTCGCGACCGGCGAGGGCGGCGACATCATCGGGCTGTGGGCGGCGGCGACCGGCCGCGACATTCGGGTCGATTTTCAGACCGTCATCCTCGACATCCTCGCCTGGCTCGAGGGCCGTACCCGGACCCTGCAAGAAGACCGGGTCGGCAAGCCTCGAAGAAAGAAGCCGCCGGTCGACGAACTCGGCCCAATCACCACCAAGTGGGACTATCTCGATGACGACGGCCGGCTGATTGCCGTCGTCTATTGCTATGATCCGCCCGGCGGCAAGCAGTTCCGGCCCTGGGACGTGCGGGCGCGTAAAGCGCGAGCGCCCGATCCGCGCCCGCTTTACAACCGGCCCGGCATCAAGGCGGCCTCCGAGGTCATTCTGGTCGAGGGCGAGAAATCCGCCGCGGCGCTGATCGAACAAGGGATCTCCGCCACCACCGCCATGAACGGCGCTTCGGCGCCGGTTGCAAAGACCGACTGGTCGCCGCTCAAGGGCAAGCGCGTGCTGATCTGGCCCGATCACGACGAACCCGGCCGGCAATACGCAGAGGTCGCATCCCAGGCGGTGCTCACCGCCGGCGCCGCATCGGTCGCCGTTCTCAATCCGCCCGGCAATAAGCCGGACAAGTGGGATGCGGCCGACGCGGTGGCCGAGCACATGGATGTCACATCGTTCATCGCCACCGCCCCGCGCCAGGCCGTGCGACCCGTCGAAAAGCCGCTGGAACTCCCTGACTGGTTTGCCACCCGCTATGCCGGCGGCGCGCCAAAACAGCAGTTTCTGGTCGACGGCTCGATTCCCCTGGGCGTCGTCTCGGTGCTCGCCGCCATGGGCGATACCGGCAAGGGCATGATCACTCTGGATCTGGCGCTGTCGGTTGCCACCGGAAAGCCGCGCGCGGTCTCGGTCAGCCCCGAGCCCATGGCCTTGGGCGGTGCGGTGCGCGCCTTCGGCACCGCCGTCGTGATCACCGCCGAGGACGACGAGGCTGAGGTGCACCGCCGTCTCGAACGCCTCGATCCCGAACGGGCACGCCTCAAACAGCCCGAACGGCTGATCGTGGTGCCGCTGCCCAACGCCGGCGGGCCGATCCCGCTCGTCACTTCGGGCCGCAATGGCCCCGAAGCGACCGCGCGGTTCCACGATCTGCGCGACCAACTCGCCGGCATCGCCGATCTCAGGCTGGTGGTGCTCGATCCCCTGTCGTCCTTCATCCATGCCGACGTCAATGCCGATCCGGCCGCCAGCAGTTTCGTCACCGGACTGCTCGCAGGCCTCGCCACCGAGACCGGCGCCGCAATCATCGTCGCTCACCACATGCGCAAGCCCCAGGGCAACCGGCCGATATCAACAGTCGAGCAGGCGCGCGACGCGGTGCGCGGCACCAGCGCCCTCGTCGACGGCGTGCGCCTAGTCTACGCGCTCTGGCCAACGTCCGAAGACTATCAGCGCGGCGTGTTCAAGGCTCTCGACGAGAAGCCTGCTCGCAACGCCGTGTTCCAGGGCGCCGTGGTCAAAGCCAATGGTACCGTCGACCGCACCATCCGCACCTATCTCAGGGCGCCCACCGGGCTGCTGGCCGACATCACGGAGCGCTTGGATGAACGGCGCACGGCGGCCGCGGAGTTCTCCGAAGCGCTGATCGCCTCAATCGCGCGGGCGGCTAAGAAAGGCCACCCGTTCACCCATACCGGTGGGAACGGCGTCTATCGCCAGCGCCATCGCCTTGCGGCCATCTTTCACGACGTCACCCGCAAGCGCATCGAGGCCCTGGTGCAGGAACTGCTCAACGAGAGCGTCCTGGTCAAAGGCAAGGCCTCCGGCTCGAAGGAGGACAAGTGGCTCGACGTACCCACCGGACCCTTCGCCGAGGGCGTCGGCGAGTTCGTTTTGGGCGCTGATAAGGGGGAGAACAAATGAGGGTCATATCCAATCTCGTTCCCGCTTCCCGACCCTTCCCGCACCGTTCCCGGGAAGCAAATCTCGTTCCCGCTTCCCGCTTCCCGCCGGGAACGAAAATTCGACGGGAACGAAAACGCCAATATTTTCAACTCTTTATCGACTTCGCACCGTTCCCGTTCCCGAGTTGGGCGGGAACGAAAAAGCCAATGATTTCAAAGGTTACCGCTTCCCACACACCCCCCCCTTACGGGGGAGGGTGTGTGTGTGCGTGTGGGGACACACACACACCCCCTCTGGTGGGAAGGTGCGGTTCCCGGCTGGTTGCTGAGATCCGGAGCACGAAATGACCGATCCGACCGTGTTCAAAAAATCACAGCCCGATGAGGCGCCCCAGCCGGCGATGGCGAGCGGCGCAATCGGCGATGTCATCCTCGCGCTCGATCTCGGCACCATGACCGGCTGGGCGCTGCGCAGCCCGGACGGCACGAAGACGAGCGGCACGGAATCGTTCCGGCCGGACCGCTTCGAGGGCGGCGGCATGCGCTACCTCCGCTTCAAACACTGGCTGACCGAGCTCAAGAACACCGCCGGCGGCATCCATGCCATCTTCTTCGAAGAGGTCCGCCGCCATGCCGGCACCAACGCGGCCCACATCTACGGCGGCTTCCTGGCGCACGTGACCGCCTGGTGCGAGCACCACGGAATTCCCTACCGGGGCGTGCCGGTCGGCACCATCAAGCGCCACGTCACCGGCAAGGGCAACGCGTCCAAGCAGGCGGTAATCTCCGCCGTCCGCGAGCGCGGTTTTGACCCTACCGACGACAACGAGGCCGACGCCATCGCGCTGCTTCTATGGGCGACCGATGCCCGGGCGGGTGCGCGATGAACGGGCCCGATCTGCTCCGTCACGCCGCCGGCGTCGTCGACAAGCGTAGGTCCGACTACGGCGAGCCCGAGGACCTGTTCGCGAACATCGCCCGGCGCGGGTCACAGGTGGGCTGGTCGACGCTGTCGCAACTCCCGGCCCATGAGCGCCACGTCGCCGTCGGCGGACCCAAGATCACCGGAGCGATGGCGAAAATCTTAGATCGCATAGGCGACAAGATGAGCAACCTACGATGCGCGTAACTTTTCGGAGGCACGAACGTGAGCCAATATTGCGACTGCTGTTTGCAACCGAGTTACGAAAGGACGAACGCATGAGGGCTGAAAATTGAACCACGAACCGCTATGTAATGACGCCGCGGCGTTGCCAAGGAAACGGCGTCATGAGCGGCAGACCATGGTCGGAGAAAATAAACTATGCAGACTGACATGCACTTCTATGGGACGTACGTCCTGGCTCGCGCGGCGGGGGTACCGGCGAACGACGCTCACACCATCGCTTACGCGGCACAGTTCGTAGACGATTCCACTAAACAAGACAGCATATGCCATCCAGACGGCGGGCTGCTCTATGGAATAGCATCCGCGCATCACGACAAGCAGTGTGTGATTAACAGCAGGGTCAAACCTGAAGAACAGCGCCGCGTCTGGGTGCCGTTTCATTTCATTCCAGGAGGCAGGGGCGAGACGCTCGAGGAGCGGCTGCTTTGCGTCAAGGACAGCGAAATCGCGCGGGAGATGATGGAGCATCATGTCGAGGCGGCGCGCACGCGAAATTTCGGGATGGAGCTTCTTGGAATCGCCGCTCATGTCTACATGGACACGTTTTCTCACTATGGGTTTTCGGGGATCGGCTCTGAGTACAATGCAGTGGACGGAGACTCCTTTGAACTCATCGGGGTTAGCGATCCAGAAATGAAACGCTATGTGGAGAGCAAGCGGGCGACATTTATCGAAAAATACAATCTACGGTCAATCGCCTCTTGGGGTATCGAGATGGCGACCGGCGCTTTGGGACATGGAGGCGTCGCCACATACCCCGACAGGCCATTCCTGCATTGGCGCGTCGCCTTCGTGAAGGACCGGCCCGGCAATGGGGGCGTATCCGACCGTGATAACCCGAGGACCTATCTTGAGGGCTGCGAGAAGATGCATGGATACTTCTCACGATTCGCGCAGCAGCATTATGCGAACTCGGAGCCCCTACCATTTGATGCGATCAGGGACCGAGTCGAAGAGATTATCCGATCTGAAGGAAAGAAAGACGACCGCATCGAACTGTGGCGGTCTGCGATTCGCGAAAATTCAATCTATCGGTCAGAACCGGATGAGGCGAGGGTCTGAACCGCTCCGGGTTTGGCGGAGGCTCCAACTCTTGAGAAAGTGGAGCCATTATGAGCAAGACAAGGAACAGGTTTTCTTCTGAGGTTCGCGCCCGTGCGGTGCGGATGGTTGTGGATCACGAGGGCGAACACGCCTCGCGTTGGGCGGCTGTTTCCTCGATAGCTGGGAAGATCGGCTGCACGGCGCAGACACTCAATGAGTGGGTGAAGAGGTTCGAGCGCGATAGCGGCGTGCGCGCCGGCGTCCCCAGCGAGGTCGCCGAGCGGCTGAAAGCCCTGGAGCGGGAGAACCGCGACCTCCGGCAGGTCAACGAGATCCTGCGCAAGGCGAGCGCCTATTTTGCCCAGGCGGAGCTCGACCGCCGGTTCAAGCCATGATCGCGTTCATCGGCGATCACCGCGAGGCGCACGGGGTCGAGCCGATCTGCAAGGTGCTGCCGATCGCCCCGTCGACCTACTACGACCATGTGGCCAGGCGGCGCGATCCGGCCAGGCTGTCGGCACGGGCGAAACGGGATATGGCTCTCAAGGTCGAGGTCCGACGCGTCTTCAAAGAGAACTTCCGTGTCTACGGCGTTCGCAAGGTGTGGCGACAATTGCAGCGGGAAGGCTTCGATGTCGCTCGCTGCACTGTTGAGCGGCTGATGCGGGAGATGGGCTTGCAAGGGGTGATCCGCGGCAAGCCGATCCGCACGACAGTCAGCGACCAGGCCGCGCCTTGCCCGCTCGACAAGGTCAATCGCCAGTTCCACGCTCCGGCACCGAACAGGCTGTGGGTCTCGGACTTTACCTACGTGGCCACTTGGGCTGGCTTCGTCTATGTCGCCTTTGTCATCGACGCCTATGCCCGCCGCATCGTCGGCTGGCGGGTGAGCCGGACAGCCCATGCCGGCTTTGTTCTCGATGCCCTGGAACAAGCGCTTCATGCGCGGCGACCCGTCCATCGCGGTGGGCTGATCCATCACAGCGATAGAGGGAGCCAATATGTCTCGATCAAATATACCGAGCACCTGGCGGAAGCGGGCATCGAACCCTCGGTGGGCAGCGTCGGCGACTCTTATGACAATGCTCTGGCCGAGACCATCAATGGTCTTTACAAAGCCGAGGTCATTCACCGGCGCGGGCCGTGGCGCTCATTCGAGGCCGTCGAGCTCGCTACTCTGGAATGGGTGGATTGGTTCAACAACCGGCGGCTCCTGGAGCCCATCGGAAACATCCCGCCGGCCGAAGCCGAGGAACGCCACTACGCCATGCTGAAGCAGTCAGACATGGCGGCGTGACTCAAACAAAATGGCCTCCGCCAAACCCGGAGCGGTTCAGTCGGCTATGACTGGAACGAGTGGGAAGGCGAGAAGCAACGCTTCCATAGGCTCGCTTCCTCGATTGCCGGCATCGACTCGCACGCCTACCGGTTCCACCAAGCGGCCGCTTTGCATCGCTACTACGTTCTGAAAGAACTGCTGCCGGCCCACGGGGTCGCCGTGTATTGATTGTGGCGTTTCAAAGGACCGGTCCGGCGAGTGCGCGCAGGTGGCGGGTATGCAAGATAGGCAATTACACACTGACCTTGTGCAGGAGACTAATTGACCCCGCATTTCCCAGACCGCTAGGCGTGGCGGGAGCCGCCCTGTCGCTTAACTGGTAAATCGGACTGGAATTTTGCGGTATGAAGGATGAAGGGCGCCAATGCCTATGCGGCGGCCCACGACGTTCTCGCCGATCTCATGCTGGCCGGCCGGGCGCTGAGGCATCTGCCACCGGAGCGTCTTTCACACAGTGTTGCGCGCGGGCACCAAGTGACCTACATGCCACATATCGTGTCGTGTACGCCGCCATGACACAAACCGTTGTGCCCGCCGTGCGGGTGCGCTGCGAGGCACATGACCAGGCGCAAGCGCTTCAAGGTCCGGCAACCGAGAATCCCGGCGCGGGTTCGTAAGACGATCAGCGGACGAGTCGGCCCCACGCCCGAGCAGAAGGCGCGGCGGATCGCGCTCGTCGGCAATGACCAAGATCCACTGGCCAGCTATCCGCTCGGGGTGTTGCTGGCGCGCGATCTGATCACCCAGCAGCAGCACGACGCCGGCCGCCGGTATGCATGGCTGCGCGGTGTGTCGCTTGGCAATCCGCTGACTCGCAACGAACCTGGGCACGCGAGCCCACTAAGTGACGATGAACAGGCGGACATCGAACGGGAATGGCGCGGCGCTGCTCACGTCCTGCGCCAAGCCTGTCGCAAGACGATCGTCGATACGGTCTGCGTCTATGAGCGACCCGCGCCAAACTTCAAGGTGGCTCGGCTTCGAGAGGGGCTCGACGCTCTGGCCAAATCCTTCTTGACGGGCCGGCGGATCACGTTGTAGACGGATTCTTGAGGCGCCATACTTGCGCCCAAAACTTAGCCCCGCCCGGCCTCCCGCAACCACATCGCAGCACCCGCGCTGGACGATGCTCTGACGTAATGCGACATTGACGGCACCGCTCTCCAACGCGAAGAGGGACCGCTGATGTGCTGTCCTGCGCTCACATGCTCGCCATCCACCGCGCCTACGAACGGCCCAGGCGGGCTGTGCAAATGGCCGTTCTCGCCCGTGGCATGGTCGGAAAGCGGCTGATGTATCGCGATCTGGTTCAGTCGTAAGGTGGACAGCAAAGCTCTGCAGACGAGCGCCCTTGCAGGTAATCTGTCTGCGTCCGTCGCACGGCCCAAGAGCGAAGTAAGATCGTGGCAACGCTATCTTCGCATTGACGATCTGGACCGTTCGCCTTTTGAAACCGTCGAACGATCACTGCTGCTGTGCGGGGACGCCCGAGCAGGACTGAGCCTTCTCCCCGATGAGTCAGTTCAGACCGTAGTCACATCGCCGCCTTATTGGTCGCTGCGGGATTACGAGATTGAGGATCAGATCGGCCGCGACGACAACCTCGACGCATATCTATCCGCCATCGTGGCGGTATTCGAGCAGATCGGGCGGGTGCTGCGGGACGACGGGACGGTATGGCTGAACGTCGGCGACTCATACACCTCCGGGAACCGACGGTATCGCGCCCCGGATCGCAAGAACCGTGCCCGCGCGATGCAGGTCCGCCCGCTTACTCCGGAGGGCTTGAAACCGAAAGACCTGATAGGGGTTCCGTGGCGATTGGCGTTCGCGCTTCAAGAATCGGGGTGGTGGCTGCGAAGCGAAGTGATCTGGCACAAGCCAAACGCGCACCCGGAATCGGTCAAGGATCGTCCGACCAAAGCCCACGAGACCCTGTTCCTTCTGTCGAAACGGAAGGACTACTACTACGACAAGGAAGCCGTAAAAGGACCGCGCAACCGGCGCCTCAGAACTGTCTGGGAAATACCAACGGAACCGGTCAAGAGAACGAACGGTGGCGCCGACGATCATCCGGCTATGATGCCGATGTCATTGGCGCAGCGCTGCGTGTCGATTACCAGCAAGCGTGATAGTGTGGTGCTAGATCCCTACGCCGGGGCGGGTACGACGCTACTCGCCGCCCGTGATTTGGAGCGCCAGTGGGTTGGTGTTGAGATCAAGCCGGCATTTGTCGATCTGATCGAACGGCGAATGCGCGGGCAGTGACCCTCGACGAACTCAAGGCGAGGCTCGATACATTCTCGCCAGTCAGAATCGCGTTTGTCGCTCGGATGATGGAATCACTGGCCAATCCGCCCGACGCAAACATACGAGCACCGGGCACATGGCTTACCAGTGCACCAGATTGGATAGAATACTTCGGATTGGCGCTGTCGGTGCATCACAGCGCTACCAGCGAACCCCTTGGGCTGACCGCGTTCGAGGCCGTATTCAGGAACGCCTGCGAACACCTCGAATGGCCGATAGATCCTCCCGGATCAAGGGGACCCGTAGGTTCGTTGATTTAACCGTACAGCCGGATACGGGACCGGAGAGACGCCTCTCTCTGAAATCGACGGCGGCACGCAAGCTGTCGAAGACGGCACTGCACATCTCGAAGCTTACCGAAGCCGCTTGGGTACAGGACGCACGCACGGCTAGAGACCGTCGAAGCTGGACGCAGGATCTGTTTCGGCAATACCAGTCAGCAGTCACCCACATAGTCATGCTTAGGGCGTTTCGTGAGCGGCAAGAAGTGCCGAGCCTCTATCAGCTAGTCGAGATTCCGGCCAGCATCTTTAATTCTATCCAAAGCGCCCCTCTGGACGTTTTCACGCGGGATGCACCGCTAATTGAGTGCCAGATCGGAGGTAACACAGTCGCGGTCGTTGCCATCGACAGGTCTGACGCAAAGATAACCGTCAGGCGGGTTCAGCTTTCCGCTTGCACCGTCCACGCCGAATGGAGCCGATCATGACTGACAAGCCCCAGGCCGTCATCGAGGCGCGCTGGCGAGGGGCCGCGCATCTGCTCCGGGCCGCGCGGTGCAAGTCAATCGTCGACACGGTCTGCGTATATGAGCGGATGCCGCCGAGCTACCGCCTGCCGCGGTTGAAGGACGGTCTGGAAGTGCTCGAACAGTTCTTCTTGACAGGCCGCGGCGGTGTGGAGTAGATCGCTTCCTGACGCGCTAGAAGTAGTGACCAGACGCAGCCCGCCCGGCTCCCCCGCCGCGGCGGGTTTTTTTGTTCCCAACCAGGGGAGACGCGACGTGAGCCGAGCCAAAGCCGTCAAGATCTTGGCTGGGTTCGCCGCAGGTGTGATCTGTTGCCAGGCGGCGAACGCAGCCATCGAAGCTAATGCGGGCGGACAGACCGCGATCGGGGTCCACCTGGTCGAGCCGGGGCAGCTCGCGGAACGGTTCTTCCATCGTGCTGCTCGACGCAACTGCGCCGTCTCACGACGAAAGGTGCCGGCATCCGATGACCCGAAAAATCTGCCCAAAAGCTGCCCGAAAAGAATATTTCGGGCAGTGCTGCATTTGGAGACCTCCAACAACCGGGGGATTTGACGAAGATTTTGGTGTGCTGTCCGACTTTCGCTGAGATCGGCGGTGTTGACGTCCGCAACCATCCGCCGTTTCGTTCTCGGCGGAGGGTTTTGGCGCTATTCAGGCGGACTCATACCATGGCGGCCCTGCGCTCATGGAAGATCAGACGCTGGAAATTGTAAGCCAGGTTGGCGAGGCCGATCTTGGCCTCCGCCCGCTTGAGCCCGATGGTACGGATGAAAAGGCCCATGCGATCCTTCTGCTGGGCGAAGACGTGCTCCACATGCGCACGGACCGCTGACTTGCGGGCATTGGCCTGGGCGGTCGCCTTGGGCATGGCCCGGCCCGGCGGCTTCTTGCGGTGGATGTGGGAGACCCGACCCTTGCCGGCCAGCCACGCCTCGTTGGCCTTCGAGCGATAGGCGCTGTCAGCCCACACGCCGGCGGCCAGATTGTCGCCGGTGACGAGCTGACGCAACATCTTGCCGTCATGGCGGGCGGCATCGGTCACAGCCGAGCTGCGGATGAAGCCGTAGGCCCGATCGATGACGACATGATTCTTGTAGCCGAACACCGGGATCGCGATGTCGGGCATGCGCCGTTGCGACCCGGCGGGGTTCTTGCGCCGCCCGGTCTTCACCGTCCACCGCGCATCCGTGTCCTTCTGCGCCGCCTTGGCTGGCTGATCGGGCCAGACCTCGGACGCGCTCTTGCCCGCCTTGATCGCCCGCTTCTCGTCATCGCTGTGGCGCTGCTTGGGCGCCGATACCAACGTCGCATCGACGATCTGCCCGCCCATCGCCAGATAGCCGCACCGGCGCAATTCGCCATCGAAGGCGGCAAACAGCTTATCCATCGCCCCGGCCCGGACCAGACGCTCGCGAAAGGTCCATATGGTGTTGCGGTCCGGCGTCGGCGCTCCGAGATCGAAGCCTAGGAAGCGAAGCCAGCTCAAGCGATCGCGGATCAGAAACTCCATCCGCTCGTCACTCACCGTGTGCCGCGCGGCCAGGATCAGAACCTTGAGCATCGCCACCGCATCGTAGGCCGGGCGGCCACCTTTCGATCCGTCCGAATAGCCCAGCGCCGCCTCAAGCGGCGCGCGGAAAATCTTGAAGTCGACGACCTTTGCCAGCACCTCCAACGGATCACCCGTCGCCGAAAGCTTTCGAAGATGATCCGGTAAGCCGAACAGACCAGCCTGCCTCATCAATACCTCCTCAAACCGAACCGCCGTAGAGAATCACAACGAGGCAAAATTCACGAGGTAAATGGAGGCGTCCATTTTTGCCGTCAATTCCACTGCACCCCGGCCATGGCGGCTAGCGTGAGTGATCGGCTTTGGTCTCTTGAGGAATTGGTTGGGCCGGGCTTCAAATGAGGACACTACCCGGTGGTGTCGGACATTGACATCCAGATGCGGGCTATTTCCCGCGGCCAGAGACAAGAGCAAGAACGACACTGCCTATTGTCCCTAACCCAAGCATGCCAGCGGCCCATTCAGCCCCAATTGTTGCAATATAGATCGTGGCGCCTAGTGCAGCGATTGCGAATACAAAGGCAAGGATGCGCCCGCCGATTTGCTCGACGCCCTGAAACACGAGAGCGCGTTGCTCAAATTGCCGCCGGTGATCCGTCTCCGCCCGCCACTCATCAACGATGCTTTTAGCCGCGCCCAGCACAATGCGCTCAAATTCCTCAAGTGTTGCCGGAGACGGTAAGGGGCCCTGCCAAGAGGCCTCGACAGATACGAGCGATTGTCGACTGGTCGTCTGTGGAGATGGCGCTGGAGGCTGATTACGCGGCCTTCGTGGTTTGCTCACTCTTCTTGCGCCCGATCACGGTGTTCATATCCCGACCAATTCGCAGCCAATCGCCTCGCAATGCATGCATCTCGCTTCGGTGCGGATACGAAACCGGTGTGGCGGGCCGCGCAAAAGAGGTGAGTTCGGCAACGCCGACAATGAGTGAGCGCACGAACGGCGTAGGACTTACCCAGACGTGCGCCGGCAGGCCCTGTTTGCGCCGCCGCTGTGCCCTATCCTGCAGAATGTGCCGAAACACGCTCATGCCCACTCCGGTGCCGGAGATCGCCGTGACGCTCGACAACGTCAGCCGCGAAATCGTCCGTCATCTCGATGCCGCGGCCACCAGCCTCGAGACTATCGAAGTGACCTACCGGCCCTATCTCTCGACCGATCTGGAGGGCCCGCAGATGGACCCGCCCATTACGTTGACCCTCACCGAGGTCGAGGTCGACGTGTTCCGCGCCACCGGCCGAGCACGCATGCTCGATATTGGCAACAAGGCGTTCCCGGCCGACCTCTACACCGCCAGTCGGTTCCCGGGGCTCACGCGCTAGATGCACTGGGCCGAACACCTGATCGGCCGCCCGTGGGAAGCAGGCGGGCGCGGACCGGATGCGTTCGACTGCTGGGGCCTGGTGCACTGGTGCTGGCGCGAGCGCTTCGCCATCGAGGTGCCCGAGATCCCGGTCGACGCCGCGAACCTTCGCGCCGTGCTCGCAGGCTTCCGCGATCACCCCGAGCGCCGGCGCTGGCAACTCGTGGATAGACCCTGTGAAGGCGATGCGATGCTGATGCGCCAGTCCCGCCATCCGGTCCATGTGGGCCTGTGGCTCACGGTCGACGGCGGCGGCGTGCTATGCCGCATGGGACATCGGTGTGGTGTTCCAGGGCCCGGCCGATCTCACGGCCCACGGCTGGCGCATCGAGGGCACTTACCGGTTTGTGGGAGACGCTTGATGCCCGGCACCGTTGTCATGCTGAAGAACCCGTTCCGGCCCGAGCGGGACCGTGAGGCGGTCGCCGTCGCCGAGCCGCTCTCGATCCGCGCCTGGCTCGACACTCGCGGTGTCGCGGACTTCGGGTGCCCGACGATCTGTCTGCGCAACGCCGAGCCGGTGCTACGCGAGCGTTGGCAGGACACACTCATCGCGGACGGCAATCTGGTGGTGTTCGTGCCGCTGCCCCAGGGCGGCGGCGGGGGCGGCAAGAACCCGCTCCGCACTGTTCTCATGATCGCCGTCATGGTCGCCGCCCTTACCATTCCCGGCGCTCAATGGGGATTGGCACTCGAAGCCGGCACCTTCGCCCACACGCTCGCCACCGTCGGCATCACGGTTGTCGGCACCGCGCTGGTCAATGTCCTGCTGCCGCCGCCCAAGCCCGCCGCGGTCACCTCCAGCTTCGGCGGCGCGCCGGCGCCGAGTCCGACCTATTCGCTGCAGGCCCAGGGCAACCACGCCCGGCTCGCTCAGCCCATCCCGGTGATCTACGGCCGCCACCGGGTCTATCCCGACCTCGCCGCCATGCCGTGGGCCGAATACACGAGCAACGACGACCAGCACCTGCACCAGCTGCACTGCATCGGCCAGGGCCAATACGACCTCGAGCAGGTGCGCATCGAGGACACGCCGATCGCTTCCTTCGATGAGGTGGAGACCCAGTTCGTACCACCGGGCGGCAGTATCACCCTGTTCGAGGCCGACGTGGTCACCGCGCCCGAGGTCGCCGGCCAGGAGCTGATCGGCGCCAACCAGCGGGATGCGGTCGAGGACGGCTGGATCGGACCGTTCACCGTCAATCCGGCCGGGACCAGTGCGACGAAGATCGGCATCGACGTGGTGATGCCGCGCGGCCTCTATTACGCCGCCGCCGATGGCAGCCTCAATAACCGCACAATCGAATGGGATGTCGAGGCACGCGCCGTCGACGATGACGGTGCCGCCACCGGCGGTTGGACAAAGCTCGCGTCCGTGAGCGTGACCCGAGGCCACCACCACGCCGCAGCGCAAGAGCTATCGCTACACGGTGACCAGCGGCCGCTACGAGGTCAGGCTCAGGCGCACCAACGACAAGGACACCGACGCCCGTGCAGGTCACGAGATCCGCTGGGGCGGGCTCAAGGCGTTTCTCGATGGCCAGCCTGATTTTGGCGATATCACGCTGCTCGCCGTCAAGATGCGTGCCACCGACAATCTCTCGCAGCGCTCGGCACGCCTGGTCAATTGCATCGTTACCCGCAAGCTGCCGGTCTGGGACCCGGAGAGCGGCTGGTCCACGCCGCAAGCAACCCGTTCCATCGCCTGGGCCTTCGCCGACGCCGCCCGGGCGAACTACGGCGCCGGCCTCGCCGATGCCCGCATCGATCTCCCGGCACTCCATGCGCTCGATGCGGTGTGGCAGGCTCGCGGCGACCGCTTCGATGGGGTGTTCGATCAGGGCGTCACGGTGTGGGAAGCGCTCACCCGCGTCGCCCGCTGCGGCCGGGCGCTGCCGTTCCTGCAGGGCGGGATCTTGCGCATCGCCCGCGATGCGCCGCGCACTCTGCCCGTCGCCCTGTTCGGCCCCCGCAACATCGTCCGTGGCAGCTTCCGCGTCCAATACGTCATGCCGGGAGAGGACACTGCGGACGCGGTGATCGTGACCTACTTCTCGGAGCGCACCTGGGCGCCCGACGAGAGATCGTCGCCGCGTTGCCGGACAGTGCCGTCGACGGCACGGACAAGTCCGCAGCGGTCGAGTTGTTCGGCTGCACCGGCGGTACCCAGGCCATGCGTGAGGGTCTCTACATGGCCGGGGCCAATCGCTACCGCCGGCGCATCGTCACCTTCCGCACCGAGCTCGAGGGGCTGATCCCGACCCACGGCGATCTCGTCGCCATCACCCACGATCTGCCGCGCTGGGGTCAGGGCGGCGAGGTGACGGCCGTCGACGGCCGGACGCTCATCCTGAGCGAGCCACTTGAATGGGAGTCGGGGGACGAGACGGCCGAGCCTCCAGTCCACTACCTCGCGCTTCGCCGCTGCGACGGGAGCTTGAGCGGTCCCTGCCTGTTTCACCCGGCGCCGATGAGCAAACCGTCGTGCTGAGCGAGGACCTCGCGTTCACCCCCTACACCGGGGCCGACGAGGAGCGCACCCACTTCGCCTTCGGTGCCGGCGAGGAATGGGGCCTGCGTGCCCGGGTGCTCGCCGTCCGTCCGCGCGGCGAGCAGGTCGAGATCACCGCCGTCGGCGAGGACGCCCGCGTGCATGAGGCCGACGGGGCTGCCTGAGCCCGCCTCCCAACCGGCAGGCCCACCGTGACGGCCTGTCCTTCGGGACGGGCTGTTTGTCGTGGCATTGCAGTATCGGAGACACCCGTGACCGAGACCAGTTTGATCGAGATCGCGCGGGCGCGCTCGGAAGCCGCGCGGCATCTCGCCGAGCACGAGATCGAGCGCGAGCGGCGCTATGGCGAGATCAACGCCACGCTGGCCCGCGTCGAGGCGCACGGCAAGCGCAATCTGTGGCTGCTGTGTGTCCTGTTGGGCGGGATGCTTGCGGTGGTGAGCAAATCGTTCTGGCCGGCGCTGCTTGGAGGGTGATCATGCCGACGTTGGGAGAGA
Source organism: Alphaproteobacteria bacterium (assembly GCA_965248805.1). Classification (GTDB taxonomy): domain Bacteria; phylum Pseudomonadota; class Alphaproteobacteria; order UBA6615; family UBA6615; genus CBDFKJ01. The sequence goes on from CBDFKJ010000009.1 coordinate 2,028,822, forward strand.
CCAGCCTCACCCGGCTGCGCACCTGCCACCCGGATCTGCGGCGGGTGCTGTCCAAGGCCATCGAGGACGGACCAGACTTCACCGTTCTGTGCGGTCACCGCGGCCGTGACGCGCAGGACCGCGCGGTCGCCGAGGGCCGAAGCAAGGCGCCGTGGCCGCGCTCGAAGCACAACACATCGCCGTCCGTGGCCGTGGACATCGCGCCGTGGCCCATCGACTGGGACGACAGGAACCGTTTCCGTCTGCTTGCCGGATACGTCCTGGGTGTTGCCGCAGCCATGGACGTGCGCTTGCGCTGGGGCGGCGACTGGGACCGCGACTACGCGGAGACCGATGAGCGGTTCCGCGACCTGCCGCACTTCGAGCTGATGGAGGGATCATCGGATGCTGGGTAAACTGTTTGGGTCCATCGCGGGCGGCGGCATCGTCAGTGCCGCCGAAGGCGTCGCCAACATCATCGACAAGTTCGTCGAGACCGACGAGGAAAAGCAGGCCGCCGGCCTGCTCAAGGCGAAGCTCTTGATGAAGCCGAACCTGGCGCAGATCGAGCTGAACAAGATCGAGGCGCAGCACCGCTCGATCTTCGTCGCCGGCTGGCGCCCGTTCATCGGCTGGGTCTGCGGCTTCGCGCTGTTCTGGCACTTCATCCTGTTCGACATGCTGACCTGGATCACCGTCAACTTCTTCCCCGCGGTGACCGAGATCCCGATGCTCACCGGCACCGAGACGCTGGTGACCGTGCTGCTGTCGCTGCTCGGCCTCGGCGCCATGCGCACGGCCGAGAAGTTCGGCGGCAAGGCGAAGTGACGGGGCGCGCGGGACCCTCGCGACCCAGATCGGCGCCTTCTACTTCGGCGGCGAGATCGAAGCAGAAGACCGATGCGATCGAACGCGCAGCTTGGCATGGTGAAATCTACGAGCGCTCATCACCGTTGCGGCCTTGTTGGTTGGCGGTGTTGTCACATGCGCCGGACGGGAAGTGCGGCTCTTTCCGCGCACTGAGCGCATGGGCGGCGTAGAGTGATAGGGCGGCGAGAGGGCCAAAATTGTTAGGCAAATCGCTTGTAAGTCATTGATATTTGGTCGGGCAGGGCAGGGGTTAAATTGCCTAATGTCCTTGAAAAATAAGGGAAAAATTGCCGACTTTTAATCCGCGTGTCGTGGGTTCGATCCCCACCGGGCTCGCCAGTATAATCGAAGGCTCATCAGCCGCCCTCGCCGAACTTGGTGCTGCAGGGGGAATGCAGCAGCATTGCAATCCCCGGACCCGGGCGCCCATCGCCTCGCCGGGTTCGCGGTCGATTCCGAGACGTTGCCTCCCGCGTCGGCGCTCTTGATCAGAGCCAATGCGCCTGATCGCGCAGACATGATCGTCCAAAGCGGGTCAACAAGGCTATATTTGACGCCATGCGACGGAAATTTTGGCTTCGCGTACTCACCGCCTTAGGCTTGATTGGGCTGGTCAGCGGAACGGCGATCACCGGCATCGTGCAGGTCGAGCTCGACCTGAACCAGTTCTTCTACCACAAGGCCCTGGCGTTCACGCTGCTCAGCGTGATCCTCATTCACCTGGTGCTGAACAGAAAGGTCCTGGCAGCGTACTTCCGGGCCGGGCGTCCGGCGCGGAGCCGCAGCAGACGGGCTACCGAGAAGGCTCGTCCGCAGACGGTCGGGGCGGCTTCCGGCGTGGCGACCGGGTCTGTGTCCGGCATGCCCCGCGCCAGCGCCTCTCCACCGCAGACACGGCGGCAGGAAGGGCGGTTCGGCCGGCGCAGTCTGATCGGCTTCGCGCTCGGCGCCGGCGCCGGCTGGGCGATCGGCGGCGCCGGCAATCTCTGGGGGCGCGGCGGCGCGAATTCCGACGCCGACTCTCAGGGCCTGCCCACCGCGGAACTGTACGATCCCTCGCTGCGCTATCACCAGGAAAGCCGGCTCGGGCTCAGTGGCGCCCTGCGCGAAGTTTCGCTGCGGGTCTTTCAGCGCTTCCAGACCGATCCACCGCCGCTATACAAACGCTACCCGGAGGAAGGTGCCGTACTCCTGCCGCCGCCTTCGGGCGATGCCCGGATGCCGGTGAGCGAGGCGATCGGCAACCGCCGCTCGCGGCGCGCCTTTGCCTCACGCCCGCTGCCGCTTCAGGCGCTGTCCGACCTCACCCATCATGCCATGGGCATCACCGGGTACACCGCAGCCTACGGACAGACCGACTACGCGCTGCGGGCCGCACCTTCATCCGGTGCCAAATATCCGGTGGAGCTCTACGCACTGGTGGAACGGGTCGAGGCGCTGGCGCCGGGATTGTACCACTATCAGGTCGCCGAACATGCGCTCGCCAGGCTCCGGCCGGGGAGCCACGGCGTGGACTTCGCCGGCCGGGCGTTGGCGCAGGAGTTTCTAGCGGAGGCCGCCGTGGTTTTCGTCCTCACCGGCTACTTCGCGCGGTCGGCCAGCCGGTACGGCAGCCGGGCCTACCGTTATGCGGCCATGGACGCCGGGCACATCGGTGAGAATCTCTATCTCACCGCGACCGCGTTGGGGCTGTCGGTGACGGGTGTGGGAGCCTTCTTCGACGACCAGGTAAACGCGTTTCTGGACATCGACGGACGCCGCGAGGCGGCCCTGTATTTGAACGCCGTCGGGTTCCCGGCGTGAGCCGGATCGGGCTCGTCCGGCGCTCACTCCTTCAAGAGTAATCGCTCGGCGGGTTGCTCCTGCGGTGCGTCGGCGATCGAACGCCGCTGGTGGCGCCAACGCATGACCACGCGTTGCAACAGGTCGTCTTCCTGGCACTCTTGGCTCCAGGCAGTCGAGAACTGCGCCATGGCACTCTTCGGCCGCCGGTCTTCCGGCAGCTCATCGAAGCACACGCGCACCGGCACCGGCACGCCTTCGCCGACGACGATGGCCTCGGCGTTGCGCAGCGAGGGCAGGGCGTCCAGCGGACCCTTGGTCCAGTCCCACATGGCGCCGCGGACGAACTCCTGATCGTGCTGGTTGCTCATGCGCAAGGCGAAGACGGTGTTGCATTGCGAGAGAATGCTCGGGTCCAGCTCGGACGGCCGCTGGCTGATGACGCACAGCGAGACCCCGTACTTGCTCCCTTCCTTGGCGATCCGCGCCAGCGCCCTCTTGGTCGGCTCGAAGCCGGCGTCGGGATCTTGCGGCGCGTAGCGATGCGCTCCTCGCGGACCAGCGTGATCGGGAGCGCGCCGTCGCTCCACATGGCGAAATCGAAGCTGATGCGGCAGAGGACAGAGACGACGACATTGAGGATCTCCGACGGGATGGCCGACAGATCGACGATGGTGATCGGCTTGCCGGCGACCGGCACGCGGAAGATGCGCGACAGTATTTCGGTCAGATTGTCGCGAAACAGAATGCCGCCGAACATGAAGCCATAGCGGGGATCGCTTTCCAGTGCGCTGATGCGGGACTTGACGCGAATGTAGGGGGCCGCCGACTCCGGTTTCGACAGCCGGCCGGCCGCCTCGTCGATGTGGCGGACCAGATCGGCAAGCCGATACGGCACCGGCATATCGGCTGTGACCTGACTGGTGTCGGCGCCGTCCATCGCCTCGCGCTTGGCCTTGACGATCGCTTCATGCAGGATCGCCACTTCGGCGACCACGCGTTCGTCACCGTTACCGCACAGCACGACTTCGGAGACCTCATCGAAGTTGAACAGCCAGAACGGGAGTTCGAGATCACCCGGTGCCAGGACTTCGGCTCGCTCGCCGAAGGCGTGGGAATATTCGTCGTGAGGGTCGAGCAGCAGTACGTGGGCGTTCGGGTGCTTGTCGAGAATGGCATGAAGCATGAGCGCGGCGGCGCAGGACTTGCCAGAACCGGTCGTGCCGAGGATGGCGAAATGCTTGCCCAGCATTTCGTCGGTCGCGATATGGGCCGGGATCGACCGGTCCTGATGGACTGTGCCGATGCGCACTGTGGCGCCGGACGACTGAGTGTAGACGCGGTTGAGGTCTTCCGGCGTCGCCTCGAGTACGGGATCGCCCAGCGACGGGAACGACGACACGCCGCGCTCGAACGCACCGTAGGTTCCGTCGGCATTACCCGCCGCCTCGCCTAGAAGATCGACTTCCATTACCCTGAGTTCGCGCTCGCCGACATCCTGTGCCGGCACCGGGACACTGACGGCGCTCACGACACCGAAGACCTCGGTCGTGCTCAAATGGAACTTTACGAGCGCGCCCAATTGGGGCGATCCGCGGTGGCTTGCCGCGCCGGGTTGATGGGCTTCGAGCAACGCCACGACTTGCGATCCAGAGACGCTGACCACCGTGCCGATTGAGTCGTCCGCGTGGCTCGGTCGCCGCGTCTCGAACTGATGGACTGTGCTCATTCTGTCTCTCCAAGAGATCGCGTTATGGGCCGCCGCGTTCCTTGGCCGCCCGTCAATTGCGTTCTCGCCGCGTTAGCTGGTCTGATTGAGTCCGGTCTTGGCTATTGGCGCGGTCTTGCCCACACGCGTTGTGCCTCGGCGCGACAACACGCGCTTGGCCGAGCCGACGCCGAGCAACTTGACTGAATTCAGGACCCTGAAGTACCAGCGGATACCGAACGCCCAGAATACCAGTGTTATGATCGACAACACGCCGTTACCGAACTGCGTGACTTGGTTCGAGATGGCCTGTGCGACCCCGGTCGCGCCGGCGGTGTCGGCGACGGCAAACAGGACCGCCAGGAATAAATCTGCTGGCAGGTAGAACGCTTCGGCGAGCAGAGAGTCACGATTGAGGCGCGGTGCAGGTGCGCCCGAACGTCGAGGCTCATCAGAACCCGCGATTGCTTTGCAGTCGCGCCCGCTGGCCGACGCGGCCTGCAATGTCGCCGCAGATAGTGCGGATCCGATTTGGTCGCGCAGGCGGTTGGCGCGCTCGCCGATCTCGCCGCCGGCGTGGGCGGCGCAACCGAGCAGACGATATCCGCGTGCGGGCGCGTGCGCCACGCCCTTACCGCCCAGATACATCAGACCGAGATGCAGCTGGGCGCCGGGATGGCCTTGGCTGGCCATCGGTTGCAACTCGCGATAGGCCAGCCCGTAACTACCCTCGGTATAGGCCGCGATGCCGCGCTTGTAGTCCGCCTGAGCCGGCGTCGAGGCGCCGATGGCTGCAAGGCACAGTCCGGCGGCAATGACCGCCGTAGCGATGGCTCCGCGCGTGCGGTGGCGATCAATGTGGACCGGCGTGTCCTCAGGTAGCCTCATCGATACTATACCCCATTGCAATGCCTGCAACATGTGAGCAAATATTGGGGCAAGTTAGATAAATGGCAATTCATAAATATAGTAATGCTGTACAAGTACGCAATAACAATATAATATATGCGTAAAAGTATCCGAAAAGAATTCTAGTAATAGTGTATCTAATATTAAGGCATCGCTTCGCGATGCCGAGACGGGGGGTGGTACTCAGTGAGACGCGACGCGACGAGGGGAGGTTTGGTTGCCGCTAACTCGGCTGAGGCTTGAGGCGGCTATGCGGGAGCCGCACGGTCACTGTCGTGCCAACGTCGACCGTGCTTTCGATATTCATGGTCCCGCCGTGAAGGCGGACGAGCGCGTCGGCCAAGGGCAGGCCCAACCCGGTACCCTCGTGGGTGCGGCTGAGTCGGCCGTCGACTTGTACGAATGGCTTCAACACCCGGGAAATGTCGTTCGGAGCGATGCCGACGCCGGTGTCACGGACGGTGAATGTCAGGCCGGCATTACTGGCGTGGGTCGCGAGCGTAACCGCTCCGCCATGCGGGGTGAATTTGACCGCGTTCGATAGAAGATTGATCAGGATTTGCTTCAATCATCGCTCATCGCCATGCAAAAGCGGCAGATCCTCGGCGCTGTCATGAACGAGCTCGACACTGCCAAGACTCGCGCGCTCATCGAGCATGCGCAGACACGACTGCGTCAGCGTTTCGATGCAGACGTCTTCTTCCTGCAGCTCGAACTTGGCCGCCTCCAGCTTGGCGAGATCGAGGATGTCATTGATCGGCGACAGCAGATGCAGCCCGGATTCGCGAATATCGTGGGTGTAGCTCAGCGCCTTTTCGATATCGTGCTCGGGTAGGATGCGCGAATGCATGAAGTCGGAAAAGCCGATGATTGCATTGAGCGGCGTGCGCAACTCATGGCTCATATTGGCGAGAAATTCGGTCTTCATGCGGTCAGTCGCTTGCGCCTGCTCCATGGCGGTGCGAGCGATTTCCGCCGCCTGATCGGCCTGACGTTTGGCGGCCAGCAAGCCCGATTCCGCTTTCTTGTGCTCGACGATTTGCCCGAACTGGGCCATGTAGCGATCCAGCAGCGACTGTTTTTCGGTCTGCTTATTCGAATACCGCAAGACATTCACGCCAATTGCCAGATACGCCAGTTGCCAGCATGCCAGAGGGCCGTTAACGCGCGCTTAACCTGTGGGGCAATTTGGCCATATTTCATACGCACCGATTTCACGCCGGATTTTCGGCTACTGATGCGGCTCAAATTAGGCGCGAATGGAATGTGACGTAGTACGTTGGACCGCTACATAAGGAGAGCAGACGATGAATACGGTGATGATCGCTGCGCTCGCGTGCGGACTTTGCGTCGGAGCACTGGCCGTCGGCCAACGTGATGCGAACGCCGATTATGATCGTTCGGGCCGACTTCTGCTCGCACAGGCCGCGACGCACACGCACGCGGCGGGCGCCGCTCCTATGCACGACCACGGGGACGCACGCATGATGCCCGCCGACGTCGCGCCGTCCTTGTCGTTTACCATGACTGCCGACACCGCCGGCGGCTGGCATATCGATTTGGAGCCAGCCAACTTCACATTCGCGCCTGAGCATGTCGACGGCGCCCCAATCGATGGCGAGGGCCATGCCCATCTCTACGTGGACGGTGAAAAGGTCACGCGCGTCTATGCCGCGGACCACTATCTGGCGCCGCTCGCGCCAGGTGTCCACGACGTCATGATCGTCCTCTATGGCAACGATCATGTGGCTTATGGCACCGACGACGGACGGCTTTCGGCGGCGCGCTATGTCATCCAGGTCAGGGAACAGGCCCAGGCGTTCCGGTCCGTCAACCGGATCCACGACCTGTCGATCCGCGAGGGCCGGTTGGAGAATGCGGAGCCGACGTTGCGCGTGAGCCAGGGCGAGACCGTCGCGTTGGGCTGGAGCGTGGATGTGCCGGCCGAGCTACATTTGCATGGCTATGACGTCGAAGCGCACGTGGCGCCCGATATGACGACGACCATGTACTTCCAGGCCCATGCCGCCGGGCGCTTCCCGGTCAACCTACATTCGGCTGATGGCGAAAGTGACATCCTTTATCTGGAAGTTTACCCGGATTAGGCCGTTGGATCAGCACATTTTAAGATGTGGGTCACACATTTTCTCCGGCCAAACGAGGCGAGCGATGGCAGACGCGATCTCAACCGACACCGAGGTAAACCCACGCGATCTGGTATTTGGCGAGCGTGCCGCGGTCGTCTGGGGTTTCCTCTGGCGCGGGGTCGTCTTCACGCTTGTCGCGTCGCTCTGTTCCGGCTTGGTCGGCGGCGTCATCGGTTTGGTCGTTGACCTCGCGACGTTCGGCATCAGTCCGGATCCACGATTGGATGCGACTTTGGATACAGTCGTGGTCGTCCTGAGCCTGACTGCCGGTTTGGGTATCACGGCCGTCGGATACTGGTACTATATCCGCTGGCTTCTGGGGGCCAGGTTCGGTTCGATGCGGCTGAAACTGGTCCGCGCGTCCGCTGTCGATGGCTAGCCCGCTAAGTTGGTCGACCAGTGCAGGTGGACGATGCGGAATTGGTCGCCGGTGCGGCGCAGAACGATCGTTTCCATTGTGATGTAGTCCAATGGTGCACCGTCCTCGCTGATTCCGGTGACCCGATAGGTGCTGAGCACGTAGTGCAGGTCTCCGGTGCCACCGACCTGACGCGTCTGCAGGGTCCAGCTGGTCCGCTCCGCCATCATGATATCGGCCGGCAGATGCTGGAAGGCGTAGGCCTCGAGGGTCGGATCGACAACACCGTACTCGTAGACGACGACGTCACGGGCCAGGAGCGAGAGCGCCGCCGAAACATCGTCGGCGGACAGTGCTGCATGAAAGGCGTCGACTGCCTCGGCGGGCGTGCGTGGCGTTTGGCCCGCGGCCGGCGGGCCCTGGATCAAACACAGTATCGCGGTGATGCAGAAGATGCGGATCATGACCGTCGCCATCTCGGTTCAAGCGCGCGCGCCAACTCTATCGCTGGAGAATCGGCGGCGGAAGTGTCTATTCACCCGCGACCCGCGCCGGTGTGGCTGACGTGCCGGCAAAACCCGAGACGGATCGGGTGCCGCCATAGTGCCGGTCGGCGAACTGTCTGAACCAGCGCCGTGACGGCGCCTCGATCAGCCGATAGGTCCCGTAGCTGACGGCGATGACGATGGCCAGCATGACGGGATAAAGAATATCACCCAGCCAGACATTGGTGCCCCAGAAGTAGGGGTAGGCCTCACCGTCCAAAATGCCCTTGGTGAACAAACGCTGATCGAGGACCTGTTGCAGCACACGGCCTACGCCGCTGGCGACGGCGTAGACGAAGCGATGCATCATGTAGACCGAATAGGACAGCATCCCGAGCACAAGAAGCGGACGGGCACGTAGCCAGCAGCTGACCGCTCCGGCCTCCCAGGAGAAGATGAGCACGGTGACGCCGAAGACAACTGGCGCCGCCAGAGACCACACACCCAGCCCGGCGAAGCTGACGAATCCGAATACGGCGACCACGCATGCCAGTTCGAGCAAGGTCGCCAGCGTAGTATCGTTCGCCAGCGTGGCTCGCCCGGCGCGCGCGCGGATGTAGAGGTGGTAGACCAGGACGCCGGCGGCGAAGCCATAGAGGCATCGGACAAAGGCGAGGTCGTGGGTGGTCGAAATGTACCCGTCGTAGCCGAGCGCGAGAATGATGGGCGACACCGCCAGCGCGAGCGTCACCGGAACCCAAAGGTGCTTTCGGAAGCTCAACACGCATGCGGCGAACACAAGATAGGCAAAGAACTCGGTTGAGATGCTCCAGCTGGGTCCATTCCAACCTGTATTGGCAGTGATCCCGAGGCCATGGATCATGAGAGCGTCCCACAACAGTCCGATCGGCCGCTTCTCGGCAGTGAACGGGACATGATTGCTGACCGCTGAAACGGCAGGGACAAGAATGGCCAGCTCCATCAACAGGAATAAGGCGATCGTGAATAGATGCAGCGGGTAGAGCCGACCAAAGCGCAACAGCATGAAACGGCCGACGCCATAGCCATCGCGCAACCTTTCCCGGTAGTTTGCCGTGATGATGAAGCCGCTGAGAACAAAGAAAAAATCGACGAAAAGAAAGCCGTTGCGGATGAACGAGAGGCCGAAGAAATGGCTGAAAATGGGCAAGTGGAACAGCGCCACGGTGCAGGCTGCGATGCCGCGCCAACTGTCCAGGGCGTCGAACCGCTTCATCGCTGACGACCTTGCGGCGCGGGCGGCCGCCAAGGCGTGTCCGCGAGTGGACGCGTGTCAGCGCACAGGTCCAGGGATCGCGGAGTGCCGCGTTCCGGCATAGCCTGACGTGCCTCCCCGACACGTCGTTGCTCCGGGCCCGTCTCGTTCGCTAGTCCCGTCACGCAGGCATGTGGCCGCTAGGTGACGGTGATGTATGTACGGAGCGCGACTGCGAACACAGTAGATTTCGCTTCGGTTATGGGTCAACACCCATATGGGGCAGGATGCGCGGTGTCCCAGCGAGCGGGCGTCACAATACCGGGCGCATTGTCTGTCCGCCGCCGCTGCGTATTCTGGGCGTGCACTAAGTTCCCACGTCGCGATCGGAGGCGGTCATGAAAGCGCGCATCAAATGGGTCGAGGAGCGCACGTTCACCGCGCAGTCGGGCAGCGGCCATACGTTTACCCTTGGCAACACCAAGGACGCCGACGGACGCAGCCTGTCTCCCGGCCCGATGGAGCTGGTGTTGATTGGACTGGGTGGCTGCTCGGCGTTCGACGTCGTGCACATTTTGGAACGCTCGCGCGAACCCATCACCGAATGCGTGGCCGAATTGGAGGCCGAGCGCGCCGCGCACGACCCCAAGGTATTCACGCGCATTCACATTCACTACACCATCAGCGGGCGTGGGCTGAGCGAGGACAAGGTGGCGCGCGCCATTGACCTCTCAGCGACCAAATACTGCTCGGCCTCGGCGATGATGGCCTGCACCGCGACCATCACCCACGATTTCGAGCTGATAGATGCGCGAGCTGAGCCGACACTCCTGGCCGGTGGCGAAGGCGGCTCCTAGGCCTTGACGTCGGGCCGGCTCAGCGCGAATCCGATTCGCCGGCCAAGTCTGCGATGGCAGACTCGTCGAATTCAAGAATACGGGCGTTCAGGTCCAGCGCGCCCAGCTTTTCGTAAAAGGCGAGGGCGCGCGTATTGCGGGCCACGACGCCCCAGGTCACGCTGGTGCGCTGCTCGGCCTGCGCAACTCTGGCGATTTCCACGATCAGTCTGCGCCCGATCGCTTGGCCGCGCGCTTCCGGCCTGACGTATAGATCGTTCAGCCATAGGCCGCGTTCGGCGGTATCGGAGTTAAAAAACGGCAGCAGCGTTGCGTAGCCTACGATCGTGCCGTCGTGTTCGGCCACCAAGGTCGCATATACTCCGCCCGGATCGATGCTATCGGCTAGTGGATTGATCGGAATGAAAGAGTCCGAATTGGGATTCCGTATTTTGCTGTGTTATGCGAATCTGGCGCATGCGCAGTGGAATCTCCTTCACCCTATCCGCCGGCGACCGTCAGCGATTGCGCGCGGTCGTCGCGGATCCCAAGAGCCCGCAGAAACACGTCTGGCGGGCACATATTGTCCTTCTCAGCGGCGAGGGTCTGGGCACCTCGGCGATCATGACCGAGACCGGCAAGTCCAAGACCTGCGTGTGGCGCTGGCAAGAGCGGTTCATGCACGAGGGTGTCGGCGGCCTGCTTCGCGACAAGTCCCGTCCGCCCGGCAAGGCGCCGGTCCCGCTCGATCGTGTCGCCGAGATCGTGCGCCTGACGCAGCAACCGCCGCCGTTTGAGGCGACCCACTGGACGTTGCGCGCGATGGCCAGGGCGGCCGGTATTGCCGCCTCGACGGTGCAGGCGATCTGGAAGGCTCACGGTCTCAGCCCGCACCGCTGGCGCAACTTCAAGCTGTCGACCGACCCTGCCTTCGCCGAGAAACTCACCGATATCGTCGGCCTGTATGTCGACCCGCCGGCCCATGCGGTGGTGTTGTCGATCGATGAGAAGTCACAGATCCAGGCGCTCGACCGCCGGTCTGCCGATGAAGAAGGGACGCGCCGGCACCATGACCCATGACTACAAACGGCACGGCACGACCACGCTGTTTGCGGCGCTCAACGTTCTGGACGGAACGGTGATCGGCCAGAACATGCAGCGCCACCGCCATCAGGAGTTCATCCGCTTCCTCAACCGCATCGAGCGCACGGTGCCGGCGGACAAGGCCATCCACGCGATCGTCGACAACTACGCGGCGCACAACAAGGACAAGGTCCGCGCCTGGCTCGCCCGCCATCCGCGCTGGACTTTCCACTTCACACCGACCTCCTGCTCGTGGCTCAATGCCGTCGAGGGCTTCTTCGCAAAACTCACCCGGCGGCGGCTCAAGCACGGCGTCTTCCATTCCGTCGTCGATCTCCAGGCCGCAATCAACCGCTTCGTCCGCGAATACAATGCGGCCAACCCACAGCCATTCATATCGAAAGCCGACCCCGACGACATCATCGCAGCCCGAAACCGAGGGTTCCAAACGTTGGAATCAATCCACTAGAACCTGCTCGGCCGTGTGGGTTTGCGAGCGATGCCCATGTTCCACATTGAGAGCATTGGCCATGTCGGCGACATCGGATGCATCCGCCGGCCCCGCAAAGCGAATTGTTGGAACTATCATTCCAGGGCCGGCGCCGGCGGAAGCAGGTCGGTAGCGCCGCCGCGCTGCCATGAACGAAACGTGTAAGGCGGCGTGTTACGTGGTTCCAGCGACACAATCGCCTTGCGTACAAACACACCGCCCTGGCTTGGCCGGCCCTCCGCGACGATTGTGAAGACCGCGCCGGGGCTGTTGGTCGACAGGATTGCCCCGGCGCCGGGCAGCGCGGGTATTCCGCGGTCAGCCGGCGCCGTATTGATACGCGACTGAAGGTAGGCATCGATCGCCGCCTCATCGGCGCCGGGGACGGCCAGCAGCACCTCGCGCGCGGCGGTCGCTGGATCTACGGTCGCGTTCTGGCTGTGGACCGTCAGATGCGGCGCCACCCGATCGTAGAGTCCGGCCGTCATGCCCAGGACCTGCATCAACTCCTCCACTGCCTCGAAGCGCCGGTCCTTGGCGTCGTGCTCCAGCCCCGCGGCCACGTAGTCGTCATCCTCCGCGCCATGCAACCGGCGCAGATCGTCTGTGTCGCGGAAGTCGACGACGGCGTCCACAAACGCATCGGCTTCATCCTCATCCAGGCCCGCCACCACGAACAGACCGTGGAGCAGGTCGTCCGGTGCGTCATTCAAATCGATTTTCGCACCCTCGTCGAACACCGTGACCCGCACCAGGCCCCCGGCGAATTCAAACTCATGCACCGCGCCGTCGGCGTCCCAAGTCTCCTCGTCATCGCTGCGCAGCAATTCGTGCATGGCCCGGTACACGCCGGCGTCGGCGAGCGCTTCGGCTTGTGCGTTGGCGGCAGCATTGCGCGCGCGGTCAACATCCGAGCGTGTCTGCGTGGTGAAGCTGGCCGCGATCACCGACAGCAGCGTCAACGTCCATAGGACGGCCAACAGCGCCAATCCACGGCGCGTGCCTTTTTCGCGGATGCTCAACGCCCAGAGCCTACTGATTACGGAACGGTCAGTGGCGCATGGTATGAGCGGCGCGGCACGCCTGCAATTGCGCACTCTGGGTTAGTGTGCCGCGCGTGTCTGCCGGCGGCTTGATTTGACCCATTGACCGAGTGCTTCCTAACAGCCCGTTGAAGAAGACTGAGTTGATGAAGCATCGGGCGTGATAACAATGGCGGCGGCGAGACCCGGCGCCGGGGGGTTATTGAGGGCGAGGATAATGATCAGCGATTGTTCCTGTCGCAAGACAAGCAGCAGGACCGCCAAGCCCTTGGCCGCAGCCTCTCGCGGGGTCCCGGCGCCGATCAACTGGCGCAATAGGACGCCCAGGTTGTGTCCGGCGACGTGGATCAGATAGCGCTTGCCGACGTTCTCGCGCCCGCGCAGCCAAGTGCGGCGCATGCCGCCGCGATCGAGGACCTGGGCGAAGCCCCGCTCGACCACTTCGGCGCGGAGTTTGAACGCGGCCTTCGCCACGCCCGACAGCAATCGGTTGCGGTTGTTGTAAACGGCCCGCCGAGCGGCGTCGTCGCCGTGCCAGCGCGAGAGCCCCTTGCCCTTCGGTTCGGCGATGCGGGTCGTCCAGGCGCCGTCGGCAAGGGACTTCAGCACCTCGCGGCCGAAGTAGCCTTTGTCGGTCACCAGCTCCGCCGGTTCGTCGGCCGTCGGCGCTGCGCCCACAGCCGCCAGCTTGGCCTCGGCTGACGTCAACGTTGTCGGCAGGGTGGTCGTGTCGCCCTGATCGGCCGGATACAGCTCGGCCGCGATCACCGCCCCGGTGTCGAGGTCGACCGCGTGTTCGGGCTTGTAGGCCAGATGCGTCGTGCCGTCCTTCATCCTGGCGATTTTGGCCTCCGCGTCGAGACCCAGTCCGCATTGGAGAGTTTCTTGCCCTTGCGCCGCCGATCCATCTGCGCCAAGTCATTCGCCGCGGTCTCGATCCCGCTGTCGGCGGCCATGCGCTGCAGCATCTGGCGATAGCTTTCGCCGCTGTCGCGGCGCACGATCGAGCGCAGCGCCGCGTTCGCCTCCATGGTCGAAGCATCGACCCCAATCCGCTCGCCCTTGACCAGGCCGTGCTCGCCAAGAACGTCCAGCACCCAGGCGAACACTGCCTCATGCACCGCGTGCGGCTGCGGATCGTGCTCAACGACGAGTGGTCAGGCACACGTGCGCGCGCCTCCAGGCGCAAGAACTCACGCAGCGACAAGCTGTCGGCGCACCGCCACTCCAACGCCCGCTCACTGTCGAGGCCTTCGAAGTAGCCGACCAGGTGCATCCGGAAGTAACGCCCCGGTGGGATTCCCGGACGTCCGATCCCTGGCGCGTAATAGGGCTCACACAGGTCCTCGGCGAACGCATCGAAACCGGCATCGACCAGCCAGCTGGTCGTAAAACACGTGGCCGGGCGAGCGAGGCATCTCTGCCCAACTGACCATCAAGTCCACCTGTCGATCCCCTTGTCGTCCCAACGCCATGACGAAGCTCCCGACTCGAACCATGCCCTCGTCACAGAGTCAGATGGCCGCGACTTTTTCAACGGGCTGCTAAGTACTGCACGACCCGTGAGCCGAAAAAACAGGTCCGCCGCCTATGGCGCCGTCTCCGTCATCCGTCCTCGCCAGCGCCCACGTGGTCGAGGACCAGAGCGAAATTGCCGCCTTTCTGGCCGCGCCCGAGACACACGGCGGCCAGGACGTGGAGCGGATCGACACCCACGCGGCGATCGTGTTTCTGGCCGGCGATCTTGCTTTCAAACTGAAGCGGGCGGTGCGTTTTCCTACATGGACTTCTCGACCCTGGCGCTGCGGCGCGAATACTGCGAGCGCGAAGTTGCGCTCAACCGCCGCACCGCGCCCGATCTCTATCTGGAAGCCCGACCCATCGTGCTCCGATCGGACGGGCGACTGGCGTTTGGCGGTGAGGGTGAGACCCGTGACTGGGTGTGGTCATGCGCCGCTTCGACCAGTCGACCCTGTTCGACCGGCTGGCGGAACGTCATTTGCTGACCACCGATCACGTGATCTCGCTCGCTCAGGCCGTCGCGGCGTTTCACGCCGCCGCCGAGCCGATCACGGGTGGTGCGGAAGTTGGCGGCGGCGCCTCGGGAATGGCATGGGTGATCGAGGACAACATTGCGGAACTCGCCGAACGCGCCGATCTGTTCGCGCCCAAAACAGCAGCGCACCTGGCCCAAGCCAGCCGGACCGCCCTCGACCGTGAGCGCGAACTGCTGGACGATCGGCTCGCACACGGATTCGTCCGCCGCTGTCACGGCGACCTTCACCTGCGCAACATCTGCCTGGTCGACGGTAGCCCGACCCTGTTCGATGCCATTGAGTTCAATGACCGGCTGAGTTGCATCGATGTCTGGTACGACCTGGCCTTTCTGCTCATGGATTTGGATCATCGGGGGCTGCGGCCCTTCGCCAACGCCGTATTCAACCGCTATGCGCAGCAGAGCGAGGATATCGGCGCGCTCGCGGCATTGCCCCTGTTTTTGTCGGCGCGCGCGGCGGTAAGGGCGCAAGTGTCCGCCAGCGCCGAGGCCAGCCAGGCCGACGAGGATCACAGCCTATACCTGCGTGAGGAGGCGGCTCGTTACTTCGCCGCCGCGGCCGGCTATCTGCGCCCGCCGGGCCCACAGCTCGTTGCAATCGGCGGCCTGTCCGGCAGCGGCAAGACATCCGTCGCACGCTGGCTGGCGCCGGAGGTGGGCGCGGCGCCCGGCGCGCTGCACTTGCGCAGCGATGTGATCCGCAAGCACTTGCTCGGCGTCGCCGAACTCGATCGGCTGCCCGATGCCGCGTACGGGTCCGACGTCACGGATCGCGTGTATGCGTCGATCGTGGAGCGGGCGATGCCCGCCTTGGGTGCCGGGCACTGCGTGATCGCGGATGCGGTCTATGCGCGCGCCGGCGAACGCAGGGCAATCGAAGACCTTGCCAACCGATGCAATGTTCCGTTTGTCGGCCTCTGGCTGGAGGCGCCGGCCAATGTTCTGCTGGAGCGCACGGCGCAGCGCCGACTCGACGCCTCGGACGCGACGCCAGACGTCGTCAAGCGCCAGCTGGCTTATGAGTTGGGGCCAATACGGTGGACCCGCCTGGATGCCGGTGGCCAAATCGATGTGATCCGAGAGGCAGCGCTCAGGATCCTGTCAGCGTCCGCCTAGAGGCGGCCGAGCTCGAACGACTCACAACTGTGGCCGAGTTGGCTCAAGGCCTCCTCCAAGTAGTCCGGCAGCAACGGAATGCCGAGCAAGTAGCTGGCCGTGTGGTCCGTGCGGGCATCCTGGGCGTCCCGGATGGCCTGCGGAAAGTCGTTCCGCGTGTAGTCACCGCGGCCGAGCCAGGCGAGGGCGATCAACTGCACCTGCTCCTCTTCGTTCAGGGCGTCGATGAACTGGGTCAGCTCGTCTTCTACCGGATCGTCGACGGTGCCTTCCAGGACACGATCATCGCGTCGTCGCTGGCGTTCGAACCCGAGTCCGGGTCGTCGACTTCGACCTTGGCGTCGAACTCCCGACCCTTGACGACCAAAAAGCAAACCTTATCCGGATTGATGGTCAGCATGACAATGCCTCACCGAGAGCGCGTGTCTTGCATGGCGCTCGCGTGCAGGATGGACAATGACCTCGCTCAATCCCGTGGTTTCGGGTAGCGTGCACACCACAATGGGTGACGAAGTGTGAGTTACGATCCGATGGGAGCGGACCCGACGCCGTGGCGACGTCCGCGGAACATGGCTGGAATCCCACTACACGTGGCAGATCAGCGCGTTTTGGTGGTCGGCGCTGATCGGTGTGGTGGGCCTTATCCTGACATTAGTGCTCATCGGCTGGGCGGTGCTGCTGGTCTATGTCGTGTTCTTCATCTACCGCATCGCGGTGGGCTGGATCGCACTTGGCCGCCGGCGGGCGATTTAGCGCCCACCGCTTTTAGAATGCAGCCGCTGGATCGTGCATGAAGAACTCCGCCGGAATGTGCGCGACGCCGCCGCCACTCGGCCGCGTCCATTCAACCTCCAGGCAATAGCTCACATAGCGCTGGAAGAAGTAGACGGTTAGCGGGTAGTGCCCTGCCTGCGGCACGTTCAGCACAACGTCGTCGAGCGATCGGCAAACATGCCGATCCGGATCCTCGTAGATCTCAACGCCATTGAGGTTTACCAACACGCCGTCGTTCGACCACACGGTCACCTCATACGCGCCCGGTTCCGGAAAATGCAGGTAGCCGGTGATCTTGGCGGCGATAAAATTCGATTCTTCGCTCGACAATACTGCCTTGCCGCGGCCCTTGTCCGCATAGGCCAGCGCCGGCAAGGGCGTGCCCGCAAAGGCCCACTCGTTCGCAGTATCGAGTAGCCGGCGGATTTCTGAGATGAACCGGTAATTGCCCTTGACGTACTTCACCGCCAGACCCGGTGCGAGGGCACTTTCCTTCTCCGGCGCCATCGCCGCCGGCGCTTGAATGCTATATGAGCTCGCCGCCTGCGGCGCTACGCCCGTAGCGAGAATGCCGAACATCCCGACCAACACAAAGGCCGCCGAACGGAAGGCGACCGTGCAATTTCCCACTGTCATGTCTGAGCCTGAGCCTCCCCGCATGAGCTTTCGAGCGTTAATCGCCCGTTTCGTCGAGTTTGCTGAACCCGAAACGTGCTCGCAAGGGTATTATCGCGCTGCGAAACCAAACTCCCGATCGGTACACTATATCTGGTGCTTTGGGGCAGCAAGCCGGTTCTTGCCATGTGCGTGGCTGCCGCGTCATGTAGCGAAATGACCAACCCACGTCGCAAGGCCCTTTTCCTCGACCGCGATGGCGTGATCAACGTCGACACAGGCTACGTCCACCGGCAGTCGGATTTTGTGTTTTGCCCCGGCGTATTTGCAGCCTGTCGCGATGCACAGGCCCTGGGATATGTCCTGGTGATCGCCACCAATCAATCGGGCATCGGGCGCGGCTATTTCAGCGCCGCGGACTTCGCGCACTTGACCGACTGGATGCTGGCGCGCCTGCGCGATGAAGGCGTGACGGTCGAGCGTGTCTATCATGACCCGACGCATCCGACGGCAGGGCAGGGCGCCTACCGCCGCCCGTCGCCGGATCGCAAACCGGCACCGGGCATGATTGTGCGCGCGCGCGACGAACTCGGCCTCGATCTGGCCGCATCCGTGCTGGTCGGCGACAGCGAGCGTGACGTCGCCGCCGGCCGCGCCGCCGGTGTCGGCACCGTCATTCGTTTGAGCGCGCCGTCGACAGCGACAGAGGCTGACCACGTCACCGCCTCGCTTGCCGAGGCAGTGACGTGGCTGGCTGAAAGTGTGGATGCAACCCCACGCGACTGACTCGCATCAAACGACATTGGGCTGGCCGGCCCTAGGCTCTGCGCCTGATTGTCCAGGGAGAAGCCGGCGATGGCGCAATCTGCGACGAAGGGCCGTGCAAAGTCATCGACGCCGGCAAAGACATCCGGCAAGGCGCCGGCGACAGTGAGTCCCGTACCGCTCGATGCTGGCTCGGCAGCGGACGCGGCTTCGAGCGCATGCTCGATGCCTTCATGCGCGACTGGCGCGCGTGGCCCGGACGTTCGGCATTTGACATGGAGCCGTTCGGTGGCTTGCTGCGCGAGCCGATGGCAACGGGCATCTACGTCGACATCGGCGAAACCGACAGGGATGTCGAAATCACGGCCGAACTGCCGGGCATGGACGAAAATGACATCGAGGTTCTGCTGCACGACGATGTTCTCACGATCAAAGGCGAGAAGAAGTCGACCAAGGAGGACAAGACCCGCGACTACCACATCTCAGAGCGACGCTATGGCGGCTTTCAGCGCTCATTCCGGATGCCCGAGGGCGCCGACGCCGGCAAGCTGAAGGCGTCGTTCATCAAGGGTGTGCTCACGATCAAGTGCCCGAAAACCCGCACCGCCGCCAAGACGCGGAAAATCGCCGTGTCTCGATCCTGACCTGCAGACGCCAGCCTGCTGAACGGGCTAGGCCATCAGCCGTGTGATGTAGGGCGGCAACGCGAAGGCGCAACGGTGAACGGCCGGCGTGTAATATGATGTGTCGATCGCGGCTTCAGCGAAACGTTCATCGAGTGCGGCTTCACCGATCAGTCGCTTCTGTGGATCGTCGCCGGCCCAGCCAAAGGCCATCAGACCGCCGGCGTAGGTCGGCACCGAAGCGGCGTAACAGCTTACATCGGCAAAGCATTGCGTCAGGCGCGACTGCGCATCGGTCAGTTCCTGCGGTTGCGTCATCGGCACACCGCTTTGCGTCACCATGATGCTGCCGGGCGCGAGGCAGCGTCGGCATCCGGCATAGAAGGCCTCGCTGAACAGGGCCTCGCCGGGACCGACGGGATCGGTGGAATCAACGATAATGATGTCGGGACGCAGATCGCTCGCGGCGACGAACGCGGCGCCGTCGGCGAAAATCAGCTCGGTACGTGGATCGTCGAAGGCGTTGCCACTGATGGCGGGCAGGTAGGTGCGTGATAGCTCCACGACGTGTGGATCGATTTCGACCAGGCTCGCCCTCTCGACCGCGCGGTGCTTCAGCACCTCCTCCAACACCGCCCCGTCGCCGCCGCCGATGATCAGCACATGGCGCGCCGACCCGTGCGCCAAGATGGGCACATGCGCCATCATCTCGCTATAGATGAACTCGTCGCGCTCGGTGATCTGGATGATGCCGTCCAATGCTAGCACCCGGCCGTACAGACGGGTATCGTAGATCACCAGATCCTGGTGCCCGGTGCGTTCCCGGTGCACTTCTTCGGTGACTTCGAGCGCGAGTTGTAGGCCGAGGGCGAGGGTTTCATCGAACCAAACCCAGCGCGTCACGGCATCAGGCCTCGCTTCGATTCCGTAAGTTGCACGTGAGCGGGCGAGAATGCGCGTCGGAGCGCGGGTATCGATTCATAAGGATTGCACTCGCCGCACATGAAGATGTCGATGGCGGCGTAGCCTCGCTCGGGCCAAGTGTGGATCGAGATATGGCTCTCCGCCAGCACCGCAACGGCGGAGACGCCGGCATGGGGCGAGAAGTGATGCGCGTGGACATGCAGCACGGTTGCGCCGGCGGCCAGCGCGGCCTCGCATAGCACCTGCCGGCAGTGTTCGGGATCATCAAGCGCACTGGCGTCCCAGAACTCGAGCAACAGATGCGTACCGGCGAAGTTCAATCCCTCGCGCTGCACGAAATAGTCAGCCAGCGCCGTGCCTACGCTGGAACTAAAGGCTTCGGATTCGGCAAAATCATGGACAGCGTCCACGGTGGCCAAAGAGAGCTTCGCGGCCATGTCCTCTACCCCAGCCAAGGGACCCCGGGAAGGTCCCCCGTGCCAAGGGACCTAAGGAAGGCGGTTCTTAAGGAGTTTCGCGGGTCGATGCAAGCCCCTGGGGCGGGCGCGCGCCCGGTGCCGTCGCGATAAGAAATTCGGCGGGGCCGGTTGGTCTTCCGGCCCCGCCGAGATGCGGGGAGGCTTGAGTGCAGTGAGGTAGCAAGTGTGTTGTACACGGCTCGCAGGTGCCCGGATGTGACGAGCGTCACACCGGCGACAATTTTCTACACGGCGCAATAGTGCTATCGTTCGGGGCGGTGCCTGTGGCCGGCACCGCACTAAATCTGGGCTCAGCGGGGCGGGCTGTGGGAACCTGGGTCATGTCGCACACGGACGACCTGTTCGCTCTGGCGCAGTCCGATGACGGGCCGGCTCTCGTTGCCGCGTTGCCCGCCGATGTCTCGCCGTCGCGGATCCGCAATGCCGACGGCGTCTCCCTGCCACTGTTCTGCCTCTACAACGGCTGCCAACGGGCGCTGGATGGCTTACTATCGCACTCCGATGACCTGACGTTGCACGAAGCCGCGGCACTGGGGCGCAACGAGCGGCTGACTGCTTTGCTCCAAGTCGGCACCTGGGCCATTGACACCTTGTCGCCCGACGGCTGGACCGCTTTGCATCTGGCCGCGTTCTTCGGCTACGAGCCAGCCATTCGTCAGTTGTTGGCGGCGGGCGCGGACGCGGGTCTGTGGGCGCGTGGGTTCGAGCACAATCTGCCTCTTCACGCCGCGTGTGCCGGCGGCGGCGCGAATCAGAACGCCGCCATCGCGCTGATCGGCGCTTCCTCGGACATCGACGCCAAGCAAGGCGGTGGCTGGAGCGCGTTAATGCTGGCAGCGGGAAACGGCGTGCGCGAGACGGTGGAGGCGCTGTTGGCGGCAGGTGCCGACGGCACGACAATGAATGACCAGGGTCAGAATGCCGCCGATGTCGCCAAGGCACGAGGCCACGATGCCGTGGCTGCTGTGCTCGACGAGTGGCGCAGAGTCGCGCCCAAAATGTCGAAACTATAGATCGTCGGGTGCGAGCGCGAGCACCGACGGTGCGCCCTCGATGATCGCCGTTTGCAGAGCCGGAGCCTGCGACAGAACATGTTCGGCGTAGAACCTGGACGTCGCGATCTTGGCACGCAGTAGCGCACCGCGATCATTTCCGGCCGCCAACCGCGCCTGCGCCGCGGCGGCTGCCCGCGCCATGAGCCAGCCGGCAACGACCGCGCCGGCTAGGCACAGAAACGGCACAGCCCCGGTGAATGTCTCCGCCGACCGGCCGGCTTGCACGATCCAGTCGCTTGCTCGCCGCAGCGCCGCGGTGCCGTCATGGAGTTCGGGCTGCGACCCCCGATCGGCCTCCCGCTCGATCTGGTCGAGCAGGTCGCGCATCGCGGCGCCGCCGTCACGTAGCAGCTTGCGGCCGACAAGATCGATCGCCTGGATGCCGTTGGTGCCCTCGTAGATCGGCGTGACTCGATCATCACGGAGAATTTGCGCGGCGCCCGTCTCCTCCACATAGCCCATGCCGCCGTGCACCTGAATGCCCAATGACGCCATCTCCACGCCGACATCGGTGCACCATGCCTTGGCCACCGGCGTCAGCAGATCGACACGCCGTTGTCCGCTTTCGCGTTTGTCGCCCTCCGGATGGTGGCTCGCGATGTCAGCCATCGAAGCGACATAGTAGGCAAGCGCGCGCGTCGCCTCGGCATGGCTGCGCAAGTGCATGAGCATGCGGCGCACGTCCGGGTGATGGTTGATCGCGACCGGATCGCCGCCGTCGATCGGGCGCGATTGCACGCGGCCACGGGCGAACTCCGCCGCACTTTGATAGGCCCTCTGGCAGATCGCGACACCCTGCAACGCGATGCCCAGGCGGGCATCGTTCATCATCGCGAACATCTGCGGCAAGCCTCGGCCGACGTTTCCGATCAATTCGGCCCAGGCGCCGTCCTCGTCGCCGTAGGACATGACCGCGGTCGGTGAGGCATGAAGCCCAAGTTTGCGCTCCAGCGACACGCAGCGCAGATCATTCCGCGAACCCAGCGTGCCATCCGGCTCCACCCGATACTTTGGTACGATGAACAGGCTCAGCCCCCTCGAGCCGGCCGGGGCGTCGGCTGTGCGCGCCAGCACCATGTGGACGATGTTCTCTGCCAGATCGTGTTCGCCGTGGGTGATGAATATCTTCTGCCCGCGGATGCGGTAATGCGCATTCTCGGGCGTGGCGAGCGTCCGGATTGCTCCCAAGTCGCTCCCGGCTTGCGGCTCCGTCATGTTCATGGTGCCGGTCCACTCACCACTCACCAGCCGCGGCAGATAGCGTTGCTTCTGGCCGTCCGAGCCGTGGCGCGATACCGCAGTGATCGCGGCTTGGGTGAGGAGTGGGCAGAGGGCGAGGGACATGTTCGCCGTTTGCCACATCTCTTGGACGGCCAGTGCCACGCACATGGGCAGGCCCATTCCGCCGTCCGCCGGGGCAATCGCAGCTCCGTTCCAGCCGCCGTCGACAAAGGCACGATAGGCGGCTGAAAAGCCCGCCGGCGTGCGTACTGCGCCATTCTCGATGGCCGCGCCGGCTCGGTCGCCCGGCGCATCGAGCGGTGCCCACACGTCGGCCGCGAGTTTGCCGGCCTGTTCCAGAACGTGATCGACGAGCTCGGGCGTCGTTTCTTCGAAACCAGGCAGCTTGGCGACGCCGGCAAGATCGCAAACCGTGTCCAATACGAATCGCATGTCGGCGATCGGCGGGGTGTAACCGACCATCGCTAAACGACCTTGCCCGGGTTCATGATGTTGGCCGGGTCCAGTGCCGACTTCACGCGGCGCATGAGGTCGAGCTCGACACCGGAGCGAAAGCGCTCCAGCTCGCGGCGCTTCAAGAGGCCGATGCCGTGCTCGGCGCTGAAGCTGCCGTTGAGGGCGTGCGCGACGTCATCGACCCGTCCGACCACCTCCCACCACCGATCGAGGAAAGCATCCCGATCCATATCCACCGGCTGCGACAGATTGAAATGAATATTGCCATCGCCGACATGGCCAAAGGCGCAGGCTCGGATGCCGGGACAAAGAGCCTCGACGGCGGCGCCGGCGCTGCGGATGAATTCCGGCACGCGCGACACCGGCACCGACACGTCGTTCTTGATGCTTGCACCCTCGAATTTCTGCGCTTCGACGATGGCCTCGCGCAGGAACCAGAAGTGCTGCCGCTGCGCCTCGGATTGCGCCAGCGCCGCGTCCGCGATGATACCGTCCTCGAGCGCGGCGGCGAGCAAACCCTCAAGCGCCTCGTCCAGCCCGAAGCCGGCTTGGCTGGCCGAATACTCGAGCAGCACATACCAGGCATGCGCGCCGGCGATCGGATCGGCCGCGCCCTCGACATGGTGCACAGCGAACTCGAGGCAGCGACGCGACAACAGCTCCAGCGCCGTCAGCGCGTCGGCATTGATGCGGCGGGCACGGGCGAGCAACTCGACCACTCCGTCGAGGTCGTCCAGCGCCACGAACGCCGTGTGATGCTCGACCGGCTTCGGGAACAGTTTCAACACCGCGGCGGTGATCACGCCCAGCGTGCCTTCGCTGCCGATGAATAGCTGCACCAGATCATAGCCGGCATTGTCCTTGCGCAGGCTACGTAAGCCGTCCCACACGCGGCCGTCGGGCAGCACGACTTCCAGTCCCAGGGCCAGATCACGCGCCATGCCGTAGTGCAAGGCGCCAAGACCACCCGCGTTCGTTGCCAGATTGCCGCCGATCTGACAGCTGCCTTCGGCGCCCAGGCTGAGCGGGAAGAGGCGGTCGCGCTCGTTGGCGGCGTGCTGCAGGTCGGCGAGTACGCAGCCCGCTTCGACCGTCATCGTGTCGTCGCGCGGATCCAGGTCGCGAATGCGATTTAGGCGCCCGAGGTTGAGCAGCACGCCCCCCGCCGCGACCGCGCCGCCCACGAGGCCTGTGTTGCCGCACTGCGGGACGATGGGCACGCCTTCCTCGGCACAGAACGCGACGATCGTGCTGACCTCGTCGACCGAAGCCGGCCGAACGATCGCTCCGGCCTTGCTGGTAAACAATCCACGCCGCTCCTCCAGATAGGGCGCCCGCGCGGCGTGATCGGCGATGACGCCGCCCGGTCCAACGAGTTGCGAAAGCCGCTCAAGCTGCGCGGGCGAGAGGTTGAACTTGGGCGGAAGCGTGGCGGGCTCCGACATGCAAACGGTCTAGGCCGTCATGGGTCCAGCGGCAAGTCGGAGTCGTCCGAGCGCGGCGCGGCGGCGCGGCGCAAGCGGTCATTGATGGCGCGGCCCAGGCTGGTCTCGGGAACGCGCATGGCGGCGATGGCCCGCCAGCCGGGCCGGTCCAGCGCCCGCATCATGGCGAACAAGTTCGCCGCCGCCTCGACCAAGTCGCCACGTGGGCTCAGGTTGGCGGTTACCGCTGCGCCGACCGGCACGTCAGGCCCGAACGCCAACAGTGCCTCATCCGCGCCGACCTCGGTGGCATTCAAGCGCAGCGGGAGGCTTGGCGCGTAGTGCCGCGCGAGCATGCCGGGCGCCCGCGGAGGCTCGCGGGTTGGCTCCGTTCGGATCGGGCCGGCGATTTCCTCGATCTCCTCAACGGCGACGCCGCCGGGGCGCAGCAGAGTGGGGGTCGGCCTGGAAAGATCAACGATGGTTGATTCGAGTCCGACCCGGCACGGTCCGGCATCGAGCACGAGGGCAACGGCCTTGCCCAGGGACTGCACCGCGTGATCGGCGGTCGTGGGGCTGATGTCGCTGGAACGGTTGGCACTGGGCGCAGCGATGGGTCGGCCCACGCGTTCCAGCAAAGCGGTCGCGACATCGTGCGCCGGCACTCGGATGGCGACCGTATCCAATCCACAGCTGACCAGCAACGACACGCCGCAATCCGCGCGTCGCCTCAGGACCAAGGTGAGGGGACCCGGCCACAACGCCTGCGCAAGCCGGTCGGCGGACGGCGGCCAGTGGACAAGCGCACGCGCGCCGGCGGCGTCCGGTACGTGGACAATAAGTGGATTGAAGCGGGGTCGGTTCTTGCACCGGAATATCTCCGCGACGGCCGTGTCATTGGTGGCATCGGCGCCGAGTCCATAAACGGTCTCCGTCGGGAACACGACCAGCCGACCGGCGCGCAGCAGCTCGGCCGCATCCGCGATGGATTGCTCGGAAGCGGGCACAACGGGTGTGGAGGACGGCATTCGCTATACTATCGGCGCGCACGACCGGCGCGCCGATCCTCGTTCGTTTCCCGC
The DNA here is from genome assembly GCA_965248805.1 of Alphaproteobacteria bacterium. Lineage (GTDB taxonomy): Bacteria > Pseudomonadota > Alphaproteobacteria > UBA6615 > UBA6615 > CBDFKJ01. The sequence continues at coordinate 2,054,357 of CBDFKJ010000009.1, forward strand.
AGCGATCCCCGCTTACGACGAGACGGCCTCACCAGACCGACTAGATGCGTCCGCCGAGAAATTGCGCCAATGCCTGCGCCACGCGGGCGTTACCCTCAGGTGTCCAATGGCCGTCGTTCGCAAAGTATACCCTCTTCCCTTCACGGCCCAGTTCGGCAGCCGCCGCCTGCAGCGTCGATGTCAAATCGAGAAATGGGATCTTGTTTCGATCGCATATGTCACTCAGTTCGGATGCCACGCGATGGATGTTCCACGCCTCCCGCGACAGGCCATACCTTCGTCGCGTCGCGCTCCAATCCTCCGCATACACAGCTGCGCGGGAGGGGACATAGGCGAGGCGGAACTCCGCCCCGCCTTTGGTAACTTCGTAATGGAGCTGTTGGATGATGCGCTCCGTCATTTTCCACGCGTGCGCCGTCGGCGCGTCGTACGATCTCTCATAGCAGCCCGTTGACGAAGTCCGGCGTGTCTGATTCTGTCTGAACATAGAGATTTAGACGGGCGTCGTGCGATGGCATTGAGACGACAGAGCGAGGTTCAGGGTGACCTCGTGGTGACATGGGCGGAGATGCCGCGTTCGCCTGGACACGCGTTTTCCGACCGGCTGCATGAGTTGCTGACCGAGTCTGGCTTTGACGGCTTCGTGGAGGCGACGTGCAAGCCATACTACGCACCTCGGATGGGGGCTCCTTCGCTGCCGCCGGGGCGTTATTTCCGGATGCACATGATCGGCTATTTTGAGGGCATCGGCAGCGAGCGCGGCATCGCTTGGCGCTGTTCGGATTCGCTGTCGCTTCGCGCGTTTCTGCGGTTGGCGAACCGGGACAAGGTTCCCGATCATTCCTGGTTGTCGAAGACGCGCGGCCGGCTGCCGCACGAGGTCCATGAAAAGGTTTTCGACTGGGTTCTGGCTCTCGTCGCCGCGCGCGGTCTGGTGAAGGGCGAGCGGATCGGCGTCGACGGCTCGACGATGGAAGCCAACGCCGCCCTGCGAGCCATCGTGCGGCGCGATAGCGGCGAGACCTATCGCGAGATGCTGACGCAAATGGCGAAGGAGAGTGGCGTCGAAACGCCGACGATCGACGACCTCGTCCGGCTCGATCGCCGGCGGAAGGGCAAGAAGCTTTCGAACAAGGATTGGACGAGCCCGACCGATCCTGATGCGAAGATCGCGCGGATGAAGGACGGCACCACGCATCTGGCCTACAAGCCCGAGCACGCGGTCGATCTCGACACCGGCGTCATCGTTGCGGCACCGATCTATCCAGCCGATGAAGGCGACACGACGACTTTGCCTGGGACGCTGGAGGCGGCCGCGCGCAACCTCGCCGAGGTCGGCCTGGCTCCAACACGGGCAGAGCCCTGCAGTCTCGTTGGCGACAAGGGCTATCATTCACGCGAGGGGCTGAAAGACCTCGACGGCGGCGTCTGGAAAACGCGGATCTCCGAGCCGGAGCCCGCCAACGGCTATCTGCGCTGGCATGGCGACCAGGCGGCACGTCAGGCTGTCTACGCCAACCGGGCGCGATTGAAGTCCGGCGTCGCGCGGAACGCCATGCGCAGGCGCGGTGAGATGGTCGAGCGCAGCTTCGCCCATGTCCTCGACCGTGGCGGCATGCGCCGCGCGTTGCTGCGGGCGCGCGAGAACGTCCACAAACGCTACCTGATCCATGTCGCCGGGTTCAATCTCGGCATTCTGATGCGCGCGCTGTTCGGATCAGGCACGCCGAGGGAGGCTGCGAGTGCAAAGAGCACCCTTTTGTTCGTTATTCAGTTCGATGCTGCCCTGGCGATCGCCATCGTGGCGAACATCGAAGGCAAACCAGCCATGCTCGTTATCATCATCATCGTCGCCCCCGAAACCGATTGATCAAAGCGCGACTTCATCACCGGGCTGATAGACCTTGAAATCGACCGGCACACCGGCAATCGATCCTTCCGCTGCAAGGCCGATTCGGTCGGCGAATGCAAGCAGGTAGTAATTGTCCTCCGCTGCCCGCCGCGCGGTCCGGTATAGCCGCGACCTACGATTGAACCACTCGTGGAGGGTCTCCACTCTGGTCGGCTGGGTACGTTGCCGCGCCGTGGAGGGTTCCGGCGGCGGAACCGGCGTGTTCGCCAGGACGAGTTCGCCGCTGGTGAGTGCGAACACCGGCTTGCCGCCACGCCAGTATTTGCTACGAATGTTATAAACGATGTCATTATCGTACACGAGAAGAACTACAACGTCCGGGTCATACTTCTTTCCTTCCCGCTGAAATAATAATAACTCCTGGTCGTTGCTATATCCACCGACGCCCAAATTAACGACGCCGACACGTCCTTGGCTTTTCGAACCCATTTTTGTTCGAGTAAATTTGAGAATCGCTCCTCTATAAACGAGTCCCCGAGGATGAGAACTTCTGGGACAGCTGGCACATGCTCAATCTATCGCGTGGCGGCCAGACGGTGTGGATCAACGACGACGATGCCCGCGCCATAAGCGTCAACGACAATGATTGGGTCGAAATCTACAACGAAAATGGAATTGCCGTCGTCCGCGCCACGGTCTCGAACACCGTGCCGCGCGATATGGCGATCTTCGATCACTCTTCTGAACGCCACATAACAGCCCGGTGATGAAGTCGCGCTTTGATCAATCGGTTTCGGGGGCGACGATGATGATGATAACGAGCATGGCTGGTTTGCCTTCGATGTTCGCCACGATGGCGATCGCCAGGGCAGCATCGAACTGAATAACGAACAAAAGGGTGCTCTTTGCACTCGCAGCCTCCCTCGGCGTGCCTGATCCGAACAGCGCGCGCATCAGAATGCCGAGATTGAACCCGGCGACATGGATCAGGTAGCGTTTGTGGACGTTCTCGCGCGCCCGCAGCAACGCGCGGCGCATGCCGCCACGGTCGAGGACATGGGCGAAGCTGCGCTCGACCATCTCACCGCGCCTGCGCATGGCGTTCCGCGCGACGCCGGACTTCAATCGCGCCCGGTTGGCGTAGACAGCCTGACGTGCCGCCTGGTCGCCATGCCAGCGCAGATAGCCGTTGGCGGGCTCCGGCTCGGAGATCCGCGTTTTCCAGACGCCGCCGTCGAGGTCTTTCAGCCCCTCGCGTGAATGATAGCCCTTGTCGCCAACGAGACTGCAGGGCTCTGCCCGTGTTGGAGCCAGGCCGACCTCGGCGAGGTTGCGCGCGGCCGCCTCCAGCGTCCCAGGCAAAGTCGTCGTGTCGCCTTCATCGGCTGGATAGATCGGTGCCGCAACGATGACGCCGGTATCGAGATCGACCGCGTGCTCGGGCTTGTAGGCCAGATGCGTGGTGCCGTCCTTCATCCGCGCGATCTTCGCATCAGGATCGGTCGGGCTCGTCCAATCCTTGTTCGAAAGCTTCTTGCCCTTCCGCCGGCGATCGAGCCGGACGAGGTCGTCGATCGTCGGCGTTTCGACGCCACTCTCCTTCTGAACCTCGCTCTGTCGTCTCAATGCCATCGCACGACGCCCGTCTAAATCTCTATGTTCAGACAGAATCAGACACGCCGGACTTCGTCAACGGGCTGATAAACGTGCCGTTCTCGTCGCTGGCGCGCGAACGCGGCGTGTCCGACCTGCGCGGCGGCAACAACAACGCGCCGACGCGGGTGATGATGAACCCCTCCACAATGGTCGGTGGCTACGTCAACTGGACCTACTTCCTGAACTATCAGGGGACCAGCCCATCGGAACGCGACTGCGCGGTGATGATCCGTAAGAAGCCCCTCGAGAAGGACGGCCGCAAGGTGATCTATCGCGAAGAGCAGCTCGAGAGAGGAGCATAAGATGCAAGTCAAGCAGCAAATGGCGATGGTCTTCAACCTGGACAAATGTCTAGGCTGCAACACCTGCACGCTGGCCTGCAAGAACGTGTGGACCAACCGCGAAGGCGCGGAGTACATGTTCTGGAACAACGTCGAGACCAAACCCGGGATCGGCTATCCGAAGGAGTGGGAAAACCAGAAGAAGTATCGCGGCGGCTGGACGCAGAATCCGCGCTCGGACCGTCCAAACCTGAACCAAGCCTCGCGGTTTTGGCAGATGATCAATCTGTTCTACAACCCTGTCATGCCACAGATGGACGACTACTACGGCAAGGGTCCATTCACCTTCACCTACGAAGATCTGCATTCGGAAAAGCCGACGAAGTACTCCCAGCCGGCCGCGCGCCCCAAGTCGCAGATCACCGGCGAGGAAGACATAAGTATCGACTGGGCGGTGAACTGGGAGGACAACGGCGGCGGCACCCAC